>CAVZKU010000007.1:0-429020 GCA_963775865.1 Candidatus Acidiferrales bacterium | reverse complement strand
TCGAACGCTACGCGCGAAAATCGGGCAAGCACTTCAAGAATGTCGAGAAGAGAACACTTCAAGTACTTCAGTCGTATCCTTGGCCTGGAAATATCCGCGAATTACAGAACGTCATCGAACGTTCGGTAATCCTTTGCGAGTCACAGATATTCTCCATCGACGAAAGCTGGTTACCGCTGCCCCCTGCGCCAGCAGAATCGAATCGACACACTGAGCTGCCTCGAAGACTCGAGGCGCAGGAGAAGAACATCATCGAGGAAGCTCTAAAAGCAAGCTGTGGGCGTGTATTTGGATCCACAGGGGCCGCGGCCAAATTGGGCATACCACGGTCGACGCTGGAATCTAAGATAAAGGTGCTGAAAATCGACAAGAATCGCTTCAAGATGGATCCAGAAACTTGAGGGCCTTCGCGTAAGCGCAAAGTCAGCAGGATGTGAGCGGATGCGCTTGTTTCATGACGAAAAGGGATCGAATGAGAGAATCACTTCCTATTCCTCACTAGGAAGTGCAGCTGTTATCTTCGGCGTTCCCTGTGACTACAGTCTCGAATTGATCCGATAACTCGAATATCGCGGCGAGCATGCGAGGACCGTTTTGGCTTCAGGACGACGCAGGCCATCGCTGATCAGCACAGGTGGAGTCAGAAGAGACGAGTGTCGCTGTCAGCGGAGCGCTACATCAAGTCACGCAATCGACGCCACTGTCAACGCGCCGCCACGAACCTCCGCCGCCGACAGAACTCCTTCGTCTCTACCGGAGGCGCATATCCGTATCTCCATTTGAAATCAAGCCACTACACTGATTGCCTCGCTGATCCAACCGCGACTCCGATTGGATGTGGATTTGCTTGACGGAGTCGTGAAACATACGGAGTTGCTGATGATTACCTCCGAATTAGAGTCGGTGGGATTCCGGCGAGGTCCGGGCCCAGGCGCTACGAGTAATGCTCTGCGTCTACTTCGGTCGCGAAACAGGAATACCGGCTCAGTCTCTCTCCACCGGGCAGCTCTCGATATCCCCAATCCGGTGCGGTGTCACACAGGCGGGCCTCAGCAAGAGGCTTTTCAGAAAATGTTCGAGACCAATCGGCCGAGATTCCTGGCGCTTGCCCGTAACATCGTTCGAAATGCAGAAGACGCCGAAGACGCTGTCCAAAATGCCTTTCTATCCGGTTACTTGAACTTGCAGGGCTTCGAAGGCCGGTCTGCACTTACGACGTGGTTCACGCGAATCGTGGTTAACGCGGCGTTGATGATTCAACGAAAACGCAGGCCATTGCGGGTTATCCCATTTCCTGAAACGAATATGTCGCATGAATCCAACTGGGCCGAACGGATCGTCAGCTCGCAACCCGATCCGGAAGTGACGCACGGAGAACAAGAGACCCTTCGATTGATCAACGAGCGCCTCAGCGACATGCAGCCTTTGCTTCGACAGGCGTTCATCATGACCCATTTCGAGGAGTTATCGATCCGAGAAGCTTGCGCGCTGCTTGGCGTTTCAAGCAGTACCTTCAAAGCTCGGCTTTTGCGCGCCAGACGGCAGCTTGCGCGGCAAGTACCGCGAGTTATGGTTGCGCCGATCCATCGACGGAAGCTTGCGGCCGGATCGGGCCGAGCGCCCTGCATTTAGGCCGCCTCTTAATACGGCACTGCCTCGACTGGTTCCCATCGTTGAGCCTTCGCTTTTCGGAGTTCGAAATGCACGTCGCCTCGGGGCTTTTGTGTGATTCACGCCGAAATCCGTGTGAGATCCGCTTCCGGGTCAGCATCTACTGGGAAAATTCCGGTGTCAATCGCGTGGCGAAAACGTTAAACGGTTGGCAGCGGCAAATTCGCAGAAGTGACGAACGAGATCAGGCTCACGCCAAAACCTTTCCAGCCAGCATCTTGTCGCCGCTCTCATCGCACCGCATTTGGCCCACCGCTTGCCACACCTGGCCATGAAGGAGCCAGTTGATGCCCTCCACAGCCGTGTCCGGCAATCCTGACACACCGTCCGTGAAACCGACCTCTGAGCACGAGAAAACTCAGAGCGTCCCTCCGCAAGAGGCCGGATGGAAGAAACTTGTAACTCCCCTGGTGGTTATTCTGCTCGCATTGGCCATTCTGATTACGCTTACGCGCAACTGGAACGCCTGGGAGGGCGGAAAAGCGGAGCAGGTCACGGATGACGCCTACGTTCGCGGTGATCTCACACCGTTGAGCACCAAGGTGGCGGGCATCGTTCGCGCGGTCCACGTCGCCGACTATCAACAAGTTCACAAGGGCGATCTGATTGTTGAATTGCAGGATGACGATTACCGCGCGCAGGTCGATCAAGCCAGCGCAGCAGTCGAGGCGGCCCGAGCAGCGATCGAAAACAATCGCCGGCAACGCGAGTTGCAGGATACACGCATCGACAAAGCTTTGGCCGGGATCGATCAGGCAAAGGCGCAAATTGCGGCGGCTCAGGCCGGAAAAGAGGCCGTGGAAGCCGACCTCATTCGCGCCCGCTCCGAACGTAAGCGTCAGGAAGACCTCTATCAAACGCATTCAACCACACAGCAGAAACTCGAGTCCGCCGTCGCCGACGAAGGCCGCCTCACCGCACAGTTCGCCAGCCGCGAGGCTGACCTCGCACAAGCCCAGACATTGTTGCGGAGTAATGAGCTCGGCGTCGAAAGCGAGCGCCGCTCCAAGGCCGTGCTTGAATCTCAGGATCTGCAACTTCAGGCCGATCTGCGAGCAAAGCAAGCGAGTTTGGCGGCCGCCACAGTCAATCTGGGTTACACAAAGATTTTGGCGCCTGGCGACGGCACTGTCGGCGAACGCCAAGTCCGCGTTGGGCAGCTCGTTTCACCCGGCACACAGGTTATCTCCTTCGTTGATGTCACAAAGTGGGTGCAGGCCAATTACCGGGAAACCCAATTGACCAACGTGAAAGTGGGCGACCTTGCCGAACTTCGAGTCGATCAATTCCCCGGCCAAGTCATTCACGGAAAAGTGTTGGAGATAGCCCCGGCCAGCGGATCGCAATTCGCGCTGCTTCCTCCAGACAATGCGACCGGGAATTTCACCAAAGTCGTGCAGCGCATTCCCGTCAAGATCGCGATCGATGATTCCGCCTTCGCCTCTAAACTGCGTCCCGGACTCTCCGTGATAGCAACCGTCCGGACGAGACAGTAGCCGTAATAATGGGAACTTCGAGCATTTCCATACGCCCCTCCGCACTCGATATTGCGCGTGGCGCGGCTGCCGCCATCCCATCGGAAGTGTCGACGCGTCCACTGCTCGGAATTCTCGGTGTCGTTCTCGGCGCAGGACTGGTGACGCTAGCCGGCCGCATGCTCAGTCTTGGCCTCCCTGATCTAAAGGGACACGTCGGCATAAGCTTCGACGATGGCGCCTGGCTAGACAGCGCCTTCAACGCATCGCTGATGTTCATCGGGCCGTTCACCGTCTATCTCGGAGGATTACTGGGCCCGCGTCGCATACTACTTGGCGCCGCCGTAATCTTTGCTCTAACTTGTGTTTTTCTTCCATTCGTACACAGCTACACGCTGCTTCTCGCCGCACTGGTCCTCGCCGGGATGACCTCAGGCACCTTCTATCCGCTCACCTTGACGTTCGCGCTCCGCAACATTCCGTTGCGCTATCTTCCATTTACGATTGCCTTGTATGCCACTTTTGTCGACGGCGCGGTAAATATCGCACCGTCGCTCTACGGCTGGTACCGAGACCACCTGTCGTGGCATTGGATGTTCTGGAACTCAGCCGCCATCGCTCCCTTCATGATTCTCTGCGTGTACCTAGGAATTCCGCCGACGCCGCCGCGGAAAAAAACCGGGCCTCCCCCAAGCTTCGCCGGCTTCCTCTATCTGAGCTTGGGTTTGGCTTTTGTATTTGTCGCAATACAGCAAGGTCAACGGCTTGATTGGTTTCGTTCCGGCATGTTCAATGCCTGGTTTTGGTGCGGGATGTTTTTTCTCTTGTGCGCGCTCGTCCGGAGGCTACGCGGGCCGAACCCCCTCGTGGCACTGCCGTATCTGGCGAAATGGAACACGATGTTGTTGGGCGGCCTGCTTTTTTGGTTTCGCTTCACGCTATGCACGACCATCATTCTTATTCCGCAGTCGCTGGCGATACGTGGGTTGGAAGCCGATCAGATCGGGCCGGCGATTATTTGGAGCGCCCTGCCGCTTCTGCCGGTCGCGTTTACGGCTGGATATCTCCTGCTGCGCAAAGTCGATCCGCGCCTGCTCTTAGCTGCCGGTCTTGCTTGTACCGCATTCGCTGCATGGTTGAACGCGCAGTACAGCAGCACGTGGGCGGCCGAGAATTTTTACCGCACCGAATTGCTGATTGGAGTTGGACAGGCATTTGCTTTCATCGGCCTCGTCGGGTGCATCGTTTTGCAGGCCATCTTCACAGGTGGGTTGTCGAAGCCCGAGTGGGTTCTTACGTTCTCGGCATTCTTCCATGTGGTCCGCCTGTTTGGTGGAACCGCCGGCGCGATCTACATGGGGCACTTCCTGGCTCAGCGCGAAAAACTGCATTCCAACCTGCTGGGGCTTCACGTCAGTGCCGGAGACTGGATCAGCACTACGAACATACGCGCGATGACGGCTGGGTTAGCTGCGAAAACATCCGGTATGGCGACTGCCGGAGAGCGCGCGGTGGATTTAATTGCGGCACGGGTACGTCTCCAAGCCTTCAGTCTGAGTATTGTCGACGGCTTTCTCTTGATCGCTTGGAGTTGCGCGTGCGCCCTGGTCTTGGTGGCGTTGCTGCGAAAATCGCCATTGGACTACGGCGATCTCAAGACCATCCAGCAAACATTGTCTCTCCCCAAGGAGTCAAAATTATGAGGCGAAAGACAGTCGCTCTCCTGATGGCGGCGACACTCTGGATTTCTCTTAACGTGGCTGGTCAGACACCAAATTCAGCGGAGCCGCGCCACATTACCCTGCGCGAAGCCGTCGAGCTAGCCCTAAAACACAACCACGACGTGCGACTCGCCGGATTCTCCGTCGACGAAAAACGGCATGCCAAAGAGGCCGAAAAAAGTTCCTATTTCCCCTCGATACACAACGACAGCAACTTTGCCCGGGTGACGGATACGCAACTGATTGAAATTCAAGCCGCCAGCCTGGGTACGGTCGCCGGCACGCCGATTCCCACCGCAAACACGATCCTGAATCAAGGTGGACGCAACCTGACAACCAGCGGAACCCAGATCACTCAGCCGCTGACTTCTCTCCTGAAAATCAGGCGCGCGAATGATATAGCCGAGGCCGAGGTAGAAGCCTCACGCGCGAAAGGACAGCTCACCACCAATAACGTGGCTCTCGCAGTCCATGAGCTCTACTATGCGGTTCTCATTGCCCAAGCGCATCGCAGTGCCACCGAGGCGAGAATCCAAGCCGCTCAGGACCTAGAAAGCGAACGCATCGAGCAGGTTAAGTTCGGCGCTTCTCTCGAACAGGAGTCGATCGAGAGCCGCGCGAATTTCTTGCAAGCAAAACAGGAATTGTTGACCACCGATCTTCAAGTGACAGACCTCAAGCTGAAACTCAATGACCTCATGGGCCTGCCTCTGAGCACCGCGCTTGATCTCGATCCGATGGTTGCCGAAGTTCAGGAGAGTTGCCCACGCGAGGATTGTGTTGCCACGGCGAAGAACTCGCACCCGGCAATACGAGCCGCCCGCGCCGAGGTCGAGAAAGCGGTGGCCGCTGTCCGCTTGGCCAAGACCGATATCTGGCTGCCCGACGTTGACGCATTTGGCCGCTACAGCTACCAGAACAATGTTCCGTTTCTCGCGCGCAACTTCGGCACGTTCGGCGTTCATTTCAGCTACGACCTGTTTGATGCCGGCCATAAACGCGCCGTTTTGCATGAGCGCGAATCCCAGTTGTCCGAGGCGAAGGAAAACCTTGCGAAAGTGACGGATGAAGTCGAATTAGAGGTGCAAACCGCTTATAACAAATTGGAACGCACCCAACAGATGCTCAAAGTCTCGGACGAGATTCTGGCGCTTCGACACGAATCGAACCGCGTCCAGCAACAGGAACTATTACGAGGAGCCGCGCTCAGGTCGCAGGCCGCCACCGCGAGCGCTCAAGAGTTCGACGCCAAGACGCTCCTGCTGCAATCACAGTTAGACTATGCACGCGCACACGATGAGTTCGTACGTGCGATGGGTGCAACTCCGGAGTGAACCACTAGGGAAGAAAACTGATGAAGAGTCGATTGAAACATCCGACCGAAGGGCGAATGCACTATGAGCAAACCCGTTCTCGTTGTGACGACCCGGCACGTTAAAGAGGTGGAGGAGCGAATAGACCGGAATTACGACGCCCGTCGTAATCCAAACGAAGCTCCATTCAGTCGCCAGGCTTTGCTCTCGGCAGCGGATGGAGCCGACGCGTTGTTCATCACGCCCGTTGACAGACTCGACTCGGAGTTGTTCAAGAGCATCTCACCCTCAGTAAAAGTGATTGCGACTTTCTCCGTGGGATTCGAGCACATTGATTTGGCCGCGGCTGCCCGTCGAGAGATTGCGATCGCCTATACTCCTGGCATCAACCAGGAAGCTACGGCCGACATCGCCATGTTACTGATGCTCGGCGCTTCACGGCGAGCCTATGAGGCGCAAGAAATCCTTCGCACGGGAGCATGGAGACCGTCGAGTCCCAACGTATTGCTGGGCTGGCAAGTCGGTGGAAAAATCTTAGGCATCTTTGGGATGGGACGCGTGGGTCAAGCCGTGGCGCGACGGGCACGGGGATTTGGAATGAAGATTCACTATTCGAATTCATCACGATTGCCGGACTCGGTGGTAGGCGACGCCGTATTTCACGAAAGTTCCCGGGATTTACTTCGCGAAAGTCAATTCTTGAGCTTGCACGCTCCGGAGACGCCTAAAACCCGTCATTTTCTGAATGCAGAAACAATCAAGCTTTTGCCGAGGGGCTCGATCATAGTCAACACGGCTCGGGGTGGATTGGTTGTGGATGAGGATCTGATCGCCGCACTGAAAAGTGGTCACATTGCCGCAGCCGGGCTCGACGTTTTTGAAGGCGAACCAAAACTTCATCCGGGCTATCTTGATCTTAAGAACGCGTTCCTCTTGCCCCACATTGGCAGTGCCACCGTCGAAACTCGGACGGCGATGGGCATGCTTGCGTTGGACAATATTGACACGGTATTGGCTGGTGGGCCCGCGCCATCGCTTGTAGTTAATCGAGATTAGGTGAATTTGTTAAATCGGAATTGAAGGAAAGCATCATTTAGTTCACTCGTTTATCCAATACTTCAGAAGAACATCCGGTCTGTAAATAGTCGGATGAAAAGGAAGAAAGATGACAACGGAAAGTGGTCAGGCGAAAGCCTCAGCGAATCAACAATCGGTAAGCCTCTGGGCCGCGGCACTGAACCAACTCAAAGAATGGGATCCAGCATGGGCAGAACACGCCGTGAAGATGACCACGAATCCGCGGACGGACGGGATTTTGCCCATCAAGTTCATCGAATTGGTCAGCGTCGGCTTAAATGCATCCCGCACAAACCTGAACCCGGAGGGAACGCGCCGCCATATTCGAGCTGCGCTCGCCGCGGGTGCCAGCCGTCACGAGATCTTATTCGTTCTCAAGTGCGCGTCCGTAATGTCCATTCATTCCTTTAGCTTTAATGCTCCCCTCCTGATCCAGGAAGCCAGCATGGGTAGCTTGGACGACTTCAGTGACTGGCGCAAGAAACAGTTGGAGAGACTTGGAAAAGCCATTCCGTCCGTGGAAAAGATGAAAGCAATCGGACACTGGAGCGAAGAGTGGGATTCCGTTCTATTTCTTGACCCCGTGTGGACCGATCAATACATGGCCATGTGTGCATCTCTGTACGCCGAAAACGTTCTTTCTCCCAAAGAACTGGAACTCCTGCTCGTCGCTTTCGACGCGGCTTACGTACACATTTATGGTCCGGGCACGCGGCGCCACATCAAGAACGCGTTCAGGGCCGGTGCAACGGTGGAAGAAATCATGGAAGTTTTAAAGCTCGGCGTGGTGCAGGGAGTGCTAGCCTGCAATCTTGGCGTCACACTCTTGGCCGAAGAATTAGAACGCGACGCGGCGGCATAAGCCAAGAAGCTTTGAATCCAGTTATCGGAGAATCAACTCATGCATGGAAGAATCGCAACTGTGGTTCTGCTCGCCCTGCTACTTTCTCCCGTTATCGGCTCGGGAATTCCGTCGCCGGACAAGCCGGCCGAACCCGATAAGTTTTTCCGCGAGTTCATTGGCCTCAGCGACGATCAAATCAAAGAAATCCGCGAAGGAAAGGCAATCGCGAAGATACTGGACTCCCCGACTGCGGATCAGGTATTCGTTTTTGGCTCTGTTTACATAAATTCGACGCCGGAGCGTTACCTTGAATTCGCATCGGATATCGATGCGCTGCGCAAACTTCCGAGTTACATCGCAATCCGAAAGTTCAGTGATCCGCCGCAGCTTTCGGATCTTACCGAGTTCACGATGGATGAAGAGGATTTCAAGCAGCTGAAAAATTGCAAGTCAGGCCATTGCGAGGTGCAGCTGCCGACCGAAGCGATGGGAGAGTTCCAGCGTTCCGTGAATTGGTCTGCGCCGGATGCAAACGGACAGGCGAATCGGCTGGCTCAGCAAATGGCTCTGCAAGCCCTCCTCAACTACGAGCAGGGCGGCAACGCGGCTCTGGGAACCTACCGCGACAAAGAACACCCAGCCGTTGTGGCGGAAACGTTTGCTACTTTGCTTAGCCGCTCCAAGGCACTCCCTGTGTATCTTCCCGAATTGCGTGAATACCTCCTCAACTATCCCAAGGCCGATTCCGGCAATATCCAATCCGAGTTCTATTGGGAAAAAGTGAATTTTGGACTGAAGCCCACCCTACGCGTCGTCCAAGCGATCGTTTATCAAGGCAAGTCGCCGGAACGGCCCGCGTATGCCGTAGCCGTGAAACAGCTCTATGCAAGCCACTACTTCGAAAGCGCGCTGGACCTGACGGCGTGCGTCAAAGACGACGAAAACCCGCTTCATCCGGGCTTCTACCTGATAACCATGAAGGGATCACAACAGGCGGGCCTAACTGGCTTGAAGGGTGGAATTGTGCGGAAAGTCGCAGTGGATAAGACCCGCTCTTCACTGGAAAAGACCCTGGCTTCCATCAAGCAGAAGCTCGAGTCTCAAAAGCAGTCATCGAATCACGCAAGGTGATGAATATGGCGTTCCCGGATCGCCGCACCCTGAACATACTGATGACCGCGCTGCTGTTCGGACTAGTGCTCGCGATTGTGTATGTCGCACGCGCCATCATCGTGATTTTTGCTTTTTCGATTCTGTTCGCTTACCTGATTAATCCCATCGTCAGATTTCTGCAGAGCCACTCGCTGTTTTTCAAAAATCTGAGGGGCCCGCACGTTGCGGAAGCCTACCTGGCAATGCTGATTCTTCTCGGGTTCATTACCCATAATTTCGCTCCGCAACTGATCCCGCGGGCCGAGCAGCTCTTCCGGGACTCACCGGCGGTGATGGAAGATATTTATTCAGGCGACATTGCCATTGACATTGGACACCGCAATGGTTGGGACGAGGGCCAGTCGCTTCGCGCAAAAGCTTTTTTGCACCAACGTAAGGAAACTGTCCGCGGTTTAGTGGAATCCGCTCGGCGGTTTGCATCCGTTGCGTTTGGTGGAATTGTCCTGATTCCGATTCTCGGCCTTTTTTTCCTGAGTGACGGCGAGAAAATGGCGAACGGAGTCATTCAACTCGTCTCGACCAGGGAAACGTACGAGGAAGCCAAGGCCTTGGCCGCGGACCTAAACAACATGCTGCAGCACTACATTCGGGCCAAGGTCATCCTTGCCGTCCTGTCGCTCATCTTTTGCTCCGCTGCCATGCTGTTCCTGGGTTACCAGCACGCACTTGCTCTGGGGCTCATGGCCGGGGTCCTTGAGTTCATTCCCGTTGCCGGTTGGATCACCGCGTTAATCGCCATCGCTACAGTTGGGATGCTTACGCACTCCCACTGGATTTGGATGGCGGCCTTGCTGGGCCTTTGGCGGATGATCATGGACTACGGAATTTCCCCGCGCGTTGTGGGCCACGAACTCGAGATCCATCCACTGCTGGCCATTTTCACGGTAATGATTGGTGGTGCGGTCGGGGGCATCGTGGGGATTTATCTTTCCGTTCCGTTAGTCGCCTCCTTGCGTGTCATTTGGCACAGGTTCGCCCCTCCTGCTCAACAAGTCGAAACGGCGCCCGGTTAGCTTCAGTCTCCGAAGGCAATTGGGTTCAGATTGAGAAATCCTGAGCAATAGTTCGGAACGTCCCATACTGGTCTTAGCTGACGAGCCATTGGGCCAGCATGCTGGGAGTAGCTCCAAGCCAGCGCGGCCTTCTCCGGGCTGTTCGTCCTGCGGGAGCGGGAGACTCGCCGCTTAGCACCCCAAAACACGAGAAGATCGGAATAGCCACTTGTTGCGGCGGCTTGTCGTCTAGGGTAGCCGTAGTGGGTTGCAGGAAAGGCACAGTCAACGACTTGGCTGGAAAACGCGCTATTCGCACGAGTGGCTGGGCTGCCAAAGATTGTTGGTTAGAGCAGATCACTCTAACCATGGCAGAAAACTGGGGTCGCAGTCAGTCCCAAATAGCCGACAACTCATCCAGGTGCCGGCGAACGATAGTTTCCGAGCGGCCGACAATACGTCCGGAATGTGAACTCGGCTTGGCGTGCATGTGCTCCAGCTCGTCGTATAATCCCGTGCGCGGCTATAGCGACCGGAACATATGAGCGTACAAGAAGAAATCAAGAAGTATATTACCAGCCAACCTGAACCAAAACGCAGTGACATCCAAGAGCTGCACCGGCTCACACTTCAAGTGTCACCAGAATGCAAATTATGGTTCTTCGATGGTAAAAACAGCAAAAACCAGACTGTTTCTAACCCTACGATAGGATATGGATTTCACACAATAAAATATGCCAGTGGAAAAAGTAGAGAGTTTTTTCAAATTGGTGTGAGCGGAAACAAAACCGGAATCTCTGTCTATATCCTTGGCCTCAAGGATAAGAAGCACTTAGCCAAAACGTATGGAAAAACACTAGGCAAGGCGAGCGTGACCGGATATTGCATTCGGTTCAAGGCTCTAAAGGATATAAACATCGATACGCTTGAAGCGGCAATACGATATGGGCTTGCGGCTCAGAATGAAAAGGCAAGCTGATGAACTAATTACACTGTTAAAGGCAAGCAGTTACAGATGTACAGTGGCTCCTCCCCGAATAATCGCGCGGCTCCCTGTCAGCGTTTCTTGCCTTTCCTTGCTTGCCGTTGGCCATTGCGGAAGTATGACGAGCAACCCGGAAGCAATCCATTTGGGCGAAAAACGCGCTTTTCGCTGAAGTGCCGTTGGTGCAAGCGGGCGCCAGGCCAAACGGTTGGGCACCGCACTCCGCCATATATACGTATAATAAGGATAACTGTGCACCAGGTAGTTCGACCGTGTGGGCCAAACGCAAGCCGGCTCGCGAGGTCAGTTCGGTGGAAAGCCGACTTTTCGTCCAAGTGAAACTGTGCCGGTAAACACAAGCGCGTTTCTCGTTACTTATCTGGTGAGACTTCCCACAACCGTACTTTTTCGGGGAGTCCACTTGATCGATTACGCGGTTTGCCAGATGGAAGGAGCTAGCCGGGAAGTGCCAATTCGGCCAATTTCACTTATACCCCGCCACTACCCGATAAAGAAAAGCCAATAAAAGATGGTTTGAGCGGCATTCGCACTGGGGGCTATTGAACCGATTGACTGCCACAATTCAGCGGCATGGGCTGGCCATCAGCCGTTCCATTGTGGAGTCGCATGGCGGCCGGTTGTGGGCAACCGCTAACGACGGACCAAGTGCAACCTTTCGTTTCACTTTGCCGACCGAGGTGCGGTAGTCATCGCGTCTGGTTACCTTTGTTTTTGGAGCTTGGCGTACTCTGCCTTGGCCCGTTGGTAGATGGGAATGTCGGGATCGGCGTTCTTCCACAAATCCAGGAAAGTCTCGTAAGACTTCCGCGCGGCAGCTTCATCGCCCATCATCTTCTGCGCGCGACCAAGTTGGAGCCACGCCAAAGGCCCGATGACATGCCTCAAGGTAAGGCCGCGATTATCAATCATCTTCTGGAACTGAGCCGCGGCCGACCGGCCATCGCCGAGCTTGAGATAGGCGAGACCACGGATGTAGGCGGGGTAAACAAAGTCGAACGACTCCGTCCAGGCCAGATCGTATTTGGCAGTCCCGCGGAGCAAATCGATGGCGGCCGCCGGATCGTGCTGCTGCAGCTTGATCGCGGCCCGGATCGTGGGGGCAAGGTAATTCTGCACGAGCGTGGCTTCGGGTCTTTCCGCGCTGATTTGGTCTGCCAGCTTACCGGCTTCCTCTGTTTGTCCCGATCTGGCGAGCGCGAGCGCCAGGACAAGCTTGTCATTCCGGCCCAGCTTGCTTCTATCTGCCTTGCTTTCGTAGCGCCGAGCCTGCACGTCCCTTCCGGCTTCGGCATTCTCGAGGGCCGAGCGAATAACCCACAAGTAGATGTCTGAAGCCTGCGATGGAATCCCAAAAGCTTGGAGGCGCAGCCGTTCGGCGGAGCGAAAGCGGCCTTGCTGAGTCTCGATCAGAGCATGGATCAACAAGGCGTTCGTTCGATCGCTGCCTTGCTCTTCTTCCGCCAAGACCTTTGCGAGGCCATCACTGTCGCCGGCAGCAAATAGCACGATCAGTCTCGCTTCCCGGATTAATGGGTTGTCGAACTTAAGGGCGTCCGCTTTGGCGAGCCATGACTTCGCGTCGATGAATCTGCTTGCCACCCTGGAGTTCTCAATCGCGGCACCGAAATAATAAGAGCCTGGCTGCAACCGTGCGGCCTCAGCCGCTTCGTCAGCGGCGCGGTCGGGCTGGCCGAGATGCAAAGATGCCATTCCGAGGTTTTGGTGAGCGTACACATCTCGAGGAAATATTTGTAAGAAACGAAGTGTAGAGGAATAGACTTTCTCCCAGTCACCGATCACATCGGCGTAGTAAAGGATCTCGGTGTTCAACCGGTCCTTTTCGGTCAATCGGTCGCGCATTTGGTACGCACGGGTAAAAGAAGCCTCCGCCAACTCAGAATTACCGAGAGCAACGTAGGCGGCGCCCATGCCCTCATACGTCAGGGCAAGGTTTGGATCCAGTTCGACGGCTCGCTGATAGAGCTTGACAGCTCCTGCAAGATCGCCGACGAAGTGGAGTTTGGTCCCCTCAGTGCCGGCCCGCAAAGCTTCGAGCGAAGCGCTGAGTGCCTTTTCCAGCGGCTGATTGAAGCGCGCCAGTGAATCTGAGGGTTCTCCCAGCCTCGCGCGAAGGTGTACTGCGGTGGCTCCCAGCTCGTGAATGACTTCATTCCTGCTACCGATATCGGTCTGCTCCTTGCGCAAGGTTGCTCCCGAACTGCAGTCGAGCGCTCTCATCTCCAGGTGATAGCCATTGCCGGCGTCGGCGATCGATTGGGAGATCACCATCTTGCTGTTGGTCTTAGCGCAGATCTGGCGTGCCACGTCGGGCGTGATCTTGGTGGTCGACGGAAGCTTGAGTTCAGCCAGAGTTGCATAGGCCTTATCAATGCCGAGAATATTGAGGTAGGGCGTCTGTGCCATCTCGTAGCGCAGCGCGATATTCAGGGAATCGTCGAAGACCGGATCGCCCGTGTGGTTGTCGGCGTCAGCCAGGACGATGGTGTCGGTCGGAGCAAGGGTGATGTGGTGCCGGTAGACGTCGTAGCGCCAGATCCCTACAGCGACGAGTGCGAGCAGCGTTACGGCCGCAGTTGCTCGCCGTAATACGCGTTTCCTTACCGGATTGGCGTTGCGCACGATCCGTTCGAGATCGTCTTTCAGTGCGGTAGCTGATTGGTAGCGTTGCCCGCGGTCTTTCTCGAGCGCCTTTGCCAGAAGCGCGTCGAACCCACGAGGCAGTATCGGATTGCGGACCCTGGCTGAAACTGGGGTCTCGTGCAGCACGGCCTCGTGAACGTCAACCACAGTTGGGCCCGTGAAGGCACGCTTCGCGGCCGCCATTTCGTAAAGTACCAATCCGAACGAGAACAGGTCTGTCCGAGCGTCGAGCTTTTCATGGCGCACCTGTTCGGGAGACATATACCCTGCAGTTCCCGCCGTGGTGCCTGTACGCGTAAGGTCTCTTTTCAAATGGTCGGCAGACGAGGTGGCTGTGGCGCTTGCTGCTTCTCCCTTTTCGAGCCCTACGTCGCCGGCAAGCTTGGCCAATCCGAAGTCCAGGATCTTTGCCGCGCCGGATTTGCAGAGAAAGATATTCGCCGGTTTGATGTCGCGGTGGATGATTCCCCTCTGGTGGGCGGCTTCTAGTCCGCTGCAGACCTGCCTCGCGATCTCGGAGAGCTCATGGAATGGCAAGGCCTCGGGCTCTAGCGCGGCCATCCGGCTGCGCAGGGTCTCTCCTTCGAGCAGCTCCATCACGATGAAGGGTTGCGCTTCGTGCTCCTCGATCGCATGAATAGTGCAGATGTTCGGGTGGTTCAGCGATGAAGCGGCTTGTGCCTCGCGTTCAAAACGCTGCAGCGCCACGGCATCGCTGGTCAGCTCTTCCGGCAGAAACTTCAGTGCAACACTGCGGCCGAGCTTCAAGTCCTCCGCCCGGTAGACCATTCCCATGCCCCCGCCGCCGATGACGTCGAGGACACGATAGTGCGAGACTCTCTTCCCAATAAGGCCGCGCGCTTCTGGGTAGGCCGGTGCACTGGCGGCCTCGACGGGAACGATTCCGGGAGCTGACTCCAGGTACTCCGTCGCGACCTTCAATCGATAGCCTCGCCGCGCCAAGGTCTCCGCCTCAACTTATTGCGGTATACGGCCCTAGCCGCGAGCGTCTTTATATGAACCGCATCGCACTTAATTACCTGGGCCTTAGTCTTGAAGAGTGGCGGCAGACTCTTGATCGCGGTGTGTTCGTTCATCCAGATGACCGAACGCGGGAGCTAGATTATTTTGATCGTGCTCTCTCTACAGGGTCTTCGTACGAGTTGGAGTTGCGGTTGCGCAAGTTCGATGGAAGTTACCGCTGGTTTCTGGCTCGTTCCAACCCGGTGCTCGATGACAAGGGACACGTTGTTCGTTGGTATGTTACTTGCACCGATATCGAAGACCGCAAACAAGCTGAAGAAAGGCTGCAACAGGAAAACGTCGCTCTGCGCGAGGAAATCAACAAGGCATCGATGTTTGAGGAGATCGTTGGAACCTCACCGGCTTTGCAAGCGGTACTCTCGCGTATTTCCAAGGTCGCACCAAGTGACTCCACAGTTCTCATAACCGGTGAGACGGGAACCGGCAAAGAGCTCGTTGCTCGCGCCATCCACCGACGATCACATCGTGGCTCACGCGCCTTCGTCAGCGTGAACTGCGCCGCAATCCCCCGTGATCTGATCGCCTCGGAATTGTTCGGCCATGAGAGGGGGGCCTTCACGGGCGCGACTCAACAGCGCCTGGGCCGGTTTGAATTAGCAAATGGCGGCACGCTCTTCCTGGACGAAGTCGGAGAGCTGCCAGCCGAAACCCAAATTGCCCTCCTGCGGGTTTTACAGGAGTACGAGTTTGAGCGTGTCGGCGGCACTCGTCGAATCCGCGTTGACGTCCGGGTGATCGCTGCCACCAACCGCGACTTGCAGGGCGCCATCCGCGCTGGATCTTTCCGGAGTGATTTGTTTTACCGCCTGGATGTTTTCCCGATTGAGATACCTTCCCTTCGAGAACGACGAGCGGACATTCCTCTGCTGGTCGAATACTTTGTCGATCGCTATGCGCGAAAAGCTGGCAAGAACATAAAGCGGGTCAACAAGAAGACGCTCGAATTGCTGCAATCATATCCTTGGCCTGGCAACATACGCGAATTACAAAACGTCATCGAACGATCCGTAATTGTGTGTGAAACAGAGAATTTTTCTGTAGACAAAAGCTGGCTATCGCAACAGCCTCGTGATACGAGACTAGGATGTAAGCTGCACCTTTCGCAGATGCTGGCAGCTACAGAAAAAGAAGTAATCGAAGAAGCTTTGCGAGAAAGCCAAGGACGGGTTTTCGGACCGTCAGGCGCGGCAGCCAAGTTAGGGCTTGCGCGCTCCACACTCGAATCAAAGATTCGGTCACTAAACATCAACAAGAAGCGTTTCACAGTGGAGCTTGGAACCTAAGACTACCTGCCAATATCGCGCCAGGGAACAATCCTGGGACCGACCCGCACACAAAACAAAGCTCACACTATTCGATCGGCCGTCAAGAAACACTCTCGCCTAGGGTAGCTGATCGGTCCGCTCGTTTCGACGGTTTAGATCCTCTGTTCAGCCGCCGCTTCACGCGAGCTACCAGCGCCTGTTCTGCCCGAAATTTCGTCATTGTTGAAATACCGGACACTTTTGTCGGTGACCGACTCTTTGTTGTCAGTAACTTACCGTTGGCCGTTCAGCTGCCTCACTTCAATTTGATTTTCATTCGACAAGGCCGAAGGAATGAAATGACGCTTTCGCGAATTGAAGGGAGAACTGAAATCGTATGGCTCAACAATCATCAAACGGCAATCGTCCAAAACTGAGTGAGAAGGGACTCTTAACTCCGGACAATTGCGTCGTGGCACTGATCGACCATCAGGGCCAAATGCTGTTTGGAACAAGCAATTTCGACCGTCAGGGAATCATCAACAATGTTGTGGCATTCGGAAAAGCCGCAAGGGTGTTCGATGTACCCGTGGTTCTGACCACGGTCGAGACGAAGTCCTTCAGCGGGAATATGTGGCCGCAGCTGCGAGCCGTCTTCCCGGGGCAGGAACCCATCGAGCGTTCTTCCATGAACTCATGGGACGACAAAAACTTTGTCGCCGCGATCGAAAAAAGCGGACGCAAGAAGATTCTCATTGCCGGCCTTTGGACAGAAGTCTGTGTTGCGTTTCCGACGGTGCAGGCGATTCATGACAGCTACGAGGTCTACGTCGTGGAGGATTGCTGCGGCGACGTGAGTCAGCTTGCTCACGACAACGCGATGAAGCGTGTCATTCAAGCTGGCGCAAAGCCAGTCACGTCCATGCAGGTCATGCTCGAATGGCAGCGCGATTGGGCCCATCGCGGCACCTACGATGCCGTGATGGACATCGTGAAAAACCACTACGGAGCCTACGGGGTAGGCGTCGAGTACGCGTACACGATGGTGCATGGTGCGCCGGCCACGAAATTTCCCGAGTACGCAGTTCCCGCTGCAGCTGCAGCCCACAAGTGAAACGCGAAGGGCGGAGCCTCCTCCGCCCTTCTCAATCCATTTGGAAAACCTGAAAGGGAGATTACAGTGTCTGCTGACCTCATATTGCACAACGCCAAGATCGCCACGAACGCGGTGCCCTCGTTTGTCGAAGCAGTCGCCATAACGGCCGGAAAGATAGCCGCGTTGGGCAGAGATGACGAGATTCTGCGCCTTCGCGGGCCGCAAACGCTCGTAATTGACGGGCGCCGACGAACCGTCATCCCCGGTCTCAACGATTCACACATGCATCCGATCCGGGGCGGGCTCAACTACAACTTGGAATTGCGCTGGGATGGCGTTCCCTCGCTTGCCGATGCATTGCGGATGTTGAAGGAACAGGCTGCACGAACCCCCGCGCCCCAGTGGGTACGCGTGATCGGAGGCTGGACCGAATTCCAATTCGCCGAACGCCGGATGCCTACACTCGATGAGATCAACGCAGTTGCTCCAGACACACCCGTGTTCGTGATGCATTTGTATGACCGCGCCTTATTGAACGGCGCAGCGTTGCGTGCGGTGGGCTATGACAAGAACGCCCCGGATTTTCCCGCCGGCGAGGTTCAGCGCGATCGCCGCGGAAATCCCACGGGTCTTCTCATCGCCAACCCTAACGCCAACATCCTCTATTCCACTCTAGCCAAAGGACCAAAGCTCTCCCGCGAAGATCAACTTAGTTCTTCCCGGCTCTTCTTCCGCGAGCTCAACCGTTTCGGCATCACCAGCGCGATCGATGCCGGAGGCGGATTTCAGAACTATCCCGACGACTATGGCGTGGTGAACGAACTGCACCGCAATGGCGAGCTGTCGATTCGCCTCGCCTACAACCTCTTTACCCAGAAACCGAAACAAGAGATGTCGGACTTCCAGAGCTGGACCAAAATGACAAAGGCCGGCGGCGGCGACGACTTCTATCGTGTCAACGGCGCAGGTGAAATGCTGGTTTTCACCGCCGCAGACTTCGAAGACTTTCTCGTACCGCGTCCGGACTTGCTCCCCGTCATGGAAAGCGAGATGAAAGCGGTGATTCGCCATCTCGTGGAGAATCGCTGGCCGTTTCGCTTGCACGCGACCTACAACGAGACCATCGAACGGGCACTGAATGTCTATGAAGAAGTGAACCGGGAAATCCCCTTCGACGGTCTGCATTGGTTCTTCGATCACTGCGAAACAATCTCCGACCGCAACATCGAGCGCGTCAAGGCGCTCGGCGGCGGCATCGCCGTCCAGAACCGCATGGCTTTTCAAGGCGAATATTTCGTCGAGCGGTACGGTTCACAACAAGCCAAACGCACGCCGCCGATCCGACGCATGCTGGAAATGGGTGTCCCAGTCGGTGCCGGAACCGACGCAACCCGCGTTTCGAGCTACAACCCTTATCTGTCCCTCTACTGGCTTATCACCGGCAAAACCATCGGCGGTCTCAGTCTTTATCCGCAAGAGAACCGATTGGATCGTGAGGAAGCGCTCAAGCTTTACACCATGGGGAGCAGTTGGTTCTCTACGGAAGACGAAAAAAAGGGAGCTCTCGCCCCAGGCCAACTGGCTGATTTGGCTGTTCTCTCTGCCGACTATTTCTCCATTCCAGAGCAAGAAATCAAGCATCTCGAATCTGTACTTACGATCGTCGGCGGGAAGGTCGCCTATGCCACCGAAGAATTCTCAAAACTTGCGCCGCCTGCACTGCCTGTGAGCCCAAGCTGGTCGCCCGTCAAAGAGTTCGGTGGTTACGCAAAGCAGCCGACTCAACCGGTTGCCGCGTCCCACTCCGCTTCTTGTTCGCATGTTACGGCACCAGCTTATGGCGGGACGCAATCGCACCTTCAAGTGATGGGTGAATTTGGCCTATGGGGGCTGGGTTGCGATTGTTTCGCCTTCTGAGAGGCAGCAGGCCGAATTCTTAGTTGGCAGAAAGAGAGAATCAGAATGTCAAATATCGCCGACAAAGTTGTAGTAATTACAGGGTCCAGCAGCGGTGTAGGCGAAAGCACGGCTCGCCTTCTCGCAGGGAATGGCGCGAAAGTCGCGCTCGGAGCGAGGCGCAAGGATCGGATCGACGCCCTCGTCAGGGACATTAACGCCAAGGGAGGCAGCGCTCTCGGTTTCAAGACTGATGTGACAAAGCGCGGAGATGTCGAGGCTTTAGTGAGAGGCACCGTTGACAAGTACGGCCGAATCGACGCGATCGTGAACAATTCCGGGATCATGCCCATCGCACCTATGGCGGCGCTCAAGGTCGAAGAATGGGATCGAATGATCGATGTGAACATCAAGGGCCTCTTATATGCTGTGGCCGCAGTGCTTTCGATCATGCAAAAGCAAAAGCTGGGCCACATCATCAACATCGCTTCTGTCGCGGGCTTCAAAGTCTTCGCGCCGGGCGGCACCGTCTACAGCGCGACAAAGTTCGCCGTGCGGGCGTTGACTGAGGGCCTGCGCATGGAGCTCAAGGCCGACAACATTCGTTGCACCGTGATCTCTCCTGCCGCGGTTGCAACGGAACTACCCGAAGGTAGCTCGGAGGAAACCACCAGAAAGAATTTGCGCGAGTTCTACAAGATCGCTATTCCGGCGGAGTCAATTGCTCGCGCGATAGCTTACGCCATCGAGCAACCAGCCGAAGTAGAAATCTGCGAGGCCGTCATCCGGCCCACGGCTCTGGACTTCTAGCACGGAGACAAACTATGCGGCCTTTACTGCGCGTCACGTTGTCCAGATCCTTGGAGCCTTCCGGCATGACTTATGCAGGAGGAATGCGATGAAGGTCTTGTTCATATCCTTTGTAGTTGGTTTGTGTGTAGGGATTTTGTACGGTCTGATCCGTGTGAAGAGTCCGGCGCCGCCCATCGTCGCCTTGCTCGGCCTCTTGGGAATGGTGATAGGCGAACAGTTTGGGATTTGGGTTCAAACGAAGAAGCTCGACGTTTCGCGTGCCGCATCCGTGTGCCTTGTCGGTGAGCGCTACGACCGGCCACATCGGTCGGAAGCGCCTTAACTTCCCAGTCGCGGGAATTTGCAAATCCGGGAGAGACGAATGGATTTGAAAAAGATACTCGCAGGAACTTCTGTTGCAATCTCTTTGACGATTGCGTTCACTAGCGACTCGCAGCACTTCAGCACGTTCGCCCAAACGGCGCGACCAGCCGAAACCAAGGGCATTGCTGTCGCCCCGCAGTACGACACGACGCACGTCTACGTAAGTCCTAAGGACTTCGACCGCTTCGTCGCGAGCCTGATTGCGACGTTCGGCGGCACCGCCACGAAACAAGGGGTGTTTACGGTGACTCCGACGCCGAGCAGCACAATGTCGCAATTGGTATTGACTCCTGTTGGGTCAATATCAGTGTTTGGTTTCAAGACGCCCATCCCATATCCGTTTGGCCTGGAGCGCACGGGCTATCTTGTCACGGACCTGGATGCGGCTATTCGCGCAGCTCGCTCAACCGGTGCGGATGTCCTCGTCGCTCCCTTCAACGACCCTATTGGGAGGGACGCGATCATCCAGTGGCCGGGCGGCGTCAACACGCAGCTCTATTGGCATACAACTGCTCCCTCTTACAAAGCACTGGAGACCATCCCAGAGAATCGGGTTTATGTTTCGGCGGATCGCGTGGAGGATCTCACGCGGAGTTTCAGCGCTTTTTCTCGCGGGAAAATCGTCGCTGACAATCCACGCGCTCCAGGCATTGAGATTGGCAAGCCTGGCGACACCTATCGGCGAATTTGCATTGAATCCACTTTCGGAAAGCTGGCGGTGTTCGTGACGGATGGGCATCTTCCATATCCTTACGGGCGGGAACTGACTGGGTATGAAGTGTCAAACCTGGCGGACACTCTAGGGAAGGCAAAGGCGGCTGGAGTGGAAATACTGGTTGCTCCCTTCACAGCCGAGCAGCGAACCTCCGCGATTGTGCAATTCCCGGGTGGGTACATTGCCGAGATCCACTCAGTCGCGGGCAATGCGAACTGAAGTTGAACAAATACCGTGATGCGATTTTTTCTCTTACTGGCGGCGGTTGCGCTGTTTGCCTCGCAAGCGCACTCTCGGCCCCAGTCCGTGTCCTCTGCCGGCTCGGACGTGCCGGATCGAAGCTATCGATTGCTCAGGGAGGACGAGAACTGGAGTTTCCTGGCCGACCCTAAACTTCGGCAGGATTTTTGGGATCCCATCAAATACATTCGCCTTCGTCGCGGGCGCAACGAGTGGTTTCTCACAATTAGCGGCGAGGCTCGTGAAGTCTGGGAGCAGACTGGCAACAACAACTGGGGTCAACAGCCGTATTGGAACAACTTTTTCCTTGAACGCTACATGTTGGGTTTTGACGCGCACTTCGGCAAGCACGTTCGGACCTTTGTTCAATTCAAGTCTGGCCTGGAGTCTTTCAGGATAGGAGGCCCTCGCCCTATCGATGAGAAGAATCTAGATTTCCAAAACGCGTTTTTGGATCTCGCCACCGCAGGCGACCACAACTGGCTAACCCTACGCGTCGGCATACAAGAACTGGAGTATGGAGCCGGACGGCTGATCGACGTGCGTGAAGGTCCGAATGTTCGCCTGAGCTTTATCGGATTCCGGTTACTAAATAAAGTGGGGTCGTGGCGCATCGACGCTTTCGCCGTCCGACCTCGTTTGGACAACTTTGGATTCTTCGATGACTATCCTAATCATCAAGTGGAGTTTTGGGGAGTGTATGGATGGAGGCCGCTGTCCCGAGGAGTTTCTATCGACGCCTATTATTTAGGTCTTAATCGTGCGCAAGCGAGCTATGAACGAGGAACAGCGCCTGAGCATCGGCACAGCTTGGGAATAAGGTTTTCCCGCCCGATCGCGGAAAAGGAACGTGGATGGGATTTCGACTACGAAGGCGTTTGGCAATTCGGAAGCTTCGGGTCCGCCGGTCTCCAAGCATGGACCGTCGCAAGCGATACGGGTTACACGGTTCCCACTTGGCGGCTTAAGCCAAGATTCAGCCTCAAAGCTGATATTTCCAGTGGTGACAATCCGAGAAGCAACACGCTGGGTACGTTTTATCCGCTCTTTCCAATCGGAAATTACTTTGGCGTGATTGCCGATACCGGTCCTGGACCACTCAACTTCAGAGACCTACACCCCCGGGTGTTAACCGACTGGGGACATGGAGTCACTGTCTCAGCAGACTGGATCTTCTATTGGCGTCAAAGCCTACAAGACGGTGTTTATTCCGTTCCGGGAATGCTAATCAGGTCGTCTGGAAATAGTAACGCACGGTTTGTCGGCGACCGGCCTGGGGTCGAGATGCGCTGGCAGGCGACTCGTCATCTATGGTTTCAAGCCGACTACGGAATTTTTTTCGCGGGACAGTTTTTGAAGCAGACCGAACCAGGGCGCAACTTGAATTATTGGGCGCTCTGGGCCGGTTACAAATTCTAGGAGGAGTCTCATGAGTGCAGCGAATATGTTGTTGAAACCCGAAGAATGCGTGATGTTGCTGGTCTCGGCTTTGCTGTCGAGTCCATCCCACGGCAGCTCGTCCTACACAATGCAGACTCGGGGACACGGGCGGCTCATCGCCGTCATAAAGGAGTTGGTAGAGTGGAATTCCTAATGCCCGAGCCATTTTCTCGAGGGTTTCGATAGCAGGAATGGTATGACCGTTTTCGATGCGAGAGATGTGGCAGCGCCGCAAGCCAGTACGCTTCTCTATGTCACCTTGGGACAACTTCTTTGCCTCGCGCAGTCCGCGGAGGCGATCGCCAATAATCATTGCCGGATTATTTCATGAGATATCAGTGAAGCAACACGGCGTATCTGAGCATAGCTGACGCGCATGGTGTTGTCCCTGGAACTACCCAGACACTTCATTACTCGCATTCACTTGTCCGATCGATAGCCAGAACGGGGTTGGAGGAAGTTGGCCGGATTAGTACCGGGAAGTCTTAGGGCTGTATCGGAAGCGCGAGTAGGCAAGGTGCGCACACGAGCTCGATGGGATTGCGCGCGTTCGATACAGCGACTTGAAGGAAGCCGCTCGGGTTGCGGCGGGCGCGGGTGTTATGCAAATTCAATTGAGGAAGAGTAGGTTTGGCGGTGTCCCGGAGAGACGCAGAAGAGCACAGCACCCAACCGGGAGAGAAGCAGAGTTGCTGACAGGTCAAATGTGGTGCGGTGAGGATGACCTTGCGGAGTGGAGAAAAGGGATTGGTTGGACAGGAAGACACAGAGAGAGGTAGCGAGCGCAAGCACGCAATAGTTTCGTGATGTCGATCGAGGTCTCATGCGGCGACGGCATCCCGGGCCGGTGGAGAACGGAGCTGGATCTCTGCAGCCGTAAACCGTTCGATGATCAGCATCGGCCCACCACACTTGGGGCAAAGCCAAGCCTCGGTCGAACTGGCGGTGGTTATCTCTGGCTCGGCATGTGGTGCCGAGCCGAGCAACTGAAAGCAAAGTGGCAAGGTTGTGGCCCGTCTGCGATTGGCCAGGAAGCCGAAGTTACGGATGCGCACGAAACCTTGGGGAAGCAGATGCAACAGGAAGCGGCGTAAGAACTCATCGAGCGATAAACGCAGAAGCTTCTGTTCGTTGTTGTGAGCGGAATCGCGCCAACGAAACGTGACCGTTCCGTCCGCAAACGAGACCAAGCGATGGTTGGAGATGGCCACGCGATGGGTGTAGCGGCCCAGATAACGGAGCACATGCTCTGGGCCTCCGAACGGACGTTTCGCGTAGACCACCCAGTCCTTTCGGAACAGTGGTCTCAGCCAGGCAGCAAAGGTTTTCGGCTGAGCGAGGAGCTTCAAGTCTCCATGAAAGTTGAGTCTGCCGTCATGAAAGGCACGCTTGAGCGCCTCGTGGAATTTGCCGCGAAAGATATCGCCGAGCACTAGGACGGGAAGAAAGAAGTCGTAGCGTGGTTTGATCCAGCGGGTGTGATCGGCAGACAACCCACCGGCCGGCACCACGCAATGTACATGCGGGTGAAATTCGAGTTTTTGCGTCCAGCTGTGCAGCACGCTGAAGAAGCCGATTTCCGCACCGAGATGCTGGGGATCGCGCGCGACTTCCAGAAGGGTTTCCGCACTGGTGCGAAACAGGAGATCGTAGATGACCTTCTTGTTTTGCAAGACCAACGGAGCCAAATGACGAGGAAGCGTGAAGACCACGTGGACGTAGCGCGTCGGGAGAAGTTCCTGGCGACGCGCTGCGAGCCAGCGATCGCGAGCTCCTGCCTGACACTTTGGGCAGTGCCGATTTCTGCACGAGTTGTAGGAGATGGCGCGATGTCCGCAGCGAGTGCATTCATCGAGATGCCCGCCGAGCGCGGCGGTACGACACCGCGCGATGGCTTGGAGCACTTTGACGTGCTTCCAGCGGATCCACTTACGGCTTCGTTCGATGAATGCGTCTCCCGCGGCGCGGACCAGATCGGCCACCTCCAGCGGTGGCCGGTCCATCTACTTGTCCTGTGGTGACCTGTCTTTGAGCTTCAGCGAGTCCAGAGGACTGGTGGTTGCGTTCAGATGGTGTTGGGAGAGGTGCAGGTAGATGGTGGTTTCTTCCAGATCGCGATGGCCTAACAGTATCTGGATCGTTCGTAGATCAGCACCGCCTTCGAGGAGATGCGTAGCGAAGCTATGCCTTAGCGTGTGTGGGTGCACGTCTTTCTGGAGGCCCGCTCGCTGGGCGGCTTTCTTGCAAGCGTTCCAGACCACCTTGGTGGTGATCGGTGTATCGCCGGTATGCCAGCGGTTGCCTGGAAACAGCCAGGTAATTGGTCTTCGGTGCAAGCGGCGGCAATGTGCACGGAGTTCTTCGAGTAGCACTGGACTCAGCATGACATCGCGATCCTTGCGTCCCTTACCACCTTGGATACGAATCACCATGCGCTGACTATCGATGTCGCTGACTTTCAGATGCGTCAATTCAGCACGCCGTGCTCCAGTGGCATAGAGCGTCATCAACAGAGTCCGATCGTAAGGAGTCACAGCTGCGTCGATGAGTTGCGCAACTTCTTCCTGGCTGAGGATCGTTGGCAGGTGGAATACCCATTTCGGATATGGAGTCTCGGCAATGCTCCACGCCCTCTTTAGCGTCTTGATGTAGAAGAATCGGAGAGCCGCCAAATGTGGGACAACCGAATTCGGCGACAATTTCCGCTTTTGAAATAACTCCGCTTGGAATTCGCGAATGTGTCGCGGGCCCAGGCGGTCAGGCGGACAGTTAAATCGTCGAGCAAAATCTTCAACTGTGCGGATGTATTGACGTATGGTAGTCTCTGCGTAATTACGACGTTGGAGTTCTTCCAACATCATTTTGCGAAGTCGGGTCATAGGGACCTCCTTATGACCCGACAACATATCTCAACCAACAAGCAACCACTGCTCCGTTCGTCTCACGCGAAGCGTCCGCCGCAGAGCGGCTTCGTTCAAGTCGGCTTGTAGGAATTGATCTCCGCACTTGCCATCGATTCTGGTCGGATTACGGGGCAACTCTGACGTAATGCGATTAAGTAAGGGTTGCCGACCACCCGGAAGCTGGAGCAAAAGAATGATTCAATCCGACTGATTCTGCCACCGCGCGACGGGTAAATGCCATCCTCGATATATCGCCATAACTCGCAGCCAGAAGCACAGGAGTGCGCCCGCGGTCATCATAAGAAAAGCGGGATAATGCAAAACATATCCGATCACCACTACGACGCCAGCGGCTAGCGCAGCAACAGCATAAATATCCGCCTGAAGCACCGTCGGCGTTTGGTTGACAAGCACATCGCGCAGTATTCCACCCCCAATCCCGGTTAACACTCCCATAAAAATCGCCATCACCGGATTGAGTCCCGCGATGAGTGCCTTTTGTGTGCCGGCAACGGCAAACAGACCGAGTCCCGCGCCGTCGAATAACAACACCAGCCTGCGACGTTTATCGATGTCGGGATACCAGAAGAACGTCAACAACCCTGCCAGAAGAGAGATCCCCAGATAGCGCCAGTCGCTAATGGCCGCTGGTGGCACTGCGCCAATCAGCACATCTCGTGTGATCCCGCCGGCATTACCGGCCGCGAACGAGAGTGCCATCAGGCCGAACAGATCGAACCGGCTTTTGACACCCGCTGCCGCACCGCTGAGTGCGAAAACGAACGTGCCAAGCAGATCCACAGCATCCAGAAAAGGACCTGCTAGTTGATACCCGTGGATCAGCACGCTGCTCACGAGGCCAGCCACGCATGCGCCGCAACAACGAGGGCCTTCACACCTGTTTCCAGAGTCGGATGAATGACTGGTGCAAAGGCGGGGTTATGGTTGGTTGGAAGCGAGCTGAGTGTTCCCTCTTTCTTTGCCTTGGCGTAGACCGCTGGATCATCTCCGCCGAAGAACCAATACACTGCCGGAACATCCCACCCTGCTCCAAAGCAGCCGAAGTCCTCGCTTGCCATAGTAGGCTTTGTCTGTTCGATGGAACCGGCAAGGAAATTCTCGAGAAATACATCGACGAGCTTCTTTGTCGCGTTAGGATCATTCTTTACCGACGAATACTGATCGAGTGGCGTGATCTCTGGCGGTCTTGGCGCTCCTGATGCCGCTGCCTCGGCCTTCGCAATGCGTTCAATCGCCGCGAGCACACGCTTGCGCACACCCTCGTCAAATGTGCGCACATTCAATTTGATCAATGCCTCGCCCGGAATAATGTTCTCTTTCGTGCCGGCCTGCAGCGACCCGATTGTCACCACCGCGGGATCCGTTGGCGCGACCTCCCGGGAGACAATCGTTTGCAGCCGCATTACGGTCGAGGCGGCCATAACCACGGGGTCGATGCTGGACTCGGGCATCGAGCCGTGCGCACCGCGACCGAACATGCGAATCTGAAGGCTATCGGCTGAAGAAGTGACAACACCCGCACGCCAATCGATGTTCCCAGACGGCAAGCTCATGACGTGCTGCCCTAACACAACGTCCGGTTTTGGAAATCGTTTGAACATCCCGTCATCTATCATCGCCTTAGCACCTTGCGCGGTCTCCTCACCTGGCTGAAAGACCGCCATCAGTGTCCCCTTCCAGGGGTCGCGGCTTTTTGCAAAAAGGCTTGTTGCTCCAATCAAGCAGGCAACGTGCATATCGTGCCCGCACGAGTGGGCTACGGGTACGGTTTTGCCGCTAGGGTCAGTCCCCGTGACGGTGCTCGCGTACGGAAGGCCAGTCGCTTCTTTGATGGGTAGAGCATCCATGTCCGCGCGCAGCATGACAGTGGGCCCATCGCCGTTACGCAAGATGCCGACAACGCCAGTCTTTCCGACCCCGCTAGTCACCTCAAATCCCGCGGCCTTCAGGTGATTCGCAGCAATTCCAGCCGTCCGGGTCTCCTGCATCGACAATTCCGGATGCGCATGTATGTCTTTATAGATGGCCTCCAGGTCTGGAAGCAATGTGGCGAGACTTGCAAGGATTTCTGTCGGCTTGTTCGAGCTCATGACATTAGTCTCCTGACGTCAGGTCGCCACCTGTGGGCTCAGTGGCAATTGCTGTTGTCCGCGTTGGCGATTTCCAGAAATGTAATACTAGTCGGTGCGAAACTGATGTGACCTGCGCGCGTTGACTGACTCAGGAATTCTGGCAGGTCGCCATCTCTGCTCAGTTCAAGAGTCTTCCCATTAAGCTGGACGGTTGTGTCTTGAAGTTGCTTGGCAGTCAGCGTGTAGCGTTCTGCTTCAGACGGCAATGTAATTTCATGGACTTGCTGTCGGTCGGCGTTGATGACCAGAAGCGTGACGCCGCCGGGATGGTTCCGAAGGCAGTGGGCATAGACGTACACATTCGGGATTGGCGATGTGTGGGGATCGAGAACCGTCGCACCCATCAGGCGTCGCCAAAGCAAAGCGGCCCAGTAATTAGGACGTGGTGCGAAAGTATTCTCGTCTAACAGGCCGTAGTCGCTTGATGCCAGTGTGTTGTGCATACTTACTTTCACGCCACGCTGGGCGAGGGACGCATGTTGAACAAGATATCGGAAGGTGTCTAGAAAAGTCGATGCCCATGGGTTTCCTCCGCAGGCTGCATCGGCGGTTTCCGTAATCCAGAGTGATTTGCCCGGTTCGAACCTGTCTCGAAGGTTCGCGTAGAATGCGCCAATCTTTTCCGGTCGCGAGAGCCAATCTTGAGAAAGTGCCGCTGCTACGGTTGTTTGTGATGATGCGCCCATGCTTGCGCATCGCTCCGAAGCAGCTGCATAGAGATGGTACGAGAAAACGTCGAATACGGGACCGGCTGCGTGGAGCAGGTCTTCGGATTTAAGTACCCCACCACCCATTGGCATTGCGAACGGTCCCTCGCCGACTGAACCTGGGCCGAGAAATAGTGTGTCGGGCGTAGTTTTCTGAAGGAACGTACGGAAGACAGCAACGTCGCGGCCAAAGCTTGCGGCATCGTATCCTTTCGGTGCGCCGCCCATCGCTGCATATGTCGGCTCATTCATGAATTCGCTTGCAGCGATTCGCCCTCCAGCGGACTTGGTGTATTCGAACAATTGCCGCGCCTGGTCCGAGGTCCATACGCCTTGAGCATCACGCGATCCTGGCCCCGTAGCCACCGATGTCACGATTTCGGCATTCACTGCACGAGAAAAATCGATGACACCCTTCCATTCCGCTCGCGTTAAGACTCCGCTGAACCCCGATGGCGCATTCGCTGGGGCGGCATTTTCCGAATCCTGAAAATAGGCGCTATTGGCCCACGTACCGCTGACTCGCACATATGCAGGGCTTAACGCCCCTGCCAGTTTTCGCAATCGCGGATTTGAAAGATCGATGGGCGCTCGATAACGATAGAGGTTCGGGTCTATGCCTGCCGGGGTGAAACCCGTCTGGGGGGCGGGCTCTTGCGCTTTACTTTCGCTCGAGTTGCTCCCGTATGGTTTCCAAAATCTCCCGCCGATGACCTCCACCATTTCAATGTTGTAGGACTGGAAGCGCTCATCGACCGTGCCAATAGCGGGCATCTTTGCGGGATCAAGCGATACAACCTGGGCGATCAGTTGCATCGCTAGAACCACCACCAAGGTTATGCATAAGGATATGGCCATGCAAATGCATCGACGAATACTTCTGCTCATTTCTTTGTTTTTCTTTCCCATTCCAGAAGTCGCAGCTGTCACCAACACGGGTTGTGCCATATTTTTTCACCGTCTACTGCACTTTATCTAGGTTGCATATCGTTATGCTGCGATATCGCACATCATGATTTGGAGTTCTTGATCCACGCGCCATAAGTTTGGATGAAGGCACCAGGCCTTCTATCCAACTTTTTAGTGGCCAAAGCTGAAAGGCCAGCCGAGGTATAGAATAAGCCCCGGCTGGCTGATGGCTAGCACTTGTTTAGGCGAACCACTGCTGGCGTGTAATTTCGGAGGATCCGATGGCACAGAACAATCTTGAACTCATGCGGACACTCGACGATTCGTGGAACGCACAGGACTGGGATACGTTTGAAAAGCGGCATTCCAAGGACACCACCGTATTTTGGCCCGGTCAGGCTGAGCCGACAAGAGGGCGCGACAATCACAAAGCGGAGTCCATCGAATTTTTCAAAACGTTCCCCGACAATCATCTGATCAATCATCCCTATAAAGTGGAGATTGCTCAGGGCGAATGGACCTGCACTGTTGCGGATTTTACAGGTACAATGCGGGGACCGATGAAGGGTTCCGACGGCAAGCTGATCGCGCCAACCAACAAGAAGTTTCATATCGAGTTCTGCACCGTCGCACACTGGCAGAACGGCGAGATCATCGAAGAAAAACTCTTTTATGACTTGGTCGGATTGCTAAAACAGATTGGAGTTATGTGAGTATTCCTGGCCCGCTAGCTACACATGACGATTTGTGGGTGCTTGCTTTCAATACCCACCGTAAGAGCGCGGCAGAACCACCGGGCTAACCGACCTGTACGGTTAGCATCGATATTGATCCGCCGTCGACACCTTCAATGGGGAAAGTGATGAGTTCGCGTTGCTGCCTGGTCGCAATGACATACAGCATAGGCAAGTAATGATCCGGTGTGGGAATCGAAAGCAAAGCCTCAGGTCCCAGATTCTCATAATCAATAAGCGGTTTGTATTCCCCGGCTACCATCATCTCCTTCGCATCGCGTTCAAAGCGAACAGCCCAATCGTAAGGATCGGGCATGTGCCGACCCCAAGCATACGCATGGAGATTGTGGACTAAGTTGCCGCTGCCGATGATGAGTATGCCCTCTTCGCGCAGGGGCGCGAGCTTCTTGCCAATCTCAAAATGGAATGATGCTGGTTTATTTTCGTCGATGCTTAGTTGGACGACGGGAATGTCAGCATCGGGATAGACGTGGCGAAGTACCGACCAGGTGCCATGATCGAGCCCCCAGGAGTTGTCGAGCTTGACCTCCAGCGGCGCGAGCAACTTTTGCACTCGACGGGCAAGTTTGGGATCACCAGGCGCAGGATATTGCACCTGAAACAATTCTCGCGGAAATCCGCCGAAATCGTGAATAGTTCTCGGCGAAGTGGCGATGGTTACCCCGGTTTCTGAAACAAACCAGTGAGCCGAGATAGAGAGAATGGCTTTCGGTCTGGGTGTTGTCTGCCCTATGCGGCTCCATGCTTTTGTGTAGCCATTGTCGAGGACGGCGTTCATCGGATTGCCGTGACCAAAAAAAATCGCGGGGAGTATCTCAGCCATGTCAAGGCACCTCTCTTTGGTTCACGCCATCTTTGCGGGCTATGGCGCGGGCGGCTAGCGCTTTGACCACGTCTGCTAGGCCGCCAGTCACATTGGCCCCACACTATCACCTTTGCAGACGCGGTTGCGCGCGTGCGTGAGGCCAATCGTAAACAAAAGCAAAACAGGTTGACTCAACCAATTCCATTCTCCTGCCAGAAACAGTCACAACTTGCGGAATTTGGCGGGAGCGACGGGACTTGAACCCGGGAACTCCTGCGTGGCAGGCAAGCGTTCAAGCCAGTCTGAACTGCGCCCCGGAATCCTGAACCAGCAACGGACAGCAGAAGACGTTCGGATAAGTACCGCGAAGTCGGCAAGTGTGGAGCTATTCAACGCCTTGAGCCCACTTGGCTGGAAACGCGCTATTCGCACGAGTGGCTGGGCTGCCAAAGATTGTTGGTTAGAGCAGATCATTATAACCATGGCAGAGCATTCACTCGTCCCGCCTTCCGTGTATCGAGGTACCTGACTCCGAAGTTGCACCGCGCTCCTGAGCCGAGCGACGAGAAGCGACTGCCTCGGTCAATTTCCAGATGCGGGCTTAACGTATCCGCAAGCACACCGTCCGGTCGTAGGCGAAAATCGATGGCTACGGTTTTTGTATCGCGGGCATCGGGAATATTTGCGTCGAGCTGCCTGCGCCTTTTTAAGATTCGCGCGGATAGCAGCTAGCTTCGCGGCGGATTTCGAGCGTCCACCTCGACGCCCGATTCGCGATAGGTATTTCGACACTTCAGAAGGCACTGACTCAACCTACAGAAAGCCGCTTTCATCGTCAAGCCGCATCATAGCACCAGAAATCTTCGCTTCGTATTCACCACCTATTCGCTGTCCCCGCATTGTAGGCGAATGTCGCCTTACGCAGCGTGCGTTGATTCAAAGCAACTTAGCCAATTCAAATGCAGAAATAAAAGACTTACATCATCCATAAGTAGCCGAAATGTCGCTTTCTAAAGGATAGTGCGACTTGTACTTGATATGCAAAGCCGTTTTGAATACTTGACATACAAAGCTGCTTTGCATTATAATGTACTCAATGAAAAAGACTGGATCTGAGCGAGATTCTCAGACGGAGCGATCAAACTCCCTTCAACATTTGACCGAGGATGAATTGCTCGATGTTTTCGAAACCGTTCGCCGGCGGAGCACTCGAGATCACGCCCTGTTGATCGTCTGCTTTCAGCATGCTCTCAGAGCGAGCGAATTGATTTCTCTCAGGCTGGGCGACATCGATTGGCGCAACATGGAAATCACAGTCCAGCGACTCAAGGGATCGTTGAAAACTACTCAGCCTCTATTTCGAATGCGGGGACGTCCGTGTATGGACGAAGTTTCCGCCTTGCGGGCCTGGCTGAAAGAACGACCAACCGATTCGGGTTCCGATTTTCTTTTCGTCTCCCAAAAAGGTCGATTTAACCGCAACACGGTTAATCGCATTTTTGCGAAGTACTGCCGGCTTGCATCCGAGGCTCGCGTGGCCCGAGGCGCGAGACCAATCGGTGAATCGTGTCGGCACATTCACGCACTGAAGCACAGCCGCGTTACTTCTGTTGTCGGCAAGATGGATTTGTATCTTGTGAAATTGCTCGCAGGACACGCTGCCCTGTCGAGCACGCTTCGGTATGCGCACGGTTCACAGAAGCTGGCCTGTTACGAGGCTCAGAGGGTTTCGGTGGAAACGTTTTCGTAGGCCGAGGCCACGCAAATTTTCGCTGCGCCCACAAGAAGGCTGGAGGCCAGTGATCACTGGCTGGTGACGAAGGCTCCGCGCTATCGCCGCCCCAAGTTGATGAAATTGCGCACCAAGATGCAGCAGAGGCACGCTGGTGACAAGGGTATGGAATCGTCACCTCGGTGGACAGAGTAAGGAATTGCTGCTGCTCAACATCCTGCTGGTGCCGCAACAAAGGAGGCTCCATGCTGAAGTGGCTGCTAAAGTCAGTGCTCATCCTGATCGCGCTGGTAGTCGCCTCGGCGACCCTCCCGTTCGCTTCGTTCTGGCTGGTACGCGACCCCGTGGGCGGTCAGATCGTGTTCTGGGTGGGGCCTTGGACTTGCGCCGTCTGGAGCCTGCTCGCCTCGGTGCTTGTCGGCTCCCGGTTTTGGCGCGGAGCCGGGCAGGTCAGGGCGTGGCGTGCAGAGCGCGGCGGCTACATTCGATCTTCTCTGAAGTCCACGGGGGTTATGTTCCTTGCCCTGTTTGTCAGCTACGCCTGCGAGTTTGCCTACGTCTTCCTGCTGCATCCCTCCCCGCTCGCCAAGAGCTTGTTTCCTCTATCGACCTACGCGCCCGTGGCTCTAGCCCTGTGGAGCGCAGCCCGTGGGTAGGTCGCAAAAATCAAGGAGAGCCCTGTGCGCTTGCTGACGCTGCCGTTCAGGCTGGTTGTCATCCTATTTGGGCTTTTGGTTTTGCTCGTGGCGGTCGTGGGCATGCCGTATGTCGCGGTCCCCACCGTGGCGCTTCTCTTCCTTGGAAGGCGGAACTATGGCTAAGATCATCCCATTCCGAAAGGCCCGCAGGCTCACGCCGGAGATCGTGGGCGAGCTTCTTCGCATCCACAGTTCGTGCGTCCACGACCAAGCTGGTAAGTGCCCACTGTTGGTCAGCGTGTCGTCGCTAACATGGGAACTGAACCAAGCAGCGAACATCGGGAACGAGGAAGACAACGCTTTCAAGCGCCACGATCCAATGTGCGCAGCCCGCCCGCTGTCGGATCACGACATAGAGAGGATCATAGAAGGACGGCGGCTCGCCGATTCCATGAACGAGGAGCCTAGATGAAAACCGAGGATGAGTTGGACGCCGAGATCGCGAAGCTGTTTGACGAGGTTACGACCACTAAAGTCGAAATGGTGAACGGCAAACCACGCATCTCGGATCAGGCGACACTTGACCAGATGGAACGGGAAGAGGCTGCACGCCGCATGGAAGAAGCCTCTGGCATGTTTTTGACCGCCGAACGACGATTCCAGAAGCTCAATGGTCATCCCGACAAAGTGACCGATCCCAAGGTAAATTTGGCGTGGTGGGAAAGTTTGGAGCAAGTCTACGAGCGCGAGCGGGTCGTCTGGCGGCTCTTCGTGGGGCCGCAGCCGACCATGGCGGACAACAAGCTCTATGCCAAGTTCCGTGAGCTTCTTCTGAAAGGCAGCAAACTCAAAGCTAACGCGTGAGCCAGTGCGACAGACTTAGGTTCATGTGAAGTAATGCGAGAGAAGGCGCTCCGAAGGCCAACAAACTGAGCAAATCGAAGTTAATGACTGCCTAAACAATAGGGATTCCTTGCTCTAATACTTCGTGCGTACGTACGCACCATACCGCCCGTAGCATGGGGACCCCTGACGATTCTTGTGAGGATTGAGACGGCCATCCATCCTTTTCTTGTTGAATGTCTTTCCGCAAACGGTGCATCGATAAACGTAGGTTGGCCCTTGATGTCTGGTTCTCGATGCACGCCGCATGCTTGGCATGCGCGGCATCGCGCTAGAAGGCGCAACGGCAAGAGGACCCGTCGAAGTCAGTTCAACCGCGTAACGCGGCATAAATACTTGCGAAGTTACAGTCGCCCCCTGCATTCTGTCCACGCGATAGGAGCGATGCTCCCCTGAATCGCTGCGGATTGCGTGCAGCACAAAATATCCCTCGGTCGTCTGCCGAAGTGAATACGGCTCTATACGGCGCACGCTGCCGTCATACCTGAGATCGACGCATAGATGATTCGCCGCAGCGAAGCGGATGATTTCCAAAGTCGAACGGGAGGGGAGCGGAACGCCCATCGGCAGGACGCGCGACCGGATGGCGATTTCGCCCGCGCCGTGCTGGATGAGCGCGCGCTGAGGAACTGGAGCGCCGCTCGTAATCCAGGTAAAGATCTCGGGTAGTGCATCCCAAAAGTCACTGAGCGGCGGAAGCACTGGAAGCTGGTGTGACAGCATGTCCGACCACATCCCCTCAAGAGCCTGCCGATTCGGAATAAGCGACTGGAACGTAGGCACCGGGATTGCCTTGTATTCACATTTCTGCCGGAGCACGTCCAGAAGCACCGTGGCCGTTGGCCGGCTGTCCGTGTGCCGGTAGAGGTTCACCACGTCGTAAAGGTCGCGAGGCCGCGTGCGTTCTCCGAGCGCCCGCAGTTTTTCTCCGAAGGCTTCCTCATAGGCGTAGCAATTCGCCCAGATCCCTCCTTCGGGTCGGTCGCTGTACGGGTGAAATACCTCGCGCCGGATAGAGGGAAGCACGAGCCTTTCATCCGCAGTGAGGTCGAGCTTGATCTTCGGCCAGCCGCCCGAAGTTGGCGAAACCGGTCCACGGTACGCAATTTTGCCCTGGCAGTTGGGCCGTCCGCGGGAGTTGTCGTAGATATCGAATTCGAGTTGATCGGCGGGAATATTGAGACCGGACTGTTCCGTCACCCAGGCGATGACTTCTTCGAAAGCAGCCCGCAAGAATTCCTCGTCGAGGTGTTCTTCATTGCGCAGGGTGAAATCGAGATCTTCTGAAAATCGATAAGTCTCGAAATAACACTTTTTGAGACAGGTTCCGCCTTTGAATACCCAACTTTCACCAAGTTCCTCATGCGCATTTATCCCCGCGAGCATCCAGCCGAGGACGTAGTCCTTCTCGACAATGTTTGGCAGCAGCGAAAACGCCGACGCAGCTTCGAGGATCTCGCGCCTGTCGATCATGAGCCCGATCGTTTCCTAGCTGACGGCAACCAGAGACGCCAGGCCGTAACGAGTTTTTTCGGAGGAAGCGAGGGATCAAGCTGGGCATAACCCTGTGTCAACCGTGACCGGCACTCGGCAGCGAGATTATTGTCGTGCAAGTGCGTTTCTGCAAGATATCCGAGGCGCTTGAAGATGACGCCGTTATCAAATTCTTCTGCGTACCGGATCAACAAGCCGCGATCAGCAGGCTTAGTTTTGAGATACGCGCTCAGGCTATCAGTTACGTGGTCGATGCCACCGCCCAGCTCTGGCGCGGCGATCATATCGACTAGCGTACGCGCGGGGTCCGATATAGACACTTTGACAGAACCGCGCCACAGTGTTTTCAATCCGAAGAGACGTTTCAGCTCCACGCTGTGCAACACAAAAAGCGCACCTTGGGCGATCACGCGTTTTTCTCTAAAACGCCGTGTTGTGAAGACCAGGGTTTCGTTGAAAAGCTGCTCGGTAAGTTCCCAATGATGGGCGGCTGTCCAGCCGCCGATATAGCAGTGATTGAAGAGCGTTGGTACGAGGACCCAGGGGTCTGCGATCACCTGTTCGCTGCCAGCCAGGTCCAAGGGGACAGAAACATAAAGCCCATGCCCTATCCGCCGAAGCCAGCCTTGCTGTTTCCACCGTGATAGGAGCTTGGCCGCTGCACGCCTCTCGATGTCGAGTGTCTGAGACGTAATGTCGACTGACACGACTTCTTTAGCGGCTCGGAGTACTGCCCCGAGGCGTGCGCGGTTAGCTGGCAATGAATTTTTCCGCGGCTCCATCGCTATACGATAGTACCATAAGTTCGCACTTTATGGGAACCCAGTGTAGCGTTATATAGCTAAATCGACCTCGGAACCTCAAATCCCTTGCGGAATCAAGAGTTGGTCTTTCAAGCCGCTGCACGAACCATCGCGAAGCGGAAAGGTAGGACTAAACGATGAGCACGCGCTGGTAGCCGCCGCGAACATTTTTTGGCGTTGGGAAGGATGAGGACTTCATCGGCCTCGCCTGGCCGGAAAAGAAAGCCGGTGGTTAGTAGGCTACTAAACAAGTAGACCTTGTCGAGTGGTTGTAAGCGTCCGGTTCTAACCGTCTGGAGTGGTTCGACAATCTGATGAATACAATCTGATTTATTTCGGCGCATGAAATTCGCAGTTTTTACGCCTCAGGATCAACAAGATAGAGCGGCTCTGGCGGCAGGGTTTTCTGAACGCGGCACACCGAGCCGTTTACCCCAATGTATTCGTCAGCCCAGCCCTCTGGCCTTTCCCAAAGACCTGTGCTATTTTCAGTCGTGAGAGGCACGGGGTGCTGCGATGTCCAGCGTAGGCGCTTTAGCGAATCTCGACCGAGTGCGGATCGCACTCGCGAAAGCCCGGACTCTGCCGGAAGTTAAGAAAATTCGCGACATGGCGGAAGCGGCTCGGGTCTATGCCAAGGCAGCACACATGTCGAAGGAGTCCCTCGACTACGCCGCCGAACTGAAACTGTCTGCGGAACGCAAGGCAGGAAGGATTCTTGCAAAACTTCAAAGGTCGAGTGGCGGGAGACCGGAGAAAACTCCGGCAAGGCTTGCCGGAGTTTCTGAATATCAGAAGACTCTTGAAGAGACCGACACGCCGACGCGCACAGCGCGATACTGGCAGGAGGTCGCCGCGATTCCAGAAGAGACCGTCAAAAGCTACGTCACGAAAGCGAAGCTAGATGACAAAAATCCGGTCACTACTAGCGGGTTGATTCGCTTTCATGACAGGCTGACGAAGCCAGAAATCTTTACTGCGCAAGAGAACGAGACGAAAAAACGTCTGCTTCGGCTTGACACAGAACTGACGCGATTAAGAGACGGCAATCAAAGTTTCTTTCAATACCCTCCGCACACCATTTCTCTCGGCGGTGACAGACAATCTCGGTACCGCATGACCATCGACTTTAGCTGCACAGAGGACATCGAGCACTTCATTGAAGTTATTCGAAAGGGCTTGCAATGAAGGCTTACCAAAGAAAGATACGAGATAAAGAGGCTCAAAGGAACCCTCGTCCAGTCGTTGGACTAGAGAATGCGACTGTCGTTGAAATTTCGTATGAAAAAGCGAAGGAACTGATCCTGAAATACGAGTGGCTAGGAAACATGGGAAGCACCGAAAGGTCATTCGGTCTGATTCTGGACGGAGAACTGGCGGGAGCGGTCTGTTTTGGGAAAACGGCAGGCACCGATACGGCAAAATCGATTTGCGGAGAAGACTGGGCACAGTTCGTCGTAACGCTATGCCGTGGGGCGTGTGCGCACTGGGCCTCTCCACACGCGGCGTCGTACCTCATCAGCGCGGCTTGCAGGCAGATGGCGAACAGTGCCAGAACGACGAAGAGCGGAAGAGTGTTTCTGCCCGCGTATGTATTTGTCGCTTATTCGGACACGGACGCCGGGGAAATTGGAACTGTCTACCAAGCCTGCAACTGGTTGTACTGTGGGAAAACTTTAGGCACGACTATGTACCGTGATGCTACGGGAAAACTCCGTGACACAAAACTGATTCACTCTGCTACGCGGTGCCGCAAGGGTCGGAGCAAAAATCCGGACGAAACAGGGAGACGCTTTTTCTTTAGGGACGAAAGAAAATACTACAGCGGCGACACGCTGCCAGACGGCACCGTGGTTGGCGGGAGTGAACTCTTTCCTTACATCCCGCTCTCAAGCAGAGCAGAAAGAAAAAAGCAGTTGGTTGAGCAGGATGTAGCTTTCGAGAGAGGAAACCCAAAGCACCGCTACGTGGGGATATACGCGCCCAACAGGCGAATTAAACGTGCAATTTTGCAGGCGTTTCGTTGGCAGACTTTTCCACATCCGAAGCGTGAGGTCGCGGCTAACCTAAAGCATGGTGCCGTACTCGAATCGACGAAGTGCGTCAAACGTCCATCGTCTCTGGATACGCGTGCTTGAATTCCCTGATCATGTCCTTCGCAGTTTCGATTTTGACCGCCAAGTCGGTGTGTCCCTCGCTGAGCAGCATCTCAAGGGTGATGACCAGCAGCCTCGCGAGCATAAGCTCCCGCCGACTGCGCTCCTCCGCTGTTGGCAACGGCACGATGGCGAGCACCTCTGGGGTATCTGCGTTTTTCACGTATAACCTCAAAACACATCCGTTTCGCGCAGCCTGAGGCGCTCAGCCAGAGATGGATATTTTCTGATCAACGCCCAAAAATTCTTCCTCGCTCGCCACTTCGGGCATCCTTTGCCGAGGAGCGGACAGCGGGCCACCGAACGCCAATAAAGCATCCTTTCCGCCAACAGACACTCCCGAATATTTTCTCGGCAATTCATTTCACGAAAATCCTCCGCAGAGGCGCTCGCGCCCCGGTTTTGAATGAAAATTGAGGAACTGTTTGCTGATTCAAAAGGACTTGACCCGAACAGCCATACCGATTCCTCTATCCACACATGGAAATGAAAGTCGTTCTATGACGATGAACACCAATGAACGGCTCGCAAAAGACGGTCTCTCATCTTGTGGCCGTACCGTCCCGTGACCAGGTCGGTCGACCTGCGGCTCGCCGTCCAGCGGTGCGCCCATTCCCGGTTGCTGCACGCCGGGTTCGAGCAGCCGACCAGCAGCCTGCCGAATCTTTCCTCGATCGCTCTTCGCGGGTCAACGGCACGACCTCCGACATCAGCCCCTTGCCGCAGGCCCGGACCTCGACACGCCCGCAGGTTTCCGCCTGACACCTGTCATCCCAGAGTAACGCTGGCCGCGCTTCCGCTTGCGCGTCGGCTTGTCCGGGTCGCGACCGTTACGCTCGTTCCACCAGACGAGATTCTGGGTCTTGTTGTCGCTGATCTCGATGTCGTGCCAGCCGACGTCAGACGGCAACCGAGGCTTCCTGATGTCCATTTTTTCGGTCATGCTTCCACCTCCAATGCCGCGTCACGTCCTTGGAACTTGCCAGCTTTGGCGGCCAGCTTTTTCGCCTTTAGCTCCTGCTGCTCGTTCTCGATGCGCTGGCGCGTCTTCTCGTAGTTCTCAAGCTGGATCACGCGCTCTTCCAGTCGGTTGTGGTATGCCACAAGCTCCTGAACGTAGGCCACCAGTTTGTGGAACTGCGCCTTGCTTGGGTGCTGCTGTACTGCTGTTGCCTCTGTCATTGTGTTGCTCTCCTTGGCACCGACCTTGGCCGGTGCAAACTCGTAGTCGTGCTTCGGGCAGCGGTCGTGAACCCACACGCCACCGACTTCGACGATCCATGCGCCGATCTTGATCTGACCGGCGCATCGCACGCAGAACGTCGAGTAGTTAGCCTTGATCCGCCACATTGACCAGCTCCATGTCGACGTGATTGCCGTCCGCGTCGTACACGGGTCGGTACTGCTCGGCCACGGTCGGCTCCGCTGGTTGCGCTGGCTTCCTCAAGTCTGCCGGGCAGACGGCGTGCGACCACTTCTGCCCGGGCTCCTGCACGATCCATGCGCCCTTCTTGATGTAGCCTCGGCATCGCGGGCACACCGTTTCATACTTGGACTGTATCCGCCACATTGGCTTGCTCCTTGTTCGCTTCCTTGCCCTCCCACCCGAAGTAGGTGGTGACAATGTCCCAGATGTCAGAGCCATCGGCGTCAACGTAGTGCTGCGGCGCTGGCGTGATCTTCGCCTTGATCCTGAGTGGGAACGGTTTGCCGTTGACGTCGCCCATGATCATCTGACCGGCGTGCAGGAACGCCTGCTCCACCGCGCGTGCGCACTCCTCGGCTTGCTCAATCGGGACGTGCAAATAGAGGGCGTCGTGGTGCGGAGCCGCGAAAGCATGGCCCCACCCGGCGTCGAGCAGCAAATTGCAGGCCATGCGCAGGACTTCGGCGCAGTGACTTTGCTGCGGAAAATTCAAGATCGAACGCTCGGACATGTTCATGGTGGACTGACGCCACCCGTAATCTGTTTCGACGTAGCCCCGGTTGGCCGCTTCCTTGGCACGGTCAGCGACCCATTGCCAGTAAACGGAGTAGGCGCGTCGATGCGCGTTGAGGATTTGTCCGGCTTTCCACACAGGTACGCCAAGCTGGCGGCTAAGCGTTGTCTCGCCGACGCCATATTGAATGGCCAACTTTGCAATTTTGTGCTGAGCGCGGATTTTCTCCATCACGCGGTTGGACTTGTCGCGCTTCGATCCTTCTGGAAGAGCGCCAGTGACAGTCGCGAATGCGATGTATGAGTCTGCGCCGGATGAATAAATCTCCATGAGCTTCGGATCGCCGCTGAATCCTGCTGCCAACCAATCCTCGGCTCCTGTTACGTCGGCGCTGATGATCGCGTAACCCGGCTTGGGTGTGATCAAGTTGCGCAGCCAATGAGGACGAGACAACATGAACTCGCGAGCCTTCGGGTTGTTTCTCGATGTGACCGTTCCAAAAGGAAATAAGGTGTAGCGGTTGAATCCGTCATGGCCTATGGTGGTGTCGAACAGTCCGAGGGTCTTAATGGTCTTCCGGGTCTGCCGGAGCGGCTGCAGGAAAGGAAACGCGAGACACATCGTTTCAAAGTAGTCATCTTCGAGTACCGGATCGCCGGTCGGCGTGGCCTGCCAGACAGCCCCCTTTTTGCCAATGGTGATGCCGTTGCGGTCGAGAAGCGCGACGAAGTTCTTCATCTTCCAAACAGCGTGCGGCTTGTTCTTCAAATCTTCACGACCCTCGATTTCATAGACGCCATAGACGTTCTGTTCCTCAATCTTCTGTGCGATGTGAATCTGGAGCTTGCGTGCGTGCGCCTTGATAAGGTTGAAGCGCTCGGTGTCGATGGGAAGTCCTTGGTGCTCAAAGTGGGCCGTTGCCACGGCGAACTTGCCGCGATGAAGGGCCTGCGCTTCGTTATAGGTCGCGCTGTTCTTGATGATCTCGGTCGTGACGAAGTGCGTAGCGACGCAGTCTTCCATGTTGTAATCGAGGATCAATTTCTCGTGCTCTTCCTGTGAGCGGACGAGCATGATCCAGTCTTGCGTGTACGGATCATCGGCATTGAAAGGATGCGGCTCGCCGTCAACATCCCTGTAGATCGGTAGGCCGTGCTTGTCCATCTCGATGCAGACGAATCCGCGTGGGGCCTTTGTGCCGAAGCGGCGGATGTAGTTCCGCATCTCATCCTTGTTCATCTTCCAGCAGTCAGCCGGATTGCCGCCGAGTTCGCGCACCGCATCTTCAAGGCCCCAGCCCAAGTCCCACAGGCTGTCCTTTCCGCGCCACACGCCACATGTTTCATTTTTGTATTCGAACATCAGATCAATGGAATGCCACGGCATCGGCCAGCCCAAGGTGAGAAAACATTTGTACTCTGCGGCTAGGTTGTATCCTATGAATAAGGTGGAATCGCTTTCGATGCCGGTGAACGGACACTCGATTTGCTGGCCGTCACGGAAGAAGATGCGCACGCTCTCAGTGCGCTTGAAGCTTTCTCCTTGGCGCTCGTAGTGCAGCGCGCAGAGGCTCACCGGTTGTTGCTTCTCTCCGGGCAGAGCAACGAACTCGGTGTCGAGAATGTAAAGGTGATTGAACTGCCTGCTGACGAGTCCCATAGGAGTAGGAGTGGGTCGGCTAGTCGGTGGCCGACCCGCGAGGTTTATTCCTCATCCTCCTCATCACGCCGGTTGGCAACGCCACCCGACATGTAGTCGCGTACCACTTTGTCGTCGGCCACGCTGACGACGCTGTCGAACGCATCGAGCATCATGGATTCCAAGGAAGGAAGCGTTTCCCATTTCGGTTCTGGGATGGCCTCGGTTGCTGGCTCGATGGTGTACGTGGACGCCTGCCGGAACCATTCGACTAGGACGTAACGGCTGCGCGCAGCTTCGACGGCTTTGAGAGCGCCCTTGCGCGACACATGGCTGGTGACCGGGACGAACCAAATGAAAAACGAACCGTCCGCCGCACCGGCCACGAAAAGGTCGATGAGTTTGACTGCGCGGACGAAGCGCTCGGGAAGTTCGCCGGACTCATAAAGGTCTGGCTGGATGAAGTGGAACGTGTCGGTGATGTCGTTCTGGTAGACCGGCACGTTGGTCATGGTGTACGCCGGGGAGGGGTGAACCTTCACGAACACGCTCTTCTTCGGTTTGCCGAAGCTGAACGTTGCCTGCTTCGCCTTGCCGGTGCGTGACGTACTGGTGTTGCCCTTTTTGGCTGCCGCTGCGGTGCGCGCAGAGACGCCCCCAAAAAGCGGCTTGGGCGCGGCGGCTTTCAAGTCCGCGTTGCTGGCTGCTCCGTTGAGAGGGAGTACAGACTCTTCGAAGTCGCTGCCGACCTCTGGGAGGCTGGGTTGTTGCTTGTGGGTCATAGGTTCCTCAATGCAGTTTTTGGATTTGGCGCTGGTACGGCTGGTGACCTTGGAAGGATCGACAGTTGTAATGGGGCGGGAACTGTCGGAACCCGCCCCGGAGCCTTGGGGTGTGCCCCCGAGACCCTGCGCTACATTTGTGAAATACTGCGCGTGGGCTAAAATCGGGATTTCGGGCGCTGGCAGGAACAAAAAAGGGGCGACCCTTTCGAGCCACCCCCACCCGTGTTCACTTTCACCCACTAAGTAGATACCGCGCGCCGGACAAAATCGTGATTTTCCTGGTGCGGGCAGTATCTTCATTATGACCGGGGCAGCATGTCAGCCCTGGACGGTTCACCTACCCGAAGACTTCGCCGCGCAACGTTCCACCCGGTGACGACGCGGACCCCAGCGAGTGGGGATAAGGGCAGCCCGTGAAACCCGAGAGGGTACAAAGCCGCCTCCCGACGTGGCGAGCTTAACCGTGGGGTAAGCCAGACCCGAGAGTGTGCGAGTCTCCCGTGCGTGAACACAAGCAGCCGCCGCATGTGCCGGGATTCCATCGACTGGTGCCCACGTCACTCAGCACGGAGCCAGGTGAGCCACGGCGATAGCCGCGATTCTCTTGTGACCCCCACTCAGAGATAAAGACCGGGGTGTGTCCCGCCAGTAGAAATCCCCCAAAAAATCAGGGTCGTCGTCGTTGCCGAGAGTCGTTGCGGGAGCCGCGGTGCCCTTGCCGCCGACGCTGCCGTTGCCTGCGTTGTCGCCGTGACCGCCTCCTGGCCGATACCTTTGTCGGGCGACAGTTCTACATGGCCGGCTGATCTCAAAGACGCATTGCTAAATGCACGAAAGTGGGGGCCAGGGTAGCCGCCGTTCATTCTAAAACTTCAGCGGGGCCTCTTTAGCTAAAAGTATTTATTTACTAGGATACTTAAGGAAATGGTTTTCGAATGTGCGAAATACTCGCTGGCGACGGTGCCAAGCCGGAGTTCCGAAACCGATGCTCGACTTCTTACATTCTAGGTACAAGGCTAGCGCTTGATCGTATTGCTTTGTCTCTAGCGTCCCATGTGCCATCTTGTGCTGGATGATGGTGTCCAACTCGACCATCAGCCTCTCTCCCTCGGCTTCGTCCTCGATGTGCTTGCGTTCTTGCTCCGCTACGTTGGGCGCAACTTCCAATCTCCCAGTCCGCCAGAACCTCATGCTGTTTTCGTCGTAGGTCATGCATTGATAATTGACTCCTCCATCCGCCAGAATTCTCGTGCCGTTGGTGATCGGCATGTGTCCGTCAGCCACGACGAGGGAGAAATACGTCATCCCGAAAGAAACGCCTTCTCGTCTATTTAAGTAACCCGTGTAGTTGAAGGTCCCAACGGCTGGCGCCCCCATCGACTGTACCTCTTCGTCGTAGGGACAGTCCCACACAAGAAACACAACGTCCCGCCAAAGCACTATGTCTTCGTACCTGATAGGGGTTCCCCAATCACCTCTGAACTCAACCCGCGCTTCGTCCATTGCTGTTGTCTCCTTGCGCTGTTTCGGGCAGCGTCTCACTAGAAATACTGTGAATTTCGTCGTTCGCGACATTGCGCCCGGGCAAGTCTGTACACCAGTCCGGGGAAGGTGCCCCCGACCAAGCGACCTTCCCCGCGACCTTCATGCCGTGGCGTGCATAGAACGCACACGCCGCGGCATTCTCTTTCCTGACCGAGAGGTAGCGGTCGCCGCCCGAGGGCTTGACGATCTCCTTAACGAACTGCTCAAAAACCCGTCCGCCGGCGCCGCTGAACTGGCGGCTGTTGAGAATCTGGTGCAGCATGATCGACCCGGCTGGGATGTCGATCTCGCCCACGCGGGTGCGCTTCTTATATTTCTGGTAGGTGACGGCGACGCCGTCCTGCCAGACGACTTGGCCCTCCTCTATCATCCTCCCGAGCTTGTCCTGCCGGACGTGCGGGAACACGTCCTTGCGCTTCTGGAAGTGCCCGTAAATTTCCTTCAGATCGGCGAGCTTGGCGTAATTCATGTCCGTTTGAATACCAGCACAGGCTCCGTCTTCCAAGGGCCGCCCACCCTGTGCTTGCTGCCCATGATCTTGGACAACCTGAGGCGCAGGGTTTCGACATAGGCGAATCCGTTCTTGGTCGCGATCTCGGTGATCGGGTCTGCAAGATAGTCGCTCACGTTGAGCACGAGAATTCCATCCGGCTTGAGCGCCACGTAGCAGTTGCGGATCGTTTGACCGAGAAAGCCTTCGAGCCACGACTCTTTGTCGGGGAACCTGACGTGGCTCTGGGTCGGCTCGTCGCTGTAGTTCTCAACGATGCCGTTGCCCTCGAAATAGGGCGAAGACGTAAGGACGAGATCGACGCTGCCGGGAAAGGGGCGGAAGTCCTCGCTACCGACCATGTGCATCTCGGTTTGTAGGTTGCGCTGCGGCATCATGCGCTTCAGGTCGGCTTCGATCTGCTTCAGTCCGGCGAAAGTCTTGCTGCTCGGGTCGCAGCCTATGTATTTCGCGACCCTGAGGCAGCCGACCGCGCCCAAATATCGTCCGCCCCATCCCATCGAGCAATCGTAGACGGTGTAGCCTTCGCCTTCGTAGTCGCCGAGACTGCTCGCACCCGGTAGGTACCTGTCGTAAATAGCCCACGCCGCCGTGGGTCTAAAATTCGAGACGCCCTGAGCCCCGACCGCCTTCAGCCCCTTGCGCACCTCGCTGTCGGTGAGGCTGCTGACGCTGCCGTGGTAGGCACGCTTGTCCAAGACCTTCATCAGCTTCGCGTCGTCCATGAACACTTCCATGGCTGTGGGCACGTCGCCGCATCGGACTTCCCACGAGTGCGGGTGGTAGGACCAGCAGAAGCCCTGTGCGTGCATGGTCTGCTCGATCTCGCCATCGGTGATCTTTGCGGGGCCGTATTTGAACAACGAGCGAAGTTCCTGCGCCTTCTCCTTTTTGGTCAACCTGTAGTGTGGGAAATTCATCTCTTGCATCAGCCCGAACTTTCGAAGACGCTGGAACGCGGTCATTTTCTCGCCTGCTATGCCGACGACCGCGTACTCGCCCCAGCCCTTCTCGTGCTTCCGCCACATGGCGCTCTTCTTGGCGGGAGGACCCCACGGTTTCCTCGGCCCACGGAAGCACTCGCAGTCGAACTCGCTCTTCCTGACCTGCCGCCCGCAGAACATGCACACGCGCATCATGCCGCCTCCGTTGAGGGGCCTGACCCGTTCCCTGATCGTTTGGTTTGCCTGCTTCCTGCCCTTAGCCCTTGTCATTTGCTCATCTCCTTGCGCCGATGATTTCGGCTCTACTTAATTAGCTGCCGCCGACAAGGGTTTTGATTCAGAATCTTCGTACCATCTCGCGAAATGATGCTTTCGTACTAATACAAAGCTCAGAATTCGACCTTTTCTAGCCGCGAATTACAGCCGGGTAGCTAGTTCGAGGCTTTTCGAAGCCCTGTTCTGTAAGTTGAGGAGGTTTAAGCCTCAGTTGTGCGGATGTGTGCGAGGAATCCCGGCTTGGAGATTTCTGTCCTTCGTGGTGAGGAATGCGCCAGATCAGAGCGAGGGCGTTCCAGTCACGACAACAGCATCGGCGTCGTTGAGGATCGCTCTTGCTGCCTTCGGCGGCGCTGGCTTGCTCGTGGTGGATATTTCGTTTTCGTCTCTCTTGTTCATCTCCGCAATCAAAACCTCTTTCGTTATCGAACTGACATACGACCAAATGCTCTCGGATTCTTCGTCGTGGCCCAGCAGGTCACGAACAGTTGGAACGTCATAACCCCATCCACCTAGCCATTTCGGGCGCATCCATTCAGTCGCTCGCGTCGCCCTGAACGTTTTTACATCGAAGCCCGCCATTCCGGCCCGCTTTGCGATGACCTGAATCTCGTCCCAGAGATGGGTGTCGGGGAGACCTGTGCTGGTGCAGAAAACAAGGCGAGATTTCGGATGCGCCGGATTGTTCATATGCGCCACGATGCGTTCCATTAGCTCTTTGGAAATTGGGACTTCTCGCTCCGAGTTCGCTTTTGCTTTGAACTTGTAAAGGAGCTTTCCATTCTCGTCGTAACGGGTTTTCGATTGCACGCGCAGCATCTGCCGATCTCTAAGCACGTCTTCCTTTTCAAGAAAAATCAGTTCCTTTTTTCGAAAAGCGGGTTCATACAGTGTCCTGAAACGCAATTCCTCATGAGGTTTGCAATTTCTAAAGAACGCTTCCTTTTGCGCTGCCGAATAGATTTTCACGGGACCGGTTCGTTTGATCTTCCCCAGTTCCGATTTCTTGATTGGTCCTTGCCCCTCGGGCAAACCGAGAGTAATTCTGACCATTTGGTTTACGTGCGATGCCTTTCGGTCTGCGGTTCGCTTGTCGTTGCCGGGGTTCTTCGAGAACCTGTGCTCGTTGCCGTGTTTCATGAGCCAATTTCTAAACTCCATCAAATGGTCGTGATCGATTTCGTCCACGGAATGCCGAGTTGTCCATTTCTCAAACTGCCGAAGAGCCTGTCTGTGCGACTTCAATGTGTCCGGCTCAAACGTGACCTCTATGCTGTGCAGTCGCCTCTCGATGGCATTAGCAATCGTGACTCGTTCAGCCTTCTTCTTCAGCGGATCGGGGCGCTCAAAGCCATCTGCGGCGTCTTCAAGGTGCCGCTCTTTCGCCCTCGCAGCCATAACGGCAGCCGCGAAATTTCCCTTGACCCGCTGTTCGCGTTTCTTTCCACTCTCCGTCCAGACTAAGTAGAACTTGCCTGTCCGTTCGGCTTCGGACGGCTTCAGCTTATCGTCCGACGGTCGTAGATTTTGACTCCAGCCCCAGTGCCCCTCAGGGTTTTTGATTCGTTCTCTAATGCTTACGGTCGTGTTAGCCATACCCTGTACCAATACTCACTTTTCAGGGCAAAGCCTCGATTGTTTGGGACAAATTTGGGACAAGCCCAAGGCAGGCTAGCAACCGTGCTCAATCGAATCACTTAGAAAGGGTTGGTAGCGATACCGGGATTCGAACCCGGGTTTCCGCCGTGAGAGGGCGGCGTCCTAGACCCCTAGACGATATCGCCAATTGGAAGCTGCGGATCGCTCGAAACGGAAAGCCACGCACAAGTCACAATTTCTCATTTTCCCATGAGCAGGGTGGAGCCGCAAGCGAATCAGTCCACGGTCATGTTCGTCCGTCACAAAGGTTTGGCGAAGCCGAGTGCTACCATTTTGTGTTTGCCAACTCCTATGACAATTCCACAAATCGTGCCAAAACATCCCAAAGGCACTCAGGCCCGTGTGTTGCTGAGCTCGGTCTTTGGTCCCTATGCCCGAGACGACGAATTCGGAAGCCGGGCGATCAATCCCATGGAGCTGTATCACAACCAGGTGACGCGAGCACAAGGGGCGTTCTCGCTACGGATGTTCCACCGCTCATGGGGCATCAAGATGATCCAGGCGAACATTGCGGCGCCATGCACACTGATGGACTTTCCGACACGCGAATCGTTCACACGGGAGCTGTGTTCGACAGATTACGACATCGTCGGAATTTCCTCCATCATCGTAAATGTGGGGAAAGTTCGGGAGATGTGCCGGCTGATCCGCAAGCACTCCCCGCAATCGGTGATCGTGATTGGCGGTCATGTCACAGCAATCCCCGGGATTGAGAGAATCGTAGATGCGGACCATTTTGTACGCGGCGAGGGCATCGGATGGATGCGGCGCTACCTGGGTGAGGACGACAGCGCGCTGATCAAACACCCGGAAATCGTATCCGGTTTGAGGACACGCTCGCTAGGAATGCGGCTGCCGGAACGGAAGGGCGCCACGGCCGCAACGGTGATCCCATCGGTAGGCTGCCCGATGGGATGCAATTTCTGCACGACGTCTTCGTTCTTCGGGGGCAAAGGCAATTTCTACAATTTTTATGAAACAGGGGACGAGCTTTTCGAATTAATGGACGGGTTTGAATCCTCCATGAAGGTGCAGACGTTTTTCATCATGGATGAGAACTTTCTGCTGCATCGCGAACGAGCCATGGCGTTGCTGGAACGCATGAAATCGGCGGGAAAAAGCTGGGGTATGGCGGTCTTTGCTTCCGCGAACGCGATTCGCAAGTATTCGATGAAAGAGCTGGTCGAGCTGGGCGTTTCTTGGGTGTGGATGGGATTGGAATCGCAGCGTTCTGGCTATCCCAAGCTAAAGGGGACGGACACGCACGAATTGACTAGCGAGTTACGGAGTCACGGAATTCGCGTGCAGGGATCCACGATTATCGGGCTGGAGCATCACACTCCGGACAACATCGTAGAGGAAATTGAGCGGGCGGTCAGCCACGATACGGATTTTCATCAATTCATGCTGTATACCCCAGTACCAGGCACACCGTTGTATTTCGAGATGAAGGAACAAGGACGGCTGCTGGACGATGTGGACTTTGCGGATATTCATGGCCAGTTCCAGTTCAATTTTCAGCACGCAGCGATTTCGCGCGCAGATTCGCAGCGCTTTTTGGACTGGGCCTTTCTGCGGGATTTCGAGCGCAATGGCCCGAGCTTGTATCGGATGTGCCGGACGATGCTAGACGGCTGGAAGCGATACCGGGATTATCCAGATCCGCGCGTCCGGGAGCGCTTTAGCAGAGAGATGAGTAAACTGCGAAGCGGGTATAGTGCCGCGTTGTGGGCCATGGAACGGCAATTCCGCGAAATGAACGAGAATGTCGGTGCACAAATCAAGGCACTGCGTGGCGAAGTGGAGAGAGAGTTTGGTTTTGCCGCGAAATTAAACGCCCGCACGTTGGGTCCGCTGTTGTTGTGGACCTCCCGGCGCGAGGAACGCCGGCTGGCCAAGGGAAAAACCTACGAACCGCCAACGTTTCTGGAACGCACAAACTGGGTGACGGTGTAACGTCCTGACGCCCGTCAGGAATCCATGGACGACAAAGGTGAACCTGTCCTGAAACCCTAGAGGCTCCATTTGAACTGCCGATGGTCGTGCCAAGAGTGCAAGCGACCCTGCCGATTGGGGTGAAGGTGCGCTTCCATTCCACCTAGAATTTGACCATGATGGCCATATCGATAAAGGATTCGTTCTTGCGCAAGTCCGGGAACCAAACGCTGCTTAGGCCACCGCCGCAAGACATCTCGGCAGCACTGAGCGTCGATTTGACCGGAGGTGGCGCCGCTGCTGCACACGTAGTATTGCGGTGAACCATTGTTACCGCCTGGAGGCGTGATGCCTCCTGCCCCAGACCAATACGGAACGCTGGCATGGCGATAGTCATACTCCCAACGGAAGGTGATGTATTGCTTGGGCATATAGTCGAAGGTGATGGAAGAATCCCAAGCCTTGAAGGGATCCCCTGGATTGCCAGTGAAGTAGGGTGAATTGCTGGCAGCCGTTATGGCAGTTTCTCCGTTGATAGGAGGAATCAGCACGAGATAGCGTCCGGGGTTGTTGATTTGGCCGCCGCCGATGGTCAGGGCGTATGTATCCCTGTGGAACCAGAAGCGGTTGTAGGCCATGTAGCCGATGAAGCTCTGCTTGGGGCCACCGCTCTTATCGCCGTAGCAGCTCACACCGGCCCCGTACTCACAACCCAGGTCGCCGGTAAGCGAGAACGCCATCTTGTCGAGAGTCCTTTCTGGTTTGTCGAAATACTTGACCTCGACGCTGTTGTCTGTGTGGATGCGCTTGCGACCTTTGATGAAGAGGTCGTCCTGACCGAGGCCATAGTTATTGGAAATGATGTTAATCCAGGGCCTGGGCGTCCATTTGATCTGGCCACCGATACCGGGCGTGTGGTTGGCGGAGGCGTAGGACTGCCAGCCGTTGATAAACCAAGGCTCGATTTTCAAGTGCGTGGAGGGGAAGATCTGAACGCGCACGCCATTGAAGAACCAGGGTGTGTTGGAGGAAACATAAGAAGGCTGGTAGGCCCAGTTGTCAAAGTTGTAGTAGCTGAACAAGCCGATGTACGACATGAAGATTCCTGCATCGACGTTAATGCCGTGTAAGACATCGAAGTGGTACCCACCATAGCCTTCGGAAATATAGCGGTACGCATCCGACAAATCCCATTGGCCGTGACCGGGACTAGGGTCATTTCGCGGCGTGGTTACGGAATACATGCCGAACTGGGTCATGAGGCGGCCGCGGACGTTGTCGTAGTGGAAGTCGCCGCCGACGCCTAACTGCTCCAATTGGACTTCATAGGAGCGGAAGAGTTCGCTCGAACCACCGATGGAGTGATCGGTTGGATGGTTGAAGTCCGCGACATAGTTCGTGTCGAAGCGGATTTCCGGAGTGAAGAATTTCGTGTCCCAATAGATTTCTTTTGTGCGGGCATTGCCGTTCAGCCAGGTCCAATCGGAATCGGAGAAGGGCTCGACCACTGCCGGCTTTTGCGTTGTGGAGAGTGAGTTCACAGCAGCGGGTTGCTCCTGTTTGACGCTGGAGCTCGAGGAAGAGACTACACCGGCGTTTGCGGGACCAGCAATCGCAGCAGGGGCAACAGTTGGGCCTGCGGCGGCTGGCGAAGCAGCTGGGGTGGCGGGCGGTGCCGCTGGGGCAGTTGCGGTTGCCAAACCTTTGGATTCGAGTTCGGCGACTCTCTTTTCGAGTTGCTCGATGCGGTCCAACATCCATTGCTCACGCTCTGTCAGGTTGGTGGCCGGTTTGGCTGGAGAATCGGGTTTCGCGGCAGATTTAGCAGTGGAATCTTTATCCTTTGCTCCATCCGATGTTCCGTCTGCCCCGAACGTCCCCCAACTTAGAAGACAGAGAACTGCGAAGAGTGGCAGTGCACGTCCAAAGAAAATGCGCATAGATTCTCCCCCAACAGCGATCAGGCAACGGATTTTTTTGGGGATGGCAGCGTCCGGCTGCCCACGGCGGTCCGACAAATAGCTTCTCGTTGCCAAGAAAGGATAGCGCCTGGGACATAAGAATTCTGTGAAGGCTCAATGAGCGTTCCGTAAGCCGGCGGACCAGACAGTTTCGGCTAGACAGCAATAAGTACTGTATTGTCTTTTATTTGCAAGGCATACGTGCGTTTAGTCGCGGCTCCATTGGGCTTAGGGGGGACAGGGGAACAACCTATAGACAGGAGCGGACAAGCCGCCACCGGGAGACAAGAATGCTTGGTAACAGACTATAACGTATCCATAGATCAACTATTGAGATACCGTGTGTCGCGAAACTTCGGCCGCCACTTTCACCATTTCTTCATGAATTAACCCGTTGGAAGCGAGGATCGAAGGACCTCCGAGAACGTAGGGTTGCCCCTGCATGTCTGTAATTTTTCCGCCTGCTTCTTCGACGAGGATCACGCCAGCAGCCGTGTCCCATGGATTGAGACCAAATTCCCAAAAACTCTCAAAGCGTCCCATGGCGACGCAAGCGAGATCGAGCGCGGCAGAACCATCGCGCCGCACACCGTGGGAACGGAGCGTGAAATCCCAGTAGAAATGGATATTGGGATGGGACTTGCGGTCGTGGTTCGGAAAGCCGGTGCAGAGGAGGCTACTCTTTAATTTATCGATTTTCGAGCAGTGAATTTTTTTGCCATTGAAAAAGGCTCCTTCACCGTGTGCCGCGGTGAACAGTTCGTTGTAGATAGGGTTATAAATCACGCCGAGGAGCAATTCACTTTTGCGCGCAAGCGCCATGGAAATGCAAAAGCAGGGATAGCCGTGGGCAAAGTTCGTCGTGCCATCGAGCGGATCGACGTGCCAGCGGAATTCTGAAGCGGTGTTCTTACCCGTGCCTTCTTCAGCGGCAACGGCGTGTTCGGGGAAATATTTCTGGAGACGGCTGACGATGAGTGCTTCGGAGCGGCGATCGGCTTGGGTGACCAGATCAAACTCGCCTTTATAGGAAATCGTGGGAGGACGTTCCATCTCTTCGCGCAGGATTTTCCCGGCTTCCTGGGCGACTTCAATGGCGACTTCAAGATAAGTTTTGGTCATTGCTTCCCGCGGCCCCCAGGAAGGATTACTGGGGCCCAGTGAGATAGGTCGTGCGGTGACGAGCGGTATAGCCCGGCAAGACCTTCACCTCAATTGTACGGTAAGTGTTGGCGGGTCCGCGCGGGTTGGGATAGTAGGCCAAGCGGTATTGAGTGCGAAGTTCGCTATTGATGCGATCAAAGATCATCGGCAGTTCCTGGGAGGAAGCGGGGAAAAACATGGCGCCGCCGGTAGTTTCCGTGATGGTCTGAAGAGCGTGTTCGCCCGCAGTATTGCGGCCGTTTTCGTTTTTGACGGGGCGGATGACCACGGTATAGAGGAGAATGCCGGCGCGAAGGGCGCCTTTGCGCGCCGCCTCAAAATCGTAGCGGCTGGTGGTTTCGCCAGCATCGGTGAGCATGATGATCACGCGGCGACGTTCGCTCCGGCGTTTTTGCAACGCCTCTGAACCCAAATAGATTGCGTCATAAATGGAAGTCCCCGCGCCATCCTGAATTTTGTGGACCGCGTCCTGGAGAGAGGCGACCTTGTCCGAAAAATAGGGGGGCAACTGGCGAACCTGCTCGTCAAACGAAAAGATACTCAAGCGATCCTCCGGGCGAAGAATCTGCTGGATGAAATGAGAGGCGGCCTCTTGCTCCGTGGCCTTCTCGATGTGGGCACTCAGGCTGGCATCGATCATCAGAGCGATATCCAGCGGTTGCTGCGTCTCGGACTCGAAGATGTCGATTTTCTGCGGGACGCCTTCTTCCAACACTTGAAACGCTTCAATCGGTAGATTGGGTGCGGGGCGATTGTGTTCATCGAGGACGCTGACCAGCACGTTGACGAGATTGACGTTCACTTTCACGGTGTTGCGAGGCGAGAGTGTGTCCGAAGTTTTCTCCTTCGGGTTGGCCGGCGGGGCCTCGGATGGAGTCTGCTGGGTCGAAGAGGGTTGCGCCCAGGGCGGCCGGTCCGGCTTGTCCTGCGCCGGGAGAAGTAGGGGAAAAAGAAACAGGGCGAGGGCAGCGGCCAATGATTTGTTGACCTGAGGAATCATCTGATGGCTAAGATGCCACCTTGGGAGTAGAAGGTGGTGCGGGAGGCAATTCCCCGTCGGCCCAGACGGCACCATCCTCGAAATACTCCTTTTTCCAGATGGGGACAGTGCGCTTGAGGGTGTCGATGGCGAAACGGCAGGCATCAAAGGCGGCTGCGCGATGCGGGGCGCTGACAGCGATGAAAACACTGGTTTCGCCGATTTCGAGGCGGCCGAGGCGATGAACGATGACGACACGATGGATAGCGAACTTTGCGTGGAGCAACTGGCCGATTTCTTTCATCTTGGCGAGAGCCATGGGTTCGTACGCTTCGTAATCGAGGTACAGGGTGCGGCGACCATGGGATTTATCGCGGACAAACCCATCGAAGGTAACGATGGCGCCATCCTCACGGGAACGGAGGTCGCGAACAAGTGCCGGCATATCGATGGGGGAGTGAAGCAGGGCAAAACGGTCGTGTTCTGTGGGGGGGGTGGGCATGGATCAGGATCAACCCCCACTCACCGGCGGAAGAAACGCGATTGTGTCCGCATCCGCGAGTCGAGTATCCCAGGAAGCAAACTCCTGATTTCGGGAAGCTACGAGGGATGCGCGAAACGGAGCCAATGCTGGAAAACGGGTGGCATAGCGCTCGAACAGATCGGATAGCGTCATTCTGCTCGGCAAGTCCACAACTTCTTCGGCAAGGCCGGTTAGTTCGCGCACGCGGCCGAAGAAAAGGACTGTGACACGAAGATTGGGTAAGACAGGAGGCACCCGAAAATTGTAACCTGAGGCTGCGCGCCCTGCCAGTAAGCCGGGAAGGAATACCTCCCGGGATCAAGGGCAGAAAACTATCGATATGAAGATTCTAGTCACAGGCTCGACCGGACTTGTAGGAAGCGCATTGGCAAGTGAACTGAAGCAAGCGGGCCATACCGTTTGCCGGTTGGTCCGTCCGGACACAAAGGGGGAGGCGATTCAGGGAAGCGAAGAGTTCCACGTGGGATGGAATCCTGCGACCGGGGAGTTGGGCCCCGCGGCAGTAGGCGCGGACGCAGTGGTGAATTTGGCGGGAGCGTCCATTGCCCATGGCCGCTGGACGGCCGAGAAAAAGAAGGTATTGCGCAGTAGCCGCGTGGACACGACGCGAGCGCTGGTGAATGCGCTAGCGAAGATCGCGGTGCGGCCTCGTGTGCTGGTGTCCGCTTCCGCGATCGGTTATTACGGCAACCGCGGCGACGAAGTACTGACGGAAGCGAGCCAGCCGGGACGAGAATTCCTGAGTGAGGTTTCACGCGAATGGGAATCCGAAGCGGAAAAGGCCGAGGCACTGGGAATCCGCGTGGTGCTGGCGCGGTTTGGAGTGATTCTGGCAAAGGACGGCGGAGCTTTGCCGCAGATGGCGCGACCGTTTCGGTTGGGCGTGGGAGGAAAGATCGGTTCCGGGCAGCAGTGGATGAGTTGGATCAGCCTGGAAGATGTCGTGGCCATTCTGCGGTTTGCTTTGGAGAATGGAGCGGTGCGAGGGCCGGTGAATGTGGTGTCGCCACAGCCGGTGCGGAATGTGGAATTCACAGAAGCGTTAGCGAAGGCAGTGAATCGGCCAGCGATCTTCCCAGCCCCGGCGTTTGCGCTGCGGCTGATGCTGGGAGAGATGGCGGATGGGCTGCTGCTGTCGAGCCAGCGAGTCGCGCCAGAACAACTGGAGAAGCTTGCGTACAAATTCCAGTACCCGAATTTGGCGACGACGCTGAGGCGTTTTTATTCGTGAATGTTGAGGTTACTTCACCACGTTCATAATGACGGTGATGGTGAGAACTCTGCCGCTGAGGGGATCAGCGGCTTGGGTAGTTTGGATCGTCTGACCGTCATGCATCATCAGGTCCAGATTCGTTTTAAATTGACGAATGATGGGTTCCTTAAAATGTCCAGAATTCGTGTCGCCTGCCGTTGCTGAGGGTTTCTCCGTCTGTACGAGAACGTCGCCTTCCACCCACGAACGCTCCAGATTGAGCTGGACGTCGAAGCGAGCGTTGTCTGAGGACACGGCACGCGCATCGATGTTGGTGCCGACATCGATGTACTGAAATTGCGTGGCTCCCTTATCATTGGCCGTGGCAACCGGCACACGGCTGCCGACTCGAACCTTTGTCCAGGAAGCGTTGTCCGCTGCGTTTACAAAAAACGTGTAGGGCAGGTTCGCGAATTTCTTCTCACCTTCACTTTCAGTAAAGGTCACCTGCAATTTCAGCGTGGTCGCAGGCATCTTGCTATCGGTCTTCGGCTTGTCCTGTGCCGGGACGCGAAGTGCGACGATGCTAAGTGCTAAGAATGCCGCCACTGCGAAGCGTGCTTTATTCATATGTTCCTCCGGAACTCCTCGTTATCGCTTGCTTGCGCAACCACGCGCGTAATCCGTCTGCGAACTTATTCCCTTGGCGTCCCATCCAGCGGTTTTACTTCGACTTCCGCAATTTGCAGCAGGGCAATTTCCACGGGGGCATCTGCCGCCGGCGGCGCGGGCTGCGCCAGGGCCAGTGCGACCTCTTTTTCTTCGGGAACTTCGGCAACAAACTTGGCGAAGGCCTGACGCTCTTCTGCCGACACTATGACTTTCAGTGCAGTCAGTGAAGAGGCTGAGGGCAGAGGGTGTTTGATCCTGGCCGTTGGCAAAACCTTGCTAAGTGTTTGCGCCCGTTGGGTGGCAGCTTGTGGACTGTCCACACTTCGCGAGGCAACTGAGGAAATGGACGGAGAGTCCGAGGCCGTCCCTGGCCGCCGCAGAGCATACCCGAGACCAACAACCAGGATCGCCGTGGCGACGACGGCACCAAGACTCCAACGGAGTGTCCACACGGAGCGTTCCCCAGGCTTTTGCTGCAGGCGAACACGAACGGTGGGGAGGAGCGAGGGAGGCACGGGTTGATTGACTAAGGAGCGAAGTCCCGCATCGATGCGTTGAAAAAGAGAGCGTTGCGATTCGTAAAATTCGCTGCACGCAACGCAGGAATTCTGATGCGCGACCACTTCCGCGGCCAGCAGGTGTTCCCCGGTGGCTAGCGAATCGATAATTTTCTGTTGATACTGGGTGCAATTCATCGCAACTTCTCCGCAAGGGCTTTCCTGGCAAAAAATAATCTCGATTTGACGGTTCCACTTGGGAGCTTCAGCATGTTGGAAACTTCGTCGAGGGTGTATCCCTGAATGGCGGCCAAAAGTAGCACCCGCCGAAATTTTTCCGGCAGTTCGTCCAGGGCCTTTTCGAGGCGGGCCTGGAACGCGTTCGACGCCGCGATCTCTTCCGTTGTTGGCGCCGCAGGCCGCAAATCCGGCAAGGCCCATTCCGTCTCTCGCCGCTCGCGCCGTCTCGCCGAGCGCCAGCGGTCCAACGCCAGGCGAAACGTGATGCGCACCAGCCACGCGCGAAAGCGGGTGAGATCACGGAGCCGGTCCAATTTCTGGTACGCGCGCAGGAGGGCTTCCTGAGCGACGTCTTCGGCGTCGGCGGCATTGCGAAGCACGCCTTGGGCGACGCGGTATGCCAGAGGACCGCACTCTGCTAAGCGGAGTTCAAACTCACGGTGCGCTTGAGACCTGGCGATCTCCCGTGCTGAATCTCCATCTAGCGTTCTTCCTGGCTGGATCAGGACCAGCTCCTGCATTCTTGAGCTCCCTACCACTTAACTAGACGGCACCCAACGGACTTAGGTTCATCGGGGAATGGGGGTTTGCTCAGATATTGAGCATTCCCAGAAGTTCCTCGAGATTGTTTTCATCGACACGCAGGGAGACCTCCGCGGCGGCTTCCGACGTCTGCGGAACGGCGCCTTGGTCAAAGGCCTGGAATAGGCGCATTTTGGCCACGGCATATTCTTCGCTGCTGGTCAGTGGACGTCCATTGGCCCTTGCCCAGGATTCGAGGGCCGATTGCTGCACGATGATTCGTAAGCCAAACGTGGTTTTGCGGTCAGCACTGATGGCGTAGATGAATTCTCCGGCGGGCCCGCCGTTTTCGTTTATGCGGTTCACCTCATAAAAACAGTATTGATAAACGTAGCCATTGACAGCGGAGTAGCTTTTCACTCGGCGAACCGCATCGGGGCGTGCCATGGGCGGATTATTGGAGGCGCGCGAAGGAAAGTCAATGCAGGGCAGGAGAGCACTTCCATTGTGGGATGGAGAAGAGGGATAGAGTTCAAAACAGAACGAGTGATTCGGTTTGGGGCAAAGGGCGGAGTTTTGCGCCAGTTAAATGGTGGGCGCAGCGGTTCTGCAAAATCCTTGAGCGACAGGCTTTGCATGAATCGCATAGGAATTCTGAGAAATACGACTCACTGTGAATTTCTTATTGTTCTTCCGGCCACATAGGCCTGCGGGGTGCCGGCGGTGAATCAGGAATTCACGCCGCGCACACGCCCAGCACCGTAATCAGCAAGCAAAGAATGAAATCGAAAACGTGGGGCGGACGCCGGGACATTCTTAGGGGAAAGAGGAAAAGATACTCAGGCGGTTACAGGAACCATCCAGCCACCGCCAAAGATGAGTCCGGGGCCGAGCGAAGCCAGGAAAACCGGCAAGCGCTGGTCGGCCGGCTGCGTGGCCGCATGATGCAAGGCCGCGTGGAGAGCAGCACCACACATCGACGAACCGAGATTCCCGCGCGTGCTGCCGATGGGCGGAAAGTTTTTGATAGAAACGCGGAGCTGTTTGGCGAGAAGACTAACGAGCCGCGGATTCGGCTGGTGGGTGGCAAACGCGCCGACATGTTCGCGGGGAATGCCGCTGCGGTGTTCTACCTCGTCAATGACTTTTTCCATGCGGCTGACCGCCGCACGAGAAAGCGCCTCGCCATCGAATTGCACATCCAACTGGCCTTTGCCGGATTCACTGATGGAAATGGCGTCAGCGTATTGCGAGGCACATCCAAAGAAAAATTCGCCCAGCCGGTAGGCAGTGCTCTTGGCATCGCGCGGTTTCTTCGATAGCAAGAAAGCGCTTGCGCCGTCGCCGAACAGGCCCCCGAATTCGCCGGCGGCACGCCCAGGACCCAAGGTGCGGCTGTGCACATCGGCCGTGGCCACCAGAATGGTTCTGGCACGACCGGAGACAAGCAACGCTTGCGCTACTGCGAGTGTCTGAAGCAAAGCAAGGCAACCACTGCCGACATCGAGAGCGTTGCAGTTTTCCCGCAGGCGCAGTTTGGCGTGAAGGAGTGCGGAAAGCGAAGGGTAGGCGTGGTGCGTTTCGCTGGCCGCCAGGATCCAGTCGAGACTGTCAGTTTCCTGACCGGTTTCTTCCAACAACCGTTTGCACGCTTGCGTGCCCAGTGTGCCTTCGTCCTCATTTTCGGAAACGTGAGCCACGGACACGATGCCGGCCCGGCTTTTCAATTTTCCCGCGGGCATACCGAAGGCGTGGTCCACTTCCTCGGAAGGGACAACCCGTGAACCGAAGGCACTGGCAGAACCAACGACGAAAACATCGGTGACAGTCAAAGCTGGGACCTCGTTCGTTTCCAAGTGAGCAAAGCGGAAAAGGAGCAGCTAGTGTAGCCCATTCGCGAAGCGCTATCTATCATGCTGCAGGGTGGCCCACTTTTCCAGTCCAGAGAAGAGAAACAAAGATAAGGCTTGTTCAATTAGAAATACTCAATGGCTTCCGGGGAACTGCGGAATCCGTACTGTTCAGACTGCAGGCGCAGGGCATCTTCCAAGGCGGCAGAACGGCCCTGGGAAAACAAGGAACTGCTGGTTACGTCCGCGAAACCATGGATTTGCAGCAAACGATCTTCCGCATCTCCCTGCGTCTCCAGAGCCGCGCCACGCCGCAAATGCAAGGGCAGGACTCCGCGCTGCACCAAAGCAGGGCAGATCAGCAAAAAACGGTGGCAATGGAGGGGATCTTCTTCGGCGCACATCAGGACCACATTCTGGTTCTGTACCGCGCCGAGAAGGCGGTCCATTGCTTCCAGGAAATCCGGCGCCTTCCGTCGCGCTGGATAATCGACCAGGCCGTCGGGGCGGTAGTAGCGGGTATCGGTAGGCCGCCCGCCAAACTGGTCCCCAAAGAATTGGTAGATGATTTTGGCAGTAGCAAGCTGAGCCATCAGCGGCTCGCGGTTGAATTGGGGAAACCGAAAACTTCCGGGGCGGCTGCGGACATCGCACACCATGTGAATTTCATGGCGAATGAGCACGCCAAGCAGTTCTGACATTTCCTGGTTCGAGTGGCCGATGGTGAATAAGCGGTGTGACAGTTTATTGGATGGGCTCATGGGCAGGCGGTGTGCAAGAAAGGATTGTAGCGCGTTGCGCGCTTGCGACAAAAGCGCGCAGGGTCTTCCACCGCTAGCGAGCGCTACCGCGACGGACGGAGGATTCGAGGGCGGTCACGACCCGGTCCAGCTCTTCGACGAGCGGGTTGCTTCCCGCTTTGCGAAATTCTTTGACCAAGGCGCGGTAATACCAAAGCGTTCCTTTTTTCTTTCCAGCGAAACGCTGGAACACACGGCCTCCGTGCACACGAAAATCGTGCAGGACTTCGCGCGTATTGGATAACTTGTCCGCCGCGGAAACCAGCCGCACTTCTGAGGACTCGCCTGCCACGCGCTGGACGTAGGCGCGCTTTCGCACCAACCAAGGAGGTTTTGGGATGGTGTAGGCATCGGTGCAACCATCGACGATGTGCGCAACACGCCTCCCGAATTTTCTGCGAATCTCGCGAAGGCATGGCAGGCCACCCTGGTCTTCCACGGCGTCGTGAAGCAATGCCGCGATGGCCATGTCTTCATCGCCGCCGTACTCGACGACGATGGAGGTGACACTCAAAAGGTGCCCGATATAAGGCCTTTCGGTGCGCTTGCGGAATTGCCGGGCGTGAAGCCGCGCGGCATAAGCCAAGGCTCGGGTGAAACGTTTCGAGAACAGTTTTTTCGTTCGAGGCTTCGTGATGGAACTGTCTTCCTTTAGCGGTCGCGCACCTTGCTCAGCAGGCGCAAAATTTCTAGATAGAGCCAAACGAGCGTGACCATCAGGCCAAAGGCTCCGTACCATTCCATGTATTTCGGTGCGCCCATACGAGCTGCATTCTCGATCATATCGAAATCAATGATGAGGTTGAGCGCAGCAATCACCACGATGAACAGGCTGATGCCAATGCCCAGCGGGGTGCTGCTGTAGAGGGCGGTGATGGGTCGATGGAAGAAGAAGCTCATCACCATATTGGCGAGGTACACCAGGGTGATGCCGCCGGTCGCCGCAATGACACCCAGCTTGAATCCACGAGTGGCGCGGATGATTCCGAACTTGTAAGCCAGCAACATGACAAACATCACCGCAAACGTCAGGCTCACGGCTTCCACGGCGATACCATGATAGATGCGGTCAAGAACGGCGGAAATGCCGCCGAGGAAAAGCCCTTCGAGCAGGGCATAGATCGGCGCGCTGATAGGCGCCCAGGTTTTCTTGAATACGGTCACAAACGCAACGACAAATCCACCGAGGGCGCCTCCGATCATCCAAGGGTAAGCCGCCTCGGGAGTTTCGGAGTGGACCATCCCCCAGGTCCAAGCTGCGGCAACTACGACAAAAAGCAGCAGAAGGCCGGTTTTGTTCACCGTGCCCTGAATGGTCATGGCATCGCCGGTCGCGAGCTCACCAGCGAAGGCCTTTTCCTTGAGAACGGGATTGTTGGAGCGAATCAAATCTGCCATGGACTTATCCTCCGGCCCGAACGGCCTGGGCTGTAAGAATATCATCTTTGCTGGAAACAAGAGTTTGTCGCCACCTTCCTTTCCACAATCTCCCACAGCTTTACTGCATCTCCGACTATCAGGCCAGAAGTTAGCAGCAGGCTTGAGTGGATGACAATGTGCCACTACTCTGTGTTCTCTTATCTAGCCCACACGAAGGATCGGATGCTTAGTGACACCTTGCCACTATTTCCCGAAGACGTCTTTGCCTTGTTGGATACCTGCAAAGACAATGTCTTTCACTTTTTTAAAAGCGTCCACGAAATATTTGACGATTTTGGCCGTCGAGCCCCTCAATTGCCGACCCAAGAGCCGTTCCTGTGCAGTCGCGAGGATCGTGTCAAGCCAATATCTGAACGCGGAGGATTTGTTAGAGCCAAAGAATATCGGGACGTAATGATTCACAACCCGGTATTTGGGCGCATCGTAGATAAAACCACCGAAGCCTTACCCCACTGGACTGTTTTGGGGAGTGTGAAATGTTCATGGCGAGCAGTTGACACACTAAAACCGAGCGACTGGATCAGTTGTCATGATTTGTTCGAAGCTCTGTACTTGGACATCACGGAATTTCTTCAAGATGAATGGGAAAGTATAATTGGTGCGATGGAGGACCTCAGGCAGAAGCCGCAACAAGCAGCCAAATTCAAGATTTATTGGGCACTGGGGGCACTCATGCCGATTACAGCCCCAACTATAACGCTGCGTCTCGACGTCCCCCCACCGGCGTTTTCGACTGTGTCCGTACCAAGTGTCATCAAATGCGACCTATTCTCCGACCGCCGTGGTGCTTCCACTGAAAAAGGACGTGACTTGAGACCTGCGACGACCCCACGCGGCCCGGTGTTCCCTTTCCCATTTTTGATTTGGCAAGCAGGTAAGGAAACGGAATGGCTGATAAAGAGTTCAAGCCGGGCCAGCTCATCCTCATAAAATTATCCGGGGGACGTATCGAAGACGCGACGATCAAGGCCATCATCGAGCGTACCGATGGTATTCGGCTCCAAGTGGACCAAAAAACTGGAGTTATTAACTACCGCAAACCCTTGATTCCAAGAGGCCGAAATTCAACGGTTAGGGTTGCCCAGAATCAGATGTTTTTGGGCTGGCATCAAACCGGCGGTGTCCAATTTGTCACCGCACTCGGCGACAGCGACTGGGTCGGCCGGACCGCCTATGGGCTAAGGGCGGCACAAACTTGCGCACATATTCTGTACATCGGTGAACTGACGCAAGCTAAACCACTGAAACAGTGGGTTGGGGCAGAGGGGCCCATCTGCGAACCACTGATTGCCGGACAGAGCGTTGGCCTAATTGTTCTTCTTGCTCACCAGGCCGCCGACGTCCTTTGTAGGTGCAGAAACGGCGGTTCCTGGGGCCTTGGCGGCCTCTTTCACTGCGCCCGTGGCGACACCCCCTACAACGCCTCCGATATCAGGAACAAATTGGGGGTTGGAGGAAGTGCCGCTGATCGCGAAGGGAACGCCGCCCTTGCCGCTACCGGCCGTAGCGACCTTGGTTACGCCTCCGACCGCGCCGCCGCTCAGGTTGGCGAGCATCTTGAAGTTCAGTGCTCCATCGGGACTTACTGTCCCGGCTCCGGTGATAACGCCGATGGCGGGCACGTTCAGAGTGATGTTGTCCGCTTTCGTGCCTTCCGGTGCGACTCGGGCATCAAGGCTGAAATTCTTAATCTCCGTGTCGGGTTTGGACACCGCTTTTCCGGTGAAAGCGGACAATGCTCCCATTTTTTCGCCCAGGTTGAAGCCCGCGAGGCTGCTGTCAGATAGTTGCACCGGACCGGTGATGACGAGTTTGTCTGCCGGCCCCACCACATCGAGCTTCAGCGAGAGTGAGCCACCTTTCAGTTGGGAGCCGCTGGGAAGTGCAATGCCCAGTGCGGGCAACATCGCCTCCAGTTCTTCAATGGGCATACCCGGGGCGTTCAACTTGAGGTTGACGACTTGCGAGTCGCCGTGGGCTTGAACAGTTCCGGTCAAATGAGCCAGCGCTTTGCCGATGGAAATATCTCCTTGCGACAAGGTTGCCGCCTCCTTGTCGAGGTCCACATCGACGGCGTGCTTGATGACAACCGTTCTGGTAGCCGGCGTTCCCTTAGGTGACATCTTCAGTTTTTCACCCGTGAACGTACCCACGGCCTTCGCGTGACTGCCGTTGGAGTTCAACGTTCCATCAAAACTTGCCAGCCCATCGACGCCAGTGGCCGGATTGATGAACCCGTAAGCTCCGATATGCATGTTGGCTACCTTCACGGCCACCTCAAACGGCGTTTTGGCGGCATCCTCGGCAGGAATCGGTCCCGCTTTTCCCGTTAGGTTGGCGTCTCCTCCTCCGGGTAATTGCGCTTTAAGCACGAACGGGAAGCTCGAGATAGGGGAGAAGTCGGTGACCGTGATGTCGACCTGGTCGTACACTCTGAATTTTCTTGAAGAATCTGTTCTTCCGACCGTCAGCTTCCCATCCGTCACATTGAGTTTCGCCACAGAGAGATTCTGAGTGCTGGACTCGCCCGATTTGGACTCCTGTGGCTTCTTGTTCGCAGCTCTGCCCAGATTGGAGAAATTCCAAGTCCCCTTGGCGTCCTTCAACAAGGTGATTTCCGGCTTATCGAGCAATAGCTCGGTGACATGCACTTGTTTAGAGACGATCAATGGCAGGAGCTCAACCCCAATTTTCAAACTATGTGCTTTCACAAATGGAGTTTTACTGAATGCCGGGTCATCCGCGATTGCGATGTCGTCTGCCTCGACTGTGCCGCGCCACAGAGACAAGCTCAGATTCCCGAGTTTCACATCTCGGCCCAATGCGCTGCTCGCCTCAGATTCGATTTTTGGCCGGAAGCTATTCACATTGATCAGGAACGGCAGCGCGATGAGCGCCACGATCAGAACGGCAAACAGAATACCGATGATTTTTAACCAGTGTTTCACAGTGTTTCTTCCTTTCCGATCTAGGAATGCGGAATATTCGTACCGAACCGGGGCATCTCGAGGCCGCAGATGCGCGTCCCCGAGATCTTCAAGGTATTGACAACCTACACAGCACAGATCAAACGATGCGGCGTATTCCGTGGTAGGCGAAGAGGAAAACTATGGCGCCTATTACGGCAACAAAAAGGCTGTAGAGGTTCAAGCCACTCACGCCATTCGCGCCGAAGATGCTGAATACCCAACCACCCACGACCGCACCGGCGATGCCTAGAATGATGTCGAGGAAAATTCCTTCTCCAGCCTTGTTGACGATCTTGCTGCCAATGAAACCCGCGACGAGACCTAATACAATCCAAGTCAGGAATGACATGTGCGCTCTCCTTTGGTTGCAGACTGCAAAGTAAGACTGAGTAGACCCGCCCTTGGCTGCAAGCGGACCCAGCGTTAAGAGAACGGCGGAAGTGATGCTCGTGCCCTCGCCTCTAACCTACGTTCGCGGGGAGCCAGAGGGTATTCGAAAAACTACCAGTTTCGTCACTGAAGAATTACGGTGTCTCCATATCAGTTGCCTGCGATGGAAGAAAGAACAAATACCAGTCCTTGAAGTTTAGCCCAGTGACAATGGAGATGCTGGTGGAAGCAGTTGCCCCGGTAATGGGGGCCGTCCCATCAAGAAGAATGTTTCCCGTGTAGAAGGAATTGGTTACGGTAATTGCGTTGCCACTTATGAGGTAAGCGCGGGGAGCCAGATCCTGGGTGAAAGCAAGACTACCGGCGAACAGGAAAATGATACAGAAGATGAGCGCACGATAGAACAAGCGTGATTTCACCCAATCGTTGGAATCTCCGGAGGGAGCTTGTCCGGGACCGGCGAAGATACAGATTTCTGCCGATCCCAAACGCTGCCCAAAGCACTTTTAGACGGAAAAGCGAACCGCAAACGCTCCTCGGGCAATCTTGATGCCGAGTGAGAGAATGAGACTGACGAAGCCAAGCAATCCGATGAGTGGCACTGGGCTGCCAGTCTTCGGCAACTTCTGTGGGGCAGGAGCAGATGCGACTTCCGCTTCCGGGGCGGCAGCTGGAGCCGGCTTAGGACTCGAGGTGGCAACTAGCAGCGGCTGATCTGCGGGCGGAGCCGGAGGTGGAGGAGGCATGGTTCCGGTGAGCTTGCGCTGTTGGCTTACGACTTCTTCGGGAACCTCGACGATTTTCGTAGCGGTGATAATCATTCCTGGCCGTAACCCGAACGCATCCACCATTGCACCGTCCACTTTGAACTTCTGGTCCTTGGGAATCTTGAATTCCTGATTCTTTCCATCTTCGAGTGTGAGGATGACGGAATTGGGAGGAGATACATGCCACACCTTGCCGGTGACGGTCTTCACTGTAGTGACCATTTTTGGCGTGGTCGTGGTTGTGATTGTACGTTGAACCTTCATGCCGACCTTCAGGTCATGAACGCTGAGTTGTTGGCCGTCAACAGTGATCCTGATGCTGTCTGGCACGTTCGGAAAATGGCGGATCTGCCCATCTTCGGTCCTGACAACAAGGTCATTTCCCGAGACGTAGACGACTTCGCCTCGTTCGGTCTTAGTGGTTTGGGTGACTGCTCCGTTCGTTGCCGTGTCCGTGGTTGTTTGCACCTGAGCTCCGACCGCTGCATTGGTTGAGCCCATCATGAGTCGCCAGGAGCTGCTTTATATCCTCGTCGAAAACAAGTTCACGATGAACTTTGGTCCAATAGTGAGCACTGCGGGCAAATATTAGGAATAGGAGCAAATACTGCAAACGGTCCGCGTCCAGCATAGCCTTCAGCGCCTCGAAACAGGCGGGTGCTTCGGATGTTTCTAGGAATACATGGCTGGTGACGGCAAAGAAGGTTTCTTCAAAGTCCGAGGCGGCATCCGGTAATTCCCCGAGAGGCGCACGGTTGTGAGCAGCAGAGAGGAACGGCCGTAACTGCGCTCCGCGTGGCAACGGACGCCTGAGCAATCGCACGATCTCATCAACCGTTTGAATGCGGGCTTGCGCATCGCCTGCTGGACGACCCAGCCCTGTTAGGAATCCGACATGCCGGGCGATGCAGTAACGCACTTCGCAAAAGCGGGAGAGATAAACGAATAATCTCTCCTTGAAAATAGACGGCAACGGATTATTCAAGTAGGCAGCCTGAGCAATCCCCCAAAGATTTGCAGTGATCTGAGGTACTTCGGGAGTGAGCCGGAAAAAGTTCGGCAACACACCGAACCGGTTTCTTACCTCAATTTCCAATTCGGATTGTGTCTGGCCAATCATGGGAGCATCAATTTATTCCTTATACTCGAGATACCAGCAAATCTCAATCCGAAACGGGTTGAAGCGCTCTATTATGCGGGCGTGCCTGATTAACGCGGATCTCGTCAATGTGAATTCGGCGAAACGAGCGAGAAGTCCCGTTCGAGGAAGCTTGGTTGTGCAACCGGATCGGACTCGCTGCGGGTACCGAGCCCGCCGTCTATGCTGTTTGAACCTGCCTGCCCGGAAACCAGGGAAAATCACGTAATCAATGCGCAATGAGACAGTTCCAGCCGGTGAAACGGAAGGCTGCAAATCATATGATTTTGGGCAGGCAAGCCCAATTTTATGCACCTGCCCGAGCGGCGACCGTGTCGGCCCGACGGCCATCACGGCATTGCGATTCCAGCAAGAGCAGCAGAAAGAACACCGGAGATTGTGCGGCGCAGACTCCAAGGACAACAATCTGGCCTTTTGCAAAGTCGACGGAAGGTTCTTGATGCCCGACTTGGTTTCGCAAGTCATCGTGCGGCGAATGAAAAAAGCAGGAATAAAAGACGCCTCGCTGCATACGCTGCGTCACACTCACGCGAGCAGTCTGCTGTCGAAGGGTGTGCCGCTGCCTGCGGTCACTGCACGACTTGGCCATGCGGACGTGAACATCACAGCGAGAGTCTATTCGCATGCGCTGCCCGAGGATGATAGGCGCGCAGCGGACGCGTGGGAAAACACCGTGCAAGGACCCGTCCAATAAATTTTTACGCACTTTTACGCACTTTTACGCACCGAGAATCGCTGCCATTTTTGTAACTATCTGAAAAGGAAGCGGAGAAGTGGTAGCGCTAACGGGAATCGAACCCGTATTTCGGCCTTGAAAGGGCCGCGTGCTAACCGTTGCACCATAGCGCCACAGGGGGAAACTACAAGATATTAATTATACGAGATTCTCAGGACCCGCGCCATTCGCACTGCTGCGATTCATTTCTGGCGGTCTTCCCATTCCTCGTGCCAGGCCATTTGAATGGCTTCGAGCTTGCTTTCGTTCGATTTCTGGGGATCGCCGGCAAAACCGGGAAGTTCCGTGATCCATTTGTGCATGTCGGTGAAGCGCACGGTTAGAGGATCGACGTCAGGAAATTTGTCCGTCAGGCCGATGGCGATGTCGTCGAGGTTGTCCCAATCAAAAGTTTGTGGCATCGCGTTCCTCAGTGATCCAATTCCTTCGCGTAATTCTTATTCCACTCGGGAATCTCAACAACGATGTCGGTGGTGCCGTCGGGCACCGTCTGGCAGCCAAGACGTGATTTCGGCGTGATGCCGGGGGCTTCGTCGAGTTCGTCCAATTCCGCATCAGTAGCTTCGTTGCAGGACTCCAGCCCTTCTTTGACGATGACGTGGCAGGTGGAGCAAGCGCAAACACCGCCGCACGCATGGTCCAGCCCCATCTTGAAGCCTTCCGAAATGTCCAGAATGCTTCCGGGCAGACCGTTGTGGCCGTAAGGAAACTTCTCGGGGTCGACTTCAACGGTTTTGCCACTGGGGAGAAAGGTGACCTTGAACTTCTGCGTCGCCTTCTTATACTTCACTTCTTCGATGTAAGGATTGCTGCCGCCCATATGCCTCTCCCTAAACTTCCGCCAACTTTTTGCCTTCGAGCGCGGTCTGCAAAGCCGAATTCATCAGCAGTTCCGCAAGATGTTCCGTCGAGTGATTCAGCTCGTCAATTTGCCGCCGAATGAGCTTGTAGTCGCTGCCCTTGGCCGCTTCCTGGAGAGCCGCCACTGACACATCAATTTTGGCGCGTTCCGGAGCAGCCAGGCTCGCGGAATTGGGATTCGCCAGGGCCTTCGCGGTTGCCATAAGAATGGACTCCGCTTCGGTGCGCGCCTCGATCACCTGACGCTCGGCGAAATCCTGTTCCGCGTATTCGATGGATTCCTCCAGCATGCGCTCAATGTCGTTGTCATTCAGGCCATAACTTGGCTGGACCTCTATGGTGCGCTCCGTGCCAGTGCGGATGTCCTTCGCACTGACTTGCAGGATGCCATTCGCGTCGATCATGAGTTTGACTTCGATGCGGGGCAGGCCCGCAGGCGCGGGCGGAACCCGCAACGTGAACCGCGCGAGCGAACGGCAATCCTTGGCCAGTTCGCGCTCTCCCTGCAGCACGTGGATGTCGATACCCGTCTGATTGTCTACGCCGGTGGTGTAGAGCTCCTGCGCGCTGGCAGGAATGGTGGAATTGCGGGGGATGACCTTGGCCACTGCACCGCCATAGGTCTCAATCCCAAGAGAAAGCGGCGTGACATCGAGAAGCAGCATGTTCTGCACGCCATGTTCGAGAATGTTGGCCTGTACAGCCGCGCCCAAGGCCACGACTTCGTCGGGATTCAGTTCGGTGTGGGGCTTACGGTCAAAGAATTCCTGAACCGTGCGGCGGATGTGGGGCGTCCGCGTGGTGCCACCAACCAGAACGACTTCGTCCATCTCCGTCGGCTTCAATTGCGCATCGGCCAGCGCTTGTTTTACCGGCACCATGGTGCGGTCCACCACAGGGCGAATCAAGGCCTCGAGCGCGCCACGAGTAAACTCGTGAACGAAAATCTTGCCATTCGGGAGCGGGAACCGTAGGGTCACCGAGTCCATTTCCGATAACTTGTGTTTGAGCGCGATCAGCTCTTTACGAAGTTCCTGCGCGAGTTCGCCGTGAGGAGAAAAATCGATCTTGTCGGTCTGCAGGATTTCTTCATGGATAAAGGCTTGCAGCAAGTTATCAATGTCGTCGCCACCCAGGTGCGTGTCACCATTCGTGGCAAGAACCTGATATATATCGCCTTCGTCTGTGGCAATCAGCTTCAGAATCGATATATCGAACGTGCCGCCACCAAGATCGTAGACAGCCACTTTGCCGCGCCGCTTTTCATGCAGACCGTAAGCCAACGCCGCGGAAGTGGGTTCATTTACCAGACGCAACACTTCCAACCCCGCCAATTTACCGGCGTCTTTTGTCGCTTGCCGCTGGGCGTCATTGAAGTAGGCGGGAACGGTAACCACCGCGCGGTCCACAGTTTCCCCGAAAAAGGCCTCGGCCCAGTTCTTGAGTTCGCGAAGGATAAACGAGGAAATCTCCGGTGGGGTGAACACCTTGTCGCCAAGCTGAACGCGAATCACGTGATTGCTGGATGGGTCGATGCGAAACGGAAACAGTTTCAATTCGCTCTGGACGTCCGCGAGCCCGCGTCCCATCAAACGCTTTACTGAGTAAATCGTGCGTTCCGGCTGGGTGAGCAAGCGACGGCGAGCCGGCTCGCCAACGATAATGCTGCCGTCGGGATCGAGGCTGACCACGGAAGGACACAGCGTGCTTCCGGTCGGTCCCGAGATACACTTCGGTTGGGCAGTCTGCGCATCGATATACGCGACCAAGCTGTTCGTTGTTCCGAGATCGATTCCGACGATTCTACCCATGAAAGTTTTCAGTGCTCAGCGATAGTCTTCAGAAGCCCTTACACTGAACTACAGCAACTCCTTTTGAACGTTGACGACCAGGTTCCGGATATACGAACGGCGATTCAGCAATTCATTCAGTTTGCTCATGAGGGCCTGACGCTGCGCGGGGTTGGCGGAATCATCCATCGACTTGTCCCACTCACGCGCCGCGCTTTGTAACTGATCGTCGACTTCGTTTAATTTGCCTTCAAAATTCTTTTGCGCAGCCTCCAAGCTATGTTTCAGGGAGGCGGTATCGCCGCCTGAGGATTTGGCTTCGCGCAACTCGTCGAGTGATTCATTCAACTCAAAGACTTCTTCGAGCAATTCCGGGGGCGCTTGCTGCTTGTTCTGACCTTCCTTGCGCGCGCCCTCAATCGCCAGCAAATACTCCACCCGGGCAACGGGATCCCGGAGGGTGCGATACGCGTCATTCAATTCGGAACTGCGCTTCAGCGAAATTTCTTGCTCTTCCGGCGTGGCATTTACAAAATTGTCGGGATGGAGGTTCCAACTGAGTTGAAGGAATTTCTGCTCCAGGGCGCTCATTTCAATCCAAAGCTTACGCGGCATTTCGAACATCAGAAAATAATCACTACGTTCGGGAACTTGAAGCACCTTGCCGCAGCCAGGGCAGAAATGCGTGCCGACGGTGCGCTCGTGGCAGTTCCAGCAAACGAGCGGTGGATTCGTGATGGGAAGTGAACTAGCCATAAGAAGTGTACCGTGCTGCCCCCAAACAAAAAAAAGTGGCTGGCGCTTGCGGTAGCCAACCACTTATCAGACCGAGTCAGTACCAGTCAGGGCACAGACAAAGTCAGTGCCACCGCTACGCCGTAAATGAACTCCCACAGCCGCAACTACGGGCGGCGTTGGGATTCTGGAACACAAAACCCTGCCGCATGAGTGTTTCCTCGTACTCAAGCGTGGTGCCACTCAGGTACAGGAGGCTCTTCGGATCCACAAAGATGCGGGCCCCGAATTCTTCAAAAACCTTATCGCGGTCTCGCTTCTGAGTGTCCAGCCGCATGGCATAAGACAGCCCCGAGCAGCCACCACCTTGCACGCCGACACGAAGCCCTCCCGAATCGGGGGAAACACCTTCCTTATCGAGCAGCGCAAGAATCTTCTTGGCTGCACGCTCCGTAAGGTGAATCACCGGCACAGCCATTGCCGTGACCTGCGTTGTGGTTTCCGTTGCCATTGCAACTTCCTCTAACTTCCTGGAGCGATTGTCTAAACTGAAAGCCCTGGACGGCATCCCCCGACGGCCAGTACTCACCGCCGGAAGACGCCACTAACGCCGCGCCATGCTTCGCTTAGTGCGAAGACTTTTCGTGCGCGGGAACTTCTACTCCATGCTTTTTCTTCCAATCACCAATGGCTGCCTTGATGGCATCCTCGGCGAGCACGGAACAATGAATCTTTACCGGCGGGAGCGACAATTCGCGGACAATGTCGGTGTTCTTAATCGCCAGAGCCTCATCGACCGTCTTGCCCTTTACCCATTCGGTTGCCAAGGACGAGCTGGCGATGGCTGACCCGCAGCCAAAGGTCTTGAACTTGGCTTCTTCAATGACCCGAGTCTCCGGATTGATTTTCATCTGCAGCTTCATTACGTCGCCGCATTCCGGTGCACCCACCAGGCCGGTCCCGACATTGGGATCTTCCTTGGGGAGGCTGCCGACGTTCCGCGGATTATTGTAATGATCGACTACTTTATCGCTGTATGCCATGAGCCCCTCTCTCCTTACTGATCTCCCGAAAATTTATCCCCTCGCCGCAGCCAGGAGATTGCCAAAACCCGCATTCTTCATCGCCTTTTCGGTTAGCGCGATGTTGGTCAAAAACGCGGAACGTCCCGCAGTGAGTTCCCGTAAAGCGTCCCGAACGTACTGCGCGCCAATTCCCAAAACGTTCAAAAACTCCCGTACATCCTGGAGGTGATAAAACGCACGCTCCGCTGCCGGGGCTGGTTCATCGCCGTCCTGATACGCCTGATACGTCACGCGAAACGGCGCGGACGTGCCGGCGATCGATCGGTGGATCCGGAGTGTTCCTTCACTTGCAATTGCGCTTGCCATTTTGCCTCTTCTCTTCATCTCACAAATTACGCGGTCTGCCACTTGACTTTGGAAATATCGATGCCTTCCTTGGCCATTTCATAGAGCGGCGAAAGCTCGCGAAGCTTGGTTACAACCTGCACCATTTTGTCGGTCACGTAATCGACTTCTTCCGGGGTTGTGAAGCGTCCCAGGCCGAAGCGGATCGACGTGTGAGCCAGATCTTCACCTACGCCTAGTGCTTTGAGTACATAGCTGGGCTCCAAGGTTGCCGAGGTGCACGCGGAACCACTCGAAACCGCTACGTCGTTGATTCCCATCAGGAGCGATTCGCCTTCAACGTAGGCAAAGCTCATATTGAGATTGTTCGGGAGCCTATGCTCCAGTGAACCATTGACGAAGACTTCGTCCAGCTTGGCTTCCAAGCCGGCTTTCAGACGATCACGCAGTCCACGCAGCCGCTCGGATTCCGTGGCCATTTCTTGCTGGCAAAGCTCGCAGGCCTTACCGAGTCCCACGATTCCGGGGACGTTCAAAGTTCCCGAACGCATGCCGCGTTCGTGACCGCCGCCATCGATAATCGCGGAGAGTTGCACGCGCGGATTACGGCGGCGTACATAGAGGGCACCCACACCCTTTGGCCCGTACAGCTTGTGAGCCGAAATGGCCAGCAGGTCGATGTTGTCTTTCTGCACGTCCACGGGAATCTTGCCAACCGCCTGTACACCGTCTACGGCGAAAATAACGCCGCGTTCTTTGGCGATTTTTCCGATTTCCGCGATCGGGTTGATAACGCCAATTTCGTTGTTGGCGTACATGATCGAAATCAAAATCGTTGTAGGCTTAATGGCCTTGCGAACATCCTCGGGATTCACCCGTCCATCTTTTTGTACGGGCAGATACGTCACCTCAAAACCGTGCTTTTCCAGATTCTTGCAGGTGTCCAGTACCGCCTTGTGCTCGATCGCCTGGGTGATGATGTGGTTGCCCTTTTCGCGGTACATTTCCGCGACGCCCTTGAGCATCAGGTTGTCGGATTCTGTTGCGCCGCTGGTGAAAATAATCTCTTTCGCCGTGGCGTTGATGAGAGCAGCCACCTGCTGCCGCGCGTTCTCAACAGCCTCCTCGCCGGCCCAACCAAACGAGTGGTTGCGGCTGGCCGCATTGCCAAACTTGTCCGTGAAATAAGGCAACATGGCCTCAAGCACACGCGGGTCCATCGGAGTCGTAGCGTGATTGTCCATGTAGATCGGCAGTTTGACGGCCATTTCCTTTTCTCCTCTTGGGTGCAGACTCTCCAGGTCAGCGGGTTGTTACGGCTAACCGGTCCATCCCCTTCAATTCCACGAGCGACGGTTCCTGCCTTTCCTCGCTCAACTGAGCGATCGTCACCGTGCTCAAAACTCCCAGAATACTTTCGTTCACGCGCTGCAATGGTTCTTTAACAGAGCAGCGTTCCGTTGCGTCACAATGCCCGTGGCTAGTCACACAGGAGGTGATCAGCACCGGGCCATCAATCGCCGTCAGCACTTCCAAAGCGCTGATGCGATCCGCCTGCTTCAACAACTGGTAGCCCCCAGTCGAGCCATGTTTCGCGGCAACCAGTCCGTGCCTCGCCAACTTCTGCAGAACCTTGGCCATCAGCGTGGCGGAAATGCCGTACTCCTCGGCAATGTCGCTGGCGCTGCAGGCATGATCCTGACGGTGGTTCGCGAGATGCTTCATCGCGATCAACCCGTAGTCGGCTTTTTTGGAAAGCTTAAACATGACCTCAGTTACGACTCAGGCACCAAATTAGATGCCAATACGACTTAATTGGTCGTATTTAAACTATATTCCTCTGTCGCGGGAAAGTCAAACCAAAATCGACCAATTGCTGAGCAACCCCTTGGTTTGTCCAGACTTACAGTAAGACTAAAATGGTCTGCTTTCAACGCATTCGCTCCGAATGGTCGACCCGAGGCTACGAAGGGGTGGTTTTTCGAGGAAGGGGCTACCTTCGAACCGGAGACTTGTCAGGCGAGGTATGCTGGGAAGCTTCGCAAGTACGACTGGCGGAGCGGCGCGAGGACAAGAGTGAAGTTGAGAACGATGGTGGCTGCGGTCTGTCTGCTGTGAACTGCATTCTGCCTCCAGGCGCAAACAGTCGACGGCTCGAGTCCGGCTCCACAAAAAAGACAATCCAAAGCGACGCGCCAAGATCCCAACACCTTTACCCTGGTGGGGGCAGGCGATATTGCGGGGTGCGGGAGCCTCTCCGGCGCTCGCGCCACCGCCAGGCTAATCGCAAAAATTCCTGGAACCGTGTTTGCGGCGGGTGATCTTGCCTACGAAAAAGGCACATATGAGGAATTCGAGAATTGCTACCAGCCTACGTGGGGAAGGTTCAAATCACGCACAAAGCCCGCACCGGGTAACCACGAGTACAACGGATCGGACGCGTCCGGATACTTCCGGTACTGGGGAACACAGGCAGGAGACCCAGCCAAGGGTTACTACAGTTTCGAATTAGGCGCGTGGCACATTCTTGTTTTGAATACGAATTGTGAGGTGAAGGCGCTGGGCGGTTGCGGTGAAGACTCTCCCGAAGAGGTCTGGCTGCGGGAGGACCTAGCAGCGCACTCCGAGGGCTGCATACTTGCCATTGGCCATCACGCCCTGTTCAGCAGCGGGCTCTCTGCGAAGCACTCCCGACACGTGGAGTTGCGCCCCTTCTGGCGGGACCTCTACGCGGCACATGCCGACTTGATTCTTGCTGGTCACGAGCATTCATACGAGCGGTTTGCGCCGCAGGACCCCGAGGGACACACTGACCCGGAGCATGGAATCCGCCAGATTACGGTCGGAACGGGGGGAAGAAGTCACACCTTTCTGGGATTCGCGCAGGAGAACAGCGAGGTGCGCAATTCGGACACATTTGGCGTTCTAAAGCTCACGCTTTCTCCCGGCAAATTCAAATGGGAATTTGTCCCGCAAGCGGGGAAAACGTTTCGCGATTCAGGTGAAGGCCTCTGCCACAACCCCTGAAATCAGCCTAGTCGCAGCGAGTCAGCAACGCACGGCGAAGGTTTGCCGGGAATTCTATTTGGAGGCGGTACAAGGGCCTCCCGTGCCCGAGACATCGATCAGTTTCTGAAACGCCGCGAGCGTGGGAATTGTCAACTGAGACTTGTGAGCCTGGGTCTCAAACGCCGCCAGCGAGTCGGACTGGAGTTTCTTCAGGGCATCGGGTAGCGGCAATCCCTGCGCGATGCGATCCATGGCGGTTAGCGCCAGTTCCGCTGCCTGGGAAAACGCTGCGGAAGCTGGAGCAGCGTTCTCTGCCAAAACGGAGGTTTGCGTGAGTGGCTGCACTTGGCCGTCGATGGCCGCCCATCGCGAAAGTTGCGCACGCAAAGCAGCGGCCCGAGCAGCGTCCTGGCAGGAGGCCACGACAAATTGGTCTACGGCCACAGAGAACTGGCGAGAAACTTCACTTTCCGGGTGCACCGCGTCCACCATGCGATTCAGGGGTTTCAGGCTAGTCGGTTCTTCGCCCGGGGTGCTTTCGCGGTTGTAATCCTTGACCGGTTCCAGCGCTTCCGCCAGGGCAAGAAGCGCACCGACTTGGCTGGCAGGCGCGGAACCCGCCATGCGCTCCACCATCGGTCGCTGATAAGAGCGGTGCGTCAATTCCAGCCATTCCAATCGGGTGCTTTCCGCTTCCATACGGAAGTACATGGAAGGGACATCAGTGGTGCTTTGCGGGGACCAGAAGCGCTCGGCGATTGCAGCCATGCGCGGCCAAATCCGCGAGTCGATATTTTCCCAATTGACATATTCCGACCACATGGTGGCCTCGCCACCTAATACGCGCGCCTTTTCCTCTGGCGTGAGCGTCGCGGCTGCTCCACCCAATGGATCGACCGCATAGTGCCGCGTAGCGCTCCAGCCCAGATCAATGTAGTAGCCGTTCGAGAGAATGCTGCGGTAACCTTGCTTGGCCGCCGCTGCTAGGGAATCTGCTCCTCGCCAGGAATGAATGACGATGTTCTTGGACACTCCCGGCACCAGGATTTCATCCCAACCGATCGGCGTCTTGCCGTGTTTGACCACCAGTTCCTGAACATGCTGGCTGAAATAAGCTTGCAGCCCTTCGTTATTTTTGATGTCGTGAGCTTTCATGAAGGCCTGGATCTTGGGATTGGAATCCCATTCTTTGCCGTTCACTTCATCGCCGCCGATGTGCAGATATTGATCGGGAAAGAGCTTGGCCATTTCCGCCAGAAATTCATTCAGAAACTTGTAAGCTTTTCCGTTTGTGGGATCCATCGCGGGATCGAACACGCCCCACTTGCGTTCCAGTTGATAGGGGCCTGAGCCACTAGCAAGTTCGGGGTAACCCACAAACCAGGCAGTGCTGTGGCCGGGCATATCGAACTCAGGGACAACGCGAATTCCGCGGTCGCGCGCATAGGCGATCAGATCGCGAATTTCATCTTGTGTGTAAAACTGACCGTCAGAACCCTCTCCCTGCAGCTTCGGGAATTTGCGGCTCTCGACGCGGAAGCCTTCATTGTCCGAGAGGTGCCAGTGGAACACATTCAACTTTACGGCTTCCATTCCGTCCAAATTACGCTTCAAAACAGGCAGCGGGATGAAATGCCGCGCCACGTCGATCATCAGGCCGCGCCATGGGAATCGGGGCTGATCCTGGATGCTGAGAGCCGGCACGGCGAATCCATCCGCAGTGACGGAAACCAATTGCAGGAAGGTCTGCAAGCCGCGCAATACGCCCAGAGGATTGGCAGCATGAAGCTTTGCACCGGCAGGAGTGACGTCGAGGGTGTAGGACTCATCCTCGCCCAATTCCTGTACGGGCTTACTCTCATGATCCGAGGTCACCACCAGTTTTGCTTTCGCCGGATCCACCTCGCCATGCACAAACACGATTCCCGTTTCGTGGTTAAGGGTTGTCAGGAACCGTTGGCCTGCCCGGTCTAATCGCGCTTCGCGATATCCCGCAAGAGCCAGAGTAAATCCGCCATCGATTTTGAGCGAACCACCACCCATCTGCACCTTGGCCGGCAGCGGCATTACATTCAAATCAGACGACGACTGCGCATGTGCGGACATGCTGGCTACCAGGAGCGAAAGGAACATAAGTATGTACACCTTTTTCTTGTGAACAACCTGGTCCATGGAATTCGCCTCCGGAGGTACCCACACCAAAGTTCCGCCATTAAATCGTTACAACTCGGAACAGCTGAGAGTGGCACATTTTTCCAACATCGCACAATAGTTTTCCGTGTTCCAGATTGTGCGAGGAGGGAACTTCGCCCGCGCCTTCCCTTTTTGAGTTAGAATGAGCCGCGGAGATTCCCACAAATCCATCATGAAGACTTCCGTAGCAATTTATCCCGGCTCTTTTGATCCCGTGACCAACGGGCATCTGGATCTGATCGGCCGTGGGGAAAAGATGTTTGATCACTTGATCGTGGCTGTTTTGAGAAACATGGAGAAAGAGCCACTTTTTTCGCTGGCAGAACGCGTGGAGATGCTGCGGGAAGTCACGAAACAGTGGGAAGCGGTCGAAGTGGACATTTTTGATGGCTTGCTGGTGGAGTATGCCCGCAAACGCGGGGCAGGCGTTATCTTGCGGGGCATCCGTGCCATTTCCGATTATGAATACGAACTGCAAATGGCCCTGATGAACCGCAAGCTGGAACCGCGGCTGGAAACCGTGTTTATGTTGCCGGGGGAAAGCTACAGCTACCTGAGTGCAAAGTTGGTCCGGGAGATCGCGCATCTGGGTGGTCCGCTGACAGGCTTGGTGCCGCCGGTGGTCGAGCAGCGATTGCGATCGAAAATTTCTTGAAGTCAGAGTTTACCTGGCAAATTGTCTCGAGTGCTAATGGATTTCGAATCCGCATTGAAATTCTTCGCGATTTCTTGAACACTGTACTTTTGTCAATCCCCCTTGCTCCAAGGAGAGGTTGTGGAACTAACCAATCGCATTAACCGGATTCAGGTATCGCCGACCGCCGTCGTCATCAGTGCCGCTGAACAGTTAAGGGCCAAGGGCGTGGATATTGCCGACTTCGGCCCTGGCGAGCCAGACTTTCCAACGCCGGACCATATCAAGAAAGCGGCAATCCGGGCAATCGAGGAGAACCGCACGAAGTACACGCCGACGGGCGGAATCATGCCGCTGCGTGAAGCGATTGCCATGTGGCACAAACGGGAACTGGGTTCGAGCTACAACCCGAAGGAATGCGTCGTCAATGTCGGCGGAAAGCACGCCATCTTCAACACCATGTGCGTGCTCGTTCAGAACGGCGATGAAGTGGTCCTGCCAGCACCGTACTGGGTCAGCTTTCCGGACATCATCAAGTATGCGGGTGGCACCCCGGTCATTGTTCAAACACGCCAGGAAGACGGATTCAGCGCCAAGGCCGCGGCGATAGAAAAGGCCATCACGCCGAAAACGAAAATGGTCATCGTCAACTCCCCGAGCAATCCCACGGGAGGCGTGGTCGATGGCGAGGAATACGAGCGCATTCTGGCTGTCTGCAAGAAACATAATATCTGGCTGCTGGGCGATGAATGCTATTCGCACTTTGTTTATGAGCCGCACAAACCTTTCTCGATTGCGAGCGCAAAAGACTCCAAGGAGCGCGTGATTATCATCGGCTCGGTTTCAAAGACCTTTGCGATGACAGGATGGCGTATCGGTTACACGCTTGGCCCCGAGCCGTTGATTCAGGCGATCATCAAGATGCAAAGCCAGTCGACCTCGAATCCGACATCCATAGCGCAGTATGCGGCCCTGGAGGGGATGCGCGGCTCGATGGAGACGGTTCCACCCATGCTCGCCGAGTATACGAAACGGAGAAAACGTATTGTGGAAGGCTTGCGGGAGATCGCCGGAGTCAAGTGTGAATGGCCCGGCGGAGCATTTTATGCATTCCCGGATGTTTCGGCTCACCTCCAGGGCCCGTGCGCCCATACAAAAAGCTGCACGGAGTTGGCGAAGGAACTCCTGGAGAAAGCCCATGTAGCCTTGGTGCCAGGGGAAGCCTTCGGCGCTCCCGGTTTTCTGCGGTTGTCTTACGCCACTTCCATAGAAAGGATTGAGGAAGGACTCCGGCGGTTGAACAAGTTCTTTACTCGTGCTGAAGCTGCGTTCTGATCGTGCCCGAACCTGTTCTAACACGCATTGACCCATTCTTTAGTCCGCGACCGTGGGGAACCCGGTCGCTCGCGCCACTCTTCCCGGAGAAAGCCAACCTGTCGGAACCGATTGGCGAGGCATGGTTGACCGCGCGGGATTCCCGCGTGGCCAATGGTCCGTTTGCGGGAAAATCACTGGGCGACAGCTGGCGGGCAATGCCGACGGAATGGCGAGGCACACGATCTGGCGCATATAAGGAATTCCCGCTACTTGCAAAGTTTCTTTTTCCTACGGACAAGCTGTCCATCCAGGTGCATCCAGATGATGCCTTTGCGCGTCAGTTTGAGCAGGCCGCGGGAGGGCGCGGGAAAACAGAGATGTGGCACATTATCAGCGCCGAGCCTGGCGCGGAGTTGCTGATCGGACTGAAGCCCGGCGTTACCCGCGAGGACTTTCTCCGGGGCATCGCGAATAAGACCGTGGAAGATCTGTTTGTGCGCTACGCCGTGCAAGCCGGAGAAACTTATTTCATCGAAGCGGGAACCCAACATGCCATTCTACCGGGCATGATCGTATGTGAGATTCAAGAGTACTCGGATTTGACCTACCGGGTATACGATTATGGCCGCGTCGATGCTGCGGGAAAAGCCCGCGAGTTGCATCTGGAGAAAGCGCTTGAGGTCACTCGTTTCCACGGACTGCGCAGTGGAAAAATTCAGCCTCTGCCGCTGCACTCGCCGGATGCGAGCAAGTACTTGCTGGCCGCGTGCGAGTTCTTCGCCACGGAGCGCTGGGACTGCGATCGAACAACTCCTATTGAGGGCGACAACTCCGAATTTCAACTGATCATCATTCTGTCGGGAAGAGGGGAATTGCATGATGCGGAGTCCTCTTTTCCTTACCTTCCGGGACAAGCCTGGTTCTTGCCGGCGGCGCTGCCCATCACGTTGCTCCACCCGAGAGAAGCGACCTCCCTCTTGCGCGTGACTGTGCCGGATAAGGATTCCCTTTTTCAGCAGTTGCAGCGCCAGGGATTTGAACCGCAAGCCATCTCACGTATTTTGATGGTGTGATGCTTATGCCCGAGAAAAAACTCAACGCGCATGCCGTCATCCTTGCTGGGGGACGTGGTACGCGCTTCTGGCCGCGCAGCCGTACGCGCACTCCCAAACAATTGATCAACATTGTTGGCAAGCACACGATGTTGCAGCAGACAGTGGAACGCTGGCGGCCCTTGATCCCAGCGGACCGTATTTGGTCTGTGACCAACGCGGAACAGGCTGCTGCACTTCGCAGGCAGGTGCCAATCCCGGCCCGCAAGAGAGTTCTGACGGAGCCGTTGGGGCGGAACACCGCCGCGGCGATTGCCCTCGCCGCCATCCACATTCGCCATGCCGCCAAGGGCGACGCCTTGATGGCTGTTTTGCCTGCGGACCATTACATCGCGGAGCCGGGACGTTACCGGCAAATTGCGAAAGCTGCCCTGGATGTCGCCCGCAGTGAAGGTCGCATGGTGGTGTTGGGAGTTCCACCCACGCGTCCTGAGACCGGATACGGTTATATCGAACGCACGGAACCCCCTTTCTCCGTCGAGGGATTTCCTGTATTCCGCGTTCGCCGTTTCACGGAAAAGCCGGATCTCGCGATCGCCAAGGAGTATGTCGCCTCGGGAATGTATCAATGGAATGCGGGAATGTTTTTCTGGCGTGTATCGACGTATCTGGAGGCACTCCGGCAGTTTCTTCCGAAAACGCATGAGGCGACGGACGTGCTTTCTACGCATATCGGAAAGCGAAGCTACGAATCGCAATTAAAGAAAATCTATCCTAAGTTGGAAAACATCTCGGTGGATTACGCCATCCTGGAGAAGGCTGCGGGTGCGAGCGCCTCGAACGAAACCGGACAGGTTTTTGTGATTCCGGCAGAGGTGGGCTGGAGCGATATCGGCTCTTGGGCCGCGGTTTACGAATTGCTTGCAAAACGCGCGGGTGAAAACATTCTGGCCGGGCCGGGACAAACGTTGGATGCCGAGGGCAATTTCTTCTGGAGTCCTCTGAAGTTTGTCGCCGCTGTCGGCGTTCGCGATCTGGTCGTCGTCGAAACGGCGGACGCACTTCTGATTTGCCCACGGGACCGCGCGCAGGACATCGGCAAAATCGTAAAGTCCCTCGAACAACGCAAACTGACGAAGCTGTTGTAGAACTGCAAAGCACGTCCAAATGGGCGTGATCCCGAGGGCACGTCTCACTCTTTGGCGGGTTCCGGGCTTCGCGTATACTCACATGGCATGAACACGATTAAGTTTGGGACCGACGGCTGGCGCGGCATTATCGGAGAGGATTTTACTTCTGCCAACGCGCGCATTGTGGTGGCCGCCATTGCGCGTTATGTGGTGCGCGCAGAAGATCCGCGCAAAGGCGTGCTGATCGGCTACGATCACCGTTACACCTCGGACAGCGTGGCGGCCGAGCTTGCCGAAGTCATCAGCGCCACGGGCACACCGGTTTGGCTGGCCGACAAGCCGTGCCCCACACCGGCCATTTCCCTTCTTGTGCGCCAGCGCAACGCTGCCGGTGGAATTGTTGTGACCGCGAGCCATAATCCCTATTCCTGGAACGGTATCAAGTACAAAGCGAGTTATGGCAGCAGCGCCTTGCCGGCCATCGTGGCGCAAATCGAAAGTGAGTTAGCGGCGGTGCAGTCCAACGGTGCGCCTCCGTTGCCGCCACGAAGGGACTTGATCCACGCGCTGGATCCCAGGGCGCCCTATCTCGACACCATCGAAAAACTTGTTGATTGGAAGCGTCTGCGCAGCGCGAAATTCCGCTTCGTCGTGGACCCTATGCACGGCTCCGCCGCTGGATTGCTGCAGCAACTTTTTGCGCGAAACGGAATCGCCTGCGAGGAAATTCGCGGTACTCGCGACCCGCGGTTTGGGGGCGTTCATCCCGAACCCATCGAACCCCACATTGAGGCCTTGCGTAAAGCGGTTCTGGCGGGGAACTTTGATGCGGGCTTCGCCGCGGACGGCGATGGGGATCGCATCGGTGCCATTGATCGCGACGGCACCTTCATCAATCCACACCAGATTTTTGCCCTTCTCGTTTGGCATCTGATTGGCACGCGCAAGCTCCCCGGGGATATTGCCAAAACATTTTCCGTAACAAAACTCATCGATGCACTCGCATCCAAATACAGCCGCAAGCTTCACGAAGTGCCTATCGGATTTAAATATATTTGCGAGCTCATGCTGGAGCGGAACATCCTGATCGGCGGCGAAGAGAGCGGCGGCATCGGCACCAGTCTTTACTTGCCTGAACGCGACGCCACGGTATCCGCGCTGCTCCTGGCGGAACTCATGGCCTGGCATGGCAAGACTCTGGGCGAGTTGCTGGGAGTATTCCACGAGGAATTCGGCGAATTCCACTACGGACGCGTCGATCTGGACGTCAAACCGGCGCAAAAACAAAAAGCCATCGACTACTTTTCCAACGAAAAGCTGAAACAGTTTCAGGAGTGGCCCATCCGCCGTCGGGAGAACCTGGACGGCATCAAGGTTTACCTCGGCGAAATTGGTTGGGTGATGGTGCGCGCTTCCGGTACGGAAAACCTGTTGCGTATTTACGTCGAGACCAGCAAAGCGGCCACCACACAGAAAGTTCTGCGTGCCACGGTCACGGCGATTCAAGAGTTGTAAGAGAAGGGCATGAAGACGGTCAACTTGGCGGACAAATTCAGCAAGTTTCAGGACTACTGGAATCCTCGCATGATCGGCGAGCTGAACGATTTCGCGGTGAAAGCGGTTAAACTGAAGGGCGAGTTTGTCTGGCATCACCACGACAACGAGGATGAGCTTTTCCTGGTCGTTAAGGTTACGCTGCGCATGCGCTTTCGCGACCACGAAGCAGTCGTCCGCGGAGGAGAATTTATTCATCGTGCCGCACGGGGTGGAGCACCAGCCCGTGGCGGACGAAGAGGTTCATCTGGTGTTGCTGGAACCGAAGACTACGCTGAACACGGGAAATATCACCAACGAAAGGACTGTTCACCAGCTCGAGCGGATTTGATTGCAAGCCTCGCGTCTCTGCGAACAGGAACGGCATCACCATGGATCATCGCTTCTACACCCTCGATGTCTTTACTACCACGCGGTTCCAGGGCAATCCCCTTGCCGTCATCACCGATGGCGACGGACTTACTGCCGACCAGATGCTGGCCATCGCGCGGGAAATGAATCTGTCCGAAACGGTGTTCGTGCAGAAACCTACCGAAGATCGAGCGCTGGCGCGCTTGCGCATTTTTACAACCAAGCAAGAATTGAAACTGGCCGGGCATCCTGTCATCGGGACTTGGTTCTTACTTGCAGAGCTCGGTGTTGTTCCTGCTCAGGAAGGAGGGGTCCACGTTCTGCAGCAGACCGGCGCGGGCATTCTTCCTGTGGAGATTCGATTCAAGGATGGGCGGCCGCAACGTGTGACCATGACTCAGAAGGAAGCTTCATTCAAGCCTTCGAAAGTCGACAAAAAGAAACTCGCGGCGGCTCTGGGACTTTCTGCAAAAGATTTGGACGCTCATCTCGAGCCGGAGTTCGTCTCCACGGGAATTTATAATTTGATGGTGCCGCTGAAAAATCGCGCCGCATTGGGCAAAATTCAAATGAATATGGTGAAATTGGCGCGCCTGCTCGGGAAAGAAGCGGCATTAGCCTATTGCTTCACCATGAGCACAAACCACAGCGCCTGGGCTCGGGGAATGATGCCTTGGGAACTTTATGAGGATGCTGCCACAGGTTCCGCGGCTGGCTCGCTCGGCGCGTACCTCGTCAAGCACGGCCAATTGGGCGCAGGTCACACGTTGCATCTCACCCAAGGCGTCGAGATGGGACGACCCAGTCAAATCGAGGTGGAGGTTACCCAATCGGGCAAAAAGCTCACGCCACGAGTGAGCGGCGCAGCAGTAAAGGTTTTTGAAGGCGTGATCCGCACCTGAGCGGTGCAGCGCGGGAATTATTCAACGTTCAGGGTTTTGCGGTACGTGTCAAGAATTCCATTCACGAACCCGCCGGCTTCTTCTGAAGAAAACTTCTTGGCTAAATCGACAGCTTCATTGATGACAACTTTCGCAGGTGTGTCGGTGGCCCGCATTTCGTGCATTGCCAGGCGCAAGATGGCGCGGTCAATCGCGGAAATTCGTTCGAGCCGCCAGTTGGCTGCATGCTTCGCAATGATCTGGTCCAGTTCTTTGGCGTCGTGTGAGGCCCCCTCAAACAACTGATTCGCGAAGGTGCGGGTCTGCGCCGCGGCCTTAGCGCTTTTCCAGAAAGTGGTCTCCAGCCTTGTAGGATCCTGCTGGCTCATATCCCACTGAAACAGCATCTGCATGGCAAATTCGCGCGATTTTGTGCGGAGGGCCACGTTATTTACGATGCCCCTTACGGGAGGGAGATGGCTTCCGGCCACCGCGCAGTTTCTGTGACAGGTGTGCCATTTCCACGGCGCCTAGTCCCGCTTCGAATCCCTTGTTGCCGTCCTTCAGGCCCGCGCGGCCGATAGCTTGTTCGAGGGTATCGCAAGTCAGAACACAGAACATGATCGGCACTCCGGTATCCATTTGTGCCAGTTGCAAGCCGCGCGAAGTTTCGGAGCAGACGCAGTCATAATGCGCGGTCTCGCCGCGCAGGACACATCCAATCGCGATAATGGCCTCATACCTTCCAGTTTCCGCAAGCTTCTTCGCCGTCAGCGGCAATTCAAACGATCCTGGCACGTGCACGACACTCACATCCTTGCTCGCCGCTCCGGCGCGCTCCAAAGCGTCCACCGCGCCTTGCAATAGTCGTTCGGTAATAAAACCATTGAAACGGCTGACTACGATGCCGAAGCGCAAACCCGCCGCGTTCATTCCGCCATCGATCTTTTCGGGTTGGAGTTTCTCTGCCATTCAAGCGCTCATTTTCCGTTAAATTGCGCCATCCGTTTTTCCAGAAACGCCTTTGTCCCTTCGCGCATGTCTTCGGTGGCACAGCAAAGACCAAACAAGGTTGCTTCCAGAAAAAGCCCCTCTTCCAAGGACATTTCCACGCCTCGTTCGATCGCTTCCATGCAGTATTTCACCGCCAACGGCGCTTTTTCGATGATCTTCCTAGCCATCGATTCCGCGGCGAGCAACAATTCCGCAGACTCATACACGTGGTTGACCAGGCCGATGCGCTGCGCCTCTTCTGCCGTGATCTTTTCCCCTGTCAAGCAGAGTTCATGAGCCATGCCCTTGCCACAAAGGCGCGCCAAGCGTTGCGAGCCGCCATAACCCGGTAGGATTCCCAGACTTACTTCGGGCTGCCCCAACTTTGCCGTCTTGCTGGCCAAACGAATCGAGCAACACAGGGCCAACTCGCATCCCCCGCCAAGAGCAAATCCATTAATCGCACAAATTGAGGGCTTGCCTATGGTCTCCAGCAAATGAAATACGCTCTGGCCAAACAGCGAGAATTCTTTGCCATTGACCGGTGTCTGCTGCGCCAGTTCATTGATGTCCGCCCCAGCCACAAACGACTTCTCTCCCGAACCGGTCAAAATCAACACGCGCACAGCCGCATCATCCCGTGCGTCCAGAAGTACCTCGTGCAACTCTTCCACCGTTTTGCGGTTGAGCGCGTTCAACACTTTGGGACGGTTAATCGTGATATAAGCGATGCCATCCTTTTTTTCATACAGCAAATTTTCATAGGACATATTCAGGTCCTCACAAACTCATTGGTTTCGGATTGGCTGGATCCGCATAGTCATAAAATCCTCGCCCACTCTTCTTGCCATGCCAGCCTGCCAGAACCATGCGCTTCAACAAGGGGGGCGCAGCAAAGCGTTTTTCCTTAAATTCATCGAACATGATCTGAGCAATGTAATACGTCGTGTCCAGACCCACAAAATCCAGGAGAGTAAATGGTCCCATCGGGTAGCCGCATCCCAGTTTCATGGAGTTGTCGATATCCACGAGCGATCCGACGCCTTCTTCGAGTGCGCGAATGGCATCGAGCAGGTAGGGCACCAACAAGCGGTTCACAATGAAGCCGCCACTATCCTGCGCGCGTACGGGAGTCTTCCCGAGTTTCGCACCGAAACTCACCATTTCTTCATAGACCGCTGGATCCGTGGCGATGGTCCTGACCACTTCCACCAGCTTCATCACTGGAACAGGATTAAAAAAGTGCAGCCCGACAAAGCGCTGTGGCCTCTTGGTCACCGCTGCAATTTCGGTAATGGTCAGCGAAGATGTGTTGCTGGCAAAAATGGTGTGCGCGGGGCACAGGGCATCCAGTGCGGAAAATAGTTCACGTTTCGCCGGTAGTTGCTCGATGATCGCCTCGACGATCAGGTCGCAATCCTTTAGTTCCTCCAGCGAAGTGACGCCCTTCAAGCGACTACGGATTTCGCCCTTCGCCTGCTCGGTAATCGTTCCCTTTTCCACCAGGCGCGCGAGGTTCTTCTCAATTCCCTTCAGGCCCTTTTCTATAAGTTCCGTGCTCACTTCTCGCACAACGGTGTCGAACCCGGCCTGCGCGCATACTTGCGCGATTCCCGAGCCCATCAATCCACACCCCACGACGCCAACTTTATGAATCGCCATCCTCATTTCCTCACGTCAGTAGAACCTTTTGAATCCGGCGGGAGACTACTACCCGTCAAAGTGTACCAAAGACGGGCAATTCATGGGCTGGATCGGACTCGGCAACTTCTTGAAGTCAGCGCGAATCACCTTGTCAGTTTCCCAGCGCTTCCACGATCATCGCAATTCCCTGGCCACCACCAATGCAGGCTGTGGCCAGCCCGTATTTCAGGCCCTTGCGACGCAGTTCGTTCAGCACTGTGATCACCAGTCGAGTGCCGGAAGCGGCCAGCGGGTGGCCGAGGGCGATGGCACCGCCGTTTACATTGGTTTTCTCTCGTGGCAGGCCCAGCTCTTTTTCCACTGCGAGGTATTGCGCGGCAAACGCTTCATTCACCTCCACGCGATCGATCTGCTCGAGTTTCAATCCTGCCAACTGCAGCGCCTTGCGAGTAGAAGGCACGGGCCCAATTCCCATGATGGACGGATCCACACCCACAGTCGCCCAGGAAGCTATTCTGCCGAGCGGTTTCAGCCCTCTCTCTCTTGCGGTCTTTTCCCGCGTCACGACAACGGCGGCGGCGCCGTCCACGATGCCACTAGCGTTCCCGGCGGTTACGATTCCGTCTTTCTGAAACGATGGCGGCAATTTTGCAAGCGTCTCCAACGTTGTTTCGGGACGCCGGTGGTCGTCTTCGCTGACCAGAATCGACTTTCTTCCTTGTTTTACTTCGACTGGCACGATTTCTTCCTTGAATACGCCTGCCTTCGCCGCAGCGTCCGCTGCCTGCTGGCTGCGCAGCGCGTAGGCGTCTGCATCCACTCGCATGATTCCCGTCTGCGCGGCCAGTTTTTCCGCGGTCACGGCCATCGGCAATCCGCAGTAAGAATCCGTCAGTCCCACAAACAAAAAATCTTCCAGCGCACCACCGCCAAGCTTCAAGCCCGTTCGGGCCCCACGAATCACAAATGGGGCTTGCGTCATGTTCTCCATGCCGCCCGCGACGACCATGTTTGCTTCTCCCAGCAACAATCTCTGAGCCGCCTGCGCGATGGCTTCAATCCCGGAGCCGCACAAGCGATTGACGGTCACCGCCGGCGTTTCCACTTTTAATCCGGCTTTTAGACCGACATGCCGTGCGCCGTAAATCGCGTCGGAACTGGTCTGCAGTACATTTCCAAAAACCACATGGTCAAATTCAGCGGGATCGGCACCGGAACGTTCTACTGCGGCCTTCGCGGCGTGCGCTCCCAGTTCAATCGCGGATACTTCAGAGAAGACTCCCGTGTAACGCACCATTGGTGTGCGCGCACCCGCAAGAATTACGACGTCTGTCGGAAACATAGTGGCCTCGCTTATCTGAAACCTGGAGTTAGATGCGAAATGCCCAGGGAAAGTCGCGCTGCAGTAATTCTATGTCAGAAGAGGCTTCACTGTTTGGCCGCATCCGCCACCACAACGGTGTCACCGCCGAGTTTACGTGCTTCTTCGATGGTAAATTCCGCGCGATTGATCAAGTCCGTCACGATGTCTTCGCTCTCATAATCTTGCCGGGCCGCCGCCTCAACGATTCCCGCACTCAACGTAATTTGCGTGGAATCCCATGGAGGGCGTACCCCGGCCGCGGCGCGCCGAAGTTTCTCCACGAGATTTTGGGCGCCGGAAGTGGTCGTGTCCGGCAGAATGAACGCCAACGCCCAGGAAGTGTATTTCACGGCCATGTCATTCTGGCGGACCATCGGCTGTAGAGAACGCGCCAGTTGTTCCAGGAATTTCTCGAGCGGCCCCTCTCCTTGTTGCCGTAACATTTCCGAACCGCGATCGATTTGCAGAATTGCCAGGGAAAGCGTGGTGCCTTGCGTGCGCGCACGATCCGCCTCTGTCAGCAAACAGCCGACATAGGAGCTACGGCTCAGCAATCCGGTTCGATCATCGGAAACCCCCATGCGACGGACCAGCGTTCGCAGCCGCGTGTGGCTGACGCTCATCATCATCTGGTCGCCAATCGCTTGAAGGAAATAGGTCTGATTCGGTTTCCACTTATGCGGAGTGGCTTGTCCCACAATCAGCATGGCTGCGGGTGTCTGGGTCTCTTTGTCCGTCAGCGTCACGCCCAACGCTGTTTCCAAACCTAATTCGGAGAGAATGGAGCCTTCGGTCGCGTCGACCACCATTCCGCCCAGTTCATCCGGCACGGCCTTTTCCATTTGCGCTAGGAGCAGCACAACTTGCGAGCCCGGAGCAGGTTTCAGGCCCGGAGCACAATACTCCGCTGCCATTTCCGGTGGCCGACCTGGCGCGCCGATCACCGCCATGGTCCGTGCGGCTTTTAAGTACGTGCCGACCTCGTTGACCGTGGTATTTAGCATCGCTCGAGGGGTCTGCTGGCGGAAGGTTTTCTGATTGATCTCTGAAATCTTGGTCAGATCCCGTAGCGTGTCGGCCGTGTAGGTTCCAGTGCGTCCCGTGGGAGGGGTCGGCTGTGCCTCGACCGTCGGCACGCTGGGCACTTTCCTGGGCGCTTCCGGTTTTGGCTGCGCCTTTGGCCACCAGTTCGCCATTTGATACAGGGATTGCAGCCGCGGGTTGCGTTCCTCTTCGCCCGGAAACATCGAAGCGATTTTCTGCAGCCGCTCGACCGCTTTGCTTTGCAGCGAATACTGCAAGAAAATTTCCGTCTGCACGATCAAGTCTTCTAGCGCCTGCTGCTTTTTCCCTTCTTCGGTCACGGGAGTTTCCGGCGCAAGTTCCCGACTGGCCGCGGTCTTCGGAGGAGTCGAGTGGTTCTGCGTCATGCTTGCCGTCTTGGCCATGCGCCCCGCGATTCTTCGCAGAAAGGCTTCGTCAACGCGCCCACGCAGTTTTTCCAGCCGTTCCTGATTGCGGTAGTCGTAGGAATCAATGTCCACGAGGCGTTCCAGCACCTCACTGGACTTCGCAAAGCTTCCGGAATTGTAGTTGGCATCAAACAGGCGGATGAGCACTTCGAAATATTGCGATTCCCGATTCAGTTCGTTGTATAACGCAGCCCAGAATTCCAGGAACGGCAAAGATTCCGGATGCTTGGCGCCAAGTTCTTCCACTTGCGTCGTAAACTCGGTCTGCTTCTTGTCGGCGAACATTCTGCGTTTCAGCGTCAGCAGGATTTCCACCGTCTTGTTATCCTGCCCCGCGTCCGCAAAGGCATCCGCTAGCGCGAACAACCGCGTGGTGCCCTCGTTTTTTTCCCGCAAAAGCTTCTCGAGGATGCCTCGTGCTCGGTCCAATTGCCCGGCTTGGTGTAGAGCATCCGCGAAGGTCTCCAGGAATGCGGCATCGTTTTCATTTGGCGCAAAGGGTTCCAGCAGCGCTGCTGCCTCCGCGGCTTCGCCGTTGCGCAGCTTGGCTTCCGCATACAAGAGAGCTACACCGCGTTCGCGCGGGGCCAAGGCGTAGGCGCGTCCCAGAAGCTTCATGGCTTCCTGGGGTGAACCGCCAGCCGTCGCCAAGGTTCCCGCGCGCAAGAACGACCGGGCGGCCAACGCGTTTTTCCCCAATTGGGACGCGGTTTCCGCCACTTTCAATTGCCGATTGAGGTTCTCCGGTTCCAACTGTGCCGTGCGCTCCCAGCAAAACAGCGCGTCTTCCATGCGATTCGCCTGGCTGAACAGTTCCGCGGCCTTAATGTATTGGTCGATGGCTTCTTCGGGGTGATTCTGCTTTTGCTGCAGGAACGCGTAGCGGGCGATGCGCTCCGGTGGTTGCGGCGTCAGCGAATTTCGCAGAAAGCGATTGTAAATCGCCATGGCTTTGGATTCGTCGCGCGGGTCGACCAGCAGTTCGAACAAGTGCCCATAGTACACGGCCGCGCGATCCGGATGATCCAGCCGGGTGTAGAGATCGCCCAGCATTTGTGCGGCTTCCACGTTCTGGGGCGATTCCTGAATGACTGCGAGATAGGCTTCGATAGCGTCCTCGAACCGGTTCTTCTCGAGGAATTTCTTCGCGCGCTCCAGATTCTTATTGACGTCTGCGGCCATCTGCCAGCTTGAGCCTCTGGTGCTTCTTCGTTGTTGGAATTGACCGGTTCGCGGGTGGTTCGAACCAACCTCCACTATATACCGCGGCGCAAAGGCGGCCAAACCACACTGCAAACACGGTGCTGTGTCGAGCAAGTGGAACACACCGCGCTTTCCCGGTTCTTTCACCTGGGCTGACGGCTTCTGTCACTTATGGCAAACTAGAGGTTCACACGGCATGGTTTCGACTGGGTAGCATGCTCCGCCTCAGCGAAGTGCGGGCCGTCGTACACTCAACGCACACCCTCAGGTAAATCCTGGCGGAACGGAAAGCGAATGGACCCGAAGTTCATACGAAATTTCTGCATCATCGCGCACATCGATCACGGCAAATCCACGCTTGCCGATCGACTGCTGGAGATGACCGGGGCGCTTTCTCAGCGCGAGATGCACGAGCAGGTGCTGGACTCCATGGACTTGGAGCGCGAACGCGGCATCACCATCAAAGCCAAAAGCATTCGCCTGCATTACACGGCCAAAGACGGCAACACCTATCGGCTGAACCTGATTGACACTCCCGGCCACGTCGACTTTTCCTATGAAGTTTCCCGCGCGCTTTCCGCGTGCGAAGGGGCTCTGTTGGTTGTCGATGCCAGCCAGGGCGTGGAAGCGCAAACCGTGGCCAACACCTTTCTTGCCGCGTCGCACAACCTTACGATTCTGCCCGTGATCAACAAAATTGATTTGCCTGCCGCCCAGCCCGATTTCGTCAAAGAGCAGATTGAAAATGTGCTGGCGATTCCCGCGGCCGATGCGCTCATGATCAGCGCGAAAAGCGGCATTGGGGTGGAAGATGTGCTTGAAGCCATCGTCCATCGCATTCCACCGCCAAAGGGCAGCGCGGAGAATCCGTTTCAGGCGCTGGTGTTTGACTCTTGGTTCGACATTTATCGTGGCGCCGTGGTACTCGTACGCGTGATGGAAGGACGCATCACTAGGCACATGAAGATTCGGCTGGTGGCCACGAACGAGGTCTACGAGGTGGAACAACTCGGGACGCTTACGCCGAAGCCGATTGCGCTCGATGAACTCGAAGCTGGCGACGTCGGCTTCATTGTCGCCAACATAAAACGAGTAGCGGATGCGCGCATGGGCGATACCGTGACAGAGGCTGCGCGCCCTGCACCGGCGTTGTCTGGTTTCGAAGCCATCAAGCCCATGGTCTTCGCCGGAATTTTTCCCGTGCTTGCCGATGAATACGAACCGCTGCGCGACGCTCTAGGCAAGCTTCAGCTAAATGATGCCGCCTTTTTTTACGAACCGGAAAATTCCGTTGCTCTGGGCTTTGGCTTTCGTTGCGGCTTCCTCGGATTGCTGCATCTGGAGATCGTCCAGGAGCGATTGGAGCGAGAGTTTGGCTTGAACCTGATCACCACCGCGCCCAGTGTGCGTTACCGCATCACTAGAGTTACAGGCGAAGTCATCGAAGTCGATAGCCCGGCCAAATTCCCGAACCCCGGCGATATCGAAAAGATCGAAGAACCGATCATCAAAGCCATGATCATCACCAACGACGAATCCGTCGGGGGCATTCTGCAGCTCTGCCAGGACAAGCGCGGCACGCAGAAAAATTTTGAATATCTTTCCCCAACCCGCGTAATGCTGACGTACGAATTGCCGCTGAATGAAATCGTTCTCGATTTCTACGATCGCCTGAAAAGCGTTTCGCGCGGCTATGCTTCCCTCGATTATCATCTCGCTGGCTACGTCGAATCGGACCTGATCAAGCTGGATCTTCTCGTTGGCGGCGAACCAGTGGATGCGCTGGCCCTGATCATTCACCGCGAATTTGCGGTCGAACGGGGGCGCGATTTGGTGTCGCGCCTGAGAAAACTGATCCCGCGCCAGATGTTCGAAGTGCCGATTCAGGCTGCCATCGGCAGCCGGGTCATCGCCCGGGAAACAGTCTCCGCGATTCGCAAAAACGTTCTCGCCAAGTGCTATGGCGGCGACATCACCCGCAAACGCAAATTGCTCGAAAAGCAAAAAGAAGGCAAGCGCCGCATGAAGCGCGTGGGCCAGGTGGACATTCCACAGGAAGCATTTCTGGCTGTCCTTAAAGTTTCCGGCGACGAAGAGGATTAGAGCTTCTCCACAATTCAATTATTCTTGTCTTTCACTTCCGTGGTAAGCCGGCCGCGACGAAGCTGAATCTTAACCTCTGCGCCGAGGGAGATCTGGCTGGCATCGCGAAGGATAGTTCCCGCAGCGTCTGTGGCAATCGCGTAACCGCGCTCCAGCACCTGCAGTGGACTGCGTTCCTGCAACTGCACAGACAACCGTTCCCAGTGTTCACGCTTTAGCCGCAACAGCCGTTCGGCACGTAGGCCCAGTTCGTGGTTGCGCTGTTCGAGCCGTAGCCGCAGCGCAGCCATCTTCATCCGAAAATCAAACGACGAGATTTTCAGATGCGCCTTCGTAAATCGCCTCCGTGAAAATTCCAGCCGGGCGCGCAAGCCTAGCGCCAGGCGCGAGGTCAGTTCGTCGGATCGCTGCCGGCTCTGCCGCAGCAAGTCGTGCGGACGCCGGAATCCGCGCCGGCTGGCCAGCTCATGGACCCGGCGCGAAAGCTGCATCAAGCGGTAGTGAATCAGGCTGTCGAGGGTGTCGCGCAGATCGGCAACGTGCTTGTCGAACTCGCGCCGCGTCTGCACGACCAATTCCGCCGCCGCGGATGGAGTAGACGCACGTACGTCGGCCGCAAAATCCGCGATGGTGAAGTCCGTTTCGTGGCCGACGCCACATATCACAGGAACGAGAGAATCGGCGATCGCGCGCGCCACAGCCTCTTCGTTGAACGACCATAGGTCTTCGATGGAGCCGCCGCCCCTCACCAGTAAAATCACATCCGCCGCCCGCTTGCGGTTGAAGTATGCCAACGCTTCGATGATTTGGCCTGCGGATCCTTCGCCCTGTACGCGGGTGGGATACAATGTCAGGTGAACGTTCGGAAATCGACGCGTCAGGATGCGCACGACGTCGCGCACTGCTGCTCCTGTTGGGGAAGTGATCAGACCGATCCGGCTGGGGAGCAGCGGTAACGGCTTTTTACGCGCGACATCGAACAGACCTTCCAACTCCAATTGCTTCTTCAGTTGTTCAAATGCGAGCTGCAACGCACCGCGGCCCAGCGGCTCCAAGGATTCGACGTAGACCTGGTATTCGCCGCGTGATTCGTAAACACTGATCGAACCCCGGACGCTCACCTTCAAACCATCCTCGGGCCGGAACTTCACTCCCCGTTGTTGTTGCTTGAAGAAAACGCAGCGAATCTGCGCGCGATCGTCTTTCAGAGTGAAATAGATATGGCCGGAAGCTGCAGGACGACAATTGGAAATTTCGCCCTGCACCGTGATGTCCGTGAAATTGCGAGCGAGCAGATCACGAATACCCGCCGTCAGGTCCGTGACCGTGAATATGCGCTGCTCCGGCTGTAGATTAAATTGCAATTGGTCCATGGGTTAGAGAATCGTTTGCGGCAAGGAACGCGCCGGAGCCCCGAGCTAGTCCTCTTTCTTGTTCTCGCCCATTTGCATGGTGAGATACCGCTCGTAGCCCAGTTCCTTGATCTGATGGATCTGCGCCTCTAGCCAATCCACATGACTCTCTTCGTCCTTCAGCAATTGTACGAACAGATCCCGGGAACCATTGTCCTTCTCCGCCACGGCAATCTGGATGGCCGTGTTGTAATCCTTCACAGCGCCGACTTCGAGGTCCAGATCGCTTTGCAGCATCTCCTGGACATTCTTGCCAACGGTCAGCTCGAGCGGCTTCATTGTCGGCGATCCATCGAGGAAAAGGATTCTCTCCATCAACGATTCGGCGTGATTCATTTCGCCGATCGACTGCATCTTGATGTACTCCGACAGCCGCTCATAGCCCCAGTTTTCGCACATTTCCGCATGCAGAAAATACTGATTGATGGCCGTGAGCTCTTCCCGCAGAGCTTTATTCAGTTGCTCAATGACTTTTGGTGATCCTTTCATCCTGCCCTCCTTGTGATTTGAGTCTAACGCAGCAAACCACGCGGTGCCATCGGCACTTCAGCGCCGGAAGCGCGACAGCAGCCAGAAGAGCAGGCTCAGGCCCGCACTCAGCACCAGGCAGGTGACAATCGGAAAATAAAAGGTTGTGTGCTCGCCTTTATGAACTACGTCCCCCGGCAGGCGCCCCAACCGAAACGGTAATTTGCCGCCGAAATAGAAGAAACCACCGACCAGCACGAGCAATGCGCCCAGCACCAGGAGCGTCCTGCCGAGTTCGCGGAAAGGATCCATCGTCGCGCAGTGTAGCGTAATGCGCGCAGGAATCAAGCCACGCATCCACGCATTACGACTGCAATTGTTCGCTTTCTTCAGGCAGCGGCGGAGATCCGCTTCGTCAGATCCATTTGTTCGTTGATGGATTCGGCGCCGATGGTGAAGGCGTCTAGCACGCCCAAGCCGAGCGCGTAACGAATCGCTTCGTCCTGTTTGTGGCGCATGTCTCCCGCGCCAAGGATTTTCATGCCGACAATGCCCTTACCTTCCGCGCGCATTTCGCGAATCACCGGCACCACGGTTTCCGGAGTGCCATCCATGTACGCACCGATGGGGTTGATGCGGACCAGGTCCACTTCGACCCAAGGCGACTTGGCTGCCGCCCGCAGGGCCTCAATCGAATGGCAGGAACAACCATGCGCGCGAATAATTCCCTTCTGCTTGGCCTCCGACAAAACGTCCATGACACCTTGATAGCGCGTAGTCCAATCCGCTTCCGTTACGCAGTGCACCAGGAAAATGTCCAAATAGTCAGTGCCCAGTTCTTTCCGGAACCGGTCCAGGTCCGCCCGCATCTCTGGGGCAGTGCGCGACCATGATTTCGTAAGCACCGTCACTTTGCTGCGATCCACGTGCTTCAGCGCGTCGGCGACGTGCTCATGGCTCCCGTAGGCATCGGCAGTGTCAAAGAAGCGTAAGCCGTTGTTGTAACCGTTCTGCAGCAAACGCGACAATCCTTCGATGCCGAGAGCCGTTTGGTGGGAGTGGTGTCCGGTTCCCACGGTGCCCGTACCCATGGCGAGCAAGGAGGTTTGAATTCCCGTTCGCCCTAGCGTCACGGTCTCCGCGGCCGAAAACTTCCGGTCGAGACTGGGGAGTGCCGCTAATCGGGCTGCCAGTAATTTCGGGGTGAGCCAAGCGGCCGCGGCAACGGAGGAGACCGTTTGAAGGAACTGGCGACGGTGAATGCGGGACATAGGCGCCTCCTGGACGGAGTATTCATCCCCATACTACTCCCCTTGTCGCCCGTTTGAAGCAAAAAAATGGGGGCGCGGAATCCGCGCCCCCAGGAGAATAACGATATTGTTAACGCCTTAAATCAGCTCCAACCCGGAGAAAAAATAGCCAATTTCAAACGCCGCAGTGTCTGGAGCGTCCGACCCGTGCGTACAATTGTTGCCGATGCTGGTTCCCAGATCGTGCCGGATGGTGCCTGGAGCGGCTTTCTTCGGATCCGTCGCCCCCATGGTGTCCCGCCACTTCAGAATGGCGCCCTCGGCCTCCAACACCAGCGCAAAAATTTTCCCGGAACTCATAAACTCCGTGAGTTCCCCAAAAAACGGCCGCTGCCGGTGTACGGCGTAGAATCCGCCAGCCTCTTCCTTCGTCAGCCGCATGGACTTGATGGCGACGATTCTGAAGCCCGCTGTATGAATGCGCGCCAGAATTTCTCCCTGCTGCCCCCGGCGGACCGCATCTGGCTTGATAATTGCAAACGTACGTTCCATTGCCACGAGATTCTCCTCAGTGAAATGATGAAGTCTTGAAAGACGTTTCGTTCGGCCTATCTCAACACTGCAGCGACCGTTGTGCCCAAATCCGCCGGACTTTCCACGGTATGAATTCCTGCGGCCTTCATCGCGGCATATTTATCTTTTGCGGTTCCTTGTCCACCGCTGATGATGGCTCCCGCATGGCCCATGCGGCGCCCTGGAGGGGCGGTTTGGCCGGCGATGAAGCCAACGACGGGCTTCTTGACGATTGCTTTGATCCATTCTGCGGCCCGCTCTTCGGCGTTTCCGCCGATTTCGCCGATCAGCACAATCGCGTGCGTATCGGGATCCTCATGAAACATCTTAATCGCATCCAGGAAGGTGGTGCCGATGATCGGATCGCCACCAATCCCGATGCACGTAGACTGGCCAATCCCAAGTTGCGTCAACTGGTGCACCGCTTCGTAGGTCAAAGTTCCGCTGCGGCTCACCACGCCGACATTCCCCTGCTTGTGAATGCGCCCTGGCATGATCCCGATCTTGCACTTTCCGGGGGAAATAATCCCGGGGCAATTTGGCCCGATCAGCCGCGTTTTCGATTCGTGCAGGACTTCCGCCACCCGCACCATGTCCAGCGCGGGAATACCCTCAGTGATGCAGACAACCAACGGTATTTTCGCGTCGGCCGCTTCCAGAATGGCGTCAGCGGAATACGGCGGCGGCACAAAGATCACCGAAGCATCGGCGCCCGTTGCTTTTACCCCGTCAGCAACGGTATTGAAGACCGGCCGCTCGAGATGCTTGCCTCCGCCTTTGCCCGGGGTCACGCCACCGACGACCGTGGTGCCGTACTCGATCATTTGCTGGGCGTGAAACGTACCTTCACGCCCGGTGAAGCCCTGGATCAGCACTCTCGTTTTTTCGTTTACCAGGACACTCATCGCGCACCTCTTGCCAGCGCGACGACCTTCTGTGCACCGTCTTTCATGCCGTCCGCGATCGTAAAGTTCAATCCGCTCTCTCGTAGAATCTGCTGCCCCTGCTCCACGTTTGTGCCTTCCATGCGCACCACAATCGGCACCTTGACGTGCAAGTCCTTGGCCGCTGCGACGACGCCTGTGGCCAGCACGTCGCAGCGCAGGATGCCACCGAAAATGTTGATGAACACTGCCTGTACCGCGGGATCGCTTAATAAAATCCCAAACGCGTTCTTCACTTGATCCGCCGAAGCGCCACCCCCCACATCCAGAAAGTTGGCTGGCGAACCGCCCGCGTACTTGATGATGTCCATCGTGGCCATCGCCAGTCCCGCGCCGTTCACCATGCACGCCACGGTGCCGTCCAGTTTGATGTAATTCAACCCGTATTTGGACGCTTCCACTTCGAGTGGATCTTCTTCATCTAAATCGCGCAATTCCCGCAGATCCTTGTGGCGGAACAGCCCGTTGTCGTCAAAGGTCATCTTTGCATCCAGCGCCACCAGTTTTCCGTCTCCCGTCAGCACGCAGGGATTAATCTCGAGCAGGGAGGCATCCGTATCGATGAACGCACGGTAAAGTGCCTGCAAGAAAGGCGTAGCGGCTGTCACTTGTTCTCCACTTAGGCCCAATCCGAAGGCGATCTTGCGCGCCTGGTAGGGCTGCAATCCCACAGCAGGGTGAATCGGCTCGCGAAGGATCGCGCTGGGATTTTCCTTTGCCACCTGCTCAATTTCCATGCCGCCGGCCGAGCTGGCCATGAACACTGGCCGGCCCGATTCCCGGTCAATCAACAATCCCAGATAAAGTTCCCGCTTGATGTCCAATCCTTCTTCGATCAGCAGCCGTTTTACCGTGCGCCCTTGCGGTCCGGTCTGCGCAGTCACCAGATTCATTCCCAGGATTTGCGAAGCGATTTCTGCCGCTTCATCTGCCGAACGCGCCAACTTCACACCGCCGCCCTTACCGCGGCCACCCGCGTGAATCTGCGCCTTGACCACCACAATCTGCGATTTCAGCCTCTGCGCCGCTTCGCGCGCTTCCTCTTTCGTATAAGCCACCTCGCCGCGCGGGGTAGTCACGCCATAGCGCGAAAGGATAGCTTTGGCTTGATATTCGTGGATCTTCATTTGAGGTTCTGCCTTTTGAACGGCCCCGTGACGCCAGGCCGACATCCTGTGCGACGATGGGACAGTGCACAGATGTTAGAATTTGAGGCTCATAAAACATTCAAGTTTACTTGAGAGGCGCATCTCGGGCAAGGATAAGCAACCAGTCCTCTGTGACAGCATGAATTCTTCTCCCCCACTCGTAGAAAAATGCGAGCGCCTCGAGCCGCTCACACGGCCGGAAGCCGAAGCGCTCATGGAAGAGCTCCTTTGCGACCGCATGAACACGCCCGACATCGTGCGCCTGCTGGTGTCTCTTAACCGGCGTCAAGTCAGTTCCGTCGAACTCGGCGCCTTTGCCCGTATCATGCGTCGCCACGCCGCGCCGGTTTTTGCTTCCGAGAGCGACCGACCGCCCCACATGGTCGATACGTGCGGAACGGGCGGCGACGGTTGCGGCACGTTCAACATTTCCACCGCGGCCGCCTTCGTTGCCGCTGCATGCGGAGCGCATGTGGCGAAACACGGAAATCGTTCCGTGAGCTCGCGCAGTGGTTCTGCTGATGTTCTCGAAGCCCTCGGTGTCCGCCTTGACATGTCCTTAGTGCGGTCCGGCCGCGCCATACGGGAGCTCGGCATCGGCTTTCTGTTTGCGCCCGCGGCCCACGCCGCAACTCGCCACGCGGTCGCCGCACGCAAACAAATTGGTCAGCGAACCATCTTTAATCTTTTGGGGCCGCTGACAAATCCAGCGGGGGCCCATTCGCAGATTCTTGGCGTCTTTTCCGCGGGCCTGATTGACCTGGTAGCCGCTACCCTCGTCGAACTCGGTGTTCATCGGGCCTTCGTCGTTCATGGCTGTGGCGGGCTCGACGAAATTTCTCTCGCCGGGGAAACGCAGGCTGCCGAGGTACGCGAGGGGAGGGTCAAGCGTCTCGTATTAACACCGGAAGATTTCGCGCTGCCACGAGCGCCGTTGGATGAGGTGCAGGGAGGGACTCCAGAGGAAAACGCCACAATGATTCGGAACCTATTCCAAGGTGAAACCGGACCGCGCCGCGATGTAGTGCTTATGAACGCCGCGGCTGCCCTTGTCCTAACGGGGCTTGCCGGGAATTTTCGTGAAGGTGTCGCTGCGGCCTCTCAAGCGCTTTTTTCAGGCGCCGCGCTCGAAAAACTCGAACAACTCAGAGCATTCACCCATGCCAGTCAGTAGCTCCGGTAACCCCTGCCACAATGAAATAAGTGACCTTGCTGGCGATTCCGGGTTTCTGAGCGACACCCACGGATGCTTCTTGCGGTTCTGCCGGAGCATCCAGATAAATTCGCTGCGTTTGCCTTTCCGGCAAGTTCCTGGAATTCCTGTCGGTAGCTGAAGTTCAAATCGCCCTGCTCGGCGGCGATCTGGAGCACTTTCGGCGCAAGAATTGTGACCGAGCCGCGACTGCTTCATTCTCTGCCGAGGAAAACCGAATCGAGGCAAAATTCACACCCACGTGAAGTCCGCCCTCGAGCGGAATAAGCGAAACTTCAGTTGCTCCTCCAAGGGTGAGCATCGAGTGTCCAGCGCGCAGGCCCAATTGCCCTTCGACCTCGGTCGAGAGGAGAACACCTTCGAAGACCGAGAGTCCGGGAAACGCAGCTGCTTCGTCGAGATGTACGTGAGTGGCCATCGTCAGAATACCAATGGGTGGATGAGCCGGCGACACTTGCGGAACCGTAAAGAATATAAGAAACAGGAAATTGTGATTACCATGAACGGGCGGGAGATGGACATACGAACCTCCAAGGGCTGGAGCGATGGAGGGGCTAACCCATGGAGGTAACGATTCTTTCTATCTTTCCCTCATCACGTAAGGTCTGGCATTGTTTTGGTTCTCAGAGCGCCAGGAAATTTCTCAAGATTTGCTTGCCGGATTCCGTGAGCACTGATTCCGGATGGAATTGCACTCCTTCAACTTTGTACTTCCGGTGACGCAAGCCCATGATGATGCCATCCTGCGTTTCCGCACTCACCTGAAGTTCCCGCGGCAATGACTTCCTTTCCACAATCAGCGAGTGGTAGCGCGTCGCAGTCAGCGGATTCGGCACCGAGCGAAAAATGCCTTTCCCATCGTGCTCGATCTCGCTTGTTTTTCCATGAAACAATTTCGGGGCGCGCACAATTTTTGCGCCGAACGCCGCTCCGATAGCCTGGTGCCCGAGACAGACTCCAAAGATCGGAAATTTGCCTGCCAGTTTTCCAATGAGTTCCACCGAGATGCCCGCTTCTTGCGGCGTGCAGGGCCCCGGCGAAATCACTATGCGTTCCGGCTTCCGCCTCACAATTTCTTCTACGGAAATCCTGTCGTTGCGATGCACCTCCAACGTGCAACCCAACTCACCCAGATATTGCGCGAGGTTGTAGGTAAACGAATCGTAGTTGTCGAGCAGTAGAATCACCGCTTCCGCCTCGCTTCCTTTCCCCTCTCTGCCGTGTGAGCGGTTTCCAGCGCGCGCAGCAACGCCTTCGATTTATTCACAGATTCGTCGAATTCCCCTGAGGGGGTGGAATCCGCCACAACCCCTCCACCGGCCTGCACGTGCGCCACCCCATTCTTGATGACCATGGTGCGCAGGGCGATGCACGAATCCAGATTCCCGGCCAAATCCAAATAGAGAATCCCGCCGGCGTAGATACCCCGCCTGGTTTTCTCCAATTCTTCGATGATTTCCATCGCGCGCACTTTTGGCGCTCCAGAGACGGTGCCCGCCGGGAAGCAGGACATCAGCGCATCGAAGCAATCCACATCCTCGCGCAACTGCCCGCGCAGGCTGGACACCAGATGCATCACGTGCGAATAGCGCTCGACGGTCATCAACTTTTCCACTTTCACACTGCCGTATTCGCAGACTCGTCCGAGGTCATTTCGTCCCAAATCCACCAGCATGATGTGCTCGGCACGTTCCTTTTCACTCGCCAGGAGTTCCCGTTCCAGACGGAGATCCTCCCCTTCGTCTTTCCCGCGCCAACGCGTCCCCGCAATCGGCCGGTAAAACATATCTTTTCCTTGAACCTTGACCAGCATTTCTGGCGAGCTGCCCACTACATGGACATCATTCAATTGGAGGTAGAATAGGTACGGGGAAGGATTCAGCGCACGCAGTTCCCGGTACACATCGAACGGCGCGGCCTTGGTCTTCGCCGAAAACCGCTGCCCGATCACCACCTGAAAAATATCGCCCGCCCGGATATATTGCTGAGCTTTGCGCACCGCTTGCAGATACTCGCTGCGCTTCACATTAGAAGTAACCTTCGGCGGCCGCGCGCTCCCCTTCGTGGCTTTGTGCGGCTTTTCCCCCTCAACCGGGGCTTCCAGCAGCTCCCGCGTCTCGCGAATTTCCTTCACCGCGTCGTTGTATTTGGCACGCAACGTTCTGGGATCTTCGGCGTACACATTGCGGACAATCCACAGGCGATGCTGCACGTGGTCGAAAGCGATTAGACCACGATAGAACATCAGCATCGCGTCATACAGGCCAATATCGTCTCGCAACCGTTTCGGTAGCCGCTCGATCAGCCGCACCATGTCATAACTGAAATAGCCGATGGCTCCAGCAACCAGGGGCGGCAAGCCCGGCACGCGCACCGGCTGAAACTTCGCAATGTGTTCCCGCAAGAAAGAAATCGGATCGCGTTCTTCCCAGATCATCCGGTTGCGGCTTTCCAGAACGCACGCACCGCCCGCATAGCGGAACACCTCTTCCGGATGGGCTCCCGCAAAGGTATACCGTGCGATTTTTTCTCCGCCTTCCACGCTCTCCAGCAGGAAGGAATACCGCGCACCCTGCGCCAGCCGCAGATAGGCACTCACGGGCGTGAGCAAATCGGCCGAGAAAACGTCATACACGGGAATCAAATTCCCAAGCTTGGCCAGCTTTTGAAATTCACCGAACGAAGGTTGGATCATCAGTGCACGTGGGACTGTGGTCTCAAGACTTAAAAGTATACCGCGGGAAGCCTACCGAAACTGTGCCAGGCGACTACTTGGAGCAGGTTAATTTTGCGAAGAAGGACCGGTGCATCTATTTCTGTTTGTCGACCCACTCGTGGGTGCGCTGGTCGAGTACGTCCAGCGGGAGTGTGCCACCGCCGAGAACTTCGTCGTGAAAGGCGCGAATATCGAACCTCGTTCCGAGTTGATCCTTGGCGAATTGGCGGAGCTTCAGGATTTCGAGTTGCCCAAGTTTGTAGGCGAGCGCTTGTCCAGGCCAAGCGATGTAGCGGTCGACTTCGGACTGGACATTGGGCTCGTCCATTGCAGTGCAGCGATGAAAGTAGGCCACCATTTGGTCGCGGGACCAGTGCTTCTCGTGGACTCCGGTATCGACGACCAGCCGGATGGCACGCCACATCTCGTTTTCCAACCGTCCATAGTCGCTGTAGGGATCCTGATAGCGGCCGACTTCTTTGCCGAGACGCTCGGAATAGAGCGCCCAACCTTCGACGAACGCAGTGTAGTCTTCATACCTCCGGAATTCCGGCAAGCCCGTCAATTCCTGAGCGAGAGAAAGTTGGAGGTGGTGCCCGGGAATGCCCTCGTGGTAAGCGATGGCCTCCACATTAAGCAGCAGACGGTGTTCGGGATCCCATTCGTTCACGTTGATATGGCCCGGGCGCGAACCGTCCGCCGTGCCGTCGGTGTAATCCGCTGGAACCGCATTCTGGGCGCGTGCAACTTCCATGGGAATGACCACGAGCTTGCTCTTGGGGAGTCGTCCGAACAGTTGCGGAAGTTCGGGCTCCATGTCGCGCACATACTTCGCGTACAGGTCGAGCAATTGTTGACCGGAAGTAGCGTAGAAACGACGTTCGTTCTTGATGTGCTCGTTAAGGCTGGGGAGGTCCTTGAACCCAAGTTTCTGCGCGAGGGCCAGCATTTCTGCTTCAATCTCGTTCACCTGTTTCAGGCCGAGCGCGTGAATCTCATCCGGCGTCATGTCGGTGGTGGTCATGCGGCGAATATCGTAGCGATAGCGAGCTGCGCCGTCGGGAAGAGACCAAATGCCAGGTTCGACGCGTCCCTTCGGCACGTATTCGTTCCGGACAAAAGCAGTGAATCGAACATAGGCGGGCAGAACGGATTCTTGAATTGCGGCGAACCCTGCGTCGCGCAGGCGTTTCTGATCAACTGAGGAGATGCTTTCGGGGAAACTGGAAAAGGGTTGCGCGAAGGGAGATTGTTCCGGCGCCTGAGAAGCGATGTTCTTGCACTGATCGACAACTTTCTCCAGCAAGTACCGCGGTGGCATTAGTTTGTCCGCCATGCCTTTGCGCATTTGAACCGTGGTTTGATCCAAGGCAGTTGGAATTTGGCGAAGGCGGGAGATGTAGTCCTCATAATCTTTCGCGGACTGGAACGAAAGCACGGTCACAAGGTCGGGTAACCAAATCTGGATGCCGTTCTGCTGGTCGACCGGCATTTCCCATGGCTTGAAGCGGGCGCCCTCCAATTGCATTTTGAGGTCACGAACCATGAGTGTTTTGTTCAGAGCTTCCTGCTCGGGGAATCCGGAAGTGTCAACAGCTTCAAAACGCGTAAGGAACTTCTGGGCCTCCTGAAGATCTTTGTCTATCGCTTCCTGGGAAAGGTCGTCGAGTTTGTCGTTCCATCGTTTGTCCCCCAAGAAGGAGGCAGTGATAGGACTCGTGCGCAACCTGTATTCCCACTGCTCGGCAAGGAGGTCGTTGAGCGCTTTGCGACGAGCTTCCAGGGAGGAGGCGTTTTGCGCTGCGGTGAGCGCACCACAAATCAGAAGAGCGAAGACAGCCTGGCAGAGGCGTTTTGTAAGTGAAACCATAAGGCTCCTGCGGAAACGTGGGGTTCGAATGTGCGGGATTCTAGCATGCAAATGGGTTCACCGGCGGGCCCTAAGGCAAGTTCAGTTCTGGAGCGCCTTAGCGGGGCGTCTTCTCGCCAACTTTCAGTGCTTTCAGAATCGCGCTTCGCATTGATCCTTCCGGCGCTCTACTGCCCATCCACAGTTCCCATTGCGCGATTCCCTGGGCCAAGAACATTTCCACACCGGAAATCGTCCGGATTCCCCGCGCTGCCGCCAACCGCAAAAGTTTTGTTTGTAGCGGACGGTAGATCAGATCCATCACCAATTCGCAGTTCAATTCTGCCGCGTCCAAGGGCGAGCTTCCCTCGTGCGGATGCATCCCCACAGGCGTGGTATTCACGATGGCGTCGAATTTTTCTCTCCGCAGCGCCCCACGCTTCATCACACCGCCACGCACGGCCTTGGCCAATTCCTTCGCCGCCTTTTCTCGCCTCGCGCAGACCAGCACCTCCGCACCAGCGTTTGCTACCGCGAAGGCCGCCGCCCGCGCAGCGCCGCCCGCGCCAAAAATCAAGATACGGCTGCTCTTTAATTTCAGTTTTCCTTCCAGGGAACGTAACACACCAAGGTAATCGGTGTTGCTCCCCGCCAGTCTTCCATTCTGGCGCACGGTTACCGTGTTCACCGCGCCAATTTCTTCCGCCAGCGATTCGCAGTCATCTAGAAAATCAAAAATCTTCTGCTTATGCGGGATGGTGACACTGAATCCGGCCACGCCGAACTCGTCTCTTACAGTCATGAATTCCCGCAAATTCTCCACCAGGAATGGCAGGAACACCGCGTCTTTTCTTGCCACGACGTAGCCGGTGTTGTGCAGTCGAGGAGATAGCGAGTGTCCGACGGGGTTGCCAATCACTCCGTACACGCGCGTTTTTTGGGTCAACTGATGCGCGCGGTACAGCTCCTTCAATTCGTGCAATCCCACTTGGCCCGGCGCAGTGGCTGCCGCCACAGGCGCGTACAGCAGAGCGTTTCCCTCCCGCAAGGCAAGAATTCGCGCGGGCAAACCAATCTCTCCCATGGGCACGGCCACCACATTTTTTTTCCCGCAGGCGAGACGAAGCAGCCTCGTGCTGTCTGACAATCGGCGCGACATCGCCGCCACTTTCACTGCCGCAAATCCTCCCCTCGACGCGATTTTCACTTTTCTCAAATCCTTCGGCGTGCGCCGAAAATCATGAATCGACAGCAAGACTCTCGGCGGCAAGTCATACCCTTCCACCGTTTTTCGTGGCAACTCGCGAAGAGTCTCAATCTCCAGGTCACACCAGGCGCAACCTGCTTCCTTCGCTTTTCTCAACCAGAACAATTCTTCCTCCGCCCCCCCAGCGAATTCTCCTCCCCCCACGCGCCGCCGGCAGGTCGCTAGGAACACAGCTTTCTTTGGAGCCTTCCGCCTGAGCCATTGCAAGGCTTTTTCCCGTTCCCCGTCGTTCGCTAGCCAGTCCAGCCGCAATTCGACTGTCGGCGTCTCCCGAAGGGCCAGCCCGACCAGCCGCCGAAATTCCCGCGCGTGGGGGGTCGCCACCACGGCACAGATCCGGGCCACTCCTCTACCGAAGACACTCATCCCCGAAATGTCCTCCAATCTATTGAAAATACGGCTTGTAGCACGTCTTACCTAAAGTGTAAAGTGCCCCCACCCTATTTGTTGACGCGCTTGGGGGGCCTTGTTAGTTTCAGAGATGCAAGTCCCCGCACGGCCCTTTTTGGCGTGACTCGAAGGAGTGTTCCAATGCGCGTAATTGCAGCAGGTATGGGTCTCGGCATGTTACTGGCAGGTGCGAGCGCCTGGACGCAGAGCAACCCACAACAGGCGGTCGTCTCGACACAAGCCGTCCCGAGCGCGACCTCGCCCGATTATTCCGCCGTTTACTGCTCGAACTTCGTCACCACCGATCGCGGCGGCGACGACTCCCGCCTCGTTTCCGGCGAGGAGTCCAATTCCAAGGTGGTGTTCAGCCTTCGCGACTACGTGTACATCAGCAAGGGTTCCAGCCAAGGTGTTCACGTCGGCGATCGCTATTCCGTCTTTCGCCCAGAAAAAGATCCGACAGATGTTCAATGGTTCAAATGGCAAGACAAGCTCATGAAAGCCATGGGAACCTTCTACCATGACGTCGGTCAGCTCAAGGTCGTCAACGTTCAGCCCAATGTTTCCACTGCGGAAGTAACCTTCTCTTGCGATTACCTGCAGCGCGGCGATTTTATCCGGCCTTGGCAGGAACGTCCGTCACCGCCTTATAAGCCAGCGAACCAATTTGATCGCTTTGCCCCTGTCAGTGGGAAGTCGGTGGGCATGCTGGTTGCCGGCAAGGATTTCGGCCAAGTGTACGGAAAATTCCAAACCGTTTACGTGAATCTTGGCACCAATCAGGGTGTAAATGTCGGCGATTACCTGCGCGTTTTCCGGTATCAGGGAGGCAATGCGCAAACCGCTCCCTACTTCGACGACTACCAGTACAAGATGTATGGGTTCGGAAGCACTCCGGTAGCGTACAAGTGGAACGATCTGCCGAGAGAAGTTCTGGGTGAAGGCATAGTCCTCAATGCCAGCCCGAATTCCTCGACCGTCTTCATCACCTACAGCCGCATCGACATGTATGCAGGCGACTACGCGGAAGTCGAATAGCCGCTCCCAAATCCGTTTTGAGTTGACGCCCGCGTCGGATGGTTAGGCGCGGGCCTCTTTTTCTTGCTGTTTACTTTTCTTCCTTCAGGATTTCGCAGGTGAACCCATAGATGTGCGTGTCCGGCTGTTGCCATGCATCGAGGGGCAATCCCGCTTTATGGCAGGTTTCCCGGAGAAATTCTTCCCTTCCCAAATGGTGTTCCGTCGCAACCTGCGGCAACAGCAATCCCCGGTGAATTCCTTGTTCCACGAGCAATCCATGCTTTCCAATTTCGACTTCCTCGGGTTGAATTCTCTTCAGCGGCGATAACAACGACACTTCCACTTCCATTCCCGAAAGTTCTTCCGGCTGCATGGCGTTGAATCGCGGATCTTCCAGCGCCGCTCCGGCCGCGCATCGGGCAATACTTGCTCCTAACTGCTCTTTTGCCTCGATCACGCCAATACAGCCGCGCAGTTTTCCCCGGACAAGCAGGGTCACAAACACGCCACAGTGCGGTTCGAACACTTCTGACTTGGGGATTTCTTCCAGAATCTTTCTTCGGGAAACAGCTTCTACCACTGCCTGGCGCGCGAACTCCAGGATGTTTTTCCGGTCGGTCTCAGAGGGGCAATGCATCCTGAGGTTTCTTCTGCACTTCCAACATACTCAATTTACGTCGTTGCTTGACCCGATCGTCCAGTTGATTCCAGAACCTGTAAAAGTATTGCGCGGCGGAAACGAGGGCACTGATCACAACCAACCAGAGCAGCACCAGCCCCAAGCTCCGCAGGGAAGGGTGCCTCGCCCCGTAAATCAGCACAGCCGCGGCGCAGACCTGCAGCACCATTTTGGTTTTGCCTAGCGTGGACGCGGCGATCGTGAATCCCTCCGCGGATGCGATATTCCTCAGCCCGAGTATCACCAGCTCTCGACCGATGATGATGACAACCATCCACGCTTTCGCCAGGTGCATGTCCACCAGCGAAATAAACGCGGCGCAAATCAGAAGCTTGTCTGCGATCGGATCAAGCAGAATTCCCAGCGTGGTGACCTGGGAATTCCTCCGTGCAAAATAGCCATCCGCCCAATCAGTTGCCGCCGCAATTAATAAGATCAGCACTCCCCAAAACTCAAAGTGCATGGGAAATCCGGCCAATTCCACATTCGGGCTGCGGGTCAACAGCACCACAATCAGCACGGGCACAATAAAGATCCGCAGAAGCGTCAATCCATTCGGGAGGTTCATAAAAAGCGCGGACCGGGGGATGTTTCGGGCTCCTTTTTTGGGTGCTGGGCTCACTATAGTCTCCGTAATCCGAAGCGTCAACGTGGGCAACTGCCCGCTGTTCCGGTACTCTCAAGTAACTCAAGTCAGGACCTCAGGCCTCTTGCTTGCGGTACTCTTTCGTAACACCCTTGCTGCAAATCTGTGCAAATCCAGTATTCCACACAGGGGTAATGCTGAAGGACTGTTTCCAAAATGCAAGCGGCATTATGTCAATAAGTCATTTATTTACTATATTATACAAAATGACTACAAAAGTCCGTAGCGACCACCCAGGTAAGACGGGCTTAGGTTGCTCTCGATCCCCCCTTCAGTTTCCACAGTGTTTTCCACAAGCAGCCGGCCGTCACAGACAGGCGAGCGGAACCCAGTTTCTGTCACATTTCATTTATATTTGGGCTGTTTTGGCGAATTACTCGGAAGTTATCGGACGGGGTTTTCCTCAATCTTCAGATGGCGTGAGGCCCGCGCAGAATGCGTGCCGGCAAAAACAGAATCCCCCGGAGTAACTCCAACACGCCGTGCACCGCGAATCCCAGAATCCGGAACGGCAGCAGCAACAACCACACGATGGGATAAAGAATTAATGCCAGCAACGCGAGCGGCCAACAGACCACGAGCAGGATACACCACAGGAAAAAGGCGACCATGTTCTCTGCCCTCCTACTAACGATACGAGGGCGAAGGCCGGAATGTTTCCTTCGCCTCGAATTCCTTCAGCTTCAGCCGCCTGGCCACGGTCTCCGGAACTTCCGCCTCGAGGTCCATGTGCGAATCGTTTACTTCAGAATGCAGCACGCGGCCCAACGCGTGAATCAATGCCAGCGAGCGCCCTTCGGTCAACGGCATGTGCAAGGACAGCTTCACGACCGGATCCACCGGTAGCGCCGCATCAATGCGCTTCAACAATTCGTCCAGACCTTCGCCCGTCAACGCCGAAACAAATACCGGTGGCTCCTCGCCATCCTTGGTGCGAGACCACGCTGCCTTGAACTCTTCGCGTTGCTCGGGGGTGAGCCGGTCGATTTTATTAAACACGCGCAGCCGCGGCCGATCCAGAACTCCCAACTCGTCCAGAATTTTTTCTACTTCCTGCTCCAGTTCCTCATGGTACGCATTGGAAATGTCGCTCACCTGCAAAATCAAAGCTGACTCCTGCACTTCTTCCAGTGTGGCGCGAAACGCCGTCAGCAATCCCTTCGGCAAGGCCCGGATGAATCCCACGGTGTCAGAAACCAGAATCCGGCGGTTCGACGGCAACCGCAATGCACGGATCGTTGGGTCCAGCGTCGCAAACATCCGCGAGGAAACCACCACTCCCGCGCGACTCAGGGCATTAAACAGTGTGGACTTTCCCGCGTTTGTATATCCCACCAGAGACACAGTGCCCAGCGGCACCGCGCTCCGCGCTTCTCTTCGCAGTGCCCGCTGCTGCCTCACTTCGTCGATGCTTCCCTGAATCTTGCGCACGCGGTCCCGGATGCGCCGCCGATCTGTCTCTAATTTCTTTTCACCAGGGCCGCGCACACCGATTCGCCCCGCGCCGCCTCCCGAGCCGCCTGCGCCACCTCCGCCGCTTTTGCCGCCCAAGCGGGACATCGCCGTACCTTTTCCGGTCAGGCGCGGCAGCATGTAGTTCAACTGCGCCAGCTCAACCTGCAACTGGCCTTCGCGACTCCGCGCGTGCTTCGCAAAAATGTCGAGGATCAATTGCGTGCGGTCAATCACTCGGCGTTCTGTCGCTTCCTCAATATTCCGCTGTTGCACCGGGGTAAGTTCGCTATCAAAAATAATTAGTGGCGCCTGTCGTGCCGTGGCCTCGGCGCGAATCTCATCCAGCTTTCCTCGGCCGACGAGCGTGGCAGGATCGGCAGAATCCCTCAGCTGAAAAAGTGTGCCGGTAATTTCTGCACCTGCACTGCGCGCGAGTTCCACCAGCTCCGCAAGCGATTCACGCCCCTGGCTTCCAACCGGCATGCCAGGAAAGCGCGGTGCGCGCTTCCAACCCAAGCCCACCAGAAGGACACGTTCGGAAACTGTGGTATCGTGCTGCGTTTTCATGGAAAAGTGGGAGCTGGTCTTCTCGCGCAGACTTCGCGCTGCGTGGAGGGAGCTTTCTTCATCAGGGTAATTATACGTCCATTCCGCTGGCACCCGATACCGCCGCGCTCACTTCCGCGCGGGCGATCTCCAGCGCCTCCTTCTGAATACCAGGATCGTCGCCGAAGCCACCCATCCAGTGGACTGCCATTTCCCGCCGGAACCAGGTCATCTGTCGCTTCGCGTACCGCCGTGTCGCCTGTTGAATCGCGGTGCGCGCTTCGTCCAGATTCAGTTCGCCGCGAAGCACATTTCGCAATTCCCGATAGCCAATGAAGTCGAACGCTTTTGCGTTCTCTGGCACTCCGCTCTCTATCAGACCGCGCACTTCTTCTAGCCATCCGCGATTCAGCATCGCATCCGTCCGCGCGTGCACGCGCTCGTACAGGGCTTCCCGAGGGGGCATTAGCCCAATCTTCAACGGGCGCCAGCTCTCCAACGCTTTTCGCCCGCTGCGGTGTACTTCGGAAAGAGGCTTCTTTGTCAGTAAACACACTTCAATTGCGCGAATCAGTTTTTGTTCATCCGAGGGCGCAATTTTTTCGGCCGATTCCGGATCCAGCCTTCGAAGGATGCCGTGCAAATATCCCGGGCCATGCGCTTCTGCATCCGCCCACAATCGTTCGCGCAGTTCCTCAGATCGCTGCGGTACGTCCGCCAGACCTTCCACCAGGGCGCGCAGGTATAAGCCTGTTCCAACAGTAAGAATCGGCAGCCTTTTGCGCGTCCGCAGATCCCCCAGCACCACGATTGCCCGCTCCCGGTATCCCCCGGCCGTCGATTCCTCCTTGCCATCCCATACATCCAACAGGTGATGCGGCACTCCGCGCCGCTCCTCAATGCTCGGTTTCGCCGTCCCCACATCAAAGCCGCGATACAACTGAGTGGAATCGCACGCGATCACTTCGCCGCCAAGCCGCTCGGCCAGAAACACGCCAAGAGCGGATTTCCCCGAAGCGGTTGGTCCGACGATAACCAACAGCGGAAGCTCAGGACAGGCATTCATTTGTGGAATAAAACGGGCCACGCGCGGACAACAGGATAATCAGTGCAAGCAGCGCCAGAAGCAGACCGCTGAGCACTTGTTGGCGCGCAAGTTCCATGGAATTTCTAATTGGTGGGAATCGGCAGATTGTAGTAATACGTGAACCGTAATTCGATATACGGTCCCTTGAATTGAGCGGGAAGCGTGGGAAAAGGATTCGACGCGCGAATCGATGAGACGGCCGCGCGATCCAGCGGCTCTTTTCCCGACCCAAACACCCGTTGCGGGTCTCCGTCTGGCACGCTGCCATCTCTCATAATCTTGAATTGCAGCGAAACCACGCCCTGTTCCCCCAACTGCACGGAAGCGGGCATCACCGCGAACCAGTTTTGTTTTACGGTAAGGTACACGCGCCTCAGGTAGTCGTTGAAATCCACTCCCTGAGTGTCGGTCAGCATCTCGACACCGGCGCCTGCCGTCCCGTGGCCGCCACTTCCCCCGCCGCCACGCGAGCCACCCGGCAGTTGGCTGCCGCCGGCGATGGGCGCGGGCGCATTCATTTTTCCAGTGGCTTTGGCTGCGTCGCGAATCGCATCCCCCGGAGAAGTCGATTTGGGCAAGATCAGCCCGCTCTGGGGCACAGGCATGTTGGGCTGATCCAATTTCACCGGTGGTTTCGGCAAATCGCCTTTGTTCCCATCCGAGGGCTTCGGTGTCGGCGGAACAATCGCATTGGGCTGGGGCGTAGGGGCGCTCGGCAATTCTTTTTTAGGTGGTTCGGGTTGTGGCGGTGGGGGTGGTTGCACAGGCGGCGTGATCGTCGGCGCCATCTTGCGAATCTCTCGGGGATCTACTTTTACCGTCGGACGCGGCACCGGCGGAGCCGATGGTTTCAACGATTCCAGGGCGCCCGGTGGTAGCAAGACCGATATTTGCCTGCGCCCGATTTCATCCACTTCGCGCGACCGGGACTTGTACGCCAGCACTTCCACCATCGCAATGACAAAAAACAAGTTCAACAAGAGCGACGCGATCGCAACGATCATTTCCCCGACGGGCCGTTTCTGCTGTTGCTCTGACGGCAGGAACGACAATTCCCCGGTCTGGATAATGTCCGGTTGTACCAACTCCTCAGACACGACCAGGTGTTCCGGCAATACCTCCGGCGGCGCCGCCCCTTGTGGCACAGTAATGCGCTCGTCCATCTCTGTCGGCTGAGCAGGCAGTGTTGAGTCGTCCGGCTTTTGAACGGCCTCAATGTTGATGTCGCGCGGCACCACGATGCGGGTGGCTATCGCTTCCAATGGCAAATTGCTCGGAATCGTGGAGTGACCGTTCAGAGTTATGATCGGCAGTGTCGCGGGAACGAGTGTGCGTTCGTCCAGCGAGGTGGGACGGCGCCGTGTGCTCGGCTGATCGACGGCGGGAGGACGCGCGCCGCGGGGAACTAAAATCCGTGCAATCATTGTTTCCTTTGTCCAGACACACTTGCCGCTATGGGTTGGACGCGCGCACTGTGCTCACGGATGCTTTCCGTGACGCGGCTTGCCAACTCCAGTGCGGCTCTTCCCGCCTCCCCATCGGTCTTCGGGGCCACGCGGGTCTTCACCGCCTCCACAAACGCTTCCAGTTCCGCGCGCAGGGGTTCTACTTCCGGCGCTGGCAACTTTTCGAATCCGAATTCGGGCTGCGGACCCGGACGCGTCACTCCCACGCGCAGAGCATCGCGCCTGGCATAATCCAGGGAAATGTATTCGTGTTGCTGAAAAAATCGCATCTTGCGCACCCGCTCCGTCGAGACGCGGCTCGCCGTCACATTGGCCACGGCTCCGCCGGCAAATTCCAGGCGTGCATGAGCGATATCCACTTTATCCGTTAGCACAGGAATCCCCACTGCTCTTACTTCCTCCACCGGTTCCTTCACCAGCGCCAGAAGGATGTCCAGGTCGTGAATCATCAGGTCATAGATTACGTCGACATCCAGGCTACGCGGCGTGAATACGCCTAACCGGTGCACCTCAAAAAACAAGGGCCGGTTCACCACCGGTTCCACGGCTCGCACCGCTGGATTGAACCGCTCCACATGCCCCACTTGCAAAATGCATGCGTTCCGTTTTGCGGCAGCGATCAGTTCGTCAGCTTCTGTCACAGTGCTTGCCATGGGCTTCTCGACCAGCACATCGATTCCCATCTCCATCAAAGCACAGCCAACGCCCTTGTGGACCACCGTCGGCACCGCCACGCTGGCCGCATCCACCGCGCCGCGCAGCTCCTCCACAGCAGAGAACGCACGGCTGTGAAATTCTTGCGCGATCTTTCCGGCCCGCTCTGCATCCCGGTCGTAGACTCCCGCCAGTTCCACAGTTTCGATTTCCCGGTATGCCCGGGCATGGTTCCGCCCAAACTCGCCACACCCAACCACTGCCACGCGAACCTTGCGTGTTTCCACACCCATACCTGCGCTCATTCCTTATGCATTCCCTGAGAATCCTGGATTGGTTCCTCGTCCTTCAGGGGGGGGAATGCCTGAATCGCGATTCCGGCGGCATCCGCCAGTTCGATCAGCGTTGCGCGGTCGAATAACAGCGTCCGCGCCGCATCAATGGCCAATGCCGTCGCCCCCGCCTTCTTCATGGCTTCGACGGTTGGCAATCCGACCACGGGTACGTCGAAGCGCATGTCCTGCTTCGGCTTGCTTACCTTCACCACGACGAGCGAGTTCCCCTCTGCAAAACGCGCCGCCCGCGCGATGGTTTCGTCCGTGCCTTCCATAGCTTCGACAGCGACGCATGCCCGATCAGCAATCACCACGGTTTGTCCGATGTCCATCGAGGCGATGTGACGCGCCACTTCCAATCCATAGGTCATGTCCGCGGTTTCCAGTTCGTTTGGCGCGCGGCGGGTCAGTACACCGACATCCGGCAATAACGGTTTCAGGAACTGCGTCGAATCCACCAACTGAATCCCTTCCTCTCGCAAAACCTTAGCGACCGCCCCGATTAGCGAATCCGTATTCTTCTTGGGAAGCGAAAACAGCAGCTTCGCTAATTTCCAGTCTGGCCGTATGGCACTGAAAATCTTATTGTGCTTCACCTGCCCGGCCATCACCACCCTCTTAACGCCTTCTTGCTGCATCAGAGAAATGGCTTTGCTTAATTCGCCCAAGCTCACCCAGTGCAGCCGCTTGGCCAGTTTCTCCAGTTCCGGCGAGGTTTCTTCCTTCAGCGCGATCACCGCCATCTCGATTCCCTGGCTGCGCGCTCCTTCCAGAACCAGAAACGGAAAGCGTCCGTTCCCCGCGATTAATCCCCATCCTGCTGTGCTGTTCAACGCTTCGGGCATGAATTGACGGCTCGTTTCACTTCACGATCCCGCGCTCAGCTTCTTCGACGAATGCGATCATCTCTTGTATGTCGGCAGAATCTTTCAACGTTTTCCGCATCTCGTCCAAGGCTTGCGTCGTGTTCTTCTTCGAACGCACCAGCAATTTAAATGCACACTGCAATGCCTGAATCCGCTCCGGGGAGAATCCCTTTCTTTCGAGCCCGATCGTGTTGGCGCCGAAACATTTGGTTTCCCGTTCGCTCACAATCAGGGAGAACGGCAGCACATCCTGGGTGATCACCGTGCAGGCTCCGATGTACGCATATTTCCCCAGCCTGCAAAACTGATGCACCGGTGAGAATGCACCCAGAGTCACAAAGTCCTGCACGGTCACGTGCCCCGCCAGCGTCGCTCCGTTTACAAACAGCGTGCCGTTCCCCACCCGGCAGTCGTGTCCCACATGCGAATACGACAGAAAGAAGTTGCCATTCCCCAAGCGCGTAATCCCGCCGCCCTTTTGGGTTCCCCGGCTGATCGTCACGTGCTCACGAAAAATGTTTCCGTCGCCAGCCGCCAGTCCCACGTGCTCGCCCCGGAAGGTATAGTCCTGCGGGTCGCCTCCAATCACGCAGAAGGGATGAAATATATTGCGCGCGCCGAATTTCGACGGTCCGTTGATCACCGCATGTGAATGAACAACGCAGCCTTCTCCCAACTCCACATCCGCTCCCACGACGGCGAAAGGCCCTATCTCCACCCCCGCCCCAAGTTTCGCCGCAGGTGACACGACTGCTTGCGCGTGAATTTTCCCGGTGCTCATTTTCCAGCGTTATTTGCGCGCTCGCGGTCCACCATCACGCACATGAGCGTCGCCTCGGTAGCCAGGTTTTCTTCCACGAATGCTTTCGCCTGGATCTTGCAGAGGTCGCCCTTCCACGCCAGGATGTTCACTTCCACACGCAGTTGATCTCCGGGCACGACCGGCCGCCGGAACTTCACGTCATTCATCGAGGCGAGATACAGCAACTTCTGATCGCGGTCCGGAATTTCCTGAAGCAACAACAGTCCCCCGGCCTGCGCCATTGATTCCAGAATCAGCACTCCCGGCATTACCGGTTTTCCAGGAAAATGGCCCTGAAAGAAAGCCTCGTTAATGGAAACATTTTTAATAGCCACAATGCGCTTGTACCGCTCCATCTCCAGAACTCGATCGATCAGCAGAAACGGGTAGCGGTGCGGCAAAAATTTTTGAATTTCGTTGATGTCCAGTTGCATTCCCGCTCCTGTGCCACGCAACCTCTTTCCGCGGCACGCCTTCCATATATCGCAAACTTACTATTATAAGCAATCCTGCGGCTGTACACATCCTATCTTCTTACGAAGTTCAAGGCCTGTTTCGGTCCGCCTTCTCGTTTGTCCCACGGTTGCCGGGAGTCATTTGCGTTGTTACCATCTCCCTATCATGACCCAGCAAGAACTTCCTAAAACGCTCCTCGCCCACCTTCGCAAACGGCTTCCGCGAATGCTGGACACCCTGCGCCAGCTCACCCTCATCGAATCTCCCAGCCTTGAAAAGAATCACGCTGATCGCTGCGCTGGTTTTCTCGCGGACGAATGGTTGCTTCGCGGAACAACTGTACACGTCGTCCAGCAACGACACCGAGGCGATCACTTGCGCGCTGTCTGGTCTCCTCTTTCGACTCCACCGCGCTCTCAACTTCTGGTCCTCGGTCATTACGATACCGTCTATCCGACAGGCACGCTTTCCAAAATGCCCTTCCGCGTTGTTGGCAATAAGGTCTACGGCCCCGGAACGTTTGATATGAAAGCGGGTCTTGTCCAAGCGCTCTTTGCTCTCGAAGCTTTGCAGGAACTCAAAACCTCTGTGTCCAAGCGTTTGGTCTTCCTTTGGACCTCCGACGAAGAGATTGGCAGCGAGTCGTCCCGCAAACTGGTGGAAGAGGAAGCCCGCCGCAGCGATGCCGTGTTCGTGCTTGAACCCTCTCTAGGTCCCAAGGGTCTTGTGAAAACTTCGCGGAAGGGTGTCGGCGAAGCTAAACTCATGGTTCACGGCCGAGCGGCGCATGCGGGTCTGGACCCCGACCAAGGGATCAATGCCATTCATGAACTTGCCGCGCAGATTGCTCGCATTGAGAAATGGAACGATCCCCGTCACGGCGTTACCGTCAACGCGGACCTGGTGGATGGTGGCACGCGCACCAACGTCATCCCGGATACGGCGAAAGCCAATTTTGATCTCCGCGCGTGGCGTCTCGCGGATATGCGCGCACTGGAAAAGCGATTCCATTCGCTGAAACCCATTCGGCGTGGAGTCAAACTGGAAATCCGGGGTGGTTTTGATCGGCCACCGCTCGAACGCAAACATAGCGTTGTACTCTTTATGAAGGCTAAATCCCTGGCGAAACAGATGGGCTTTTCGCTCGGCGAAGCTGCAGCGGGTGGCTCCTCCGACGGCAACCTCACTGCCGCTCTTGGCGTTCCCACTTTGGATGGCTTTGGGGCTGTCGGTGATGGCGCGCACTCGGCGCATGAGTTTGTCTTCTACAAGACTATGCCCCAGCGCGCTGCGCTTCTTGCCTCACTCCTGGCCACGTCGTAATTTGAGTTTGGGAGGCGCAGCACTTCGCTTCCCGCTCTACAACAGCGGCCCACAACCCACCAGATTGTCTTCACCTAAAACTGCGATGCATTGGAGGGTTGTTACCGAACGTAGTTTCTCTTCAAATAACCGGCCGTCGACTTCATCAAGTCGCCGTAATCGTCATGGAGTACCTCGCGCAACGCGTCTTCTGTCGATGCGCCTTCCGCGATCCGGTCCAGGATGCGTTCGACGTCCCCCATGCCCTGCGTCTCCACGATATGCTCCACATTCGCGAGGGCCCACGCGTAGGCGTACCGCGCCACGTCTGCCGGCAAACCCATCCATGACCCTTCAAGCTTTTCCAGCGGCGCCGCCTGCCCCTCATCGTAAATCTGCACGAGCACCGTGGCGTTTTCGTCGCTCCGCCTTCCTTCCATCCACTGCGCCACACCCTCCTGAATCCACGTCGGCGCTCTCCCGCGCGTTTTCTGCTGGATGAAACTGTGCGTCAGTTCGTGCTTCAGTACGCGCGATAGTTCAGAGTTAACGCCCGTCAACCCCTGCACCGGGACACGGATTCTGCCATCGTTTAACGCGCCCACCCAGCCCGGCGCGCGCGTAATATCCGCGAAGCCCTGCTGCGTGTAGAGCACCACGCCAATCGGTTCCGGCGGCGTATAGTTCAACTCAGACTCGGTCGTTCTATAGTGCTCCTCCAGCACCTGTAACACTTCGCGGGCCAGCACTGGCTGTGCCGTTCCGTTGTACTTCAATTGGAAATGCGTGCTTTCGTTTTCCTTATAATTTTCCTCTTCCTGCGTATCGCGGAACGCTTTTGCCAGCGCTGCTTGCGTCTCCGCATCCGGCTTCAGCGACAGCGCCTTCTTCCACTCCGCCACAGCTTGCTGCGGCCGGTTCATGCCGTAATATGCCCAGCCCTCCAGCTTGTAAACGTCCGCATTGTCCGCCGAGATGCGCTTCGCCCTCTCCAAATAGTCCACCGACTGTTTGAACTCACTCCTCTTTAAGTACAGATACGCCACATTCATTAGTAATACGGGCTGTTGCGGCAGGAACGTGATCGCTGTCCGTTCGTCGCTCAGCGCGTGCTCCATATCTCCATGCGCCAACTCAAACTGCGCCGCCGCGTGGTGCGCCAGGGCGGCTCTCTCATTTGCCTGTGCGCTGCCTCCGCGCGCTTCTCCCTCCACTCGCGCGATATAGTCGCGGTCGATGGCGCCGTCGTGAATGGCCGCCTGATCAATTTCAGCTGCGTTTGCTGTGGCTTCCATTGGCGGCGCAGTCATATTCAGATTGGCTGTTGCTGCCGCTGGAGATTCCATCACCGGCATCAGCCCTCTTTCAATGTGGTCTACGATGCTCTTCGGGATGGAAAGCTGGCCTGCCGCGGTTTCGTAACGGACCTTATCCCCTTCCTCGGTTACGTTGTAGGCCACAATCTGACGCCCGTTTTTCAAGACGATCTTGTCCGCAGGCGAGGCCACCGCACACACCAGCAGGCCTAGAACAAGCACTAGCATCCGCGTCGAGATTTTCGGTCCCATCATTCCTTGTCTTTATTATTTTAAGCTGCCAGACGAACGCGTTTCTCCCTGCCTTGTCCGTCCATGCCGAAAGTGACTACACTGAATGGATGCGCGTCCGCTCCGCCTTGTTTGTCTTGCTTTTCTTCTGTGCACCAGCCGTACCTGCCGCGGATTCCTCTCCCCGCGACTTCCTGGCCACACTCAACGCTCTCCGCCTCGACGCCCAACACGTGTACAACATTTCCTCCACAGACCGCCTTGAACTTCGCCAAGGGGATCTGGTCCTCGCTTTTGAGCGGGGAAAACTCGTCTTCTTCCAGCCTTTCGAAGGTCGTATCACTGGTTTTGTCTTTTCGGGCGTCGGCCACGCCCTGGCGCTCCCTCGCGCTCCCGTCGAAAAGCAGCAAATGGCTCGATTCCTTGGCGCTCCTGTCCTAGACCAGCAGTTCGTTTCCATTTACGCCCGCTTCACCGACGATACCGCCCAGGAACTTCTCGGTCAGCTCGGCCACGCCTCGGTTCAATCCGCCCCGGACGAAGCGTTTGCCTCGCTCTGGCTTCCCCAACTCGAACGTTTCAACCCCACGCATTCCTTGCGTATCCTGCTTGAGAAATACACTTCCACGCCGCGTCACTTTTTTCACGCCGGTATCGACGGCATCGTCACCGGCCCATTTGACGTTCTCCTGGATGAAATGCGTCGCGAGAATTTCATGCTTGGCCAATCTCGTGTGGTGAACAAACTTAACTATTACGACGTCTGGGTCTCCTACGCCCTTCCCGACTTTTCCGCGCCGCCTTTTCCCTTCCATGCCATACGCTACCAGGTCAATACCACGGTCCGCCCCGACAACTCCCTGGAGGGCGATTCCTCCGTCGAGTTTCGTGCCACCAGTGCTGGCGATAGCATCCTATTCATTCAACTTTCCCGTTCCCTCAAAGTAGACGCCATCACCCTTCCTTCCGGAGAGAACCTTCTCTTTTTTCAAAATGAGGGGCTCACAGAACAACAGTTGCGTACGCGAGGAGACGACACTCTCTGCATTTTTCTTCCCCATCCCGTAAGCCCGAGGAGCACGTTCACGGTTCGTTTTCACTACCGCGGCAATGTCATCGAAAACTACGGCAATTCGGTTCTATACGTTGGCGCCCGGGAAAGCTGGTATCCCCATTCTGGCGACGCTTCAGAGTTTGCTCTGTATGACCTCACGTTTCACTGGCCCAAACACCTTCGCCTTGTCGCCACCGGCGATAAATCAGACGAGCACGAGGACGGCGATTTCCTCGTAGCCCAGTGGAAGTCCAATCTGCCCGTTGCCGAAGCGGGATTCAATCTTGGCGAGTACGCGTTCACGTCTCTTTCCTCCGGAAATCATACGGTGGAGGTTTACGCCAACAAGCTTCTCGAACAAGCTATTCTTTCCCGCTTAGAGCGGCGTCCAGCAGTAGAACCTGATCACATTCCGCGGCCCCCGGGCACTCCTGCCACCAACACATTGGCCATGCCCCCGCCGAGCCCGGCGGATGCTCTGAATTCGCTCGCGCGCGAGGTCAACTCCTCCATCACTTTCTTTGAAAAGTACAACGGCCCGTTTCCTTTCCGCCGTCTCGCTGTTTCTCAGATTCCCGGGACGTTCGGCCAGGGCTGGCCCGGCCTCCTCTATCTCTCGACATTTTCCTTCCTCCCGCCCGAGGCTCAGGAGCGCGCCGGCCTGACTTCCACCACCTCCCAGGAAGCATTCACGGATGTCATCCCGGTACATGAGGTCGCCCATCAGTGGTGGGGCAATGTAGTGGGTTGGTCCAGTTATCGCGACCAGTGGATTGACGAAGGCCTCGCTGTCTATCTTTCTCTTCTCTTTGCTGATTCCCAGAAACTTCCAGACCGCACGCTGTTCACCTGGCTCTCGCGCTACCGCAAGCGACTCGTGACCAAGCCCTCTGATTCTGATCTTGCTCCAGGAGAGATTGGCCCGGTTACCATGGGCACTCGTCTTTCGTCCTCTAAGTCTCCTGACGCCTATGACGTGGTGGTCTACTCCAAAGGCGCGTGGATCTTCCACATGCTACGTGAAATGCTTCGCGACCCGAATTCCCGCGATCCGGATGCGCGCTTTATCGCCCTCCTGCATACACTCGTCACCAAATACGCCCAAAAGCCTCTGTCCACGGAGCAGTTCCAGAAGGAAGTCGAAGCCTTCATGACTCCGAAGATGGATCTCGAAGGTGGACGTTCTATGGAATGGTTTTTCGAGGAATATGTTCGCGGGACCGGCATTCCGCACTACTCAGTCGAATTCACTGTGCGCCGAACCGACAAAGATTTCCAGGTCCGCGGAAAGCTCCTTCAGTCCGGCGTGCCGCGTTCCTTTATCGCACCGGTCCCCTTGTATATCGGCTCATCGGCTAGCCACAGTGTTCTGTTGGGGACGGTACTTTCAACTGGCGACGAAACTTCGTTCTCCTTCCACTCCCAGGTCGATCCCCGCAAACTTCTCATCGACCCACACATGACTCTTCTTTGCGTCTCCGAATAATCGAAGAACTCGCCTATTTTTTCTCCATTACTTCCTTCTCCATCATCGGGCTATCGGAATTCAACTTCCCTCTTCCACCCTCTCCCAAAACGTATGGACAACCCTCAGGGTCTCTCGGCATTCCTTTGAGCAAACCCGCTTGCACCAGCTCGCTCATCCGCCCTGGCCGGTGCCCTGTCTGTTTCTCAAACTCATCCGCCAGCCGGTTGATCTCTTTCAACTCCAGTTGCACCTGCATCAGTTTCAGGTGTTCTTCCGCGTTCTTCTTCACTTGCGGATCCGTCGCTGTCTGGTATATCTGCGACCACAGAAAATACGACGTTTGAGGCGATTCGCCCTCCTCCGCAATCTTGGCCGCCATCACTTTCATCCACACAAACGCATTCGGATTCTTGCTGCCTTCAGCAAAAGCCTCGGACGCCTTCGCGTAATCCTTCGCGTCGAAGTAATACACATTCCCAAGGTCCTGATACAAACGCCACTGTTCCGGATTCGCTTGGATGCCGCGTTCGAGCAACTTCACCGCCAGATCCGGCCTGCCTTCGCCACGTGGCGGGCTGTCGCTCAAAAATGTGGAACCAAAGCGGTATGCAGGGATGAGCTGGGGATCCAATGTTGTTGTGATATCCAGTAGCGGCCACAGCAATTCCAAGTTTCTCTGATGCAAACGGTGTTTCTCCCCGAAATACTGCACCACGCACGTCCAGTAAATCGCGCCCATCAGTGGCGCGTACTCCAGACTCAGCTTCTTGACCAGGTTGCCGGAGCGGAATGCCAATTCGTCCCCCTCCACTCGGATTGCGCTTTTTTGCTGGTCGATTCTTTCCTGCAGTTGCCACACACCAACGAATCCTACGATGAGCAGGATAATCAAGAGCCATCCCGCCAGTTTGTCGATCTTCATTTCAGGTTCCGCCGAGAGAACACCATCGCAGCCGCAGCGAGCACAAGGCCAGCGTAGAGGATGGCATACGCCGTGTCTTGCCAGACCAAGCTTGCCGGCACTCCCCTTCCATGCGCGACCGCTCCCATCACATTGAAATTTTCGAAGTTCGGCAACAGGTAAGAGATTCCCCTCATAGACTTCATGGTTACCGCGGGCATATTAATTGCCTGTATCGTCCGCAAATCCTCCGCGAACACGCCCGCGAAATATATTCCCACGGTGAACAGAATGGCCAAAAACGGGGTCGTAAAGCAGGAAAAGAACATCGCCAGTGCCACAATTAAGGCCAGTTTCAGCAGAATTAGATAGACAGCTACCAGCAAATACCAATCACTTCTTTCCAGTGGATGCTTCACAGTCCAGAGCGCCACGTACAACCCCACGGCCATCGCCGCGGTGTTTACGGCCAAGGTCATCACCAGCCCGCCGTACTTTCCCAGAAGAAATTCCCAGCGCTCCACCGGTTTCGCCAGCAACGCATACAGCGTTCGCTTGTCGATCTCTTTTGAGACCAGCGCAACTCCGATAAACACGGCGATGAAAATGCCGATCACGGAAATCGCCGTCAGTCCCAAGCTCACGATCACGCTCTGTTCGATTCCGATGGAAATCTGCCCCACCAATATCGCCGCACCCATCATCAACAAGGCGAAGAACACCAGGTTGTACAGCACGCGGTCTCGCAACGCCTCGCGGAACGTATTCGTTGCCACCGTCCACACGTTCCTCATTTCCCGCTCACCTCAACCGCATTCGCTTGCGCCCGATCGGCATCGACCAGGTTCATGAAGAACTCTTCGAGGGTTGGCTTGAGCTGCGCGACGGAAAGGATTCGCGCACCTAGAGACTTCAATTCGTCTAGTGCCGCATATAATTCCGCTTCGCGTAGTTGCACGCGATACCGCTCGCCCGTTCTCGTCGCTTTCTCGAGCAATGCGGATTCCTTCCTGGCCGCCGCCAGCTCAAACAGGATCTCCATCCCCTGCGCCTGAATCCCTACCATTTCCCCAGGTGCTCCCACGCCACGCAACTTCCCGCCTACGATTACGCCCACGCGGTCACATAGCATCTCCGCATCGGACAAAATGTGCGTCGAGAACAGCACGGTCCGCCCTTCCTTCTTCAACCCCAGAATAATGTCGCGGACTTCCCGCCGACCCAAGGGGTCCAGCCCAGACATCGGTTCGTCGAGCACCACCACCTGGGGATCGTGTAGGATCGCCTGCGCCAGGCCTGCCCTCTGCAACATGCCCTTCGAATATTTACGCAACTGAATTTTCTTTGCCGTGTCCAACCCCACTTTTTTCAGCATTCGCTGTACGCGTTCTTGCCTGTCCGCGGCCTTCAGCCCATGAAACCGCGCGAAGTAGTGCAGCAACTCCGCGGCGGTCAAATAATCGTAAAAGTAGGGTTGCTCGGGCAGATAACCGATTTCCCGGTGCATGGACACATCTTCAATGGACTTTCCCAGGATCCGGGCCGTCCCCGATGTGGGAAAGATCAGTCGCATCAGCAGTTTGATCGTTGTCGATTTTCCAGCTCCGTTCGGCCCCAAAAATCCAAATACCTCGCCTGTCTGCACCTGCATGCTCAGGTTTTCTAGCGACTTTTTCTTTTTCAGGTTCAGAAATCCGAACGGATACTCTTTCGATAGATTCTCAATCTCAATCGCTGGATTCGGCATGCCTCTATTCTTTGAGAGTCGCCGCACTCCGTCAACGCACTCTCCACGCATCTGTTCGCGACAAGCAATGCCCAACAAAATAAAAAACGCGGTATTCCCGCGCTCCATTCCACCAATGCTGTTTCTTTACTTCCTTTTCTCAGCCTCAACCTTGTTTATTTCGCAATCTGTACCAGATCACCTTTTTCCGCCGGGATGGCCCGTGGCTGCAACGTTTGCTCCCTCCGCCAGTTGTCCAATATCCCGACCTGCTGCACGCAACTGACCGTACACCTGGGCGCGCAACCCTTGTGTGTCGCGAACTCCCGGTGCCTCATCTCCGCCGTGTACTTTTCCAGCGGCACCCCCGGATACCCGCGTTGCTGGGAGCACCAGTGTACCAGCCCGTCTTCACAGATGTAGAGATACCTGGAGCCCGCGCGGCACTTCCAGTCGTGCTCACGCCCTCTCGCGACATTGTGCTGGAACTGATTGAAACGCGAGAACGATCGCTTCCCTAGCGTCATGATCTCTTCAAAAATTTCCTGATCCCGCTGCCCCAGCGGCTTCAACTGCCCATCATGGTCGTGAATAATCCCCACCGTACTGGTGAATCCCAGTTCGAGCGCCCGGTGCGCGATTTTCAGCGCGTCTTCCGAATTTTTTACGCCGCTGCCCAGCACAGAATTGATATTCACCTGGAATACCGCCCATTCCGACAGCATTTTCAGGCGCCCGTCCAGCGTCTTCAGGCTCTTCTTCGAAACCTCATCTGGAACGGCATTGTCGATGCTGATTTGCAGGTGCTCCAGCCCCGCCTCGTTCAGCCGTTCGATGCGCTCTTTGTTCAGGAAAAACCCATTGGTAATCAGGCCCGCGATCATTCCGCGCTTCCGGATATGCCGGATGATCTCATCCAATTCCGGGTGCATCAGCGGCTCGCCCCCGCTGATGGTGATGATGGACGTCCCCATCTCCGCCAGAATGTCCAGGCGCTTCCTCATTTCCGCCAGCGGCACCGGCTTCGACGTGTCGTCGAACTCATTGCAGTACGTGCAATCCAGGTTGCATCGGCGCATGGGGATGATGTGCACCAGGAACGGATGCTTCGTGGACGCCAACGCCTTAGCGATGCCGCGCAGCTCCCGCAGGCGCGTCCTGTAGAAGCGCAACTGCCTCCGGCGCCGCGTCTCCGCCGACGCCTTCCCCTTCTGCCTCTCAAGCCCCATCTTTTGCAGATTCCCCCAGCCTCTGAATTATACCGTATAGGAACGGCCGAGCCTGTCTTCGCTGCAGTCTGTGCCCTATTCAAATCCCCGCTCCCTGATCCTTCAAGGAAATTTGGGCCCATTCGAGCGCAACGTGGTCCAATCAAAAAAAGCACAGCCAGGGCCACTCGCCTCCCCGGCTGTTCCTGCTTTCTTTGATTTTGTTGGCCGCCCGCTTTCGCTGGCAGGTCGATGGGTTAGTTTTGATACGGCAGGTAGCGCCATAGGTCATTGAGATAGCCGTTCCGCGTCGTGCTCGTGGAATCGTAACCCTCACCGCCGAAGAGCCTGAATTGGCTGTTGCCGTCAACCCGGTGCGTCGCGTTGCTCCGGCCGCCGGGAGTCCAGACGTAATAGGCTAAATACGAGCGTGTCAGGCTTCCATAAATCCCGTTTTGGCTGCCTGTGTTTGAACCCTTGACCAGGCCCACATGCCGGGCTGACCAGGCGTAGCGTTCGGAGTGTACACCCACAGATCATTCAGGGCGCCGTTGCCGTTCGTCGCGGTGGAAACCAGACCCCATCCAACAAAGAACCAGAAATTTCCGTCCGCATCAGTCCAGCCGCTCGCACCCCAGCATGATCTTGGTAACGCCCCTGTCGTCGACACCGGCGAACAAATGACCATGTTGTTGACTGTTAGGCCAGCACTGAGACCGCATGTGCTCGCTGCACCAGTGGTGCTCACTCGACCGACTACAGTTTTCTGCTCCGTAAATGCCGGTTTGGTTCGCCTTTGGGGATCCCAGAACGAATGTCCATTGATTGCTGGAGATGTTATACATCCACAGATCGTTCAGGTTTCCGTTTGTTGTCCCAAAAGAATCTTCACCTTCTCCGCCAAGGAGCCAAAGGTTTCCGTCCGCATCGGCCCAAGCGACCGCTTTATAGGCACCCGCACGCTTAGCTCGCTGCGTTATGGTCCTAGCAACATGAGAGAGAGGAGGGTGTGCTGAACATCGTGTTGAAGAATTCATTCACAACGGTCCTGGATGGAGAAATTTTGCGTCCGATTCCCTTGACCGTCCCTTCGGTCACTTCATCCTACTGTCCCTCTGGCCAACTTGTTTTGTTGAGATCCGCCGCCTAGTCTCGTCGTTACACCCAGCGTTTCTAAACAATCAATCGAGTTTCTATCTCACCATGTCGACTCTGCCTCGTACCGCCCCCCGCTGCGCATGGTTTCTGACGCTCGCAGCCATTCTGCTTGCCGGCTGTGCTGCCAGCACTACCACCTCGGTCAATGGGGGCAGCAAGGCCACGATTCCTCCGACTCCTTCTGGCCTTTCTGCTACTGCAGGCAATTCGCAAGTCAGCCTCTCCTGGGCCCTCTCTAGCGGAGCAATGTCGTACAACGTGAAGCGTTCCGCAACGTCCGGCGGCCCGTATACGAAAGTCGCTTCGTCAGCCGTTACTTCTTATGTCGACACGTCTCTTACGAATGGCACGAAATACTTTTACGTGGTTTCCGCTGTAGATTCTGCTGGGGAAAGCGCGAATTCCACTGAAGTCAATGCCACTCCCATCGCCCCCGCCGCTCCTCCTCCCACGCCGAGTAATCTGCAAGCCACCGTGGGAAACGCGCAAGTTTCGCTCACTTGGTCCGCCAGCGCCGGTGCGAACAGTTACAACGTCAAGCGTTCGACGACATCGGGCGGGCCATACACTAAAGTGTCTTCGCCCGCCAGCACCAGCTACACGGACCCTGGCTTGACCAACGGCACAAAATATTTCTATGTCGTGTCCGCGGTAAACTCTGCAGGCGAAAGCGCCAACTCTACCGAGGTCAATGCCACTCCCACAGCCCCCGCCGCTCCGCCTGCCACGCCGAGTAATCTGCAAGCCATTGCGGGAAACGCGGAAGTCGCTCTTGCTTGGACTCTCAGTTCGGGCGCTGCCAGCTATAACGTCAAGCGCTCCACCACTTCCGGCGGACCGTACGCAACAATCTCCTCTCCATCGACGAACAATTACACCGACATCGGTCTGACCAACGGCACGACCTACTACTATGTGGTGTCCGCTGTGAATTCCTCCGGTCAGAGCACCAACTCGACCCAGGTCAACGCGACGCCGGAAGCCGCAGTCACTCCCGACGTGACCATTACCATCGACCCCACTAAGGCTCATCCCATCTCGCCGTACATTTACGGCCTCAATTTTTATTCCGGGATTACCGGTGCGCCGCCAAACCTGACCTTCGATCGTGCGGGCGGCAATCGTTGGACAGCCTACAACTGGGAAACCAACGCCTCCAACGCCGGAAGCGACTATCTCTACGAAAACGACAACTATCTCAGTAGCAGCAGCGTGCCCGCCGAAGCTGTTCGCAGCTTTATTGCGGGCGATCAAGCCGGCAACATGGCCAGTCTCGTGACGTTCCAGCTGCAAGGTTTGGTGGCTGGCGATGAAAACGGACCTGTCAGCGTGACCAATCCCCCGGACCTCAGCCGCTTCAAGCAAGTCGTCTACAAAAAGAGCACGCAGTCCTCCGCGTCCTTCACGCCCAATCCGCCGACAACGGACAACTACGTATACATGGACGAATTCATCTGGGCAATTGACCAGAAATTCTCCGGCCAGTCCATCTTTGGTGCTAATCCCACAAGGCATCCTGTCTTTGTGCAACTCGACAACGAACCCGAACTGTGGAACTCCACGCACCTCGAAGTACAAGGACCCAATCCGGTGACTTCCGATGCGTACATCACCAAGACGCTTGCCCTCACGCAAGCTCTCAAGGATCAATTCCCCGATGTGCTTATCTTCGGTCCCGTCCATTACGGCTTTGAAGGCATTTACAACTGGCAAGGAGAACTGAGCGCCACGCCGACGGGCAACAACTGGTTCCCGGACAAATATCTTCCCGCCATCAAGACGGCTTCCATCACGTACGGCAAGCCGCTCGTGGATGTCTATGACTTCCACTGGTATTCCGAGGCCACTGATGGCAGTGGTAACCGTGTCACCAATCTCACCGGGGCAACGCTGACGGACGCCCAAGTGCAGGCCATCGTGCAAAGTCCCCGCAGCCTCTGGGACACCACTTTCACCGAAGATTCCTGGATCACAGCGGACGTTCTCGGCGGGCCCATTTACATTTTGGGGCGCCTGCAATCACGCATTGCCGCGGAAAATCCCGGCATGAAAATTTCCATTACCGAGTACAACAACGGTGGCGGCCAGCACATCGCGGGCACCATCGCACAAGCGGACAACCTTGGCATTTTTGGCGCCCAGGACCTTTTCGCAGCCAATCTTTGGCCCTTGAACAGTACCTCTCCTTACATCCTCGCCGGATTCCGCGCTTTCCGAGATTTCGATGGCAACAATTCCAATTTCGGTGACACTTCGCTCCAAGCCACATCCAGTAACGTCGCGAACGTCGGCGTGTACGCGAGCACAGACACGACCGTCCCCGGCCGAGTCGTCTTCGTCGCCATCAACCGCTCCACCTCCTCCCAAGTCACCGCCATCACTGGACAGACGCTCGCCGGCACAGCTCACCTCTTCCAATTGACCGCCTCCTCCGCCCAAAGCCAGAGCCCCATTCAGCCCGTTCCCGCGGGTACCCAACCCGCCTCCGGTAACTCCCTCACCGTTACGCTTCCCGCGCTCAGCGTCACTACCATCGATATCTACTAGCCCGAATCTTCCTCCGTCTCCAGATCAAATCGGTCTCCAGTGGTCGGGTGAATGCCCTCGGCGAGATCAAGTCTCCTCAAATCATCCCGATGCAGCTGATCACATGGGCGTCCGACTCATCGGTCGCGGCTAAAATAGCGGCATGATTGGGATGGGGTTTCCGTGCGCGCCCAGATGAATCGGAGTTCAAGCCAAACAATGGTCTGCCCGGCAAGCTCCGGAGGAGCGCAGTCTCTCCGGTCCTCGCGTTAGCCCGATTCGATTTTCTATCTCCTCTACATCCTTCACCTCCTCGACCTCCTGCTCCTCACTTCTTGCTAAACTATCCGCATCGCTCCTCAGGAGACCAGCAATGTCCGACGCGACACAATTTGCCAAGTCTGTTCCATCCCGCACCGAGTCCGACAGCATGGGCAAAATCGAAGTCCCAATGGATCGCTACTACGGTGCGCAAACCGCGCGTTCCCTCATTCACTTCGCTATCGGCAAAGACACCATGCCCCCTGAACTCATTCGCGCTTTCGGCATCCTGAAAAAAGCCGCCGCTCTCGTGAATCGCGACCTCGGCAAGCTTTCTGAGGAAAAAGCCAACCTCATCACGCAGGCCGCCGACGAAGTCATTTCCGGCAAACTTCACGAGCACTTTCCTCTTCGTATCTGGCAAACCGGTAGTGGCACGCAAACCAACATGAACGTCAACGAGGTGATTTCCAACCGCGCCATTCAGATTGCTCGCGGAGAAATGGGCACAAAGAAGCCCATTCACCCGAACGACGATGTGAATATGTCGCAATCCTCCAACGACACGTTCCCCGCCGCCATGCACATTGCCGCCGCCGCGGAAACGTCCCGCCGCCTGCTTCCCGCGCTCAAGAAGCTTCGCGATGCACTCGATGCCAAGGCCAAGGAATTCGTCGGCGTGGTCAAAATCGGCCGCACTCATCTGCAGGACGCCACGCCGCTCACCGTTGGCCAGGAATTTTCCGGCTGGGTCAGCCTGCTCGACCGCGATGGCACGCGCATCGCCGTCGCCCTCGATGGCCTCCTCGATCTAGCGATTGGTGGGACCGCGGTCGGCACGGGCCTCAACGCGCATCCCGAATTTGCCGAACGCGCTGCACAGAAAATCGCGGAACTCACCGGCTTGCCATTCCGCTCGCACCCGAATAAATTTGCCAGCCTCTCGGCTCACGACGAAATCGTGTTCGCCAGCGGAGCCTTGAAAACTCTCGCCGCGTCCCTGATGAAAATTGCCAATGACATTCGCTGGCTAGCCTCTGGCCCTCGCTGCGGGCTCGGCGAACTCATCCTGCCCGAAAATGAGCCCGGCTCTTCCATCATGCCCGGCAAAGTCAATCCCACGCAGTGTGAAGCCGTCACTATGGTCGCTGTGCAGGTCATGGGCAACGATGTCGCCATCGGCTTTGCGGGCTCACAGGGAAACTTCGAGCTCAACGTGTATAAGCCCGTCATGATTTTCAATTACCTCCACTCCGTCGAATTGCTCGCCGATGTCATGAACTCCTTCGTCGATCACTGCGTCCACGGCATCGAGCTCAACCTCAAGACTATCGACCACTACGTCAAGAATTCGCTGATGCTCGTCACTGCCCTCGCCCCGCGCATCGGCTACGACAACGCTGCTAGGGTCGCTCACACCGCGCACCAGCAACACATCAGCCTCCGCGAAGCGGCCATGCAGCTCGGCCACCTGACTCCCGAAGAATTCGACCAAATCGTCAAACCCGAAAATATGACCCACCCCTGAGATGACTGCGGCGACTCGATTTTTCGAGTTCTAGCCCTCCGTGATTTTTCTGCACACTAACAGGCGGAACTCGAAAGCCTTCCTCTTTTGGGAGGCGGGGCTTCACCCCCGGCGTAAGACCTCTAGCACCATTGGGCTTTGTCCCCTGAAGAATCGCTGTTCTTCCGCAGCCCCCGAAGAGGTAAAATCTCCCCTGGCGGAAACCCTATGTCTCGCCGGCGAACAGTTTCCCTGTCCCTCGCAGTTCTCTTACTGCTCTATCCCGCCACGCCTTTCCTTGCCGCGCCGCCCAATCACGAAAAGACCGTTTGGAATTACGATGGCGGCCTGCAAATGATGACCGATGGCTCCTTGGCTTCCGGTCCGTGTTTCCGCATCAACGGCCGCGCTACCGCTCCTGGCTATTTCGATAATCTCCGGCGGGTGGACACCGACTCGGGCACGTTCATTCACCGAGGCAACGACATCGTTACCGAGTTTCCCGCCGTGCTTCATCTCAGCTTCGTTATGTACGATTTTCCTTGTGACAACCAATTCCAAAACACCGGCACGCGCACGTATCTCACCCACGCCATCGTGAATACCCTCCGTCTCAGCTTCTACTGGAAACATGGCATGACCATGCGCCCCGCCAATGGCGTGGTCCCCAAACACTTTGAAACGCTTCGCCTGGTGCCCTATGCTGTGGAACTCTCGGAGCAACTTCCGGAACGATTTGAATGGATTTTCGAATTCGAGCTGCCGAGCGCCGGCGTCCCCGTAACCGACAGCCTCGTCGTCGTTCTGCGCACTCCGGATGGCCACATCGCAGCCCGCGCCGCCGCCCGCATGTAACGCGGGCTCTATCGCAGCTTCATCTCCGGCACCTTGCCGCGCACAATCAACTTCGCCGCGGTCCGCTCCTGCACTTCCTCCGCTGTCCATCCGGGTGCCACTTCCCGCAATACCAAGCCCTCGAGCGCCACATCCATCACGGCGAGGTCCGTCACGATGGTATCTGTGCATCCAACGCTCGTGAGTGGGTACGTGCATTGCTTCACAATCTTCGGCGCTCCATCCTTCGTGTTGTGCTCCATGCACACAATCAACTTCCTCGCGCCCGCTGCAATATCCATCGCCCCGCCAATTCCGCCACTGCCCTTCGATCCGGGAATTTTCCAATTCGCCAAATCGCCTTTCTCCGACACCTGAAACCCGCCGAGCGCCGCAACGTCCAAATGTCCTCCGCGCGTCATCAGATGTGCATCCGCCTGGCTGAAAAACGATGCCCCCGGAATGAGCGTCACCGGCACTTTCATTGCGTCCACCAGGTCCGAATCCTCTTCGCCGGGCTTCGCCCTCGGACCCATGCCTAGAATCCCGTTCTCGCTGTGGAAGTACACCGTAATTCCCTTCGGCAAATAGTCCGACATCAGATTCGGTATACCCCAACCAAGATTCACATAAGCCCCGTCCGGCAATTCCTGCGCTGCCCGTTGCGCAATCTGTTCTCGCGTAAGACGCGGCTTATCCGGCATAGTGCAATCCTTTCGCCTGCACAACTCTGTGCACGAAAATGGCCGGCGTAATCACGTTCTCCGGCGCAATCGAGCCCACCGGCACAATCTGATCCACTTCCACAATGGTCAGTTTCGCCGCCTGGGCCATGATCGGATTAAAATTCCGCGCCGCCAGGCGGTATGTCAGATTTCCCAGTTCATCCGCCTTCTCCGCCTTAATCAGCGCAAACTCCGCCGCGATCGGCATCTCCAGGATGCAGCGCTTTCCTTCAATCGCGCGCTCCTCTTTTCCTGCGCTTACCTCGGTGCCGACTCCCACGGTTGTGTAAAACCCCTGCAAGCCGGCGGCCGCCGCCCTTATGCGTTCACACAAAATTCCCTGCGGCACCAGTTCGCAAGTCACTTCACCCTTCGCGAACCGTTCCTGAAAATGATTTGCGTGCGGACCGGGAAACGAACAGATTACGTGCTTCACCTGCCCATTCTTGAACATGATTCCCAACTCGCCGTCCCGTGTTCCGCAATTGTTGCTGATCGCGGTGATGTTCTTGATGCCCTTCCGCGACAGCGCCTGGATCAAATTATTCGGAAATCCTGCCCCGCCAAATCCCCCGAACATGATCCGCGCGCCATCAGGAATATCCGCCACTGCCGCGTCCAGCGAACTCACAATTTTCTGCTTCATAGAATTCTCGTCACTACTGCACTGATGTTACGTACCGATTCTTCCCGACCCGTCGCGATTTCGCAACCCAGCGCGCTCACGCCGCACAGGCCCATTTGCCCACATCTTCCCGAGCAGAAGTCGCGGTCTCAACCCTTGCGGATCCCCTGCAGCAACATGCGGAGAAAAATTTGTTTCACCTGTTCAGGGTCGGAAATTTCATCCGTGTCATACCACCGGTACAGCCAGTTACACATACCCAGAATTCCGTTCACGATGATCCAAGGCTCCCCTTCCATCAGCTTTCCCAGTTCCTGCCCGCGCCGCACCAAATCCACAAACCGCGAGTTGTACCGTGACATCACCGAAATCAACTTGTGCTGCCTTTTACCGGAGAGCGAATCGAATTCGTGCAGAAACAAACCAAACTGCACGCGGTTCTGAATGATGTAGTCGATCTGCGCCCGGATAGCTCGCTCCAACTGCTCCACAGGATCGCCAGCAGGATCGATCTGCTGGGCAATGAACGCGTCCCCATCCTCAATTCCCGCGAGCAGCAACTGGAACAGCAGATCATCTTTCGATTTGATGTAGTAATACAGCGAGCCTTTCAGCATGCCTACATCGCGGGCCACGTCTTCGATGCTGGTAGCGTGAAATCCCTTGGCAAAAAAAATATTGGCGGCGCTGTTCAGAACCTCTTCGAGCCGCGTGGCTGACTTCGGGTGTTTGGCATCGCGCGGTCCTTTACGAGGCCGCAGAGGTTGCGGGGTTCTCTTGCGCTTCTCCGTTTTTTGGGGCACGGGTTCCTCACGGGAGCGAAGTTCCCATAGTAGCAGAGCGCGGAAACGGAAAAACACACCGTCGCCCCATGTCCGCACATTGCCAGCAAATCCGGCGAATCTCATTTGAAGGAAATGAAAATCCGCTGCACTCCAGGGAAATCCGCATGCTATCCTCTCCTTCCAAAAGCAGGCATTCTCCTTCTTCACGGGAGAAGGGAGGGCTTCTATGGTCACCCAGCACTTGAAGGAATCACTCGATCGCTATCACGTCGGTGACAAAATTAAACAATTACGCCTGCGGCGCAGAATGGGTCTGGTGGAGTTGAGCCGCCATACCGGCCTCTCCCCCGCTCTTCTCTCCAAGCTCGAGCATGGCAAGCTCTATCCCACGCTTCCCACGCTTTCCCGCATCGCCATGGTCTTCAGTCTGGGTCTGGACTTCTTCTTTACTGATGAACGCCAAAAGCGCACCTTCGCTCTGGTTCGCAAAAAGGACCGGCTGCGTTTCCCGGAAGCTCCGGAACTCGACAATGCTGCGTTCGATTTTGAATCTCTGGATTTCCTCGCTTTGGACCGCAAGTTCAATGCCTACCTCGCCGATTTCCGCGCCGTGCCGACGTCACAGGTCCGCATGCACCAACACACCGGAGTCGAATTTATCTATGTGCTGAAAGGAAAACTGGCTCTGAAGGTGGGAGCGGAACAGGAACTCCTGGAAGCCGGCGATTCTCTCTATTTCGATTCGCAATTTCCCCACGGCTATTCTCGCGTCGGCACCCAGCCCTGCAGCGCTCTGGTCATCACTGCGGAGTGACCACGTGGCACGAGTGCGTCTTCACCACCAGCCAAACCACCAACCCTGGCCGCAACTCCAGTGAGCGCATCGCGCCCGGCGTCACGTGTACGGTGAATTGCACACCGGCCCGCACTCGAACGCTGACCAGCGGGCCGCGCGTCTCCACCGATTCCACCGAGCCCGGCAGAACGTTGCGCGCGCTCAGTCCATACGGCAGTTCCGTCGCCAGGAGGATGTCGCCCGCCCGGATCGCCACTTGAATGTTTTCGCCCGCCTGGGCCGTACCCAGCGGAACCTCCAATTCGCATTCGCTGCCGTCGAGGGCCACGCGCATCACTCCATCGTCCGCGCGTTGTTCCAGCACGAGTGCGGTAAGTAGATTTTCAAATCCCACCGCCTGCGCGAGCGCGACCGCGCGTGGAGCGTCCAACACTTCCCGCGGCATTCCCCTTCCGCGCACATGGCCATCCACCATGGCCACCACTCGATCACCGATCGCATCCACTTCTTCCCGGTTGTGCGTGACGTACAAAATCGGAATGCGCTGCTCCGCGTTCCACCTTCGCAAGTCTTCCAAGATAGCCTGGCGCAATCCACCGTCTAATCCAGTTAACGGCTCGTCCAAAAGCAAAACGCGCGGTTCCGTGATCACCGAACGCGCCAGCGCTACCCGCTGCTTTTCGCCTCCGGAAAGCTCTCCCGGCTTGCGCGCTCGTAGCTGCTGGATGTGAAACGCTTCTAAAATCCGTGCCATCCGCGCCTGCCGCTCCTCGGGCGTCAAGCTTGAGATTCCGTACGCCACATTCTCCTCTACCGAAAAATGGGGGAACAGTGCCAGCGACTGAAATACATAGCCAATGCCGCGCTTTTGTGGCGGCAGAACAATCTGCTGCTCCGCATCGCAGAAGATTTCTTCGCCAAAGGTGATCCTGCCCTTATCTGGCTTCGACAGCCCGGCGATGCAATCCAGCAGCGTGGATTTTCCTGAGCCCGACGGCCCAAACAGCACGGTGAACCCCGGTGAAAACTGTTCGTTAATTTTGAGTTGGAACGAAGGTGTGTGGAAGGACAGAAACTCCTTTTCGATGTGCACCGAAAGCATCGAGCGCCTACCGCTGGCTCCAGGGTGACCACACGCGGCGGTTCACCCCGTAAACCACGGATAGCACGACAAAGGAGAACAGCAGAAGAAACAATGCCGTCTGGTGCGCTCCGGCGTAGTCCAGCGCCTGCACGCGATCGTAAATATCAATCGACACGGTTCGCGTAATCCCCGCCAGATTTCCTCCCACCATCAACACCACGCCGAACTCTCCTAGCGTGTGCGCAAAACTCAGCACCACCGCCGTGATCACGCCCGGCCACGCCAATGGAAGAACAATCCGGAAAAAGCACCTCGCCCGTCCCGCACCCAGCATCGAAGACGCGTCCAACAGTCGGCGGTCGAGCGATTCGAAACTGCTCACCAGGGGCTGCACCGCAAACGGCAAGCTGTACAACATCGACGCCAGCACCAGACCCTTAAATGTGAACGCCAGCGGATGTCCAAACATCCCTTGCCACAACTTGCCCAGCATCCCCCGCGGGCCCAGCGCAATCAGGGCATAAAATCCCAGCACTGTCGGCGGCAACACCAGCGGCAGCGCCACCACCGATTCCAGCAAAAATTTGCCCCGCCATGCGGTAAAGGCCAGCCAGTACGCCATCGGCAACGCGATCACCAGCAGCATCACGGATACCGTGCACGCCAGCCGCAGCGATAGCAAAAGCGCTTCTCCACTCATGGCTTTTCCGTTTTCTCTGGTGGCGCCAGCCCATAGTTCGCAAGAATCTTCCGCCCCTCGTCGCTCTTCACAAACTCCAGAAACCCTTGCGCTGCGGCTTTATTCGCGGACGCATGGATTACGACGGCTGCTTGCAGGATCGCAGGATAAAGCTCCGCTGGAATTTCCCAGCGTTCTCCGCCCTTCATGCTTTCCGCACATGTCAGCGACAACGCAAGGATGCCAACCTGCGCGCTGCCCGACTGTGCAAATTGCGCCGCCTGTGAAATATTTTCTCCGTAGACCAGTTTGGTTTTCAGTTGCCCGTATATGCCTGCCTTTTGCAGCGCCGCAACGGCGGCTCTCCCGTACGGTGCATGCTCCGGGTTCGCAATCGCTATTCTTTGCACGCGCTCGTCTCTCAGCGCTTCGAACCCTCGTTCCGCGAGGTGCAGATTTGCGCCCGTCGGCGCCCAGAGCACCAGGTGCCCCTGCGCATACACGACTAGCGTCTGCGCGTCCGCCACACCTGCCGTCACCAACTGTTGGGGATATTGCGCATCGGCGGAGAAAAACAGGTCGAATGGGGCTCCATTTTCGATCTGAGCGCGAAAATTGCCACTCGATCCGTAACTGACCGAAAGCTTCACACCGCTATGTTGCTCGTACTGCCCCGCGAGATCCTTCATCGCAAATTGCAGGTCCGCTGCTGCTGCCACGCGCAAGGTCTGCGCAGGCAGGCTCGATGGCAGAACCAGCAAGCAGGTCAGAACCGTCAGCTTCCGGAAAAGCGTCATCGAACCCTCGGAACTTATACACGTAGAATCATGACTTCGGTCGACTTGATGAGGGCCGCCGCGCGTTCCCCCACCTTCAACCGCAATTCCCGCGCGGCATCTGCCGTAATAATCGAGGTGATGTGCTGCTCGCCGATGGCCAACGTAACCTGCGCCAGGAGCCCACTGAATTTCAGCGCCACGACTCGTCCGATCAACTGGTTTCGCCCGCTGATTTTCCGGAAATTTCCGCGACGCAAGGAAATATCCCCGCGCTCCAGTTTCTTGGGAATCAATCGGTCGATCTCCGATTCCGGCACGCGATGGTGCCCGCCCGGAGTCTTCGCCGTCTTGATTTTCTTGTGGTAAATCCACTGCTTTAAGGTGGGATAACTGATTCCCAGAATGTTTGCGGCTTCCCGTGGCGCCAGAAGTCTCTGCATGAGTGTTCCTCTCCATGCGAGAATAGACATTTTTACCGCCTTACGCAATACGATTATATGCGATTTTTGAACGGCCGGGTCGCAATCCTTCCCATTTAGTTTCGCAGCGGTTTCCCGGTTTTCAGGGTATGCGCAATGCGTTCCTGCGTTTTCTTCTCCCCGCACAACGAGACGAACGCCTCGCGCTCCAAATCGAGCACATACTGCTCGCTCACCATCTGCGGCGCGGACAACGCCCCTCCGGCCAGAATGTTCCCCAATTTCCTCGCCACATGCGCATCGTAGTCGGACGCGTACCCGCCGCGAACCATCAAGTGAATCGCCATTTTTGCCGCCGCCAGGAACGATTCGCCCAACACTTTGATCTGCGTCGTCTGTGCTCCTTCCTGCCACGACGCAGCCGCCGGCTCCCATCCGCCCCGCACCAGCGTCAGCGCCGTCTGCTTGGCATCGCCCACCAATCGCTCGCGATTCATCGAAACCGCATCGCCCCGGCGCAAATATCCCAATTCCCGGCATTCTTCCGCGCTGGTTCCTACTTTCGCCATCGCAATATTCTCGAACACCGGCTTCAAGGTATGAAACAGGTCCAGATCGTCCCCCGAAGAGGCACTTTCATTTGCGTGGATCAGCATCTCCTTCGTGCCACCCCCACCCGGAATCAGCCCGACTCCCGTTTCCACCAGCCCGATATACGCTTCCGCCGCCGCGTGAATCTTCGCTGCGTGCAGACTGATCTCGCACCCGCCCCCCAGCGCCATCCCCTGTGGCGCCGCCACCACCGGCTTGGGCGCGTACTTGATGGCCAAATTTACGTTCTGGAATTGCTTCACTGCCATGTGCAGTTCGTCCCACTCTTGCTCCTGTGCACCAATCAGTACCAGCATCAAGTTCGCGCCAACGGAAAAATTGGTGGCTTGATTTGCAATTACCATCGCATCAAAATCCGTCTCCAGACGCTTCAATCCTTTGTGGATTATCGCAATCAGGTCCGCCCCAATCGCGTTCATCTTCGCGTGGAATTCGCAACACACCACGCCATCGCCCAAATCAATTAAGCTCGCTCCGGTATTCCGCTCCACTTCGCGCCCAGCTTCCTTGAGATTCTTCAGAATCAGAATCCCGGCCGGTTCCTCCGCCTTCTTCTTTGACCCGCTGCCGAAATCAAAGACGGAAGTCTGTCCCTTCTCCGACTCGTAGAAACTTTTCCGCCCGCTCGCCAGCGTCTTTTCAAAAATCGGCGGTAAAGTCCGGCCTTCTTTCTTTATCTGTTCGGCAAACGTGGGCAGGCCAATTGCGTCCACGCTTTCGAACGGCCCCAGTTCCCAGGCGAATCCCCAGCGCATCGCCCGGTCGACGTCTACAATGTGATCCGAGATTTCTGGCATACGCCGCCCCGCATACAGGCACATTTCCGAAAGCCCACCCCAGATGAATTGCTGCGCCTTATCCGTCTTCTGCCCTTCAAACAATGGCGTCAGCAATCCACGAAGGCGCTCCCGCGTATCTTCGACGGCCTTTCCCGCTTCAATCGAGGCAAATTTCGCTTTCTGCCGCGGCCGGTACTCCATCGTGTTGATATCCAGCGTTAGAATTTCGTTCTCTCCCGCGCCGCCCTTCAGGCGCTTGTAGAATCCCTGTCCGGTCTTGTCACCGAGCCATTTCCGCTTTTCCATTTCTTCAGCGAAAGGCGGAATCTTATACGCCTCGCGCGATTCGTCGTCGGGCGCGGTCTCGTAAATGTTTTTCACCACATGCATCAGCACGTCCAACCCGACCATATCCGCCGTCCGGAATGTTGCGGATTTCGGCCATCCTACCGCCGGCCCCGTGCAGGCGTCTACTTCCTCAATCGTCATTCCCAGCGTGGACATCAGCCGCAGCGCATTCAGCAGCGAGTAGGTTCCAATGCGGTTCGCAATGAAGTTTGGCGTGTCCTTCGCGATCACCACGCCCTTCCCCAGTCTTCGATCGCAAAAGTCCGAAAGTGTATCCAGAACCTCTCGTGACGTTTTCGATCCCGGAATCACCTCCACCAATTTCATGTATCGCGGGGGGTTGAAAAAATGCGTACCGGCCCAATGCTGCTGAAACTCCTCCGGCAATCCTTCGGCGATCAGGTGTATCGGCAGGCCAGACGTATTCGTCGTAACAATCGCGCCAGGCTTGCGAAACTGCGCCACCTTGGTCAACAGACCGCGCTTGATTTCCAGATTCTCCGCCACCACTTCGATGATCCAGTCGGCCTCCGCAATCCGCGCCAAATCGTCTTCGAAATTTCCGATCGTCACTTTTCCTGCCAGCGCCGGCGTGAAAAACGCCGCAGGTTTGGATTTCTTTGCCGCCTCCAATCCTGCAGCCACAATCTTGTTCCGTTCCGCGGCACCCGCGTCTTTCGGAACAATGTCCAGCAACAGGCAAGGCAACCCCGCATTCGCACAATGCGCGGCAATACGGGCACCCATAGTCCCCGCGCCGAGAACGGCGGCTTTCTGAATTCGTTGTGTCATGGCATGCCTTCGACAGTGAGTTTGGGACGGCAGAACAGGTTACAAAATGGCGTCGTGCGGGTCAAACAGGTGTTTGGTAAACTTCGGCCATCGTAAAATGGGCAGATATGGCGGCTGAGAAAAACGGCGACCCACAAAGCTTTCTGCACATGGCCAAGGACCTCTTTCGCTCCTTCGCCTATGGTGGTACTCCGAAGGGAGCAAAGCGTCCACGCGTCGGCATTGCGCTAGCCGGCGGTTTCGCTCGCGGCATTGCGCACATTGGGGTGCTGCGCGTTCTTCGCGAGGCCGGCATCCCGATCGACGTGGTGGCCGGCACCAGCGTCGGCGCCTTGATTGCCACAGCTTATTGTTCCGGCGCGTCTCTGGAAACCATGGAGCGCGTGGCACACGAAACCAAGTTCACCGATTTCGGCCGCTGGACTCCCTCCTGGCTCGGCCTCGCCACCAACAATCGCCTCGAACAATTCGTCGCCCGCTTCACACCTCTCAAGCGCTTCGAAGAATTGCAAAAACCGCTCGCGATTGCCACTACCGACATCAATCTTGGCTTGCCGGTGTACTACCATGGTGGCCCTCTTGGCCCTCCACTTCGCGCTTCCTGTGCGTACCCGGGATTGTTCGTCCCTGTAAAATATGAAGGGCGCACCCTGGTTGACGGATTTTTGACCGCCCTCGTCCCTATCGAAGGTGCATTCATTTTGGGAGCCGAGCTGGTAATCGCGGTCTATCTGGAAGCGGGTGCCGTGGAAGAACCCCGCACATTCACGGATGTTCTCAGCCGTTCCTTCACCATCATCCAGAGGCACGCCGATCTTGAATGGCGCAAGGAAGCCGACGTCATTATCGAACCGGACGTAACTCCATTCCTGTGGGATGATTTTACGAAAACCGGCCAACTTGTTCGCGCAGGAGAGGAAGCGGCTCTGAAAGCCTTACCTGCGATCCGCGCCGCGCTCGAAAGCAAAACCGTTCCCGCTACGGAATAAATCGGCAAGCATCCGGGCTGTTACACGCGGGTGACTTCTACTCGCACGGGCTGCCCTTCGCCCTTGCCTCTCTGCGTCAACCACGCCCCGAGTCCTTCTGCGAACCGCTCGGGTGTCAACCGGAAGCTCGCTTCGATCCGGCCATCGGCAAGCGGCAACGTGTCATCAAATTCGGCGGAGTTCGTAAAGTTGCGCATACAAAACTGGTCCAACCACTCCAGGGGACAGCTTCGCCGCTCATCCCGGATCCACACATTCACTTGAAATATCTGTGCGTACATGGAAGGAGGATAGCATTCCCGCCGCCCCAGCGAATCTGGCCGATACTCGGTTCAAGACTGGTTTAAGATGTGCGCCTTGCTTCCCAATTGACCCCTACCGTAAACTGTCTGGATACGAGTTTGAGCCGCATCCTGACTGGGCTTCGCTGCCTCAGGGAACCCGCCGGCGCAAGCTTGGGAATTTGTACTTTGGATGCATTGCATCTGTTTTTTGGGGGTAGACCGTGGGAACTCCAATGGAAGCCTGGGTGGATCAGGCTGCCCAACTCACCAAGCCGGACCGTGTCGTCTTTTGCGATGGCTCAGAGGCCGAAAACCAGGCCGTTCTCCACGAAATGTTGAAGCATCCCGATTCCTTTCAACTCAATCCGAAAACCTATCCCAATTGTTATCTTCACCGCAGCAATCCCAGTGACGTAGCCCGTACCGAGCACCTGACGTTTATCTGCATGCCCAATAAGGAGGATGTCGGCCCCACCAACAACTGGATGGACCCCGACGGTGCAAAATACAAAATTGGTGCCCTCTTCAATGGCGCGATGCGGGGACGTACCATGTACGTCGTTCCTTACGTCATGGGTCCCGCGAACTCGCCTCTAAGCAAAGTCGGTGTTGAAGTCACAGACAGCCCGTACGTCGTCGCGAACATGCGCGTCATGGCCCGCATCGGTAAAATTGCCACCGATCGTCTTGGGAGTTCCGCCGACTTTGTTCCCGGACTACATTCTCTTGGTGATCTCGATCCGCTTCGCCGCTACATCGCGCATTTCCCCGAGGAGCGCCTCATCTGGAGCGTCGGATCTGGCTATGGCGGCAACGCCCTTCTCGGCAAGAAGTGTTTCGCTTTGCGTATCGCAAGCTATATGGCGCGCCAGCAAGGCTGGATGGCTGAACATATGCTCATCCTCGGGCTGGAGTCCCCCGGCGGCAAAGTCACCTACATGGCCGCAGCATTTCCGAGCGCCTGCGGCAAAACCAATCTGGCGATGATGGTTTCCGCTCTCGAGGATCAAGGCTACAAGGTCTGGACCGTTGGCGACGACATCGCCTGGATGCACATTGGGGCCGACGGCTATCTTCACGCCATTAATCCCGAAGCCGGTTTCTTCGGCGTCGCTCCGGGAACTGGCATGAAGACCAATCCCAACGTCATGCGCGCCCTGAATCGCAACACCATCTTCACCAACGTGGGCGTCACTCCCGATGATGAACCTTGGTGGGAGGGCATCGGTCGGGAGCATCCCTTCGGTCTCGTCACCTGGCGCGGGGAGAAGTGGGACACCTCCAAAGGCCCTGCGGCGCATCCGAATTCTCGTTACACGGTTCCCGCGAAGCAGTCCCCCAGCATCTCGCCGCAATTTGAAGCTCCCGAAGGCGTGCCGATTTCCGCATTCATCTTTGGTGGTCGCCGCGCTCGCCTCGCCCCGCTGGTGTACGAAGCCTTCAACTGGCAGCATGGCGTCTACGTTGGCGCCACTATGGCCTCTGAAACTACCGCCGCCACCACGGGCGATATTGGCATCACTCGGCGCGATCCCATGGCCATGCTTCCTTTCTGCGGCTACAACATGGCCGACTATTTCCAGCATTGGCTGGACATGGGCAACCGCATCCCGCATCCCCCCAAAATTTTTCACGTCAACTGGTTCCGTAAGGGCGCTGACGGAAAATTCCTCTGGCCGGGGTACGGCGACAATGTCCGCGTCCTCAAATGGATTCTCGAGCGCGTGGAGGGCAAAGGCGTGGCCGAGGAAACTCCCATTGGTTTCGTACCTACGCGGGAGGCGCTGACACTCGACGGCCTGCATCTTTGTCCGGAAACGCTGCGCGAACTTTTCCGTGTCGACGCGGATGACTGGGAACTTGACCTGGCGGACACCCGCGAATTTTTCGCCAAATTCGGCGGCCGGCTGCCCGCACCTCTGCGCGAGGAATATCAGGGAGTAATCCGCCGTTTCGAGAAGTCTATACCAGCCTGCTAACCGCACACCCAGCCCTGTTTTTGCACAGGCATGCACAGATTTGCACAGAAAATTAGGAATAGACCTCTTGCCAGGCGGGAAGGAAGTGAATATTATCCAGCGTGATTGAGCCAAGAAGCCTTAAAACTTCCTAGCACAATCAAAAGAGGGCGCCAGAATCGCAAGGTTCAGGCGCCTTCAATTTTTTCCACTCCTGCTGAGCTGAGTCTCTTCCTGTGTCCCCGCCAGTCTTGCTTGGCAAACCCTGTTAGCCAACCCCATTTGCCGGGAGTCTGCGGGGGTTCGCTTGTGTCACAACTCGTGGCCGTTGCTTCCCGGTGACAAGCTACACCTCCACTTTCCTCGTCAGTGACACACGGAGTGCGCCGTTTTTCTGAAGAATCGATCGCGGGGTTATCCGCCACCCGCGGCTGCGCCAGCCGCAACCGGTTTGTACCCACACGTACCAGCTTTGCGCATGGCATTGAGCGCCTCTGCGTTGGTCATCAGCGCGGTCGTCTGGCAATTGCGGAGAGCCCCGCCTGCGGCGAACGCCAGGGCAATCGCGGCCGCAGAGACGTTGTCCGGCATCTCCGTAATGAGCACCGCATCGTACGGTCCGAACGCGAAGTAGGAATCCTTGATTTTCCCACCTAGCTTTTCGATAGGCGCACGCACAGCCTCAAAGCGGTCCTGTGGATTCGCAATGAGCTTCGAGAGGGATTCGGGCGTATAGCTGACCTGATGTAGATAGAACGGCATGGAACAGACCTCCTGAATCAGTAATTCGATTTTGGGGCCCAAGTTGCTGGCTACTATACACGAGTGCGCCGTGTGTGGCGTTGGTTTCCTTACGTCGACTTCGCGTCACTTGCTGACTCGCTTCGTTTTCCACACCCGTGCACAGCTTTCCACAACGATTCGATGGGAGACCACTTGCCTGCCTCAAAGGAGAGGAATACAGTGACGCCAGATTGCGCCGGGAAGCGTCAAAAACTTTACGGCACAAACAAACGAGGGCGCAAGAACCGCGAGGCTCATGCGCCCTCAAATTTTTTGTCCTGTTTTGTTTGCCAGGGTCACCCATCTCCGAACACAATCTTCCTCGTATTGGAATTCGTTTCCACGCTAAGTGGAATCCTTGGTTTGGATTGAGACGAAGAACAGCTAACGGCGCTGCGCGGATCGTGTCGCTGTGCGATTGCCGGAGATGTGGCTGGGGGTCATGGGTTGCCGCAGCCAATTGACGACTGGCTTGAGAACCCTACGCCGCGTGAGAGAGGGCTGCTTGGGCTCACCGGAAGATTGCAGCGCGAGCGCGGGCCGAGGGGGAGTCACACCTCGGAACATGAGCCGGCAATCCCGGACGAAAGAGCAATAAACAGAGCGCACATACGACACAAGCGGACTCATGCAGGCGTGCCAGGCACGCGGCACGGATGCGACGGAATTTCGCGCGAATACCTTCACGCCCGAATAAGATCGGTGCTTACGCCAGTACTTTGGAGTTTCCTCGGGAACTTCGGGTGCCACAGCCGGAAGCGAGTCTTCTATACCTACCGTTTGGGATCGGTCGGAGGCGGCCGTACGCGCATCGCGGAAGATGTCAAAGTCGATTTGCGCCCACCACGTGGGTGTGACCCGCTGGTTAGCCAAGGAAGGTGGCTCTGGATTCTTGCGAGCCGGGAACAAAGCCAGCCGTGCAGAGCGGGCATAGCCCCAAACCGTTTGCGTGAAAGTCTGCCAGGCGTGGCGGACTGAGTTAGCCGAATTGCGGGCCAATATCGCCAAGCGCGAATGTGAGACATGTTTGCGCCAATATTTCGTAGGCATCACCGGATCAGTCGAAAGAGGAGCCATTGGAGGCGGAGCTGCAGAAACGGGTTCCGTGCGCACGACAGGATGAGCGACCACAGGCGCGGGCGACGCCATCGGCGCAGGCTTTTCGACCGCAGGAAAAGGCGCAAGGCGCGTATAGTGCGGCCGCATTTCCAACTCTGTCACAACCAAAGGATGAGCCGCCAGGTCAAAATCCGCCGCAATGCGCTGGATCATTTCTGAGGAAATGACGCGTTGTTGTTCCGCATACGCCGAAATGAGTGCATGTTCGCAGAGAAGATTCACCACTCGGGGGATGCCACGGGAAGACTTATAGATTCCCTCTAAAGCCTCGTCAGGGAAAAGTGACGAACCCGTGCACCCTGCAGTCGCCAGACGACTCGAGATATATGCCGCCGTCTCTTTCTCGGTGAGCACGGGGAGGCGCGAGTGGACCATGATGCGCTGCCGCAACTGCCGAAGGCAGGGTTGGCGCAGTTTTTCGTCCAATTCCGGCTGACCCGACAGGATGATCTGAAGCAGCTTGCCCCGTGGGGTTTCAAGATTCAACAGCAGGCGTAGTTCGTCGAGCGTCTGCTGTGGAAGAGCCTGGGCTTCATCAAGGATCAATACGGGCAGATCCTGAGACGCATGACGTTGCCGAAGCCAAGTATGCAGAGCATTGACGAGTTCGCTCTTGGACTTGGACTGGCACGGCACGCCGAAATCACTCAGGATGAAGCGCAACAGTCCAATCGGTTCCAAATGAGCGTGGAAAATGTACGCAGTCGACCGTCTCCGCCGGTGCAACCAGTCGAGGATCTGGTTCAAAAGACTCGTCTTGCCGGTGCCAGCCTCACCTGTAAGCACCAGAAATCCCTGGCGAGTTTCAATGCCGAACATCAGCTCGGCCAAGGCCGATTCATGTGCAGGAGTGGAGTAGTAAAAACGAGGATCTGGAGAAACGTGGAAGGGATCCTCACGGAGGCCCATGAAGTTGAAGAATTGTTCGTACATCACATTCTTCGCCTGACGTCCCCCCTTTGGGTAACCTCTCGGATCGATGGAATTGTAGGAAAGGAAAGGAGTAACGGCAACCAGAAAGAAAGAAAAGGTGTTGACAGAATAGACAGAAAACGGTAACGGTACTCGAAAGTTATAGTACTGACCTCGACCGGCATTTGCAGCGTAACCTGTGCAGAAAATGGCCGCATTCGCGTCCTCGTTTTTCCAGACAGCAAGCACCGAAATCCAGACCAAGTTCCGCAGGGTCCCGAACGTGTCACTTTTGACAGTTACATCCTCTTCCCGTTCAGAGCAGCATGAACCTACCTAAAGAATCTGAGGTGAGCGTTGCAGTCAGCAGATCGGCTTCGTCGCTCACCTCAGCAACCATCCGAAGTGTGTCCCCGCAAGAGCAAACCGATGGATGAAAAGAGTCCATTTGCTCCCCTTGCCTTGTCACTTTTGACAATTCCACCCAACCGCCTCCTACGCCAGCCTAACTATGAACGTTCGTTTTTCGAGAAACGGCAGCGAAGGAGCCCATGACGCTTACTTGCAGGTACTCACCAATCTCGGCAGCTGTTCTGAAGTCGATAGCACTCCTGCTTTTGCTCCTGAGTCCAGCTGTCTTGCGGGCGCAAAACGACGATGAATTTGATAGCTACAAAGTCAGGTTCAGCACTTACTGGTTCTACTCAGATCCAACGGGAAACGTCAAAGGCCATGCCGATTCCGTCCCCGTTGATTTCAGCAAGGACCTGGGCTTTAACAGTACGTTTTCAGGGGAAGTGGATTGGAAGTTCACCCACAAGAACCATTCTACGTTGTGATCTGTCCGTTTTTTACAGACAAAACGTTTACGCTAAAGCGGACCATTACGTTTCAAGGCCAGACCTTCGACGTAGGCGCTACAGTCAAGAGCAGCCTTCATGCCTGGTACGCGGCTCCCGGCTACCAGTACGACATTATCCGTAGGAAGCGCGGCCATCTTGGGCTCGCCGCGCAAGTCAATCTGTTCAATACGACGGCGAAGATCAGTGGGACCGGGCAGATAACTGGCGGCGGCAGTGTCAGTTGCTCGACTAGCGCGAGTGGCTCGCTCTTGGCCCCTATCCCGGTTGCAGGCCCACAATTTCGGCTGTACCTGACCAATTCGCCTCGCGTTTTTGTCGAGGGCAACGTCCTTGGTATGTACTTCTTTGGCTACGGCAGTTTTGTTTCCACCGCGGACGCGATTGGTATAACCCTCACCAAGCACATCACTATCAACGCGGGGTACCTGCTCGCCTCCCACTTGACGGTTAACGGGACGCAAGACCGGCTGGCCCTCGAGTTGTCACAGAAGGGCCCAATGGCCGGAATGGAATTCTCTTTCTAGGGGGCCTGCTTCGTCGATGGTAGGGGGCAAGCGGAAAACCGGAGAGTGGTCGTGCGAATTCTGCAAAACAAGGGTATCGCGGGCACCTGAGCGCGAGGATTGCCACGACTCCTGGCGAATGTCGAGAAAAAAACGGGTTCGGCAATCGACGAAGACGGCTGGCGACTGTGCCAGCCTCTTCCGTATCGCAATCGCAGTTCATTCGTGTGTCTGGTCCTCCCCTCTTCTGGGTGGACCCAAACAAGACACGGCGGAGGGCAGGGATGGATCCTTTAATGAATTGGGGCATGGATTGGGTTTGGGGCCTGCCGTTGATCGTACTGACTGTGGTGATCCACGCATTTGGCCTTGCGGTGATCAACAAAAGTGTGAACTCTTCTCTGGCCACACCCGGCCGACTGCCGAGACTCTTCGTCGCTTCGATTGTGGTCATGGGAGGAACAGCTCTTTGGGCTGCGATATTGCACGGTTTTGAAGGCTTTCTGTGGGCTGCGGCCTACCGCGTCTTGGGGGCGCTCAAGGACAATAGATCTGCCATGCTGTATTCGCTGGGCGCCATGACCACCTACGGCCACTCCAACATTTCTCTGGCCCCGGGTTGGCAAATGATGGGCACACTGGAAGCCCTGGATGGATGGATTTTGTTCGGGCTGACCACCGCCTTCCTGTTCTCGATTATGCAGAGAGCCTGGCCGCAGAGCTGATTCTTGGGCTACTTGCTTCAGGCCGCTCTGGGGAAGCTGACTTTTTGGCCTTTGCTCGCCAAGAGTGGCATAACCCTTGGCAATCGAAGGGGCATCGCCGCCAATCCCCGAAAGGGGGCTCTGTTTCTTTTGACAATACCCTTCCCTTCGCGTTCGCTCGACAATGTCAGGTGGAAGTCCAGAAGCGATTCTCGATAGTCGCTAAGGAGAGACTATTTTATGCCGCAGACAAGACCATCCAACACGAAGCTCTACCGCCGGCTCACGATCGGCTTGCTCGTAACCGGCTTTTTCATTTTGGCCTCGTTTCCCGCTCTATCCGCAAAACGTGTCAAAGACGAAACCATCGAAGCTACCGCGTTTGGCACGGGCACCCAAATGGGGCAGAACATCGGCATCTCCGTCGAAATCTACGAATACTCGACGCCCGAAGATCGCCAAGTTTTGGTGGATGCCTTCACGAAGGGCCAGAACCAAGGCCTCGTCAACGCCCTTACCAAAATGAAGGCCGTTGGCCATATCTCCATCACCGGCACACTCGGCTATGACCTCTCCTTCATTCGCATGATTCCAACCCCAGCGGGACGAAAGATTCGTTTCGTGACCAACCGGCAATTGAGATTTGGCGAAGCTTTTTTCGACACTCAGTCACAGGCGTTCAACCTCACTGCCGGCGAATTTGATTTGAACGATACCGACAAAAGCAAAAGCACGGGTGTTTTGTACCCGGCGGCACAACTGGTCATCGACAAACAGGGCCAGCTTCAATTCGATCTCAAAGAGAATCCCTGGAATCTGGTGGATGTGCTCGATTGGAAAGGCACGGCCGGGGTCAACTGACCGATTCGTAGCGAATTGGAATTACTCCTCCGGGAATCATTGGCGGACGGTCGGAATTTCGTAAGATCATTCATTCGTTTGAACTGAGGTGTCACATGAAAAGCAGGCCGTTCCCAGCGCTTCTGTGCGGTTCGGTGGCGCTCTTACTGTTAGTAGTGGCAGGTCATACGTTGGCTAAAGACAAAAAGAGCAAGACTGCGTATTGCTCGAATTCACATCCAGAACAACTCTGCACGGCGGCAAACACCTGTGGTGCTAACGGCTCTCCTTGCGTTCTGGAGGTCAAGCGGGCGGACGGCGGGGCCGACGCCTCTGTCACTCCCAACATTCCCAATTTCCCCAAAAACACGGTCCTCTGCATCAAGACCGGCGCGGACGTTACCTGGCAAGGTGCCGGCAAGAATACCGGCATCATGGTCGATTTTGGCGACTCCTCTCCCTTCGATCCTTCCGGCACCATTATGGGAGGCTCCGATCGGCCCATTACCGTCATGGCTAAGAAAGCCGGATGCTACAAGTACACGCTGGGCGCCTGCACTCCCGGAACGATTTACGGCATGTGTGGGAATTCGGACTTGGAGCTGATCGTCACCAGCGGCAGCAAGTAAGAACCGCTTAAACCTACCTCGGTTCGCGGCGGACCTGCCGATGTATTGCAAGGGATGCCTGTGTGCGTGCACATTTTGGCAGGCAACGAATCCTCTGCAAAAATCGACGAAAGCCTCCCCTACAGAATGGAGTGAATCGCAGGATCGATGGCGATGTGCGTCACCACTTCTGCGCTGATGACGTAGCTCTGACCTTGATCGCTCGAGAAATGCAGGAAGCGGCTAATGTGGTAATCCTCGTCAAAGCTCGAGAACAGATTTTGTGTTTCTTCCACGCTCAATCGAAACGCCGACAATTCCACAGGATGGCCGAAAGTTCCGGCTAGTATCGCATACCGTTCCACCACTTCTTTCAGGCTCTTCATCGGTGCTCGACCCGTAGCTTCCATCATCGCTGCCTCTCGCGGGAGTGTAACGCGCCGGCACTCCCAACAAAAGTGGAGATTTGCCGGGATACGCAACAATTCGGTAAGATGCAGATCGGGTACGCAATCGACGGGAGGAGCCGATCATGAGCTTGAGTGTGGGACAAACTGCACCGGATTTCGCGCTGAAGGATCAAAACCAGAAAGAAATTAAGCTTTCGGACTTTGCTGGTAAGAAACGCGTTGTGCTGGTGTTCTATCCCTTGGACTGGAGCCCGGTCTGCACCAATGAGCATGCTTGCTTCGTAAACGACATGAAGCATTTTGACACTCTCGATGCCGATGTGCTGGGCGTCAGCGTGGACAGCGTGTGGTCGCACAAAGCCTATGCCGAGAAGATGGGTATCAAGTACCCTCTGCTCGCCGATTTTCAGCCACGCGGCGCAATGGGAGAGAAGTACGGCGTGTTCCTACCCGAAAAAGGCATCACCGGACGCTCCATCTTCATTATCGACAAGCAGGGCAAGGTTGCCTGGCTCAAGCATTACGACATCCCAGTGGTGCCGGATATCAAGGAAGTGGCCACCGCACTTGCTGGAGTGAAATAAAAACCGGAAAGGGAAAAGTGCAATCCTCGCTCAGTTCGGCTTGCTGGCTGGCTCGGACTTCTTCTCTTCCGGAACCGCCGCTCCCTGCGCGCCTGGCGCAGCAGCAAACGAGCGCACAAGCAGCACCAATTGCCAGCGTTGCTCCTCGGTCAGTTTGTTCTTGAACGACGGCATAGGTTTGCGCCCTTCGGTGATCTGGTAGAGGATCTCGCCGTCGGTGAGCTTGCTCATTTTTCCAACGTCGGTCAGGTCCGAAGGTGGTGGGTCGTACATCATGGCGTCGGAGCCGTCGCCTTTGCCCTTATCTCCATGGCATTCGGAACACTTGTTGTCGTAAATCTCTTTCGCCGCAGCTAGATTCGCGTCCGACGGAGTGAGCGGATTCTTGCGCGCTTTCTCCGTTATCGGAACGACCCACGGCGCTTTGTGAAAGACTGCAAGTCCAACGGACACCCCAATCAATCCGATCACGCAAAGAAATAGGACTAAGGGCAATTGCCGGCCTTTCCTGGACGTGGCTGCCATAAGCCTTAAGAGTCTCGCATAAGTGGAAGCGCCGCGGGAAGCCATGGAAAAGTGGATTGGAATCAGGAATTACGCACCGCGATAGATCAGCCAGAGCAATTCGCCGTTGAAGAATAGAATCGCGGCCGTAACGATCAAAGCGACGACGGTGATGACGCGGGAATTGGCGAATTGGCCCATCTTGCTTCGCTCACTGGTGAATTGCACCAGTGGAATCACTGCGAACGGCAACTGGAAGCTCAACACCACCTGGCTGAGAATCAGCAGCGAGGTGAGCTTTCTTTCCCCCGCAATTCCGATGACCAGGATGGCGGGAAGAATCGCGATCGTGCGCGTCACCAGCCGCCGGATCCACGGCTTCAGCCGGATCTGCAAAAATCCTTCCATCACAATTTGACCGGCAAGCGTCCCCGTCAAAGTGGAATTTTGGCCGGAGGCCAGAAGCGCGAGTGCAAACACGGTGCTGGCGAAGCTTCCGCCCAGCACAGGGCTGAGCAGCTGGTACGCATCAGAAATGTCCGCCACTTCATTTAATCCCCGGGTGTGAAATGCAGCCGCGCCCAGCGTGAGAATCGCGGCATTGATGAACAACGCGAACCCGAGAGCCACTGTGGAATCGATGACGGAATACTTGATCGCCTCGCGCCGTACGCGATCGTTCTGGCCAAAGGCGCGCGTCTGCACGACGCTCGAATGCAAGTAAAGATTGTGCGGCATCACCGTGGCACCAATGATGCCGATGGCGATGTACAGCATCTCCTTATTGCGCAGCAGTTCCAACCGCGGAATGAACCCTTCGGCGGCTTCGAGCCAAAGGGGCCGGGCAAAGAAAATTTCATACGCAAAGCAGACGCCGATGGTGCCGATGAGCGTGACCACGAAGGCTTCGACCAGTCGAAACCCGCGGCCCTGCAACGCCAGAACAAGCAAAACGTCAAACGCCGTGAGCACCACGCCGAGAAGCAGTGGAATCCCGAACAGCAACTTGAGGGCGACGGCCGACCCAAGCCAATCCAAAGGAAGATGGACATGCCCCGCGAATAATGGTCGCGGCACGCTTGCGCCAGGTCGCGCCCAGTGGCGATGCCCAACTTGGCGGAAAGTGCCTGGAGAAACATGGCGATCAGACTGCTGATCAGAACTACGCTCAAGAGCGCGTAACCGAATTTCGAGCCGCCCCCGATATCCGTCGCCCAGTTCCCCGGATCCATGTACCCCACGGCAATCAGGTAGCCGGGCCCGGCGAAAACCAATATTTTGCGGAACCAGGAGAGATTAGGCTCGACGGGAATCGAGCGGTGAGCTTCCGGCAGGGAGGGGAGAGTTAAGGCGCGGCGCCACGCAGAGTCCGAGGCTGCCTCCCCGGCGGGCACCGGTCGGGAAGCAAGCGATTTGGTGAGCAAGTCTCCCATGACAGTATTAACTATGGTGAACTTCCCTTCTGAACTATATTTAATGCCCATACTTGTCAATAGAACTTTCCCTAGAGTTTTTTCTCAGGGGCGTCGTAGCCGTGGCCTGCGGCGACCGTTGGATTTGAGTGTGGTACTTTGGAGGAGAGTTTCGAGGAGAAGATCATGGACGATAAGCAGGTACCGCAACAGGGACAGCCGCCGGCACCGGGTCAAGTGCAGATCAAGGCCGACGAAAAAGAACTGCAGGGGATGTATAGCAATTTGGTAATGATCCAGCATCACGCCGAAGAGTTCACGCTGAACTTCGTCTACGTTTTTCCGAACGCCACACAGGGCAAACTGCTGAGCAGCATGATTGTCAGCCCCGGCCACGCAAAGCGCATCTGGCGGGCGCTGGGCGAGAACATCTCGCGTTTTGAAGCTCTCTACGGGCCAATCAAAGAAGGACCGGAAGGTACTCCCGGAGCAAACATCGGCTTCGTGCAGTAGTTCGGAGAGTCAGCGTGAGATTCTGCGCGGCGAGCGACCAGGCCCTGCTCGTTTATCTTGGCGAGGAGATCAGTTTATCCACGCATGCACGTGTCCTGAAACTGCTTCGCCTGCTGCAGAAAGAGCCCCCTCATTGGCTGCGAAATCTCCAGCCCGCTTACACCTCGCTGATGGTGACGTTTGATGTGGACCAGGTGACCCACGCCGAAGTGGAAGCCACATTACAGAAGTACGAACAGCGCGCAGAGGCCATGCATATTCCCAAATCGCGCATCGTCGAAATTCCCGCGTGTTATGGCGGGGAGTTTGGCCCAGACCTGGAGCAGGTAGCGCGCCTTCGTGGGCTAAAACCAACGGAAGTCATTCAGTTGCATTCCTCTTGCACCTACCACGCTTACTTTCTTGGATTCGCGCCGGGATTTGCCTACCTGGGAGATCTTCCCGAGCAACTTGCCACGCCGCGCCTAGAAACGCCGCGCCGGAAAGTGCCGATGGGAAGCGTGGGAATTGCTGGAAGACAAACAGCGGTCTATCCGGTTGCTATCCCGGGCGGATGGAGACTCATCGGGAGAACCCCCTTGGCCCTTTTCCGGAGCGATCGCAAGTACATGGCGATGATTTCGATCGGGGACCGCGTGAGGTTTCGAGCCATTTCCCGTGAAGAATTTCTGAGAATGGAGCCGGCATGAGTTCGCTGGTCGTCGAATCCCCGGGACTGCTTACGACCGTGCAAGATTTCGGTCGCGTAGGATACGGACCCCTCGGAATTTCCGCTTCGGGAGCCGCGGACCCCATCGCTCTCCGATTGGGAAATTTGGTGCTTGGGAACGAAGCGGGCGCATCCGGGCTGGAAATGACCCTACTGGGAGGAACCTTCTCATTCCCTGAAGGTGCTATAACTGCGTTAACGGGAGCCGACTTCGGCGCCACCATCGATGGACATTCCGTGGAAATGTGGACCCCACTGACAATTCCTCCTGGAGCCAAACTTGTGTTGGGGCCCACGCGAAATTTCGCGCGCGGCTATCTGACGGTTGCCGGAGGAATTCAGGTGACGCCCTTCCTGGGAAGCGCTTCGACGCACCTTCTCAGTGGTTTGGGGGGCTACGAAGGCCGGGCGTTGCAGACGGGAGACGCTTTGCGACTGGGTACGCCCGCAAAAAAGATTCTCAATCAGCGAATTTCGCAGACGGTGCTTCTGACCTTAAAGCCCAGAAGAGTTCTGCGTGTGACCGAGGGCCCCCAGATCAATCAATTTTCTGAGGAAGCCAAGCAAATATTCTTCCGCAGCATCTTTCGCGTAAGTGAGACTTCGGATCGCCTGGGACTCCGTCTGGAAGGACACAGCATCCAGTCCACCCTCCCGGGCGAAACGATCACCGAAGGCGCCCCCTTGGGCGCGATCCAGGTGACACCGTCGGGACAGCCGATTATCTTGTTCGTGGAACAGCAAACCACCGGCGGTTATCCGAAAATCGCCAACGTCATCGGCGTAGATCTGCATCGCGTGGGTCAGCTTCGACCCCGCGTGGAGATTCGCTTTGAACGCACGTCCCTAGCGGTCGCCCGCTCTTTGTGGCTGGAGCAGGAACGCTTGTTGAGTAGTCCGGGAAATCTTTTCGCATGAAACAGATCGACCTGAATTGTGATATGGGGGAAATGCCCGAAGCGCTGGCGGACGGCAGCCAGCACGCCCTGATGCGCTATATCAGTTCCGTCAACATTGCCTGCGGTGGCCACGCGGGCGATCCGGCGATGATGCGTGCGACTGTGGAGCAGGCGGTGCGCCATGGAGTCAGTGTGGGTGCCCACCCCGGCTACGAGGACCGCGCGAATTTTGGACGCAACGCGATACAGCTTGCGCCGAAAAAAATCGCAAGCTCGGTATTCCGGCAGATTCTGGCGCTCGAGGCTGTGGCAGCCAAATGTGGAACGACCATTCACCACGTGAAGGTCCACGGAGCGCTGTACAACCAGGCGGCTCACAATCGCGAGATCGCTCGAGCCATCGCCGAAGGGGTGCGGCGGTGGAAAACCCATGTTGTCCTTGTTGGTTTGGCTGGCACCCTGATGTTGGACGAATTTCGGGCAGCCGGCTTTCCCGTAGCAGCGGAAGCGTTCGCCGACAGAAGGTATGAGCGCGACGGCAGCCTGCGCTCACGCAAATTGCAAGACGCTTTGTTGCGGGATCCACGCCAAGCGGCAACCCAGGCATTGCGAATTGTGGAGCAACGGAGCGTGGTCGCCGCCGACGGGAGTGCCATATCGCTCCACGCCGACACAATCTGCATTCATGGAGACACCCCCGGCGCTCTGGAGATCGCCACCGCCGTCTACCAGACTCTTACGGAGGCAGGGATTACGCTCAGGGCGCTGGCCGCTTGAAAATAATTGGCTCAGAATTGCCAGACTTCCGCGTCTACGGTAAAGGAAGAAGAGTTGTTTCCTCGGTATTTGTGGGCTTGTAGCTCTAGAGAAATCTTCCTAACTACTGACTTAACGCCTCTTATCGTCCAGTCCTTCTTTCCTTTAATCACCAAAAACAGGGTCTAGATGGTCCCAACTTTGGTCCCAACGGACTAGAAAGGACGAAGCTATGTCTGCGTAAGACTCTCACTTCAAGGGATTGCTGTGGCTGGCTCTCCGTTTGTTCCAATGGATCGCCAGAACCATAAAGAGCCGGTAGGAACGTTGTCCCTATGCCCTTTATTCGCTCCCGCTGTCCCAGTAATCCTCGGAGGTAGACCCTCGCGCAATTCTAGACCAGGCGACGACCCGACACCCGAACTAGAATAGAACGCAGGATTGTCGTGGGAAGGCGGACGCATCTTCACTTTTGATCTCCCGCATTAGTACGAAGGGGTAGAGAATTTCCGGCGCGCACCAACCTTACGGCTTCTTTGCTGCGGACTGAGTCATCAGCGCTTGGTAATCCGTCCGTTTCCGCAGGGAATCCAACTCCGGATCCGTTTCAATGCTGGTAGTCGTCAGGCCCTCCTGTAAACCCTTCTTTAGGTCGGCGATGGCATCCTCGGGCCGATTGCTCAGAACGTGAACCTCCGCCGAATTAAGGATCAGATCAACTGAGGATGGGTCCAACCTGCGCGCGCGATTCATAAACTCCATGGCTTGGTTCTTGTCGCCCTTCTTTGCGAAATACAACGCCAGACTGCACATCGTATCGGCACTCCGCGGATTTACTCGCAAGTCTTTGAAGGCCAGGGCAATGGCCTTGTCATAAGTTGCAATGGCCTTATCCATTTGCCCGGCTGCCCGGTAGCCGTCTGCAAGGTTGCCCATCATGGTTTCGTCGTTGGGATTCAGCGCGACGGCCTTTTCGAATTGGTTCACCGCGTCTTCATAGCGGTGTAGGTAGAAATAGGAGGTGCCAAGGTTGGAAATCACAGCGGGTTGTGGATCGAGTTGCATCGCCTTTTCCAACGGCGCGATACTGTCCTGGTAACGCCCCATCGACATATAAACTACGCCAAGGTTGGCAAAGCCGATCTGGTTTTGTGGCTCCAATTGTGTTACCTGCTGGAAACTCTTCAGCGCCTTATCGTAGCTTCCCGTCTGTCGATATGCGTTTCCCAGCGCATTGCTGTTCACCCAGTAATACGGATTGAGTTCAACGGCCTTTTCCAGCGCACGGATGGCCCGCTCTTTCTGTCCTGCGTGCAGATACGCGTTGCCCAGCAGGCGATATCCTTCATCCGAATTAGGAGCAAGTTCTTGCGCCCGCTTCAACTCCGTGATGGACTGTGTAATTTGTCCCATCTCCGCATAAATGCTGCCCAGTGCAAAATGAACTTCGGGCAGCTTGTCATTCAGGGCTTGCGCTTGCTTCGCCGCGTTCAAGGCATTTTCTGTCCAGAAGATGTCCTTGTCCTCCTCGTACATCTGCCAACTGGCGTCCGCCAATCCCGTATACGCTAGTGCAAAATTCGGGTCCTTGCGGATTGCCGCGTTGAAGTAGTCAATGGCCGACTGAATTTTCTTGGCATTTAATTGGCCGCGCATCGCGTTGCGACCCCGCAAATACGAGTCGTATGCATCCACGTTATCTGTTGGATGGGCCGTTCCGGCGGCACTATCCACTGCGGATGAATTCATTTCCAGCACTTCCGCCAGCTCTCCGTAAATCTTATCCTCGATGGTCAGCAAATCCCCAGGCACGCCGGAAAACTCCTTGTTCCACAGCACCCTTTTCTCCGCAACATTATCCAATTTCACAGTGATGCGCAGTTGATCAGCAGAACCTTGTACCATGCCGGTCACGAGCATATTTGCCCCAAGGCCCTTCGCGATTTGTGGCAACGACGAGTTCATATCCATTTTCACGGAGTCGTCGGAAGAAGCCACGTGCACTTCCTTCAACTGGAACAACTTGGCAGAAAGAGCTTCGCGCAATCCCTCCGCCACATACCCTATATTTGACGCATCTCCAATCACACGGAATGGCAGGACCGCCACGTACTTGCCTTGGCTCAGCGGCGGAAGGTCCCTTACCATTTCAACGTGCGACGTTTCCGCCATTGGTTTGATCACCAGATGGCGCATCGTAGGAATCGCAAGAAACAATCCACCTAGCAACAACACTCCACCGGCCGTAAACAGCCAAAGGGGAGGTCTTGCTACACGACTCTGGGGAGGAGCGGGGCTCTCTTCATTTCCAGCTTGACCAGATTCGGTGTCGCGCTTCGATCGCAGCAAATCCGTGTGAATTTCCGCCGCACTCTGGTAGCGTAGCTTGCGGTCTTTTTCCAGAGCCTTCCCAATGATTTCGTACAGCTTTGGTGGGAGTCGCTGATTACCTTGCAACACCGGTACAGGTGTCCGGTTTAAAATCCCATCATAAATGACCGCAGCACTGTTCCCGGGGAATGCCATCCGTGCTGTCGCCATCTCATAAAGCACTGCCCCGAACGAGAACAAGTCTGTTCGTGCGTCCAGTTCTTCGCCACGCGCCTGTTCCGGTGACATATATGCCACCGTGCCCATCGTCGTGCCAGGACTGGTCAAAAATCTCCCTCCTGTGGCAGTCGGCATTTGGGAAACGCCGAGGCTCATACCAGCAGGGACAACTTTCGCCAAACCAAAATCGAGGATCTTGGCGTTGCCCAGTTTGGTCACAAATAGGTTTGCTGGCTTGATGTCACGATGGATGATGCCCTGGGCGTGCGCTGCACGTAGGCCATCGGCAATTTGAATTGCCAGTTCGAGCATCTCGTCGAACGGCAGAGGCTTGTCAGAAATGCGGTGCTTCAGCGTTTCGCCGTCGAGAAATTCCATGGCAATGAAATGCTGGCCGTCCTGCTCGCCGATGTCGTAAATGGTGCAGATATTCGGGTGATTCAAGGCGGACGCGGCCTGTGCTTCCCGGCGGAAGCGTTCGAGAGCAGCGGCGTCGTGGAGCATTTCGGCAGGCAGGAATTTTAGGGCCACTGCACGATGGAGCCGAGTGTCCTCAGCCTTATGAACGACACCCATCCCGCCGCCGCCCAGTTTCTCGAGGATGCGGTAGTGCGAGACGGTCTGCCCGATCAGAGATGAGGAATCCGGCATTTGGCGCTCATCTTAGGTTGCGTGTGTAAGACAAGTCAACGACACGAAGGGCGGCGCACGCCGCCCTTATTGGTTGCGGCCCCGCTTCACCGAGCCTCGATCTCTTCCACTCTCGTCACACGACCTGCCACTACCATTGCCGCAAAATCCCAGCCCCATAGTGTGCCGCCAGTCTTGGCGAATTCGAAAAGGCAACTTGGGCATTCGACATGCACCACATCCGTCGCGTCGAATTTCTCTACACCAGTTGGCCATTTCAACCGAAAGAATTTCCCGCATTGCAGGCATTCGGTCACGTAGCACAACCACTTGGCAGAACCCCCCCTGCGGACATACTCCTCGTGCTGCGTTTTACGCGAGACAAATGCTGGTTTGGCTTGCACGGCTGATCTCCACGATGAATTCGTAGAGGATAAGGAGACGTGAGTATACTTTACTGACGGCAAATCATAAAGTCGGGCGGGATTTATTCACCTTCTTCGCCAGCATCGTCGCCGCCATCTGCCGCCGATGGCTGGCTCAACGTCTAAGGTGTGAAGGCCCGGAAACGCTCACAGGTAGGAAGGGGGTCGACCCAATTCCCAGGGCCTTCTCGTCGAGTGCACCATGCTGAACTGGGGTCGAGCATTTTGGGCACCGTCAAAAGTAACGGGTGTCCAAGGTTATGTGGCGTAAGGCCTATGACCCGCCGGAATCAATCAGTTCACCCTTCCTGTCCCCATCGCCGTATACGCGGCGGCAGAACTCATCATCCCAATGTCCTGTGCAATGCAACGCTCCGCAACGCGATTCACTTCTTCAGCGATGATGTGCAAAAAGTCTGCCCCACTGTTGCTGAGCACCACCCCACAGCGTTCTTCAGTCTTCAGCAGTGCCGGGCTGGTCATTCTATACACCCTTGTAAACAGGAGATCACGCATGTCTGTATCAGGAATGCCTTCAGCGCAGCAAGCCATCACGTAACCCAACAAAGCCTTTTCAATCTCTAATGCTCTGATTTCTTCACGCAGTACTCGCTCTACATCTTGCACTGTCCTGTTCTTCCTTCGGCAATGTGACCTACAAAACAGAATGTCAAGCCAACGACGACGGTACAGCACTCTGCTACCTCGCTTTCTCCGCCGTACAATAGCGAATCTGATTGTCGGATAGCCCGACGAAGAAGGTGCTCAACTCTTCTTCCGTGGCTACATAGAACTCATGCGCTTCATAGACTACGTACATGGTCCGCTCAGTGGCCCGAGCGTACTTGTCAGCAATGCCTTGCGCTTGGTTGAACGAACTAAACGAGCGTATGGTCATCAAGTGCTCCTTTACTTGACGTTGTTTATGATTTCACGCGCACGCTTGAGCGGTCGTTGCCCAAGCGCAATCAGGAACTTGTCGTGAAACAATGAACTGCATCACCGCTGCCCTCATAGCTCTACTTCCGCTGCTTCATTGGCAGGCATGGAAACGTGCTCCCCCGCATTCAGCCCATGCGCCTGAAACATGACGGCTTCCGCGCTCTCGCCTACATCGATGCTGGCGAGTGCAAGCTCGTCTCGCGGAACCTGAACCGTTTCAAGTCGTTTGAATCTCTGAAGAAGCCACTAGACAAGTTCCCCGTACAGAATGCAATTTCGACGGCGAGATCGTGTGCATCGATTCGCATGGCGTCAGTCAATTCAATGTGCTGTTCTCTCGCCGGGGTAAGCCAGTCTTCTATGCCTTCGATCTGTTGTGGCTCGACGGTGAAGACCTGCGAAAGCTGCCACTGATCGAGCGCAAACGTCGCCTGCTTGAACTGATCCAGCACAGTGAGTGCCAACAAATCATTTATGCGCAGCACATTGAACATCACGGCATAAGATTCTTCGAGGAGACTTGTTCCAGGGATCTGGAAGGAATTGTTGCCAAGCGCAAACGTGGCATCTACAAAAGCGACGGATTAGGCTGGAAGAAGATCAAGAACCCGAAATATTCTCAGGCCGAAGGCAGGCACGACCTTTTCAAGTCTCGGCGGGTAACGCGATAAAGAGGTTATCCGAGTCATCAAATAGCGAGTCGACGGTTAAGCGGTGATAGGTGGATTTTATGAACCGGCAGGCCGTTTAAGGCTGGCGCGTTCGGGGATCGACCTCATCGGTATAGGGCGGGACTGCGTCTGTTTGATTCAGTAGGAATGAGAGAATCACGCGCCTCATTGACTGAGGCTGTTCAAACTGGATAAAGTGTCCCGCTCGTGGGATGTAGTAGATCTTGAGATTCGACAAGGTCTTGCGATAGTCAATCGCGCCTCGCCAAGACAGGTAATTACACTCGCCATAGAGAAGAATGGCAGGGGTCGCGATTTTCCGTAACGCGGCGTGAGGGTCGCGGTCCAGATTTCCGGTCTGCTCGGACAGCGCCTGCATCACGTACGGATTGAATGCGAGATTGAACGGAAGCGTCTTGAGGTTGGCCATCAGCGCTGGCAGTTTGTCGGAATCGCCTTTGCAAACACCTCCACCCACCGACGTCGTCACGAACGGTGCAAACAACTCCTCCGCCTCCCGCTGAGGAACAAGCTTCTCGGCGGCGGCGGGATTCTGAGATTGAAGATACATTGCAGCAATCAGGCGCGGTGGTGGAAATCCCTGAGTACCCTGGTCCGTTCTACTAAAATCGATCGAATCGGCAGCTAAATTCCAAATCATCCCGGCAGAGTAGAATACAACCTTAGTGACGTGCTCTGGATATTTCGCCAAGTAACTGGCCGCGAGCGTCGAGCCCCATGAAAAGCCGATCAAAATCATCCGTTCGGCGTGAAGTTCTTGCCGAATCGCTTCCAGGTCTTCCACGGCTCCCGCAATCGAATAATCTCGCAGTCGAGGTAGGAAACTCGACAGTCCGCTCCCAGCTTGATCGTAGGGCACCACCCGAAATCCGTTTGCCGCAAACTCGCCGTAGAAATCCTGATCGAAAAGTGCCTGACGAAGCCCCGGCCCCCCCATGAATGTAAACGATGGGATCTGGATTCACCACCATTCCGGGAGGTGGATCGATTTCGCTGTAGGCAATTCGAGAACCTGTAGGAAGCTGCCAATAAAGCGTATTGGGGAAAGGCGGCGTTTCCGCGAGTCGCAATGGAACGGGCTTCAGGATCATCACATAGAGCGCAACCGCAAAAGCAATCGCTAGCATCGCACAAGAAATCGCCTGCGAATCGACCAGGGCGCGACGCACGCCACAGAGCTGCGCAGATCCGCGCCCCGATCCAAACAATTAATGCGAACGAGGCGATGGAACTCAGTGCGAGCAGTGAAATGCTCGTCAACCGCGCCGCGAGAAAATACGGCACCAGACCAGCCACGCACAGAGCCGCCACAAACATCACCACGAAGGTGACAATTGCGATAACCTTACGAAACCACAATTTCCATGAAGCCATAAGTGTGCCGAGTATAGCTCTAGGTAGTTACATTACCAACGCTTAGTAAACGGTCCCAGTCGCGCGTAAACGCAGCAAGAAGTCAGCGTGAGAACGAAGGCGAGCCAGAACAGCGGCCCGATAAATCGTGCTTCCTGTGATCGCCCTCAGACCTCGCCACGTTTGGACGAAGACGGCCAGCGATGTGTCGGGCGTAGAGTACGCCGTGCAAGAGTTCACCACTGCGCTGATCGCTGTGGACCGACCGTGTCTTTGGGTCCATGCCAGAAATTGTGCGATTCCGGTACTATTGCGGACCGACATCCGCAGATGCTAGCCTCCCGCCATGAACTGGGGGCTTGACAACCTTACCCCGGAACAAGAACGCGCAATCCAGCAATTCGGCTACGTCGGGGCGTTTTACAGTGTTTTCCTAAAGCGCCTGCTGGCGGTGGAACCACCCAATATTGAGGCAGCGCCGCCGCCGTCACCATATACGGACGCGCAACCATCGAACACGTATATCCCACTCGCGCACCGACCCTGAATGGCAAATCGTGAAGGACTAGAGCGAGAGATTGCTTGTGGTCCACAGGACTAAAGACTATGCTCAGGCCAACGGTCGGTGGTGCTGACGGAATCCAACCTACCTTTAACACCCCAAAACCATCGTTAGTACCACCGCCGACGTTCTGTTTCGCTCGGCTGCGATTTGATTCTGATTACCTATCGGCCCAAGGGGAGCGAAATGTTACACCGCGCTGATGTGTCAGATAAAGCCCTTGGCCTACTAATGGACCGCTGTAGGGCCACGTTCGCGAATCCTGAAGCAGACGGAGGCTTCACCCTCTATGCTACTAATCTGAACAGAGACGAAGTGAAATATCGAGTCACCGCAGAGATGCATCGGGCCGCTCAAAAATGTATCAAGACAGGCGTTCTACGTCTGCGTCGCGAGATAGACCCAATCCGGGTAGATTCTAGCATTCGTGCGTGGGATGAGTTCCACTGAACTCGTGCCGCGCAGCTTCCGAGGCTAGGAAGCAGACACGAGGTGCTGCGAAAGTTTCTTGAGTTTCTCCGCTCGAACGCCCATAGGTTTATGTTACGCCCGTTAAATTCGGTTTAATCGCTTGTTAGCCGCTGCAATCGGGAGTACGCTCGGGCCAACCGTTGATGGGCTGCCCGACTCAAGCTTTTGTTCCCCATGACCCGTTGGTTCAGCTTCTCTCTCGCAGCCCATCTTTTTCTTAGTAAGGCCTCACTTCGGATTTGAAAGCATCATTTTGCGCATGCAGGCCAATCGAACCTTAGGCGTGGACCGGGCCACTCTTGCCTGAACGGTATGCCGGAGTTCTATGGCAGATAAAATGTATTGGGCCGCGAGGTGTAAGAAATGCTGCGGAATGGTCGGGTATAGAGATGTGAGAAACATCTTCGATGCAAGTGGCGCGAGAGCTGATGAGGTACTTCCAACTGGAACCATCGAGAGGCGGTGCCACCACTGCGGGGCAGTTGGTGTTTTCGACTTGCGTCAACTTCGGCCAACTTCTGTGAAGCTTCTTGTCCCAAGGCTGCCGTAGAGGAATAAGATGCGTTTTGAGAAATTGTTAGCTGGTGTTTTATTCGCCGGGGATTGCACGAACGGATTTTTCACACAAGGAAAAGTGTGCTGTCCGAATTGTAAGCATGAACTTGAGCAGCAAGTGCCAGCGGACAACGACGCCCAACTAGTATGTCCATCGGAGAACAAGGGTTGCGTCAAGCCCACCAAGAACTTTGGAAGCCTTGAAGAGATGACGGCGTGGGTCGCGCAAGGGTGGGACGCGATGGCATGGGTGTGCAAGCAAAGCCCGATTGCTATTTGAAAATTGCGCTGGGCTGAGTGACATGAACAACGAATCGACCGCTGCTATGATTTAATCCGAATCACACCGACCGCAATCATTCTGCGTTCACGCTCTGGCAATTTCAGACGCGCCTTCTCCGCTAGCTGTTTCGTCTTGAATGGCTGCGATAGCGGCGTGAACTCTCCATCGACGTACTTGAAGAGCAGCCATTGTTCGATTGGTTTGGGCATTCAAGACTTATAACACGATGCATGATTCAATGTAGCGGCATTCAAGGAGCCGGTGCTGCCTGTTCGACTTTGGTTGCCTGACGACCGCGGGCTTGGTAAGCCTAGCGTCAACACGCTTATCGCAAAAGTGGGTCCCGGTACCCAGATGTCCAGTAATCTGGACCCTATTCTCGGCCGATCATCACTCTGTGACGTGACGCTCGTCCTTGCAGTCCTTGTCCCAAATCACTAGCAGTGGTAGCTGGGTCCTCCTGGCGAACGCAGCTTGTTTTTGCGTAAGCTGCGTTCCCAGAGCGGGAGCGGTGCGGTTCTAAGTGGAGCTGGGAAGCAATAATCGTCGAACGGTAGGCGCAATATGATTGGTCAGTGCATCCGCATGGTCGCGGCCCCGAATACCAGAATAGGGACTATTAAAGCGGCCCGCTTCGAGCGGGGCCACGTTAGCGTTCTGTTCCATCAAGACCCACGACTTGTATACACACTTCCTGATGTTTGGATGCAAGAGTCCGAATTTGAGGAATGCATACGGCCGACAGATGAACAGGTCGCAATGATCAACAACATCGGGATTCAGGACCAATAATCATGTTAATGGCGTTGTTCTAATTGAAACGAGTTTGTATTTCATTTCTGAGGGGTGGAAATGAAACCCCAAATATTGACATCGATTTTGCTCGCCGGGAGTTTATCCGGCTGCCAGACGCGTAAGAATACAATATTCCTTGAACAATCATGGAATCGCGACTACGCGAAGAACGCTTGTCAGATATACAAGCGCAACTACAATGTTGCTTGCATCAAGACTTCCGAACAGATGGCAACGGAGCTAAAGCGGAGGTTCGCGTCAGCCGTTCAACAAAGCTTGGCTTGTCAGCATGTGAGGATAAGTTACGAGCCTGTCGGCGACGAAGATATGAAAGACTATTTGAGCGGCTGGAGTCTTACATTTCATGTCGGAATTGATATTCGTGATATCGACTATTCTAACTCTGCCTGGCAGATGCTTGACAACAAGACAAAGAAGCGGTTCGAGGGTCCTCTCAATAATGCGGCTGAAGCTGCAACACAAATCTGCACTGTTACGACCGGACGAGTTTCGGTTTCGCAGTAGGTATGCAGCCCACACCTTTTCCGACCTAGAAGCGTTTAGGGAACAAGCCGGGTTCTGGTAGTGGCTGAGTTGCCGATTCCAATTGCTATCCTTCACCACCCTCTTCACCTTGCTCGAGAGCGCAGCGATGCCACGCTTCGTCTTCGGCGTGGACTACGCAGAACCACTTCCGACAAACAGCGCAATGGCAAGTGGCGGAAATATCACAAGGCTCACCTGTGGCGGACAGAGCCTGACAGACCCATTCGAAGTTCGCGGATTGTGTCTGATTCTCCTGTTGCAGCATGGGTCCCTCCTAACGAAAAGAGAGTCTCGAGTACTAGAAGCAACTTTTCCCGTTACCTTGCAAATCAGGACCTAGCCGGGATTACTGCCCAGCTTCGTGGCCGGGAACGTCCACCTCAAGTCAAGGCGGCAATTTCTTCTTTGTTGATGGCCTTTTCAGCCCGACGAGTCTTTTCCAACAGCCCGTCTATCATCGCTCGGCAAACATCCTCTGATTCGATACCATACAGGTTGGCCATTTCTCCGAACTCCAAACTTGTCCCTGGCCAATACGAAATACGGGGACGACAAGTTTCGACCAAGCTTGAAGTGGGGCTCCCAAGATTACACGGGGAGATTGGAAGGGCTGTTCTGTCCCTTATTACAGGGGAACCCCACCCCATCAAGACACTGGGGCGCATGGCAGACACCTGTCAGTGACTTGGGACACAGGTGTTGCACCGCCTGAACAGGACCAGAACTTTTCCAAGTTGGGTTTTTTCACGCCTGTGGTCCAGCATACCTGCGTTCTTCCACCCATTGATAGAGCTCTCAAACTTCTCCATCCCGTGTTCTATCACCGCCTCCAGGCAATCTACTATGGCTCTTTAATTGCGCTTTTGATCTCTACAAATTCCTCCAGAGCTGGGAAGCTTGGGAGTACCAATGCGGATCAACTTTTCGAACCTTCGTATTTCACTTAGTGAACTCGGCCATTGGGCGAAGGAGCAGAGTGTTGCGGAAGTTCCGGCCGACCTGGCTTTGTGCGAATTTGATTGCCGCAAGAGCCAGTGCTCAAGGGACGAATGGGTCAGCTGTGAACGTCGGATTTCCAAAGCTGCCGGAGAACTCATGCCTTCCGTCATTCAACAGGAACGGTGCGGCTCTATCCGGAGTGTTGGAAGCAATGGTCGAACGGTAGGCGCAATATGATTGGTCAGTACGTCCGGCATGGTTGTGGCCCCGAATACCAGAATAGGGACTATCAAAGCGGCCCGTTTCGAGAGGGACCACGTTAGCTTTCTGTTTCATCAAGACCCACGACTTGTATACACACTTCCTAATGTTTGGATGCAAGAGTCCGAATTTGAGGAATGCAGACGGCCAACAGATGAACAGGTCGCAATGATCAACAACATGGGAATTCAGGACCACTGATGACCTTCCGAGTGGCCGAGGACGATCGGCAAGGTGGGTGGGCCGAAACTTGACGGCATCCGCGATCTCTTTCTGTTCGCCGGACTGGAGGGGAAATGAGAAGTGGAAACAGCCACTTTGATAATGTCTGTATCAAATCCACCGGTTCTTACGTTCCGTCCAAGATTCTGACAAACGAAGAGGTCACGGCGAACTTGCCAACCTCTCCGGCGTGGGTGCTCGAAACGTTGGGGATTCGCGAGCGGCACATCGCTGAACCAGAAGAATACACGTCGGATCTTGCTGCCCATGCCGGGCTGGACGCGATTGCTTCAGCGGGGCTGGAGCCAAACGAAATTGACTTGATCATCGTTGCTACGGCAACACCCGACCGCAAGATGCCCTCATCGGCTTGTATTGCTCAGAACAAGATGGGCATTCGCAATTGCTGTGCCGCGTTCGATGTTGCAGCGGTGTGTGCGGGGTTTGTTTACGGCATCACAATCGCTGGCCAATTCATCCAGAATGGTACTTACGAGCGTGCGCTGGTGATCGGCGCCGATACCTTCTCCAAGGTCACGGACTGGAATCGCCGCGACTGCGTCGTTTTCGGAGACGGTGCTGGCGCCGTGGTACTCGAGCGGAATGATCGGAAGAATGCGCTCTTTTCAAGCGTTCTCTTCGCCGAGGGCGAGGGAATGAATCATTTCACAATCTACCCTGGGGACGCCTACTTCACAATGAACGGAAAAGCGGTTTACGAGAAGGCTACAACCGCCGTGCCCGCGTGTATTCAGCAGATTCTCAGCATAAACGGACTGGGACTCGAGGACGTCTCAATGATCATTCCGCACCAGGCTACGGCTCGCGTCCTCAAACGCATCGCCGAAGTACTCAACATCCCTTTTTCCCAAATCCAGACGAACCTGGAGTCGTACGCGAACACCGCTGGAGCCACAGTTCCGCTGCTCCTAGACCAAGTCAACCGACGCGGTCTCCTCCACGAAGGCGATCTTCTCTTGCTGGTGTCCATTGGCGCAGGCTGGGCCTGGGGCGCAAGCTTATATCGATGGTAAGGTCCGATCTTCGCCTAAACGGATGTCGTCCCGAGGGAGCGGCTATGTACTGGCCTGTTTTGTTTTTCATTTCCGAAGAGGGTGACTTTTCCCTCTGTCGATTCCACTTGGCAAACAAGGTTCAGGTGGAAATCCCTCTGAGCCGGGCCTCAACACGGTTGGCTGTGGAATGAAGCCATGAGCGCTGCATGGTAGGTGCACTTGCATTCGTTACGAAGTGTTACTTCATCGTTCCTGCTTATGTTGCTCCCGTCGAGGGTGGCGAATTTTCGGAAAACAGGAGTAGCTACTGCGATTCGGCTCGCGAAACAAACTCCAAGTCTTCGTGTGCAGGAAGTTGGTGAGCGGGAACAAAAGTAAGATTCGGGTCGTTCGTTGAGATAATCCCACTAGACGGCTCGACGGGTGGTACAGGTTCAACGCACACCCAGCCAAAACCGTCGCATACGCTACACTGCGCAGCTCCCAAGTACCCGAATGCCGCGCAAGTTAGGCAGTCCTTCCAACTGTCACCGATGGCCCTCTGATTCGTGCCATTGCATCTCTTCCCACTAACTATGCGCCCGCAATTTGCGTTGGTTAGCTCTATGATAAAGCCGGGCCCTCCGCAATTTGTACAAGACGTGATTGGCTTAGGACGCTTCATGGTGGGCCGACGTAGTTGAGTGCCTGCCCTGGTGGGCGACATCCATTTTCCTTCTTTCAAGCTAGTCTCTAGTTTTGTAGACCGCAAGATTAAAGAGCACCTGGGCGAGAGTGGTCCAAAAGGCTGGAGGTATCCTGGAACTTTGGACAAAAAGACAAAAAGCATTAAAAGGGAGAAGTGGGCGAAGAAGCGGGGAGTTGAGTCGTGAGCAATCGCACCGGGGAAAATGCTAATGGGATAAGAGTTGCCGGTAACTTGCCACGTAGCTTCAGCGCTGAAACACCCAGCCAAAACCGTCACATACGCTACACTGCACAACTCCCTCGTAACCTGATGCCGCGCAAGCTGGGCATTCGCGCCAATCATTGTCACCGATGGCGCTCTGGTTAGTGCCTCTGCACCTCTTCCCTCTAACCACGCGCCCGCAATATCCGGTGGATAGCTTTATGTCATACCCGGAGGCTGCACAGTCAGTCCAGACCGTCACGGGCTTGGGTCGTCTTTCGTGAGCGCTACGTGAAGCACAGGTTTCAGGAATCGAGAGGGGGTATTTCCAAAGCCTCACACCTGGCAGCGTGAGCTTGTTTCCAGCGGTCAGGAAGCCAGGCGTCGAGGTCGTTTGCCGGCCACGAAGCGAGATTCATTAGCAGTTGGATGAAGTAGAGTTGTGGATCCATCTCATGCCGGCGGCAGCTACTGGTCAAGCTGGCCAAGATCGCTGCCGTCCGTCCGCCGCGAGGGTTACCTACGAAGAGCGAGTTCTTGCGATTCAGAACCACGCGCTTCATCTCCCGTTCGCTTACATTATTATCGATGGGCACCGCGCCATCCCTGGTGAACACGGTCAGCTCTTCCCATTGGCCGAGCGTGTAGTTCACCGCTTCCGCCATGGGATGCTTTGGCAGCAACTGCTCTTTCCAGGCCAGCAACTTCTGGCGCAGTTCGGCCAGCACCAGCACCGACTGCGTCTGCCGCAACGCTAGTCTCTCCGCCACGGACATATCCTTGGCCTGTTTTTCCACCGCAAACAACCGGCCGATCAAATCCACGGCCGCACGAGCGATCTCCGGCGCCGATTTCTCGGCCTCCACGAACTTCCGCCGCGCATGCGACCAACATCCGGCGCGCGTGATGGCGTTGCCGGCCACCACTCCGTTGTAGCCTCCATAGGCATCCGCCAGCAAAACTTCGGTGTAGTCTTTCAGGAATTCTTTCGGCCCCTCTCGCCCGCGGTTCAACGTGAAGTCAAACACGTTGTACGGGTTCTCCTCGTCTCCCACATACACCCACATCCGTGACGACTGCGTCTGCCCCGGTCCGAGCATTGGAAAGACCGTGTCGTCGGTGGCCACCACATGCGACTGCTTCACCCGTTCCGCCATCCGTCGGTACAGCGGCTCCACAACATCCGCCACATCGCCGCACCACACCGACTGTGTGGCCCGTGAAATCTCAAAACCCTGCCGTTCGAAAATATCCTCCAACCGATACAGCGGGAGGTAATCCGCAAATTTGCTGGTAACAATGAAAGCCAGCAGTCCCGGACCGGCAAAACCCTTTTCGATCGCTGTCTCCGCTTTGGCCGCTGCCGCGATCTGGGGATTTTCACCGGCTTGTTCGCAACGGGAGCAGGCATACTTCTTGCGCACATGCCGCAAGCGCTCGAAGTGTCCGGGAAGGTATTCGATCTGCCAGCTCTCCTCGCTGCCGATCTCTTCCCGCTGCTCGCCGCAGCACGAACAGCGTCGTTGCTCTGCTGTCAGCTCATAGACGTGCGTGCTGACCGGAAGGTGGTCGAAATTCGCTAAGGCTCGCCGCCCTTTGCTCCGCTGTACACGTCGCACTTCCGGACTGGCTTCTCCTCGGGGAACGCTCTCTGCAGGTAACGGTTTTTGTTCTAGTTCTTCGGCGAACTCGAGTAGCGTCTGCGCCAGTTCGTTCTCGCTTAAACGATCTGCCCGCGGCCCGTAGGTTGCCTTCTTGTAGCGCAACAGCTCTTTCTGCAGCTGCAGATTTTCCAGATACAGTTCGTCTGCGCGCTTGGCCTGCGCTTCCGCGCGCTTCTCCTGGCGCTCGCGTTCCTGCCACAGCGAATGCAGCATGGCCTTCAGTGCTTCTTTATCGTCGGGCAAGTTGGTCAAGAAGTTCTCGACGGTGGGCATATCTGCTTAGACGTAACAGCAGAAACTTGGTTGCTCACGCAGTGATTATTTTATGCGTTATGGTTATTTTTTTCTTGGACCAGCTTTTTTCTTCGCTGTTTCACACCGCACGTTCATAGCGTCGCACGCGCTTCAGTTTCGAAACATCGATCCCATCCAGAATCATCGCCAGCTCGCTGGCACGCAACTCCACCGATCGCGCGCCCTGCTCGACTCGCGGCAGTTTGAAAACCCCAAGTTCCAGCCGCTTGTACCACAGTACGAAGCCGTCCCGGTCCCACACGAGAATCTTCAACCGATCGCCGCGCCGCGAACGGAACACAAACAGATGGCCGCTTTGCGGGTTCTCTCCAATGACCGCTCGCACACGTTCTGCCAGTCGATCGAATCCACAGCGCATATCCGTCGCTTCGCTGGTCATCCAGATCCGCGCTCCTTGTGCGTGATCCATCGCCTGCAAACTTGGCAGCCCGATCACCTCGCTGCCTCCACCACCGCCAGCAACGCCCGCACATGTTCAGCATCGAATCCGGGCCGCACCATTAGACTTCGTCCATTCTGCAATCGGATTTCAACCGCGTCACCGGATGGCGCGCTCTCGGTTACCTGCACTTCCAGAAACTTTGCTTGGGTATCTTCCTGCAGCCGCTTCTTCCACGTGAAAAAATATGGCCTGCACAAACCACGCTCACGGCAAAACGCAATAACCGTCTGCCCGCTACGTACCTGCTCGGAAACCAGCTTTCGCCACTTCGTCCATGCCTTCTTTGAACGCTTGGTCATGTCGCAACAGTGCTATGGGCCCGACCCTTTTACAAGATGGGGTTCATTTAACGCTCACCGTCTTTCCATGTCGAATCCTCGCAGGTTGGAATCGCCGGGTCGATAGCGCGTCGATGGTAGTTGCGCTACTTGTACAGTCCGCTGAGATCCACCTTCAAGTGCTGAATCGGATCCCCGTGTTTGTTCGGAAGTAATTCAGGGTAATGCTGATGCAGCCATCCATAAAACTTCAAAATTTCAGTTTCCGTATGCTCTCCGAATGGACGTGCCTCAAATAGCTGACGCACGCGCGCGAGACGCACAGCCTCAAATTCTTTCTTGGTCATCTCGTTTTCCCACGGACGAACAGCCAGCCCGCACCGTCACATTGGACGCACGCCACGTCAGCCCAACCAGTTGCATTGCATAACGGACATTCAGTCCAATCGTTACTGCCAATCGCGCTTTGATTCAATCCTTTGCATCGCTTCCCTTTGATCGCCTGGCCACATCGTCCATTGGCAAGGCCGATACTGTATCCGGCGTTTCCGCAATGCGTACAGGACGTGACCGGTCGCGACCTCTTTTCCATAAGCGGCGATCCTACTCGTTAGGTGTGTTCTCTCTGATGAGAATGATTCCCGATGTGTTTTCGGCTGACATTTGAGCATTCCCCCAACTTAGATAGGTGTCTGCCTCGATTCCTAAAACTGACTGGCGTAAATCCTTCGGCCATTCGTTAAGGCAGCTACAATTGTCAAAACAAGTGCGCCAGCCACTGTCGCAAGCGTCGTGACGATTGTTCCCACAAAACCGTCAATGTCCGCGGAGTGCATGAGGAACCCACCGCCGACAGCACCTCCGATTCCCATGGCCACGTCCATGAACGGACCATAGCCATCACCTTGAAGAACTCTTCCCGCTCCCCATCCAACCAGCGCCCCGATGAGAATCCAAGCAATTAAATACATACATTCCTCTTTTCCCGATCAATACGAAGACACGTGGGCCGCCCAGGGCCTTCGACCACAACAGTATTTGCGGCGCTTATGCGGCAACTGCCGCAGCGATCTTATGAAAGGTCGAATTCACAACTTCGTAGGTGTCGATCTTGGGAATTCCTTCGATAATCTCTGACAAGTTATTTAGAACGGCGGGATACGTTCCGCGGCTATAGGCTTGGGCGTTTGAGGCCTTGTCCCACAGACTAATGGCCGTAACCGCATCCTCGCTGGGCGCATAAAACGTAAGTATGTCCTCGAATCCGTTTTGCTTACGCAGCATGGGGATAACTTCTTGTTCCATTAAGAGGCTGAATTTAGAAATGCTGTCCGGCTTTAGAAGCGTGGTCACTTTGCGTACAAACATAAAACCTTCTTCAGATTTACTGGGCAATGTGCAAGAGAAAGACGATTCTCAGGATCCAGGTAAGCGGAACAGCGAGATGAGGGGTATCGTACGTCCCGTTTGACCGGCCAGTAAAGATCTGTCTCACGGTTCACCGCCATGTTACAGACTGCCAATGACGCGCGCTGTCCTCTTTTGTACAGTCTTGCCGAGAACTTTTAGTTTGGCTCAGCTTGGATGGAAACGGAGAATTCCAGAGTTCCTGATAACTTGCACTTTGAGATTAGGGACAGACTATAACAATCGGCTGAGAATATGTGGCCGAATCCATAGCAAGGAGGAGACTAAGTCCTTCCATGAGAAGGCCGGTCCCTGTCAAGCACGGACCACCGATTAAACCGTTCCGGTGGTTGTGTGAACCTGAATTCGCCTTACTCGGATTCCCGAACCTAGAAACGGCGGCCAGATATTCATAAGCTTTCGCATGTGGTGCTTCAGAGCTGAGTTCACGCTTCGCTCCAATGACCGCATTGCGCACCAACGCGGTCGGGCATAAATTATAGGTCGGTTGGTCCTAATCTATTAAAGGAGAACCCGTGAAACATGAAAGTAGGAATCGTTGGATCGGGTGATGTTGGAAGAGCTCTTGCTGTCGGTTTTCTCAAACATGATCATGCCGTGATGATTGGCACCCGCACCCCTGAGAAACTTGCGGAGTGGGGGCAAAAGAACCCGCGTGGCCGCGTTGGCGGCTTTGATGAAGCCGCGAAATTCGCGGAATTGGTTGTGCTGGCGGTAAAAGGCGCTGTGGCGAGGGACGCACTGCTTGCTGCGGGTCTTGCCAACCTGACTGGCAAGATTGTCATCGACGCGACCAACCCTATTGCAGAAGCCCCGCCCGTGAACGGAGTATTGAAATTCTTCACCGATCTCAACGAATCCTTGATGGAACGTCTCCAGCGGGAGTTTGAGGGCGCACGTTTCGTGAAGGCGTTCAATTCCGTCGGCAGCGCGTGCATGGTGAATCCGCAATTCAAGGGTGGAACCCCCACCATGTTCATTTGCGGTAACGATGACGGAGCCAAAAAGACCGTGGCTGGAATTCTCGCTCAGTTCGGGTGGGAGGCCGCCGACATGGGCAAGGCCGAGGCCGCTCGGGCGATCGAACCCCTGTGTATGCTCTGGTGCATTCCCGGTTTCCTTCGTAACGAATGGGTCCATGCCTTTAAGTTGCTTGCGTAGCTAGAAAACGAAGAATCTAGGCCGAACAATTGCATCTGCGTGGACGATTTTTCACGCAGAATACTGGAGCGCAAGATTTGTCTCGATTCTGATCCCCTAGTCGTTTTGAGCAGCTGCTCATTTGTCCTCCTGGTAAGAAGCAGTCTGAATTTCACGATCACCTCAAGGAATCTTGCAGAACTGTACGATAACATTCAACTACATTGACATTGATGTGTCCGGCGAAGCGAATGCTGCCCGTGAAGATGACGTTATTCCGGTTAGAAAGTGCTTTCCTGTTCTGTCGACTGCCTCTTACATCACCAAGTCCAGCTGCAGATGCCTGGTTAAGAGACTAATTCCGGCAAGAGGGTTCCTATCCGGCGAACTGGTATTTCGTGAAAAGACGGTGATATGTGGCATGGCCGGTTCTATTGTGATGTACCTGGACAAGACAAACGGGTACGTAAGTCAATAGCGATCGGCCCGAGAAAGGAAATGACGAAGCCTGAAGCGAAACGCAAGCTCAGGTCATTGCTGGAAGAGATGGGCGTCAATACCGAGGCTCATCTGGACCATGCGGTGAAACCTGTTGAAACGTTCGCGCAGACGGCAAAGTGGTGGGAAGAAAACGTCCTTCCCATGCATAAACCGTCATCCCGGAACTCGTCCCACTATATCGCCAAGAAGCACCTGATTCCCTCTTTTGGAACTCTCCCCATCGACATTGTCGATGAGAAGAGAGTCCAGGAGTGGATTTCAGGACTTCAGAAAGAGGGAAAACTGGCACCGAAATCGATTCATAATGTGTGGAAAATCCTGAAGCTGATCCTCGGGAAACCCACGCGTGAATGGACGATCAGATTGCCGGGCATTCCCGAGAAGGAACAGCGTTACTTCACACCAGAGGAAACGACGAAGATCATCAACGCAGCAGAAGGCCAATATAAATCTCTATTCGCCCTCCAGTTTGCGACTGGAATGCGATTCGGGGAAATTGCTAGTCTTCATGTCGAAGATCTCGACTTCGAGGAGTCTGTGATTCGCATTCGACGGAGCACCTACAGGTTAGAGGAAGTGACTCCAAAATCGCAGGCGGGTCATCGGCAAATCGATGTCGATCCGGATACAATGACGATGGTTAAAGAATACCTTGGCGATCGTCAAAGTGGACGGGTCTTCCAGACAAAGAATGAAACCCCTCTGGTCGTAAATAACGTGAATCGTAAGGTGCTGAAACCACTCTGCAGGAAACTTGAGATTCCGATCGGGACGACTCATGCATTCCGTCACGGCAGAATCTCGGTCCTTCAGCAGAACAACGTACCTGGTGACCTGATCAAGAAATGGGTGGGCCATACTTCGTTGAAAACGACCAGCAAATATACGCATTTCCCGATTGAGTGTCGGCGGAAGATCGTATCTGAGTTGGCAAGAAACGGGTGATCATGGTCCCAATGGTCCCAACTGGAAATCAGGTAAGTGGTTGATGTACAATACGTTTATTAATTGGTTGAAGTTGGAAGGATTGGGCCTGTAGCTCAGGTGGCTAGAGCGCGCCCCTGATAAGGGCGAGGTCGGTGGTTCAAGTCCACCCAGGCCCACCATTCAAATCACCAGTAAATGCGCGTCGATTCTCACTTTTCCCCTTTTCGGGGCTCTCTCTCAAAAAACCGTTTTGTCAACCGTTTGTCAACTTCACGATTGGGCCGGATAGCACTACACTCAGGTCCTTAAGACCATTCGGGGGAAGCCCGAATGGCTGGCATCGATTAGGCTATGTCGAGAACGATGCCCCGTCACGTCGAAGGACGTGGAAGGCAGTGCAAGGCACTGCAAGACTGTGCAAGGAGCGGGAAGTCATTTTTAGTGAGTTTGCGGGCGCGTAGTTCAGTTAGTTAAAACGCCTGCCTGTCACGCAGCACGTTAGGAAGTGTCAGCTTCCCTACCCTCTTGATTTCTTATTCGGAGTTTTCTGCTATTTCTCCACACTTACCGCTACATTCTCGCGACAGACCGACGGACGCTCATTCGTTAGCCGAAGTTCGTCACTGAACTGCACCTTTTGATTTTTTTCGTGGGTAGTTCGCTGGGAAGTTTTTGCCGGTCAACAGTGCGTGCTCTGAAAGTAGATGTAGTGAAAACCTACCCCCTTGTTTGCGTTCTGCAACCGTGACAGATTGCCTGCATGTTCCTGCGAAAGCTCCGGCGAGGTTGTTCACCGGAAGTTCCTGACCAGGGCCTGTCTCGCCGTAGCTCCAGCGGTAACGCAGAGCCCAGATTGAGCCGCTGACGAGCGAGGCTTTCCGAGTCGCACTCAATGATGAGCGGATCGTCGCCGGTCGGGTCGGCAGCGGAAATTACCTCTGAGCAAGATTAACAGAAGCGCGCGGCCCTACGGCAGTGGCTACTGCCCACGAGTCGGGCGTGGCGGTCGCGGCGAGGAAGGATCAGGAGACCACAAGGGGATGCTGTTCTATACTCCGTACTAGGCCCCGCACATTTCCGATAGCAGCACGCCCATGGGAGCCACCCCGTGCCTAAAGCGAAAAAGAAGAGCGTCAAAGCGAAGAAGAAGCCCAAGAAAAACTATGTGGTCGTCTCCAACTCAAGCTACGGCAAAGCCCTCAAGGGCCTACGCATCTATTTCGAAGGCAAGAGACCCACGCGGCTCTCCGACGATGGGCGCATCACGTTCGGCAAAAATATCCTGGAGACCCTTGGGAAGAAGTTCGGCGAACGGTTTCGCTGCATCATTACCAAAGAAAAGGACGAGATCACAGTCAAATACGGCATTACCTACGTTCGCACCTCCCAGGCTCTTCTGAACCGGATGTTCGGCGAGAATTTCGAGCGGAGCCGGGACGTCAAGAACGAAATCGTGCAACGGAGATTTTTCTACGCCTTCCCGACGCACTTCACTACGCCGCCCCCATCGGCCTATGTTCCCGGCTCGATCGCGAAGATCCTGAGCCCAGATATCCTGCCCAAGCTGTCCTCCGAAGATAAAGAGGCGGTGAACCAGATTCTGCCAGACTTTCTCAAGGCGGAAGCGATGTCCTCAATCGCGATCAAAGCGGTTGAAATCGACAGTTTGAAGAGACTTGCGGCAGAGTTCAAGGCGGAGTTGAACAACCAACATCCAGAGAGTTGGTGGCAAAACTACATTCAGGCCCGCATCCTGCTCATGCAGCAAGGGTATATCCGGCCCGTGGAAAAGATGAACGTCGCTATCGGCAATACCAAATATCCCGATTTCGCGCTCGTGACCCACGACGACTATTTGGACATTCTCGAAATCAAGAAGCCCGACACCAGAATCTTGAAAGAAGACAGGAGCCGCGGGAACTATCACTGGGATACGGAAATCTCGCGCGCAATCATCCAAGTCGAGAATTACCTCGAGCACATCGCCAATCAGGCGGCCGAGGTCCGCAGCTTTGTCAAAGATAACTATGCACTGGAATTGAAAGTGGTCCGTCCCAGGGGTTTTATCCTCGCCGGCAATTCTGCAGAGTTTTCCGCTCAAAAGCAGCGCGACGACTTCCGGCTCTTATCGCACGGGCTCAAGAACGTGACTGTAATCACGTACGACGAGCTGCTGGTGCGCCTCGAAAATCACATCCGGGTCCTCGAAAAGTACAGTTCGAAGAAGAGCGAGGAAGTAACCCTGACCACCGACAGAACTGTTGTGGTCGGTGAACGAGTTGGGTGACAACGGAGGGTGCGATGACCAAAGAGACTAGAACATTGATCGAGCTTTCTGCTATTACCGGTGTCGAGTTTGAGTGCCGAAAGTGCGAGGCGAAGATTCTCTATCCGTTTCGAAAGGAATACGAACGACTAGCTGAATACTGTCCGAACTGTAATGAACCATGGTTCGCAAATGCAAGCATGGAGCGCCCCTCCGCGCCCACCACTGCGGACCAAGTGAAGAAAGTGATTGCCAGCATGAAGACTGTCGCGGAGAGCCCCTTGGTGCATGCTCAGGTACGGCTGGCTATACATCTCGAGGCCGATCATAACGCAATCTGAAGGGGCAGCTCGCGACTTACGGTTGGGTCGTGGCGGAGGCGGAAGTAGCCGAACTTTGCCAATTCTCCAATTTCTCGCCCAGATTGCTCGGAACAATGTACGTTGCGCGAGGATCGACACCGTCTGGCACAATAAACCCAAAGTACGCGACTCTTGGGAGAGTCGTCTCAATGATATTTTCTACTCCCGTTCTCTTAGTACACCAAGAATGACAATACCAAGTGCCATTGTCGCCGAGCGCCCACCCATAAACGCTTCGATACTCGCTCGCAGCGCTTCCCACGTAGCAGCGCAAATCAACACAATTCCTATGACACTGAACCGAATCTAGCCGTAATCTCTCACAGCTTGGCACAAGGGGCATAACCTTTGTTCGAATTGGGAGTTGCGAGCTAATTTCGCGGTTGCTTTTGTGTAGTTGACCGTTTTTCGTTTAGCGGGAGAGTTTTTCTCTCTCCGGAGCTGTTTCGGCGCACACTTCACCACCGGTTGACTGAAGCGCTGAAAAGTTGTTTTGGGATCTTTATTTTTCAATGCCTTACGGGTACGGCACACAGCTTTTCATGGATTTGTCGGAAGAGCTCGACGTGAGGATATCCGCCGGCCAGGGAAATCCATACCTTTCGTACAGTGATGCGGATCAGCGCACCGATCTTTAGCAACTTGAGCCGAATGGTGGAGCACTGGGCCTTGGCCAACTCTGTTCCCTCCAGTCCCAGTCGCCGCAGCATCTGCAACAACACATAGGCAATCGAAGAGCAGTACAAGCGCAGTTGATTGCTGCGCAGGTAGTGCGTGCTGGTGCGATCACTGAACAGCATCAACTGTTCCTTTATCCGATTCTCCATATCTCCTCTGGCGCAGTAGTGCTCTTCATACAAAGCCTGCGCCGGCCAGGCTTCTGCACTCACAGAGGTCACCACGAACCGCGGGTTCTCTCCCTTTTCCAGATGCTCGGCTTTGGCCACCACCCGTCGCGCACAGCTCCAGCTCTTCCTCGTCTGGTAGACGAACTCTTTGAATAGCCGGGTCGCGTGTCCGGTCTCTTGGTACTGTGCTTTCGCCTCCCCCATCTCCTGGGCAATCTCGGCTGTCAGACGTTCGTTTTTCGCCAGTCCCAGCACATACTCTACGCGGTTCGCTTCACACCAAGCCATCAGCTCCTCACGGCAAAATCCAGAATCCCCGCGCACCACGATGCGCACCCCTGGCCACGCGGAACGAATCTGTTCGACGATGCGTTGCAGCTCCTCTACACTTCCCTCCGACGCATCGATGTTCGAGGATCGCAACCGCGCACACAGCAGGAACTCTCCGCAGAAGATGTACAACGGTAGATAGCAGTAGTGCCCGTAGTAGCCATGGAAGAAACGCCCTTCCTGCTTCCCGTGCAGCGGATCGTCGGTGGCATCCAAATCCAAAATGATTTCTTTCGGCGCCTCCTGGTGGGCCTGCAGGAAGACCTCCACCAATAGGCGATCCACGGCTCCGTGATCCAGCACGATCTTTTTGTAACGCTCCTTCCGACTGGCCGTCTCTTTGGTCAGTTCCAAGCGATTCAGGGTGCTCTTTCCGGCTAAGGTTTGGTTACCGGGATCCGCCTTCTCGACCAACACCGCCAACAAGGGATCGTTCCGCAACTCCTCGTGATCGTTCAGATCTTCGTATCCCAATGCCAGTCCATAAACTCTTTGGGCCACCAACTCCTCCACCGTATGTTCGATCAGATCCGGATTCCGATAATCCGTGAAGCAGGCGGAAAACCGGCGGAGGATCCCGACGCGTTTCTCGACCTCCCGCAGCAGCAGACCACCGCCGTCACTGGTGATCGCTCCACCGTCAAACTGTGCCCGGATCTCGCGTCGCTTTTGGGGATGAAATCCGAAGACAAACTGGTTACACTCTGTGGTCATAAGGCTGTTGCTCCTCCTTGGCAGGATTTCTTTCCAGACAAAAGAGTTATGCCATGAAGCAACAGCCTTTTTCAATTCATTATGAGAAATTCAGGCTAGAGGCTTACGCCAGCCAGGGAACGGAGTTTCCTTCAAGCATTCCAGGCCCTCGGTAGAAAATTCCCTGCCGTACTCCGAAAGAAAATCGACTACGCGAGAGTCGGTGAAGTTTCCCCACGCTTCGTCGAGCTTCGAACCGCCGACGTTCAACAGGATGTCATTGAGAGCGCGAGCGCGACTCAATTCGAACTCCCAGTTGGAACGTCGGGTTCCAGTTGCCGGACCATCTCACGGGCCTGCTCACGCGAAATACCGAATGCTCCCGGACAAAGTTCCAGCATTTGCTTCGCGAAGGCCACTTCATCGAGTTCCGCGTGGCCGTCTCTGGTATAAGAAAACTCGTAAGCGCGCAACCATTGCCGCTCGCCATCAAGCGTAGCGAGCCGAACTAGATATGGGTGCGTTCCGTAGAGCAGTACGAGCGCCACGAGATTCGGCGGAGAGCAAAGCAGCAATACTCCGTGGCGCTCGGTAAACTTCAGGCGAAATTCCTGGCCGAGCCGCTGAACGAAGCGGGAGTCGACCGGCACCTCGCCCGGAGCCACCGCCGGCAATTGCACATCCCCTCGGATGTACTCGCGAAGAGGGTCAAACGCGGGCTGTAACACGTACGCAGAGCCGCGCAAAAGAGCCAGGGTTTCGAAGGCAATCTTCGCGACTGCCCGATACTCTTCGTTGGGCCACATAGTCATTGAGATAACGATGTTTGGTTTCTCGTGGGTAAGCCGTCGCTCCTCGGTCGTCTGGATTTTCGATTTAATCTCGGTCCATTGTTTTTGCAAATTTCCGAGAAATTCGTGAGCGCGCTCGACACTTGAACAGGAGACGACTGCCTCGTCGCTCCGGTGCATGAGGAACCGTGGCTCTTTTAGGTCTTCGGCGATGAAGACGCGGGTGCGTGCCAAGCGACCGCGTTCGATTTGTTTGTCAACGAAGCGGATCAGCTCATTCAGCCCATCGCGGTCGCTGGCAAAGACTTGAACACGGTCGCCGGTGGCGAAGAGCTGGGGACGCACTTCGGTAGCGACCTGGTTTCCGATTCGTACTCCGAGTTGACGGTCACCCTCCGCTTGCATCGAGGCGTAGCTTCCCAGCTGCGTCGGAAACGCGGAGGCGGGGGTATGCTGAATCTTGGAGAGGGCAACCGGAGAGTGTTCGGCGAGGGCCTGATCGACTTCGGATAGGTCGCCGTTACATGTGACACACTCACAGTTTAGAGTGCAGTTCCCACCCAGAGAGCTTGGCGCGACGTGCTCCTTGGAGGAGCCTTGTTGCTTGCAGTAAATGCACGGTCCGTCGTCTTGAACGGTCATCGGCGATCCTCGACCCGATTCTCATTGTCGCTCGAAAACCTATTATCGCAGTTATCCGATTGCAAAACGGAGACCGGTTCGAGCATCTAATCTGCAGCGGGATCCCATGGAAATCACCACAGCATCGGTGGCCGCGCTAGTTCCCATTTTTCAACTGCTAGGCAAGATTATCGAATACCTTACCGAGCTTGAGAAGAACTCCAAGAGGCACGCCCAGGTGATTGCCGAACTAAACGGCGCCGTGACTCGCCTCAAGAAAATGGTCAAAGCAGAAATCGAAGCTAGGAAAAAAGAGGAAGAGCGCTCTGTTACAGACAGAGCGCTAACCCACAAATTGATCTACGGCGCCGCAGCGCTCGCTTGCAGCCCTTGGATTTACATCGGCCTCCACCTTGCCGGAATCGTCCGGTAAGTGTAAGGGGCGCATTGAACTACCGTTTAGGCGCGCGGCCTACGCTGCGAATCGGATCAGTTCCAACCTAAAAGGCAGCACTAAACAATTCGGATGGTTGCAGGCCACCGCAACGAGCAAGTTTGGATTGTCAGATATAATGGAGTGAACCCCTGTTTTGAGACAGTTTTTGGTGGCCGCAGTCCTCAAAAGCTTCGTGATCAGACTCTCGGAGTGGCAGATCGATTAACGAGGGATTTTGCCCCGCAGTGCACGCGTGTCACTCTTGACAGGCCTGCCTTTTGTCCGATCCTTTACTTTTTCCTTCGATGCTCTTTTACTAATTCGCTCAGAGAATTGGCACCTGTTTCATCCAGCACGGTGCCGAGGTGCGCGTCCCCGCGAAAATCATGTAGAAAATCGTCGCCGTAAGTCTTCCGCAACGTATCGACGCGCGTATCGCTGCGCTTACGGTCAATTTCGCCGCCTTTATCGCGATGCCGTCCGTCCAAGCCGGGCTCTTTCATAATCGGGATGGTAACACGATCGTGGGCGGCGAGGCCGAACGGCCGAGCTTTCCATGGCGAAAGTTGTCGCGCGAGATCTAGCGGGAACAGGTACGGCGAATCATCGGATCATTCATCTTTTGGCGGCCGAACTGAGAGAGAACCGTCCGGAGAATTCCTTGTACCAGCGAACGGATGTTTGCAGCCGCGCAATCGCTACGATCTGTCTGAGTGCAGTCTGCTGCGCATGGTCGTTTGAAATGAACTCGTCGCAGTAAGGAAGATATCCCGCCATGAAAATGTCGTTCCGGCCCGCGAGCTTCGGCTTCACTTCCTCCGAGATCGAGCGTTCGTACTGGGCGACCACGATCGCCGCGAGGAGCGCTCGAAACGGCGGGCATTCACGGACGAACCGTCGGATTTTCTCCGCGTCCACCGTGATTCCTGTCGCCCTGTGGTATAGCCCGATGGCGTAGTTCCAATAGGCGCCGCCCGGCTTCTGGAGCGCTTGCGCGAGCTCCGCGGCGGACTTCGGCCAGGATTCCTTTTCCGTTTCCCTGAGCTTCTGGAAAATAGGACGTGGCGCAAGAAAGACCTGCTCGAATTGCCCGGCTGTTTCTGTTGCGCTGATGCGTTGTTCCAAAGAAACCGTCTCGTAATCGGCGTCCTCTGCAAACAGGGCGCTTACGTCGTCGTCAAATATGAATCGCATGTATTCATTGGACCGAACATCTACGCGCGTCCAGTCAAACGGGCGCCCGCTTTCAAACGCCACCGCCAGTCGGGTGGTGATCTCGTGGAAGGGAAGCACCACATCCCCCGCGCCGTTCGCAAGCAGCTTGCGGCAAAGCTCGCGCAGTCATTCCCGTTCTTGGGGCAGGCTGTGCGCCGCGATCTCATCAAGGGCTGTACCGTTCAGACGGATGGCGTAGCCGGTATTAAGTCCGGCGAGCATGGGCGCAACGTCGGGGCCGCCCCGGTGTAAGGCGTTGAGGCCGCTGGTGTCGAAGCCGAGTATGGTTGTCTGCATAGGGTTCAACCTGAGCCGTTGTAGCCCAAGCTTCTCCAGAATCACCTTCTCTAGGAAGAAGGTTGGTGTAATAGAAGTAGAAACGCAGTATAATCCAAGTTGATCCTGATTAGAAGGGGGAATCTATGGAAACGGCCATGCTGGTCGAGGCGGGACCGAAACGCAGGAAGCTGCTTTCGGAATTGCTCGAGGAAGAAGGTCTCAACGTGGAGTCGGTCAAAACCGCGGAGGAGGCCCTCAGCCGAGCGGCGAAAAGCGCGCCAGGTCTCGTTCTGCTCGATATCCGTATGCCGACGGTGTCGGGACTCGATGCTCTGGAACAGCTTCGAGGCATGGAGTTACCTATCATCATGATCACCGCAAACGAGGCGGTGGCCGTCAAGCACGGCCTCTACTCCTTTGGAGATGTTGTCCAAGTGTCGGTCGAAAACCGAGCCTTAAGGGCCCGCGTTCGGGGGATTCTAAAAAGGTATTCTCGGGAGCCCCGTCAGCGAGTTTCAGTAAGCTCTCACGTTCTCACCGAGCTCCACGATCCCGAGACCGGGCGGCTCGATGCCGGCCGGATCGCATCCTTCCTGGGAGCGCCGCTTTCGAGTTTTGCCAAGTTTTCGGACGTGAGTGTCGCCGGGCTGCACAAGAGCCCTCGATCGGTTTCCGTGCAGCCTCACCTAATTCCGATTGCTCGAAGTTTGGCAATCCTGACGCAACTCCTCTCGACAAAGGAAAGTGTCCTCGCGTGGATGAATAGTCCTCATCCGGATCTGGGAGGCCAGCCCCCCCTGCAGTTGGTTCTGGAAGGGAAGGCGCAGGTTGTGACGGATCTGTTGGAGGCGGCCCTCGCTGGCCAGCCTTCCTAGTGCTTCCTGAAAGGCAACTCCGTGCCGCATTGCGGAAGATCGCGCCGGTTCCGATCGAGGGGCCCTTCAGCCGCGCGGTGGCACTGCACTATCTCTTTCCAAAACCGGCGTCTGCCCCCCGTGTGAAGCCGCAGCCGCTCTGGGGTATGGGAAGCAAACGATTCGGCGGACGCTACACTCCCAAGAATTCCTTTGAGACGGTCTATGTGGCGAAGGACATCGTGACCGCTCTTACGGAGGTGCAGGCGCTTATTTCGATTCCTTCCGGACCTGCCTTCACGATCGTCAGTGCGCCGTGGGTCACTGTCGCCATCCGAGGGTTTCTTTCGTCCGTTTTGGACCTGACGCAAGCCGCGAATGTGCAGGCCATTGGTTCGAGTTACCAAGAGCTTACCGGCGCGTGGCGCTCGGTTCCCGGCCAAACAGGTGAGCCTCCCACGCATTTGCTCGGACGCCTATGCCACTCGTCCAGACGCTTTGACGGGATTTGTTATCCGTCGAGCAAGAATCCTCCTTCCGGCGTGTGTGTCGCTGTCTTCCCGGATCGCTTGCGGAAATCGGCTTACCTTGAAGTCTACGATCCTCACGGCAATCTGGCGCAGAGGTTGCCGTAGCGTCTCGTCTCATCGTTGGCCGATGGGGCAGTGAAGGCAGGAATGTTAATAGGACGCGGCCAGAGTCGCGCGTTGGTGTCGCTCTGTCAGTGCCACGAACACCCTTGAGCCGACCCGGGTAGGATTGAATCGGGCTTCGACCTTGATTGAGGCCACGACAGATGCGAGGCGAATCTTGAGGGCTTCTGTCGCATTCGGAAAGTCTCGCAAGACTTCGGGAAACACGGTTGAAATGATTTCATCGCAGGCGGATTGTCCGGGTTGATAGCCGGCGTTTGCGCGCTGGATGAACTTGTCTTCTCCGATCAGCACCGTTTGGGGGAGACGGGCGTCTCGTCGGAACGGCGCCACAAATCGAAGATCGTCGTTGGCCGGATTGATTTCGACGCCCAGCTCAAAGACGTAGGGGCGTTTGAAGTTCTTCGTGTAACCGGCTACCAGATAGCTGAGTAATCTCCCTCCCGGGGTATCGCTCTTCCACGCTCCCTGTACAACCAGATGTCGGGAAGGTGCAAAGGTGTTCTGCAGCTCGTCGAAAATTGCTTCGGCTACGACGCTGGGGAATTGCGGCACGGCGTCACCCAATCGTTCCGAAAGTTTGCGGGTGCAGTCGGTCACGCGATAATTCGTATGAGGATCGGCCATGATTCCCGCGCTTCCAATCAAGACCCCGCCCAAGGTTCCCACCTTGCGGAAGTCCCGGTTATGTGGAAGTGGCCCGCCGTCTTGCTCGAAGTGCAGGAGATCGTCGGCGGCAAGGAAGACTCCGTCGTTCATTGCGTGGCAAATGAGCGTTGTTCCGCAAAGCACGGGCATGAACGGGCTCCCGAGGATCTTCCTAAGAACTAGATTATGAAGGCGGGACAGGTTGCTCTCTCAATCATTTGTGCACCAACGGCAGCGAACCTTTTGGTGAGTACTGTCGCCATGGCGCTTGGAACTTTTGTTGCGGCCTCACCTCATCGGGCGGCTAAGGTTTGGGGATCGCAACGACTCCATAAATTGGCTCCTGAGGGCAGAGCTTCGTTCGTACTCTGGTACCGCGTCTTTGGGGTTCTTCTTTTTCTGGCAGGCTTTTTGTTCGTGGTTGATAGCATCGTTTTTTCAAACTGTCATCGCTAGAATTTGCATCTTCGGTCGTCTGCCACTAATGACGATCAAGTAACCGCGGAATCGATTAACACCTGCTTCTCATGGTGCTGTATCTATAGTAGCTACAGATGGTCAATCACCTCGGTACTGGAGTCGGGATGACTCCTGATAAGGGCGAGGTCGGCGGTTCAAGTCCACCCAGGCCGCTCAGATACCGGACGGAATTCTTGCCTACCACAGCTCAGGCGGATCAAAAGAGCTCGATGGATGCCACATGGCCCGAACCAGAAGCGAGTCGAGCATCCCTTGTAACTAGCGCAGCTCCGAGCTTCTCGGCAAGCACGATGTAGGCGGCATCATAGGCTGAAAAATTGTGACGGAGTTGCCAAATTCTGGGCAGAACCAGGAGGTGAGGATACCGAGTCAGACGGAGATCGAGCAGATCGCGGACCGCCTCGTCTGCACGAGGTGCAGAGACCACTCCGTGGAACGCTAGACGCCTCAATACCTGCGTGACTTCAAGATCTAGGAGGTGAGGCGCATGCAGGGTTTCGTTACGCGAATAAATGCGCCTCTCGATGCTCTGCCCCGCAGATGTCTGAAGAAGCCAGTCCACGGCAGCAGAAGCATCCAGGACGATCACCGCGCCTCGCGCTCTTCTCGCACCAGATTAGCGGTATCGATCTGCCCTGTAACCGGATTACGGGTGTGCAGTCGCTCCCGCAATTCTGCGAGCGTTGGCCTTTCCGCGATTTCCTTGATCTCAGCTAACAGATAGTCCGAGAGCGACATGCCTGCCATTGCAGCGCGAGCTTTCAGTCCGCGGTGCAGGGCATCGGGTACGTTACGAAGCTGAATCATCTTTGACATGCTACCAGCATACTTTCATGTCGCTCACATGTCAACGCCATGCTCTTCAAGGAACGCACATTTCTAGGTGGGCTTCTAGACCAACGACCGCAATACTGATAAGGGCGAGGTCGGTGGTTCAAGTCCACCCAGGCCCACCATTCAATTCAATGGTCCGGCCCGGACACATGGGTGACACAACGTACCTAAGACATAGGTAACACTTTCGGGCCGAACGGATTTTCGAGCGGTTCGAGCACCCGAGTCTCCAGATCGAAGTATCCCAAATCATAATCCATAAAACTCACCAGCCAGATATCGTCGTGCACTTCTTTGATGCCCACCGCTTGGCCGGCAAAGACCTGGCTGAAGTTGATTTTCTTCTTGCCCAGACAGATGCGCCCGCAACGGGTGACCACGATAGTTTTATCGTGGAGGGGATAGTCGATGTCCGGCAAGCCGGTGTAGGGGCGCGGGGAAGGTTGGTAGACCTCCGCGGGACACTTCATGTGCAGCGCTTCATGAGGGCGTTCGTTGTTGAAGACCTCCATGAACTTGTCGAAGCGCGCCTGCTGCTGCAGGAAATTCCGAGCGGCTGGCTTGGTGGCTTCTTTTTTCAGCGTGAGATGCATGCGTTCATGACGGCCGTTTTGTTGGGGATGGCCGGGCTTGATGCGTTCGATGCCGATTCCCAACCGCAGCCACCAAACGGCGAGCTTGCTGAGGTTGAACAAGGCGTGAGCGGAAGCAAACGGCACGCCGTTATCGCTGCGCATGTTGACGGGCAGGCCACGCTCTTTAAAAAGCCGCTCAAACACAGTGAAAGCGTACTGTTCCCGGGTCGAAGAAAGGGCTTCACAGGTGAGCAGAAACCGGCTGGCGTGGTCGGTGACCGTCAGCGGATAGCAGTATTGATGATTCCCCAACAAAAACTCGCCTTTGTAATCGGTGCACCACAGTTCGTTGGGGCGTTGGCCCAACGATAAAGCGGTTCCCTGAGCGCGACGACGCAAGCGGCCGCGGCGCTCGACCAGTCCATGACGATCCAGCACCGCATGGATGGTGCTTTTCGCTGGAATCGGAATGCCGGAGAATCGGCGCAACAGTCGTTCCTTGATTTTTCGCGCACCCCAGCTGGGGTGCTCACGCTTCACGTTCAGGAGTAGTTCTCCACCTGGAAGGGCAGTTGATTCGCGTAGCGAAAGGGACGTCGGCTCCTGTCCGTCAGCCCTTGCACCCCACATTCATGGTAGCGATCGAAAATCTTGTAGCCCGTCTTGCGGGAAATCCCAAACTCCCTGCAAAGTTCCGCCATCGCCTCGCCGGCTAGCCGGCGAGCCACAAACTGCAGTCTTTCATCCATTGCCGAACACTCCTTCCAAGGCATCACTCCCTCCCCTTTACGGGGAAAAGTGTCACCTATGTGTCCGGTACAATGTGTTACCTATGTCTCAGGCCGCTCACTGGTCTCAGGTCGCTCACAAGCAGTTTCAAATTCCTTGATGAGGGCGGGCCGGCTATTTCGTTACCAGAAGAATCCGTGTGCCGCCACTGAGATGCACGCTTTTGCCGGTGGATACAATCATGGATCCTTGCGCGCCGTCCCCCGCCGCAGGTTGCAGCGTTACTCCGTCCATTCCAAACACGCCGTGGCTATCGGACGTTAATTGTCCTGCGGAGTTCAGGCCAGTTTCGTTGGCGCCGGTCGAGCCAGGTATGTTTGTCGAGGGACTGGGCGAATTTCCGGGGTTGGGCGTGGCGGGATAGGGTGTCGTTGGACTGCCACCGCCGCTCATCCCGGGCCGTCCGCCACTCGTCGTGGCCACCGGTCCCGGAGTGCCCAGGCTTGGACCTGTTCCCGGAGCCGCTGCCATCCCCAGATCTCCGCTCGCCATAGCTTGAATCGTCGCGTTCAACGGCAGTTCTTGGCCATCCTTCAGCACTGCTTTGTCCAAGACAATCCCGAGGCTCGAAGTATTCTGCCCCTTCTCCTTGACGGACGCCTGAGTCACATGCCCCAAAATTTGCGTGCCTTTGGGCAGCACCACCTGCTCCTTGGCCTTGAACGTCTCAGTCGTCTTCAACTTCACCGGGTCGCCAGTCTTCAATTTCTTGGAGTCCAGCGTGTCCTTCAACTCCACATTGATCGTGGCCCCGCTCGGCAGTTTCGCGCCGGTTGGTTCCGATTGCCCGCTCGCCGAAGTTCCCGGAGCTCCAGGGCTCTGCCCCTGCAAGCGTGACTGACCGAGCATCAGGGCACTCAGGCCGAAAGTCGCTACTAGAATGATTGCAGTTTTCCTTCGCTTCATGGCCGCCTGACCTCCTCCTATATTTGATGTCAAAACTTGCCCCAGGCGTTTCGGAATTTTCGTTTTTCAACTATTGCCGGGAGTGGGTCCTCAGTAGAAACCTGCAGAATGACAGCAAAGCTGGCACGCCCCAACGCGTGCAAGAGTAAGGCAGGAATCATAGCATTCGTTCCAGACTTGGATTCAGAAAGCTAATTTGAAACCGGCGTTTATCTGAGTGTCGCCGCACTTCTCCCCAATCTAAAGGAATCTCCCCAGTTAGCATTCGTCTCGGTGGCCTTCGCGTGCCTGCGGATGAGCAGGCTGAACGAGCAAGATGTGCACCGGATAGTGCTGGAGTCTCCCCCCTGGGCGTTTGTGTCGTGAGCGCTGGCACAGAAAAGTCGACCGGCTCCTTGGGGCAGGACGTGTTAGGTCGCTTGCGCGAGACAGACCTGATGGAACACCAGGACGACAGATCACGCTGGTGCGCGGATTCGCCGATCCGCGGTTGCGCAAGCCGGACTCGCCGTTGGATCCTTCCAATCGACGCATTTCGCTCATGGTTCAGTACATGAACGAACCCGGAGAAGGTGTGCCGCCTTCTTCGTCAGATAAGGCCGTCACGGAAAAGGCCATCGGAGCTACGACGACCGCTCCCTGCAAGTGATTTCCTTAGCACGCAAGACCTGCATTTTGTCCCGCAATAATACCTCTAATACCTTTAGTTTCAGTATGTTAAATAAAGTAGCCCATTAACCGTCATTTAAAAACGCGTACAGCGATGCCTCAGGGAAACTTTTGGCTTGTTTCCGGGTTTCTATCGAGGAGCGTAGTCGACGCGAGCTATCATAGTGCATAAATCCCGGCTGAGCCTACCCATGAGGGATGGCCAGGAATCTATTACCTGATCCAGCCGTGGGGCGTTGACATCCGGGGTAGCGCAAATCCACTCTAGAGTGAGTGGTCCCAAAAGGAGAATTAGATCCAATGAGAATTCGTACGATGTGGTTTGCAGCAGTTGCGCTTTTCCTGCTTGCGACCATTCCTGCAGACGCCCAGGAGCGGTTCGAACTCGATCCCTTCGTTGGATATGAAACCAGCGCGTCCTATCCCGTCAATCCCGCGAGTGGGCCGACGGGTTCGGCTGCCATTGACAGGCTTCGCGTGAACGACTCTCTCGCCTTTGGTACGTTTATCGATTACAGCCTGACGGAAAATTTCCAACCCGAATTCATGTGGAACCACAACAACACCTCGTACAGCGCACACGATATCCTGACGAATTCTTATATCAGCGCCTACCATTCCGACATTGACCAATACCAATTCGGCGGACTCTATATGTTTCGCAACAGTGAAGTGAAGCTACGGCCCTATGTGGCGGCGAGTATCGGCTTTACCCATGACAGCAACAGCAATGGCACGCCCAACCGCACCGAATTTTCCTATAGCCTGGGAGGAGGAGTGAAATATTACCTGAGCCGGCATGTCGGCCTGCGCGGCGATATTCGCTATCTGCCCACGTATGGCAGTTCGTCGAACGAGCTGTATTGTTACTTCGGGTGCTACTACGCAAGCGTGTCGCACTACCTCAACCGCGCCAGTCTCACGGGCGGGCTTGTCTTCAAGTTCTAAGGTTCGATTTATATTGAATCGAAAAGAGGGCCACGAGTTTGCGCGTGGCCCTCTTTCTTCCGCTGGCGCGGAAAATCCTATTTTGGGGTGCCTTCCCCTTCACTGGGCGGCACAAACAATTTGGGGTCGATGGGCACGTTCTGCTGCACTTGGTCCACCTTAATCGTGAAGCTGCCATTCGGGCGTGTGAGCGTCCAGAGATACGGAATTTTCACGCCGTCCGCTTCCCGGTAATCTCCATAGTCGATCTGCGTTGGATTCTGGCCAAGGGGAGTTTCCGCAAAACGCATTTGCCGCAGAAGCAAGCCTGACTCCTGGTCAAAGTAGAGCCGCAAGGAAGGACGGTTCGCTTCTTTGGCCATAATTACGTAAGTGGAGCGGCCGTTGATTTCTTCACCTGGAGCCAGACGCAACTGTTTGTACAGTTCCTTGATACGCAATGCAAAATAAAGCTGCGCATCAATCCGTGCTGCTTCGCGCTCCTGGACCGTCATGATATGAACGCCATTCCGCATCGTCAGCCATCCCACTTCACCATTGAAGGCAGTGACGCTCGGGCCGCCCTGGGGATGAGAAATCGAAACGCGTTTATCCGGTCCTTCGGAATACACTTCAATAGGAAATTGCATTCCGCCCGCGTCGAGGTTGCCCTTCTGGACCCGTGTTTTGATCTTCTTGAGCGCATCCGCTCCGCCGACCGCAGCCAGATACTTATCCAAAATCTGATCGGCTGTGGGCAGATTCGCGGGGGCTTCCGCATCCTCGTCATGAACGTGCGGGGCAGGTTTTGAGGTATCCGCCGACAGTATGGGAGTCCCTACTGGATGTGCTGATCCCCGATGGCAGGTGTAGCAGGTGACCTCGATCTCATTATTGAAATTACCTTTGTTGATAGCCAACTCCATCGCAATCATCTTTCGCGAGGTCTGTTTTTCTTTCTTGTCGTCCTTCTGCATTTCGCGCTCAATGTGACAGAATTCGCACTCAACGCCGAGCGATGCGGCAATGAACTGCATCGTTGGGATCAATTGGTCGGCAGGAATGTCCTTCAACACTTGAATGTTTTTGAACTGTTGCTCGGCGGTTTTGGGCGTCTCTGCAGACGGTTTGTCCTGGCCTTGTGCCACGCTTCGGGTGCCCCAGATGGAAATCAGAATCAACGCGACAAACGCAACAAACAGCCCTCTTTCTCTCACCGTGTTCCTCATTTTGTCTCCAGGTCTTGGAAGGACCAGCAAAGGTACCGACTAGCTGTTGATTTCTCCGTGTTTGGCCAACGCGGTAATGCGATCGGCGGCGCGGAACGCCAGTGCTTGAATGGTCATGGTCGGCTGGCCGCGGCCGGAGGTGACCAAACTGCTGCCGTCACACAGAAAAAGATTCGGCACGTCGTGGGTACGGTGATCGGTATCGATTACCGAGGTCTTCGGGTCGTTCCCCATGCGACAGGTGCCCAGCAGGTGTACGGCAAATTGCTGCTCTTCGATGGCAGCATGCCATTTTGTTTTTGCTCCCGACGCATCCAGAAGTTCCATCGCCCGGTCTTTCATCCATTCCATCATTTTCAGATCATTGGGATGATCCCGATAGGTCATGCGCAGAGCGGGCAATCCCCATGCGTCCTTCACGTCCGGATCAAGCGAGAAACTGTTCGTTTCTACAGGGAGTGAAGTGGCATGGCAGAAAATCTCGAACGTGCGCGTGAAATTCTGACGCAACGCTTTCTTGAATTCCTTCCCCCAAGTCGGAGTTCCTGGCGGCAAGCCATTCAAGGCAAAACCCGCGGGAGTAAAATCGTACCGCGCGTCCAGGCCTCCCCCTCCATAGAAGCCAACTTTGTTATGGTCCAGTTCGTAAAAGTCGTGCAGAACGCGGCTGACGGCGAAGCCTTTGTAATCGTTCAATGGCTCGTCAAACACGCCGAATGCCATCGCAGCGCTGTTGGGCATTAAGTACTTTCCTACCTTGCCGCTGGAATTGGCCAAACCATCTGGAAACTGCGAAGAGGTCGAGAGTAAAAGCAAGCGCGGCGTTTCCGCGCCATTTGCACAGACGATTACCGCTTTCGCTTTCTGCAAATGCGTGTTGCGTTTGCCGTCGAAATAAACAACGCCGGTAGCGCGCCCGCTCTTATCGGTCTCAATCCGATGCACATAGCAGTTGGGGCGAATCTCACAACGGCCGGTCGCTTCTGCAACAGGAATCATTGCGGAAAGCGAAGTGGATTTGGCCCCCACTTCGCAACCGAAACCCAGGCAAAATCCACAATTCACACAAAAGTCGCGTCCCGCTCGTGGTTGCGAAAGAATAGCCATCGGCGCCGGAAACGGGTGATACCCAAGTTTCCACGCGGCTCGCTCGAATACTACGCCCGCTCCTTTAACGGGCAGTGGCGGCATGGGGTAGGGTTTCGATCGTGGCGGATCAAAGGGACTGGCCCCCGCCAAACCGGAAACTCCTACTTCCCACTCGACTTTCGTGTAATACGGTTCCAGGTCGCTATAGGTGATCGGCCAATCCACAAGACTGGCCCCGGGAATGTCTCCCACCTTGCTGTGTTCAATAAAATCAATCTCGTGAAAACGCCAGAAATTCGCAGTGAAATGAACGCTGCTGCCCCCCACGCATCGGCCGTACATCACGCTCGGTTGGAGCCTGGCTTTTTCCTGCGGGGTTTTACGGAATGTCATCGGTTGCAGTTTTGGATTATTGGTCAACTGGTGGTGGACAAAGACTTCGACTTCGTTGTGGGTGAAATCTGCGGGGGTAATGTAAGGGCCCTGTTCCAGAACCACCACGCGAAACCCGTTGCTAGATAGCTCTTTGGCAAGCACCCCGCCCGCTGCGCCGGAGCCAACAATCACAAAATCCACTTCGTCGGAAGGCTTGTAGGCAACCTTGGCCTGGGTCATTTCTTGTCCGTTTCCGCCTGGGCGGCCTGCCACCCTGGGTAGTTCTTGTCGTAATAACCAAAGGGAGGAGAAAAACTGTAGGCGGGATCGCGGTCGACGGCTTTCCAACCTGCATAATTCTGATTTCCGCCCGCCGAGGGATCAACCAGGAATCCGAACACGGTATGCATGCGAATTGCCTGGAAAAAATCCGCGGTGTCTTCGGGACCAATGCGACGGTCCTTCTTCCCTTTGTCGCTCTGCGCAATCAGTTCCGTCAGCACCGCTTCCTGCTGCTCGCTTGTGGCATCGGCAAACGCCTTGACGCCCGCATATTTCGTCGTGGTCATTTGGTTTAATGCCACAAGTCCTTTTTCGTAGATTGGTAGCGCATCGCTGGCGAAGGTCTTGAGGGCCCTGTCAATGAAGTACACGACGCCAGCTTCGCGCGCGCCCGGCAAATCATCTGTAGGAATGATCTGAGAAGCTATGGCTTCGACTTGCCTGGCCTGTTCCTTCGTCAATACTTCCAGTTTCCCAGGTGAATTCGAATGGACGGCCTGGTGGGCGTGTTGCGCTGCCGCAACCAGGGAAGGCCATTGCGCGCTGGCCCACATCACTCCTGCCGCTCCACTGGCTTGGAAAAGAAATGCTCTTCTTGCCGTTTGGTCAGGTTTCATGGACTCCTTTGTATCCTCAGCAATCTACGGTCTGTTCGCGCCAGCGTCAAGTCGCGCCACCTTGTTGGTTGGCGGCTCTTTTTTTCCTTTGCGGGATTGGTTCTGTTCGCGGGCTGAAGTATCATCAGCACTTGGCACAAACAATGGGAACTTTTACAGGCGCAATCGGTACCGGTGCGAAATGGGCAATTGATCGCATTGTAGCCCTTCTGGCGGCAACCGGCATCAACCCGAATCTGCTCACCTTTTTGGGCCTGGTAGTCAATTTTGCAGCGGCCGCCAACTTCGCCGTCGGAAACTTCCGCACCGGCGCGATTATCGTTTTCATCGCGGGATTTCTGGACATGTTGGATGGACAGGTGGCCCGCCGGCAAAACCGTGTTACTGCGTTCGGCGCATTTTACGACTCAACGTTAGACCGTTACGCCGATATGGCCTTGTACATGGGCTTGCTTGTCTACTACTCCGTGAGTGGCCGCACTCCCTACGTGGTGCTCGCCGCCGTAGCTACGGCTGGGTCGGTGATGGTCAGCTACGCGCGTGCCCGGGCGGAATCTCTGATTCCTTTGTGCAAAGTCGGATTCATGGAGCGTCCGGAACGCCTGGTGCTGCTGATTATCGGTGGGCTGTTCAACCGTATGGCCCAAGTTCTCTGGGTGATCGCCATCATTTCCACCATCACGGTCATCCATCGCATTTTCTATACTTGGCAAGAAACCAAGGCCGGACGAATTCTGCCGAACCTGAAAGTTGCTTCCTGAGAAAAAACGAATCGGAGGTAGGCGCCTCGGAAAAGAGACGCGGGGATTCTTTACTTCCCCACAGCCGTCTCTGGCGCGGTCGCTTCTGCATCCTTGGCTTCCGTTTTTAGCCATGCCTCGACTGGCCCCTCGATGATTTGCCTTACCCGGGATTTCAGCGCCGGCACATCCTCTTTGCGCATGCCATCGGTGAGGATGGTGTCGTGAAGAAATACATTAATCGTCGTCGGCCGCAGGATCCAAGCTTCCGTACGCAAGTGATGAAACGATCCAACCAGGCTGACCGGAACAATGGGCACTCCCAATTGCTGAGCCAAGCGGAATCCGCCGTCCTCAAACTCGTTCAAGTGACCGTCGCGGGTGCGTTTGGCTTCCGGAAAGATGATAAGGCTGACGCCGCTATTTATCGCTTCTTGCGTCAGACGCCACAGGCGCTTCAGGTCCTTCGGGCTTCGAACGACCGGAACAGGTACGTTTCCAAACCGCTTCATCAACCAGCCATAGATGGGAATCCGAAAGTGCGATTCCAGTTCCCATCCGCGCACCAGTTGTGGAATAGCGCAGTACAGCATGAACGGGTCAAGTAAATTGACGTGGTTTACCATAAAAATGGACGTCCGCTCCTCTTCAAAACCCGGCGACTTCTTCGCCACCACCTTCGCCCCGGAAAAAAACGCAATCCTGCGGCACAAACCCCTCTGCAGCCAGTCGTGCTTGCGAGGATCCAGCACCATCCCAAGCACGATCAGGATGGGTACAGCGATCAGGAAATGCAGCCAACTGACGATCCAAAGAAATAGGCTGCGCAGCACCTCCCATAACCGTTTCATATGTAAACATCCATGGCGCCAGGCAGAATTTCCAGAACCTGGCATTGCACGGTGATAATTTCTCCGTCAACCATCACGTCAACGGGAGCGTCCAGTGCGAATTCCACGCGTTTGACCGTGCGGCGCGACGCGAGGGGATGCTCAATGTGCGTTCCGTCATAGAGCCGCGGCAACATACGGATCAAGCCGAACCTGCCAATGGGTCCCCAGCGCACGTATTCGATCATCCCATCGCTTGGGTCCGCATTAGGAGCAATCAACATGGTGCCGCCAGTGTACTTGCTGTTGTTAAAAGTGAGGAACAAACAGCGTCGCTCGTCCCATTCCGTATCGTCATCGCAGCGCATTTTGAATCCGCGGCGTTTCAACTGAATCACTTTCACGAACACGCCCAACAGATACCCGAAGTGACCGAATGGTTTGAACACGCGGTTGGTGATTGCGCCTACATCCGCGGTGAATCCCACGCTCAGAAGATTGAATGAGTAAATGGTTCCCCGTGAATGGTGCAGGCGCAGGAGATCCACGCGGCGCTTGCGTCCGGTCTTCAAGGCTTCCAAGGAAGACTCGGCCGCATTGGCTGTGAAATCCCTCAAAAACGAATTCCCCGTGCCGAGCGGCAAAAAGCCCATCTCCACTCTTTGGGCGGGGCGTTCGGGCCCAAAAATACCGTTGAGGATCTCGTGCGCCGTGCCGTCTCCTCCGACGGCCAAAAATTTGCGATACCCCTGATCGTACGCTTCGCGGGCGAGTTCCGAGGCATGTCCGGGACCGGTGGATGCGATGATGTCGATGCGCAGCCCCCTGTCCTTCAGACGCGCCAGTTCGCTTCCAGCAAGCTTTGCTGAACGTCCGCCCCCGGCTGCTGGATTTACAATGGCAATGAACTTTTCAGTCACAGTGCTTCCGACGAGAAAATTCTACCCTGTTTCGTACCCAAGAAATTCGTGGCTAAACCGACAGAATCGCCTGCTCGCGGTTGAGCTTACCCAGGCGCTCGGCCAAGGCTACGCGGATAATCTTCAGCGATGCGGTTAAAGGAAAGTCGTCATTGTAGAGCACGAGGCCGTGAATTCTCTTGTAATTGATCAGCCGGCTGTTGCGCGTGGCAATCTCCTTGCGCAATTCCTCTGTAAAGGACTGGCCGTGCTCGAGGTGTACCACCAGCACCAACTGTTCGCCCACCATCGACCGGCTTGGCCAGACATAATTCGCCGCAAACACGCAGTATTCCTTGACTGGCAGGTCTTCGAAGGCTTGTTCGACGTCTTCTGCGTAAACGTTCTTCCCTTCGTCAGTGACAATCATGTTTTTCTTGCGGCCAAAGAGTTGCAGATGGCCGCTGGCATCGAACCGGCCCATGTCTCCTGTCATCAACCAGCCATCCACGATGGTTTGCGCCGTGAGCTCCGGTTCATTCAGGTACCCAGCCATGACTGTTTTGCTTCGCACGCTGACCTGACCGATCCCGTCTGCGTCAGGATTTACGATCCGCACTTCCATTCCTGGCAATGGCTTCCCAACGGTGTCCGCGCGGAATGGCCGCAGATCATTCACCGTGACCGCTGTGCCCGCTTCCGTCAGGCCATAGCCATTCGCCACGGGGATACCAAGGTCGTAGAAGAACTGCAAGGTCTGCGGCTCAGTGAAAGCACCGCCCACGATGATGGCTTCCAGCTTTCCGCCAAACGCCGCGTGCACCTGCTTCAGCAGCAGCCGGCTGAGCGGCAGAACTGGGCGGCTCCTGGTCAGCGATTTGTTCACATTCCGCAGACGCTCGAAGATCCGCCTTTTCCTCGCCGGAAGCTCATCGAAGCGTGCCTGTAAACCTTTTTGAAGATTCTTCAACACCAGCGGCACAAGGCTCACATAGGTGATTTGGTATTTTGTGAACGCTTCGCGTACAAATTCCGGCCGCAGCGTTCGAAGGTGTACTACAGCAGCCCCACAGATGAACGGGCCAAAAAATCCCACCATAAAATCAATGGCGTGGTTTGTCGGCAGGATGCTCAAATATTTCACGCCCGGCCAGAACGGATAAAGAGAAGTAAGCGCAACGCACTGCTCCAGATAATTTCCGTGGGTCATCATGCAGCCCTTCGGCGTTCCGCCTGTGCCCGACGAATACACGATGCAGGCTAAATCGTCGCGCTTTCGTGGAACGAACATTGGCTGGCCCACGCCTCTGGCGGATTCCCACGCCATTGCTCCCGCCAGGTCGGCATTAGGAGGAGTCTCCGTCACCAGGACCTGGTTCACTTTCGAAGCTCCAGCGCGTCCAGAAGAAGCACGCAGTTGCCGCCAGATTGGATACTCCGTTATCAATACGCTTGCTCCGGAGTGTTTCAGCAGCGTCCACTGCTCTTCCGGTTTCAGCTTGTAATCAAGCGGCACCAGCGTTCCACCGCAGTAGAAAATGGCGTACGCGGAAATCAGCCACTTCGACTGATTGGTCATGATGATCGAGGCGCGATCACCGGCGCGGAATTCCGAATCTTGCAGCCACTTCGCGAGCGGCAGTGCGCGTTCTTTGAACTCCCGGTAGGCGATGCGCTGCTTTTCTTCCCCGCGATCCGACTCGTAGAGGCACACTTCGCGCGGCCAGGTTTCCAGCGCGTCGCGGACGGCCTCCCCGATCGAAGAATATTTGGATAGATCCAGCATTACAGGCGGGCTTGCACGCGTTCGGCAAGCGTCTTGAAATCGCTCACACCTTGTACTTCGTAGTCTGGCAATTCGATATGAAAGTGATCCTCCAGCCGTGACAAAAGTTCCAACGCCTGCAGGCTATCGATTCCCAGCTTCTTGTAGAAGTCGTCTTCGGCTTTCAGCGAGCCCGGCGCCGCCTTGAAATGTTTTGTCGCCAATTCCAGGATTTCCCGGGTGGTCTGCTCTAAGGTGTGCATAGTCCTTAAATTTATCATTCCCCGCGGCGGGAGGGAAAATGAAAGGACCCCAAATTGGGTAGGGAAATCACAACAGGATCAGGCCCCGCCGCAGGGCAAGAGACACCGCTTCCGTGCGGCTCGCGGCGCCCAACTTCCCCAGGATGGAAGCGACATGGAATTTCACAGTGTGCTCGGAAATCTTCAACCGCATGGCAATTTCCTTGTTGCCGAGTCCTTCGGACAGCATTTGCAACACTTCTCTTTCCCGCGCAGTGAGCGGCTCCACGATCTCCGTGATGCCGTTGCCTGAATGATCCGCAGCCCGCGGCGTCTCCAGTCCATTCGGGTGCAGTACAACCAATCCACGCGCCACGGCTTCGAGCGCTATCACGAGTTGTTCCGCCGCCAATTCTGCCGGCAGGATTCCCCGAACCCCAGCCCGAATGACCTGGTTCACCGACACTGGCGATGCCAGATCAGTCAGCAGCACCACTTTCATCTGTCGCAACGCTCGTGCGTCTTGTAACGAAGGCAAGAGGTCCTCAAGAGGCAGGGACGTTGCATCGGCAAGGAGAACCTCCGCTTCGTCCGCAATGTTGTCATCAAGCGCTTCGAAATCTTCCGCCCATCCGACGATGGCCACCTCGGAAGAGTCCAACAGGTCTTCCAGTCTTTCTCGAGCTGGGCCCGGCGCGACAATGAGAAAAATCCGCGTCACGCCGCCATCGATCTCCGTCCGGGTGCGGCTAAGGAAACAGTGACGTGCCGGACCTTCTGGTAATCTCCACGCAGGAATTTCAATCGCAACACGCCTGCGGAGTTGCTTTGCAAAGCTTGCGCCAGGCTATGCGCGGAAGTAAATGGTGATTCCTCCGTTCCGAGCAGAATATCTCCGGGCAAGAGCGACGCCATGGCAGCCGGGCTGCCTGGTTCGATGCCGAGCACAACCAAACCAAAACCAGACGCACTTGGCTTCGGCAGGCGCACTGGCGTTAGGGAGATGCCGAGCCAATGGCCACCTGTTTCGCCAAGCAAGAACTGCATAACCTCGTTGCTCGGGATGGCCAGCGCGATACGCCCCGCCACCATGGTGTTGATTCCGATGACGCGGCCGTGAACGTCGGCCATGGGCCCGCCCGAATTTCCTGGCGCGAGCCGGACGTCCGCCTGAACCCAGTTTCGGCTGCCCAAGCCGCGCAACGGCGCAACCGCGTGAATCACTCCCATGGTCATGGCGCCCAAAAAACCCAACGGGTTCCCAACCGCGATAGCGACTTCTCCGGCACGAACTTGCGAAGAGTCCGCTGCCACTGCCGGACTCAGGTTCGAAGCAGAAATGCGCAGCGCCGCCAGGTCACGCCGCGAATCGCGGGCGCTCACCTCCGCTGTGCATTCGCGGCCATCCCAAAGACTGACCCCCACTCGCGAACCGCGCGCGACGTGCGCATTCGTGATAATCGTGCCGTCGCTGTTCCAGATAACTCCGGAACCACTGCCGCGCCCGCCGGGTTGCACCAGAACCGTATACCGCCGCACGCGTTCGGTTATTTCTCCGAGTCCCTTAAGCATCTCACTCGCTCCCCTTCGGTCGCTCCCCAACAGCGATGCTGACTTCGCGCCGCACACCACCACGCAGGAACTCTGCGTTCAATGACTTGCCAATCTGCTCCCCAAGAAGATGCGCGTAAACGTCTTCCAGGCGCATCACGGGTTTCCCGTTCAAACCAATGAGGATGTCTCCGAGTAAAACACCGGCCTTCTGTGCGGGGCCATCTGGTTCCACCTCCAGTACGATCACCGCGGTTTTCTCACCTCGTTGCAAGGCATCGCGTAAGGTCTCCGGCAGGCGGATGGGTTGCAGACCGATGCCCAAATATCCCCGAGGAACGTGTCCTTTGGCCAGCAACGCATCGACGACACGATCCACCGTGGCCACCGGCAAAGCCAGTGCGCCGTTTGGCGCAAACTTCGGCGTTGCCAGTCCCGCGATGCGTCCGCTGGAATCCACCACCGCCCCGCCGACCGCGGTCCGTTGTAGCGCTAGGTCGAGCCGAACGTATGGCGCAATCGTCGCCCCGCCCCACATGCGGCGTTCCGCCGACACCAGACTCACACAACCGAGTGCCGCTACCAGACCGCTCACGCGCGTTCTCCCTACCACCAGCGCAAGCTGACCCGCCTTGAATGCGCTGGTTTCTCCGAAGCTGGCAGGAGGAGTGGTGGCTTCCTCGCACGTCAACAGCGCGATATCCGTGGAGGGATCGCGACCCTGCAAGATTGCGCTTGCCACCTTGCCGTCGGGCAAAGTCACGTGAATTTCTTCATCGCGGCGTAGCGCGTGTTCCGCCGCCACAAGCAGACCCTTGCGCCAAATAATTCCACTCGATGATCCCCGCGCTTCCGTGTGCACAGCGACTGCGTGTGCCGAGATTTTTCCCGTGGCATCGGCCAAAGCATTCGAAAGGGCAATCCATTCTGTTGACATGATTCTTGCCTCCGCCCGCAGAATGCCTCATCCACTCACACGCGCACATCCGCCGATTGGCTAGGTCGGTTTGCTAGGTGTGCGGGAGAAACTTAGTGCCCGAGCTTTTCGTCAAAAGACTTCGCCATCAACTCCAGCGTTTCGCGCGTTTCCGGCAATTGAAAGTGGTACCAGAACGCATGCGGCAACGCTTCATAAACAACGAGTTGTGCGTCGTCGCCCGCACGAAGCAATGTGCGGTGAAAAATGGAAGTATTGCTGAGGGGTGCTGGTCACCAGCAGGGTGGGAGGCATGCCGTGCAGATCGGCAAACATCGGTGATAGCACCGGGTCGCGCGGATCCGTTTGTGGCGCATACTCATTCGTAATCGGTTTGTTCGGGTCTAGGGGTGAAACAGTTCCGGGCAGCCCGTTCCGCGCGAAGAGACTCTGCGAGTCGGCGGGGCGGCTGAAATCTGCGAGCGTCGAAAACATGCCGAGCGCTCCGGGTTGAGGAACTCCCAACCGTTTCAGTTTTACAGCCACTTCCCCTGTCAGAATTGCGCCTGCCGACGTGCCAAAAATTCCAATATTCTGTGGTTTGTGATCCTCAGCAATTCCCTGTACACCGCCACCACATCATCCACAGCCGCGGGAAACGGATTCTCCGGCGCCAAGCGGTAATACACGGAAATCACCGGAATTTTGGACAGATTGCAGATCGGCACGCCCTCAATCAGCGACCCAGAATCGGAATTGAATCCGCCGCCGTGCAGATTGATCAGCATTCGTCCGCGGAGTGATCACATCTGTATGCACCCCGCTGTGCGGCGCTCCGCGAGCGTTTGAGGGCCATATTTCTGGTGTGCGAGTGAGTCCAACCATTTTTGGGCTTCCGGGCTAATCGTGGAGGGCATGGGAATGATACGAGCGATGTGCGCCGTTCCATCCGGATCGAAGGTGGCGGATTCGCCCGCCGGCCGCGGGCAGGACAACATGGAAATTGCACTCAGCAGAAGAACAAGAAGGATAGAACCGTGTTGCTGCGTTCGATGGCGCATGGCTTCCCCCGCTTTGGCAATTGCGATGCTATTTCCTTTGTGACGCGACGGGCAAGTGTTTCATCGGGTCGTCGGTCTCCACAAAACGCCTCAGACTTTCCATGACGACGGGACGGTTAAAGAGTTTGCAGAAGAGTTCGATTTCTTTTTTCAACTCCCCCTGGGGAATGGGTTTGAGGAATTTCTTGGCTGCGGCCCGGGTTTCGGCGTCGAATTTGGTCACCTGCAGAGCCATCGAGCGGGCCACTTGTAGAGCGTAGCCTTCTCCGGCGAGATGCGAAACCAGTCCGGCCTGATGCGCGCTGTCCGCTTTTACGGTTCGACCCGTAAAGAGCAGGTCGCGAATAAAGCTGTTGCCCACGTCTCGACGCAACCGTGGAATGCCGCCAAATCCGGGAATCAAGCCGAGTCGCAGTTCCGGAAAGCCAAAGCGCGCCATTTTGTCAGCCACAATCTGATCGCAAACCAATGCCAGTTCCAATCCGCCGCCCATACACAGACCATGAACGGCGGCAAACGTCACGAAGGGCGCTTTATCGATGGCACTCAAGACCTTGTGAATGCGTTTCAGAAAGGCGCGAACTCCGGAGGCACGTTTCGCTTTCGGTAGCGGCACGGCGCCGTGATACAACTCCTTCAGATCGGCGCCCGCGCAAAAACCGCCTGGCCGGGCGCTGCAGATAATGCAAGCGCTGGTGACTTTTTCGAGCCCCCGAATGGCTGCGGAGAATTTCTCCAGGTCCGCGAGCATCACTGTTCCTATCTCGTTCAGCGGTTCGCGGTCCAACGTCACTTCCACGACGCCGTCGCGCCACTCCCACCGCAAGGCCCTTCCACGAAACTCTTTGATCATGCGTTTCCGCCGGCGGCAATCGCGTGCTTCTTGTACATCTGCTCGATTTCTTCGCGGAACTGCGCGTTGATCGCATCTCGCCGCAATTTTCCATTTGCGGTGAGCAATCCCCTTTCCGGCGTGAAGGCTTCCTTGAAAATCACAAAATTGCGCACTTGCCGGTAATGGGGCAAATCCGTATTTACATGGTCGATAGCGGACTGTACCGCGCTCGCCTCCACCGTCCCAGTGACCAGCGCGCACAGGTACCCGCGGCCATTCCCCACGATCACCACTTGCTGCGCAGTCCCCACGTGCTGCGCGATTTTTTCTTCAATGGGTTCGGGCGCGATATTGTGGCCCGAATTCAAAATGATGAGATTCTTGATGCGCCCGCTGATGCGCCAATTCCCTTTCGAATTGACTTCCCCCTGATCGCCCGTGTGAAACACACCGCCCTGGAGGGCTCGCGCTGTCTCTTCCCGCCGCTCCCAGTAGCCTGGGAATACGTTAGGGCCGCGCACCACGATTTCTTCGTTCTCCCCGACCATCAGGTCTATGTCGGGAATAGCTTGGCCGACGCGTCCCGGTTCGCTCGTGAGGCGAGGGTCGTCCATGGTGCAAATTCCACAAGTCTCCGTGAGACCGTAGACTTGCCAGATCGGAATTCCCAGCATGGCAAAGAAGTCCTGCGTCTCCGGGGCGAGCGGCGCCGAGCCGCACACGAGTCCACGAAGCTTGCCTCCAAATCGCGCACGAATTTTACCAAAAATCAGCATCCGTGCCAGAAACAGAGAAAAGCCTCCTCCGCTTTGTCCTTCCTGCCGCTTGCGCCACGCCTCCACCGCGCTGCGGTAAATCCGCGGAATACCCGCCCCTCGCTTCGAAAGCGCGTCTTCCACGCCACGGCGCACGCGTTCCAAAAGTGTGGGCACGTTAAAGAAATAATTTGGCGCAGACAGTCGAATCTCGTCGGCAAGCTTGTTTAGGTCCGTGGATAACGTCAGCACCGTTTTCTTGGATAGGCAGGACAACATCACGATCCAGGAAGCCGCAAAATTAAAAGGCAAATACTGAAATACCTGGATAGGTTCGTTGCTGTTCCAGTCCAGGCGGTCTATCCATTCGGTCGTACAACTAACAATGTGGTTCAAATTCCCTATGTTCAAGCAAACGCCTTTGGGCTCGCCGGAAGTACCGGAAGTGTAAATGATCGTGACCAGATCGCTGTCCCCGCGTACATCTGGCGCACCAAGAATCTCCTCGCCCCGCGGCGTTTTTGTCAGCGCTTCCGCAAACGTAATTCGTGGCGGCGCATCTGGCCAGACCTTCGCGACACTCGCTCCCAACTCCGCGTCGCTGACAAATAAAAAACGTGGACTGCAATCTTTCATCATACTGGCAAGTTCGGAAGCCGCTTGCCGCGCATACAAGGGAACGACGATAGCTCCCTCCGCCATCAGCGCCAAATCCACCGCAATCCACGGAATGGAGTTCCCGCCCAGCAGCGCGCATCGCTCGCCGGCTTGCAGGCCAAGGCTGCGCAAATAGCTGCGCACGCCGCCAACCTGCACCAGTAATTCGCGGGCATTCACACTGGTGAATTGGTCGCCGTGAATCTCGCGCACCACCACTTGGTCGCCCGTCCTGTGCAGACGATTGAGCAGGTTTTCAAGGAACGTTGCCATGGACCCTCAGCGCCCCGCCGCCGCGGCCGCTGCCGATGTGTCGTACTCCTCGGCAAGTTTGGTCAATTCCTCAGGCAGGGGAGGCAGATTGTCTTCCCAACTCAACACGCCCTTGCGCAACGGGAATTCCGGATAGGTCTTCCGAACTTCTTCCTCAAGAAACGCAGCCATGCGCGCCATGCCCTTCAAGTTGCTAACAACGGTTCTCCCAATGCTCTCTCGAATTGGGTCAGCGTCCGCCACTAGGCGTTCCATTACTTGCAGGAGTTTTGGCCCCAGGTCCAGATCCTCAACGGTCAAGAGTAACTGCTGGTGCCCGCGCTCGCGCATCAAGTTGCGAATGCGTTCATCCATGGTCACGCCTGCGGAAACGACCCCGGCTGGCATCGAAGTCACGATTCCGTGGTAGCGCGACGAAACCATGTACGTACACGCCCGCAGAATCGATACCAACTGAAACATATCGTATTCGTCCGAAGTGAATATCGGCGTTCCTGGCAACTCTTTCTCGATGGCCCGGCATGCCACCGCGTCCAGGCGTTCCATCGCCACCAAAATCGGAAACACGCGATGCTTCTGCACAAAGGCCTTCGCTGCTTCTGTGTAGCCGCGGATGTAATGCTGGAATTTGCGGTCCACTTCCTGCCCGGATTCGAAGAAATACACGGTCCGGTACTGGCTGTCTTTGTACGCACCAGTAGTCACGCGCGTCAGATACTTCGCAATGGAGGCACTGACTGGCCATACGAAGGGATGGATCGGGCAAAGTACCAGGATCGGTGTCCTTTCGTCCCAACCAGCACTTCGAAGTGTCTTTCGCGCAAATTCCGGAGGGTGCGGCTCAAAAGTCCACGCGGTGTCGGCGCCTAATTCGTTCGGTACCCCTAAGCTGCCTAACAACTGTTGCGATTCCAGACTGCGCGTAATGACGAGCGATTCCTTCGTAAAGCGGCTGCACATCCACTGAATCAGGTCATCCATGTGGCCGGCGTCGCCTCCGTACGCCACCGATAGTTTATTTTCCGCGGAGGCCAGACCCAGGGAACCGATCATCATGGTCGTCAGCGCATTCGCGAATTTGCTTTTGAACATCGAGCCTTCGCAAGCGATTACCCCATGATGGCCGTGCACTTCCCTCCACAAAAACGGCGGATAAACGTCCGGCAGGTGCACCTGTCTCGATCCCTCAAAGTAGCCCTTGGTCAGATCGAAATTCTGGGTCATCACGCTGAAATCGACATTCGGCGCACCCAGCACATGGCGGATTTGCCGCATCATTTCCTGCACGCGGACGTCGCTGCCGGTGTTGCGCGTCCCGTTATACCCTGCGAATAGCAGTTTGAGCTTTTCCCCTGGCGTCCAGCGGTTTCCCAGACCAAACACCCATCCGAAGCGCCGCAGCTCGATTAGCGCGCTCACCCACATCACCAGAAGAAAATCTGTCATGCCACGGCACTCCCCGCGCTCTTTCTGACTTCACCCGGCGCTTCCGCAGGCCAGGGTTTCACGGGATATTTGAATTTGTTGGCTCGGCTGAATTGGAGCAATGGATACGCATAGCTGGAAAATTTGGCCGGTGGCTCGCCCATTTCCTGCGCGACCCGCGAATTCTCGAACACGGTATTCCAATCCAGATACGGCCAGAATACTTTGAGCAGTGATGCACCGTAACCCACCGCGCCACCTGTGAAGGCCAGCCAGTTCACCGTCTTCGAAAACGGTCCCCCCAGCCAGGGTTGGTAGCTCGGCCGGCTCCAGCCCCCCGCCACTGCCAGCGCATCGGTCAATTCCTTGTACGTCTGAGAATCCGTTCCAGAAGAAAGATGATAAATCCCATAGCTCGGCTTTTCCATCTGGTGAATCTTTACGATGGCCCTGCCGACATAATTTGCCGGCACAATGTCAATCCTGTCCTCGGGCCGCAGAGGCAGCACCGGCAAGCGCGCAAGCATGTCGAACGCCTGCACCATGTCGAACTGCGTTGTCTCCGGGCGCCGGCTGTCACCCATCACGATCGCAGGCCGGAAAATCGTGTGCGGCACATCCGGAAGCAACTCGTGCACCAAGTGTTCACAGAATTTCTTCGTTCGCGCGTAGGGATCGTAATCGGAACGCGACCAGTCTATCGAATTGTCTTCGGTCACCACTTCGTTCCGCCGTTTTCCCGCCACCGCCACGGTCGACACGTGCGAATAACGTCTGATCCCGTGATGATTCTGCGCCCGCCGTGCCAACTGGATCACTTCCAGCGAGCCACGCAAATTGACGTTCAGGCATTGCTTTTCGGATTTGCGGTTTAACGAAGCGGCACAATGCAGAATCGACTCAGTCGAATCTACCAGAGCTCGATAATCGTCATCGGTCAACCCAAACCGTTCGCCGGTCAAGTCGCCCCGGAAAATCCGTACTCGATCATTCACATACGATAAAAACTGGGGGAATTCGAAATGGAATTGCAGCGATTGCCACAGCCGTTCACGCGCTTCCTGCTCCGTCTTTGCGCGCACCAATAGATTGAGTCGATCCCGATGGCCGGTAAAAAATCCTGCCACCAGGTAGCTGCCCAAATAACCAGTCGAGCCAGTAAGGAATATGGCCATAGGAAGAGTGTGCTGCGCCGCTAACTAGCGCGTTGCCGCGGAAGCGCCCTCCGGAGGCGCCGACCAATCCAACACTCGCGCTTCTCTTGCCTCCAGCGGCCGGCCTTCCATCAGCGGGTAGCACCACCGCCGTAATGCCGGTATGTGGATGTTAATCCAGTAATCCCACCAGTCAATCTTTTCCGGGGCGAAATCGAACAGCGCCCTCTCCTCAGTCGGCAAGGCCGTGGAAAGCAGGCGCGCATTCTCACATTCGAACACGTGCTGGTTGTGCAGGATGAACGGCTCATAGAGTTCAATCAGTTTTTCTGCCCGAACCAGGTCGCGCTCTGTCTTGGCCAGCGGCGGTTTGCCAATGTGCAGCGTCGTTGCGGCCTTGTTGATTCGCGAAACCACGGCTTTCTGCATGGGAATCGATAGGCGCTCGTAACGCTGCTTCGACACCGGGATCGTTTCCAGTTTTACCTTTAGCCAGTGCTCAATTCCCTGTTGGGCGCGGTAATGTTTGCGATGCGCTAATCCAGTAAGCTCGATAGAGCGACCCATGTTCACCGGGTTGATCGCCGAAGTTGCCAGTTGATACAACCGCGCGTGTTGCCGCCGCACAACCGCCGCGGCGATCAACGTCATGCCGCGCGTCACCATGTCCACCGGAATCACGTCCAGGCATTTCCGTGCGTTCGAAGGCAATTGCCGGAAATTCGTGCCAAGCAGATAAGAGAGCGGCCCCGACGTGTTAATCCCCTCATTCCAGCCGGTGAAGGGTGTACGTTCCGAACTCTCCACAATGGAAGGCCGCACGATGGCGATAGGCAGGTCGCGTCCTTGCCGGGCCAGGATCGATTCGCCCAAGCTTTTCGTGAACGTGTACGTGTTTGGCCAGCCGAGATGGTGGGCGCGCTTCATGCCTGCGCGGACCAGCCGGTTCCTCACCCAACGCGCTCGATTGCGTTTCAACACGCCGTCCAGCTCATCTGGCACGACCTTCGAAGCGTCGCCGCTGCGTCCCAATGCCTGCCGCCGCAGGGCTCTCGTGACGTCCGCGCTTTCCGAGCGTTCTTCAATCCGGCGCACCATTTCTCGGAGGGAAGCAATCTCCTTCTCGGAGTCAAAGTCAGGATGGTTTCCGGCATTGTAATTGACGTGAAGTTCCTCGGTCACACGTCCGTCGCGCATCCCCACGACGTAGCAGGTGGAAAGATGCATCAGGGCGGCGTGTTCGCACGTCTTCAGATACTCCACCAGATGAATCGTGGAATCCACGTTTGAAGAAATAGCGTCGCGCAGGTCGGGATTAAAGTCGGTGAGTCCCGCACTGCTCACGATCAGGTCCAACGTTCGCGCGAGACGGACCTGCACGTCAGGGGCAAGCCCGAGGCCGGGCAGGCTCACGTCTCCCTCGACGGCTTCCACCTTTTCTTTTAGAAACGCCGCGAGATTGGCGCCGTAAATTTCGTGCAGACCGTCAAACGTCGGAGATTCCTCGACAATCTTTTCAAAGCGGCGCTGTCCCGATGTCGTTCGGTTCCGGCGAATCAGCAACGTAATTTTGCCGATTTCAGGGATTTTTTCCAGCAGGTCCACGAGCCAGACTTTCCCAATGAAGCCGGTCACTCCGATCAGCATCAGGTGCTTTCCCGAAAGTGTTTCGCGAACCGGTAAACGGGCCACCCGTGGCGTGCTGCTGACTAGATGGACGGGCGATTCAATGTCCATTCGCGGCCGCACCACCGGCAACACGCCACGGTCCAGCGACTCCCGTTGTTTTTGCCAGTCTAACTGCCGCAGCAGTTTTTCCTTGGCAATTCTCCCGTTCACGGATCCACTCGCAAGCCACGCAAACGGTCCGCGCGGCCGGATCACCGTTTCCAGCAAGCGCCCCGTGGCCACCCCATCCCGAAATTCCAACCGGTTGGCCAAGAAACCATCGACGGTGAAAAACTCTGCCATCGGCCGCATGATGTGTTCGAGCATCTGGCCAACAAGCACAACGCGCTCGCCGCGCCGTACCGCATCCACCAGCTGCTCGACCGCTTCGCGCCGCATTCGCGGCTTCAATTCGTATTGAAAATATTCCTCACCGAGCAGATCCAGCCGGTCGCGCGTGATTCCGCGCAGAACACTGTGCAGCGCCCGTGTGGCAAAGGTTCGGCTGATCAAATAGTATGGCGGGCGAAGCAAGGCCAGCCCGAGCATGCCGCCACGGCGGATCCAGCGTTCCAGGAAGCTCTGGCTGTTCCAGTTGAAAAATCCTATGCTGCGCAGCGCGCTGATTTCGAACAGCGAGCCTTCCACGCGCCAGTAAGTCACGTCAGACACACGCTCCGCGACGCTGCCAACCGATTTAGAGGAAATGTCAGGCATCTTTTCTGATGAAACTCGTTCACTTTTAGGAAAGCAATCCCCTGCTATGGCGCCGGTCCGAGCGGTCACGCTGCGTGCAATTCGTTCGGGGACAGTCGCTCGGTCCGTCTCGGCCCCTTGCACCCGTTGGCCGCGCTTTACCCACCAGCCAACATCGGATTAACAAAATTATCATCCCCAGCGGCTTCCCGCAACCGGCTCAGGCGTTCTTCGACAACGAGATTCCTTCAGATGAGTTCTTGGGCACGTAAACCCGGCTCGGCTCTTTTTACGGCCGACTCAAGACCGTATTCTATCCACATGTCTCAGCCAACTCCCAGATGGAGGCTCCTGGCTATCGCAGCCATAATTTTGCCCCGGTTTGGTTGGATTGACGTTGCAGCGCAGGTGTTCCGCTTCGATATGGTTTCCCGATAGGTCATCGAAACCCGCCTGTGCGGATACGAGGGCAACAATCACCAACGCGAGCAGACCCTCAAGCAATAGTTTGCGGAAGCCGGGTGCGACGACCAGCACCTTTCGGAACAACCCGTAAAGGGATCGAAGTTACCAAATGTCGTTTGTCTCCTGCCAGGCACTTCCGACAAATTCATCGTCTCCGAAGGCGATGGAGTAGTCGACAACTGGAGCGACGCCTCTCTTCTCCCCTCCTTGTACCAAGGGCTTAAAGCCAAGCCACGTAAGCATACCTTTATCTTCATCGACTTCACCGACGAGGAGATGGGCGAAATTGGCTCGCACTACTATGCCCGGCAAATGACGAAGGAACAGGTCGCCGCGACCGATGCCATGGTCAATATGGACACATTGGGCCTTGCGCCTGCAGAGGTCTGGGCCAGCTACTCGGATAAGGGTTTGGCCGGCGCACTCGTTTATCTCGCCCAACAGCTGAATATGCCCATCTCGGGCGTCAACGTGGAACGGATCGGCAGTACCGACTCTGTACAGTTTTCTGACCGTAAGATTCCCAGCATTACCATTCACTCCCTGACCCAGAAGAATTGGAATGACCACATCCTTCACACATCCAAAGACAAGCTCTCGGCCATGCACCTCGACGGCTCCTTCCAGACCTGCAAACTGCTGACGGCTTACCTCGTCTTTTTGGATCACGTGGGTGGCAGCCCTGTACCATCCAATGCGAAATAGCTCAGGAGTCAGAAACGAAAGCTCCACTTCGCACCAGGGGAGCGCCGAGCCGTAGGATACTGTTGCTGTGGAACACGCCTTCTATTGTCCTTACTGCGGCGAAGAAATTTCCATGGTGCTCGACCTGTCGGTTCGCCGGCAAACTTACGTGGAAGATTGCGAGGTTTGTTGCCGGCCGATCGAGATCAGCTACTGCATAGAGGACGATGCGCTTGTACGTTTTGCTGCCAACACTCTCGAATAGAGCTGCTGGTGCTAACCCGTCAGCCGACCGGAGCAAGAATCTGCGGCGCGCTTGTGACTTCCGCGGTTGGATATTCCTTGCGATGTACCTCGCTCGAAAGCAGTACTGCCTGCTCCGGCAAAATTCTCTTCATCACTTCGATTTCCGCCTCGCCCGGCTCTAGGGGCAGCTTGACCTGGCCGCGCTGCACCACGGACCGCAGCATTCCCATGGTGATCTCGAATCCCTCATACGCGGACTCACCATTGCACGGATGCACGCACTTATCGTTGTCGAGCCAACGGACCATATCTTCCACGTACGGCGGCATCTCCAGGTCGTAATTCATGCAACCGGGGCCAGAAATCACGCCTTGCTTCTCGCGCGTGACCGCTCTCCAGCCACCCCCCGTCAGAACCTCGGCGAAACCTTCCGTGCCATACACTCCAATCTTGTTTTTCCGCCACCAGTAGTCGACTTCCGGCACGTCGGGTGCTCCCGCGCCGCATTCGACGATGCCGCGCACCCCATTGGCGAATTGAATGAATCCGCCTATGTATTCGGGCGAAGGATGATTATCGGAGAGTTTGCCGCGTCCCGCCGCCTGGGCCATGACCCATTCGGCTGGTGCGTAGTCGTTGTACCACCGCATGTACTCAACTAAGTGAGTGAAAAGATGCAGGAACCATCCGCTCGCATGGGCGTGAATCGTCCGGACGCGTCCAATTGCCCCGCTTTCTAGGATTTCCTTTACTTTTTGATAGTGCTGGCCGTAACGGTGCTGGTGCGACACCACGCTTTTCACACCAGCAGCATTCAGCGCTTTGCGAATCTCGATGGCCTCGTTCATCGAAAGGGCCATCGGTTTTTCATATGCGATCAGCTTGGCGCCCGAGGCAATTCCCACCCGGATCAGTTCCAGCCGGATCCCTGGGGGTGTGCAGAAGCAAAACACATCGGGCTGGATTTCCTGCGCCAGCGCGAGAGGCTCGGTCGATGTTTTCTGGACGCAAAGTTCCGCAGCGGCTTTGGCTAACTGCTGCGGGCTGGAATCGGCAATGCCCGTCAATTCAAAACGAGCGTTATTCTTGAAGGCAAGGGCGTGGTGCTTGCCTCGCTTTCCGACACCCACAACCATCACTTTGTAGATTCTTTTCGCGCTCACAGTTCGCTCCCTCGTTTTTCCTACCATCCGAACTTTGCGTCCCACTCCTTCAGAACCGCGATTGTGTAATCCACTTCCTCGGCGGTCAGTTCGGGGAACATCGGCAGGGAAACGCACTGGGCGGAATTCCGCTCGGCATTCGGGACCTGCGGATGTGGGTCGGCCAGCTTGCCCCACGGATAGCCCTCTTGCTGGTGGATCGCGATGGGGTAGTGTTGCTTGGCATCAATGCCATGTTCATTCAGGAACTGGCTCAGGTGGTCGCGCTTGTGATGTTCGATTACGTACAGATGGTAGACATGGCGATAGCCCGGCACTTCCTTCGGGAGCTTGAAGCTCGTTCCCTTCAGGCCATCCGTATAGCGTTTAGCCCAGGCACGGCGCTGATCGGTCCAGCGCGTGATGTGCTTCAGCTTGACGCTCAGAAACGCAGCGTGCAGATCGTCCAAGCGGCTGTTGAAGCCGAAGGAATGCACCGAACGCTTCACAGAGCCGTGATTGCGCAGGCGACGGACAGCCTGTTCGACGTCGTCGCGGTTGGTGATGAGGGCGCCTCCATCGCCAAACGTGCCGAGATTCTTCTGAATGATGAAGCTGGTGCAGACGGCGTCGCTCAGTTCCCCTTGCGTAAATCCATCGCCGTGCGCATCAATGGACTGCGCGTTATCTTCCACGACCCAGAGTTTGTGTCTCTTCGCAATGGCGCTGACTGCCTTCATGTCCGCGCAATGACCGTACAGATGCACAGGCACGATGCCTACCGTGCGCGGCGTGATGGCCGCTTCAATTTTTGTCGGGTCAATGTTGTTGGTGGTGGCGTCGGAATCCACGAACACCGCTTTGCCCCCGGCAATCCAGATGGCCTCCGCCGTGGCGAAAAATGTGTTGGCCGTAGTGATGACTTCGTCCCCCGGCTTGATCCCCAACGCCAAAAACGCCAGCCAGAGCGCATCGGTGCCGGAGTTCAAACCGACGGCATGTTTCATCGCAAAATAATGAGCCAGTTCTTTTTCAAAACGAGCGAGCGTGGGACCCATCACATACGCTTCGCTTTCCAGTACAGCGTGGAACGCGTCGTCGATTTCCCGCTTGATGCTGTGATATTGGCGGGCGTGACCGTAAAACGGAACCTTCAATTTGGGCGCTGCCGTGACGGCGGGCATAAATTCCTCCTCGATGATGCGGAAGCCAAAGCTCCGCTGGCGTTCATCGGAGGCAGGGCGAACTTCAGTGGGTCTGATGTGGGTCCTGATAAATGGAACGGTTCCCAGACTCCGATTACTCGTCTCTGGCGGTGGTACGACCCGTGATGGGAAATGCACATCGGGGAGACAAGCAACAGTTTTATACCTCTATGGAGACGATTCAGCGGTGACCCCGGTCACATACGCTGTCTGTTTGTTTGACGAAACACACTTTTCCATGCGCATGAGCTCACGCTTCAAACACTTCGCTTCGCTGGGGTTCAATTCGGAAGCTTCACTACGGAGCGCTATGCCCCGCGCACTGCATCACACCGAGAAACTTTGTCCACGGTCCGACCGCCTCGCGATATTGATACGCCATGATTCTGGAAATCTGGTGCAAATGAGTCAAATCGTGTGCTGCCCATGTCGCCAGCAACTCCGACAGCGTAACCACACCCAGCACGGGATGGCGTCCCCGCTTCTTTAGATCGGCTTGCCGCAGATTCAATCGACGGAGTTCGCCCAGATTTCCGTTCCGCAACTGGCCAAACTCATCCAACAACTGTCCTAGCGACTTGCCCTCGCTCTCCCGTGCCTGTGCAAAGCGATCAAAGCGCTCGAACGGCTTCGCCTCTCCAAGTTCCAGAATCCTCTTTGCCCGTGGCATCCAATCCGTGCGCTCGCCATGAATCAAATGGCCGATCACATCGAACACACTCCAACTGCTTTCACCCTCGTTTCGCCTTGTCCAGGTTTCGGGCAGATCCCGCAGAAACACATTTAGCGCGCTGGGAGTTCGGCTGAGAAGCGCTATGGAATCTTCCAGTTTATGTTGCATCGTCACCCTCCCTTTTGGGCGCATGTATGCCCTCAGGCTGTGATGCTCTCCTTGAGATTTAGTTATGCGACAGTAGGAATGCTGTCCTAGACGCCCCAACCGTATTTTTCGGCGTGTTCGAATGTGCGCTGCATTTCCTGTTGCAACAGTTCGAGAAACGCGGATGCCCCGAGTGTCTTTGTCCCCGGTTCGCTGATGTCGGACGTGCGATAGCCCGCGCCAAGAACGCGTCCGACGGATTGTTCGACCCAATCCGCCTCCAGGCCAAGGCCAAACGTGTCACGCAGCATCATCGTCGCACTCAGGATCGCTCCAATCGGATTCGCCACGTCTTTTCCAGCCAGCGTTGGCGCGGATCCATGAATGGGTTCGAACAAAGGTGCGCTGGTGCCGAAGCTCGCGGAAGGAATCAATCCAATGGAACCGACCAGCGCGGCGGCCGCATCGCTCAGAATGTCGCCAAACATGTTGGTGCTGAGAATCACGTCAAACTGCGTGGGCCGTAGCGTCAGTTGCATCGCCGCGTTGTCCACATACATGTGCTCCAGCTGGATAGCGGGATAGACGCCGCCGATCGCTGTCACCGTACGCCTCCACAACTGCGAACTGCTCAGCACATTCGCCTTGTCAACAGAACAGAGCCGTCGCGAGCGGCTTTCCGCGCGCTGGAACGCAAACGTCGCGATGCGCTCGATTTCCGGCGTCGAGTACGACTCCGTGTCAAACGCGCGCTCGGTCCCACCTTCCACAACGCTGCCACGCTCGCCGAAGTACATTCCTCCGGCAAGTTCGCGCACAATCTCGATGTCCAGATCGCCTAGCCGTTCTGGCCGCAGGGGAGAAATCCCGCGCAACGGTTCCAGCAGTCGCACGGGACGCAAATTCACGTAGAGCCCCAGCCCCTTGCGCAACGCCAGTAATCCAGCCTCCGGCCGCCTGCTCAGCGCAACCGTTTCCCACTTCGGTCCGCCGACCGCTCCGAGAAAGACCGCATCCACTTTGCGGCACGCCTCTAGCGTCTCGTTTGGCAGGGGATTCCCCGACTTGTCGATAGCTGCGCCACCGATTGGCATTTCGATCACGTCGAAGTGGTGGCCGAACTCGCGCGCGCATTCCTGCAACACGCTTACCGCTGCCCGCGTCACTTCCGGGCCGATGCCGTCACCCGGCAGAATTACCACTTTCTTTTTCAACTTCATGAACGGTTTCCTCGAATCTGCATGGCAGGTCAAGCTGCCGGCGACGCGGTCGTAGCCACGACGTTGCGGCGGATGACTTCATGGGCGATGGTCATCAGGTCTCGAGCGCGCACATTCTTCGACGCATCCGCGAACGCGGTCACCCGGCGATAGCACTCCGCCAATTGCTCGTCGCTTGGCTCGTATCCCAATTCCCGCAAAGACTCCCGCAGTGCATGCCTTCCCGAATGCTTTCCCAATACAAGGGAGCGCGAGGGCACACCCACAGTTTCCGGCGAAATAATTTCATACGTCAATGGATTCTTGATGATGCCGTCCTGATGGATTCCCGCTTCGTGGGCGAACGCATTGGCACCCACCACCGCCTTGTTCGGCGCCACTGCCGCCCCCGTGATTTCCGTGAGCAACTTGCTCGATTTGTACAACTCATTCAGCTTCAGTTTGGTAGCCACGCCAAAAGTTTCCTTACGCACCGCCAGCGCGACCGCCACTTCTTCCAGCGCCGCGTTCCCCGCACGCTCGCCAATGCCGTTTACTGTGCACTCAATCTGGCGCACGCCAGCCTGCACCGCTGCCAGCGAATTCGCCACCGCTAAACCGAGGTCATCGTGGCAGTGTGCACTCAAAATAATATGTTCCGGATCACCCAAATGTTCTCTCACCTTCTGGAACATCTGGCGGTACTCCTCCGGAACCGCGTAGCCCACCGTGTCCGGCAAATTCAGAACTGTCGCGCCGCCACGCACCGCGGCGTCGCACGCCTTGCACAGAAAATCGAGATCGGTTCGCCCGGCATCTTCCGCGGAAAATTCCACTTCCTCCACAAAATTCTTAGCCAGCCTCGTCATGGACTCGATGGCTTCGAGCGCCTGCTCGCGCGTCATGTGGAGTTTCACTTGGAGGTGCAAGTCACTCGTGGCAAGAAACACGTGCATGCGCGGCGTCTTCGCGGACTTCAATGCTTCGGCCGCTGCCAAAATATCGTCTTTCCGCGCCCGGGCGAGCGCGGCCACAGGAACATCGCGCACTTCTTTCGCGACCGCCATCACCGCCTCTAGATCTCCTTTCGATGCAATCGGGAATCCGGCTTCGATGGTATCCACGCCTAAGGCAGCGAGCTGCCGAGCCATCCGGATCTTCTCTTCCGTGTTCATCGAGAAGCCCGGAGACTGTTCGCCGTCTCTCAGGGTGGTGTCAAAGATGCGTACATGGCTCATGCCGGAACCTCCAACTGATTGTTCCAGTTACGCATAGTCGGACCTTCTAGTCCAATTTATCTTCATTCTGTAATTGATAATTCTACCTTATACTAGCGAGGAGACCGGGCGGTGGCACTTGCCAGCCCTAGGCCTGCTGCGAGGTTGCGCCGCACTTGGTGTCAGGGTAGGAGTTTCGAGTCGAAACCAGTACGCCTTTCGTCCCCCAGGGCCAATCTTCCGGCCCAGGCTTACATTGTAGTTCGCTGTCGAATCGAGGGTTTTCAACCATGGATCTCGCGGAATTACAGGTTTTTCTTACAGTTGCCAAGGAAGGCAGCTTCTCCCGTGCCGCCGAACGCCTCTACCGGACCCAGCCCGCCGTAAGCTTGGCCATCCGGAAGCTCGAGGATTCCCTCGGTCAGCCTCTCTTTGTGCGGGGTGCGCGCCCGGTCCGCCTTACCGATGCCGGGACGCTCCTCCAGGAATACGCCGAACGGCTCCTGAACCTCCGCGATGAGGTGAAAAAGGGCCTCATGGAGTTGGAGGGCCTCAAACGCGGGGAATTGGCTCTCGGTGTCAATGAAAGCTCCATCCATGCTCTCCTTCCGGCGCTGGCCAAATTCCGCGAAGCTCATCCCGGCGTGCAAGTGCGATTGCACCGGATGTTCTCCCGCGACATTCCCCATGAAGTCGTAAATTACCGTCTCGATCTGGGAGCAGTCTCCTTCATTCCCCGAGACACTCAGCTCCAAGCCACGGAAATTCTGAAAGATGAACTAACGTTCGTTGTGCCTCCAAAACATCCGCTTGCCAAGCGCAAGGATGTGGAAGTGGAAGAACTCGGCAAGGAAATGTTCATCGCTCACATTGTGGAGTCGCCATTCCGGCGCAGAGTTATCGAGCTGTTCGCCAAGCATCGCACGCCACTGAACATGCCGCTGGAAATGCCCACCATCGAAAGCATCAAGCGCTTCGTGCAGATGGGCATGGGCGTAGCGATCGTGCCGCGCATGTGCGTCACCTGGGAGATCGAACACGGTTGGCTGAAGGAACTCAAGATCCGGCAGCTCAACATGCCGCGTCATCTCTACATCGTTTCCCGACGTGGCGCCCGTCTGCCGCACGCAGCTGCCGAATTCATGCGCCTGCTCAAATCCGAATAAGCGGCTCTCGGACCGCAGCATCTAGCGTGACGGTTTTGCCCATGGCAGAAGGTCGCCCACCACTTTTCCCGTCGCATCCAGCAATTGAATTTGCGGCGTCCCATCGGCTGCCACCCGCAGTACGATGCGGTGCCGCCCTTCGCTCTCCGTTAAGCGCAACACCGAGCCGCCATCCTGCGCGGGAAGGGAACGAATTAGCGCCATCCTCGAACGTCTAACTCACCTGCGTCGAGATCCACCACGTGTTTCCGCTCGGATCCTTCACGCCTGCCCTGCGATCGGGATCCCCTTCTTTTCGAATCGGCTCTTGCACAGAGACGCCGCCTGCCTGCAAAGCCTTTTTGTACGTCGCGTCCACATCCGGCACGTACACGTGCAGCCACACCGGAAACGCGGGATAGCCCCCACTAGCATCCGCAATCATCACCACCGTGTCCTCAATACGCACTTCCGCATGCATGATCTTGCCGTCCGGCCCGTCGAATCGCCGTAGGTCTGTCGCGCCGAACATCTGTTTCAGAAAATCGATCACCCGTTGTGCGCCGTTTGCCATAATGTAGACCGATACAGCTGTATATCCCTGCGGCCTGTAGTTGGAGGTCATCTCTTCACCTCGACTCTCAGACGACGAAATCGCTAAAGCGTTTCAAGCAAGAAAAGAAAAAGGGGCGGAACTCCATAGGAAATCCGCTCACTTCCCGTTATTGCTTTTCGTAAACGCTTTCGCTGCTGTATTCCTTGCCCTCGACGGTCTTCCCTTTTCCCTTGACGGTTGTGATCTTCCCGTCCTTGGACACCTCGGCCACCACCTTCCCCACTTCTTTCCCACCCTTCGCAAGTGTCCCCTCGATCTTGTGGGGATTCACGCGCTTTAGTGTGATGGAATCCGCTCCGCCGGGGATTCCCGTTCCTTTCACCGCAGCCTCAGTTCCGTCCAAATAGCTGACGAAGCTGAACGCAAACGGCGTCCCATCTCCCCCCACCCCCTCAAAACTGTACTTCGTCCCGTTGCCTTGTATGGCCACGGTTCGCGTCTGACTTTTTGGTGCCGGACCCGGTTCGAATTTCGATTTTGCGACGTTCAGTTTCCAAGTCCCCAGAAATGGATTATCCTCGGCCAGCAACGGACGAGCCGCAATCGCGGTGACAACAAAACAGGCCAACAGCAAGAGAGCACGTTTCATGACAGATTCTCCTTAGGATTTGCTTCGGCGCGAATTTCCTTCCTGCCTCAGCGAGTGACGGATTATGGGCTCGTTCCCCGCACAATGGCAACTCGTTTCTGATTCCTGGCTTGCGTGGATAGACCCCCCGAGGGACTAGCGAAAAACTCGCCTCCGGCCCGCCTTCTCGTCTATCCTGTAGCCAGAGGTTCGGCTGCGCAGGCTCCGTATGATCAGCGGTTTTGCCATCCTCGCGATTGGGTTCTTTCTGGGCATGCGCCATGCCACGGATCCGGACCACGTCATTGCGGTCTCCACAATCGTCAGCCGCGAACGCTCTCTCTCGAAAGCTGCGCTCATCGGCGCGCTCTGGGGATTAGGCCACACTATCACCATCGTCCTCGTCGGTGCGGCCATCATTCTCTTTAATGTTGTCATTCCCCCGCGTGTTGGTTTGACGATGGAATTTGCGGTGGGACTGATGCTCATCCTTCTCGGAATATTAAATCTTGCCGGGATCTCGCAATGGCTCAGCGAGAAATTCTCCCCCGCCCACCCCCGGGTCAAGGGTGAACATGCCCACCTGCACGAACACCATTCTCACATCCACTACCATTGGCATTCGCACGCTCCAGCCAATGAGCATCATGGCGATTCTTTGCCTGCACCCAAATGGCTCAGCAATCCCGTCTCGCATTTGGGATTGTTCCATTCATTGCGCCCACTGTTCATCGGCATCGTCCACGGGCTGGCGGGCTCCGCGGCGGTTGCCCTCCTGGTGCTCAGCACCATCCGCGATCCCCGCTGGGGCGTATTTTATCTTTTGATTTTTGGAGTTGGCACCATCGCGGGGATGATGCTCATCACCGCTGCTCTGGCGCTGCCATTTTCTTATGCGGGAACTCGCTTCGGCTGGTTGAATCGCGCTTTGATTCTGGGGTCGGGTGCTCTCAGTCTCTGCTTCGGACTTTATATTTCCTACCACATCGGATTCGTCGACGGTCTCTTTTCCAATCATCCCAACTGGATACCAAGTTGAGTCGCCCTCGCGGCTTCCCGCTTCGTTAGGACTTTTTCGCCAGCGCTTCTTCCACAGTTTTGTAGACGGGCAACAGGTTCTGCAGTCCGGCAACGGTTACAACCGCTGTGCTCTGCGGAGATAAGGCCGCCAAAGCAAAAACCTTTCCTTGATTCCGACGGCTCACGAACAGCGACACCAGCGCACCCACTCCTGCCGAATCCAGAAAGCTGACTCCACTGAGATCCAGCACCACGTACGACGCAGTTTCTGCCCGCACTTTCTGGATAAACTCGTTTACGGTTTCCAAGCTGAGTTTCCCGGTCGCTTTATAAATCGTGAGGGTATCGGTACTCGACGGCAGTTTTTCCAGTTCAAGTTTAAAGGGTGGCATAAGCCCTCTAAGGTATCTGAAAGATGACGAGCATCACATTAACAGTCGTTAACATACGCCTTTGTGCGCCTTCTTTCCAGTATGGTTCCAAAACGGAACTGTATTCCTACTTAATTAACTATCTCTAATATTATTTTACGTTGACGTCTCCCTTCCTCCACGCTACCTTCAGTTGCGGTTTCCCTCTTCTTTCACAACATCGCTGAGCCGTCCCTTCTCCAGACAGAACAGGCCACACGTCGATCTTCGTGCGACCTGTTCCCTTTGTTCCTGAGTTGCTTTATCTTCCGTAGCTCACTCGGTAGATCACGCTGGCTCCATCATCGCTCACCAGCAGCGAGCCGTCTGGCGCCACCGCGACTCCCACCGGCCGGCCATTCACATTCTTACCCTTCGGGTCTGGCACAAACCCAGTCAGGAAGGGCACAGGATCTTCGGCAGCTTTTCCGTCCTTAAATCCCACGAACGACACTTGATAGCCATTGCGGCTGGCGCGATTCCAGGAGCCGTGTTCCGCGATAAACGCTCCGCCTCGGTATAACCCCGGAAACTGCTTCGCGGTGTAAAACGTGAACTGCAATGGCGCCACATGCGGCCCTAATAGAACGTCCGGAATGATCGCCTTCGCCACCAGGTCTGGCCGTTGCAGCTTCACTCGCGGATCCACATTGTCCCCAATGTAGCTGTACGGCCATCCGTAAAACCCGCCATCCTTGATGGAAGTGAAGTAATCCGGCGGCAGGTCATCACCCAGTTCGTCTCGCTCGTTCACGCTGACCCACACCGCGCCGGTCACTGGTTCGATGCCAAGTCCCACCGCATTCCGCAAGCCTGACGCGAATATCCGCGAGTTCTTTCCGTCCGGATCGCTCACCAGCACCGCCGCACGCCGTGAGTCCTTCTCGATCTCGAGATTTGAGGACGACCCCACACTCACGTAGAGTTTGCTTCCGTCCGCACTGAACGCCACGGTGCGCGTAAAGTGGCCACCGCCCGGCGGCACTGGCAGAATGTGCTCCACCTCGCCTGTCCGCTTGGATGTCTCCTTGTCAAACTTGAATCGCACCACTTCATTGGTGTTCCCCACATACACATAATCGTCGTGGAACGCGATCCCGAACGGCCGGTTCAATTTTTCCGCGAAGACTTCTTTTTGCGGAGTACCCCCACCGTGCGCCGGATCGTGCAGGATCACAATCTGACCAGCTCCCGTGTCCGCCACAAAAATATCTCCATTCGGCGCCACGGCCAGGAAGCGCGGCCGCGTGAAATCTTTCGCATAGACACTTACCTGAAATCCCATCGGCGCTTTAGGCAGAAATCCAGCCGGCGGCTTGCTGTCATTCGGACCATTTCCCGCACTCTTGGTGGCAAAAGGTGCCGGCAAGTTCGGCTTTTTTCCGTAAGTAACTTGGGCAACGGCGGGAACCGCGGTCAAACTTATGCTGCTAAGGACAATTGCACCGAAGGGCGCGAGCCTGGTCATCCTATTCCCCCTTTAAGTGATCGTTTCACTCGTCTATGAGATGCCTAGGAAAGGCACATGGTTCCGTTCCCGCTGGACGTTCATACAGCCGCGTCAGTTTTCGAATAAGGCCATGCGCATGGAGATCGTGCCAAATTCAATGCCCTCGTATGGGTAGGTCACGCGGTCCTCTCTACCCGTGGCACCCAGACAATACAGTACCGGAGCGTAGTGCTCCAATGTCGGATGCGCCTCCGCCAGCAAGGTGCTTCCCCAGCGATCCGGCGCCGCGAGCGAAGCGATATCGCGCTCTTCGATCGCCTTCTTCACTTTGCCATCAAATTCCTCCGCCCACGGATACCCTGAGTTTTGCATCTCCCAATTAATTTGGTGCAGGTTGTGCACCAGGTTGCCGCTGCCAAGCAGCAACACTCCCCGATCGCGTAGGCTCTTCATTTCTTGTCCCAGCGCGACGTGCTCTTCAAACGTGCGCTCGTGGTCCAGGCTGACCTGGAACACTTGTACATTCGCCTCCGGATAAAGATGCCGCAACACGCTCCACGCTCCGTGATCCAATCCCCATTGGTGATCGGTCTGGAGATGCTTCTCCATCGCCAATCGCTTTGCTAGTTCCGGCGCTCCCGGCGCGGGATATTGCACTTCATACAGTGGCCGTGGAAATCCGTAGAAATCGTGTATCGTGCGCGGCCAGTCCGACGCCTGCACCTGGCAGCCGCGTGTCACCCAATGCGCCGAAACCACGCAAATCGCCTTCGGCACCGGCAATTTCGTGCGCACTTCTTGCAGGCTCCGCGTGAACGCGTTCTCTTCAATCGCATTCATCGGCGAACCATGTCCAACAAACAGAACCGGCATTCTCATGGCGTCCCTCTGCAGACTCTATTCAAATCGGAATTACTATTGCGTTCTCCGTTTCGCGCGGGCTTTCAAATCAGCCGGGCCTTTCCGTGACCGGCTTACCGCCCCCGCCCGGTAGCCGCGTCTTCGCTCCACCGCTGCCCACATCACGCAACAGCGTATCCAGGTCGTCATAAGCATAAATCGTCGGCGCATGACTCTGCATCAATCCCCCTGTGTCGGCCGTTGGCCCGTAATTGCTGTGGAGATCGTGTCCCAGCATGCGCAACATGGCCATCTGCTGTCCGCGGTGGTGTGCGGTGTGCGCGATGCGTCGCGTCATGATCCACGCCATCGAACGTTTCACATCAAAAAAATTTGTTTCCGCCTCCCACCAGCCCTCCTCCCTTTCCTGTAACACCACCAACCGTTTGCCGCTGTCTTCCACGTAGCGCCGGATAAATTCAGCCCGGGTCTCCTCCTTCGGCAGCGGCGGGGCACCCACGTCGATGTTCAGCATCGTCCGGAACCACAGATTCTCGCTCAGGCACTGATGCACCATCTGTTCGCGCACACTTCTTCCACGCATGTCCTCCCCATGCGGACGAATTTCCATTTCCTCGTCCCAAAATTCGCTCCACACACTCACCACCTTGATTCGCTCGGTCCCGTACGTCTCCACCAAGAAGTCATAACGCATGGTTCCCCCTTCCTACAGCTTCTTACCCTGATCCATCCTCTTTTTTCCAACTACCTCGTTCGCGAAAATCGCGAAAATCCGCTCTTGACGCCGTCTCCTCTGAGGAGTATTCAATACTTCCGCGCAGAGCAGTCTTTGTTCTCCCTTCCCGGCTCCCATACCTGCTGCGCGAATAATCCAATCTTCTCTAGGAGGACTTATGTCCGCTGTCCGTGCAATTCCCGAAGGCTATCATTCCCTGACTCCCGCAATTGTGTGTAAAGGTGCCGCCCGTGCCATCGAATTCTACAAGGAAGTGTTCCACGCGAAAGAAATCAACCGCATGCCTGGTCCCGGAGGCACGATTGGCCATGCGGAACTCCAGATTGGCGATTCCAAACTGATGCTCAGTGATGAGTTTCCCGGAATGGCCAATGCCCCAGGCTCAACTCCGGTCACCTCGAATTCGCTCTTCGTCTATACCGAAAACGTGGATGCGGTATTTGATCGTGCCGTGAAGGCTGGCGCGAAAGTCGAAATGCCCTTGCAAAATCAATTCTGGGGGGATCGTTACGGCAAAGTACGCGATCCCTTCGGACACCAGTGGGGCCTTGCCCAGCATATCGAGGACGTTGCCCCTGACGAAATGGAGCGTCGTTCCAAGGCGTGGATGGCGCAAATGAGTAAAGCTGCCGGCGCCCACAGCTGATCGTTCAGGAATTTTCAAGCGAACTATAATTTCAGGGGCTCCGCGCAATATCGCGTCCGGAGCCCCTGCATATTTCTAATCCAATGGAACGTGGCGTTCTTGCTGTGGTTCTACAGTGGCCATAGCCACGCAGCGCCGCGGACTCCACTCGCATCTCCGTGTTTCGCCACGACCACCGGCGTATCCGCTTCTCTCCCGAAGACGTACTCCTTCAAATGCTGCGGAACATTCTGATATAGGTGCGGCACCTGCGAGACTCCTCCGCCCAGAACAATAATGTCCGGGTCCAGAATGTTGATCATCTGGGCCAAGCTGCGCGTCAGCCTATCTTCGTATCGCCTTAGGCACGCTAGCGCGGCCGCTTCTCCTGCCTCGGCATGCGCGACAATTTCCTTCCCCTTCAATTTTGTTTTCGTAGCCCGTTCGTAATCCGCTTCCAGACCCGTCCCCGAAATCCAGGTTTCAATGCAGCCTCGGTAGCCGCAATAGCATTCCGGACCGGGGTACTCCTCCGCGCGCATCCACGGTAAGGTGGTGTGGCCCCACTCCCCCGCGACTCCGTTTCGCCCGTTATGGACTCTCCCGTCAATCGCAAGGCCGCCACCGCATCCGGTGCCCAGCACTACCGAAAACACCACTCGCTTTCCCGCTCCCGCTCCGTCTGTAGCCTCGGAAACCGCCAGGCAGTTCGCATCATTGGCGCAGCGCACTTCGCGCTGCAGCGCTTCACTCAGGTCGCGATCGAAGGGCCGTCCATTCATCCATGTCGAATTTGCATTCTTCACCGTGTGGGTGATTTGCGAAATGGTTCCGGGAATCCCTACGCCAACGGTTCCGCTCCGAACCAGTTCTCCTTCGATCTTTTCCACGCCTTCTTTGATCGCACGAATAGTCCCGTCGTAATCGTTCCGCGGTGTGGCCACGCGGTGCCGGTGTACTTCGCGCCCATCGTTCTCCAACCCAACAAATTCAATTTTTGTGCCGCCTAAATCCACACCGATACGGATTTTATTTGCAGAATCACCCGATGTTTGAGCCATAACAGTCTTCATTCTATACACAAATGCTCATTCAAAGTGCGGCGCAAAAGTAAAGCCCCGCGCGGACTTGTGCCAGGTTGAGCATAGTTCAACGACCGGGGGGTTTTAGAAGTGGAAGCCCAGTTCCACCGTCTCCGTCCGTGGCGTCACGTAGTGCGTGCCACTGAACGTCGAAAGGAAATTGTACAGCGCGACCTTGTCGGTCAGGTTGATGACCGTGAAGCGCAAACTCCACTTGTAGCGGTCGCCATGAAAGAGGTTGTCATGGCCGACAGCGATATCAAACAGATTCCGTGGCTGGATACGCTGCGGATTGTGGTCATCATTCTCCTTGTTCGGTCCTGGCACCTGAACAAACGGCGACCCGAGTTCTCCTGCGGGGCAGGAAGTGGCTGGCGCTCCAAACGGGCTGGAGACCACGGGCTTGCCATTACAGGTAAGTCCGGCTTGGAATTCTTGGTCGGCCGTCAACGGCAAGCCGGTGATAGCGTTGTTCAACCCCACATACCCACTGGGAATCCCCGCGGCAGCACCCCCGTCGACAACCGGTGTTGAGGCTGAGCACGTTGGCGTCACCAGTGGAGCTGCCGTGTAGCATGGCACGGCACCACTCACTAGGCCGCTGTCATACCGCCAGTTGAATCCGAGCCATGGCCCACGCTTCCAGGGTTGGTACTGGATGTGTGTGGTCTGATTGTAGAGTTCATCGTGGTCGATGCGGAAGACGTTGAAGGAAGGAAAGAATGCGATTCCAGCCACCTGCGGATTGAAGAACCGCGCCGCCACGCTGGACATGACCACTCGTGCCGTCAGTCCGTGAAAATCAGGCACGCTCGCGCTTAGCATCCATCCAGGAATCTTGGAATTGTGCCACTCAATTGGAAATGTGATCGGCGTTGCCCCAACAATACCAAAGTCAAACCCGTTGTGCGTGTACTTCCAGATGTACTCGCCGTTGATCACCAGGTATTTCCCGAACGCCTGCTCGAAGCCCGCATGAAACTCGTTTCGGAAACCGGGTGTCAGCGGCCCGAGCGTGCAGGGCACTCCGGGAGGAGATACGATTGCCACGATGACAGGGTCGCTGCAACCGGTGCTGGCAATTACCAGATTTTCGTTGAATGGCGTTTCCATGATCCGCGCGTAGGAAACACGCAATACCGTGTTCGTGGGTTTGATGTTGTACGCGATTCCCAATCGCGGCTCCGCTTGGCTGCCGCTGCTGATGCCGTTGTACTTGTCACCCCGAATCCCCAGATTGAACGACCAGTTCTTCCACGTGATGTTGTCGATCAGGTAGAGCGCGAGCTCCTTCACGTCGGTGTGACCATCGAAATAGAAGAGTTTGCCTCCATTCGTCAGGTCGTACGGAAGCAACGTTGTGCAGGGCGGCCCTGTAGCCTACGCCGCTGACGAAGCAGGGGTCGCCCGGAACCACAGTTCCGTTGGAATTCTCTGTATTGAGTGACGGGAGAAACGTCGGATCAACGATGCCCAACTGGTCCTTCTCGGTCAGGAAAGTCTGCTGGTACACAACCCCAAACTTGATGTTATGAACTCCCTTAACGTAGGAGATGTCACCCCGAACGCCGGCGTTGGTCAGCCTCCGATCCTGGGCCGCGGTCTCCACTTGGAGATCGGGAGCCATATCGTTGAGAGGATCCTTGCTAGGGTAGTAGTTATATTGATCGTGGCGAACATAAACGCCGAAGGTGCTCACCGCATTCGCCCCAAACAGGTGTGTCCAAGTCGGGGCGATATTGAAGCTGCGGATTTGTGCACGTTGATCTGTAGTTCCCAATGGTGCTCCCGTAACCGCGTTGACGATGTAGGTGCCCGTAGCGTCGCACGTATATCCAATCGGGCCACACAGCTGGTACTGCTGGTCGTAGGTGTTGGGATTCTGGAACCACGAGCGGGAGAAACCCAGGTTCAAATGGAGTGTGTCCGATTGTCTGGGTTGGTAATCAATGCGATCAAAAACATTTTCCTCATTCCCTCTGTCGTGCAGAACCTGAAACTCCGGTGGATCCAAAAAGCGCGCCGTGTTCAGTCCGTCGATAGCGATAAAGTTCCCCCAGCGGTCACCCCCGTAGGCTAAATCCAAGCCTGCATTCACTGTTCCAAAACTGCCGTAAGCCGTCGACACGCTCCCCGTTGGTGTGGTCACACCCATCCCGGAACGGGTGGTCACCTTAATGACCAAACTCGTTTTATCCCCGTAATCCGCCGTCGGCGCTCCGGAGATGACTTCCATCGATTGAATGGAATCCGCCGGTATCTGGTTCGAGAATACTTTGCTGAATTGGTCGGTCTGTGGCTGGCCGTCCAGCGAAACCGAATTCTCCGCATGGTCCCCCAGTCCGTGCATTAGTCCGTTCGAGTCTGCAGACACTCCCGGGGTCGTGAGTGTCACCAACGATGTGAAGGGCGACGAACTGCTTTCGAGCGGAGTCTTGTCAAACAGTTTGCGGTCAATGTCGGTATGAAAGGTCGGTTCGTTTTCGATGAGATCTCCGCCATTCTCCGTCACATTTACAGTCGTGGCTTCCGTCCCGAGTTTCAGATCGGCTTCCACGCTCAGGGGAACGCTGGAACGTACCTCGATGTCTTGTGACTCCACTGCGAATTTGCTGGCCGTCACGATCATGTGGTACGGATTGAACGGCACGTTGGTGAATCGAAACTTGCCGTCTGCCCCAGTCTTTGTTGTCCTCGAGTAACCACTAACTGGATTGCGGATCTCCACCGTTGCGTTCGGCACAAGGGCACCCGAGGGATCCCTCACGATTCCCTCGATGGATCCAGAATTTCCTCCTTGCGCGAACGCCGCAAGCACACAAATTACAACATGGATAGCAAGCAAAGCTAGACTTCGAAAAACGATTCGCATTACTCCTCCAACCCCTCAGGGAGCGATTCTGGTGATGTTGGTAGGGCCGCCTCTAAGGAAGCGGTCGCGCGGCCAACGAAGGCCGGCATCGCAATCATCAATTTTCTGGATTTAACTCAGTACGCTGGAGGGGGGAGCGCGAGGATCGGAGTGACGAAAAAAGCTTTCGGCGGCGATTCGAAGATGCGGTGTTGCTACCTCACCGACTGGAACCAGCGGAACGCTCAGCACGATTCCCGAAACAGTCGGTATCACGCTTATGTGCGCCGCTTGGCATAGCCTGCACGCGGCTTCATCCTGCCCATTGGCATGACCGTGGGGAGTAATCTGCAGTAGGAACACGAGGAACAGCAGCGCCAGAACGAACGCCAGCGGCCTCGCCAGCCACCTGGATTGATGTTCTAACTGCCGCATCCCCTACCCTCAGTAAAATTTATACTTCCTCTACGTCCCCAGGATTGGCCCAAATACACCCGTTTATGAGTATGCGGTTAGGATGCCGCCTGTCGCAATAAGGTTTCGCCTGAGTGTGCCTCCCCATACCCGATTTCCGCCCCTTTCGAGAAGTCCCGTTTTTGTTCATCAGCTAGCGTCTTTGCTCCACGCTTTTTTCAGACCCCGCTTCGCGGCGGGTGTTATTTCACCCTCTCGCTTCGTTGTCACTTCACCTCCCTCTGGTTGTGAAGAGGACTTGCACATCCTGGCTGACGAGCCTGCTCGGCACACAAAAAGAACCGGACGGAGCCTCGCTCTCGTCCGGTCCATTGCTGATCCAGGTCGGATAGCTTTTACTTATGGTTCTTGTTCGCCGCTTCGGCAGAAAGTTTCAGCTCCCGGTTGACCTGATCCAACAGATCTTTCGCCTTGGCAGCGTGTCCTTCCATGTCCCACTCGTTCGCTTGTTGTGCCGCCGTGATCTTTTCCCAAGCGTCCTGGGACAACCGCTGTGCCGCCGCTAGGTTTGGATGTTTCTTGCCGCTCACGTTGTCGACCGGTTTCTGCGCGACGGCCACGCCTGCACCGATCAGTGCTGCAGCCAATACCACACCTGCCAGGCTCTTTGAAATCTGCATACAAGTAATTTCTCCTTTTTGAAAGTCTGGGCCCTCCGACTGGTCAAACCCGGGATTGTAGGAGGAAGTTGCACAGCAATGGTGGGGTTCCAGCAGGCCGGAGGACAATTGCCCCATAGGACACTTGGTCCAAAGGGTTAACAATCACCTCAAATCCGCAACAAACTTGGAATTAGCTATCCCGCAGCAGCAACCAGCATTTCGTACCGCACAGCAATTCCGAACTGTTTCATCAGCCCCAGCCCGTCTCAGATCACCGTAGATTCCAGAATCCTTCCGTCTGCGATCTGATTGATGGTGATACCGCTGAATGTGACGCGCTTGTGCGTCGCCGGCACTCCTAGAAACTCGCCGCGATGAGTGCCGGTAATCGGCTTCAGCGCCCTGCGTGCGAGAGCGGGAACTCTGTTCCGGTGGAGGCAGATACCCAGGTCGGTTGCTCTTGAATATAAGCTGCTGTTTGGTCGACTTTATCACAGGGTGTGGAATGAACACAGATTGGAATACATCGAACGATCTTCGGCTAGCGCATTGTTTCTTTTTGTCTAGGCTTGGCCTGAAGTAGGTTCGATTCCCTCCGTTCGTTGGTCACAGGGAACTCTGCCGCAAAAAAAAGGGCCGCAGCATTTAGCTACGGCCCTTCGTCCGTTAAATTTTGCTCTTGAGCACAACCGATGGCGATCTACCAGAATCTGTCCGCCCTTTGGGTTGGAGCCCGAAGGGTCTTTGAGTTACTTGAGTCTAGCGAACTGGCAAGCCCGTGAGAGCTGCCCTTCGCGTTGAGACCATTCCCCGCACACCATAGCGGAGTAGATCTCTTTCTATTTAGAAAGGAGGTGATCCAGCCGCAGGTTCTCCTACGGCTACCTTGTTACGACTTCACCCCAATCATGAGTCATACCTTGGGCGCCTGCCTCCTTGCGGTTAGCGTGGCGACTTCTAGTACAGCTCACTTTCGTGATGTGACGGGCGGTGTGTACAAGGCCCGGGAACGTATTCACGGCGTCGATCTGATACGCCATTACTAGCGATTCCGGCTTCATGCAGTCGAGTTGCAGACTGCAATCCGAACTGAGCAGAGTTTTTTCCGATTAGCTCCCCCTCACGGGTTGGCAACGGTTTGTACCCTGCATTGTAACACGTGTGTAGCCCTGGACATAAAGGCCATGCGGACTTGACGTCATCCCCACCTTCCTCTCCGTTATCCGGAGCAGTCCACACAGAGTCCTCTCTTGCGAGTAGTAACTGTGTGCAGGGGTTGCGCTCGTTGCGGGACTTAACCCAACACCTCACGGCACGAGCTGACGACAGCCATGCAGCGCCTATACTCATGTCCCTTGCGGGAAGGCCGTATTTCTACAGCTGGTCATAAGCATTTCGAGCCCAGGTAAGGTTCCTCGCGTAGCGTCGAATTGAACCACATGTTCCACCGCTTGTGCGGGCCCCCGTCAATTCCTTTGAGTTTCAGTCTTGCGACCGTACTCCCCAGGTGCAGGACTTAACGCGTTAGCTCCGGGACGACGCCCGAACGGGCGGCACCCCAAGTCCTGATCGTTTAGGGCTAGGACTACCAGGGTATCTAATCCTGTTTGCTCCCCTAGCTTTCGTTCCTCAGCGTCAGTAGTGATCCAGCTCGCCGCTTTCGCCACGGGTGTTCCTGCAGATATCTACGCATTTCACCGCTACACCTGCAATTCCACGAGCCTCTCTCACACTCAAGCACAGCAGTTTTGGAAGCAGCCTCTGGGTTGAGCCCAGAGATTTCACTCCCAACTTGCCACACCGCCTACGAACCCTTTACACCCAGTAATTCCGAACAACGCTGGCCCCCTACGTCTTACCGCGGCTGCTGGCACGTAGTTAGCCGGGGCTTCTTATCCTGGTACCGTCACTCCCTTGCGGGCATTCGTCCCAGGCGAAAGGGGTTTACACTCCGAAAAGCTTCATCCCCCACGCGGCGTCGCTGCATCAGGCTTTCGCCCATTGTGCAAGATTCCCCACTGCTGCCTCCCGTAGGAGTCTGGACCGTGTCTCAGTTCCAGTGTGGCTGATCATCCTCTCAGACCAGCTACCGATCATTGCCTTGGTGAGCCGTTACCTCACCAACTAGCTAATCGGGCGCGGGCTCCTCCTCCGACGCATTACTGCTTTGAATCCTCGAACCATCGTCCAAGGAATGTTATGCGGTATTAGCCCCGCTTTCGCGGGGTTATTCCCCATCGGAGGGCAGATTGCCCACGTGTTACGCACCCGTGCGCCGTGCGCCCATCCCCTGTATTGCTACAGGAAACTGCGCACGCGACTTGCATGTGTTAAGCACGCCGCCAGCGTTCGTTCTGAGCCAGGATCAAACTCTCGTTTGAAGCCTGTCGCTTGGCGCAATAAAATAGCCCGGGTTTTATCCCGAGCCAGCCTGCCAAGCAAAATTGTTAGTCGCTCAAATTAACTCAAATTAACCCATCCGGTCCTCTGCTGCTTTCACAGCCTAGGCTCGAACCCGAATGGGGTCGAACAGATTCTGGCACATCGTATCGGTTGTCAAAGAGCTTTTGTTCTGCCTCCCTGTCCTGCAGAGTGGCTACCAACGAACTAAACGAGAATAGCATATGCACCCTATTTGTCAACACTCGTTTGCCTACAAATTCCGTTTTCCACAGTAATCCTCAGCACCCTTTCAATCCCTTGTCACCTCAGCACATACAACGCAGCCCCGCACTGTTGCGAACCGAGTTTTGAACTCTGCGGATTTGCTCGATGTTCTCGCCTTCTTCTGCGCCCAAGAAAAAAGAATAGCTTCCCAACACTGAGGAGTGATTGAACCTGACTTGGCTATTACGGCTACCTCCTTCGCAGTTCGGACTCACCCGAAGAGGTTGCGAAGCCTAGTAGATCTCTGAAGCCTTCTGCTTCGCGCCTGGAAAAAGACTGTCGTATTGGCTCGACTTCAGATTCCCCAGGCTGGCCGGCTTAGCGGCAAGCGGCGCATTCCGACCATCTCGGTTACGAGAAATCGGGGGGGGGGTAGCAGAGGTTTGGGACGAGCTTACAATATCTCAAGTTCACGGGTTTCCGCCAGATTACCTCATGTCACCTTCACCGGCTGACCGTTCGCCTGCATTTCACCCAGTAGATTCAGTGCACGCTCCTGCACAGGTTTAGGCAAGCGTGCATAGTCCAAGCCTTCCGAGAGGTCCTGTCCACCCGTGATGATGTACCCGGCAAAGTCCCGGATCGCCTGCCGCTCCACAGCGTCCGAACCGTCCTTGGCTATCAGGAAGAAACTCAAACCGGAAATTGGGTAGGCCTCTTTTGCCGAAGCGGGGGGATCCACAATCGATACGCGGACATCCTGCGCGAATTCCTGGTCGAACGCCTGCACCGCCGCCGTTGTGCTCGCCGCACTGGGTGCCACAAACGCACCGGCCCGGTTCTGAATCGAAGCAACCGGCAAGTGCTTTTCGGCCGCATAGTTCAACTCCGCGTAGCCGATCGTTCCAGGATTCTGCTTCACAAAATCCAGCACCCCCGTACTCCCCTGCTCGCCAATTCCCACTGGCCACTTCACGGAAAGTCCATTCCCTACTTTTTTCGACCACTCAGGATTCACTTTCGCTAGGTAAGACGTAAAAATACTTGTGGTTCCGCTGCCCTCGGACCGGTGCACAACAATAATCGCTGCGTGCGGCAACGCAACCCCCGGATTGTCCCGCGCAATCGCGGGATCTTGCCAACTAATAATGTTTCCCAGGAAAATTCCCGCCAGTGTGGAGGCACTGAATCGCAGCGGGCTCTTCAACTCAGGCAGATTATAGACCGCGCATACCGCCCCTGCCGTCACCGGAACCTGAATCAGCGGAAATGTTCCCTTTAATTGCTCGTCATTCAAAGGCATATCACTCGCGGCAATTTCCAGCGTGCTCTGCCTCAGCAGGTCAATCCCCGCACCGCTGCCTATCGGACGGTAGTTGATCAGCGTTCCCGGATGCGCCTGCTGATACACCGCAATCCACTTCGTCATGATGGGATTGACGAACGTGCTTCCCGCTGCTCCAATCGCCGTCTTGACCGAAGCGGAAACCGCAAAATCCTTCTCTTTCGTGGTTTCCTCCCCTTTGTAATTGCATCCGCCAAGCAAGGCAACGCTGGCGACCAGGACCACGGCGAGGAACCAAGGGCAGCAACGGAACATGGCAAAACCTCCGAAAACGGTAGAGGACCAGAAGTAAGCAAGGGCCATGCTACTGCAATGGGCACCTGCGAATATTAAGTCCGTGTTAAGCCCCGGTTGCGGTGGGTTGAACGAGGCTAGGAACCGGACAGGCCCGATTCAGAGTTCGGAGAACCCAAATCCCATGGGTTGGTTGCGGGAAACTTCGGGCCTGCTTCGTTGGCTGCACCCATGAGAACCCTCCGCCTCTCAGGTGATCTTAGACTCTTGTTGCAGCATCCTAGTCGATATGTCACGATTACGCGGTCTCCCCGGCTTCGCTTCCGCCTGCGAGTCCGGCCGTGACTTGGGCCGGTGACATGCAAAAAGCTCTCCATCTTTATCTCATCAAGTGTTCCCAGTATGACGATGACGGTTACGTTGTCCGCCATTGGCGCGGCGTGCTTCCAAGCAACACCCTTGCGTGTCTTGCAGGATTGACGGAAGACGTTGTCCGACGAAATCTTCTTGGCGATGCATGGAACGTGAAGGTTCACCTTTACGATGAAACCGTCGACAAGATTCCAGTCAAGCGCATTTGCCATTCGCAACACTGGGGTCTCGCCAAAACCATTGTCTGCCTCGTCGGTGTTCAGACGAACCAATTCCCCCGCGCTTGCGATCTCGCTTACACCTTTCGCAAGGCCGGCCTGACCGTTCTGATCGGCGGCTTCCATGTCAGCGGCTATCTCGCTCTACTCCCGGACATTCCTCCGGATATTCAGCAACTCATGGATGCGGGCGTCACCATCGTCAAAGGCGAGGTCGAAGAAACCTGGGGCGAGCTGTTGCATGACGCCGTCAACAACCGCCTCAAGCCCATGTACGATTTCTTGCACGACAAGCCGGATCTCTACACGAAGCCTATCCCCGCAATCCGCAGGAAATATCTGCGCAAATTCGCCGCCTCCAATTTCGGCACGCTCGATTGTGGCCGCGGTTGCCCGTTTGAATGTACCTTCTGCACCATCATTAACGTGCAGGGCCGCAAGATGCGTTTCCGCTCTGCCGATCACATCGCAGAGGCTATCCGCTACAACTACCGCGAAAATGGGATCACGTTCTACTTCTTTACCGACGACAATTTTGCCCGCAACAAGAATTGGGAAGCCATCTTTGACGCGCTCATCAAACTACGCCACGAAGAGAATATCCCCATTGAATTCATGATGCAGGTCGACGTCCTCTCTTGGAAGATCAAGAACTTCGTTACCAAAGCCCGTCAGGCCGGCTGCATCAACGTCTTCATCGGCATGGAAAGCGTGGATCCCGGCAATCTTGCAGCTGCCGGTAAGAAACAGAACCAGGTCAACGAATACCGCCAGCTCATTCAGGCTTACCGTGATTCGGACATTTCTTCCCACGTTGGCTATATCCTTGGCTTCCCCTTCGACACCGTCGATTCCATTCGCCGCGACTTGAAGTTCCTCATGAATGAAGTCCGTCCCGACCATGCTTCCTTCTTCATCCTCATGCCGCTTCCCGGTTCCATGGATCACCTCCAGATGTTGCGCCGCGGAGAATGGATGCACCCGGATTTCAACCTCTACGATTCCCAGCATGAGGTTACTCATCATCCCTATCTGAAGCACGGCTCTTGGAAGGAAACCTATTTCGAGGCCTGGCGCACGTTCTACAGCCTCGACAACATGAAAGCGATCTTGCAGCGTGGATCTCGCGCCAACTACTGGAACAACTTCGTCCGCTTCCTCTGGTACAAGAATTCCATCCAGACCGAAGGCCGCCACCCCATGATGTCCGGATACTTCCGTCTGAAAGGGCGCACCGCGCGCCGCCCCGGTCTTCCAGTGCTTTCCCGCTGGGACTATTACACAGGCCGCGTCAAGGAAATCCGCGTTCACCTTCGGGGCATGCTTCGCGTCCTTGTCGAAATGGAAGAACTCTGGCTGCAGACGCGTCATCCTTCGGCCGCAGAACAGCGGGTCGCGGAAGAATATGCAAAGCTCCGCGAAAGATACGACCAGTTCAAACTTGCCGATTTTCAGGCTGCCTATATACGCGCGAAAGAACATTTCCCTTCCCTTTATGTTCCTTCCAAGATCCAGCTCTTCTGGGCCAAATGGAATCCGCTGATTTTCCACAAGAGCGTGTATACCCGAGCCGACCTGCATGTGTTCTGGACGCACGTCAGCGAGCACTGGCGGGACCAAAATTGGTTTCGCATCCCTATTCACAAGGTTCCGCTCAACCTTTTGCGCGAGCTCCAACTTTCGGTCGTCTTCTTGTTCCACATGAGTCGAGAACTTTAACCGCTGGGAAAATCCTCGTCGCCCAAGGCCAACTCTCTGAAACCACCAGAGTTTCGTCGCTCGACCTGCTCCTCCAACGTTGCTACGATATGCGCAGAACGCCATGCCCAAAAAGATTCCGTCGCGGAAATCAGCCAAGCCGAAAGCACCTGCGGGCCGTGCATTCTCAGACCTCGCTCTCCGGCTTCTCCACCACTTGCAGGAGAACCATTGGGCAACGCCCGGACAGCGCCTAGGCGTGGCCCTTTCCGGCGGTGCCGATTCCGTGACCCTTCTTCTGCTCCTCCTTGAATTACGGGAAAAACTGGGCATCGTTCTCTCCGTCGTTCACTTTAATCACAAACTGCGTGGCCGCGCCTCGGACGCTGACGAGAAGTTCGTCGCTGACCTTGCCGCACGACACTCGCTGCCTTTTTTCATCGGGCGCGAAGACATCTCTTCCAGATCCGGGCGTGAGCGGGCCAATTTGGAAGATGCCGCGCGCCGCGCACGTTACGCCTTCTTCGAGCGTCTTGTCGCCGAAGGCCAACTGGATAAACTCGCTGTCGCGCACACTGCCGAGGATCAAGCTGAGACCGTCGTCGGCCATATCTTGCGTGGCACAGGCCTGGCGGGACTCGGAGGCATCCATCCCGAGTTCGGCTGTGTGTTTCGCCCGCTGCTCAAACTCCGTCGTCTGGACCTTCGCGCTTATCTCAAGAGCCGCCGCCAAGCTTGGCGCGAAGATGCCACCAACCGCGATACCAAACGTACGCGGGCTCGCATTCGTCTAAAACTCATGCCTCTTCTCGAAGAGCAGTTTCAGCCCGCAGTGGTCGAGCATCTCTGTCAGCTCGCCGACTTTGCCCGTGAAGACGAAGCATGGCTTGAAAGTTCTGCGGACGTTCGCGTCTTCCTGAATGCAAAAGAGGACAGAGGCGAGTGGCGCATCTCTCTGCGGGATCTGATTGTCCCCCACCTCCAGCCGGACCAATCCAATGGCGTGGAGGAACTATGGTCACGAAATGCTCCAAAAGCCATGAGCAAGCGCATCATTCGCCTTCTCGTCAAGAAGGTGAAACCACACTCCGGCCAACTCAGTTCTGTTCACGTGGACGCTGTCCTACGACTCGCACTGCAGCTAGACAGCGGAAAGTGTTTGCATCTTCCCGGCGGCGTGGAGGTCCGGCGGCAACGCGATTCCCTTACCTTCCGGGCCAGGGCAGAGAAGGACGCATCGAGATCTGCGTCCGCGCCAAAGGCTTTTTCTCACACTGTCCATCTGAGCGCCCGCCAAGCGGAGGTACCTCTCCTGGAACAATCGTGCTGCCTACGATTCACGGTGATTGACTGGCCCCCCCAAGGGCGAGAAACTAGTGTTACAGGGGCGGTCTTGGACCGTGAACGGGTAAGTGTACCCCTCGTGGTGCGGAATTGGCGACCGGGCGATTCCATGCAACCTCTTAGCCACCAGAAGCGCCACCGCTTGTCGCGTCTCCTGAACGAGCTGGGCATCAGCCGCTGGGACAAAGTGTCTTGGCCTGTCCTGGTTTCCGGAGGGAAGATCGCTTGGACGCGCGGTTTACCCGTCTCCGCGGAGTTTGCGGCCGGCAGTTCGACGCGGCAAGGAGTCGTGATTACAGAGGTTCCGATTTCGTAGCTATGGCAAAGGTGACTACAGTCTCCGCCGCGCGCATTGCAAATCGTGTAAAGGCACTGGGCCGCCAGATTTCCCGCGATGCAGGCGCGCGCAGGCTGGACGTTGTCGTGACTATGGACCGTTCTTTTATGTTTGCAGCCGATCTCATTCGTGCCATCGACAGTCCAGTCGTTCTGCACTTCATAGGGGAAGATGTCCGGGATATTGAACTGGCTGGACGAGCCCGGCGGGAAGTCTTTTTCGGCAATCGTTCTTCCAATACGGCGGCAAAGGAGCATTCTGAATTGAAAGGACGCGACGTTCTTTTGGTTGATTCCGTCCTGGACAGTGGGGTCACTCAGGACTTTCTGCTTCGTCGCCTCGGCGAAGACAAGCCGCGCTCCCTGCGTCTCGCCGTGCTTCTGGATAAGACTTCCCGGCGCCGAGTGGCTTTGGAACCCGATTACTTTGGCTTTCGGACTGCATCTAATCTATTGTGGTCTGGATACGGCTTGGCGGCCTCGAACGGCACAGGCCGCAATAGGCGTCATCTGGTCGCTGGCTCTTCGGCAAACGGCACAGGCAGGGCGAGTACGAAAAAGAGGCGATAAGCGCGGGGCGCAACAACAAACTTGCTGCTGTTTTTGGGAAGTATTGAGAGGTTAAAGTGAATTCCAGTTCTACGGCAAAAACGATTCTTTTCTGGATCTCCATCGTCTTCCTCGGCGTCATGCTCTGGAAGCTGGTTTCCAGCAACGGCCAGGCTGCTCGGGAGCAAACCCCCAGCTATAGCGAATTCATGGCTAAGGTAGACGAAGGAGACGTCAAAGAGGTCACCATGTACCTGTCGCCGAACAGCTACGAGCTTCAGGGCGAATACGTGCACCCGCCGAACCAGAAGTTCCACGTCACCATTCCGAAGGAAAACTCTCCGGAAATCACCAAAGCGCTCCGCGATAAAGCCGTGATGCTCAGCGTCAAGGAAGTCCGCAGCGGCGATTGGGTCCTGATTCTTCTGAATGCTCTCCCACTCTTGCTCCTGGCCGGTTTTGTGTTCTTCCTCATGCGCCAAATGCAGGCCGGGGGCAATAAGGCTCTCAGCTTCGGCAAGTCGCGCGCTCGCCTGCTCTCCGCTCAGCAGAAGAAGGCCACGTTCAAGGATGTGGCTGGAAGCGATGAAGCCAAGGAAGAGCTCCAGGAAATTATCGAATTCCTGAAAGACCCGCAGAAGTTCCAGAAGCTCGGCGGCCGCATTCCCAAGGGCGTGCTGCTTGTCGGACCTCCAGGCACAGGCAAGACTTTGCTGGCACGAGCGATCGCCGGCGAAGCCAACGTTCCCTTCTTCTCCATATCTGGTTCGGACTTCGTGGAAATGTTCGTTGGTGTGGGCGCTAGTCGCGTCCGCGACCTGTTCGAGCAAGGTAAGAAGAACGCTCCTTGCATCATCTTCATCGATGAAATTGACGCCGTCGGCCGCCATCGTGGCGCGGGCCTTGGTGGGGGACACGACGAGCGCGAACAAACTCTAAATGCGCTGCTGGTTGAGATGGACGGATTCGAATCCAACGAGGGCGTTATTCTCATCGCGGCAACCAACCGTCCCGATGTGCTCGATCCGGCCTTACTTCGCCCCGGACGCTTTGATCGTCGCGTCGTCGTGGCGCGTCCTGATGTGAAGGGTCGTGAAGAAATTCTCAGGGTCCACACCCGCAAAGTCCCTCTTTCCGATGATGTGGAACTATCCATCATCGCTCGCGGCACCCCCGGTTTCTCCGGTGCGGATCTTGCGAACCTTGTAAATGAAGCTGCGCTTTGGGCCGCTCGGCAGAACCGCAAATTCGTCACCATGGCGGATTTCGAAATGTCCAAGGACAAAGTCCTTATGGGCGTCGAACGCAAGTCCATGATCCTCTCCGATGAAGAGAAGAAGAACACCGCCTATCACGAAGCGGGACACGCGCTAATCGCCGCCATGACCCCGGGCGCAGATCCTGTGCATAAGGTCACCATCATTCCACGCGGGATGGCGCTGGGCCTTACCATGCAGCTCCCCGAAGCTGACAAGCACACCTACACGAAGGAATATCTCGAAGGCATGCTCGCGGTCCTTATGGGTGGCCGCACCGCCGAGGAAATTTTCCTTGGCCACATCACTACCGGCGCCGGAAACGACATCGAGCGCGCCACGGACATCGCTCGCAACATGGTTTGCGAATGGGGCATGAGCAATATGGGACCGCTGGCATATGGCAAGAAGGAAGAAGCCATCTTCCTCGGCCGGGAAATTGCCCAACACCGCGACTTCAGCGAAGACACGGCGCTGCACATTGACAAGGAAGTGAAGCGCATCGTCAGCGAAGCCTACGAAAAGGCCCGCAGCATCGTGGAAGCCAATCGCGCAACTTTGGAAAGCATCGCTCTCGCCCTCCTGGAGCGCGAAGTGCTCGACGCCAACGAAGTCAAGATGCTGATGGAAGGCAAGACGCTGCCGGAGAAGCCGCGCACACCTCCGACTCCGCCTCCACAGGCTTCCCCGAGCACCGATCCAAAAGTCGTCCGTCCGGAGTTGCGGCCCGCTCCTGGCTTCACCCGCGGGGATTCACCGGCGAAAGCCTGAACAACTACGGCCAGTAATTCTTCGAAGGGGTGCACAACGGTGCGCCCCTTTTTTTTCTGGCTGCCACGCGTGCTAGAATCGGCCACCATGTCGATGCCAGAAGAGATTCGAGAGGGTCGCACCGATTCCGTCTTCGAATTTCTCGCCAACGGCAATTCTGCAAATTCCACTGACGAGGGTGTTGTCTCTTTGCTTCAATGGTGCGCTTACTATGGTGACGTAAGCGCGATGAAGTTCCTGCTCCACAAGGGCGCGAACCTGCAGTCACTGGGCGAAAATCTGGACCTCAGCGGTGCGGCGTTTCACGGACATTGGCGGCTCTGCCAATTCCTTCTCGAAGGTGGTGCGGATGTGAATCGGCCTTTGCGCGATACGGGAGAAGTGCCGTTGCACTGTGCGCTCTGCACACCGCGACGTCTGACCCATAACTTAGTCTTGAAAGTACTCCTTGCCCACGGTGCAAACCCTAATTGCAAGACGAAGAATTCGGTGGAAACGGGTTGCTTCATGCGGGATTGTCTGACCAAAGGAGAATTTGGCGATGAAGAAGCAGTCCAACTCCTTTTGGATGCAGGAGCAATCATCGACGCGAAAGACATGAACGGGGATTCGCCGCTCTCGTGGGCCAGTTGGTACGCGCGTCCAGCACCCATCTTGCGCAAGCTGTGCTATGGGAACTTCAGAATACACCCTGACTACGGTGCGGGCCTGGAAGCGAATCTGTTGGGTAAACCCCATTTTTCAAAAAAGGCGTAAAATAAAACCATGGGATTGAAAGACGGCGAAAATCTCAACGTAACGTGCCCCTGCTGCCAGGCCAAGCTGGTGATCGATCCGATTTTTGGTGCAGTGCTGTCTCATACCGCGCACGTGAAGCCCGGCCCGGACGTGGATCTCACCAAGGCATCCAGCATCCTCGAAGAACAAAAGCGTCAGCGCGAAGACAAGTTCGCCGACTCTGTGTTCCAGGAAACCAACAAAGAGGACATTCTCGCCAAGAAATTCGAAGAGGCTATGAAGAAGGCTAAGGACGCGCCCGCCGCCAAGCCCATTCGCGATTTTGATTTAGACTGATCAGCAAGAATTTGACTTCATTCCCACCGGGGAGGACCTCAAGTTCCCCTACGACGATGCTGCGTCGCAAACTCTATCGCCTCAGGCTCCCGACACGCACGCTCGTTCTTGGCCAACGCACTCTCGTCATGGGCGTGCTCAACGTTACGCCAGACAGCTTTTCTGATGGAGGAAAGTTTTTCACTGTAACGAAAGCCGTCGACGCGGCGCTGTCAATGCAGCAAGGCGGAGCAGATCTTCTCGACATTGGTGCGGAATCCACCCGTCCGGGTTCCCTTGGAGTTCCCGCTGCGGAAGAACTGGCGCGCATACTTCCCGTTCTCACGGCTCTGCGTGGCCGGCTGAAAATTCCCATTTCCATCGACACGCGAAAATCTGCCGTTGCAGAAATCGCCATTGGCGCCGGAGCCGAAATTATCAACGACATTTCCGGTCTGAAGAACGATCCACGCCTCGCCGAAGTCGCCGCTGATTACAAAGTTCCCTTGATCCTCATGCATATGCGCGGCGCTCCCCGCACTATGCAAAAACAACCGTTCGCCAGAAATGTTCTCCTTGATGTGACCAAAGGCCTTCGTCAGTCCCTAGCCATGGCTCGCCGCGCTGGTGTTACGCAATCCCGAATCATCTTGGATCCTGGGATTGGGTTCGGCAAATCCTATGCGCAAAATTATGAATTACTCGCCAAACTTCCAGAACTGGCCAAGCTTGGGTATCCGCTGTTGGTCGGCACTTCTCGCAAGGGATTCCTCGGCGCCACCCTTGCACGAAAGGCCAAGCCCTTACCGGCCGATCAACGAATCTGGGCCACTGCCGCTACCGTCGCTGCCAGCATTCTCTTTGGGGCACACATCGTCCGTGTCCACGACGTCTTCGAAATGATCCAGGTTGCCCGAGTCACCGATGCTATCCGGTTTGTGTAAAGGGCAACATTGCGCGACAAGATCCGATCCTTGCTTGAGAGATTCAAACAGGTCGTAATCCCTGCTCGCGAATTTCTTTTCGTGATTGCAGCCGCAGCATAGCCACGCGAATAAAAATTAAAGTGCCCACTACAATTCCTCCCACCAATACCAAGAAACTTCGGCCCATGACGGCAGTGAGCGCCTTGGAAGCGCCACCGCCGATGGCGACCTGCACTTTTTGTCCAGCGATATCCGTGGGGCCTTCACACTTCACCGTGTAACTTCCATCGTGAGGCACCTCAAATTCCAGCACGGAGATGCCAATTCGGCCGCCATAGCTGTACGTGGATGTGGAAGCCGCCTGCTTTCCTTCGATTTTTTCTCCCGTGGGAAGCAGGTGCACTTCGCAACTGACCACCGGGTGTTGAACGTCTGCCTTGGAGGCGCCCGCCGTGCTGATTGCAGCCGCATGCTCCATGAACACTGTGTAGGTTTCGCGATGTTTCAAGTCCAGATCCATTTCACCAGGAACATCCATGCGGACCATCGCATCACGAATTCGGTGTACATCGACCACCAGAAAGTAAGCCATCATCCCAATCCCGCCTGCATAGAATAGAAGCGCCAGCAGGTAATACCAGGAACTGGGCCGCACTTGTTCTGTTCCATTCATCGCCTTGCTCCTAAACGTCTCCGTCTTTCAAAGCATATTCTTCCTTTCGGATATTTCAATCTCCTACGCGCTGTACGCTATAATTCGCTCGCATTCTCACCTTGCTCGTAAGGATGTACTTGATGCGCACGCGGAGTTTTCTCGCTTCCTTGCTTCTTTGGTTCTTTGCTTCTTCGCTTTGGGCACAAATCCCGCCGGTAAAAACGGACCCTCTCCACCCCACCCAAGTGATGCAAGGCGCTGCCGGTTGCTCCACCACGGAACCTTCCTCCTGTGCGCAAGCCGCGGCAAAGATCACGCCAATCGTAATGGGTGAATCGCCGCTGCAGGAGAATCTTCGCCGGCTCACAGACGACATTGGCGGCCGCGTCACCGGATCTCCCGAAATGGGCAAAGCCGTCGACTGGGCTGTCTCCGCGTTTCGCGCGGGAGGCGTCGATGTTCACACTGAGAAGTACATGCTTCCCCACGCTTGGAGCGAAGGCGCCACGCAGCTCGAGGTCCTCGCCCCTATCACTTTCCCGGTTTCCCTCGTTTCCATCGGACTTTCGCCGGCGACTCCGGCAAGCGGGATGGAAGCGCCCCTCGTTTACATCGGCAGTGGCACGGAAGCCGAGTTTGCCCGCGCCGGCGCTTCTCTCAAAGGCGCCATTCTTCTGGTCCACACCGAAGTCAGTTACACCTGGCAGGATCTTTTTCGCAAATACGACATTCCGCCGCCGATCATCGACCGCGCCGTGAAAGCCGCCGCCGCCGCTATCCTCTGGACCGGTGAGCGCGAACGCAAACTGTTGTACCGCCACACGAATTCGCCCGATGGACGACTTGAAGCGCTTCCCCAGGCAATCCTCGCCCGCGAAGACGGCCTTCGTCTCGAACGCGCTGCTCTTGCTTATCCCGGCAATGTGCGGCTGCGCCTGACCATGCCCAATAGGATAGGCGGACCCGTGGAACAGCTGAACGTAATCGGCGAAATCCGCGGCTATGAGAAACCCGAGGAGGTCGTCGTCCTCGGCGCTCATCTCGACTCCTGGGAACTCGGCACGGGCGCTCTCGACAATGGTTGCAATGCCGCCTTGGTCATCGAAGCGGCGCGTGCCATCAAAGCCAGTGGCTTGCTCCCCCGCCGCACTATTCGATTCATTCTCTTCTCTGGCGAAGAGGAGGGTTTACTCGGCTCCTGGGCCTACGTGCGGGCACATCGCGCCGAGTTGGATAAATATCGCGGTGTCGTCATTTTCGATTCCGGCGTCGGCCGCGTCACCGGCTATTCTCTCGGTGGCCGCCACGACATCGAAGCCGCTATAAATGAAATCCTGAGGCCTTTCCATGGCTGGGGCGCGGACACCCAAACGCTCGACGCCACCAGCGGCACGGATCATCTCGATTTTCTTTTGGAAGGCGTTCCTACTCTAGTCGCCAATCAGGAGGTCGCCAACTACCTTCAGAACTACCACGCCGCGTCCGACACTTTCGACAAAGTCGACATCCGCGAACTGAAGCTCAATACGGTGCTCGGTGCCGTTACCGCCTGGGGCATCGCCGATCGTGCAGAACCCATCGGCAAACGGCAGTCCCGGGCTGAACTCGAAGTCCTTATGAAGGAAACCGGCCTTGATAAGGCGCTCCAGACTCAGGACATGTGGAAGGATTTCCAGTCCGGCGCCCGCGGTCGTCAACCCTGAGCGTTTACACTTTCGCTTAGGCGCGAACGTTCCGATCGGCGCCAGTTCGCCTGGGAGAATTCTCGTGAAAAATCTTGGCAACAAACCCCGCGTCTTTTGTATCCTCCGCGAAGAGGCAATGGAGATCCAGCACTCGCCGTTCGGCAGAGTGGGAAACTGTTCGGCGGTGAGGGCGTCGAAGCGGTGTGGGTAAAGAAAGAAGAGGAGGAGATTGATCCACATTGGTTTACTCAGCCTACGGTCGATCTCATTCTCGTCGTGAAGGGCAAGCTCAAAATGGAATTCGAACGCGCTGGTCTATCTCCGTGTTTGCTTGAACCCGGCGACTTCGTTGTGCTTCCGCCTGATACGCCCTGCCGGGCCTGCCGATGGCCTCGTGACGCCAAAGGTGCCACGGTGTTCCTTGCGGTGTATCCTCTAGCGGTCAAGCTTTAGCTATTTTCTTGCCTGACCTTTCGCCTTGCTCCTCTCCCTTCTGCCTTCAGGCTATACTGGCCTTGTGACTGAGTTTTCCGAATTCGCCCCTCCCAAAATCCTGGCCCTGGATTACGGCCGCACCAAAATTGGCCTGGCGCTCGCCGATTGCGAAGCGCGAATCGCCGAACCGTACACCACTCTTGCGCGCATCAATCGAAACGAGGACACGCGCCGTCTGCGCGAGTTTGCCCGCGATCATCACGTGAAACAGATTGTGGTCGGACTCCCACTTCGTCTCGACGGCACGCCTGGTGAAATGGCCGAAGAGGCCACGCGTTTTGCCGGGCGTCTCCGCAAGCAGATTGGTCTCCCGGTCGAACTTGTTGATGAGCGTCTGACCAGTTGGGAGGCGGAGCGCATCCTCGAAGAAGAACTTGGCCGTCGCATCACCCATAGCGAAACGCGGGTAGGCCGAAAGAAGTCTGCCCGTGCTTCTGACGGCAAATACACCGTCGACGCAGTTGCCGCTATGGTCATTTTGCGCGAATATCTTGCTCGCACCTCCATCGCCAAGGAGCCGGCTTAGCGTGAAAGCGTTCCTCGCCATTCTTTCTGTGGTTTTGCTCGTCCTTGCTGCTGTCGCCGGCTATCTCTGGCTTGCCATCGAAAAGCCTTACGGAACGATTCCTCCCGAAGGCGTTTTCGTTGAAGTTCCCCGCGGTGCCTCGCAACGTGCGGTTTCTCATCTTTTAGAAAGCAAAGAGATCATCCGTAGTTCCTTCGCTTTTGAACTCTACGCGCGTCGGCATCCAAAACGTTCGCTCCTCGCGGGTGAATATTTCTTCGACCGTCCGCTCGCGGCCAAAGACGTTTACTGGAAACTCGCCAACGGTGAAATCTACGAACAGCCTTTCACCGTTAAAGAAGGCGACACCATATTCGACATCGCGCGCAATCTTGAGGACGCGAAGTATATGAAAACGACAGATTTCCTGAGGGCCGCTCGCGATGCATCTCAGATTCAGGATATGGCTCCTGACGCCAAAACCCTGGAAGGTTTTCTTTTCCCCGCCACGTACAACCTGCCGCGCCGTGCCTCTCCGGCCGACCTCACGGCCATGATGGTTCACAAATTCCGGGACGCCCTGCAGACAATGGCTCCGGATCGGCTCGACCCGCTTACACCTGGAACTCCTTTACTCTCCATCGTTTCGCTTGCCTCACTCGTCGAAGGGGAAACCCCAAAACCCGATGAGCGTCCTCTCGTGGCCGGTGTTTATACCAACCGACTGCGGAAGGGGATGCTGCTGCAATGCGACCCGACTGTGATTTATGCACTCAAGCAGGCGGATAGATATAAGCCTCCCCTTCTGCTCAAGGATTTGAGCTTTGATTCTCCCTACAATACCTACGTGCACGCGGGACTTCCCCCCGGACCCATCGGCAATCCTGGCGAATCCGCCATTCGGGCGGCCCTCGCTCCAGCGCCCACGGAGTTCCTCTACTTCGTAGCCAATACCCAAGGTGGCCACTTTTTTGCTGCCACACTAGCGGAACACAACCAAAATGTGGCCAAATATCACCGTCTCCTCAAAGGCCAAGCCGCCGACCCTTCGGTTCCTGAGGCGTCCCAATCTCACGCCGCCGGCTCGGCCCATAAAGGCAAACAATGACTGAAGGGCCGCAAACTAAAAAGACGATGATTCTCGAAGCTGCCCGCCAGCTCGGCCTTCAGAAATGGACAACTGCCGAAGTCGATCAACTGCGCCGCAAACTCATTGCCGAACACGGCGAACTCGGCAAATCCAGCAATGACTATATTTCAGAGGTCCTGCAAACCATGGGCTGGAAAGTCCAACTCTCCGAGCGCGAAGAGGCCGAAGAGCGCTTTGAAGAGGAATTCGAAGACATCCTTCACTTCAAAACTCTTCAGGACGCTGAAGTCAGTATCACTCGCCTCGACGAACTATTCCGTCGTTTCCAGTTGCACGGCGAAAAAGCCGCGGTTGACCGCGTCCTCGAAATCGCCCGGTTGGGAAAACGCCGCGCCGAGATGATCTCTCATAACCGCAAAGTCGAAACTCGAAAGCGCGAGGAAAAAATGGAAATCGCGGAATGGTTCCGCATCTGGCTGGAAACCCCGAACGCTTTTTTTGACTGGTTGGAAGTCCGAAAAGTCTCGCCGGAATTCCGTCAGAAATTCGGAGATATCGATCTCGAGTCTGACGAAGAGTAGATATGCACGCCGAAAATCCCGTTCCCGATCTGCCTCCATATTCCCTCGATGTGCAGGCTATGGACGTCGGCCCCGGTGTCAAAGCCGTCGGCCTCGAACTTATCGAAACGGAAAGCCGCGAACCCCTCCGCGGTCCGGAAGCGGCGGTGATTTGGTCAGCGGCGTTATTCGCCCTTGCGGCTTCGGAACCATACGTTCTTGATTTTTTCAGTCATCTCGACCGCGTTCGTGAGTTCTGCATCTCGCATTCCATAGCCGTCCGCGAAGCCGCCTCCCGCTGCCTGGTCATTCCCCAACCCTCCCAAGAACTTCTGCGGCGGCTGGTATCCCGCTTCGAATCCGAAACGTTTGGCCTGCGCGTGACAGCAAACACCGCAGGCGAAGACCCTGCTCTCGAAAATGAGCTCTCCCATCGCGGGTTAGATGCCTATCAGCCCGTCTACTCGCGCTATACCTGCTGTGCTATCTGTGAACCGAGCGACGGCTGGGTTACTGTTCTCAGTGACACCCTCTGGCCCAGTGAGATCATTCGTCGAGTCCGTCCTGCGCTTCAGCCCTTCGACGTCTACATCGCCCGTCCGCAATAATTCACAAAATACGCTAAAATAGAGGGGTGGAGTCTGGGGTTAGTCCTGGTTTCGTAGCGCAGAATTGTTCCTGCGCCGCGGCGTATGCGCACAAGTACCACGCGCCTCCTTCGCCCGAATCGCGACATGATGACTCTTACGTGCGCCGGACGGCGCGTCCCATGGCCGTTGATTTGCTTCCTTTGGTTCGGGGTTTTCTCGATGAATCGTGTGCGGAATTGTATGGTTTTTCTGACGCTGTCAGCGATCTCCTGCGGCTGTGGTGGCCGCAGTGGTGTCACCAAAACGACCACCATTCCTCCCGTAACCCGTCCGGTGGCTTTGGAAGCTAGACAGGATCAACTTCTCGACGGCTATAATTCCCTGGCCCGCAATCTGCAATCGTTGAATGCCACCGTCGAACTCAAACCCTTTGCCGGTTCCGCTTACACCGGCGTCATCAGCGAATATCACGAGGTTAAAGCGTTTGTCCTCGCCTCTCGCCCGTACAACATGCGAATGATTGGCCAGGTTCCCGTTGTCGGTAGAACTGTTTTCGATATGGCAAGCGACGGCCACGATTTCGAAGTCTCCATTCCGACCAAAAATGAATTTCTCATTGGTCCTGTTTCTCTCAATCATCCCAGCGCCAAACCGATCGAAAACCTTCGCCCGCAGCACCTTGTTGACGCTCTGCTCTGGCCCGAAGTGCGCAAAGAAGAAATTACTCTCTTTGAAGAATTCAACGATGAGTCAGCACGTTATTACGTTCTAACGGTTCTTCGCGGCGGATATCAATCCGAAATTCTACGCAAGATCTGGTTCGATCGTGCTGATGTTCATTTTGTGCGCTTACAGTCCTTCGGCCCCAAAGGCGTGCTTCTTTCTGACGTGCGTTATTCTAACTGGCAACCACCGGATACGCCGACTCCCGCGCTATCGGAGTACCCCCGGTCGATTCGCATTGACCGCCCGCATGACGAATATCGCCTCGACCTCACGGTCAGCAAACTTGCTCTCAATGAATCCCTCACTCCGGATCATTTTCACTTGCAGCCGCCGCAGGGCGCAGACATCGTGCACTTAACCGACAGCTCGGAGGACAAAAAGCCATGATGAGCCAGTTCGTCCTCGGCAATCTGTTCCATCGGCCAATTCGTACGCTTATCGGGGTCCTTGCCATCGGAGTGGAAATCATGCTGGTCGTCGTGATTGTCGGCCTGACTTCCGGCATGCTCCAGGAAACCGCGAAGCGCATTGAAGGCATCGGAGCGGACATTATGGTGCAAGCTCCGGCCGCACAGATTCTTATCGGCTTTAGCGGCTCTCCCATGCCCATCAAGATCGCGGACAAGATTGCTGAGCTTAAGTACATTCAAGCCGTTGCGCCCGCTCTCCTGCAGTTCAATTCCACCGGCGGCGTCGAGGTAGTCTATGGCATCGATCCTGAATCGTTCCGGGCTGTCTCTGGTGGCTTCGTCTTTCTAGCGGGTCACGATATGGAAGGCTCGGACGATCTGCTCGTTGATGACTGGGCCGCGAAAGCAAAACATCTGTCTGTCGGCAGCACATTCAATCTGTTTAATCATGACTGGCGCGTCGCGGGCGTTGTAGAGCACGGCAAAGGCGGCCGCCTCTTTGTCCCGATTACCACACTCCAGGAACTCGTTGGCGCTCGCGACAAAGCCTCCATATTCCTGGTCAAGTGCACGCGCCCCGAGCACACGCAGGACGCTATCGAGGAAATCGAGCAGCTTCTGCCCAATCATCCGGTCCGTCCGCTCAAGGATTTTTTGAGCCTGATGACCTCGGCGAATATCCCAGGCCTCCAGACTTTTATCAATTCCATGATTGCGCTCGCTGTCTCCATCGGCCTGCTTGTGATTTTTCTGACTATGTACACGACCGTCCTAGAGCGCACACGCGACATCGGTGTCCTCAAATCTCTCGGCGCCAGCAAGTTTCTGATCGTCCGTGCGCTTCTGACCGAAACCGCACTCCTCTGCTTTCTCGGTATTGCTGCCGGCATTGGTCTGAGTTACCTTGTTCGCGCGGCGTTTCTCGCGATTTTCCCGACGCTTTCGGTCTTGATTACCCCTGGATGGATTGTTCGGGCCGGCCTCATCGCCCTTGTGGGTGCTTTCTTTGGCGCCTGCTATCCTGCTTGGCTCGCCAGCCGCAAAGACGCAGTTCAGGCCCTTTCATACGACTGAAAAGGAGATTTGGCAACCTAGCCACACATGTCAATCACGGTTAGAATACAGTCGCAGAAGAACAACTCGACGGAGCCTGAGCTGAAGACGTTGGAGCCGATACTCAAAACCGAGAATCTCTGGAAGCTCTATCACGCCGGCAAGGTCGAAGTTCCCGCTCTTCGCGGCGTCAATTTCGATGTGCTTCCGGGTGAATCGGTCGCCGTTATGGGCCCTTCGGGCTGCGGAAAATCTTCGCTGCTTTACGTCATCGGTGGATTGGCGCAGGCTTCGCGCGGCAAAGTTTATGTCGACGGCAACGATCTTTCCACCATGACCGACGCGGAACGTACAAAGCTGCGCCGGCACAAAATTGGATTTGTCTTCCAGCGTTTCAATCTTCTTCCGGCACTCTCCGCCAAAGGCAACATCGCCATCGCACAATACATCCACGGTGACGGTTTCGATCCGCACCGGTTTGACGTTGTCACAAAGATGCTCGGGCTGGATGGCCGTCTGCACCACCGTCCTGCGGAAATGTCCGGTGGGGAACAGCAGCGCGTCGCGATTGCCCGCGCCATCATCAATGAGCCAAAGATTCTTCTCGCTGATGAACCCACGGGAAACCTCGATACCAAGAATTCTGAAATTGTGCTCGAAATGCTTCGCCGTTTAAACAAGGACCTCGGGCAAACGATCGTGATGATTACGCATAATCCCGAGGCTACTGTTTATTTCGACCGCGTCGTACACATGCGTGATGGCATCATCGTCGACGGCATTCCAGCCGACTAAAATGGCGAGCTTCGGTAAAATCCTGAATCGCATTTTCTTCTGGTCCTATGAGCGCGGCGCCTGGCAATACGATATTGCCGTAATTTTGATCCTTCTTTTTGTTCTCGCTACGCCCACACGCTGGTTTCACGACCAACCTCAGGTTGGCCTCCCTGTGAATTCCACGCAGGTCGAACTAATCTCCAAGTCCGGCGAAACCGAAATTTACAAGGTCGACGCGCGGGTTCTTGCTCCTCCCGAGCGCACCCCCGCTCTCCAAAATGATCTGCACAATGCGCTGCAGAAGACCAGCCCCGCGCTCAGCGATGGACGATTTTCCATCGGCAAGATCGAGCCAATTCGCGACGAATCCGGTACCGTGATTGCTTACCAGGTCCAAATCAGTCACTAACTCGCCCTTCCCTCAGAAAACCCTACCCTGCCAGCGGTCATCAGACAACTCAGGAACTGGCTGCGAGTCCAAGGCCTGAGCCATTGCTCCATCAGACGCTTGGTTTTTATTGGTTATTCCGAAAGGTCAGGCCAAGGTGTAGTATGGTTCCTACCAGATCGTTGCGTTAATTCGGAAGCGAATTGCCGACTAAATTAAATCGCATCTACGTGTTGGCGTTGCTCCTCGTGGCTGTGTTCTTTGCCGCGCAGTTGCATTGTTGTGTCGACTTGGATTCCCGAACTGTCGATTCGCATGCCTGCCCAGTCTGTCACACCGTAGGAGCTGCAATTGCGGCTTGCGCCGTCATTATCCACGTAGCTCGCGCTATCCACCGGCTGGAAATCCTGACTTCCGTCTCACCTTTGCTTCAGGTGATTTCTCGCAATATCACGCCTCGCGCGCCTCCCGCAGCCTGCTGACCGCACGATACCTTCCATCGGTTACCCTTGTAACAACGTCTCTCAACCGGAGACGGCACGAGGAATGGAGTTAGCAATTGAGGAGAGGAATCTTTTTCGCCACAGCAGCGCTTGCCTTTACAGTATCTGCCCAAGGCCAGAAGCAGAACCCTGTGCCGGCGCAGACATCGCCACCGCAGGCCACCACGCCGACTCTCGCGTCTCGAATCTCGCTGGTCGAAGCCATTCGTTTGGCACTGCTGCACAACCATGCTTTGCAGGCCATGCGGTCCACGATTCAGCAGAGCCAGGCCGAAGAGATCACGGCAAATCTTCGCCCCAATCCCACTCTGGGCCTGGATGCGCAGTACCTCCCCATTTTCCAACCCAGCCAGTTCAGTTCAGATTATATCGACCAGCAAGCCCAGTTCGATGCGGGCGTCGGGTATCTCTTCGAGCGCGGCAAGAAACGGCAGCACCGCCTCCAGGCTGCCAGAGACCAGACAACGGTTGTTCGTTCCCAAGTTTCCGACAGCGAACGCCAACTGGTCTTCAACGTTGGTCAACAATTTGTCGATGTCTTGCTGGCTGAATCCACCTTGGAATTCACACAGTTGGACCTGGACAGCTTTCAGAAAACGGTGGAGATCAGCAACGAGCGGTTTCGCGTAGGAGACCTGAGTGAAGGCGATTTCCTCAAAATTAAATTACAGCTTCTGCAATTCCAAACCGATATTTCGGCTGCCAAATTAGCCAAGATTCAAGCCCTGGCGGCCCTTCGGCAATTTCTAGGATTTGAATCCGTTCCCGATGACTACGATGTTCAGGGCTCCCTCGATTACCAACCGGTGCATGCGGACATGAACGGCTTGAAAACTCTGGCGGCGATGAATCGGCCTGACCTTCACGCGGCGCAGCAAGCCGTTGTCGCCGCGGAAAGCCAACTCGCCTTGCAGAAGGCGAACGGCAAGATGGACATTACCGGAACTTTCAATTACACCCACACCTCTGGCCTGAATACCGGCGCCTTTTACTACAACATGCCTCTTCCCATCTTTAATCGGAATCAGGGGGAAATCGCGCGGGCGGGGTACGCCATCACGCAGGCGCAGGAACAAGCCAGAGAAACAGCCCAACAAGTTTCTACCGACGTCGTGCAGGCCTACGAGAACCTCCGCACCAACGATCAAATCATCCAGCTTTACCAGGGTGGCTACGTCGATGAGGCCAAGCAATCCCGCGACATCAGCGAATACGCTTACCGCAAAGGGGCCGCCAGCCTTCTCGACTACCTGGATTCGGAGCGGACCTATCGTGCCAATCAGCTTGCCTACCGGCAGGCTCTCGCGAATTACATGCTTGCTCTCGAACAAATGCGCCAGGCCGTGGGTACAAGGAATCTGCCATGAAGCTACTGACTCAGCACCGTACGATCTTTCTTATGGCCCTTTCGCTCGCTGCCCCTCTTGCTGCCGTTTTGTCCGGCTGCAACTCCGGCCCGCGCGAGTCCGAATCCAGCATGACTTCCTTCACTTCCTCCGAAGCAAAAGCAGACACCGCGGAACTCTTCACCGTCCCGAAGGAGCAGTTGGCGCACATTCAGATTGTGCCCGCGGAGAAGGGGCCACTCCCGCGAACTCTTCGTCTTTCCGGTGCCGTGGCTTACGATGCATTTCAGACTACGCCGGTATTTGCCGCGATTGGCGGCCCTGTCCATGAAATTCTCGTCGCTCCTGGCCAAGTTGTTCACGCTGGGCAGTCGCTTCTCACCGTGACCAGTCCCGACTATTCCGCGGCCCGCTCCGCGTATATTAAAGCTCGCGACGCCTACTCCCTCGCTGACAAGCTGTACACCCGCGCCCAAGACCTATTCGCCCACGGTGCCATTGCAGAAGCCGACCTTCAGCAAGCTGAATCCAATCGCACGCAAGCCCACGCGGACCTGGAATCCTCCGCGGACGCACTCCGCGCTCTGGGGATTAAAGATCCCGAAGCTCTACTTAAAACTCCCGGGCAGACCACGGCGGAGATCCCCATCCCCGCGCCGGTTGCGGGTGAAGTTGTGGAAAGACTTGTCGGCCCCGGCCAATTGCTTCAGGGCGGCGTCACACAATGTTTCACCATCTCGAACACCAACACCGTATGGGTTCTGGTCAATGTCTATCAGAGCGACCTCCCCTACGTGCATCTCGGCAATCTCGTTGAAATCAACACGGAGACCTATCCTGAACTTTTCCACGGCAAAATTTCCTACATTGCGCCGGCCATGGATCCGAACACACGCACCTTACAGGCCCGGATTGTGGCCGACAATCCCGGGGAAAAATTGAAAAAAGATATGTATGTGACTGTGGTGGTGAACGCGGGCGTCATTCCAGATGCCATTACGGTTCCGGATGACGCCGTTCTCCGCGATACCGAGAATCAGCCGTTCGTTTATGTGCAGACGGGGGCAAATCAGTTCGCGCGCCGTCTCATCACTTTGGGGCAAAGCAACAAAGGTCGTATGCAGATCACCAGCGGCCTGAAGGAAGGGGAACACGTCGCCAGCAACGGCAGTCTGTTCCTGCAATTCAAGAATTCGCTGCAGCACTAAGGAGAGAACTCCAGAATCCTCAATGATTCATCGCATCGTCCAGTTCGCCCTGCAGCAGCGTTTTCTTGTGCTCATGCTTACGGCTCTTATCGTCGTTGCCGGGGCCTGGTCCTTCCGTCAAATGCCGGTCGACGCCTACCCGGACCTGTCGCCTCCGATGGTAGAACTCATCACCCAGTGGCCCGGGCATGCCGCCGAAGAGGTGGAACGACTCACTACTCTACCGCTGGAACTGGCAATGAACGGAGCGCCGCGCCTTAAGTTCATGCGCTCCATCTCGCTCTATGGGTTGTCGGATGTGATCTTAACATTTGACGATGGCGTCGATCCTTACTTTGCCCGTGAGGTAATTTTCGAGCGGATCAGCGATGCTACGCTGCCCCAAGGCGTCACACCCAGCATGGCGCCGCTGTTCAGCCCGAGCGGCCTCGTTTACCGCTACGTCATCGAAAGTCCTGACCGCACTCCGATGGAATTGCACACGTTCGAAGCTTGGACAATTGAACGTGCCTTCAAGAGTGTGCCCGGAGTGGCGGACGATTCCGGATTTGGCGGCCCCACGATGGAGTATCACGTCCTGCTCGATCCCGTGAAACTCTACAATTACCATCTGCCCGTGGTGCAGGTGGTGGCAGCTCTTAACGCCAACAACGGCAACACCGGTGGCGGCTTCTACACACAAGGCGGACAGTTCTACTACGTACGTGGCTTGGGCCTAGTGAAAACCGCCGAGGATATCGGCGAAATTGTGGTGGCCAGCTTGAACGGTGTTCCCGTGCGGATTAAGGACATCGGCCGTGTCGAAATCGGCCACGCCCCACGCCTCGGCATCTTTGGCTTCCAGACCAAGCAAAACAATGACGACGACGCGGTTGAAGGCGTGATCTTGATGCGCCGCGGCGAGCAGACCCAAAACGTCCTCGAGGGAGTCGAGAAAAAGACCGACGAGATCAATAAAACCCTCCTTCCGCCTGACGTGAAAGTGCGGCCGTACTACGATCGCAGCGATCTTGTCCGAGTCACCACGGCCACAGTGGAAGGAAATCTTCTTCGTGGCATGGCCCTGGTTTTGATCGTTCTTTTATTTTTTCTAGTGAGTTTCCGTGCCGCGGTCATTACCGCGCTGACCATCCCTCTTGCCCTTCTATTCGCGTTCATTTTTCTGCACTGGACCGGAGAAGCGGCCAATCTTCTCTCCATCGGCGCTGTTGACTTCGGCATCATCATTGACGGCACCATCGTGATGGTCGAGAACATCTACCGTGAACTCGGCTTGCGCAAAGGGCAAGACTATAAGCTCAACGAAGTTATTCTAGCCGCTGCCCGTGACGTGGATCGTCCGATTTTCTATTCTGTCGCAGTTATTATTGCGGGATATCTTCCGATTTACGCCTTACGTGGTCCCGCCGGCAAGCTTTTCCATCCGATGGCCGACACCATGGGGTTCGCTCTTCTCGGTGCTTTGCTTTTCACCCTCACTTTGATCCCCGTTCTGGTTTCTTACTGGTTTAAAGGAGGTGTACAGGAGAAACAGAACCGCGCCTATGAATGGTTCAAGCGTGAATATGGTTCGGAACTGAAATGGTGTCTCGAACGCCCGAAGCTCACCATGCTTCTCGCCACCCTGATTTTCTTGGCTTCGCTCCTTCTTGTGCCATTCATCGGAGGCGAATTCATGCCCCACCTTGACGAAGGAGCCATCTGGGTCCGAGCGACCATGCCTTATACCATCTCGTTTGAAGAGGCTGCCGCATTTGCTCCGCAGATCCGCAGCCTGCTGATCCAATATCCTATGGTTACGGTCACGGGCTCGGAGCTTGGCCGCCCCGATGACGGTACCGACCCCACCGGCTTCTTTAATTGCGAATTTTATGTTGGCTTGAAACCCTATGGTGACAAATCCTGGAACTCTGGTCCGATTCACTCCAAGGAAGAACTCACGCGCGATCTCCAAAAGAAACTCCGGGCTTACCCCGGTGTAATTTTTAATTACACCCAACCCGCTGAAGACGCCGTGGACGAAGCTCTTACAGGTCTCAAGAGCGCTCTTGCAGTGAAGATCTTCGGCGCCGAACTCGAGGTGCTCGAGAAAAAAGCTGTCGAGATCAAGAATGCCCTCGAAAAAACTCCAGGCTTTACCGATCTTACGGTTGTGCGCGAACTCGGCCAGCCCAGTCTCCTCATCGAGGCCGATCGCGCAAGAATCGCCCGGTATGGCATCAACGTTGCCGATGTCGAGGCCGTTGTTCAAGCCGCGATCGGGGGCCAAGCCGCTACCCAGGTGATTCAGGGAGAAAAGCTATTCGATCTCGTCGTGCGCATGGACCCAAAATTCCGTTCCGATGCGCGAGAAATTGGCAATCTTCTCGTTCCCGCTCCAGCAGGGCAGCAGATCCCTCTTTCCGAACTCGCCTCCATCAGGGAATCTACCGGCGCGTCTTTTATCTATCGCGAAAACAATTCCCGCTACATCGGCATCCAGTATTCCATCGAGGGACGCAATCTCGAAGGTGCCGTTCGTGCCGGGCAACAGGCCATCGCCAAGAGCGTTAAACTTCCTGAGGGCTATCGGCTGGATTGGGGCGGGGAATACAGCGAACTCCTGGATGCCAAATCCCAGCTCTCGGTCATCGGCCCGCTCGCAGTATTCCTAGTTTTTCTCATACTGTTTGCGCTCTACGGCAATTTCAAGTTTCCCGCCACGGTAGTCCTCAGCGTAATTATGACCGAGCCGGTTGGGGCGCTCTTGGCCCTGAAGCTCACTCACACTCCCTTCAGCGTTTCTTCCCTTCTCGGATTGATCGTTCTCATGGGCGTCTCTGCGGAAACAGCCATCATCGATGTCTCCTACATTAATAAGCTGCGCCTCGAAGGCCAGGATATCGCTCGCGCGACGTATGAGGGCTCCCTCGTCAGACTCAGGCCCATTATGATGACGGCCCTTGTCGCCTGCCTCGGCCTGCTCCCTGCAGCCCTATCGACCGGAGTCGGCTCCGACTCGCAGAAGCCCTTCGCCATTGTGATTGTCGCAGGTCTTGTGTCTCGTCTTTTCCTCGGCCGCATCGTCAGTCCAATCCTTTACCAAATGGTGGCGCGGGAAGGCGACGTTCTCCAGGTTTAGCACCACAAATAAAGGAGCCTGTTCTCTAGGCAAATATCTGAAACGTCCTTCTCGGCCACACCGTCGAACCTGTTGGTAGTGCGTTACTCCTCACGCTCCCCGATCGAAGGGCCTTTGCCTTTTCATTTCGCACGGTGCCCGGAACTCGCGGAGCTACAGAAATCGGGTGACCGATGTTCATTGGCCACTTTGGCGTGGGGTTTGGGCTCAAACGCTTGGCTCCGCGCGTTTCGCTCGCGCTCCTCATTGCTGCGACTGTCTGGGCGGACATTTTGTGGACCATTTTTCTTCTCCTCGGTTGGGAGCATGCCCGTGTTTCCGTTGGGGATACTCGCTGGACCCCACTGGAACTCTACGATTACCCCTGGTCCCACAGCCTGGTGTTCCTGTTGTTATGGGCGACGGCCTTTGCGATCGTTTATCGTGTCTACCGCTCCGACCTGGTGGGAACAGCAGCCATTTGGATTGGAATGGTCAGCCACTGGGTGCTTGATTGGCTCACTCACCGGCCCGATATGCCGCTCTATTTGAACGGCCCAAAGTACGGCTTGGGCCTGTGGAATTCGATTTCCGGGACTCTCATCGTTGAGGTGCCCCTATTCATCGCCGGCGTGTGGCTGTACGCTCGCTGTACACGCGCAAGGGACCGCATCGGCCAGTTTGGCTTTTGGGCTTATGTCGCCACTTTGCTGCTTTTGTACGTCGCAGATCGCTTCAGCGGACCGCCAGTGAACATGAGAGAAGTCGCTACCAGCGCTTCCGTCGCGACCCTGCTCTTGCTGGCCTGGCCCTGGTGGTTTGATCGGCACCGCGAGTCTATTCGGCTGCTCGGCTCCGCCTCCCTGCCTGAGCACAAGACCAACCCTCACCTCTCTGCTATCATTCGCGGATGACGGAAGTCCAACCGCTCGGGTGGTGCATCACCACCCCAGAGCGCACGCAGGCCAGCCTAGCCTCCAGGAGGAACATCTGGCCAACGCGGGAGGAACAGAGCCATGCACATAAACTCAGGAAATCGACACAAACGCCGGTTTTTGGGAGTCCTTGTCAGTATTCCTCTGCTCGCGCTGACCCTGGTCGCGCAGCAAACCGCGTCATTGATGGTCTCCGGGCAACAGGGCACAGCCAAAGTTGTCCAAGTGCAGGGTCACAACTACGTGGACATTGAGGGCTTGGCCCGACTAACGAATGGATCGATCAGTTTCAAGGGCAATCAGATTGTTCTCAATCTCCCCAATGTGGGGCCAGCCCCTCCAGCAGCACCTCAGCCTCCACCCGGCTTCTCGAAAGATTTCCTGACCGCCGCCGTGGAAGCCATGACCCGTGTTCGCGAGTGGCACGCCGCCCTGCGGACTGCCATCGAACGTGGCGTGCCTCTGGGCACCGGTTGGCTCGATACGTATCAGGCACAAGCTCAGGATTCGTTGCGCCTCGCTGCCGTGGCGATCAACACGGACTCAGACAAGAGCGCGTATCCGGTCCTCATCAACGAGTTCAATACCATGAAGAGTTTGAACGATAAATATGTGGGTATGACCAAGTCCATGAATTACATCGATCCAAACTCTTTGCAATCAGATCCACTGGATCAGAAACTTTTGGCCTGCGGTCACTCCCTGTCTGCCATGGCGTCGGCCAGACAATTCGTGGACGACGGCGCCTGTCAATGATCGTTCCCGCGGAGGGCAGCTCTTTCGTCGTTATGTTACGATTTCTTCGGGGGAACAAAGGCTGATGATTTGAGCCTTAGGGGCTGCTTTGAGAAAACTCCGCTCACTTCTCTTATTGATGGTGCTGTGTACTGCTTTGGCCGAACTGAACGCGTTCGGCAGCAATCAGGCGTCGGGAAAGCTCACTCTGGAATACGTACTTTCCATGATGGATCACTCCGCCGAGGATTTTAAGTCGCTGACCGCAGCGATTGAGCACCTCAAATACACTGCCGTGGTGCAAGATACTTCCACGGAGACCGGCGAGATTTTCGTACGCCGAGATTCCAAGGTGCGGATCGATTTCCAGTCACCCGATCCGCGTACGATTCTCCGCAATGGCGATAATCTCTATATTTATACTCCCAAGATCAATCGCGTTGAGGAAATCAATATCGGCAAGAACCGCGCCATGGTTGACCAGTATCTGGCTCTCGGCTTTGGCACGCGCACCGAAACTCTGAAGAAGAACTATGAGGTCACCCTCACTGGCGAAGAAGAAATGGAGGGTCGCAAGTCCGCTATCCTGGAACTGATTCCCAAGTCCGATGAACAGAAGAAGCAAATTTCGAAAGTGCTGATTTGGGTGGACGAAGCTTCTTGGCTTCCGGTTCAGCAAAAATTCCTGGAAGCGGGCTCTGGCGACTACCTACTGGTGCGGTACACCAAGGCAATGAAGAATCTAAAGCTCGGTGACGGCAAGTTTAAACCCGACTGGCCCAAAGGCACCAAGGTCGAAAAACATAGCTGACCGTCGCTAGACGGACGCTGCTTCTCTTTTCAGCAATTTCTCCTTACGCGAAAGCCCCCACCGGTATCCCGCCAGGGAGCCGTCGCTGCGAATCACGCGATGGCATGGCACCGCAATGGAAATTGGGTTTGTCGCGCAAGCCCTTGCCACTGCCCGCACGGACCGCGGCTTTCCCAGTGATTTCGCCACTTGGGTGTATGTCCGAGTTGTCCCTCGCGGGATTTTCTGCAGTTCTTGCCATACCCTGCGTTGAAATGCTGTCGCCTGCACATCGAGAGGCAGCTCCACCCTGGGGGTATTTCCCTCCACGCGGCGCACAATTTCTTTCAGCCAGGCTTCGTTTTCTTCCCCGGCGCGCACAATCTCTGCCTTCGCATATTCCTTGCGCAATTCCTGCACCAGGTCCTTTTCGTTTTCTCCCAGATAAACTGCGGAGACACCGCGTTGCGTGGCCGCCACCAGCACCTTCCCCAACGAGGTATTCGCTACTGTGTATCCGATTCTCATACCATCTCCTCCTTTTCGGTATGACGCCGGCGTCATACCCAATTGCGCATTCGTTTTCTCGTACAACCGGCTGGATGACCCATAGCCGCATGCGTAAAGTGCTTCGGTCACGTTGTTGCCATCTCGCAGCAGGCTCTTGAAACGTGAAAGGCGGAATGCTTGCTCAAATTCCTTCGGGGAAAGTCCGGTTGCCCGGCGAAAGGCCCGCCGCAACTGCACGGGAGTCGAGTTCACCAGCGCCGCCAGCGAACCAAGACGCAGAGGTTCATCCCGTGTATTGGCCAGCACCGCTGCAGCTCGCTGCACCAGCACCGTAGCTGAATCCGTCTGCTTCGGGCGGCATCGTCGGCAGGGACGAAATCCGTGTCTCTCGGCGTCCTGCGTCGTGCGAAAGAAGATGGTGTTCCGCCTCAAGGGGCGCCGCGCTGGACAGGACGGCCGACAATAGATCTGCGTGGAGCGCACGGCGAAAAAGAAGGAGCCATCCGCGCGGACGTCGCGGTGCAATGTGGCTTGCCAGTAGCGCTCTGCTGCTTTCTCGGAGATGGCTGATGGAGAGCAATTTTGCAGATGCGTCATCATGGCCTTAGACTACAGCGACAGAAAACACCAATCTATCCGATTTCGGACGCTAAACTTGTCGCTCTTCCCTTTCGCGCGGAAAAAAATGCGGCTTTTTTCGAGGGTACAAAGAAAACGCGAAGGACAAGTACCATTACCAAGTGTTTCAATTTAGGACACTTCCTCCGTTTTCCACAGGTTGACAGGTACCCTTATGGAATGGCATGTTGGCTGCCCAACATCTTTACACGTATTACCGGGAATCAGCACGGCAGAGTAATGGAACCACCGCAGTGGGGCTATTTCTTGTTTCATCTCTCTGAGGGGCGAGATGAGTGCCAGCAACCGCGCTATAGCTTGGGAGAATTTGCCAAAACAGTCGGACTCGACGGCGAAAACCGCGCCCGCACTTGTGCCACCGCCGACCCCGAAGCTACGGGTCATGCCGCTGCTCCGCAATCCCCAACCGAAGCGCTTCGTGCGTGTGCCGACGCATGCAGTCGGAGTCCATCTCGAGCAGCGGGAACGGCCGAGGGCGGCCCTAAGGCTACCACTGAAATTACGGAGCGTCTCCGGCGTAAAGGAAGAGTTCCCTGTGACGCTCGTCACACGGGATATCAGCTCTTCGGGGGTTTTCTTTTTGTGTCCGAAACTATTAACGCCCGGCACCGAAATTGAGCTGGACATTGTTCTGGTTAGCCGGCCACTCGGCTATGGAAACGTCGTGGTTTCCACCAAAGCCCGCGTGCAGCGCGCTGAAGCGGCAAACATGCCGGGATGGCACGGAATTGCCGCCAGTTTCGACGATTTTGCCTTTGACCGCGACGATCACATCCCTACTTGGCTTCCGGCGGACTAACCTGGCCAGCGCGGAAGACGAATGCGTTGGCCGATTCTGTTAATCTTTCCTGCATGAGGGCAAGACACCCCGTTACAGGCGTCCTGTTTGACTGGGATGGCACACTCATCGACTCCTACCAAGCCGACTCCCAAGCGTATCTTGAAATGTTCCGGGAACTCGGCCTGGGTTGGGGACTTAAGGAGCTGGAGCTCCACTATTCCCCCGACTGGTATACGGTCTACCGCGCGGCGGGGATTCCTAAAGAACATTGGTCCAAGGCGGACAACCTGTGGCGAAACCACTACGCGAAACATCCCTCAAAATTGGTGACTGGGGCCCGGCGGGTTCTCCAACGCTTAGCGCGACGTCACACCTTGGGTTTGGTCACGAGTGGAGACAGGGCAAGGGTAACCCGCCAGTTGCGGGAATTCGACCTGACTCGCACCTTTCGCGCCCGGGTCTGTGGGGGTGATACGCCAGAGAAGAAGCCACACCCTGCTCCCCTGCGCATGGCTCTACAGCAAATGAGTTTGCAAGCAGAGGACTGCGTTTACGTCGGCGACACGCCCGAAGATCTGGAGATGGCCCGCGCCGTCGGCATGAGGGCTATCGCGGTTTTAAGTCCTTTCCCGACGGAGAAGCGTTTGCGGGCGGCAAAACCAGAGTTTCTCCTGGAAAAACTGGCTGATCTGCCGCTGCTGCTGGCAACCCTTGCGGAGGAAGCCAGACGAAGGGGTTAGCCGGTACGGGTCACCGGATCGTCTGTCGTGTCGGCAATCAGGGCTTGGGACTTGGCGGACCCGCAGGCGCGGGTGGCTGAGATGCCGGTGAAGTGGGCGTAGCAACTACCGCGGAAAAAGGTTTGAAGTTGGTCCATTTGATCGTTACACGGATAGGGATGTCGCGATCTTTCATCTTATAGATTCCATCAGCGCGCGAATAATCCGGAAACCAGTATTTCCCATCGACATTTTCCCGGTAGGTTTCGAACATGGTGAAGGGCAGTGTGGGCGGGTGCACTTCGCCCAGATCGGTAACCCACTTGCCGTAGGTCTTCACCACTTCCAGGTATTTCTGGTCTACCCAGATGACGCCGTCGAAGAGTGGGTGCTGGCGGTCTAAAGTTCTTGGAGAAACCTGGAAAATGTAACAGTCCACCTCGTCAATCTTTTCGGTATTGAGATATTTCACGTCGTACTTGGAAAGCTGGCCGGCCGTCACGGGGTACGCGGGAACATGCGTCAATGCCTGGGCGTCTTCCGGTTCAAACGACAAATACTGGAGAGTGGATTCCGGCGCCGCGATCGCCTTTTCGTAGAGCTTTCCATCCCCGGAACGAACGGCATCATACATTGCCGTAAACTCTCCCATGGGCTTGCCGTCAGGGCCGAATTCCTGGATGCGGATCGTCTTTCGATACGCGAACTGTGGCCGCGTGGCCTGATAGGTCTCCTCCTTTTTGGAGAATGCTTGAATAATCTCCATCGGAGGAAGCGAAGGTGGCGCGATAGGCTCCGGCACACCCTCGATGCGAGTCACGTGATGTTCGGGCGGCGGCTCCAAAGGGCCTGGAGCATTTTCCTGCGCGAACAGCACAGGAGCGCCAAGGAGAGACAACCCTATGGCCAGACTAAAGACCAGAAGAGGTGGGAGACTGCAGTAAGTACTGGAATCGTTGTCGGCCATATTGCATTAGATGCAGCTTGGCGACTCTCCAGCCGCCTTGTGCGCCATTCTACATCCTCATTCTCAGGGCGGTACAGCTTCTTGCGCGAAATTCTCCCGCTTAAGAAAATTCCATTCTGTTTGCTAAACTGAATGCACTGTGAGACAGAATGTTTTGGCTCGCCGGTACATTGTCTCTGGGCGTGTGCAAGGAGTCGGCTATCGCAATTACGTCGAGCATGTCGCCGGCAAACTGGGAGTGCATGGCTATGTTCGCAACCGCCGCGATGGCAGCGTCGAGGTGTTTGCCATCAGTACTCCCGAGCGATTGAAGCAATTGCGCATCGCGCTGCAAAAGGGGCCCATGCTCGCTCACGTGACAGATGTCCAGGAAGAGCCCGACCGCCCGGACGAAAAGTATCTTGGCAATTTCATCATCGAAATCACCATCTGACGAGGAGCCGTTTGCATGAACGACTTGAAGAAGCTAATCCGCGAAGTGCCTGATTATCCGAAATCCGGAATCCTGTTTTACGATTTGACGACTTTACTGAAGGACAAAAATGGCTTCCGCGATCTCATCGACCAGCTCTGCGATCATTATGTTGGACACAAGATTGATCTGGTGGTCGGCATCGAGGCACGTGGGTTTATTCTTGCTCCCGCTCTCGCCTACCGCTTGAACGCCGGCTTTGTGCCTGTGCGGAAACCCAAAAAACTTCCGGCGAAGGCCGTAAAAGTTTCGTACGCGCTGGAGTACGGTACGGATGCTCTGGAAATCCACGAAGACGCAGTGCAAAAGGGCCAGCGCGTTCTCCTTTGCGACGATCTGCTGGCCACCGGAGGCACCGCCGCCGCCGCAGTCCAACTCATCCGCTCACTCGGCGGCGTGGTCGATGGGGCAGCATTCGCCGTGGAACTGAGCTTCCTCAACGGCCGCGTCAAGCTGCCTGGTCTCGATGTTTTTTCCTTGATGAAATACGACAAGTAGCCACCTTTGCTGCGCAAATCAATGCCTCAGCAATTGAGGCATGCAGAACGGGAAATGTGTACGGAGCTCTCCCATGCACGCAAAACCAAACTCAGCGACCTCGACACCTACTGGATTTGATTCCCGAGAAGATTGGGCGAGGCACGCGGTTGCGGCGCTCAAAGTGACACTCTTTATTTCACCTATCGCGTGAATAGCCTCTTCTTTGTCGCAATGCCTCAAATAGGACGACACCTGTGGCAACAGATACGTTTAGGGACTTGACTGGCCCGCTGGTAGGCAGAGAAACCACGAAATCGCACCGCTTGCGGGTCAGTTCATGCAACCCGTTTCCCTCTCCACCCATGATGATTCCCGTTGGCGTCGTGTAATCCACGTCGGTGTAGCTCTTCTCGCCCGCTTCGTCCAAACCCACCAGCCAGTAACCCGCTTCCTTTAAATCTTCCATCGCCCGCGCCAGATTCGTCACTTTTGCTACAGGAAGATGGGCCAGCGCTCCGGCCGACGCCCGCGCCACGGTATCCGTCAAGCCGGCGGCGCGACGCTCGGGAATCACCACGCCGTGCGCACCAACGGCCAGAGCGGTGCGAATGATCGCCCCTAAATTGTGCGGGTCTTCCACACCGTCCAGCAACACGATCAGCCCCCGCTGTCCCTTCGATTGATTGGCGCGCTCAATGATGTCTTCGAGTGTAGCCGCCGCGCGAGCCGCCGCAATTGCCATAACCCCCTGGTGATCCCGCGTATTGGCCAATCGATCGAGTTGACCGCGATCTTCAAAGCGCACCGCGATCCCGCGCTCCCGGGCAAGCTGCACAATCTCTTCGACGCGTGTGTCCTGGCGTCCCTTGGCAATCACAATGCGGTCAAACGCGCTGCCGGCTTCCAAAGCCTCGCGAACCGCGTGAATTCCCGTCAGTCGATCCATGGAAGAAAAGTCTACAGTTGAACCGGGAAACTTGAAAGTTCCCGTGTTGTTACTCAATCGAGCGCCGCGCAAAACTCCAAAATCCGTGTGCGGGCGGTTTTAACGGCAACAGCAAATGGCAGCGCTGCCGCATCCTCCAGGAGGAGAATGACCCGGTCAAGTTCACCTTCACCGGCGCGGCCCGCCAGAGCAAGCCGCAGCGGGTGGAAAAGGTCACGCCCACGCAGTTCCAGCTTCTCTTTCAAAAACGTAACCATCTCCTTAAACCGGTCGGAATTGAAGGGGACAGGCTCGAGCAGGAACAGGGCAAGCTGACGTACCAAATCGCGGGCTCCATAGCGCGCAAGAACTGCGTGGGCTTCCACAGTTTGCAAAATCTGTGTTGCATCGTAGTGGAATACGAGTCCCAGAAGCTCTCGAAGCCCGCAAGTATCAGCCGCGTGCGGTCCAAGGAGCGCGGCGGCTCGTTCGCAAAATGTGATCTGCTCGAGCGAAGGGTCGTTTGAAAGCCACCTGTGCTCGTGCAGAAGCTCAAGCACATCCATCCCAGAAAAGAGATTTTTTCTCGACGGGTGAGGCTGAATGTGCCCAAGAGATGACATAGGACAAGTCTAGCGTGGGTTTCTTAACGTTGAGGGAGCGCCCTAAACAACGATGGGCTCACCAGACGGCTCAACGCTGCAACGCAAGCGTAGCAACCACTTGGCAGGCAATCGCTTCACCCCGTCCGACGGCATCTACGCCCTCGTTGGTCTTAGCCTTCAAGTGAATCTTTTCCGGACCCACACGGAGCGATTTGGCCAGAGCTTCCCGCATTTTTGGAAAATGCGGACCCAACTTTGGCCGCTCCAGAATGACCACGGCATCGACATATTCGATCGCAAACCTTTTTTCGTCGAGCAACGTACGAGCGTGTTCCAGGAAGAGGAGGCTGTTTGCGCCCTTCCACCTCGGGTCGCTGTCCGGAAAGTGCGTGCCGATATCGCCCAGACCCGCCGCCCCTAGGAGGGCGTCACAAAGCGCATGTGCCAACACATCGCCGTCGGAATGACCTACAGGTCCCTTGTCAAAGGGGACTTCGATCCCGCCGATCATCAGCTTGCGGCCTTCCGCGAGTCTGTGCAGATCGTAGCCAATCCCGCACCGAATGCTCATACCTTTTTATACTCGGCTTGGAGATAAAAGCGAGCGAGGTCCATATCTGAGGGTTTCGTGATCTTTATGTTGCGCTCCGAACCCTGCACAACGTGTACTTCGTGCCCTAACCGCTCGATCAGCCCTGCTTCGTCGGAAGCACTTACACCGTCTTCTTCTGCCCCGGCAAACGCCTGTTTCAAGAGCTGCGTTTCGAACACTTGCGGCGTTTGTGCCAGCACGACGCGCTCCCGCGGAATGGTGGCGGTAATCAAGGCAACATCTTCCGGTAAGCTCGCTCGCTTCACTTCTTTCACCGTATCCATTGCAGGAATCGCCAGGATCGCCGCCTTGCAGCGTCGAGCTTCCTCGATGACGCGCGTGATCTGTTCCACCGTAACGAACGGCCTGACGGCATCGTGCACGACCACCAATTCGGTATCTTCCGGAATATGCTTCAGCGCCTGGCTGACTGACCCCTGCCTCGAATCTGCGCCCTTTACGACTATCACCTGCTGGTGAAACTTCTCCTGGCGGATGCGCTCTTCCAGCCGCTCGACGACTTCTCCGCGGGTGGCAACAATAATATGGGTGATCAGCGGGCAAGTCGCGATCCGGCGCAAACTGTGAATCACGATTGGCACGCCCTCCAGCTCCAGAAATTGCTTGGGCATCTCGTGACCCATGCGCGTGCCCAGACCTGCAGCGGGTAAAATGGCGGCAATCGTAGTCATAGGATGAAAGCAGTTCGGCTAAAGCGGAGTCTGGGCGGCTTAAGTCCGGGCTGCAGAAAGGAGAGTTTACCTCAAGCTGAGCCCGGAAGAGAAATCCACGACGGGCCGAATCGAGGAAGCTTGTACTTGGGTAAGGCCTCAGGCCTGAATGCCGCCTACAGATCTCCGCGCGTCGCAATCGTAATTCCGCAAGCAGAATGACCATGGCGACCAGAAAGCCAAGACCGGCCGCAGGCAATCCATGAATGCCGAAGGGGCCCAGTCATCCCAATTACGTCCCAGGAAGCCGCGTCTAGACTCTGTCTTGGCGGATGAGTCGGACACATTTCCCAAATAAGACGCGATGTTCGGCACCGCATTCGTTTGGTGATTCAGCTTCCCTTGGCCCACGATTCCCCCGCATTCCGGCAGAATTCGTTTCGCTCGAAAAATTCTTAGCTCGAACGAGTTTGGCCACCGGTCGTTCTTGCCGGAGCAGCTAACGCGGTGAACTGTATACCCCCGGTACAAGATTCCGTCAAGGGGAAGAACGCTGAAAACTGCTTTGCCGGAAATGGACAGCGTTATTGCAAATAGAAGCGCGGCACCCGGCGGCCAACCCCAGAGATCAGGTCGGAAGTAACTGTGCCAATGCTGCGCGCAACCACATTTGCCGGATAAATGTGTTCTCCATCCGTCCCGTACACCGTCGCGGTATCTCCTATCGCCACGTCTGGAACATCCGTCACATCCAGCATCACCACATCCATCGAGACGATCCCAATGATCGGCGCAAGATGCCCGCGGATCGCCACTGTGCCGCGGTTACCCAGCGAACGGTGGATGCCGTCGCCGTACCCCGCGGCGAGCACCGCGACGCGGGAAGGACGCCTTGCTACCCAATTCGCGTTGTAGCCCACACTCACGCCGGTAGCGATAGAGCGAACGTTGAGCAAACGCGCACGAAGGCTCATCACCGGGCGAAGCGCGAGCTTTGCTTCAAATTCGAATCGCCTCTCCATGGGGTCAAAGCCGGGGTGGTAGCCGTAGAGAACCGCCCCGGGGCGCACCATGTCGGCCCAGGTCTCCGGGCGCGCGGCTATGGCCGCACTGTTGGCGATGTGCACGATTCCCGCAGACACACCGAGAACTCGTAAGCGCTGGATGGCTTTGTGAAACCGCTCCAACTGCTCTCCGGTCTGCCGGCCCATGGGTGTATCGGTAAGCACCTCCGAAGATGCGAGATGGGTGAAGGTGCCGTTGAGTTCCAAATGCTTGCACTTGGTCAATTGATTCGCGAAGCAATCCATATCGCTCGGCGCAATCCCCAGTCGGTTCATCCCAGTGTCAATTTTCAAGTGAATCGCGACGTGCCGTTTCCGCGCCTTGGCGGCGGCCGCGTCGAAAAGTGCCAGATGCTCACAACGGTGAATGGCCGGTGTGAGATTATGCGCGATCAGATTTTTTTCTTCACCCGGCCAGAATCCGCCTAGCACCAGAATCGGCTTGCGCACACCAATCTTGCGCAACTCCATGCCTTCTCCGGCAGAAGCAACCCCAAACCAATCGGAACCAAACTTTTCCAGTGCCTTAGACACTTCCGGCCCGCCGTGTCCGTAGCCGTTCCCTTTGACGATGGAAAGAACCTTGCGAGGCGCCTCCCGTTTCTCCGAAGGCGGATTCACGTACTCCCGAATCGCTGCAAAGTTTTGCCTCAGAGCGGTGAGGGATACTTCCGCCCATACCGGGCGGCCAATGAAATCGACAGGACTTTTTTTCGCTCTTGCCATGAATTTTTCCGGAAAGTTCTAGTGTACGGCATTCGCGCGGAGCAACAAAAAGTAGTCAACCAACGATGCGCGAATGACAACAGCCACTTAAGCACGCCAACGGCCAACGGCAGTGCGGCGAACAGCTCCGTGTTTGGGTATGCTGATGTACCGAAGCTACTTGATTCTAAAAGAGTTGTTTTCATCTACCGGAGCTCGGTGCCTCATCACCAGCTTCATCTTGGCTGAGGCACGGATCACCGGCGTGTGCTGGCTGACGCGCTGTGTCTGAAATTTACATTTCGTCGCCGCCGCCAAATTGCGAAAACGCGTCTGGAGCGGCTTCTTCGAAACGGGTCAGCCGGCTTCGAAACACGAATTTCACTTTGTCCGTCGGTCCATTGCGCTGCTTTGCGATCAGGATGTCCGCCATATCGCGCTCTTCCGGTGTGGCATTTAAGTTGAAGAAGTGCGGCCGGTAAATAAACATCACGACGTCGGCGTCCTGCTCAATCGCACCAGATTCACGCAAGTCCGAAAGTTGCGGTCCGCGCTCGTCGCGTTCCGGGGCGCGGGTCAACTGGCTGAGCACCAGCACAGGAATTTGCAGCTCCTTCGCCAAACCCTTCAATCCACGCGAAATGCTCGCCACTTCTTCCTGCCGCGAATTGAACCGCCCACGTCCAGTGATCAACTGAAGGTAATCCACGACAAGCAGTGACAATCCCTTATCTCGCTTTAGCCGCCGCGCCTTCGCCCCGATTTCGAGCACGCTGGTCGACCCCGCATCATCCACCCACAGCGGCGCAGAAGAAATCGTGCTCAGGGCTTCCGTCATCCGCTTCCAGTCCTCGCGACTCAAATGGCCAGAACGGAATTTATGTCCGTCGACCTGGGCTACGGAAGCCACCAGGCGTTGCAGCAGCGATTCCTTCGACATTTCCAGGCTGAACACCGCCACGGGCATGCCACCGCGAATTGCGATGTTTTCCGCGAGGTTCAGCGCCAGCGCGGTCTTACCTTGCGACGGCCGGGCGGCAAGAATGATGAGTTCTGAGGGCTGCAAGCCGGAAAGCAGCTTATCCAGTTCGCCGTAGCCGGTCGAAATCCCGGTGATGCTCTTCCCTTCCCGGAAAATTTTTTCCAGGCGGTCGAAATTGTCGTGGACAATCTCCTTGATGGGAATCAAGCCCGCCTTAACGCGGTCTTCCGCAAGCGCAAAAATGCTGGATTCGGCTCCATCCAGGATTGCGTCGGCTCCATCTTCTCCTTCGAAGGCTTTCTGCTGGATGCTGTGTGTAGCGTGAATCAAGTTGCGCAGCATCGCTTTTTCCTTCACGATGCGCGCGTAGTGCTCCACGTTCGAAACCCGCGCCACCCCGTCGACCAGTGAAGCCAGATACGGCGCGCCTCCCGCCGATTCCAGTTCGCCCCTACGATGCAGTTCTTCCGTCAGGGTCACGAGATCGATGGCCTGCTGCGCCTCGCCTAGCGCAATCATCTGCTGGAACACGTGCCGGTGCTGCAGAAGGAAAAAGTCTTCGGCCTTCAGCGCCTCAATCGCGGTATTCAGGGCGTTGTTGTCCAGCAGGATAGCCCCGAGAATCGACCTTTCGGCATCGAGGTTATTCGGGAGAGGACGTTCGAGTGTGGAATCTGGAGGCATAGTGAGCAGACAGACAAGCCGATCAACGCTTTCGCTTTTCCTTCGCTATAAATAGCACTTTTCCCGCCCTAGGGCAAGGGTGGAGGTTTTTTCCTGGCGGCACGTTCCCTGTGCCGCACTTTCTAATTTGATTCTGCGCCCACCACTCACACCCGTCAATCCGGCTGCTTGTGAATCGCGAAGGAAAACGTTGAAAAACTTTTTTCAGGAGTATGGCAAGATTTCTGGTCTGACTTCTGCCCGCCAGGGAGACGATGATGAACGCAACTTACATTCGCAGGAAAGCAGCATGGCTGAGCAGTGTGGTGCTGGCAGTCTGTTGCGCAACTGTTGGTATTTCGTGCGCACTAACGAAGCAGAGCCAGGGTACCGCTCCAGCGGCGCAGGGTGCTCCTTACCCCACAGCAAAGGAGGAGGCCGACCGCCAAGCAAAGGAGTGGATCTCCCGTGGCACACCCGGCTTGGCGCTGGCCGTGGCCGTCGACGGAAAAATCGTGTACTCGGAAAGCTTTGGCTACGCCGATCTCGAAGAGCGCGTCCCCATTTGGCCCACGACGAAATTTCGCATTGGCAGCATTTCGAAACCACTCACCGCTACCGCGCTGATGCAACTCGTCGAAGCAGGAAAGTTGGATTTGGATGCGCCCGTTCAGAAATACGTGCCTTCCTTTCCGGAGAAAGGCGCCCCCATTACCGTGCGCATGGTCGCGGGGCACCTGGCAGGGATTCGTCACTACGAGGGCGATGAGATGTACCAGCAGCGGCACTATGACAACGTGCTGCAGGGCTTAAAGATCTTTGAGAATGACCCTCTTGTGTCCCCCCCGGGAAGCAAATTCCATTATTCCAGCTACGGCTTCAATCTCCTGAGCGCGGTAATCGAATCCGCTTCTGGCCAGCCGTTTCTGGCGTATATGCAAGAGCACGTCTTTACGCCGATGGGACTGGTGCACACAACGGCGGATCAAAATACGCAAATCATTGAGCAACGTTCACGGTTTTACGAATTGGCCAAAGACGGCCATCAGGAAAACGCGCCTTACGTGGACAACAGCTACAAATGGGCGGGCGGAGGGTTTCTTTCTACGGCCGAAGACCTCGTGCGATTCGGCTCAACCATGTTTCAACCTGGTTTTCTGAAACCAGAAACGCTGAAAATCATGTTTACACCCCAAAAAACGAAGGCGGGCGAGCCTATCGAATATGGCCTTGGGTGGTTCATTCACAAGTCTCATTCGGGGAAGTTGACGTTCGAGCATTCTGGCGGTTCCGTGGGTGGCACCTCGCAACTGATCCTCTATCCCGACACTCACGTTGTCGTGGCGTTGGTCACCAATCTTTCCGGTGGAACCTGGAAGCGGGAAGAGGTGGAAGCGGTAGCCGAAAAATTTACCTCGCCCCAGAAATAAAAAAGGGGCACGCAAACCGTGCCCCGGTTGAAATTTCAGTGAGCTCGAAAGTTTAGGTTTCTTTTCCCACTTGTACCTTGATCTCGGCGGTCACGTCCCGGAACACTTTCACGGTCACCGGGAACTCCCCAAGGGTCTTCAACGGTTCGCCGATCTGCACTTGCCGCTTGTCGATGCTGAATCCCTGGGCCTTCAATCCATCCGCGATGTCGCCGCTGGTCACCGAACCAAACATCTGGTCGTTCTCGCCAGTCTTCCGCGTGAACTTGAGAGACACGCCATTCAGCAACTCCGCCTGCTTCTTGGCGGCATCCAGCTCCGTGGCTGTTTTCTTTGCCAAAGCGCCCCGAATGCGTTCCAGCGCCTTCGTATTACCGGGTGTCGCTTCGACGGCAAGTTTCTTGGGCAGCAAAAAATTGCGGGCATAGCCGGGCTTCACGGTGACCACGTCGCCGCGGTGCCCGAGCTTTTCAACGTCTTCTTGAAGAATGATCTGCATGTTCGATCCCTAGCTCCCTTTCGATTCCTTAGGCCTTCGGGGCCTCAACGGCGCGAGGCGCCTGTGTTCCAGCAGCACTGCCGGCAAATGGCAGCAGCGCGATGTTACGGGCCCGCTTGATGGCCACACCGAGCCAGCGCTGGTGCCGCGAGCAGACACCGGTCATGCGCCGGGGCAATATTTTTCCGCGCTCCTGCACGAACTGCGAAAGAATATCCGCGCGTTTGTAGTCGATGAAGTCCATCTTCTCGACACAGAACTTGCACACCTTCTTCTTCCGAAAATACTGACGCTTGCCACGCCGTGGGCCACCGGGTCCGCCCGGGCCTCCGGGACCTCCGCCCGGGCCACCTTCTCGTCGGCCTCCACCGGGACCGCCTTCCCGACGCCCTCCTGCCGAATGCCCTCCTTCGCGGCGATGTGCACCTGGGCCCCCTTGTCCGCCCTGTCCACTCGGAGCACTGGGTGCCGCATGCGCGCTTTCCCCGCCTTCGCGGGGAGCGGTCGGCGCAGGAGCCTGACCTTGTTTCTGTTCCTCTGACATACCTTCCTACCTTTCCGATGTCGCCCCGGGCATTCGCAGCGGAGCGGTGCAACCCAAACTGTTTCGAAAATTCGTGTCACTCAGCCTGCGGGCGTGTTCTGCTCGGCTACCGGCGCTGCAGAAGGAGCCGGCGCAGCCGCACGGCGCGGACGGCGCGCCGCCCGTTGCTCCCGCTTGTGCACCAGCTTCTTCTGGCGCTTCAGATCTTCATCCAGACGCACGGTCTGATACTTGATGACGGCGTCCAATACGCCCAGCCGCCGTTCCAACTCGTGCAGCAGCTCGCCATGCGCTGTCCGCACTTGCTGATAGAAGTAAATTCCTTCGCGGTGCTTCATCACCTTGTACGCCAGCTTGCGCGTGCCCCAGGTTTCCGCCTTTTCAATCTTCGCGCCCTTCTCCGCACAGGCGTGCTCCAACGTGGAGAGGACCTTCTTAATTTCCTCCTCCGGCGTGGCCGGACGAACGATAAAGACCAAATCGTACAAACGCTCTTCCATAATGACCTCGTTTCTTCTCTTCCTGCTCCGGGCGTTCGGCCCGGAAATATTTTCGAACTACTGGCGACTAATTTGCGCCATTACTTCTCTTCCGCCGGCGGGATCCGCCGGTTATGCTTATTCATCGCGGCCCCCATGCCCTGGGTCAAGATCATCTCCACGGCATCGCCTGCGCTAGACAGCATTTCTGCCGCGACTTCCAGTTCACCCTTCTTCATCGGCCGCAAAACATAGGCCGCCAGATCTCCCACGGGATGATCGGGCCCGCATCCCAACCGCAACCGCGCGAATTCCTGCGTTCCCACCGCGCTGGTCACCGATTTCGCCCCGTTATGCGTCCCGGGACTGCCGCGTTCTCCGATGCGGATCATGCCCCAAGGCAAGTCCCGCTCGTCGAACATCAAAAGCAGGTCCGCAGGTTCCAGTTCGTACTTGTCCATCAGCCGGCCCACGGAATTCCCGCTGAGATTCATGTACGTTTGGGGCTTGGCAAGGATCACTTCTTGCCCAGCCACTTTCCCGAGTCCTACGAGCGCCTGCGCTTCCGGGCGCTCCACCCGGATCTGCCCCCGGTTCGCAAGTTCATCCACCGCAAGGAAACCGAGATTATGCGGCGTCCACTGATATTCCGGGCCCGGGTTGCCGAGGCCAACAATGAGCCGCATAGAAAATTGCAATGAGGCGCGCGAAAAAGAATTACTTCTTCTTTTCTTGCTTTTCCGGCTTTTCCGGCTTTTCCGGCTTTTCCGCCCAGCCTCGGCGCCTTCCTCGCCTTCCTCTTCCTTCTTGCCCTTCTTGATGACTTCCGGTTCCGCTGGTGTCGCTCCGGGAGCCGCCGCTTCCACCGGCTTCTCTTCCTCGACTCGGAGCGCCACCACGTGCGCGAGCACCGCATTGGCTTCGGTGATCAGCTTGATCTTGGCTTTGTCGATGGCCAGTTCACCCGCACGCAAACTCTGGTTCAGCGCCAGTCCGCTGACGTCCACCTTGAATTCCGTGGGGATGTCCGCGGGCAGACATTCCACTTCCACCTCGCGCGTAACCACTTCGAACACGCCGCCCTGCACCTTCACGCCTGAAGGCTCGCCAAAGGTGTGCACAGGCACTTTCACCTTCATGCGGACGTCCATCGCCACTCGCAGAAGATCCACGTGCAACAGCTGGCCGCTGACAGGATCCACTTGCCAGTCCTTCACGATCGCCGGCTCTTGCTTGCCGCCGAAATCCACCTGGAACAAGGTGTTGTGCCCGGTCTCCGACTTCAGAATGGCCGTTACCTGCTTGGTGTTTACCGCAAGGGCCAGGGCTTCTCCCTTCCCTCCGTACAGCGTTGCGGGAACGTTTCCGGTCACTCGCAAACGCCTCGCTTCATTCTTGCCCCGCAACGTGCGAGGCTCGCCTTGAACAATAATCTGAGCCATAGCTTCTTTCCTTCCCTGGAATCTCTTCCGGCGCAAACTTCGCCGGACTAATTAAATAAACAGCTCGCTGATGGACGTCTCCTCATGAATCGAGCGAATGCCGCGGGCGAGCAGATCCGCAACACTCAGGATTTTCACCTTCTTCAATTTCCGCGCCGCTTCGGAAACGGGCACCGAATCCGTCGCCACCACTTCCGTGATCTTCGAATTCTCGATGCGGTCCACCGCCGGCCCGGAGAAAATCGCATGGGTGCAAGCCGCATAAACCTGCGTTGCCCCCTCGCGAATCAGCGCATCGGCCGTTTTCACCAGCGTTCCCGCTGTGTCAATGATGTCGTCGACGATCAGCGTGCTGCGCCCCTTGACGTCACCGATCAGGTTCATCACTTCGGTAACATCCAGGTCCACGCGGCGTTTGTCCACGATCGCCAGTGGCGCGTCCAGTTTCTTTGCAAACGCCCTGGCGCGTTCCACGCCACCCGCGTCCGGCGAGACCACCGTCAGATTCGGCAATTTCTTGTGCCGGAAATAATCCACCAGCACGGGCGAGCCGTACAAGTGATCCACAGGCACGTCGAAATATCCTTGAATCTGTGGCGCGTGCAGGTCCAAGGTCAGCGCCCGGCTGGCCCCCGCCGTTTCCAGCAGGTCCGCCACCAACTTCGCTGAGATCGGGACGCGCGGCTTGTCCTTGCGGTCTTGCCGCGCATAGCAGTAATACGGCAATACGGCCGTGATTCGCCATGCCGACGCGCGCTTGAACGCATCAATCATCAACAACAACTCCAGCAGGTGGTTATCCACCGGATAGGAGCAGGGTTGCACCACAAACACATCCGCGCCCCGCACATTCTCCAAAATCTGAAAATAAATTTCGCCGTCGCTGAACCGGCCCAGCAGCGCTTTGCCCAACGGAACATTCAGATGCTTGCAGATGTCTTCCGCAAGCACCGGGTTCGCAGTCCCACTGAAAATCTTGAATCGCTCGTCGTTCACGAGGCATTCACCTGTGCCACCGCTCTGCGATGACACCAAATCCGTGACAGTGCCGAAACTGTGAATCAGATGGAAACGAGTCAGAAACCGGAAGGCGTTGCAGGCTACACAACCATCGCGCTTTTCATCTTTCGCGCATACCTGCTCCGCGAAATTGTTTCGCAGACGAAGGTCTGATCGTGCGGAAACCCGACAACGGCTCGGCGCGCCTTTGCTGGGCTCGGGAATACTCCAAACACCGCCGAACCGCTACCAGCCAGCAAGGCTTCTGACGCCCCTCCCTGGAGTAACGCCCGCCGGGTTCGATCCAGTCGGGGGTGGCGCCGGAAAACCGCCGCTTCGAAATCGTTCGAGAGGCGCTCTCCCTGCGCACTCCAGCACAGAGCACAGAACTCACATAGTTTATGGGTCGCGGCGAATTTTGTCAACGAAGCCAATTCCGGGGCATGCAACCACCGGTAAGCATCCGGCGTCGGCACATGGATCTCGCTTGGCGACACAATGAGCAGGTTGAGTTTGGGAATGTCCGGCAGGGGATAAATCTCATCCCCTTTTCCGACGCCCAAGGCTCGCCCTCCCAACAGAAAAAATGGCACGTCCGCCCCCAACCCCGAAGCAATCTCCAGGAGCCGAGTCGCAGGCAACTTCTTCCGGGTGAATTGCAGATACCCCATAAGCGCGGCTGCGGCATCACTCGACCCGCCGCCAAGCCCGCGACCAGCTGGAATCTTCTTCTGCAAGAGAATCTCGACGCCAGGTCGGATCTTCAGTTCGCGGCGCAACGCGTCTACCGCGCGATACACCAGATTCTTTTCCGCGGCCTCTTCTGAAAGCTTTGGATTGCCTTGGATTTGCAGTTCGATGCCGGGCCCGCGTTTCGGGCGAAACCGCAGCATGTCATGCAGTGTCACGGTGTGGAAAATAGTGCGCAGCTCGTGATACCCATCCGCGCGTTTCCCGAGCACGTCCAGACGCAGATTTACTTTGGCGAACGCTGGGATTCGAATTTCTCGCATGCACTCAGTTAGGGTTTGGCGTCGGTGGTCGGTGTTTTCTGCGCCACGCGGTGCTTCACCTGGTTCAGCTTCTTCTCGACTTCCGCGACTTTATCGCTTTCCAGGTCGGCAGGCAAGGAGCGGCGCCATTCGTTGAGAGATTTTTCCCATTCGATCGCCGCTTGATCCATGCGGCCTTGTTTCGCATACGTATCGCCTAGATGCTCACGGATGGTCGGGTCATGCGGCTCATGCTCGACGGCTTTTCTCAGTGTTATTTCGGCTTCGTCCAGCTTGTTCTGCTTGTAATAAACCCAGCCCAAGCTGTCGAGGTAGGCGCCATTGAACGGTTCAAGATCTACCGCACGCTGGACCAGGTCTTGCGCTTCTTCCAGGCGCACGCCGCGATCCGCCAGCATGTAGCCATAGTAGTTCAGCACCTGAGCATTTTTGGGATTTACGTCCAGCACCTTCTTGAATTCGATTTCCGCTTTGTCGAACTGTTTCTGCCGTTCATAGACAGCGCCGAGCAGCAGCCACGCGGTCTCATTGTCGTGGGGCTCGGAAGCGAACGATTCCGCCTTGCGCGCAGCTTGCTCCGCATCCGCGTACCGACGGCCCCGTTCGTACACTTGCGAAAGGTTCAAGTACGTATCGCGGTCCGCGGCGGTCCCTTTCAGGTCTGTCTCTAACAGCTTCACCGCTTCGTCTGTCTGCTGATTCTCTCCCAACAAAAGAGCCATGCTGGACTTGATCGCTTCATCATTCGGATATTTGGCCATGGCTTCGCGGCCGGCCTGCAGAGCTTTCGGCATGTCCTTTGCCTGTCGGTACGTGTCCATAATCAAGAGCCGTGCGCGATGATCTTCCTCATCGCCCAGGTGGCCTAATTCCTGGAAGGTATAAATCGCGGCTTGGTAATTTTGTACATCGCGGTACAGCATGCCGAGCTGTTGATACAGAACCGAAAGCGAGCGCCGCCGTGAGGGCAAAACGGTGGATTGGGACTTTACACCGGTGATGGCGTCCGAAAGCACGCGAATCGCATCATCATACCGGCCCTGCGCCTCATAAATCATTGCCTTGTTGTACAGGACTTCCAGGCTGCCCGGGTTCACTTGCTGCGCCTTCACCAAATTCTCTTCCGCCTTGTCCAGTTGGTGGAGTTCGCGATAGATCTGCGCGATGCGCAAGTAATTGTCCGGATCGTCCGGCATCAAATCCGCCAGCTTCTGGTACACCTCGAGGGCATCTGAATATTTTTCTTCGGTCAGCAGCGTCTGACCCAAGCCCCGCAGGTGGCTCAGTTCGGAAGGATCCATCTCTACTGCCTTGCGGTACGCCGCCTCGGCTTTCGCGTAATCGTGGGTCTGGGTGTAGGCGTCACCGAGCAGATCAAAGACGGTGGCCGACGAAGAATGCGCACTCATGCCTTCCAGCAATTGAATAGCTTCATCCGCCTTATTTCCGTCAAGGAGCAACTGTGTTAACTGTTCAATCGCCGCCTCATTGCCGGGATCATCCTGGAGCATCTTTCGAAGGACTTGCTCGGCCTTGTCCGGTTCGTTATGCAAACGATACAGCCGCGCGAGCCACAAGGATGCTTCCTGATCACTGGGATCGAGCCGGTGGACTTCTGCATATTCTCCGATGGCCTTCACGACCATTTCCGTCTGCACGCTCGATCCATTGATGTCGCCAAGGCTGCGAAGATAAATCCTGGCCAGGAGCCGGTGTGTCGCCAGGTCGTTCGGATCATGCTTCAGAATTTCGTTGGCTTCGTTAACCGCATCCCGCACCCGTTGCGCTTTCCAATACATTTCCGCGAGCCGCTCCCCGATGATGGGAGACTTGGGATCCTGCGCATATGCCTTTTTATAGGCTTCAATCGCTTTGGAGGCGTAATCCGGCTGGCTTGTCTGCTCGTACTGAAGTTCGTAAAGATGTCCCATCGTAAAGTTGAAATAAGCGTCGGCGCGCGGCGTCATTTTGTCGCCGCCCTTATTGCCAGCGGGCACAAATGGATCAGTTGACGTGCTTTGGCAAAAGCCTGGAACCACAGTCAAGCCCGCCAGAACAATAGTGAATCCAACGTATATTAGCTTCATAAAAGTCCAGGAACTGAAGTATCCCATGCAGCAGAAGCGGGGTCAAAAGCGAAAAGAAGGCGGTTGCGCAGGGTCAACATGGCTCCCAAGGATAGGATGTGGAGGGAGAAGAAACGGTTGCGAAAAAGAAAGGGTTGCTTATTACTGTAATTCTACAATCATCGAAATAATCCGAAACTTGACGCTCTCCTCGTTGCTCGTTCCGCGGACCGCTTCGCGGCTCTCGGCACGGAATCCCGCCTGCATCTTCTCCGCTTACTCCTCTCCACCCATCCCACTGGCATGGTTCGCCCTGAATTCCACTTCTTGATTTGTCAGTGTAGGAAATGCCGCATGCCCGTGAAGAGCATCGCCATCCCTAAACGGTCGGCCGTGGCAATCACGTTCGGATCTTTCACGGATCCCCCGGGTTGAATGACTGCCGTGGCCCCGGCTTTTGCGGCTTCTTCCACGCCATCAGGGAAGGGGAAGAATGCGTCGGACGCAACCACCGTGCCCTGCAATGACCTCTGCGCTTTGGCCACCGCAATTTTCACGGAATCCACGCGACTCATCTGTCCTGCGCCTACGCCTAGTGTCGCGCCGTCCTTGGCAAACACGATGGCGTTGGACTTCACGTGCTTGCACACCTTCCACGCAAACTTCAGGTCCGCGAGTTCGGTTTCACTTGGCGCGCGTTTTGTAGCCACCTTCAGTTCCGTATTCTTCAAGCTGCCCAGGTCTGGCTGTTGCACCAGCACTCCGCCAAGAATCCGCTTCAACTGCAGTTCCCGGTCGTGGTCCAGGCCGCCGTGTGGCAACACCAGCAGCCGCAGATTTTTCTTGGTCGCCAAAATCTCCTGCGCCCGGTCCGCAAATCCCGGAGCCACAATGCACTCCACGAACAGCTTCGCCACTGCTTCCGCCGTCACCGCATCCACGATGTGATTAAAGGCCAGCACCCCGCCAAACGCGGACAGCGGATCGCACGCAAACGCCTTCGTATAGGCATCCAGCAGCGTTTTTTGTTCCGCCACGCCACACGGATTGTTGTGCTTGATAATCACCGCGGCCGGACGGTCAAATTCCGCCACGGTGCTCCGCGCTGCTTCCAGATCCACATAGTTGTTGTACGACAGTTCTTTTCCCTGCAATTGTTTTGCGGCGCCCAGGCCTTCGGGTGGACGTCCGGCAGAAACATACAACGCGCCCAATTGATGCGGGTTTTCGCCGTAACGCAGTTCCTGTTTGCGCCGCAGAGCCAGATGCACGCGTTCCGGTAAGGCCGGTTTCGGCTGAACTTCCAGTTTGTCGCCCAGCAAACTTAGCCGCTCCAGGTTCATCGTGATGAGCCCGTCGTAGCGCGAGGTTGTGGCGAACACTTTGCGCGCCAACTCCAGCCGGAGCCCTAGTGACGTCTCGCGATTGGCCTCCAGTTCCGTCGCCACACGCTCGTAATCTGCGGGATCCGTCACAACCGCGACGCTTTCAAAATTCTTTGCCGCAGATCGCAACATTGTCGGGCCACCAATATCGATGTTTTCCACCAGTTCTTCGGCTGGCAGATACGCTTTCGCCGCGGTCTCTTCGAAGGGATACAGATTCACGACCACCAAGTCGATCGGCGCGATCCCGTGCTCCTTAGCTTGTTTCTGGTCTTCGGTGTGATTCCGCCGGTACAACAGCCCGCCATGTACCTTGGGATGCAGCGTTTTCACGCGTCCGCCAAGCATTTCCGGCCAGCCCGTGAACTCCGATACATCCTTGACCGGAATACCTTCTGCTCGCAGAAGTTTCGCTGTGCCGCCAGTGGACAATATTTCGATTTTTAATTCAGCCAGTTTCCTGGCGAATTCCACGATCCCGGTCTTATCAAACACGCTCAGCAGCGCCCGCTCTACAGCCATGTAGTCCTCCAGCGATAGTTGAACCTCCTAGTCTACGCGGAGGCGAGGAGTTTCGAAAAGCGGAGGGTTGTGGGAAAACTCCAGAGTTGAAGCACTGCGCTAAGATTTTACGAGGGCTTTCAGTTTGACCTGGCCATCCACAGTCTCGACGACATATTCAACGTCGCGGCAATTCTTACTGTTCTGCAGGTCTTTTGTTTTTTTGCGGACAAACTCATTGAACCCGGCACGCGTTACCTTGCTGGTCTCTTCGCCGGCTTGCTGCTTGGCCTGTAGGAATGCTTCAAACAGCTTGTCGACCTTCTCCGGCTCTTTTTCCGGCTCGGAACAGACCATACGGAACCCTTTCACGTCGGCTGCGGCTGGTTCCTTTTGTGCCGCCGCGGCTTGCGCTTTCGCCCGTTCCGCTTCAATCGCTCTGGCGGCTGCCCCGAAATGCCGGTCGACTTTGCCTTCCTCGCGTTGCGCCATGCGCTTGCGGAACATGTCCTTATACTTCGCGTAGGTTTGGGTCAGATTGTTGAAACGAAACCGTTGGCCGTATTTCAGTTCCCCAGCTCGTTCGGCATACCGTTTCACGAGCAACTCGATGCGCCACTCGACTTCGGTTGGCGGACGCTTTCTGCCGCCTCCAAAAAACATGTCATATTCGATTTTCAACTGGCGGATATCGCGCTCCATTTGTGCCAGTTCTTCGTCAATGGTGGCCATGGCGTGGATAGCCTCGAACCCACATCCTAGGAGCCGTCTCTGCGCGAGTCAACCGGGAAGAACGTTTCGGCGGCGCATCGGGCACCGCACTGCGGGTCAAGCTGCTGTACCAACGGCCAGATGGGAGAATCTGCGCAATTGCAGGTGCTGCGCCCCTATGATGAAATGACGCCATGTCCAATCCTGCCAAACGCGCCCCGTCTGTGGACCAAACTACTCTCTTGCGCCAGCTTCCTTCCGTGGACGAGATGTTGCTTCGCCCGCGGGTGGCCGCGCTTTGCAACACCGTGGAACGTGGCTATGCCGTGTCCACTGTTCGTGAAGTTCTGAACCAGGTAAGGCGAGCGATTATCTCGGAAAAGGGGGTTGACGAATCCTCTGCTGTTCCCGAGGCCCTCGAACAACGCATCTTACGCCTGGTGCAAACGGAGCTCACCCCTTCGCTTCGCCCGGTGATCAACGCTTCGGGTGTCATCCTGCATACGAATCTCGGCCGTGCTCCACTCACTCCGTCGGCTATCGAGGAATTAGGGCATTCCGCCACGCAATATTCCAACCTGGAATACGACCTCTCCGTCGGAGCTCGCGGAAAGCGCGACGTGCACCTCTCGCGGCTGATCGAGCGCTTGACAGGAGCGGAATCCGCGATTGTAGTTAACAACTGTGCCGCCGCCGTTCTTCTTATCCTGGCCGCTCTGGCCCGCGGCGGTGAAGTGATTGTCTCGCGAGGCGAATTGATCGAAATCGGTGATGGTTTCCGCATTCCGGAAATCATGGAGCAAAGCGGCGCGATGCTTCGCGAAGTGGGCACCACCAACCGCACAAGGATTGCCGATTACGAAAATGCCATCGGCGAGCACACCCGCTTGCTCCTGCGCGTGCATCCTTCCAATTTCACCGTGACCGGTTTCACCGAAAAGCCGAACGTCTCGGAACTGATCGCTCTTGGCGCCCGCCGCGGGGTGCCGGTAGTCGAAGACCTTGGCTCTGGCTGCCTCGTCGATCTCTCGACCGTCGGAATTGAAGAGCCTACTGCGCGCGCCAGTGTGGAAGCGGGCTTCTCGCTTGTGCTTTTCAGCGGAGACAAGCTTCTCGGCGGTCCGCAGGCGGGCATCATTGCCGGCAAGAAGGAACTGGTCGCGAAAGTACGCCGCCATCCCTTATTCCGCGCCTTGCGTATAGACAAGCTCACAATCACGGCGATGGAAGCGACGTTGCGTGCCTATTTGCGCGCGGCCTGGAACGAAATTCCGGCGCAGAGGATGATCCGCGCTTCCGTTGAAGAACTTACGCAACGCGCCAAAAAACTGGTGGATTCGCTTCCACGAACTCCCGTCGAGCATGGCGCTCGCGTCGAACTGACCGATGGCCTTTCTCTTGTTGGCGGCGGTTCTACTCCCGCCCAGTCACTTCCCACGAAACTGCTGCGCATCACCAGTCCGCGCCATTCTGCTGCAGATCTGGAAATTCGCCTGCGCAATGGCCCGGCGGGAATCCCAGTGATTGCTCGTATCGAGGACGATTGCCTGCTCCTGGATTTGCGCACCGTTTTCCCGGAGCAAGAGCCTATCCTTGCTGAGTCTCTGGTTGCCGTATTACGCTAAGGGACTTCATACTGCTTTTATGTTGGCGTTCACTGTAGTCCGGCAGAATCTCAAACTCATTCACAAACCGTTACCGAAACTGCGCCCGCGCTGGGCGCTCATTCGTGTCCGCCTGGCAGGGATTTGCAATACCGACATCGAGATTCTGCGCGGCTATCATCACTTTCGAGGCGTTCCTGGCCATGAATTTGTTGGAGAGGTCGTCGAAGTCGCAGGAGTTTCGTCAGCATTGCGAAAGCGTTGGATAGGTAAACGCGTCGCGGGAGAAATCAATATTTCCTGCTCTGCTTACGCGTATACACCCCTCTGCGCATTCTGCCGCCGTGGCTTGAAGACCCACTGCGCCAAGCGCACCGTGCTTGGAATTGTGACTCACGACGGAGCGTTCGCCGAATATCTTGCCCTGCCTCTTGAAAATCTCCATCCGATTCCGGCAAGGATTTCCGACGAAAAGGCCGTGTTCATCGAACCACTTGCCGCTGCCTGCCAGATCCTGGACCAAATCCCCATCCACAAATTTCCCACCTCGGCGCTTCTCGGCGACGGCAAACTCGCGCAACTGATTGCTCGCGTCCTGCACGTTGCGGGTAGCAAAGTCACTCTCTACGGAAAGCACGAAGCGAAATTGAAACTGGCTCGCGCAGCAGGAATTGCAACGAAAAAGATTCGCGGCGATGCAAACGATTTGAAGCGTGTGAAGGAAAACTTTAGATTGGTCGTGGAAGCGACGGGTTTGCCCACTGGGCTGACCCTAGCTCAACAAATGACCGAGCCTCGCGGCACATTGCTCCTCAAATCCACTTTTCATGGCGCCGCCCCCGTTGAAACCTGGCCCATCGTGGTGAAGGAAATCACGGTCTTGGGTTCGCGTTGCGGCCCCTTCGCCAAAGCCATTGCTCTTCTCCGCTCGCGCAAGGTGGACCCAACTCCTCTGATTTCCGGCACGTTCCCGCTGGACGAGGCGCCAAAGGCGATTCTCTGCGCGCAGCAACGTGGCGTGATGAAAGTTTTACTGAAAGCTTGAGTTTTGTTTTTCCGGGGGCACCAGCGGAGAAACGCTCTTCAGCTTCGAGGAAAATTTTCCCTCACAAGCGGTTGATGCACGACGCTACGCACGCCGCGCCAAATCCATTATCGATATTCACCACCGTCACGTTGGATGCGCACGAATTCAGCATCCCCAGCAACGCTGCCACGCCTCCGAAACTCGCTCCGTACCCCGTGCTCGTCGGCACCGCGATCACCGGCACACCCACCAACCCTCCTACCACGCTCGGCAGCGCTCCTTCCATACCTGCGATGCAAATGATCACACGCGCTTCGGTCAGCATCCCGCGATGTTCCAACAGCCGGTGAATTCCCGCCACGCCCACGTCATACAGGTGCTCCACACGATTCCCCATCATCCGCGCGGTCAGCAACGCTTCTTCCGCTACAGGAATATCGCTGGTTCCCGCCGACACAATCAGAATCATGCCTTTTCCCGTGATCTCTTTACTGCGCTCTATCGTGATGACGCCCGAATCGGGATGAAACCGTGCCTGGCGCCTCACTCGCCTCACAGCCGCGTACGTCTTCGCGTTCGCCCGCGTCACCAGGATGTTCTGCCTGGACTCTTTGTGCCGGGCCATGGCTCGCACGATTTCTGCCACCTGGGCGGGGGTTTTTCCCTTCCCAAACACCACTTCAGCGTAGCCTTGCCGCAAAGCCCGGTGATGATCGATCTTCGCAAAATCGATGTCCTCAAACGGCAAATGCCGCAGCTTGGCAATGGCATGGCTCACGCCGAGCTTCCCCGCACTGACAGCTTCCAACAATCCTCGAATTTCAGATTCTTTCATGGAGGTCCCGTCGCTGCCTCTAAGGATTTGGCCAGCCCATAATCTTCCTTGCCGATTGATTGTCCGCGAATACTCGCCATTCCTTCACGAGTCCATCCTGGACGACACCTTTCCAAGCCGCGGGTGCAATCCAGTGATTTTCGGGAGTAAGGCTTCCTTTTGAGGCGTACGTGCCTTCCGCAGTACCAAACGCCGCCACAACATTGCCATCCGCAAAAATTTCTTCTTGCGACACCCGATAATCGGGGAACCACTGGAAGTACCCGGTCCAAGCCTTGCGCATGGACTCCTTGCCCTGCACTTTGTTTCCTAAGGCATCGACAAACATGTGGTCGTCGGTCATCAGAGAACACAATTTGTCCACATCTCGGGCGCTAATCGCCTCCAGAAAAGCGAAAACAACTGCAATCGGTTCCTGATTACTCATGGTCCCATCCTGCTAAGTCCGGAAGTTTAGCACAACGAAGAAACGGCAAAGTCTGAAGGGCAGCCACGGCTCACAATGCTTGACTTGCTAGACAGCCGCTGCGAGACTGGCGTTATCCGCGCAAAACAATGGCTACCACTCAGGGACAAATCATTACGATTGGTGTGACTGGAGCAAGCGGCGCAATCCTGGCGCAAAAAGCGCTCATCTTGCTGGAGGATGACCCGCGTGTTTCGCGAATCCATCTGGTCGTCACGGAAACAGGTCAACGTCTGTTTTCCGAAGAACTCGACATCACCTCCGGCGACCTGAAAAAGCTTCCCAGCCGTATCCTGGGCCGCACGCCGAAAAAGATCGACCCTATCTCCAACAAAGATGTCGGGGCGTCCATCGCTTCTGGCAGCTACGCTGTCGATGCCATGATCGTGATTCCCTGCACCATGGGTGCGCTCGCCTCCGTCGCCACAGGCATGAGCGACGACCTAGTTTCGCGCGCCGCCGACGTAATGCTGAAGGAAAAGCGCAAACTGGTCCTCTGCGTGCGCGACACACCGTTCAACCGAGTTCATTTGGAAAATATGTTACGCGCCCAGGAAGCCGGGGCTGTCATCATGCCGGTCGTTCCCGCGTTTTATTTCAAGCCCAAATCCATCGACGAAATTGTCACGCAATATGTTTGTCGCGTTCTGGCCCAGTCCGGCCTCCCGCAGGACAAAATGTATCGCTGGACGGGTACTGGCGCGTCACGAAAGGCGCAATCGTAGCTGCTTATGGCTGGCCGCGTTCGCACCGTGCTCGAAATGATCAAGTTTGAGCACTCCGTGTTTGCCTTGCCCTTCGCCCTGGTCGGCGCCTTGCTCGCCGCGCGGGTGACCACCCACGGTTGGCCCTCTCTGCGTCAGATTTTATGGATCGTTGTCGCGATGGTGTCCGCGCGTTCCGCTGCCATGACCGTCAACCGCATCGTCGATTTGCGCTACGACAAGGAGAATCCGCGTACTAAAACACGTGCGCTCGCCACGGGTGCGCTCTCGGTTTCCTTTGCCTGGATTTTCACAATCGCCGCCGTCATCTTATTTCTTATGGCGGCATGGCAGCTCAATTCTCTCGCGCTCAAACTCGCCCCATTGGCCCTCGTCATTCTCTATTTCTATTCCTTTACCAAGCGATTCACCCACTGGTCGCATATTTTTCTAGGCTTCGCCCTGGGCATCTCTCCGGCAGCCGCGTGGATCGCGATCACCGGCAGCCTCGATTGGCGCATGCTCATCCTCTGCGCAGCGGTAACTCTATGGGTTGGCGGGTTCGATGTGCTTTACGCTTGTCAGGATGTGCAGTTCGACGCCGAAGCCGGGCTCTATTCCGTGCCCAAGCGTTTTGGGGTCGCGAATGCTCTGTGGATTGCGCGGGTGATGCACGTAGGCGTCGTGATTCTTTTGAGCTGGCTGGCCGCCAGTTTCGGCTTGCCTTGGCCGGCCTGGGTCGGAATCGCGGTGGTCGCGGCCCTTCTTGGTTACGAACATTCGCTGGTAAAAGCCAACGACCTGAGCAAGCTAAACGCTGCCTTTTTCACCGTGAACGGCTATATTAGTGTGTTGTTCCTGCTGTTCTGGGGCGCCGCCGTTGCCGTTTGGCGGATTTGAATTGTTCGAATTTTCAGAAGATGTAGCTTCCCGGCTGTGGCTGGGCATCCAAGATAGGGAAAACTGTGGCTGACCTGACTCTGACTGACGTAACTCTGAAACCAATCACCGACAAGGTATTTGCCGGCGAGCGCCTTTCTGTCGAAGACGGTGTGGCCCTCTACAAAACGCCAGATCTCCTCTCCGTTGGATGGCTCGCCAACTACGTCCGAGAAAAACGTCACGGCAATATCGCGTATTACAACGTCAATCGCCACATCAATCCGACCAACGTTTGCGTTGCTCACTGCAAGCTGTGCGCCTTTGGCCGTGATCCCGGTGCCCCAGGCGCGTACACTTTCGCGCTTGAGGAAATGTACGAACGTGCCGGGCAAGGCGTCCGCGAAGGCGCCACGGAAATTCACATTGTCGGCGGTTTGCATCCAGACCTGCCGTTCGATTATTTTCTCGAACTCATCCGCGGACTGAAGCAACGCTACCCGCACGTGCACTTGAAGGCGTTCACGATGGTGGAAGTTCACTATTTCGCGCGCATCGCGAAACTGACCATCGCCGAAACACTGCTGAAGATGAAGGAAGCCGGTGTGGATTCCTGCCCCGGCGGCGGCGCTGAAATTTTTCATCCACGGGTCCGGCGCATTATCTGCGATCACAAAGTCAGTGGCCGGATGTGGCTAAGCATGGCCAAAAAGGCTCACCGCATCGGCCTTCGTTCCAATGCCACTATGCTCTACGGCCACGTGGAAACCGTGGAAGAACGCGTCGATCATCTTGTGTTGCTTCGTGAAGCGCAGGACGAGACCCACGGCTTCGTTGCGTTTATCCCCTTGGCCTTTCACCCGGACCACACGCCTCTGGCGCATATTCCCAAACCCACCGGCTACGACGATTTGCGCACCATCGCTGTTTCGCGCTTGCTTCTCGACAATTTCGATCACATCAAGGCGTATTGGATCATGTTGACGCCTAGTATCGCGCAAATCGCATTACGCTTTGGGGCAAACGATATGGACGGCACGGTGGTCGAAGAAAAAATCTATCACGATGCCGGAGCCACTACCGCCGAGTTCACGCCGCGCGCGGAACTCGAGCGCCTGATTCGCGCCGCTGGCCGCGTTCCAGTCGAACGCGACACCCTCTATAATCCTATCGACCGCAGCAAGCTTCCTCCGATCGTTCCCACCACACCCCCGGGACTCGTGTCGCTTTCTCTCAACGTTTGATTTCCGCAGGCTTGCGGAAATCCCGACGCTCTTCATCGCCGTTGGCGCATGCTTTCTCTCGCATCGGTGGTAGAATCGTTGCTCGCCTAAGTAACCCGCCCTTCCCCAGGCGAATCCAACTCCATGTTCAACCCATCGGGCAACATGAGACACGTGAAGGAGACTCAAGCATGCAACGCAAAGCTTCTGCAGTTTGGCAAGGCGATTTGAAATCCGGCAAAGGTAGCATTTCTACAGATAGCGGCACGTTGAAGAACACGCAGTATTCATTTAGCACCCGGTTTGAGAATGGCGTTGGCACCAATCCCGAAGAACTCCTCGCGGCTGCCCATGCGGGCTGTTTCACCATGGCCCTTTCCGCGCAACTGGGCGGCGCCGGCCTCACGGCGACCAAACTCGAGACGACTTGCACCATCTCCCTCGAAAAAGTCGGCGAAGGATTTTCCATTACCAAGAGCCACCTCGATCTCGTCGCTCACATCCCGGGCGCCGATCAGGCCAAGTTTGATGCTGCCGTGAAAGCCGCCGAAACCGGTTGCCCCGTATCAAAGCTCTTCAAGGCGGAAATCAGCGTCAGCTCCCAACTTGTGACTTCCAAATCGGCCTAGGTACCGAGTCACCCCCAATCCGAGTACAATGCTCCGCATGATCCCCGTTCCGGGTGTCTTTATTGCTGGTGTTGTCGTTTTCCTGGTCGTTCTCTGGGACGCGTTTGAAGCCATCATTCTTCCGAGACGCGTTACGCGGAAGTTTCGTCTCACACGCTTCTATTACCAGTTCACCTGGAAGAGTTGGAAACTCTACGCGCGGCTGATTACTTCCCGCAAGCCGAAGGAAGCTTTCCTGGGATTTTACGGTCCCATGTCTTTGCTTTTTCTGATCGGTGTCTGGGCGATCGGCCTGGTGTTGGCCTTCGGAATGCTTCAGTACGGCGCAGGTTCTGCCGTCAATCTCACGGGATCGAACTCGAGCTTCTACACCGATATCTACTTAAGCGGCACAACCTTTTTCACTCTCGGTTTGGGCGACGTCGTTCCCCGTTCTGGCCTTGCACGCTTCCTTGTTGTCACGGAAGCGGGTATAGGTTTTGGCTTTCTCGCCGCGGTCATCGGCTATCTTCCCTTCATCTACGGCGCTTTCGGCAGGCGCGAGATCAATATTTCCTTGCTCGACGCTCGCGCCGGAACACCCCCCACCGCTGGTGAGCTTTTGCGCCGCCACAGCTATCCAAACGGAAAAGAGGCGCTTCAGGATCTACTGAAGGAATGGGAGCGTTGGTCCGCGGAACTCCTTGAGTCTCATCTTTCGTACCCCGTCCTCGCTTATTTCCGTTCGCAACATGACAATCAGTCCTGGATCGGCTCTCTCACCGCTATCCTCGATGTTTGTGCCCTGGCGATTGCGGGCATCGAAGGTGCCTGCGCGAAACAGGCTGAACTCACATTTGCCATCGCTCGCCACGCTGTCGTCGATCTTTGTCAGGTATTTAGCGCGGCCCCGCGCCCCCCGCAAGCTGACCGCTTGCCACCAGACACGCTACAAAAAATCCGCGTCAAGCTTGCGCAGCACGGCACTGCCATCATTTCGACTCCCGAAGCGGAGGAAAAACTCCTGGAACTTCGCCACTTGTATGAACCTTACGTTTTTGCTCTGGCCAGTCATCTCAGTCAATCGCTTCCGCCTTGGATTCCGGATCACAAGAGCAAAGACAATTGGCAGACCACTGCTTGGGCACAAACCGTTGGCGCGGTTGAAAAACAAGCCGTCTCTCTTGTCCAGGATGATCATTTTTGATTCAGTTATTCGCGGTATGGACGCGGGCTAACTCAAAACTCTTGCTCTCAGACGCAGCCTTGCTCCGTTTCGATTAGCTTGCGACAATTGCGGCCGGGCATCATCCAACGTTCGCCGAGCGTTCAACGGGCTCCGTTCGCTCGTACTGGGAGAATGCATATGAAAGCGATTCAAGTTCCACGTTTCGGCGGTCCCGAAGTTTTAGAACTCCACGACATTCCCACTCCCAAATCAGGTCCGGGCCAGGTTCTAGTTCGAGTGCACGCTGCAGGAGTAAACCCCTACGACACCTACATGCGCAACGGGACTTATGCGATAAAGCCGCAACTTCCCTATACTCCGGGATCCGACGCGGCAGGTACGGTAGAAGCGGTGGGCGAGGGCGTGAAAAAGGTGAAACCCGGCGACCGCGTCTATACCGCAAAAACACTGAGCGGCGCGTACGCTGAATACGCGCTCACGGACGAGTCGCAGGTCTATCTTCTTCCGCAGAACATTTCCTTCGCCCAAGGTGCCGGAGTCTGGGTTCCCTACGGAACGGCCTTTACGGCCCTGCATCATCATGCGCACGCCCGCGCGGGAGAGACCCTCTTGATTCACGGAGCGAGCGGCGGCGTAGGTCTCGCTGCCGTTCAATTTGCACGCGCGCTGGGCATGACGGTTCTCGGCACCGCCGGAACCCCCCGTGGCATCGAGCTCGTACTGAACGAAGGCGCGCATCAGGCGTTCGATCACTCTAAACAGGAGCATGCCGAGGAGATTCTAAAATCTACCGGCGGCCGTGGCGTTGACGTCATTCTGGAAATGCTCGCCAACGTCAATCTCGCCACCGACCTCAAGCTTTTGGCTGCGCGCGGCCGCGCCGTCGTTATCGGGAACCGCGGCGAAATCACCATCAATCCGCGCGAGCTGATGGCCCGGCGCGCTTCCGTTTGCGGCTTCACGCTTTGGGCCGTAACTGATGCGGAAGCCGTCGAAATTCACGCCGCGATCGCCGCAGGTCTCGAAAACGGCACCTTGCGCCCCATCGTGGACAAGGAATTTCCTCTCAAAGATGCACCTCTCGCGCACCAGGAGATCCTTGCTCCGGGAACATTCGGAAAAATTGTGCTGGTTCCGTAATGTGGACATGGAGGATTTTCCAACTCGCGCAACCTCTTCACAGTCCGCTAGGTCATCCTGAGGAACGCGTGTTTTGGCGGACGAAGGATCGCGATGGAGGAATCGAGCACAAACCGTTTGTTCTGGTTGTTTCCTAGACCCTGCCAAGAAACTGAAGCAGAATTCCGGCGATAGCTCCGCCAAGCACTAGCCACGCGGAATTCACCTTGTAGCGGAAAACCAGGAACAAACTCATCAGGACCAATAACACAGCGGGGACATTTACCAACGCCGCGCGCGCAAATTGCCAGCCCACGGTAGCCATCAGCGCCACAGCGGCCGCATTCACTCCATCCAAAAATGCGCCCGCTACTGGTGATTTCCGTAGCCTCGGCAAATATTTCGCCGTAGCCGCGACGTACGCAAACGCAGGGAAAAACATTCCTACGGTCGCCAGCCCCGCACCTTTCCAGCCTCCCAACAGGTATCCAATGAATGTCGATACCGTAAAGAAGGGCCCCGGCGTCGCCTGGCTTACCGCAATCGCATCGAGTAGCTGCGCGTCAGTGAGCCAATGCCGCTGAACTACCAAATCCGCACGCAATACCGCAAGCAACACAAACCCGCTCCCAAAGACGACTGCGCCAATTTTTAGGAAATAGAAAAACAACGGAAGCAATCCCACAGAACTGCTCGCACCCGCCGAAAATAGTCCGAAGGCGCCGGCTCCGGCGGAATTCGTTTTCGTCAATCGCCCCGCTTCCCGCAGCAGCATCCAAAACACACCGGCAAGGATCAGAAGTGTAATCACGTTCACGCCGAGCACGGCCAACACAACCACCGCCACCGCAAGCGCCGCCAGCCCTGCATTTTTCAGCGCTGTCTTCGCCAAGTTCCATAACGCTGGAGCAATCAGCGCCACAACCACGGGTTTGATGCCAAACAGCAATCCCTCTACTTGCGGCAATTTCCCGTAGTTCCCATACGCCCAAGCCAGGCCAGCCACCATCAAGGCTGCCGGCAGAATAAAACAGGCCCCCGCCAGGATCAATCCCGCGAATCCCCCGCGCATTTCTCCCAGATAAATCGTCAACTCCGTTGAACTCGGCCCCGGCAACAAATTCACAGCGCCGATCATGTCGAGAAATCGTTCCCGGCTCAGCCACTTCAACTTGCGCACAAAACGCTCTTCCATCATCGCGAAGTGCACGGGCGGTCCACCAAACGCCACAAAACCCAGCCGCAGAAATTCCCTGGTAATTTCCCTCAAGCGGCCCTGCGTATCGTTTTTGTTCGTTGTTTCTTCCATTCAGTCGCCCACCGGAGGCCGCGTTGCCTCAACTGCGTCCTCGACATGACATCGGCGTTTTTTTTCCTTACTCTAGTAGTTCGCTTCGCTTCACCATGAACGCCGCTAACAATTCAGAACACATTCCGCCGTCCTTATCCTCCTGGGGTAAAGGCATGATCGCGGGTGTGTTCCTCGCTATTCTTGCTGTCGGTCTCATCGCTTGGCTCGTTGGTGGCCTGGGCTTTCTCCATTTTCTGCATTCCGGCCCGGGTAGCGCATTCTTCCACATCGACCAACCCACTGTCGTCCGGCAGATCCAACAACTGGAGCGCCTCGAAACTGTCAGCTTCACCATGGACAAAATTATTTCCGGCGAGCATGACAGCCCCTACCTGCCGAAATTCCTGGTCAGCGATCGCCTACTGCTTGTTGTTCATGGCGATGTCATCGCCGGGGTCGACCTGAGCAAATTGCAGCCCCAAGACGTATCGATTCAAGGCAAAGCCATTTTCATTCGAATGCCAAAACCAGAAATTCTGGTGACTCGCCTCGACAATTCCCAAACCCGAGTCTATTCCCGCGACACCGGCCTCTTTTCGTCACCCGATCCCAACCTCGAGAGTGAGGTCCGCCAGGAAGCTGAGCGTCAACTTCAGGAAGCCGCACTCCAGGGAGACATTTTGAAAACCGCCGGCGACAACGCCCGTTCTACTCTCTCCGCGCTTCTACGCAGCCTAGGCTTCACTTCCGTCGAATTTTTGTAGCTGCACTCGATTTCTTCGTTCGTACCACCAACTGCCAAAAAGCAGCCCGTAAAATGGCGCGTAAACCAACCACTGTATCCGTGGATCAAACTGAAAGACACCCAGAATCCCATATCCGATCAAGACGTTGTATGAAAGAAATTGCAGAACCGTCAGCATCAGCCACGCTGGATTCGGAAAGAAACATAGCAGGGGCACAATCCACGTGAAATACCAGGAGTAGCCGTTTGGCCCGAACGCCAGCAATGTTCCGATCAGCAGGTACGCCGCCCGCGCCGGCTCAGCCTTCTTCCACGCTAGCCAGAAGGCCAATCCCCAAGTCGCCCCAACCCCGAGCAATGCGGGAATTTTTGTCTTTCCACCGGTCAGCCAGTCAATCACGGTATACAAACTGGCGTGGTAGTTTTTCCAAGTTGCCTCGTAATACCCCAGATTGGCTCGCAACATCCCGAGCGCGTTCCAGTAGGGGGCCAAGACTGCAATCGCCGCGACTCCGGCCAGTGCCGCTGCCCACCATCCTGCTCTTTTCCCGGGCCAACCCGCGCGTCGAATCCACACTGGCAGAAGCAGCGCAGGAAATACTTTTGCCATTGCCCCCCAGGCAATCGGCACGCTCGCAAACGAGGGCCATTTCTTCACCAATGCTAGCCCGCACACGATTCCCAGCAGCGCCAGCACATCGTTGTGGCCGCTGCCCGCAAATTCCACGACGACTAGCGGGTTCCACGCATAAATGGCCAGCCGGAAATCACGGTCCTTCTCCTCGCGAAACATCCAAACCAACAACAACAGCAACAGTACATCCGCCGCCGCAAAGAGCGTCTTGAACGCTGTCGGCCCCGGAAAAAACTTCCATGTCGCGCGAAACAACAACTCGCTCGCCGGGGGATAAATGGCGGGGAGTTCCCGACCTGGCATCACTTCGTAGTACTTATCCCGCAACGACGCCAACCGCGGGTCATTCGGGGCAATCGCGTAGGGATTCCAACCCTGCTCCTGAACCTTGGCTTCCCACCGGTATCGCTGCAAATCGTCTGAAAGTGTGGGCTCCATCGGCCAGAGCGTCGCCCGGAACACAATCGCGGAAAAAATCAGTAGAATAGTGGTTGTGCGTGTGGCACGCGTTCGAGTGAATCCGTACAATGCGCCCAGGTAAACTATGCCTGCGGCCAGCCCTAGCTCGATGAAGGCGATCGCGTGGTTTTTCAAGTAGTACAGACTGTGCATCTGCAGGAACATCGCCTCCAGTGCGATTCCTGCGATAAAGAGTAAAACCTGGTTCCGTCGGTTTCGATTGTTTTCAGAAGGCATTCGGAGAAACTTTGGACTTGTTGACCCTTGCGTCATTCCTGCTCGCCGCCCAGCAAAGCTCGCTGAGCCAGTACTGGCATAAGCTCACGGATAAAACGTTTAGCGGCGTGTATCACGCCAATGCGTTCGACTTGGCCATGATGATTCCGTACTTCATCGTCCTGTTCATCCTGGCGGCGTACGGCATGCATCGCTACAAGCTCCTCTACGACTATTACGCCTATCGCAAAAATGTTCCCGCCACGCCTCCTGCGGTCGAACATTGGCCAAAGGTTACCATACAGCTTCCCATCTTCAACGAACGCTATGTGATTGAGCGCTTGGTCGATGCCGTCTCGCAATTCGATTATCCGCGCGAGCTTCTCGACATCCAAGTTCTCGACGATTCCACCGACGAAACATGCGACGTCGCTCGCGGCTGCGTCGAGCGCCATGCCACCCAGGGATTGCCCATCGCGTACATTCATCGTACCAACCGCGAGGGCTACAAGGCCGGCGCACTGGAAAATGGCCTGAAAACCGCTAAGGGTGAGTTCGTCGCCATCTTCGACGCGGATTTTATCCCCCCAGCCGATTTCCTTCGCCGGACCATTCCTCACTTCCTCAATCCGGAAGGCGGTGCCGGTATCGGCATGGTCCAGACCCGTTGGACGTATCTCAACGGCGATTATTCCCTGCTCACGCGCGTCGAAACGATTCTCCTCGATGGACACTTCGTCATCGAGCATGGGGGCCGTTCGCGCCGGGGCACTTTTTTCAACTTCAATGGCACTGCGGGGGTCTGGCGCCGAGCCGCCATCGATGCCGCCGGTGGATGGGAACACGATACCCTCACGGAAGACACCGACCTCTCCTACCGTGCTCAGCTCAAAGGCTGGAAATTTCTCTACCTTCCCGAAATCGAGTGCCCCTCCGAATTGCCCGTGGATATGAATGGATTCAAGGCTCAACAAGCGCGCTGGGCAAAGGGGCTCATGCAAACCGCGAAGAAAATCCTTCCCAAGGTTTTTCGTTCCGATGTGCCGTGGCACGTGAAATCCGAAGCTTTTTTCCATCTCACCGCCAACATTTCCTATCCACTAATGGTCCTGCTCTCCACCATGTTGCTTCCCGCGATGATTGTGCGTTTCTATCAGGGTTGGTTTCAGATGATTGTGATCGATCTTCCACTCTTTCTGGCTTCTACTTGTTCCATTTCCAGTTTTTATCTGGCCGCGCAAAAAGAACTGCGCCCCAAAACGTGGCTCAATACCTTCCTCTACATGCCCTTTGTAATGGCCACAGGCATTGGTTTGAGCGTGCGCAACGCCCAGGCTGTGCTCGAAGCCATCTTTGGCAAACAATCTGAATTCGCGCGCACCCCGAAATACAAGATCGAAGGCAAATCCGGCACCTTCGCCGCAAAAAAATATAGAAACAAATCCGGATGGATGCCCTACTGCGAGATTGCTCTTGGCCTGTACTTTTCCCTAGCGGTGGTTTACGCCATCATCAACGAAAATTATGCCACCGTGCCGTTCCTTTTCCTGTTTGTCTGGGGCTACCTGTACACCGGCTTCATGTCGCTCAGCCAATCGTGGTTCGCCCATCTCCGTTTCGGAGTAAATGCGCCGGAAATGCGCCCTGCCTCCACCGGTGCCCCGGGCTTCTGACGTCACGATTTAGTTGGGAAGGAAAGCCAGTCTATTTTCCGGTCCCCAGTGCCTGTAATTCCCGCGCCGCTAGATCGCCAGGCAAGGGCGCGTACCCGAGTGACTGGCATTCTTTCTGCCCGCTGGTCAGCATCCAACGAACCAACTCCCACAAGGCACCCTGCTTCTTCGCATCCTTGCATTCAGCCGGAATCAAGATCCAAGTGAATGAGGCTATCGGGTATGTGTGCTTTCCGCTCGCATTTGTAACGGATGTCTTGGATTCTTTTCCGGCGGACGAATCCATGCTCTTCCCCGCGGCGGTGACGCTGTCTAGATCTGCCTTCACATATTCGCCCGAACCGTTGCGCACGGCCCCGAAGTTGAGCTCGTGTTGCAACGCGTAGATAAATTCGACATAGCCAATGGAATTGGCGGTCTTAAATACCGTGTCCGCAACGCCTTGGTTCCGCTCGGCCCCCACACCCACAGGCCAAGACACCGTCGTACCTGGCCCTACCTGAGATTTCCACTCTGCGCTTACTTTCGAAAGATACTCTGTCCAAACATACGTCGTGCCACTTCCATCGGACCGGTGCACCACAACAATTTGTTCATCTGGAAGATGTACATGTCGATTGATGGCACGAATCTCAGGCGCATTCCAAGAACGGATTTTTCCCAGGAATATTCCGGCCAGTACATCGGGAGTCAGGTTTAATCCATCGGGTGCCCCTTTTATGTTGTAAATCGGAACGACCGCCCCCAGTACCGTAGCAAATTGCTGTAGCTTGCCTTCGTTCAGTTGCTCCGCAGAAAGCGGCACATCCGACGACCCAAAATCGACGTCACCCGATCGTACACGGAGAAGGCCTTCTTTAGAACCGATGGCGTCGTACTTCACGTGAATCTCTGGCCGAATCTGGGCAAAACTTTCAAACCATTTCTGGTAGATCGGCGCAGGAAATGTCGCGCCCGCCCCATTCAAGTTGATGGCTGTTGATGAACTTGTCCCTCCGCCTGACCCTGTTGCGACTGTGGTCTTCTCTCCTATCTTCCCTTGTACGACGGCTTCCAATAGGGCACTAGCCAGTTGGTCGCCCAGATCGTCGCTTATGCTCTTCCATCCCGCTCGCCGCGGTGTGACCAGGTATGACCAAAGTATTTTGCCATTCTTCCCGTTTAGTTCCGCCGTGGCGTAACCACGGTACGTGGCTTGCTCCAAGCCCCTGGAACGGGGACTGGTCGAAATATATCCGGTGGTCCACATCACGGCGGAGCCACGTAGGACAGCATCCGCGCCGGCAGCATCCTTGACGATTTGGATTTTCCCCGAGGCTTTCAGCTTTTGTTCCACACGGTCGCGTACTCCCGTGGAACCTTTTCCGCCTTCTGGCCAATCGATCGCGACTTTCTTGACCCCAGAAATTTCCTCGGCACTCTGCGCCGCCGTTCGGGCACTCGTGCATGCGAATAAGACGGAAGTACAGGTCATCAGCCAAACAAATTTAAGAAAAGAGTTGGAGCAGTCGGCCGATCGCATCGCGTGGTTCACCTGAAACCCTGCAAAGTATACTGGGCCAACGCCACTCGCTTCTAATATTTCCTGAAAGTTGGCTGAAAGTCGCCAACGCGCGTGTGAATGGTTGTTCATATTCTGTTTAGGCGAAGTTATTCCCGGTCGCAGCGAACTTTCGCAGAGTGCTGTCTCATGCACCACTTCTTCCGTGTCAATGCTCTTGCGCCACGCCACGCAGCGCGAAACAATACAATATGGATATAGGTTCTCGCATGACTTGCGCGCATCTCACCTTGGAAGAAATTGCCAACAGCGTCACTCATGGCGTTGGCCTCCTACTTAGCCTTGCCGGATTCGTTGTCTTGCTGGTCTTCGCGATCCTCCGCGGCACTGCCAGCCACATCGTCGCCTGCTCCATCTACGGTGCGACACTGATCTGTCTCTACGCGGCTTCCACGCTGTATCACGCGGTGATTTCGCCGCGCCTCAAGCGTGCACTGAAAATCTGCGACCACAGCGCGATCTACCTCTTGATCGCCGGCACGTACACGCCATTTCTTCTCTTGAATTTACGCGGCGCCTGGGGTTGGTCTCTGTTCGGCGTCGTTTGGGGGCTGGCTTTCGCAGGGATCCTGCTCAAATTCTGGTTTATCGATCATTTCGAATATTTATCCACGGCGGTCTATGTTGCCATGGGTTGGCTGGTGATTATCGCCGCTAAGCCAGTGCTTGCGCATGTTTCCACTCCGAATTTGCTCTGGCTTCTCGCGGGCGGACTTCTCTATACCTCGGGCGTCATCTTTTATATCTGGAAGCGGCTTCCCTACGGCCACGTGATTTGGCATCTGTTCGTTTTAGGGGGGAGCGCTTGCCACTACGTTGCGATTCTCCGCTCGGTGCTGCTCGTTCGCGCCTGACCGTTTGCAGTGCGGGGACGCTCCACTTCTAATCCATCGCACGCAGTAACTCGAAACTTACTTTGTCGCTCCGGTGTCAGCGGTTTTCTGCTCGGCTTCCTCTGACTTCACCCAGTGATTATTCGGATCGTATTCCTTCATGGACTTGGCAGTGGATTCCGTCTTCTTGCCAAGATCCTTCTCGTAGACGACTCCATCTTCGCCCACAAGGAAAGTCATCACGCCGGACGAGCGGTACTCCGCGGGGTAGGCCACGAACGCAAACCCCTGCGTCATTTTTCCGTCCACCACGTAGCTCTTTGCTCCACCTGTCGCACCTTTCCCCTGACGCGTCAGGATGTGGAAATAATAGCCTCGGTATGGGACTGCGCCAGCCCCGCGACTCTCGGCATACTCTTCCGCAACCGCCCATGCCACGAGCGGTCCAATCGGGCTTTGCGGCTCACCCTCGGATACTTTCCAATACAGTCCATCGTGCTTCCCCTCGTCGCTAAAGATCTTCTGGGCATACTCGTTATTTTGTTTCGAGTAGTAGTCCTTTTGCGCTGCCACTAACTCTTGGCATATCCGGATCGCGGAAGCTTCATTCCACCCGATTCGCCGGAATAAAATTTCTTTCTTCCCCGCATTCGTGTCGAAATACCACACACTTCCCTGGTTCACCAGCGGAACAGGATACGGCCAATTCCTATCCCCGATATACAACGTCACGCTGCCGTCCGGCTCTTTGACCAAACGGTCCATTTCCGCATATCTCTTGACGAAATTCGCCCGCGACCTCGCGTCCTCGGCATCATCCCCCGAGTTCACGATTTCCTTCCCGTCCGGTCCAAACAATTCGAGCAGTACCTTTTCGTCGTTACTCTGCGCAGCAGTGTAGAGTGCCTTGCTCGCTTCCTCCGGTGAGGAGAATGTCTTTTGCCCCTGCTGCTGTCCTAGCGAACGAGTCGCGCCTAATCCCCCCAAAAGAAGTGCGACCGCGGCGATCTTCAGAAGATTGGCTCCAAAAAGACGCAATTGCCGCATACGGCTCCCCTCCATTTTTCAGTCTTCCATTCTCTTGAGTAACAAAATCGTTCAATCACCTGAGTTAGTGATGCCCACCACCACCACCTCCATGCGATCCCCCACCGCCGCCACCGTGAGAGCCTCCCATGCTAGAACTTCCTCGCGCGGAGTAACTCCTGGACTCCCCCCCATGGTCGTATCCGCTGAACCCCCCCGACTTGACGTTACTCTGCCCGTGGGGTTCTCCGTACCCGCGCGCCGCGTGAGTATCTCCCTCGAAGGGCCGGGGTGATGCTCCTGGGCGGTTGTAAACATTGCCGTGTGCCCCCGCTCCGTACCCCGAATGGCCGGCATTTCCTGGCGGAGGTCTGTACCCCGCTCGATTCTGGCCTCCAGGCACGCCGCGTCCACCGCGGTAGTACACGTTCCGGTTATAAAAGGTGGTGCTGCGCGAGTAGTATCTGTTGTTGTTGTAAATAATCCCGTGGTTGTGCCAGTCAAATCCCCAGTGAGGCCAACCCCACCCAAATCCACCAAACCAGCCGATCCCAAATCCAATTCCAAACGATAGGTAGGGTCCCCCGAACCAGATTCCCGGATACGGATACCATCCCGGCCATGCCGCTATGGGATAGCCGTAAACAGCCCAAGGATTGTAGGCAGGAACATACACAACGTCGGGAGCCGCAGGTTGAATGATGATGGTTGATCCCTGGGTTGTGACCGTTTGCTGCGGCGTTGACTTCAGATTTCCCGCCTGTTCCCCTTTCTGGCGCATCACTTGAATGGCATCCATAACGTCTTGTTCCTGGTTGTAGTAGGCGTCTCCCAAAGTGGAAGTCCAGGACAGGTTTTTGTCCATATTTCCCAACACCGAAGGAAATGCGGTCAGCGCTTTCACGCTCGGATCCCACTGCATCTGATCAACGGCCTGTCCTAAGGCCTGCCCCTTCAAATCGGGATGCGCCTGAACCCAGCGATCCGCTTCCACTACTTGCTCGGGAAACGTCGAGGCCGCCAGAATTTGCGCCACCAGCGAATCCGGGTATAGCGCGATCGGCGCCACTAACTGTTGCAACTGCTCCGGCGTTTGTGGACTGTAGGGCGGCCCTTGTGGCGGCGCCTGGGCCGGGGCCTGTTGCGCATCTTGTGTGGCCGAAAGACCCACTGGCCAAGCCCCAAACAGAAGCGCGATGGAGAGTAAGAAGGCCAAGGTCTGCCTTCCCCGTGGGGTCTCTGGTAATCCTAATGCACGTCCGATGATGATCACGATCTTGAACCTCCTGTGAAACCGAAGAATCGCCTGAGGTCCCGAAAAATCCCCTTTACTATAGATGAGTAACTCGACATTTGCGTTTCTTAATTTTGACGTTGGGGGTTCCCTTTCCCGCATTTCTCACACACTCTATGCTCCCCTCGGTCCACGTCGGTTTCTGCCAAAAACAGCTTCCTTCGCAGCAAATTCATCTTTCGAATCAGACCTTACAAGGTAGGATGATCTCGCTATCAAACAATTATTTGGGAGTCCTCTATGAAATCTCTCCTGCTTCTAACGCTCCTGCTTTCCTCCCTTTCCCTTCTCGCAGCACGGCAATCTTCCCAGGATGCTCCCGTCCCTGTCGATCAGGAACCGCACCACCCCACTGTTTTCAAGAACGATTCTGTCCTCGTCACCCGTGTGACTCTTCCGGAAGGCGAACGCACTTTGTACCATGTTCATTCCCATGATCGCGTCTCTATCGAACTCTCCACTTCCAACATCTCCCAGCAGAAACTGAACGAGCCCGAAGGTCCGTCCACTCCCGTCAAACCGGGAGACGTCACCGCTCCCGCGGATGGCACCACCCCATGGATTCACCGTGTTCATAATCTTGGACCTGGCACCTTTGACGTGCTCGATATTGAAATCCTGCGGCGGCCACAACAACCGTCTGCTTCTGAGGCTGCGCCCGTTGCTATCGAAAATCCCAGCGCCCGTGTCTATAAGTGGATTCTGGCTCCTGGCGCCAGTTCAGCAATGCATACGCACACCAGGCCCTATCTCATCGTCGCTGTCACAAGAATGCCGCTAAAAATGTCGGCGCCAGGCGGTCAGTCGTCCACGCACGAAGTTCGCACGGGCGATGTCCACTGGATTGATGCGAAAGTGACGCACTCCTTAACGAATGAAGGAACCAGCGAAGGTCAGATTGTCGAGGTCGAACTGAAGTAGTCGCCGCCGGCTCTTCTCAGCCCTTCGCCGCTTCCTCCAACCACTGATTTAGAATGTATGCGTATTTGGGCTCGACTTCCAGAAAAGCCACGCCTGCTCCTACGTTTGGCGTGAAGTATACGATTTTGGCCTTGGCTTGAAACGTCATTTCGCCTGCAAAAATCTTCAACAGCACCAGCGTTCCCGTGGGAAAGGGATTCATCATGTCCAGATAGCATCCATGCAGGCTCAATTCGCTCACGCGCGATGCCACTCGCACATCGGAAGCTTCATCGTACAATTCCGCGCTGGCAATAAAGATGTACCTGGGCGTGCGGCGCCGTTCCCGTTCCATATGCCCTCCCGATGGCTGGGTGGCCGATTTTCTTCATCCTATCCCTTCTTTCGCGCCCCGCACAATTTCCACTCGCGAGCCCTCGTCTGCACTATTAACTCGAACATTACTAAGTGACCATCTCTGACGAGGTGTACTTAACTTCTAGAGGCGCGCTGGCAGCCGGTTCTCGGCTTGCGCTACAATTGCCTTTTTGCTCCTAAGGTCGGGGGAGCTCTAGGGGAGAGTGCATGAGTGGTCGCATAAGGATTGGTTTGTCTTGTCGCCGCAAGGAAACTTCTCGTGCACTGGTTCGGTACCTGTTCGCCGTTCTCGCGCTCTTAGCCTTTACCCTCAGCCCCACCTTGGCCCAACAGCGCCGGGAACGCGAGCCCAATTCCGCGTATGCTGCGCGACGCGCCAAACTCGCTTCCAATATCGATGGGCCCATCATCCTTCTCGGTTATACCGGCAAAGAAGAAGAAGCACAAACCTACATTTTCGCCCAGGAAGAGAATTTTTATTACCTGACGGGCCACGATGAAGAAGAAGCCGCTCTGATCCTCTTGCCAACGGACGCGCACAAAGCCAAGAATGACGATTGGTCCAGTGCCCGGGAAATTTTTTTCCTTCCTCCCAAGGATGCCCGCAAGGAAAAATGGAATGGCGCTCGCCTGTCCCCCAGCGATCCCGGCATCGAATTGCGAACCGGCTTCTCCCTGATCAAACCGATGCCCGAGCTCCGCGCCACCGTCGAAAAACTCGCCCGCATCTACCCGACCTTCTACACCGTTCTTCCGTACCAGCGGGAACTTGGCGGCTATCCTCACGAAAAAGAAACCGTGGATTGGCTCAAGCAAGCAGCGCCGGGTGTGACCGTCAAAGACATTCGTCCGGCCCTCGCCGAACTGCGTTTGATCAAATCGCCGACTGAATTGGCCTTGCTCCGTCAAGCCATAGATCTCTCCCTCGACGCCCAGCTCGAAGCCATGAAAATGATGCGTCCGGGCTTATGGGAGTATCAAATCGCCGCGAAAATGGTAGAAGTCCACGCAATGGGTGGCTCGGAAGCGGAAGCCTATGCCCCCATTGTTGGCGCCGGGCCTAATTCCACCTCGCTCCATTACGACAAACTTTCCCGCAAGATTCAGGATGGCGACATTGTAGTTATGGACGTGGCCGCGCAATATTCCGGCTATGCCGCCGATATCACTCGAACCATCCCCGCTAACGGCAAGTTCACTTCCCGGCAACGCGAAATCTATGACATCGTTCTGGGTGCACAAGAAGCCGCTATTCGCGCCCTCAAGCCCGGCATGGACATGTGCCGCAAGGGCGACAAGAGTGTCTACAAGATCGCTTACGACTACATCAATTCTCATGGCAAGGATCAGAACGGCAAACCGCTCGGCCAATATTTTATTCATGGCCTGGGTCATCCCATCGGTCTCAATGTCCACGATCCAGGGGATCTGTGTAAGCCGTTCGCTCCTGGCACCGTAATTACCATCGAACCCGGTATCTACATCCCCGAAGAAAATCTCGGCGTCCGGATCGAAGACGATCTCCTCATCACCGATACAGGCTACGAACTTCTCACCCAGCGCCTTCCACGTTCCGCTGAGGACATCGAGAAAATTATGGTGGATGCCGCGAAGCACCGCGCCGAGGACAAGTAACGGCCCATTCATTTCTTGGGACTTGGATTTGCGGAAATATTCTTTGTAATTGCCGGTAGAACAAGAACTTGCTCGAGGACCATCGTTCTGCTCTCTTGGTTTGTAACTTGATTTTAACGCTCATTCTCCGGGCTGGATGCTACCATTCCGCCAGTTTCTAACTCGAGGAGAGCGTTAAATCTATGGCAGCAACAAACTCGCTTCAGTGCGATGTGGAATCATCCCAACCCGATCAATATGGCAATAAAGTGACCATCGTCAAGTGTCGCGGCAAAGTGGTAAGCGACACTGCACTTCACTTAAAAGACGTGGTCAAGCCCCTCATCTCCAGCGGCGGCCGCATCGTCATCGACATGGCCAACGTGGAACAATTGGATAGTTCCGGCCTCGGCGCGCTGGTTGGCTTGAAGGCGTCTGCCCTCAACCAAGGCTACTGCATTCTCGAACTCGCGAACATGACTCCCCGCGTTCTCGATCTACTGCGCATCACAAATCTGACGCAGATGTTTTCCGGTTCATCCCAAAACGCAGCTCAGTCTTGACAAGTTGAGACCTGCGGCCTAAGGTTTAAACTCCTGTACTCGGCGGTCATCTTTGCTTCTGTTCCTGCTTGTTCCTATTCTGCGCCGAGCAAAGGGGCGCCTTTTCCCATGAATGTTCCCCAATATGACATCTTTTCAGGTCAGGTCGATAGGGATGCTTTGTGGCTGGAGGCTGTGGAGGGACTTGGACCGGCTTGCGAGAAAATGAAGCAGCATGCCAATCAATCGCCCGGCTGCTATTTCGTCTTTTGCTCCAGTACGCACGCGGTTCTCGCTTCTATCGACACATCATTAGCCGAGGCGGAAGAAACAGGCAAAGACCGAGAATCTGCCTAACCGAGCCTCCCGCAGCTAAATCTCGCTCTGAAGTACAGCGTTCACTCTAAATCGAATCACAAAAGCTTGTCCGTGGCTTTGGGCGCAGGAGTAGAATGCGTTTGGGGTTGCTCTGTGTCTGCAAGAGAGAATCAACTCACCGCTGTCGTCGCGCCGAATCACTCGTCTTGAGTCGAGTCATGAAAAAGTCCAGAGGGAAAAAATCCACGGAGTCTGGGGGGCCGCGACCTAACGCCATCGTCGCCGGAAGACCTCTCTGTTGTCGCCATCGGCGCCTCTGCCGGGGGTATCGAAGCGTTTACGGAGCTTGTTGGAAACTTGCCTACAAACACGGGCCTGGCTTTTGTCTTTATCCAACACCTCGACCCCACTCACCACAGCATTCTGACGGAGTTGATTGCCAAGCAGACGAAAATGCCCGTGACCGAGGTAACGAAAGGTCTTCAAGTCACTCCCAATCGCGTTTTCATCATTCCTCCAAATTCCACCATGTCTATTGCCGGAAATACCCTGGAACTCATCCCTCGCGATGATTCCCGGGGTATCCACATGTCCGTGGATCACTTTATGCGCTCCAATCGCCACTCTGAACGCAATGAGCCTGGTGCTCGTCGCTCAGGCCGTCAGATGCCAACTAGAATTATGTGGAAGCCCAGAAAGAGTTTGATCGCCGTCTACTTACGCAGTTTGCCCCGGCGACGGCCTTCATCAACGAAGACCTGGAAATTATTCACACGCGTGGGAATATTAGCCGCTATTTGAAATTAGGAACTGGCCGCGCCAGCCTGAATATACTTAAAATGACGCGCGAAGGCATTCTGCTTGGCCTGCGTACCGCCATTGCAAAGGCGGGAAAAGAAAACACCACGGTCCACAAACAGCTATCCACTTCAGAAATGAAAATGGTGAATCGTCGCGTAAGCAAGGAATCCGCTCGGTCGATTTCCAAGTTGTCCCTGTCCATATCGGCAACCTCAAAGAACAATATTTCATGATTGTCTTTCGAGACACGCCGCAGCCCTTGATCTCACGTCGCAGCCTGAAGCCTTCCAGGAAGGATGTCGAGGTGGATACCGGTAAAATCTTAAAATTGGAGCAGGAACTGTCTGCTACCAAGGAATACCTGCAAGCCGTCATCGAAACTCAGGAAGCCACGAACGAGGAGCTGCAATCCGCCAACGAGGAAATCCTGTCGAGCAACGAGGAACTTCAGAGCACGAACGAGGAACTCGAAACGGCTAAGGAGGAGCTGCAGTCCGCCAACGAAGAACTGAATACGGTCAACGACGAATTGCGAAGCCGAAATTCTGAAGTCACACAAATCAATACGGATTTGACCAACTTGCTGGAAAGTATTGAGATCGCTGTCGTCATCATTGGAAGCGATCTGACCATACGGCGTTTTACTCCAAAGGCGCAAAAGCTTCTCGGCCTCATCTCGACTGATGTCGGCCGGCCACTTTTGAGTATTAATCCTACGATTGAGATTCCGGATTTTCAGGCATCTGTCGTGCAGGTCATGAGCAATTCCCGCACGCTCGAAAAACAGCTCACCGATTCTCGAGGGACCACTATCAACTTCGCATTCTCCCATACAGGACCATGGAGAATAAGATAGACGGAGCAGTGATTACCGTTTTAGAGCTTCTGCCCGCTGCCTTTTAGCCGCGTCGTCTAGTACCCATCACTTTACTAATTATGGCGCTAACGCTAATCAGGTTACGGTGCCTGTAGCGATTCACGTAACTACTGAAGCGTAGGTGGCCTGTTGTCGTAAGTCCCGGGGCGTTCCTTCAGTTCCGGTCTTGGCGTGTCGCCGGTGCGGCGTCAATTGTCTTTCGATCTATTTCCGCTGAACCAATGCGTCCGTCATCTACCGCTTGAATGATTAGCCGCACTCTGCGGGTTTTGCGCGGTACACGCAGCATGAAAGGAAATCGCGATGCGACGTCCGGCAGCTTCGCCGGGTCCAGTGAGTGGGCAACTAGGGTCACTGTTTGCGTCCTCGACGCCAGGATATTTCCGTATTGGTTCAGGCTGGCCGCAGCCACAATCAGCTGCGCAATGACCGTCCCGTCTTCCGACGGTTCAAATCTCAGATTCTTCGATTTCACTTCGACCGTGAAGTCCGCCGTTCTCGTATCAGTGTGGCGTACCACGCCCGACAGGCTCAAATTCAACGAGTCGAACGGAATTGTGGACTGCACGGCCTCCGCAAGTTTGATCATCTGCTGGTGTCGTGCATCGATAGGGGCATGCGCGTCTGGCGCATAATATCCGGCCTTAGTTACCGCCCGCAAATTCGGATTGCGCAGGGTTATCCGAACGCGGCGAAACCTGCCGTCGGGATCAACGTTTTGCGGCTGATAAGTCAGTGTGTAGTACTGCGAGCCCATTTGCTCGGACTCTTTGATTTCCATATCCACGTTGTTGCGGTTGTAAAACAGCTTGCCTCCGGTTTCATTGGCGAAAAGTCCGAAGTTGATGTCCCCTGCAAAAGGATCATCTTCACCTAGGTGGATTCCTGCCTGGGACGCGCTGAATGTCATAACGCCGCCGCGAACGGGCAATCCCGGATAAACTACAAACGGCTCTGAGCAGGAATTCGTAGAGCCACAATAAAAGAGCGGGTTTCCGTCGGGGGATGATTCGGCTAGACTCGGCGGAATGCGCGACAACGAATTCACGAAAATCCTGGGATGGCCGGGCTACCGAGTCTACCAGCACGAAATCAATGAAGCCGCCAAGACGCTGCGTTTATGGGTACGGCGCAAGCGAGGAACCGCAAGCTGATCTGTTCGGGGTGCGGAAGAAAGTTTAGCGAGGCCCATGATCACAACGAACGGGAAGTGCGCGACCTGCCGTGGGGCGAGTATCGCACAACGGTGGTCATCGAAGTGTACCGGGTGTGCTGTCCGCAATGCGGGGTAAAGATCGAGAAGGTGCCGCAGTTGCCGAGTAAAGCACCGTTTAGTAAGCGCTTTGAAGAAGCCGTGGGGTTAGCGTGCGAAAGCGCATCGGTTCGCCAGGTGGCCAGGCAGTTCCGGCTGGCCGCCAGCACGGTGCGAGCGATCGACCTGCGGTATCTGCAGCGGTGGAGTGCGACGCGTCGCAAAGACCAGTTGGTGCAAATGGGCGTGGATGAGATTTACTTCGGCAAGCAGATGAAGTTCATCACCGTGGTCAGCAACTTGGATACCGGCGAACCCTTGTGGTTTGGGCAGGACCGCAAACAGGAAACCCTGGATGAGTTTTTCCGGACGCAACTGAGCGCCACGCAACGGAAACGAGTCGAGGCCGCGTGCGTGGATATGTGGCGGCCGTTCACCAACAGCATTACGCAATGGGCCCCGAACTGCCGCTTCTGGCGTTAGGCTACCAAAGCCATCTGCATGGTGATTTGCCCGCGGCGATGGCTGATTACAATCGCGCCATCGAGAAGGACCCGAACCTGGCACTGGCCTACGCGGCAGAGGGAAGCATATATGACGCGGTGGGCTCCGAAGCCCGCGCGACAGAGACTCTCGCGAAGGCCTTCGAATTACGAGAGCGTCTGACCGCGCCGTCTCGCTTCCAAGTAGAGACTGCATATTACGCCGTCGGCACAGAAGGGGGACAGGACAAGGCTCTTCCGATCGCCGAACAGTGGGTGCATACGTTTCCTCACGATGTAATCGCCCGGAACAATCTCAGGACTACCCTAGGGGTTCTCGGCCGGCCGGAAGAATCGCTCGTTCAAGCGCGCGAGGCTGCCCGGCTTCTGCCCAGTGTGTGGATGTTCAGATATCTTCTTGGGTCGGCCATCGCAGCGGGACGCCTCGACGAGACCAGAGCCACCTACGAGCAAGTGAAGTCACTTCACTTCGATGATTCCGGGGCTCACGCCTCCCGCGCACTTTTAGCTTTCTTACAGAACGACGCGTCTGCGATGCAAGCAGAGTGGGCTTGGGCAGCGCAAAACCCTGCCGTGGCATTTCCGGTGATTTTCCGAGAAGCAAGGGTCCAGGCTTACCACGGCCGATTCCGTGAATCGCACCGGTTGACCCAGCAGGCCGTGGATTCCTCGAAAAAGTCGGGAGACATATCCTCTAGCACCTTTTACCAAAACAATGAAGCACTGCGAGAGGCCGAGGCCGGGCGTTTCGCCGAGAGCCTGCATCTGTTGAGCGAAACCCGCGGACATGATGACAATCGCCTTACTTGGCCCCTTGCCACCTTAGTTAGTGCGCGAGCCAACGATCTGACCGAAGCGCAAAAGCGAGCTGACGCCCTGGAGCAAGCCTATCCCTACGACACTCTGATTTTGGATTACAGCCTCCCAACGATTAGGGCCGCGGTAAAGTTGCGTCAAGGAGATCCCGCAGCGGCCATCGAACTGTTGCGCCCTGCAACACAATACGAACTGGCTCAAGGTCTCGGCTTTGACAATCTGTACCCGGCGTATATTCGCGGGCTAGCGTATCTACAGATGAAAAAAGGGAGCCTTGCGGCACCTGAATTCCAGAAATTGATCGATCATCCGGGCATAGTGGGAGATTTTGTCACTGGAGCCATCGCGCATTTGCAATTGGGGCGAGCTCAAGCGATGACAGGCGATTACGCCGCGGCGCGAAAAGCGTACGAAGAGTTTTTGACGTTGTGGCGAGACGCCGATCCAGACTTACCCGTCTATAAAGAAGCCAAAGCGGAGTACGCTGCTCTCAGGGGTATGCGTCTACAGCCGCGAAAAAGGGACCACCCCGACAAAAATCCGGTATAAACGAGCAAATTTGGGGGTGAACAACACAATACCCCCCTAAAGTTGACCCACCCCTGCCTAGTGTCGAGGGGAGAAGACGCCACGCATACAGATTGAGGAGGCCAACGTATCCGACTCGTGGACACAAGAGGCGGCGTGGATAGCCGTTTAGTGGGAGTAATCGATGAGCTGAAGCAAGCCACCCCACTGTGTGACGATTATTGCAGCGACAACTGAAAAGGGGAAGGATTGCTTGCCTGCGCAAGCAAGAATCCAAGCACTTCAATGTTCTGATATCTGCAGGTTTCAGCGACGCTCAACATGACCAGGTACTCCCGAATTGAATCCTCGGTGAACCTGCCGTCAGAAAATCTGCGCACCCTCGCAAAGCCCTTAATCGCATGTTCAGCATTATTGTTATTCCACGGGACTCCATCGTAGTCCAAGAAAGTGAAAAGTCTCGTACCATATTTACGCATTCGCTCTTGGTACGTCGTTGCGATTGGCGACGAATAGTGCGCCCTCTCAACTGATTTGAGGAACCGGACTGCATCATTCCTGTGTTTCCGAAAATGTCGCCGCTTCAGACCATACCTGTCAATCGTCTTGACAATCTGCTGCAAAAGCTGCGCAAATCTCTGCGCCATGTCTCTATATTCGTTGTCAAAGCCATTGGCGAGCAGATCTTCATTCATATCTCGTATCAGATGTACTAGACATTTCTGTTGGGGGCACTTTAGGGAGTCGTACCCAGTAAAGAAGTCAGAGATAAGAACGCCCTGAAATTCCTCGAGAAGCGGTCCAAGGAATTGAGCCTTTCGGGAATCTCGATACTCAAAATAGACTGCGTCCATACTTGCAAACACCCAAACATAACCCGTGCAACCTCTCAACCTCACCTCAGTCTCGTCAATATGTAGAAGCGATCCCTTTAACAGGTGGGCAAGGATTCTGCCGTAGATCGGTTGAAGGGTGTCACGCAACGATGACTTAAAACGAAAAATTGTGGGCTGTGAGACGTCAAGATCAAAGATGTCGTTTAATGCCCGCCGGACCCTAAGCATATTCTGTCCGCAGACCAAGTTGTTATATACACACCAGGTCGCAAGTCCCTGTCCGTACTTTGGTGCCCATCCGGAGGGAACACCCTCTGGAACAAAGAGAGTGCCGCACTTCATGCACTTGTAGTTCCACGAGAGATAAACTGTGATCCATCTCTTTACACCACCGCTGAAAAACTTCAGATCGACGACCCTTCTCTTGACTGGACGCGACTGAGAAATCTTCCTGCTTCCGCACGAGACGCACTTCTTAGCCTCGATTTGAAGAATTTTATTGGGTTTTAGATGCGACCGCCTCGTCGTGGCTTTCGTGAGAACTCGCTTGAGTGATTTGTTTGTTCGGGCGAAGATTTTGTGACGCTGATAGTCGAAGTATGCGGATCGATTGACAACATCAAAGCCGGGCAGTGCGAACTCGATTTTCCGAAATCTGTGAGACCTGCGACTCGGTGGTTTCAAATCCGCTGTATTGATTGCAGAACCTCGCGCATGGCCAAGCGGCGTTGGCGCGTCCGACGAGATCAATTTGCCGATAGACTCAACGACGTGCCTCAAGGCACGGCAATCGTCTTGGTTGTATTGAAGCAGTTGAGCTTTGATATCGGGGGCTTTAGTCTTGTTCCAATTCTTCCGCCAAAGTATGGCTTGCAGCCCTGTGGCCTCTTCATGGGCCCACTCAAACCCAAGAAAGTGGCCAATATCTTTAAGGCTATTGGAGTAGACCGGAAAGTAGACGTGAGGATGTAAGACCGAAAGCACATTTGTTGCTCGCTCGAGAATCGCATCGATCTTTGCGTGGAGGGACTCTGGTAATCTCGCCTTCATTCGTTTCAAGGCGACTGTTTCATACCTACCAAAATGTAGGATTCTAGAATCAGCCCACTGGCAGACCGCTTCGACAAACTGGGAGAATATGTCCACCTCTTGTGATTCGTGATCCGCCCAAAACGAGTGGAAGGTCTCTTTTTGTTCAGAGACAATCAGAGCGCCAATGAGGTAATAAGACCGATTGTCAGGCAGTCCCTCGATATCCAGATATACTTGCGTCTTTGACTCAGGAAAACGTGGAGCTCCGTGAACATAAACAGTTTTCTCTCGAATCGCGAGCGCCTGCAATGCAAAGTAGTGCGGCGTTGCAGGATTCTTTGCTCTCTTGGGCACTCTGCGGGGCCTGAAAGTGTAGGAAAGCTGCGTGACGGTGAAGATTCCCCTGCTGCGATGGCCCTGGCGTTCGGTCTCACTGATGCCTGAGAGAAGGCTGATATCATCCTTCTCAATCGCCTTCTGTCTGCATTGGTTTTGAAACTCGCACTGGGGACAATGTCGGTTGAGAATCAGTTCCGGAGGCGAATTGCTGGAAAGAAGATCGCCGATCTTTTCAGTCAATCCCCGCACCTCACTAACCAGAGCGCCGGTCTTGACATTGAGTGTGGTGCGGTCATTTCCGTGGATAATCCTCAGGGGTCACCCAAAACCGGCCAATGAGGGTCACCTCAAAACCGGCCAACGAGAAAGCCCGGGACATTGACTCCGACAGGAGCCCTTATAGGCTCCTTCGGCATGAGCAATGTCTTGAGCGAAGAAAAGAAACAACAAGTCATCGCACTCGGGAAGCTCGGATGGCCCTTACGGCGCATCGAGAAAGCCACGGGTGTACGTCGAGAAACAGCAGGCGCTTACCTCAAGGCCGCCGGGATCGCGGTACGACCACCGGCTGGCTGGGGACGGCGAGCGCCGGCAAAACCGGCCAACGGGGTGACCACCGACCCCTCTGAGGCAAAACCGGCCATAGGGGTGACCACCGACTTTAGCCAGCCGATTTCACCTCCGACTGGCAACCAAGAGCAGGCCACCAGTGCCTGCGAGCCGTACCGCGAGTTGATCCAGCAGGGACTCGGTCGTGGCCGGAATGCCATGGCCATCTGGCAGGACTTGGTCTCCGATCACGGCTTTCCCCACGGCTACCAGACCGTGAAACGTTTTGTTCGCAAGTTGCGCGGATCCGAGTCGCCACAAGCCGTGGGGATCATCCTCACCGCCGTCGGAGAAGAGGCCCAGGTCGATTATGGGTCAGGTCCGATGGTGCGTGACTCGCAGAGCGGCAAGTATCGCCGAACGCGACTATTCGTACTGACACTCGGCTACAGCCGCAAATGCGTACGCTTTCTGGTATGGCGTTCGAGTGCACGCATCTGGGCTGAACTTCATGAGAAAGCTTTTCGCCGATTAGGCGGTTGCGTCAGAGTTGTGGTCCTGGACAACCTGAAAGAAGGTGTGCTGCTTCCCGACATCTACGATCCCCTTCTCAATCCACTGTTTCGAGATGTCCTTGCACATTACGGCGTGGTGGCGCTGCCTTGCCGGATCAAAGATCCGGATCGCAAAGGGAAAGTGGAATCGGGGGTCGGCCACACACAGAAAACGCCTCTGAAAGGGATGCGCTTCGAGAACCTAGAAGAAGCGCAGGCGTATCTGGATCGCTGGGAAGAACGCTGGGCAGATACGCGTATACACGGTACGACGAAACGGCAGGTTGCGGTCATGTTCAGCGAGGAAAAACCGCACTTGCTGCCTCTGCCTCTGGAACCATTCCGCTATTACCAATACGGAGAACGCGTCGTTCATCTGGACGGTTGCGTGGAGGTGGAAGCCGCCTATTACAGCTTGCCGCCGGGATGGATCGGACGGCCGGTGAAGGTGCAGTGGGATGAACTGCACGTGCGCATCCTCCATCCGAATACCAACCAACTTCTTCGCGAGCACCTGCGTCAGAAACGCGGCGGATATCGCATCCGGGAAGAAGACCACCCCAAGAAAATGCCTCTAAGTACAGCGCAACTCTTGCGGCGCGCCGAACATGCGGGATCCCAGATCGGCAAGCTCTGCCAGTTGATCTATCAGCGGCAAGCAGAGACCGGCATCCGCCGCATCCTGGGAGTGCTTTCCCTGATCAAGAAATACGGGGCCGCCGCGGTCGAAGACGCCTGCGCCACCGCTCTGGACATCGGCGTTGCGGAACACCGCTTCGTGCGCCGTTATCTGGAGCGCCGCCCACACCCGCAAATGTTTTTGCGCCAGATCGATCCCCTAATTCGCGAGCTCACCGAGTATCGCGATTTCATCAATCTCAAAATCAAGGAGCAACCAGAATGAATCTGATCGAGTTGAATCGTTTCTTACGGCAACTGCGTCTCGGCGGCATCGCTGCGGTACTAGAGACGCGCCTGCAGCAAGCACAAACGGAACCGATGGCCCCCATCGACTTCCTTTCCTGTCTGGTATCCGATGAACTGACTCGTCGCAGCGACCGACTGCTGGAACGGCGCCGAAAACAAGCGCAATTTCGCGACCCGCAGGTGACGCTCGACAACTTCGATTTCAACTTCAACAAGAAGATGAATCGGAGCATGGTCTTCGATCTGGCGACGGCCACGTTCATCGCTCGCCGCGAAGATGCACTTTTTCTGGGTCCGCCCGGCACCGGGAAAAGTCACTTGGCCCAGGCCATCGGGCAGGCGGTCATCGGCCAGGGCTATCGGGTGATCTACCGGGAGGCGCACGTCCTGCTCGAGGAAATCGCCGAAGCGGCCCTGGACGGAAAACGCAAAGAGCACATGGAACTGCTGTCCACCGTGCCTCTGCTGATCATCGATGACTTGGGAATGCGCAAGTTAGGGCCCACAGCGGCAGAAGAGCTGCTGGAGATCGTCATGCGCCGTTACGAACGCACCAGCACGTTGGTGACGTCGAACAGACCGGTCGAGGACTGGGGAAAACTGCTTGGTGACAGCGCGGCCGTCACCGCCATGCTCGACCGCCTTCTCCACCACGGCCATATCCTCAAATGCGGGCCGCGGAGCTGGAGAACCAAGTTGCCGGCGGAACAATGAGCACCACGTCGAAAAGTAGCCAGAAAGCCACAACCTGAACTATGGGAGACCTTGAGAAAATGCACCCACGGCCCTGTAAACGAGATTTTTTCGAGCTTCGAGGAGGGAATGGCCCTCCACTTCGAAATCTCGGAGATTAAACTTGTCAGGAAAGCGAACGGCAGAGTACAACATCTAAGTCCCGAGCCACATCCGTTGGCCGGTTTTGGACCTGACCACCGTTGGCCGCTTTTGACCTGACCACTGAGGGGATAATCTTACCCAGGCCGACTTCGCGGCCCAGCAATTCAGATAACACAAACGCATCGAATGCCAGCAGCAGCTTTGCATCTTTGTCTAGTTTGTTCGTGAAGATGAATCGAATGGGGATGAACAGATCCAGCTTGTCCCGCCCCTCCGACGTCAGACGCTCCACAGCATGAATGGTCGATTCCAGATTTTGTGCCCGCGCAGTGGTCTCTATCGCGAAGCGCCATTTCGCGGACTGTACATTTTCCCTATCGATCGGCCCGGTGACGCACTGATTCTGCGCAGCTCCTTGTGTAAGGCGTTTAATCTCCTCACTACGATAAGAAGCTTGTTGATCCTGAACCCAGTCCGAATAGCAATTTTCGGTTGTCGTTTCTCCGAGCGACCGAAGAAAGCATTTGGTGTGACATTTGAGGTACGCTTCGAACAGATGGGAAGTGATGAGCACGTTGATTCCACCATGGAATCTTCGATCTTCCAGTGGTTCTTTTTCGATTGGTTTGGCAATCTGAACTGTACTCTCGTTCGAGGCAAACGGACAGGATTAGTCCAACAAAAGCAAAGAATTACGATTGCACCAAAATTGTGCAAAAAAGGTGTAGGGGGGCAGTTTTGGGGCGCCCTATCTCCTATCCCCCCGAGCAATTGACCCTTACCCCAAGCCCCGTTTATACTGATTTTCTGCGTTGGGAGCAGTTTTCCTCCCCGCGTGCCTCGTGTCATTCCACGCGTCGCTCCATCGGGCTGTCGTCTGGAATTTCCGAATCGCATTTAATTTCTACAGGGAGTTCATGGCCGTTTACGGCCTCTCGAATCTATGAGCAGCGTTAAAGCCACGCAACTTCGTCCCGGCATGGTCATCCAGCACGAGGGCGATCTCTTTTCTGTCCACAGTACGGAGCACCGCACCCCAGGAAACAAGCGCGGTTCCATGCAAACCCGCATGAAGAATCTCCGCACTGGGGCCATCATCGACTATCGCTTCCGTGCCGAAGAATTTGTCGACCGGGCCATCCTGGACGAAATCGAATTTGAATACCTCTACAAAGAGGGCGACTCCTTTCACTTCATGAACACCGAAACCTACGAGCAGATGCAGATGAGTAGCGAGGAGTTGGGCGAAACGGTTTACTACCTTATTCCTAACACGATTGTGAAGATCGAATTTCACGACGAAAGAGCCATCGGTGTCAGCCTTCCTGACACAATGGACCTGAAGGTCGTTCAGACCGAGCCTACGCTTCAAAAAGCCACTGCCAGCTCCGTCATGAAACCCGCCACTCTGGAAACCGGACTCGTCGTCAACGTCCCGCCGTTCGTCAATGAAGGCGACAAGATCCGCGTCGACACTTCCGAAGCCCGTTACGTCCAGCGCGTCGAATAATTCTCAATCCGATTTAGGGGGGTCGGAGTTTTGGCTCCGCCATAGGCAAGCTTGGGAGCCGGGCTTCGCCTCGGCTGCCCACTTTCTTCGCTAACTTTTTCAGGTTTAGTTACGCGCTGCCAGCAGCCCCGCGTTCCCCCGCGGGATGCGCTCCGAAAACCCGAGCGAACAGCTTGTCAACGTTTCGCAATTGACGGTTCAGATCGAAGGTAGTTTCCAGTTCCTTCGCGGTCAGATACTTCGTAATTCGTGGGTCTTTCTCGACGCGTTCCCGGAAACTCGTCTCGGACTCCCACGCCGCCATTGCGTTTTCCTGCACCGCCCTGTACGCGTCGTCTCTCGGCATGCCTTTCTCTACGAGGTCCTGCAATAACTGACCAGAAAAAACCAGCCCGTGGGTCGATTCCAGATTCCGCAGCATCCGCTGAGGAAATACGCGCATCTGGCTGACAATCGTGGCCATCTTCGCCAGCATGTAATCCACTAGAATCGTCGAATCCGGGAGAATCACTCGCTCCACCGAGGAGTGCGAAATATCCCGCTCGTGCCACAATGCCACGTCTTCATAGGCTGCGATCATGTTGCTGCGCAACAGCCTCGCAAGACCGCAAATCTGCTCGCAGGTTACCGGATTCCGCTTATGCGGCATTGCGGAACTTCCCCGTTGCTCCCCACTAAAGTGTTCTTCCGCTTCCCGGACCTCGGTCCGCTGCAAGTGGCGGATCTCCAGTGCAATTTTCTCCAAGGTTGCCGCAATGAGTGCGAGCGTGCTCACGTAGTGCGCGTGACGGTCCCGCTGAATCACTTGCGAAGCCACCGGCGTCACTTGCAATCCCAGCCGCTTGCAGATTTTCTCTTCAATTTCCGGCCCGAGGTGCGATGCGTTGCCCACCGCGCCGGAAATTTTCCCAAACGCAATACCATGCGCGGCTTCCCGGAACCGCGCAATGTTTCGCTGGTTTTCTGCAAACCAGTTGGCAATCTTCAGCCCAAACGTGATGGGTTCCGCGTGAATCCCGTGCGTTCGCCCGATCTGCGGGGTGCGTTGAAATTCGTGTGCCCGTAAGTCGAGCACCTCCCCCAGCAAAATCAAATCCCGTTCGATGATGTGCGAAGCATCTCGCAAGAGCAGCGCCTGCGCCGTATCCACAACGTCATTCGACGTCATACCGTAGTGCAGCCACCGGGCCGCCGCCGGATCCCCAATCGATTCGCCCACCGCCATCGTGAAGGCGATGACGTCGTGCTTCACCCGCGCTTCCAGTTCGTTGATCCGCGCGACGTCTACCTTTGCCCGCGCCCGCAACAGTGCGGCAGCGTCTGCAGGCACTTCGCCGGCCTCCGCCAGCGTCTCCGCCGCTGCCAGTTCAACGTCCAGCCATCTCTGGTAGCGATTCGCATCACTCCAGACTCGCCCCATTTCTTCGCGTGTATACCGTGGAATCACTTCTCCCTCTCCATCCCAAAGCCTTTGTAATGATACGGTATTTCGGTCCGAAACGGTGCTCGCCTAGACGAGTAGGATCGTGAAACCACGTTTTACAAAACGAAAGGAAAGACCTCATACTACTATCTCCCTGCCCCTGAACTCGTGACCCTTTTCTTCCTGTAGTGGTACCGTACTGTAGGCCCTTGCAGGCCCTCCCCGGACGACCTAACCGCAAGGGCCAAATCCTGTCTAATCGTGAGAATGCGGCCAAGCAGCGAGGGAATCGACACCATTGCCGTCAGCGACGCCGTCGCCGTCGAACGGACCATGGCCGGTGACTGCGATGCGTATCGTGTCCTCGTCGAGCGTTACAGCCTTTATCTCTACCGCCTGGCCTATCGCATGACGGGCAATTCTCACGATGCGGAGGAAGTTGTGCAAGAAGCGTTTTTGCGGGCCTATCAAAAGCTTTCGCAATTTGCCGGCAACTCCAACTTTGGAACCTGGGTCTACCGGATCGCCGCAAATTACGCCATCGACCGAATTCGCCAACGAAATGTGGAGGAGGCCCGCCAGGTGTCTCCAAGCAGTCCGACGGAAGACGGGCTTGAGATCGACCCTGTGGCTTTGGTGAAAGATCCTTCCGCTTCGCCTGAACGCTTGGCCGGCAGCGCCGAACTCGCTGCCCGCATGAAACAGGCGCTTGATGCGCTCACTCCCGCCGAACGCACCGCCATCGTGATGCGCCATTGGGAAGGTTGCGCTATCGAGGAAATCGCTGTCGTCCTGAAATCCAATACGAATGCAACCAAGAATACTGTGTTTCGTGCGGTGGCCAAGCTTCGCAAAGCTCTTGAGCCGTTTTCCGAGTTTCGAGGCACGGCCCGAGCGATGGGAACAGAATCATGAATCACATGACCGAAGAAGAATTGATTGCGTACCGTGACGGCGAGAATCGCGACCGCACCAATTTCACGAAGCACCTGGACGAATGCGCCCACTGCCGTGAGGAGATGGACAAGATCAATGCCGTCTTTGCCGCATTAGACGCCATGGCTGTTCCCGACCCGGGTGAAGACTATGGGCGCCGCGTTTGGCAGCAGATTTCTCCTCGCCTTCCGGAGAAGCGCTTGCCTTGGTGGCAAACGTTCTTTGAACCTCGCCGATTGGTGGCTGTTGGCGCTGTGGCTGCACTCATCCTGATTGCGTTTTACATCGGCAGGTACACAAAAAAGGGGCCGTCCGGCGGGGAACTCGCCGACGCCGGCAAAGTTCGCGAACGCGTCCTCCTCGTCGCTGTCGGGGAGCACCTCGGCCGCACCGAAATGATTCTGATGGAATTGGCCAATGCAGAACCCGAAAAAGGCCGGAAGCTAATGAACATTTCGGCGGAACAGAAGCGTGCGGAAGACCTTCTGGAAGAAAACCGCCTGTACCGGCAGACCGCGCTTCGCGATGGCGATACGCTCATGGCCAGTACCCTCGACGAACTCGAGCGCATCCTCCTGGACATTGCCAACAGTCCCGACGAAGTTACCCCCGCGCAGTTTGAGGCGATCCAGAAACGCATTGCCGCCAAAGGAATCCTGCTAAAAGTTCGTGTGGTCAACCAGGAATTGCGGCAGAAGCAAAAAAACACACTGGAAACGCAGCCACAAAGCGGCACGGCAACAACCGAAAGGAACAAGACATGAGCACCCGTAAGAGTTTTGGAGGATTGGCAAAAATGCAAGAAGGGCCTAAATCAACTCCTGGACTGTTGCTTGTTTCTCTAGCAGTCGGCGGGCTATTGCTTGGGAGCTCTGCAGTGCGCGCCAACTCGCGATGGCAATCCCCGGCCTCTGAGCAATTCGTGGAATCACAACAAGACGCAGCGGCGCGTGCGAGCGAACGTGACCAGGAAAAACTCGATCAGGAGCAGGAAGCGCGCGATCGGGAACAAGAGAAGAAAGACATGGAGCAGGACCGCATCGACCGCATGCAAGAACTGTATGACGACGGCCGAGGGTTCCTGGACGAAGGCAACTATGGTGACGCTTCCAAAAAGTTTAGTGAACTCGTCCAGATGGGCGGGCCGCAAACCGATGCCGCCCTGTACTGGAAAGCCTATGCGGACAACAAATTAGGCAAGCGGGACAACGCGCTCCTGGCCATCGCCGACCTTAAGAAGCGTTTTCCACAAAGCCGCTGGCGGAAAGATGCCGAAGCCCTGGAAATCGAAATGCGACAGGGCTCCAGCCATCCCGTAAATCCCGACTCGCAAAGCGATGACGATCTGAAGATCCTGGCCCTGCAGGGAATCATGAACAACGATCCCTCCAAAGGGATTCCTATGGTTGAGAAATATTTAAGCGGTTCGGCGAATCCGAAAGACAAATCCAAAGCTCTCTTCCTGCTTGTCCAAACCGGCTCGCCCCAAGCTCACGAAATGCTCGCCCAAATCGCTCGTGGCCAAAGCAATCCAGAACTGCAACGCAAAGCCGTTGAATACCTCGGCATGTCTGGCGGAAAAGATTCCGGGAAATTGCTTGGCGAAATCTACACCAGTACTACTGATCTGGATGTGAAGCGCGCCGTTTTACGCGCTTACATGATGTCGGGAGATAGCGACGACCTTGCGGCGCTGGCAAAAAAAGAAACCAATGAAACTTTAGAGCGTGAGGCCATTCGCCAATTGGGAATGATGGGCAACCAAGCCGCGTTGCAAAATCTCTACCAGTCCGAACCCTCCGTCGATACGAAGAAGGAAATCCTGCAGGCACTTTTTATGACTGGCGATTCTGCCCGCCTCTCGGAACTGGCGCTCTCCGAGAAAAATCCGGAACTACGGAAATCCGCCATTCGCAGCCTCGGGATGATGGGCGCAAAAGACCCCGCACTTCAGACCATCTACGCCAAAGAAACCGACCGCAAGGTGAAAGAAGAAATCATGAACGCGTATTTCATCGGTGGAAACGCCAGTGCGTTGGTTGCGATTGCCAAGTCCGAAAAGGACCCCGATCTGAAAAAATTTGCGGTCAGCAAATTGTCCCTCATGAATTCCAAAGAGGGTAATGATTACCTGATCGAACTATTGCAAAAGTGAGGCAGGTCATGGCCAAAATAAAAGTGATGCGTGCATCTCGATTCGTCATAGCACTGACCTGCCTGTGCTTAGCGTTGGGCATTTGTGTCGTCGATGCACATCAATCCCAGTTTGTGAATGCGAAGCTTGAAACCCGGTCTATAAACCAGGGTCTGGAAGCGGCTGTCACGCAGATCGCAGCTGAATCCCAGCAACCTGCGTGGGTCGCCTACGAAGTCCAGGCGATTAGGCCAGACCACTCGGTCTGCTGTGGCAATCTTCAGAATGATAGCCAGGATAGCTTCTGCGGGACATGCAAACTCGAGCAGAAAGTGGGCAATTCTTTCCTCGAACGCAATCGAAATCAGACAATCAAGCTCGAAGACGCCTCGCAATTGACCGTCCTTTTCCGCGTGGATCAAAAGCATGTGACCCGCATCCACGTTGCCTCCGAAAATTGCAATCTGGATGCCGGTGGACTGCACGTCGTCTGGGTCACGGGTGTTCTCCCGGAAGACAGCGTGACCTTTCTCAGTCGATACGTTATTGGGAAGGCAAAGGACCGTGATGACGAGGAAGGCATTTCGCAACAAGCGCTCATGGCTATCGCCCAGCACGCAGACGCTTCGGCCGATCGAGCCCTCGCCTCCTTCGTTGCGCTCGACCAGCCATCTTCGCTACGTGGCAAAACTGCCTTCTGGCTCGGTGCATCGCGGGGCAAGTCTGGCGTGATTCTGCTCGAAAAAATGGCCAAAAACGATCCCCGCTCTGAGGTAAGAGCCAAAGTCGCCTTTGCTCTCTCCGTCAGTCACGAACCGGAAGCAATCGACGACATCATTCGAATGGCAAAGGACGACCCTGACGCGCCTGTGCGCGGTCAGGCCCTCTTCTGGTTAGCGCAAAAGGCTGGCCAAAAAGCCTCCAACACCATCACCGGCGCCATCCAGAACGATCCCGACACAGAAGTAAAGAAGAAAGCTGTTTTTGCCCTGAGCCAAATGCCCAAGGAGGAAGGTATCCCCCAGCTCATTCAAGTTGCTCAAACCAATAAAAATCCGGAAGTGCGCAAGCAAGCCATGTTCTGGCTGGGCCAGTCCCAAGATCCCCGTGCCTTAGCCTTCTTTGAAAAAATTTTGAGCCAGTAACGTTTCGCGATAACTCTGGCGTCGTGTTCTAAAGGGTCTCCCTCTTTTTGGCAATTCTCCCACTTGACAAAGAGAAACGCGAGTAGTAGTTCTCAGCCTTACCTTAGCGTCCATGCGTGACCAACTTCACCTTCAGCGGGGTGATATCTTCAACGTGAATGAGGTACGATCCGCAATGGCGGGAGTGATAGGATTATATCAAGACCATGGATATCCGGACGCTGTGCCGGAACCTAGCATGCTGATAGATGATGCACACCTTATTATTGATCTCACATTACCAAAGGCCGCCATATCACGTAACGACTTTTTATCCTAACTGTGACCTTCTGACTGCCGGATTAACCCTGTCAGCGCAATAAATCTTCGAGTTGAATCCGCGATCCGGTCTTGTCATCGCGGTACTTCACGATCACCGCACATTGCAGGGAAAGTCCCCATTTCGTCCCCACTGAATTCGTTACCGCGCGCGAACCCGGAACCACGACAGCGTCTTCCGGAATCACCAGGGGTTGATCTTCTACCGCGGAATGAACCGTATCGCGCACCAGGTCATAGACTGGAATCGACCGGTTCAGGATGGTGCCTGTACCCAGCACAGCACCTCTCTTCACTACCGTGCCCTCATAGATCCCGGCATTCCCACCGATCATCACGTCATCTTCGATGATCACCGGCAGGGCGCCCACCGGCTCCAACACGCCTCCAATTTGCGCCGCCGCCGAAAGATGGCAATCCTGCCCGATTTGTGCGCACGATCCGACCAGCGCGTGCGAATCGATCATGGTACCTTCGCCCACGTATGCGCCGACATTTACAAACATCGGCGGCATACAAATCACCCCGCGCCCGATATAGGCTCCGTCGCGGATACTCGATCCACCGGGGACAATACGGACGTCATCCGCAACCGAAATATTGCGCACGGGGTACGTGGATTTGTCGAAAAATGGCTGACGTCGCGCGTCGATAGACATATCCACAATCGCACCCATGCGAAAGCCCAGGAGAATTCCTCTTTTCACCCAGGCGTTCGCGCGCCATCCTGTGGGCGTCGACCGGTCCGGTTCCGCAGCGCGGATTTCGCCGCGATTCAGCGCAACCTTGAACTTTCGGAACAACTCAAAATGCTCCTCGCGATAGGAAGGCGGCGGCGCGTCGAACAGCCCTTCAATTTGAGATTGCAGCATGGGCCTTCTCAAGCAATTTCAGCGATTCCAGGACCGCATGAATCTTCGCTCGATTCTCCGCCCTCGCCGGCACCAACGGCAGGCGCCAGCACGGTTCCAACAAGCCCATTTCCGCCATCGCGGTTTTCACGGGAATCGGATTCGACTCCACAAAATTAATTTCCATCAATGCGTGATACTTGCGATGAATCTTTCGCGCACCTTCAAAATCTCCTGCCAACGCCAATTGCGTCAGCCGTTTCATTTCCGCTGGAATCTGGTTAGATACCACCGAAATCACACCGCGTCCCCCAATTGCCAGTAAAGGCAGGGCCAACGCGTCATCGCCAGAAAGCACCAGAAACTCTTCGGGCACGCAATTCAGGATTGTCGCCATCTGGCCCACATTCCCGGACGCTTCCTTGATTCCCACGATATTGGGGATTTGCGCCAACCGCTGCACCGTCGCAGGCTCAATGTTCACTCCCGTGCGACCCTGCACACTATACAAAACAACAGGTAAATCGACCGCTTCCGCAATCGCCTTGAAATGCTGATACAAACCCTCCTGCGTTGGCTTGTTGTAATAAGGGGTCACGGAGAGAATCCCGCTCACATCCAGATTCGCCAAAGCACGCGCATGGGAAATAACTTCGCGCGTGTTATATCCTCCCGCTCCGGCGAGTACCGGCACTTTACCCTTTGCCAGTTCCACCGTAATTTCGACGACACGCCGGCGCTCTTCATCCGTGAGCGTCGGGCTCTCTCCCGTGGTTCCGCAAGGAACCAGGAAGTCTATGCCTGAAGCAATCTGTCGCTTCACCAGGGCGCGAAGCGTGGGCTCATCCAGCGAACCATCCCGTCGAAAGGGAGTAACGAGTGCCGTTCCGGTTCCAGTAAACATGAATTGCTCCTTTACCGATATTCCTGAATTTCCGTCAAACTTTGACCAATGCTTTATTTGCCCGCCGCGACAGGAGATCCCAACTCGCTCACGATTTCGCGAAACTCAAATACGCCTTTCTTTCCCGCGATCCAACGTGCAGCCTGCAATGCTCCGCGGGCGAACCCTTCCCGGCTCCGCGCTGTATGTCGCAACGTGATGGTGTCAGCTGGCGAATCGAAACCAATTTCGTGCGTTCCGATGTGTGCGCCCGCGCGGTTAGAACTGAGCGTCAGCGGGCCGGTGAATCCCGCACTTCTCATCTCCCCCGCCAGATTCTTCAGTGTTCCCGAGGGAGCATCCTTCTTGGCGGAGTGATGAATCTCCCAGGCCCAGGCTTCATATTCGGGGTGCTGCGCAAACAGCGCGGCAGCTCGCCCAACAATCTCAAAGAAAAGATTCACACCAACCGAGAAATTCGCGCCAAACACCAAAGCTGAATGCGTGTCCCCGAAGGCTTTGCGAATCTGCGGCAGTTCTTGATACCACCCGGTTGTGCCGCACACTGCATTTACTCCCAAGCTCGCTAATCGGCTGAGGTTTCCAGCAGCGGCGGCCGGCGCTGTAAATTCGATAGCCACTGTGGCGCCAAGCAAGGATTCGCGGGAGAGAGTGTTGATGTTGAAACGCGAAAATGTGGCGCGAACATCAAATCCATACTCTGGAGCCAATTGTTCCACCAGACGGCCCATTTTTCCGCAGCCGAGAATCGCGAGAGGTGTGCTCATGACGCGGCCACTCCCGTCAGAAGGAGCTGGCGAACCATCCGTGAGTAAATCTCCACCGCATCGCCCAATTCTTTTTTATCGATGCACTCCTCGGAAGTGTGCGCGTCATGAATGCTTCCGGGGCCGAGCAAAAACGGTTGGCCCCATGCTCCGTTGAACGTGGGAATGTCCGTCGTGAACGCGACTACGGTAGTCGGCAGACCTTCGATGGAGTTCAGATGCACCGCGGAAGAATGCAAAACTTCGAGAGCCTCCACGTGATGCTCCGCCGCAGCCTTTGCCACCGCAACTCGCAGTGGGTCGGCATCTTCTACCAAACGGAACATAATCTCCGCGCGGGCATCATCGGCCACTACGTTTGGCGCGCGTCCCCCCCGGATTGTGCCAACATTTAGTGTGGACTGTCCGAGAACTGGGTCACTCGGTAATGGAATCGCACGGATATCCCGGAGCGCATCGAGCAGCGAATGGATCGCAGAATGCCCCAAGTCCGGATAAGCCGAGTGCGCCAGCCTGCCTCGCGCCATGATTTCGTACCGCAGCGCACCCTTGGATCCGAGCGCCAAACGGTTTTGCGTCGGTTCTCCATTGATCAGGAATTGCGAACCGCGTGGGGAAACTGCCGCAGCTTTTGCTCCGGAACTGTCTCTTTCTTCCCCAACCACAAAGAGCAATGCAAAATTGCGTGTGCCGGTAGCCAGCAGCGATTCCGCGGAAGCAACCATCGCCGCGATGATCCCCTTCGCATCGCAAGAGCCACGTCCGCGGATATATTTGCCATCCTCACTCGACGAAAAATACGGCGGCACCGTATCCATATGCGTCGAAAGCGTGACCACCGGATCACCGAACACAAGCAGAAGATTGTCGCGGTCGGGCGCAGCGTTCATGCGCTCCAGCCGGCCGTTGTGCCGCGCCGTAAGTTGCAACAGATGGGAAAACAGGTAATCCACAACGGGCTTTTCCTGTCCGGTAGTGGAATCCAGGTCGACGAGCGCGCGTGTTAGAGCGAAACAGTCCATAGTTTTGGTCTTGGAAGAGTTCTGAGGAGGCAAAACGAAAGGAAGGTCCTGCGCTTGAATACGCAGAATGCTGCCTCTCGATAGCGCTCCATCCGGGAGGAAGACTCTACGGATGACAGTGAGCCGGCCTTAGACCGGAACACCAACCACGGCGGCATCAGTCATCGCAATGGTTTCGGCGGCGATCAGCAGTACGTCACTGACCTGACTCTTGGGCCGGACCCCTTTCGCCGAGCACCCGATGCTGACCGGGAAAACAAACTCGGTTACTCATGGCCGCCGCACCTCTACCAAGGTCTAACCAAGGTAGAAGAAAACAAATGAAGTGTCAACCAACGAATCCAACGAATCGGCCCACTTGCTTTGTTTCAACATAATTCGTCTCGCGCGCACAAAAGAATGCCGGGAGACTCATGTCCCCCCGCAGAAGAAGCGAACAAATGCGCGTTAGAACGAGAGGCGCAGGGCTAATTGAATGATGCGCGGGTCAGCGGTAGACGTGATCTGGCCGAACTGAGCGCTGTTGATGTTCGTGCCGGGTCCGCCGCCCGTGTACATACCCTGATAGTTGTTGATCACGTTCGGGTTCAGGAAGTTCGCGTGATTGGCGATATTGAAGAACTCTGCCCGGAACTCGATTTTCACTCGCTCCGTAATCGCGGTTGTCTTGGAAAGTGCCAGGTCCAGATTGATATAGCCGGGACCACGCAAGTAATTGCGCGGCAGGGTGCCATAGGTCGCCAACGCTGGATCCGCGACAACTTGCGAATCTGACGGCAAAATTGTCGGCCCGGGCGTGCACGGAAGCGGATTATTCGCATCTCCGCACTCAGCATTGCTCAGACTGGACGGATTGAACAGGTAGTTGCCCGTGCTCGTTGTTCCTGCGTTTGGGTTGCTGAGCGTTTGCGCCGTCCCTGGATTGAATTGCGTAAGTGGGCCGGTGATGTTCGCATGAACGTTGTAAGGATCGCCAGCGCCGGAAGGCCCTTCTGCATTGGGAACATATTTCTCGGGCAAATTCGCAAAGACGTCATACGGCAAGCCCGCGTGCCAAGTGAAGATGGGAAAAAGACTCCACCCTGCGGTCAAGCGCTTCGGTCCTGAGTCCCACATGTGATCAAAAGGCAGATCCCAGCCGCCGCTGATGGTGATGCGATGACGAATATCCTGATCGCTGGAAGCGCGGAATGCGCTGGAGTCGTAACTGGGGACGCTGGAATTGCGCTGCCGGAATCCGGACGCATCGTCGATGCTATGGGCAAAGGTGTACGCGACCGTGAAATAGGTCCGTCCGATGAGCGAAGTGGTGATCTGCTTGGTAAGGCTGACCTGCAAGCTGTTGTAGCTCGCATTGGCAATGTTCCTGAATTCCGGAAGACCCGCATAATTGCACGTTAGGCTCGGATCGGCGCCGGAGGTCGAGAGTCCACTGTAATCCACGCAAGAGGTGTTTCCTGGAGTCAGATTGAGGAGACGATCCGTGGTGCCAAGGATGAATGGGTTGATGTCAATCAAAGAAGTAAGCCCGTGGGAACTGCCGCCCACGTAGCTCGCTTCAAAAACCGTGCTGGGGGCGATTTCCCGCTGGAGGCTCAGGTTGTATTGGTACGTGTAGGGCGTCTTGAGGTGTGGATCGACAATGTAAACCGAACCTGCCGCGTTGATAGGCAAAAATCCCTCATCCAGGAAGTTCAAGTTGTGATCGGGTGGCTTGGAGGGGAAAGGGTTGACCGGCGGATTCGCGTAATTATAGGGATTCTCCATGAAGTCCGCGCCCGAAGTAGTAAATGGCCCAAGCCCGTTGCCCGCCGTCGGAAATCCTACGAAGCCCGAAGAGAAGAAAGGCGGCTGCCCATTGAATTGCAAATTGTCCTCGCCCTTCAGAATGTCGTAAAAGACCCCGAAACCTCCGCGAAGACTGGTTTTGCCGTCTCCCTTGGGATCCCAGGCAAAGCCAACGCGCGGCGCCCAGTTTTTCGTGTCGGGGAAATTGACGCCTCGAGGAGCTCCCGGATCACCCGGGAAAAGCATTCCGATGGGTGCATCGGGAAAAACAGTAGAAGGGGTGGTGACGCCGGGAATCACGGAGAAGGTGCGTCCCTCTGTGTCCTGCTTTGGCGAATTGTATTCGTAACGAATGCCAAGATTCAGCGTGAAGCGTTTCGTCAAGCGCCACTCATCCTGGAGAAATCCGTAATACGATTTGCTGCGGATGTTCGAAGGAGCCTGGGGATATTGCGACAAGGTTGTGGGAAGTCCCATGAGGAAGTCTGCGAGGGAATTCCCCGAACCGGTGCTGTAGAAATCGAATTCACCGTTGATGTAGTAATCGTAGAGCGTGTTGTTCTGATAAGCGGATATGCCGCCGCCCATCTTCCAGGTGTGTCTGCCATGGATGTAGCTGACGCTGTCACTGAATCCGAATGTATTGCTAATGAGCGAGGTGGGACCATTCTCGCTGTAACCGACAGCCAAGCCGTTATCGAACAAAATGTTCGGCGGCCCCGTAGGGTTATCAGGCGTAATCCCGACTCCCAAGGCCGATGCCGTTAAAGCAGCATTGGGCCCGCTTGGTTTGTCCTGTTGGTAATTATTCCGTTGAATGAAGAGGCGAAATTCATTCAACAGGCTCGTCGTGAAGGTGTGGCTATATGCAACGTTGCCGAAATAATTGTTGTTCTGATAGTTGTCGGGGAAACCCGGCACAGTGGCATAAGCAAAGGGCTGACTCGAGGGATTGCGGAAGCCACCCAAGGTGGCGGACACTTTATCTTTGTCCGTAATCAGAAAATCGAATTTCATGGTCAATTCGTTGTTATTGTTCATGAGCGGAGAGAAATACTGGGCTTGGCCGCTGGGATTCGTGGGAATCAGCCCGGCGGCAATGTACTTCTGCGCCACGGCGTCGAATTTGGTTGGGTCAATGACCGCGCAATTCGCCAGCGCGGTATTCGACTGGTAGTAAGGGTTGAGTAGGAGAAATGCAGAGACAAACTGATCGGCGTTCGGACACTGTCCGCCGACGATTCCTCCCGAAAAGTCGCCTTGCAACTGGGCGGGAGTGTACACCGTGTACGTTCCGCTGGTGGCCTGCGCCGAGAGCCGCTGGCCCTGGTAGCCCACGAAAAAGAAGAACCGGTCCTTACCATTCACGACGTGCGGAATCGTAATGGGTCCGCCCAAGGTTCCGCCGTACTGATTTCGTTTGAGGACCGGCCGGGGACTGAGGTTATTCGGATCATTCTTGTCAAAGAATGGGTTGGCGTTGAAAGCGTCGTTTCGCAGAAACTCGAAGCCGCTGCCATGCCATTCGTTGGTTCCTGATTTTGTAACAACACTGATAATGCCGCCGCCATTGCGGCCGTACTCTGCGGAGTAGTTGCTCTCCAGGATCCGGAATTCGGCGATGGTGTCGGGGTTCGGATTCAACACTACGCTGTTGTCTAAGAGATTGTTGTTCAGCCCGCCATCTAGTAGGTAGGTGACGGAGTCACTGCGCCCGCCGGCAATGCTGTAACTTCCCGCGGCGGTGGAATCTCCATTTGTTTCCGTAACACCGGGCTGAAGGGCGGCAAGATCCAGGACGTTGCGTCCATTCAACGGCGCGCGCTGGATGGTTTCCCCAACGACGCTGCTACCGATAGTTTCGCTGACCGTCTCGACATTGGCCGCCTGGCTGGTCACCTCGACCGACTCGCTCGTTTGACCAATAGACAATCGTGCATCCAGGCGAAGCGACTGGTTGATCTGGAGTTTCTGTTTCGCGAACACTTCCTTACGAAAACCTGCCGCCTCAACCGTGACTTCATATTCGCCGATAGGCAGGGAGAGTACCTGGTAAAAACCACTGGAGTCGGTCGTCATCGTCTGGACAATCTTGGTTCCGGTGTTCGTGACCGTTATATGTGCCCCAAGGATCGGAGCGCCGCTGGGGTCGGTGACATTCCCGATGATGCGACCTACGGCGTCTTGAGCCCGCACAATAGATCCAGCCGGTGCAAAGATAATGACAGCAAATATTGCCAGCCACTTCGATGCAGATAAAAGTTTCACGGTGTTCCCCCTGATGCTGATTCTCACAACTCCCCGGTCGTTCCTTCCCCCCGAAAGGAACTACCAGTCCTGCGCGCCCTGTCGGCACGCAGAAAATCACGACGAACGTTCTGGAAAATCGGCTGCTCCACCTTTCACCGCACAGCCGCTGGATGAGAAACAGAAATAGGTGAAATTTACGGAACTAGCTGCTCTCCGGATCATGCGGCTAGAGAAATACCGCGACACGGAGGAAACGCTACTTCCGCATCCCAACACCCAAGACTGCTCTTTTTATTTAACAAGATTCTTAGGCACGAGCGCATGCGTTGTCAAGAAACTCCTTCGGGTGACGGTACTATTTTGTTGCTTTGGTCTCCGCGAAACGCGCGGAAGTAGCATCGATAAAATGAATTTGTCCTCAACATATTTTTGCTTAATGAAAAATCGCAACCGCTCCCCCTCTAGAATTCATACCGCAACGCAAACTGCATGATGCGAGGGTTATTGAGCAGGCCGGAATAGTTCCCGAAGCTGGTGCCACTTCCTAAACCAAGGGAATTGGAGAGCAAGCTCGATTGCACATCGAAGCTTACCGAGTTGGTAACGTTGAACACCTCCCAGCGGAATTGCAGGCTGTGGCTATCCTTCCAGGGCATTGTCCAGCGTTTGGCCAGCCCTATGTCCAGACCAAAATAACCGCCGCCCCGAATCACGTTGCGTTGGCCGGACTGACCGGCGTAGGCCGGGGCAAACGAACTAATCGCCGCAGGACCATTGGAGAAGATATTGGGTGTGCCGGTATTGAAATACGTACCGGTCGTCACGGGCCCAACCTTGTCCGCATTGCCTTCCATTTCGAAGTTTGTCGGGAAATTGCTGAAACCATTGTCTACAGTGACTGGAAAACCGCTGGTGAGCCGCATCAGACCCGAAAGTTGCCAGCCGCCGATGAGGGCGTCCACGAAATGGTTGGAATCCCTGCCGATGGCACGACCCCGTCCAAACGGCAACTCAAAGATCCAGTTCGCGTTGAACTGGTGTGTGGCGTCAAACGACGAAACTCCCTTCTGTGCGTTGGGATCCCAGGCATTGATGATGTTGTTGTTCAATCCGAGAAGGCTGCCATTGCTCGCTGGTCCAATTCGTTCTGCGTCTGAAGAAATGTCGATGGACTTCGAGAACGTGTAGTTCAGATCAAACTGAAAGCCGTGAGACACTTTGTGGTGCAAGGAGGCTTGGAGAGCTTGATAGTTCGCCCAGGCGATCGAGCGCCAGGCATACAGCGAGCTGAATTGCGGGGCGTAATACGAATATTGGCCGCCAGAACTGAAGTAGAGTTGGTTGGAGTTGTAGCCAGGAATCCCGTTGTAGTCGAGATTATAGAGTGCCAAGGAATCGTTGAAGCTCGTGCTGCAGAATGTGTCGAACGCAAAGATGATCGGGTTCGTGGTGGGCAATATATTCGGCTGACCCTGCGCATTTGTGCCCGTGCAGCCGCTGAGCTGGTACGGAACGCCATTTTTGATGGGCTGAATCTGATCGATCCAGAACTGCTGAACGTTGGCAGGCAATTGGTTGGGATTGAAGGTGGTCGTCGGCGCCGCCACGCCCGCGTTCAGTTCCGGGCGGAAGACCTTCGCTAGCGCTTGTTCGGCAGTGAAATAATCGATGCCCGCTTTCTTGTCGTAAATGTCCAGCGGCATGGCCAAATCGTCTTGCGCTAGTAACCGATGAGAGAGCCGACCCACATAGGCGACCTCGACCGTGAAGCCCGACTTCAATTCCCGGCTGACGGCCAGATCCAGAGTGTACGAATAAGGAGTCTTAAGACCGCTGTCGATACCCCAAGTGATGGCTCCCAGGCCCGAAGGATACGTCTGGGGAAACCCGCTCGGTGGCGCCGGAGGCAAAATGGCATTGCCGGCATAGTCCGTAGTGGGAATCATATTCATGTTGGTGATGCGCGGGGCGATGATGGATGTCTCGAAATCTGAGGGGTTGTTGAGCGATGTGGACAGGCCGAACGACCCGTTTTGATCGAAGGTATCCACGAGGCTTTCGCCGACTCGGTCGTACACAATCCCGAATCCGCCGCGAACGCTGCTTCTCCCTTTTCCTCCCGCCAAATCTCCAAGCAGTCCGGAAGAAAAATCGGGAGACCAAGCGAACGCCACCCGCGGTCCCAGATTGTGATAGTCCCAGTTGTAATAGCTCGGCTTTCCGTTGGCGGGACCCGCCAACTGGTAAGTCACTAATGGCTGCGCGTTCGACGGTAGTCCCTGGAGCATGCCCTCGCCACGGCTGTTGAACCAATTGCCCAGGCTGAACGTCGTGCCCACTTGCAAGCCATTTGTTTCCCATGGCGGGGAGAAGAGGGAATAGCGCAAGCCGAGGGTCAAGGTGAGATTGGATTTTACTTTCCAGCTATCCTGCAGATACATCTCATAGGAGTCTTCCGCAAATCGCCGTGTCACGGGTGCTCCTTGGGGAAGTGTCGTTCCATTGCGGTTGTAGTTGTAAACCGCGTCACCCAGCGTGACCATCCCCAACAGGCTAGTCATCGAGTAATCGTAGTTACTTACAAAGCTGGTATCGACCTGGGGATATCCGTTTGCCACGTTGCTCGGGTTGAGCGGCGAAGGATTTGCCGGGCCGGAAAGTCCGGAATTGAGAAGCCAATCCGGATTTGCCTGGCCGATGCTGAAGGAATTGTTTGTATTGCTTTCGGGATTTCGCAAAAACGCGAATTGAAACCCGAACTGCAATGTATGGCGTCCGTGAATCCAGGAAACATCGTCGGTCAAGTTGTGCACCGGACGTTGGAAGGACGAAGAATAAGTGATTCCCTGGTCGAACGCCTGGAGGTAATTCCATTCCTGATCGGAGTTTCCGATAGTGCCGACGCTCTCGCGCACGAATCCATAGCGGAAATTGTTGACGAGAGTTGAAGTGACCACCGCGGAGTAACCCGCAATGATCCCTTTGTTGTAGTTCACGATGTCTTGCTCGGGGGGAGCACCAGGTAGAAAGGGAGCCCCGGCACTGTTTTCATTCGCAAGCGCTCCACTGACCGACAGGCGCTGCTTGGCATCGGAGGTAATGTTGTAGTCGATCTTCGCGATATACCAATTCTTCGTGGTGTCTGTGGGAGCCCGAAATCGATACCCTGCGGTGTTCAGACCGTCTCCCACGGTGCTGTCGTTCGGCAGCGGGTATGTGTTTTTCATGTACTGCAGCACGACCGGATCCGGACCGTGCGGGCCAAGGCTGCCACTATCCATTTGCGTGATTTGCTGCGGCGATAGCGCGAAATAGCCCGCCGGCGCCGTGTAGGTAGCTCCGCTTAGGCCCGTAACCGTGTTTCCCGGACATGTTGTCGTATTCTGGTTAAGGCACAGATACTGAATTACGCCGTCGCGCAAGGCTGCCGTGGGAACCGTACGGACCGCGCTGACAGCTTCGGCATCGCGATACCCTTCAAAGTTCAGAAAGAAAAACAGCCGGTCCTTTTTGATGGGGCCGCCGAGCGAGCCTCCAAAAATATTGCGATTAAGTTGCGGCGGTTTGTTGGGTTGCCCGCTCGGCAATTGCGATGTCTTGATGAAATAATCGTTCGCGCTGAAGTAGGAATTGCGGTTGTACTCGTACACGGATCCATGAAAATTGTTCGTGCCGCTCTTAGTAACGAGGGCAACCTGGGCGGCGGAGGAAACGCCTTCATCTGCCCCGTAGTTCGTCGTCGTGACACGGAATTCCTGTACGGAATCGAGCGTAACCGGAAGCACCGAGGTGAACGCGTAGGAACCCTTATCATTCACTGGGATTCCGTCCAGGGTGATATTGCTCTGGTCACTGCGAGAGCCGTTCACCGAGCCGCTGCGGGTGTCGACATTGTTGTTAATGTCCGGGCTATTCCCGGTGTAAACGACCCCTGCCTGGAGGCTGAGCAAATCAGGAACGTTGCGACTCTCGAGCGGAAGTTGCTTGACCTGGTTCTCATTAAACGCCGTGCCGAGCGAGGCGTCCGTCGTGTTTATCGTTTCCGATTCCGCGGAGACTTCCACTTGCGTGCTGAGCGAGCCTACCTTCAGCACGGCCGTAACCGAATTGGGGACGTTGACCAGGAGCTGCAAGCCCTTCTGCTCGTACTTGTTGAAGCCATCCTTCTCGACCGTTTACGCATATGTTCCTGGCGGGAGGGCCAGAAATTCAAATTCACCGCTCGATGACGTCGTGGTTTGGCGTTCGAAGGCCTGAGCCGCATTAGACAACGTGACCTTCGCCCCGCCGATGGCAGCGCGGGAATTATCCAGCACCGTTCCATGGAGAGATGTAGTGCCCATCTGCGCCAAGGTGCCCAAGCTCAGAAAAAACTGCCCAACAAAAACCAGAACCAATAACCGCTTATAGATACAAGTCAACATCCTTCCCCCCACCGAGCGTGTGTAGGATCCTGCTTGCACCGGAATGAATTCGAGGATTCCGAGGATCAGCAGACACAGAACCCCGTCGATTCCTCGGCAGTTTCGACAATTTTCACTTCATCGTTCCCAGAACCAGACGACACCGTTGCCCAACATTCTTGCGATTTGGTTCGCAATGTCAAGAGGCTGTAATTTGCATTACGGCATAAGCAGAATTAATGAATGGAACGGCAACGTGGAAAGAGCGAGAGCGCTCAGAGATCGAGCGACTTGAGGGGAAGATGTTGCGATGCGACGAGCAATTCGCCCGTGAAGGCTGCTTCCGCCGGTCTACGTCCTAACGCCTCCTCGGCGGAGAGACGCACCAGATCCGGATTGTTGTTTTCGAGGGAAATATGCGCCAGCACCAGGTACCGTGCACGTGAGTCGAAGCCATCAGGATCGCACAGGAATTCACTGACGGCGTGATTGGAGAGATGTCCCGTACGCGAAAGAACCCGTTGCTTCACGACCCACGGGTAGGGACCAACTTTCAGCATATCCAAATCGTGATTGGACTCCAGGATCAGACAGTCCGTCTCCCGCAGATGCACTTTCACAAGTTCCGGCATGTACCCGAGGTCCGTACAAATTGCCACCTTCGTGCCATTGGTCCGAAAGGTAAAACCGATGGGGTCCACGGCGTCGTGAGGAATAGCAAATGCGTGAACGTCGATGTCCCCAATGGCAAAGCGCTGGCCCGCTTGAATCGATTCCGCGCGCTGCAACCTCTTCCGGAAAGTATCCGGAAGGATTCGTTGCAATGCATCCATGGTCGGCTCGGTCACATAAAGCGGCGTTTTCCAAAGGCCGAGCACTTGCGGCAGGCCGTTGCAATGGTCTGTGTGTTCGTGAGTGATCAGGACAGCGTCGAGGCGATCAAACTCTCTGCCGACAGCAGCCAGACGCGCGAGCGTTTCCCGTTTACCCAGTCCGGCGTCAACAAGGATGCGGGTGCGTTCGGTTTCGAGCAGCGTCAGATTGCCCGAACTGCCGGACGCAAGTATGGAGACGCGCAGACCGATTGAATTTCTCCCAAAAGATGCCCGCGGACAGTCAAACTTTCAAGATGATGGCAGAGCGCGAACTGCGCGTCAACGGTTTCACCGCAACCATGAGGATTTTTCTCACACCACGAGATAGCGAAGCTCGGACTTCCGCGGGACCTTTATTGCGGGCGGGAGGCGCCGAACTCCGAACTTTGCACTCCCAGCTGCGCCATCATTGCCTCTTGCGCCTGCCGAACTTCCCAATAGGCCTTGAGAAACTGGGTATTCAGCGTTCTCGCCTTGAAGAATTTCTGGCTGAAGACGTCGGAGTCTGCGCGCGTTTTAAAAGACAAATTCCCGTTCTCCCAGACGTATGCTCCCTCCCTCGAAAGGGCAAATTGATATAGCTCGAGGGAAGCCTGCAACCATGCATGCTCTTTATCCGAAATGACCTTGCAGGCAGCCAAGGTTTTCGGCAACGTGGCCTCATACTCCTGAATGAATCTGCGTTTTTCGTCCTCGCTTGCATCTACCGCCGCAACATACACTTTCATCTTCGAAAAAACGGGCCGCCAGTCCGCGTACTTGTCGGCAACAATGAGCCGCGCGTGCAACTGGTCGATCATTTGTTGAATGGTTGCCCCATCCCGGAAAGATTCCACGGTGTAAAGGGGCTTAGCGGTTTCATCGAGCGCCGAAATTTCCGCCACGTATTGCTGATTCCGGGCAACGATATCCCTCATCAAAGAGCGCGATGCGGGGTCCCATTTGCTTTGAACCGCAGGCGGCGAACTCGGCAAATCCCGGCTTTGCGTTTCGACGCTGTAGCGGCGAATTGTTGAGGGATCGATGGCTGCCAGGCGAGGCCGCGCAGGGAGGGTCAAGGTCAACAGCGTCAGCAGTGAGGATAGAGTCAAAATGACCAAAGCCTGGACAGGCCCGCGCGGTTTCTTACCGCGAACCTTGAAATAACCCAGCACAATAATCACCGCCACCACAAGCGACCCGACGCAGCGCCCGACGAAATACGCGGAATTCTCCATGCTCAGCGGGCCAGTAGTGCGTGTCGCGGCAAAGTAGTTCAAGAGCCCGAACAGCGCTCCGGACGAAACCAGCGAACTGCCAATCAACAGATCCTGAGCCGACGAAGTGGGTTGTGGGCCAAAAGAATTTGGGGCAGCCTTGCCAATCGGCATGACCGTGGTTGCGCCGCACCAGGGGCAATCCGTGAAGCCGTCTGGAATGATTTTTGAACACTGTTTACAGTTCATGCGGTTAGGAAGGCACTCGGTCAGCAGGCGAGGCGTGCGCGATCCACCGTAAAGCCATTGAGCGGGCCGAGCACCGTCGCAGCGATGCGCTCCGGTTGGAAAAATTGCTGCGCGAGCGACTGCACTTCCTCGCGCGTCACCGCTTCGATGGAAGCAAGAATCTCGTCCAGCGAAGAGAAGCGATGAAAATACAATTCCTGCCGCGCCAGGTTGGACATACGCGAACTGGTCGACTCCAGGGAGAGCATCAACGAACCTTTCAAGTGGTTCTTGGCACGCAGCAGTTCTTCCTCGGAAACAGGTGACTCCTTCATCGCGCGAAATTCAACAATGGTCATATCCAAGACTTGTCCGATGGTTTCTTTTGCCGTTCCGGCATACACGCTGAGCATTCCCGTGTCAGAATATGGCGTCAATTCACTAAATACCGCGTAGGCCAACCCCTGCTTCTCGCGAATATTCTGAAACAAGCGCGAGGACATGCCTCCGCCGAGCAGATTGTTCAGCACGGCAACGCCAAATCGGCGCTCATGCGCGAGGGGAAACGAAGGAACACCTACGCAAAGGTGCACCTGCTCCAAATCACGCTTGGTTTCCAGGTGAATCGGCGCGGCTGTCGTCGGCACAGGGTCCTCTTCCTGGGTGACCTGCGGCTTTAGGTGGCCGAATTCTTTCTCAACCAGCGTCAGCACCTGTTGATGGGTGATATTTCCCGCTGCCGTAACCACGATATGGTCCGGCGCAAACCAATTCTTAAAGCGACTGCGCAAAGCTTCGCGGTCAAATTTTCGCACGGTTTCCGGCGTACCGAGAATCGGCCGCCCCAACGAATGATCGGGCCAGAAACCGCGCGTGAACAAGTCGTGCAATAGGTATTCCGGATTATCCAAATCCATCTTGATTTCTTCCAGAACGACCTGGCGCTCTTTCTTCACATCGTCGGAATCGAGTTTCGGCCGCAACACCAGGTCAGCCAGAACATCAAAGGCTATGGGGAGATGCTCATCCAGCACTTTCGCGTTAAAGCAGATCTGCTCTTTGGAGGTGAATGCGTCCAACATTCCGCCGACGGAGTCCATTTCGCGAGCAATGTGTTCGGCCGAACGGCGTTCCGTCCCTTTAAACACCATGTGTTCCAGGAAATGAGCCAAGCCATTTTCCGAGGGGACCTCACGCCGTGAACCGTTCCGCACCCAGATTCCGACGGAAACGGAACGAACGTGCTGCATGGTCTCAGTGATAACGACCAAGCCGTTCGGCAATGCGTGACGATGGATATCGCGCGCGTTAGAGACCATAGGCTATTCTTACATAGGGCGGGGGGTGTGGCGAGAGAGAGTCTGACACATCTCTTTGCAAGAGCAAGTGTTTTATTATCAAATATTTACACTTGGCAACCAGGGTCATCTGTTGCGTGTGGTGCGCGTGGGCTCCCGGCGCGCCCGGATGATGAGAGAATGAGTGTTGATCGAGGCAGGATGCGCATGGAGTTACTCGGTAAAAACAAGGAGGAATTGCGGGCCATTTGCCAGTCCCTCGGCGAGCCTGCCTACCGTGGCGGGCAGCTCTATCATGGCCTCTACACCGAACGAAACCTCAGCATCGCGGCCATGACCAATTTGCCCGCATCGTTCCGGAGCAAACTGTCCTCGGTCGCACGGGCAACGTTGCCCTCGGTTCGACACAAGTATTCTTCTTCGGACGGCTCAGTGCGCTACCTGCTCGCTCTGCCGGCGCCGGAAGAGCAAAGCCGCATGAAAGTTGCCTCAGTGGAAGCAGTCTTTATGCCGAGTGAGGGCCGTCAAACTATTTGCATTTCGACTCAGGCGGGTTGCGCCGTCGATTGCCAATTTTGTCTGACAGCCCAATTGGGGCTCATCCGCAACCTGACACCCGGGGAAATTCTCGCTCAGGTTCTGTTGCCGCTCAACGAGATGGGCGGAGCGGGGGCCAGTCGCGAGAACGCCAACGCCGGCGAAAATGGCCTTGCGGCGCGCACGAATGTCGTTCTGATGGGGCAGGGAGAGCCACTCCTTAATTTTGAGAATACCTTCGCGGCTCTGCGCATCCTCCTCGACAAGAAGGGCATCGGCCTTTCTCCCAAGCATGTAACACTCTCGACCAGTGGTGTAGTTCCAGGGATTGACCGTATGGCCAGAGAGACGGTGCGGCCGAAGCTGGCGATTTCGCTCAACGCCTCGAACGATGAGCAGCGCAATGTCTTGATGCCCCTCAACAAAAAGTATCCGCTGACGGACTTGCTCGCTGCCTGCCGCCGCTATCCCCTACGCACTTGGGAGCACATAACTTTTGAATATGTGATGCTCGGTGACGTGAATGATGCGCCGGAAGATGCGCGGCGCGTCGTGAAATTGCTGGCACCACTCAAGCGCGTGAAGGTGAACCTGATCCCGTGGAATCCCGGCGAATTGCCTTTCCGGGAATCCAGCGAGGAACGGATTGAAGAGTTCCGGCGCATCCTGACAGATCGCAACGTGTCCGCCTTTGTGCGGTATTCTCGCGGTCGCGATGTGATGGCGGCCTGCGGCCAATTAGCTTTGCAGGAAATGCAGAATTCTCCGCTGCCCGTCTTGCGCTAACCGTCCCAGCAAAGACGTACTTCAAAGTGAATTCTAGTGCCGTGATAGACTACGGAATCGAATGAGCCAGGCCTCCCAATTCGACGCGCGCATCCGCACCCTCGTGGAATCGGCGATTGCGACGATGGAATTGTTTCGTTCGGACACTGCGCTTCATGCCACGCTCTCCAAGATCGCACAGTCCATGATTGATGCGTTCCGCCAAGGCAACAAAATTCTATTGTTCGGGAACGGCGGCAGCGCGAGTGACGCGGAACACATCGCAGCCGAATTCGTAGGGCGCTTCGCTTTTGACCGTCCCGCGCTTCCGGCGATTTCTCTTGCGGAGAATCTTTCCTCCGTGACGGCCATTTCCAACGATTGCGGATTCGAGCAGGTTTTTTCGCGCCAGATCGAAGCTCTGGCGCGTCCTGGTGATATCGCCATGGCGATCTCCACAAGCGGCAACTCTCCCAATGTTCTACATGGAGTCGCCGCGGCCAATAAAACGAATCTTCTTACCATTGGTCTGACGGGGCGTTCGGGTGGCAAACTCCGGTCCCTTGTGAAGCAATGCGTTTGCGTGCCGTCGGACGAGACTGCTCGGATTCAGGAGTGCCACACGCTCATCGGCCATGTGCTCTCAGGGATAGTTGAACAGGAACTGTTCGGCCAGAAAAACAGCGCCGCGCAACCTTGACGCAATCGTTCTCGCCTATTCTTTTTGGATGCCAATCACCGAAAGCATTCTGCCCGATAGCGGACCCTCTTTGCGGTAACTAAAAAAAAGATCGGGACGGCAAGCAGTACACAGATTGCTCACAAAGATGTTCGTCGCCCGCAAACCGGCAGCGACCAGCTGCGACCGGTTGGCGGTCCAAAGATCAAGATACACATTCTGCGGCGGAGGCTGGTGCCCCGGCGGCTTCATGTTCAGCCACTGTAGGGGATTTGGTTCGTCTCCGGTGCGCGGCTCGTCAAAGTAGTCCGGAGCATCTGCAAACTGCGCGGTAAATTTCGTTACAAATTCGGCGCCTACTTCGTAACAGCAAGGCCCGATCGAAGGACCGATGGCAGCCAGTATATCTACGGGCTTGCTCCCAAATTCAAGCCGCATGCGGCCCACGGTCTTCTGGGCGATGCGCGACAGCGTGCCACGCCATCCTGCATGGATGGCCGCTACCACGTGGTTTTTTGGATCCACCAGCAAAATGGGCACGCAATCGGCCGTTTGTGTCCCCAAGAGCAGACCCGATACTGTGGTGATGGAAGCATCGCCGCGGCAGGGGTTAGCAGGAACGGCCGAAAATGGATGGATGACGTCAGAATGGATCTGCTTCATCGCCACTAATGCAAATTCCTTGGCCCCGACAGCCGCTTGCAGCAATCGTCGGTTCTTTGCCACATTCTCCTTCGAGTCCCATTCCATGAAACTGAGATTGAGCACCTTCTGCCCATCGAGCGCGCTTACGCCGGCGAGCCTTGTGCTAAACCCGTGCACCAACCAGGGAAGCTTCGTGAATGGAAGGAGTTGGAAGATGTGCAGGCCGCCGGATTTACGCAGAGCCCAAGGCGAGGAAATCGTCCGCGCTAAGACTGCAGGAGGCTCCGGTTTACGACTCCGATTCTTCTTCAGCGATGTTTTTCTGGCCGGCACAATTCAAACAGTATAATCGCAACAGTTGGCCATTCAGAAACTAACCGGGCACCGGAGCCAATGCTTCACCAAAGGTGAATCATGATCGTCGGCATGGGCATTGACATCGCGGAAGTAAAACGCATTGCCGCGGTGATTGAATCGCAAAAAGAACGCTTCTTGCGTCGTGTCTACACGCTCGATGAAGTGGCCTACTGCGAACAATTCAAGAATCGTTTCGAGCGGTACGCCGGCCGGTTCGCCGTGAAAGAAGCCGCGATGAAAGCCCTCGGCACCGGGTGGAGCCGCGGTGTTCGTTGGGTCGATCTGGAAGTTGTGCGGCAACGCGGCGGTCGCCCCACGCTGGCCCTGAAGGGCGAGGCGAAGAAAATCGCTGACGCTCTCGGTGTAAAAAACATCGCTGTCAGCATTACCCATACCTCCGAGCAAGCTATCGCTCAAGTCATCTTCGAAGGGTAAGCGCTACTTGACCAGTAGGAACGGACCGAGGGCGAGGGCATCCACGCCAGCGCAATAAAAGCTGCGCACGGCACCGCGCGGGTCGGTCACCAACGGTTCGCCAAACAAATTGAAGGAGGTGTTGACCAAGATCGGGGCAGGCGCCGACTCGCCAAATTTGTAAAGCAGCTTCCAGAACAGGGGATTATCGTTCTTTTCCACCATGTGAACCCGTACGGCATTGCCATGAAACGCAAAACGTTCGAGCCCGGCCACAGGTCTCTTCAGGGTTCCAAGCGAGGCCATAAACTGGCAATTCTGCGAAACATCAAAATAATCCGCCGCGCGGTCGGCAGGAACCGAAAGCGCAAACGGATGAAATCCTTCGCGGTGTTTGATGAACTGATTCACATTTTCCAATACATATTCGGAAAACGGCGAAGCCAGCAGGCTTCGATTTCCCAACGCGCGGTGGCCGAATTCCGTGCGTCCCTGACACCACGCGACAATCTTGTCGCGCAGCAACAGACTGACTGCCTCTTCGACGGTTTGCTCCTCGCCCGAGAGATAGCGATACGTGATTTTGCAATTGTCCAGCACCGCTTTCATTTCCTGCGCGGTTGCCTGCATTCCCAGCGCCAAGGTCGTCAGGGGCGCCCTGCCAGAATATCCTTTGACTTTCTTGCGCGACAGATACGCGGCTCCCAACGCCGTGCCCGCATTCCCGGAAACAGGCTGCACATAAACATGAGGGAAGGCACTGCGGGTTTCCAGCGCGCGCATCAGAAACACGTTCAAGAAAACGCCACCCGCGACGCACATTGAGTGCGTCCCGGTCCGCTCCCGTAGATTGGCGGCCAACTGGAGAACGAGTTCTTCGAGATAGTCCTGCGCACTCCGCGCCAGATTCGCGCGCACCACTGGATTCGGCGGGTTCCCACGGGAGGAAAGCCCCAATTCGCGATAAAACCGGGGAGCGAAGATCCCGCGGTGATCCGGCCCCGCTTCAAAATAACGGCGGTTCAGAGCCGGAAGACCATTGGCCTTCCAGTTGAACAGTTTGCGGAAGACCGGGAGATACTCGGGCAGCCCATCCTTGCTCAACCACTGGATTTTGTGTTCCTCCTTGTGGGGACGCAGGCCCGCGAGTTCCGTGACGCGCGAGTAAAACCAGCCAAACGAGTCGGGAAATTTCAGCCTTTCCAGCGTGCGAATCTCATCCCCATCGCCGAGCGCAACCATACCCGAAAGCGAATTTGCCCCTTCATCGAGCGAGAGGATGAGTGCCCGGTCGAAACCGGAAGTGTAGTACGCGCTGGCCGCATGGCAAAGATGGTGATCGAAATGGGCAGGCCGTGGGCCACCTCGTAATAGATCAAATAACTGCTGCTGCAGTGTCGTGCGCACTGGCCTTTTGCTCCGCCGATTCGCACCCGCAGCAACGGGAGTACGCTCGGCAAGGGCGATGGCGCGACAATCCGACAACTTGAGGTGGTTTTCGTGGAGGCAGCGCTCCAGCGCGAGTCGCGGAATATCCGGAACATCCTGACGGCTCAGTTTTTCTTCTTCAATGGCAAATAGGACGGAATGCTCGTCGATCAACGCTACCGCCGAACTGCGTCCCAAGGTGGAGATGCCGAGTATGTGCATGAGCGCGCTTAGACGATTCCTCCCACATGAACCAAGGAATTCTTGAGCGACGAAGCGATGAGGCTTTTGCCGTCGCAGCCTTCCACCGAAACACTGAGCCATTGATTATGCGGCCGAGCCTCTGGAATCCTCACGGTAAGATAATTCTCCGACAGCGCCAGTGTCTGTGACGGATCATCGGCCTCAGATCGGTGCAAAGTGAGCACCCGCAACGTCCGGCCTACCTGTGATTTGCGAAACTCCGCAGCCTTGGTTTCCCCGAGAGCACGCAATTCTCGTGCTCTGCGCCTAATGAGGTCACCGGGAAGGTGACCAGCAATCGCCGCAGCTTTTGTGCCAGGCCGCAACGAATAAGAAAAAACGTGCAGATACGTAAACGGGTGTTCTCCAATGAAACGCAGCGTCGCTGCGTGTTCTTCTTCCGTCTCACCCGGAAAGCCGGTAATCACATCGGCCCCGATCGCCGCGTGCGGGAGCAATTCGCGAACCAACTCGATACGGCGCGCATAGTGCTCGGCACGGTACCACCGGTGCATCGCCGCAAGGATGCGGTTGCTAGCCGATTGCAACGGCATGTGGAAGTGCGGAGCAATTCGATGCGTACTGGCAAAAAATTCGATCAGGTCCTGGGTCACGTCCAGCGGTTCGACAGAACTGATGCGCAGGCGCTCTACGGTCGTTTCTTCCAGAACGCGTCGCAGCAACTCGAGAAACTCTATACGAGGCGTAAGATCGCGGCCATACGTCCCCAAATTAATTCCGCTGAGTACAATTTCCTGGAAACCGGAATCCGCCAACCGTTGAATTTCGGCAAGAACCGTTGCCACCGGAAGGCTGCGCGACCTGCCGCGCACAAAGGGGATCACACAAAAAGAGCAGCGCGAATTGCATCCATCTTGGATTTTCAGGATCGGCCGCGTGTGATTCCCTTCTCCGCCGAGAACAGGAGCTACCAGCACATCCAAGAGCGCGAAGATATCACCACTCAGGATCGGCGCGGAATGATAAACTGAAGGATCCTCCCTTTGGAGAACGCGTGACGCGGCGGAAATTGTTTTCAGCAAGCTCGGGATTTCCGGCTTGTGCGAATTCCCCACCACATGAGTAACGCCTGGGAGTGCGGCGATTTCTCCGGGCGCGCGCTGTGCGTAACATCCGGTGACAATGATTCGCGTAGATGGATTCGCGGCGTGTATTTTTCGTATGGCGTCCCGCGCCTGCGCATCTGCCGCCGCTGTCACGGTACACGTGTTCAGAACCACGAAATCCGCGGAAGCGGCATCGACCGCTGCGCCACACCCTTGTTCACGCAACTGTCGTTCGATGGCAGCACCATCGGCTTGCGTCGCGCGGCAGCCAAATTGTTCAATGAAGAAAGTCGTCATGGCTCGCTGAACGTGAATTCCTATTTAACCACAGTGAGCAAGAGGATCGCAGGCTTTCATGCAATACTTACTTTACGGAGCGAAACTGGCCTTATACAATTTCTTCATTCCCTATGGCACACATCCGGCGGACGGCTACCTCTCTGACCGATCCGAAACTCTCGGTGGTTATTCCGGTCTACAACGAGAAGGATACGATTTTTGAGATATTGCGCCGAGTTCTCGAGACCGACATCCGCAAAGAAATCGTGGTGGTGGATGACTGCTCGAAAGACGGCACGCGCGACATTCTACAAAGCATGGCGAACAGCCAGGGAAACGGCGAGGCCCAAGTCAACCCACTCGATGGCGGTGATCCCCTCCCTTTGAAAGAGATTCGCTTCTTCTTTCAAGCACAGAACCAGGGAAAGGGGGCGGCCTTACGCCGCGGATTTGCGGCTGCCACGGGCGATATCGTTCTGGTGCAGGACGCCGATCTGGAGTATGACCCTCGCGATTATGCAAAGCTGCTGGAGCCGATCCTGGATGGTCGTGCGGATGTTGTTTTTGGCTCGCGTTTTCTAGGTGGACCCCAGTGCGTCCACTATTTCCGGCACTACGTGGCCAACAAGTTCCTGACGCTCCTCTCGGATATTTTCACCAATCTGAAGCTCTCGGACATGGAGACCTGTTACAAAGTGTTCCGCAGGGAAGTTCTCAAGGACATTCAGATTAAGTCCAACCGGTTTGGGTTCGAGCCTGAAATTACGGCCAAAATCTCGAAGGGCAACTGGCGGATCTACGAAGTGCCAATCAGCTATGCCGGTCGAACGTATGAAGAAGGAAAAAAGATCACCTGGAAAGACGGCATTCAGGCGTTGTGGTGCATTATCCGCTATCAGATTGGCGATTAATCCATGCGCCTTTGGCAGATCAAAAGGCTAGGCTTGCGAAGCTAAGCGTCGCTGGAAGGTCAGCAAGATCAAGTCCGCCCTCCGGCGTACCCCAAATTTGTTCAATAAATTTGACACGTGAAACTTCACGGTACGCTCAGCAATATTCAGCTTGCTGGCAATCTCTTTGTTGGACAAATTTTCCAGCAAAGAATCCAGCACTTCCTGTTCCCGGCGGCTCAAGTTGGTGACTGCATCGGTCTTCAGCCGGCGTCCCTGGCTGCTGAGAATCGAATCCACAAAACCGGAGAGCACCGAGCGCGGCACCCAGAATCCGCCATTCGAGACAAGGGGTAATGCGCGAGAAAGCTGGTCACGGGCTTCGGCGTAGGAAAGGATGCCCTTCACTCCCAGCCGCAGCAGCGAAAAGCTGGTGGTATCGCTGACAGAATCCCCCACTACAATGAGACGCGCATCGGGATAGCGCTCGAGAATATTGGTGAGCAAGGCCCCCGTAGCCTGGCGTGCGGCATGCGCATCAATTACATACACCTGCGCCTTGGGAGGTTCCAGGCTGCGCAGATCGGGCGCGAGGGTAGACTCCAATTGTTTGGGAATGACCTTGAATTGGGACGCCTTGGACAACAGGCGTTCAAATTCGCTGAGCACCAGAGGGTGCGGTGAGAGCAAACAGACTGTAAGTTTGGATGACATGCGTTTTGTAGCCACGGTACTCACTGTACTTGAGGGTAGTGAAAGCCGAGCAAAGGGGCAAGGACCTTGGGCATAGATGTTCACGAGTTGTTACTGACGGATAGGACGTGTTTTCAGAGGCTTGGCGTCCCGTTAAAGAGGAAACAGCCCCCGTTCAGCCCGGGAATTCGCTCGGCCAATGGATTCGATTCGCTAAGCAAAGCCACGTAAAATAAAGTGGATCGGGGGAGTCTGGGTCAGCCTTCCTGGTTTGTCCCTAGGAACGGCAAGAGGTTCACCGCGGAATGAGGAACTTGAAGGAATCGGAAAAGGCTCTTCGCGGGCTGTTAGCACAGCGCCTCCTTGTGTTGGATGGCGCGATGGGTACCATGCTGCAGCAACGCAACCTCACCGCCGCCGATTTTGGCGGCGTGGCACTGGAAGGCTGCAACGAAAACCTTGTGCGCACCCGGCCGGACGTAGTCCTCGATATCCATCGCAAATATTTCGAGGCTGGGGCGGACATTGTCGAAACCAACAGCTTTGGCGGAACCCGGTTAGTCCTGGCGGAATATGGGTTGCAGGGCGACGCTCACGAACTCAATCGGCGGGCGGCGGAATTGGCTCGGCAAGCTGCCGACGAATTATCTACGCCGAGTAAACCCCGCTTCGTCGCCGGTTCGATGGGCCCGACCACAAAGGCGATCACCGTTACCGGCGGGGTGACCTTTCCGGGTTTGCTTGATTCCTATTACGTGCAGGCAAAGGGATTGGTCGAAGGTGGCTGCGATCTATTGCTTGTCGAAACCTGCCAGGACACGCGGAACATCAAAGCGGCGATTCTGGCTATCCAGAAATTGTCTAAGGAAATCGGAGCGCCGATTCCCTACCTCGTTTCGGTAACCATCGAGCCCATGGGCTCGATGCTCGCCGGACAAACCGTGGAAGCCATGTGGGCCTCTTTGCGGCACACACGTCCGATTGCGTTCGGGATGAATTGCGCCACCGGGCCGGAATTCATGACCGATCACATCCGGACGCTGAGCACGCTTACGGGCGAGTTCGTGTCCTGCTACCCGAATGCCGGATTGCCGGATGAAGAAGGAAAGTATCTGGAAACGCCAACGACACTGGCTGCGCAGCTAGAGAAGTTCGTGAATCACGGCTGGCTCAATCTGGTGGGGGGTTGCTGCGGCACCACGGAAAAACATATTCGTGTTATTTCGCAGATGGTGGAGGGGAAGAAACCGCGCTCTCGTCCAGAAGAACCGCATCGCGCGATCTATTCCGGAATTGAAACCATCGAAGCCGATGATCAGACGCGTCCATTGCTCGTTGGCGAACGAACCAATGTGATTGGGTCGCGACTGTTCAAGAACCTGGTAACTGAAGAAAAGTGGGAGGAAGCCACGGAGATTGCGCGGCGCCAGGTGAAAGGTGGAGCGCACATCGTGGATGTGTGCCTGCAAAGCACGGAGCGCGACGAGAAAAAAGATATTCCAGTCTTCTACGAAAAGCTGATCCGGAAGATCAAGACGCCCATCATGATCGACACGACGGATCCCTCGGCGGTAGAGCTGGCGCTGACCTACTGCCAGGGCAAAGCCATCATCAACTCCATCAACCTGGAGGATGGCGAAGAAAAGTTCGAAAAGGTTGTGCCCATTGCCCACGATTACGGCGCAGCCATTGTGGTGGGCTGCATCGACGAAGATCCGGTGCAAGCACAGGCATTCACACGAGAGCGGAAACTGGCGATAGCGCAGCGCTCCTACGAACTGCTGACCAAGAAATACGGGATCGCGCCTGAAGATATTGTCTTCGATCCGTTGGTCTTCCCGTGCGCCACGGGCGACGAGAATTACATTGGCGGCGCTGTGGAAACCATGGAGGGAATCCGGCTGATCAAGGAAGCCCTGCCAGATACCCGCACCGTTCTGGGTATCTCGAATGTCTCCTTCGGGTTGCCGCCCGGCGCGCGCGAGGTAGTCAATTCCGTATTTCTTTATTACTGCACAAAGGCCAGCCTGGATTTGGCCATTGTGAATGCGGAGAAACTGGAGCGGTTCGCTTCGATTCCCGAACTGGAGCGCCGACTGGCCGAAGACCTGTTATTCCAGCACGCGCCGAAGGAAATCCCCGAGGGCCACGCGCAGGCAGATTTACTGCGAAATCTTCCGTCTGACTGGCGGCAGCAGAGCAAAGAGCAAAAAGCCGCGGTCAACCAATTTCATATCGCGGCGATTGCCGAACATTTCCGGACAGCCGCCAAGAAAGAAAAAATTAAAAGAGAAGACCAGCCGCTCGATGAGCGTTTGGCCAACTACATCATCGAAGGCACGCGCGACGGATTGGTGGAAGACCTGGAGCGCAAACGCGCCGAAGGCACCGCGCCGCTGGACATCATTAATGGGCCGCTGATGGCAGGGATGGCCGAAGTCGGTCGGCTGTTCAACGCCAATGAATTGATCGTGGCGGAAGTGTTGCAATCGGCGGAAGCCATGAAGGCTGCCGTGAACCACCTGGAACTGTTTATGGAGAAAGCGGACACCGCGAAGCGCGGCAAAGTGCTGCTGGCCACCGTGAAAGGCGACGTGCACGATATTGGGAAGAATCTCGTCGAAATCATTTTGAAGAACAACGGATTCGACGTGGTGAATTTGGGGATCAAAGTTCCGCCGGAAGAATTGATTAAGGCGTATCAATCGCACCACCCGGACGCCATCGGACTCTCCGGTCTGCTGGTGAAAAGCGCGCAGCAGATGGTGATTACCGCGAACGATTTGAAGGACGCAGGAATCGGCGTGCCGCTGCTGGTTGGTGGAGCTGCGCTCAGCGCAAAATTCACCGAGCAGAAGATTGCCCCCAGTTACAGCGGCGCGGTTTGCTATGCCAAAGACGCTATGACGGGGCTAAGGCTGATGAATGAGTTAATGGACCCCGGGGCGAGAGAACGCGTGCTTGTCCAACACGCGAGTTCCGGCAATGGCGTGAAGGTGCCCCCTACGGTCAAATTCGCTGAAAAACCGGCGGTGAAGCGTTCGCCAAAGGTGCGGAACGACTTGCCCATTCCCGGCGTGGTTTCGCTCGAGCGCAAGGTGCGGCTGGTCCCAGACCTTCGCGAGGTTTGGAGCTACATTAATCCGTACATGCTGTATGGGCGCCACATGGGATATCGCGGCGACTTCGAGAAGCACCTGGCCGCGCGGGAAGCGAAGGCTGTTGAACTCTTCAACGAAATGGAAGAAGTGAAGAACGAAGCGGCCACGTTCATGAAAGTTCGTGGCGTCTGGCAATTCTTTGAAAGCGAGCCGGACGGAGAAGTGCTGCACCTGTTCGAACCCGGCGGCAAAGAACCGCTGCATACGTGGCAGTTCAAGCGGCAGAAAACCGGCGACCAGTTGTGCTTGAGCGACTATGTGCTGGCACCCAAGGACGGCAACCGCGACCACATCGCCGTTTTTGTGGTCTCTGCCGGCGAAGGCATTCGCGAGCGCGCGGAAAAAGCCAAGCATGATGGTTACTACTTCAAATCGCACGGCCTGCAAGCCCTGGCGATTGAGACCGCGGAAGCCTGCGCCGAATGGCTGCACCGCAGAATCCGTGAAGACTGGGGCTTTCCCGATTCTCCTGAAATGACCATGGCGCAGCGCTTCACATCACGCTATCGCGGGAAGCGTTACAGCTTCGGCTATCCGGCCTGCCCGGATCTGGAAGATCAGGCAGGCATCTGGAAGTTGCTGCGGCCGGAAGAGATTGGCGTGCAATTAACCGAAGGATTCATGATGGATCCGGAAGCCAGCGTGAGCGCACTGGCGTTCCATCACCCTGACTGCACCTATTTCAGCGTCGGCGACACCGATAGCGCAGATTGAGCATCTCGTTGTTTGGCCGGTATAGACGCTGGCGGCGGGCACACTTCTTCACGCTGCAATCCAACCCGAGTGCTAAACTTTCCACTTTCTGTGCCCTCCCGGAGGCGGGGAACCCTCCGCAGCCATTCCGGGAACTCTAATTGAGGTAGCCGCCATTTTCTGCCTACTTCCTGGTTACGCGGGACACGCCGCACACGTCTAAAAAGCGAGCGATTGCGGGTCAGAACACGAAATGAGAGGTGCAATGTGAACCGGGGAATTCGACTATTTATTTTTCTGGGCCTATTCGGGATTCTCAGTGTGTCGTTAGCGCGGGCGCAGGACGAACCGTCCGGACCTCCCCCACAGCAGGGTCAAGGCAGAGCAGGCGGAGGCCAGGGCGGACCAAGGCCGCTGTTTGGCAAAATTACCGCCGTACATGATGGCTCAATCGACATCACGGGTTCGGATGGGCAAGCAATGACGGTCAAGCTAACCCCACAGACTGAATTCCGTAAAGACCGCGAACCGGCAAAAGTGACGGACTTCAAAGTGGGCGACATGGTAATGGTTCGTGGCGACGAGAATCCTGACCACACCGTTACTGCGAAATTGATCGGCGGGCGTACGGGTGGAGGACCCGGCGGTGGGCTCGGTGGACGTCCTGGCGGCGGGATGATGATGGGAACACTCGGTAAGGACTACGTTGCCGGCGACGTGAAATCCATTGATGCACCGAAAATCACCGTTCTACGGACAGACAACGTGACGCAAGTTCTGGAACTGAATGAAGAAACTTCCCTGCGTAAAGGCAGAGAGAGCATCACGATGGCGGACATTAAAGTGGGCGACCACGTCATGGCGCGCGGTGCCGTGCAGAATGACATGTTTGTGCCCAAGGGCGTCATGGTGATGAGCCCCGAACAATGGGAGCGCATGCAGCAAATGGCCACGCAGAACAACGCCGCGAAACCGCGGAACTCAGAGACGCCGGCTCCGAAACCTCAGGAGTAGCGGAATTGAAAGGGTTCCTGCGCGGAGTCGTAGTGCTGATTTGTGTGGCGCTGATCTGCGCAGTGTTGCTGGTGTGCCTTGGGCTCGCACAGGAACCCTCTGCTCCCGCGTCCGCTCCTACAACATTTCAGATTTCAGGTACGGTAAAAAGTGGGAAGACCCCGCTCCCCGGCGTGACGGTGACGGCGGCAAACACATTGACCGGAAAAAAGGTCAGTGTGGCGACGGCACTGGATGGGTCATTTGTGTTCAAAGGCATGCTGCGAGGGAGATACGTCGTCAAAGTTGAATTCATGGGATTCGCGAGCCTCACGCAGGAGGTAGTGCTGAATCCGGAAAATCCCGCCGGGAAAGTTGACGCAGAGCTGGTGTTGGCCTCGCGGCAACAAGAGCAGCAGGCTGATCGCGCGAGCGCCGCCACAAATGCGGGCCGCGGCTTTCAGAATCTCGCCGTAGAAGGTGGCCTCTCGAACCTGGGCGAACTGGGAAATGGGGGCAGCAATGGAACCGTGAGCACCAGCGACCTCTCGAGTCTGCCCATGAATGGCGCAGGCGCGGATATTGCCACGGAATCGGTGAACGTTGCCGGTGCACAAGGGCGAACCCAGGATTTTGGAAACGGAAGCGAAGAAGATCTGCAGAACCGGATCCAAGAGTCCCGGGAAAGGGCGCAGCAACAGGGGGGAAACCAGTTCGGCGCCATGGGACCGGGCGGACCCGGAGGAGGTCCCGGAGGCGGTTTCGCAGGCCCGGGCGGCGGAGGACCGATCGCGATGGGCCGATTTGGCCGCGGATTTAATCTTAATCAGCCGCATGGATTTCTGTACGTGCAGGACGATAATGCGGGTCTCGACGCACGGCCGTACTCGCTGAACGGACTGGCATTGCCACAGTCGGACTACAACCAGTTAAAAGTGGGCGCATTCATCGGCACTCCGTTGAAAATTCCCGGGCTATTTGACTGGAGCAAGAGCACGTTCATTACGGCAGGATGGTATGGAGTTCGCGGGAGCACACCTTACGATGCGTTGAGCACCGTACCCACGGCAGCGGAACGAAGTGGGAATTTTTCGGGGCTGACGCAGAACGGCGCGCCGGTCACGATCTACAACCCGCAGACGGAGCTGCCTTACCCGAATAATATGATTAATTCTGCACAGTTCAGCTCCGCGGCGGTGGCCTTGCTGCCATATATTCCGATGCCGAACATGCCGGGAGCACTGCAGAATTTCCAGTACCTAACAACGGACGAGAGCAACACGGACAATGTGAGCTTTCGATTGATTCACAATTTTGTCAGCGGCGGTGGACCAGGATTCGGCCCGTCCGGAGGCGGACCTGGAGGAGCTCGAGGAGGCGGGTCGCGCAGAGGGCCACGGAATAACCTGAGCGTGGGCTTTAACTGGACGCGAAATAACAGTGAGATCGTAAATCCTTTTCCTTCGCTCGCCGGCAACAGAGACGCGCAGGGGTGGAACGGAAATGTGAGATGGACATACGGGAAAGGAAAAGCCACTAACTCCTTGAGTTTCACCTACAACCACAACCGCACCTCCACCACGAATCTTTATTCGGGAGTAACGAACGTAGCCGGCCATGCGGGAATCACTGGGATTTCCACGGATCCGTTTGACTGGGGCCTGCCAGGGATTTCCTTCAATAGTTATGCGGGCTTCAGCGGGCCGATTCCCAGCCGCGAACTGGATCAAACCTATACGATTTCCGATCAGGTGGTCTGGAACCACGGGAAACATAATTGGCGGTTCGGCGGGGATTACCGGCGAATCCTGCAGGGCTTCCGCTCGGCGGAGAATTCGCAAGGCAGCTTTATTTTTACCGGCTTCGCCACCTCGGAATATCTGCCGGGAAGCACGCAAGCGGTTCCGAATACGGGAAACGATTTTGCAGACTTTTTGCTGGGCCTGCCGCAACAGACGAGCTTGCAGTCGGGGGCGACGGCGTACGAGTTTCGAGCGAATTCGTTCGACGGCTACGCGCAAGATGATTGGCGAATTTTTCCGAACCTGTCGCTGAATCTGGGTGTGCGTTACGAATACAACGGACCGTTCGTAGAAACACAAAACGAAATTGCGAACATGGATGTCCGATTCAGTCCCGAATCCGTTACCGCATTTCGTGTGTTGCCGGGGCAAACGGGGCTCTATTCCGGAACTTTTCCGGACACGCTGGTGCGACCGGACCGGAATAATTGGGCGCCGCGGGTAGGACTGGCGTGGCGAGCAAGGAAGAACACGGTGGTCCGCGCAGGTTATGGAATCAACTACGATCTTTCGCAATACAGCATTTTCGTGAGGGACTTTGCCTTCCAACCGCCATTTGCCATCACGCAGACCAATTCCGTGCCGGATGTAACGAACCCAAGCGCCAGCCCATTGACGTTGACCAATGGCTTTCCAAACAACTCTTCGAGTGCGGTAACGAACAACTATGCGCTTGACCCGAACTATCGACTGGGCTACGTGCAAATCTGGAATCTGGACATTCAGCGGCAACTGCCCGGCAACGTACAACTCAATGTGGGCTATAACGGAGCTAAAGGAACACGCCTCGATACACAACGCGCGCTAGTGCCGACGTGCGCGGCAACGGATAGTTGTGCGGCAAACGAAGCGTCCGCGCCGTTCATTTATGATTCCTCCGAAGGCAATTCGATCCTGCATGCCGGGGCGGTGCGGATGAGGAAAAGAATGTCCAAGGGTTTGGCGGTGAACGGGGTCTTCGTGTTCTCCAAGTCCATTGATGACGCATCGTCGATCGGAGGGGGAGCCGCAGTGGTGGTGCAGAATCCGTTCGACCTCCCCGCGGAAGGCGCACTTTCGAGTTTCGATCAGAAGTTTAACTTTACAGGCAACTGGATTTACGACTTGCCGTTCGGGGATAGTCGGAAATTCCTGAACAAAGGGGCTCTATCGCATGTGGTGGGCGGGTGGCAATGGAGTGGAAGTTTCACGATTGCTTCGGGCCACTACTACACACCAAGGGTATTTGGGTCCACAGAGGATATCAACCGAGGGGTGAGCGGAAGTATCCGGGGGAATGTGGTGGCGGACCAGCCGTTCACGGTGGCGAATCCGACGACAAAAGAATGGTTCAACACAGCGGCATTCTGCGTTACCGGGCAGGCGAACTGCGTCGGGCCGACGGTGTACGGAAATGCGGGGCGGGACATCATCGAAGGGCCGTCACAATTCACGTTCAATTCGTCGATCAACAAGACGATCGCGATCCGAGAATCGCGGTCGCTGGAATTGCGGCTCGCAGCTACCAATATCTTTAATACACCGTACTTTTCCAGTCTCAACACCGCGGTGAATTCCATTGCGTTCGGGCAGGTGACCGGGGTGAGCAACATGCGGCGAGTTACGATGATCGTGCGATTCCGGTTCTAGTGATTGTAACGATGGCGTTGAAAACAAAATTCGGGGGGATGGCCACCGCGCTGCTGTTGGCGTGGTCGACTACAGGAAACCTTGTCGCGCAACAGCAGCCGGAGGCGCCGGTGTCTAGCGGAGCGCGACTGAAGGTGTCCACAGAAATTGTGTTGGTGAACGTAGTGGCGCGCGACAAACATGGAAACCTGATCAAGGATTTGAAGAAAGAAGATTTTACCGTTTTCGAAGACGGAAAAAAGCAGGACCTGGCAAGCTTCGATTTTGAGAAGGTTGATGAAATGGCGATGGCGGGCACGGCAGGAACGACCGTGACCGGAACGGCGGGCCAGCCAAGCGGGCTGCTGAATTCCAAAGTACAGAAGAGCCTGGACGCGCGGGACCGGCGGCTGATGCTGCTGTTTTTTGATTTTTCAGCAATGGAACCGGACGACATTGACCGTGCAGTCGATGCGGGAAAGAAGTATGTCCAGGCAAAGATGCAGCCGGCAGATCTGGTGGCGTTGATGTCGCTGGCGACGAATCTGCAACTCGATCTCGATTTCACGGATGACAAAGGTAAAATTCTGGCGAAGCTTGCCTCCTACAACGACAGCGAAGGGCAAGGATTCGAGACCGGCGCTACTGGAGGCTCCGAAGGGACGGCCGAAACGAGTGGTTCGTACACGCCGGACGATACGGACTACAACACCTTCAGCGCGGACCGGAAGCTGCTCGCGCTGGAATCCGTGATGCAGGCGATGGGAAAGATTCCACAGAAAAAGAGCCTGATCTATTTCAGCAACGGGATCACGCAATCCGGGGTCGATAACCAGACCGCGTTGCGACAGGCGACAGCCGCTGCAGTGCGAGCGAACGTTTCGATCTATCCCGTGGATGTGCGCGGGTTGTCATCGTTTCCTCCGGGCGGGCAGGCGCAGGCAGCCAGCCTTCACGGGCAGTCCGCGTATACCGGAGGATCCGTACTGAACGATCTGAATGGGAATGATTCCTCGCAAGAAACCTTGTACACGCTGGCGGCGGACACGGGCGGAAAAGCATTCATGGACACGAACGACTTGAGCGGGGTGTTCTCCGTAGTCCAGAAAGACACATCGGCGTACTACGTGTTGGGCTATACCAGCAGCAATCACCTAAAGGACGGGCGGTACCGCCGCCTGAAAGTGCAGGTAAACCGCGCGGATGTAAAGCTGGAATACCGGGCGGGATACTACGCCGACCGCGATTATCTGCACATGAAACAAACAGACCGCGAAGAACAATTGGAAGACGAACTGGCTGCGGCACTGTCACAGACGGACGTGGCATTGTATGCAGGCGCGGCGTATTTCCGGCAGGACGATAATCACTATTACTTGTCGGTGTCGCTGGTGATTCCGGGTTCGCAAATTCCGTTTGTGCAGGAAAAAGATAAGGACAATGCGACGATCGACATCATCGGGCAGGTGTTGGAAGGTGAGAAAGTGCCGGTGGGCCGGCTGCGGGATACGGTGAAACTGGCGGTAGACAGTTCGCAGCAGGTGCGGCGAAAGAATGTGCAGTACAACACCGGATTCATTCTGACGCCCGGAAATTACCACCTGAAATTTGTGGTGCGAGAAAACCGCACCGGACGGATGGGCTCGTTTGAGACGGATGTGCGCATTCCGGATTTGCGCAAAGTGCCCCTGCGAATGAGCACGGTGGTACTGAGCAGTCAGCGCGTCCCGTCGACGGCAAAGAAAACAAAATTCCAGCCGCTCATCAGCGAACAGACGGAGCTGGTGCCGAGCGTGACGCACGTCTTCCAGCAGGATCAAAAGATGTACCTGCAGTACGAAGTGTATGACTCAGCCAAAACGAAGGCGGGCGAAGGCAGCGGGAATAGCGCGCAGAGCAAAGGCGAGCACCAGACCGTGCGCGTGCTGACGAGCATTGAATTTCTGCAAGGCGACGCGAAAGTGTATGAGACAAAGCCGGTGCTGGCTCAGGAAATCACCGCGCCGGATCGCAAAGCGGTGATATTCCAGATGGAGATTCCGCTGGAGTCATTGAAGCCGGGCTTCTACACGTGCCAGGTAAATGTGATTGACGATGTCGCCGGGAATTACGCGTTCCCGCGCTGGCCCATTTTGATTCGCGAGAACAGTCCGGCGGCGAGTGGGGATACGGTGAAGCCCGCAGCGCGGTAATTGGCGGACGGCTGCAGGAGGCGGTTCCTATAGTTACCAGGAAGATACTGACTAGACCCCCTCGGGATGAAAACCCTCCAAATCGTCGACAATATCGGCCCATGCCTTCTCATACGTAGAGAGATATTCTTCCTTTGCCATTTGACGCGTTTTGAGCATGCGGTGACTAAGCTTTGTAAGTGCATTGGTAGATTGTGAAGAGACATGCCTAGCAGAGAGCAACGAAAGAGCATGGCGAAGGCAGAGTTGAGGTCACCGGCAGTGTGAATATCAGAGCTGAGAAAGCCACCGGTCTTGAGAGCGGCGAGCTCCTTTCTCAGGCGCTGTTCTTCCTTTTGGGCGTGGAAATGGCAAAGGCCACTTTCATTGTCCAATTGCGCCGGTGTTCCGATTTGAAAGCTGCTACGCCAGAACGAAACTTGAGCAATCCTACCTTCCAACCGAATTATTCCGCCAAGGACCGTGCTCTCGCAACGAGCTGCGATAGTATGGCCAGGTCGCTCGTTGTGGGGGAGGAACGCATGGAAAGACGTATTTCGATTTCTTACGTACTTGTAGCGTTGTTGTTTGCCTGTAAAAGCAACGCGCAACTTCCCGCAGCACCTCCCTACCCTGCACCCGATGATCGCTACAAGGCAGATCTTCTGCTGGTCGTGGGTCACCCTGATGACGATGCGCTCATCGCCGGCTACCTAGCGAGGGCGACGTTCGATGAGCACAAACGCATCGCGGCTATCGTTTGTACGCAGGGGGATGGCGGAGGCAATGAAGTCGCGTCCGAGGCAGGCGCGGCGTTAGGGCAAGTACGGGTACAAGAAGCGCGGCGAGCGCTGGAATCTCTGGGCATTACGAACGTGTGGTTCCTGGGCAACCACGATACGCCCGGACAGAATGTTCTGTGGTCGCTCGACCGATGGAATCATGGGCGCACCTTAGACGAAATGGTGCGCCTGGTGCGATTAACGCGGCCGGAAGTGATCGTGACTATGCTGCCAGACCAGGTAGCTGGGGAAAATCACGCCGACCATCAAGCGGCGGCGGTGATTGCGACCGAAGCGTTTGATCTCGCCGGGAATCCCACGGCGTTCCCGGAGCAAATTTCGGCGCCGCGCGATCTGCACGGCATGTCGAATTTGACGGAGGGGTTGCGTCCCTGGCAGGTGAAGAAGATTTATTATGTGACGGATGCGTTCGAGAACTACTCGCAATATTGGAACGATGCCAAAGTCGCGTCTCCATATCGCGCAAATTTCTTGAACGGCGCGGGGCCGGATTACTCTAGTGCAGCAATCTCGCCTTCGCGTCATGTTTCGTATGGCCGAATCGCCGCGGAGGAACAAGTCTTCTATATGACACAAGAAGGGAGCTTGGGAAAAGACAGCGTTGCCAAAGGCGATTTTACCGAGTTCGAAAAACCGGTTCGCTTTGTTTTTGGCAAATCGGTGGTGAAGAGCAGCGTGACAGGAGATGTTTTCCAGGGAGTGCAGCCGGGGGTCGTGGCTTTTGCGCCGGTTCGCGGATACCAGCCGGAGAACCAGCAAGGACTGACGCTGGAGATAGGCGACCCTTGGGCGTTTTACCGCGAGTTTTGGAAAGCTCACGATATAGAACACCTGTCGCAGCTTTTGCCCGTACCCGAACTTGCCGTGAATTGGGGCGGCACTTTGCATGTGCCTTTGCTCCTCCGCAACGCAACGGCGAATCCGGAAGAAGTCAGCCTGACCGTGGTACTGCCGAAGGGCTGGAGTGAAAAATCGGGGTCGGCGCGGTACACCGTGGGCGCGGGCGACATCTATCCTGCACCATCGGTCATAGTGGCACCTGGGTCGGGGGAATTGGGTTGGCAGGATATCACCTGGAAGGCAGAGGCAAGCGAACGTCAGATTGGCAGCGTGACGCTGCGCGTGTTGGTCGGTAGGGGAGGATACCTACCGCAATGACAACTACCCGAGTTGGCGAACTGGAGCTGTGTTAATTTCCAGTTAAAAGTTGCTGGTACCCGTTGACCCGACTGAGTGAAGAAATTACTGTGGACACCCTATGAGCAAAGCCGATCTTGATCAATTGCGTCTCGTCTATAAGCAAGCTGTCGACAACTGGGTGAATGGGATCCGCGCCGAAGAAGCGTTGGCCACGCCGGACCATTCGATGGTTGCCATGGAAAAATGGGATGATGCCCATTTCCAGGAACAGGACGCGCAAAAGAAAGCCAAGCAAGCGCGGGATGCCTACAAGGATGGACTGCGCGCGGTGAATTACAGCATTTAACGACTCGAACCGGAGTTGGACCACGCCACCGGAGCTGCGGGTCTCATGTCAGCGAAAGAGAAAGCAATGTGCCAAGTCGTGAAGAATATCGTGCTTGCTCACGGAGCATTTGCGGACGGTTCGAGTTGGTCGAAAGTGATTCCACTGCACGCAAGCGGGCGACGACCGGCTTCATTGGCTTCCATTGAACCTGATGAACCCAAAAGCCCGCCCGCACTTGTACACCGAAGATCTAAACCTTCTGCAATGGACGAAGGAAAGATTCGCAAAAAACGCCTCGCATCAAATTTCGCGTGTGCAATTTTTCCAACTGAATTCCAGATGGGGACGCGAACTATGTGGGATCGGGCGGGGGATTGGGCGCGGGATTATGCGCTCGCGAAACAGAAGCGGTCGGAGCCAATAAGCCACAGTCCACGCTTCGGCCCTAGTTTCGGGGTTAGCTAAATCTTTCAACACATCCGCTCTTGCGTTGTCCCAGTAATCTGGTTCTTGCACTTCGCGAAGTGACCCTGGATAGCACTTACAAAGATCGCGAAAGAGTACTTGAAACACGCACCTATCTCGTTCACCTCCGGCTGCTGCTTTCTCCGAGGTTAATCTCCTCGTATAGACATCTCCAGCTGTCATAGCCCTCGCGAGGGCAAGAGCAGCATGCTCCCCTTTTTCGAATGTCTCCATGTCAACAGCGCTAAGATCCGGTTCGATAGCCGCCATGTCTGCGTGAATCTTCCCTCGGCCATTTTCCAAGACACAACGGAAACGCGGCCCCCGAAAGGTAAAAGCATTAACAGGAACACCCATTTTCAGGAAGTACCAGTAGTGGCCTGCCTCGTGAATGCAGAACGCCATGACTGTCGATCGTTCACTCAGGACCGCGCGCATTTCAGCCAGGGCTGCCCGAAATACTGGAGTGTTCTGTATCTCTGGCGGGACTTCGGATGTGCCGATGTAGATGTCCGATTCCATGGCTGTGATCACCTTATGGTAGGTCGGGAACCATGCGACACGAAGGAACTGGTCTTAGCGCGAGCCTACCATTTCCGGGTACCGCGAGTCCCCATACTCTTGCTGTTGTGGGCTGGACGACGCCGCTTCGGCTATGCGGAACACTGCGGCGAGAACTTCGAGCGCGACTCGACAATAGAGTATCCACAAAATGTATCCAACCAATGCACCAATCAGGGCAAGCAAACCCTGAACCGGGGCCTGCTGAAAAGCCACCACAACGCAACACCGGCGATGAGTCCCGCCAATAGGTGTATCGCATACAAGAACTTCAGCATTTTTGGCGTGGCATATTTCCTAAAGGAAAAATCCATCAAACCTTCCCACATTCGGTTTGCCTCGGGCATTTGCATCCTCCTAACACTTCCACCGCATTCTTTGGTTGGCGGAAGCAGATCACAACTGCCCTAATGGCCAGTCTTGCCCTAGATGGAAAGGGTCGGCATTGGATACGCGAAGACGGCAGGGTGAAGTCGCAAAAATAGGGTCCTCTCTTCTCGGATTATGAGTTCTAAGAAAGGGCGACCCACGATAATCTTCTATGGAGTGTGATGGTTTGCAATCAAGGAGGTCGACAGCTTGCCCAAAAACATAGGCATAGGATGCAAAAGACATGCTGGCTGGAATCGCCTCATTCCGGGCCAGTTATCTAATTTCCGAGTGGTTTGTGGGCAGGGGGCTCAACGGGGGAACCCATAGTGGCTCCTATAATCCGCCACGTAGACAAGGGAGCACGTTGGGGACTCTTCCGAAGCATTCCCTTTCTTTCGGCATCCTGCTGGCAACCTGCCTAGTAACGATGGTGGCTCTCAGCTACCTCCCTTCCCTGGTGCTCGGAGCTCTGCTGGAGCGATTCCTGTTGTCAAAATGGCGAGTGGAACTCCAACGGTGTCAGCCTTCGTCCGCACATTCGAACGGATTGAACAATTGACCCCGGCTTGATAGCGTTTAAGCGCGGAGCGGATTGAATGTCATCGCAAAAGCGGGCCTGGGTGGCGGCCACTCTGGACACGAAGATCGACGAGGCCATGTACGTTTGCAATCTGCTCGAGGCGGTCGGACTGCCGGTCAACCTGGCCGATCTATCTACCAAGGGAACTTCTTCATCCCTGGCTCGACTGTCATCGTCCACCCGCTTTATGACATCGGCAACTGAGATTGCCGCACATCATCCACAAGGAGCAAGCGCTGTCTTCTGTGGAGACCGGGGCGCCGCCATTGCAGCGATGACAGACGCGCTTGAACGTTTCGTTAAAGCGCGGCACGACCTCGGAGGTCTGCTCGGACTCGGCGGTTCGGGGGGCACGGCGATGATTACGCGCGCCATGCGCGCCCTGCCGATCGGCGTTCCCAAGGTAATGGTTTCGACCATGGCCTCAGGCAATGTGGCGTCCTACGTTGGCGCCTGCGATATCACCATGATGTACTCCGTTACCGACGTAGCCGGCCTGAACCGAATTTCCCGTTGCGTACTCGGCAATGCCGCACACGCTCTCGCGGGCATGATGCTTCACACGCTGCCCCTCGAAGATCACGAGCGCCCGTCCCTGGGGCTCACCATGTTCGGTGTGACCACCCCTTGCGTTCAACACATGGTGCGGCTGCTCACTCCTCGCTTCGATTGCCTGGTATTTCACGCCACCGGCGCGGGCGGACAGTCCATGGAGAAACTTCTGGACGACGGCCTGATAGGAGGCGTAATCGACATCACCACCACCGAAGTCTGTGACCACCTGTTCGGGGGTGTTCTTGCATGCACTGATGACCGGTTCGGCGCGGTGGCGCGCAGCCAAGCTCCATATGTGGCCTCCTGTGGCGCGCTCGACATGGTGAATTTCGGTGCGATGGAGACAGTGCCGCAGCACTATCGCGGGCGCAAGCTGTATCCTCATAACGCGCAGGTCACACTGATGCGAACTACGGTTGAGGAGAACATCCAACAAGCTCGCTGGATCGCCAAGCGGCTCAACCAGTGCGAAGGCGAGGTGCGCTTTCTGCTCCCATTGGGTGGAGTTTCTGCGCTTGACGCCCCGGGTCAGCCCTTCTGGGACCCGGATGCTGATGCGGCGTTGTTCGAGACTTTGGCGAGTGAATTCCAGCAGACCGACCATCGGAAGTTGGTCCGACTTCCCTACCACATCAACGATATGAACTTCGCTCAGGCTGGAGTAGAGGAGTTCTTAGCGATCGTCTGCCAGTGACGGCTACGATTGAAAGGAAGCGTTCAATGCCGCGTTTTTCCGTTGTGGAGTTACGGTCGAAATTCCAGAGGATGGTTCGCGACCGCCAACCGATCATCGGAGGTGGGGCGGGGACAGGACTCTCAGCAAAATGCGAGGAAGCGGGCGGCATCGACCTGATCGTAATCTACAACTCGGGCCGCTATCGCATGGCAGGTCGCGGCTCGCTGTCGGGCCTGTTGGCCTATGGCAATGCCAACGCCATCGTGATGGAAATGGCGAAAGAAGTGTTGCCTGTCGTCCACAAGACGCCTGTGCTCGCCGGCGTAAATGGCACGGATCCCTTTTGCGTCCTTGACGTCTTTCTGAACGAGGTTGCCGCGGCAGGCTTTTCGGGTGTCCAGAATTTTCCAACGGTGGGTTTGATCGACGGCGTCTTCCGCCAGAACCTGGAAGAAACCGGTATGAGTTACGCCCAGGAAGTGGAACTGATCCGGCTTGCCCATGAGAAGGACCTCCTCACGACGCCGTACGTCTTCGATCCGCATCAAGCCGAAGCAATGGCGCGCGCTGGCGCTGATATCATCGTCGCGCATATGGGCCTGACCACAGGTGGTGCGATTGGTGCGGAAACCGCTCTTAAGCTCGATAAATGCATCCCGCGCATCGATGCGATTGCGGAAGCGGCACTTTCTGTGCGGACCGATATGATCGTGCTGTGCCACGGTGGTCCCATAGCCGAGCCCGCGGACGCGGCTTGGGTGCTGAGCAGGACGCGTTACTGTCATGGATTCTATGGGGCAAGCTCGATGGAGCGGCTGCCGACGGAAAAAGCCATCACGCGCCAAACGCAGGACTTTAAGCAAATCAGTTTTTAGCTGAGGGGACAAGCATGGCAAACACCGTTTACATCAGCGACGTGATCGACGCACCCATTGAAAAAGTATGGGGCGTCATGCGCGACTTCAACAACATGCCGTCTTATCACCCCGCGATTAACAAAAGCATCATCGAGGATGAGGGCCCGAGCGACCGCGTCGGATGCGTGCGCCGCTTGACGGTGGGTGAAGGCTTTGTGCGGGAGCGCCTGCTTTGCCTGGATGACGGGAATTACGCGTTCACCTATGAGATTATCGAGGGCACGTTGCCGGTTCGTGGCTACGTCGCTGGAGTCAGACTGCATCGGGTTACCGCGGGCAACCGGACGTATGCGGAATGGTGGGCCGATTTCGAAGTAGTCGGTGCCGACCGTGACGCGATGGTCGCACAGATCGGTAATAACGTTTTCGCGGCCGGCTTCCGGGCGGTTGCGGCAAAGCTCTCCTGAAAGCAGGGGGCGATTCCCCAAACACCAACACTCGGACCCATGATGTTTCCAGCGAACTCCAGTTGAGTCGTCCGGAAGCACTGCCAAATGCGTCTGATCCACCGCGAAGTCGAGTCGACAAACTTGCGCTACTGCTGAGTTATCTACCTCGCGGCGGCAACGTGGGAAGGTTCTGCGACGGGCGCTTGGATATCTAACTGACGAGGACAAGCAGCAAAGCGACATCCAACTCTAGCAGTACGCGGACTTCCATCGCTACTTCTCTTTTTTCATGAAGGCAGCACCGTTGCCCTATTTCGAGGGCCCCGCTGCGCCCAAACTTGAAACCAAGCGCACGACCCTGATTGGGAAATACGCAGATTGGAGATTGTGCTTAATGTGTTGGCCCAAAAACCTTGTTTATTGTCGGTCTGCAACTGATGGATTCGATGGTTTCACTTTTCGTCGGATTCCAGGCCCAAAATCACATGTTTGTGGGCAATTCCCGCAAACGCAAATCAACAGCGATGCTCTGCAAAACTTCCCACAACGCCGTTTTCTGGACCGCTACAACAGCGCAATGTGTTTCGAGTTCTCCACAGCGTGAAACGTGTTGGGTTCCACGCGTTTCGCCGCTTTCGCCTTACGTGGCACCGAAAGAATGACGTTCCGAAGGACCTTGAACGTTTCTGGATGGGCCACGCACCCGAGGAAGTTGGGGACCTCTATTCAAAGCTCAAAGACGATGTGGCCTTCCGGCAGGAATGGGCCGAGCGCATCGGCCTTGGCTTTGAGTTGGTACACGTTGGTACACAAAACGTAGTCGCAGTAGAAGCAGCGAATGCAGCGTAAAACCAATGTTGGCAGGATAATTGTCGGAGCCATTGCGGAGTTGGAGCGGTCCTTAATCGTCGAGCGCGTGAAGGCGGGAATGCGGAGAGCAAAACTGGAAGGAAGAAGGATAGGCCGTGCGCCCCTTAACGTTGACCGAACTGCAATTGTGCGTGACCGTCTCAACGGCCTGAGTCTAATGAAAGGGGCGAAGAAGCACGGGGTCTCCAGAGCCACCGTCTGCCGCTTAGTCAAGGAATCTGGAAGACTCAAGCAAACTGGCGTGCCACAGGTTGGAAATCAAGAACGAGCAGTTCCACTCGCTGAAGGAAGCAATTCACAGGCTGCCGCCTAGCTGCAAGTCAAATTGACGACGTCTCTGTCGCGACAACCTGCGAGAGTTTTATTCCCAGCTTCCCGTTCCTGTGCGTGCTCGTATCGTTTAACGGTGTTCAAGAGTAAACTCGCGAAATGATGAAAAAGCTCCGATTTTTGGTATCGCTGCACACCCGCGAAAACGATTTCCAAGTGGCACAAGGCCAATCCGCAGAAGATGCGGCCCGTAAACTGGGGAGCGATGTGGAAATCATCTTTGCCGATAACGACTCGGTGAATCAGAGCACGCAACTTCTGAAGGCAATCCAAGGCCGGGTTGAGTCTCGACCCGATGCGATTGTCGTGGAACCGGTTGGGAGCACGGCCATGCCTCAGGTGGCCCAAACCGCCTGCGCCGCCGGGGTCGGCTGGGCTGTCCTGAACAAGAGGCCGGATTACTTGTCGGACCTCCGCAGTACGGCAACCGCACCCATTTTTGCTGTAAGTTCCGACCACTTCGAGATTGGACGCATTCAAGGAAGACAATTCGCAGCATTGCTGCCCGGAGGCGGTTCTGTTCTTTACATCAAAGGACCTTCGCAGAGTCGCGCGGCGCAGGAGCGTGAGTTGGGGATGCTGGAGACGAAACCGTCGAACATTCAATTGGCAATACTGAAGGCAGAGTGGACAGAGAAAAGTGCCGGGCGGTCGGTGCGGTCTTGGCTGAAACTGGCTACTTCACAAAGCTCGTCGATTAAGCTCGTCGGTGCGCAGGATGACTCGATGGCCATGGGCGCTCGTAAAGCTTTTCAGGAGGTCACCAACGAAGCAGAACGCTCGCAATGGCTGAGCTTGCCATTCACCGGATGTGATGGTCAGGCGGCGACGGGTCAAGTCTGGGTACGCGAAAAATGGCTCGCGGCGACGATTCACATTCCGACGCTCGCGGGACAAGCGATGGAGATTCTCGCAAAGGCAATTCAGGACGGAACCCAACCGCCTGAGCATTTCTTGACCAAGTCGTTCTCAATTCCTCCCCTCGAATCATTGGTTCCAAAAATTCTCGAAGGTGAGGAACACCATTGAGAGTGACGGATGGTCCGCTACTCCAAAACGTGCAAGGGGCTGGAAACCTTTCGCAAGAAGAATCAACTGAGGTTGTTACAGACCGTCGTTTCGTGATGTCGCTGACGCAGGTCGCCAACAGATACAGAATTAGCCGAGCAAGTGTATGCCGCTTGGTCAACGAATCTGGAAGAGGAAAGAAATCTAGCGTGCCTCGCGTGGAAGCAGGAAATTCGCAGCCGCCTAATCCGCGAGTCAGAATCGCCCGCGATGAGTCCCCAAGGCTCTTTGGAACCTACTTGCATTGCTATGCTTGCCGATTGGGCCGTAACTGTTACTTGGGTCGTGTGCTGAATCGAACCCGAAGTACCGATGACCGTCACTACGTAGTTCGTCGGTTGCTGATTCACGGTGTTGTTGCTGTTACCGCTGCCGCCGCATGCCACTAGTGCGAGGAGCAACAGTGCAAGGCAGCCGTAAAGCGCCCAGCCGTGGCTCCGCCGTTTCGTCAGTCCTCCCATCACAGTGATTCCAAACATGAACGGAAGGCAGAGGGCATAGAGGAGTTTGGCAAATTGCGGATGACTTGGCAGCATCAGCATTGAGGTAGCCGCTGGTATTGTGATCGTGAGGGTTGAAGTCGCAGAATTGGCCCCGGGCGTCAGTGTCGGTGCGGAGAAAGCACACGTCGGCAACGGCGACGGTCCGCTCACAGTACAGGTGAGCTGAACAGCGCTTCCAAAAGACCCGTTGAGCGGAGCAATGGTGACCACATCGGTGCCCTGTCCACCATGCTGCACCATCAAGCTCGCTGATGCGAGGCTTAGCGAGAAGTCAGCTGGCATAGCAGGGGCGGTGACGGTAACGCTCGCTTGAGCGGACTTCGTAGGGTCGGCAATACTCGTAGCGGTGATTGTGATTGGATTGCCATCAGTTGTAGACGGTGCTGTGTAGGTGGCTGAAGTCGCCGAAGTCTGAGTCAAGACTCCACGACATGCAGGTCCAAAGTCACAGGGGGAACTGAGTGCCCATGACACTCCGAGATTATTCGGGTCGTCGGCAACAGTCGCTGTGAAGACCTGTGTACCGCCTTCAAGTAATGTAGCGGACATGGGTGAAATCGAAACGGGGGGAATCGCTAAGACGAGCTTGAACACCGCTCCCTTATTCGCACTGCCGCCAACGTATGTAGCGCCGTAAAGATTACCTTCCGCATCCGCGACCAAGTCTCCGAGAGGAAACGTCCCGCCTCCTCCCGTGGAGGAGAACGTGTACACCACGGTTTCGTTGCCAGTCGGGTCCACCTTGAAAATGGTGCCACATCCCGTAACTGTGGGTAACACGCCCGGGCGGTTGCCGCTAACCGAGCATCCTCCGTTGCCGCCGTAATGCGTGATGCCATACAGATTTCCCGCTGCGTCCTGCACCAATCCTGCGAAGGGGCCTGCTCCATCCGCCCCTCCCGCGAAACTGTGCAACACGGTTTCCTTGCCGGTTGGGTCAAGCTTGAAAACGGTCCCGCAGTGAACGTTTGAAGCTGGTTGGGGCGGGTTCATCGGGATGATGTAACAGGGTCCCGGAGCTCCCGCAGAAGTGGTTCCGTAGAAGTTGCCCGAAACGTCCTGAATTAACTTTGCTGTGGGATTCGCTCCATCTTGGCCGTCACTTCCGCCAGCGAAGTTGTGCAGGACCGTTTCCGTTCCCGTCGTATCCAACTTGAACACAACGCCACAGCCCGACTTTTCCACGACCGAGGTGTTGGTTGTGCAGTTATAGAGACCACCGGCAAACGTCGTGCCGTAAAGGTTGCCCGCCGGGTCTAGGATTAAACCAGCGCGCGGATTTCCCCCGTCCGCACCCAAAGCGAAACTGTAGAGAAGCGTTTCGTTGCCAGCCGAATCCAATTTGAACACCGTTCCACTATAGAAGGAACCCCCTTGCAGAGTCGTGCCGTAGAAGTTACTCGCCTCGTCCTGAATCAAGCCTGCAAAAGGAGAGGCCCCGTCCGAAGGTCCGCCGGTAAAGGAGTGCAGCACCGTCTCTTTGCCGGTAGTGTCCAACTTGAAAATCACTCCGCATCCTTGGTCCCCGCATGCCGTAGCGCTGCTACCGCCAGTGGAAGCAGTGCCATAGAGGTTGCCTGCGGAGTCCAAAAGCAAATCTGCGTTGGGATTTCCACCGTCCGCACCTCCGGTGAAGCTGTACAAGACAGTTTCTTTGCCCGCGGAATCCAGCTTGAACACCGCACCGCTGCCGGTGGCTCCGCCGTAAGTCGTCGTGCCGTAGAGGTTGCCTGCCGCATCGCGAACTAGCCCTGCTTCGGGTTGTGCCCCATCCGGCGTCCCAGTGAAGCTGTAGAGCGTAACAACAGTATGTGTAGCGGGAAGAGGGCCTCCGCAAGACCTCGTACATTGCGCCCGCGCGATGGTGAGAGGGAATGACAGAACGGCGATACACACAGCGGGCAAAACCCAGTAGCCGGGAAATTTCGGAGGGTACATGAGTGTCTCCCCAAGCGATTAAAATTGGGGACCGGGGCCGGAAGAAGCGGTACGGCGTGCGCCGACGGGCGAACGCCTACGCGGTACCGGCGAGCCTACATAAGTTTCCGTGAATTCACAACAGGAAGCTTGTTTGGGCGAACTAGCTAAACAGCGCCGACATGAAATCGTGCATGAGTATGCGGATACAATTTCGGGTGCAAATTCGAACTGCCCCGGACTAGACCGGCATTTGGCAGATGCCGGAAGGCACCGCTTCGAGGTTGTTCTGGTCGCCGCGTTTGAACGGGTAGCCAGAAATGTTCGCCACTTCTTGGAAGTGCTCGACGAACTCAACCATCTAAACATCGAGTTTGTGAGCTTGCGAGAAAACATCGATACCCGTGGGTCATTGGGTCTTGCGATGGTCGTGGTTGTCGGAAGTGATTGCGGAGTTGGAGCGGTCCCAAATCGTCGAGCGCGTCAAGGCCGGAATGCGACGGGCAAGGTTGGAAGGAAGAAGGATTGGCCGTGCGCCGCTTGATTGACCGCGCCACGATTGTAAGCGACCGCATTTCCGGCATGCGCCCGACTCAAGTAGCCAAGCGCCACCGGGTTTCACGAGTCACAGTGGTGCGGCTTGTAAAGCAAGCGAAACAATGTCAGGCAGCAGTAGCCGCTTGAAGAATAGCTCAACGCACGGCGAGTTGAACTAGCAGGTCTAGTGTTCGACGTTGAAGTAAATCTTTGTTGTGGCGCGGTATTGGGCTATCTTCTTGCCGTCCAATTCCATTTCTAATTCTGCCACTCGCGCCCATTTCAGACCGCGAACGGTTTTTGCAGCTTCGGCCACCGCGTTTTCCGCAGCCTTTGCGAAGCCCTCCTTGGACGTTCCGACTACCTCGATAACCTTTTGCGGCATTTCGGTTCTCCTTTGAATCGTCACTAGGGATTGTTAGCGCTGGTCTGCCCCGCGATTGCCTTGTCTAGCCAACAGACGAAGCATAATAGCAAACAGCACAAGCATCGCATAGTACGCCGTTGCCGCGACCGGGTCTCGGCTGGCAATGTACTCGCGAATTGTTAGCCCCGGGAGCCACAGCGCAAACCCTATTTCCGCAATGAGCAGTTGGAGGAGCGCGATGCATCCCACCTCAAGTCGGGTTGCTGCCATCTGGTGTTCGAGCCGTCCATTGGTCAACGACACGTTACCTGGGGGTGAAAGGGAGACGGGTTGGGGTCTATCGGATGTTCCCTCACAACGGGGAACAGGCTGACCAGCTTGACCGGTGGAGAATTACTAGTCAGCGGTGCGCCTTATCGGGTCGCGTTCTCGCCGCAACTTGCGCCCGACTGCTCCACCTTAGTTCTCAATCCCACGGAAACTTGGTGAAAATGCCGCTGTAAGCAAAGCAACCGTATGCTTAATATCGTTCCACACGATTTGAATGGCCGCTTGGTCCCTTTTTAACTGCACTTCGTCATCGTCTTCCAATTGCTGAACGCGCCATTTAAATTCGTCGAAACGACTGCGCAAGGTTTGAAGTTCCCAATAGTGCTCCAGCATTACACTTGAAGTTCTGCTTGGGAAGGCGAGCCTTCAGTAATTCGACCCGCTCTGTTAGTTCTTGTACTTCTCCGAATACCTGCCCCAGCGGTGCGTCATCGAATTCGACCATGTTTCCTCCCAGGCCCGCTTTCACGCTGGTAGCCACGACGTTTCAAACTCAACCTTGTACCCCAGTTCGTCGCCATTCACTCTTTGCTCCGCTATGACGCGACCTGTGCATCTGCAGTGCCAAAAATCTCCACCCAGCCGTTCAGGGGGCATTCGCATTCTGATGGACAACAAACTCCCCTGGCGCAGTTTCCTCGGGCTGGTAATGACCAGGCCGTCGTGGAAAAAACTGACAAGGGAAGTGGAATACTCAATAAATCCGTTGCTGATGTCGAACGAGCGAAAACTGACGGGAAGCGGCAAATCAGTGTTGAAAGCAAGTGCGTGCGCCACGTCACGACCCATTGGCAGCTCCGAAAACAAAAAAAGACGACACTCCGAAAACCGGTTGAACTCATTCTGAAAGGCCGCTCTGTCCTTGCTTACTGTCGAAGTGTCAGTTCAAATGTGGAACTCTGCGCATAGAACATCTGTGATATGGGTCACTACTTATTGGCCACGTAAACTGCTCGCACGAGCGATGGCCTGATTGCTCGTTTTCGCCACATTAAAGGAGGTGGCGAAGTCGAGGACAGGCTTCTTCTTCATCGGCTCAACTTGACGTGTGATTGCTCCAGGTGCTCGGTTAGTCGCCAAATCGGAAAGGTTCGGGCTAGTACTTTAAGTTTCCGATTTCGTCGTTTAGGTTTGATACTTGGGAAATCCTACTCCCGGCAATCATCAGTAAACGCTAGGCGAGTGATTGTATTCTCGCATTCGATCTGCAGCAGGCTGCAAAGATATGTCCGGTCGCGGAGTGAACCCCGAATCTGTGCTTGGGCGTCTAGGGGTGTGAGGTGTGAGTAGTCTGTTCCACGAAATACTTAATGCTTGCAAAGGCCGCCGCATTGGTGTACGTGGTAGCGCAATATCCGGCGGGGATTGAGGCTCCGCGGAAAGATTCAGGGTTAGTCTCGGAAGTGAAAAACTACGCGGCAACGATGCTACAGCGACCTAAGGGTGGGGTGTGCGCTGTATCTCGTATGGGGGTGTGCGATGACAGGTAAACGTTTTGCGGTAGTAGTGTTTTTCCTCGCAGCAATCCTTGCGTTAAATTCAGGCAATCTGTTCGCACAGACGGGCGGAACGGGAATTGTCGTCGGCACTGTGACCGATCCGTCCGGGGCTGGGATTCCCGGAGCGACCGTTACCTTAACGGACACATCGACGAATTCGGCGAGAACGGCGACGACAAACGAAGCGGGAAGGTACAACTTCCCGAACGTCCCGCCCGGAAATTACAACCTGACCATCAGCAAGGCGGGATTTAGTGTGGCGAAGATCGTCAATCAAAACGTGGCAGTGGCTGAATCGCGCACGTTAGACGTCAAGCTGGAGATAGGCGCAACGACGCAAACGGTCGAAGTGGTGGCCACGAACACCGAGTTGCAAACACTGAATGCGACGATTGGTAACACTGTCAGCGGTAACACGTTGGAGTCCCTGCCGAGTCTTGGACGCGATGTCAGTTCGTTTGTGACCATGCAACCGGGGGTGAGCCCTGATGGCAGTGTTGGCGGCACGGTAGTGGACCAAGCCAACTTCATGCTCGATGGCGGTAACAACAGCAACGACATGGACGGTAGCGGCGGTGTCTACAATCCGAGCTTTGGCGATGATCCTACTGGCGGGCTTTTCTCCAATTCGAGCAATCCGATAAGCGGATCTAGTGCGGGAATCAACGGCAATCAACCCTCAGGCGTGATGCCTACGCCGATTGACAGCGTGGAAGAGTTCAAGGTGGCCACCTCCAACCAGACCGCGGACTTCAACGCTTCGTCAGGCATGGAAGTGTCGATTGTTACCAAACGTGGTACCAGCACCTGGCATGGAACGGCCTATGAATACTACCTGGACAACACCATGTCCGGGAACACTTGGCAGAACAACCAATCGGCCACTCCGGTGCCAGATTGGCATCGAAGCTGGTTCGGCGTTGCCGGGGGCGGTCCGCTGATCCCGAAAGATATTCTTGGAGGAAAGACCTACTTCTTCGCCGATTATCAGGGCACGCGTTTTCCTTTGAAGGAAACATTTGACAGGTTGGTTCCCAGCGAGGACATGCGCAATGGGATCCTGCACGATCCCAGCAACCCCGCCACCACCTACAATCTGAATACGCTCGATCCGCGGGGCATCGGGATCAATACCTATACGCAGCAAATGTGGAACAACCATATGCCGCTGCCTACTCCGGGAGCTGGCTGCGGTCCATTCACCGGTGATGGTATTTGCGACGGCGTGAATACCTTGGATTTCCGCTCCAATCTGCCCATACCGCTGAACGACAACTTCGGCGTGGCGCGCATCGACCATGACTTTGGCGCGAAGTGGCACTTCATGTCCAGCTACCGCTATTACCATCTGGAGAGTGCCACCGATGACCAGGTGGACATCGGAGGTTTCTTCAGTGGCGATACTGTGGGTACCCCGAAGTCCCTCACCAGTCATCCGCAGGTGCCATGGTACCTGGTGGTTGGGATGACCACCAACATCAGTTCGACCGTCACGAATGACTTCCGCTACAGTTACCTGCGGAACTATTGGGCGTGGGCCTCGGCCGGGGATCCGCCACAGTTCTCTAACCTGGCTGCCGCGCTTGAGCCTTTTGGCGAAACGACTCACGGCAAAGAAACGCTTGCGCCTTATAACGTGAATACCCAGCAGACACGCACACGCTTTTGGGATGGGAAGGATAATTTCATCCGCGACGACGTGTCCTGGCTAAAGGGGACGCACTTTTTCCAGTTCGGCGGCCAGTATCAGCGCAACTGGAACTACCACACGCGCACGGACAATGGTGGCGGCATCAACTACTACCCCGTGTACCTGCTTGGGAATAACAGTGCGAGTGGCGGCGGCACTGTAGACTACAGCCTCCTCGGCCCGGCTTTCAGCAGTAACGGCACGCTCGCCCGCGAGGCCGCCGCCGTACTCGGCATCGTGACCCAATCGCAGCAGGCATATACCCGGTCCGGCTCGAATTTGACATTGAATGGGCCGCTTGTGCCAGCATTCGACAAAGTCACGATTCCTTATTACAACCTGTATTTTGGCGATTCCTGGCGGGCAAAGCCGAGCCTTACCGTGAACTATGGCTTAGGCTGGACGTTGGAGATGCCTCCCGTGGAGGACCAGGGTAAGCAGGTCATGCTGGTGGATGCAAACGACAAGCCGATCGGTACGGAAGACTACCTTAATGCCCGGAAGGCGGCCGCGTTAGCGGGTCAGGTTTATAACCCGCAGATCGGGTTTGCGCTGATTGACAATGTGGCCGGACACCCAAAGTATCCTTTCAACCCCTTCTACGACGGGTTTAGCCCTCGTGTTGCAGTCGCTTGGAGCCCAAGTTTTGACAGCGGGTTGTTGGGAGACGTGTTTGGAAAGAGCAAAACGGTGGTGCGCGGCGGGTACGGCCGAATCTATGGGCGAGTGAACGGCGTGAACCTGGTGCTTACGCCGCTGTTAAGCCCTGGTCTTATCCAACCAGTGATTTGCACTGGTGTGTTGAACTACACAAATACGCCGGGGGACGGGATGCCTTCGTGTAACGGAGCCGTGACACCTAATGTCAACACCGCCTTCCGCATTGGTACGGACGGCACGACGGCCCCGCTTCCCGCAGCCACAAAGACGTTGCCCCAGCCATATTTCCCGGGTATCGGCGGAAACACCATCGGCTCCACGGCGTCTCCCCTGGACCCGAATCTCAAGCCGAACTCGGTGGACTCGTTTGACCTCACGGTTCAGCACCAGTTCACGAGCAAGATTTCCATGGAAGTGGGGTTCATCAGCCGGCTAATCCATAATGAATTACAAAACATCAACATTAACTCAGTGCCGTACATGATGACGAAGGGTGGACAGCAATTCCAGTACGCCTACGCTGCCGTCGAGAAGGCCATGGGTTGTGCGACCTCGGCGACCGCGTGCAGCAACGCGAACGTGAGTTCAACCCTGGCTGCACTGACACCGCAGCCTTTCTTTGAGGCCGCGCTGGCCGGCACAGGCTACTGCACTCCTGGAAATTGCACGGCAACCGTTGTCACGAACGAATTCGCGAACTTCCAATCGCAAAGTGTTTGGACCCTCTGGTCTGACCTGGACAAGGGCGGTACCGCACCCGGTTTCAATTTCCCCTTCAGTATGATGAACACGGCCGGGCAAATGTCGAGCAATGTCACCATGAGTACGAGTCTCGGCCACGGCAATTACAACGGTGGCTTTTTTACATTCAAGATGAACGATTGGCACGGCGTCACGATGCAGAATAACTTTACTTATAGTAAGGCACTGGGAACGGGAGCCGTCATTCAGGCTACGAGTCAGGTGACTGCTGTTGATCCTTACGACCTGGATCACCAATATGGTCCGCAAGTCTTCGATCGCAAGTTCGTAGATACCCTTTTCCTTGTGTACCAACCGCCTTACTATCGCAATCAGCAAGGTCTCCTTGGGCACATTCTGGGTGGCTGGACCTTCGCCCCGATCTTCACTGCGGGTAGTGGTGCTCCGGATTTTTGTAACACCAATACGGGTGGTCTTGCTGAAAGCTACAGCGGCTCGCAGGATTTTGGCTCAGGGGACGGTGCCAATGTCTTCACAAACGCAAACTGCGTGCTGACCAACCCGTACGCAGGGTCAAGCGGCTCGGTTCACAACATCAATGGCACTCCATATATGTTCGCGAACCCACAGACAGTATTTAACAGTGTTCGCCCGCTGATTCTGGGTCTCGACGGTAATAGCGGCGGCTTCGGCCAATTCCGTGGTCTGCCCTACTGGAATATGAACCTTGGCATAAAGAAGAACTTGCGACTGACGGAGCGCTTCAACGTTGAGGGCTCGGTCAATTTCGTTAATGTCCTGAACCACAACCAATTCTTGGATCCAACCCTCAACATCGCAGGCCAGAACCCACAAACGTTTGGCCAGCTTTCCACGGAAGGAACTTACCCGCGCACCATGGAATTTGGGATCCGGGTAAACTTCTAATTCTCCCGGCGCGTTTTCAGCAACTCGCTACAAAACAGGGAAGGCCAGTTCGGTCTTCTCCTGTTTCGCCCGTTCCGCGGCTCGAATTCACGAGGCCGGAATAGTCACCTCTTAAAGAAAGCGCATTATCCGGGGGTTGCAGTCCGTGTGACACAACTTCAAGCACGTTTTCATGATAGAAGTGCAAAAGGGTTGTACAGATGCATAGGCAGCAGATCCTCGGCTCGGGACTAATCCTTGGCACAATTCTTGTGCTTTCACTCGTCACCGCTGGTGTCATGCAGCATCGCGCGAGCGCTCAAGGCTCTGGAAGTGGTCTGCTCTGGACGGACGTCGTTCTATTGGTCGTATACGGGTTTGCAGGAATGATCGTCTGGAAGCAAAGGTCCCCTAAGGCGATCACTGCGGCGATGGTTGGGGCGCAGATCGGCCTAGTCGTTGGTGCTGTGCAGATCGCGAATCACTTGATTGAGGCGTTTGTTCCGACCAGACCGTTCGTTCTCGTTATCAGCCCCGTGTTGCTGACGCTCGCGTTGTTAGGTGCGGCAGGTGCGGCGGCGTGGGAACGAGCCGGATCGCTGGTGCTGGCGGTGATCAGTGGAGTCTGCTGTGCCATTGTCGCGACGCTCATCACACTCTGCTTCGCCATTTCCTTTAATCTGCTTTTTGCGTTACGTGTGGACTGGCAATTGCGCGAGGCATTTGCCGCCAGCGGCATGATCGATCGAGCGGGCTTCCGGGTGAGGAATATTCTGGAAGCGTCGTCGGAAATACTTGTTCGTATGCCTCTCTTAGCCATCTGCTTGGCTTTTGCTGGGGCCATCATCCAAGCATGGATGAGCCGCGAATCCCGGCGCGCGCTTGTATTGGCAGCTATTGTAGATTCCTGGCCCCGTTTGTGTTTGCACTAGGTGCGGCCGCGCTGTGGCACGCCAACGCGATCGAACGTGCTGCGCGACCACCCTTTGTGCTATCAGGTGTCCTGCTTACCGGAATTGCTCTGTGTGCTGCGTATCCGATTTGGTCGGCCTTCCACGGTTTGACGGGCGCGTCGAGGAGTGCTGGGAGCTTCTGAGATTCTTTTGTCCCGAGTCATAGGTACTGGGAGCCACTTGTACGGTTTCGTCGTTTGATCGGCATAGGGGCGGCGGTCACCCGCCGACCCCTGCCACACCACCGTGCGTACGGGTCCGTACACGGCGGTTCGAGATGGTTACGCTAGTTCACATCCTCCAAATTCGGGAGTCCGAGCGATTTGAAATAGGCTGTGGGAAGCGCGACGGATATGGCCTTGGCGTGGGCGAGGTACCAGGGACCGCGACTGCTACAGGCTGTGTTGCGAGCCAATTTTGGACGGACGCCCAGTGCCAAGAGAGCTGCCCGACGACGACGGATTGTTTTCCATTGTCGCCAGAGTGCCACACGAAGTCGCGCACGGACCCAGCTAGTAAGGTACACGAGGACGCGAGGAGTTTCGCAGAAGCCGAAATAACTGCGCCAGCCCCGCATGTATGGGGCTAGTTCCTCCATCGTCGTTTCCAGGCTGACGCCCTTTGCACGTCGTGTGATCTCCCGGACTCGCCGCTTAAAACGGACCAAGGACTTTGGCGCGATTGCGCGCTTGACCTCAGGTCCGTCTGTAAAGGTGAATCCAAGGAACTTCCGCTCCTGCGGTCTTGCCACCGCACTCTTGGACTCGTTCACTTTGAGTTTGAGCTTCTGCGTGATGAATCGCGTAATGCTCTTCATCACTCGTTGACCTGCTCGCTTGCTTCGCACGTAGATATTGCAATCATCTGCGTATCGAACATAGCGATGTCCACGGCGCTCCAACTCCCGATCGAGTTCATCGAGTACGAGGTTACTCAACAGCGGCGAAAGTGGACCCCCTTGGGGAGTTCCTTCCACGCTTGGACTGACTAACCCGTTCTCCATCACCCCGGCGTTCAGGAACGCCCGAATGAGTTTTAACAGCCGCTTGTCTTCGACGCGTTTGGCGACCTGTCCCATCAATTTGTCGTGATTGACTCGATCGAAAAATTTTTCCAAGTCGAGGTCGATCACCCAGCCGTAACCTTCCGCAATGTACAGCTGTGCTTGAGTTACTGCCTGATGCGCGGATCGTCCCGGTCGAAAACCGTAGCTGTGATCGGAGAACGTTGGGTTCCACCGCCGCTGCAGAACCTGCATCACCGCTTGCTGGAGAAAGCGATCGAGCGTAGTTGGGATACCTAGTTTTCGCATCCCTCCTCCGTCCGGTTTTTCGATTTCCACGCGCCTTACCGGCTGCGGTTTATAGGTCCCGTTCAGCAGTTGTTCCCGGATGGTGAGCCAGTGCTCCTTCAGGTAGCCACTGAGTTGGCCGACGGTCATCCCGTCGATCCCAGCGCTACCTTTGTTGCCCTTCACCCGCCGTAATGCCTCCAACAGATTTTCTCGCTCACATACTTCCTCCTCCATAAGTCGGGTGGTGTTAGCTGGGCTTTCGGGTTCATGCATCGCCTGACGCGATTCGGTCTCTTCCCTTCTGGCTTGGCGGGCTTCACCCGTCGGCTCCGATGAGAAGTCCAATTTCTTTTGGATGTTCTGCCGCTTGTCGCGCTTGAGATCCATGTCCTACTCGCCTCTCCTCTCGTTCGGGTCTTCAATCACCGTTCCCGGCTCGGCCTATCTGTTGGCTCCACCTTTCGGTATCGGAGTGCCTCACTAGCTGGGGGCCCGGCCGGTGGCCGGGGCAAAGCGGAAAGGAACTGGGCTCGACGGAGCGAATCCTGCATTCTTTGGTGGAGCAACATGCAACGGAAGTAGGCCGTTTAAGCAGTGGTGTGCTTTACAACACCGATCACTAGCGTGGTTCCAAGTTCCGTGCGCAAAGCAGTGGTTAACAGCTGGGGGCACCTGGCTGATTCCGTTTGGAAGAGTATCTTCCCTAGCGCGACTTGGCCGTTGCTTGTAGCTCAGAAAGCGAGCAACGATGAACATTCCACAGCATCTGCCGTCGAGCAAGACAAAGCCCAAACGCCGGAAACGAAACAAGGGGATGTGTTTGGAGGACCGCCCGGTTTTAGAGCCCAATGCGGCCGGTATTGACGTTGGCGCACGAGAAATGTTTGTGGCCGTACCGCCGGGACGAGACGAGCATCCCGTGCAGGTGTTTGCAACCTTCACCGAAGATCTCGAACGCTTAGCCGATTGGCTCTTGCAGTGCGAGGTGACCACCGTAGCCATGGAATCCACTGGGGTGTATTGGATTCCACTCTACGAGATTCTTGAGCAACGTGGAATCCGTCCTTGTTTAGTGAATGCGCGCCACATGAAGAACGTACCGGGACGCCGCACCGACTGGCACGAGTGCCAATGGCTGCAATTCCTGCACTCGGTCGGATTACTGCGCGCTTCGTTTCGACCCGAGGAGAACATTTGCGCCGTTCGGACCGTGTTGCGGCACCGCAGTGAGCTGGTCATGGCCGCCAGTCAACACGTGCAGCACATGCACAAGGCGCTGACGCAAATGAACCTGCAAATCCACCATGTCATCAGTGACATTACCGGCACGACCGGGCTTGCCATCGTGGACGCGATCCTGGCTGGGCAACGGGACGCCGCAGAGTTGGCCAAGCTGCGGGATCCACACATCAAGGCCCACGCGGAGACGATCCGCAAATCCTTGGTGGGCAATTGGCGATCGGAACATCTGTTCACACTCAAACAATCGCGGGGATTGTATCGGACCTATCAGCAGTTGATAGTGGATTGTGATCTGGAAATCGAGACGATGCTGCACGCATTTGAGCCGCGCACGGACCCCGTGGAAAGGCCTTTGCCATCTGATCAGAAGCGAAATCGCGCCGGAAAGAAAAGGAGAAGGAAGAACGGACATCCCAATCCTGGAGTTGATCTGCGTACAGAAACCTACAAACTCTTTGGGGTGGATGTGACTCAGATCCCAGGCTTAGAAGAAAATGCCTTGCCACTGTTCAGCGAGGTAGGCCGAGACATGTCCAAGTGGCCCACCGCAGCACACTTTGCTTCCTGGCTTGCACTCTGTCCGGACAACGACATCAGCGGTGGAAAGCTACTGTGGCGAGGAGTACGAACGGTAAAAAATCGTGCCGGCCATCTCTTCCGCTTGGCAGCCTTTTCCCTCCATCATAGCCTTACGCCCTTGGGCAACTATCTGCGCCGAATGAAAGCTAAGCTCGGCCCCCGGGCCGCTACCACGGCAACAGCGCACAAGATCGCAGTGATCTTTTACACCATGGTCAAAAATCAGGTTGAATATGACGAATCCATCTGGGCCACCAGAGACGCCCACAGAGAGAAGCGATTGGAAATGAAGCTCAAGCGGCAAGCCAAACAGTTGGGCTACCAACTCGTTCCCATCGAACACAAGGCTGCATAACGAACTAACTCACCCGGGGAGTTCCTTGGAAGCTTTGCCGACGACATGATCTACTACACCCTCTGCTGACTTCTGCCCTGCGGTCAGATTGCCTCTCGGCTCTCTCAGTCGCTGAAACGACACAGGACAGATCTCCCGGGGTAATTCCAGCTGCCTTCTGTGCACAGTCGCCGAATCTACGTTTCGCATCCTTGATGGATTGTGGACTTCGCAGTACGTCGCCCGCTCGTCCGACGCTCACGCCTTATATTCGGTTTTTGTTCATCGACTCGCACATTTGCTAGACGCTTCCTTCAGACCTCCCTTGCGGTGATAGCCCTTGCGTCATCGCTAACCCTTCACCTCCATCAGGTTGGGTAGAGGATTTGCACCTCCTAGCTGCTGGACCTGCCCGGCATACGACGTAGCCGCCCGGCGGCGGACTCTACGCATGCATCGAGCGCAATTCGCGCTATAGACCTTCCCCAACCACTAGCTTGGATGGTCCGCGAATTCATCACCGACAAACAGGGCTTTCTCTTCGCGACGGCGAACGGAAAGCTGCTGCAACAGCGCAACGTTCTACGGGTCTTGCACGCAACGGGTAAGCCGGTGGGCTTTCACGCTTTCCGGCGCTACCGTGCGGCAGTTCTGCGCAAGGCTCAAGTGCCAGAAGACCTCATCGGTCTGTGGCTCGGTCACGCACAAAACTTGACGGATAGGTACGCCGAGCAATTACGAGAAGACATGGCGTATCGCGCCGAGTGGTGTAAACGTGCGGGGCTGGGCTTCTCAGTTGTTACACTTGTTACACAAAACGTTGCGCAGTTCGAAGCAAGGATAGTTGCGTAAACTTGTTGAGCGTAAAGGGTTTGAGCGGCCTGAGACATAGGTAACACATTGTACCGGACACATAGGTGACACTTTTCCCCGTAAAGGGGAGGGAGTGATGCCTTGGAAGGTGTGTTCGGCAATGGATGGATTTATTGCGCGGCTTCGACGGTCAGCTTCAGGCCGCGCGTCGAAGATAAATGATGTCTCCTTTTACTTCTTTTTCCTTGCCTTCCTAGCAGGAAACTCCAACGGGAGTTCATCGCCTTCGATAGGAGGATTTCCCTTGCCCACGAGAGCTAGAATCCGGTTGACCCTTGCCGGATCGGCACGTCGTGCGCGTTCCTCAAAGTACTCTTCCGTGCGCATAGCAGAAACCTTTTCCGCGAGTGCGAGAGTGATCAGTTGGTTGAGAGCCACTCCTTCCGATTCAGCGGCCTTTCGCGCTTCGGCCAACAGCGTGGGCGGTACACGCAAAGCAAAATTGCTTCGTCTCATGAATTCGCTCCTTCTCTTGCCATTACTCGGTTTCCTCTATTAGTCCTCGGACGATTTCCCCGGGCCGAACCACCGAACATCGAAAACGGGCCGCCACAGGTCTAAAATCCCGCTCGTTGAAAGTGGCGATGGCATCGGCGCGACCATTGATGGCCGTTTCCAGAACCATCTCATCGTTCGGATCTGGTAGCATCGGCCGTGTGCGAATCATTAATTCGACTCTCTTCCCGGCCAAGGCCAGTTCGTCGAGCACAGCAGATACATCTTCGCTACTCGCTCCGCAGGCAGCAAGGTGTTCTGGGCGAGTCAGAACCGATTCGTATTCCAGCATCAAGGGCACAGACAAAAGCAATTCGAATCGGTGAGCCCGGGCCGCCTCCAGCACTTGGCGCGATGCGCCAGCATTGCTACGGAAGGCTGCCACCAGTACATCCGTGTCCAAGACATATGCCCTCATGCAACATTAGGATATTGCCTGCAATATTGCGTTGTCAAGCGTTTACAACCTTGACAACCTGGTCGAACCCGACATGTGCAAAACACCAAATCGCCTGGCCTCCACTTTCACGGCCATTGTGACGGAATGGACAGTGGTCGCTAAATTGTGGCGTGGTGCTTGTCCGCCCCACCCGTCATATCTTATACATATAGAAGCTCGCAGAGCTAGGTGCCGGATTAATGCTGGATAAAAACAGTTCTGAGGAGCAACTGAAATCCTCGTGAAAAGAAACTGAGCGCCTTCGAGTGGAGAATGCGCGCCTCCGAGCAATGCTCGGGATCCCGGATTCGGCGGTCGAAAGAGGCTCTCCGCCAGAAGTCAACGCAGTAGAGACTCTTAATAGTCGCGCTATTGAGGGTTTGACCCCAGAGAGAAAAGTTGCTCTTTTTCGAAGCTTGTTTCGCGGTCGAGAAGACGTTTACGCAGTACGCTGGGAAGGAAAGAGTGGCAAGTCTGGCTATTCTCCGGCTGGTGTCATGGATTGGCGCGCGATTCACGCGGCAAGACCAGAAGAACGAAAGAAGGTTTCACGGAAGACACGAACGCTTCAACCGCTCACCGATAGCGCAATCCGCGATCACCTCACTGGGAAGCAGACCATCGGTGTCTACCCGCTATTTCCGGACGAAACCTGTTGGTTTCTCGCCGTGGATTTCGACAAGAAGTCTTGGATGGCAGACGCCGCAGCTTTTGCTGCCACATGTCGGAGGTTCCAGGTCCCCGTGTCCGTCGAGCGCTCGCGATCAGGAATGAGCGGCCTGAGACATAGGTAACACATTGTACCGGACACATAGGTGACACTTTTCCCCGTAAAGGGGAGGGAGTGATGCCTTGGAAGGAGTGTTCGGCAATGGATGAAAGACTGCAGTTTGTGGCTCGCCGGCTAGCCGGCGAGGGATGGCGGAACTTTGCAGGGAGTTTGGGATTTCCCGCAAGACGGGCTACAAGATTTTCGATCGCTACCATGAATGTGGGGTGCAAGGGCTGACGGACAGGAGCCGACGTCCCTTTCGCTACGCGAATCAACTGCCCTTCCAGGTGGAGAACTACATCCTGAACGTGAAGCGTGAGCACCCCAGCTGGGGTGCGCGAAAAATCAAGGAACGACTGTTGCGCCGATTCTCCGGCATTCCGATTCCAGCGAAAAGCACCATCCATGCGGTGCTGGATCGTCATGGACTGGTCGAGCGCCGCGGCCGCTTGCGTCGTCGCGCTCAGGGAACCGCTTTATCGTTGGGCCAACGCCCCAACGAACTGTGGTGCACCGATTACAAAGGCGAGTTTTTGTTGGGGAATCATCAATACTGCTATCCGCTGACGGTCACCGACCACGCCAGCCGGTTTCTGCTCACCTGTGAAGCCCTTTCTTCGACCCGGGAACAGTACGCTTTCACTGTGTTTGAGCGGCTTTTTAAAGAGCGTGGCCTGCCCGCCAACATGCGCAGCGATAACGGCGTGCCGTTTGCTTCCGCTCACGCCTTGTTCAACCTCAGCAAGCTCGCCGTGTGGTGGCTGCGGTTGGGAATCGGCATCGAACGCATCAAGCCCGGCCATCCCCAACAAAACGGCCGTCATGAACGCATGCATCTCACGCTGAAAAAAGAAGCCACCAAGCCAGCCGCTCGGAATTTCCTGCAGCAGCAGGCGCGCTTCGACAAGTTCATGGAGGTCTTCAACAACGAACGCCCTCATGAAGCGCTGGACATGAAGTGTCCCGCGGAGGTCTACCAACCTTCCCCGCGCGCACTCTCCGCGATCATTGTAAAAGGAGAAGACCTCCGAGGCGCGGCCCTTGCAGTTGGTGACCAGGAAACGCAGATTGGTTCCCACCGCAGTATGCTCGGCCTTGTAACAGATACGACGCTGACGAGACCACGAGCGGGCACGATGGGGGAAGCTGGAGAAGCTGCGCTGCGGGAGTTGGCAGCGGCGATAGCGACGCTTCAGTTTCTTCTGTAGTGGTTCGGCGCGACGCTGAAACACAGAATTCGCGGGAATGCCTATAACGTAGGAAATGCCAAAGAACTCGCAGAACTCATAGAGCAGCGGCAGAGCGAAACCGGCATTGCCGCGCAGCTTGATGAGCACGCCGGGAAAAGCGGCCTCCAGACGCGGCACCAAGCTCAGCAACATAGGCACGATGCGGGCGTGACTAGAAGCATTACCCGGTCGCAGGCGCGCCGCGAGTAGGCATCCGGTGTGGCGCTCGAAGATCAGCATAGGGTGATACATGTGCTGGTCGTAGGCGCCGTTAAAGAAGCTGAGTTGCTGTTGACCATGCGTGGGGTCGTCGGTGGAATCGATATCCAGGAGAATCTCACCGCGTTGGCGGACCTGCTGGCCACAGAGACGGATGAATTGATCGAGTAGGGCTTGATTCAAGCGCACCAGGTTGCGAGCGGGCGGCGCATTTTCCCAGCGGCTGAGAGTCGGTTGTGAGCCGAGGGCCTCTCCCAAGGGTTGCTCGGCAAGAATCTGAAAAGCCGGATCGTTCCGTAAGCGATCCGCATCGTTGGCGTCTTCGTAGCCGGCGATGATCTGATAGATCCGCTGACGAAACAAGGACAACGCCGAATGACGAACCCGTTGTTCTTCGCGAGAATCACCAAGCAGTTCTGCTAGACGGCGAGTCAAGCTGTGGCGCTCGTCAAAGGCCCGCAAGGGCAACAGCCCAGCGTCACTGGTGATCTGACCGCCAGAAAAATCGACTCGAATGGGTCGGCGCCGATAGAACGAAAAGGAAAGCTGTGGTATATAACAAGATGTCATCTCTGGGATGCTCCGAAAGAGAATGCTGGTCGCTAAAACCCAGTGTTCATCACTTCTTTTAGAGCATACTTTCTTTTTTCACCAGTGAAATCGTGCATAATCCAGGGTAGAGCGCCAACTCCGTCTTTCCGTATATGTTACTTTTGACAATATCCTTATCCCCTAGAACTAAGTAGGTTGAAGTCCAGTTAGCCAGCAGGCCGAGATGTCTTCACACGGGGCAACAACAATTCGAACAGCCGAGCGCGTTTTCCTCGCGATCGGCCTAGCGCTTCTAGCGCTCTGGGGAGTAGCACGATTCCACGGGGGGATGGCTTCTCGCGCCGCTCTGGAACGATTCAAAGCCGTTTCAGCGGCAAGCAACGACCACGCCATCGCTCCGGAGGCACGCGCTTCTGCATTGCAATTCGCGCAATGGTCCCCGCAACGGATCGCTGCGTACAAGGACAGCCTCGCCACTAAGAAGGATCTTCCCCTCGCGATCCTGCGGATCCCAAAGATCAGTCTTGAAGTGCCGGTATTCAACGACACGGATGATCTCACTTTGAATCGCGGAGTGGGGCGGATATTAGGCACGGCCCAGATCGGAGAGCCGGGCAACGTTGGTATTGCGGGACATAGGGACGGTTTTTTCCGTGGCCTGAAAGACGTCCAGCGTGAAGATTTCGTCGATCTCATTCGGCCGGGAAGGACGGAGCGGTTCGTCATTACCAACATTCAGATTGTCAACCCGGACGAGATTCACGTTCTAGACGCGACAGCAGTACCCACGCTGACGCTCGTCACTTGTTATCCGTTTTATTACGTTGGCAGTGCACCGCAGCGCTATGTGGTGACAGCGACCATACAGATTTCTAGTCAAGCAGATGTGGGTGTAGATGTGAATTCAATTTCCACGGGTAAGAAGATCAACGAAAAGGAGAAAGAAAGATGATCTCAAGCAAGTTCTCGAGAAGCATTTTGCATGGCGTAGCTGGGGGAGCTCTTTGTATTGCCTGCGCTCTCACAGTTTCGGCACAAGTAGAGACTACGACGAAAACAACACCACAGGGGGCCCCAACTAAGGCAGTCAAGGTCGCACGCGGCGAGATCGTCTACGTCTCTGGCAACAGTGTCGTAGTTAAGATGGAGGATGGAACTCTACGGCATTTCGACAACGTTCCGGATAGCACAACCGTGACCGTGGACGGCAAACAGCTTAACGTCCACCAACTCCAGCCGGGCATGAAGGTCGAGAAACAAACCATCACCACGACCACACCAAAAATGATCACCACCGTTAAAACCGTCACCGGCACAGTTTGGCAGGTAATGCCGCCCACCTCCGTGATCTTGACGCTGGAAGATGGTAAAAACCAACGCTTCAAGATCCCACAGGGCCAGAAATTCAACATCAACGGAAAAGAAACAGACGCGTTCGGCCTCCGCCAGGGAATGAAGATCGATGCGCAGATGGTAGTCGAGCAGCCAGAAATCGCGGTTTCCCAGCAAGTCAAGCTTTCGGGTACCATGCCGCCGCCGCCACCCGCGCCAAAACCCGATGTCGCCATTCTAATTCTCGCGCCTGCTCCTGCACCTCCGGTCCAGACCGCGGCTGCGGCACCCGCGGCCGAACCAGCACCGAAGAAGCTTCCCAAGACAGCCAGCGATCTACCTTTGGTAGGCTTGCTTGGACTAATCTTCTGTGGCATTTCACTATCCACGATGGTAATTCGTGCCACTCTCGCACGGCTGAGCTAGCCGTCGGAAACAATCCAGTAGCAACTATGGCTTGCTTACGCTTAAGCGAGTAGAACCATAGCACGCACAAGATTTAGTTCGCTCATCGGTAACTTGTCATTTAGGATCTTCGGCCCGGTCGGAGTAGGGATCGCGATTGCTCGCGGCCCCCTCCGGTCGGGTAGGACAGTGGCGCGTAGCGGGCTTCGAATGATGCCGACGTTTCCACCATCCCCCTATCAGTAGGGTTCTACTCCGCCCCAGGGCCCTCGCTCCGGTCCGGGTTATTCTGTCCCGATCCATCAACGCTTATCGGCCCCATCCGACCTACTCGCAGGCACATCGCGATTTCGCCGTCTCTGCAACTTATACGCGATGCCTTCGCTGTGCCGGAGCGCCTAGGCGACCCGCGAGTAGTTCCGAGCTTTCGCTTGCTATTCCTTCCAGACATGCCGTCCCCTATGTCCCCGGGGAGATCGGAATCTACTCGTCCCGTCGACATCCGATTCCAACATTGGCCTTCACCGAGATCTGAGCGGCTCGGCTCTCCCGTTTATCCCACCATCCGTTTCAAGCAGGGCCCGTATTTCGGGGCTTACTGGTTCGCATTCGCTACGGCCTGTCCGGTTGCTAGCCCCTCTGACGGATCTGACCGGGATCTCTCCCAGCCACAGGAGCTTTTACACCCAGGCTTTCCATGATTCGGTCGCCCTCCTCACAACTGGATATAACTACCACAGCCTCGGGACCTCTTCTGTCGATGGGACTTTCACCCATTGGAATAGCAGCTAGCCTCGCTGCACCGGATCCGGACGGGCGCTACTAACACATCCGGCTCCCACCTTGGGTGACAACGCATAGGCGCTGTAGTGGATAGGGATGACAGATGACTAAAGAGAGAAGCGCAGGACGAATCAGGTAGCAGCACCTACTGAACGGCACGGCCAAGAAGTCCCCATGCAGGAATAGATCTAGCCGGTACCAGATCCATTCGGTACCGGAATATTTTGGATATACAAGGGCTTCCCAAGTTTGTCCCGTGGAGCCCTCATTTACCGACGCAAACGGCTATCTGTTGCAGACAGCTATGAATTCCGAAAATTTCGAAATCTCGCCGAAAAATCGGTCCAGAAATGACTGAGATCTGCTGCAGATGGCAACTGTGCTTCTGTTGGATTCCGCTTTGATTTAGCCTCCCGCCTCAGGCTGACCATGCGCGCATAAATGTAGCTGCAGGAGTGGCTAAGGACCACCGGAATGTATCGCTCTTCACGCTGGCAAAAAATCTCCGCAATGCTGGCCTCACCAGTGATCACGTTTTGGACTTGGTCACCAGTGCCAATGAACGATGCCGCCCTCCTTTGGAAAAGAAAGACGCCTCAAATATTGTCAAATCTATTTTCGACAAGAAATACTCGTCTCTGGGCTGTGATGACCCTTTCATCGCTTCCCTATGTGGGGACAAATGCCCAATCAAGAAAAAGGAAAATTCGAATGCCTCCACGAGTGCTGATGAAGTGATCGATAGAGCGGAGGAGAAGCCCATTCTCCACCCTGCTCAGGCATTTCAAGCAGGGATTCTTTGGTACGGGCAAAAAGTAGGGCGCGAATGCCTGTGGGTGAACAGCGAAAGAAAAGCTTTTACGTTGGCTCAGATGCGGAAAGAATTTACAGTGCGCCTGTTGCCAATGAAATCGCAATGGAGCCCGAAATCCATAAAAGCCTTTACGAAGAAGGGAAAGAAATTTAGGCCAGAGGTTCTCTTCGTCAATCTGCGGAACTTTATTTCTTCCCGAATTCGCTTCCTCGCCTCGTGGCAGGCGACTGTAGTTACTTTGTGGCTGATGGGCACCCACGTGTATCGAATATTTGAGTGGTATGGATATCTCTGGTTGACGTCTCCTGGCCGACGCGCTGGCAAGTCTCGATTACTCGAGATCATATCCGCTTTGTCTTACAATGCGACCCCAGTTATGACCGACCCAACTGAAGCGTCATTGTTTAGGGAAACGGCGAGCAACGCCAGTACTCAGGTCCTGGACGAGGTCGAGTCGCTGAGAGGCTCGGATCAAGAAAAGCGGGTTGCCTGCCGGGAATCTGGCTCCCTCGTACTGCTTGGAATCGGATAAATCCACGTATTTGCCAATATCCAACGGAAGGGACAGTGATTCTCCGCGATGGAGAACCACAACGTAGAGTTCAATCTGACCGGCGCAGCCTCCCTGATAGGGAGGACCGTCACCCCCATAGGGCAAGTGCCGATGCCGTTTTCCCCGCCCATCTGTAAGGTTCAGTTTCACCAAGCTTGTTCTTGAAGGAGTCACTCGGGGTGGATTCGAAGTCAGGGAGCGAAGTGCTTCAGCCGGGCAGGGCTTAGACAAAAAGGTGAACTGGAGAGATCACCCTCCTGCTGTTGCTGAGCTATACTGCACGCCAAGGGCGGGAGCTTCGATGGCCAACCCAAATTCCTTTCCAGCCAGTGCCCGATTCGATCAATTCCAAGTGGATTTAAGCAGTGGAGTACTGCAACGGGGTGGTGTTCGTGTGCCCGTGCAAGGGCAGCCGCTACAAGTGCTGCGTTTGTTGCTGCAGGCAGAAGGAAAGGTGGTTACCCGCGAAGAACTCCGTAAAGTCCTCTGGCCGGAAGACACCTTCGTCGACTTCGAACTCGGCGTGAACACCGCTGTGAAGAAACTCCGGCAGGCGCTCGCGGACTCCGCCGACCACCCCAAGTTTATTGAAACCTTACCGAAAATTGGTTACCGCTTCCTGATTCCGGTGGAATGGGTGCCGTACGATAGCGAGAGCTACACCGCAAAAGTCGAGCCAAGTTCGCAAGCAACCTCACCAAGCACGCCGCAAAATCGCCTTGCAAGTCGTAAGACGCGACGAAGCCTTCTCGTGCTGGGCGGCGCATTCATGGCCCTCCTCTCCGGTATTGCAATTTGGAGGTCGTTTCGAACACCTGCGGATGCGCCACTCGCGCTTGAAGTGGTCCCTGTCGTGGCCACGTCGGGCGGACAGGAAGAACCAACATTCTCGCCCGACGGGAATCAGGTTGCCTTCGTCCATGTCGGAGATGAGAACGCTGCCGGAATTTACACCACGCTAATTGACGGCGGAAATCTTTTGCGCCTCACTGACAATTCCGGCGACTACGGTCCCGCGTGGTCACCCGACGGCCGTCAGATCGCTTTTGGTCGTCACTCCAAAGGTAGCTACCCCAAAGAAACCCTCGAGCTCTATGTGGTTCCCGCTCTCGGTGGCGTCCCGCACAAGCTGTACACCACTACCACCGATGAATGGTCATATAACTACTTGAGTTGGTCTCCGGACGGCAAGAACCTCGCGTTTACGGATTCCACCCCGTACGGCTTGCGCTCGTGGATTTCTTTGCTCTCCCTTTCCGATCTGACGACGCGGCCGCTGACCTCGCTCCAGGACAACCAGATCGACTGCGATCCCCTCTTTTCTCCAGACGGCTCGACCATACTCTTCAACCGAAAAGTTGGTTGGGAGCGCGACTTGTTCCTGCTCCCCTCCACAGGCGGCTACCCCCGCCGGATCACTTTCGATGATCGACAAATCGTTGGTTACACTTGGAGCAAGGACGGCCGCGACATCGTGTTCTCTTCCAACCGCGGTGGCCTTTGGAGTCTGTGGCGCGTCTCCGCTTCCGGTGGCGCGCCGCGTCCCGTTCAAGGAGTCGGCGCTCCGGCCTACCGCCCATCCATTTCCTCCAAGGGCGACCAACTCGTCTACACGCAATTCTTCTATAGCTCCAACATTTGGCGCCTAAACCTAAAAGATGGGAAAAAACCTCAAGGCCCTCCCCTTCGTATCACTTCCACAACCCGGGGACATAATCTCCGCCCAAATTTTTCACCGGATGGAGAGAAAATTGTTTTCGACTCCGACCGCTTGGGCTATTCCGATATTTGGTCCTGCGAGCGCGACGGTTCCAATTGCGCCCAGGTAACTTCCTTTCAGAGAGAAACGGGAACCGCGCGTTGGTCGCCCGATGGCCACTTCCTTGCCTTTGAATCAGCCTAAATGGTTCCGCCCGCGCCCGGATATGAAGATCGACGCGATTTCTTCGTAGCCATTCGATTTGTCAGGATCAACCACGAGCGGGAGTGTAGCATTCGAGAACCCGGAGTGTTTACCGCTTGGTGTTGGTCGGTTACCCGAATCTATCGTCGGACCACGTAGCTAAGTCCCGATGTCGGGTTACCGGTAAAGTCCGGCCCAGTACCCATGTCCGGTTTCGTCTATCAGTTTTCCTGGTTTGGGTTCGTAGTTGTGGGAGAACCCCTGCTCAAAACGTCCATTTTCCCGGCCAGGTCACGAGCTAGGTGCTGTTGCATGATGATCCGGGGTTCGGGGTGAGCGTCGAGATAACGCTGCAGGGTCCCAACCTCCCAACGTATGGCGCGGACCGGCTCCAATGCTACCGCATCCACGTCGGCCGGTATGCCGCTCAGGAGAAGTGCGGAACCGACGAGGTTACCCGCGACCAAGTCACCGAGGACACGTTCGTCCCGCGTCACCCGCACTTTCCCGCGAACAACGAGCGACACACCGTCGATACATTTGCCTTGCTCTATCAGGTGCTCGCCTGTTTCCGCATTGGTCCAGGACCCGATGCTCAGAACCTCCAAGACTTTCCGGGGTGGCAAATCGCCGAAGACGAGCCGGCGAACTTCCTCTTCTTCAGGCGTCAGTTTGACCGGACGACGCTCGATGAAAAGACGCCACGATTGGAATAGATTGATCGCCGCGAAGAGGATACTCCAACCTACCGCCGCCCACAGCGGTGTCGGCTGAAGGACAAAATACGGGATTGCAATCAGCGAGGAGGCCAAGGCGAACAGCCGCAGCCACAGAATGTCGCGAACGCTGTAAGCCAGCAGCAACAGGACGTTTGCGCCGTGGATGAAATAATCCGGCTTGAATGAGTTCACAGTTGGTTCCTCCCTTCGGTTGCGGTCGTCGAGTAGTGGAGCGGGCCCATAGTCAGCTCAGCTTTCTGCTATTTCGGTGGGCTGATTTGAGATTTGGCGCGGATGAAAAAACAGTTCCTGCAACGTGCCCTTGCCGAGGACCCTTTGTAATTCGGTGAATCCAAAGAACGGGATGAGCAACACGAACAGGAGGAAGGTGAGGCAAAGAATCCCTTGCCACGTACCGCCAGCAAGATTGCCAACACCCTCGTCGAAAGATCCCCCTCGATAAAGGCCACTGGCAGTTGCTTCCAGAAATTTGAACACGGTCAATAAAATAGAAAAAAGGGCCGACTTCACAAGTGTCGGGTAGATGAGTGGCGCGTCATTGACAAGATCGCCCAGATGGAGTTCCTTGGCTGCGAGCACAACTTTCCCAAGCACCAGAGCGTTGACGAGCGCAAAGCCCTCCTCCGCAGCGGGGACGCGATTCTCGTCCAAAATGACGGATCGATACAGTGCGAACAAACCAAAAATCAACCAGAGGTATAGCGCTATCACGATAAATTCCTTTGTCGCTTTGTAGAACTTTTGCTTTAAACTTGTTTGGCGTGATTTGTCCATGTTTATTCTCCAATCGATCGGCTTTCCGGCGACTTTGCGGCCGCTCCATCGAGGCTAACCAGCGTTGTGAACTGCACGGCAAATCTTATCCGCGAACGGTTACTGAAGTGTTCGTTCCGAAAGCCCTCCCGTTGCCGCACGCTCGATTTCAGCGTTGATCTCCCCTCCGATCAGGAACGCCAATCCGGTCACATAGAGCCAGGCCAAAAGAAGCATGACCGCACCTAGTGATCCGTACGAAGCACTGAAGGTATTAAAAAAATGCAGATATGTGCGGAATCCGACTGAGGCCAGGAGCCATAGAAACGCACCAAATGCCGAACCGGGCGTGACCCATTGCCATTGTCGCGCTTTCAAATCGGGGCCGAAGTAATAAATCACCGAATACGACATAGTAACGAAGAGGATAACAGCCGGCCACTGAATAGTCCTCCAAATGGGGACGACCATCGGTCGCAATCGAAGTTCTGTCCCTAACCAGTCGACAAAATGGCTGCTCACGAGGACAAAAAACAGGGCGGTAAAAAGAAGAATCGAAATGATGATCGTCAATCCGAGTGCTATTGTGCGAACTTTAAACCAGGAACGAGCCTCGCGGACGCGGTAGGCCAAGTTCAGCGCGGAAATCATTGAATTTAGGCCGCCGGAAGCAAACCAGAGAGCAAAAACGATGTCAAAGGTCAGCTTTCCGCCGCTAGCGTTTGCAGCCAGCTCGGTAGCAGTTGCTCTCAAAAGTTGGAAAGCCGCCGGTGGTAGTAAGCCTCCGAAATAGGATAGTAAATGGTTTTGAAGTTCGACGCTGCGTGAGGTGAACAAACCAAACAGAGTCACCATCAACAGAATCAGCGGGAAGAGCGCGAACAAGAAATCGAATGCTAGTTCGGAGGCCCGTCCGAAGGAATGATTCGTGCCGATCTCGTCGAAAACGTTGCGAACGAGTTGCCAAGGAGTAAGACCTCCCAACTTCCAAAGGGATTTGAATTGCTTCGCGGTTGAGGGCTGTAGGTTTTCCATTTATGCAGTCAGAGGTTGTTCCGTCCGCATTCTAACGTAAAGCCTCGTCCCTTCAGCTTGGAAGCCTGGGGAAGTAAAGCATTATGTCTCCGGAAACCGGAACGTACGCAAGCGTCAACTCCCGGTTCGGGAAATCGGAGAAGTTCCTCACAGTACCATCATGGACGGTTTGCGCGTTAAAAGTGGTGACCTGCCTTCTAAGTCATGACGACCGCAAGCTGGGTCTACAGCCAGCCGAGTTCCTTCAAGGCCAGTCCGGCGTTCCAAATTTTGGTTTTCCCCGCGGAGGGCCGCGTTACGAGCAGCGGTCCTCCTGAATTCCGAATCGTTGACTTGCCTTCCGGCACACCCTAATATGTGCTGCACATGCCCGCCCCTGACTCGCTTATTGGCCAAACCATCTCCCATTACCGAATTGTCGAGAAACTCGGCGGTGGCGGTATGGGAGTTGTGTACAAGGCGGAAGACGCGGACCTGCGCCGCTTCGTCGCCCTCAAATTCCTGCCTGATGAGGTGACCGCCGACCCGATGGCCTTGACTCGATTCCAGCGCGAAGCGCAGGCCGCATCAGGGCTTAGCCATCCCAATATCTGCACCATTTATGAGGTGGGGCTGCAAGACCGCCGGCCTTTCCTGGCCATGGAGTTCCTGGATGGTCAGACGCTGAAGCATATGATCGCCGGGCGGCCGCTCGACGCGGAACTTCTTCTCTCACTTGCCATAGAGATTGCCGACGCACTGGACGCGGCGCATGCCGAAGGCATCATCCACCGGGATATCAAGTCAGCGAATATCTTCGTAACGAAACGCGACCACGCCAAGATTCTCGATTTCGGACTGGCCAAGCTGGTGGTGCGGCCTGCGGGCTACTCCTCAAGCAGCCTGGAATCGGAGAACACTTTAACGAGCGGAGGCGAAGAGCCGTACCACCTGACCAGTCCCGGTTCCACGCTGGGTACCGTCGCCTATATGTCGCCTGAACAGGTCCGCGCCAGAGAGTTGGATGCCCGCACAGATTTGTTTTCTTTGGGAGTCGTTCTCTACGAGATGGCGACGGGACAGTTACCCTTCCGCGGCGAAAGTGCCGGTGTCATCTTCAAGGCGATCCTGGATTCTGCTCCAATATCCGCGGTGTGGCTGAATCCCGACCTGCCGCCGGAACTGGAACGAGTCATCAACAAGGCTTTGGAGAAAGACTGCAACCTGCGCTACCAACATGGCTCCGAGATTTGCGCCGATTTGCGGAGGCTGAAGCGCGACACGGACTCTGCCTACTATAAAGTTTCCGATTCGGGCAAGTACGCGCCCGCCTCATGCGGTTCTACGAAGGCGCGGTATGCCGGACTTAGATCAGGACGAACTTGGCTGACATCGGGCGTCGCAGCACTCGTTCTCTTCTCCGCGTTTGGAATATGGCGGCTGGTCCGGAAACCCGCGGAATCGCCGCTACCGTCGGTGGAGGTAGTTCCGTTGGTCTCTCTGCAGGGCAAGCAGTCCACGCCCGCATTCTCGCCGGACGGCAATCAGGTTGCTTTCGCGGCATATGAGGGACAACCGGGTGTAGGAATCTACATGACACTCGTCGGGGGTGAGAAGTCGCTCCGCCTTACCAACAATCCGACCGATTGCTGTCCTACCTGGTCCCCAGATGGCCGCCAGATCGCATTCGTTCGTCGGTCTGAATCCGCGACTGATATGGGTTTCTACATAATTTCCGCTCTCGGGGGCATGGAGCACAGAGTGTACTCGGGACCGCTGAACACGCGGACGGAGTGCAACCGCGTGGATTGGTCGCCCGATGGAAAATCCGTGTTATTTTCGGAGCCCGGCGCGGACGGGGTGCGCGCCCGGATTAGCTTGCTCTCCCTTGCAGATTCGACCGTTCGGCCATTGACATCGCCACCCGAGCAGGAGATTGATTGCGAGCCGGCTTTCTCGCCGGATGGGATGAACGTGGCATTCGTGCGCGGCAGCGCCGGCGGCAATCTTGGGGACCTGTTTGTGATGAGAATTTCCGGCGGCGACCCCAAACCGCTGACTTCCAGTAATACCGGCGGCACACCGGCCTGGACTCCCGATGGCACGGAAATTGTGTTTTCTTCCGCCATGGGAGGTTTACGGAGTTTGTGGAGGATTCCGGTTTCGGGAGGAACTCCGCGGCCAGTTGCGGGCGCTGGCGAACTGGCATTTAGCCCGTCCATCGCGCGCAAGGGGAACCAGCTCGTATACTCCCATATCGTCATGACTGCTGCGCTTTGGCGCCTTAACCTGAAGGATGAGAAACACTCTCTCGGCCCTCCGGTGCGCGTATTCTCTGCCCGCGGATTCATCCGGAGGCCGAACTTTTCTCCGGACGCAAAGAAGGTCGTGTTTGAGTCCAACCGCATGGGCTATTCGGATATCTGGTACTGCGAGAGTGACGGCTCCGATTGCACACAGCTGACCTCCCTGCACGGCACGTCGGGAACCGCGCGTTGGTCGCCCGACGGGCTTCACATTGTGTTTGAGTCTCGCTCCCCGTTCTTTTACGACGTGTATGTCGCCGATGAGCCCGGTGGCCAGAATCGCGTGGTGCCTACTTTTCCGGGAGCCGATAATGGAGCGCCCAACTGGTCGCGCGACGGGCAGTGGATCTATTTCTATTCCGACCACGGGAAGGGACCCATGCAGCTATGGAAGATGCCGCTCAAAGGGGGAAGGCCGATCCCAGTGACAAAGAATGGCGGCGTCTATGGCATCGAATCCGATGACGGACGCTTTCTTTATTACTCCAAAATCGCGCAGACGGGTGTATGGAAGATGCCTTTGGACGGCGGCGAAGAAACCCACGTTTCGGATCAGCCTGTGGGCTGGTACAACTGGGCGCTAACCCGGAGTGGAATGTATTTTCTCAACATCAGCGTGATTCCAAACAGATTGGAGTTTCTCGATTTTGCAACCCGCGGGATAACCCCAATCCTGAGCTTGGAAAAAGCCGCACCGCCGTTTGGAGGTCTGGCAATATCCCCAGACCGCAGGGCGCTTCTCTACTGCCAGATTGACCAAGACGACTCCTACATCATGTTGGTGAAAAACTTCCGCTAAGGCGCGGCCATCGCGTTGGGAACGCAAAGACCCGAACCGGGCCATCGAACTATTGAAAGAGACGAGCACAAGCTCTGTGCCGCTCTTGCACGGAGCGATGCTCTCGAGCAACTCCTCGTCCGCTTGTCGCTGCTCCCTTGTCCCTTGGTCGTAATGGACCTCGAGGAACGACTTGCGAATTCGCTCCTGTACCGCAGCCCATCCCGCGCCGATCTTTGTCATGCATTTAGCCGCCACATGCCAAACTCAGAAATAAGGATTCCTATCATCTCTGGTTTTCCGTTGAACTCCCTTACGAGCTGGGGCTTTCTTGATCCCCTTGCGCGGAGTCGCTTTGCGCCGGCTGACTCCCAGCGCCTTCTCCAACAACTCTTCCAGCAGTTTCTTTTCCGCTGGCGTCACCATCTTGGTGAACTTCTCTGGCCGTTCCGCCACCAATTGTTGCAGCTTGGAGATCCACCGCAGAGATTCTGCCGCTGGGTATTCGCCAACCTCGTCTACCAACTTGAGCGCCACTTCCAGATCAGGCACCGAGCGATAGCAGGTCAAGGCTTCTTTGAGATTTCCTGCAGCCATATGACACTGCGCCGCTCCACGAAAATCGCCCATACCCTCCAGACAAATTGCCTCCAGCTTTGATGGGCGCTCCGCCAGCGTGCCCAGCGCCGCCAGAGCGGGTGCAAACTTCCGGTCTTTGATGAGCATCTGGATCGCGCTCTGCCGTATTCGTTGCACGCGGCCAAGCCGATCCGGAAGATCTAGAACTTCATACAAAGGCGGCAGCAGATCGAACAGCATCTCTGCGTTATGGCTACCCAAGAGGCCAGACTCCAGTTCTTCTAGCCAGGTGTTGGTTTTTGGGGCGATCTCCATTAGAAGCCAAGGTTCGATCTCATCCTTTCCCTTGGGAAGAACCTGGGCTAGTTGCACAAGCGTCTGGAGCCGACTCTCATTGCCCGCACGATGAACTCGCCCGACGGCACTGATGATCGCGGCCAACCCGTAGGAGCGCGCACTATATGCAGCTCGGCATGCCTCGTAGAACGGATCCGGCCTGCCCAACTCAGGAGCGAGCCGTGTATTGCGAATGCCCAGGGTACAGCATATTTCTGCCAGCGTGAGATAAACGGCATGGCGCGTCGCCTCGTCTGTCACCGCAACCGGGGAACTAAGCGGTCCAAGCAGGGTAACGGCCTGTTGCGCACGTGACCAGGCGATTTCGGGCTTCACCTGTAGATACTGTCGGGCATCAGCTTGGCAACGTTGTACGCGCTCTTCCAGATCCAATTCATCTTCCTCGAGGGTCTTGAGCAGAGCAGCAGGGACACAGGATGACACGCCGCTTTCCACCGGCCCGCCATTGAGAAACGCGATACTCTGGCGGACAATTTGGTCGGTCGGATCGACGTCGAGCCAGATCAGCCGTTCCGCGGGACGGCTGATGGCCACACGTAACTGGTCGATTGCCAGGCGCTTCTGCAGATCTTCAATGTCGGAGTCGGCCCGGTGGCGCCAATCCTGGCGCTGAACACGCTCGATATGACGACCGGCATCCAGCACGCACACGGAGTGGAAGTCCAGTCCCTTCGCCTCGGAAACCGTAAGTACGGCTTTGCGGGCCGCTTCTGGGACGTAGGTGGGAACCGTGTCTTCCAGAGTGATAAGGGCCATTCCCTCGCGTGTGGAAAGCGAGGTCAGCAACTCGTTCAGCTCGGCGCCGGGTGTGGCCGTGCAGTAGAGGATCTGGTCGGTGGCATCATCTTCTATCTCCGCGTAGCCAGCACCGCTGGGCCGCTCCTGCTTCTCCACGTGAGAGTAAAGATCCCAAACACGATTTACCAGCGTCGCGATGCGGCGCGGACTACGTAGATTTGCGGAGAGCTTGTAGTCTGTCGGCGTACCGACTTGCGCATGCAGTAGATCGCTCAACCAACCCCATTCGAAGTCAGTTGGACGCACGGTCTGTGCCTCATCGCCTGCCATCAACAAAGGCATGGCTGCACGACGTTTCCCTCTATCCCGGGAGGCAAGTTCCACTATGAGCCAAGCCTCGATGGGCGTCAGGTCCTGGCATTCATCGACTGCAATGCAGTCGTAATCGAACAGCCCGGGATTAGCGCCTGGCCGGCTGCCGATGGTGTCATTGCGTAGTTTTTCGACGGTCTTCCAGGCGAGTGCCAATTCCGGGAAATAGCGCTCGGCAAGAGGGATGGAATTCGAGTGTTCCAGGCGGCGTGCGATCTCCAGTGCGGCTGTTACCGCTGCTTGACCCAGTGATCGCGTGCGCCGTTCCCGATACGCTTGGTCCGTGACGCGCGCATTCTTACAAGCAACGAAACGGCCGATGGCGACCGGAAGGGCATCCCCAGCCAGATGCGCGTGCAATTCGTCGTACAGAGCCGTCTGGGAATGTGTCCAAGCGCCGAGGATCCGGGTAAAAGGTGCCAAGTCGCGCACGAAGCGCTGCCGGGCTTCGCATTCGGCAACCACTTGGGCATTCGACCCGAATATCTGCCGGACCAGATGGGGAAACGTTAGCACAGTAAAGCGCTTGTGTGAGGAACAGAAGCGATCGAAGTACTCGCGGGCCAGCGCAGCCAGATCCTGGGAATAGGTCACGTAGAGCCCGTGCTCCGTGGTAGCCGAATCGGCTGCGTGCCAAAGAGCGCTGGTCTTGCCCGAACCAGGATGACCCTTGAGAAGTCGCACCGGTTGGCGGGCCGAAGCAAACCGCTCCTGTGGTTGCGTCCAGGGCAGAGGCGCGTATTCCTCGCGCCTCAGATCACGGACCGTCACCGGCATATAGTGGGTGTTGAACGACTGCGGCGTCAACGCAGAATGATCATCATGATGGCGGATGTCGCGCAGAAAGACCGCTCCGTCGGGGACGTCGGAAAACTCGCCCGACTCTTTCAGCGGAAGTGCATACTTGGGAGCCCACCAGGCGTAGAAGTGACTGCCCTGGCTGCCACAGAGCCGTGAGCGGCGCCAGCCGCGGTTGATACCCGCTGTCGCCTTGTAGTGCAGGCGGCGGGCATCGACCGACAGACGTAGCATCAGAAAGGCGGCTCGCCTCCCAAGTGCATCCCTGCCATGCTCAGCCAGCTTTTCCAGAAACTCCTGGTGACAAAAGAGTGGGTTTGACGGCCGAGAGGTTTCGAATTCCGCGAGGAATCCAAGCTGCTGGTTAGTACGCATGGAGGCTTTCAGAATAGCCACCTGGCCAAAAAGGCGCAACCATCAGTCCCCGCATCTTGCAGGACATGTCACGCTGATGACACACATACGCCGTGCCAGTCGTACGTCGACGCTAGCGAGTTTGTCGAATCCGCACGAAGGATCAAAATAGGCGCTGTGCCTCGCCAGAATTAAGAGCACATTTTAAATGAATAACATACAAAGGAGCCGTGTAACATTACGTGGTGAATTCAGCCCATCCATGTTGACAAGTATTTGTTGAAGCGATTGGTAGAAGACATGCCGCTAAAATCGAAGAAGACAACGCCTGCTCCGCCTCTGGTCAGTCTACGAAGCTGATGAACACGACAGTCTTTGCGGTGCGTGAACTTTGCAGATCGAGAGAACTAGCCTACATCGTCATCGGCCACAAATGGTTGCTGAGCCCTGATGCAATCCGTGCGTTCATCCGAAAGCGCGAGGAGAAGTTCCGAAGCGGGTCGGTAGTAGACCAAAAGAGGCTTCGCCCACCAGGACCAGAGCGTTCTAAACGCAACCTAAAACAGCTTGTGCAGGGCAGTCAATCGATGGCATGGTCGTTGCGCATGCGGAGCCAGCAATTTCCGACGGGGGCCATGGGTCGCTCTCAGATTGACAAGTTTGGACAAGTCGCGTCGATCCGGTTGGCATTTTGTCCAACAGTCCCAACCGCTCCTGCTAATGACCGCACTTAGGGTCTCGCCCGAAACGGGTTGATCAGCTCCACAGCGAGGAGGGCGAAGTCCTTCTCATTACGCGTTGCAACTGTCAGGGCGTGCACGCGAGCAGTTGCAGCAATCATTGCATCTTCTAGGAGGTGGTCTGATTCCCCCTCCATCAGCCTAGCCCATTCGCGAAAGCATAGGGAGTCCATGGCAAGAACATTATTGGACATTTCTAGCTGATCTACCCAGTTGTTGATTTCGAGGGCTTTTTGCGTATCCTGCCTACGCGTCCGCTCAATTCCCCTCTGCAATTCGCCAATCGTGACTGCGGAAATATAGAGCTGATCGTCGCGCAATCCGCCGATCCATGCGATAACTGCGCCATGCGGTTTGGGCTTGCGCAGCTCGGAAACAACATTTGTGTCTAACAGATACTTGGTCACTTGAAATCCATCGGCGGGCGACGTTTAAGATGCCCTCGCTCAAGAATGAGCTTTTCAAAACGAGCCCCAGGTTCGAGAAGCAGGGATTTTAGGTTCGGGCGAGAGCTCTGTTTTAGACGCCGCCATTCCTCGATGGGAACTAAAACGGCCGTCTCAACCCCCCGCCGCGTCACGACCTGGGGGCCCTTTTTGATGGTGGCGTTGAGGAACTCGCTGAAGCGAGCTTTCGCATCTTGGACTTGCCAGGAACTCATCACGCACCTCCCATCTCTTCTTCATCATACAGACTAGTCAGATGTCTAGTCAATTTATGAGACGCTGTTTTCCAAACGTCGACGACACACGATCCGGCCCCAACTGAATGAGTTCGAACGGGGGTAAGCGTGCCATGAACTTCATCGAGCAGCTCGACGGCGATGATCGTGCTTACCGCGGCTCATGCAGATACGAAGGTTTTCGGCCGCCAGTTTGTCATTTTTGTCCATCGAAACAGCGCGTTCCAACATAGTCCGGGCTTCTTCGATGCTGCCAGCTTGGTATAGCGACCAGCCCAAATCATTGACAAACTTCTGATTGTCGGGTTCCAGTGCGAGCGCAACGCGTGACGCCGATATAGCTTCGCTGTGCAAGCCTTGGTGCCCGGCACAGCAACCCAAACCCTGGTGAAGATCCGATGTGCCTGGAAAACGGGTCGTCGCACGCCTGTAGAGCGCGAGACCGTCTTCATATCGACCTGATTGAATCAGGAAATCGCCGGCCGATATTCACGCTGCGAGATGAGATTGGCCGGGGACTCTGTGCGCCAGGGCTTTCGCCAGGGTGCTACTCCAGACTCCGATTGCTTGATGATCTTGTCGGTAACGATCTGATAGACGGAAGTGTGTTGCGATAAACTAAGTGTAGCTTGCATGGGAGATAACCCCCCAATGTGAGATAGGGCTTGTCGTCTGCTTAGAACAGACGGCAGGCCCGCTTTGTTTCTACTTCTGCATCGCTTTCCGCGCTCGCTCCACGTCCGCCTTAGTCCAGAGTCGGATTTTCAGCCGTCCAACGCGCTCCAGAGGCGGAAACGGAATGCGCCTTTGGCGAATCGCTCGTTGCAGGTTAGGTCTCTGAATGCCGAGCATCTTGGCTACTTCATCCGTGGAATAGCGTCGCATGATACAGACGTGTATCACTTCTGCGAGTGCCTGTCAATATGCAAGATTTACCTGGCGCATGCTTTCAAAAAACCTCGCTCGCCACACCCTCGCAAGTGATTGATTCTCCGCGCTCGATTCAAGACGATCTGCGCTTCAGCAATCACTTGATTGTTGAAAGCCCTTCCCCGCGGATTCCCACTGAATTCCATGCAGTTTCTGCGCTCCGCGAGCCGATGGGACGCACGTTTCAGCAGTGGGATAGTTATCGGAAAGATTGCGTCTCAGTATGTCGTAGTCTCACAGCAACGCCCCACCCACCCAAGCACCCAAAAACCCCACCTGGTCAGCGTAGGCTTATCCTGTGCACAAAAATTTTGGGGAAATTTCACTTTTCCTGCGCGCGTTGCCTAAGCGCTGCGGTCAGTCGAGCTATCGTCAAAGTCGATCTGGTCCGTACCGGGACCCACTTCGGCGATTACGGCGTTTACCAGTTGGGAACACTCGACGCCATCGCCAATCGAAACGCCTAGCCCTTCCGGCCGGTATCCCTTCGGACACCACTCTCGGCTCCAACCAGTGACACCACACCCTCCAGCAACTAGATTGGGAGGCCCAGCCTGGAGTCGGACACGTGACTACCATACGGCAACACATATTGTTTCTGGCTGCGGTTCTCGCTTTTTTCAGCCCCGCCCTTCGATCTGAGCAGCCACAAAAAGCTTCGCGCCCCACCCAGGAAGACCGCCTCAAGAAGCTCGAGGAGCGCGCCGATGCCGCCGAAAAAGCCGCAAGCAGCGCAGTGATGGAAAAGGATTACATCACGCGCACGCAGAAGCAGTACGAGTCCTACTACCAAAAAGTCCTCAACACGCAAATGTGGACGCTGGGAATCATGGGACTGATCCTGACAGGCGTGTTTGTCCTCGTCGTGAGATTCAGCCTGAAAATGATCGACGAACAGACAAAAGCCGCTACGGCCGGAGCCACTGTTCAAATGCGCAACGAATACGCGCGGGCTTTAGCCAAGGAAGTCCAGAAACTGTGGGATTCCAATGCGGCCGATGTCAAGAAGCTGAAAGAATCACTGACCGCACAATTCGCGGAACTCGAGCAGAACCTCAAAGATCGATCCGATTTTCAAATGCAATTTGTGCAGGCACTTGCCGAAGGCGCCGATGAGCGCCAAGGCGATTCACTGCTCACGTTCCGCAACGCACTCAGAACCTACAAGTCCGGCAAAACCCGAAACCTCATCGAAGCAAAGATGGGCGCAACAACCGCACGGTCCATCTTTGAGTCGCTCCGAAGAAAGCATGAGGAAAACTACGTGGACAAAGCACGAGAGGAGTTGGCAGATCCGCTCTACAACGACCTCGAAGAAGAGCTTGCCCTAGCGGCACTTCAGAGTCCCTGGCTCACGCCCCTCATCACCGAAAGAAGTCCTGCTCTCCCAGAGCCCTCAGCGCCCGAGCCAGCGGCGGAGGGGCGCCCCGTAGCAACGATGCCTCAAACCGATTTTCCAGACCCAGATCTGCCTTTCGACGAAGAGTCTGACTCCTGCCGCCTGCTAAACACCTGACGCGCGTCCCCACGACACAATTGCGGCAACCCTTGGCGAAATCTGAACTCTCTTGCGGTAACCGCGTTTACCAGGATATAGCGTCGAAAGGACTCATGGCGAGTTACCGACGAGGACAGAAAGCAAAGCCTTTGTATCAACGTCGTCGCCGAAGGTGCGATTGAGATGCACGAACAGGTCACGATTTCCAGGGCCGAAGATGAAGCTTGCTCCAAGCTGGAAGGGATCCTTCCCAAGCCGATGCTGCCTGAATCCGCCAGCTTTTGCACGGGCGCGGGCTTTAGTGTTCTCGGGGAAGAAAACGTGGAACAAGTTGCCGGATTTCAGTTCCGCAGCTTTGTACGCGGTCCGCTCCGAATCAACAAGTAACGGAAACGTGATGCCGGTCTCATCGCGAAATAGGCTGGCGTAGCGCAGGTCGCCGAGTCCTATTGCAGCCAGAGTGGCTCCGGTTTGCTTAAACTCACTTTCGTGCTCGCGCAACTGCGCGACATGTTCGCGGCAGAAGATTCACCCGTAGTGGCGAAGGAAAACAACGACTGCGCGGCTCTGCTCCCACAAAGAGCCTAGCCGAACTTCACTGCCGCCGGCTTCGGGTAGCACCACATTTGCGAGCCTTACGCTAATGGATTCTGCCATTGCCGCATTATAGGTTAACCGTCCAAGTCGTACTATGAACCACTTGCCGTGGCCACCATTGACGCAGTCGCGCTCTTAAGGCATCCTCCACTCGTTCTGCAACTACGAATGCATTCTTCCTGACGATGAAATGCCGAATCAGATGATTACTCGCCGTACGGTGTCGCGCATATTCGTAACGTTGGGTTGCGTTGTGCTGCTTGTGGCTGCCACCTTGCATTGCCTCGCATATCTAAAGTTCTCCGCCCCGGCGGTGCATGGGTCGAATCTGCCGATTGCCCTGCAATCTGTTTTCGAGGTTGCCTTTCTCTCGATGGCGTGGAGTTGGATCGTCCTTGCACTCATTGTACTGGTCGTCACGTTCGGGGAAGCGCGTTTGGGCAAGCCTATCGCCCTGATCTGCGGCTTCGCTGTGTTGATTCAGGCTGTATTCACTGTTCCGATGGTGGGGTTCTTCATCGGAAACGAAATGATCGGTGCCGCATCCTTGCTAATCATTATCGGCTGCTTTTTGTTCCACGGTTCGCGGTTCGAGACCTGATAGCCGCGAGCCGCCTCATACCGATCGAAGGCAACAGCTGAGTACTGATACGTACTTGAACGGTTTTGCCGTTAATCGGGACTTGAGGTCCGTTGAGTGATAAACTCATACTAGCGTCAGGGATTAATCCACCAATTATTCATCGGCAAGAAACCTGAGTCTCTCGAGTGGGATTCAGGTGCGCTACTGCGCCGAGTTTAGAGGTCGCAAAGGAGAATACATGAAGAAAATGTGGCTGAGTATGGCATTGGTTTCGCTGCTTGCGCTACCGGCTTTGGCTCAGGACAAAGAAACAGATCGAGTCCAAAATTCTGGAAAAGTAATGCAGGAAATTCTCAACGCTCCCGACAGCATTCCACAGAGCGTTCTTGACAAGGCCGATTGCGTCGCCATTCTGCCTTCGGTCTTGAAGTTTGCCTTCATCTTCGGAGGTAGCTACGGTCGCGGTGTAATGACCTGTCGCGGCGGCAAAACGTTTCACGGCCCCTGGGGCGCTCCGACCATGATCGCTCTCGGAGGCGGCAGTGCAGGTTTGCAGATCGGCGGTAATGCCACCGACTTCGTTCTTCTTCTTATGAGCCCACGTTCTGCCACAAGCATTCTCAAGAGTAAGGTCAAGCTGGGTGGTGATGCTACCGCCGCCGCTGGTCCGGTTGGCCGAACCGCCTCTGCGGAAACTGATGTCACCCTACGTGCCGAAATTCTTTCCTACTCGCGAGCCCGTGGGCTCTTCGCAGGTATCTCCCTCGAGGGCTCCACTCTCCGGGGTGACAACGGTGCGAACAAGAACCTCTATGGCAAGGATGTAAGCGCTCAGGACATCGTCTTCAAGAAGGCTGAACCCGTGCCAGATTGCGCCAAGGAGCTTCTCGCGACACTGCAGAAAGCCTCCCCAGTGAACAAGAGTAAGAACTAATCCGCCGTCTCCCAACTCTACCTAAGTCCCGGTAAGTTCTCGCCAGAAACTGCTGCTTGTTAGGCCGCCGCCGGTATTGGGGTGACTCGGTATCCGAGCTTTTCGGCTTTGGACTTGAGGCGCTTGATCTGTAACTCTCGGTGTCGAATCTCGTAGAAGGCTGCTCCTTGGTCCACGTATTTCATCCCGTAGCGCAGCATGCGGTAGACCAAGCGGGCCAGCTTGGCGGCCATGGCCTTGATGGCGATGGGAGCGCCTAGCCTGGTTCGCAGTCGACGGAATTGCGCTCCGAGATAGGTTTTGCTTTCCCGCAACGTGCTGGCGGCCATCTTCAAGGCGATACTGATCGGATTGTTGGTCGGGAGCCGGCCTTTCCCAATGACCTTATTCCCGCTGATGCGATTATCGGGACAGAGCCGCAACCAGGAAACAAAATGGTTCTCGGTCTTCCATTTGCCCATGTCGTACCCAGCTTCGCTGATGACCGTCGTCGCGGTGATGACATCGATGCCGTCGATGCGGGTTAGGTCCGTACCGGTCATGCGAAACAACCCTTCGCGCAAGTCGAACTGCGGCTTGTTCGCCCTCTTCTTCTTGCGCCGTCCCTTGCGGTTCTCTTCGGGCAGTGGGGCACCGTGGCTCCGATCCTCTCGCTGCTGGAGATACTGCTGGAGCTGGCGATCGCACTCCGCCATCTGCTTCTGGCAGAACTCGTAACCCTCATGCTCTTGCTTCAACACGAACAGCAAATCCTCTTGCCAGTTGCCTTCCAGACTCTGCGCAATCTGCTCCTCACTCGCTTTCACCCGGGGATCCCGAAACTCAGCCAGTTTACGCGGATCGTGTTCGCCTGCCAGAATAGCCTTGATGATGGCCTGTCCGGTTGCTCCGCTGATATCGGTCAACACATTGGCCAACTGCAGATTCATCTGCGTCAGCGCCTTCTGCATCCGCAGAATATGCCGACCCGCACTCTGCACGAGATCGCTGCGCTGTCGCCAGTAGGTCCGCATCACGCGAATCTCTTGTGATGGCCGGAACGAATTTCGCAACAGTCCGTAGGTGTGTAGCTTCATCAGCCATTGACTCTCCTGCACGTCGCTCTTCCGCCCGGGCAGATTCTTCGTGTCCCGGGCATTCACCAGGTACACCTCCAAACCCGCTTGTTCCAGAATGTCGTATACCGCGACCCAATAAACTCCGGTGGATTGCATCGCGACGGTTCGGATCCTGCATTGCTTCAGCCAAGCGGCCATGGTCTTGAGTTCGGCGGTGGTGCATCCGAACTCCCGTACCGATTGGCTATCTCGGCCTGACGGTACTGCTACGTAGTGAGATTCGTTGCCGATATCAATGCCACCAGCGTCGGGATGTATCACTTCTAGGCTGAGGTCTTCGGTCTGCATCTTCCGCATCATCTCTCGTCGTTGCTTGCGGTTCATCTCGTGCCAATGGTGCTGCGTTGGATGGTTGGTTGCTCTTTTGTTTTGCTCCTCTGGCTTGGATTTCATGCTAACCTTCCTGTGCTGAATTCAACTTGGCTCGGCCCGGTTGGCGAAAACTACACAATCTCGCCAGCGGGGTCGGGCCGTTCTCCTTTTCAGGACAACGCCCGCCGCCATCTACACAATCGCCAGAACCGGAGCCATGCTCTCCATCGGGCAGGAACGCTCCAGGGAAAATGCGGCCTTAGCTGCCGAACCAGGTTGTGCCTCGGATTTTAGTTGGGTTACACCATAACTGGCGAGCTCTCGACAAGAGTTTCAGGCTCATACAACCACCGCAAAGCGGTGGCCGCTGCTCTCCAGAAACTCCACGTGCTTTAGGCGGCGGTAGATTGGACTAGATGGAACCCCAAAGTGGCGGCTTTGAGCTTGAGATGCTTGATCTCTCGGGTGCGCTGTTGAACTTCGTAGTAGCGTGATCCATGGTCTACAAATTTGGTGCCGTAACGGAGCATACGATAGATCAAGCGGGCTAGCTTGGCGGCCATGGCTTTGATCGCAACCGGGGTGTCTAGTCTGGCTCTGAGTCGACGGAACTGCGCTCCAAGATAGCTCTGACTTGTTCGCAGGTTGCTGGCCGCCAGCTTTAAAGCGACGGTCACTCGATTGCTCGTCGGCAGCCGCCCTTTTCCAATGATTCTCTCTCCGCTGATGCGATTGTCGGGAGCGAGCCGCAGCCAGGAAACAAAATGGTGTTCGTCCTTCCATTTGATCATGTCCCAACCCGCCTCGCTGAGAATCGTAGTGGCGGTCATGACGTCAATACCATCGATCTGGGTTAGGTCTGTGCCCGTCATGCGAAACAACTGCTGTTGCAAGTCGAACTGCGGCTGATTCCCCTTCTTCTTCTGCAGCCGATCCTTCCGCTTCTCTTCCGGCAGGGTGGCCCCTTGGCTCCGGTCCTCCATCTTCTGGAGGTACTGTTCGAGCTGGCGATCGCACTCAGCCATCTGCTTTCGGTAGAACTCGAAAGCCGCTTGTTCCTGCTTGAGCACAAACAAGAGATCCTCTTGCCAGTTTCCCTCCAAGCTCCGCGCGATGTCCTGCTCACTTGCTTTGACGCGTGGATCTCGAAACGCCGCTAGCTTCTGCGGATCGCGTTCGCCCGCCAGAATGGCCTTAATGATCGCTTGCCCGGTCACTCCACTCACATCACTCAAGACATTGGCCAACTGCATATTCATCTGTATCAGTGTCTTCTGAATCCTCTGGATGTGCCGTGCCGCCGACCGCACCAGATCATTGCGCTGTCGCCAGTACGTCCGCATCGTGCGGATCTCCTGTGGCGGCCGGAATGAATTTCGCAACAGGCCATAGGTGTGCAGCTTCATCAGCCACTGACTCTCCTGCACATCGCTTTTCCGCCCTGGAAGGTTCTTCGTCTCCCGCGCGTTCACCAAGTAGACTTCCAAACCCGCCTGCTCGAGAACGTCGTACACCGCGATCCAGTACACGCTCGTGGATTGCATGGCTATGGTCCGAATCCGGCACTGCTTCAGCCAATCGGCCATAGCTCTCAGTTCCGCTGTCGTGCAGCCGAAGCGCTGCACCGGCTGGCTGTCCCGGTCCGGTGGAACCGCTACGTAATGGGATTCGTTACCGATGTCAATACCAGCGGCATCGGGATGTATGAGCTGTAAGGAGAGGTCTGCGCTTTGCATTTTCCGCTCCAGGTCTCGCCGTTGCTTGCGGTTCATGTGGCGCCAGTTGATTTGGTTCGAGTGCCCAGTGGATTTTTCGGTTGGCTCCTTTTGCTTGGCTTTCATGGAAACCTCTTGTGTTCAATTTCGACGTGGCTCGGCCCGGTTGACGAAACTTCTCAATCTCTCCATCGGGGTCAGGCCATTCTCCTTTTCAGGACAATGCCTGCCACCACCCACACAATCGCCACTCCCGGAGCCATGCTATAAATCGGGCAGAAACGCTCCATAGAACAGACGGCCTTAGCTGCCGAGCCAAGTCGTGCCACAGATGCTATCTAACTACCGCCCGGACTGCTCGCTGTCAGTCTCTGCCGGAGTTTCTGGTTCATACAACCACCCCGCAGGGGTGGCCAAGGCTATAAAAGCAGAAGTCAAGACTTTTTCTGGTTATCCGAGAGTGCCTAGGGTCGCGTGTGAGACTAGGTGCCCGTAGCACGCAGCGCCTAACTAACCAGCTGAGACTCGCTCCCGACCCTGTGTCGCGTTACCGGAGACTAGCACGGCTTGAGACCCAGTCGCGCGGCTTCGTGTAAGCACATTGCTGTGGGTGGCCCTTCAAAAATCGCCGCCGGCACCTCCGCCTCCCGATCGTCCCCCACCGAAGCGGAAGTCCGAACTGCTTGCAGCGGAAATCGTCGATGGCTGCGGCGGCTCCGTCAAAGGGTATGTAGACTGTGTCGACCAACAGCATTCGTTTTACGTAACATGGGCTCCTCGTTTTGAACTCCCACCGGAGCAGTTTGAAAAGACATATAAAATTGAATTTGACGAACTCTCGAAGACGAACCCGGTGGTCCGACAATTTACTCCCGCCCTGCCACGTATTCGTTGGGCTGAAGCATTTGAGCAAACCCGTCGTACCTTGCTGCACGCCGCAATTGCGGTTCAGCTAGAGGGTCCAAAGGTTTTGAATCAGCAGCCTGACCCGTACGATAAAAAGCCGTTTACGTATACTGCCGTTGACGGAGGGTTTCGGTTGGAATCTCGACTGGCTGACGGTGGGATTCCTATTTCGCTGTCAATCCTGCCGAAATCTGAAGAGCGAAAAACGATTCCGAAATAGTTGGTGAACCGTAGGACCGCTCCGTCCAAGCTTTAGAAAACTGCGTCGAGAAACGCGATATTTCTTGTCGTCCGCGTTCAAGTGCCTGATTTGTCCGGAAATCGGAAACATAGGTACTGGACCCGACGCCAAAATCAACTTCGGCGATTACGGCTTTAATCAGGACTTGAGACAAACTCTCGCTCAGACCACTGCTCCGCCTGATGTCGAACTTACCAGATGGGATGAGAAGGCCGGTCTCCAGCGGGATGCGATACGCTCCCAATGATCGACGTGCTCAAGGACTTAGGCGGTCGAAGGTACCTCGCCGGGCGGTTCTGAGGCTATAATCCCTGCACTTATGACGCTTGCTTCCGGCTCAAAGCTCGGACCGTATGAGATCGTGGGACCGCTCGGCGCCGGCGGGATGGGAGAGGTGTATCGCGCGCGAGACACGCGGTTGGAACGGACCGTGGCGATCAAGATTTTGCCCGCGAGCATTTGTGCGGACCCGATGGCGAAGCAACGGTTTGAACGAGAAGCGAAGACCATCTCCGGATTAAATCACCCGAACATATGCGTGCTGCATGACGTGGGTACTCAGGACGGCGTGGACTACTTGGTGATGGAGTGCGTGGAAGGGGAGACGTTAGCGAAGCGGCTGGAGAAGGGGCCGCTGCCCCTGGAGCAGACATTGAAATATGGCGCGCAGATTGCGGAGGCGCTGGACAAGGCGCATCGGAATGGAATTGTGCACCGGGATTTGAAGCCTGGGAACGTGATGCTGACGGCGACGGGAGCGAAGCTATTGGATTTTGGATTGGCGAAGCCGACAGCGCCGATGGTGACGCTGGCGACGCTGACGATGGCGGCCCCGCAGCATACACCGGTGACGCAAGAGGGAATGGTTGTCGGGACGTTTCAGTACATGTCGCCGGAGCAGGTGGAAGGGAAAGAGTTAGACGGGCGCAGCGACATTTTCAGTTTGGGAGCAGTGCTGTACGAGATGCTGACGGGGAAGAAGGCGTTCGAAGGGAAGACGCAGTTGAGCGTGGCTTCGGCGATCTTGGAGAGGGAGCCTGCGCCGATCAGCGCGGTGAAGCCGATGATGCCGCCGACTCTGGATCACGCGATTCGCCGCTGCCTGGCGAAGAATCCGGAGGAACGGTGGCAAACGGCGCGGGACCTCGCTCTCGAACTGAAATGGCTCGCTGAATCCAACTCCCATGTCGCGTTGGCACCGGCCGCAACAGCAGCGGGCGTTCGCATGCGCTGGCGAGGAGCCGTGCTGTGGGGCGTCGCGTCGTTGCTTGTAACAGCCGTGACGGGTTTTGCAGTTTGGAATCTGAAGCCGGTGCCGCCACGGCCGGTGTCGCGTCTTGTGATTACGCTGCCACCCGGCCAGCGGCTTGCGCAACTGAATCAACCCGGCATTGCACTTTCACCTGACGGAAGCCACCTCGCCTACGTCGCCATCCAAGGCGGCAAACAGCAGATCTACCTCCGGGCTATGGACAGCCTGGAGGCCACACCCATCCTTGGCACCGAGGGAGCCATATATCCCGTCTTTTCGCCAGACGGTCAGTGGGTGGGGTTTCTCGCGGAACAGAAGATGAAGAAGGTCCCAGTCAACGGGGGAGCAGCACAGACTCTGACCGCTGCCACGCTCGCTAATGGCGTTAGTTGGGGCAGCCAGGGCACGATTGCCTTCTCAGCCGCAACGTCTTCCTTTCTCCAGCAAGTGTCGGAGGCGGGAGGCGAGCCGCAACCGATGACTCGTCTCGAACCGGGTGAGGTAAGCCACCGCTGGCCGGAGTTCTTGCCCGGCGGCAAGACCCTGCTGTTTGCTGCTTCAACAAGCAGTTTCAGTTGGTCAAACTCGCGAATTGCCGTGCAGTCCATTCGTAGCGGCAGTCGACAGAACCTGCTCCAGGGGGGTACACAGCCCCATTACGCATCCTCCGGCCATTTGGTCTATGCGCAGGGTTCGACCTTGATGGCCGTACCATTCGATGCCCAGTCGCTCGCGGTCACGGGTGCGGCGGTCCCGGTGGTCGAAAATGTCTTGCAGGCCCCAGCGACCGGAGCTGCCCAGTACAGCGTCTCCACAACGGGGTCGCTGGTCTACATTCCGGGGGGTGTTCAGGCGAACCAGCGCCGGCTGGTGTGGGTTACCCGCAATGGGGCAGAGCAGCCCGTGGCAGCTCCCGCACGCGGCTACCTGTTCCCACGCATTTCCCCCGACGGCCGTCGAGTAGCAGTGGGGATCACGGAAAACGAGACGCAAATCTGGCTGTACGATCTTTCCCGGGAAACGTTGACGCGGTTCACGTTTGAAGGGACTGTGGGCCTGAATGGGGTTTGGACACCGGATGGCAACCGGATCGCGTTTCAGTCCACCAAGGAAGGGATCCCGACCATTTACTGGCAGAAGGCCGACGGCAGTGGCGGGCTAGAGCGATTGACAGGGGGCCAAAGCGCTAATGTTCCGATGTCCTGGTCTCCGGATGGGCAACTGCTGGCCTTTATCGACGTCAATCCCTCGACACAACGGGATATTTGGGTACTGCGGGTGGGCGACCGTAAGGCGGAGCCTTTCCTCCGAACAAGGTTCGACGAGAGTGTACCCCGTTTTTCTCCGGACGGGCACTGGCTGGCTTATGTCTCAAACGAATCGGGCCGCTATGAAATCTACGTGCAGCCCTATCCAGGTCCCGGCGGGAAGTGGCTGATCTCGACCGAAGGTGGAACGGAGCCTAACTGGAACCCGAATGGGCGGGAACTGTTCTACCGCAGCGGCGACAAAATGATGGCCGTGGACATTACCACGCAGCCAAGTTTCGCTGTAGGCAAGCCCCGTGTGCTCTTTGCGGGGCCGTATGAGCTTAGCCCGGCAACGTCCCCGGACTACGATGTCTCCCCTGACGGCCAGCGTTTTCTGATGCTCAAGCCCGCGGAAGCAGGCGAGGCGGCGGCGCCAACACAAATCAATGTCGTGCTGAACTGGTTTGAAGAGTTGAAGCGCCGCGTGCCGCAAGGAAATAAGCCATGAGCCTGGCGGGGGGAGCAAAACTCGGGCCGTACGAGATTGTGGGGCCGCTGGGCAACTGAAAAGTCAGAACAAACATGCAATCCAATGTGCCTGGTGCGTCCGGTTACCTGGGTACTACTGGCTAGATGTCTTGTTTTACGGGGAGCAGGTCAAGACAGGTAAGCTATGCGGAGCGAGACTTTTTCCAGTTCAGCGAGGGGAGCTCAGAGTTGGCTGCGCGCCGTAAATAGGCGGCAGCGTATGCTTCTGCGCGTTCTTTTCCCTGGTCGATGTCATCAACTGGCTCGGACGGAGCAATCCAAGTTTTCGCATTTACATTGTAAACAGAGGCCTGCACCCCAAGCGGACTCCGCTCCGAAAATAGTCGCAGATGTTCCTGGCCAATAATCACCTCGGCCCAGAACCCTTGTTCTAACATTGCCAACTCCAAGGCGTGAGAATGAGGAACCGAGTTTATCTCGAATCCGTTGTACTTTCGACGATGCCTCGAACTCGTCGACTACAAATAGTTACGGGATTTTCGCCCCGTTCGGTAAGGCCCTAGTGCGCGGGGCGCCAGTATTTACGATCTTAATTAGGCCTATGAAAAGTCGTGCTCCGGGCATCGTTCGGAGAACTCGTCGCCCCGGATGCAGGCGGAGGGACGGCACACGGGCCGGGAAGCAGTGCAGACCGTTAGAACCCGGCAACCCCTCCTAATCAGGTAGAGGGCCATCCATCGTAGGCGGATTCGTCCGCCGTGATACTTGGATGGCTCCATGCCAAAATCTTCTGAAACATCATTTCAGCTTGACGCCGCCAAAACTAGCGGCACTAGCCCTACCCTCAATTCTGACAACATCGAACCGGGTATGCGTACGGGGTACCAGAGCGCGGGTACCCCTTCCTCCGAAGCCACGGATGATAGAATCCCAGCGACTGGAACTACGAACGGCGGAAAGGTTCGACGCCGAATGCGTAGTCGATTTCAGAAGGGATGTATTCAGAAGTCCGGTGATTGGGTAGTGGTCAGATTCAGGGTTGATACTCCAGTAGGACGCGAACTCAAGTCCGAAAAGGTTTGTCCTTGCTCTGGCCCCGACCTTCTCACCAAGGCTGAGCAGAGACGCCGTGCAGCAGAAATAATCCAGGCGGCGGGGGTTAATAAGACTGAGCAGATTCGACAGACGACACAATCTGTCTCCTTTGCTCAGCAGGCGGAAAGGTTCTTGGAACAAGCAAGAACCCGACGCCGAAAGCCTATCAGCCCTGCAACCTACGATGGATGGCGCAATTGCTTGGACAAGTGGTTGATTCCGAATATCGGTCAAACGATGCTCCAAGACGTAAACAACGGCACGCTGAAGGCTCTCGTCACCAAAATGGTGAACGGGGGACTATCGGCAAAATCGGTCAATTCATACGCGGGTTTAGCTAAGCTGGTGGTCGCATCTGCGATAGACCAGAACGGCGAGCAGCTTTATCCCCGTAATTGGAATCACGATTTCATCGAAATGCCGCTGATTACTAGCCAGCATCGTCCCACGTTCACTTCCGAACAGGTGACGAGCATTCTCGGTAAGACCAAGGAACAGGCTCAGATGCTGATTCTGTTGGCCGCTGCGACTGGTCTTCGATTGGGAGAGTTGCTCGGACTGTCGGTGGAGGATGTCTCCGACAACGGGTTGACCATTACCGTCCGCAAACAGGCGTACCGTGGTCGAGTGTCGGAAAGACTCAAAACCACGAACGCTCACCGTGTGGTAGATGTTCACACAACCGTAGCGGCTCATTTGGTTGCCTTCATCGGCAACCGAACAGGTCTGCTATTCCCAACAAGCACAGGTAGAGCGCACAACCATTCGAACGCGAGAAACCGAATGTTGTACCCGGTTCTTAAGAAAATGGGTGTCGCGCAAACTGGCTTCCACGGCTTCCGTCGTTTCCGTGCAACTCATCTGCGAAAGCAGCAGGCACCGGAATCGCTCATTAAGGCGTGGTTGGGGCACAGTGCCAAGTCGTCTGTGACTGACTTGTACGACAGGTCGCAAGCGGACGCGAAGTACCGTAAACAGATTGCAGAACAGGTGGGAATTGGGTTCGAAATTCCCTCAATTGTTCTTTTTGTTCCTAAACCTTCAGAAAGTGAGGACGCTGTAGCAGCTTAGATTTACGGGATTTAAGTGGTCGGGGCGAGTGGATTTGAACCACCGACCTCCTGGTCCCGAACCATGGCAGTAAAAAATCTAAGCTGTTGAATTGGTTCAAGTTCTCCTGTGCAGCCCTCTCACTAAGTGCGCTACGATTTGCGATACGAATACCTGCTCGTGGCGATGGCCTTGCACTGGCTATTTCAACTTCGCGTATTCTGCTTTCGCAGCGATGAGAATGAGAATGTCAGGGTCGGCGTCTTTCCAGAGCGTAAGGAAATCCTGATAGGCCGCCTTGGCCTGGGCGGTGTCGCCTTGCATCGCATGGGCGCGGGCGAGGCTCGCTAGTGGCAGAACAAGCAGGGACATCACGAATCGGCACTCAAAGGTGTCGGAGAATCTGGAATTGCGCCGCACTTGGGCTTAGCGTGTGGGCACGGGCCTCGATCTTTCAAGCGCAACGGGCTACCAGGGGCCGCGAACCAAGAAATCGTGCAAACAAAAATCCGCAGCGCGTCATGCTAATAAATTTGCCATCTCGCGAATACCGGTCTTCCTTGCTGGTCCCAAACCACTGTAGAGCAGGATCTGGGTCATGGGCCTTCACGCGGACTTGAGATTGTTTCTTGAAATGTGCCGGCGGAATAAATCGCGTAAGAGTTCAAGTTCGCCAGAACGTGGATAAACACCGCTTTGGAATAACCTGAGCTTCAGCGCTGGACGGGTACAGAAGGAAATAGTTGAGCGTTTCTTGGGCTTTCAGGTAGCTCGTCCAATCGCAATCTGTCTTCCCAACGGAACTTTCGGTTACGACACCCGATTCGGAGATTCGGAATCGAGCGCCAGCCGCGTTCCCCGGGTCAGCCAGAAACCTCCCGAGGCTGAATAGAGGGGCGAGAAATACAACCAATATTGGGAGAATGCAGATAAAAGCAAACAGCGGGAGATACATCCCCCTGATGGTTTGCTGCCATTCGTTGAAAGATTGTGAAAAGAGAGTGGCAAAAATAAGACCGGTGAGACTCAAGAAACCGATGAAGCCGAAAAGCACGAAAACCTTTCGAATCTGTTGAGCTGAGCCTACGCTTCGCTACGATGCCTTCCAAATCTCTTTGGCAAATCTCTTCGAAAAATGCTTCCGCCGTTTCCCGCCGTGGAATGGAGAGACGGAGATCCCTTCGCCCGACCAACTCGCGGATCGAAAGTGATTGCCTGAGCGTACTAACCCCCGCTTCTCGGGCTATTCGGGCTTATAGCCTTTTCCTTGGGCCACCTCTCATCAATTTTTTCCATAATCTGAACCACTTGGTCGATCGCATCATTCTCGAACACCCTCAACCAATGCTTCTTTCCCATCCGTTCTGAGGCGTTTGTGTCTATCAGGTCGATAATCTTGCGAGCGCACAAGAGCGTCGTCGCAAACCAAATGGCGTGCTTTCTTTCTTCGGTCATGGGGGTCTCCGCAAGAGTTTGCGGTAGAGGCGAGGAAGTTTGAGTGTACCGCGGATTCAGTTTCAGTGCGAGATTCCTCCTTGAGGCAGCCGGTGCAGCGAACTTAGTTCGCGCGATCGGCAGAGCAGAATTGCTCACGATCAAAGGAAACCCGAGCCCCCGACGGGAGAGGCATCATGCGCATTTCTTTGCGACGAAAATGTCTGGCTGAACTCCCCGTCGCCCCGCCACGGTACCGGCCCCAATCCATCTCCCCGTTTCGCTTATCGTTCACGCTAGCCAAGCTATGTTAGATTGAAGTAACTGAGGGATTTCTTACCTCAGCCCAAGCGGAGGGCTAAACGCGTGGCAATCAAAACGAGCATCATAATGGCAATTGAATCCAAATCCAGTTCCCACTACGGCCTCTGGAGAATCGGCCTTACGCACGACCTAGCCGAACGCAAGCGTTATTGGAAAGACACCGAAGATCTAAGCGTCGATTACTGGTCTGACTGGACAGCCGATTCACTGTCTGACGCGCAGGACATCGAGTCTCACTTCATCAACAAGGGTATGAAAGGCGGCACTGGCGGCGATCTGTCAGCCTCCAAAACTGTATACCTCTACGTCTTCTAGGCTGGTAGACTCCCGCCGAGGAGGAACATCATGAAGCGATTCCGAATCAAAATTATCTCAGGTCAATACGCGGACCGTTACGTCGGCCTACCGTTCGGCGGCGGCTTGGTCACCAACCCGGCAATTATAAGAAGTTGCCAACACAACTTCAGTGGAGCTGGCCCCACGCATGGGTAGCGTGGCCCCTTCTTGCTGTGCATGAGGTTAGTGGCATTTCAAGCAGCCCAAGTGAGAAACACCGCTGGTGTCCGGACCAAAAGATAGGCAACCATGCAAGTGCAGCCACGCCAAGAGCATTCACTAGACTCGCCGTGTCAGGATAAAAGGCAAGGAAGCACTCCGCAGCGTCTGCAACTTTCCGAGCTGTCGTTGCCGCGACAAACCGACGAGGGCGTGACGAGACAGCACCCGGGTACTACTTTCTTTTCGCCTTATAGCCCCAGCTCTATCTTTAGTGCATGATGTGTTTACTTTTGAGGAGCCGGGGAACCAACGTACTATACGAACTCCCGACATATTTGTTCCAAACTTGGCAAGATATGGCAAACATCTATTACTGCCAACCGCTAAACCGTGGTTCGGGTATGTTGCGCGCGGTCCGGCCAAGACCCTATTGAAATTGCAATCTGTGAACTACGTCGGCCTACAATTCCCAACGATGACCGAGGACCGGAAAGTCGATTTTGCGGTACTGCGCATATTTGAAGCTGAATCCCACAGAAAATGGAGAGCTGGATTCTACTGTTTTGACGTCGACATCGCACGAATCGAAGAAGCAATACAGGCCTGTACCGCAAAACTATCGCAACCAGAGGTCCACAAAACGTAACACTATCCCTAGCGGACAACCTTTTGGCTTATCTTGCGCAGTACTTTGTTGTGTTATAGCCTCTTGGCGATACCCTTCCCGGAACGTTTCCCAAACAGGAGTTCATCTATGGCTATAGGTCCCGGCCTAAGTGGCCTCCCCTTTGATTACGCAACCATCCTTGCAAGCGCCCCCGCGCAATCTGGAGAGTATGCCATCTACAATCGCACTTCCTGGATATATATCGGAGAATCTCGTGACATTCGCGCGCGAGTGCTTGAGCATTTAAATGGAGATAATGCGTGCATTACTCGGCACGCCCCGACTGGATTTCAATACGAGCTGGTAGCTGGACAGGCGCAGAGGATGGCTCGCCAGAATCAATTGATTCTGGCGCTGAAGCCAGTCTGCAATCAGAAATTGGGCTAGCCGTGAGGAAAAACACCCATGGCCGACAAGAAAATAATCTGTCCCCAATGCAGCTTGTCAATCCGCGCAGAGTGGCGAGAAGCCAAGTGGTCCTCGGTGTACACATTTAATTGCCCAGCATGTGTACGTCCGCCGCCTAGAAGACGGATGACGCTCGTGCTATAAACTGGGATGGGCAAAATTATTGAATAATGGTTGCTGTTCAAATATGTTGATGGTGCCTCGTGCTTAATCGAGGAGAGTCCCACCGATAGTTTGTACAAAACGCCAATTTCCTTTGGCGTCCATTCGATGAATCCTGATGGGCGGGACACCTCTGACGTGGAGTTTGGTGAGAGGGAAAAATAGGAATGCTGGCCCAAAGGGAATAGACTTGCGGACGGGGAGGCGCTACCCATGCGTACTATGTGCAAAGCAAGTTTACTTGGGGTTTGGTTGCTGGCACTTGGCCTCTCTTTGAGCGCACAGGAACAGAAACCGCCCACGGCCGCGGAGTTGAGCAAAAACGAAACTCCAGGCAAAGCGTTCACGCGCTTCTTTGACTATCAGGAGTACGAATTTCGATCCGCTGCCGAAGCGATGCCCGAAGAGAAATGGAACTACCGGCCTGCACCCGGAATGTTCAAGGACCAGAAACCGGAATTCGGGCCTGCTGAGGTGCGTACCTTTGCGGAGCAGGTGAAGCACGTGGCTTGCGCGAATTTTGCGTTTGCCGCAGAGTTGGACGGCACGAAACCGCCCGATGCGTGCGATAAGGGTGGACCAAATCCCGCAAAAACCCGTGTGGAACTACTGAACTACCTGCGTGACTCTTTCGCAGCACTGAAGGAGTCGTTGGCGGCAATTACCGCGAAGGACATGTACGACCCGATCGAGGGGCAGTATGCGGCACCTAATACCCGCCTAGGCCTAGGCGTTGTATGCATCTGGCACGTGGCGGATCACTACGGACAGGTGGTTATTTATCTGCGCGAAAACGGCATTGTGCCACCAGCAAGCCGCCCCAATCCTCCCAAACTGAACGATAAATACTGAATCGCCGCGGGGAACTTAGTCGGCATGAGAGCAAAGAAAAGTTGACGCGTGGAATATCTTTGTTGAAATAGTCCGAGTTTTTCAAAGAGACCCTTAACCGAGATTCAACTTTCAAGATTTTGGAAGCACATATCTCCCTCCGACTCTTACAAGCTCCTATCCCGCTACTGCGCCGAACAGAATCGGAATGATACTCTTTACAGGTAGGTCTCCGATCAAACTCGCCGCAAAGCTTTTACCCCAGAATGCGAGGAGCGCTCCGCACACCGCTTCGGGTCGGCGCCCAAGGTCTTGACGGGGTGAGAAACGTGGCCCGGCCTGCCACCGTTCGACTTCGGCCGAACCCAGGACAGAGGAAACGGTAAAAAACCTGTGCCGTCCTCACCCCCCAGACTTGGGCAAAGCTTAGACCAAGTCACGGCCCCGGTTCAAGAGTCCGCAAGTTCGAAACCTTGGGAATTGCGTCGAAACCTTTTTCCTTACGACTCTTCGGATGCCAGGACTCCCGTGCTGAGCATGGCACCTCGCGGTGCTAGAATAGCGGTTGTGATCTCCGACCTAGCAACCAAAGCCTGTGTCCCATGCCGCGGCGGCGTCCCACCGCTCAAGGGTGCGGAGCTTGCCGCACTCGAAAAGCAGGTGGACGGCTGGAACGTCATCGAAGAACACCACCTTGCGAAAACCCTCACGTTTATAGTTTACTACTCCGCCCCGAAATCCAAGAAGGATGGGCCGAAGAGTCTGGATGAAGTGGACCCCGAGATCCTTCGCGCCTACGAAAAGCTTGGCATCCCACTGCTTGAGCAGGAGCGGCTGGCAGGCGTGGCGGTGGACGCAGTGTTCGACAGTGTCTCGGTGGCCACCACGTTTAAGGGAAAGCTTGCCGAACTGGGCATCATATTCTGCTCCTTCTCGGAAGCAGTGCAGAGCTACCCCGAGCTGGTGCAGAAGTATCTAGGCTCGGTAGTGCCCTACACCGACAACTTCTTCGCCTCTCTCAACTCGGCCGTGTTCACCGACGGGTCGTTCGTGTACGTTCCCAAGGGCGTTCGCTGTCCGATGGAGCTCTTGACCTACTTCCGCATTAACGCGGCGGAGACAGGCCAGTTCGAGCGCACCCTGATCATCGCCGATGAGGGCGCCTATGTGAGCTACCTCGAAGGTTGCACCGCGCCCATTCGCGACGAGAACCAGTTGCATGCTGCTGTCGTTGAGCTGATTACGCACGACAACGCCGAGATCAAGTACTCGACCGTCCAGAACTGGTATCCGGGGGACCCCGAGACGGGTAAGGGCGGGATCTATAATTTCGTCACCAAGCGCGGCAAATGCGCAGGTGTGAGCTCGAAGATTTCCTGGACGCAAGTGGAGACCGGCTCGGCCATCACCTGGAAGTACCCGAGCGTCATCCTTCAGGGCGACAACTCCGTGGGCGAGTTCTACTCGGTGGCGCTCACTAACCACTGGCAGCAGGCCGACACCGGCACCAAGATGATTCACATTGGAAAGAACACGCGGAGCACAATCATCGCGAAGGGCATTTCCGCTGGGCACGGGCAGAACACCTACCGAGGCCAGGTGAAGATCCTGAAGAGCGCAGTGGCGGCTCGCAACTACACGCAATGTGACTCCTTGCTGATTGGCGACAAGTGCGGCGCCCACACCTTCCCCTACATCGAAGTGAAGAACTCGACGGCGCGCATGGAACACGAAGCGTCCACTTCGAAGATCGGCGATGACCAGCTCTTCTATCTGCAGCAGCGCGGCCTGCCGAAGGAAGATGCGGTTTCGATGATCATCAACGGCTTCTGCAAACAGGTGTTCCGCAAGCTCGTCAACATCGTAGAGCTCGGCCTCGTGTATCGCTGCGAAGTGACTCCCCTGGCGGAAGGGGGGAATAAAGTTGAGGTACGTTTCACGCTGACGGCTCCGGGTTGCGGCATGGGCGAGGTGCTCAAGAGAGACATCGAAAGCAAGCTTCGCAGCGTTCCGGGCGTGGTCGAGGCCGACATCCAGGTCGTCTTGGACCCGCCCTGGAACCCGAGCCTGATGTCGGAAGCGGCAAGGCTGCAGCTTGGCCTACTGTGATTCGGTTGCGAGGAATGAACATCGGTGCGACGCGCAACAGAAAGTATGGAAGCAACCAGTAGTAGCGACATGGCAACGCCTCCGGCAAAAGCCCACAGAGAAGAAGCCGTGACTCCACCGGATATCGGTCTGAACAGCACGATGGCAGAAATTCTCGATGCCCATTCTGGCGCCAAGATAGCGTTGTTCAACTGCTCCTTTCACCCAACAGACCGCCCCGCCAGGGTTGATTCGATCTTGCCTGGCCAAGCCTGGATTCCACCGTCGAGGCTTCGCGCGTTTGTAAAGCCGTAGGCCTGGAAGTAGGCTGCCTTGTCGAGACTTCTTCGTCCCTCGACCGCCGCGTTGTGAACGGTTTCCACTGGGTAGGGGATCTCGGCCTTGGTGAGGATGGGATTGTGGCGGTATCGTCTGACAATGTCCGGCTTCATGGTCGTCTCTTCGCCTCCAAATCAAAAATCGTAGAGTAAACCCGTTCGTACGCCTCGACCATGGTTTTGATAGAAAAGCATTGCTGGACCCGTTGGCGGCAGGCGGTGCGATCGATTTCAGAAAGGCGTTCCAGGGCCCGCACCGCCTCGCTGACGTTGTTGACCAGAAACCCCGTCTGCCCATCTTTGATCACCTCACGGCAGGAGCCCAGGTCCATGGCGATAACGGGCACGCCCGCTGCATTAGCCCAACTTGACCAGCTGCAGGCGATTTTTGGTATTTTCCCCATAATTTTGAAGGTTAAACCGCGTGTTTCCATCGCCGCGCTGTGAAAAAACGGTAGAGTGAAGACCAAGTGTCTTCCCTCCGAGACCAGACTTCTGGCACTCTTCGCTTGTCATGTTTCTACGCAGCATCCATCGCAAGAAAGACGGTAAAGATCACCGCTACTTCAGCATTGTAGAAAACCGTCGCATCGCGCCCGACAAAACGGTGCAGCGAACCGTTCTCTATCTCGGAGAGATCAACGATCAACAACAAGCGGCATGGCGCAAGACGTTGTCGGTGTTTGATGAACAGGAGCAAGAGTATGCAAACTTGAGTTTGTTTCCCGATGACCGCGAGATTCCCGCCGATGCGATCGACAGTCTGCAAGTTAAACTGAGCGGTCTCGAACTGCGGTGTCCTCGCCTGTTCGGCAGTTGCTGGTTGGGGTGCGCGTTGTGGCGCCAACTGGGCCTGGATGAGTTTTGGGACTCTCGCCTTGCCGGAACACGGGAAGAAGTTCCTTGGGAAAAAGTATTGCAGCTACTGGTCGTGAGCCAGTTGCTGGATCCGGGGAGCGAGTTTCGTGTACATCACCAGTGGTATCTGACCACCGCCATGGATGCATTGCTCGGGACAGATTTCTCCGTGGCGGAGAAAAACCGCTTGTATCGCTGCCTGGATCGCGTGCTGGAGCACAAGCAGGATCTCTTTCTGTGGCTGCGACAGAAGTGGGCCGATCTGTTTCAAGCGGAGTTCGAAGTGCTGCTCTACGACCTGACGAGCACGTATTTTGAAGGCGCAATGGAAGAGAACCCCAAGGCCAAGTACGGTCACAGTCGCGATAAACGGACCGACTGTTTGCAGTTGGTGATTGCGCTGGTGATCACCACCGATGGTTTCCCGTTGGCCTACGAAGTCCTGGACGGCAATACCAGTGATCGCACCACACTGCGCGATTTTCTCGACAAGATTGAGAAGACCTACGGGAAAGCAAAACGCATGTGGGTGATGGATCGCGGCATTCCGACCGAGGAGATTTTACAGGAGATGCGAGATCCAGCACGCGAGATTTTTTATCTGGTGGGAACGCCGAAAGGCAAGATCCAGCAGTATGAAAAGAAGTGGCTCGATCTGCCCTGGCAGCAGGTCCGAGATTCGGTGGATGTGAAACTGTTTGAGCAGGACGGCGAACTCTATGTGCTGGCCAAGAGTGAAGGAAGAAGAGCCAAAGAGACCGCCATGCGTCGCAAGCGTCTGGCTCGATTGCTCAGAAAGCTCCGCGCCATGCGGCGAAGCCTGCCCTCTCTGGTCCAGCTGCTGATGCGTTTGGGCGCCGCGAAAGCAGCCGCGGGCCGCGCATTCCATTTCGTGCAGATGCAAGTACCTGGGGAAGGCCAGGAGGTCACGCGGGAGACCTTCCAGTTTCGTGTGGATAAGAAAAAACTTCAGGAGGCGGAATGGCGCGACGGACACTACTTGCTGCGCTCCAACCTTACCGCCGGAGATCCCAGCGTGCTGTGGACACGCTACGTGCAGCTGACCCAGATCGAATCGGTATTCAAATCGCTGAAAAGCGAACTTTGCATCCGCCCGATCCGCCATCAACGGGAGCATCGCGCCGACGCGCACATTCTGATCGCCTTTCTCGCCTACTGCTTACAAGTGACGCTGAAGCAGCGTCTGTTGCTGCACGCACCAGGGTTAACGCCTACGGCGGTGTTGGAGAAGTTGGCGGAAATCAAAATGATTGACGTGTGGATTCCTACGGTCGATCAACGATGGTTGATTCTGCCACGCTACACGCAACCTTCTACAGACACCAAGATACTCATCGAGAAGTTGAAATTGCAGTTGCCGAGCCAGCCGCCACCGCGCCTGGTGGGGCAAAAACAGGGCTACGAAATCGAGGTACCAACCGTAAGGTAGGAGGCTGTTTTGTGGTGAAGACCTTTCCCTAACCTCGACTGATTCCAAAGTACTTAACCAGAGCAGATGTGCCCAAGTGGGAAAGTTCGGTTAGCTTCCGCCAGGACCAGTCCGAACCGCTCTGGGATGGTGTTCAGATGGATTAAAGTACAGGCACTCGCGAACAGTTTATTTTTCTCCGTCATGCCCACCGGCCCGATATAAGAGATGTTCTGATCATCCACGTGCGGTTTGACCTGGTTCCGATAATAGACCTCATCCTGGATGATTCCAGCGATGATCATATGCCGACCACTCAAGCGAGCGACCTCGATAGCTAAATGGACACCTTTATCCGGATGAATCCGGCCAAGGAAGATCAGGTCATCACCGCCAGATTCCTGGAGCGGGTACAAAGAGAGGTCGATCCCGTTGTAGACAGTCGCCAGGTAATTCAGCCCCGGCGCGCGATCGGAGTCGCTGATGGAAACAAAATATCCGTCACGATACTTCTGATAAACGGGCATGATTTTGGGCGACGAGAATCCGTGGATGGTGGTGAGGACCGGTGTCTTGACCAGCCGGCTGTAGGTCAACGCCATGAAGTCGTAGTGACTATGGATGAGGTCAAACTCAGCAGCACGCTCGAACGCTTCGGAGATGTGAAGGTATTCGGCTACTTTGGGATCGACGGTGGAATCCTCTTCATATCCTTTGTCAACCACGGCGTGCAGGTGAGCGCGGGTCACAGAATCCCTACTGGCGAACAAGGTCACATCCCAACCACGGGCGACGAGTCCTTCGGTGATGTTGCTAGCCACCGTTTCCCAGGCGCCATATTGCCGGGGAGGTGTTCGCCAAGCTACCGGCGACAGGACAGCCACTCTTTTGTTGGGAATTGTCATGCTGTTGAAATGATCTCCGTAATTCATGGCAGCCAGCACCTCATCGAGTGGGAGGGTCGCGAAACCAGTGAACTTCGTAGTTGGACCGGGCCAGCATCCAAATTCCCTGTGCGGCGTTCTGATCTTCCTCCACCATTCCATCCGACAGGAGGGACTCCTTCACTTCGGCTTCGAGATTGACGCAAAGCTCTTCCAGTGCGAACGACTCCCCAAGCTTGTTCATGACCCGGCGTGTGAATTCGCTGATCAATCCCAGTTCAAAGAGTTTCCGCGCGAACAGCGCCTTCTCGTACAGCGGGTTCGGGATTTGACGCGGCTCGGCGAGGAAGCCAGCTGGCCTTAGCACCTCGATCCGACGGTCGGGGTGAATGATACCTGTCCGAAAAGTGATTGAGGAAATGTGTCCCTCGCCGGTCGCCCGCAAGCTGAGGATAAAACGCAGACCGCCGGATGGCAGGTCAGTTTGGTCAGGGTGCGGGACGATGGAGGGATTGAACAGTGCAGCGGATTCTAAAGAGCATTCGGCCAGGAAATAAGAGCCGATCAACAGTCGTCTTTGTTCGGAGAATTCCTCATCCGTTAACAGCAGCTCGCGGACTCGTTCAAAGCGTTCCAAAAAGAGTTTGCGGATCTGCCGGTGTCGCTGGGAGAATTCAGCGGAGACTTCGTCCAGGAGGGGGCCGACTAGGTTTTCCGGGAACGACAGGATCCTGGAGATGATCCTACTCACCCGTGGGGGATCCCCCGGACTGAATGGCCGCAGAAGAACGCGTGGCTGGTCGGGCTTGAGAATCGTGGCCGTGCGTTTGACGTGAATTGACATGGGCCGTTCCAGGGAAACGAGACAGCAATCGGTTATTACTCTTCGAGGGCGATAGGTTCCTTAAAACTCGTCAGCATATTTTGGGCCAAGCGCATTTCCGCCAACGAAAGCAAGAAAGCCAGGGTAGATTCCGCCCCCTGGTTCCGGTTGACCCGATCCACGTGCAATCCATCGCGGCAGCCCCCTGTTTTGGGAGAGTAGAGTTCCAAGCCGAGATCGTTCCAGCCGATGAACCAGTCGAAGGAACGTTGCGCCTGTTCGTACCACCAGACGTCCGATGTGGCGCGATAGGCTTCAAGACAGGCTGAGGCCATTGCTTGCGCCTCGATGGGCTGCTGGTCAAAGTTGGCGCGCATGCCGCCACGGCGATAGAACCCGTTGGTGCCAATGGATCGAAAGTGACCCTTCTCGGAGATTTGCAATTCCGTCAGCCAGCGCAGGGCCTTCAGTCCTCGTTCAAACATCGCCTGTTGTCCGGTTGCACGTCCGCTCAGGATCAAGGCGTGTGCGAGCTTCGCGTTGTCGTACGTCAGATTCTCTTCGAACCAGCACCAGTCCGGCTGGGCGGTTCTTTCGAAAAGTTCTATGAGCCGGGAAGTGAGTGTCTCACGGGTTTGGTTGACCAGGCTGTCGCCGCGCAACCGGCGCAGGTATTCATGAATGCCGATGAGCCCCAACGCCCACGCGCGCGGCGAGGTGAACTCCGTCAGTGCAGGCAGCGCCAGCGCGAAGAGCTGTCCAGCCATGAGCTGGAAGCTCCGATAGGGGGAACGCCCAACTCCCACGCCCAGCGCCCAGAGCGCTCGCGCTTGACAATCCTCTGACCCTTGTTCATCGAGCCAGCGTCGATCAAAACTCAGATGATTGTGGAAGCGTTTTGTTTTGGGATCGAACGCGTGATGGAGAAAAGCCGCGTAAGTGGTGGCCAGTGTCCGCACGCGCTCCGGGTCCTCTCCCAGCTCACTGAGAAGCACTGCGAGGATATACGCACGCGCATTATCGTCGGTGCAATAGCCCTCGGAAAAGTTTGGAACGCTAAAAATGGCATGTTGGAAGATTCCGGTCGAATCGGTCATCCGCGAGAGATGACTCAAGTTCAACTCCGGCAGTTCCCGCGGTTTTTGGTCGAGCGTCTTCGTGGCAAGAGATTTTCGAGACCGCGCCGCACCCTCTACCCGTGACAACTCGAAGGAACGCATATACAGCTGTGCCACGTTGCTCCAGACCATCTCACGGCCGAGCCTGTAGGCGTTTTTACGAATGGCATGACGGCGTGTGTCGTCGCGCAGCAAACCAATAACCTCGCGCGCTATAGCCGCAGCGTCGCCGAACGGCACCAGCACGCCGTGGTCTTCCGCCAACAATTCTACAGCGTGCCAGTACGGTGTCGAAATTACTGCTTTGCCGGCACCAAACGTATAGGCTAGCGTGCCCGACGTGATCTGCGCTTCGTTGAGGTAAGGCGTAATGTAAAGATCCGCGGCGCCGATGAACTCCTTCAGATTTTCAGGGTCTACGAACCGGTTGTAGAAGATGACGCTCTTCTCAAGTTTGTTCTTTTTGGCAAGAATTTCGAGGCTGAGCCGATAAGCTTCGCCATGCTCTCGCAGTTCGTTGGGATGGGTGGCGCCCAGGACAATGTAAACAACGTCGGGGAACTCCGCCAGAATATACGGCAGAGCGTTGAGCACATATTCGATCCCCTTGTTCGGCGAGAGTAGCCCAAACGTGAGTAGCACCACCCTGCCTTCTACACCAAACTGGTCCTTGAAATAAGTCGGATCGACGAACCCTACGTCGGGAATGCCATGCGGGATCAGATCGATCTTGGCCGGGGGTGCCTGGTAAATCTCCTGTAGCATCTGTCGTCCCCGCTCAGCCATAACGACGAGCCGGGTCGAGAGCGAGACTAACTCCTGCATTACGCGCCGTTGGTCGCCTTTCGACTCACGCAAAACGGTATGTAGCGTTGTGACAACAGGCATTCTCAATTCACGCAGGAGCGCCAGGATGTGACCGCCGGCGGGCCCACCGAAAATGCCGAACTCGTGCTGTAAGCAGACGATGTCCACGTTGTTGATGTTGAGGAAGTCCGCTGCACGTAGATAGGACGGCAAGTCCTGCTCCTCAATCTCGAAGCGAACTACTTCTGGGTACTCGTAGCCACCTTTAATGTCATTCACCGCCACTGAGAAACACTGGCTTTGCGGATGCGCAGTTGCCACGGCGGCAAGCAAGTCAGACGTGAACGTCGCAATGCCGCACTTGCGTGGCAAGTGGTCGCCGACAAACGCGATCTTGCGAACTTTGGCGCCTTCTTTCATGAGTCAGTCTTTCATTCCTCGCGCCCCGCGCTGCTATGCAGACGAGTCTGCGCGCCAACTACAAATGTACCGCCTCAGCCACGCTCATTTCAGCCCGTCTTCTGCATTGCGGATCGATTCTCCGCACGAAAATGGAGCGGGTCTCTGAGGCTTTGCAATTCTCGGTAGTAATAGATTGAAGTGGGGCGTTTCCCGTTGAACCTTAGATTCCTGAGCAGTTCCATTTCTTCCTTGGTGGCAGTCCCGCTGAGCGATTTATCATTAAGGAATTCTTTGAACCCTGGCTCTACGTCTGGCTGGTCAGGTCCCGTTTCAACAAACTCAAATCTCCTAGGATCCCCCGCGGCTATTCTCCGATTTAACACAATTTCCATACCGAAGGTGGTTAGATCGACGTCCCAGGATTCAATCAGTGGATCCAGGAAGGAAACACAGTTTCCATGCGACAAGCTGAAGACATCGGTGTCCAGGAACTCAAGGAGGGTGACCCGCATTTGTTCATAGCTTCGGCCGGCGAGTCGAGCCACCAAATGGAGCCAGTTTTCACTGTTCAATTCCTCTTTGGCGACCTTCTTAATCACGTCCAAAAGCTTTTGTGTGACAAGGCGTTCCAGTTCGCCGAAGGGCTGCTTCTCAAAAATGATCCGTATTTGTTTTTCTTTGGCGGGTACGCACTTGCGAAGAATCAACTCGCGAACTTCTTTAAACAAGGGCTTAGGTGGGTCCGCCAGGTTTCTCTTTAATTCTTCGTTGCGCTGGTGCTCAGCCAGCTTCGCAAGTTTGCCGCTCGGCAGTGTCAAGAATTTCCCTATCTTGTCATAAATGTCTGTTCGGCCAGGCGCGGGCGGTAATTTCTTCCGAGTCAGCAGCTGTGAAATGTAGGACTCCGTCACTTCGGCGGCAGCGGCCAGATCCCTTTGCTCAAGTCCCAATTTTTCTAACCGCTGTTTGATGGCTAAGCAGACATCCACAGGCACCTCCACGTGGTTAACTACACTTGGTTAATCATTGAAAATAATCCCAGATTGAGCTTGACACGTCAAGTTAATTAACACACTATGGTTAACAGACTGAAGGTGTATCCAGAAGATTCTTAACCAATGCTGGTTATCTGAATTGCCCCTTTGGCATCGAGAACCAAGGAGAGTGTTATGTTTGCACGCAAAGTTTATATGCATCTGAAGCCCAACAGTGTTGCGGAGTTTACCCAGAGGCTGGAGAAGGACGTCCTCCCTCTGCTTCGAAAACAGAAAGGATTCCAAGACGAAATCACGTTCGTTGGCCAGGGCGGCACGGAAGCGCTCGCAATTAGTTTGTGGGACAAACCGGAGAATGCCGAGGCATACAACCGCGGAAGCTACCCGGAAGTGACGAAGATCCTCGCCACGGTAATTGAGGGAGCTCCTCAGGTTGAAACCTATGACGTCGCTAACTCGACGTTCCACAAGATCGCCGCTGCCGTAGCAGTCTCAACCCGGTAGGTCATTTCGTTTTGGGGGGCGGACTAACTCCGCCCCCCAAGTTGTCCGGCAGGGGGAAACGCAAGAGCACGCGAGATTTCCAATGCTTACGAAAATTAGGGAACGGGCCGCGGATGTGCCGTTACGGCAGGAGTTTCTGTGCGGGGACGCAGACTTCCGCATCTTAGCTGAAGCTATTGCATGCGCGATATTCATTAGTCAGGGTAAGCGGCTGCACTATGTAAATCATGCCGCTGAAACTATCACCGGATATGCACGAGAAGAGCTTTTGTCCATGAACTTCTGGGATTTGGTCCATCCGGATTGTCGTGAACTGATCTTAAAACGAGGGGACGCACGACATGGGGGCGCCCGCCAGTATGAGGTCAAGATTCTAACGAAGAATGGCGACGAGCGATGGCTCGATGTCAGTACAACGATGATTGAATTTGATGAAATGCAGGCGAGTCTTCATTCTGCGTTCGACCTTACTGAGCGCAAACACGCAGAAGAGGAGGTTCAACTTCTCGCCGTGACTGACCCGCTTACTGGTTTAGGTAACTACCGTCGGCTCGTTGAAGCGCTCGACGCAGAGGTCAAACGCACTGGGCGCACGGGACGACCGTTTGCCGTTCTACTGCTCGACCTGGATCAGTTGAAGAAGATCAACGACCGCTACGGTCACTTGACCGGCAGCCAGGCGCTGTGCCGTGTCGCCGATGTACTCCGCGTTTTTTGTCGGGCAATCGATACAGCCGCGCGATACGGTGGCGATGAGTTTGCCGTCATCCTGCCCGAGACAACGGCGGCGGGTGCAAGGCTTGTCGCATCACGTATTCATAGCCGGCTAGCCACGGATAGTCTCCAGCCACCGCTTTCCGCGAGCATTGGCGTGGCTGTCTATCCCCAGGACGGCGAAACGATTGAAGCTTTGCTTCGCACAGCAGACCGCGAGTTGTATGGGATGAAAAGCCCGTGTGGGGAAGAACCCACACCGTTAGTTTGTAGCTTTGTGAGTTCACCGGGCAGGCTGGTTCACAAGAAGAATCCATCGAAAAAGAGGGATCAAGCAAACGACTCGCCGGAACGTGAGTCCTGGATTAATTAAGAGGAGAAATGGATGTACTTTCTATCGTGGATCATCGTTGGGTCGGTTGCCGGCTGGTCAGTCGGAAAGATTCTCAAGGGTAATGGATACGGTCCGTTGATGGACATCGTGATAGGCATTGGCGGAGCCGTGGGGGGCGGATTCCTCATGCGCTCAGCAGGCTTTTCCGGCTATCGGGGAAC
>CAVZKU010000006.1:0-536061 GCA_963775865.1 Candidatus Acidiferrales bacterium | reverse complement strand
AGTCGGCCGGAAGTCCTTTGCTCGCGATCAGTCGAGAATTTGGCAAGTCGCTGGAATGGTTACTCACGGGCGAGGAGTAGCTCCGTTTGGCATCAGCACCTGAGCGACAATGCCGGGCAGGGAGGCGCTAAGCCTAGGACAACGGTGACGGTTGTGAGCATTGTGAAGTTGCATAGCGAAAGCCTAGGACAACGAAGACACGGTCTGCACCAGCTTAGAACGCCTCCGGCCACCGTTGCGCGCTGTGGTAAACGGCGAGAATCACGATGCGGCCTATCAAATGCACGGACGACAGTCGTGACTCGAGTCACAGCTTCTTCCGAGCCGATCGCGTAAAGGTGTATTCGAGGATTGGTTTTCCAGGAGAATCACAGCCTTGCCCTGGTCGGATATCAATACATACGGTATGTACGGTGAATCGGTTGCGACCTGCCTAATTTTCACCTTAACTTGGAGGGACTGGGCGCATTCAAGGTCACGGCCCTACCGGGCATTCGTTGTCGGACAAATCCCAGCGTCGATCTGTTCGTCTGGACTGGCGATGCCGTGGTTCCGCCGTCTGCTGGCGCTCTTCTTGCTGTGGTCCACGCTCGCAGTCTCGGCTCCCCCGGCTCGGGAGGCGTGGGTTCCGGTCCGCTGGACGGGGGGTCCGTTGGAACTTGCCTGGCGAACCCGCGCGAAAACTCTCCCAGCCGATGCTGCTGTCCGCGACGCCCTGGCCCGCTGGTACGAACCCACCACGCTCAATCTCCTTGAGGACTCGCCCGCCAACTGCCTACTGGTCACCTGGAGCGCTCCCGCCGAGGCAGCTGTCGAAGCCGAGCAGCAGCAACTCGTAAAGGTCTATGCGGAAGCGGCACACAAGCGCGGTCTGGCTGTGCTCGGGCTCGTCTATGCGGCAGGCGATGCGTCAAAAATTGCTGCGGACGCCACCCGGGCTGCGCTCGATGGACTTGTGCTCGAAGGCGAGTTCGCCCCGGAATTTCCCGCCGCCTTGCGCAAAGCCGCGGGCTCGATGTTGGTCGTGGAGATCTCGAAGGACGCGGCGCCGTGGCGGTGGAAGGCTACACCGATTGTCGCCGTCGCGGGAGTGCCTCCGGGCGCACGCAATCTCTCGGAAATGGGTATCCGCGGTACGCCCTCCAGTGAGCCGTGGATCAAGTCAAATATCTGGCTGGTGCGGTCGTTCGCGCTCGCCTCGGCCTCGCGTCCGGTGTGGATCAGCAGCCAGCTCGAGAACGCCTCGGACGTCGATTACGCGCGGGCCGTGGCCGATGCGGCCGCAGCCGGAGGTCGTTGGATCATCTCGCTAGACGATGGTCGTCGCACCAAACTGCGCGCCCAGGATGCCTCGGCGCTCGAAGCATGGCGCCGACTCTCGAGCTATCTGAAATTCGCTGAAACTCACGCCGCCTGGCGTGCCCTTGCGCCGTACGGGAATGTCGGCATCGTGCTCGATCCGGCGAGCACGAAACAAGATCTCGTCGACGAGTACCTGAACCTCGCGGCACGCCGCCAGGTGCCTTACCGACTGGTGGCGCGTTCCGAGCTGAACGCCGCAGCAGTGGCGAAGTTCCGCGCGTTCGTGGCCACCGAACTCGACCCGCCGTCTGCCGCCGAGCGCAAACTGCTGCAGGATTTCGCCGAGAACGGCGGGCTCGTGATCGCCGGTCCCTCCTGGGGCGGCGCTCCGAAGACGGAGCCGTTCGCCGAGGTCCCGGCCGGCAAAGGCCGCGTGGTCGTTTACAAAGATCCAGATCCCGAAGCGGTGGCGCGCGATCTCAAGGAATTGCTCTCGGACGACGACCTCGGCGTGGTCCCGTTCAATGTGCCGTCGATAGTCACGTTTGCAAGCGGAGGCGCTCCCGGACAACCTCTGCTCGTGCAGTTAGTCAACTATTCCGACCACGCGGCGGAGGCAATCACGCTTCGTTTGTCCGGGAAGTTCCGCTCGGCTCGTCTGGAAACTCCCGAGGGTGCGCCGGTAAATCTGCCGCTGCGAGAGGCCGAGGGAAGTACGGAAGTGGCGATTCCAAAGCTTTTATTGTGGGGTGCGGTTTCGTTGGAATGAGTTTCGATGGAACAAGAGGAGACAAAACAATGTGCAAAGGTATGACACGGCGCGATTGGCTGGTACTTTCTGGTCTTGCGGCAGGGGCAATGGCGGTGCGGCCGACCGAAGTGCGGTCGGCCGAAAGGGCGCGGCCCGTACCGGAGGCGGCCACGGCGGCTCCGGCGGAACCGGTGGCCGTCGCCAAGGTCCGCAACTACAACGAGGACTTGACGGCGCAATTCCGCAAGATGTTCGACCAGATCGGCGGGATCGAAAACCAGGTCAAGGGCAAAACCGTCGGCATTAAGGTCAATCTGACCGGCGACGGGCGCTTCCCCGGATACACGGTGGGCGACACAACCTGGGTGCACCCTCGTGTCGTTGGCTCTGTCGTCTCGGCCTTCGGCGCGCTCGGCGCGAAGCGCATCCGGATTCTGGAAAGCACCGACAGCCGCAAGCCCGGCCACAAGCTCGAAGACAAGTTGCTCTCCGGCGGTTGGGACGTGAACGCCATTCGCGATGCGGCGCCGCTGGTGGAATTCGAGGACACCAACACAACCGGCCAGGCCAAGCAATACTCTCTGTTCAAGGTCAAGAGCAAACCATACGTCTTCCCGGCCTTCCTGATGAACCACTCGTACGAGGACTGCGACTACTTCGTGAGCTTGGGCAAGATGAAAAACCACGAAGAGATGGGTATCACCATCTGCATCAAGAACCTGTTCGGCATTACCCCAACGGGCTTGTATCACGACCGTGAGCAAGTTTTCCACTACGGATACGTGCAGGCGCCTTCCGGCGCGCCCACCGAACTCGACCCGAAGTCGACCCGCTACGAAGGCTGGCGGCTCCCTCGCGTTCTAATCGATATTCTCGACTCGCGTCCCGTGGACCTCGCCATCGCCGACGGCATCGTCGCCATGGTTGGCGGCGAGGGCCCCTGGGTGCTTGGTTCCAAGCCCTGTCATCCGGGAATCCTCGTAGTCGGCAAGAACTGCGTGAACACCGATTCTGTCGCCGCGGCTTGTATGGGCTACAACCCACGTGCCGGCCGGCATGAGGCGCCCTATCGCGTCTTCAAAAATCCCAAGGATCATCCACCCGATCAGTGCCACCCCGTCGATGAGACCTTCCAATACGCCGACAACATGATGCTTCTGGGCGAAGCCGCGGGGATCGGCTCGGCCGACCTGACCAAGATCGACGTTCGCGGCGTCCCCATCAAGGAAGCCATGTTCGACTACGAAGCCTTTTGGAAGAACCAGACGCCGAAGGGGGTTTCCTGAGGCGCCTGCTTCCCGCCTTGTTCGCAGCGGTTCTGCTGGCTTGGCCAGCCGGACCGCTGCAACTGGAGAAGCTGGAAAGAAGCACCGACGCTATGGGTGCGACGTTTTCTGTCGTCATCTATGGCTCGGATCGCGCGTCCATGAACCAGGCCATCGATGCCGCGTTTGAGGAAGCCCACCGCCTGGACGCGTTGCTTTCGAATTACCGGCCTGCCAGCGAGTGGAGCCGTATCAATCGCGAGGCGGCCGCGCACCCAGTCGCAGTGTCACCGGAGTTGTTCCGTCTCCTGTCCGATTGCCTCGAGTACAGTCGCGCGAGCGAGGGTACCTTCGATCTGACCGTCGGCCCACTCATGCGCGCGTGGGGCTTTTCCGGCGGAGACCGTCATGTTCCATCCTCCGACCAGATCCGCGAGGCGCTCGAACTGGTGGGATACCAGCACATGCAACTGAACGCACAGGAGCAAACCGTGCATTTCGATCGTCCTGGTGTCGAGATCGATCCGGGCGGAGTGGGCAAGGGCTACGCCGTCGATCGCATGGTCGAAGTCCTCCGCGCACGAGGTATTCGTAACGCGCTCGTCGCCGCATCCGGCAGCAGCATTTTCGGCCTTGGCAACCCTCCAGACGAGCCCCGCGGTTGGCCCGTCAACATCGCCGACCCCTGGGACCACCGCAAGAACGCGGCGCAGGTTTTCCTCGAAGACCTGTCTCTCTCCACCTCGGGCAGCTACGAGAAATCATTCCGTGTCGGCGGACACCGTTACTCGCACATCATGGATCCCCGCCGCGGCATTCCGGCCGAGAGCGCTGTTCAGGTGACCGTCATTGCGCCGCGCACCATCGAGAGCGAGGTCTGGGCGAAGCCCTACTTCATCGAGGGAAGCGCCTGGACGGCGGCACACAAGCCGAAGTCCTGGAATGTGCTCTACTGCGAAAACACTCCCGGCGCCGCGTGCTCCTGGGTGGAGTTTCGTTGATAGGCCCGGGGGGAAGGATCCGGAGTACTTTGATCGAAGAGATGTTTGGGTCGGACTGAAACCGACCGCTAGATTGCGAACGAACCGTGCTTGACGGGGCTGATCGAAAGACAGCGATGGAAACGGAAAAACTCTTTTGAGTAAATGGAGAAGTTCTCGAACGACCCCAGACGATTCGTAAGGGACAGCCCGTACCCCCGACGTTCAATGTAAACCTCACGACATGATTGGGGTTCCGAGGATTGTCACCCCAGCAGGTCTGACTGCCAAAATCACAAAACGAACTCGCCTAAGCGACGTGAGTTCAGGTCCGGTAAGCGCTGCGTTTATCGGGAGTTGGCTCGAAAAATGGGATCGATCTGGCGTGGCGAAACCTTAGACAAGAATCTCGTGGATTGACGGAACTGCGGCTCCATTTCTTCCGTAGACAACAGGTATGATGATGTCTCCGGATCGAGCGGCAAGTATGTTGCGAAATATTTTACTCATTGCATTGATTGCCAGCATTGCAGCTTCGACAGTAACACCTTCGGGTGCTCAGACTCGTTCCTGCCCAAATTCCGCCTTGATCGGGAAGTGGCAGGGCGTGATGATCCGCCAGGGTGCCGACGTTTCGGTTGCTATCGACTTTGTATGCGCGGATGCAGACCTACAAGCCTCCTTCACGTCATTGCCACAACGGGCGATGGAGTATCCGTTCGATTCTGCCAAACAAAATGGAAATCAGGTTGAGTTGGTGCTCGGTGGAGACACGGACTTTTTGGGGCAGTTCGACGAGCTGGAACTCAGTGGAACTTTCAAGGACGGAGACGGTTTCGGCACCTTTCACCTAGAGCATATTGCCAACGCGCAGCTACCTTACTCGGAGAGCGATGTGGTTTTCAGGAATGGCGACGCCACTCTCTCCGGCTCGCTTTACATACCTCGTGGCGGTGGACTGCATCCCGCAATCGTAATGCTCCAGGGATCAGGGCCTGAAACTCGTTGGGGCGCGAACCGCTTCTGGGCCGATTACTTCGGGCGGAGGGGAATTGCGGCCCTCATCTACGACAAACGCGGTTCAGGTAAGTCTACGGGCGACTGGAAAACGGCCGACTTTAACGCGCTTGCCGGTGATGCCCTTGCAGCAGTGGGTTTTCTTCAACACCAAGCTGGAATCGACCCGAAGAAGATCGGGATTCACGGTCATAGCCAAGGTGCATCTATTGCGCCGCTGATCGCCTCGCTGTCCAGGTCGGTGGCATTTGTCCTGGCCGACGCGGCGAATGGAGTCCCGATGTGGCAAAGTGAGATCTTTAGCCAACAGGCATACGTCAGGGACGTAGGACTCAAAGGAGACGATCTTGCAAATGCCGAGCGATTCGTTGAGCGCGCAGTTCAGGTAGAGCGGACCGGGAACGGTCGGGAAGCTCTCATTCGGGACCATGAAGCTGCCCTGCAGAGTGGGCAAGCTTGGGCGAAAGAAACGGAGCCACCGGAAGAGAACTCATATTTTTGGAAGTTCTTTCCGATGATTGCAAATTACAACCCTGCGGACTATTGGAGACTCGTGAGCGTGCCGGTTTTGGTTGTTGAGGCGGGTAAGGACGAGCGAGTTCCGGTTGATTCGTCTATAACTGCAATTGAGCAGGCTTTGAGAGAAGGGCGCAATCCCGATTACACGATAATCGTCTTCCCGACCGCTCCGCACACATTCGTGGAGCGTCCAAAGGCTGGCGAACCGTTCCGTTGGCCTTGTATCACTTCTGGCTACGCAGATTTGCTGGCTTCGTGGGTTATGTACCGGGTATTTGGCAAGTAGCGGTCTCTTGCATTCCGAAAAGGTCGAGTCCGCTCCTGCTTATCCGGTTGTTTCAGCAAACCGCAAGCCTTCGAGGCGCGGATTCCAACGTCAGGAAGACTGCCAGGTAGACCCCTTGAATTCGCATGTCGGCCTCCTTGGACCCAGAAGTAATTCACGGAAATTCCGAATTGGGCCCTTGATTCGGCGTATCCTACGCTCTCCCTGCATTTGGCGACACTAATTTGCCTGCGCTACCAAGAACAATAGGAGTCATCCATGTTGCGAAGGGACGTGAATCGCCGCGAATTCCTGAAGCTCACCGCGGGAGCCGGCGCTGCCTTGGCCGTGCCGCCTCTAGGACATCCCGCTGCGTCCTCCGAAATGATCGGCATCCAAGTCGGAGCAGTATCGTTTGTGGATGAAGGTACCGGGAAGGTTCTTGATCTGCTCCAGGAACGCGCCTGCGTCAATACGCTTTTTCTTGCGGTCTTCACCTACGGTCGAGGTATTGCTGGAAGGCAAATCCCAGGCCAGCCGTTGCCCGATCACGGCAAACAGGAGTACGACCTCAGTTTTTACGGCGGGAACTTCGCCACTCCTCATCCCCAGTACTACAAAAATACGGTTCTCAAGGACACGCGTGCCCCCGATCATGGCGACCTGGATATTCTGGCCGAAGTGCTTCCGGCCGCTAAAAAGCGCGGCATGAAGGTCGTCTGCTGGCTTGAGGACGTGTTTCGAACCGACTTGCCGAATATTGAGAAATTGCAGGAACGAGATCTGTACGGGCGGAATGCGGAGACGCTGTGCGTTAACAATCCGGACTACCGGAATTTCCTGACCGGTCTGGTCGAGGACTATACCCGTTCCTATGACATTGACGGAATTATGTGGGGCTCCGAGCGGCAGGGTGCGCTTTGCGATAGTCTGGCAGCCACGCATGACGTACCGCCGGTCGATCCGGGCCACGTCACTTGCTTCTGCGAGTTCTGTCAGAACAAAGCGAAACAGCGCGGCATCAATGTGGAGCGCGCCCGGCAAGGTTTTCTGGAGTTGGAGAAATTCGTCCGTTCTGCCCTGAGCGGCAATCGCCCCGTGGACGGCTACTACGTTCAATTCTGGCGGCTCCTGATGCGGTATCCCGAACTAGCCGCATGGGAAATGCTCTGGACAGACAGCCTTCGCGAAACCTACGCCGCGATCTACAAAACCGTGAAGACGGCAAAGCCGGCAGTGCCGGTGGGCTGGCACATCTGGCACAACAATTCCTTCAATCCCATCTACCGCGCGGAACAGGACCTTCACGAGCTCTCCAATTATTCCGATTTCATAAAGGTCGTGATGTACAACAACGTCGGTGGCGAGCGCATGGCGCTCTATGCGGATAATATTAGTTCCACACTCTATAGAGATTTGTCGAAACAGGGCCTGATCGATTTTAACTATGCCGTGATGAATTTTAAGGAACGCGGCTACGATCAGATTCCCCACACAGGCCTTTCGTCTGACTACGTCTTCCGCGAAACAAAACGCGCGCTTGAGGGGGTTGCCGGCACGAACACTCTCATCTGGCCAGGCATTGATATCGATATCCCCACCGAGCCCGGTAACAGCAAGTGTACGCCGCAAAGCGTTAAGGAAGCGGTTCTGGCGGTGTTCCGTGCTGGCGCTCCAGGCGTGCTTCTCTCTCGCAAGTACTCCGAGATGCGCCTCGCCGACCTCAGCGGCGCTGGAGAAGCAATTCGCGAGTTGAAACTATAATATCTGTTTGAGAACTGCTCCCCAGAGTGACATATTGGCCTACGTCCTGTTGAGTCCATTATTGATGCGAACCCCGTCGCCTCCATGCACAATCAGAATTTAATTTGACTCAGGCATTCGGTACCTAACAGAGAAATTTGCGCAGGCAAACGTTAAAGGCCGCAGACTATAGGGATTCTTGAACATCAGGGAAGCCTAGGACAACGGTGACGGTTGTGAACGTTGCAGCAATTGGGCGGAGGCGTTCGACGGAAGATCTCGAGGCAAGTCGGGAGCGTTGGCGCAGGAGGGGATTCGTAAGGGACAGCTCGTACCCCCGACGCTCAATGTAAACCTCACGCCATGATTTGGGTTCGGGAAATCGGTAACACCCAGTTCGTAGGGAAAGTGTGGAGAAAGGGCCTATCCGACGGGCGGACGGACACACCTCATTCCACTCGGAGGGTGAGCAAGAACAGTGTGCAGGAAAATCTAAGAGCTGGCTGCTTGAGCCTGGTCCTCTTCCCGGATCGCACCGCGAACCTGAGAAACCATCTCCGGGGAGATGTCCGTGAGACTATGCGCAGACTTGGCATGCTCGGCGGCTTGCATCAGGACTTCTTCCTCTGTGCTGCCGCGCCCTTCCCATGTACAGCCAGGCATCAGATCGCCGCAACGAAGGACTTTTGTCATGTTGTATCTCCTCACCTTATCTAGAGCGGGGAGATGCTAAGCTCTCGCACGGGACAAGTCAATCCGTAACTTTCGCCGCAACTTTCGCCGTGTCAATTCCAGAGCACGAGCATCGCTGTCGGGAACTCCGTCGCCCGTCAGACAATTTCTTTGCAATTTCGGCGAAATGACCGTCCCGCCTCGAGTGGGTGCAAAAGCAAACTTGACGACCTCATCTCCGGCGGGTTCGCAAGGGACAAGTACCTCACGAGGTCTCCACGGAATCTCCCACCGTGCATCAAGGCTTTATACGTCACATTTTGCAGGACAACCTATCCCGCCCATTGGGATTCTAAGCGAGCAAAGCCAGCCCAAAGGGGAAGTCCTATGAACCGCTCAGGGATCTGAGATAACACAGAGGGGGAGGAGGGCAGAATCGCCATGAAATTTGTGCACCTGATTGGTGCGATCTGCCTTACTTGTTCCTGTGGTGGTTGGACGTTGGCGCAAGACCCGAATCCTCCTGGGAGTTCCTCAACGAATCCCGATGCAAATCCAGTGCTGAAGCATAGACCGGCGGAGAGTCCAGAAACTCCCAAGCCCCTGATCAAGGAAAACATTGATCTGACGGTTCCGAAGGGAACTGCTTTGCAGGTCGTGCTCGATCGAGAAATTCGCGTACAGAAACTGGGGCAACCGATTCACGGGCATCTTGTTGAGCCGGTATATACGTTCGATAAATTGGTTTTGCCCGTCGGAACAGAGGTTACGGGGCAGATTTCGCAAATTGAAAGCGTTTCGGCGGCCCAGCGAACACTTGCAGCCCTAGACGCCAATCTTACTCCCACTCGGAAAATCACTGTTGAGTTTACCGAATTGTCTTTGGCAGACGGGAAACACATTCCAATTCAGACAAGCGTGGTTCCGGGATCAGGGCAAGTGATTCGGTTCGTAACCGCTTCGGAGAATCAGAAAAAGAAAGGCGTTAAAGTCGCTGTGACCGAAAAGGAAAGGCAAGCAAAAGAAGAAGCGCGAAGGCAATTTGATTCCGCAATGCAAATAGTGAAGGAGCCGGGCAAGCTGCATCGTGTGGAAAGATATGCCGTGGCGCAATTCCCGGTGCACCCACAATACATCGACGCAGGCACGATGTATTTTGCAGAGCTCTGGAAACCGCTGGAATTTGGGAGTGAGCCGCTCACGCCAGAAACAGCCGCGTCAATGAATTCGGAGATACCCGAAGGGACAATGGTGCACGCGAGACTGATGACCCCGCTGAATTCCGCAAGCACGCAGAAGGGCGCTGACGTCGAGGCGGTTCTTTCCCGTCCACTGGTGAATGATGGCAAATTGATTGTTCCGCAAGGAAGCGTGCTGAAGGGAAGCGTGGTGCAAGTCCGGCCGGCGCGGCATTGGAAACACAACGGGCAACTTCGATTCGTGTTCCGTGATCTGGTGCTGCCCAACGGCGTCGAGTCGAAAGTAGAGGCGGTGGTTCAAGGGGTCCAAGCAGGCACAGCGGATAACCTACAGCTTGATGCCGAGGGCGGAGCGGAGACCAAGACTTCCAAGACTCGGTACTTGAGGAGTGCGATTGCCGTTGGTTTGGCAGCGGCCACTCACGAAGATGAAACTTTAAACCGTGCCGAAGGTGGAGCGGGCGGATTCAAGGTGGTTGGCATCGTAATCGGAGCGACTGTGCATTCGCAGCCTTTGGCTATTGCAATGGGCGCAATTGGGGCCGGCCGGTCGATTTACAACAACTTCATTGCACGCGGGACAGATGTTGTTTTCGCAAAACATACAGCGATGGAGATTGGTGTCGATACGCGCAGTGCTGCGCCAGGCCAAACTGCGAGTCCTGCAAGCAACAACAGTCCTCACTAACTCATTTAGACAAAGGTTTATTTGTGTTCAGACTGACTGATCTCGAGTCCCAACTCTTGCCCACCCGCCGACACCACCGACTTAAGCGTGCAGGGACGACCCAACCTCGCAGAATCTACTAGCCGGCCTTCACGGTTCAGAAACGGCGTTCGACGAGATCAGAGCGAGAGCATTCCTTGGTAGCACGACATTTCCCCCAAGCGGACTTCGGGCCCATTTGGCAGAACTGGCAGCCAAATGCCGAGCGAGCTCGCCCAACTGGCAGAATAACTTCCGAGTGCGTTGTCACAATCGCCAAACTCAGCGCCGCCTGGCGCAAGCGTATAGATGGCCTGTAATACACACCGCAGAGAGAGAGCTTGAATACGCGGTTACGGCTTTGCTTGCGGAGGACGGTCCTCCTTTTTTGGCTTGGGCGGGTTCTGGCGTTCCTGCTGTTGTTTTTCCTGCAATGGTTTCTGCTCTTCCGTGTGTTTTTGTTGCAAATGCTCTGTCTGCTGTTGCTGCTCTACTTGCTGTTTCTTAGCCTGATCGGCCTGTTGCTGCGCGAGTTTCGCGTGTTCCTGCTCCTGCTGGTGCTTCGCGTCCAACTGTGGGTTCGCAGAGGGGGTAACAACGGGCCGTGGGGGAGCCGCGATCTCGTTCGAATGGACTGCCGGAGTAGGAGCTGGCCGATTTCCTGGCGCTGATTGCGAGGTGTTGTTCGGGTTTATCGGACGATCCGCAGGGCGGTCGACAGGACGATTTGTGGGCTCTACAGTGTTCGGCAATGCCGGCTCATTTTCAACTGCCTTTGCAGTGTGGGATGGTACCGGCCGGTCGGCGGGTCGATCTGGTGAACGTGTTGCATTTGGCGCCACGGCCTGCGTTGTATTGGTCGCTGGGACAGGACGATTCCCTTGCTGCGGTTGAGGGTTCTGAAGCTGGCCGGGCCGGTTTGTCTGTGACGTTTGCGGAGCAACCGCAACCGGCTTTGCGGCGACCGGTGCGATTCTTACGGGAGTGGCTATATGCGTGGCAACAGGCTGGATCTGCTGTACCTGAGCGACTGAAAGCGGTCTCCCGCCATTACTCTTAATCGCTTCCTGCCGCTTTTCAAACGAGGGAGACGGAGGAGGTGGCGCTACCTTTGCGACGACCGCGCGTGTTTGCAGCGCGACCGGTGGTTTGGCGGCAGCCACTCCTGTTCCGAGAACCGCTTGTTTCGCAGGGACGACTGTTGGCGTACAGGCTCTCACCGGAGCACTGGCCACTTGTCGCTGGTCCACTTTCACTGCATTTTTCGCTACCGGCTGCGCCGAAGTGAATGCCTGCGGAGTCGTTGCCGCCACCGCTCCCGGCACGCTCTGATTCACATATTTCACGTTCGTCACGTTCACGTTATTGTTCACTACGGTGTTGTTGTAGTAGTTGTTCACGACGGTCGTATTCACCGTAGTGTTGGAGATATTGACGTTGTTTACGTAATTGCGGCTCACACGATAGGACGGCGCATAAACCTCGCGCGGGCCCAGCGGAAACCATCCCACGCTCTCGCCGGGCGCATAACCCCCTCCGCCGACTCCAATCCCGATGGCGAAATGTGGGCCTCCCACCCACGCCACCAAGGCAGGTGCGTACACAGGCCGCACATAGACCACTCCCTCAGCCCGCGGCGCCGCCGGAACCCAGCCCCACGATCCCTCGTAGGAAACCCATCGGCCATAATGAAATGGCGCAAATCCCCACGGTTCGTTATCCACCCACGTATAGCCCCAGGGCTCGATATAGTCCCAGTGGCCGTAGTGGTAGGGAGCCCAATCCGGTACGGACGTGCGCGGAAACCATACGTTGCCGTTGTCGGGTGTTTGGCGCCAAGAGCCGTGATCATCTAAGTCCTCATAACCCACTACGTCGGCTGAAACGTAACGCGCAGAGTTGGAGTTCTCCCAATGACGGTCGCGATTGGCAGCCCAGCTATCAAACTGGTCTTCATCGTTGCCATAGCTTTCGGAATTTGCACTCAACTGATCGGTGCCGCTAAAAGTGTCGTATTCATTGGCGTGTACGGTATAAGCGGCACCTCCACCTGTCACTTCGCCCTCGCCGCTTCGAATCTTGATGGCAGTGGAGTCACCAGCCTCGTTCACGGCAATCCTGTAAACACCGGGGCGTAGCACGGAAAAAGCCAGGTTGGGCGTGTCAATCTCGTAGGTCTCGTTGTCGTCAAGGCGCCGCACCCGCACGAGAAGGGTTCCCGCGGTTAATTGAATCTGGGTGACGTGGTCGCTTAGATTCAAGAAAGAAAAGCCGGTGTTACTTGAGAGGCGGACCAGCGAACCATCGAGCTGCAGTTCGGTGCGCCCATCATTGTCCGACCAGAGTTTGTCACCGGTGGTTACCGGGCGGTTAAGGCCTGCGGTCACCCAATCGTCAGTACCTGCGGGTTGAAATGAAACTGAACCCAGAGCAAAGGCCAGTCGCGCAACGCGCGACGGGGGGTCGTCATCGTTAGCTTTCGCTCGTGGCGCAAAGCCGGCGAGCGCAATCGCGACGCACAACACAGTCGTAAATTTTACAGCGCGTGTTCTGGCTATTGTCATGTCTGTTCTCCGTAATTTTCAGTCCTCTTAAGCCGCCAGATTAACAATGATTTGCTGTGACTAGCCTTCATCCTAAATGGAAAGCCTTCTGGCGGTCCCCAATTAATGGTGTGGATGTTCACTTTGCGCATGGTCCAATTTCGCGGTGGCGTTGTGTTGCTGCACCGCGCGATCGGTCTCGGCGTTGTGCTTGTCGTCGTAAATCTGCTTGCTCGCATTGTTCTGCTGATGATTGACTTGCACGCGCTCCTGCTGCGTGAGCTTGCCGCCGTTGGCCGCGCGATCGTTGTGCACTTCGTGGTTGATGTTCGCCTCTCGGCTTTCGAGGTGGTTGGTCTCACGGGGAGTCAGTTGCCCCGAGTTCACACCCTTCGCGATGCGCGCCTGCTGGTTCGCTTCGCGCGTGTTGACCCGGCTCATTGCCGCCGTCGCCGGCTTGCCGTGATTCTCGGACGCGAAATTCCCACGATTTGTACTCGCCAGATGCTCGTGCGAAGCCTGCACTGTCGTCGGTCGAATGTGCGACTCGCGACCGGCTGACACTTCTTCACGCGTCGGTCGCGCGGCGATTCCGCCTGGGCCACCGTTGAAGCTGGTCCGGTTTACCGTCCTGTTGTTTACGATCACAGTCTTGTTGATGTACGTGTTATGAATCACAGTGGTGTTCACGTTCACTACCGCGGTGTTATACGCGAAGCGTCCACCTCGCCATTCTCCACCTACGAACCCGACGCCGTTGTATCCGAACCCGTAGTTCACGCCGCCGTAGAAGCCGATATGCGGACCCCAATACCCGGCATGGAACACATACACGCCTTCATTCCAGCCCCAATATCCCGGCGTCCAGAGCACTCCCGCCCGCGGCGGCTCAACCCAGACTCCAGGCACCCAGTAATATCGCTTATGGCCGTACGCCCAATACCCCGGCGTCCACAGGTAGCCCTCCACCGGACAAGGCGGCTGCTCGTATACCGGCAGAGCCGGTGGTCCTACGCGCACGGATACTCCCACGGAAACCTGCGCTCGCGAAACAGCTGGCACTAGAAAGACCAGCAGTGCCAGCAACAAAGTTCGTATCGAGAACAATCTGCGCATGGCGGAATCCTCCCAAAAGAAGTCCTTGTACTCACATCAATTGCTGAGCACCGCCAGGAACTGATTCCTGTTCGACGCGCCACCAACGTACAATTCCCGGCTTCCTCCATGGAAACACTGTTCCAGCTGATTTGTTCGTTCTCGAAGGCCAGTGTTGAGTGAACGAAAGGACAGTGAAGTACAGGGTTCGCCCTATCTTCTCCGCGCGAAGTTGCATCTGGACAGTCGCTGCCAAGTCCAAGTCTCAACCCAGTCCGTGACGCCCTTCCGGGTAGTTTCCAGATCGAATTTCGTGCGACGAGCGCACCGCCGCAACGGTGAGCAATGGCCTGCGTTCCCAAAGCCAGAGAAAATGAGCCGCTGGAGTTTCGCGTGAGGATCCTGATCCCACTCCTCGCGCACTGGAAGCTCAAAGGTTCTGTAACGTCTCGTCAGCGTGTAACCGTCGTCCCGAATTCTGTCGGAGGCGGGGACGTCCCGCGTACTTGTAGAATCATTTCTGGGTCGTGGTGGGTTCGTAAGCGCCGAAAACTCCGTATCTGGAGGATTGTCGGCAACCCTTACCCAATCGCATTACGTCAGAGTTGCCCGTCATCCAGCAACCTCGGGCAGTTGGCAGTCGGAACCGCTCAATCACCTTCCACAAACCGGCTTCCAGTTGCCAATCCGGTTGTCGTACTCTTCGTGGTATGACGACAAACCACACCTCAGCCGCTTGCCGAGCGACCGGGATGGTGGAGCGGAGAGGATAAACCATGGGTTCGGATATGGTTCTTGTCACCCGACTGCGTGAGCGTTACGACTGGGAAATCAAGCTGTGACGACAACTCGGGCGCAATTCGCTTTCATTATTCTCGGAACAATCTTTCTGTTTATTGGGGTTGCTTCGTGCATCATTGCCGCGGTTCGCGGGGGCAGCTCCAGAAGGGTTCTAGGGTGGTTCGGAATCTTCAGCGGATTGTATGGTGTCCGCATATTTGCGGCGGTGCCTGCTGTCTTTAGCTTACTGGTCGGACCCGTTTGGTTGACCGCTCCGCAACTCGTGTGGATGATCACCTATGTGATCATGATCCCCGCCCTGTTGTTTTGGGCAGAGCTTACTCTAGGGGCACTGCGCCGATTTTTCCAGATCATGATCTTCCCTGCATCCGCCATAGCTCTCGCGGGCATACTTGTCGTTTTGTTTCATGGAACTCCCAACAGATTGATGCCATACAACAATGTAATTGTGATCTGGTCGCTTCTTGCCCTTGGGGTAGCGAATCTTGTTCCGCGTATCGGGAAGAAGTTCCTCGCGATTCAAAGCCTCGTTTCAGCGATTGGCACTCTGATTCTGGCGGCTGCTGTAATCCATGACAATGCGAGCACTTTTGTCAGCCTCCGCAATTATCCGTTCTTAGAACCGGTCGCGTTTGCGATGTTTGTTTTCGCGCAGGGGTGGGTAGCGGCAGAAAAAGTCGTTGCCGACGAGCGCCGCTTGCTCTCTATTGAAAACGAACTCTCCGTTGCCCGCGAGATTCAAGCTTCTATTCTTCCCTGCAGAGTTCCCGACCTCGACGAGAGCCTTCACATCTTTGCTGCTTACCATCCGATGACCGCTGTGGCAGGCGACTTTTATGATTTCCTTCCTGTGGATCAACACCGCGTCGGTGTCTTAGTAGCCGACGTCTCTGGGCATGGCGTCCCAGCTGCACTTATCGCCGCGATGATGAAGATGGCCGTGCAATCCGTCGTTCCCTGTGCGCATTCCCCAAGAGATGTTTTACAAGGGTTGAATCGAATGCTTTCAGGGCAAGCCCCTGATCAGTTTGTTACCGCAGCTTATTTGTTTATCGACACTCAGAATTACAAAGCCCGCTACTCCGCCGCGGGACATCCGCCGCTGCTCCTCTCACGCCGCGGAACAATATATCGCCTCGAAAGCAACGGCATCGTTTTTGGAGTGCTGCCGCAACCCGACTATCCGGTTCGTGACATACCCATCTGTCCGGGCGACCGGCTTCTCCTTTACACCGATGGCGTGATTGAACCCGAAAATGCAAAAGGCAAGTCCTTTGGTGAGTCTGAGCTTGAAAAGATTGTTCTCGAAACCCAGAGGAGGCCACCTTCTGATTTAGTAGATAGACTGCTCACCGGGATCCGCTCTTGGCAACCTGCCTCGATGGGTCAACAGGACGACATCACTCTCGTCGTCATAGACGTCCGCTAATTCCTGATACTCCGGTGCCCGCTATCTGCGAAGTGGCCAAATCCACATCCACAAATTACCTGCCTGTTCCCAGGCTATGCATCGTCCGGGCCTGAGCTGTCGTCAAGCACGCTAAGACCGCGGTCAAATCTGTGATTCTCGAATCGTGTTGCATTTCTTTATCCTTCTTCGGACACCCTGAACTGCAACAATTTCCTTGTCTGTCATAGCGCGCTTGCCCTGGAGCACATCTTCCGCCAGCTCCTCGAGCCGAGTAAAGCCTGGACAGATGGAAAAAACAGAGAAAAGCTGCCCTCAAAGAATTGGCGACAGCGGAGACCGAATCTTCAGGCATGGATCCCGTCTGCCAGCAGGCGGGCAAGTCCGTACTCGCTAGAGTGAAATAACTCATCGAAAGCCAATTTGCCATCTTGTGATTTATAGGTTACAATTGCAAATGTGATCGAGATTCGTCACTATCTCAGCCGCGCCGGAAAGGATGTCTTCGACGATTGGTTGACGCAACTGGCAGATGCCCGCGCCTGAGCGAAAGTTGCGAGCCGAATCAACCGGCTCGCCGTCGGGAACTTTGGGGACTGCAAGTCGTTGCGTCAAGGATTGAGCGAGCTACGAATCGATTGGGGACCGGGCTACCGTGTTTATTACGCAATGATCGGCAGGGAATGTGTACTGCTTCTCTGTGGCGGCGACAAACGCAAGCAGTCTTCAGACATCGAGCGGGCGTTGGAATATCTCGAGGATTACAAAGAAAGGACCGGAACCGCATGAAACGCAAAGCCAGCATCTCGCACGACGCGGCCATCGTTCGACGGCTCCGGAAGGACCCGGATTTCGCCGCCGAGTACCTGAAAGCTGCATTGGAAGAGGAGGACGAGCCCCGCGTTCTGCTCATTGCCTTGCGCCACGTCGCCCAAGCGCAAGGCATTGCCAAAGTCGCCAAGACCGCTGGCGTCGAGAGAGAAAGTCTTTACCGGGCCTTGTCGGTCCACGGCAACCCCCGTTTGTCCACGCTCGTTGCCGTCACCAGGGCAATTGGGCTGAGACTCACTGTCGAGGCCGCAGAATAAACGGTACTGCGGCCAACCTTAACGCCGATGGTCATGACTTCATCGGGCGAAGAATGGACGATTCGGAAACACTGGCAAACCGCGAGGAAGTCCCAAGCAAAGTCTGCGCCGCGTGAGCTGGGCGGCCGAAAAAAAGCAAAGAGTTGTGCTTTGAGGCACGCGACCGATTGTCGAGTGGAGGGATCGGATGGGTGAGATCATTCAGTTCAATCGACCGGACGGAAAGACCTGCCCTGGCTATCTGGTGGCTCCCAAGACAGGATCGAGCGCGCCTGGCTTTGTGGTCATCCAGGAGTGGTGGGGACTCAACGATCAAATCAGAAAAACTGCGGATCGACTCGCCGTTGCCGGTTACCGGGCGCTGGTGCCGGATCTCTTCCGAGGCAAGATCGCCACGTCCAGCGACGAAGCGAACCACCTGATGGCGAACCTCAACTTTCCTGATGCCGCCGGTCAAGATATCCGCGGCGCCGTACAGTACCTGAAACAATCATCGACCAAGGTGGCCGTGGGCGGGTTCTGCATGGGTGGTGCCTTGACCATCCTGGCGGCTCTCCGCGTGCCGGAGATGGATGCTGGCGCCTGCTTCTATGGCATTCCGGCCCTTGACCTCGCCGAGTTGAAGAAAATCAAAATGCCCCTGATTTGCCACTTTGCGAAAAAAGATGACTGGTGTACGCCCGCCAAGGTGAATGAAGTGGAGGCCGCGCTCAAACAGTCGAAATCACCGTACGAGCTCTATCGCTACGACGCGCAACACGCCTTTATGAACGAAGCCCGTCCCCAGGTGTATGACGCGGTATCCGCAATGGCTGCCTGGGAGAGGACGATTGAGTTCCTGAAAAAGGCACTCGCGTAAGCGATCTCATCGCTGCGAAATGCTGGCTTAACCTTCTATGAAGATCTTGATTCCGAGATAATCCGGCGCACGTCCTTGAGCAAAACGAAGAGGTGCATCGGGTCTGTTGGGGAGGGGATAAAATCGAAATGTTCGTAGAAGCGCCGCGCCTCTTCGTCTTTTGCGTGCACGGCAAAGGCGCGTATTCCGGCTATGTCCGCTGCTTGCAGCGTGCGCTGCATCGCGTCTCGCAAGAGTGACTTGCCGACACCTTGGCTTCACCCACGATACCCACATAGCTTTGGGCGGCACCTGCCTGTTGATTCTGCCAGGCATAGCGTATGAGATACCGGTTGAGTTCTTCACGGCCACAATCAAAGCTTTCGACCGGATGGTCACGTCGCAGTTTTTCGACGCGCCTGGTCTCACTCACTGGCGAGTACCCGTGTCAAAGAATCCAGGTTCCCTTAAAAGACGTTCTAGATGGGGCAGGGGACGCGGAGGGGCATCCAGCGCTGCCAAGAATGCTTTCCATTGCGCTCGACTCAGCCCAAAGGTACGCCGATCCGCCAGTGCTTCGTCGGCACGGGCAAGCGCGCTCTCCATAACGAACTCGCTCACGGAACGATTGGATGCCGCCGCCGCGGCTCTCAACGCTGTCTTAGCCTTGCGTGTCAAACGGAGATCCAGTTTTTCACTACGGAGAGAACGGGATGGCATAGTCACTCCTTCCGTCTTCAAGTTACTTTGATTGCCAGACAATTATTATTATGTATTATAGGTCTCCAAGATACCATCCTGCTCCTAGAGAAAGTGTGGGGAGTCGATTATCGAAATAGTTCTTCAACCGTCCCCATGGGAAGGAATAGCCGTCTTTCTACATCGGGTAGTTCGAGGAACCCATACTTTCTGTAAAAGGACACTGCATCAGCGTTCTTGGCGTCCACAATCACACCTGCGGAAGCAACTTCCCCGCTGTGCTGAAGAATTCGGTGGAGCGCGTCCATGAGTAGCGTCTCACCGTGCCCTTGACCACGGAAGGCGGTGCTCACCGCCAAACGTCCGATGAGCGTTGTGGGCACCACGGGATACCTCGGCAATTTCTTTGCAACCTCGGGCGGGACATGGTCCAGTTGTACTGCATATTGCGAAAGCGTGTAATAACCCGAGATCGTGCGGCCGTCAGGCGTCAGGACGAAGGGAACGGCTGCGTGCTTCTTGAAATCTTGGCTCGCTTGTTTGCGGAGGTAAACGTCCAGAAAATCGACACCGCACGAAAAGGCTGCCCGGTCGTGTTTCAATCCGAGTAGCTCAATCCTAAACGTGGGTTCCTCCGTCTCGCTAGCCAATCAGCGTCCCATCCGTTCTTTGTAGCGTCTTGCAGCCGCACGAGCAGCCTTGTTAGGCGATGGAGGATGCAAAACAGCATTAACGAAGACGTTGCGCGCATGGTCATGCAATGTGAGAAACTCGAACTCCTTTATGGCATCCGAAGCCGCCTGCTGCGCACTGGCCACAACAAATTCTGTCACCGAAAATCCGCGCAGGGCCGCAGCGCGCGCGATCAGCCTTTTTTGCTCGGGCGTAACTCGAGCCTCAAGGCGCGCCTCTTTTCGAGATCGTCGAGCAATGGCTGTAGCATGTCGCATGGCATCCTCCATGACAAAATGTACGGCGAATCGCCGGATAAGTCAACTAAATATACGGCTAACAGGCGTACGTATCGAAGGTAACCCCCGACGCTCAATGTAAACCTATCGACATGATTTGGGTTCCCGAATGAGCACCATCCTGCTCCTGGGAAGACGCGGGGCAGGACCCTATTATTAATGTTGCGCTGGCACACGGTTTTGCCGGTATCGCCCCAAGGCACAAGAGTCAACGAAGTCGGGGCGGAAGTCCTGCTCGCGATCCGTCGAGAATTTGGTAAGTCACTGGAATGGTTACTCACGGGCGAGGAGTAGCTCCGTTTGGCATCAGCACCTGAGCGACAGGGTAACACCCTGTTCATAGGGTAAGTGTGGGGAAAGGATCGAACTATAGCCGCCTGCACCTGCACCTACTCTCGGAACGATACGATCCTTTTGCAAGGAGTGCGGCGGGTCGCAGATTCGCGAACACGGAATGAGGACCGGAAAAATACCATGACGGGCAGATTCTGCCACACACACTGCGAACGGGTCCGAGTTTTAACGATGAAAGGCCAGGTACGCCACGGTTGCGCCGATTGTAATTCCGGCAAGCAACAATCCGCCTACTTTGGCAACGAACCATGCAGGTTGTCGCGTCACCTGAAATTTGAATTTGCCGGATTCGTACAGAGGTTGGGAAAGCTCCGAGCTGACCGCGAGGGGTCTGGTGACCTCGCGGCAAGGCTGATTGGAATATTCTGTTCTGGCAACGAAGGCATAACCTCGTCGCGGAATCGTAGCCACGAAGGTGGGTTGATCCGTGGAATCGCCGAGAATCAGCCGTAGTTTATTGACGGTGGTATTCACGTTCGCGTTGTAATTGACCTGAAAATCTGGGGGCCAGAGGCGATTCCGCAGGGTTTCGCGGGTGACGACCTCTCCGGGTTTCTCGATGAGAATGAGCAGAACTTCAAGGACCTTGCGAGAGACCGGCACGCGCAAGCCCGCGCGGAAAAGTTCCTGCCGCTGCAAGTCGAGCTCAAATGAACCGAAACGGACATAGCGTGGGCGCGGGGTAGGAAGTACTCGGAGATCGTCGTCGGGTTGTGAAGCCTGCATCCAGAGACTACGAGAATTCATGGGACCATCCTAGTTAGCGATCCATACAGCCTATTTACTGCGTACGGACCACTCTCAAGAGGTCACCGACGAGACCTGTGCAGGAAATTTGACACTGCGTTGACGTCAGTTATATCTTAAGATGTATATACAAGTCAAGAGGCGACCCGTATGATGCATAATTCCAAAACAATTCTCGATTTAACGGGGACCGGTTACTGTGCTTCCTTCAATTTTCGGAGAACGGCGCGGGCGGTGACGCGGTTGTACGACACGGCCATGCAGGAATCGGGGATCCGTTCGACCCAGTTTGCCATCCTCGTGGCTATTGCGAAGAATCAGCCGATCGCCATCGGCGCATTAGGCGACATTCTTGTAATTGATAAGACCACCCTGACGCGTAGTCTAAAATTGCTAAAAGAGGAGGGTCTGGTAACGGCTTCTAGCCGCTCGACAATGCGACAACGGTTTCTGAAGATCACGCCAAAAGGCAAGCGGGTGCTCGCGAAAGCAGTCCCGTATTGGCGGAGGATACAAACTGAGTTTCAAACCGCAGTAGGATCCAGCTTCTGGTCCAATCTCCGGTCTGAACTGGAGCGGCTGGCGAAGCTGGCCGTAAATTTGGAAAGGCGCAGACTGAGGTTGATAACGGCGCGTAAGTCAGCGAGGCTTTACGATGTCGAGAGATAGTTGCTTTCACTCTATGCATACCTATATCTAAAGAAGCTAAGTTCTCTGGAATTATCGAGCATTTATTTTTGCAACTCTCAGAAATCAACTCTAACTCACAGAAAGTAAAAGTTAAGGCCCCGTTCGGTTAATTTGGCATAGATCTTGCTCTCCGGTACACCGCGTCGGTTTTGCAGCCCCTGTGTGCGGTTCTCAGTTGTTCTTGGCTGGTTCAGGCGGGGAGTGAGTGGATTAGTTGTGTATCCATCGTGTTCCTTAATTGCAAGGAGCTTTTACCACAGGGGGTGTGGGATGGCGATCAAAAGTGTTGGTCTCTTGCCGTCTTTCTTCGCAGCAGCATTCCTGGTGTTAAGTCCAAACAATGTGTTCGCCCAGACAGGAGGGACAGGCATCGTAGTGGGCACTGTTATCGATCCGTCCGGGGCTGCGGTCCCCGGAGCGACCGTCACCTTGACCGATACAGCGACGAATGCAGCGAGAACTGCGATAACGAACGAAGCGGGGAGGTACAACTTCCCGAACGTCCCGCCTGGGAATTACAACCTGACCATCAACAAGGCTGGATTTCGTCCGGCAAGGATCGTGGATCAGACTGTGGTGGTAAGTGAGTCGCGCACGTTGGACGTCAAGCTGGAGCTTGGCGCGCCGACGGAAACTGTGGAAGTGGTGGCGAGCAACACGGAATTGCAAACCATGAATGCGACGATCGGCAACACGGTTGGAAGTTCCACGTTGCAGTCCCTGCCGAGTCTTGGGCGTGACGTCAGCTCGTTTGTGACCATGCAACCGGGGGTAAGCCCTGATGGCAGTGTTGGCGGCACAGTAGTGGACCAAGCCAATTTCATGCTCGATGGGGGGAACAACAGCAACGATATGGACGGCAGCGGGGGCGTCTACAATCCGAGCTTTGGCGATGATCCTTCTGGCGGCCTATTTTCTAACGTGAACAATCCAATAAGCGGAGCTATCGCCGGGATAGCCGGCAATCAGCCCTCAGGCGTGATGCCCACACCGATTGACAGCGTGGAAGAGTTCAAGGTTGCCACTTCCAACCAGACCGCGGACTTCAACGCTTCGTCAGGCATGGAAGTGTCGATTGTTACCAAACGTGGTACCAGCACCTGGCATGGCACGGCCTATGAATACTACCTGGACAACACCATGTCCGGGAACACTTGGCAGAACAACCAATCCGGCACACCGGTGCCGGATTGGCATCGAAGCTGGTTTGGCGTTGCCGGGGGCGGTCCGCTGATCCCCAAAGATATTCTTGGCGGACAGACTTACATCTTCGCCAATTACCAGGGCACGCGTTTTCCCCTGTCGGAAACATATGATCGGTTGGTTCCCAGTGCGGACATGCGCAACGGGATCCTGCATGATCCCAGCAACCCCGCAACCACCTACAACCTGAATACGCTCGATCCGCGCGGCATCGGGATCAATTCCTATGTGCAGCAAATGTGGAACAACCATATGCCGCTGCCTACTCCGGGAGCTGGGTGCGGTCCATTCACGGGTGATGGCATATGCGACGGCGTCAACACCCTCGATTACCGAGCCAATCTGGCCATTCCGCAGAACGACAACTTCGGCGTGGCGCGCATTGACCATGACTTCGGTGCGAAGTGGCACTTTATGTCCAGCTACCGCTATTACCATCTGGAGCGCGCCACCGATGACCAGGTGGACATCGGAGGCTTTTTTAACGGTCATACCTTGGGCACCCCTGCGGCTCTCTCCAACCGTCCCCAGGTACCGTGGTACTTAGTGGTTGGGCTGACCACCAACATCAGCTCGAACGTCACGAATGACTTCCGCTACAGTTACCTGCGGAACTACTGGGCCTGGGGGTCGGCCGGAGATCCGGCACAGTTCTCTAACCTGGGTGCGGCGCTTGAGCCTTTTGGCGAGACGACCGGCGGCAAAGAGACTCTTGCGCCGTATAACGTGAACACCCAGCAGACACGCACACGCTTCTGGGATGGAAAGGATAACTTCATCCGCGACGACGTATCGTGGCTTAAGGGGACGCACTTTTTCCAGTTCGGCGGGCAGTATCAGCATAACTGGAACTATCACACGCGCACAGACAATGGCGGCGGCATCAACTACTACCCGGTGTACCAGCTTGGGATGAACTCTGGCCCCGGCAATGTGGACCTGACCGGTATGAACGCCGCTTTCAGCAACGCCACCCTTGCCCGCGAGGCTCTCGCGGTCCTAGGCATCGTAAGCCAAACGCAACAGGCGTATACCCGCTCCGGTACGAATTTGCAGTTGAATCCGCCGCTTACGCCAGCATTCGACAAAGTCACAATTCCTTATTACAACCTGTATTTTGGGGATTCTTGGCGGGTAAAACCGACCCTGACCGTGAACTATGGCCTAGGTTGGACGGTGGAGATGCCTCCGGTGGAGGCCGATGGCAAGCAGGTCGAGCTCGTGGACGCAAACGACAAGCCGATCGGCACGCAAGATTACCTGAACGCGCGCAAGGCCGCCGCGCTCGCGGGTCAGGTCTACAACCCGGAAATCGGTTTTGCGCTGATTGACAATGTCGCGGGACACCCGAAGTATCCCTTCAACCCCTTCTACGACGGGTTTAGCCCGCGAGTGGCGGTCGCTTGGAACCCTGGATTTGATAGTGGGCTATTGGGAGATGTGTTTGGGAAGAATAAGACCGTAGTGCGGGGCGGGTACGGGCGAATCTATGGGCGAGTGAACGGCGTGAACCTGGTGCTGACGCCGCTATTAAGCCCCGGCCTTATCCAGCCGGTCACTTGTTCAAGTGTTTTGAACTACACAAATGCGCCGGGCGACGGGAAGCCTTCTTGCAACGCAACCGTGACGCCGAATGCCAACACCGCGTTTCGCATTGGCACGGATGGCATCACCGCTCCGCTTCCCTCAGCGACCCCGACATTGCCTCAACCGTATTACCCGGGCATCGGCGGGAACACGATCGGCTCGACCGCTTCACCTCTCGACCCGAATTTCAAGCCGAACTCGGTGGACTCCTTTGACCTCTCCGTCCAGCACCAGTTCACAAACAAGATATCCATGGAAGTGGGTTACATTGGCCGCTTGATCCATAATGAATTACAGAACATCAACATTAACTCAGTGCCGTACATGATGACGAAGGGTGGACAGCAATTCCAGTACGCCTACGCTGCCGTCGAGAAGGCCATGGGTTGTGCGACCTCGGCAACCGCTTGCAGCAACGCGACCGTGGCTACAACCCTCGCTGCACTGACACCGCAGCCTTTCTTTGAGGCCGCGCTGGCCGGCACCGGTTACTGCACTCCTGGGACTTGCACGGCAACCGTGGTCACGAACCAATTCACCAACTTCCAAAACCAGAATGTTTGGAGCCTCTGGTCTAACCTGGATACTGGTGGAACTGCACCCGGTTTCAATTTCCCCTTCAGTATGATGAACACGGCCGGGCAAATGTCGAGCAACGTCACCATGAGCACGAGTCTCGGGCACGGCAATTACAACGCCGGCTTTATCACATTCAAAATGAACGATTGGCACGGGGTGACCCTGCAGAATAACTTCACCTATAGTAAGGCACTGGGGACAGGAGCAGTCATTCAGGCCACGAGTCAGGAAACTGCGGTTGATCCCTTCAACCTGGATCACCAGTACGGTCCGCAAGCCTTCGATCGTAAGTTCGTGGATGCCTTATTCCTTGTCTACCAGCCGCCGTACTATCGCAATCAGCAAGGTCTCCTAGGACACCTTTTGGGCGGCTGGACTTTCGCCCCGATCTTCACCGCCGGTAGTGGTGCTCCGGATTTTTGTAACACCAATGCAGGTGGTTTTTCTTCTGAAGGATATACTGGCTCGCAGGATTTTGGTTCCGGGGATGGCTCAAATGTCTGGACAAACGCTAACTGCGTGCTGACTTCCACGGCCGGGACAAGCGCCTCGGTTCACAACGTCAATGGTATCGCCGACATGTTCGCGAATCCAGCAGCCGTATTTAGCCATGTTCGCCCGCTGATCCTGGGTCTCGACGGTAACAGCGACGGCTTCGGCCAATTCCGCGGGCTACCCTATTGGAACATGAACCTTGGCATCAAGAAAAACGTCCGACTGACAGAGCGCTTCAGTGTCGAGGGCTCGGTCAATTTCATCAATGTTCTGAACCACAACCAGCTGTTGGATCCAAACCTCAACATCGCGGGACAGAACCCACAAACTTTTGGCCAGCTTTCCACAGAAGGAACTTACCCGCGCACCATGGAATTCGGGATCCGGGTAAACTTCTAATTTCTTCCGGCAAGTCTTCAACAACTTGCTGTAAAAGGGGGAAGCGGTTTCATTTTCTAGAGTTGTGGCCGAGAACGTGGATAACTATCACAAGAGATTTCGCGACAGGCTAAACTTGGTTAACTGAGGTAGGATGCAGGCCAGAGCGGTTTACATTCAAAGCTAAAGCGAAATTGGGCCGCTTTGCATTTCGGCCTCTCTGCCGTCGAGCACGGACGCAACGAACTCGGAGCGGAAGTCCCGCTCGCGATCAGTCGAGAGTTTGGCAAGTCGCTCGAATGGTTGCTCACGGGTGAGGAATAGGCCCGTTTGAGGCCAGGCAACTTCATCCAACGGTCCGTACCGGCAGGAACTATCTCCGGCGCGTGCCGCGTATTCCCATTCTGCCTCTGTCGGCAGGCGGATAATGGTAACCGTCGCCCTTGCCATTGAGTGCCTCACAAAACTTCTTAGCGTCATCCCAGCTCACGCCTTCGACCGGGAGATTCTGGCCCTGGGAATAGCTCGGATTGACATCCGTCACCGCTTCATACTTTGCCTGCGTGACCTGGTATTTGCCCATTTCAAAAGGCCGAGTAATGGATACTTGATGAGCCGGCTTTTCATCGGCGTGACATTCATTGTCTCTTGGTGAACAGCCCATCCCCTGGGGTAACCCCATTAGTAGAGGCGGTACTGCGCTCTCGGACAGGTAGGGCATTGGGCACGGAGGCTCAACTGAACTGGTTAGGCATGCCAAAATTGTCCCGGGGGAACGCCATCGATACCTCAGGGGTAAAACTGAGAAAGTACCCTCGGCACAAGGCGCCGAAAGGGACGTTCGTCGCCTGGAAGGCGGGGGAACATCGGGCGGTTTCTCGCGCCGAGACGGTAGCGATGGGAGGCTTATTTCTGCACACGGACAATCCGCGGCCGCTGGGAACGATTATGGAAGTGCTCGTTGACCTGAAGGCGGGGGAAGTTCGCGCCCGTGCCACCGTACGGCATTCAGTTCCCGGGAAAGGAATGGGCGTGCAATTTGTGCAAATGCAGCCAGCTGACCGAGCGCGATTGACTCAATTCCTGCTGAAGTGCGCAAGCGCGGGAGCGGAGTCCATCCCGAAGTCGGAAGGAGGGGCAACCACGGCAACGCCACCGCCGGACAGCCGAAAGCCTGAGGTCTCGTCGGCACCTGATGAGGCAGCATTTGAGCGAGAAATGAAAGAACTGCTCGCCCTGGCCGAGACTGGCACCTACTACCAATTGCTGCGAGTGACTTCCGAGTCGCCACGTGCCCAGGCTCGGCTCAGTTTTCAGGATATCGTGCGCAAATTTCATCCTGATCTTCACATGGACCATGTCGAGTGGATGCAAACTCTCCACAAGATAATGGAAACAGCGACCTTGGCGTATAGGACTTTGACGGATGATACGGCGCGCCGAAAATATGATGAGCGACTGGCCACGCATGGCACCTTCACATTGGGCCGGAATCAGAGCGAGTTACAGAGAACGGCTGAAGAATGTATGCAGAAAGCTCGCGAATGTTCTAAAGCACAAAATACCGGTGGAGTAATTCTATGGTTAAGGAAGGCGGTAGAGATTGAGCCGGAATCCTTCAAGCACCGTGCGCTTCTGGCTCGAGCCTTGTCAGCCATGGAGCCGTTCCGACGCGAGGCCATCGAACACTTTGAGAAAGCACTTGAAATCGATCTGTCGAACACGAGCGTGCGCTTCCAACTCGCCGCTCTCTATGAGGAGATGAAGCTTCCCTGGCGTGCGCGCCTGCATTACCAAAAGGTCTTGGAAATCGACCGCGACAACACCAAGGCCCAAGAACGTTTGCGCCTGCTCGACGCTGAAACCAGCATGAGTAAGCGATCCTTCATTGACCGCATCTTCCGTGGCTGCCCCACGTAGATTCTACTACTCTGAAGGTTGGGTCCTGAGGTGGCGCATCGCGCTCGTTGTCAAAAAAGCTCTTCCGCAAGTTTCTAATCACTTTAACTCATAGAACACCACCGCTAGACGACAGCAAGATTTACCGTTCCGAGCTCTGACCGGACTCGTTCCCGGTGCGCAGACAAACGTGACACATGCGCTGATCTTCAGAGAGATTTCAGGAAATCAATAAGAGCTTCCTGGTCTTTGGGTTTTAGCTTCTCAAATTTCTTCGTTACATGGAGCGCTTCTCCCTGATGCCGAAGAATTGCATCAGGAAACGTCAAAGAGGCGCCGTCGTGCATCAATCGTGTGCGTAGGCGAACACCCCATAGCGGAGCTGTGCGCATTTTATTCTGTGTCCTCTGGCAATCGCTCATCGAAAAATTCTCCCATCGAGCCGGAGTGAAGCTTCGCCCGTAGTGCTCCGTTACGGCCATGACGATGCCGTCGCCGGTACCTACGTCGTGCAGCAGGAAATCTCCATAGGGATGAAACGTTTTGCCTCCCAAAGCAGGAGGAATGGTGAACGTGCCGCCGTTAATGACTGTCCCTGCGGGCGCAGTCGTGAGCCTAGGCACATGACAATCGGCGCAGCCGATCTTCACAAAGAGTTCAAAGCCTAGCTGGGCGCTGGGAGTTGCGGCTTTTTGCGAGTCACGCGCGGGAGCCTCCGTCGCGCGAATGAAGCGGGCGAACTGATCGATATGCTCAAGACCGTTTGCGCCGGGAACATCGTTTGGCTCGCGGACGGTGTTGCAGAGTAAAGTGACTTCCGTGGAAAACAGCTTGTTCGTGATTCCCATCTCGTTGAAATAAGCGTCCCCCGCGAATGACAGCAAGCTTGCGTGCTGATCCTTCCAGCCGAATTTCCCGATGCCGGTCTTCCCGGTCGCTTCCACGATGGGGACGCGCAGCACCTCACCGCAGATTTTGCCTTTGCTTTGCTTGCATTGATCCCGCGCAAGGTCGATCAGAGTCTGATCGGCTACGGCTTCCACAAAGCCGTCGCCAAGGAGATTGAGTGAAGTGCGCAACGTGCGAACCGTCTCTGACGCTGGGACTCGCTCCTGAATCTCTGTAGCCGGGAAAGCCCCGTTGGGGCAGATGGCCCGCTCGTCGACCAGAGAACGGCCTTTGATAATCTCAGTTCCACGCGCGATGGGAATTTCTGGATTTTGGAAATGGCCGTCCGGGCTGTCATGGCCTACACGCAATTCGGTGATTTGGCTCAATCCACCGGAAGTGGGATTTTGGTGGCACTCCCGGCACGATTGGGCGTTATAGAGCGGCCCCAGGCCTTCAGGGATCTGCAGAACTGCTTCAAAAGCGGTCTGGTCCGTAGCATGCGTCGTCTGATCCACAACTCCGTTGGTCTGGTTATCAAAGCCAGTGGGTGCTTCAGGAGACGGCGAAGCGAGGGACAGAACGACAAAGGCGAGGAGAGCCACACCGAGAAAGAGTTTCACGGGGCACCTCTTCGGCTGGTGAGTAAAAATCTATACGCTTCTGAAAACGAATTCAATCGGAGAATTTCGACGACCACACACCTTCTGGAAACTTAAATGCGGAAGGATGCCGCCTCGCTATGCGCATCCTGAGTGGAAGAATTACTCGTCTTCACTTGCGGAAACAGCGAGTTCGATGGCGACGCCCAGGGAAGACTCACAAGCACGATGCCAACCGTAAGAATAAGATCGGTGAGCGCCTTGGAGCGCCAATAGCAGGATGCGGGGATTTCGGGCATATTGTCGGCAACCCTTACCTTGGGATTACTTCAGAGTAGCGCGTCAATCGGCTACAATCGCCAAAGTGAATTGCTCTAGCGTAGGCCGACGAGACCACGAACCGAATCAATCAGCTTCACAGGGTCGTAGCCAATACCGTCCTTAAAGACGATCTCCACTGCCTCGATGTCAGATATTTTGGATGAAGGATCTCCGCGAACCACCACCAAGTCGGCCTGTTTGCCGGGAGCCAGTGTGCCAATGCGGTCTTCCTCTTGTAGAAATCGTGCGCCATTCTCAGTAGCGATATGAATGGCTTTCTACGGGTTCAGACTTCACTTCAATAAGTCGCCCTGCTTCACTCGCAGTTTAATCCTCTTCACGTTACTGAAGTCTTCAATCGGATTCCCTTCGAGAACCAGGAAATTTGCTTGGTAGCCATCTTTCAAAGCCCCGATTTTCCGCTGCGGGAAAATCACCTTCGGCGTTGTCTCTGACCACATCCTGAGCAACTCGAGATTCGAGAAAACATTGGTATTGTTAAGAAACTCGATTTCTGCGAGCACGCCTGCTCCCGGCATCGTGTCGCTGCCGACCGCAAGCCTGACTCCGGCGTCCTTGAGATGCCGAATATTCTGGGTCATGATCTTCCGGAAACGCTTCTCGTTCTCGTTCAAAGCAGTCAAAGGGTTAGGCTTTTCGAAGTTCTCGGCTGAGAGGGCGGCGGCCGTCATCACCACGGTAACGTCTCGTCTCGCAGCGAGTTCAATATCTGCGCGCGGAACGGTGAAGCGCTCCTCCCAGTTCGATTTATTCCGGTAAGCCGCCTGCCGGTCCAGGGGGTCTGGAAAGGCCGGAAGATGCATAATCACATCGACTCCAGACGCGAGCGCATTGTGAAAGTCTGAGGCGTCCTCAATATGAGCGCCCGTTCTCAGGCCTGCGGCCTTGGCCCTGTGGACAATTTCCGCCGCAAGGTCGGGTCTCAGTCCCATACTCCTCTCGCCACCGTCGCTCGTCTGATACAGTTCCGAATATACGAAGATCAGTTTTACAAAGTCGGGTATTGTAGAAAGAAACTGCGGCCATTTCCGGTCGATGTCTGCTACGGAATCGATGGTACGAAAATAGTTATCCTCCAGTTTGGTTTTGGCAAAAGGTACTCCGAACTCGACACCATGCTCGTTCAGATATTATAGATAGGGCTGCGGGTGTCCGCCTCGACATGTGAAAACGCTGTGGGCAAAAATCACGTCAACCGTGGCTGGCGTGCCCAGCTTCGAACGCAGGGGATTCTCCTTTTCCGCATTTCCGCCTGCATTTAGAACGTAGAACGCGCCAGCTTGAAGAAAGGCACGGTTTGCCACCTCGAAGTTTTGCTCTGTGCTGGGAAAGTGAGCATGCGCGTCCCCGAAAGCTGGTACTACAAATCCACCCTGCAAATCGACGGTTTCGATAGGACCAATTCTGCAAACTGTCCCGAATTCCCGATGTGGGTTTCATAGAAAGTCGATTGCGTTCTCATCTCCGCGAACGCCGTTTCGAGCCAACTTCCGGTTTGCCATGCTCGCACGTCTGGTCTACAGCATGCTGAAGTTTGGCAATGACTACGTCGACCGTGGAATTGCATTCTACGAAGCCAGATACCAACAACTTCAACGAATCGCAAAACAGGCCGCCGCTCTCAATATGCAACTCATTCCTCTTACGAGAGTTGTCAATTAAGTTTCTGGAGTTGCCCGTCATTCGCGAATTACACGGTCGATCCAACAAGCAGTTGCCGCTTGTGAACTCGCGCCTCCAAACTGCTCACACATCTGTTCCCCGGTCCGCTGACGAACTCGTGCCGTCTCACGCAGAACCGTCGCCATTTCACCCACCCGGACTGGCGATCCTCCCGGAAAATCAATCGCTTGCGGCCTGGCAATCGACGTGCTCGCTTATACTTCCGCCCTGTGGATGACAATGGGATTGCTTTGGTACGACTTCCGTTACGGTTGGCGCATGCTGCGCAATAGTCCCGGCTTCGCTGCGCTCACCGTTCTTACCTTGGCGTTAGGGATTGCCGCCAATACCACCGTCTTCAGTTGGATTCGTGCCGTGCTGCTCAGCCCGCTGCCAGGCACTCACGCCAGCGGGCGACTCGTGGCGGTTGAAAGCAATGAGCGATCCGGGGAAGGCCACAATATTTCCATCCTGGACTACCGCGACTATCGTGATCACTCCAAGTCGCTCGAGGGGATCACCGTCACGTGGGATCTGCTTCCTTTCTTCGTCGGGCCGCTCGATCACGCAGAGCGCGTGCTTGGAGAAACGGTGGCATCCGACTACTTCGACGTGCTGGGAGTCCGCCCGGAACTGGGACGCTTGTTTGCGGCCCGGGAATTCGGTGATCAGGCGGGCTCGTATCCCGCCGTTGTGGTCGGCGACCGGTTCTGGCGCAGGTATCTCCATGCCGATGCCGCGATTGTGGGCCGCGCGATGCGCGTCAACGGGCACGAGCTGACCGTGATTGGCGTAACAGCCCCGGAGTTCGAAGGGTCAATCCGAGGCGTCAATGCAGATTTATGGGTCCCCATGACGATGGGCCCGGCACTGGGCGTCATCGACTTGGGTTGCCTAACGGAACGCGGTTGCCGACCTTGGCAGTCGTTCGCGAGGCTGAAGCAGGGAGCCACGCTGGCGCAGGCGAATGGCGAGATGCAAGCGCTGGCGTTACAGTTGGAGCACACCTACCCGGAAACGAACCGGCATATGAGCGTCAAGCTGCTGCCAGAAAGCCAAGCGAACGCTGGCGTACAGGCGTTTCTGGGCGCTCCGCTGCGCATCCTGATGGCGACGTCGCTATTGGTGCTGGCGATTTCATGCGTCAATGTGTCCAACCTGTTGCTGGCGAGATCTGCCACGCGGCAGCACGAGATTGCCATCCGCATGGCCATGGGCGCCGGGGCCGGGCGGGTGGTGCGCCAACTCCTCACGGAAACGCTGCTGCTCGCCGCACTGGCTGCCATGGCCAGCCTGCCGCTATCTTTGTGGCTCATGAACACGCTCAAGTACATTATGCCGGACCTGGGCCTCGCCTTTCGCCTAGATATCACGATGAACTGGCAAGTCGCGGGTTTCACGATGCTGGTTTGCGTGGCAGCCGCATGGCTAGCGGGAATCACCCCGGCCTGGCATGCCATTCTCGGCCGGTTGAACGAAACGCTCAAGGAAAGTGGGCGTAGCTCCACGGCGGGATCGCACACGCATCGCCTGCGCGACCTGTTTGTGGTGGCGGAAGTGGGATTGGCGATGGTGGGACTAGTGGGCGCGGGACTGTTCACGCGCAGTTTCCACAATGCGCGCGCACTCAATCCGGGATTCGATCCGAAGAACGTAGTGTTGTGGCGCGCCTATCTTGCCGCAGAGTCTTCGGAGCAACAGCAGATACAAGTTTTCGAGCGTCTGCGGAAGCGCGTGGAGCAATTGCCGGGAGTGACGGCTGCGAGCTTCGCCGACTTAATTCCTTTGGGATTCGGCCTGGGGCCAACCTGGAGCTTGACGATCGAAGGATACGCGCCCGCGCCCGGCGAGGACATGGACATGCCGCGCGCCCTGGTGTCGCCGGGATACTTCGCGACGCTGCGAATGCCGCTGGCGGAGGGCCGCGACTTCGACGCGCGCGATGATGCGAGCGGTGCCCCCGTGATGATCGTTAACCAGGCATTCGAGCAGCGGTACTACGAGGGCCGCAGCGCGATGGGGCGGCGGATCCGTTTCGGAGGGAAATGGCGTACGGTTGTGGGCGTGGCACGCGACACCAAGTATTACTACCTCACCGAGCCGCGGCGACCGTTCTTCTACGCACCGATTCCGCAGATCGGCTTGCCACCACAGGGAGTCGGCGTCGCGTTCTTTGCGCGCACCACAAGCAAGGATCCCATGAGCGTGGTGGCGGCGCTGCGGGGACTAGCCGCCGAGGTGGATGCCGCGATCCTTGTCGTGCATCCGATGACCCTAGTTACCTACACTGAAGGTCCGTTGTTTGCGCAGCGCGCGGCCGCGCTATTACTCAGCGTGCTGGGCGCGCTGGCGCTGATGCTCGCGGCCACCGGATTGTACAGCGTGATGGCGTATGCCGTAACGCAGCGCACCCACGAGATCGGCATCCGCATAGCATTGGGCGCAGAGCCATTCGACGTGCTGGCAATGATCGTGCGGCGTGGGATGCTGCTGGCGCTCGGGGGCGTGCTGACTGGCGTGGTTGTCGCGCTGGTGACCCGCAAGGTCGTTGCCGGCATGCTTACTGGCATCAGCCCGGCCGACCCGGGGATTATGGCGGGGTCAACGATATTCCTGTGCTTGGTCGCGCTGGCCGCGAGTTTTCTCCCCGCCCGCCGCGCGACGCAAGTGGATCCGATGCGGGCGTTACGCGAGGAATAGCCACCGAGGCACCAAGAACGCCAAGGAAAACAAAACCCGCATGGATCAGCACCTTGTCGCAGAATACAGCGTCGAACTCGCCATCCGCAGACGGGATCGCTCGAATGTCGCCCACTTCAAATCGCACGTTACTCGCGCCGAGCTGCCCCCCGCGTGTGCGAGCGCTTTCAATGAAGGCCTTGGTCGGGTCGATGCCGAGCACCCGCCCCCTTGTCCCAACAGTTGACAGGATGTCTGAGAGAGCCGCAGCGTTGCCGCAGCCAGCCTCGATTACCGCGGATCCTTGAGATAACCCGAGATTTCGCAGTGCCCAATAGCGCGCATCGCGAAAGGCGGGAAGCGTGCTCATGGCCTCCAGGATATGGCCGATCCCAATAACCGGCTCAGATGGCATTTCATTGAGGGTGCCGAAAAAATCCGATCCCCAATCAGAAGGGCTGCCCGGTGTTCCCGTGGAAGAAGTTGCCATGACGCGCTCTCCTCTTTTCGCAGTTAAGGGCCGGGCGATCCGCGTTTAGCGCGCTGTCGCTCACGAAACTCTTGCGCACCTCGTCGGTGAAGTCTAGACATGAACGTGCACGATGTCGATCCCGGCACCTCGTTAGTATCAGATGCAGATGATACTCCCGGATGGTCGGCAACCCTTACCTAATCGCATTACGTCAGAGTTGCCCGTCATACGGGAAGGATCTCGTAAATCATTTGACCCGCAGTATCGGGAAAGTACGAAACCGCGTTCCGGCACGCGAGCGGGAAAGACGTTAGGGAGTAAGAACGCTGGCAGTCGGTTGGGGTTGGTTTTCGAGTTGAGCCAGTTCTTCGCGCAGGCGCGCCGCTTCGGCGCGATACTTTGCCGCCTCGGCATGGTACTTGACGGCGGGGACGCTGCCGGCCGCATTGAAAAGCTTGGAGATGGCGTCGTTTTTGCCTTTGCCGGTATGTTCGAGTTGGTTGGCAAGATCGTCTTGGTCTTGTGCGTCGCCTTCCAATCCGGCAATGCGGCGCTGCAGATCCTGGATGTTGGCCCAGCGCCGAGCGCGGGCGATGGCAGCATCGGTGACGGTGGTGTTGGCGGCGTCCCAATTTCCCGGGCCGCGAATCTCGAGCACATTTTTGAAAGCGTCGAGATTGATGGCGCCGCGCCGATTGCCCAGATCGGCAGACATGCGGTACCAAGTCACGGCTCTGGCGTCGTCGGGCTTTACGCCTTGGCCGAACTGATACATCCAACCAAGCTGATTTTCTGCGTTGCTGTTGCCGTGCGCCGCAGCTTCGACGAACCAAGACATGGCCTTGGCATAATCGGTTTGCACGCCGAGGCCATTTTGAAACATATAGCCGATGTTTTCCTCGGCGTCGTTGCTGCCATGTTCCGCGGCTTTGTAAAACCAGGCAAGAGCCTCGGCGTAATTCTTCGGCTGGCCCCATCCTTCTTCAGCGAAGAAGCCTAACTGGTTTTCGGCGTCGGAGTTGCCGTGTCCCGCCGCGCGGAGATACCAGGCATGCGCTTGAACATAGTCCTGCTTCACTCCATATCCGCACTGGTAAAAGTAGCCGACCTGCTTTTCCGCCTGCGGCAGATTTTGGTCCGCCGCTTTGCGGTACCAATCAAAGGCCTGTTTGTAATCACGCTTGACGCCAACCCCATCCTCGAACATGCCGCCCACATTATATTGCCCCAGCACATAGCCCTGCTTCGCTGCGGAACGATAGTAGGCTACGGCTCGCTTATAATCCCGCGGCACGCCAAACTTATGTTGGTACATGTAGCCCAGTTGATTTTGAGCCGGAGCAAAGCCCTGGTTCGCGGACTTCGTAAACCAGAGGAGCGCCTGACCGTAGTCCTGAGGAACGCCGACGCCGCTAAAATAATGGTTCCCGAGGGCGAACTGCGCCTGCGCATCTCCCGCAGCGGCGGATTCGCGAACAGAATAAAAGTCGTTGTCAGGCGGCAGTGCTGTCGCCTGGGTCGACGTTTGTACCGGTGCCTGCGCTCGCGCCGCGGAAAGCAGTGCGAACACGAAGAAAGCAGCCACCGTGGCCCTCGTTAGAAAGCTCATGGACGCGTCTCCTTGTTGAGAAACTTCAGAGACAATAACCAAGAAGGATAGGAAAGGAATGGCAGCTCGCTACCCGATTCGACTCGCTCCGCTGCCGCTTTCCGCCACGCACCGCAGTCAAATGCCAACGCCAACAGCCTGGCAGGCGGAAGCGCGTATAGCTATGGGCCACTAGTGCTAAAGGGACAGAATGTGCTCAATATTGTATGTGAGCGAATGGATTTAGAATTTCCCCGTCCTCGCTGTGGGAACTGCGCACGCGGATCACTTCAACGAAAAGCCGACTATTCACATCCAGGTAGCCGCTGATGATAACTTCCGAGTGGCCACTCGCTCAGAAACTCTTCTCTCGCTTCCCACAATGACGATAGCGTGTTATGGAATCTGCAAAAACCAAATCGGCTGCTCGCAAGGTTTTCGGATCATCGGGAGGAAATAGAAAATCCCTCATTACGTGATGACGCCCAAGCGCCGGGGCCAATAGGCTTCGTGCGGTCTGCAGAAAAACTCGAATCAATCGACCGGACGGAAAGACCTGCCCTGGCTATCTGGTGGCTCCCAAGACAGGATCGAGCGCGCCTGGCTTTGTGGTCATCCAGGAGTGGTGGGGACTCAACGATCAAATCAGAAAAACTGCGGATCGACTCGCCGTTGCCGGTTACCGGGCGCTGGTGCCGGATCTCTTCCGAGGCAAGATCGCCACGTCCAGCGACGAAGCGAACCACCTGATGGCGAACCTCAACTTTCCTGATGCCGCCGGTCAAGATATCCGCGGCGCCGTACAGTACCTGAAACAATCATCGACCAAGGTGGCCGTGGGCGGGTTCTGCATGGGTGGTGCCTTGACCATCCTGGCGGCTCTCCGCGTGCCGGAGATGGATGCTGGCGCCTGCTTCTATGGCATTCCGGCCCTTGACCTCGCCGAGTTGAAGAAAATCAAAATGCCCCTGATTTGCCACTTTGCGAAAAAAGATGACTGGTGTACGCCCGCCAAGGTGAATGAAGTGGAGGCCGCGCTCAAACAGTCGAAATCACCGTACGAGCTCTATCGCTACGACGCGCAACACGCCTTTATGAACGAAGCCCGTCCCCAGGTGTATGACGCGGTATCCGCAATGGCTGCCTGGGAGAGGACGATTGAGTTCCTGAAAAAGGCACTCGCGTAAAGAACCTCAGAGGGTTTGATACGACGAAGGCGGACTTGGCGCACCGAGTGGAAGTCAGCCACGGTTATTTGTAAACTATCGAGCCCGGTGAAGGAGAAATCGGAGCAGAAGTCCTGCTCGCAATTAGTCGTGAGTTTGGCAAGTCGATAGAGTGGTTGCTGACCGGTGAAGAATAGCTGCTTATCCGGTTGTGATTGTATCTTTGAACCCGCTGGGTAGTGGCCAGCCCGCAAGGAGCATGAAAGGGAGCGGGTCTGTGGGGCTCGATATTGCGCAAGCAGATTTTGCGAGTCGGATTGGCGGTAGCCAGAGCTACCTGTGTGCCGTCGAGCACGGACGCAACGAAGTCGGAGCGGAAGTCCTGCTCGCGATCAGTCGAGAATTTGGCAAATCGCTGGAATGGTTACTCACGGGCGAGGCCATTTCCGGGAATCGCACGGCTTACCGATGCGCACCACGTGTGTTGACAGCTCCCCGCGTCAGCCAGAGTCTCCCGAAACTTTTTCTTCCATTACGGCACGTGTGCTGCGCGTCGCGAAAACGCCCTAGTTGGAGGTATGCATATTCCAGATAATTCAGATTGTGATAGTTAGTTAGCCTTCGCCGGTTGTACAGCTCAATCGTGCTGTGGCCATTGCAATGTGCGATGGTCCAGAGGCCGGTCTGGCGCATATCGACGCGGTGTTGGAACATGGCGAATTATTACCTGGCGCATTCCGCCAGTGCAGATATGTACCGCAGGCTCGGCAGGACAGCCGAGGCTCGGTCCTCTTATGAGAAAGCTCTGGCGCTGACCCAACAGGAACCAGAGCGGCAATTCCTGCAAGAGCGGATTCGCTTGAATTAAAAAAGACTCGTCAGAAGCCGATGCGGATATTGAGATGACGAGGCCTAAAGCATAGTTCTAAAGTGCGGAAGAAACAAAATTTCTTGGACGATTTGTCGAATTCCGGTCCGGCCGTTCGTCTATATAGTGAAGGCAGGGCAACCGGCCCGCCCGAAGACCGTTACAGGAGAAGGAGAAATCATGACGCAGTATTTGGTTGCTATTCACCGCCCCGACGATTACGACCCGTCCGTCGCGATGAGTTTGCTAAGATCTCAAGGAGAACTCCATGATCGCTGAAGGCTTAATGGAATCACATCTGGACGACGACAATTTGATCTCGAACGGGCTGCAGGGAGACCGGGAAGCCTTCGACATCCTGTTTGCGCGTTATCGCTCGCTGCTTTACCGCCTGGCCTATCGGATTTTGCGCAATTGTGAGGAAGCGGAGGATGCGGTGCAAAACTGTTCCCTCCTGGCGTTTTGCAAGCTCACGGGATTCAAGCACGAAGGTGCGTTTCGCAGTTGGCTGGTGCGGATTCTTGTTAACGAAGCTGTGAGCATACTGCGAAAGAGAAAAAATCCGGCAACCAACTTGTCTGTGCGGCAATCTGACGAAGAACAAGAGGAAGTATTGGACACGGTTCCGCATCCCGGAGCGGATCCGGAACAAGCTTTTGCAAACAAGCAGTCGGCCATGGCTCTTTTCCAAAAGGTATCGCAGCTTTCCGCGCCGCAACGGGCGGCATTGCTGTTTTGCGGGGTGTGGGGGTATACCACGGAAGAGACCAGCGAGAAACTTAATGTGAGTCCCAGCGCGGTCAGAACGAGGCTCTTTCGAGCGAGGAAGCAGCTCGCGGCTTCTCTGAATTTGCCGGAATCCGTTGACGGCGTTGCCTAACGCCCCTGAAGCGAGGACACGAGATTGCGGACCTATTGGTGTCTTTGCCGTAAAGGCCGAGGTGATCGTCCTGCACCCGGAACGGGGCTGCCACATGTTCCTATCGCAGAAACACTATCGGCAATGTCGTTGCCTATCCGATCAGTATCATGGCCGGGGTTGGCCTGTGGACAAGCATCAGAGTCTCCGGACGTGCGATGTGTGATCGGCACGCTCCCGTTAGCGACCAATGCGCTCATCGAGGAGCCATTGGTTCTTGTTCCGGGTGGATTGTCGGCAACCCTTCCATTACAAGATTAGGGAAGAGTTGCCCGTCACTCGGCAACAATCGCCGACTTAACAAAAAACGCGTGGTCCCGTAAGCCTTCGACTGTCATTTGAGGCTGGAGGCTCTGTGCTGGCTGACGGAATTGCAGATCTCCCAGCAGGGTCACTTCCGGTCCATTGGCACCCACGGGTTCTATCAGGCCGGTCGGGTGCGGCCGATTTTGACCAGCAGCCAATTGAACAGGCGCAACGCGCTTTCGACTGGTTCCTCGGCTGGAATGATCTGGGCTGGGAACTCTCCCAAAACCGGTGGCTGCCGCGATGGCTTGCACGTGGACCGGGTTAGCGGCAACCAGGGAGCGGAATCCACTCTAGCCTTCCTACTCTCATTGGCGGAAATGCGTCTGGCGCAGAATGGGCACACCAGCTTTAAGGAACCGATTGCCGTCGCAGAAGAATATTTGCGTCTTGTCCTCGTTTTCCTGGAACAATCAGACTATGTCAATACAACTTAAACGTACCTCCGTCATTCTCAGGCCCGACCAGTCACGCGTTCTTTTGCGGCCATTCAGTCCGGGTGACGCTCGGCGGGTGCGTGGCATCGTAGCCAGGATCATGTTGCTCCCGGATGACCAAGTCGGCCTCCTTCTGGACGAAGTCTCCGCTGAATTCTCAAAGCGCCACCAACAGATCTACAAACTCTTTCGACACCGCTTTGAACAGGTCCGCGAGTTGCTGCCGACGAACGGGGAACTTTCTGAACCAAGACAGCTGTTGATCGGTTCCTATTTCCTGGCCGAATACTCGTTAGAATCTGCCGCGCTGTTCAACCCATCCATCGTTCCGCACCCTGACCAGACAGACCTGCCGGCCGGCGCGCTGCGTTTTGTTCTCAGCTTGCGCGCGACCGGCGAAGGGCACATTTCTTCCATCACCTTTCGGACTGGTGTCATCCATCCCGATCATCGGATTGAAGTGCTAACGCCAACTGGCTTCCTCACCGAGCCGCGCCAAATCCCCAACCTACGGTACGAGAAGGCGCTGTTCATGCGAAAACTCGTTGAGCTGGGATTGACCAGCGAATTCAGCCAGCGGGTGATGAACAAACTCGGGGAGTCGTTTGGGCTAGAAGAGTTGCGCGCCAATCTGGAAGCCGAAGTGAACCAGTTTCGCCTGAAGGAGTTCCGCCTGTCGGATGGAATGGTGTACCACGATCAGAACGTCGCACAGGGAATTTGGATGCTCGCTTGCTCCAATTACCAAGTGCAGTTCCAGCCAGACCAGCAGTTGTCTGAGCGCATTATTTTCCCGGCCACTCCCTCGCAGCGGAACGGTATTGAGGACGCACGGTTTGTTTGTTTCAAGAACGATGACGGCACTCACATTTACTACGCCACATTTACTGCCTTCGATGGCAGAGTGATCATGCCGGAGTTGGTAGAAACGTCTGACTTCCTCCTTTTCCGATTCATTACCTTGAATGGTCCGGCCGCTGAGAACAAAGGCATGGCCTTCTTTCCCCGGAAAATCAACAGCTTTTATGCCATGCTCTCCCGCCAGGACAACGAGAACGTCTACATCATGTTTTCCGACAACGTCCACTTCTGGAATGAACGCAAATTGGTCCTTAAACCTGTTTTCCCGTGGGAACTGGTACAGCTCGGGAACTGCGGATCCCCCATCGAGACCGATGCTGGCTGGTTGGTCCTGAGCCACGGAGTTGGCCCCGTGCGCAAGTACTGCATCGGCGCGTTCCTACTTGATCGCAATGATCCGAGCAAAGTTGTCGGACGACTGCGGGAACCCCTGATCAAACCCAGCGAGAGCGAACGCGTAGGCTACGTGCCTAATGTTGTTTACACCTGTGGAGCTCTCGTCCACAAAGATGAATTGATCATCCCTTATGCTATGGCCGATCACGCTACTGGTTTTGCTACTGTGCCGCTTGCTGAGGTCCTGGCCGCCATGCATCCGGAAGGTTGCTGAACAGCATGACCGTTACCAGCAACAAGAGAAGAGTGGCGATGCTATCGCCGGTAGCCTGGCGAACGCCTCCCCTGCACTATGGTGCCTGGGAGACGGTGGCTAGCAACATTACCGAAGGGCTGGTTGCACGGGGCTGGGATGTAACCTTGTTCGCTACCAGGGATTCTGTGACCCGCGCTCATCTGCATGCCGTCGTGGACCGGGGATATGAGGAGGATCCCTCTGGCGATCCCAAAGTGGCTGAGTACCTCCACATCTCTGAAGCGTTCGAGCATGCGGCTGAGTTTGACCTCATCCACAGCCATTACGATTTCATGGCGTTGACCTACACCCGGTTGGTCACGACGCCGGTGCTCACGACCGTCCACGGGTTCTCGTCGCCCAGAATCATGCCCGTCTATCAAAAGTATGGGGACGGATATTTCGTTTCCATCAGCGATTCGGATCGTGCGCCCGGACTGAATTACCTGGCAACCGTCTATAACGGGATCGACCTCTCGCTGTACCCGTTGCAGGAATCCGGCGGCGATGACCTGATCTTTCTAGGCCGAATTCACCCGGATAAGGGCGTGCATCTGGCCATTGAAGTCGCGCGCCTGAGCGGCCGACGTATGATCATCGCAGGAATCATCCAGGACGAAGTTTATTACCGGGAAAAGCTCAAGCCTCACATTGACGGTCAAAAAATCTGCTACATAGGGCCGGTCGGGATAGCGGGAAAAAATGAATTGTTCGCGCAGGCCTGTGCGCTACTTCATCTGAACACCATTCCCGAGCGATTTGGTCTGGTCCTGGCGGAAGCCAATGCCGCCGGGGTGCCTGTGATTGCCATGGATCTGGGCTCGTGCCGTGAGGTGATCCAGGACGGACAGACCGGCTTTCTGGTCAATAACGTCAATGAAGCGGTGCTGGTGCTGGACCGCCTTTCTGGAATCGATCGTCGCGCGTGCCGTCAACGCGTCCAGCAATGCTTTTCTATCGAAACTATGGTGGAGGGCTACGAAAAGGTTTACGCAACGATTTTTGAATTGATAGAAAAAGAAAAGAGGTAGTCATGAAGGCGGACATTGTCAGACGCTATAGCCACAACCCCATCCTGACCAAGAAGGATATCCCCTACCCGGTGGAAACAGTTCACAACGCAGCGGTTGTCAAACATAAGAACGAATACATTATGCTTTTCCGTTCCCATTTGCGCACGGGCCGGTCGATCCTTGGTTTGGCCCGCAGCCGCGACGGATTTCAATTCATCGCCGATCCACAGCCCTTTCTCACTCCTGCGCGGGACAGCCCATTTGCCGCCTATGAAGAGTTCGGCGTTGAAGACCCACGCGTGACTCTGCTGGAAGGGGAATACATCATGACCTACAGCGCCTACTCGCGCAATGGAGTGCGGATCGCTCTAGCGAAGACGAAGGACTTCAGTAAGGTAGAAAGAGTATCCCTCATCACCGAGGCGGATTATCGGAATGTGGTGATCTTTCCCGAGAAGTTTGATGGACTCTATGCCCGGCTGGACCGTCCTCATTCTGAAATCTCTCCCTGGTCAATCTGGATTTCCTATTCTCCTGACTTATGTTTCTGGGGTCTATCTCAGCTCATCATGAGGCCGGTCCCGTACCACTGGGACGAAATGAAGATCGGTCCGGGTGCGCCGCCGATCAAAACGGACCAGGGATGGCTTTCCATCTATCACGGAGTTTTCAAGACGATGGATGGATCGGTCTATCGTCTAGGGGTTGCTCTGCATGACCTGCAGGACCCGGCCAAGATCATCGGGGTGGGCGACTCTTGGATTTTGCAACCGCAAGATCCCTGGGAAATAACGGGATATGTCCACAATGTAGTCTTCACCTGTGGGGCCGTTCCCGAGCCCGATGGAACCGTGAAGATTTACTGGGGTGCCGCAGATACGGTCATGTGCGTCGGCGAAGCGAACATATCAGATCTGGTCGCCCTCTGCCAGGACCACGGCAGACAAGCCAAGTAGATGCCTGGGCTTTCCCCTTCAACAAAATCGACAGCAGTTCACAGCGATCCTTTCGGCCTATATTTGGTTGCGTTCAATCAGGGTGAAACAGAAAGTGCGTGAGGTTCACGTTCTTAGCGTTTGCAACATATCACTGATCGAGTCAGAACGTAGGGCAGGTTTGCTCCGGTAGTTCCCGAGTGGTCGGCAAACCTTCCCTTGGGATTACTTCCTGCTTGCTCGTTATCCACCAATGAAGTCAGATCGACGATTCATCCGCTCATCAGCGAGGCCTGGCACAGTCGTCCCAGGCATGCTGCAATTCCGAATCAACGAAGGTTCTGACTTGCGGCCGAGGAAACCGAAAAGTGCACAACACTGAAATTTGACGTGGCTGGCCCCGCGACGCTTGTAGCAACGAACACAACATTGTCTCCGACACCCGGCGCTGTTCCTTGCGGCACAGTTAAATCCACCTGGACGGTTCCGGTCCCCCCGCTCCTAATTTCAGCTCCTTCGGTTCTACCTTTCCCACGAACTGATGCGCGTCCGTCACTGTGATTTTGAACGTACGCGGGACGGCGAGGTTTCGTACTGTGAACGCGACCTGCTTGGTGCTTCCCGGAGACAACTCGTCAAAGTCCAGCTGTGGGGAGACCTCCGCGCTCTCCGCGTGAAATAGATTCGAAAAAAATCTCTGGTATGGCTTGCCATTCAAGTCATTTCCTCTCACCGCAACACGGAATGGCAGGGTCGGAAGGTCGACGTTGCCGACAAGCTCAAGAAATTGGTGGTCGGAACTCACCACGTGCAATTGCAAGTTTTGAATGGCCTCGCCTTCTTCAGTAACGAGATAGAACTCGGTCGTCTCCGTTGCGCTGCCAGAGAGAGAGACCTCCAGCATGGCCGGCGTTCCTGTAACGGGCTCCCCCTGTATCCGGAACAGTCCTTCGTGACCGGGACGCCCTCCTCTCTTCACAAATTCGGTGCTGACGAAAAAAATATCACCCTGCGCCTGCGTCCTCAGCCAGTACCTGCTTGTGCCCGTAATCTCTGCGCGCCACTCTCCCGCTTCTGGCGAACTCACCGTGACAATGCGGCCGCAATTCAATTCCGTGACCTCTGTGCTTGCCATACCCTCCGTAATTGCTCCCCCGGAAGGTTGCGTGAGCTTGAGCTTGAGCGCGTTGCCCTTTGTATCTACCGAAAACGTGAATGTAATTCTCTGGGTCACTGAGTCCACGGGAATTCTGACGGTTTTTGGTTGGCCGTTGAGCGTTCCGGTCGCCCACAGTACCGTTGACACGTTGTTCCTCGTTGATTCGCGTACTAGGTGAAAGGTTTTGGTTGCTTCGGAGCGTTGCAAAAACATCGGTACTCCACCTGTTTCGTTTGCCGAGCGGATGTAAGCAGGATCCGCCGGACCACAGGCGTCAGGGCCAAAGGGCCTCGATCGATTCGTCGAGGGCTGCGTCTGCCCGAACCCTAACGAGGAAGCCATACAAACAAGACCTGCACTCAGTAGCGCTCGCGCCCATGCACTCAGCCCAAGTTGTCTCGAAATCATGGAGTTCATTGCTCAATTTTAGAGCCGCACTTTCGAGGAGACATTCTTTTCTTGGGTCCAGGGATCCAAAAGTGCATGTGCTTCGAGGTACAGGTATTGTGGCGAAGTCAAATCATAGGAGGTGCAACTCGGACAAGCCTGGTTAATGGCATGCTGGGTTTCGAGCGGGAACCCTCCCCTTACCGGAGTATGTAAGGGGTAGCCCATGATTCGCCCGGAATCGGCGAGCGAGCGCCAGAGAAACCCCCGAACTCGGGCAGGCGTGATTAGACTTGTCCGGCAACTACGTTGAGTCCATGCGACCTTCGATGGAGGGCCAACCTACCTTTGGACCATCTCAATCCACGTGCCACATGAAAGTTCAGCTGGAACCAAGAAGCTATTGCCGTAAAATCCTGCATACGGGGCAAGTGTTCGCTTCGTGTTCTTCTCGATCAGCGCATGTGCCTTTGCAAGATCGCCGATATCGTTGCCCGACAAGTAGACTGCAGTCTAGAGCGGTTTTGTAGGACGCGAAAGATGATTTCCGGGCGTATCGTCGGCAACCCTTACCTAATCGGGTTACGTCAGAGTTGCCCGTTACCCGTCCGGAATCGCCTCGAAGCTGCATTGGAGTAATCTCCCACTTCTGGGGAGTTAGCGAGACTGAGAAGCCTTAATTGCCTAAATTGGATTCTTCGATGATGTACCAGTCGCCGATATGCGTCGACGGCTCGATCACGTAAACGCGGGGCAGTATCGAAAAGGCAAGCTCACAGCCCCCCGTGGAAACGTCCGAATGCGTGGGCAAGCATGAGCGACATGACAAGTATGCCTGCCCCGAGGACGAGCACGTGCTCGGTCTTGCGCAAATTGAAGCTGCCGACACGACAGACGAGTAGGTAACCGACCGCAAGGTTGAACAGACCCCATAGCACATTGACCATCGAGGAGGACAAGCCGACCCCGGGTGGTGATGCGAAGGGACTCTGGAAAGCATGGCCCGAGACTCCGTTGCCGAAATGGGGTAGGGCGTTCGCGAGGAATGCGCCCCCGAAGAAGTAAGCCACATATTGGTACCAGCGCAATGTTGTTGCTCCCTTCTGGTTGCCAAACCGATGGTAGCAGGTCTCAGGAGTCCCCCAATTAGGGTTTGCTGGAGCCTGTATGTTGGCCATTGTACAAGCTGCCCGTTACGCCGAACTTTTGAACTCGACTTGGTTTCCGCCTGATGAAGAATGCCATAACGGAAGTGGTCGTAGAACTTGGCGGCAGTAGCCTTGGTGAAGTATGCGGAAAATGGGGCCGTCGTCAAGACGTCTACGAAGTACTGCTCCCCCTTGGCTTTCAAAGTACCGTGAAGCTTGGCACCTTTTTGGTAAGCCTTCCGCAGTTGAGGCTGACAGCAGCGAGGATGCCGACTGAGCGCTGAGGTGGCTATACACAGGAACATGATGTGACAATGTGATTCTCGCCGTGCAGAAGATACTCAGGAGTCGTTACATGAAGAGAACCGCATTGGGTTTCCTCAGCCTCGCATTTTTATACTTCTCGCTGGTGGCTCATGGACAGAAAGTAGACCACACAACCGGCCAAGCTCCACCTCCCACAAAAAATGTCGGCGTCTCAGACATCCAAGGAACTGAACTGTTGCGTTCCTGCAATATGCCATTTGGCACGATTGGATTTCAGTTCTGCGAAGCCTTCATCGAGGGTGTAAGGGATGGCGTTGTCCTTGCAACCGAACTTCGGAACGCTAAGCCAATAATTGAAATGCCAGCAGAAGCGAAACAGGAGCAACTCAAAGATGCAGTGCTGAAATATTTGAACGAGCATCCTGAGGAGCACCACAAGCCAGCAGCAGTGCTAGTGGTAGCCGCCCTCAGTCAGGCATTTCCGCCACAGGAGAAGACGGCGAGGTAGAAAGCTCAGTTAAGCATTGGTGCCTAGGGCCCGTTTGACTCGAGAATTTGGCAAGTCGCTGGAATGGTTACTCACGGGCGAAGAGTAGTTCCGAATGGACCCCAGCACTATGAGCGCCCTTGCCGGCTATTCCCACAGTGAAGCGCTAGGATTTTCATTCGTAGCGCAGGCACTCGATAGGATCGAGGTTGGCCGCCACTCTTGCGGGATAGTAGCCGAAGAACAAGCCCACTCCGACGGAGATCGCGAAACCAATCGTTACCCATAGATAAGAAATAGTTGCGGGAATCGAAGGCGCGAATGTGCGGACCAATGTGGATATGACCGCCCCTATAAAGATGCCGATAGTACCTCCCATGAGGGTGAGGACCACGGCTTCCAGGAGAAACTGCAACCGTATATCCGCACGACGAGCACCGATAGCCTTGCGTATGCCAATTTCCTGGGTGCGCTCGGTCACGGAAATGAGCATGATGTTCATCACTCCTATGCCACCCACCAGCAAGCCTATCGAACTGATCACCGTCGTGAGGATCACGAGTGCGCCGGTAAGTTGATTCCATAGATTGCTCAGAAAGTCCGGCGAGCTCAGCTCGAAATCATTTTCTTTGTCCACGGGGAGGCGGCGTAAACGGCGCATCGCTTGAATGACTTCTCCTTGTGCCAGGTCGACGTTTCCATTCTTGGGGACTGTAAATATCATGATCAGTTCTTTCGCTTCCGGGTACTGCTTCTTGAAGTTGCTCAGTGGGATGATGGCGAAGATGTCGACTCCCGGACCGAGAAATAAGCCCTGGTCGTGCTCGAAAACGCCGATGACCTCGTACTGGCTGCCGTTGATGCGCACTGTCTTGCCGACAGCATCCGTGCCAGGGAAGAGCGATTCGCTGATGGCTGCGCCCAGTACCACGACGGAACGCGCGTGCTCCTGGTCGAAGGTGCTGATGAAGCGGCCTTGTGCAACTGAAAAAAGTGGAATGGCCTCCGTGTATTCCGGTTCGGCGCCGCGCACGATCACCTTCTCGACGCTATGGTCCCCACTGGTAATCAGATTGCTATCCCCCAAGAAAAAACCACGGGTACCAGAGGTGGTCACGATCGCCACGTCGGGAGCGGCTTGGCGGATGAAATCGGCATAGTTGTATTCGATATATTTGCGTGCGCGGATGTGTTCCGGCATGTGTGCGGGGTCCATCCCTGGGGGGAATCGTGTGAGAAAATAAGTACGCGAGCCGAGCGACTCAACTTTGTCTTGCACAAATTTGTTCAAGCCTTGAATGATTGCCGCCATGGAGATAACCGAGGACACGCCGATGACGATGCCAAGCACGGTCAAAGCAGTGCGCACCTTCGATGAGCGCAACGTCTCCATCGCGGCAAGAAAATTTTCCCGGGCCTGAGCGAGCGTCATGACTCCCATCACTCAGACCTCAATGCGACCACCGGGTCCAGCCGTGATGCGCGCAACGCCGGATAGATTCCGAAAAATAGCCCGACCGCGGAACTTAAGAATACCCCCATCACCGCCACCCAGGTTTGTACTGAGGCAGGGAACGGCGTATAAGTGCGCAGTGCAGTCGCGACCAGGAATCCCAGCGCGATCCCCGCGAGGCCTCCGACAATGCATTGCATTACGCTTTCCACTATGAACTGGCGCAGGATGTCTCGCTGGGTTGCACCGACGGCGCGCCGGACGCCAATTTCTCTCCGCCGCAGGGTCACACTCATCAGCATGACGTTCATGATCACGATGCCGCCGATGACCACGGAGATGGCGCTCACCATAATGAATACAGCGAAAAACGCCGAGCTGATACTGCGCCACAAGGCCATGTAACTTTCCTTGGTGCCTATGAAAAAATCGTCGTCCATGTTGCCCAAGAGATGACGGCGCGAGCGCAAAATCAGATGTGCCTGATCCTGCGCCTTTTCAAAGCTCCCTGTGCTCGTCTTGACGTTTATCGTGATGCTGGAATGTATTCCCTGAATGCGAAGAAAAACAGGTAGCGGGACGATCACGAAGTTGTCCTGGTCCTGGCCGAGAACGCTGCCGATCTTTTCCATCCCTCCGACCACCGTGAATTCGTCGTTTCCGATACGAACCGACCTACCGATGGGATCCACGCCGAGGAAGAGCTCCCGCATAAGAGTGGCTCCGATCAAGCAAACATTGGCTCGATGTTCAGCTTCGGATGAACTGAAGTAGCGTCCCAGTTCGATCTTTCGCGAATCAATATCCACCATGTTTGCCGTTTGGCCATAGAGGCTGACGTCCTGCAGCTCTTTGTCGCCGGATCGTGCCCGAACACTGGTACTCATGCTGGCGCCCACTTCCTGGCAGGCGCCGCATCCCTCGGCGATTGCGGTCATGTCCTCAAGTTCAAGCTTCTTGAACTTCAGCGCTTTGATGATGATGTCGAAGTCCGTTACCGCAAACGGCGTGCGCGCGATCTGAAACACGTTCGTGCCGAGGTTGGCGATCTTTTGCTCAACATAAAGGTTTGCACCCTGCACGATGGTCATGACCGTGATGAGAGTGGCCACACCCATAGTCAGTCCCAGGATTGTGAGCGAAGCACGGAGCTTGTGGCCGCGCAAGGCGCTGAAGCACTGGGCAAGATTGTCGCTGACAGCGAGCATGGCAGTAGAAAAAACTTGTCCAATTACCCTATCAAATCCTGCGAAGGGTGAAATGTGAGCTGCCCAAGGTACTGGGACCATCTCTAAGAGTATACGAATGGAAGGTGGCCGAGATTACGTTGTCCAAGGAACGTCGCTTTTTCGGTTCTGGAACGAGCTGCGCGTGGAACTGTCCTCGGCCCGCACTAGATTGCAGTGCAACATTTTGTCCTTGATGAACTGCCCGCGATAAACGCCCTAGTGTTTACCGAGCCGATCAACTCTCGGACTGTCTGAAGTTGGCCGGAAACGGGGATCTGGGAAGCTGACCTCCGCGCGGCGAAGTCCGCTTCGTTGTTGGCAAGGGCTAATTCCGATGGCTGATCAACATGAGTTACGAAAACGCAGTTGACTGGACTTTTTTGACGAACGAGAGAGAGGCAGAGAACTCGTTCTTGCCCCTCTTGCGAATCGCTGGACAATAATCCTCGCGTCCACTTCATCAGATAGATTGGTCAGTCTAGGGGGGACAAAAGGATCCTATGGGCCGTGACAGAATTCTTTTCAAAGGTTTGACGAGGGGTACTTCAGTGAACATGCAGTGGCGACAACTTCGCGAATTGCCCTGATGACCAGTTCGGGGTGGTCAAGATGGATCCAGTGTCCACTGCCATTCGCAACCACATGCCGCCCACGCGAAGAGAGCTGTGCAAGTTCGCGTTGCCAGTTGGTGTTCGGTGTCGGGTGATGCTCTGCCGAAAGAACGACCAGTGGCAAATCCCAGAGTGAGCTGACCGCAGCTGCTTGCGCGGCACTGATCGGCAGTGCGGCAACGTGCTGTCCCAGGCTGATGAAATTCTTCGGCTGCGACCAGAAAGAGCGGACAATTGGCAGGATCGGTGAAGGCAACTTACGAATATCACCTACAATTCGTTGTGCCGCAGCTGCCGTGTCGACGCCGAACGCCCTCACGGCCGCCCTTCCCAGCTTGGGCGAACCTCGGGCCAACCGGGCGAGGCAAAGCCGAACAACACCCAATCGTGCGAGCCACGCCGCAATCGAAGCATATCGCAGGCTCACTTTGATAATGCGTAACTGCTCCGGGGTCGGATTCTCCCATTCGGCGGGGTGAATTGAATCCACCAGCACCATGCCAACAATTTCATTGCGATACGCGTGAGCGAACGCAAGGTTCACATATCCTCCGAATGAGTGCCCAACGAGAACGTACGGCCCGGGCATACCTCCTGCATCCAGCAGTGTGTGTAGCTCCTGCGCGATCTGCCGTGCCGTGCGCGGCTCGCGGGTTGGATCGCTCCATCCGTGCCCGCCACGGTCGTAGCTTACCGCGCGAGTGAACTGCGCCACATTCGGCTGCACCAGCGCCCAACTCAGGCAGGACGCTCCCATGCCTGATTCGAAGACCACGGTCGGTGTGCCTTCGCCGGTTACGTGGATGTGCATTCGCCTCTTGTTGACTCGCACGAGGCGCCCAGAGGGCGGAAAGCGCCGTCGATCCCGCCACGTTCCGATGGCCTCGTAGATGGCACCCGCTACCACCGGCAGGGCGAGTGCGCCGAGGAGAGCTGCGAGAATCATAAATTTCGTTTGCACCAGTATCGGTCTCATCAGAGACATCTAGGCCAAGTATTCCGAAGCGATTATATGACTGGCCACTAATACGGGAATATTAGAAGTTTTCAGCCGCTGCTGGTCCTATTTCGCCCATTGGCGGGGAGCCCCCCTAACGGTATCCCATGTGGGCAAATTTCTGAACAAATTGGCAGCTCGGAAACTATTCAGAAACGGCGTTCGAGGAGGTCGGATCGCGAGGAGGTCGGATCGCGAGGAGATGAAATTCGTAGTCAACGCGACAAACGTAATTTTCTTTTGGAAGAGTCCTTATCACGATACAGGGCACGGTCAGCGGCCACAAACAGCTCATCAATTGTTTTCCCATCTTGTGGATATACCGCTATACCGATGCTCACCGAGATGGACGGCTCGTCGCCATCACTGTTCACTTGCTCAGAAACGCGCTGCGCAACCTGGACAGCCGCAGCGGACTCGGTTTCAGGGAGAATGAGCACGAATTCGTCCCCTCCGTATCGGGCCGGGGTATCAATTGAGCGGCAATGAATCCGGAGAATGGTTGCCACCCGGCAGAGCGCGCGGCTTCCCACAAGATGGCCATGGGCATCATTGATCTTCTTCAGCCTGTCCAAATCAAGCAGCAACACCGCGAAGGATCGCCCGGTGCGGCCGTGCCTTTTGATTTCCGAGTCGAGGACCTCGAGAAGCCGCCGGTAGTTGGCAAGCCCGGTGAGCGGATCGGTCACGGCGAGATGACGGATCTGTTCTTCGGCTCGTTTGCGCTCCGTGATGTCCACAATCGCGCTCATGACCAGAAGCTCGTCATCGGTTTCGATAGGATTGAGCCCGATCTCGACGGGAAACTCGCTGCCATCCTTCCGCACGGCATAGAGGTCCCGGCCCGCGCCCATTGGTCTGGCTTGGGGCGAGGAGGAAAATTCCATCCGGTGTCCTGGGTGTCCGCCCCGGAACCGCACGGGGATAAGCACCTCAACAGGTTGCCCGATTAGTTCTTCCCGGTTGTAACCAAACATTTTGACTGCCTGAGAATTCACCAAGGCAATCCGGCCTTGTCGATCTATCATTACCATGGCGTTCGGGGCGGATTCGACGGCAATCCCGAACCTCTTCGCCATCTGCTTCACGCGTTCAACCGAGCGCTTGTGTTCCGTAACTTCGGCAGCGAAAACCAGACTCAACACAGCCATGATGCCGACAAAGGCTTGCAGCAACAGCAGAGATGTATTTTGAGACTCTCTTGCAAATGGGCCAAATCCGTGCAGAGTGCCCCAAGCGGCAATCGCTGCCAAGACGCAAATTGCCGTTGCCGTCTTTCGGCGGCCAAAACGGAACGCGGCCCAGATCAGAAATGGAATGCAAAGGTATTCCAATGGATAATTCTTCAACGCGGAGTGAAAGCGCCCGCCGAATACAATCCCGGCGGTGAAAAATAGCCCCGGAAACAAGACGGCCAGCTCAATGGCCTGCCTGCGGGTCCAGTTCAGGCGGGGATCCTCCCTCCACAGGAGTAGGAAGGGAGTGACGACTACCGCGCCCACGGCGTCCCCCAGCCACCACGTTGACCAGATGGCCCCGTAGATCGTCCAGTCAGCGAATCCACCGACGGCCAGGGTCGTGACGCCGACCGTTGCGCTTACTGTCGTGCTGACCATTCCTGCAAGGAAGGCAAATTTGAAAATATCTTGCGCTTTGTCAAAGGCGCGCCGGCCCCCGGCAAAGCGCGTTACCAAGTAGCAGCCAACTACACCTTCGAGAGTGTTTCCAGCGGCGATGCTGATGGAAGTCGCGACAGACCCTGCGGTGGTCAAATTCACTAGGAATGCACCCGTAAAGATCACGGGCCAGACGCGGTACCCGAAAATCAGAAATGCAAAAAGTGCGATACCGGTGGAAGGCCAGACCGCGGTCGCGCTTGCGTGAACGAAGGCGAGCTTTAGACCAAGTTTTCCAGCGACGAAATAGACTCCGCACAGGGCGACTAGAGCGAGAGCATCTTTTGGAGATCGCAGGCGGATCATGTATGGCTCTCTGATTCGCAAAGACCAAGCGCTGGGCGGAACTAACACTGAAGCGCGCTCTGGCCGAGCCTGTTCGTTCTGGGAACCCAGAGCAGCATTCCCTCAAGCCGATTTTACGAGTGTTTCTGGGAGCGAGGTCAGGCGGAAAAACGGCGGGTTGCTATCTGAGTAAGCCGCCAAATTGCAGGCATGGAAACCGCAAAGTCACGAAGTATTTACGAACGGGCGGACGCTGCACCGAGCAGTTCAAACGGACCTATAAGGGGTACATGGATTGCCGCTCGCGCCCGCCAACTTCCGGGTGTATCGTCGGGCAGCCGCAAGTAATGGCGCGAATCGGGTCCCCTGGATTTGCTTCCGCATAACCCGTGATCCGCCCGCAATCGTAGGAGAGTGGGATTTTCGCGCTGTCGTCGCGGAGAATTTCACTTCTCGCCGATGAGCTTTTTTGCGAGAAATTCCTTAGCTACTGCGACTTCAGGACGATCGGGGTCAGCATCTTTCCAGATACTTAGAAATTCCTGGTAACGTTCCCTGGCCGTCGCGTTGTCACCCTGGGCCTGGGCGGCTCGCGCCAACCCAAAGATGGCCTTTGGACGATTTGGTGTTCGTTGCAAGGCTTTCCTAAAATAGGGCGCCGCTTCCGCAGGTCGATTCAGGTCAAGCAAGAGATTGCCGCAGAGTTCCGTTGCAGGAATGACGGGATAAGGCGGCTGAGACAAGTCGTCGATGGAATCCTCAATCGTGACCGCTTCTTTCAACCTCATCACGGCGTTGTCCGCGTCGCCTCCGGCCTCAGCAGCAAACGCTTCCGCTTCCTTCGCCTGCAACGTAATGATCAATTTGGCGAAAGGATGCTGACCCGGCTCTTCAGACAAAGTGACGACCTTGGTGGCGGCGACCTTCGCCGTTGTTGCGTCCCTTCGCACCGCGGCGGCTTTCGCTTCCCATTGGAGCTTCACCGCTACAAAATCCCGCGACGAAACCAGCAGTGGAATTTTGCCTGCTTCCTCCCAGCGCCCAGCTTCGACCAACAACCGCGTCAGCATGTCGAAGTATCCGTAAACCACTCGGTCCGGAACCGCGTATATGGTGCGGCCGCGAACGTGCCGCGACTCCAATTCCGGCGTATCTGCGGCGGTCCGTTTGTCGGGAAGTTCCTGATATTGAGCCGCGACAATGTCCACCGTGTGCTGCGCGTCGCGAAAACGCCCTAGTTGGAGGTATGCATATTCCAGATAATTCAGATTGTGATAGTCCCGGTAAGCGCCGGACTCGCCAGCTCGTTTTACATCAGCCTCCGAAACTTCCCATCCTTTCAAATTTGTTGCGGCCGACTCATCCCAATAACCGAGTCGCGTGAAGATGTGCGACGGCATATGCAGAGCGTGAGGCACAGCGGCCGCAGCCTGAGAATAGGCGCGTGCTGCTTTTAGGCCTTGCTGTGCGTGCTCCGGGTCGTCGTATGCATGGATCAGATAATGCAGAGCGCCAGGATGGTCCGGATGACGGGAATAGACAGCCTCGAAGAGTTTTGCAGCTTGCTCCTGCTGCGCGAAACCGTGGGAACCTTCTGGAATCGCGCCGAGAATGGACAATCCGTAGAACAGAGTGGTTTCGTCGTCGGGATATTGGGCGTAGGCGACCGCCATTGCGTCGCGATAATTCTGGTCGCGGGCTAATTTGCTTCCTGTGCCAGCATCTTTGTAGAGAGCGGCCACCGCCGCAAGATAGAGTTTCTCGCGGCGCGAAGCCTCCGGCGCCAACAACCCTTTCTGCACCAGCGCCCACGCCGCCGTTTCGTCGGATTGCGACGGAGGATCCCAGAAGGGATGGTTATAGGTCATGGCCGCGCCCCAATAAGCCATTGCGCATCCGGGGTCATTCTTTAGGATCTGATTGAATCGCTCCAGCGCGCGGACGTACCAAAAGTTGTGCAACAAAGCGAGGGCCCTGTCGAAATCCACGGCGACGGTTGCGGAGCAAGAAATATCCATGTGAACCCGGCCAAAACCCTCATCAGGTCCCGGATCTGAATGCTGAAGATGATTGTCTTCCGCAAGGATGGTGACTGCCAGCAAGCTGGCGGCGAGCAATAGAAAACGGGGAGACTTCATGGCAATGCGTCCCGATATTGTAGCCTATCGGACTACGAATGAACGCGCCCTGCGCCTTCAGCTTCCGGCTCGTCGGCAACCCTTCCTTTTGGACGGCCGAGCCGTGGGTCGTGGTGGATCTCTGCGACAAATCTCTCCAAATCAAGCGCTTCCACTCCACTGGCGACGGCCGCAGTGGCCGGAGTCGAGCGGGACTTTTGATGTACAAGAATCAGGCGCTCTGAACGTTTCCCCAACGAGCGACGCAAAGAAAGAAGGGGAGCGGCCATGGCTGGCCGGACGGTTTTCCCAGCCTTGCACTCAATGAGCCAGAGTCCAGCGTTCGGTCGCGGTAAAAGAAAATCGACCTCTAGGCCCTGCTGATCACGAAAGTAATAGAGTTCCTTTCTCGCTCCCCGGTTTACCTGGCCCTTGAGCATTTCCGCCGCTACAATCCCCTCAAACAGTTGCCCCGAGAAGGGCGAGCGCCGAAGCTCGGCCTCCGTCGTTATTCCCAAAAGATAGCAAGCGAGGCCCGAATCACCCCAATAGACCTTCGGCGACTTGATGAGCCGCTTTCCGAGATTCTCGAAGTATGGGGGAACAACAATGATCTGGCCGGTTAATTCGAGAATATGCAACCACTCGGTAACGGTCGGGACGGAAACCCCGAGGGGCGCTGCAAGATCGGTCTTATTGAGAATCTGGCCGTGCCGGCTGGCTAGAAGCGCTAGAAAGCGACGAAAGGTCACCAAGTCGCGTATGTTCATGATTGCCCGGACATCGCGTTCCAAGTATGTCTGGAGGTAGGAAGCAAACCACAGCCCACGAGACTTCGGGCGCGCGAGAACTTCAGGAAAGCCACCGTGAAGCAGATTCACCTTCGGAGTTTCCGCTACACTGAAGGGTAGAAGCTGCAGAATGGCAGCCCGGCCGGCCATCGATTCAGTGATGCCCTGCATCAGCGGTGCTTCCTGCGATCCGGTGAATAGCCACTGCCCCATCCGGCGGGGTGCCGCATCGACGAGCGCGCATTTACGAACCGAGGGAGCTCGCCGCTGCGGTTGATCCAAATTCCCAGTCGCTAGGGTGGGTCGATTTCTGTAAGTCATTATTTTTTATGGTATTTACAGGTGATTCAGTCCTGGCGGGAAATGCTAAAGTTGACAATCCACGCGCCTCCAACACGACGCAGCGGAAGCGGGCCCTTGAAAGCACAGCCCGAATTTAACCCAGGTTCCGAGGGAATTAGTCTGCCAAGAGGAGCAAGGAGTTCCCTGATTTTTTCTCTGTTAGCTCGCTTGGACCAGGTTTGGTTTCGGTAAGCGACGCTGTTGGCGGACGCCTTGCAGGCTCTGCCCGGGTCACGGGGAGAAGTCCTGCTCGCGATCACCAGAAGGTGAGATGGGAAGCGGGCGTGTGAGTCAGTTGCGATCTGGATCTACAGTCTGATCGAGATATATCCAAAGAACACGCGCAAACAGGGTTATCGACGGAGCGAGCGGCAAGAACAACACGACCGCCCAGATAGTGTCTTTTGTAATCCACCAGCCCGTAACGGCCCAGAGCAGCGCGGCAATCAGCGTGATCACCAATAAGCCCAAGCCATAACTGATATACATGGCCCCCAAGAAGTATCCTTCTTCCCGTTCGAAGCGGAGATTGCAAACGGAACAACGTTGGAACATCTTAGGGAAGCCGAGGAAGACCGAGTGGTGGAATATCTTTCCGGAACGACAGCGGGGACACCGTTGGTGAAGAATATCACTGACAGTTGCGGCCACCGTTGCACCCATCGAGGCGCCCTCGACCACCCGCGTCGGGGTGGACTCCAGGATCTTAGCGCGATCCAGTTCGCAAGGGAGTGGTACAGATTCCATCGTTTTATCGGCATCTGGTTTGATTTGGTGGGATAATCTCTGTTCCCGACAGCGCAACTCGTTGATTTTTCGTAAGTATTAACGCGCAGATAGCCGAGGGTGACTGACCTGCTCGTCTCGACCGAAGGGCCAACGGTGATGATTCCAATGCCGCTTGAGCGCCGCCGAGCATGGCGCTAAGGAACGAGACGAGAGACGTCGGGCCGGAAGTCCTGCTCGCGATCAGTCGAGAATTCGGCAAGGGGCGGCCGCCACCGATGTAGGAGGAGAATTGTTTAGAAGGCTCCGCCGCACGCGCGAGTGTTCTTATTTTTCCGCGCTTTTCATGTCACTCGTCCTTCTTATAATCCCCTCGGCTGAAGTACTTTTCGAGCCACACGTACAGACAGATGAATAGATAGCGGCTACCCATTTCTTTGAGTTTGAGCTTCGGCGAGCCAGTCCGGCGATTGCGCCAGGTGGTAGGAACAACTTTCCAGCTGTATCCCCTGACGATGGCCTTCAGGGGAATTTCAATGGTCAGGTTAAAATGCGGAGACAAGAATGGCCTGCATCCTTCAATTACAGTTCGGCGGTATGCCTTGAACGCATTCGTCGTGTCATTCAGCTTGATCCGAAACAGCACGCGCAAAAATAAGTTAGCCAGTCGATTGATCTTCAGTTTCAAATACGGATAATCGATTGTGCCGCCCCCTTTGATAAAGCGGCTCCCAAAAACGCAGTCGTATCCTTCATTTAGAACCTTCCAATACGTAACGACATCTCGGCAGTCATCCGATTCGTCAGCCATCATGATGACGGCTGCATCCCCCTTCATATGATCCAAACCGCAGACGACTGCGCGACCAAAACCGTGAGGCCCAGGATTTTGGATGTGTACAAGCGTCGGAACTCTCTCTCTCGCCGCTTCTAGTATTTGCCAGGTACTGTCCACACTCCCATCGTCGACCACTAGGATTTCGTGCGGAACATCCCTGAGCCTGAGTTCCACAAATAAATGTTCCACAGTCGACACGATACATCCTTCTTCATCTTTTGCCGGGATGATTACAGATAATTGGGACAGAATTCTCTGATCCGGCTGGCTAGATGACACCGGTGGAACTGTCGACTCTCCGTTCTGTTCTGTCGCTTTTTCGCTCTTCAACATTGGTGTCCGCAGTTGGGACAACTGTTCATCCTGCCCCGGATTCTAGCATTCCTAGTGTTCACGGAGCCGCGGCGGTCGAAGGAGTTCTAGGAGATGTCCGGTATGCCGGGCTAATGGGTACCTCAGGTACTTCCCTTATTGATATGTCCTCGGCCATCTCTGAAATTAGTGCATTAGCGATTGGAGCAGGAAGCTAGATGCAGGTACTTGAGAAGCTCATCCGATTCGGGCAAAAATCCCCTGGCGAACGAGCGGCGACCGTCCGCCGCTATTTGGGAGACTGGGATTGGAGAGTCCCTCATCTACGGAGCGACGACAGAACAGCCTATGTTATTGGACTGTTCGGCACCGGGCGTTGGTATATCACTGAATTGAAGCTGAAGAACCTTGGGCAGAGAGCGAAATACCTCAGGGATGACATCCGCTTCCATCCAGGTCCGACATCTTTGATCTACAGCGGTCATGCCACAATGAAGTATGTTTCCCGCGCTCAAGGGTTACCCGAGGTGACGAGCCGTATATTGCAATCGGTCAGATCGGGATTCGCGGATTTGATTTTTGTGTATCGTCACCCTCTCGATTCATTGCTGTCAAATTGGGTTTGGTGGCGGACATACATTAACATTCGCGAAGAAAGGATTTCTGGTATCTCGGGGCTTTATAAGAACACAGACGATCTATGTATCGATTTGGCGCAAAACTTCCGTGAATTCGAGGGCTTTGCCGAAGGCGATCCTGATTTTTTTGAGGCTTTGCCAGGGCCACGATTTCTGTCATTCGGGGAATATGTGGAGGAAACTCAGCTTTATTTGCAATCTGCCACGCTCACATTGCGGCTTGGGTTGATGTTGCTTTGAGTCGTTTACGGGTAGTCCCTCCGAGGACGAAGCCTTATCGCTATTTGGCTGTTAAAGAAAAAGTTCCTCGATTTAGAAATTTTATAGACGAGCTGGATGTGGAGACAAAAAGGCGGATTGATAAAATCGGCTATCGTCTGTGAGTGTAAGCGATTCGGGTGTGTAGGCTGAAATTGTTTCGACCATGAAAATTGTGGCAAGGTTGTGGCAAGAACCCTGACCGCGCCAGTGAGAATGTATTCTACGCAGCGGTCGCAGATATTGCTCGGCCGGCAGGTACAACCACCTCAACGAGCGTTCCAGGGTCGGTATTTTGCAGTCGCAATTCCCCACGCAATTCGCTAAGGCGTTGTCTCATCCCTGCAATACCGACACCGGCGCTTCCAGGTTGAAGCATCACAATCTCCTCGGGAATACCCTTTCCATCGTCGCGCACGGAAACGCATACTTGATTTTCATCTCTTACTAGCACGACCCATGCGTTTTTTGCTCCCGAGTGTCGAAAGACATTCGTCAAAGCCTCTTGAATTATTCGGTACAACGCGGTCTCTAGATCGGCGGGAAGACGTGGGAAATTGGGCGGCTCTACCTGTAAGAATGTGCGAATACCGCAGCGTTTTGTAAGGCCTTCCAGATACCACTGAATAGCTGAACGTAATCCAGCTTCTTCTAGCAAAGGAGGATGCAAGAGATGAGAAATACTCCGAAGTTGAGTAATCGCACCTTCGATCAGCGCGCCGACTTCTGTCGCTCGTGCCTTTGCTTCGGACAACTGGTTGACTTTTCGGATTCCGTCGTTGGTCATCTTCGCGGCACTGAGTTCTTGGCCAAGGCCATCGTGCATTTCGCGCGCAATTCGACGTCTCTCGTCGTCCTGCATCGTAGTCATACGCCTCGAAAGATCGCGCATACCACGGTTCAAGGATTCTAATTGGCGCGTTTTGCGGTGCAATTCTGCGAAAACCTTGACGCGCGCCCGGAGCAATTCTGGGATGATCGGGACAGAGATATAGTCAACTCCCCCGTGCTGATATCCTCTGAGCTTATCTAGGTCTGTCAGATGAACTGCAGAGATGAAAATGATGGCCGTGTCCCAAAATCGAGGATGGTGGTGAATCGTTTCCGCCAACTGAAAGCCATTGACACCGGTCATGTTCACGTCCAAAAGCACCACCGCGACGTCAGTTGTTAGAAGGCATTTAAGTGCTTCGTTCGCGGATTGAGCTTTAATTAGATTCTCGCCGAGCTCTGCGAGAATGGCTTCGTAGGTGAGTAGCTTGTGGTCCTGGTCATCTACCAGGAGGATGTTCATCTTCTCGCGCGTGGGAAGGCCACGCTTTTGGATCAATCTCTCCGATTCTGGACGAACACCTAACGTCAGATTCAATCCCACTGACCACCTCTTGTTGTTTTGCACTTCCAGTGACGAAGGCAATGAGGCGGCCATTCCATGAGAATTGTTATAGGCTCTAAAGTCAGCTACTTACAGCGGCATTGAAACCTAGAGTCAAACCCAGCCTGACCCATATTTGAAATTATTTCCAAGCGGTTTTGTACATTTTTCACTGTATAGTACTGAGCCTAACGCCCGTTTGAGTCGAGAATTTGGCAAGTCGGTGGAATGGTTATTCACGTGCGAGAAGTAATTCAACTCAGCGTCACGATAATCTGTCGATCTGCAGCGTGTCAAACGCGCAAAACTCAAAATTACAAAACGAACCCTGCTTAATCCCTCTGAAATAAACCAGTTCACGCCTGAACCAGTTACGCAGACCAAGAGAATAAGCGCAAAATCCTGGCCAGCGAAATTGCAAAAAAGGGAAATTCCGGCTAACGTAGTCTGCCTGTCCAGACTTATTTCAAAATTTGTTTACGGAGCTGACTTCATGAACAGAAGAAATGTTTTTCTCGGTAGTGTGTTGGGCGTCGCATTGATTGGCGGTGGCGTGCTATTGGCGCAGAGACCAGTCGAAAATATTGACCCACATCGGCATTCCAATCTTGCGGCGGCACAGCATGCCCTGCAGGAAGCTTGGGGAAAAACGGACGAAGCGCAGAAGGACAACAAAGATGAGTTGGGAGGCCATGCCTCCAAGGCGAAAGAGCACATCGAAGCTGCAGATCGCGAGCTGAAAGAAGCCGCTGAATACGCCGACCACCGCAAGTAAACGTAGGAAAAACTTGTACGCCGAGTCGCGAACGTCCTTGCCTCGCGAATGAATACTGATGCTTTGTGGTGAGCTTTTTTCTTTACCGGCAAAGCGTCTCGGTCAGCAGTTCCCTCTTTTCTACTGCCAAGCCATTCACTGTGTTCAGTGACGCCGCATACGGAACGTAGTCACCGCCAAGAACCGTTCCCGGACCTTGTACAGGGTTAAGCTCCGCCCTTTACTGATGCGAAATCGCTGACAATTTGAGTCGATCATAGCCTGGCGTGGAAGTCTAAAATACAAAATACGTCCAGCCGAATGACTTCCGGAAATCCGTTCCTTAGGAGGTCTCGTGAGTCCATCGCCCGTTGTCAATAATCCTGGAACTCTCGTGGCAGCAAAGGCGCGCCGCAGCACGCGCATCGAGAAATCCGTCCCACTGATCGTCTTAGGTCAGAATCGGATGGGAGAGCCCTTCATGGAGAGAACGGTCTCGGCCAGCCTAAATATGCATGGTTGCCGGTATCCCTCGCGCCATGATTACGGCGTTGGAACCTGGGTTACGCTGCAGGTGGTGGGATTGATCGGTTCCGAGGAAAAACCTGCGACAGTACGCGCGATGGTTCGGTCGGTGAATCCCCCCGGGAGTTTGCGCGAACTCCAACAGGTTGGCGTGGAACTGGAAACCCCAGCGAATGTGTGGGGGATTCTGCTGCCGCCGGCGGATTGGGTGAGCGCCCAAGAAACGAATACGTCGACCGCCCAACACCCCGGAGTGGTGATTGGTCCCGCGCCAGAATCTGCGACGAAAAAAGCAGGCCTCGGTGAGGTCCAAATAAAACCGGAGCCTAAGATGGCTGAGGTCGCCAGTTTCCCGTCTCCGTCGTCGTCCGCTCCTCGACCCCCAACCCAAAAGTTGCAGGCCGCCCCGCAACCTCCCCGCGTCGCGGTCACACCCGACGGGCTGATTTCTGCGCTGCAAGGGAAACTGCAACAAGAGGCGGAGAAGGCGGTGCATGCAGCGGTGGCGAAGCAGGTAAACGATGTAATTCGGCAGGCACGCAGTTCGATTGAGGATGCGCGCCGGTCGAGCGTCCAAGAGGTGCAGGAGCTTCTCTCGAAGCGGCTAGAAGCAATGAAATTGTCGGCAAGAGACGAATCCGCCGGGGAAATGGCCGCGCAATGGAAGGCGGACATGGAGATGTATCGAGGCCGGGCGGAAGAAACGGCGCAACGCCTGGAAAAACAGGCAGGCGAATTGCGCCGCGAGCTGGCGAATGCGCAAGAATATATGGACAAGATGAGGCGAGAGATGGCACAGCCGATTCCGGTGCCCGTGAACGAAGCGGTGACCCAGGCGACATCGGATTTTGAGAGTGCGGCAGCCGTCGTTGTGGAGCGCCGCTACGAACGACTTCTTGAGAATGTGCAGAGCGTGACACAAGAGGCGCTCTTAAAGCTGAATGCGCGCTCGGCGGAAGTTCAGGTACTTGTGCAAAGTGCGGTGAATTCTGGTCTGGAGGAATTCCGGCGGGAGGCGGAACTGCATGCAAATATGGCGCTCGCGGAGACGAAGGAACGGGCCGTTTCCGCGCTGTCTTCGCTCGACGCCGAAAGTCGGGCTACCTATGACGCACGGTGCCAGTTGCTCGAGACAGAGGTGACGCGTTCCGCTGAACGTGCGGCGGAACAATTCCGCAAAGGAATGAAAGCTTTCCTGCACTCGTGCTTGGCGTCAGCCGTCGGCGCCTTGGATGACTCCAAGTCGACGCTCAACAGCCTCCTGAAAGAGGACAGGCAAACTCCGGACGAGGCACGCGACAAGTTACCGGCGCACGATAAAAATAAAATGATTTCTGATGCGGACAGCGGTCCTGTGGCTCATTAGAAAACGAGCTCAAACCGAACAAAGGTTCGGAAAGGTCCCGATAAACGTCGCCCCTTGGTCCTGTTTTTTCCAACTTATCGTCCACTGACAACACAATGAATCGGCCGAGCCGCTTCCGCAAGGCTCCCCCGCGGGATCATTTCCAGCTCTTTCCACACCGCCAGGAAATCCAGATAGGCCGCCTTGGCTTTGGCGGTGTGCGGGCCGATATGCGGCAGTACCCACAGCTGGGTACAGCACACGAGTGGGGATGTGTGGCGACAGTTCGATCTGTGGAAAGAGGACCGGGAATGAACCTATAATCGCGCCACTCCGGTGGTTTCCGCGCGATATCCCTGGCGCCCCGTGGCCATCGCGGCCATCAGCCTCATAGGAAATGTTTATCTGGGCTACTACCTGCTGTTTGGGCTGGCACCAGACGGTGTAGATCTCGACGAGCAATCTGGGCGAGTTGTTGTGACTGACGTTGGCGAACACTCCGTTTGCGGGGGAGGGTTTGGAGATGGAACAAAGCGCGATCATGGGAGTGAATTTTCCCCCGATGGCGGGGCTGTTGCCGGATGCACGACTCCGATGGCAGGAGTTTTTCGAAGGCGCGTTTGCACATGTCGAGGAGCAACGGGCCGAATCGGTGGCGGTGTTTTGGAAGGAGTTGCGGGAGTGCTTGCAGGGTGGTGCTGGAGCTTGAATGCTGGGAGCGCTAGCTGAAGGATCGGAACCAAGCAAATTCTTGTTAACTGGCTGCTGTTCATCCGGAGGTTGAAAGGGGACGCCGTGGGCATGCGCCGGTGTTGCAGCGAGAGTGGATGGCTATTGCAACAAGCCGAAAACCACGACGCTGTTGGGCGTGCCAACATAAACTTTCCCGTTAGCGATCATCGGCGTGATGAACTTGTTGTCCGAAAATTGATCGCGGTTATTCGCCGCCTGATTGCTGTTGTACAGCTCGTTCGCAAGGTTGGTGGCATCGTACGCGTGAAGCACTCCTGTGCTGCCATTCTGCACGGCCCATACAAGGCCATTCGAGGTTCCATTCGCAGAAATGCTCGGAGACGCTCCCGGATAACCGTACGAGGTCGCGCTTTTCGAAGCAGCTGAAGTACCGAGCTTCGCATTCGCGATCGAAAAGGCCTTCAAGGAATCTCCCACCGCGCCGAAATAAACCGTGTTGTTGAAGTACGCCGGCATCGAAAACACGCCGCCGCTCAATGCACCGTCAATCTCCTGATAGATGGCGTTGTCCGTGTTCGTGTTGAATTTGCCCATCGAATCGCGATTCACCACGTAAATGTGCGCGTCTTTGCCGGCGCCAACGGCCAGATGCCACGTGTTCCCCGAAGTGTCCTTCAGATCGGGCAGAACCATCGCGCCTCCGGAACCGAGATCCTCATCCACGTTGGATTCGGCGTTGGTATTGAACATGGTGAAATAGTCGGCCACGGCGAGTGTGTTGCCGCTCGTCGATACCTTCAAAAATGCGTTCCCGAAATCTCCATTGACGGGAAAGCCGCTCGAATCGAGCGTGTCGTCAAACGTTCCATTGGCATCGAGGAAATAAATATTTCCGAGGGTATCTGCCGCAAGCCCCGCGCCTGACATCCAGATCGCGCCTTCACCCCCGTTCGGGGTAACGTTGAACACGCTTGCTTGCTGCAAGGTGGATTCGTTGTAGCTGATGAGCCATCCGCTGTAGGGCTGGTAGTCACAGTGCGATCCCCAGCTGGTATAAATTACGTGATTCATCAACAGCAAGCCTGCCCGCTCCTTGTATTGCGCGGGATCGAATATCACGCTTCCATTCGAGCTGTTCTCTCCTGTACCGGGGAAACTGGCCTGAATGGTCACCGGGCTGCCGGTGAGTTCCGCGCCCGTTGTGATATCGAGAGCGTGCAGGCGCTGGTGATAATTTCCGCTGTTGTCCTTGGACATGGCTACGGCAAAGATGGTCCCATGCGCCCCCGCGGTCGGGTCAATCACGGGTGTGGAAGTGATTCCAATTTCGGGCGTCACCTGAAAGCATCCGCGATTGTCACTCGTCGTTTCATTCGAGCCGAGAAGCGTGACCTTCCATAGCTGCGAGAATGTATCGGCGTCGAAGGCATACGCTGAATCATGCTCCGTGACGACGAACACCACGTTGTGCGCGCTTCCGGCGACAGTCAGGTTCGAGACATAGAGGGGCTCCGCGTCCACCAATCCGTCCACGGAAAAAGTCACCAATTTGCCGAAATTGGCGGAATTCACATTGCTGGTCGTCAGAATGGTCTCATTCAGGTTCTGTCCCGTGCGCGCGTTGTCGTTGTGCACCGTCAGCACGTTGACCGCGCTTGTGGGCGCTGTCGGTGCGGTAGGGTTTCCAGAGTTCGCACCTGAAGAACCGCACCCGGTGAAAGACACGCCCAGACCGGTCATGATGAGAGTGGAAACATATATTCTTGTTCGAATCCTCAAGTTGGCTCCCCATTGGGCGAGTTGCCTGAAAGTACAATTCAAATTCGAGATTTCCATATTTTACCCTCTCTGGGGATCGTTGCATTCTGAAAAGATTGGCAAGGCAAGGACAATCTGGCAATCTCATAGACGGCTTTTTGTGTCGTGACTGGCGTTTTTGTACCAGCGGGAGCGTGAATGAATTCGCCCTGGAAGAACGTTGGTATGCCGACGAAAAGGTAGCCGGAGTAGATCGTGACGCTGCTGCGGCAGATTGACGTGGATATCGCGAACGGGAAGACCACGCGGCAGGCCTGCAAGGAAGCTCAGTGGAATATTTCCGAGATGCTGTGGGACGCCAAGCCCGTTAGGACCATACGCGCATCTTCAAATTATTCATTTGACTTCCTTTTCCCTGCTGAGACAGGTGGGGTTCAAGGAGATGTGTTATGAGGAACTACAAGGGCTTTTCACTTATCGAACTGCTGATCGTCGTGGCAATCATCCTGATCATCGCGGCCATCGCTATTCCGAATCTGATGCGTTCCCGCATGGCGGCCAATGAATCTTCGGCCGTCGGCTCGGTCCGTACGATCAACACAGCAGAGGTGACATATTCCGCCGCCTATCCCGACACAGGGTTTGCGGCGACTCTTGCGAACCTCGGTGGCACGACGGCAGCGTGTGCGCCCGGCCAGGTTGCCACGATCGCCAACGCCTGCTTGATTGATAGCTTGCTGAGCGTGACCCAGCAAAAGTCCGGCTACCAGTTCGGCGCCGCGGGTGCCCCGCTGGGTGGATCCACGATCAACAACACCTACACGGTGACGGCGATTCCGCTGGGCATTGGATCGACGGGCCAGCGCGGGTTCTACTCCGATCAGTCCAGTGTGATTCGTTACACCTTGGACGGCTCGGTGCCCACGACCGCTAGTTCAGCGTTGCAGTAGGCCACTATAAGGGCGACTGAGGATGCAGTCGGAAGATGTATACAGACGTTGAACCCACTCGCTCCCAACCTGCGGTTTGCGCCCAAAATGTGGCAACCCGGTTCCTCTCGATTCCATTTCGGATTGGCAGAACGATGGCATCTCTCACTTGCGGCAAACAAGGAAATGCTCAGTGTCTTTGTCTGGTCCGTTTTTCGTGCCGTCGTACTGAAATGGGTCAATTTTCTAAGCAGTCGCACTCGGCGTACTCCTGTACTAAAGGCCAGGTACTGTTTGGGATTTATCCCTTCCACAATCCGCTGCTTTTCGCGCAGCGGACATTTATCATGTTCAGTATCTGCAGCTTAGAATTTGCTCTGCAGCTTTTTGGCGAGGTGCATAATGAAATCGTCTTTTAGGATCTTGGCCGTGGCATTGCTGGCTCTCCCCTCACTATGTGCTGGTCAGAGCGTACAGCCCAAGCCAGCTTCGAAGAAGAGTTCTACGTCCTCGGCAAAACCAGCGACCACTCCAGCCAAACCTGCGGAGCAACCCACTAAAAATATGTATGCGGAACTAACCATTGGTGAGTTGGTCGCCGAAGACGCCAATCGTTGGTCCGACAAAATGTCCGCGCGTGCTGCCGTGGGTGGCTTCGTCACTCAGATAGCTAAAGAGGACGACGGCGACACGGACATTCGCATTTGCGAAAACCCCAAAATAGAAGGCATGGATCGAACGCGGTGCATCGTGGCCAAGTGCATACCCAAGCTTCCCTGCGATGTGCCGCAAATCGGAAGGCCCATTACGGTGAAGGGCATCACTCGCTACGACGCTGGTGTAGGCACGCACTGGTGGGAAATTCATCCCATTGAGCAAATAGAGAGGTAGTGCACAAGGCTTCCCAAGTTATCTCAAACTGACCTGGCGGGGAGCGGAGCAATTCGGTCACTGCACCGAGGCCGGTGCCAATCGCTCACCTGCGTTAGCTCTGTTTGCTATTGCGCTCACGTGAGCATCGGTGTAGGCTCTCCTCGAATTTCACCATCCCTACCCACTTCCCGCCCGAGTCGTTCTTGGAATGGAGAATCCAGTACTTCGCCTCCCAAAGTGTCTGCGTGGGGTCCCTCGAGGCGAGGAACCAATAACAACATTGTCTGGGGTAGTAACTACGGTCTAGAGGGAGAGGTTATGGCGGAGCAAGAAGCGGCGCATTTCAAATTCATTGAGGAGGCAACATATGACTTGGACAGATAAGGTAGGGGATCTACTTAAGCGGTACACAACGTCTGGCGGTGCAGCGGCTCAGCCTGCGCCGGACGTACACGCTCACTTTGATGAAGTGGCGCAGGCCGCTCCACCAAGTGCTATTGCCGAGGGCCTTACAGCCGCGTTCAATTCCGATAAGACACCGGCTTTTGGACAAATGCTTTCGACGTTGTTTAACAATTCCACGGGCGATCAAAAAGCGGGCATGATCAATCATCTCTTGTCCTCCGTGAGCCCCGGCACGCTCACGCAGGTGCTGTCCGGCGCGGGACTGGCCGGGTTAGTTGGTGCCGGCACGCCGCAATTGACGCCAGAGCAGGCCCAAAAGCTTTCTCCCGAAGCTGTGCAGCAACTCGCGACTCATGCGCAGAACGCGAATCCTTCGGTCGTCGAATCCGTTAGCAACTTCTATGCCCAGCACACCACGCTGGTAAAGACTCTAGGTGGGGCCGCGTTGACGATTGCTTTGGCAAAGGTCGCGGAACGACAACGGCAGGCATGAGGGCTTTCCAGTCCGCTACTAACTGAGGCGCAAAGAATGGACGCTCGGTATCATGACGGTGCGGCGCCTGCTTGAATCGTAGCGATTGTGATAACGCCAGCCGATTGCTGTTTCGGCGGCTTCGATTGCTGCTGGCCTGATCGATCTCTCGATACGTGTCGGGCGGAAACAGGCGAAAAGGAGCATGCGCATGTTGAGCCTTCTCTGGGAGGCGATCATTGGACTTATCGTGGGTGCCATAGCGAAACTGTTGATGCCGGGAAAAGACCCCGGCGGCATCTGGATCACCATGGCTCTCGGAATCGCGGGATCCATTCTCGCGACATACTTAGGTCAACTCATTGGCTGGTACAGAGCGGGGCAAACAGCCGGCTTTATCATGTCAATTGTCGGCGCGATCGTGTTACTGGTTCTCTATCGGCTAATTCGCGGCATGCTTGCTAAGCCGTGATGTGTCTCGCTTGTGTTTGTAGCGTTTGCGGTAGGCCACTTTGCGTGACAGGGAAAACGCGCTACTCGCAGGTCAGAAACGGCGTTCGAGAAGATTAGAGCGCAAGCGATGCTCGCCGAGACCTCGCTTCGCACTCTTCTCTCTTTAGTTGCACCCAATCCTGCACCCAAAGTGTGCCATTCGCAAAGGATCCAGGCTCCTATCCGGCGTGCTATTGAAGAATGAAGTAGACCATCGCCTCCGCAATCGTTGACTTGTTATTTCTCGCAACCTAAGATGCCCGCAGATACGCAGGTTCCAATGATTGGCCGATTGGCCGTCGACTCGCCCTTATCGCATCGCAGGAAAAATTGGCGTGGAAGGCATAGCAAAATGATCGATTCGACCCTAAATCTTCACTGTGCGAATGATCCTGAATCGAGGCAAGTCCGATGTCCAAAATCTTTAGGCGCGGTGACCACGTTGAATGGAACTCAGAAGCCGGCAGAGTTCGTGGCGTAATCGTCAAGAAAGTTATTTCTGCCGTGCGGTTCAAAGGCTATGTGCATCATGCTTCAAGAGCCGAGCCTCAATACATCATCAAGAGTGAAAAGACCGACCACGTGGCAATTCACAAAGGGCAAGCACTGAAACATATAAAGGCTAAAAAAAAGATGAAGCCAACGAAAACAAAAGGAAGGAGAGAGACGATCTGACTCAGGAGTCAAGAAGAAGATTACGGTGTATTATGCAAAATTTGTTCTCATACCTTCTTGCGTAAATGACGATCGCGCAGATTGCGACCAGATTCAAAACCTGCGCGATGATGAACACGATGTCTCGGATCATGCCCGCATAGGCCAAGAAAACGCACATGTGCTTCCGGCCAACAACGTTTCTTAGCAGTCAGTCCTGAAACTTTCTCGGGCCTTCATAGCGGAGACGGAAGAAAGCGTGGTGAGGCACAGCGTAATGGATGCTTATCAATCTAAACCAGGGTGCAGATTCAGGCGTATAACTTACCTCACCGTACGTCGTCGGCCGGTCGATCCCCGGCTTGGTAGACTTGCCCAAGACTTGGAGCGAAATCGTCCGAAAGTCCTCATCAATTAGATGTTTCTTGAGGAGCTCACCATAAAGCGACGGCCCGCCCTCACAAAGCAGCGTCCGTATGCCATGCTCTCGCCATAAAAGTTGCGTTGCAGTCGCAGGATCAATCTGCTTGCCGGCACCTACCGAGACGATTTTAATTGTCCCCTCCCGTCCTGACCCCTTGAGCTGCAAGCGAAGATTTTTTTCTCCCTCCGCGGATGTAACAATCCAAGGTTCAACCCGCGGAGAATCAAAAACGCGAAGAGTGACATCAATGTTTCCTGAACCTGTCAGAACGATGATTTTCTGCTTGTCGAGGCTTAAAACTTCCTTACGGTATACTCGCAGTTGCTCGTCATCGATGCCGTAGTCCGCGCCACGCGCGTCACAGCCCGGCTCTTCGCGGAGGGTATTCGCCCCGATCAACTGTCCGTCGTGATGGGCTCGCAGGAAATCCATCAGCCAACGATCTTCCCTACTCCTTGAAACTTCTTTGCCACCAGCATGGCCCTTCAACTCCCTGAACGAAGCCCTCCCGTCGAGTCCCATCACAAAATTGGAGCTTATATACGGACGATGAGTGTCACGACGCTCCGGAAACCCAAACGGGCCATAGCGTTCTTTGATGTGTCGCGGCAAGGGAAACGTATCTTCGCTCGCGCTATAGCAGAGTTGAAGATCCATCGTCGCCTCCTAAAAACTGGCCCGATACTTGAGATGCAGGGCACTCTACGCTCACGCCATCCCGGTCATTTCTGTTGATCTCTAAGAGTTGGAACCTACCTGGCAGCTTTGAATGCGGCGCTCTTCGATGCAATCGAGGCAAGCATCTCGTTCCAGTCTTTCACAAATGACTCGGCGGCTTCGCGCTGGAGATCGGTGGCGAGGGTGTCGTAGTCGATGCCCGCCTTAGCGAACTTCGCAATCACCCCCTCGGCATCGCCTCCGTCAGCAGCCATGAGCTCACCCACTGAGCCATGGTCCGCAAAGGCAAGCAATGTCTTGTCAGGAATCGTGTTGACAGTGAATGGCGCGGCGAGGGCCTTGATGTAGAGAACGTCTGAAGCGGCGGGGTCTTTTGTACCGGTACTAGCCCAGAGTAGTCGTTGCGGCCGGGCTCCAGCATTCGCCAGTCGCAGCCACCGCTCCGAATCGAGCAGTTGGCGATAGGTCTTGTAGGTTCGCTTGGCGACGGCGATCCCAAGCTTGTCTCGCAACTCTCCAGGAACTTTCTCCATTGTCGCCTTGTCCCAACGGCTGATGAAGACAGAAGCCAAGGAGCAAACATCAGGATTTAATCCCGCCTGGATGCGTCGCTCGATGCCGCGCAAATAAGCTTCCGCCGCCGACAGATATTGCTCGCTCGAAAAGAGCAGGGTCACATTCACTGGCACACCGGTAAAAATAGACTCCTCGATCGCTGGAATGCCTTCGGGAGTACCGGGAATCTTGACGAAGAGGTTGGGCCGCTCGGCCCGAGCGTGAAGCCGCCTGACTTCAGCGATTGAACCTGGTGTGTCGTAAGCGAGCATGGGCGAAACTTCAATGGACACCCAACCGTCGATGCCATTCGTGCTGTCGTAGATCGGACGGAACAGATCGGCGGCCTGCCTGAGGTCCTCGATTGCAAGCTCGAAGAAGAGAGCCTCACCTGACTTACCCTGTTTCATCTTCTGGTGGATGGCATCATCGTAGAAGTTCGAGTTCTTAATCGCATGGTCGAAGATCGAGGGATTCGAGGTCAGCCCGGTAATCGAGAGTTCGTCGATGTAGCGGCGGAGCGTCCCACTCATCAGGAGCCCACGTGTAAGTTGTCGAGCCAGAGACTCTGGCCGAGATCATGGAGCTGTTGTGTCGACTTCATCGTTGTCTCCCACTTGGAATCTGTTGCGAATTTCTTTGGCCGTTGTTTGCGTTCGGCGCCTGCGTTTGTTGGTGAACCAATGAGAACAGCTCTTCTAGGCTGAGAATCGCGTTATGGAGTCTATTTTGCCGCGACGATATCAAAGCTGATCTTCAATCATCTTTTACTGTTATAGCGCCGCCTCCAGCCTTCACCGGCTTGATATCGTAGTCGGTCTGCAGCAATGATACTTCTCCTTGAGCCTGCAGCTGATTGCCGTTCACATGCACGGCGACCGGAAGACGAACGGGCTTTTCGACACCGTGAAGTTTCAGCCTTCCGGAAAGGGTCAGCATCCAGCCGTCCCCGGTCGTCTTCACCGCCGAAACGCCAGTGGAACTGAATACGATCTCGGGATATTTTGCCACGTCGAGAACCTTCTCGCCGCTCATCGTCGCCTGGACGTCCTGGCGGTCCTTCTCTGGTTCGCCTTGGGGCGACACCGTGAGCGACTTCGTTTCTACCTTCAAGTTCACTGCGGAGCTCTCAATCTTCTTCGGATCAAATTGGACACCTCCGGACATCTGTTTAGCGATAATCCGGTGATTGTGCCCAAACGCCTTGAAGACTCCTTCTTTATAGACGTTGATCTCCAGCTTGCTCTCTGCGGAGTCGATTGAATACTCAGCTTTTTCCTGCGCTGCCGTCGCAACGCACGAAAGGAGCAAAACAATTCCGATTTTGACGAGATGGAATTTCATTTTACGTTCCCCATTCTCTAAACCAGGATGTCACCAAGAACTAGGTAATCCGATGTCGAATCGTAGACCCAGAGCAGCGCGCGCCGATTCGATTCACTTTCTTTTGGACGGAGGTTCCTAACCCGTCTTTATCTCCGTGGGTCCATCTCGGCTCGATGCCAGGCCATCCGAAAGCTTGGATTCCTATCTTGTGGTTTCATATCGCGCTCTCACACGCACGGTAGCGGTTCAGATCCCGGTCAATCCAACCCTCTTCGAGGACTAATCTTCTTCCTCGATCATCATCTCGTCTTCGCTCGCGGCCTTCATTTGGTAGCTTCCATTGTTGTGTGCCTCGATCAATTCCTGTTTTCGTTTCCTTCGGGGAACCGCCACACCTCGTGAATCAAATACCCGCCTCCTGGCTAAAATACTGGTAATCTTCCCGCCAGCCGCCTTGGCCCTGGCCGATGTTTTTGTAATCCTCGATAAACTCAATTGCGCGGATGTACTTCACCATCGTGAATCCAAGCTGCGTTTCAACGCGAAGCCGGAGCGGCGCTCCGTGCAAAATCGGCAGCGGCTGGCCGTTCATTTCGTAGGCAAGAATCGTCTGCGGATCTTCCGCCAACTCTAAGCGAATCGTGCCGTAGAAGTACCCCGGTCCTTGCGCGTGTGGCTCCGAGGTGGATTTATTGTCGAACGCATAGAAAACGATGTAGCGGGCGGCGGGAAGCGGATGGCAAAGTCCGACGATGTGATTCAGAGATACACCGCTCCATTCTGCAACGCCTGACCAGCCCTGGATGCAACAGTGCTTGGTAGTTTGAGTTCGTTTCGGCATTGCGCGGAGATCCTGCAGCGTTAAATGCAGCTGCTTTTCGACCAATCCGCCGATCCCTAGGCTGTAGTTTGCAAAGTTTTCGCGTGCCATCGCCAGAAAGCTTTCTTCTTTCGGCGGCCGACCATTGACCCAGAAGTATGGCGAGATGTCCGCTTGCGAGTAATGCTGCGCGGACATTTCATGACCGAAAAGGAGTGTGCGCAACGGATCGGTGATCGATTGAGTGGCTTTCTGGACAAAGCGCGGGCGGCGACGCGAACACACAGTTGTCACAGTATGGATGACTACTATGCCGGCCAGCCCGGATAGCCAGACCACAAGAGCAAGCGTCAACTGCGGATCATTCGTCTGTCCCAGAACAATCAGCGCCAGCTCGCTCCGGAAACCATGCAGAGCCACGATCGTGACGTGTCCGATGAAGAATACGATGAAGGTGCAAAGAGCCAAGAAATGCAGGCTCCGTGCGCTTTGCCGTCCGTGAAAGATTTTGATATACGAAGGAAAACGAGCAGCGACGGCTGGGGACATCGCTATTCCCGTCGCAATGCTGAAAGGTGCGAGCAGGAATATGACTGCCGCGTAGCTCAACTGTTGTATTGCGTTATATCCTCCCGGCGTTTCCACGACGTGGAGGCTCAGATAGCTAAGCATTGCATGCCATGCGTCCGGGAAAATCTGCCAGGAAGTCGGGATCAGCCGCCGCCACTCCGGCGTGACGAAGAGCATCACCACATATGTCAAACCTGTCAGCAGCCACGCAAAGTCCGCGAGAAAGTGCCAGTGTCGTCCGAGACCTAGATTTTCGTGGCCCGGCAGGGCAATCGCGGACGGGAATGAGGTTTCTTCGTCACTCGCCGTCCAGAGTCGGTCCTCAGGCCGCTGCTTCTTCGTAAACTTGAGCCATTCGCTGCCCGGCGTACAGTGATCGTTCCAGTAAAGTCTCGGATGTGCGCTCAAGATCTCAAGACCGCTCCGAATGAGAAGCGATAGGAGAAGAAAATTGAAGAAGTGCGCCACGCGCAGCCACAATGGATAGTCAAGAGGCATTATTCATCACATTCTTAAACCTTGGTTTTTCGGTTCTTCCGTAAACTCTCTGGAAAACGAACTAAGGGGAATCGCCCGCCGCCGCGATTCCGGACAGGGTACGTGATGCGATGACCCTGCACGCGTGCAAAAGGAATGAGCGAATGAACCTGGGAACGATTCATGCTCATAATGTCGTCAACCTGAATCCCGCGAATCATCAGCGCATCCGCGATGAGTGACCGGTGACATCGCCATGGAACCGCTTCTGCGCACATAATGGCGCTCCGCTTCTGCCCGGCCAATTTCATCAATCGGTGTAACCCTACTTCGAAATCGGAGGTCTGCATGTAGTCAGCAAAGCCACGAAATGAGGCATTGCGCCAACCCATGTTCGGAGAATCGCGGCGTGCATGACGCAAGCCCCCGAGCTTTCGCAAATGAACGTAGCCGATCCTCGCGGCCCGCAACTTTTTCGATAGGGTCACCCGGTTGAACTGAGGGTTGTGTCTCGATCGGGGGATACTGCGTACGTCGATGACGCGCTTGACGCGGTGCGCCCGCAGAAGCTTTAGGAAGTCTTTCCATGTGCGGTTCGAATGCCCAATGGTCAGGACAACGGGCATTTCTGGCGCTTTCATATAAATCAAGTCCTCCGGTCCACGTCGCTCACGAGCGGATCATCGTCAGCAGCATCTTGAATCTAGTGAGGGCCTTCAGAGAGTGAGGTTGATTTGCTGGCATGAGAACCGCCTGGCCTGCCGTCGTCCGTAGTGGCTTGCCAGATACCGCAATTTCCGCGTCACCCTCCAGCAGATGTGCCACTGCGTCGAACGGAGCTGTATGCTCACTTAAACCTTGGCCCTCATCGAAGGCAAACAGCGTGACGGTTCCCGTCGCACGGTTGACTAGCGTCCGGCTGACAATGGCTCCTTCTTGGTAATTCACGAGGTCGATCACGCTAACGACTTCCGCGATGGGCATTTCCCGCTTACTCTGTGCCTGCTGTGAACTCATCTTTGTCCACCTCCACCGCTACCATTGTCTTGTGTTACCAACTCGCTTCCATCCGTACATGCTCCATTATCGGCAATGGAACTTCAGTTCTCCGCTGGCCCCACGCGCTTTTTCTTCGAGACGCAACCAGACTTTTTCAGGACTAGTTCTTGATCGACCAGGCCCGAGTAAGCGAGAGGCGGGCATTCATCTACTCCTGGACCGGGCATCCCTCGTGGAGCATCTGTTGTGAGAGTGCGATCTGTTTGAGGGTCACCTCGTACCGCCCCCCGCAAGCGCTACATGGGATCTCGATCGCGACAATTTCTAGAATGTCCATAAATGTTGTTCTCACTTCAGCGCAACTTCTCGTCGGGCTCGTGCTGCTGTTTCCGGACCACGGTTCGTGGATACGGGCAGGTATTGTCCACTACTCAAGACTGAGCGATTGTTCCCTTACCTCTTTCCGTCAGCATGTAGAAGTCACTACCGCACGCGTCCAGCATACCCGTGCGGGTCAATTCATCGATGGCGTCGAGCACGCCCTCCCGTTCGGCTGGATCGTTGCCTGCCGCCTCGAACAGCGCATGGAGGTCCAGCCGATCCTTCCCCATTTCTCTGAATAATCGAAGAACACGCAAAGATAGTGGCTTCACTGTGTACCTCGCTGGGTTACCTTGACCAATAGAGCGTCACTCTATCGCACCGCCCAAGAGCAATGTTCGCGGTGAGCCCACGAACGCCGGAGCAGACGGCCCGGACCCGCATGTGCGACTTCCCGCTATTTTTGTTTAGGACGGGTAGTCTCCTTCCCGCGCGGCTTCGTCTCCACAATCTTTGTTTCCGGTGGCCACGAGAGCGTCAGCAGAAAGGCGCTGTCCTCGGCCGCCTCCACATCATGAGAAATGCACTGATCCAGGGCGAGCAAGTTCCCCGCAGGGAGATCCACCACCTGCTCGGGCAGGTGAAGCCGGATATGGCCGTTAAGCGTGTGCACCGAGATTCTGCCTGCCGCTGTGTGCTCATGCATGCGCGTATTCGCCTTCATCGCGATCAGCACAATGCGGAGATCCGGGTACTTTACAAGCGTCTTCGAACTTCGCCCCGTGGGGGGCAGCCACGATTCATCCCGGTGCAGTTGGGCGAGTTCGCTGGCTAGGTTAAATTGGAGCACTGATCTGCTCAGCGTCCCGTCAATAGACTCGTGTCCAACGGAGGGCGGCTGTGATTCTTTTCTCTGCGGTTGTGCCATGGTAGTTCACCTCTGTTTTCATCTTGATTAGCTGGCTCGATTGCGCGGGCCACGTGCCCCCTTAAAGCTTTAGATAGCCTCAACACAAACAACCGATGCCCGGCGTCTTCTCCATAGCCTCGCATTCGGTGCCCCGGACCTTGCTCGAAGTTGTCATACACGAATAAGCGAGGTGTGCATACGTTCGGCTTTTGCAATGGCCGATCTTTGCCTCCTGGCTTCGGATCAACGGCGGGTGATCCACGACGGTATCTTAGACACTGGAAAAAAGTGCTACCGTGCAAAAAGGAACACATTTCAATGTGGGTCACAACGCGGACTAACATCAACCCTTCGGGGAAGAACCGAATATTCTTATGCGGTTCAATTCACTGAGAAAAAAGAGTTTGGCTCCCCGGGTAGGATTCGAACCTACAGCCTGTCGGTTAACAGCCGTGGAGTGAAATCAAACAACTCGCTTTTCAGGCGTAATCAGAATTCGCTGGAGCTAAGCTAAACGGAGGAGCGCTAACGAACTGCAGCAAAATCCAGAGAGCCACTTCCTCAGTTCTCATTCGCGCGATGTCCACTTTTTGCCGGGATTCTCTACCACGGATGCTACGTCTGTACTACGTTTTCATCGCGGCCATCGCTAGGACAGCAGCAATGCCAAGTCTTCAGAGCGGAGGTCTCGAATCATGCTGTTCTCGGCGCCGATAATTGCGGCGGCAAGGTCGCGCTTGGTTTTCTGCAACTCCAGGACTTTCTCCTCAACGGTGTCGCGGGCAATCAGCCGATAGGCGAAGATGGGCCGCGTCTGTCCAATGCGATGCGCGCGGTCTACCGCCTGCGCTTCAACCGCGGGGTTCCACCAAGGATCGAGAATGAATACATACTCGGCGGCGGTGAGATTCAAGCCCAGACCGCCTGCCTTCAGGCTGATAAGGAAGAGTCGACAGTCTTTGTCATTCTGGAAGCGCTCCACAGGGGTCTGCCGGTCACGGGTGGCGCCGTCTAAGTATTCGTAAAGTATACCGTCCTGATTCAGGCGGGCGCGGAGAATCTTCAGCAAGCTGGTGAACTGCGAGAACACCAGCGCCTTGTGTCCTTCGTCGAGGACTTCACGCAGTTGCTCGAGCAGCACGTCCAGCTTGGCGCTGGAATCACCGGAGCGTTTCGAATCGAGCAAGCCGGGATGGCAAGCAGCTTGCCGCAAGCGCAACAATGCCTCCAGGATCTGAATCTTGGATTTCGCCAGGCCGGCGGTTTCGATCCGCCTGAGCAACGAATCGCGGTAGTGCTGGCGCAACTCGTCATACAGCCTCCGTTGCTCAGGTTCGAGCTCACAGTACACTGTTTGCTCGGTCTTGGACGGCAGTTCACGCGCCACCTGCTCCTTGGTTCGGCGCAAGATAAACGGCCGCAACGCCTGACCCAGCAGGCGGCGCGTTTCTTCGTCCGGATTGCGCATCGACCCGCCAGCGACCTTGAAGGCATTGGCAGCGCCAAGCAGTCCAGGGTTGAGAAACTCGAATAAAGTCCACAGCTCACCGAGGTGGTTTTCCACTGGAGTGCCGCTCACGGCCAGGCGGTGTCGTCCGCGCAGAAGCCGCGCGGCCTTCGACGATTCGGTTTCCGCATTCTTGACCACCTGCGCCTCGTCGAGCACGACGTAATCAAACTCGGCGTCTTTGAAGCGCCAGGCGTCCCGGCGCAGCGTGCCGTAGGTGGTGAGCACCAGGTCGTAAGCGGCGAAGTCATTGCCGTTGCGCTCCAAGCCGGTATGATCGAGCACGCGCAGCTGCGGAGTGAAGCGGGCCGCTTCCTCCTTCCAGTTGAATATGAGCGACTTTGGAACGACCACCAGGGACGGCCCGACGGGCTCGCCCGCGGCACGCAGCTCGCGGCGGGATTCGAGCAGCGCCAATACCTGCGCGGTCTTACCCACACCCATGTCGTCCGCCAGGCAGCCACCGAAGGACAAACGCTGCAGGAAGTGCATCCAACCCAAGCCTTCGGTTTGATAATCACGCAGGCGACCCACAAATCCCGCGGGCTGTGCCGCAGGTTCGACGCTGTGAAACCGTCGTAGCTCCTCGCGCACGCGTGCGAAGGTCTCATCGCACCGGGCCTCTGGTTGCGCCGCCAGTAGGGCGTCAAGCAGTCCCGCTTGGCTCTGACGGAAGCGCACATGACCTTGCTCTGGCTCACCCATTCCAGCCAGCGGGCCAATACGGCGCAGCCACTCTTCCGGCAGCACGCCATAGCTTCCATCATCGAGGCGCACCATCTTGTCCCCGTGGCGCAGGGCTTCGAGCAACGCGGGCAGGCGCGCCGTGGTGTTCCCGTACTCTACCTCACCGTGCAGCTCGAACCAATCCACGCCACTCGATACTTCGATGCGGAATGCGCCTGGGCGCCGGAACATCTTTCCTTCGGCTTCGATTTCCCAGCCTGCCTCCACAAGCGAGCGCACGATGCGAGGCAGCTTGCTCGGCGCCAACTCCCATCTCGGCGTGGAATCCGGGTAGGTGGGAGCGCGCTGCTTCAGGCCAAGCTGATCGAGAAACGTGCAGGCGGCCTTCTCCGCAGTGGAATCCCGGCGTATAAAACGCCGTCCTGCGGCATCAAATAAACCTCGCGCCGGATCGAACGCCGCGAACATGCGGCCCTCGTAAGCAAAACACAGTTTCGCATCCAGGCGCTCATGCCGGTACGGGGAACGGGCTTGGGAAATTGTCAAATGAGGATGGGGTGGCAGCGCCACCTCCTCGTATCGTAACTCCTCTGGAACCCGCAGTGGCGGCAAGTTCGGACAGCAGAGCAAAGTCGCCAGGAATTCATCGCGTTCCTCTTTGGGAACCGAGATCGAGCCCTGTTTGCGAAGAGCGATGATCCATTCGATCGGGGTATCGCTGTTGAGAGGTGCCACGCGGTCTCGCGTGATCATTAGACCCGCCGTGGCCAGGGCCGGGAATGTTACTTCCCAGCGCTCTTCTCCGCGCTGGAAAAAACCGGCGAGGGTACATGCTGTGTTGCCGAGCCGTTGGAGCTCAAGCAGGAAATTCCAGGGACCGCCTTCGTCCCACGCAAGCGGAAGCAGACTGTCCGGTTCGTTCAGCGGCCGCAGGAAGCAACGTTTCGTGCGCGCCACCAACGGCATGAGCATGCGGGCCAAAGCCGGCGAGAGCAGCGCGGATTCGGGGATCGACAGATAAGTTCCCGCGTAGCCGTAGCCGTAGCCATACGATTGACCTCCCCTCAGAGCGGACAGAATTTCGCGATCCTCTGACAGCGGCAGCTGGGCAATCTGGCCTTGGGTCATGGAAAGAACTTTGGGTCGCGAGAAACTGCCATTGACGTTCCGGTTGCGCGATTGCAGTGAGAGAATTAAATCGCTGCCGTGCACGTTTTTCGTGACATCCACGACATACAGGATCTCCCGCTGGGACGGCCAAGCCGTGGGATCGCGAGGCGGAAAGACCTCACGGAGTTGCTTCCTCCAGCCCGGTGGTTTCAACTTTGCCGGATTCCAGACGACCGCAGAAGAACGCGATGACAGGAGCGGCGCCGTCTCGTCTTCCTCATAGAACTCATCGCCATCGTAGTCGTCACCCGCATCTAGGCCATCCACGGCAAGCGCATCCAAGTCCAGGATCAGATTGTCTGCCGAGGCGGCTGCCGTCAAATATTGATGCTGGTCGGCGGCAAGGATGGCTGCCCACACGTGCTTGCAGGGAACGCCCTGCTCTACAAAATGAGGGCAGTCGCACCAAACCGCAAGCTTGTCGTCTCTCCAGGCCAATTGCACCTCGTAAAAGCCGGTACCACGCACGCAGGCAGTAAGCTCGGATTGGGAACCTTCGTGGATCATGACGCGGCCCTTACAGTAGTACTCGTCGCCGCGCTTCCGAACATTCTTGGTGAAACTTGCTGCCAGCTTGGTGGAAAGACTCATGCACCTACTCTACAAAACTCTCAGGATATTCTATGCAGGATTTTCCTGATTTTCCATGAGAAGAAAGCTCCTCAAGATCGATTGCGAGTTGCACCATGATTTCTCAACACTGATGGGGCTTAAATATCGCATCACACGAAGTTAAAGAAAATCAGGCCACCCTCACGCCACTTCGGTAAACACATACTCATGCTGCCCATCACGAATCGTGAGAGTTCTCTTACTGGCTCTCTCTCCCACCACAAACTCAAACCCGCCGTTCGTCGGATCGATCGTAATAAACGAAATAGTCCCGTCGTCATTCTTCCGCGATGCCACAGCGCTTTTCCATTCCCCAAAATCAAACACCGTCGCGCCATTCTCGCTCACCACATCAATCTCACCCAACTCCTTGCACAAATACTTCTTCGCCAGCTTGGCCACCTGATCTGGCGACGCTGGCACGACCAGCCGTTCGCGTTCCTTGGCCAGTTGCGCCTTGTACCTCGTCGCTTGCGCCGCGACGTCTCCTTCCGCTTCCGGCTTCCCGTCGAAAACCACCTCCAGCAATCGCCGCGAGAACGGCCCCAGCAGCATTCCTCCCGTATCCGAATTCGTCAGAATCGCCGCGCCAATCTGCGAATCCGAAAGCAAGTACCAGTTACTCTTGAATCCCGCCATGCTTCCGCCGTGACTCACTACCGGCACCCCATATTTCCGGCTCACTTCTAGCCCCATCCCGTACGTGGCGTCTTCACCCAACTGCACTTGCGGCGCTCGCCGCATCAGCAAATTCTCCATCGACACCAGCTGCTTCCCATCCGGCAACCTTCCTTTATCCATCTCCAACTGCACGTACTTGATCAAATCTCCCGATGACGTCCACACTCCTCCCGCCGGCCGTGCCGGATAGATCGAGTAATTGAACGCCATGCTCGCCACACTCGGCTTCCCGTCCACGTCGTCCCCGTGCGGCGTCGCATGATTGCTCGCCAGCGCCCGCGCATAATCAAACGTCGTCACGTTCATCTTCAGGGGATTGAATACCATCGTCTGCATCGCCTTGTCGTACGCCGCTCCCAGTTCCAGGCTCGGATACACCATGTGACCGCCAATGTATCCCGCCGCCGTCGCCATCAGGTTGCTGTACTGAAACACTTCCCCGAACTTGCTCGTCGGCTGCATCGTACCCAACAGCGCCAGCTCCGATTCCGGCGTGGCATTCTTGAACTCGAACAGCCACTCCAGATCCTGCCGCGGCAATCCCGTACACGCGCAAATCAGATTTTTTACCAATACTTTCTTCGTTGTGTCCGCATCGCCCAGCTTGAATGGCGGATACGCCTCCACCACCGGTTCGTCCCAACGCAATTTCTCCTGGTCAACCAATTCCGCCAGCAGTAGCGTCGTCATCCCCTTTGTATTCGAGGCCGCCATAAACAGCGTGTTCTCGTCCACCCTCTCCGGTTTCCCTAGTTCCCGCTCGCCGAATCCGCCTTGGAATACCACCTTGTCGTGATCGATCAGCGCCAGCCCCACTCCCGGAATACCCAGCAGCTTCATCGAGCTCTGCACGAAATCCGTCAACTGCGCGATCCGCGCCGCATCCAGCGGATGTGCCTGCCGTCCCGCGAACGATTCACGTTGATACCCCTTCGGCCGCAAGCTTCCATAAATCAGCTGGAGCGGCGCGCTTCGCTTCTCCACGGTCGGATCCGTTCCGTCAATCAGTAACACCGTCCACGTCGTCCCCGCTCGCAATGCAATCGCCTGAATCGCCGCTCGCTCATTCGGCGAAGTCTCGTAATCAAAGACCTGCCGCTCGTCCCAACCCTCTCGCGCCGGTCGTGGTGTGACGATCTTCACCGGATGCGTCTGCCCGCCTTTGTACGCCGCCCACGCTGCCTTCACTGAGGCCGTCGCGTCTGGCGCCTGCGCATCAAAAATCGCCACGTGCGTGTCCGTCTCCGGCGGCGTCAACACCACCACATCTTTCCCAGTCTGCAGCGACCAACTTGCCGGCACTGTGAACGTCGCCCCTCCCGGTGATACCTTCGCCGTGTCTGCCGATACCACCTCTCCCTTCGAAAGTGCTTCCTGGCCCCGCGCCGCTCCTGCGCCCATCCATCCCAACGCCGCCAGAATCCCCACCATCACCACAAGGGATCTGCCCTTCCCGCTTCCTTTTCCGCGCATTTTCATGGAATCTACCCCACAGTGAAACCTGCCTTCGAGTCACCCACTGTACACGCCCGGCCGCCGCGAAGTAAATCTGGGGTGTCCCATGCGCAGCGGCTATTTTCGACAATGACAAACCCCAATCCAAAGGCAGCGTCATCAGCAGCTAAAGAGTGGCTATCACATATAAATTAAAAAAATTTCCGGGGCTCTACCGACGGGTCATTCATGCTAGGTCCTGGCAAATGCGCTAATCGTTCTTCCAAGCGGCATCAAAGAGAATCCTCTCGATGCTTCCACGTGTTCGCCAAAACCGATTTGTTTGTTGTGTGTTTGCTAGCCCGCCAGACTGCTCGCAAGCCCAGAGTATCAGGCTGGCTCGGCTCAGCCACTTGGAATATTATCTGACATCACCGACTCGGGAGGGAGGAATGCGAGGCCGCACACTCCACTGTTTTCTTCTTGGCTGCATCGCTTCAACTGCTTCTTTCGCCCAGGATTTGGCGCCGCCCGCGCCACAACGCGTGGTCGTTCATTCCAATGTTCTGAATGAGGATCGTTTGATTTGGGTGCGGATGCCCGCTGCATCTCGGGGGAAGAAAGAAAGCTACCCCGTGCTTTATATGACGGACGGTGGCACGAATGTTAACGAAATTGGCAGCACCATCGACTTCCTAGCGGACAACAACTTCATTCCTCCGCTGATCGTCGTCGGCATCACCAACGCGGATCGTACCCGCGATTTGACGCCAAGCCATGCTGGCGTAAAACATTCGGACGGCACGGTCGAACCGGTACCCACCAGTGGAGGCGCAGACAAATTCTTAGGCTTCATTCAGACCGAGTTGGTTCCTGAAATCGAGAAGCGCTACGCGACCCAACCATATCGGATTTTAGCGGGGCACTCACTCGGTGGTTTGTTTGCAATCCATGCCCTGATTGCCCGTCCCGACCTCTTCAATGCCTGCATTGCCTCGAGCCCGAGTCTCTGGTGGGACGACGACCGTACCGTGCACAAGACCCAGGAATTCCTCGCCAAGCAAAAAGAATTCAAGAAAACGCTCTTCTTCTCGCTGGGAGACGAGGGCGGGGATATGAACGAGGCATATGAGCAGCTGCAGAAGACGCTGAGCGCTGACCGCCCGAGAGGTTTTGTCGTGGAATCAGCGCGCTATCGCGACGAGACCCACAGTTCGACCGAACTGCTGACGCATTATGCCGCGCTGCGAGTGATCTTCGCAGGTTGGCCAATGCCCCACGACCCGAAGACGGACCTTCCGAACGGTGGGCTCGCGGGTGTTGAGCAACATTCCCGTGAGCTCTCAGAACGCTTCGGATTCAAAGTTTCTGCCGAACACGAGATCAACTCACTGGGCTACCGACTGCTAGGAGCCAAGAAGATCGACGAGGCAATGGCCGCTTTTGAGCGCAATGTGGAGCTTTATCCCCGGTCGGCAAATGTCTACGACAGCCTTGCTGATTGTCTCGAAGCTGCGGGCAAGCCCGACTTGGCGATGGAGAACGTTCAAAAGGCGGTCGATGTCGCGACTCAGACCGGCGACCCGTTGCTGACGGATTTCAAGAAGCATCTGGACCGACTCATCGCAGCCAGCAAGTCCGCGACGGGCAAACTCGGGCAAAAGCAATGATCTGAAAATCCTGAGCAGCAAGCAGTTGGTGTATTCGGCATTGCTCCAGAGCCAGGAGGGCGAAAAACAGTTTTATCCGTATTACCTATTCGCCGGATGGAAGGGTCATGGCGGTGGGAATGGATGTGGCACCCAACGTGGACATTTTCATGCTTTCGCTAAGCGGGGAGCGGAAAGTCAATGCGTGAGCGCATCGATCAGCAGTTCTCTTTTTTCCTGCGCCAATCCGTCCAGCACGTTCAGCGACGCTACGTATCCCCCCACCGCCGCTGCGGCCAATCCGGCAAACGCGATCGAAGGCAACCACGGATTTCCCGTCCACCGACCCACGAACAAAACCAGTGCGCAAACCCCTCCTACAACGATCTGCACGCCAAACGCGGTCCACACCGCCACGCCCGAATTCCGCTGTCCTTTCATCTTCCCGATTTCCATTTTTTTCGGAAAACTCAGGGAAGACCAGTTCGCGATCGCCAACTGCCCGAGCACGGCAAATGTTCCCGCCAAGATGGTCGCGACAAACATCGGCGTGCCTGGCCACCCAACGCGCCAGGTCAGCAGCACCAGTGCCAGTCCCAACTCAAACGTCACCAGGCACGCCAGGAACAAATTTTTCCCCAACAGCACATCGCGAAAGCGCACTGGCGTCATGAAATACGTCTGAATGCCCTTGCCCTCAAAAGCGAACGAGTTGTATGCAGGCGATAACAGCATCAGAATCAGATAGGCCATCATCCCCGGGAAAAAGAGGCTTGGTTTGAGAGAGTGTTCCCGCAGCATGGATCCCGGCCCGAATTGGAAGGTAAAGAAGATCACCATGATCGGGGGCAGAAGCAATGTCAGGAAAGAAAAGCCATTCCGGGTCAAATAACGAAATTCTTTGCCGACGACTGCCGCCACTTGCGGAGAAAGCAAACCTGGTCGCTCGCCCGAAACAATCTGCTTTTTCTCTCGTCTCTTCGTGCTTGTCGGCGCCGGGCTTTCACTGATTTCTTCCCCGCCGTATTGCGCGGCAAACCTCTGCCATAACAATGCGCTGGTGACGACGGCCCAGGCCAACAATCCCGCCATGCCCAGCCAAAACCCGCGAAGATTGCTGCCTACGGCGGCTCCGACCGCGCTTCCGGCCAGAGAACCGGGTAGCCAGCTGACGTAGGGAATCAGTTGAAAAAACCTTGGCCTCGCGCCCCGCCCCCATTTCTGAAGAGCGGGATTCAGAAAATTCAAGGACACCATGCACAACACGAACACTCCCAAAAACAATTCCCGCGTCCTGCGTTTGGCGAGGAGTTTCTCCAACCAGGAGCCCACCAGGCGCTCCAGCGTGAGGTTGATCAGCACAAACAACAGGCTCACCCATACCATTGCCGGCACGACACTGAATCGCGCGGAGGCCGCGCCCGCGAGCATGGACAATATCCAACAGATCGAAGAGATCGCGGCATAATCGGAAAGTCCATACCCAAGGCCTAATAGATAAAAGGCCCGCATGCTCATCGGGAACCGCAACAACGTGGCGAATTCAAAATTTGCGCCGAAGCCCGCGATGAAAATCGGAAATACTTGCCACCACAGGAAAATTCCCCAGTACAGCAGGGCAATCCATCCTGCGCGATTCTTGGTCAGAAACTCGTACCCGCCAGCGTAAAACGCGAAGGACAAACCGACGATGATCGAAGCACTGACAATTGCAACCCAGATCATTGCGATCAGGTCCCAGACGTTGTGCTTCTTGCGCAAGCCGTTTTTCAGGATGAGCCAGCGCACTTCGGCCACCAGCCGGATTTGCGCGAACACGCCCGGCAAGCGCGCTACGTCAGCCATGTCAATTCCTCCAGCCGGACTTGCTCGGCTCCGCTCTGACCCACAATCGAGAGGAAGATCTGCTCCAAGGTTTTCTTTTCACCGGCTTCCCCAGGGATACCCGCGCGCAAGTCCTCGAGAGAACCTTGCGCCACAAGCCTGCCCTTGTGAATGATGCCCACGTGGCTGCACAACCGTTCCACAATCTCTAGAACGTGGGACGTCAGAAAAATGGTCACGCCGCGTTCGGTCATTCTTCCCAGCAGCGCTTTCAAGGCGCCTGCAGCCAACGCGTCGACGCCTTCAAAGGGTTCATCCAAAAACAGGATCCGTGGCCCGTGAATGACCGCGGCGGCCAGCGCCAATTTCTTCTGCATGCCGTGGGAATAGTCCGCGATCATCGTCTTTTCGCGGTCGGCCAATTGCATGAATTCGAGAAGTTCTTCCGTGCGCTTTTCGGTTGTCGCCCGATCCAGCCCGTACATGCGTCCGACAAAACGCAGATATTCCACTCCGGTGAGCCGCTCGAACAGTCCCATGCCTTCCGGCACCACGCCGATCTGGCGCTTTACTTCCACGGGATGTGCCTGAAAATCCAGCCCCAGTAATTCCATGCGTCCGGAAGTAGGTGCCAACAGTCCAGTCAGCATTTTGATGGTCGTGGATTTGCCCGCCCCATTCGGGCCCAGAAAGCCAAAAAACTGTCCCGCCTGGACTCGTAAGTCCACGGCGTCCACCGCGGTCAAGGCACCAAATCGACGCGTCAATTTGTCCGTTGCAATGGCGATATCGTTCATGCCTGCCGCCGCCTCTTCGCCGACACCCGCGCCACTCTATCATGAGTTAGTACGCAGGCCGCGGCTGCAAATTTCAAGCCGTCTGCGAGGAAGAACACTTCAGTGCGACTTCGTAGATACCGGGGCAATTCCACCTTGGGGTACGCCGCGTTGCGGCAACACGGCCAGCACCGCAGGGAGTTCCACGCGGAACACCGCTCCACCTTTCTGGCCGTTATAGCAGAAGATCTTTCCGCCATGTTCCTGCACGATGCCATAACAAATGCTCAAGCCCAACCCCGTGCCTTTGCCGACTGGCTTTGTGGTGTAGAACGGGTCGAAGACACGATGAGGTTCGCGGAGCCCGGGGCCAGAGTCGGAAAATAGGAGTACAACATTGCCGCGATCCCGCAGCGTTCGAATCGTCAGTTTTCCTGCGCCACCTTCCGACATGGCATCCAGCGCGTTGCTGATAATGTTGAAAAATACCTGCATTAATTGGTTGTTGTCTCCGCGTACGCCCGGAAGCACGGACTCCAGTTGCAGTTCGATCGTGGATCCTCCACTGTGCAGGTCCAACGCGCGCAATTGCACGGCATTCGTCACCACCGTATTGATATCCAGCAAGGTGCGTTCGGCAGGAACCTGCCGGGCAAAACTCAGAAGATTTTGCACCAGGCTCTTGGTTCGTCGTGCCTGCTCGCGGATTTTTACCGCTGTGCCTCGCGTGCGTTCGGGCAAGGCCTCATCGTCCGCCAACAAGTCGGAGTATCCCAGAATGGCAGTCAAGGGATTGTTGATCTCGTGCGCGGCGCCCGCAGCCAATTGTCCCAGGGAAACCAGTTTCTCCGATTGCACCATCTGGGCCTGCAACCGCTGCAAGTTCTCGATCGAGCTTTCCGAACGGGCCAGCAACCGCGCGCGATCCGCATCCGCTAGATGGGTGCGGAGGAAGACCATTAAAGCCAAAGGAAGCGCGGCTACCAGCGTAACCGTCAGCCGAAAGTCGCGGACCGCCGGCGTGTCGTGCTCGACTCGTAGCGCGTACAATGCGAAGAGCGGAAGGCTGAGAACCGCCGCCATCGCAAACCGCGTCGCCCACACATACTCTTTGACAATCGGGTCGCGGTCCCCTTCCATCGGGGCGTCCAATTCGCGGCGCTTTTGGAACGCGATCACGCCGGCTAGGCCGTACCAGAAAAACGCGGTCATCATCGGCAGGTCATACCAGCTGCCCGTGTAGTAGGTGTGGCGGGCAATCGCCATATTTGTGGCGAGCGAGTCGAGCATGTATAAGGCCGTCGGCGCGAACAGGTGAAAATAAACTGTCCGCCAGGCTCCCCGCGAGCGCAACCAGTAAACCCCGAATCCAATGGTGACCAGAAAGTGCTGCAGGTAGGTCAGGGTGTTGTAATTCGTGTTGTATACATCGAGAGTCGGCGTGGCGTACATCCAGGGCAGAACCACAAAAACGTAAAGAAACGTCCACCACGTCAACAGCAGCCCGAAATCCAGATACCCCAAACCCAAATGCAATTCGCCGCGCTGCCGGTGCGGCCGCAAAGCCAAAGCGGCGATCAGGGGGATCCCGCGCAGGTAGAAAATAATGTCGCCGACAAACAGGCCAGGCACGTCCTGATGGAGATAGACCTCGTAATACGTCCACTGAAACTGTCCTACCATCCACATGGTGCAGCTCAGGGCGAGCAGCATCCAGAACAGGTTTCGCCGCCAGTGCGGGGTCCCCGCGTTAATCAACAAACCCGCGTTCGCCAGCAGGGGCACGAAACATTGCACCACGTCCCCAAAGGAGGAGAGTTTCTGTCCCGCACCCAAATGATGGGCCACGGCCGCGTAACAGGCGAGGAACGCTATCCAGGCTCCGAGGAGCCATGTAATTTTGCCGACCTTGGGCATACCGAGGCTTTCCCTTTTCTCATTCTAGACTTTCTGTCCCGGTTGCGGCGTTTCCTGCCCAAACGGAATGGCCAAAGGATTACCGCTCAGCGGGAGGATGGGCCATGACGCAGAAGAAAGAGGAACCACTTACCTTCGAACCCCAATTTGCATCACACTGAGGGATGCTCAAGCGCCCGCAATCTTTGCTTCGTGCTGTTCGCGATACGTCCTTTCTGCACGCAGCTCTCCTGGCCATAGGCTCGATCGGATTGCTCTTCGCCATGCCCCCACGCCATTTTTCAGCGGATGAAATGAGCACAATGTTCATGGTTGGCAACTCCCGCGTCGACGTCCGCGTGGATCAAGGTTCGCTGCAAGTCTCCAACCAGGATCTGATGCAGTGGGTGCATTGGGCTGCGGACTCTGTCGCCACCTATTTTGGTCGCTATCCAGTTCCGAATGTCCGTCTTCTGATCATTCCTGCCGCAGGACGCGGCGTGCGTGGCGGGAAGACCTTCGGTGAAACCGATGGCGGCTCCATTCGTATTCACGTCGGTAGCGAAGCGAAAATGGCGGACCTTGTGGATGATTGGATGCTCACGCACGAGATGGTGCATCTGGCTTTTCCGTCTGTGGCCGATAACCATCACTGGGTCGAGGAGGGCATGGCTACTTACGTCGAGCCCATCGCCCGTGTCCGCGCCGGTCACCTGGAAGTGAACGAGATGTGGTTCGAACTCGTGCGAGACCTTCATCAAGGGCTTCCCGAGCCGGGGGATAAGGGCCTGGATAACACGCACACCTGGGCGCGTACGTACTGGGGTGGCGCGCTCTTCTGTTTCGTCGCCGACGTGGAAATCCGGAAGCAGACCAACAACCACAAAGGTCTCGAGGATGCCCTGCGCGGCATACTCAATGCGGGAGGAGACATTCGCCACGATTGGGAGTTGCGCGAGGCTTTGCGTATCGGTGATGAGGCGACAGGGGTATCCGTTCTTTTGCCGCTTTATCACAAGATGAAAGAGCAACCCTATGGCGTGGATCTTCCCGCGATGTGGAAGGATCTTGGAGTCGAGCGCACCGGCGATACAGTGCGCTTCGTCGATTCCGCACCGCTCGCGAAAGTACGCGACGGCATCAGCTTCGGCTCATCGCAAGCAGCGCCGCTTCCTACGGGCAGCGGTGCCCCTTAAACGCGCGGTTCCCAGCCCTTCTCGTATTCGCGCCCCCACAGTTTCATTGCTTCTGCATCGCCTTGGATCCGGCCATCTTTCGTGTCTAGATGCAATTCGCGGTTCACTTCCCACGCGATGTTGGAAAGCTGCAGCATCGTGACAGCGATATTCCCGGAAGACACCGGAGCGTTGAGTTTCTCGCCCTTGCGGATTCCCGCGATGAAGTTCGCGAAGTGCGCATCGGTCATGGAATCGCGGCCAATCGTGTCCGAAGACGAAGTCGTGCTGCCAACTTTGTATTCGCTCACCTTCTTCCCGTTCAGGTCGTAAATCTCATAACCATCCCGGTCCATCAGTACCGTGCCTGTTGTGCCCAGGATGGTAGAACCGCGATCCCGCCCGTAGAACTTCATTCCCTGGCAACTTTTGCCCTCCCAGGAAAGCAGTTTGTCTTCATACTCGAAGCTGGTGATCAGCGTGTCATAAAACTGCCAATCGTCTTTGAACTGGTACCTTCCGCCGGACGAACTCACTCGCATCGGGTAGTCGACTCCAAGAGCCCAGCGGCATACATCGACCTCGTGCGTGCCGTTATTCAAGGTTTCGCCCGTCCCGTAGCGTTTGAACCAGTGCCAGTTGTAGGGGTGCACGTTATCTCGGTACGGGCAGCGTGGTGCGGGCCCTTGCCATAAATCCCAATCCAGCTGAGCCGGCACCGGCACTTCTTTCCCCGTTCCGATCGACTTCCGGCTGTTGCTGTACCAGGCTTTCGCGTAATACGGCCGGCCGATGAGTCCTCCGTGAATCTTTTCGATGATCTCAATGGTGTAGGCAGAAGAGCGTTGTTGGTTGCCCATCTGCACCAATTTCCCGTACTTCCGCTGCGCTTGAACCAGCAGCTCTCCTTCCGCGGGATTGTGGCTGCAGGGCTTTTCCACATAGACATGTTTGCCCGCCTGCAAACCGGCGATGGCCATCGGAGCATGCCAATGGTCGGTGGTCGCAATCGTGATCGCGTCCACATCTTTCTGCTCGAGGATCCGCCGGAAGTCCTTTTCCGCCACCGGCGCCTCGCCCATCTCTTTGTTCGTTGCCGCCGCGAACTTCTCCAAGATCTTGCTGTCCACATCGCAAACATGCGAAATGCGCGCGGTGCTCTTGTTGGCCTTGAGTGAATCGAGGTGCGCATAGCCGCGCCCGTTCAGGCCGATCACCGCGAAGTTAAGGCGATCGTTGGACCCCAGGATCCGGCTGTAGCTTTTTGCCGTCGTTCCCACGGTCAAGCCAGCGGCGCTCACAGCGAGTGCATCGAGAAATTCACGTCGTGTAACCATTTGTCCCTCACTACAGCGGGGATTGCCGCTCCCCACAAGGTGACAGCATAGCCCGTGAGCGAGTCGACATTCCAGCCTTAGGCAAGCGCACAGCTATGGCAAACACATCGGGGAGTAGTTCAGAGGATGAGGCGAGGTTGCGTGGGAAAATGAGCGACGGGGCTGGCGAGGCTGTTGTTTAGACTACACACGGTCTACTTCGGAGGATCGCCGCATTCCTGCCGCTTGACTCTCCTCTCCGAGAGGTTATCCGGGGCAACGTTAGGAGTTTTCCTGCTGTTGCGCGTCTCGGACAATCTCCGGTTGCGCGTCGGTCACAATGGCTACGCCATCCTTTTCCGCTTCTTCCTTGGCTCGCTTTTCCATCTTCTTTTGGGCGCGGCGTTCTTCCTTCATGCGTTGCTTTTCCAGCCGCTTCATTTCCTTTTGGCGCTTTTGAAATGTGATGCTCATACGGCCTCCTTAACGATAGACGCTTGCTTCTTCGCAGATGTCGCCTGAACAAAACTGCTCAATAGGAACTTTCCACAAAAACGCGGAACTTGCTGGACCGCGACGGGTGTCGAAGTTTCCGGAGCGCCTTGGCTTCGATTTGGCGGATACGTTCCCGAGTCACGGAAAAAGTCTGGCCCACTTCCTCCAGGGTATGTTCGCTGCCATCGTCCATGCCGAAGCGCATGCGAATGATCTTTTCTTCTCGCGGTGTGAGGGTCTTCAGCATGCCCGACATCTGTTCCTTCATATCCAGATGAATTGCGGCATCCGAGGGCGAAACTACGCCCTTATCTTCCACGAAGTCGCCCAAATGCGACTCTTCATCCTCCCCCATGGGCGTCTCAATGGAAATCGTGTGCTGGGCAATTTTCCTGGCTTTACGCACCAGGTCCACCGGGATATCGATGCGCTTGGCGACTTCTTCCGCGGTGGGCTCGCGGCCGAGTTCTTGCACTAACTGGCGACTCGTTCGCATTTGCTTGTTGATGGTTTCCACCATGTGCACGGGCACGCGGATCGTGCGTGCCTGATCGGCGATGGCTCGTGTAATCGCCTGACGAATCCACCATGTGGCATACGTGGAAAACTTGTACCCGCGTCGCCACTCGAACTTGTCCGTACTTCGCATCAGGCCGATGTTGCCCTCTTGAATGAGGTCGAGGAAATGCAGCCCTCGATTCGTATATTTCTTGGCAATGGACACAACCAAGCGCAGGTTGGCCTCGGTCAAATCGCGTTTTGCTTGCTCGACCTGTGCTTCTCCGCGGGAAATCCGCATCAGAGCCCGTTTCAAGGAAACCTGGTCGCCTTCCATCAGTTCCCAAATCTCATTCAGTTCCACACGCCGGGCGCGCAGATCTTTCCGCGCAGCGGCCGCAACCTCTGATCCGGCGGAATCAGACCGGCGTTTCAAATGCACGATATCCGTTTCTAGTGCGCGCAGCCTTTTTGCCGCCGTCCGCAACAGTTCGATCAAACGTTTTTTCTCGTCTTCCCTAAAATCAATCGACCGTGCCAGACGGGATATCTGCACACGCGTCCGCGCCAGCCGATTCGCGGTCCGCAGATACTTCCGGCGGTCGCTGCGCTGCGTTTGGCTCAGGCGCATGCTTTGGGTCTGTTCCAATTCGCGAAGCTTCTGGATCCTGTCAATGATTTTCAGCGTGAGACGGGCCTTTTCTTCCGTCTTTTCCTCGGTGAGTGCGTCTTCATTGAAATGGAGAAAGGATTTAATCGGCTTCGTGCCACAACGCAATTCTCCGCCAACCGTGATCAGTTCCTTCAGCACAAGCGGAGAACGCGAAATGGTCTTCAACACCAGCAGGTTGCCCCGCTCCATGCGCTTGGCAAGCACCACTTCCGTTTCCCGCGTCAACAGCGGCACGGAACCCATTTCGCGCAGGTAGGTGCGCACCGGATCGCTGGCTTGGTCGGAAGGTTGCGTTGTCAGGTCCAGCGCTGCATCTTCCGCCGAAGCAGGCTCTTCCTGATCGAATCGGCTGGTTTGGACTACGCCGCCAGCGGCCCGCGCGCTGGCTGCCTCTGCCGCATTCTCGTAGATTTCTATTCCATCGCGCTCAATGTGGGAGAGCAATTCGTCGGTTTCCTCGGCGGAATCTTCCGCGACGGAGAGAATCTTATTCATCTCATCTAAAAGCAGATAGCCGCGCTCCTTTGCCAATTGGAGGAGTTCGCGGACTTGTGTCTGTTTTTCCTGATTCAGCAAAGACGTCTCCCCATAAGCCACTGGCAAGCTTGGCTAGGCCTTCCTCACGGCCGGGCACCGTCGCAGGAATCTGCACGGGCCACAACATTGGCGGGGAAGACAATAAAAACAACAGCCGTAGCTCTGAATGCGCTCAACTGCTCGCGATCTGATTTTCCTGCGTGCTATTTGTTTGGCTATCTAAACTTGCTTGGTCCAGAATCAACCATCTCTATTGTACACCCGGCACTCCTAGGGAGTCCGCAAGGGTTTGTGCTGTACTCCCCTTCCGCGCACTCCCTGGAGAAACCAGGGAAGGGTTGGCGGGCATTTTCGCGCCCCTGGGCAACCTAAAGCGGGCTAGTTTTCCATCTGGGCTTGCAGTAATTCCCCAGGCAGACGAACCAGGGTTGGGCCGGACATTTGTCTCGCGTGATTGACGTTTCCCTGTTCGGGTCTGTTTTTCTCGGACATCTGGCCATTGGCCGGCACGCGCTCCATGCGGATGCCGAGCGTGCGTTCCAGTTGAAACAATTCCGTCCGCTGCTCCCTCACGAAGAAAGTCGAAGCGAGGCCTTGTTCGCCAGCTCGACCGGTGCGGCCAACGCGGTGGATGAAGTTTTCTGCGACCTCTGGCAAGTCATAGTTGATGACGTGGGCGATGTCTTGCACGTGAATCCCGCGCGCGGCCAAGTCAGTAGCGACCAGTACGCGATATTGCCCGCGTTGAAATCCGGTGAGTGCTGCGGTTCGCTGCGATTGCGAACGGTCTCCGTGGATCATCGCCGCGTTGATTCCCTGGCGGTTCAAGCTCTTGGCGATTCGCTCCGTGCCGCGCTTGGTCCGGGAGAAAACCAGGCAACGGCCGCTTTCTTTGTCGAGCAGTTTGTAGAGCATTTCGCCTTTGCCATCGTCAGGCACTTCAAATGCCTGCAGCCGCACATTTTCTGACGGTTTCGACGTGGACCCAAAGGCAATGCGCACCGGATTTTTCGTGTAGTCTCTCACCAACTGGGCAACCGCTGCTTCCATGGTTGCGGAGAAGCATAGCGTTTGCCGTTCCTTGGGGAGTACCGAGACAATCCGGCGAATGGCTGGCAGGAACCCCATGTCTAACATGCGATCCGCCTCATCCAGCACCAGTGTTTTTACGCCGCTCAAAGATACGAGCCGGCGGTCGAGATAATCTTCCAATCGTCCGGGGGTCGCCACGACCAACCGGGCTCCTTTGCGAATTGCGTCTAGTTGGCGCCGTTCGGGTAAGCCTCCCACCACCAAAGCGGCGGGTTGCGTCTGCTTACCGGTCAGCGCGTTGAACTGTGCGACTACCTGCATCGCGAGTTCTCTTGTCGGGACAAGTACGAGCGCCGCGATGCCAGCGGCCTTCTGCTCGGACAGCTTTTCGATCACCGGGATCAGGAAGGCCAGTGTTTTGCCGGTTCCTGTCTGCGCCGTGGCGATGACGTCTTTGCCTTCCAGCGCTTGCGGAATTGCCGCAACTTGTACTGGAGTTGGCGTGGAAAACCGCCCTGCGTGGAGGCGTTCCTTCATCGAAGGAGATATTGCGAGTTCTGAAAAACTTTGCATTTTGCTTTCTTGCTGGTCGGGACTGCTGCTCCGCACACATTTGCGCGAGCAGGCCATCCACCAGTCTTCTATTTGAATTACGCTGAAAACGTACGGAGGAAACGGAGGGCGGGTATTCTCAGATCAGGTCTTTCACCAGAGGGACCGCACAACACAACCGAAGGCATTAAGCGCAACTACAGGATAGCACGGTATCACGGTTTCCGCTCATGAATCAGAAAGCGACTCTTTCCATGCCCTTCTTGGCGCGCCGCCTGCGCAGGGATTTTTCGGCGAAATCCAAGCGCGAAGCCCGCCTACTTGCCATTCTTCTTGCGTGGATCTGAGACGTTCCTGGCCCACCGGCGGATGGCCTTCTTCCGCGCATCGACCTGCTTGTGTTTCTCGATATCACTGACCTCTCGATGCTTGTGAATCTGTTGTGCCAGCCCATTCCGAAAATGCAGCGGATCGCGCAGGTTCTGCAGTTCCCGGTAATAATAAAGAGCGGTAGGCTCCAAATCCTGGAATTTCAGGCTGCGCAGAAAGTCAAGTTCCTCCTCTCTGGCATCTCCGCTCAAGTCAGGCAAACGAAGGAACTCTTCAAAGCCGGCTTCCACCGAAGCATGGGCATGCGCTCCTACTTCAGCGAACGCAAACTTGATGACTTGTGTGGAGGACAGCCGCCGGTTCAACAGAATCTCCATCCCAAATGTCTTCAAATCGATATCCCAGGATTCCAGGATGGGATCCAGAAATGCGCGACAGTGGTCCCCGGAAATATTGAAGACGTCCGTATCCAGAAACTCCAGAATGCTCGTCCGCATCTCTTCATAGGACTGACCACGCAGCTTGGCTACGTTTCGAACCCATTTCTCATTCTCCAGTTCTTTCCGGGCGACCTTCTTCGTCACGTCCAGCAGTTTCTGCGTGAGCAAGCGCTCCAACTCTCCAAAGGCCTGTTTCTCGAAGATCTCACGTATCTCCTTGCGAAGTTCGACCCGGCATTTTTGAATCACCAGTTCGCGCACCTCCCGGTACAACGGCGTCGGCGGCTCGGCGAGTTTCTTTTTTAGTTCTTCCCTGCGCTCGTCTTCCACCATGGCCGAAAGCTGCCCCTTCGGCAGCTTCAGGAAAGCGTCCATCCTCTCGTAAATGTCGGTGCGGTCGGTGGCGGGGGGAGCCTTCTTGCGGGTCAGCAACTGGGAGATGTAGGACTCCGTAACCTGAGCGGCGACTGCGAGGTCGCGCTGCTCTCTGCCCAACTCTTTTAACCTTTGCTGAATCACCTGGCAAACATCCACGAGGGCCTCCGCTACTTAACTCAGAAAGTAAAATATATCCTACAGAAGAACCAGAAACTTGACAATGTTGGTAAAGTAAGGCAAACTTTAAGGTGCGATCGAGGCTGCCTTCAGGTCCGCGAGACCCGTGGCCTTCCCCTGAATAACTCCCTTGGTCTAGTGCTAAGGAGAGTTCCATGTTTGCTCGCAAAGTGTCTATGCGCCTGGTGCCGGACAGCGCCGGTGCCTTCATCCAAAGAATGGAAAATCAGATTATTCCGCTTCTGCGTAAGCAGAAGGGTTTTCTCGACGAGATGACGCTCATCTCGCAGAGCGGCAAAGAGGTATACGCCTACAGCTTCTGGGAGAACAGCGAAGACGCCGATCACTACGAGCAAACCCTGTTTCCGGAGGTCACAAAACTTCTTACTGGCATAATTGACGGCGCCCTGCGCGTCCACACCTACATGGTCGCCAACTCCACATTTCATAAGCTAGCCGCCGTCGCTTCCTGAGCACACGAATGCCGCAAGAGCAAAAAAACCAATTGGCCTCTTCCGTAACTGCGCGCCGGCAAAGCGACCAGAGTGACCGGCCGCGCGCGACCGCACATTCTGTGCACGGGTGTGGTGCGCGGAGAAACCACTTTCAACACGCCGGCAGCACTGCTGCTGAGTGAGGATCGAGAATCAAATCCGTACAAAGGACATGAAATGGCAAAACTCTACGTAGGAAATCTTTCGTTTGGAATGACTGATGAAAGCCTGCTTCAGCTCTTCACCGGGAAGGGGTACAAGGTCGCCTCCGCCCGTGTCATTACCGATCGGGAAACGGGCCGTTCCCGCGGCTTCGGATTCGTTGAACTCGGAGCGGAAGACGACTCAGCAAAAGCGATCGGCGAATTCAATGGTATGGATATTGAAGGCCGGGCGCTTCAAGTCAACGAAGCTCGTCCGCAAGAATCTCGCGGCGGCGGGGATCGTTCTGGCGGGCGAGGCGGTTACGGTGGCAGGTCCGGCGGCGGCGGCGGACGCAACAGATACTAGTTGCGCCCGGGCCAAGGCGAAGTGCGGAAGATTAGCACCAGCACAGATTTGATCACGTTTGGAGGATTTCTTGGCGACGTTCACTTCAGGACAGTACATCAAGCACGATCAGTACGGCTGCGGCATCATCGTAAAATATGGCCCGGATCGTACGACCATCGATTTTGACACCCACGGCCTCAAGCTATTTGTCACCAGTATGATGGTTGTCGAACCGTGTGACGGCATTCCTCCCAAACGTCGGCGCGCCAAACGCGTCAAAGTCGCAAAGCCGGCGCCTTCTCTCCCGGCTGCTGTCGTATTCGTTCCAGGTGCCAAATGAGCGACGGCATCCTCGTTCAGTATGTGGGATTCAAAGCGAACAATCTTGTTCGCGAGTACAGATTTCAGGTGCGCGAATCGGGAGAAGAACGCGAGTTTACTTTGAACATTGCCAATGAAGCCTTCGTCTCGCACCTCGCTCGATATCAGGATGCTCCTGCTATCTGCGCGCAAAGGCTGCACGCGGAATTAGCCGCGCACGCAAACCATCCATTGGAAACGCAGTTTGTCATCACTACTGCAGAGTTGGACGCCTACCAGACATCCCGCGCAGAAAAACCCCGTCGTCCCTGGCAAACCACTCGCTCAGAGTGACCGCCTTCAGAGAAGTGTTTATTTACGGGCGGAAGGATTCAACCCAGGTGGTGCCTTTGTTTTTGCATGCTGGCGGAGGAGGAGGGATTCGAACCCCCGAGACCCTTTCGAGTCTAACGGTTTTCAAGACCGCCGGTTTCAACCGCTCACCCACTCCTCCGTCTTTGATTCTAGCGCACTTATTGGACAGTCGTGGTGCTAGGAGTTGCCCAATCGTTGCCCATTTCCTTTTCAAGAAGCTCCATCGCAGCAACGGCATCCGCGGTGACCGTCTTGACATAAAACGCTAGTGTGGTGCTGATGTTCGAGTGCCGGAGTATCGCCTGTATCGTTCGGGGGGGTACGCCGATACGATGTAGGTTTGTCGCAAGCCCACGGCGGAATGCGTGCCAGCCGTGCCATTCCACTCCACTACCCTTCAGCGCGGGCCTTATGACTTTGGTGCCCATTGTGGCCAAGTCTCTCGGGCGACCGCTTGGTCCTGCAAAGACGAATCCGTTACCCGGATTTCGCTTAGCGTGTTCTGCGAGCACCCGAGTAACGAATGGAATCACGGGAACAGGCGCGGTTCTAGCCGGTGTTTTTGTTTCACCGACCTCACGATGCCAGACCGACCGGCTAACTCGGATTTCCTCGCCTATTATGTCTTCCCATCTCAACCCGCGAAGTTCAGAGTGGGCCAAGCCGGTGAAGGCCGCAACCGAGATAGCAGTCCGGGCAGGCTCTGGCAACAGGCGAACCATCGTTTGGATTTCTTCAAGAGAGTAAGCGTAAGTTTCCTTTCCCGACGTTCCTTTTGGCACGCTCACATCTCTCATCGGGTTGATTCCATCGAGCACACCAGTACGCTTGGCATAGGTGAAAACACCACTTAGGAAGCTCTTAATATGAATGAGCGAGCGATGGGAGAGCTTGGTGTCGTGAGAAATGAGGGACAACATGCGCTCGCAAAGGTGCGGAAATCGCGCAGTCGAGTTCCTGATACCCGAACTTTCAAGTGGTTGTGGAAAATGTCAGTGTAGCCTTTTAGAGTTGACGGACGCTTGTGCTCCCGAACGTATGGTAAATGCATCGCCTCAATAAATTGGCTGACAGTCTGCGTGGATTCTGGTCGCAAGCGGCCTGAGTTCAACGGTGAAGCTCAAAAGTTCGGCGTAACGGGCAGCTCGTGGCTCTCACGCCTAATGGCAAGGGGTTAATTATCAATCGCAAGTTATTTCACGCTACGCTCCGAAAAGCGTTCGCTGCCTATCTCCGTGCACTCCGTAATCGCGGCGATGGGCTGCTATGCCAGAACTTCGTTAAGAAAATGGACTTCATTTGTAATCTGTAGCCCGGCTCGACAGCTACGTCTTCGCCGCCCCCGCAGCAACTCACTTTCACATTCTCTATTCCCGGCGTATCATCCCGGCATGACCAAAGGCACCGTGAATGAAACCTTGTTCCTGTTTCTGTTCCGTGAAATCAGAAAATCGGTGAACCCGCCTCCGTGAAGCGGAATGACGCCCTTAACCGAACTCGCCAAATATCTGGCCACTTTTTAGCGCACGTTAAGTAGGTCAAAATGAACGGCGGTTACAGATGATTGAAGACGGGATAAGCGGGAAAATAATCCAAATTATACCAGCGGCTGGCTGGCGTGCATTTGAATTCACCCAAGATGAGGGTGGAAAGATAGAAACCAAAGAGATTGCGGTCATAGGATGGGGGTTGCGCGAAAGTGGGGAGGTATCCCTTCTAATTTCCGACCCGAACAATGAAGAGGGGTACGGCGTGATGAGCATCTGTGAAAGACCTTCCTACCTTGACGAGCGATACCGAAACAAAGTGGTCCACTACCAAGCCGTAGCCCCATTTCAAGAACTCTCCCAAGTAGCACCACAGGCTAGACACATCTTGCAAGTCAGGCGGAGCGATGGGGAAACCGCCCGTATGAGGGCAGAAGACCATCGGACCAAGTCGAGTTGAACCGAGTTCGCATGAACCCCGTATTCGAATGGTATGTCGGCATCGACAATTCGGGCGCTCAGACGCCCTCGTCGAGTCTCAAGGGTCTGCGCATTTACGCAGCAGACCGCTTGGCTGCCCCGCGGGGAGTAGAGCCACCACCCAGCAGGGGTCAGTGGCGAAGTCCACACACGCAGGAATCCCGTGGCTGCGCTACATCCGGCAGCAAGCTAAGGAGCGCGTGCATTTCTGGCCGTTCGACGGTTGGAGCGTGCCGCCCATTCGTTCGGTTGTTGCGGAGGTCTATCCCGCGCTTTGGAGCAGAACTTTCCCAAGCGCAGGGAGAACGCCTGACCAGCAAGATGCCTTTGCGACAGCCGAGTGGCTGCGGCGTTCGGACGCGCACGGCAGTCTCCAAAAGTTCTTCTACCCTAAGCTTAAACCACACGAGCGCAAAACGGTCGAGATTGAGGGTTGGATTCTAGGAGTTTTGTAGCGGCCTAGGAGCGCAAGCCGGGTCGCCGCTATCACCGGGACGCCGGACTACCGGGAAGATGGCCACTCGGTTGCGCGTTCAGGTTGTTAACCGAGCGTTCTACTTCGTCGCTTTCTCCTGCGGCGGAAATGCTTGACTGAGGGCGGCTACCACTAGCACTGCGGCTGGCTTGTGGTGCTCCTCAGGATGCTCGTTCAAATATTTCAGCACTGCATCTTTAAGTTGCTCCTGTTTCGCTTCTGCTGACATTTCAATTATTGGCTTAGCGCCCCGAAGTTCGGTTGCAAGGACAACGCCATCCCTTACACCCACGATGAAGGCTTCGCAGAACTGAAATCCAATCGTGCCAAATGGCATATTGCAGGAACGCAACAGTTCAGTTCCTTGGATGTCTGAGACGCCGACATTTTTTGTGGGAGGTGGAGCTTGGCCGGTTGTGTGGTCTACTTTCTGTCCATGAGCTACCAGCGAGAAGTATAAAAATGCGAGGCTGAGGAAACCCAATGTGGTTCTCTTCATGTAACGACTCCTGACTATCTTCTACACGATGAGAATCACATTGTCATGTCACGTTCCTGTGTATAATCCCCGCGATGGAACGAGTATGAGTCCGGCAAACCTACCGTGGTGGGGATGGTTTCTGTGCGCTTTCGGGGCAGGACTTGTTGCAGTCCTGATAGCGTTGTTTTCTTCCACACGCGAAAGGAAATTCTACTTCAGCATCGTGATGTACTACATCTTTGGTATCGCCGCCGTCGTGTGCGGGATTATCGGAATCATTCGGTTTGTGAAGTGGGTGCGGGGAGGTTGACACTTCACCTACCCCCTCAAGGCATAACTTTTCTCCAAGCCGGGATATTAGCACCGCTCCGTTGTGATGGGGTGATTACGTTCTTCGGTGACTGGTGTCTCCAGATGAGTATGTGGCAGAAGCCGGGGCTAATAAAATAAACTGCCGAGCGGAGGTATCGATGCTGAGTCAGGAAAAATTGGTAAAGGTCATCAGCGAAGACTTGAGACAACGTACAGCGGGGAGACAAAGCGCTCCTTCTGCAGCAAAACAGCAAAACATTGAGCACATGGCGTTGATGCGACATCTTGAAATGGCGAACGACGCCGGAGAGGACCAAACGAAGTTGGAAGCCGTTGTCGCCTCGTTAGAAAAGAATCCGGTCATCGGAAGTTACCAACACTGGAGAGAGCTATCCGAGGCATAGTCGCACCCACCGGGCCTATCTGAACCGTGCCACGCGGGCTTACTTCATCGGCCCGTGTTAGTCTTCATGCCCCTCTTCGTCACCCGCCATAGCCTGTTTATGCGGGACTTCCTGCAACTGAGGGACAGAATACCCCCTTCTAAAGCCATGTCACCTTGGGAGTCCCGCCTTAATGCTCGATATTCTTGGCGATTGACCATGTACAACGAAACAAAGTGGAACATCGCAGTCGTCCGCTTCGCGGCATTCTACTCAGACATACCCCGCTGCCCCATTGACCTCAAGGGTCACCATCAATCCGGCCATATGGGATCACCAAAAAACCGGCCATGGTATTCAGCCGCGAACGAGCCGCTCGCTAACGCCTTTTCTTTGATTCTAGAGCGAAGAGGGCTGTAGTCTTTCGTTCTACCGACTTGCATATAAGATGATGTTGTTGTTGAGGTTGTGGGAAAGTGGGAATCGCACAGCGATTTCCACGGCAGCGCAGCTGCCGGCTTTTCCACAACCCCGCTTGCGACAACAATCCATCCCTTCCGGATGGCCGGATGGGAGGTGACCCTGTATGGCCGGTTTTGGGTGACCCCTGAGGCCATTGAGGTTCAGCAATGGGAGGCATATGTGAAAAGCATGTATGACCGCCTTGGTCTAGACGGTCGGAGCAAGCTAGAGGAGCGTGTTCACAGTTTGTATTTGCAAGTTTAATTAAATTCAATATTATCTGGTCTCTCGTGAAAATGAGGAAAGCGAAAAAATTGAATGGAGAGACAAAATGAACAGTTACAGTGTGAAACTTATATATCAAGACCGGGATAAGGGAATAGCCGGTAAGACAGTCAAAGTCGATGCGACGACCATCGCCAGAGCGGTTGCAAAGGCCACTCGCGAATTCATCAAGGGACTGGACCGAAAGCAGAGGTTCGATGCCAACAAGAGATTGCAGATTGAAGCAACGCGAGTTACAACCGCTAAAGCCGACGCAACGGAAAGCGCAAAGGGTGCGACTGCCTAGAAGTTCATTCAAGGAATCGCGTTGAACCGGCAAAGGAGAGTGACCATGAAACCTCTGTGCAAGAGAAAACTCGGCGGAGCGGCTCGCTGAATTAGGTAGAATGCCCCGGTGCTGCCACGCATAAGAACGATGCGATTAACTCGGGTTACAAAGCCATTCGATGACCCCGATTACATCTTCGAGTTGAAACATGACGGCTTCCGTGCCATCGCCTACATCGAAAATAGCAAGTGCGAACTCGTCTCGCGCAATCAGAATCACTTTTCGTTCAAATCACTGAAAGAATCCCTAGGCAAACTGCCAGTCCAAAACGCCATCTTGGATGGCGAAGTCGTATGCCTCGATGAACACGGCGTAAGCCAATTCAACGAATTGTTTTCCCGAAAGGGCAAACCAGTCTTCTACGCCTTCGATTTGCTATTCCTTGACGGCAATGACCTGCGCAACTCGCCGCTGATTGAAAGGAAACAGCGGTTACATCAACTCATCGAGAAAAGTCTGTTCACTAGAATCATCTATGCCCAGCATATCGAGGGACAGGGTAAAGCATTCTTCAAGGAGATTTGCGCTCGGGATTTGGAAGGCGTCGTCGCGAAGCGCAAACTCTCCATTTATAAAAGCAACGGCACAGGCTGGCTGAAAATCAAGAATCCGAAGTATTCTCAGGCCGAAGGCCGACATGATTTGTTCAAACGAAGATGATGACGCGCACCACGGTTCCAATTTCACGGGTCCTTTTGAGGGTACCCGCATCCCGTTGGTCACGGGCTGTCATGGGTCGTCTTTTCATGGTCGGTGTAGACCCCGGATGCGCCTGCTCAACTAGAATCGCGGAAACGACGACAGGAGTGTACGTCGTGGTGCTTGGCGCCTCGGAAATTGTGAGCTTAGCTGGAGGAACGGGTGTCAACAGCTTATGGGGAGGCCGAAGCGACGCTCCAACCTCAGCCAACAACGGTTCAATCTGCTCATACATTTTGTGCACAGGCCATTCCTTAGAAATGACTCGGTAAGTGGTGCAGTGCATTACATACTTTGAGAGGCGTTGGCTCTTATCCGGTTGTCGTTCGTACTCCTGCCACAACAGTTTCCCTTGCGCATAAATCGCGTCCACGTTACTCGGTTTTGGGATTCGGGACGTCCTACGGTTCATCAACTATTTCGGAATCGCTTTCCGCTCTTCAGAGGTCGGAAGGATTGACAGCGAAATCGGAATCCCGCCGTCAGATAATCGAGATTCCAGCCGAAACCCTCCGTCGACGGCAGTATAGATGAACGGCTTTTTATCGTACGGGTCAGGCTGCTGACTCAAAACCTTTGGACCCTCTAGCTGAACAGCAATTGCAGCGTGCAACAGAGCACGGCGGGTTTGTTCGTATGCCTCAGCCCAACGAATCCGCGGCAAGGCTGGAGTAAATTGTCGGACCACCGGGTTCGTCTTCGAGAGTTCGTCAAATTCAATTTTGTATGTCTTTTCAAACTGCTCTGGTGGGAGGGTAAAACGCGGAGCCCATGATACGTAAAATGAATGCTGTTGGTCGACACAGTTTACATAGCCTTTGACTGACCCGCCACAGCCATCGACGATTTGCTCTGCGAGTTCCTTATTCGACTGTAACGCAGGAATACCGTGCAGGAGATGCTCGATTAGCTCGTCGCGGCTCTTAGCGCCTTGAACGACGGCAAAGAGGTCGTTGCGGCTCAGTTTCTCTGACTCGAATGCAGTACTTAAGTTAGAACCACTAGGCAAGGCGTTAAGGCCGTTTGCAAGTTCCTGCAGTTGCGTTGGAGAAAGTCGAAGCAGGTTCTGGACAAGAATTCCACTGACCGAGTTCTCCAGTCTGTAAGCAAAGAGAACGGAAGCAATGCTGCCATCGACGGACAAGTGCCGTGCCGCAGCCATCGCCGCCAGCGCATCATCCATTGCTCCCAGCGTCTTCCCATCGCGAAAACGCAGCCGTGCGCGAATTTCGGCAACAGCTACTAACTCCTTAATCGCTCCCCGATGTGCTGTATTCGCGAACGGGCCGTCCTCAGCGCTCATTTCCCAGTTGCATCCCTGGATAGTAGCTCCGTGGTGAAGTTCGACAAGAGCCTCCTCCGCAGCCGCCACCAATTTCTCGTCGTCAGCATCTAAGGGTTCTTCCACGGCTTTTTGCAGCTTCGCCGCTGCATCAGGAGGTAATGCATACGACTGCCTTAACGAGGCGTCCGCTCGGAGGTATTTGACGGCAGCATTTTCGGTGTTTGGCTGATTCTCGACCGGAGGGACATGTGCTCCGAGCCAGGTAGAGGGAAACATCGCGAACAGCACAGCTAAGACTATTGTGGCTTTCATGGATAGCAGTTTACATTCCGTCGCGCCAAGAATTTTGTCCCACAAATCTCTTGTGCCAATTAATCAAGTCCTGGGAAACGGCGTAACCGTCCATATGGGTACGCCACTTGCCCGGTTCGGCGACTTACCATGGCACAAGTTGACATACACTCACTGACTGATGGAGGTGGTCCAATGAACTGGAACAAATGGGTTCGGCAGACCCACCGCTGGCTGTCCATTGTCTTCACGGTGGCCGTCATCGTCAATGGCGTCGCGGTGGCACAGAAGAAGTACACAGCTTCGCTGGGCCTCTTGGCGGTATTCCCGCTCGCCTTGCAATTTTTCACCGGTCTGTACTTGTTCGTGCTGCCGTATGGCGCGAAGTGGCGCAGCGGCTCACACGCCGACTGAACGGACGGCCCGCCGCGCGACGAGTGGCCGCTCTGAACGGTACGTTCGGGCCGATACATAGAACGCTAGTCAGCACGGAATGTCGATTGGACCAGCCTGCAAGCAAAACCCTGACCGCAGACCATAGAAGAGAACACCAAATGGAGGCCGTATATTCAGACTTGGGGCCTTGTGATGCTGGCGATTCTGCTCATGTCGTTTTTCGAGACCATCAAGGCCGGCTTAGAGACTAGCGACGGGCTGAGGCTCATTGTTGATTTCGGTCACCAACAAGTTGCTACGGTTGATGAGCGGAATGTGGTGAACCTATTAGAGTGATACTGTCCGGGGTCCTTTTGGGGGTCGGACGGTATCCGTCATCTCGCCGCCCTGTACACCCCACCAACCCGAAGCAATTTGAAGGCAAATCGAACAAGGAATAAAGCTTTGACCGAAGACGTGTTGCTACCCCGAAATATTCATTCTAAGTTTTTCCATTCCTTCAAGACATGGTCAGAGATAAAGCTAACGTTCTTCAATTGGCCTTGATACAAATCACATATCCACAGGAAGTCTTGAATGGCCTCCAGCATTTCCCCGAGTTCCTTTTGTTCGGGCGCTTTTTCTCCGATGTGTACGATTTTATTCCGTGTCTTCGCTGCTTCTTCGAGTTTCTCAATGAGTTTTGCTGGAGGAATAATCTGCTTCCCCGTGATAGCTGACTTTACTTTTAGAGTCGGAATATATTTTCTTAATATCTTTCCGATTGGTGGTGCTGGTATTTCCTCCAAGAGCCACTGAGCATCGGGAACAATTAAACCTATGACTTTCTTCAAGCCAACCTCGGCAGCGGCGACTGCGACTACAAGCGATGCCCTAGGATTCATGTAACGAAGATTCCAAGCATCGTGGAACAGTTGATGCGCCAATGGCTCATCGCCGCTCGTTTCGTACTTGCCAATGATTTCCTTTGTAAGTTCTTCCGACAACGCGGGGAAAATTTGAACAATAGACATCGTCATGCTTCGTGCAGTGGAAAGGAACAACCAAGAATTTCCATCGAGAGACAGATAGTCTTGGTTTACCGTTAGTACTTGAAAGTCGAGTCCGCCTCTCCAACGGAGAACCCTAACTAGTCGGAGGCTGCTCGCCCTCAACGGCGTAATGAATTTGTCTACCTCTTCATAGACCCTATCAACTTCATCCTTTGGAACAGCGCTAAAATTTACCCATTTCCCATTGAAAGGGGGTTCAAACCCATTACGCAAATACTCGCCATATTTGTTCTGACTTACTTCACCCGTCGTCGTGCAGGAACAAAGAACAAAACACAAGGTTCGATTTTGAAGGTTCATGCCCTACGGGAGGGTCACAAGAAATTATTGTTTGAATTGGTAGTGGAGTGGCAAGGTTGAATAGTGGAGGTTCGTATTGTTGCGAGACGACAGAGAGGGGCCATCGAGTTCTACCACGATTCTAAATCTCATGCTAATAATCTAGCGTAATTGCAGAAGTACTAAAACATTCTTTCATCCGTCAGTAAATGAGAGCGACTCTTTCCGCCGTTAATGTACCGTCAACAAACGCTTAAGATAAGGATACGAACAGCCCGGACCTACCCGGTCCGAGCCGAAAGCTCTTCCAAAGGAAATCAGTGTGGTCCAAAACCTGTAGTCTGCGGACCACCCGAAGGGCATGAGTTCCGACTCTGTAGATTCAACGAGCTGCGAAGACCGGGAGGAGGCCCCTTTTGAACCACCCCTGTTTTCTGCCCTCTCGCGTCAATAAAGTTCACTCACTGTTCCTTCTGGAGCCTATTCGGCTATGTATCAGAAACCTGCCAAATGGTGCTTCGAGACTAGGATTTATTTCTGGCTCAGAAGATAGAGGTCAGCGTGACCGCCGGGACGCGCATAAACAATAGTGGAAAGGTCGCGCGAAAAATCGTAGGCGTTACCATTGTAATCCAGAGCAAAAGCGAAGGGGACTTTCAGTGCGACCTGGGGTACCCCGATGAGTTTTCCCTCTTTCCATGCCTGGCGGTAAATCGTAACTTCACCGCGGGAAGCAACTGCATACAAGAACGACTTGCCATCGCCAGAAAAAGTTGCACTCCACGTTACTACGCCGGGAAGCAATGGGATGCATTTCCTATCGGAGATGGACACCTCATAGATTCCAGTCTTTTCTCCCAAAAGCACGGCCCCAAGCAGGTACCGCCCGGCGGGGTCAGTGTCGGTAATTACGCAGCAGTTGTCCACGAACTGCGCCGGATTCGAGCCGTCTTCGCCCCATTTCCAAATGGTCGGTGTCGGACCGGGCTTTTCCTCGACACTCATGTAAACGGATTTCTGGTCATGGCTCCATACCGCACTGTCGGGCGTACCTCCCATCGTGGGGAGCTGACGAAGACCGCTGCCATCGGCCCCGACGATGTAGGTTTTGGCCCCTGCGACGGTTCCTACCTCAAAAAAAGACAAGTGAAAATTGTCCGACGCCCAACTCCCCGTACTCAGTGCTTCTCCGGTGGCGAGTTTTACCTTGTTGCTGCCATCGATGTCTGACACCCACACTTCGGACCTCTGGCTTGAGGGGAACGTGACATACATCAGCCGTTTCCCATTCCGCGAGACGGCGGGCTGAGTCGAGTTTTCGGACACAATGTCCGTGGATTCCTTTGAATGAACGTGGTAAGCAGTCAGGAACCCGGAGGCCTTGCCATTCACAAAGTAAATCCCTTTACCTCCCGGGTCTGGCATGGGTGAGTAGTCCGGTCCCGTTCCGAGAGTAATCTGCGTCAGGCTCCGGTCCTTCAAATCGTATTTCCATATGTTCGTCAGCCCGTTTACAGTCCGGCTGAATAGTACTGTTTTCCCTGGTTCGGCCCACACGGCGCCGCCTTGTACATTCCCGGATACTTCACCTAAATCGGCAGCCTCATGGCTGCTCACGTTTATTTTGTAAAAAGTGACATTCGACGCGAAGTAGTCTCGAGAACCACCAGCGAGCAAGTCGTTGCCGCCAGGATATAGCAGAAGCGGGATGAACATCAGGTTAGTGCCTTCGGGGTTGTACACTCGTTCTTCGTTTACTCCCGATTTCCCTGCACGAAAAATTCCGGAGTTGCCGGCCTTTGCATAGAAGATGGAGGCACCGTCTGGAGAGGGAACCACAAAGGTGGCAGATGCCACCCGGCGGGGACTGCCTCCGAGTGTAGGCACGGCCCAAGCTTCGTCGCGTCCTATAGCCCTCTGGTAATAAATTTCTGTCCCGTCGGGCGAAAATGCATTCACAAACTTTTCTCCTTCGTCATTCGTAAGTTGAAGAGGCTCGCCACCAGAAGTGAGCATGACGAACACCTGGGCGACGCCTCCAACCCGCGAAGTGAATGCTACGGTGTGCCCGTTGGGAGAAAGCCTCGCCCAGTCCATTGGTTTGTCCCAATGGCTGATTTGCGAAATCTTGGCGGGGCCCCTCGGAGTGTTCGAGCGGGGCCAAAAGTGATACGCCGCCAATACTGCACCCAGCACTGCAACGCATGCACCCAAAACAAGATAGGGCTTCTTTCCGGTCCCTGCTGCTGCCGGAGCCGCTTCGACCGAGCGACTTGTCGTCTCTGCAGCGGCGTCCGGGACCGCCCGGCTCGCCGATGACAAAACTCGGCCCGAATCCGTGTCCCGCCCAAGGCGCTTTAGGTCGGCACGAAGTTCCGAAGCGTGCTGGAAGCGCAAGTCGCGGTCTTTTTCCAGCGCCTTGTTGATAATTCTCTCTAACTCGGCCGGAACCTCCGGGTTCAGCCGCACCGCCGGAACCGGTTGTCGTTCCAGGATGGCATGGAAGATGGCTCCGGAACTTTCCCCACGAAATGGCAACGCACCTGTCGCCATTTCGTATAAAACAACTCCAAACGAGAACAAATCCGTCCGCGCATCCAACTCCTTGCCCCGCACCTGCTCCGGCGACATGTACGCCACCGTCCCCAGTGTCGAGCCAGGACTCGTCAGATGCTCCGCACTCATCCCCTCGGTCATCTCCCCCGTAACCGTCACGCCCGAAGGGCCTGCTCCCGTAAACTTCACCTTCGCCAATCCAAAATCGAGAATCTTCGCGTGTCCGCGCTCGGTCACAAATATGTTGGCCGGTTTGATGTCGCGGTGGACGATTCCTTTGGCATGCGCGGCGTCCAGAGCGTCGGCGATTTCAATCGCCAGTGGGAGTAGAACTTCGCTGTCAACGGGCCTTCCGCTAATGCGGTGCTTCAGCGTCATGCCGTCCAGAAATTCCATGACGATAAATGCTTGCCCATTCACTTCGTCTACTTCGTAGATGGTGCAGATGTTGGCGTGGTTCAGCGCAGAGGCGGCTTTGGCCTCGCGTTGAAAGCGGACAAGCGCCTGGGGGTCTTTGGCTACATCATCGGGAAGAAACTTCAGTGCGACAAAGCGATTGAGTTTGACGTCCTCGGCTTTGTACACAACCCCCATACCGCCGCCCCCGAGCTTTTCGAGGATGCGATAATGCGAGATAGTCTGGCCGATGAGCGCGTCGGTGCCTGGCATTTTCAGCACATCTTAGGTTGAGCCAAGAGACAAGTCAACGAAGTGGACCAAGCTGACTGGTGAGACTAAGCGGCAGCCGTTTCTGCACTTAATGGAATTGCTCGTTCTTGATTTCCAACGTGCGGCACGTCAGTTTTCTTGGGTTTTCCAGATTCATTGACTAGGCGGCAGACGGTGGCTCTGGAGACCCTATACTTCTTCGCCACTTCCGTTAAGCTCAGCCCGGCAAGGCGGTCTCGCACGATAGCAGCCCGGTTCACGTTAAGCGGCGCACGCCCTATCCTGCGCCCTTCCAATTTCGCTCTCCGCATTCCGTGTCGTACTCGCCCCTCAGGAACGCTGGATATACCTTCTGGAGAATGACCGATTGGACGAGATTCTTGGGAAACAAGGTGGCGTGGCGATAGGAATCGAAGCCCTGACGATTTGCGAGCGCTTTACCCCGACGGGTAACAAACATGAAACCATTGGTGCTACCGGGTCGTGGAGCAATAAGGCCTTCACGCTCAAGCCAGACCCACGCCTCAGTCAAAGCCCTGTTGGTCACTTGGCTACCAGACCTTTATAAACCGACCTGCTGTGTCATCCAACGTCGCTTTGAGCATGCTAAAATGGTCTTGCGTTGATACCACGGTTGTGCAGTGCGGTTGCTCTAGTCGAGTAGGTCGAGAGTTCCGCTTTCAGCCCCTCCTCCCGTACGTCTCGCGTAAATTAAGAACCGATGCTGGCGTGTGGTGTGCATGCACCCCGCGAACACTCGTTGACGCACGTTCGGCTTTCTAGGTAGTAAACGGGAGTGGCCCTAGATTACAAGTGAGGAAGAATGTTTCTCCGAATGAAACAGCTGCCGGGCGTGGACAATCCGCGAAACTACCCCGTAGAGATTATCAAAGAACTCGAAGAGTTACTACTGTCGGGCGGGTCAGCCTTGCCCGACCCCAAGCGCAAAGGCTTCTACGATTTGGAAAATTATGAGCGTACATTCTTTATCCACACTTCACTTATAACTGGCAGAGTGGTGTTACTCGCGACATGGCGGAAGACGCTCTTCCCCCAGTTGGATGCTGGCTCCTACGAATTGGAAGAAAGAATGCGGGTTAGGGCCTACGAGCTTTACGAAAAGCGAGGGAAGCGTGACGGTCATGCCTTGCACGACTGGTTGCAAGCGGAGGCGGAGCTAACGGAGCCAAAAAGCCTCCGCGCTGCGGCGTAGTCAACCGGAGCGAAAGCTGCATTTCTGCCGATGCTCATTGATTCATTCGCTCCCTCTGACCCGCACGAAGTGTTTATCCAAATCGCCCGACGCCAAACCCTTCATCTTGGCAGGGCATATCTCGCCTTTTTCGTTGTGCAACCAAGACGCAACCCCCAATGGCGGTTGAAATACTTGTTCAAGCGGAAGCCCAAGCTTGCGGGCGAGGATGGTAGCGAATGTTTCTTTGTGCCAATCGTCAAAAATCGGTTTCATTGAAAACCCTTGAAGTGGGTTCTGGACGACTTGACTGGGCTCACCCTCGATTATCATAAATTTCGGGGTTCGATTGAGGAGGCTGGCGGCATAAAAGAATGCGGTCCTGATGAGTGACCCTTTTCGGACCACCCCTGTTTTCAACCTTATCCCATCAGCAAAGTTCGTCTGGAAGAGCGGGTCCCGGTAGCCGAATCGGGGAAATCGGGAGATTCAGAGGCTAGATTTGGCACGCCTTTCGAGTTTCATAGGCAATTCGACGCCCAATTGCTGAAATAGGCTAATCGCATCCCAGACGGCCTGAGAATCGAGAATCTTTCCGTCTCCAATCTGGTGAATTGTAATTCCCATCATGGAAACTTTTTTGTTCGTTGGCGCGATTCCGAGGAACTCACCTTTGTGTGTACCTGTTAAAGTCCAAGACGCCACAATTTTGTCCTTTTCGCAAATGGTTTCCTCGACCGTAAACCGCAAGTCTGGAAAACCTGCTACGAAGGTGGCAAGCTCTTTTTTGTAAGCGGCTGGCCCCACTGTTGGCCCGGACATGGCCGGACTAACTAGCGCGTGGCTTTGGGAGACCAGTTGGTCGATGACTTCGAGCTTCCGCTCGTTCCAGAATTCCTTGTAGAGACGGCGAATCACCTCCCTAGGAGAAATGGACATGAGTGAAACCTCCTCCGGAACGGTCTGTTCCAGTTTTCGCGTGGATGAGCCCTCGCCCATGGGCTATCGGCGACAGGAAGCAGAAGGAACAATGATGCGGAGAGCCTACTCCCCAAAGTCACATGTTAGCAAGCGGGACGGCATCGTCGGAGGTAATCTGTAGCATCGAGGGGCAGCAATAAATACAAGCACTGTTCCATTGCTCGCGCCTAGGCTCCGGGTCAGCCACGTCTTATTTGTGAGACCCCAACATTGCATGGCGGGCGTCCTTGACAGCGTTGCCTAACTCTATCGTTGAGTTACTAAAGATGTCTGCACGAGATTCGTAGAGACACGCATTTTAGGCTGCTTTCTGAAGAACGATGAATTCGGTCTTGGTGACCGCCATACGTTGGGCCTTGAGTAATAGATAGGCGAGATTCTTGTAGCCGCGGCCCCTTCTAAGCAGGGTTTTGATGTTGCCGTTGATGGCTTCCACCACTCCGAAAGGTACTTTGGTGCGGCAGTAGTTGAGAATACCGTCGAGATGATCCAGCAGCATGAAAGCGAGTTTTTGAAAGGGTTCCAACCTTTGCCAACGCAGTTGATCGATCCAACCTTGCAGATAGCGCAGCATGGCTCCTTCATAGCGGTAGGTCCATAACCGTTCCAAACTTTCCTTCAATAGGTAGGCTTTCATCACTCGTCGATTGAGGGCGAACAGCTCGTTTAACTGCTGGCGTTTTTGATTGTCCAGATTCATCCAACGAGTCAGCAACAGCCAGCGTTTGCCCTTCACGACACCGCGCATGCGCCCACCTTTGCGGAAGAATTCCGCTCGGCGCACTTCATCGATGGCTTTGTTGGCATGCTGCAGAATGTGGAACTTGTCGTAGATGATGCGGCAGTTCGGGGCCCATTGTTCAATGCTGTTGGTGAACGGCCGCCACATATCTACGCAAGCCGCCTCGATGCGCTTCCGCTGAATTTCCCCTAGTTGGGTTCGAAAAACTCATCGAGCGTTTCCTGCTTGCGATCCTGTCCGAACCACAAGGCTCGCCGGTCGCCAAGTTGCTGACCACGGTGATGAACTTCATCTGCTTGCCAAAGTAGATCTCATCCACGCCCATCTGTTTCAACGGCTCCTTGCGACGCGTGGCACTCCAGCGCTGCAGATACCGCAGGTCGATCGCTCGCACCGTGCTGGCAACCAGTCCGAACTGCCTGGCCACCTGGCGAACCGATGCACTTTCACACGCCAATCCCACCGCATCTTCAAAGTCTTTACTGAACGGCGCTTTGCCCGGCAGTTGTGGAACCTTCTCGATCCTCACCCCGCACTCGGGACAGCACACCCGGTATAGTTCGATGATCACCGTGGTCCGATACTTCCTCCACGGCAAGTCGCGCACCTCGCGCTGGTAATAATCATGGGCGTCGCTAAACTTCCTTCCGCATCCCGAACAGATCAGTTTGCGGTTGCCCCGTTTTCGCCTCACCCATAAACGCAACGTCTTGGCTGTTTCATCGATTTCGTGCCGAAAGACTCGGTAACCCGGCCAATCTAGGATTCTCGTGAATTCGTTGTCGCGCATTCCCCCGAGTCTAGCCGAACAGCCCTATCCCGGAAACCCGCTCTCTTATTCGGCCTCTACAAATTCTCGCTCAGAGCCCTAAAGATAACGTCACCGTCCCGATTGAACACGGCAACCTTGTTGCGGTGAGCCAACAGAGCCTGTCAATGATTGGGGGCCGACTTCACGAAATCGTATTGTAGACGTGTCCCGAGCTGTGGCTGAGAAATTGGATTTCGTTAAACAAGGGACTACCACAGTCAAGATAGAAATCGTCCAGTGAAGCTGGTTCGGTCCGCGAGACGAGTACCACCGTCCCAATCCGAAGGTCCAGAAAAATACAGTACTAATGGAAAGACAATCCCAACCCGCGCTCTATTCGGGCATCTGCTCAGCTATGACATAAGGGATACATGAAAGAGGTTAATGCAAGCATCGCGAAACGGAGGAAGAGAACAGCGCATGTACGAGAAAATCCGTTCTCGACTCTCAGCAGCAATCAGCGCATCCCGTGGAAAAAGAAAGTATGTATTGGAAGATGTATTTTGGGTTCCTATTAATAATTGCAGTTCCAAGCATTCCACTTTCCGCCTTGTTCCTGAACCTCGCTCGGGAAAACTCGACGCAGCGAAGCATCATCTCCGGAAAATTTGGCAAATAAAGGCCGCCTTGAAACGTCTCAAGCCACCTGATTCAATTTAAGAGATTTTCCAGCCCCTTGCACGTTTTGGAGTAGCGGACCATCCGTCACTTTCAATGGTGTTCCTCACCTTCGAGAATTTTTGGAACCAATGATTCGAGGGGAGGAATTGAGAACGACTTGGTCAAGAAATGCTCAGGCGGTTGGGTTCCGTCCTGAATTGCCTTTGCGAGAATCTCCATCGCTTGTCCCGCGAGCGTCGGAATGTGAATCGTCGCCGCGAGCCATTTTTCGCGTACCCAGACTTGACCCGTCGCCGCCTGACCATCACATCCGGTGAATGGCAAGCTCAGCCATTGCGAGCGTTCTGCTTCGTTGGTGACCTCCTGAAAAGCTTTACGAGCGCCCATGGCCATCGAGTCATGCTCAACTCGTCGCTTACCACCGCTCATATTTGACGCCACGCATGAATACCAGTTACTTCTGAGAGCTGATTCAGACGTGCCAGCCATCACAGACAGATGCAGCTTGAATCAGGCAAAGTCGAACTGCTGCCTTCCGGGTAACGCCCCTTCTGATGCATGAAAGCGCGAATCCGAAACTGCATCGGGGCAGCAGCTTGAGGGCGCTCTGTGCACAAGAGCGCTTTTTTTTATTTGTGACGTGTGACCGTGACTCGTGCGCTCTACGTGCAGTAGGTTTGAAACGCGCAGGAGACTCATTATGAAAATCAAAATCACAGACGCGAAAAAATCCGACATCGAAAAGTGGGTAAGGAAAGCAGCTGCGCAAACGATTCGCGACATTGAAAAGTTCGCAAAAGAAAACAACCTAGAACCGAAAAAAGTCGCGCTCAGCTTCCTCGACACACTAGACGAAGTCGCTAAGTGGGAACATGCAAAACTCGCACAAGCGAAGCGCATGCTGCGTCCGATAACGAGAAGGAAGACGAAAGTCGTCGCTAAGCGACGTTCCCGCGCCTGAAACTCGCCTTCGCGACGGCGAAGCGGAAGGCAATAGTTGAGCCTTAGTTGCCGCCCGAAGACGGAGACGTTTCCGTGGAGATTACCTAATCTCGATAAATTTCCAGTCGGAACCGGAGTGTCTGTAAGTGCCGCACGTTTCTAGCTACTCTGTCGAACGCGGCGACAAGTACGACATCAAAGCGATGCCTACGCGCATCTGCCAGAAGCTGGTCTAGTCCGGGACGTTTCGATTTTGCGCCTGAAATTATGTCCGTATACTCGTGCACGACTTCATATCGGCGTTGCTTAGCTATAGCTAGTTCGCGTAGGTCGTAAAGCTGTGTTTCTGGATGCTGGTCCCCACCGGAAACACGCGTGTAGATAGCTGCGCGTTTGGCGGAGCCGCGCTTAGTCCCTCTTTCGGTTTGAGAAGCTGCAGATGAGAGTGGTAGCTTTTGGTCAGCCATTTCGACCTCCTCAATAGGTCATTTGGTTAGGGGCGTGTTGGTGTTATCAGCACCGGCGCGTCCCGCTTACTTCTTTCGCTTCAGAAACTCATCAATCGCCCTGCGAATCAACCAAGAAACTGGAACATCCTCTCGGACTGCAATTTTCTGCAGCTTTTGAAGTTGTTCAGGCTTCAGCCGGATGGCTGTGAGCTTCTTTCGCATGCACTACAGTGTATAACACCGTGGTATGATTGTCGATAGAAATCTGAAGCAAGAAGTTGCCACGAAACTCATGAACTATTTCCCCATTGGTTTTTTTCGGCTCGCCCACCGTAGAAATTCACCTTGCCATCAACAGCATTCGCCACGTAGCGACCCTTGTTAAGGAACTGCATCACCTTCTTGATTTCGATACTCTATTTCGCCCACCAACATCATCTAAATTGGCCCACCTACTGAAAACCATATACCGTGGATCTCGTTTCGGGCTCGCGAGCCCCCAAGGAGACCCGGTTGAACAGGAGAGCCAAAGTGGAACTATTTGAGCAGATTCGGCGGGAGTACAACCACGGCGTGGGGACTATCCAAGGGGTGGCGAGGAAGCTTGGAATTCATCGGCGCATGGTGCGGGAAGCATTGGCTGACGCGGTTCCGAGGGAGCGAAAAATCAACACTCGACCGAAGCCGAAATTGGAAGCAGCGGCGACTTTCATCGAAGCGATTCTGCAGACCGATCAGAAGGCACCGAGAAAGCAGCGACACACCGCACATCGGATCTGGTGCCGGATCCGCAAGGAACTTCCGGAAGTCAGCATCGCCGAGTCATCAATTCGTCGCTATGTGCGCGAGCGGAAGATTCAGTTACAACTCATCGGGCACGAGACGTTCATTCCGCAGTCCTACGCTTGGGGAGGAGAAGCGCAGGTGGATTGGTATGAAGCTTACGCAGATATCTGCGGAGAGCGGGAGCTGGCCTACGTCTTCTGCATGCGCAGTATGGCCAGCGGAGGAGCGTTCCATTGCGCTTTCCCACACGCAAGTCAGCAAGCGTTTCTGGAAGCGCACGAATGGGCGTTTACCTATTTTGGCGGCGTATTTGCTCGCTGCCGTTATGACAACCTCACGAGTGCAGTGAAGAAGATTTTGCGAGGACACCAGCGAGAGGAGACCACGCGATTCATCGCCTTCCGATCGCATTGGGGCTTCGAGTCGGAGTTCTGCACACCAGGAGAAGGGCACGAAAAAGGCGGCGTGGAGGGAGAAGGCGGTTACTTTCGCCGGAACCACCTGGTGCCCGTGCCGAAAGTCGACAGCTGGGAGGAACTGAACATCCTGCTGCTTGAGGCTTCCAAGAGCGACGAGCAACGGATGATCAACGGGCGGACGCAGACGGTCGGCATGGGGATGAACCTTGAACGGGAACATCTGCGCACGCTGCCCGAGGAAGGTTTCGACCTCGCTGCGGTCCACTTTCCGCACGTAAACGCCAGCGGCTGCGTGAAGGTGCTTACCAACTTCTACTCGGCTCCTCTTCCCGTCGGAGTGGAAGTGCAGGCCAAGGTGCATTCGTCCTACGTGGAGATATGGCATCAGGGAGAGTGTGTGGCGCGGCATGAACGGTGCTTCAACCGCCAGCAGAAAGTACTCAACCTGGAGCACTACCTGGAGGCGCTGACCAAGAAGCCCGGAGCGTTCGCTGGTTCGACACCGCTCGAACAGTGGCGGGCGCAAGGACGTTGGCCGGCCAGTTTCGATCGCTACTGGGAGATGCTGAAGCAACGAAGGGGCCAGCAGCCGGGAACACGCGCCATGATCGAGGTGCTTTTGCTGGGCCGGCAGCACGGCTACCCGCAACTGCAAGTGTCGATCGAAAAGGCTCTGGAGATGAGTTGTTTCGATGTGGAAGCCGTGCGCCTGCTCCTGGATGCGGAACGAAACGGGAAACGAGAGCCGCGTGAAGCGGTGGAGGTCGGGGCCTTGCGAGTGTATGACCGGCCACAACCGACCACCGGGAACTACGACCAGTTGCTCGGGAACTATTCCGGGAACGGGGTGATTCAATGAGCACCGCGACGGTTACCGTGCAACAGGCGACGATTCGGCAGTATGCCAAAGACCTGAGGCTGGCGACGGTGGGAGGGCAGTTTCTGTCGATGGCCGAAGAAGCAGCCAAGCAGAAGCAGGGGCATTTGAGTTATCTGGAAGCGCTGCTCGGAGCGGAAGTGGAAGATCGCTTTCAGCATGGGGTAGCACGGCGGATAACCGATGCCCATTTCCCTAAGGTAAAAACACTGGAGGACTTTGCGTTTGCTGATGCGCCGCACCTTCCTGCGGCCCAGATCCGGAACCTGGCCGAAGGCGGGTACTTGAGCCGCAGCGAGCCAGTTATTTTTCTCGGGGAGACCGGTACGGGCAAAACGCACCTGGCAACGGGGCTGGCGATTGCCGCCTGTCGCCAGAGAAAACGGGTAAGGTTCACAACGGCGGCGCAGCTGGTGAATGAACTGACGGAAGCCAAGAACAAGAGCGAATTGAATCGTGTGACCAACCGGTGGATGCGCTATGAGTTGATCGTGATCGACGAAATGGCATATGTAGCGATGCCGGAAGCAGCTGCCGAGCTGTTGTTCCAGATCATCGCTGGCCGGGCCGAGAGAGCGGCGGTGATCGTGACAACGAATCTGCCGTTTTCGGAGTGGACCACGATGTTCCCGAACGCCAGGTTGTGCAAGGCCATGCTCGACCGGTTGACTGACCAGGCGCACATCATAGAGACCGGCACGGAGTCGTATCGTTTCCGCAGAACCCTGAATAAGAAGAAAGGCGGCAAGGGATGAGGCAACGGGTAGCGAGCTCCTCGGAAAACGGGGATGCTACGGGTCGACCGAGTTGGAGATCGTCGTTCCTGGGAGACGCTGACGCCGCGCTTCTAGAACTTTTCCCGCATCCCGGTCTACGCTAAGCCCTAAACGCGCCGCCCTACGGGCGCCGCAGGGCTTCGCTCCGACCGGGATGCGGGAGTTGATTCACCCAGGGGTGGCCAGATAGGTGATCAAAGTGGGCCAAATTAGGTTGACGGAATCACTTCTTGCCAGAGCGTGCCATTTGCGCCCAACGGGATTTCGTATAGGGGTTCTGCTCCAGCCCACGAATCACGTTGCCGTCGAAGGTGAAGTCCACCTGCCTCAAGTCACGTTTGGGCGTGCGCCGGACCGGGAAACGTTCCGTCCCTAGCACGACGGTCTTGGCATCCTCGACGAGGGCTTGCCGCCAGACTTCAATCAGTGCCTGCTCGAAGGAAGATTCCATTTCGTGCTTATCCCCGATTTAAGCGTGGGATAGTGGAAGGCCGAACCGTCCGGCGCAAAATCTTTAGACACCGTTTGCATGTATCGCCTTCGTCTTTTTCACCGACGAGTAGGGTTTCCATTCAGCTAGTGTGCAGGCCCCAGCTTCAATCGACTCCTTTAGTCGCTTTTTATCCGCCTGCAACTGTTCCTCGTTCTTGTAAGCCTCTTGGAGGAATTCGAACAAGCGCCTCTTCATTCGTTGCTTCGGGTCAGCAAGGCGGTAGAAAATTCGGTATCCGTCCCGACGGTCCAGTACGAGGCCCGAGTTCTTCAAGTACGAAAGGTGACGAGAGACGTTTGGCTGCGTAGCCTCCAAGACATATTGAATGTCGCAGACACACAACTCACCATGCAGAAGTAAGTTCAAGATTCGCAGTCGGTTCGTGTCACCGAGTGCCTTAAAGTACTGTTCCAATTCCTTCATGTGACCCTTCCTGTTCACCCTTGTACCTCTGCGATTTGGCGCAACCTCTCACTCCCAACGGGCGCATCAATCTGCCATGGAATTAACGCGACGCGACTGGCTAAGGTATCGCTCACTTCAGAAATGTAGCGATTTTCAAGCCTTCCGCGTTCAGCCAACACAGGGTCTTTAGTGTCAGTAGCACAAAAACTTTGATTAATCACCCAAGCATACGGATTGATTCCCGCACGCTTTAGGTCCTCTTGCAACCGTGCTGCCTCGTGTACGGGCGTTGCTTCTGGCAACGTCACGATGAGGATTCTGGTAAATTTGGGGTTCCGTAGTTGCGGAAGCAATCTGCGGACGCTATCCGGGATGTAACTCAAATTGCGAACAACATCCCTGTGATAAGCCTCCGCTGCGTCCAACAACAGAAGCGTATGCCCTGTTGGAGCCGTATCAATGACGACAAAGCCATCGTTGCCCTCATCCACCTTCCGAGCAAAGGCACGAAAGACGGCAATCTCCTCCGTACAGGGAGAGCGCAGGTCTTCTTCGAGCAAGGCCCTCCCCTTCTCATCGAGATTGCGGCCCGATTCGGCCATCACTTCTTCGGTGTAATTCCGTATCTCGACGGCAGGGTCGATGCGTGTGACTTTCAAGCCAGATATTTTGCCATTGAGAGCCATCTGGATGTGGGCTGCGGGGTCCGTCGTTGTTAAATGGACCTTATGACCCATCCCTGCTAGTTCCACAGCGATGGCAGCCGCCACCATGGTTTTGCCGACACCACCCTTCCCCATGGTCATGACGACGCCTTTTCCGCTGCCCGCGATGTCAACCAAGAGGTCAGCAAGAGTCGAGGGAAGATTGGCTCTAGGAGTAACCCTAGCCTGTTCAGAAGTGATTGGAGAATGGCCAAAAGCAAACTTGTGGAGTGCCTCCACACCAATGAGTGCCCCCGAAACCAATGGGACCTCCTCGCACGGAAGCGAGCGTAGTCCTTGCGGCATCTCGGACAAGGCTTTCTTGCCTCGTGATTCCAATGCGAGAGCAACGGCGTCTTGTCTCACACTGGCGTGAAACACTCCATTCAGAATCAACCTCTGATTTCTTATACCAAGACCTTCAAGTTCGCCGCGCGTGCGTTCCGCCTCGGCGAGCGCGGAATTATCCGGGCGACTGACGAGAAACACTGTTGTAGTGATTGAGTTTGAAAGGGCTTGCAGTGCCTTTTCGTAGAGTGCCTTCTGAGCCTGAAGACCAGCCAGTGGGCCGAGACACGACGTTCCGGTCAAATTGGTCTCGATGAAACCAGTCCACGCTGCGGGTAACTGTAGGAGCCGCAGCGTATGGCCAGTAGGAGCGGTATCGAAGATGATGTGGTCGTACTCCGCTGTTGCGCTTTGGTCTCCTAGCAGCTTTGCAAATTCATCGAACGCTGCGATTTCAACGGTGCACGCACCAGATAACTGTTCTTCGATGCTGTCCACTGCCGACTTGGGAAGAAGTTCACGATAAGGCCCAAGAACCCGTTCTCGGTAAAGGCGAGCGGCCTCCTCCGGGTCTACGTTCATGGCTTGCAGACATGACATCCCGACAATTGGAGTTGGTCGTATTCCCAAACGTGTTTCCAGAACTTCATCGAGATTAGAAGCGGGGTCAGTACTCACCAAGAGAACACGCTTCCCCTCTTCAGCCAGTGAAACGGCCAGAGCGCAAGCAATTGAGGTTTTACCAACGCCGCCTTTCCCGGTAAAAAGAAGGTTTCGAGTCGAACCTTGGAGCATGAATCACCTGCCGCTAGACTTATCCGGCGCTCCAATTGTTACGAATGACCGCTTTTCATTCGCCTTAGTAACAGCAGGCCCCGACTCGAACTCCACATGAGTGAGGCTTGCAAGCTGTTCCCGCGTCAGGTAGGCCCCCTCGCTGACAATCATCCCATCGAGCAAGATTAGGGGAAGGCATTTGCTTCCCTTGGTGTTTAACGCCTGTTTGACCACAGGATTGCTCGTGAAGGCGGAAACCTCTTGCGCTAGGTTGTAACGTTCGACATCGAGACCCTTGCTCTTGAGCCATTCGAGGTCCCCGCCGAATCGTGGCAGGGAGGGGTCAACGCTCGGCCCACAAACGCCCGTCGAACAGCACATGGCAGGGTCAAACACTTGTAGTCTTGGCATCGCTTGTCTCCAATACCTGTATATTCGCATACAGGAATATACTTATGATACTCTTTTCCCACTGCGAGGCTGTGACCGACATCACTTGTCGCCTGAACTAAAGAGAAATCGACTAGGGATTTGGAGATACCTCAACACAAGGTGACCATCATGCAAAAACGCTACAATGTCTTATTTCTCTGCACAGGTAATTCCGCTCGTTCCATCATGGCCGAGGCCATCATGAACCGAAAAGGGTTTCCGAATTTCACCGCTTACAGTGCGGGAAGCCATCCGAAAGGTGATGTCCATCCGGCTGCACTTCACCAACTTGAGATTGCGAAACTTCCTGTGACTGGCCTGAGGAGCAAAAATTGGGAGGAATTTGCCACCCCCGGCGCTCCTAGACTGAGTTTTGTTTTCACGGTCTGCGACAATGCCGCGAAAGAAGTATGTCCTGTTTGGCCCGGTCAGCCCATGACCGCTCACTGGGGTGTACCTGAAGCTGCTGCAGTCGAGGGCACGCCGGAACAAATCGAAAAGGCTTTCCGGGATGCGTTCATGATTCTCGATAGAAGAATCAGCCTCTTTCTCTGCCTTCCACTCTCAAGCCTCGACAAACTCGCCCTCAAAAAAGAAATCGACCGCATCGGGCACGAATGAAAATGTCACTTGTACGTGGGCTGTTGTAGAGTTTTGGGGGGCTGCATTCCCTGCGGGAGGGCATCCGCTGTCACTTTTTTGGGGCGAATTACATGAGAGGGATTTATGACTTCAGGGAATTCAAATCCAAGGCCAGCTTCGACGCAGTTGAGTCCGCAGCAAGTAGTGGATGAGATGGCTCAACTCATACGACCTCATAGAGAAAGGCGTCGCAATGAATATCTTCAAGACGTTTACGTTGAAATGGTGGCAGACCGGCTTTTTCAAATTGGGAATGTTAGCTTTAGGAATTGCGATTGGAGCTTATGGGCACGCCTTTTTCGGCAACTATCTTTTAATTCTCACAATTGTGGCCGCAGTCAGCCTAGCGTTCGTCTCGTACGTATGGTGGAAGCAGTAAATACTGGAGAAGTAGGTCAAAGTAGGCCTGCGGTGGAAGCACTGGCGCGTCCCGCTTACTTCTTGCGCTTCAGAAACTCATCAATCGCTTTGCGAATTAGCCATGAAACAGGAACATCCTCTCGGTGTGCAATCTTATCCATCTTTTGAACCTGCTCAGGCTTTAGCCGTATGGCCGTGAGTTTCTTTCGCATCAATAACAGTGTACAACACCGTGGTACGTGTGTCCAATGTTTGCTCAATATGCTTGGACTTCCAAAGGAATCAGGCCGCTATGTACTCGCAATCGGTCACAATAAGAGTCCTTCATTTGGCCAATGTGGATGGACTTTGCGCGTGATTCAGAATAGATTCGGTGCATTCCCGGAAACTTCTATTCTGAGGAGAAAAGCATGAAATATAAGATTCTCTGCGGCTTTGCGGTATTTGTGTTTGCGGTTGCGATGACCCCTGCCCAAACGAAACTCACTTCGTCCGGCAAGTGCGCCAAGCCCGCGGAACAGCACGATATGGCTGCCGGTGACCAGATAGGCCATGTCTTCACGCTGGCGTCAGGAAAATGCGTGACGAAGGGAGAAGTGGGTGGCGCGGCGAGCAAAGAGGGTGTGTTTTCCGAGCATGGGGAAGTTTCAGGAGACCACAGCAAAGCCTCGGGCGTGTACGTGGAAACGTTTGACAGCGGCGACAAGATTTTCTACACCTACCAAGCGACTGGGACGATGAAAGATAACGCATTTCAAGCAGGCGAGAATAAGTATCAGATTACAGGCGGCACCGGGAAGATGAAGGGTATTAAGGGGTCGGGGACCTGCAAAACCACGGGCACCGCCGATGGCGGGTTGGAGTACACCTGCACGGGGGAATACACACTCGCTGGAACCGCTCCGGCAAAGAATTAAGAGTCGCGCAGGAGAGATTGTGAAGGGCAGCCTTGCGGAGCTGCCCTTTTTGTATTGGCTTCGATAGTGGAGGGCAGAGGCCGCGTCATTCCTTCGTCGATTCAGTCTCTGCTTTGATTACAGCTCATTGTCTTGACCTCTGCGGTCATGCGGTTATCTAGCCAGACTTCCCCAGCATGAACCCGGTGGGTGCTTTTCACGAGAAGGTCGGTGGCGAATTGTTTCAGGACGACGCCCCGCGCTCCCAAGCGCATAGCACGAAAAACATCGCGGTCGTCCTCTGCGGCAGTGGGTACTGTTTAAGGCCACTCAATTGCCGACAGGCTATGAATAGACGGCTGAGTGTTCTTCACAGATTCTCTCGTAAATATGACTCTCACGTTCGCGCTGAGAGTTGTTCAACACATACCCACACAGAATATCCACATCGTTTTTCTGAGCAAACTCGTCCCAGAGATGTTCGAGCTGAATCGCCTGAGAGTGCGTGGCTGCCACACCGGGGGCACTGATGCCGATGTAAAGATTTCTTCAATTTCTCAAGTCCAACGCCCATAAAGCCTACTTTGCGCCCGATGAACTCGCGCAGAGCGTCTCGCTCAACTTCGCTCATTCCTAAAAACGCCCTTCCGATAAAGCTCTGACGTTAATCAGGAGTCGAGGCTTGCCTTACTGTGAACGCATCTAAACTCGGGGCGCATGTTCTAGCCGGGCATCTCCTGCCACGACCCATCGGATAGCACTTCGTAGCGTTTGAACCAAGGTGCGCCGAAAGGGTCTAGAGTGAAGAGGTACTTGAACCCTTGGTTTGCCCGGAACAATACCTGTTTCTTGATGAACTCGTGGGATTCTTCGATAGTGAGGCAATGGTCCGGGTCTGTTGAGCTGAGCGTGTGCACATCATTCTTGAATTTTCTCTTCGGGTCCAGCTCAGCCTCATCCCAGTAGCCGAACTTCTCCATCACAACCCAGCATTTTTTGGCGTCAGCAGCATCTGGATGTATCTCTACATGTAGGGTGTAGAGCGGCGAAAGCCCTCGATTAGGGTGCGGCGTGTCGTAAACGGTCACTAGAATTGTGGGCATGATTTTTGACAGCTTGTTAAAGGGAGCTCCCGCCCTTGTAGACAGGAACCCCCGATTACGACAGGCTGCTAGACTTGCAATCTCTTCCGCCCAGGAGAGACTGCTCATCTACTTGCCGTAAAATCGAAAAGTCCACGGGCCCGTCGAAACTCCAGAAGCGTCTATCAAATGGAGGCATTCTAGTCATTGACTGAGTCACTCGGAAACGTCACACCCACTCGCGATTCTTTTTCCTGCAGAGTTGCTAGATAGTCGCAAAGGTTCTTAATGCGCTGCCGCACAGCCACCTCATTAAATTTGTCGCGAACGTTAAAGATGGGTCCCCAGACGGGCATGTCCGCTGAGCCGTGAGCTTGGATGGGTTGGCCAAATCGCACGATTTTGGCGACATAGTCTTCGGGGAATTTGCCGGCATACCTCTTGGAGAGTGTTGTGAGGTCCGATGGTGGTGTCTTTAGCACGGATGCGGCGGGGCCCATTCCTTTTGCATCATCACCGTGACACGCGGAGCAATATTCCATATATGTCTTTTTGCCGGCCACCACATCTGGCGTTTCCGTCTGTATTTCGTTCGCGGCCAGCATGGCCGTGGCTAAACATGCCACCAGAATGAATAGCAGAATGTGCAATCGTTGCATGGCAAGCCTCCCTCACTCACTATATGGCTTTTGTGAGCAGGGGTCATTCGCCTCAGAGGATGGTGCATCCAGTGGTGGGAGTTGCGCTACCGTGAGGCGAATTTTACCTCAATGGGAGTAGACACTGACCTTGTCAGGACAGTGGAACTTCGGAGAGGTAACTGCTAGAGCTGTACTCCAATGAGTTGTGCAAATCTATGACCAGAATCACCATGCCCGGCCCAAACAAACAACGACATCGAATTACGATAATCAGGTCGCAGAGAGAGTTGCAAATTCACTCTGATTTCCAGAAACCCGCTGAGTCACGAAGATGTTGAAAGTCATTTCAAGGGCGAGCTTTCAAAGAAGTAAGTATCACTCACTTGGACACGCTAGGCGCGGAGCCGGTGTCGTCGTGGCATCAACGGGAAAAGTGGTCTTCACGTGTTCTGGTAATCTGACCCAAGGTGATGCTACACATCCTTCAGCTGTTTCTCATTCATCCCAAAGTAGTGGCCTAGTTCGTGGATGACTGTCCGGCGGATTTGCTCGCGGACTTCGTCCTCATTGGAGCAGACCGCTTCAATATTCTTCTGGTAAAGCACGATGTGGTCGGGTCCCGTGGGCCAGTCAAAACTGCTCTTCTTTGTCTTCGGCACGCCGTGGAAGAGACCCAGAAGCAGCCGCCTTTGCCGCCCCGGTTGTGCTGATGGCTGGTTCGGCGGAAAATCCTCTACCAGAACGGCTACGTTACGAATGCGACTGCGGAATTGTCGTGGGAGAGAGTCGAGAGTCGCCTCGACTACCTTGATGAAATCTTCGCGCTTCATCCTTCACCCACAGGCACGAATGAGGGCACGTTCAGGTATTCTGGATGCGTCTTGTCTGGCCCACAAAAGAGGCATAATAGCAAACATCACAAACATCGCCAGCGCTAACAATCCCCACTGACGATTCAAAGGAGAACCGTAATACCGCAAAAGGTTATCGAGGTAGTCGGAACGTCCAAGGAGAGCTTCGCAAAGGCTGCGGAAAACGCGGTGGCCGAAGCTGCAAAAACCGTTCGCGGTCTGAAGTGGGCGCGAGTGGCAGAATTAGAAATGGAATTGGACGGCAAGAAGATAACCCAATACCGCGCAACAACAAAGATTTACTTCAACGTCGAACATTAGACCTGCTAGTTCAACTCGCCGTGCGTTGAGCTATTCTTCAAGCGGCTACTGCTGCCTGACATTGTTTCGCTTGCTTTACAAGCCGCACCACTGTGGCTCGTGAAACCCGGTGGCGCTTGGCTACTTGGGTCAGGCTCATGCCGGAAATGCGGTCGCTCACAATCGTGGCGCGGTCAACATCGAGCGGTGCACGGCCTATCCTTCTTCCTTCCAACCTTGCCCGTCGCATTCCCGCCTTCACGCGCTCGACGATTAAGGACCGCTCCAACTCTGCAATGGCTCCGACAATCACGACCATCGCACGTCCCAATGGACCGCCAGTGTCGATGTTTTCTCGCAAGCTCACAAACTCGATGTTTAGATGGTTGAGTTCATCGAGGACTTCTAGAAAATGCCGCACATTTCGCGCAACTCTGTCGAAAGCGGCGACAAGTACGACATCAAAGCGATGCCTACGGGCATCTGCTAAAAGCTGGTCTAGTCCGGGTCGTTTCGATTTCGCGCCTGAAATTATGTCCGTATACTCGTGCACGACTTCATATCGGCGTTGCTTAGCTAGTTCACGTAGGTCGTAAAGCTGTGTTTCTGGATGCTGGTCCCCACCGGAAACACGCGTGTAGATAGCTGCGCGTTTGGCGGAGCCGCGCTTAGTCCCTCTTTCGGTTTGAGAAGCTGCAGATGAGAGTGGTAGCTTTTGGTCAGCCATTTCGACCTCCTCAATAGGTCATTTGGTTAGGGGCGTGTCGGTGTTATCAGCACCGGCGCGTCCCGCTTACTTCAATTCCTTTGCTCTCTCCTGAAGGTACTTATCAATCGCCCGCCGGATGAGTTCGGCAACCGGAGCGCCCGTTCTATCTGACAACACCTTCAGCTTCTTGAGTTGTGCTTCTTTCAAGAAAAGAGCAGTTCGTTTCATGTCCATATTATACCATACAGGCATACACATGTAACAGAATTCCTTCGGAATGCAGTTCGGTGCTCCCCATTTCCCGCCTATACATTTATCGGAGTCTGCGCCACATCATTCGGGGATAAACTCAAGCGGAATGCCGGAAAGAGGCTGGCCATGAAGAGAGTGCAAGTGGAGTGCTACGCGGGGTACCGCGCAAATGAGCGCCCCATCTGGCTGACTCTAAACGAGCAGACATTGGAGATTGAAGATGTGGAAGACCGGTGGTATTCACCGGGCGAGACATATTTCCGGGTGCGCGTTGAAGGAGGTGACCGGTACGTGCTGAGGTATGTGGAGGCACAGGGCGTTTGGAGTCTGGAAGGGTACCGGAGCGGGGCGAGCTGAAGCGAGTTGCACCTCATCCTCTGTGACGGGTATCACGAAGCGACAACGCGACGCAGAGCTATCATTTGGGCCAGAGGGTAATTGGGAAGGAGAACTTCCCATGCCGAACTCGGGCCGAGTCCCAGAAAATCCTCGACCATCGCGGAATTGTGTTGAACTCATTCCCATTCTCATCGCTGCCAAGGCGGAGTACGCGAAGCTGAAGTAGTCTTGGCAGCAAGGCTTGTGATGTGTAGGTCCGTCGGCCAATCTCGCCGTAACCTATTGCCCAAATCGTTGCTCAATTTCGTGCCGAACCAGCCCTAATCCATGGCAATGGCATGGGTACGTTGCCTTAATCACTCGTTGGCTGGCGTTCTACGGCTGATACCGACAGTGTTCAAAATTGAGTAGTTTCGCTGGTGGTTGTTATCGCATCCTGTAGATTGGGCACAGAGGTGCAATGTGCAGGAAGACATAAAACCACGGTTTGTGCGTCTGGATGATTTGGTGGCCGAAACTTTAGAAGCAAAAGCTGACAAGATGCCTCCATGGGCAAAATCTCAGGCTGACATCTGGCGCGAAGTTGCGAAGGACTTACGGGCATCTGAGAGCACGAAGATTGTGCGGGTCTGGGAAGAACCGGAACCAAAGTCAGACTCGGCCTCTATGGGTTGATGAAGCGGGGCCACTGCAGTTTCCCGCACTACCCAAGCCATACTCAATCCGCCCCAAGGCACATCACTGCTCCTTCCTTTTGGAATCAAACCGAGTCCAATTGTTTTGCGTTTCCGTGGGATGTGCTTAATTGGAAACCGCCATCCCTCATTTGTAGCCAGACAAGGAAATAGCGTCTTATCCTGATTTTGTATGCACGACCAGAAGCTCACAAATACAAAACGATGGTTGAAAAATCGGCGCAGCCAGCGGATTGATTTGAACGTTCCAGTTGTCGTCTACAGACCCCCAAGTGAAGGCCCGCAGTTTTATGAGAGTACGCAAACCCTTGTGGTTAGTGCGCACGGTGCGCTGATGGCTTTAACGCAAATGGTAGCGCCTAAGCAAAAGTTCCACGTGCAAAATACAGAGAGCGGGGAACAACAGGAGTGCCGCGTGGTCTCCGTGAAGAAGGAACTGACCGGACCTCACTAAGGTTGCAGTGGAATTCACACGACCCGCACCGGGCTTCTGGCACCTCGCGTTTCCACCTACCGATTGGGCTGCCAGCGTTTAGTCTCGCGGCTTTCAGGAGTTCATCAATGTTGGAAAAAGGTGTCTGGGCCGAAATCAAAGTTGGTGGGGAACACCTGCGACTGTTTTCAGAACACAGTGCACTCGGAGTGCAGGCGTCTGTTTACAACGTAAATGCCAAGCAGTGGATTGCACCATCCGAATCTGTCGAAGATATCGAACGGGGAAAAGACAGAGCGACGGAACACGCAAGACTGTACCTTCAAAAGACCGCAAACTCGGACCTGCCTACGTTAACGTGGAAGCAATCCCGCTCGGTGTAGCCTACGCAGCGTTGATTCATGCCTTCGGCTATCCGGCCATTTGAGTGAGTGGGTATAAGCAAGATTTGGGAGGCCCTCCGGGAAGCTGAACGACTTAAGAAGCAGCGTGTTGAAGTGGAACGTACAGAGAACTACTTGGACGCGATTCGTGACCGTCGGTCCACGAAGCGCTTTTTGGCTAATACGCCCGTTTTGGTCTACGGCTATGGAGCCACAGATGAGCCGTTTCACGAACGAACGGAAGCAGTTTCAGTTAACGCAGGCGGTGGCCTAATCACCCTGACTACTGCTGTAAATCTCGGCGAGACACTTTTACTTATAAACGAAGTGAACCAGAAAGAGGAAAAGTGTACAGTGATTCGCGAAGTGTCCACCTACTTGGATAGGACTGACATCGTCGTTAAGTTTCCGCAACCTGTACCCGATTTTTGGGGAACGACTCACTCCTGAATACTCTCGCCTCGGCTGGCTCCGCACGCGAGAAATTGAACAGCTCCACGCTTTGACACTACAGAGCGGCCATCAAACGCTGAAGGAGCGTAGAATCACATTGGCTTCCATATGAAACCCATGCGAGCAAAAGTGCCCGGAATCCCTCGTAAAATCGTGGGTTTTCACCAAGATGAATTTTTCGACTGGATTGCCGACCTCGAATGTGGGCATCAACAGCATGTACGCCATAATCCGCCGTGGACCTCCCGGCACTGGGTGACAACTCCTGAAGGAAGAATGGAGCACATCGGTCACGAATTGCTATGTGTGGTCTGCTCACCCGCTGCTCCCAGTGAAGAACTCAGAGCTTAGTTGACGCAATAATCCCGGTTTATCGAATAACTGAAATCTTAGGTTACGCGGCAGTGCGCGAATCGATTTCCCCAGAGACTGGAATTACCGTCTCCTGATTAATTTGTGGCACACAGGTTTTCTTGAGTCTTCCAGATTCGTTGACTAAGCGGCAGACGGTGGCTCTTGAGACCCGGTGCTTCTTCGCCACTTCCGTCAGACTCAGACCGGCGAGGCGGTCTCGCACGATAGCAGCCCGGTCCACGTTAAGCGGAGCACGCCCTATCCGTCTTCCTTCCAGTTTTGCTCGGCGCATTCCCGCCTTCACGCGCTCAACGATTAAGGACCGTTCCAGCTCAGCAATGGCTCCGACGATTACTCCCGAGTGCTTAAGCGGAGTATACTTCAGCAAAATTGAGGCCCTCGGCGAGCGCGGAGGGTTTGTCGAGAAAAGGAGGTCACCCAGATGCCAAATATGGAACGTCGCTCTTTTCTCGCGTCGGCGATTTCGGCTTTTCCGACGGCACTTCTTGCGCAATCCGCCAAGAACCCCACGCCAAGCAAGGTCGTTCGGGTTCCTTCCGGCGAAGACCGCTTTGGCGAACACCACACGCTCGGAGTAAGTTCAACTGATTTCAAAGTGTCAACGCAGGACAGCCGCGGCTGTCTCTTCATCATGGAGCATACAAATCGCAAGAAAGGCGGCCCGCCACGCCATTTGCACCACAATGAGGATGAGTGGTTCTATGCCATCGAAGGGGAATACATCCTTGAGGTCGGACCTGAACGCTTCCGCCTGAAATCCGGCGATTCCATACTCGCACCGCGCGAGGTGCCTCACGTCTGGGCATTCGTCGGTAACACCCCCGGCAAAATATTGATAGCTTTCGCGCCTGCCAACAAGATGGAGGCATTTTTCCGGGAATCTATGAAACGACACGAAAGTGCCTATTCAAATTCTGCTAACGCGAACGACAAGGAGCTTTTTCACGCTTACGGTATGGAACTACTTGGCCCCCCGCTATCCGTAGAATGACGAGGCGGGGGCGGCTGCAGGGTCAAGTAAGCGGAGATTGCGCTCGAATCTACTGGGATGGTATTTGCGTTTCAAGAGGGGGGTACCAGTCATGAGAAGCAGCGTGGTTTTTCTCGCCTCGGTCCTTGCGGTCGTCTTCTCATCGACAGTGAATGCACAATGCAAAGACAGCGTTGTAGGAACTTGGAAACTTGCATCAACCACAGCGACGACTGACAAGGGCGACGTGAATAAGTCCGTTCTTGGCCAAAACCCTTCAGGGCTTCTCACCTACACCGCGGATGGCAGAATGATGGCGATTATTTCGGACGATGGACGGAAGCCACTTTCCATTGCTGATAGGGTTGCGGCTCCGGCTGAGGAAAGAGCTCAGGCTTATTCCACATTCATGGCCTACGCCGGGCGATATACGTTCACTTGCGACAAGGTCGTGACTCACGTTGAGGTTGCCTCGCTGCAAAACTGGGTCAACACGGACCAAACAAGGTTCGTCACCCTGCAAGGTAATCGAATGTTTGTACGAAACACCCCCCAGTTGCGGGGAGGTGTTATGGTGACCATTGAATCGGCGTGGGAGCGGTTGAAGTAGCAAACTTTTCGCCTACATCGTTTGAGGGCGAGAATTGTCCTCAGTCAATTGAGCGCAGTGCCTGTTGAACGCGGTAATCGCAAACTTGGGTACTGGCATTAACAACGGCCTGATTAGGAATGTGGATGCAGCTCAACGAGCTGATGAATAAGGCTTCTTCCGATGTGACGCCGATGTTTGTGCCGACATTGCGTAGCTTAAACCGCATGTCTGCCAGCGCAACTTCCCCATCCCACCATTTCCAGTCATCACTGTCCATTGGGAGTGCTTCGATGATGTTTGCTTTTCTTCGTTTTCTTCGTCTTGGCTTTCCTTTTGAGTTGTTCGTTCTCCTGCTTTAGCGCAGCATTCTCCTGCGTTAGGGCATCAACACGATTGCCTAGGTCTCCACTTTCCTTCACCAACCCTGCCACTTGCGCCTTCAGTTGTTCATTTTCTTGGCGCGCTTTTGTGTCCTCGCACCCTATCAGCGACAAACCCAGTGCCAACGCGAAGAGCAAACCAACCATGATGTTCTTACGCATTCTCTCTCCTCTGGACCGGGTCAAACCGAGCCTCAGTGTAGCAGCTAACATGCCTATACTGTTTTGTTCTGGGAGCCTTTAGTCTGTGAAATTGCAGGTCAGGCGGCAACGTTTTTTCAGCGAGCGGAATTGAAATCTCTTGACTGCCAACTACTTGCGCGTCCGTTTATTGCGTCTTCCGGATTCATTGACCAAGCGACAAACACTTGCTCGGCTAATTCTGTGTTTACTGGCAACTTGCGACAGCGACATCCCAGAACAACGGTCTGCGACGACTTCGTCGCGGTCGATGCTAAGTGGCCTTCGCCCTATCTGGCGTCCCTCCAATCTTGCTCTCCGCATTCCCGCTTCGACTCGTTCGACGATTAAACTGCGCTCAAGTTCAGCAATCGCTCCGACGATGACAATCATCGCTCGGCCCAATGTTCATGACCCGCAGCCGTTTTCAAAGCCACTGGTTGTCCCAGAGCTTCCAGCCTCGGCGTTGTGCAGGTTGCCCGGCGGCTAACAACAACTTGACCCTGACTGCTCCGGCGGACTATCCTCCGGTCTCCCCCGGTAACCCATACATTTGCCCCGTCAAAGGAGAAAGACATGTCTACAGCTCCGAAACCCGAACTGGTAGTTCAAGACCCCGTCAAAGTGGACCCAAAACATTACAAGGTTGAAGTCGATAATGACCGAGTGCGAGTGCTCCGAATCAACTACGGTGCACACGAAAAGTCGGTGATGCACTCGCATCCCGATAGCGTCGCGATTTTTCAGAACGAAATACACTGCAGGTTTACGTTCCCGGATGGCAAAACGGAAGAGCACCAATTCCGCGCAGGCGAAACGATGTTTACGCCCGCCGGGAGCCATTTGCCGGAGAACCTGAGTGACAAGCCCATCGACATAATACTCGTAGAACTAAAACGGTAGTTCGGGAAGCCGCTAACCGCATACAACGAGGAGGATGCTTCTGGAGCGGGGTATTTGTGTGCCCACGTTGGGGAAATCGTTCTGAGACCTTCAATGCTTCTATGCGTTCGTGCCCGCAGCGAGGGACGTGACGACGATGTCTGACCGGGTGCTGTTGACGATTGCTTTCAGTTCGGCTTGCTCCTCATCGGGCACCTTGAATTTATCCAACGTCTGCTGAAAATCGTCTAGGAAAGCCTCCCACTCCTCGCTGGTAATCTTTAAATCCTTATGCGATTCCGCCATCGACTTGCCTGTGTATTTTTGCGGGCCGCCTGTAGCCCAGCAGACCATCTCGGTCACGAGGTACTTGAATCCCGCTGGCGGCACGCGATGGTGCGCTTCGTCCACCAAGGGATTGGCGTTCAGTCTCGGGTCAATCATAATTCGGTTTATGAAGTCGTCCACCACGGTAGCGATGCTATAGACGCCACCAAGTCTGCTGTAGAGAGAGGGACGTTCTGGATTCATCATGCACCTCCTTCGGGCATCAATATACAAAAACAGTCGCTCAGCAACTGGCAAGAGAATGCAGCCCAACTGCCAACCGGCCTGTCTAGGTCTTTTCAGTTCTGTTGCATAAATTTCCGTGGCTGTAACCGCATCATTCTGGAGACCTGTTTGGACCGACTGGCAACAATACACGTATTCTGTCCCCCGATTTTGACGCTCAGAAGCACGAAACCCCGCCAGATTGACGGGGTTCGGCAAGCAGTCGGATTGGGGGCGGGCTACAACAATTGATTCATGATGGCAGCGGAGACTGAGTCAGCCTGTTGGCTGGTCAGGTTGACGTAGACCGCGGTCGAAGAGATGGAGCGGTGCCCGAGCTTTTGTTGGATGGCAAACGCCGACGCTCCCTTCTGAGCCAAGAGCGTACCTAGCGTGTGCTTGATGACATGTGGGTGCCGATGCGATGCGGGTAGACCCGCCGCTTCGGCAATCTTGGCGAACAGCTTCCACACCGTGACGCGATTGAGCTTGGTTGACCGCTGGGAGTTGAACACAAAATCGTCACCATCACTGGGGCGCTGGGCCTGCCACGCACGCAACGCCTTCTCTTCATCGAACACGGCGGAACCCTTGACCTTCAGGAACGCCTGCGTCTGCTCCAGAGAGTGCTTCTTACGGTTGATGGTGACCTGCTTGGTGCGGAAGTTGACATCAGACCACCTCAGGTCGCAGATTTCGCTCACCCGAGCACCGTGGCTGAAGGCGAAGACAAACATGGCCCACTCACGAGCCCCATGAGCCTTGGCAGCCGTAATGAACGCTTTTAACTGCTCCGCTTCCAGATGGGCACAGCGGCTCCGAACCACACGCTTCTTCGGCGCAACCACTGGGATGGTCAATACGTTGGCTAACGCGCTCATTTGTCACCTCGGAGTCCCAGTTTCATTCGGATGTACTGGCTCACAGAGAGTTTCGCCGCCTTCCCTGCCTGCTTCACTTTCCGCAATTCCTCAGGGGTAAACCGCAGGGCCACTAGACGGCTTTGGCGCTCCCTTGCAGGCAGTGTTGGCCTACCAATCTTCACAATTATTGTTATACATAAAGACAAAGGAGCTGTCAAGTGTGTTCTGTATAACAGAAATAACGATTTGAAGGCGAAGTTGCAGCATCAGCAAAGGTCTCAGACCTTCTGCTGTTTCCAAGCGTATCAAGAACGCCATCGATTGCAGGACATCTCCAGTTTGCGCGTAATTCGTCCAAATAACCGCGATTACGCTAAGAGAGGTCATTCCTAAACGCTCGGGATGACCATCCGGTGGTAGACTGCACGTATTGCTACCAAAAAGAAAACCAAGGAGAGCAGACTAACTCGAAGAGAATTGCGGGCAAGAAGGTGGCGACGATGAAGAAGAAACTGGCTAAGAAGAGGGTAACTCCGAAGAACAAGTTGGCGAAGAAGAAGGCAGCTCTGAAAAAGGCGGACGTGAGAACGAAGGTCGGCGGCAAAAAGGCAACCGGCGGAAAAATGGCGGACGCAATTAAGAAACAGGTTCGGGGGAAAAGCCAAAGCGTGGATACGGTGGCATTCGCACAGGAGCGACTGGGAGCGCGGTCGGGCGAACAAGCGGGAGATTTGCAGGGATTGTCCAACGTCCAAGGTGCGGATTCGGAGAGTGTGGACGAGTTGCTCGAACAAGGAAACGCGTTCGAGGCCGATGCGGTGAAGGGCGTGGAAGACGCCGGGGACGCTGACGAGGGGGAAGTTCGCTCACATGAGGGGCCGCAGGACGATGTTCCCGGCAAGTATCTGGATAAGAAGTAGTTGAGCGTGTCATGCCGGTGCAGAACGCTTCCGGTAAGGGCGCAGGGCTTCAAGGTATAGGAGCCACCAACAATTAGGATGGCAGCCGCGCTATTCCCCGTCCGCCGCTGCACTTGTCAACAGAGGCTTCAAGACAGCGCCAATCGGCTCTCCTATCCAATTCCATACACCGTGATTTTTGAAAACCGAATTGCGCGCCACTTCTACGGCAACGCAGCGGCAGCGGAATTTCAGAAGTTCATCGACCACCGGGGACTGGTGATGAACTTTCCTTGGGGCGCACTAGCCCGCCTCGGTCTTGCCCGCGCCTACGCCATGCAAGGCGACACCGCCAAAGCGAAAGCTGCGTATCAGGATTTCCTCACGCTTTGGAAAGACGCGGACCCCGACATCCCCATCCTCATCGCTGCAAAAGCAGAATACGCGAAGTTGAAATAATTTCAGTAATGGGAATTGTGGCAAGGTTGTGGCAAGAATCCTGACTTCACTGCCAATGTGATTTCGTTTGTGGGTTCTGCGCCTGTGATGCCCATCACCAAGTGATTACAAGACGCGGGGCTATTATTCGAGCCAGAGGGTAATTGGGAAGGAGAACTTCCCATGCCGAAGCAGGCCGAATCCTTAGACTCCCTCATCGGTCTTGAGTTCTCCCACTACCGCACCGTGAAGAAGCTGGGCGGTGGGGGGATGGGTGTTGTTTACGAGGCCGAAGATACCCGCCTATACCGTAATGTTGCGCTGAAATTCCTGCCCGACAATCTAGCGAGGAGTGTCAGACACTATCGCGCAACGCAGCGTCTGACAGTTCATTTTGCGGATGGAGGTAGCACAGATGACCTTTTCTAAGCCCGGACTGAAATACTCGGTAGAATTGTCAGAAGAGATGGACGAGCGTTCAGACCTCGCCTATCGACACTGCCGAATCGAGGAGTTCAACGACGAACGGCTCATGTGCACATTCATCGGCAAGGTGCTGCGGACCCAAGCAACCCGGCAAAAGCTAAAGGAACAAATCGAACGTTGGTGCGAACTCTTTCCGGACAAGCTGCCCGGGGAGAGCGGAACCGTCATAATCGACCTCTCATACATATCAAAATAGAAAGCGACAGCGAATGCGCGGGTCCCGAGCAAAGCAGGCACGGAATGACAATCCAGCAATTGAGTCAAGCAGCAAAGGACCTCAGGGACCTCGCAAACCGATTTCTACTTTATGGCGATGAGCACTCACTCGACCATGCGTGGCGGCGGCTAGAAGAACTGTTCAGACAAGTACCACAAGTCTTAGGCAACCGGGCGAGTGGTTTCACCCTAGAAGGCGTGCCCAAAAGCTGGGATGAGGTCTCAGAACGCGCGGACCACATCATAAGGGTCTGCAATGATGCAGACCTCAGGCAGTTGAAGAAATTCCAGGGGATTACGGGGCGTAAGACCGGGAAGAACAAAACCGAGAAGAAAGAGTGAGGGGTCGAATCCGCCTCTTGTACTCGGGTTGCCAGCAACTGACCTCGGTCTCTCTTGACCTGTGGACATCGAGCCGGACATTGCCAGTGGACGGACTGTTGGAGACCCGAAGAGAAAGACAGGTGGACAGTGGTAACGAAAGCAGATGAACCATATCAGAAGTTGGAGAGCGATTCGCCGTATTGGATAGTTCCGACGCCAGACGGAAAGTTTTCCGTGCAGGCTTATCTCAAACCAAGCCGCACCGTTTTGGACGAGTTGACCCAACGGCAGGCGGAAAGACTGCAGGTCTATTTTACGGAACTCATGGATGACTACAACAAGCTGAACAACATGGAGAACAGGTGGGGAACAGAGGGGAGAAATGAAACTGAAACTGAAAGTCACAGGCGCAAGTAAGCTCACGGATGACAAACTTCTGGTCCAGCTCCAGGGCAAATTCGGAAATGCCCAGCTCATCCTGCCTATAGACCAACAGAAGTTTGTGCAACTGGGCGACGAATGGACGCTGGGCTGCGGGAAGGCCATACCAGACATAGCGGAACTGGACGAGACCGAGAAGCCTAAAGACCCCATCTCCATTAGGGAGGCTGGCATGCGAGGAGCATTGGACGCCTTAAGCAAAGACTCAAAGCGATAGCAGACCTGCTACCATCGGTTTGGCAACCAGAAGGGAGAGCAATAACATTGCGATTTTGGCAATGGAATCTCGGGCCGACATTATTGTCCAAGATTGAACAGACTTGCGACAGGTGTAATCGCATTCTGTCACCATGAAGAAGAGCGAACTCACGCCCAAGCAAGTATCTTCCGTACCCTGTCCTGTCTGCGGTGTCGCTGTCGGGAAGCGTTGTGTGCTGAATTCAGGTAACCCCCGCTCAGGACCACACGTAGAGCGGAAGTTTTCCGCTATTGAGGCCATCGAGAGGAAATGAATTTACACCGGTGAGCGATGCTACTTCTTTGCAAGCTCGCCCTTGAAATGACTTTCAACATCTTCATGACTCAGCGGGTTTCCTGCTTTGGTCAGTACGACCGAGTAGACGACCTCATTCCCTCCAATCTGCGCGGTGATAAATGCCCCGTCTTTCGGCAGTTCTTGGTAGATGAATTTTACTTTTCTGCCGTCTTCAAGTGTTTTGACCCATTCTTCGTCTGGCATGTTCGTAGCTCCTCAGGCGAGGTCTAGGTCGACCGTCTCACGCCGAGTTGGTTGACCGTCTTAGTTAATTGTCGCGGTCGACGTCTTTGGCTGTGACTGTAACACCAACGTGAGCACCCTTTTTGAGGTTCCGTTCCGCTAGTTTTGCCGACTTGGCCATGCGTGGCTTTGCCATTTCCTTCTTGACGCGGGCACGCGTCGAGTTGTCGGATTCTCTCTTGCCTTTCTTATGCAACATGCTCTTAGCATGACATCGAGTTGGAAGCCATGCAGTCCCATTTCGCACAGTTGCGAGGCATTTGCAGTGGCGGGCAACTCCTGCTTCGATTAGTGTGACGGTCAGAGTGGCGCGGCTACCAGAAAAACCGACCGAGGATTTGCTGCCATGAGAACCTTCCTTTTAGCGGAGAAAACGTGCCAGCATAGTGCAATGAAACAGCCAAAAGAAAACAAGCGCGCTCCGCAGGCCCACCCATCTGCGTTGGCAGTACCTTCGTATCATCGCATTCTGGTTAAGCATGGCCTGATTGAAAAGACTCTGTCCATCCCCGATGCGTATGAAGTGTTTTTGAAAGTGGGCGCTGACCCAGAAGTACAGAAACTCCGTCGCAAGGTAGCGCGCGGCGACAAAATGAAACACGTTCCCGCTTTATATCTGGCCACAGCGATGGCTCTGCAAGGCCTGACCAAGCAGGAGCTTGAAGCTCTGAAATTGCGGATTGAAGAGAAGTGAGTATGAGCGCCCCAACAATTATAAACTCAAGCGGAATGCCGAAAAGGGCATGTGCCAAGACAACTAGGTAAAGAGGCTGGCCATGAAGAGAGTGCAAGTGGAGTGCTACGCGGGGTACCGCGCAAATGAGCGCCCCATCCGGCTGACTCTAGGCGAGCAGACATTGGAGATTGTAGAAGTGGAAGACCGGTGGTATTCGCCGGGCGAGACGTATTTCCGGGTGCGCGTTGAGGGAGGTGACCGGTACGTGCTGAGGTATGAGGAGGCACAGGACGTTTGGAGTCTGGAAGGTTATCGGAGCGGGGCGAGCTGAAGCGAGTTGCACCTCATCCTCTGTGACGGGTATCACGAACCGACAACGCGACGCAGAGCTATCATTTGGGCCAGAGGGTAATTGGGAAGGAGAACTTCCCATGCCGAATCAGGCCGAATCCTCAGACTCCCTCGTCGGTCGAGAATTTTCCCACTACCGCATCATCAGGAAGTTGGGCGGCGGGGGGATGGGTGTTGTTTACGAGGTCGAAGATACCCGTCTGCATCGAAATGTTGCGCTGAAGTTCCTACCTGACAATCTAGCGAGAGACCCACACGCACTTGCGCGCTTTCAGAGAGAGGCGCAGGCAGCGTCCGCCTTGAATCATCCAAACATCTGCACCATTCATGACATTGGCGAAGCAGAGGGGAAGGCATTCATCGCTATGGAGTATCTGGATGGTGCAACTCTGAAGCATCGCATTGCGGGTCGCCCTATGGAGATAGAGACACGCAGACCATCGATGAGCGTCACCTTACGAGTCCCGGCACAGCAATCGGGACTGTGGCGTACATGTCGCCTGAGCAGGTGACGGGTAAGGAGTTGGATACACGCACGGACCTGTTTTCGTTTGGTATCGTGCTTTATGAGATGGCCACGGGAACACTGCCATTCCGTGGCCAGACCTCGGGCGCTATCTTCGATGGGATTCTCAATCGAGCACCAACCCCAACGGTTAAGCTAAACCCAGACATTCCATCTGGGTTAGAGCGAATCATCAACAAGGCACTGGAGAAGGACCGAAATCTGCGTTACCAGCACGCAGCCGATATCCGCACAGACTTGCAGCGGTTGAAGCGCGATAGCGAGTCAGGCCGCGTAGCCGTCGGAGTATCCGAGAGCGGATTGAGACCCGTTCTAAACTCCACTTGGTTCCGATGGGCGGCGGTCACTGGCGCCATCGTAGTGGTCATCGGATTGATAGTAGGAGGTTGGTTGTTCCACTCCCACAAGGGGCACGCGCTGACCGACAAGGACACCATCGTCCTCTCCGATTTCGACAACAAGACGGGCGATGAGGTTTTCGATGACACGCTGAAGCAGGGACTGTCGGTACAGCTTGAACAATCGCCGTTTCTATCCCTGCTTTCCGACCGCAGGGTAAATGAGACCTTGAAGCTGATGGGCCGTTCACCCGATGACCGCCTAACGGCGGACGTTACACGCGAGGTCTGCCAGCGCACGGGCAGCAAGGCCATGCTGACAGGCTCAATCACCGGATTGGGCAGCCAATACGTGATTGGCCTGAAGGCCGTGAACTGCAACACGGGTGATGTGCTGGCAGAAGCGCAGGAGCAAGCGCCGGGCAAGGAAGTGGTGCTCAAGGCTCTGGATAACGCAGCGATTAGCTTGAGGGACAAGCTGGGCGAGTCACTCATCTCGGTCCAGAAGTACGCCACGCCGGTGGAGGAAGCGACCACGCCATCGCTGGAGGCGCTAAAAGCATTCAGCATGGGATACAAGATAAGCAACACGAAAGAAATCATAGCCGGGTTGCCCTTCCAGAAACGTGCGGTAGAACTCGACCCGAATTTCGCCATTGCCTATGCCCTCATGGCGGCGAACTACTGGAGTAACGGGCAAGTGGGGCGAGGGGCCGAAAATATACGCAAGGCGTACGACCTGCGGGAGAAAGTGAGTGAACGGGAGCGGCTCACTATTGAAGGTTGGTATTATCTGTTCGGAAGCGGAGAACTGGAGAAGGCGGCGCAGACCTACGAGTTATGGAGGCAGACCTACCCAAGAGACTTCCTGCCTCCCAATGGGCTGGGAGTTATTTCCTGGCGCCTGGGAAACTGGGAAAGGGCCCTTCAGGAACACCGCGAGTCGCTGCGCCTTGAGCCGAGCTATACGTTCAACTATCGAAATCTCGGCTCGACCTACATCGCCCTCGGCCGACTGGACGAAGCCGAGGCGATTTACAAACAGGTAGAGGAACGCAACTTGGAGACTGATTGGTTGCCCGGGGTCCGCTACTTGTTGGCGTTCTTAAAAGGCGATGGGACCCAGATGGCGCAGTTGGCCGGGGCTGCAATGGGAAAGCCTGGCATGGAAGAGGGGATGTTGGCCATGCAAGCGGACACGGAGGGTTGGTACGGCAAGCTGAAGAACGCGAACGAACTTACCCGGAAGGCGATGGATTCAGCCCAGTACCGCGACGCCAAAGAAAATGCTGCAGCATATCAGGCAGAAGCGGCGCTGCGCGAGGTGGAGTCGGGCAACCGCGAGCAGGCACGTACTGATGCCGATGCAGTTCTGAAGCTGGCCCCGAACCGCGAAGTGTGGGCGATAGCGGCGCTGGCTCTGGGGCGGGCAGGCGATACGGCAGGGGCGGAGAAGCTGGCTGCCGAGCTCGACAACGCTAGTCCAGAGGTATTGGTTGCCCACAATCCGGGCAGGCATCGCCTTGGGGCGCAAGGACCCGAACCGGGCAATCGAACTATTGAAGGGGGCGAGCACAATCGAACTTGGCGCACCAACGAGCCTCGCAATATTCCTGTGCCCAGTTTATTTTCGTGGTGAAGCCTATCTCATGCTGCACGACGGCAACGCGGCGGCAGGGGAATTTCAGAAGTTCATCGACCAGCGGGGACTGGTGATGAACTTTCCTTGGGGCTCACTAGCCCGCCTCGGTCTTGCCCGCGCCTACGCCATGCAAGGTGACACCGCCAAGGCAAAGGCAGCGTACCAAGATTTCCTGATGCTCTGGAAAGACGCCGACCCCGACATTCCCATCCTCATCGCTGCGAAAGCCGAGTACGCGAAGCTAAAATAATTGCGTATTGAAAATTGTGGCAAGGTTGTGGCGAGAATCCTGACATCACCGCCAAAACTGACATTGTCATGGCTATGATGAAGCAACGTTCGCTTTCCCTGAAACCATTCCTACTTGAATGTAAGAATCCGGTGCACACTCTGGGAATATGATTTCCAGATTCACTGTCCAAGATTACGACGCAGGGTTTCGCCGTCTTACCTTGTGCGGCGGGATGTGGTCTCATTCGTTCGAGTTAGTTCCGTTCACGAATGTCAGCAGTCAGTTGTCCGGTTGGCCTCAAATATGCTGGAGCACTTCTCGCGGGCTATCTGGTCGGACGCCCAATCTCCACGGCTTTGGACGCCGAGGGAGACCAAAATATTAAATAGTTCCGGTACGGGTAGCCCGCACCAACTTGAGACCTGTTCGTAAGGGAAAGGACAGGTGCGAATATGTGGCAGAAAAACTGTCCGGTTTGTCGGAAGCCATTGGAAAAGAAAAATCCGGCGGAAACGGTCCCTTGTCCCTGCGGTAAGTATGTCTGGAAGGGATAGCATTGCTCCGTAGACGGAGTTTTATCGCTTGTTAGTCAGGTGAACTGCGAGTACGCTTAGCCCAACGTTGGTGGGGCTGCCCGAATCACGCCTGTGTTTTCCGAGGACCCGTTGGTTCAGTCTCCAATCTCGCAGCCTTACCTTTTTTTCTTGGACCCTCAGTCATTCGCTCGCTAACAATTGGGTGTCATCGATGATATCGATTAAGAAGAAGCAGCAGGTCTTAGCGCGGATAAGTTATCACAACACGCGATGGTAAAAACATTGCGATTCGAGCCTTGTGTAGAGAAATAAAGGCAGAGTCTACGGGACTTGCCAAATCATTGGATGCGCTGACTCCAGTATTGCGCACTTCTCTTGTTATCAACTGGAAGGAGTCCGCAATGAAACCCAGATACGTGCGATTCGTAACCACATTCCCAGAAATATCCACGCTGGCGGCTCTTAAGACGGTTATGGACAACACGAAACCGTGGGATTTTTGCAAGACCTATCTCAATATCAACGCTAACAAATCAGTTCCTCACAAAAATCCCAAATATTGCCTCTTGAAAGAATTGACTAACGGTTTTCTGGAATATCAAAAATTCCATAATCTCTCTTCGGAAATCGAAGCAATCAGACATTGGAGTGTGAATTTTCAGGATCTACCGACCACCTGAGGCGGTAGTTTTTCACTAACTTTCACCCACCCGTTTTCACCAACTTTCACCCACATTTTCAGGATCATTCACCCACCCCCCATTGCGGTTGAACGAGCAGGTGTGCCAACCAGTTCTCCAGGAGGACAGGAGATGGCATACCGGGAGGTGAGGAGGATGGACATTGATCAGATCATCCGGCGGTGGTTGGCCGGGGAGAAGATTCGAGCTATAGCACGATCGACCGGTGCGGACCGGAACACCGTACGGCGGATCGTGCGTTTCGCGGAGAAAGAGGGAATCGGGCAGGAAACGCCGTGGCCCGACGAAGGCAAGCTCCAAGTGATCCGGCAGCGCATGGGCCGGCCGGGTACGGCTGTCGCCAGCAGCGAGCCAGAGCAGCGGTTGAAGCCGCGAACCGAGCAGATTCGAGCCTGGCTGGACAAAGACCACCTGCTGTTGAGCAAGGTGCACGAACTGTTGGGACGCGAGGGCCTGGTGGTTTCCTATAGCAGCTTGTATCGGTTTGCGCGGAAGTGGTGCGATTTCGGAACTGCTTCGGCGATCACCGTACGACGGGCGGAGAGCCTGCCGGGCGAGATGGCCGAAGTCGACTTTGGCCGACTTGGTCCGTTGCAGGAACTTGGTAGCCGCCAACCGCGTATGGTCCACGGCTTCATCCTGACGCTGGGCTACAGCCGGCTCAGCTGCGTGATCCCGGTGTTCAAACAGGATCTGCCCACGGTCATCGATTGCTTCGAACGCATCTGGTTGTTTTTGGGAGGCTGTCCCCGGCGTGTGGTCCTGGACGGAATGAAGGCTTGTATCGATCGAGCCGATCCCTACACGCCGCGCTTCAACCGGACCTTTCTGGAGTACGCCAACTATCGGGGCTTTCTGCCCGATCCAGCCAGGCCGCGCCATCCCCAGGACAAGCCGCTTGTTGAAAATAGCGTGGCCTATATACGGGAGCGCTTCTTTAAAGGGGAGACGTTCATCGATCTCGACGACGTAGCGCGTCGTGCCCTGGTCTGGTGTCGCGAAGTTGCCGGCCGTCGGATCCACGGAACCACCCGGCGAGTCCCCCTGGAGGTCTTTGAGGCGGAGGAAAAGCCCCAGCTGATTCCACTGCTGGGCGAACGCTTCGATACCCCGACTTGGGCGCAATGCAAAGTACATCCGGATCACCACGTCCGCTTTGCTCAGGCGTTGTACTCGGTTCCCACGCGCTGGATCGGCTGCCAGGTCGATGTCCGCGGCGATCGATCGCTGGTGCGCATCTACCTGCACGGCGAGTTGATTAAGACCCATGAGCGGAAACTTCCCGGCCAGCGCTCCACCGATTACGCGGATTATCCCGATGGCCGCGCTCCCTACGCCCTGCGCTGGCCCAACTTCTACTGCAAGCGGGCCCGTGAACTCGGATCGGCTGCGGGCGATTTCACCGATAAACTTCTGAGCGGGGAGTTCCCCTGGAGCCGACTGCGCCAGGCGCAGAAGCTATTGGGCTTGGCTGAACGCTACGGCGCCGCTCGTCTGGACGCGGCTTGCCGGCGGGCTCTCGACTTCGACTTGCTGGACGTTCACCGCCTGAAGCGCATTCTGGAACAGGGACTGGAATCGCAAACCGAACCGCAGCCCATCGCTGGCCAACAGTCGGCGCTGGAATTGAAGTTCCTGCGTCCCGCCGAACACTTCGTTTCTGACAAGGGAGGCCCAGATGCAGATCCAGCCTGAATTGAAAAGTGTGCTGAAGCGCTTGAGACTCTCCGGCATCCTGGCCACCCTGCCCGACCGCTGGGCGTATGCCCGCCAGGAAAAACTCGACTACCCGCAGTTCTTGGAACTGGTGCTTTCCGACGAAGTCGAGCGCCGCGATCACAAGCATCTGGAGAACCGCTTACAGGATGCCGGTTTCGAGGAAGAATGTACCCTGGAACGGTTCGATTGGTCGGCCAAAATCTCCATCGACAAGGCACGTTTAATGGAGCTGTTCAGCTTGCATTTCATCGAGCGCCATGAAAATGTCATTCTTTGCGGACCGGTAGGCGTAGGCAAATCCTTTTGGGCCCAGGCTTTGGGCCACGCCGCTTGCCGCGCCGGCTATCGGGTGCTGTTTATCCGCAGTGACGGGCTATTGAAAAACCTGGCACGCTCCCGTGCCGACAACTCCTTCGACCGTGAGTTGCGTTCCTTTATCAGCCCGGATCTACTCATCGTCGATGACTTCGCTCTGAAGAAGCTCTCCAGCCAGGCCACTTCCGACTTCTATGATCTGTTGATCGAACGGCACACCCGCAGCTCGACGATTCTGACCTCCGACCGCGGCATTGAAGAATGGATGGCGGTCTTTGATGATCCGATGCTCGGCCAGAGCGCTTTGGATCGCTTTTGCCACCGCGCCCACCAGTTCGTCATCGAAGGCGAGTCCTACCGGAAACGTACTGCTCCAGGAGCGACGGGCACTTCGAAAATCGGCAGTAAGGCCACGACCTGAACCATGGGAGACCTCCAGAAAATGCAGCCACGATCATCCCAACAAGATTTTTCTCGAGCTTCGAGCCAGAAATGGGCGTCCGCCCCAAAAGTCAGACCAACTGCCGTTGCCGATTGCCACGGAGAAAGGAAACTGCTAGAAACCTAAAAGCAAAACCCGGGGGTGGGTGAATGATGGTGAAAACCCCTGGGTGAAAGAATGTGAAAATCCGCAATTGGAGTGCGGCTGTTAATGCCGCTGACCTGAAAAATGACTTTATCGGCAAGAGACGCGGCGTTGGCCCAGCGGTAGTGGAAAACATAAGACTTAACGCCTTATGGGGCACTTGCAACTGATGAGCGGAGATGGGACCGCCCGGAGCGACAACGCCCGCAGAAGCCGTCCTGCGGAGCGAGATCCTGATGTCGGACACACCCGTTCGCAAGACGCGGACATCTACGCTGACGGAATTGAATCCATCTTTCTTCGCCGAGATCACGTACTCTCCCGCTTCAAGGCCGCGGAACACAAACTCGCCTTCCATTCCGGAAAACAGCGGAGGAAGTACTTGGACCCCCAAACTCAAAAGTTCCACAGTGGCAGAAGAGATGGGCTTGTTACTTCCTTCTTCGCGGATGATCCCTGTGATGGTGTGATTGTTAGGATCCTGCGCAAGCAAAGCTCCTGCTCCAAGGGTGAGTAGCAGAAGAAGGGCGCTCCGAAACCGCATAGCGCCACCATTTTGACCAGTCCGATGGTGTGAAACAAGAGCACCTGCGGTCGCGGGCGTCGCCATCTGGCGAAGCGACACCGTACAGACTCACTCTCGGATTGTGGCCCCGAGGCTCTTTGTAATACCAAAGCTCGACGCTTTCGAGGGAACGTTCGCCGAGGAGTTCGATGACGTAGTCCCTCCCCCCGGGTGAAATCCGGTCGCTGACCATCAGTTCCTGAGAGGTGCCATCATCGAAGTGAACGACGAGGCGGTCAAAAAAAATAGGCTCGCCGCTGACCCGCAACTGAATCGTGCGAAAGTGAACATCACGACGGGTGATCTGGATGCGGCCATGATCCTGACTGCTGTCGACCTGCGTGTATCTCAAGAAATCCCAAAACTGCCAACGGGCGAAGAGAGAGGTGGCAAAGGCTAAGGCCAGGTGCCCGGCGACAGTATGGCGAAAGTGCTTTCGGACCATAAACAGTCCTAGAACTACTAGACACATATACGAGCGTTCCCTGTGTCCTTGACAGGGCAATCACCAGGAACTTACATAATCGATTAACAATGGCGGCGATCTAGCCGTTGCCCGTACGCAAGCACTCCACGGTCATCGACGGTGTTTGAACTCCGTTTTTCAGAACCGCGCGGGTGATTGCGAGTAGTTCGGGTGTGGCGGCCCTCGTACTGTCAGAATTGCCAATTGCGTGGCCGCCACTGGACATCCAAGCTTGCGATGTGCGGATAGGTGTGCAGGAGATAATTATATGAGCGCTCAAAGAATCAAAATCTTTTGCCTAGTGGTAGGTGCCACGGTTTTAGCGGGCTCGGTTACTTTTGCGCAAGACGCGAAGCCAGGAAAACTGAAGATGTCGGTGATCCCCAAGCAGGCCTACACGTTTGTCGACGGCAAGGCCATTGGTTCCGGCAATCGGACCATCAAGCTGGATGCAGGTACACACCATGTGGTTGTCGCCAACTACGGTTTCAAATTTGTCGAGCAAGACGTCTCGTTGGATTCGGACAAGACGGTACCTTTGGACATAAAGCTAGAACCCGTTGGCGAAACCGTGCCAGGCCCGCGGGGACGCATCCAGATTGAAGTAGGAAAGCTCCACGGGGCAACAGCAGCCGCCGTTCTTCTGAACGGTAAGAAGCCCCAGTACTTCGTAGGTCACGTTGATGAGTTCAACAACAACGTCGCACCCCTTTGGTACCAGGAATTGGTTGTGCCACCGGGAACACACCAAGTGACGGTCACTCGGGATGGTAAGGAGCTGTGGTCCGGCCCGATCACGGTCGCAGCGGACCAGCGCGTGATTGTTGACATCTCGAACGGAAAAGAAAAGATCAAGCCATGGCCCCGTGGCTCGTCGTGCACAACTAATTGCGGCCCCGGCGACCTGAGTGTATCAGCGCCACGCTTTACGGCCGGCATTGCTAGTGCCACCGTCGTTGTGGCTCCTGTCAGCGGATCGGTCTCTGCCAATCCGTCGAAAATCGATTGCAACCAAACTACGCAGTTGGCCTGGGTTTCTAAAGAAACTGTCGAAGCCGACATGAGCGGCATGAGCCCCGTTCCTACGTCGGGCGAGAAAACCATTTCGCCTCGGCAATCCACCGTGTATCAGCTTACAGCTTCAGGACCAGGTGGCGTGACAACGCCGAGCACGACGGTGGAAGTCAACTCTGTGGTGGAGTCATCATTGAACGCTTCACCTTCGGAGGTCAGGTACCGTCGTATCGGTGACAAGATCATCGAACAAGGGAGCACTACGCTGAACTGGTCGTCCTCCAACTCTGACGCGGCTTCGCTGGATCCGGGTGGCTCCGTTGGTGCCAGCGGGACGAAATCCATCACCCTGAGCCCAACACAAAGCGGCAATGGTCCGGTGGACGAAGAGTTCAAATACACGCTGAAGTCGACGAATGCGTGCGGCGGCTCGGACACCAAGACGGTAGTTGTTCACATGAAGGGGTCGATGGAACCCATTCCAGCCGTGTTGCTCCACAGTGTTTTCTTCCCGACCGCCTACCCGACTAAGGACGATCCGCAGCTGGGCCTGGTTCGCAGCCAGCAGGAAGTCCTGACAAACCTTGCCGCCGGATTCAAACAGTATCTGGAGTATGACCCTGAAGCGAAGCTGTCGCTTGGCGGAAGCGCGGATGACCGCGGGAGCAATGACTACAATCACTCCTTATCGGAGCTGAGGGTGCAACGGGTTAAGGAGTTCCTGGTTTCACAGGGAATCGCAGCCGAGAAGATTGATACCACTGCATTTGGCGAGCAGAAACCGCTGAACCAAGCCACCGTTAGCGATCTGCAAAATCGAAATCCAAACCAACCTCCTGAAAAGCGAGTGCGCGACTCCCAAGCGACCTGGCTCGCTTACAATCGCCGCGTTGATATCGTCCTCGTTCCCACAAATGCCGAGTCGGAGCGCTTCTATCCAAATGAAGCCGCCGATTCCGAAATTCTTTGGCAGAAGCAGAAGCCATCCCGCAGCACGGTTGAAGGGTACAACTAAACGCTCGTGGAATTAGCAGGCCACGCGCCTGATAAATTAATTTCGGCTTTTCTTGAGCCTGTGACACTCATGTGCGCGAGAGGTTGAAACCCGCGAGTGTCAGCAAATTGTCACTAAATGTCGCACAAAACAGGCTAAAACGAAGCAAATCCAAAAAACTGAAATTCTCGCTATCTCGCGGCTGACAAAGGGATTTAGGGAGATCCCAAACTCCCTGCACAGATCCGCCAGTTGCTCGCCGGCCAGCCGGCGAGCAACGAACTGAAGCCTCTCATCCATCACCGAACGGCTCCTTCCAGGGCATCCATTCCTTCCTCAAAAAAAGAGGAAGTGTAACCCATGTGTCCGGTACAAACTGTCATCTATTGTGTCAGGCCGCTCATTCCAGCAGTTACATATTCGGTCGATTTCTCCCAACCCGAGATTCAACCCGAAGTCGACGCCTGCCCGGAAGGTTGAATCAGCGCCCGAGAAAGACTTTAGCTTTTCAGTTTCCCTGCTAGTAAACTTCAAGCGAGTGTTGCGTCGACCCTCTGAACCGGCCGCGCTAATCGGGCGCTTTGTGTACCCTGCTTATTGCAGAACCGAGTTGCCGTTCGTGCAGGCCGTAGAGTTACCAAAATCTCCGTTCCCAGTGAGAACCAGTTCAGGCCAAGGAATATGGACCAGGAAATGACGCGGTGCGTCACGGTTTTCAATGATTCCGGTGAGCGTTCGTTCGCCGCGTGCCTGGAGCCGGGCGGGAATCGACTGACGCCGAGCGAATTTGCCCGAAAAGCAGGCCAGATTTACCTTACGGCGTCTTGACCTGAGTTTCTATCATGTTAGAGTAACTCTTGCATTTTAGTTTTTGCGCTGGTCGGTCCTACGTCCGTCGAGGAGATGTTTCCGTCATGCCTGTGAAAAATGTTCGAAAGATCTGGGCTGTCCGCGGAGGGACGGTCCCGCGTGCTCACGTACGTCCATCCCGGAAGGTGAGAGGCGAGGCCGGTGAGAAGTTTGGGCTTCGCGAACGCAAGAAGGCGCGGCTTCGCCAACAGATTATCGATACCTCGATTCGGCTGTTCCGCAAGCGGGGATACGAACGCACGCGCATTGAAGACATTGTGCAGATTCTGGAAATCAGCCAGCCCACGTTTTTTCGTTATTTCCCGAGTAAAGATGCGGTTCTTCGCGAAGTTGGGCGGCGAGGTTTCCACTGCATGAAGGAACGCCTGGAAACGGAACTCTCAAGCGATGCGAGTACCGCGGAGCGTTTAACACGGATGTACGAGGGCATGGCCCGTGAGGTGGAATCGGACCGGCCGCTGTGGAGAGCGGTGGTGCTCTCGGGCGCCATGGATCCGGTGCGTTCTCCGGAGATGCGACGCGCCGAAGAGGTTGCGTGCGCTCTGTTAACTGCAATCCTTAAAGAAGGGCAGAGCCGTGGTGAAGTCAGCAAGAAGTTCCCGTTGACACACTTGGCGCAGTTCATGGAAGGGTTGTATAGGACCATTGTGCGAGGTTGGGCTGTCGATTTGAGCGGGCCGCACAGTCTGAGGGAACGGGTTCGCAGCGCCGTGGACTTCTTCCTAGAAGCGGCAGAGGCGTAAGACCTAAAGCTCCGCGATCCACTCCGTTCCTTGCTCACGTGTACTACCGAGGCTAAGGATGAAGGCCGCTGTCCTGCGCGAGTTCAAGAAGCCCCTGTCACTCGAAGATGTCCTGCGGCCGGTTTTGGATGCCGGCGATGTGCTCTTGCGAGTGGAAGCCTGCGGCGTGTGCCATTCGGATCTCCACGTGGCCGACGGGGACTGGCCGCAGTTCCAAGGAATTACGAGGAAGCCATTGATTCTCGGCCACGAGATTGCCGGCCGCGTGGTGGAGAAGAGCGAAAGCGTTGCTGGCTTCCAGATCGGCGATCGACTCGGCGTTCCGTGGATTTACTGGACCTGCGGCGCGTGTGATTTCTGCCGCGAGGGCAACGAAAATCTCTGCGCGAAGCAGAAGATTACCGGCGTAACCGTAGATGGGGGTTTCGCGGAGTTTGTGAAGGCCCCGGCGAGCCACGCAGTAAGAATTCCGGACGGGCTTTCCGCGATTGCGGCGGCACCTCTGTTTTGTGCCGGTGTGACGGTATACCGAGCCTTGCGGAAAGCGCGAATGGTTGCTGGCCAGAGGCTGGCCATTTTTGGAATTGGGGGACTGGGGCATTTCGCAGTGCAGCTTGCCAGGGAACTGGGAGCTGAGGTTACCGCAGTCGACGTCTCAGACGAGAAGCTGGAGCTTGCGAAATTGTTAGGCGCCGCCCGCGGTCTAAATGCCGCGTCGGCGAATGTGGTTAAAGAATTGCGGAGTAAAGGCGGCGCACACGTTGCACTGGTGACTTCAGCGGCAAAAGCCGCTTACGACATGGCGTTCGGCTGTTTGCGTCCTACGGGAACGTTGCTTGTTGTTGGTTTGCCTTCGGAAGACCTTTCGTTTCCGGCCATTCTGATGGCCGCCGGGGAAGTGCGCATTCAAGCCAGCGCCGTCGGAACGCGCCAGGACTTGCGGGAAGTGCTGGCCCTGGCCGCCACCGGGAAGTTACGTTGCCACGTTACTCCGCATCCTCTAGGGGATATCAACGAAATGCTGGATCAGCTACGCCGGGGAGAAGTATCCGGACGCACCGCGGTTGTCTTTTCCTGAGACGATCATCCTGTACGCTACCGCACATTGATTACGCTGCGGTTCGGGGTGTCCGCAACCTTCTTGCCCCGTAAAATCCCACGAGGCGACAAGGGAATTGTGCTCCCGGCCATCTGCTGAACAGGGCGCGAATTCCCGGGACAAATTTCGTGTTGACGTTAGTTCCTATAATGTGATACCGACTATCACAATCTTGAATGCTTGAAGCAGGGGAAGGAAAGGTTCGAAGCGAGTAAACGATTCTGAGTTCGAGCGCGTCTAGGTGCTCTCCTGAAGGAGTCGGCTGCATCTCCGGCGGAAACTGGAGCTGTGGCCGGGGACCGGTGTACCTGTATCCAGGTTGACAGGAGGAAACATGAAGGTGGCCTTAGTTGCAGCCGCGCTGTTACTCACCCTCAGTTCATTTCCTGGAAGTCCAGCAGCTAACGCTCAAGGTGTGGGCACCTCGGCCGACCTGACCGGAACGGTTACCGACCCTACTGGCCGGAGCGTACCCAACGCCAAGATGACGGTGGTTGATGAGGCCAGGGCAGTACAACGAAGTGTGCAAACCGACGATCAAGGTGCTTACCGTGTTTCCGGGCTCGCTCCAGCTACCTACAAAGTTACCGTGGAGCACACCGGTTTTCAGTCCGAAGCGGTCAAGGATGTGGTGCTGAACGTCGGACAAACGCTGGTTTTGGATTTCCATCTGAAGTTGGCGGGAACCTCCTCAACCGTTGAAGTGAGCTCCGCGCCGCCGCCGGTCGAGACGGAGAGAGGTAGTCAAGCCAATACGCTCACCCAAGATTACATCGCCGATCTGCCGATTGATCGCCGCGACTACCTGACGTTCACGTTGCTTGCGCCGGGTGTCAGCAATTCCAACACCATCGCCGATAATGCCGATTTCCGCCCCAAGCAAACACCACAGAGCGGCCTGTCCTTCTACGGCAGCAACGGCCGCGGCAACAGCGTCACCGTGGATGGAGGCGAAGCCAACGATGACGCGGGTGGTGTGCGCCTGACGATAAGCCAGGATGCGGTCCAGGAGTTCCAGATCAACCGCAGTAACTACATGTCGGAGCTCGGTGGAGCGAGTGGTGCAACCATCAATATCGTCTCGAAATCCGGCACGAACCAACTGCATGGCAGTCTTTTCGGTTTTTTTCGAAACGACGCCCTGGACGCCCGAAATGTTTTCGCCATCAGTCAAGCGCTCGCGCCCGGCGAGCCGTTTTCTCTTTCGGCGACGGGCGAGCCCGTGAAGAATTCCCTGAACCGCCAGCAATTCGGTGGCAGTGTTGGGTTCCCGGTCAAGAAGGACCAAACCTTCTTGTTCCTTGCTTATGAGGGTTTGCGATCCGACGCGCAAGACGCCGTGCCCCTGCTCACGAATAGCAATATTTTTGCGCCGAACACCGCGCAGCAATCGATTATCGCGGGACTGAACGCCGAAGGTGCAGCGCCTGTTCCATGCATCACGACAAATCCCGCGAATCCGCTGATGAACCCGCTGGTTCTGCCCGCCGCGGAGTGCGCCTTTGCCTTAAACAGCATCTTGACGGTCAATCCGAATCCCGGCGCCAATCCTTTCGTCGGCAATGCGCAACGCGCCCTCAACCCCTACATCGTGAATCAATTTGAGGTCAACGGAGGCTTATTCCCGTTCCCCACGCATCAGAGCCTCTTTTCCGCTCGGCTCGATCACCGCTTCGGCAACAGCGACCAGGCTTTTGTGCGCTACAGCTATGCGCACCTCACGGAGAAAAACCCGGACGTGCAGGCGCTGACGGGAATTTCGCGAGGAACTTCGGAGTTGGCGTGGGACAGCACCGCGCAGATCGGCTGGTTCCACCTGTTCAACCCCAGCACGCAGAACGAAGCGCGTTTCCAGTGGAATTGGTATCAATTCAACGTAAACACCAACGATCCTGGTGGTCCCGGCCTGGACGTTGAGGGTTTCGGGTTTTTTGGCAGGCAAATCTTCTTGCCGAGTTTCACAACCGCGCGGCGCTACGAATTCGCGGACAATCTGTCGCTCACCCGCGGTCACCATACCATAAGGATGGGCTTCGCCGAGCTGATCCGCGGCAATAACACCAATTCGCAAACCTTCTTCCCCGGACGGTTTGAATTCCTCGAGTTGCCGGGGGCACTCGTCAGTCTTTGCCTCGAAGCGCCTGCGGCGTGCGGTCTGCCGGCGGCCCAGGCGCCCGGTAGCCTCAGCACTTTACAAGCCTGGAGTCTGGGGCTGCCGGCCTTCTATGAACAGGGTTTTGGCAATCCCAGCTACAAAGAGTCGCGTCCGTTCACGGCGCTCTACGCGCAAGATACCTGGACCATCCGCCCCAATTTAACGTTGAACTACGGTTTGCGGTATGAGCTGGATACTCAGTACGGACCGTTGCACACGCCCAAGACCAATTTCGCCCCGAGATTCAGCTTTGCCTGGGATCCGTTCAATGATCAGAAGACGGTCATCCGCGGCGGCTACGGAATTTTTTATTCTCAGATATACGCCCAGATCCCCAATGTGGTGTCTACGCTCGGAAATGTGAACGGCACGCGGCGGATTGCGAACTCACTGGTTACGATTCTTGGCGACCCGCTGAACCCTGCGCTTACATCACCGGCGATATTTCAGACGCTGTTCTTCGAAGGCTTGACAGCCGACCCGACGAAAAACAGCATCATCGGCTGCGGAACGCCGCCAGCAGGCGAATATGCATGCATCACCCCCGCCATGCTGCAACAGTTCGGGTTGCAGATTGCGAATACCGGCCCGCTGCCCCCGGGCACGGTTTTGTTTGCCGGCCAGCCGGGCTACGAGAGTCCCATGGCGCAGCAAGTCTCTTTCGGGATTGAGCGATCCTTCGGTGCCGGCGTGACCGTCTCCGCGAGCTACATCTATGTGCATACCACGCATTTGCCGGTGGCTCTCGATTCCAACCTACTTCCCGGCGCGCCCATCTGTCCGACGGCTGGGCTCACCGCCTGCGGGCCGCCCGGACTCGGCGCCAACAATCTGCCGACCAACGGACTGCCTTTCCAGGACTGGGGAGCGCCGGCTTGCGCTGTGAATCCCGGGCTATGCTTCGCCGATCCTACGCACGTAATTCTGCAGAATAATGTGTACAGTTCCGCTGCTTCCGCGCTGTACCAGGGCGGCCTGTTTGAACTCAAGAAGAATTTCTCCAACCACTTCATGATTCTGGCGAATTACACCTACAGCCGTGCAACCGACAATGCCACCGACTTTAACAGCGACTATTCGCCGTTCAATGCCACCTGCCTGCGCTGCGATTATTCCTTGTCCGATTTTGATCAGCGCAACAAGGTCGTGATTGCCGGAGTCTTTGAGAGTCCCTGGGAGCAGTCGAAAGTCTTCGGCGGCTTCCAGTTGGCGCCGATTTTCAGCTACAACAGCGGCCATCCGTTCAATCTTCTCGCCGGTGCGGACATCAATGGCGACGGTCATTTCACAAATGACCGCCCGCCGGGCGCCGGCCGGAACACGGGAATCGGTCCGAGCTACACGAACTTCGACTTGCGTCTCAGCCGCGCGTTCAAAGTCAGCGAAAACGCGAACCTGTTGTTTACCGCGGAAACCTTCAACCTCGCCAATCACACAAACTACGCGAGCGTGAACAATATCGTCGGTGCGGCCTTTGCTCCGCCGTTCAATGTGCATGGGACGGCGAATCTCGGGCCCAGCCAACCGCTTGGATTCACCGCGGCGTTTCCGAATCGCGAAATCCAGTTGGGTGTGCGTTTCACTTTCTAGGTTCTAACAAAAAGATTCCCGCTAATCCGCGTTGGCGGGGGGCGCATTGTTCGTCTGGAGTATGGCCTGAAGGAAATAGAGGACTCGTTCCGGAAGGGAGAAAGAATATGCGGGCGGAGAACAGATACGTCACGTTGTTCGCGGCGATGGCTGCGCTGGTACTTTTGTTTTGCGGCGGGGCGTGGCCGCAGTCTGGAGTGACCTTGCAAACGGGGACACTGCCCGATGGCGCTGCTTATTTGATCGAAGTGCCCTCCCATTGGAATGGCGTTTTGTTCCTCTACAGCCACGGCTACGTGGTTCCGGGCAGCGCTAATCCTGCAACGGGCGTTGGCGATCCGGCCACGCGGGTTTTCCTGCTTTCGAGTGGATTCGCGCTGGCCGGCTCTTCTTATGCGACGACCGGATGGGCTGTAGAGCAGGCTCTGTCGGATCAGATTGCGGTGCTCGATATTTTTGATACGACAGTCGGAATTCTGAAGCAAACCGTCGCTTGGGGACATTCCCTGGGCGGGATGATCACGGCGGGATTGCTCCAGCGGTATCCCGATCGCTTTGCTGCTGCGCTGCCCATGTGCGGCGTGCTTTCGGGAGCCGTCGCGACATGGAACACACGGCGCTCGATTCCGCATTCGCGTTCAAGAATGTACTGGCTCCCGGCTCGGGGCTACAGTTGGTAAACAGCACTCACCCGCTAGGGAATCTGCAACTCGCCGAAGCAATACTGGCGGCCGCGCAGGCGAGTCCGCAGGGCCGAGCGCGTCTCGCTCTTGTTTCCGCGCTCGACGACGGGCCGGGAGGAGCGCGTGGTCTTGCGCATGGCTTGCAGAGTTAACTTGTGAATGCGAAGCAACTTTTTGACCTTACTGGCCGCGTAGCCATTGTGACCGGAGGCTCGGTAGGGTTGGGGCGGCAAATGGCCCAGGGCCTGGCCGAAATGGGAGCGAACGTGGTGCTCTGCGCCCGGAAGAAAGAGCGCTCTGAGCAGGCCGCCGAGGAGTTGCGGCAGACGGGAGTGCAAGCGCTGGCGCTTGGCTGCGATGTCAGAAATCCGGAGCAGATCGCTGCGGTTGTAGAAGCGACGATCGGGCAATTTGGGAGGATCGACATCCTGATTAACAATGCGGGTACATCGTGGGGTGCTCCGGTGGAGGAAATGCGCCTGGAACATTGGAACAAAGTGATCGAGACGAATTTGACGGCCACGTTTTTGTTTTCACAAGCGGTCGGCAGGCACATGGTGCCACAGCGAAAGGGGAAGATTATTAACATGGCCTCGGTGGCAGGCCTGCGCGGGGCGTCCCCGGAGCTGCAGGCCATCGGTTATCACGCAAGCAAGGGAGGCGTGATCGCTTTCACCAAGGATCTAGCCTGCAAATGGGCGCCGCACAACATTCAAGTTAACGCTATCGCGCCGGGCTGGTTCCCCACGCACATGTCTGCTGTGGTCATTGAGAAGAACAGTGAAGCACTGCTCGAAAGGGTTCCGGCGGGGCGCTTTGGAAGTGATGACGATTTGAAGGGAGCGGCAGTCTTTTTGGCCTCCGAGGCCTCGAGCTATGTCACCGGACACGTGCTGGTGGTTGACGGAGGCCAGACCGCTTAGGGGTCAGCAATGAACATTCCACTGACGCCGATCCGTTTCCTGCGTTACGCGGAACAACAGTACCCGCAGAGGATTGCGGTCGCCTGCGGAGAGGAGCGCTTCACCTACGCACAGTTCGCCGAGCGTGTTGGCAGGCTTGCTGGAGCTTTGCGAAAAGCAGGCGTCGAGCCTGGCGACCGCGTCGCCTTTCTCAGCGCCAACTGTCACCGGCTTCTGGAGGCGTACTACGGCGTTGTGGAAGCGGGCGCAGTGTTGCTGCCGCTGAATATCCGGCTGGCTCCTCAGGAACTGGCCTATGTGCTGAATGATTCCGGGGTTCGCGTGCTGTTCTATCAGAAGCGTTTTCTCGAGATTGTGGAATCGCTCCGCGCGCATATTTCGAACGTGACGGCTTTCTACATGCTCGATGGCCGGAAGGAAGAAGACTGGGAGAACGAGCCTCACTACGAGGCGCTGCTCGCCGAGGCCCCCGCACATCGCAGCGACGTCATGACCGTTGATGAGAACTCGGTCGCCGAACTCTTTTACACCAGTGGAACCAGCGCCGAACCAAAGGGCGTTATGCTGACCCACCGAAATGTCTATTTGCATGCTTACAATACCGGCCTCGGCTTGCTCGACGGTCAGAGGGATGCGGTGGAACTTCATACCATCCCACTGTTTCACGCCAACGGCTGGGGCGTGGCACATTTTCTGACGCTGCTCGGCGGCAAGCACGTGATGATGCAGCGCTTCGATCCGCCGGAGGTTTTTCGGCTGATTGAAACGGAGCGCGTGAACTACTGCAGTCTCGTGCCGGCCATGGCTACAGCTCTGGTGAATTGCCCGGAAAGGACCAAATACGATTTGCGCAGCCTGAGGCGGATCAACATTGGCGGTGCAGCCTCTTCGCCCACGTTGGTGAGAGAGGTCGAAGAAAAACTCGGCTGCAGTTGCTTCTCGGGATACGGGTTGACGGAAACTGCGCCAGTTTTATCGGTCTCGCTGATGAAAGCCGGATATTCCTGGGAAGGTGAGGAGCGTTTCACGCGGCAGGCGATGACGGGCTACGCGATGCCGGGCGTAGAGTTTCGCGTAGTCGACTCCAATGACCAGGACGTACCGAAAGATGGGCGCGCGATCGGCGAAATCATCACGCGCAGCGATGGGGTCATGGAGGGTTACTGGGGACAGCCTGCGGCTACCGCCGAGGTGATGCGCGGTGGCTGGTTCCATACCGGGGACATGGCCGTGTGGGACGAACAGGGGTATATCCTCATCGTCGATCGAAAGAAAGATGTGATTGTCACTGGCGGGGAAAACGTCTCCTCGCTGGAAGTCGAGAAGGCGCTGCTATCGCACCCCGCAGTGTTGGAAGCTGCGGTTTTGCCGGTGCCCGACGAGAAATGGGGAGAAGTGCCCTTGGCCCTGGTGGTCTTGAAGGAGGGCGCGCAAGCGGGCGAGATGGAGCTGATCGAGCATTGCCGTACGCGCCTCGCGCATTACAAATGCCCACGTGCCGTTGAATTCGTGGAGAGCTTGCCGAAAACCGGCACAGGAAAAGTGCTGAAACGAGATCTGCGCAAGAGGTATTGGCAAAGCGGTGCGAGGAACGCCTCGCAGACGAGGTAACCGGCAGTTTCCAGCAAAGGAGCAGCGCCGGAAATGGATCTGAATCTTACCCGTGAGGAACTAGCCTTCCGCTATGAATTTCGCGGCTGGCTTGCCGCCAATGTTCCGAAGGATTGGAGCAGTTGGCGCGAAAAACCGCTGGAAGAATCCTTTCCTTATCTCCGGGCTTGGCAGAGGAAGCTCCAGGAAGGTTGTTGGGCTGCCGTTTCCTGGCCCAGGGAATATGGCGGACGCAATGCCACTTTGATGCAGCAAGCGATTTTCTGGGAAGAGATGGCGCGAGTCGAAGCGCCGCCGATGGCGAACGCTCTCGGGCTTGGATTGATTGGGCCGACGATCATCGCTTACGGTACCGACGCTCAGAAGAAAAGATTCATCCCCAGAATTCTGAGCGCGGAAGAGATTTGGTGCCAGGGTTTCTCTGAGCCAAATGCAGGTTCAGACTTGGCCTCCCTGCAGACCGAGGCGCGCCTGGACGGCGATCACTATATTGTTAACGGGCAAAAAGTCTGGACCAGTTACGGCTGGGTGGGGGACTGGTGCGAACTGGTGGTACGCACGGATCGCGAAGCCGCGAAACACCAGGGGCTCACCGTTCTTCTTCTCGATATGAAGTCACCGGGTGTTGAGGTTCGCCCATTGCGGCAGATGACTGGCGAGTGTGAGTTCAGCGAGCTGTTCTTCCGTGACGTTCGCGTGCCGGTCGAAAACGTGCTTGGCAAAGTGAACGATGGCTGGAATGTGGCCGTTAGCACGCTGATGTATGAGCGTGGATCGTATGGGGCTCGCCTGCACCTTATTTTTAAGCGCAACATCAACCGGCTTATCCAAATTGCACGAACCACTCCGCGCAACGGCCGGACGGCCGCGGACGATCCGGTCATCCGGCAGAGACTGGCGCAATGCTTTGCGGAAATCGAAATTATGCGCCTCAACCAACTTCGGGCTTTCAGCCGCATCACGGCAACGGGTGTGCCCGGCCCCGAGGGCTCGATTCAGAAGATCTTCTGGAGCGAACTGAACCAGCGTGTGCAGCAGCTCGCGCAGGAAATTATGGGACCTTATGGTCAGCTGCTCGCAACCGATGCTCGTGCGATTGACGAAGGCCTGTGGTCCTACGGTTACCTGCGCACGCGCGGAAACACCATCGAGGCGGGTACTTCGGAAGTGCAGCGCAATATTATCGGGCACTTCGTGCTGGGACTGCCAAGAAGCTATTAGGGAGAGCCGATGGAATTTGGTCTGAACGAAAGCCAGGAGATTTTAAGGGACAGCGCACGCAGCTTTTTTGCCGGCGAGTGTCCCATGAGCGAAGTGCGCCGCCTGATGGAAACCGATACCGCCTATGACGCTAATCTTTGGCGCAAATTGGCCGAGCAAGGCTATACCGGGATTATTTTTCCCGAGGAGTACGGTGGAGTGGGTCTTGGCAAGGTCGAGCTGATTCTTCTGATGGAGGAGGCCGGACGAGCCCTCCTGCCTGGACCTTTCTTTTCCACGGTGGTACTCAGCGGTTCCATCATAGATGCAGTAGCCAATGCCGAACAAAAGACGAAATACCTTGCACCAATTTGCCGTGGCGAAGCGCGCGCGACGGTTGCGATTCTTGAGAGCTCTGCAAGTTGGGATCTGAATGAGATGAAGATGGCGGCTGCTGGCGGAAGGCTCAGCGGCGAAAAGTTGTTTGTCGCCGATGCCGCGATTGCCGATTGGATTGTGGTGCTCGCCTGCAACGGGGTGTTTCTGGTGGGGAAGGGCGCGCCCGGCCTCAAGATTTCGCTGATGGTAAGCATGGATCTGACGCGAAAGCTGTACGCTGTTCAGCTCCACGACACTCCTGCGGAAAGGCTCGGGGATTTCGCTGCGGTGATGCCGGCAATCGACTTTGCGACTACCGCTCTCGTTGCGGAGATGGTCGGCGGGATGCAGCGCACCCTGGACCTGACCGTCGAATATGCGAAAACGCGCAAACAGTTCGGCAAGACGATTGGTTCGTTCCAGGCGGTGCAACATCAATGCGCGGATATATATCTGGAGACGGAGAGTTCACGCTCCGCTGCATATTATGCGGCGTGGGCGTTAGAGGAAAATATGCCGGACGCGGCCGCAGCGGTGTCCATCGCGAAGACTTACGCCAGCGATGCCGGCCGCACGGTAGGGAATCGCGGAATCCAGATTCATGGGGGAATGGGCTTCACGTGGGAGAACGATTTGCATCTTTATTATCGGCGCGCCAAGGCCTCAGAGACCGCATTTGGCGACGCGACCTTTCATCGCGAACGGCTCGCGCGGCTGGCGATCGACACCGCTTCGGTCGCGGGCATGAACGCTTGAGCGGGCGTCTTTGATTTGCTGAACACGGGGGATTACGGTGACCAATAATTTGGTGGAACTGAGCAGAGACGGCGAGATTGCCGTCATCCTTATTAACAATCCGCCGGTAAATGCCCTGGGCCCAGGCGTGGCGGAAGGAATCGCTGAAGCGATCGAGAACGTCGTCCAAGACAGCCAAACGAAAGCCGCGGTGCTGATGGGGGCCGGAAAGACCTTTATCGCCGGAGCAGACATTAAAGAGTTTGGGAAGATTACCTCAGGGCAGAGGGCAGACTCGGGGCTCGGAAGATTGCTCGCGAAATTAGAGGATTGCCCCAAACCCATCGTCGCGGCCATTCATGGCTCAGCGTTCGGAGGTGGACTCGAATTGGCGATGGCGGCGCACTATCGTGTGGCGAGCCCGGCAGCGCAGCTGGGCCAACCGGAGGTGAAGCTCGGAATTATACCCGGCGCTGGTGGGACGCAGCGTTTGCCGCGGCTTGCCGGAGTGGCGAAAGCGGTGGAGATGTGCGCGGAAGGCAACCCGATCAAAGCTGCGGACGCGTTGCAGTCTGGCATTGTGGATCGGCTCATTGACGGCGATTTGCGTGCGGGTGTGGTTGGGTTTGCACGCGAGATTGCGGAGAAGCCCGCGCCGCAGACTCGGGCCCGCAACGAAAGGCTGGGTAGCTCGGAGGAGAACGCCCACATCTTTGCCGCAGCACGGCAAAATGCCCGCGTCAAGCAGCGAAACATAATCGCGCCGCTGGCGGCGATCGACGCTGTAGAAGCTGCAACGTCGATGCCGTTCGAGCAAGGCTGCGAGTACGAGCAGAAGCGATTCATGGAATGCTTGTTCTCCGAGCAATCGAAGGCGCTCATTCATGTGTTTTTTGGCGAGCGCGAAGTGGCCAAGATCCCCGACGTGCCAAAGGAAACCACGGTTCTGTCCGTGGGCAGGGTGGCCGTAGTGGGCGCAGGGACTATGGGCGGAGGAATCGCGATGGTTTTTGCCAATGCCGGGATTCCCGTTTTGCTGAAAGAAGTGGATCAGACCGCGCTGGACCGCGGGCTCGCCAACATACGACAGAATTACGACACCTCGGTCAGCAAAGGCCGGCTCACGCAGCAAGCGGCGGACGAACGGCTCGCGCTCATTCAGTCAACTTTGAGATTTGACGGTTTTGCGGATGTCGACATGGTGGTCGAAGCGGTTTTCGAAGGGATGGAGCTGAAGAAACAGGTGTTTGGGGAACTGGACCGCGTGTGCAAGCCAGGCACCATCCTGGCTAGCAACACATCGACGTTGAACATTGACGAAATCGCTTCGGCTACCTCGCGTCCGGAGTTCGTCACTGGCACGCATTTCTTCAGCCCGGCAAACGTGATGCGTCTTCTGGAGATCGTTCGCGGCCGCGCAACTTCGAAAGAGGTTATCGCCACGTGTATGCAGCTTTCCAAAAAACTCGGCAAGGTTGGAGTTCTGGTGGGGAATTGCATGGGCTTTGTGGGCAACCGCATGTTCGGGCCGTATCGCCGCGAAGCGCAGTTTCTCGTCGAAGAAGGTGCGCAGATCGAAGCGGTCGATCAAGCTCTGTCCGATTTCGGCATGGCCATGGGGCCGCTTGCAACCGGCGACCTGGCGGGTCTGGACGTTGGCTGGCGCATTCGCAAGGAACACCGACACCTTCAGACTCCGGGCGTCCGCCAGCCATTCGCGGAAGACAAGCTGTGTGAACTGGGACGATTCGGACAGAAAACCGGCGCAGGTTGGTACAAGTACGATGGACAGCGGCGTCCAAGTGCCGATCCTGCCGTCGCGTCACTGATGCGAGAATGGTCCGCACAAGCGGACATCTCGCAGCGTGACATTTCTGGCGAGGAGATTGTGGACCGCTGCATCTACGCGCTGGTGAACGAAGGAGCGCGCATTCTCGAACAGGGCTATGCGTTGCGCGCGACGGATATCGACATCATCTATCTATACGGATATGGTTTCCCCGCTTACCGCGGCGGACCGATGTGGTATGCCGATCGCGTGGGACTCGATAAGGTATATGATCGCGTCTGCGAGTTTCAGCGGCAGTTTGGCGCGCAATGGGAGCCAGCGCCGCTGCTACAGCAATTGGCTACACAAGGAAAAACGTTTAGCGAGTTTCAAATGGAGCGCGGTACGGCGGCCTAGATTCTGTGGAATCCGGAACCAGTTCACGACGGAGCGAACTTCTCGATACACCAACGCGTGTGCGCGCTGGTGAAGAACTAGATTTAAGCAAGCTTGAGACATTCCTACGCAGCCGCTTTCCGGGCGAAGCCGAAGGTATCGCCCTTCAACAATTCCCCAGCGGGCATTCCAATCTCACCTACTCTGTCATGCTTGGCGAACGCGAGATGGTTTTGCGCCGGCCGCCCTTCGGCACCAAGGTGAAATCGGCGCACGACATGGGTCGTGAATTTCGTGTGCTTTCAAAACTTCCCAATGCCTATCCGTTCGCTCCGACCGTGCTCCTGTATTGCGATGATGACACGATTATTGGCGCGCCGTTCTACCTCATGGAGCGGCTGCGCGGAATTATCATTCGCCGGGATCCTCCTTCGGCGCTGCAGTTTTCCGCCGTCACGGCGCACCAACTCAGCGAAGCCTTCGTGGATGACCTTGCGCGACTACACGCTTTGGATTACACAGCTGTCGGCCTGGCGGAAATCGGGAAACCGGAGGGCTACCTGCAACGCCAGGTATCTGGCTGGATCGAGCGCTATGCCGGCTCAAAAACACACGATTTTCCCGAGGTTGAGCCGATTGCGACCTGGATGCGACAGCACATGCCTCCGGATGCCGCGGCCACGCTCATCCATAACGACTATAAATACGACAACATCGTGCTGAATCCAGAGAAACCCACGGAGATCATCGGCGTCCTTGATTGGGAAATGAGCACCATCGGTGATCCATTGACCGATTTGGGTACGGCTCTCGCCTACTGGATCGATCCGAACGATCCGGAGGAATTGCAGCAACTCCGCTGGGGGCCAACGACGCAAGACGGCAGCCTTAGCCGCGCTGGGCTGGTCGAACGCTACGCCCAGACGACCCGACGCGACGTTTCGCATATGCCCTTCTATCTGGCGTTTGCGCGCTTTAAAGTCGCGGTGATCGTGCAGCAGATCTATTTCCGCTACCATCACGGGCTGACGCGCGATCCGCGCTTTGCGCAAATGCCGGGAGTCGTCAAAGCTCTGCTGCGGGCTTCCTTGGAGGCTTGTCGCGCGGATTCGCTTTAGTGCGATCCGGCGAGCAGCCACTACTCACGGGTAGTAGCGCAGAATCCATTCCGCCACGCAACCCGGCTTGGTCGCTCCTTCGCCTTCGATGGAGACGGCGTAGGTTGCTTCGACGCAAGCCGGGAGTTCTTTCAGGATCAGAAGAGTTACCCGAGCACGGATCCTGGAGTTGGCACGCACCGGGGCAGGCAAGCGGACACGATTCAATCCGTAATTGATGGCTAAGCGGACGCCTAAGCGAATCTCAATAGCTTGTTTTAGGAAATAGCTAGCGAGGGAGAGGACCAAAAATCCGTGCGCAACGGTAGAGCCGTATGGCGACTCTAATCTCGCGCGTTCCCCGTCGACGTGAATCCATTGCCGGTCTTCGGTAATCTCTGCGAACTTCCGAATGCGCTCTTGGGTAAGTTTAAACCAGGGCGTCACCGCAATTTCTTTTCCTACGAGATCGCGCAACGATAGTGGAGTTTCTACGACACAAGTTGGCAATGATTCCGCCTTTTGAGGGAGCCGCCGTAGCGTTCAGGGCGCGACCGATACGGTCTTAGACCTCTCCAGCTTTCGAAGCTCCCACTTCGCAATGGATTCCAGGTGAACTTCGTCGGGACCGTCAGCCAGGCGCAGCGTGCGCACATTCGCCCATGCGGCCGCGAGAAACGTGTCCTGGGAAACGCCGGCGCCACCATGAGCCTGAATGGCGCGATCCAACACGTTCAACGCGGTTCGTGGCGCGACCACTTTGATCATCGCTATCTCCGTGCGCGCCGCTTTGTTGCCGACCATGTCCATCATGTGCGCTGCTTTCAGGGTGAGCAGCCGCGCCTGTTCGATTTCCATGCGCGAGAGTGCGATATCCGCGCGAATGGTTCCTTGCTCAGCCAGTTTCTTGCCGAAGGCCACTCGGCTTTGTACTCGCTTGCACATGGTCTCCAGCGCGCGTTCCGCCATGCCGATGCAGCGCATGCAGTGATGAATGCGTCCCGGGCCCAGGCGGCCTTGAGCGATCTCGAAGCCGCGGCCTTCTCCCAAGAGGAGATTCAAAGTGGGAATGCGGACGTTGGTGAAAGTAACCTCACCGTGCCCGTGTGGCGCGTGGTCGTAGCCGAAGACCTGCAGCATTCTCTCGATTTTCACCCCAGGTGCGTCCATGGGTACGAGCACCATGGATTGTTGGCGGTGCGCGGGAGCTGCCGGATCGCTCTTGCCCATAAAAATGGCGACCTCGCAGCGAGGATCGCCTGCTCCGGAGGTCCACCATTTCCGTCCGTTCAGGACGTACTCGCTCCCGTCCCGTACGATGCTTGCCTGAATGTTGGTGGCATCGGCGGAAGCAACCGCGGGCTCGGTCATCGCAAAGCACGACCGGATTTCGCCGGCGAGCAGCGGCTTTAGCCAGCGCTCCTTTTGTTCCGGCGTTCCGTAGCGGGCCAGCACTTCCATGTTGCCGGTATCCGGGGCAGAGCAATTGAATATTTCCGGCGCCATTGGACTGCGGCCCATGATTTCGCACAGCGGAGCGTACTCGAGGTTCGTCAGGCCGGCCCCACCGGCATCCTCTGGCAAGAAGAGGTTCCAGAGGCCGGCTGCGCGGGCCTTCCCTTTCAACTCTTCAATGACTTTTGCCGGCGACCACCGATTTTTCTGAACCTCTTCCTCGAAGCGGCTTTCGTTCGGATAGACATGTTCGTCCATGAACGCCTGCAAGCGCCGCTGCAGGTCCTTCGTCCGCGCACTGAATTCGAAGTCCATTTCGGTTTATCTGCCGACGAAGGCGGGGCGGCGCTTCTCGAGATAATGAGCCACGCCCTCCTTGAAATCTAAAGAATCCAGGCTGGCGAGCATCTCGCGTTCGGAAGCATCAAATGCTTCTTGAAGTGACTGGAACATGGCTTCGTAAACCTGGTGCTTGATCACCGCGAGCGAGCGCGGACTCACGTTTGAGGCCAGGTCTCGTGCGTAATCATAGACCTGATTAATAAATTCTTCCTGCGGAAGCACACGATTGGCCAATCCCATGCGCGTGGCTTCGGCGGCATCGATAGTTCGCCCTGAGAATAACAGATCGAGCGCGTTAGAATGGCCGACGATACGGGGAAGCATCCACGCCATGCCATATTCCGCGATCAACCCGCGGCTCGCAAAAACGGTACTGAAGCGTGCCGCATCGGATGCAAAGCGCAGATCACAATACAGAGCGATAACGAGCCCAAGACCCACTACCGGACCGTTGATCGCCGCGATCACCGGTTTCTTTGTGGCGAGAAAATAGGAATACTTTTTCTGGAAGTCCGCGCGGATATGTTCTTGCTGTCCCGCATCCGCCTTGTCCAGCGCTCGCTCTCTCACCTGATCGGTCACGCCTTGCTGGGCGACCGCGCCGAGAAGCGACATATCCGCACCCGCGCAGAATCCCCGGCCCGCACCTGTTAGAACGATGACGCGCACGGCGTCGTCTGCTTCCGCCCGTTCCACGGCGGAGCGGACCTCGCGTTCCATGGTCGCGGTCCAGGCATTGAGTTTATCCGGCCGATTCAGCGTAATCGTAGCAAGGCTGTCGGCCACCGTGTACAGGATCTGTTCGTTCGCCATATTGGGCGGCATTATATAGAAGTGCGGTTACATAAGTCACTATCATATGTAAGCAGCTATCAGAAACTTGTGAGCACGCCTTGTCAACGTCTCGAGTGGGCTCGGCGCACTGCTCCGGAACGGCGATCTGACGTATCCCTATGCCGCTGCCGAGTATCTCCTCTAAGGCCGCCCTCAACATGTTCACCGTGCAGCTCGCGTACGAACTCCGCAGTACCGCCGTCACGGTCATTCTGCCGATCCCGGCTATACCGCCACCGGTCTTAATGGTTACCGCGGTACGCAGACAGTTCCCGAAGGGTCGGACCGTCGTCTGGGAGCAGCGCCAGGCGGACGGTCTCCGCAGCTCAAGTGAGGCGCTCAGTCGAACTATTCGGGCAAATTCATTTGTCGGAGCAGCTTCAGGAACCGCGGATCCGACCGCAGCGAATCGAATCGCGGATCCACTTTGAGGAGAATGACAAAAGGTGCGCGCAGCTCAATAGCTTTTGCCAACGAACGGAATGCTTCGTCTTTTTCGCCCAGGCCAGTGTGGACGAGGGCGGTGCCTAGGGTCCTCCAGGGAATGTACTGCACTCGATCCAAAACCTCTAGGGCCTCCTCTCGTTTACCGGCCACGGCCAGCGCGTTGGCCAGCTCCGTGGCAGTGTGCTCAAACATCGTGGAGGACTTGAGCGCCCCTCGAAGTTCCGCAATCGCTTCTTCATACCTGCCCATTTGTACGTAAGCAGCCCCAAGGCAGTGATGATAATTCCATTCGAGGTGGTTTGGGCTTCTGTCCACCAAGCCTTTGCAGCGCTCGATCAATTCGTCGTAGCGACGCGCATAATAGAGAGAGAAAGTCGCAGCTGCGTATATTTCAAGGGAGGCTGGGTTCAATTCTTGTGCGCGCTGGATTTGTGCCTCTGCCTCTGTCATCCGGCCTTGGAAGATGAGAAGGTCTGCATGCCACCAGTGTGCTGAGGCATTGCTGGGATTCACCTCGATGGCACGTAGCGACTCGATTTCGGCTCCGGACCAATCCCATGCATACAGACGAAGAATCGCCTGGGTGTAGTGAGCTGCGCTCAGGCCGTCGTCTAGCTCAAGCGCCTTCTGCGATGCGGCTCGCGCCTTCTCGAATAGCTCCGTCTGCTGAGCGGGCTCGTACATAACAAGGGAAATGTACACCTCCGCAAGGCTTGCATAGGCGGGCGCAAACGTGGGGTCGAGCTCAACTACCTGCTGGAAATCGGCAAGCGCTTTATCGAGATTTTCCTTTGTTCGTCTGTCCAGGAAATAGCGGCCTCGAAAATAGGCTTCGTTCGCGACGGGGTTGACGCCGCGAGCACCAGCCAACCGTGTCTCCTCCTGCGGCGTCAGCGTGACCTTGATCTCCTTGGCGAATGTCCGCGCCATCTCACCATGCAAAGCCAAAATGTCGCTCACTTGACGGTCATAGCTATTGGCCCAAAGATGGCGGTCCCGCGCTGCCTCGATCAACTGCACGGAAACGCGCACCTGGTCATCGACACGTAGGACAGAACCCTCGACGACTGCGTCGACCATCAATTCGCGTGCGATTTGGGGCATCGGTTTTTTCACACCCTTATACTGCAATATGGACTGCCGGGAGATTACCCGCAATGCGCTGATCTTCCCCAGCTCCGTCAGCAGCGCCTCGGTCATTCCGTCAGCGAAATAATCCTGTCCCGGGTCGCCCGATAGGTTCTCGAAGGGCAAAACCGCGAGCGACCGGTAGCCTTTGTCTGCCGACTGTTCAGCAGCCATGCGAGGACGAGACTGGCTCTCCATAGCCAAGGTCTCAACTTCCTGCACTACCGTGCGCACCGCTGCCGTAAAACGATAGCCTCGTCCAGGGAGGGTCACGATGTAGCGCCGGTCCTCTGGAGTATCTCCTAGGGCTTTGCGGAGTATAAAGATGTTCTGGCTCAGGTTTGCTTCTTCGACAAAGCTATCCGGCCACACAGCCTTCATTAGCTCATCCTTGGAAACCACCTCTCGACTGTGGCGAATCAGGGTCAGGAGGGTGTCAAACGCTTTAGGGGTAATGGCCACCGGCTGGTCTTGACGCAGAAGTATCTGCTTGTCGGGATCAACCCGAAAGGGGCCGAACTCGTAGAGGACTTTTGCGCCCGTAAACATGCCAGATGCTCTGAAGTCGGCTTCCAGTCCGGGGGAGCAAGTACCTGACGGTCATTTACGCGGCAATCTATCACGTATATATGCATTCAGCAACAACGGCACCTGTCGGTGGGTGCCACCACCCAAGAAGCGGCCAGATCGCTCGTGCCGACCGCAGCCCCTCCCATCCGTTGGAAAACAGCCATTGAGAACCTTTGAGGAATTCTGAGGTGGTTTCTAAGGACTTTTAATCGGGCATTCGCACAGGATATGCGCATTCGGACCGGGGATGCAGACGAGGAAGGACAAAAAACATGGCCACAAAAAGCGGTGCTGTAGAAAAAGCAGAGCCTGAACTGGTGATCTCGAAAGTATTTGACGCCCCGAGGGAGCTCGTGTTCAAGGCGTGGACGGAACCTGAACGAATGAAGCGCTGGGCGGTTCCGGATGGTTTTACGATGCCGATCTGCAAGATCGATCCCCGCCCAGGTGGCGGTTTTCACTACTGCAGACGCTCGTCTGAAGATCTCGAGTATTGGCAAAAGGGTTTCTATCGCGAAGTGGTAGTGCCGGAGAGGCTGGTCTTGACCGAGTTTCGCTCTGATCAGGAAGGCAACATGCTTCGACACCCAGCTAACCCGAACTGGCCGCCACAACTCTCGAGCACGTTGACGTTCTCCGAACAGGAAGGTAAGACAGCCATCACAATTCGGATGGTCCCACATTCCGCGACGGAGGCGGAGCGCAAGACCTTTGCAGCGGCGCACGAATTACTGCAGACGAGCATTGGCGCCGTCCTCGATAAGCTCGCGGAATACGTATTGAAGGCCTGCGCCACTAACGGTGCAAAGGAGGCTCTATGAGCCGCAGTTCTATATTTGTGACGATAGCGTTTCTCGCAGGACTCGGCATTGCCTACTTCGCCCGAAACACTGGTATAGGCACGCCTCACGGAATAGACACGCACGCGGCAGACTTGGCTGCCATCGAAAGACTTGACCAAGAAGATATTGAAGTCACGCTATCCCAAGATCTGAAAGGGCTTGCAGACGTCTGGGCGGAGGATGGGGTGCGCATTACGCCGGGGAATCCGCCCACAGTCGGCAAGGCGGCCATCGCGGCTGAGAATGAGAAGGGCCATGCGGAGCACCCAGAATTCAAGGTACTGAAGTACGTGCCCGACGTCAAAAATTTCCAAATCGCTATCGCGGATGGCTGGGCGATTGAGGTGGGCTCAGTTGAGGCCACGTACAGGTTGTCTGCAAAGGACAATCCGGTCAATGTCAACGACAAGGGCATGCGTCTGCTGAAGCGGCAGAGCGACGGTGCATGGAAATTCGTGCTGGTAGGGCTGAAATAACTGCCCGAAATAGCGGAAGGGAGAGCGGTGATCAGGGGCGTATATAGGAGAGGGGATTATCGACGCCCGGCGATAAAGAGATCGAACTTCGTACTCTCTGGACGCAGCCGGGCTTCAAAGGTGAATCCAATGGAAACTGTACTCGGTCTTTTTGCTTCGCGTGAACGAGCCGAAGAAACCGCAAAGGAATTGCTGGACAAACATGTCCCGCAAGAGGCAATCGTCTTTCTGACTCGATCCGAAAGTGAGGCCATGTACCTCGGCAAGACTCTCGGCGCCTTCATCGGTGGTTTCGTGGGTGGAGGCGTCGGCGTATCGGCGGGAGTGGTGGCTGCGACGCTCTTTTCGATTCCGGGAATCGGGCAAGTGTTCGCCCTGGGAGTCGGTGCCACTGCCGCACTCGGACTTGCCGGCGTTGCCGTGGGCAAAGCGTTGGCAGCAACGCCGAATTTATCACTCGAGAGAGCAATGGAGACTCCTCAGCCGACTTCCGACGAAAAGTCTTCCGAAGAGCTGTTGTTCCTTGGAGAAGTATTGAAGGGAGGGCGCTCTCTCATCCTTGTGCGGTCCGATTCGCAAGAAATCGCAACAGCGGCAGCCGAAGTCCTGGATCGCATGGGAATCAGCGCGCAATGGCGCTTAAGTGGAAGAATGCAAACCACGGCGCGGCACATGGGCGATATATCGGTACTTGATGTGCAGGGGAGGATCACCGTCGGCGAGGGCAACATCATGCTTCGAGAAGTCGTCACGAACCTGCTTGAAAAGGGGAACAAGAGAATCCTGTTAAACTTGCGCAGAGTCGGATACATCGATAGTGCAGGACTGGGCGAGCTGGTGAGGACGCACATCAGCCTTCAGAGGCAGGGCGGCAAGCTCAAAATGGTCAACCTCGATCAAAAAGTACAGGACCTGCTCAAGGCAACCAGTTTGCACAGGGTCTTCGACGTTTACCAGGACGAGGCCAGCGCAATTCAGTCATTTGGACCATAGGTTACAGGAACGAACAGATAGACGGCAATTCGCCAAGAAATTCAAATGTTCTGCATGTTGTTCCGAAGAAATCGGATGAGGCGGAGGTGCTTCCCATGTGTAGTATGTGCAAGGCGAGCTGCATTAGTGCGGTGCGATGCTACGTCGTAGAAGGCAATCACGGAATAGGTTGAGCAACTGTAACTGCACCCATACACGGTCAAGAACGCGAACCTGTGCACGGAGAAATTTTTTGGAAATTTCACCTTTCGATCGCGAGTCGCTCAAGTGAGGCGGTCAGTCGAGCTAGACTTATCAAGCTACCCGGAGACTAGGCATGGGCAAAGATGTGATCGCGTTTAAATCCTGGCTGGATGCTTACGGTCAGGCGTGGGAGAACCGTAATCCAGAGGCCGCCACGGCGCTGTTCACTGAAAACGGTACCTACCAAATCACACCATTTCTCGAACCCATATGTGGGAGAAAAGCCATTTTCGATTATTGGTCTGAGGTGGCACGCACCGAAGAGAACATTACATTCCGGTACGAGATCTTGGTTGCGAATGCTGAGCTTAACATCGCCAGATGGTCGGCGTCGTTTGTTATTGTCCCACCAGGATTGCAAACTCAGCTTGATGGAATCTTCTTGATTTCTCTTGATGAGCAGGGACGCTGCAAATCGTTACAGGAATGGTGGCACAAACAGCAAAAATGAGTGTAGTTCCTCCCAGCATACCCACATGGACGGTTTGCGCGTTCCGCATGCACTGGAGTGGGCGCTGCCTCATCCCCTGACAGTTAACACGCGACGCAAAGGTTAGACTCGGCGCGCAAGGGCAAGCGCAAGCGTCAGGACTCGGTAAGAACCTGTGCCAGCGCGAAACAGGTCAGCCCCAGTTTGCACAAATCCAAACCGTGTGTAGAATTCGATGGCATGATGGTTGGCTTCGTGGACTTGAAGCCAAACTCTTTCGGATTTCATCTGCTTGGCAAACGACAGCACGTCCTCCATTAACCTCCGGCCTAACCCGTTCCCGTGAAATCGGTGGAAGAGATAGAGCCGCTTCAGTTCAAAGGAAGAAAACGATTGCGCAACTTCATCGGAGACTGCAACGGCATATCCGACGGCGCATTTTCCGGCGCTCGTCTCGGCAATCCATGCGCGCATGCGATCGCTAGCCACGATTCGACGGAAATCCGCTACCGTCAGTTCAGCGTTTACGTATTTGATTAAGTCTTCGCCGTCCGTGATCCCGGCGTAGGTTTCCAGGATCGTAGCTTGCCCGACAAGGGAAAGTGCCGGTTCGTCGCCCGGTCTACAAACTCTCGTGGCGAATTCCATCGCTTTCCCTTCCGGCCTTTAACGCGCCGCACTCGGTGCCACAGCGAACACGGTGAGCAATCTAAATACGGCAATCGCGCGACGTGGCCACAGTTTCCATCCGAACCCGGGGAGTACTTTCTGTCGGGAGTATAGATTTTTGGCTTCTCTGATGGCAACTCCTCAGGAGCTAAGTCGTCCGCTCCGCTCGTGGAGGGCGTCTCACCCTTTCACGTAGGCAAGCTTCGCGGCCACTTTGCCGTCGCGAACCGTGAATACGTCCACGCCACGCAGGTGCCACGGCTGCCCATTGCGTAGCTTGTGATACACCCAGAGCACAACGGCACGATCACCACTTACAATCACGTCTTCCGTCTCGAATTTTGCGCCGGCGTTGTGCGTGAACCACACCCGCCAGAATGCGACCACTGCGGCCTTCCCCGCGATCCGCTGGCCGTCCGGAGCGGGAGACGTATCCTCGAAGACGGTGTCATCAGTGAGCAAGGGCGCGAGGGCGTCGGCGTCGTGCCGGTTGAATGCCTCGTTGAAGCGATCGATGACCAAGCGGGTCGTCGGGACAGTTGTCTGTGAATTCTGTTTTGAAATCATGGGGATCGAACTCTCCGTTCCAGCCATTGTGACTTTTTGCTGGGCTGCCGCTCGAACTGCCATCTCCTCCTGACACTGACCCCAACACGGGAGGATGAGAGCTCCGGCGGTAAATGTCAAAACGATATTTGTATATTTTTCTGTTCGCTTTCTCACCATCGCTGCCTCCAGTTGATGGGTTAAGGTGCGCAGCATAGTCCACGGCGGCGACGCCTGTAAAAGGATTTCATACCAACCGCGGAAATCTGGGTTCTGGTGGCAATTTTTGCTGAAATCGATTAAGGTGAGATTCCAATTGGAAGAAGGGCAGCGGTGCCACGCCTTATTTCCTTCGCGTTGTTTTCGAATTAGAATTCGCAAAAGGCTTGCCTCCGTGCTAAGAGAGACCTGAGGGCGAAACGATGGACCTGGTCTCATCCTCTGTCGTCGGAGGGCTTCAGCGCGAATGTGCAGGAAACCCTGGATGAGTTGCACACTCGGTTGCATACTCGATGCCGAATCTACCCGAACATCCCAAATAGAGCCGATTACTGCTGGGGGAACCGATTGAAAACAGACAGTTCCGGAGCAGGGCGAACGTTTTCAAGACGCCGGTTTCAACCGCTCACCCACTCCTCCACCTCAAATTCTATCGTACTCTAGGGAATCAGCGGCCATTCTGTCGCACTAACTAAGATTGCGCACTCAGCTGAAAAGGAAGTTGATTGAGTCTCTGGGTAGAAGAAGGTGGGTAGAAGGCGAACAGCCTAGCTCGTGGATTTTGGCTTCCCTGCGCCTGATACGGACGGGGCCTCAAAGTCGATTCCCCAGAAGTGCGGCGCTGGCGTCAGAAACTCCACGCCCACGCGAATGCCCCGGTTGCCGAGCTCTCCCAGGTACACGATCCGGCATTCCTGCTCTTCTTGTGTTTCCGGGTTCACCAGAACCAGCATTTCGCCGTTGTCCACTTCGTGACGCAGATTCAGCAGGCCGCCGTGGGCGCTCACGACCAGCGTTTCGCAGGTTTCGCGGAACTTCCGGCCTTGATGGCTGCGGCCCTGCGCCTGCAAACGCATCTTATGAAACACGCGTTGGCTGCGGCGTTGTGAGCTTTGCGCAAGTTCGACCATGGGCTCATCATCGCTTTCCCGCCATGACCGGTCAATTGCCCTTTCGGACAGGTGTTCCCACCCCGCAAGGCCCCTTCCCTTCGTCACTTGCAAGAAACTTGTGCCCTGCCCGGTCAGGCCGTAAAATGAAATCAGCGGCAACGGCGTCTATTTGTTCCACATCCATTCCGCCGCGGCGCTTTCTGTGAAATCATTCAGCTGTTCATTTGGAAGCGAACGATTGTGCCTGAGGGCCTTATATGAACCTTACTGAATTAATCGAACTTCGGCGCGGTCAGCATCTCGCCGAACTTTGCGAGTTTCTGCGTATTCCCTCCATCAGTGCGAAGACCGAGAACAAGCCTGACGTTGAGCGCGCTGCCAAATGGGTTGCCGATCATCTTCGCGCCGCCGGTTTCAAGACGGTCGAGATCATTCCTACCGATCTTCATCCTCTGGTTTATGCCGAATCTCTCGAGGCGCCAGGCAAACCCACCGTCCTTTTCTATGGCCACTATGATGTGCAACCGGCCGAGCCGTTGGACCTTTGGACTTCTCCCGCGTTTGAACCCGCGACCCGCGACGGCAATATCTATGGCCGCGGCACTGCCGACGACAAAGGGCAGGTCCACATCCATCTCAAGGCGCTGGAATCCCTCCACCAGGTGAACGGCAAATTTCCCGTCAATATTAAGGTTCTGATTGAAGGCGAAGAGGAAGTCGGCAGCGTCAGCTTGTGGGACTACGTGCAGGCCAACAAGGCAAAGCTGAAGGCAGACGCCTTGCTCGTCTCCGACACCGCCATGCTCGGTAAAGGCGTACCTTCCATCACCTACGGCTTGCGCGGCTTGAATTACTACCAGATTGAAGTGACCGGCCCCATGCGCGATCTGCATTCCGGCGTGTACGGTGGTGCCGTGCCGAACCCGCTCACAGTGCTTACGGAACTATTTGCGAAATTCCACGACAAGAATTTTCGCGTAGCGATACCCGGTTTCTACGACGATGTGGACGCCATCCCTGCTGGGGAGCGCAAAGCTCTGAACGCCCTGCCCTGGAAGAAAAAGGACTTTGAGCGGGCCGTCGGAGCTCCGGGCTACTTTGGCGAAAAGGGATTTACCACCGTGGAACGTCTTTGGATCCGCCCGACACTCGAACCCAACGGGATCTGGGGTGGCTATCAGGGGGAGGGTGCAAAGACGGTGATTCCTTCGAAGGCCTATGCGAAATTCTCCACGCGCCTGGTACCCAGCCAGAATCCTAAGAAAATTGCCAAGCTCGTCGAGCAGCACATTCGCGAGCTTCTCCCCAAGACCGTAACCTGCAAATTCGAAGTGCTGAGCACTGGTAAGCCCTGGGTCGCGGCCTACCACGCTCCCATTTTCCATGTGGCGCAGACCGCTTTGGAGAAGGGTTTTGGGAAACGGGCGGTGTTCATTCGCGAAGGCGGCTCTATCCCGTTCGTCACGCAAATGCACGACACCTTTAAGGTTCCTTGCGTGCTGATTGGTTTTGGATTACCCGATGAGAACGCGCACGCGCCCGACGAGCATCTGTCTCTCGAAAACTACTATGGCGGCATTAAGGCCATCGCGCATCTTTACGAAGGCTTAGCCTCGCTTTAGTTCCTACAACGTGGACAACTGCTCGCGGCGCCCTTTTGCGTAATCCTGCAGCGCCAGGTTCGCGGTGCCGATGGTTTTCAGCGCTTCCGTAACCGCCGCCAGGTCCTTCCCGCGCAGCACCACGTACATTTCGTCTTCGCCCAGTCCTGTATATACGCGGTTTCCAATGCACCCCAAACTGGTGATCGTCCCATGCTGCAGTGACGCCGGCAGCGCCATACAGGTGGGCCTGCCCAGCGCGGGTGCGCCGCTGCCTACGCCGGCACGATTCGCCGCCTCTTGGAGCAGCATGGCTCCCGCGGGTTTCACCGCGAACAGCACCACATCCGGCACAGTTGTCGCTTCTCCCAAGGGAGTGTAGAGAATCGCCTTCGGTGCCTTCGCCAACCTCGGAATCTGCGGCACTTCTTCCGGCTTCACATACCCCAGATCAAACATCAGCTTTAGTGTCTGCTCGGTTTCTTTTTCCCGCTCCGGGGAAAGCGCGATGTTGTGCGTGTACGCGCCTACGGCGCAATTGAAGTGGTTCTCGGGCACGGTATAAAACGTCCGGCCCTCTGCCGTTAGCCGCCAAAAACTGCAGCCAGAAGGCTCCGTGCCCTCAAATTTCTTGGCATGGACAGGAGGTTCCTGCAGAAATGTGACCGCAATCGCCCGCCGCGCGGCCTTCGTCACTGACGAAATTTGCGCTTCGATTTCTTTTCCGTTCCAGCCTGCGCTCATCTGCCCTTCTCCTTGATTCATTTGGGATTAGGAAGGATAACACGCGCAAGAGACGCGGCAATTCGGTCCGCGATGTGCGCTTACCCGCATGAAACCTGTGCGTTTTGCACATCCCCTCAAAAAATCGCATTTTTCCCTTCATTTTTGCGGTTTCGCCCTTGCGTTCCCTACCTGCCTTCGCTATAGTTTCAGGCGGCCCGAGTTTTTCATCGAAAAATAGGGGTTTTTCGCTCGTGGCTGACCTCGATTCGTTCGGGGTGGATAGACAAATCAGGAGGATAAGCAGACTAAATGGCAGCTAAGCCACTGAGCAAGACCAAAATCGTTGCACACATTGCCGAGAAAGTGGGCACGTCTAAGAAGACGGTCGTGACTTTCTTCGAAGAACTGCACAAGCTCGCTGTGAAAGAAGCCAAAGGCAGCGCTGGCAAGTTCGTGATTCCCGGTATCGGCCGTGTGGTAAAGGCTCATCGCAAGGCGCGCATCGGTCGCAATCCTCAGACCGGTGAGCAGATCAAGATCAAGGCCAAGACGGTCGTTCGTCTCCGTCCGGCTAAGGTCCTCAAAGACGCCGTTCTGAAGTAGTTTTTTCTCCCGCCCGGGAGAAAATAGAATTGAAAACCCCCGGAGCCTGATCCATTCAGGCTGCCGGGGGTTATTCTTTACTGTGAGATTTTGCGTTTTGCGCGGCGTACCCTCGCATGCCTTGCTTAAAGAGTCTTAACGTACGCAATCACGTCCTTGATCTGCGCCGGCTCCAGGACATCCTTAAACGGTGGCATTAACTGGTCTCCGTTCTCAATCCAGGTCTTCAGACTGTCGTCCGTAATCTTGTTCCCATTGACGCTAAAGGTTCCGCGCTTGGAAAGTCCTTTCAGTCCGGGTCCAATTTTCTTTTGGTCGCTCGTATCGTAGTGGCAGATGGAGCATTTCTGCTGAAACAGCGATTTACCCCGCGCCACTGCCGCTGCATTCGAGCTGCCCGCCTTTTTTGCGGAGTCCTGCGCGAAAAGCGCTCCCGCGCCCGCAACCGCACTACAAATGACTGCCACGCAAATTACCTGCAAAATACGCTTCACGACTCCCCCATTCTCTCCGTAGAGGTTTTCTCGCCCCATCATTCTCTCCATTCTCTGTCCGAATTTCCACCCCACCCCCCGTCAGAAGGGACAGGTTGCGCTTTTGCACAGCTAGAACCTTCGTACCTTTGACCTCCTACGCTATTCCCTCCACAATGAGCCCATGAATCAGGAGACCCTGACTCGCGCGTGGGAAGTGTTGCAAGATGCCTACCAAGCGCAGATGGAAGGCGATTACGATCGGGCGGTGGAACTCTACCAATCGTCCCTGGATCTTCATCCCACGGCGGAAGCGCACACCTTTCTAGGCTGGACCTATCATTTTCAGGGCAAATTACTTGACGCTATTTCTGAGTGCAAGCGCGCCATTGAACTCGATCCGGATTTTGGCAATCCTTACAATGACATTGGCGCGTATTTGATTGAACTCGGCCAATTCGACGAAGCCATTCCTTGGCTCCAGCAAGCCGTCGAAGCCCGCCGTTATGAACCGCGCCACTTTCCGCATTACAACTTGGGCCGTGCCTATCTCGGTAAAGAAATGTACGGCCAGGCGATGCGTTGCTTCCAGGAAGCAATCCACGTTGAACCACGGTATTCTCTTGCCCGCCAGGCTCTCGAGTCTCTTCGTCGCATGGTGAATTAGCGCTCTCCTATACCGCCGCTGCTTCCGACGGTTTCACAACCCGGTCGTAAATCCACAACAGCAGCGTCGTTGCCAACCCAATTGCCGTGAGTGCCCACAAGAAAAGTTTTGGACGGTGCTGCACTTCGCCGAAATGGTGCAAGAGCGCTCCGCCGATGGGTCCGCCCACGAAGGACCCGATGCCCAGCGGCAAAAACGCAAAGCCCATGTACGTTCCCTGCTGCCCCGCCGGCGCCAGCCTCGAAATGTAGTCGTAATACCGTGGAGACTGAATCAATTCGCCGACCGCAATGACTACCAAGGTCGCGTACACCGCGTACATCGTTGAGTGCACCGCGAGAATTGCGAACGCCACCATGGCGATCAGCGTTCCCAGCACTACCGCGCGAAACGCCGTCATCTTCTGGGTCATCACGCTGAACAAAACCGTGAACGCAATGACGACCAACGGCCCGGTCGAAAGCATGCTCTCCGTGTCAGCCTTCGCGTCCACGTAATCGTGCACGTACAGTGGCAGCGTGATGAACTCCTGCCAGTACACGATCCAATAGCCCGTGAAAATCAGCAGGAAAATCATGAACTTCGGATTCGTTACGACTTTCCAGAAGTTCCGCAGGGTGGCTGCCAGGCTTTCCGTGCGCGCTTCCCCGGATTTCCTCGGTTCGCGGAAGAAAAGCAATACCGCAAAGAACATCAGCAGCACGCTGGCTGCGGACGCACGGAACACATTCTCCGCGCTCAAGTACTGCTTCACCCTCGAGGCCATGAGCGGTCCGAAAAACCCGCCGATATTCACCAACGTGTAATAGATGGAGTAGCCCAGTGAACGCACATTTTCATTCGACGCCCGCGCGGTGGTTCCCACAACGCACGGCTTTACCATGGACACGCCTAGGGCCGGCAGCATCAACACAAACGCCACCAGGGCCAGCTGCGGCACCACGCTCCGTACCGCTGCCAGCCAACTTGCTCCGAGCGATCCCATCAGGAAATAGGCGATTGCGAGAATCAGGTACGCTAGCGAAAGCGCGCGCCGGAATCCCAAGCGATCCGCCGCCGCTCCTCCGAAGATCGCCAGAAACCAGACCAACCCTCCAAACAATCCGGAAAGTCCCGCCGCCCGCTCCGTCGGAAAATTCAGCGATTCGTGCAAGTATCTCGCCAGCACCGCGAACGCTGCGTAGTACGACAGCCGCTCAAACAACTCGCTGATATTCGCGACCCAGAACGCCCGCTCGAACCCGGTCTTTACGTCCTGCAACCGCTGGCCAAAACTCATGCGATCTCCGCCTTTCGCAAGCCGCACATCATAGCACCTGATACCGACGAACTCATCCGCCTCACCGCCGTTTGCACCGGCGCAAAAGACAATCATTGCCGAAAGGGTGCCCTCGAGCGTAACGTTTCTCTACGCGGGGGTGGCCTGGTTCAGCCTCATCCGCCGCACCAGGGAGGCACGTCATGGGGTACCTTTTGGTACGTCACAAGGTGAGGGAGTTCCACGAGTGGAAGCGCGTTTTCGACTCCCATAAGGATGCGCAACGCGAGGCTGGCCTGCGCATTGAGAAGGTCATGCGGAATTTGTACGACCCGACCGAAGTTTTCCTCTTCTTCGATGTCGTTGACCTCGCCAAAGCTCGCGGATTCGTCTTCTCTCCGGAAGTGCCGAATTCGCAAGAGCAATCCGGCGTCGTGGACAAACCCGATATTTACTTCTTGGCTTAGGTCTCCGGTGCGGCCTCCCGGCCCGCAGGTTCCGACAGTTCAATGGCATTCCCTTCCGGTCATACAGGCGGGCGAAACGGTCGTGTCTTCCGGGAAAGGCGCAAAAACCGTTGCACCGGCTTGCGATTGCCACGGCGGCTCGTCGTAGTTAGCTGGGACCATATTGGTCGCGATACCAGTCCGCCAGCGCTTTCGGGTCATGCGCGCGGAAAAACACTCCTCCGATTCCAATCACTTTTTCCATGGTGGGTTCGCTCCCGCGCCCGGCGCGCCAGTTTGCCAACACCGGTTCGTTTATGGTTTGGACTTTTCCGATTCCTGTCTCTGACGCTCTTCGGTCCAGGGAGGAACGATTCCGATCGAGCGCGCATAGGCGACAGACTGCCCTAGATGTTCCCCGTAATGACCAGAAATCAGGAAAAAGGAACCACGAATGGTGGTCGGCCCGCGCGGCGACTTTATCTCCTTATCCAGCTCCGAATCCTTGATCGCTAGAATCGCAGTCCGAATTTGTGCAAACGAATCCTTCAGCGCTTGAACCACCTTGGCCTTGTCGGTTGACGCTGCCATAAGCGCCTTGGGATCGACACCCGCCGGATAGGGAGTCCCCAGCATCTTCGCGAATCCATAGTTGGCGTTGACCACGTGCATATACACTTCTCCGATCGAACGGACACCTTCGCTGGGGCGCCAGGAATATTTCTCCGCGGGAATGGCATCCGCCAGGCGCGTGAACCGCTGTTCGTAGTAAGAAACTTCATCGAGGAATTCGAACCGCGCGCCCGAGGTTGGGGACGTCACTGGAGTGGGTGGCTTCTCGGCAGGTTTTTCCTGGGTTCGCGCGAGCGCGGTCAAAGAGAACAACAACACACAACCCACGCAAAGGAAACCGCGCACGATGCACCCCCATTTTCGCGCCTGATCGACGCGTCATGCATTTATACCGCAAAGCCTACAAGAACGTCAGTTCGAAAACCCCTGCGACGCAAAGACCAGGGAAGCCGGCAGATGCTCCGCGAAATAACTGGAATCATGCCGCCCGGGATAAATGTGAAATTCGTGGACAATATGCCGCGCGCTCAGCACTTTGTCCAGCGCGGCGGACCCGGCCTCGAACCCATAATCATCCTGATCCCCGCAGTCGAAATAGATTTTCAACCCTGTCAGGTTTGCCGTGCGTGCCAGAGCGATGGGGCTATTCCGTTCCCAAAATGCCGGGTCTGGCGGACTTCCGAAAACTGCGCCAAGAACGCGGGACCGGGGTGAGTTGGGTGCCGGTCCAAGAAATGCTGGAAGTTTTTCGATGAGCGCGGCGCTTTGCGCGCTGACCGAAACGAATAGCTGTGGATGTGCAAAGGCTAGATGCAACGCGCCGTAGCCCCCCATGGAAATGCCCGCGATGGCACGATGGCCTCGTCCCTGCGCCACGCGATACCGTTTCTCGAGGAACGGGAAAAACTCCTGGAGCAGGAAATCTTCGTAACGGTCCTTGCCATCTTTTGCGTTGATGTAGAAGCTGGCGCCACCATCGGGTGTGGCGATCAGGAAATCCTTCAATTCGCCTCGTTCGCGCATATCCTCCGCCAGGTTCCATGCACCGGAATGCACGAAAAATTGTTCGTTGTCGCCCAGTCCGTGCAGAAAATATAGAATGGGAAAATGCCGGGTTTTGTCTGCGTCAAACGACGGTGGCAGAACGATACAGTAGGGGACGGAACGGGAAAGGATCTTGCTTGCCAGCGCGTTGCACTCGATGCGGCCTGTGGCGCCCAAGCGGCTGCCAGTCATCGCAATGAATGCCAGGCACAAAGCGGCGAGGCGAACCTTATTCATAACGAAGCGCGTCGACGGGATTGAGCTTGGCGGCACGGGTAGCAGGATAAAGGCCAGCGGCCAGACTGACAACCACTGCAAAGGCCAACGCGAGTGCCACGAGCCACCACGGCACATAGGAAAGATCGATGGGATTCAGGTTCTGCCGTTTGAGATAAACGTTGGTTCCGAAGGTGATGGCCCGCCCGAGCAACCAGCCAAAAGCGACACCGAGGATTCCGCCGAAGAAGCCCATCACACCCGCTTCGACGAAGAACAGTTGCTGAACATCAGAATCGGCCGCTCCTAGGGCTTTCAAGACTCCGATTTCACGGCGCCGTTCAAGGATGGCCATAACCAGTGTATTGACGATGCCAAGGGTGGCCACGGCCAAAGCCAGACTTCCAAAAATGCCCAGTAAGGAATCAAACACAGAGAAAAAAGTGCGCAGGGACTTAGAAGCATCGAGCAGCGAAAAGGCATTGAAACCGAGATTTTTGATGGATGCTTCCAATCCTTCTACTTGCGAAGGAGACGTGGCACGTACAGAAAGAGACGCGTACGTGACTTTCGTAGCCGTACCCCCACGCACGATATCGCGCAGATCGTTGACTTGGGCGGCGCGCAGCGTCGAAGCTGTATCTAGCGGCATCAGCAGCCGCGCGTTTCCCATCCCTCCATACCCTGCTGCGGGTTCCGTTTCCACGATGCCGACAATTTTCAGTCGCAACTCTTTTGGGACCACGGAGAAGCCGCCGGAGGTTTCGCCTCCGCTGGCCGCCGTATCGCCGCCGGCAGCCGGAATCGCCTGGCGTTCCGCGTAGCGGAGTGTTACCTCTTGCCCGATTAAAGAGTCGGGGTTTGTGGAGAGATCCTTTGCGAACTCAATCTGAAGAATGGCTTCGTTCGCGGTCGCTGACGAAAAGAAATTTCCCTTCATACCGTCGAACGCTCCGGAATTGCGCGAAGAATCCGGCATTCCCGCCACGACTGTGGCATACGGCTTATCGTTGAAGCGCACTTCGGTGTAGAAGCGGACCTGAGGGTAGACCTCGATCACATTCGGCAGTTTTTCGAGTTCCTGGCGAGCCGCTTCGTCCAGCGGCCGAATCGGTTTGTCGGAGGCTACTTCGCGTTGCGGACGTCCCATGCCGCGAAAATTGTTTCTTGCGGTAACGAAAATGGTGTCGAACAGGCCGCTCTGAGAAAGGCGCTTCGCCGCCAGCTGCTGCAGACTTATCCCAAGGGACAACATTGCTACCAGAGACGCCACACCAACGGCCACGCCCAGCGTCGTAAGCGCGTTCCGCAGTATCGCTTCCCGTAGATTGCGCAGCGCCATCTCGGTCAGGTCTCGGGATTTCATTGCGCTGCCCCTCGCGTGGCTGGACAGACGCCGAGAAGCTTGCCGTCGCCCATGGTCGCCAATCGATCCGCGAAACGCTCGGCGAGCGGCCGTTCGTGCGTCACCATGACGATGGTCATGCCGAGTTGTATCTGCAGATCCCGCAAGAGCGACAGAATTGCTTCCCCTGTTGCCGAGTCCAGATTGCCCGTAGGCTCATCGGCCAGCAGAATTTTTGGCCGATTGACCAAGGCCCGCGCGATTGCCACGCGTTGCTGCTCGCCTCCAGAAAGCTCCGTGGGGCGGTGGCCCATGCGGTGTGTCAGTCGCACCCGCTCCAACGCTTCTCGCACGCGCCCTGGACGCTCGGATTTGTCGACCTCCGCCAGGCGCAAAGGGAGTTCTACATTTTCTTCCAACGTCATGCGCGGCAGCAGATTGAACGACTGGAAAATCATGCCAATGGTATTGCGCCGGTACCGGGCCAGTTCCAGCGGGGAGAGCTCCGCCAGATTTGCCCCGTTTGCCAGAATCGCGCCCGTCGTGGGCCTATCTAGCCCAGCCATCAGATTCAGCAGTGTCGATTTGCCTGAACCGGAAGATCCGAGAAGGGCCAGGTATTCCCCGCGCGCAACGGAAAGGGATACATCATCCACGGCGCGCACGCTGGTTTGACCCATTTGGTAGTACCGGGAAATGTGCTCCAACTGGACGGCGGGTTGTGTCTCAGGCATAGGCTCGCTTAATGATACGTCCAGAGGCGCCAGAATCTTTCATACCTGTTGGATGCGCGCGAGGAGTACCACGTGAGGCCCGGGCGAACTGGGTATAGAATGCGTTCGGCGGGGGACGGGTCAAACGGAGGGAAACATGAAAGCAATTGCGGATGGTCGCAAATGGATCGATGAGTACGTGGAGAGAAAAGACACAACGCTCGCCGGCCTCGCGCAAGAATTGCGGCGTCTCATGAAAACGACGGTGCCGGGTACAAAAGAGTCCGTGAACCCTTGGAAAATTCCGACCTTCGAATCGAACGGGCCGCTGTGTTTCTTTTCGGTTGGGAAAAATCACGTGACCTTTGGATTTCTGCGCGCTACTTCTCTACCTGACCCTGCGAAATTGCTCGAAGGCACCGGCAAAAATCTGCGCCATGTGAAATTGAAAACGATCGAGGATGTGCAGAACCCTGCCTTGAAAAAGTTGATCCAGGCCGCGGCGCGTTTGAACAAAAAAGAACCCATGGAAGGCATGAAGCCGAAGAAAAGGCGGAACTAGAACGCCGCAGCGAGTCAGCGAGTCTCACTGCGTGGCCTCAGTCGCAGCAACGGCGTACACTGAAGGGCGCACTCCTGCTGTGCTAGCATTTGTGTCTGCGCAAGAGGAACCTGCCGGGGCAAGGAGCCTACCTGAATGTCTCCGACGATGACGGCGTTGCGGAAGGCGCAAGCGGGAAAAGGTCTGCACATTGAAAAAATACAGGTGCCGTTGATTGGTCCTACCGACGTCCTGGTGCGCGTGAAAGCCACGTCCATTTGCGGCACGGATCTCCACATCTATGGTTGGGACCGCTGGTCCCAAGGACGTATTAAGCCTCCCGTAACCTTAGGCCATGAGTTCTGCGGCATTGTCGAGCGCACGGGTGAGGAAGTCTCTGCGGTGCAAGCCGGAGATTTTGTGAGCGCCGAGATGCACGTGAACTGCGGCCACTGCCACCAATGCCGGCTGGGCCAAGCGCACATCTGCCAGAACCTGAGAATCATCGGGATCGATATCGATGGCGCATTCGCAGAATTCGTAAAGATCCCCGCCACAAATATCTGGAAATTAGATCCGGCCATTCCCGAACACTATGCCGCTATCCTCGATCCGCTGGGCAACGCCGTTCATACGGTGCTGGCCGGGGCGATTGCCGGCCAAAACGTGCTTGTGACCGGTTGCGGCCCGATTGGCTTGATGTCCATCGCCGTGGCCAAAGCCTGCGGGAGTTCCACCGTTTTCGCCACGGAAACCAATGAGCACCGACGCGAGCTTGCCAAGACAATGGGTGCCCAGTTTGTCCTGAACCCACTGACGGAAGATCCTGTTCAGAAAATTCTGGAAGCCACAGGTGGAACGGGCGTGGACGTGTTGCTCGAGATGAGTGGTCATCCGGCCGCGATACAGCAGGGATTCAAGGCCCTGCGCGCCGGTGGGAGGGCCTCCCTTCTCGGGATTCCCACCGAAGCGGTATCCCTGGACCTGGTGCAGGACGTCATCTTTAAGGGTGCCACAGTGCAGGGTATCTACGGCCGCCGCATGTATGAAACCTGGGTGCAGATGACGGCCTTGTTGAAGGCCGGGCGCGTGAATCTGGAGCCGCTCTTTGGGGAACGCATGGAACTGCAGAACTTTGAGGCCGCCTTCGCAAAGCTGCTAAGCGGACTCGCCGGCAAAATTCTAATGTACCCGAATGGCCTACGGAAATAGGGATTGCAATTCAGGGCGGAGAGAAGCGAGGACAACATGAGTGAGATGGCGACGCAAGCCACAAAACAGAATCCCCTAGAGTACGTGAGCGAAACTTTGCAGGATCTGCGCGCCAAAGGTGTCGCGCCGAAACTGCGCGTTCTGGAGGGTGAGCAAAAACCTGTTTGCCTGTTCGATGGGCGAGAGGTCATTAATCTCGCCTCCAACAATTACCTGGGACTGACCTCGCACAAGGCCCTGCGCAAGGCTTCTCTCGAAGCAGTGCGGAAACTGGGTGTGGGTGCGGGCGCTGTGCGCACCATCGCCGGCACGATGAAGATTCATATGGACCTTGAGGAGCAGATCGCGAAGTTCAAGCATGTCGAAGCGTGCGTGGTGTTTCAGTCAGGATTTACCGCCAATGCGGGCACCGTTTCCGCGGTTCTTGGGAAAGACGACCTGATTATTTCCGATGAGCTGAATCACGCTTCGATCATCGATGGCGCCCGGCTTTCGAAAGCCACCATCAAAGTGTTCAAGCACAAAGATGTGAAAGATTGCGAACGCATTTTACAGGAACATTCCAGCTTTCCCGGCAAGAAACTGATTATCAGCGACGGCGTTTTCTCCATGGATGGAGACATCGCTCCCCTGCCGGCGCTCTGCGATCTGGCGGAAAAGTTCGGCTGCATCATGATGGTGGATGACGCACACGCCAGCGGCGTCCTCGGCAAAGGTGGCCGCGGTTCCGTCGATCATTTTCAGTGTCACGGCCGCGTGCATATCCAGGTAGGCACGCTCAGCAAGGCCATTGGTTCGATGGGCGGTTATGTCTGTGGTTCGCGCGACCTGATCGATTTCCTGTATTTGCGTGCTCGCCCCTTCCTGTTCTCCACTTCGCATCCGCCCGCTACCGCGGCGGCCTGCCAGGCGGCGTTCACGCTCCTTGATTCCGTCGATGGCGAAAAACTGGTCAAGAAACTTTGGGCCAACACGAAATTCTTCAAGCGCGAGTTAAAAAAGCGCGGCTTCGAGTTCACAGCCAGTGAAACCCCCATCATTCCCATTCACGTGGGCGATGCGGCGAAGGCGTTTGAGTTTTCACGCAAACTGTTTGACGCCGGCGTATTCGCGCCTGCCGTTGGCTATCCAACCGTTGCGGAAGGGAAAGCCCGCTTGCGCGCGATCGTCAGTGCCGCACACAAGCGGGAACACCTGCTGAAGGCCGCGGATACTCTCGCCGAAGTTGCCAAACTATTAGGCATCGTCAGTTGAGTTCGCCGCCCTGCCCAGCACGTTAACCAGTCCTGCTATACTCGCGCGATGGCGCAAAAAGAAGAAGCGACGAAAAAACTATTCCTGGTTGACGCCATGGCGCACATCTACCGGGCATTCTACGCGCCCATGGTGCGCATGAACGCCCCCAGTGGCATTCCCACCAAAGTTCCGTTTTTGTTCGTCAATATCGTCCGGCGCCTGATTAAAGATTACAAACCGGATTACGTGGGCATTGTCTTCGACACCAGCAAGCCCACTTTCCGCGACAAACTTTTCGAATCGTACAAAGCGCACCGGCCTCCGATGCCAGACGAGATGAGCGTGCAGCTGCCCTATGTGCGACGACTGTGCGAAGCAATGTGTATGCCCATTCTGGAGCTCGACGGCTACGAAGCCGACGATGTCATCGGTACGTTGGCCAAAAAAGCCGCGGCAAAGAATCTCGATGTCTTGGTCATTTCCAATGACAAGGACATGATGCAACTTGTGAATTCCGGGGTACGCATTCTGCGTACCGGCTCCGGTGGCGCAAAAGCTGACACCATTGTCGATGCCCAAAAGGTCGAAGAAATTCTTGGCGTGACACCCGACAAAGTGATCGACCTGATGGCCCTTCTGGGCGACACCATCGACAACATCCCCGGCGCAAAAGGAATCGGCGAAAAAGGGGCCACGGAACTGATTCAGAAATACGGAACCGTGGAAAATGCCCTGGCTCATGCGGACGAAGTACCCAACAAGCGTTACCGCGAAGCCCTCCAACAACAAAAACAACAAGTGCTGATGAGCAAACAGCTCGCCGCCATCGAAACCGAAGTACCTTTGGAATTGCAGCTGGAAAAGCTGAAGGTCTGCAGTCCCGACACTGCCGCGCTCATGAATCTCTATCGCGAACTGGGTTTCAATTCCTTGCTCAAAGAATTGCTCGCCAGCGGCGCGGTCGAAAAAGGCCTTGCGAACTCCCCTGCAGAGGGAGGAAGCGTTGCCACCCCTCGGACCAGTGAGAAAAGAGATTACGTCCAACTCGCGGATGGGGTGGAACTGCAGGACTACGTTAAGAAACTGCCAGCTAAAGCGTCCCTCGCGTTATGGCTCAACCTCGATCTTGGCGGGCGCGAGTCCGAAGGATTCGGAACCCACCTGGCGGGCATCGAACTTTCTTCGAAGGCAGGAGAAGGGCGCGCCATATGGGCCGACGAAAAGGGCGAGGCTCTGCAATCTCTCCGACCAATTCTTGCCGATCAAAAGCGGCGCAAGATCGTACACGACCCAAAATTATTTCAGTTGCTCGCAGGAAAAGCAGAAACAATCGAACACGCCACGCAACTCTACGACTACCTTCTGCGTCCAACCACTGCTAAACACGAATTCGCCGACGTCGTCTTCCGCAACTTTAACGTGCCCATGGGCGGTGGAGCGGGCGAGCGCGCCGACTACCTGCAACGCCTCGCTCCTGTGCTGCGCAAACAAGTAGAAGAGCAAGGAATGCTGGACGTTTACGAGAAAATCGATCTCCCACTTTCCGGAGTTCTCGCGGAAGTCGAACGAACGGGAATTCGCGTCGATCCCAAAGCGCTCGAAAAGATGTCCGAGTCCATGGAAAAGGAAGTCCGGCGCCTGGAGAAAGAAATCTGGGAGTTGGCGGGCGCGGAATTCAATGTAAATTCCCCCCCACAACTCGCGGAGATTCTGTTCGACAAGCTCAATCTCCAGCCACCGGGCCGTCGCGGCAAAGGGAAAGAGCGCTCCACCGCGGCGGACGTCCTCGAAGAATTGGCCAATCAGCATCCGCTGCCGGCAAAAGCGATTGAGTACCGCGAAATCGCCAAACTCAAATCCACGTATGTGGATGCGCTCCCCAAATTGATTCATTCGGAAACTGGCCGCCTGCACACCAGTTTCTCGCAAACCGGAACGGCCACCGGCCGGCTTAGCTCCAGTGACCCCAATCTCCAGAACATTCCGATTCGCACGGAACTGGGCCGCGAAATCCGCGCCGCGTTCGTTGCCGAAAAAGGGAGAATCCTGCTGTCCGCCGATTATTCTCAGATCGAACTGCGCATCATGGCGCATTTTTCCCGCGATCCCGTGCTGGTCGAGGCCTTCCGCAACGGGGAAGACATCCACGCGCGCACGGCCCAGGAAGTTTTTGGCGTGGGACCGCTAGCCCAGACGGCCGAGCATCGTCGCGCCGCCAAAGCCATCAACTTCGGCATCATCTATGGGCTATCCGCCTTCGGCCTGGCGAAGCAGCTCGGAATTGAGCAGAAGGAAGCCGCACAATTCATCAACGCGTATTTCACCCGTTATCGTGGTGTCAAAGAATATTTGGACAATATCCTCGTCGAGACGCGCAAGACCGGTATGGCCAAAACGCTCTTCGGCAGGATTCGTCCCATCTCGGAAATGAATGCGCCGCAAATGCAATTGAGGAACTTTGCGGAGCGCACGGCGCTGAATTCTCCGTTGCAGGGCACTGCGGCCGATCTCATCAAGCTCGCCATGATTTCAATCGACGCGCGCCTCAAAAAGAAAAAGCTAGCTGCGCGCATGATTCTGCAAGTCCACGACGAATTGCTCTTCGAAGCGCCCGTGAAGGAAAAAGAAGCACTTGCAGAATTGGTGCAGGAAGAAATGGAAGGGGTGTATCAGCTCGCGGTTCCCCTTGTGGTGGAAGTGTGTACGGGGCCGAACTGGCGCGATATGGACTAAGGCGCCCCGTAAAGCCCACACGGCCCGGGCATCCCCGGCCTCCGCGCCGCCATCTATTCGGAAAGCCCTCGGGTGACTGTTCGGCAGTACAGGCAATGCCTTGGTCACGGAAAGAATGACGTGGTCCATCCCCCTGGACGTGCGTGCTAGCCTGAAATCGAATTGGTTCGGATGGGTGCGAGATGCGTCGAGTCAATTTCCTCTTTGCCGTTTGCGTCACGGCCCTGGTTCTCACGGGTTGTAGCGGCAGCAGTTCCCCGCAGAGTGGAAATACCGTTACCCTGACACTCACACCCGCCACGGCCACAGTGGTTGTGGGACAAAACGCGGCGTTTCAGGCCACTGTCACGGGGTCGACCAATACCGCGGTCGCCTGGCAAGTGAATGGTGTTGTTGGGGGAAACGCTACAGTCGGCGCAATCGTTGCTGGCGTCTATACTGCCCCTGCTGCCGTCCCCAGTCCCGCCACGGTCACGGTTATGGCCATCGCGCAAGCTGACGCTACGAAAACTAAGTCCGCCAATGTTCTTATCGTCGCTTCCAACCCCAATCAGGTGGCACAGTCGATTCCCATTAAGCTCGGCACTTCCGGTGGGAACGCCAACGACAGCAGCACACAGGGAAATCTCGTTTATTGCTGCGGCGGAACGCTCGGCTCGCTGCTTCAGCGCAACGGCACTTTCTATATTCTCAGCAACAATCACGTGCTCGCTCGCAGCGATTCCGCGAGTATCGGCGATGCCATCACGCAGCCAGACCTGATTGACGCCAACTGCTCCACGGCCGGCACCACCACGGTTGGCAATCTCAGCCAATATGTAAACTTGCAAGCCGCGGGCACTAACGTCGATGCCGCCCTCGCGCAAATTGTCGCTGGCACTGTCGACACCACCGGCAGCATTTTATCTCTGGGTCCCACCGCCACAGGGAGCACTCCAGACGCGGGAGCGCCTCACGCGGGGCACGGAATCGTGGCCAACGTCGGAGAAGCCGTGGCGAAAAGTGGCCGAAGCTCCAGCCTGACCTGCTCGACCGTGGATGCCGTGCAGGTGCAAACGTCCGTCAGCTACCAGAAGGGTTGCAACACGGGCGCGAATTTTTCCGTGATGTACACCGGTCAGGTCTCCGTTGCAGGGGGAACCTTCAGCGCCTCGGGCGATTCGGGATCGCTGATCGTTGACGAAAATACCGCCGATCCCGTCGCGTTACTCTACGGCGGCTCTGATACGGATACGGTCGGCAATCCGGTCGCCGATGTGTTGACCGCCTTCGAGGACAGCCAGGGCAACCGCCCAACCTTTGTCGGCAGCGCTTCGACACATAGTGTGATCGGTTGCACGCTTGCTGCAAACCTCGTGAAAACGGTCCAAGCCCAATCAGCCGCCGCTCTCTCTTCCGCGCAGTTGGCGCAAGCGCAACATGCGCGCGACATGCACGCCCCGGAATTTCTCGCCAACCCGTACATCCAGGCGATTGGTGTTGGCCTGAGCATCGATCATCCCGGTGAACCGGCGGTCATCTTGGTCGTCAATCCTGCGCAAACTCCGATGACAATTCCTGCGCAATTGGAAGGCATCGCCACGCGCATCGTGCAGGGTACGTCCACGAATCCGCGCGGTGTTTTTGACATGGACACCTCTTCGCGCATCGCGCCAGTGCTCGATACCTTTGCCGTCAATGCCATCTCGATGTCGGAACTCGCTCGTGCGCAGGCGGTACACGCCGCACACGCGAACGACCTCATGAAGCTGCCTGGGATTCAGGGGGTCGGCATCACGTCCAGCGCTGACTCGCCCGCCGAAGCGGCGTTGATGGTTTTTGTCATTCGGGGCGTTCTACCCCATCCCGTGCCGCAGGTGATCGATGGCCTGCGAACGCGCGTTCGTGAATCCAGCCGCTTCACCGCCGGACAGCGCGGCAAGGAAACCTTTCGCGGCTGCCGCGTTCCACAAATCAGTCACCCTGCCACAAAGTAGGAAAAGGGCGCCGTTTTGCCCTGATCGTGGATTTTTGCTGCAAATACGTCACCCAGGCTATCTTTGCGACATGCGCGGGCGTAGAATTGCATTAGATACTCTCCGTTTCGCTCCCGGAATGATTGTTACCGATCAGGGGGTTTTATGCGAAGAATTGGCCTATGCCTATGCGCCGTCCTGCTTTCTGCGGCAGGAGTCGGTTTCGCGCAACAAGCAAAAGATAAATCGAAAGACGCGCAAGCGGCGGAACCTGCTCCCGCACCGATTCCCGCAGACGCGGCGGCAATGAAGAATCCCGTCAAACCCACGCCCGAGGGCCTTGCGGAAGTGCGAAAACTGTATGGGTATCACTGCGCCATGTGCCACGGCAAAGATGGCGATGGCAAGGGCGACCTCGCCGAGCAGATGAAGTTGGATCTGAAGGATTGGCGCGATCCCGCCAGTATTTCCAAGTATACCGACGGCGAATTGTTCTACATCATCACCAACGGCCGCGGAAAAATGATCGGTGGCGAAGGGGATCGCACGAAGGAAGAAGTGCGCTGGAATCTGGTGAACCTTGTGCACTCCTTCGGCCAAAAGCCTACTCAGGATAGCCCCAAGCCATAAATTTCGTCCCCTTCTGCTCTCGCTGATGGACCGGCGCCCCGTTTCCTTCGGGGCGTCTTTCTTTGGACGCTGCGCTATGATGGGTTTTCTCAGTCTCAAGGAGGTCCGGATGGCGCATTCCCCAAAATTCCTTTCTCTCGTGAATGACGCAAAGAAGCGCGTCAAGGAAACCAACGTTCCCGACGTGAAACGGCGCATGGACGCCGGCGAAAAATTCGTGCTCATCGACGTGCGTGAAGAAAGCGAATGGGCCGGCGGCCATGTGCCGGGTGCCATTCACCTCGGGAAAGGAATTATTGAACGAGATATCGAGCAGCGCGTCCCTTCGCCGGAGACGAAACTCATCCTCTATTGTGGCGGCGGCTTCCGTTCCGCCCTGGTCGCGGACAATCTCCAGAGGATGGGCTACGCCAACGTCGAATCCATGGACGGCGGCTGGAAGGGTTGGCTTGACGCCGGCTATCCCACACAAAAAGGCTGACGAATCCGAATGCAAAGGGCTTGCAGCCGGTCGCCGCAGGCCAGACGTCCGACCTAGTGGTGAGCGATGACCTCAGGCGCCTGCAGGTCCGCGGTAACGGGCGGGTTCGGCAAGGATCTGAAGGCAAGCCCCTGAAGATGGTGTCTGCCGAGCAAGGTTTCGCTCCAAACGACCGCGCAACCTATCTACTCTCGCAACGAGCAGCCGTCATGCCGTGATCTGCTTAGCGATGTCAATCGCACGTCAAACCATGCACCACCCGACCTGCCTCACACGAGGGGCTGCCTTTTTTAGGAGCTCTATCATATAATCCGCAGCCAACAATGGCTTTTACTCTACTACCTACGATGAGTAAGCAGGGCTGGTCCGAGCTATGCGGTTTCATGAGCCTTGGGTGTTCCTCGTTCTTTTGGGTTGCACACTTGCTTCGGTCCATGGTGGTGATCCCGCATTTTGAATTGTCGTTTTATTTTTTTCTGGGACAATGGACCTTTGCCGTCGTGTTGGCGTTGATTGCGGCAGTTTTGGGCTCGTCCCGCTGGGCCTATGCTGCCCTCTTGCCCATTCTCAATTGGTGGGTGTCTTATTACCTGGTTGGTGGCTGAGACACCAGGAAGAATGCTGCCTCGCCGTTTGTTCAGTTACCGGAAGTCAGAGAAGGAGCATACACTAGAGGACGTTAGCCAATCAGCCTACGACGCAATTTGCTTCGGCAGCGTGAACCGTACCTTTGAAGGCTTACATCGTCAGTGCAAGGAGGTTGCCCGTGGCTTACATCATCGCCGAACCCTGCATCGGAACCAAAGATACTGCCTGTGTGGACGTGTGCCCGGTGGATTGTATCCATCCGGCAAAGGGTCGAACCTATGACGACGGCCGCCCCGTCTTCGATGTCGTGCCTCAGTTGTATATCGATCCTACGGAGTGCATTGATTGCGGCGCCTGTGTACCGGTCTGTCCAGTGACGGCCATTTTCGTGATGGATGATCTGCCGGAGAAATGGCACGCGTTCATCGAGATCAACAAAAACTACGTTGACGGTGGTAAGTTTCAGCCTGACAAGTATCAGAACGTGAGCGGCTGACGGCAGCGTTAGCCCAACACCTCACAGGCTTGACGCTGTGCAGAATCATTTATGAACCTCGCAAGTAGCTCCTGGGTTCGGTCCAGTCGAACAGGATCATGAGAACCAAGGCCTGCTTTCCGTAATTGTATTTCTGGATCGCGGGAGAAGAAGAAACGAGTGCTCCTTTTTCCTCAGACGACATGAAAAGTGACGTGCCAACGATTTGTGATGAGTGTGCTTTGCCATGCCCACGATGATCCACTCGACGAGCCGAGGCTCACGACTGCGACCTTAGGTGATCGAAGATCGCGCGACTCGGAATCCGTAGTCGGCGTATTTGAACGCTGGTGGAATACTCGAGCGAGCCGCGCTTCGACTGACCTTGATGTGATGCCGCCATGAACCGCCTCGCGAGGCACGGCGACTACCGTTGCTCGGCCCACGAGGATTTCGTTCAGGAGAGCAGCCGTAGTAGTTGGCTTCGTACCAGTCAGCACACCATTCATGTACGTTGTCGCCCAGATTATGAATGCCGTAAGCGTTTGGCGGATACCGTCCCACCAGCTCAGGCCCGCTCTTCCAACGCTCGGCGTAATCGGGAACCAGCTCGGGAGGCGCATCTCCCCAAGGGTACAGCGCGTGTTCGGCGCCACCGCGAGCGGCGCGTTCCCACTCGGCTTCGCTAGGCAATCGATAGGGCCTACGCGTCTTGTGACTCAGCCACTCGCAATAGGTCACAGCCTCATGCCACGATAGCGCGACGACGGGCATCTTCGCATGATTGAATCTGGAATCGTTCCAGCACAGCGGCTCAGGATAACGCATGGCGGTAAGGAAGCAGGCGTACTCCTCATTCGTCACCTGATAAACAGCAAGCTCGAAGGCATCCACCCAAACGCGATGCACCGGCTTTTCATCATCGCGCCCGATTTCGCAGCCCATCCAGAACCAACCTTCTGGAACGCGCACCATCACGGGTTCGATGGCCCCGATCCGGGCCCTTGGGAAGACGGCCATGACCTTTTAATTCACACGATCACCCGCAAATGGCTGAGGATGTTTCCTAAAACCTGGCACGCCCCAGCATTTGGCAGATGTTCCCAATTGATCTTGAACACCATTGCCTGGCCCTCGCGCTGCTTTAGTTTCCGGATGCGTCCTAGTGCATGAGGATAACATGACGGGCCACGAGTTCACGGCACGGCGAGCTCCAGGAACTTCAAGTCTCGTGTGAGCGCCGTGGAACGAAGGTGGTGAGGGTTCTTGACAACCTATCGCCGGGGATAGAGACTGCGGAAGTGAAAGAACTGGTGTCACGGATATTTCAGGCGGACTTTTTGAAGGGAATGGGCGTCACTTTCCGGACGCAATTTCCGAGCAATATCTGTACGGAACAGTATCCGCTCGAGCGGCCCATGGTCGCGGAACGGTTTCGCGGAGCGCCACGGCTGAATAAGAACCGGGGTCAGGTGAGACCTTATGTATAGCCTGCAACCTGTGTGCTCTGGCGTGCCCGGAAAACCTGATTGTGGTTGGCTGGGAACGTGATGACGCCACGCGGCGAAGGTCTTGACGTTTTTCACGTAGGACACCTCGCGCTGCATGTTCTGCGGACTGTGCGAGGATGCCTGTCCGACCGACGCGCTCGAGCTGACGCAGGATTTTGAGATGGCGTATTCCAGCCGGGAGGGCGCAATCTGGGGTCGCCACCGACTCGAAGAAGGCCCTACCCCAACGCGGTATACCCGATAGAGAGGTATAGGTTCATCCTACAAGAACCGTCTGCAATGCCGAAACGTCTCCTTCGGCGACTGCTTTTTCTTCGTCTGATAATGGAACCTCTGCCGGCAGACGAAGCACGCCTTGGCGTGCTTCGATGAGTTTCCCCGTGGTCTACGGCACCTACATCGGGCATTTGAGGCAGGCCATTCGGTGTAGACAACTGGCCCACGCCGGATTTGCACAGTAATCTCCATCTCCCAAGTCGTAGAAGATCGCCGCTTCACCTTTTGCAACGGAACCCGGATCGACGAGAACCTGAGCGAGGCGCGAATTTTTGTTTGCTCGGCTATCGACTTCGCCAGTCTGGTCGGATGCAACTTGGCGCAGTACGGAGTTGAACGATTTTTCCGTTCTTAGCCTCCTCCACACGGACGTATCGTTTCGTGTCGTCCTGTTCAATCAACATCCAAAGCGTAGCTTCAACTTTTCGACCCATGAGTTCCCCCCAAAGTGAAATACACAGAATTTGGCTGGAACTGTGGATTCGCCGGGAAAAAGGTAGTTCGTTTCGGCAGTTCGAGGGGATAACCGCTAGAAAAGATTGGCTGGGGCGGAAGGATTCGAACCTTCACCGTCCTCATTAACAGTGAGGTGTCCTACCAGTTGGACCACGCCCCAGCGGAGTTGTGAGACCGCTTGCGGCAGAACCGAAGCAGGTAAGCTTCGCCGCGGACCATACGGCGGAAGACATAATTAAGGATAGCACGCGGATTTGCATTCCCAAAAGTAGTGAGGAATTGGCTTGGGCATAAGGAATGTTTATTGATGGAGCGGGGAGATCCTATCGGGAAACACAGGAGGTGATTTCTCTTTGGCGAATGAATTCCATCTTGTTTGAAATCTTTAAAATTGCGCTCCTTTTGAGGGTTTCTGGGCACTGAATTGTTTTGAAAAAACTTGCTTGGAGGTTGCAATCCGAAAGAATTTGGTGGACACTGTTCGGTCGCAGTTTGACGCGGACACACGCTGTCTGGCTTAAGTGTGGCTGATTTTTTCTGAGATGAACGATCCCCTGGAGAACATGGACCCTCAGGCGCAGAGATGACATGGCACAAATCTTTCACCGCAGTTTTAATTCCATCTCGCGGTTTAGTTTGTTTGCGCTGATCTTTCTCGTGGGTCTCGCCCTCGGCGGAATTCTGGTTGTGGCCAGGTCGCCTTATCTGACGAACCAGCGGGTGACTCGGGATCAGCCCGTGCAATTCAGCCACAAACACCATGTGGGGGATGATGGGATCGACTGCCGCTATTGTCACACCGGAGTGGAAACTTCCGCGTATGCAGGCATCCCTCCCACGAAAACCTGCATGAATTGCCACTCGGTGCTGTTCAACAACGTGGGCTACCTCGAACCGGTTCGCGAAAGCTACCGGACGAATGAATCCATCGAATGGGTGAAAGTGCATCGGCTGGCGGATTATGTGTACTTCAATCACAGCATCCACATCAACAAAGGGATTGGGTGTTCTTCCTGCCACGGACCGGTGAACGATATGCCGCTGGTTTTTCAAGCCTCGCCGCTGACGATGGAATGGTGCCTGGGATGCCACCGGAATCCGGAGGAGAATCTGCGTCCCAGGGATCAGATTTTCAACATGAACTGGAGGGCGGACGCGAACCAGGAAGAAACAGGGAAACAGCTCGCGGCGGAATACAAGCTTCGAACGACGGCTGAACTGACCAGTTGTTCGACGTGTCACCGATAATGGACGCTATGCAAGATCAGCCAAACGAGAAACAGTTACCCATCCTGCAGGGCACGCCGGTGCCGCCGGATCAACATGGTCACGAGCAGCCTGTGCGCGGCGCCGAAGAGCGGGCGGAACAGACCGAAGTGCGCGAGCATCGACTGGATCTCGCAGGTGTCCGCGAAAAACTGAAATCAAAGACGGGCAAGCAATTCTGGCGGACGCTGGAGGAACTGACCGAAGATCCGCATTTCGACGAATTGCTGCACCGAGAGTTCCCGATGCACGCCTCCGAATGGGACCAGACCGTGGAACGCCGCGATTTTCTGAAACTGATGGGCGCGTCGCTGGCCCTGGCGGGGCTGGCGGGCTGCGGGCGGCCGGATGAGACGCACATCGTTCCGTACGTCAAACAGCCGGACGGGATGGTTCTGGGGAAGCCCTATTTTTATGCGACTGCGATGCCCTTTGGCGCGGATGCTGTGGGTGTGCTGGTCGAAAGCCATGAAGGCCGGCCGACCAAAATCGAAGGCAATCCCGATCATCCTTCGAGCCTCGGCGCCACCAGCCCATTCGTGCAGGCTTCTCTCCTGGGCCTCTACGATCCGGATCGCTCGCAAACGGTGCAATTCACGGGCGAAATTCGTTCGTGGTCGGCATTCCTCGATGCCGCGCAAGATTTGGCGACCAGCGTAAAAGCCAGCAATGGCGCGGGCTTCCGCATTCTGACCGGCAGGGTCTCCTCTCCCACCTTGACTGCACAGATTCGCAAGCTGCTGGCGCTCTACCCGCAGGCAAAGTGGTATCAGTGGGAGCCCGCCACCGGGGACGGCGCGCGCGAGGGCGCAAAGCTGGCCTTTGGCCGCAACGTCAACACCGTTTATTCCATCGGCAAAGCGAACGTGATTGTCTCCTTGGACGCGGATTTTCTGGCCAGCGGGCCCGGCCACATCGCCAATGCGCGCCAATTCTACCGCCGGCGCCGGCTCGATGGGCCGAGCGACACGATGAACCGGCTGTACGTCGTCGAGCCCGTGCCCTCGGTAACGGGTTCCTCGGCCGATCATCGCCTGCCGCTGCGGTCGACCGACGTGGAACTCTTTGCGCGTGCGCTGGCGGCCAAATTAGGAATGGGAAGCGCGGCTCCGCTTTCGGGCGAAGCCGCAAAATGGCTGGAAACCGTGGCCGCGGACCTGCAGAAGGAACGCGGCGCATCACTGGTGATTGCGGGCGAACATCAGTCTGCCGCGGTCCACGCACTGGCGCATGCGATGAACGCATCGCTCGGAAATGTTGGGGCAACCTTGTACTACACCGAGACGGAGGATGCCGATGGGCCCGGGAATCTCGAATCCATTCGCGCACTGTGCGCGGAAATGGACCGCGGCAAGGTCGATTTGCTGCTGATTCTCGGCGGCAATCCGGTGTATGACGCGCCGCACGATTTCGACTTCGCGGCGAAATTGGGCAAGGTCAATACCTCGATTCATTTGAGCACTCATTTCGACGAGACTTCAGCCTACTGCCAGTGGCACGTTGCCGAATCGCACTACCTGGAAACGTGGAGCGATGCGCGGGCCCACGACGGCACCGCCAGCATTATTCAGCCGCTGATCTCCCCGCTGTATTACACACACTCCGCCCACGACCTGGTGGCGGCTTTTGGCGACAAGTCTGGCCAACCTGCCTATGAAGCCGTGCGTGCCTACTGGACTGAGGCCTCCGTGCATCTGGGATCCCCTATCGACGCGGGCTGGCGAAAGTGGCTCAACGACGGCGTGATCCCTGGCACGAAATTCGCTCCTATCACGGCGGAACTGAAGTTCAACCTAGCGACGCTGCCGGCCTTCCAGGCCGCGCCGCCCGATCAGATCGAATTCATTTTCCGGCCTGACCCGACCGTGTATGACGGACGATTTGCGAACAACGGGTGGCTGCAGGAATTGCCGAAGCCGGTAACCAAGCTGACTTGGGATAACGCCGCGCTGGTCAGTCCGAAGCTGGCGCAAAAGATGGACCTGACGCACATCGTGGCGGCCCGCGGCGGTGAGCACGGCCAGATTCGCGCGGCGGTCGTCGAGATTGTGCTGAACGGAAGCAAGGTGACGGCCGCATCATGGACCTTGCCTGGGCTGGCGGAAAACACCGTGGTGCTGCCGCTCGGCTACGGAAGAAAACGCGCGGGAACCACCGGTACGAACAAGGGTTTCGATGCCTACGTGGTGCGCACTTCGAACGCGCTGTGGTCGGCAAGCGAAGGCCGGATGACGCCGACGGGCGACACCTATCCCTTGGCCTGCACGCAGTATCACTTCCACATGGAGGGGCGGCAAATCCTCAGCACGGCAACGCTCGAGGAATACAAGAAAAATCCGGCGTTTGCGCATGAAGGGGCGGAAGCGCCCGCCAAGGACGATTCGCTCTACAAGGAATTCGCATACCCGGGTTATGCCTGGGCCATGGCCATCGATCTGAACAAATGCAACGGGTGCAACGCATGCGTGGTGGCGTGCCAGGCGGAAAACAACATCCCTGTGGTCGGCAAGGACCAGGTGATGCGCGGCCGCGAAATGCACTGGATCCGCGTGGACCGCTATTACACACACGCCGATTCCGAGACCGGCGACCCATCCTCGTATAACTCTTCGCTGGACAATCCGGAGACGTTTTTCCAGCCGGTGCCCTGCATGCAATGCGAGAACGCGCCTTGCGAGCAGGTTTGCCCTGTGGGCGCCACGGTGCACAGCGCGGAAGGCTTGAACGACATGGTTTACAACCGCTGCGTCGGCACGCGCTATTGCTCGAACAACTGCCCTTACAAAGTGCGGCGCTTCAATTTCCTGCGTTTCCAGGACTGGGAGACGCCACAGTTCAAATTGATGCGCAATCCGGAAGTGACCGTGCGCAGCCGCGGCGTGATGGAAAAGTGTACCTACTGCGTGCAGCGAATCAACAATGTGCGCATTGACGCCGAAAAACAGAACCGCCCCATCCGCGATGGGGAGATTGTGACCGCTTGCGAATCCGCCTGCCCCTCCGAAGCCATTGTGTTCGGAAATGCCAATGACCCGGCGAGCCGCGTGGCCCGGCTGAAAGCGCAGCAAAGAAATTATTCGGTGTTGAGCGAAATTAACGCACGGCCGCGCACGACGTATCTCGCGGCGGTGCGCAACCCGAATCCGGATTTGGAGAGGGCATGAGCGACATCGAGCCTCCCGAAAATCTGCCCGAAATCCGCCGGCTGGAGCCGCTGCTGGAGCACGGGTATACCTACGCCTCGGTGACCGACAAAATCGCCGCGGTGGTACTGACGCGTCCGCCGAGCATGGGTTGGATGCTGGGATTTTCCGTGAGCTTTTGCTTGGTTATGGTGCTGTTTGTGTCGATCGCCTGGCTTTTCACCAAGGGTGTCGGAATCTGGGGCATCAACATTCCCATCGGCTGGGGCTTTGCGATCGTGAATTTTGTGTGGTGGATTGGTATCGGCCACGCCGGCACGCTCATCTCCGCGATTCTGTTTCTATTGAATCAGAAATGGCGCACCTCGATTAACCGGTTCGCCGAAGCCATGACTCTTTTTGCCGTGGCCTGTGCCGGCACCTTTCCGCTCATCCATATGGGGCGTCCGTGGATGGCGTATTATACGATTCCGTATCCGAGCACCATGGGGATCTGGCCACAGTTCCGCAGCCCGTTGATCTGGGACGTTTTTGCGGTTTCAACCTACGGAACGGTGTCGCTGATGTTCTGGTTCGTGGGGCTGTTGCCGGACCTGGCGACTTTGCGGGACCGCGCGAAGAGCCGGACACAACAGGTCATCTACGGCATCCTGTCGATGGGTTGGCGCGGGTCGGCGCATCACTGGCACCGCTACCAATCCGCGTATTTGCTGCTCGCGGGACTAGCTACGCCGCTGGTGCTTTCCGTGCACACGGTCGTGAGCTTTGACTTCGCGATTGCAATTGTTCCCGGCTGGCACACGACCATCTTTCCGCCGTACTTCGTCGCCGGAGCCATTTATTCCGGGTTCGCGATGGTGCTGACGCTGGCGATTCCCCTGCGCAAAGCCTACGGCCTCGAGGATTTCATCACCCTGCGCCACCTGGACAACATGGCCAAGGTTATGCTCGCCACCGGCCTGATCGTCGCCTACGGGTACGCTATCGAGTTCTTTATGGCGTTTTACAGCGGCAACAAGTTCGACGTTTTCCTGGCCGAGCAGCGCCTCCACGGGCCGTACTCACATTTCTACTTTGCCCTGATTTTGTGCAACATCCTTACGCCCCAATTGCTGTGGTTTGAGAAGGTTCGCCGCAATGTTGCCTCCCTTTTCGTCATGTCCCTGGTCGTGAACACGGGCATGTGGCTGGAACGCTTCGTCATCGTGGTGATTTCGCTGACCCGCGACTTCATGCCCTCCGCGTGGGGTCGTTATTCCGCCACATTCTGGGATTACAGCACGTTTATCGGCACCATCGGGTTGTTCGTAATGCTGATCTTCCTGTTCGTGCGCACCCTGCCCGCGATCGCCATTGCGGAGATGCGGGAACTCGTGGCGCACAAGTCGCGCTCCGACGAGGAAAACTCGTGACCGAACATCACCCCGACATCTACGGCGTGATGGGCGAATTCCTCACGCCGGAAGAGATCTTGAACGCGGCGCAGAAGGCGCGGCAAGCCGGGTTCAAATACATCAGTGCGTACACGCCCTTTCCCGTGGAAGGGTTGGCACACGCCATCGGCTTTCCCCGGACAGGGGTGCCGCTGCTGACGCTGGCGGGCGGGCTGCTCGGCGGTCTCGGAGGGTTTGGGCTGCAATACTGGTGCTCGGCCATCAGTTATCCCATCAATGTTGGTGGACGACCCTTGAACAGTTGGCCCGCGTTCATTCCCGTTACGTTTGAATTGACGATACTGGGGGCGGCGACGTTTGCCGTGGTGGGCATGCTGGCGTTGAATTTGTTGCCGCAGCCGTATCATCCGGTGTTCAACGTGGAGCGCTTCACGCATGCGACCTCGGACCGCTTTTTCCTGTGTATCGAGTCGCGCGATCCGAAATTCCACCTAGCGGAAACGGCCAGATTCTTCGAGAGCGTTCACGCCCACCACGTCCATGAGGTGTCGAATGCGGAGTAGAGCGTCATTCGCCGCCGCGCTGCTGTGCGCGTTGTGTGGAATCGCGCTGGCCGCATGTGGCTCGCTCCGTCAGGACATGGCCAATCAGCCGCGGCAAAACCCACTCTCTGCGTCGCCCTTTTTTCCGGACGGGCGCTCGGAACGGCCGCTGCCGGAGAATACGGTCGCCCGGGGGTCGCTTGCCGAGGACGCGTTGCTTGTGCCCAAGGACTCCAATGCGTTTCCGCTGCCGCTCACGACTGAGCTGCTGCAGCGCGGCCAGGATCGCTACGGAATTTTCTGCTCGCCGTGTCACGGTTTGCAGGGAGATGGCCAGGGCATGGTGGCCATGCGCGGCATGAAGCATCCGCCGAGCTATCACCAGGAGCGGCTGCGGCAGGAGCCGAACGGCTACCTCTACGACGTCGTGGCCAACGGATTTGGCGCCATGTACGGCTATTCCGCGCAGATCCCCCTGCGGGACCGTTGGGCCATCATTGCCTATGTTCGGGCCCTGCAGTTGAGCCGCAATGCTCATCTTGCGGAATTGCCGCCGGCCTTGCGGGAGAAGCTTTTGGCGGGAGGAGCCGCGCAATGAGCGCGCAAGAATACCGGGCGCCTGCGAGCGTCGATCGCGTTCAGAGGGGCGGCTGGTTCGTCGGCGGCGTAGCGCTGCTCGTGGCGATCTTTGGCGCCATCACCTCGCCGGACAAGTTTTACCAGTCCTATTTGTTCAGTTACCTTCTGGTTCTGGGACTGACGCTCGGCTCTCTCGGGCTGCTCATGCTGCAGCACCTGACCGGCGGTAACTGGGGAATTATTATCCGGCGACCGCTCGAGGCGGCGGCGCGCAATATCTGGCTGGTTTTCCTGATGTTTGTGCCGGTGGTGCTAGGGATGAATTCGCTCTACGGCGCCTGGCTTGATCCGCAGCGCCGCAGGGCGGAGCCGCTCTCTCCGCTGCAGCAGTGGTACCTGACTTCCCGGGGATTTCTGATCCGGGCGGTGATTTATTTTGCGATCTGGTTCGTGCTGATGTGGCTGTTTAACAGCTGGTCGCGAAGGCAGGATGTGGATCAGGAAGATCGCTCTCTGCGCCTTCATTTCAAACTGATGGCCGGACCTGGGATTATTTTATATGTCGTGGCCATGACCTTTGCCTCGTTCGACTGGGTGATGTCGCTTTCGCCGCACTGGGCTTCGACCATTTACGGTTTTATTTTTGTGGCCGGGCAGGCGGTTTCCGCAATGTCCTTGATGATTGCGGTGGTGGTGTTGCTCTCCAGTTCGGAACCGTTTGCCGAGGTGTTGCAGAAGCGGCACCTGCACGACCTTGGGAAGCTGCTCTTCGCCTTCAACATGCTTTGGGCGTACTTCGATTTTTCACAGTTGTTGATCATCTGGTCGGGAAACCAGCCGGAAGAGATCTCTTTTTATCGCACCCGGCTAAGCGGCGGTTGGGGAGTCCTTGCGGTGGTTGTGCTGGTATTCCATTTTGCGGTGCCGTTCCTGCTTCTGCTGTCTCAGGACGTGAAGCGGAATGCCAGGCTGGTTTCAAAGATTGCCCTGTGGATGATCTTCATGCGGCTTGTCGATCTTTTCTGGATGACCCGGCCGGAATTCACAGCGCGGGCATTGCCGACATGGCTCGATATCGTGGTTCCCGTGGCCCTGATCGGATTGTGGGTCGGTTTTTTTGCCATGAACCTGAAGCAGCAGCCGTTGCTGCCGCTTGGGGATCCGAAACTTGCGGAGGCTGTTGCCCAAGATGAGCACTGAGCACCACAAGAGCGCCGCTGGCGAGGGCCGCGAGCCGGAGAACCAGGACGTCTCGTTTGAGACCCGGGACGTCCGCACCACGCCCATTTTGGAATTCCTGGCCTACCTGGGTGGTGCCATTGTGCTCTCCTATTTGCTCACCCTCGGGATTTATCGCGGCCTCACGGGTCTCTGGAACTCGAAGTACGTGCCGCCACCGCCGTCGCGCTCGGAAACGGGCCCGGCCATGCCGCCGGAGCCGCGGCTGCAGGGCCTGCCCGGCCATCTCCTCGACCCGCAACACGATTGGCGGGATAAGCTCAAGGAAGATACCGCGGCCAACAATAAACTCGGCTGGGTGGACGAGCAGAGCGGGATTGCCGAGATTCCCGTATCGGAAGCGATGAAATTGATTGTGGAGAAGGGTTTGCCGGAGGTGCCCGCGGCACCCAAGGAGAAAATGAAGGAGAAATGAAAGCACTACGTTATCTGGCGGGAATATTTGCGCTGCTGTCGAGCCTTACGGCCAGCAGGGCGCAGATGATTCCCGACAATGTGGGCCAGTCCTCGAACGGCCTGCCGCCGGCACTGGTGAACGTCGGATTCGACCCGCAGCTTGACGCGCAGATTCCGCTCGATGCCCCATTCGTGGACGAATACGGCAAGCCGGTCAGGCTGCGCGATTATTCCGGCAAGAAGCCGATCGTACTCGCGTTCGTCTATCTTACCTGCCCGATGCTCTGCAATCAGGTGGAACAGACGCTGGTGGGCTCGCTGAAAATGATTTCCTTCAATCCGGGCACGGATTACGAAGTTGTGTTTATTAGCTTCGACTCCACGGATACGCCGGATGCGGCAGTAAAGAAGAAGCAGGAGGCCATGTCCCGCTTCGCGCGGCCCGCGACGGAGCCGGGCTGGCACTTCCTGACTGGATCGAAAGAATCGATCGATACCGTCACCAAGGCTGCCGATTTCCGGTTTAGCTACGACCCGAGGACGAGACTGTTCGGCCACGCCAGCGGAATCCTGCTGCTGACGCCCGATGGCCGCATCTCGCGCTACTTTTTTGGCGTGGATTATCCGCCGAGCCACGTGCGCCTGGGCCTGGTGGATGCCTCGGCCGGGAAAATCGGCACTCCGGTGGATCACCTACTCCTGTTTTGTTACCAGTACGATCCGACGAAGGGGCGTTACAGCGCCACGATTCTTTCCGTCATTCGCATGGGCGCAGTGGTCACCCTGCTGTGCATGGCCATCGGATTCGTGATTTTCCGCCGGCGGGATCATCGCGCGGGCGGCAATGGAAGTTCCGGGCCGGTTTCACCGGCGCAAGGAGCAGACTAGGGCCGTGCAGTCACCGCTACCATTTTTTCCGGAACAGGCCTCCAATTTCGCGGGAAATGTGGATGTGCTGTTCTCCTTTATTCTTGTTACGGCAGTGTTTTTCAGCACTTTGGTGACGTTCCTGATCATCGTCGCGGGCGTCAAATACAGGCGGAAGCGGCCCGGCGAAATCGGCGCGGAAATTCACGGTAATAACGCGCTGGAAATCGGCTGGACGGTGATACCCCTGATCCTGGCGCTCGGGATGTTTGCCTGGGGTGCGGTCATATACGTGAATTACCGCACCGCACCGAAAGACACTCTGGACGTTTACGTGATCGGCAAGCAATGGATGTGGAAGCTGCAGCAACCGAACGGCCGCAAGGAGATCAACGAGCTGCACATTCCTTTAAACCGGAACATCAAGCTGATTTTGGGCAGCGAGGACGTGATCCACGATTTCTACGTACCGGCGTTTCGCGTGAAGATGGACGTGGTGCCAGGGCGGTACAACACCATGTGGTTCCGCGCCACCAGGATCGGCAAGTACCACTTTTTCTGTTCGCAATATTGCGGCACCAATCACGCGGTGATGGGCGGATGGGTAACGGTCATGGATCCGGCGGAATATGCCACCTGGCTCTCCGGAGAGGTGGGCGACGTAAATCCGGTATCGGCGGGAGAAAGATTATTCACGCAATTGGCGTGCAACACCTGTCACATCGCCAACGGCACTGGCCGTGCGCCTTCCTTGAACGGAGTGTATGGCGCAAGAGTTCTTCTTGCCGATGGATCGATGGTGACTGCGGACGATGCCTACATCCGCGAGTCCATCCTGCAGCCGAAAGCGAAAATCGTAGCCGGGTATCCGCCGGTGATGCCCACGTTCCAGGGACTGGTCACCGAGGAGCAGATCTTGAATCTTACGGCCTACATCAAGTCCCTGCAGTCGCAGCCTGTGCCCGCCAAGGGCGCCGGAATTGCACCGGTCGCAATGGGGAAGAAATAGTATGAGTCCGAGCACGCAAGCAAACAAACCGGCACTTCAAATGCCGACCAAACATTATCTGAACGCCACCTATGGAATCCGTTCGTGGCTGCTGACTACCGATCACAAGCGCATTGCGCTCCTTTACCTTATTTCCGTCACCTTTTTCTTCTTCATCGGCGGCTTCTTCGCCATGATGATCCGCCTGCACCTGCTTACGCCCTCCGGTCTCCTGCTTTCCGCGGATACCTATAACCGGATGTTCACGATGCACGGCGTGGCGATGATCTTTTTCTTCCTGATCCCTTCCATACCGGCGGTCATGGGGAATTTCCTCATCCCATTGATGATCGGCGCGAAGGACCTGGCGTTCCCGAAAATCAATCTCCTCAGCTGGTATATCTACGTGGTTGGCGCCGCGTTCACGCTCTATTCCATGATTGCCGGCGGTCTGGACACCGGGTGGACGTTTTACACGCCGTTGAGCACGGTCTATTCGAATTCCGCCGTGGCACCGGCAGTCATCGGGGTTTTCATCACCGGCTTCTCTTCGATTCTCACGGGGTTGAATTTTCTTGTGACCATCCACACCATGCGTGCGCCGGGGATGACCTGGTTCCGCTTGCCGCTCTTTGTGTGGGCCCATTACGCCACTTCGGTGGTCATGATCCTGGGAACGCCCGTCGTGGCCATCACGCTGGCGCTTGCCGGTATGGAACGGCTCTTCGGCTTGGGCTTTTTCAATCCGGCCATGGGCGGCGATCCCATTCTGTTCCAGCACCTCTTCTGGTTCTATTCGCACCCGGCCGTGTACATCATGATTCTGCCGAGCATGGGCGTAATCAGCGAATTGATCCCCACGTTCGCGCGCAAGCAGCTCTTCGGGTATCACTTCGTCGCGGCCGCGAGCCTGGCCATCGCCGTGATCGGCTTTCTGGTCTGGACGCACCACATGTTCCTTACCGGACAGTCCACCTACGCCGCGTTGGTGTTTAGCTTCCTCACCTTTCTAGTGGCCATTCCCTCAGCCGTGAAAGTGTTCAATTGGACGGCCACGCTCTACGGCGGCTCGATTTCCTTTGACACCCCGATGCTGTATGCCTTTGGTTTCCTCGGCCTGTTCCTCATCGGCGGCCTGACCGGATTGTTCCTCGGCTGCCTGGGCACGGACATCCACATCCACGACACCTACTTTGTCGTGGCCCACTTCCACTACATCATGGTGGGCGGCGCGATTATGGGCTATCTGGGTGGATTGCATTTCTGGTGGCCGAAAATAACCGGCCGCATGTACCCTGAGTGGCTGGCGCGCGTCGCTGCGGTGATTCTTTTCGTGGGCTTCAACCTCACGTTTTTCCCGCAATTCCTGATGGGCTACCTCGGCATGCCGCGACGCTATCACGTGTATCCGCCGGAATTTCAGGTTTACAACGTGATGTCCACAGCCGGAGCTTCCATTCTCGCGCTCGGTTACTTGCTGCCGCTGTTCTACCTTACTTGGTCGGCCTTTTATGGCAGGGTGGCCGGACCTAATCCGTGGCCCGCAACCGGCCTGGAATGGAAATCGCCATCGCCGCCGCCGACGGAGAATTTTGAGGTGACTCCGGTGGTGACCTGGGAGCCTTACGACTTTCATCACCGGCCGGATCTTGGTCTGGATGTGCCCGTGAATCCTTCGCCTCTGCCGGCTCACGGGGACGATTGAACCGACACCGGGCTTCGTCCCGGTGCCAGGCGTGTCGTCTACGCCTGAAACTGACAGATAGAGGAGTGCGGAGTGCATCGCACCGGAGAACTGTACGGACAATTTAAGACCCTCGAGCAGCAGAAGGATAGCGCTGCGCTCGGGATGTGGATCTTCCTGACTACGGAAGTGATGTTTTTCGGCGGTATCATGCTGGCCTACACCGTCAACCGCCACGCTTATTTCCATGCCTTCGCCATGGGCAGCACTACGCTGGACCTCAGATTGGGCGGCTTCAACACCGCCGTCCTGATCGGCAGTAGCTTCACCATGGCGATGGCCGTGTGGTCAGCACAGACCGGCAAGAAGCAACTCCTGTCGATGTTCCTCACCCTGACAATTATCCTGGGTTTCGTTTTCTTGGGCGTAAAATACATCGAGTACGCCCAGAAGTTCCACCACCACCTGGTTCCCGGTAGGAATTTCGACATCACCTATTGCGTGAATAACCCCAGCAAGTGCGCGGACCTGAAACCGGAAGAGTTGCTCGTGGAGCGCGAGGAAATCGAGCGGGCCCTGGCGGCGGACCCGGACTTGAACTCCCACGCGCAACTTTATTATTCCGCTTACTTCGGAATGACCGGCTTGCATGCGCTGCACATGGTCATTGGCGCGGGCCTGCTGTTCTGGCTCTTGCAACAATCCCTCGCGGGACGCTTTACGCCGCAATGGAACACGCCTGTTGACGTCGTGGGTTTGTACTGGCACTTCGTCGATATCGTCTGGATTTATCTGTTCCCATTGTTATATCTGATTGACCGGCATAAGTAGGGAGAGACGCGTGACTCAACTCGAACACACCGAGCATATCGTCAAGCCGGGCACCTACCTGGCTATCATCACTTCGCTACTGATCTTGACGGGCGTCACGGTTTACGCCGCGTACGTCAACCTCGGCAAATACAACATCGTCGTGGCTTTGGTTATCGCCACCGTGAAAGCCACGCTCGTCGTGCTCTTCTTCATGCACGCGAAATACAGCCCCCGGCGCACTCAGTTGGTCATCATCGCGGGGATTTTCTGGCTAGCGCTGCTTCTCTTCATGACCCTCAGTGACTACGCTTCGAGGGTGGATTATCGCGGGGTACACTCTCCGTTCACGCAAGTCCCCCGCGAGAGCATTTGTCACTCTTCGTAGGATTCGCCCTGCTCCAGATCCCGCTTCCGCGCATAACGTTGCGCCATCCAGATCCCCAGGGTCATAAATCCCACCGGCGGAATCAGGATCACCATCACCCCCCGGTTGATGGCGCGCTGGCCTTCCTTGGGGGTGGCCTGCGCGGAGCTATAACACATGGCACAACCCTGGGCCAGAACCGGCGCGGTCCACGCAAACAGGAGTATCGTCAGGATCGCCAGCTTAAGTCTCATCGCACTCCCAGGGAGAGAATTCGAAACGCGTCCGGAAAAAAGAAAACGGTCATCAAAATCAGGCAGCCAACAACGGAAGACATGGTCAGCCACTTCATGCGTGAGACTTCATATCTCAAATGCATGAAAAAACCGATAATCAGCGCCGCCTTGATGAGCGACAGTCCCATCAATATCGTGAGCATGCGCCGAGGTTCCATATTCTGGTAGGTCAGATAGACTTCAATTGCAGTCATCGCCAGTAGCGCGCACCATACCCAGAAAAACAGACCTTTCTTGTGGTGGCGGTGCTGTTCGGCAACGCGTTCTTCAATGTCCAGTTGCGTTGTGTCCATGGTATTCGCGCTCCTATAGAATCTTGGCGGACATCAGGTAGACCAGAGGGAAAATGAACATCCACACCAGGTCGACAAAGTGCCAGTACAGCCCGGCAACCTCTACGTCCGCTGAATCGTACACCTTTGGCTTCAGCCACAGAATAATCGAGATGGCAATCGCTGCCAGCAGCAGCACGTGCGCCCCGTAGTGAAACGGGCTGTAGGCCGGCGTTCCGAGCCACGCCAGCAGCCAGCAGACCAGCAGAACGGGAATGAATTTGCGCCGCAGGGCAATCACGCCGAGATAAATCACGCCCAGGGTTACGTGCAACATGTGCATTCCGGTCAGGCCGAAAAAGGTCGCGGGAAATTGAGGAACGTTCTTGGCCACGTCCGCAAATTCACCGGCGGCCTTGTGCTCCGGGGCGGCAGGAAACGCCGGCAAGCTCAAGCCTTCGGCGATAAGGTTGGTCCATTCCCGTGCATGGAGAATCAGGAAGCCCACACCGCAGGCCATGGTGGCCAGCAAAAACAGCCGCTGCAGTTTCTGATTTCCATCGACTGACGCTCTGACCGCCAGGACCATGGTGAGCGAGCTGGTAAGGAGGAACGCGGTCATGAGGGTGGCATTGATGATGCTTTGGGAGTGGAACGGCGTGGGCCAATTCGGCGTCGAAATGCGGCCGTAGCTGTAGGCGTAGAGCAATGCACCAAAGGTCAGCGAATCGGAAAGCAGGAAGAGCCACATCCCGATCTTTTTGGAGTAGGTTCCAAAAAGCGAGGGTTCGTAAACGGATGTTACATCCGGTACCAGCGCTGATTCACCCATGCTCGCGGCCTCCTCGTCAGGTGCGAAGCGTGTAAACGATCAAACTCGATTCAGTGCACGAACTCCAGCAAACACAAAATGTATACCCACAACAGTGCCATGAAGTGCCAATACCAGGCGGTCACATCGACCAAGATATTCCGCGTCACGGCCGGCCGCCGCAACAGCGTTGCTCCGCCGGCAACGAGAAGTGCAAGCACTCCGCCCAGCAAATGGATGGCGTGCGTCCCGGTCAGCAAATAGAGGAACGAACTGCTGGGGCTGGTCGCGACGTAGAAGCCGCGGCTGGCGAGCTCCCGCCAGGCCAGCCACTGTCCCGTCAGGAAACAAATCCCGAGCAGAACCGTCAATCCGAGCCAAGGCATGGCCTTCTCATCGCTTAAAAGGCCACCAGAAAGAGACGCAGCGGGCGAAAGCGCAACTTCACGCTTCATTTGGCGCCGCGCCAGCTCCATGCTGGCGGTGCTCAGGAGCAACACGACGGTATTTGCCAGCAGCAGTGTCGGGAGTTTTATCTGAATCCAGTCGCGAACCATCTGGTTGGTGTGCGGGTCCAGGGTAGGCAGTCCCTGACGCACGATGTAGGCGCTGGTAAAGGAAACAAAGAGCATGAGCACCGGAGTCAGCGCCACCACAAGTCCGAGGCGGGCGCGGCGCAGGCGTGTGCGGTGATCCGGCGAACCCGGCCCGGAGCGGCCGTCGTCGCCGCCGCGGAGCGGCGGCACGATCCCGTGGTCGTCCAGGGCAATTCTGGGATCGTCAACCGTCGCTGTTGGAGTGAAGCTCGCCATATTCTGAGCCTAGTGAGTTGCCGCGATTTCCGGATCGGTCTGCATTACGAAGTCGCGCGGCGCTCCCGGCACGCCGTATTCGTACGGGCCGTTGTGCACCACGGGGGTGTGGCCTGCAAAATTGTCATGGGGAGGCGGCGTGGCGGTAGTCCATTCGAGCGTTGTCGCTTCCCAGGGATTGTCGCTGGCCTTCGCGCCGTACTTCATGCTCCAGAAAAGGTTCACAAGGAAGATGAACTGACCTGCGATGGTGACGAACGCCGCATAGGTAATGAATTTCTGTAGCGGAATCAAGGGGTGCAGATAAGCGAGTTCCGTAAGTTGGGAATAACGCCGCGGATGGCCGGCCATCCCCAGATAGTGCATGGGCATGAAAATGGCATACGTGCCGACGAAACTGAACCAGAAGTGCCAGCGCGCCAAACGCTCGCTCATCATGCGCCCGAACATTTTCGGGAACCAGTAATAGGTTGCGGCGAAAATACCAAAGATCGACGCGACCCCCATGATCAGATGGAAATGACCGGGCACGAAGTAGGTGTCGTGCAATTGAATGTCCAGCACAGGCTGCGCCAGGAAGGGGCCGCTGATCCCGCCGGCGACGAACAGGGAAACAAATCCGATGGCAAACAGCATCGGGGATTGAAACCGGATGCGCGCGTGCCGCAGCGTTCCCAGCCAGTTGAAAGTCTTGATCGCCGACGGCACACCGATCGCCATCGTCAGGATAGAGAAGGTAAACGCTGAATAGGGGCTCATGCCGCTCATGAACATGTGATGGCCCCACACCATGAAGCCCAGGAAGCCAATCGACAACATCGCGTACACCATGGCCTTATATCCAAAGATCGGCTTGCGCGAAAAGACGGAGAGCAATTGCGAGGCAAGACCCATGGCCGGAAGAATCGCGATATACACTTCCGGATGGCCAAAAAACCAGAATAGATGCTGCCACAAGAGCGGCGATCCACCTTTGTGTCCGGTGAGCTGGCCGTTCACGGTGCCTAGCGGCACGAAAAAGCTTGAGCCCAGATTACGATCCATCAGGAGCAAAATACCGCCCGAGAGGAGCACGCCGAAGGCCAGCAGGCCCAGGATGGCGGTGATGAACCACGCCCAGCAGGTAAGCGGCATGCGCATCAGCGTCATCCCTTTGGCGCGCATGTCCAGCGTCGTGGTGATGAAGTTCAGCGCACCCATCAGCGCGCCCAGACAGAAAATCGCGATGCTAATGATCCAGAGATCCGCGCCAAGACCTTCCCCGGGCCCGGCGGACTGCAACGCGCTCATCGGCGCATAGCCTGTCCAGCCATGCAGGGGCGCGCCACCCGGCACGATAAATGCCGCCAGCATCACCAGGAAACCGAGTAAAGTCGTCCAGAAGGAAAGCATGTTCAGAACCGGAAAGGCCATGTCCGGTGCGCCAATCTGAATGGGAAGAAAATAATTTCCGAAGCCGCCCTGCGGCGCCGTGGTGAGCACGAAGAAAACCATAATGGTGCCGTGCATCGTCAGCAGGCTAAGGTAAGCCTCTGGCTTGATCTCGCCGAGCAGCGGCAAAGCCGCAGTTGGCCAGATGAGGTGAATGCGCATCAGCAGCGAGAGGAACATCCCCACCATCACGGCCGCCAACGCCAGGAAATAATACTGGAGGCCGATGACCTTGTGGTCCAGGCTGAAAACGTACTTGCGAATGAATCCTTGCGGGGCCGCATGCGCATGGACTTCCTGAGCCGCGCTTCCGTGGGTAGCCATGTTATTGCTTCTCCGCTTCTCTTGCAGCCAGCCATTTGTCGAATTCTTCCGGGCTGACGACCTTCAACATGCCGTGCATTTTGTAGTGACCCAGTCCGCACAGTTCGGCGCAAGCGATTTCATAATCGCCAGTTTGCGTGGGCGTGAAATGCATGTGGATCGCCAGACCCGGGACCGCGTCCTGTTTGAAGCGCATGGCGGGAATGAAGAGGCTGTGGATCACATCGTGCGCGCGCAGGATGACTTCTACCTCGCGGTTTACGGGCACGAACATGGTGCCGCTCACCACGTCGTCCTTCGAGGCGGGGTCACTTGTATCCAGGCCGAGCGCGCCTTCGCCGCCCGAGGAGGCATCCTCGAGTTCCGGCTTGGTTGCGCCAAACTTCCCGTCTGGTCCGGGATACCGGAAATACCAGGCAAATTGCATGCCGGTCACTTCCACGCGCACTGCCCCCGGATTCGCGGCCCGGAACCGCTCCGAGGCCCAGATGGAGCTGCTCATCAAGTTTAGGCCGACAAACAACACGGCCGTGAGCACCGTCCAGATAATTTCCAGTTTCATATTGCCGTGGGAGTATTGCACCTTTGGCGCATCCTTGCGATCACGGTATACCCACACGAGCACGCCCAGGGACAGTTGGGCCGCCACGAAAACAATCCCCATGATGAGGAAAGTGGTGGTGAAATGATGGTCGATGCCCGGAGCGGCCGCGGAGGCCCCCAGGGGCAGCCACCACGTTTTCGCAACGAAGAAATAGGTGCTGAGAATCGTGATCAGCCAAATGACAATCAGAAGAACGAGGCCCATTGCGCGAACCCTCCCAGGCCAAATGTTCGGCCCTTCGCACTCGGATAGCCGCGAAATACCTGCAGTTGAAAAAACAATGTCACGAACGGAACGGAGTCTATCACAGCTGTTTCCCTGCGCAAGCGGCTTCTTCCATACTTTCCATCTTCACCGCCATCGCAGAGATGAAAGCGTGCATCTTTTTGCCACTGCAGAAACACACTGCAGAAACTCGCATTGACGAATTTATTTCATTTGAGTAAGATGCGTTTCGTTCTGGGGGTCCGTCGATGAGGTTGGGGATCTCGGGAAGTGGTCCGATTCTGTTCAAAACTGAGAGCCCCAAGATGCTGGCCGGTGCCAGACCGAGCCTCGCTTCTTTACCGTATCCACTTCAGGAAACACAATCAGCCCCGCAAAACAGGGAACAGGCGATTGCTCACAGGCGCGATCGTCGGGAAAAAATCCACCGCCTGGGTTTCAGGGAGAACTTAATAGCGCAGACTACGGCCAGCAGCTGACTTCGAGACACGCTCATTTAGGAGGCAACGCATGGCGGGCCCGGAATCCGAATCGGCAAAACCGAAATCCGACGCAGCGAGCAAGGCTGCAAGCGGAAAAGATGCCACGAGTTATGTGGGTTCTCCGGCCGTCGGTACTTCGAGGGCCGCCGCTGCCGCGGGCCTGGCCACCGTCGGCCCGCAACAGAGCGAAGTCAACGAAGGTCGCCGCCGTCTCGTGTGGTGTGCCGTCACAGGTTTCCTCACCGCGTGGTTTATCGCCTTCCTTCGTTTTTTCCTGCCGCGCACGCTCTTTGAACCACCCACCTCCTTCAAGATCGGCTATCCCTCGGACTATGCGCTCGGCGTGGATACGAAGTGGCAGCAAAAATACCGCATCTGGGTGGATCGGACACCCGATCGTCTGTTTGTCATTTTCGCGCGATGCACCCATTTGGGATGCACGCCCGACTGGAAATCCAGCGAGAACAAGTTCAAGTGCCCCTGTCACGGAAGCGGATACGACAGCGAAGGCATCAATTTCGAAGGGCCTGCCCCGCGTCCCATGGACCGCGCGCATGTGTCATTGGCTCCCGATGGCCAGATCATCGTGGATGTTTCTCAACTCTTTCAGTGGCCCAAGGGACAGGCCTCCCATTTCAACGACCCCGGGTCATTTTTGGAGGGGTGAATTCTTGACCCACAAAGGCATCCGTCGGGGAGGCAGAAAACACGCAACCAGCCAACTGGCGAATGGGAGCAAACGAAATGCCTGATGAACGTAACCCAAACCCCAAGAATGGCAAGCCCGTTGGCTTGGTCGAGCGTGTCAAAGCCGGCGTTCAAGAAGACTTCGAGTCTCTCAAGACCGATCTGCCCGCGAAGGCCAAAGACCAGGTCGAAATCCTCAAGAAGCCGAGCAAGACTCAGGTCTTTACCTCCATCTTCCGTCACAAGCACGACGACACACCGCGCAACCGCGCCCTGGGTGTCCTCTCCAATGTTTTTCTCCACTTGCATCCCGCAAAGATTAATCGTGACGCGGTGCGCTACAGCTACACCTGGGGAATGGGCGGCATCACTTTTTACCTGTTTATCGTGCTCACTTTCACAGGTGTGTTGTTGATGTTTTACTACCATCCGAGCAAAGTTCAGGCTTTCCGCGATGTGCTCTATCTGGAGCACGACGTACCGTACGGCAAATTGTTGCGCAACATGCACCGCTGGGCCGCGCACTTGATGGTGATTGCCGTCGAACTGCACATGTTCCGCGTGTTTCTCACCGGCGCCTACAAAAAGCCGCGCGAGTTCAATTGGAACGTCGGTGTCATTCTTCTGGTCTTGACCCTGCTGCTTTCCTTCACGGGGTATCTGTTGCCGGACGATCAGCTCGGTTTTTGGGCCGTGACCGTGGGAACCAACATGGCGCGCGCCACTCCGCTGCTCGGCCACGAGGGGCCCTTCGGCGCTCAGTTGGGCATGACGCCGTACAATGATGTTCGCTTTGGTCTCCTGGGCGGTTCCATCGTGGACGCCAACGCCTTGCTGCGCTCCTACATCTGGCACTGCATCGGCATTCCCATTGTGGCCTCGATCTTCATGATTGTGCACTTCTGGCGTGTGCGTAAGGACGGCGGCATCTCCGGCCCGGCAGCGGTGGTGCTCGAATCGGAAGTCAAAGAGGAAAAGCGCTAGCCATGGATTGGAAACAATTGTGGGACATCCTTTCCGCGCCGGACAACGTGCCCATCATCGCCATGATTCCCCTGCTTGGCTTCTACATCTATCTTGCTTGGAAGCAGGCCCATGCGAATGACCTGCTGATCGAGCGACTGGAAGGCGATGCGGCCCTGGCGAAGACCCATCACCGGAAAGCGTGGCCCTTCCAGGCCGGTTGGCAGAAGGAAGTGCATGTCTGGCCGTTCCTGCTTCGCGTGGAATTCCTCGCGGCCATCATCGTCACCATCATTCTGATGGTCTGGTCCATCACCTTGAACGCGCCGCTCGAAGAACCCGCAAACCCGAACCTGACCATGAATCCTGCGAAAGCCCCGTGGTATTTTCTGGGATTGCAGGAGATGCTGGTTTACTTCGATCCGTGGATCGCCGGGGTGGTCATGCCCACGCTGATCATCATTGGGCTCATGGTCATACCGTATATAGATACCAACCCGCTCGGCTGCGGCTACTACACCTGGAAGCAGCGCAGGTTCGCCATCGGGACGTTTCTTTTCGGGTTCATTATTTTATGGGTCTCCATGATTTTCATCGGAACCTTTATCCGCGGTCCCGGCTGGCAGTGGTTCTGGCCCGGACAGACATGGGACCATAACCGCCTCATTTACGAAGTGAATCGCGACCTGCCGGACATTTTCGGCATCACCTCGAATTGGGGGAAAGGCATCTTCGGCGCGCTTGTCGTTGGAGGCTTTTTCACCCTGGGCGGTATCGCTGTGCACGCCTTCTTCCGCAGAAACAATCCGAAGGACTACAAGCGCATGAGCTTGCTGCAATATTCCATTCTGATGGTGTTTTTACTGACCATGTTTGGCTTGCCGATCAAGATGCTCTTGCGGCTTCTGTTTCATATTAAATACGTGTGGATAACGCCCTGGTTCAACGTGTAGGAGGAAATGGTGCCCGATAAGCCCATCCTCGACAATGATCCGATAGTCAGCAAGTCCCTCGCGCCTCATTACGTGGTCGCGATGATCGTCTTGATGGCCTCGCTTTTCTGGGCGCTCTGGGACGAAGATTTCGGCCAGCGCCCCTGGAAAGCTTTTCAACACGAGTGGAAGACTCGCTATTCGACCTATCTCTCGCGCGCACGTACGGAGTCCCGGGATGTACAGAAGGACGTGGAAAGCAGTGCGGACTATGCGAAGCTCAAAAATGATTACGAAACCGTCAGCCAGAGTTCCGCCCCGCGGATCAAGGAACTCAACGAAAAGCTGCGCGACTTGAGCGCCAAAATCCTTGCCGTACAAAACGTCTTCACCGACCGTCGCGCTTATGTCGGCGCCTCCACCTATGACATCGAAACCGAGACCAGCGCTTCTTCAAAGCAGAGCAAACAAAAGGCCCTCGAGAGATACAAACAGGAAGTGACCTCGGTCACGTTCCCCGATGGCAGCAAGAAGAATTACACCTATCCCCAACTGGAAGAGACCTACAACGAGCTGAGAAACGAACGGACCAACTTGAGTGTGGAACTCGGGGAAGCCATCAAACCGGTCAACGAACGGAAAGAAAAGCTCGATGCCTACCTCTCCGACAACATGACCGAACTCACGCCGTCGCAGCTTGCAGGCTTGCAAAACAAGACGGAAGACTGGACCCCGAAAATTCTGCAGATCAATGTGCCGGACGCCAACATCGTGGACCGCTGCGAGTCCTGCCACATGGGCATTCGGGAACCCGTCAAGCTCACGCCGGAGGCCATGTCCCGGAAGGGCAAAAAACCGGACGAATACGCGCGGGCGTTCACGAGCCATCCCGAGCCCAACCTGTTGAAGATTCACGATCCGGAAAAGTACGGCTGTTCCCCTTGCCACCAGGGAAATGGGCGCGCCACCACCAGCGTGGAGAAGGCCCACGGCACCTATGAACACTGGCTCTGGCCGCTCTATCCGAGAGGCAACATGGAGGCCGGCTGCCAGGCCTGCCACTCCGCGGACATGGTCTTGGTGGCTGACGACGTCGGCTGGACTCTGAGCGAAGGCAAAGATTTGTACCGCCAACGCGGTTGCATGGGATGCCATCGCTACGAAGGTTATGACAAAGAGCCCGAAGATCTGCTTTCCATCGGCCAGCAGATTAGACAACTGGATCAGCAAAAAAAGGACAACTTGAAAGAAGCCGGCTATTTAATGAAGCAGGCCGATACGGCTACAAGCAACGAAGCAGCCAATCGCCTGAACGATAGCGCCGTGGCCCTGAAGGTCGCCAACAGCAAAATGGATTTGCGCATTGTCCAGCTCGACCGCACCACCAAGAGCCTGCTGCAAGACGTCAAGAAGATCGGCCCGAACCTGAAGGACGCGCGGCTCAAGCTCAATAAGAATTGGATTCCCGTGTGGCTGAAGAAGCCGACCGACTTCCGTCCGACCACGAAGATGCCGAACTTCCGCCTGAACGACGAGCAGATCAAAGCGATCTCCGCTTATATTTGGCAGTCGGCCTTGACAGATCCCCTGCCGAAACCTCCGCCGGGCAACGCAGCTCATGGCAAGGAATTGTTTGAAACGCGCGGTTGTCTGGCATGCCACTCGATCGGGGAAGGTGACCAGAAACAAGGCGGCACTTTTGCCGCAAATCTCACGCGCGTCGGCGAAAAGGACAATTACGACTATCTGGTGCGCTGGGTTCACAACGCCCGCGAACGCACGCGCCCGTACTGCCTGTACGAAAAGAAAGACATTGGCCCCGAAGATTACAAGAAGAAGGGCTTGCCGTTTGTTTTTGACCTGGAGCACTCGCGTTGTCCCAATGACGGCCACGAACTTCAAGTACAAAACATGACCGTGATGCCCAGCCTTCGCCTCTCTCCCGAGGATGCAGAAGACGTCGCGAGCTATCTGATTACCTTGAAGAAACAAGAGCCGTCCAGCTATCCCGAGGCCACCTTCATGGATGACCCCAATTTGCGGGAAGAAGGTAAGCGCTGGATTCGCCACTACGGTTGTGCCGGGTGTCATGAAATCTCCGGCCTCGAGGAAGAAGGTCGCATCGGCACGGAATTGACGTTTGAGGGCAGCAAGCCGGTTGAGCGGCTGGATTTCGCTCTGTTGACAGAAGTCGCGCAACGTGGCGGCAGTGAGCCGATCACCGATCCGGAAGACCTTGCGCGGTTGCCCGAAGGCCCCGCCAAGGCGCCCTGGTACGGGCACAAGGGCTTTTTCGAGCACAAGCTGGCGGAACCCAATATCTGGGACAAGGGAAAAATTAAGCCAGACGTTGAAAAGTTGCGCATGCCCAATGTTCACTTGACCAAGGAACAGATTCAGGCACTCACCACTTTCCTCATGGGCAGTCAGGAAAGTCCTCTTCCTTCCGGTTATCAGTACCGGCCGCTCGATTATCGCCGCGACATTCAAGAGGGTTGGTGGGTCGTCAAGAAGTACAACTGCATGGGCTGCCACCAGCTTCTCCCGGGCCAGCGCTCCTCGCTCATGTCCATGGCGCGCTATCAGGGGCCGGACGGGCAGGAACAGTTGCCCCCCAAACTTTACACCGAAGGAGCACGGGTGGATCCCGACTGGCTGCTCCATTTTCTTAACAATCCCGCGCTCAACGATAAAGACACCAACCGTAACGGGCTACGATCCTATCTGCAGGTGCGCATGCCCACATTCTCTTTCTCCGAAAACGAACTGGGCAAACTCGTGCGGTTTTTCCAGGCGCTTTCACGGCAGCCCTTCCCCTATATTCCGGAAGAGGTCCCGGTGCTGACTGCAACAGAGACCGAAATGGCGCGCAGCCTTTTCACCAGCACTGCGGCGCCCTGCTTGAAATGTCACGCCACGGGCAATGCGATCCATGATCGCACAGCAACGGCTCCCAACTTCCTACAAGCCAAAGGGCGCTTGAAGGCGGATTGGATGGAGCGTTGGATCATCGACCCACAAGCCATCAGCCCGGGCACCTCCATGCCTTCCGGGTTGTTTAGGCGCGAGAACAGTCACTGGGTGTTTGCTGGCCCGACTCCGGCCTCGTTCCTGGGGTACGATAAGGATCATACAAAGCTGCTGGTGGATTATATTCTCCAGCTCACGCCCGAAGAGTTGCAGCGAGTGGGCGCGGCCGTGGGCCGCGTTCCCGCGGCAAACGCCAGTCCGCCATCCGGAGGAAAAAAATCCGGCAGTCGCGCGGGGCGTAACGGTGCAAAATAGGATTTCGATCTGTACGGACTTTTGAATCTCAAGAGAGGTAGAGCAACAACATGAAAACGACGACGCGGTTGACACACTTGGGCTTGTCTTGCGTTTTGGGGCTCGCCCTTCTTGCAGGATGTGGCAAGAAGGAAACCAGCGAAGAACAGCCCGCGGCGCCTGCTGCAACGGCCCCCGCGGCCACGGTCACGCCCATCGATCCCGCCACGGTTGCTAGCGTCAGTGGCACCGTAAAATTTGATGGAGCTCCGCCAAAGGCCGCGGTAATCGACATGAGCCAGGATACCGCCTGCAAAGGCCCGAACACTGCCGAAAACATTGTGGTGAGTGATGGTGGTCTCGCCAACGTGTTCGTGTATGTGAAAGAGGGACTGGGCAACCGCACATTCGACGTTCCGAAAGAGCCTGTTGTCGTGGACCAACACGGCTGCAAATACCACCCGCATACCCTGGGGGTCATGGCCGGGCAAACCGTAAAGATCATCAACAGTGATGCGACCACCCACAATATTCATCCGACTCCTAAGGACAACCGCGAGTGGAATGAATCGCAAGCTCCGCAATCGGCTCCCCTCGAGAAAGTCTTCGCACGGGAAGAGATCATGCTACCCGTGAAGTGTAACCAGCATCCCTGGATGAGAATGTTTATCAGCGTGGTGAAAAATCCGTTCTTTGCCGTCAGCGGACCGGACGGCAAATTCGAAATCAGAGGCCTGCCGCCGGGCGACTACACGCTGGCCTTCGTGCAGGAAAAGCTGGGGGAGCAGGATGTGAAGGTGACCCTGGCCGCCAAAGACAGCAAGACCGTGAATGTCTCCTTTAAGCAATGAAAGCTGCAGATATGAGGCGGGTGGGGCCAGGGAAACCTTGGCCACTCCTGGCTGCGGTTCCTCTCGTTGCTGCGGAGTCAACAATCAAGATGGCTGAAGGAGGTCTCTTGCGTGCCGCGACACTCTTGGTGGCCGTGGTTTTTTGCCTTGCTCCTCTTGCCGGGGTCGGCTGGATCATCGTTGCCGGTTCGATCACCACAGTCGACGGTCTGTTCATGAGTCTGATCCTGCTCTCCCTCTCGGGAGTCTTCCTTCTGAATGTATTCTGGGAATTGCAGGACCGCGGCGTGTTTTCCTTTCTCCATAAGGAAAAAACCGTGGCTGGCAAAGAGTCCCGGGCACCTAAGGCGAGCTAACTTGAAAGAGCATGGATGAAACGTCAACCCACTTCCTTAGACCCAGGTCTAGCTGCGGGGGACACCTCGCCGCAGCCCGCATCCCACTCTATCTTCACCGGGAAGCGCCTGCTATTTTTTCTGACCGCCTGGTTAATCGTACTGATGCCGTTTTTGTTCTGGTGGAGCACCTGGTTCGGACGCCATCTCTCGGACCAGCAGATCACCGAATATTTGAATGATCAGAAGCATCCGCGGCACATCCAGCATGCGCTTGTGCAAATAGGTGAGCGCATGGGACGCCGGGAACAGGGCGCCACGCGTTGGCATTCAAACCTCGTGCGTCTTGCTTCCTATCCGGTCGAAGAGGTGCGCAACACCGACGCTTGGGTCATGGGGCAGGACACCGCTGACGTTGCCTTCCACGACACTTTGTTGACCATGCTCGGAGACCCTTCCCCTCTCGTGCGGGGCAATGCCGCCCTCTCTTTGGTGCGCTTCGGCGATGCATCGGGCCGCGCTCAGATCGTCGCGCTGTTGCAGCCGGCGGTAATTGCCGCTCCTTCGTCGGGGGTGGTCAGCGACACGGACAAAATCGGAACACCCATCCACCAAGGCGGCGTGGTTGCCAAGCTGCAAGATGGCCAGCAGAGCAACGAAGTGCGCTCCCCGATCAGTGGGCGCATCCGCACTCTTACCGCGCAAAAGGGAAGCTACGTTACCCCAGGAGCGGAAATCGCAACCATGGCCCCTGCCGACGACCAGGTTTGGGAAGCCCTGCGAGCGCTGTATCTGATCGGCCAATTGGAGGACCTGCCCACGATCCTTCCCTACGAACGCGAGCTGAGCGAGATTTCTGATCGCGTGCGCCAGCAGGCGTCATCGACCGAGAAAGCAATTCGGGAGAGGGCAGCGCAGCGACCCCCGGATTCCGGCACCCATCCGTAGCGCGCCCGACTCCAGCGCCTGAGTTATAGCAAAACGCGCGCTTTTGGCGCGCGTTTTCTGCAAAATTATTTTCTCAAAACGCCAAAATCTAATAGCTCATCGGCCCGACTTCTTTTTCAACTTCCGCGATATCCACCATTACGATGGCATCCCACGGACAGCCATCGAGGAAACAGCCGTCCGGACCCTTGCTGAGGCATTTCTTGCAGCCGATGCACTGCAGGGGGTCAATCTGAATGCGGCCGAACGGAGGGTTGTCTTCGTCGTACACCCAGAACATGCAGTCCTCGACTGGGCAGTATTCCACGCAAGCGGGCGAGCCGGCGCAACCCGTACAGCATTCGGTGATAACCGCCAGTTCCTTCGGCTTCTTTTTCCGCGGCGTGGTAATTCCCTTCGAGCGAGGCTCCTGCTTCTGCTCCTCCGGGACCATCCCCGGGGCTTTAACGGTTTGTGTCTCGGGTGCCATGAGCTGAGATTATATGCTTGAAGTCAAGATTTTGTAACTCCTACCTTGCTCCCTTTTCCTGTCGAAAGAACCAATGAATCAGCCGGTTAGGTGCAAGCTCATTTTGTCATTCCCTTGTCGCCCGCCGAGCGTAACTCCGGATAAGAACGGCTGTGGGCGGCTCCGCCCGCTTCGAGCACCTGCAACCATCCTTCGATGTCTTTACAGAGCGAACTCACATCAATTCCGCCAAAGCATTCCGGATAGCGCTCCAGGCGCACTCGCGCTCTCTCTAGCAACGAGCGAGTGCCCCGCGGATTGCCCCGCTGTAGGTGATGAAACGCAGCCGCCACTTGAATCAATCCCTGTAAGAACGATTTCTCCGGTTCTTTTGACGCCAACCAAGCACTTTCCCAGTGCTCGTGAGCCCCAAAAAACTCCTGCGCGCGATAGCATCGCAGGCCTTCCGCAAGTTCTCCTGCAGTCCAATTCAGTTTCATCGGGAAACGCTTCCGCATGATGCGCGCGAGTCAGACGCATCTTGAGATTTTCCGTAATCATCCTACAGGCAAACATTTGCGCGAGCCCGGCTCTTGGTAGCAACCAGCGTGCGAGGCACTTGGGGAAAGTTGGAAGGGGGAAAAATGACTGGGAGGATGTCCTCTGTTTGCCCGGTCCAAGAGGGAATTGCCAATCGTCTCTACCGGACGGCACCTTTGCCAGGAAGGCAAGTCATATAGGATATTTTGGGGTGAACGCGATCCAGGTGTCTCGTAGGTCGGCACGTGGGAGAGGTGAGGGGAAGAACGAACCGGCCCAGCCCTCAATCCCCTAAAGGGATCCTCGGCTCGTCTCCCCCACGCGTGACGAGTTGCAAATGGTTGGCCAACATTCTAGTCCTATTTTCAATGGGTTAAAGAAAGCCGCCGGGTAAAAATGCACTACCCCCCTGGAAAAAATTCTCTGGTACCCGCGTAGTACCTCGGCCATGAGAAAATCTTTGCCGCTACGTGTGCCGCCTTGACCATCCTGCGCCCCTATTGCTATGTTGAAAGACTATACTGGGCCCATTCTACTCGCTGGGTGCCAGGGCTCCTGTGGAGGGAGCGCTCGTCCTTATGGCTCTCAGCAAACTAGTTGTGCGTGGCGCGCGGCAGCACAACCTCAAGAATATCAGCCTGGAAATCCCTCGGAACTCGTTGACCGTCATTACCGGCTTGTCTGGTTCCGGCAAGTCTTCCTTGGCCTTCGACACCATCTACGCGGAAGGCCAGCGAAGATATGTCGAATCTCTTTCCGCCTATGCGCGCCAGTTTTTGGACCAGATGGAGCGCCCGGAAGTCGATGTCATCGAGGGTCTCTCGCCCTCCATTGCCATCGAACAAAAAACCACCACGCGTTCCCCGCGTTCTACAGTCGGTACGATCACAGAAATCTACGACTACCTGCGCGTCGTTTACGCCTCGGTCGGCGTCCCGCACTGCCCCAATTGCGGCAAGCCCATCACGCGCCAGTCCAGTGAACAAATCGTTCAGGCGATTCTCCACGGTGAACTCTGCAAGCCCGACGATCGCATCATGATCCTCGCACCCATCGTGCGCGGCCGCAAAGGCGCCTATCGCAAGGAACTGGAAAAGCTTGCGCAAGACGGCTTCGTGCGCGTGCGGATCAATGGCGAACTCCTGCCACTCGACCAGACTCCGGTTCTGGACAAGCGCAAGAATCACACCATTGAAGTAGTCGTGGATCGGTTGCTGGTGAAACAGGGCATTGCTTCACGCCTCGGACAATCCATTGCCACGGCCCTGAAGCTGGCGCAAGGTCTGGTCACCGTCGCGGTCGTTGGCGGCAGCGAGCACACCTTTTCCGAAAAACTGGCTTGCCCCGATTGCGGCCTTTCCGTTCCCCAGTTAGAGCCCCGGTCGTTCAGCTTCAATTCGCCTTATGGCGCTTGCCCCGAATGCCACGGCCTCGGCTCCAAATACGATTTCGATCCTGCAAAGGTCATCGCGGATTGGACGCGTCCCCTCTTTGATGGCGGCCTCGGCCCGGGTTCCGGCTCCGCGATTCTGAAACGCACTCTCGAACTTGGCGCCTACGCCCACGGCTTCCACTTGGACACGCCGTTCGAGAAATATCCTGCTCGCATTCAGAATCTCTTGCTCTATGGCTATCCTCCGTCCGGTGCGAAAAAGATGGTGGCAGAATCGAGCGGCAAGCACACCGAAAAGGGATTTCGCTTTCAGGGTATTCTTAAATTCCTCGAGCGCAACTTCGAGGAGTCCAACTCCGATTCGTACCGCGAGTGGATGACCCAATATATGTCCGCCACTCTCTGCAACGCCTGCCTGGGCCGGCGGCTTCGTGCGGAATCGCTCGCCGTGAAACTCGGCGGTTGGTCCATCTCTGACTTCACCGCGCTTGCTCTCAGCGATGCTCGTCCGGCGGTCGATAAAATCCTCTCCCAACTTTCCCCGCGGCAGAAAGAAGTCGCTGCCCGGCCGCTCGAAGAAATTGCCGAACGCCTGGATTTTCTTCTCGCTGTCGGCCTCGGCTATCTCAGTTTGGAACGGTCCGCCGCCACTCTCTCCGGTGGCGAAGCACAGCGCATCCGGCTAGCGACGCAAATTGGCTCTCGCCTTCGTGGCGTCCTTTACGTTCTGGATGAACCGTCCATCGGGCTGCATGCGCGCGATAATCACCGCCTCCTCGGCTCTCTCGAGCAGCTTCGTAATCTTGGCAATACCGTCTTGGTCGTTGAGCATGACGAAGACACCATTCGCCGCGCCGATTATGTGGTGGACCTCGGTCCCGGCGCGGGAAATGCCGGCGGTTATCTGGTGGCCACCGGCAAACCCTCGGAAATTGCTGCTGCTCCCGATTCTCTTACTGGCCGCTATCTTTCGGGCACCGCGGAAATAGCCGTGCCCGGAAAGCGCCGGAGCCTGAATGGAAAAGCCATCCAGATTCTCGGCGCCCACGCCAACAACCTCAAAGACGTTGACGTCAATCTTCCACTCGGTTTGTTCACTGTCGTGACGGGTGTCTCGGGGTCGGGAAAATCCACTTTGGTCAACGACATTCTTTATCGTGCGCTCGCGCAGAAACTCTATCGCTCCATGGAACCGCCCGGCCCTCACAAAATGATTTTGGGCATCGAGCACATCGACAAGGTCATTGAAATCGATCAGGCCCCCATTGGCCGCACGCCCCGTTCGAATCCCGCCACCTATACCGGCGTGTTTGCTCCCATTCGCGAACTTTTTGCCATGCTCCCGGAATCTCGCGAACGCGGGTACAAGCCGGGCCGCTTCAGCTTCAACGTAAAAGGTGGTCGCTGCGAAGCCTGTCAGGGCGGAGGCTTGCGCCGCATCGAGATGAATTTCCTGCCGGATGTGTATGTCACTTGCGAAGTTTGCCGCGGCCGCCGCTACAACGCGGAAACTTTGGCGGTGCGCTACAAAGGGCACAGCATCAATGACGTCCTCAATCTGCCCGCAAGCGACGCTTTGAAATTGCTTGAAAATATTCCGCACGTGCAGCAGAAACTCGCCACCATGGTGGAAGTCGGTTTGGGTTACGTTCAATTGGGGCAATCCGCCACCACTCTTTCCGGCGGCGAAGCGCAGCGCATCAAACTCGCGCGCGAACTTTCCAAACGCCAAACCGGCCGTACTGTCTATATCCTCGATGAACCCACCACCGGCCTTCATTTTGACGATGTCCGCAAACTTGTCGATGTCCTGCAACGACTGGTCGATCTCGGCAACACCGTTCTCATCATTGAGCACAATCTCGACGTCATAAAACAGGCAGACTGGATTATCGATCTTGGTCCCGAGGGGGGGCAGGGCGGCGGCCGCATCGTGGCGCAGGGTACTCCCGAACATATCGCGCGCGCCAAGAAGTCTTACACTGGCCAGGCGCTTACGCGCGTCCTCCACATGAACGGCGCAGACCCTGCACAAACCAACGGTAATCACAAGATTGCCTAACGGCTGAAGACGGCTCTTGTTGGGGCTGGCCGGACGGGAGGCCGTCCGTTTGCACAAGCGCGAAACTGTCGTCCCGAGCTTGCGCCTTTTAGGACGTCGAGGCTCTCAACCAAACACCGCACGTGCCATCATCCTGTCGCGCGCTCGACACTCCTCTCCGCTTGCGTGTCTGCCTCTTTCCCTCGTACAGTATGGAGACCTGCATGAGCCTTTATCCAATCCAGCCGGTTACACTTGGTGATGTTCGGACATATCCGCTCGCCGCGCGCAAAAGCAAAGTCACTGCTGGGGATCTTGCCAACCCCACTCCTCGCGGCTCCTCCCTGAAAAAGTTCCTGGACTCACTCCCTAATATTCTTGCCGCTCGCGATTTCCGCGAGATTGCTTCCTCCATTCATGTTGCCCGCAAGCGCAAGAAAGCCGTCCTCTGGGGCATCGGCGGCCACGTCATTAAGGTTGGGCTCGCGCCCGTCCTGATCGACCTGATGAACAAGGGTTATGCTTCGGGCGTGGCCATGAATGGCGCTGCGCTCATCCATGATTTCGAAATTGCCATGGCCGGCAGCACTTCAGAAGATGTGGACGCGGCTCTTGGCAAAGGCGAGTTCGGCATGGCCCAGGAAACCGGTTGGGGCATCAACGAAATCGCAAAGCTCGCTCATCGCATTCGCATCGGTTATGGCGAAGCGGCCGGACAATATCTCACCAGCGGCATTGTAGAACCCAAACACCCCGAACTCAGTCTCCTCGTTGCTGCCTACAAAAAGCGTATTCCGGTGACGATTCACTTGGCCATCGGCACGGATATTCCTCACATGCATCCCTCGGCTGACGGTGCTGCGCTTGGTGCTGCTTCCCACTACGATTTCCGCTTGTTCTGCGCGCTGGTCCAACAAATGGATGGCGGTGGCGTTTACCTGAACTGGGGTTCCGCGGTTCTTCTTCCCGAAGTTTTTCTTAAGGCCGTTTCCGTGGTCCGCAATCTCGGCGTTCCCCTGCGGCCGATTACTACCGCCAACTTCGATTTCATCCAGCACTATCGGGCGGTCACGAATGTCGTGAAACGCCCTACGGCCGCATCCCACCCGAAGAAAGGCGAGCTCTCCAGCGGTTTCGCAATCACCGGCCACCATGAACTCCTACTCCCCCTTCTCGCCGCTGCGCTGGGCGCCGGTTGGCCGTCCCAAGGAAAGCGTAGAAAGTGATGAACCCATTCGAAGAGACTCCTCCGCCACAGGACCAGCAACCCGATTCGGAGGAAGCCAACACGCGGCATGAACCGTCTTCCCCTCCCATCGTGCCGCTCGAAGCGATTCCCCGTTTTGCCTCAGACCCGGTTGCACTCCCCCCGCGCGTCTATCCGCCCGATCTGCAGATTTCCTGGTCTTGGCACCATCTCATCGTCTTCCTTGTTTTTATCTTCATAACTCTCCTAGGCACCCAGGCCATTTTCCTCGCGGCTTATGCGCCCCATCAGAAAATGACAACGCAGCAGCTCGAAGAATATATGTTGTCGAAGCCGCAGGTTGCCATTGGCAGCACCATCGCGATTTATGCTCTCGTCTTGCTGTTCCTCTATGTCACTTTGGCACTGCTGCGTGGACAGCCCTTCTGGTCCACCCTCGGCTGGCGCAAAATTCTTCCGAAAAGTGATGGCCAGGCGAGAAATCCACTGCTCTTTTTTTTCATCGGCTGCGGCCTGTCCCTGCTGGTTTTTGGGTTAACTTCCGTCATCAAGACGCCAGAAAATACTCCTATCGAAGCAGTCTTTAAATACAAGCAGACAGCCATGCTGTTTGTGGCCATGGCTGTGCTCGTTGCCCCCCTTGCCGAAGAAACCATCTTTCGCGGCTACCTCTATCCCATGTTTGCCCGCTGGTTCGGCGTCCTCCCGAGCATTGTGGTCACTGGGGTTCTCTTCGGCCTGATGCACGGTCCCCAACTGGGCGGCGCCAAAAGTCTGATTGCGGTTATGTCTCTTGTCGGCATCATTTTTACCGTCGTCCGCGCCCGCACCGGCAGCGTCTTCGCCAGCTATCTGATGCATCTGGGCTACAACTCTCTGATCGGGGTGAGCCTGGTCCTGGCCACGCACGGCTTTACCCAGGCTCCCTCGACCCACTGAACGATTCGATTCCCCCGCCGCGTTAGATACAATGAGAAGAGAGGATTTGCTGAAAAATGTACGTTGCCCAACCCATTAAATGGACGGATGCCGGCGTGGTCATGCTCGATCAGCGCCGCCTTCCCGCCGAAGAGGTCAGCCACACCTACACGGACTATCGCAAAGTCGCCAAAGCCATCCGCGAAATGGTGATTCGTGGCGCGCCTGCGATCGGTGTGGCCGCCGCTATGGGTGTCGCGCTCGGCGTCTTGAAGTCTTCTGCCACATCCGCGGATGCGTTGAGACCGGAGTTCGCCGAAATCTGCGACGCTCTCGCCAAGACTCGTCCTACAGCAGTTGACCTCTTTTGGGCTTTGGAACGCATGAAGCATCGCTTCCAGGAATTACGGCAATCCCACGCGGACCTCGCTTCCATCCGCAAAGCCATGGTCGAGGAAGCCAAAGCTGTTCACATGGAAAAACTCGCTACCGATGAAGCTATCGGGCGTTTCGGCGCGGAGTTCATGCCCAAAGAAGGCCAGGTCATGACGCAATGCAATGCGGGTGCGCTGGCGACTGCGGGGATTGGTACTGCTCTCGGCGTCATTCGTGTCGCCTACCAGCAAGGCCGCAAACTACATGTGCTCGTCCCCGAAACGCGCCCCTATCTTCAAGGCGCTCGTCTCACCGCATGGGAACTCCATCGCGCGGGCATTCCTCTCACATTAATTACAGACAATATGGTCGGCCACTTCCTGAAGACCGGCAAGGTGGGAGCCGTCGTCACCGGCGCGGATCGCATCGCTGCAAACGGTGACACCGCCAACAAGATCGGCACCTACCAGATTGCCGTGCTGGCCAAAGAAAATAATGTTCCTTTTTATATTGCGGCTCCGATTTCCACCTTTGATCTGTCCCTCCCCGATGGTGAACACATCCCCATCGAGGAGCGCACCGCACAGGAAGTGACCCACTTTCAGGGTGTGCGCATCGCTCCGGATGTGCAGGCGGCCCATCCCGCCTTCGATGTCACCCCGCATCGCTACATCAAAGCTATCTTCACTGAGCGAGGCGTCGCCACCGCGCCGTACACCGAGTCCCTCAAGAAACTGGCGGCGGCTCCCGCAGTCCGCGCGGCTACGTAGTTTCTTTGTCGTTCCGCTCTTCCACCGGTGTTTCTCCCGCTCGGGCAATTGGTCCTCCTCTTTACAGGAAACGCCCGATGTTCCTGCCGTAGGCCCTCTGGCATCCTCGCAACAATGCAACTTTCTCATCCTGACCAAGCGGGGACGCCTGCAAAAGGCGTCCCTCCTCTCTCCACCTTGTTTTAGTACTCCCTGGTGAACAATCTACAAAATGCCTGAAAATTGTTCTTCAGGGGAGGCCTACTTTCTTTTCCATCCCCGCGCCTAAGCTGGCCGCAACGTATTGGAAAAGATGCGGTTAGCCAGCTTTTGGAAGGAGTGGTCCCTGCCTTGCCCTGATCCACAAGGGAACTCGATGCGGAGCAACACCATGAGCGGCAATTTTGACATCTTTGTGAGGTTGCCCGAGGGACAGCTCATCTGGATCAAAGCCGTGGAAAGTTTGGAGGAAGCGGAGCGCGAACTCAATCTAATTGCCGCAGAGTTACCCGGCGACTACTTCATTTTTAACGCGGGCAATGGCCAAGTCACGATTCCGAGCCAGTCGGTTCGTTCCTTTTAGAAAAGCAAATTTGGCTAAGACAATCTAATTCGGAGCGATCGTCACATGTTCGGGCGAGGGATCTTTCGGGTCGCATTCCAGGGTCGGCAATGTGGCCCGGATCTGCGTTCCCTCGGTGTTCGATTCCACTTCGAGCGTTCCTCCCAATTCGACTAGCCTCTCCCGCATTCCCGCTAGGCCGATTCCGCCGGCCTGGCCCCCGCGAAATCTCTCAAGCACGTTCCGGTTGATCCCCGTGCCGTTGTCTTTCACGCACAAAACGACTTCCCGGTCCGTGCATTCGACCTCCACGTCCACGCGATTTGCCTTGGCATGGCGATGCACATTCGTCAGCGATTCCTGAAGTACCCGGAACAGCGCCAATTCGACTTCTCTGGGTAATCGCTCCACTATCTCCGCGAGTTTTAATTCCACCTGGATTCCGCTGCGCTTGGCAAACCCTTCGGTGTACCACCGCGCCGCGGAGTAAAATCCCAACTCGTCCAACAGCGGCGGGTGAAGCAAGTGCGAGATGGTCCGCACTTCGCTGATTGCCCGTTCTGTCAAATCGATGGACTCCAACAGTAGAGGACGATTTTGCTGCACGGATTCGCTTTCGCGTCGCTGAAGCCGCGCCAGGTTCAGTTTTAAGCCGGCTAGAAACTGCCCCACGCTATCGTGAAGTTCGCGTGCAATCTTGCGGCGTTCCACGTCTTGCAGCTCCAGGATGCGGGCACTCAGCATCCGGTAGGATTCTGCATTTTTCTTTTCGATCCATTCCTGCTCTTTTCGCCGCTCAATTTCCTGAATCAGCAGGGTGATATTGTAGGCGAGCAGAATCAACGCCAGAATGAAGGAACCCACCAGGATGATCACGAGCCGATTGAACAGCCGGTCCCAGGTGTCTAGTCGATCCTGCAGCAGTTGTGCTTCCAGGCTCTCCATATTCCGGAGCATCGCGGACATCGTTCTTCGCCGGGCGGAAATCATGGCCATCTGATCCGTCTTGCTCGAGGAGTCGGATCCAAGGCAACTCGGCACCCCCACGCAATTCCCGAGCTGCTCAAGATCCTCTTTCAGGACTTTGCCGAACTCTTGCAACCTCGCTTGCTGCGTCGGATTGTCGCGGGTAAGCTCGGTCAGTTCCTTGAACGTCCTTCGCTGCTCTTGAGCTTGCCTCTCTAAATCCCGCGCTTCGTCGGGATTTCGCAAAAGCTGGTACAAATCAAAATTGGCGTGGTTTTCGCCGATGTCGGACCGGATATCTTTCAACCGTCCCTGCACGGCGTAGGTATGCAGGACCTGGTCGCCGCTGGCTTTCATTTTTTCCAGCGTGACCAGCCCAATCGCCCCGGTCGCCACCAGCAGTGTCACCGCCAAAATCAGCGAAGCAAAGCGCAACATCGGCCCGTGACTGTTCCCCGCGGTCATAGGCTGGGTAGCGATTGGTTGAGGTACCTCTCCGGGTGACACGGGATCCTTCCCAGGCAAAGATTGTTTGAGGGTTGGGCTAAGGCCAGTTCCCTGTATACCACGCTTTAGGACTCTCGATTATGGGGAAAACCGTTGCCACACGTGGCTTCAACCACCAGACTGCATCTCGCCAATAATTTGCGTGACCACGGCCCGATCGATTTTCGGGCTGATGTACGAACCTTCTCCTACTACGACGCGTAATGCCTTCAGCAGCTCCTCCTCTGCGTCTGCCTTGAGCAGGTACCCGCTCGCTCCCGCGCGGAAGCCGGTCCGGAGAACTTCCGAAGACTCATGAAGGGTCAGCAGAATAATCTTCACTTGCGGATGGGTGCTTCGAATAATCCGGGTCGCTTCAATCCCATTCATCCCGGGCATCGTGACATCCATCAACACCACTTCCGGCTTCAATTCCTCGACGAGGCGCACCGCGTCACTCCCATTGCTCGCCTCTCCGCAGAACTCCCACTCGGGATACGGTTGAAGAATCGTCTGAACCCCACGCCGGATGAAGGCGTGGTCATCGACGATCAGAACTCGGGGCATGGGCAGAGGTCTCCTGGTGTCATTCCGGGGTGCTGGGCTCGCGACTGCTCTCGGAATGATAAAACTCGCGCGAATCCATCCGTACTCTACTCAACTTTCTACAAATTCTACTCTGGGGTACGTCCGGACTAAATCTTTTCGATCAGGCTTCGATAATCTGATTTTTGATCGCATAGCGCACAAGCTCGCTCACCGAATGGATTTCCAGCTTGCGCATAATGTTCGCACGGTGTGTCTCCGCTGTTTTTACGCTAATCCCCAAGGCCACCGCCACCTCTTTGCTGCTCTTGCCTTCCGCCAGGAGCTGAACGATTTCCCGTTCGCGGGCCGTCAGTCGGTTCCGCGCGGGAAGTTTTGGCGCGGCGCCGGAGGATTGCCATGAAAAGTCGCCGAGCAGCATTTCCGAAGCACGCGACGTAAAGAACGTTCTGCGCTTGGAGATCGATTCCACCGCCGTCACCAGGTCCCGATCAGCGTCGGATTTCAGGATATACCCGCGTGCCCCTGCCTCAACAACTTCGCGCACCAACTGATCCGAAAAGTGCATCGTGAGGATGAGAATCCCCGTCTTGGGCAATGTCTTATGAATTCTGCGCGCCGCTTCCAACCCGTTCAAATCCGGCATGCTGATGTCCATGACCACAATCTGCGGCTTCATCTGTTCCGCCAAGGCCACCGCTTCCTTCCCGGTTTTTGCCTCTGCGCATATTTCCCATCCCGGTTTTGCGGTCAGCAAATCACGCAGTCCCCGGCGAATGATGTCGTGATCGTCGGCCACTAGAATATTGAGTGTATTCATGTCCGTTCCGGCAGAATGAGGGGCAATTCCCGATCCGTTTGTTGTTCCAAGATCCCGCATGGCATCTTATCTCCGACAGCAACCTAAGTCTCTTGTCATCAGCAATTCCAGTTTTACCGTTTGACCGGAAAGCATGAATACCAGATTCACTGTATTTCCGCGACTGGAACACCCTCGGGGCTGGGCCCCCAAGAGCCATTCCACCGCTCGCTACCCAGTTTGTCAGTCACTTTGCGCCGCACCAATAGAAAAGGGCGAGGCCAAATGCTGCGCCCCGCCCTCGTTCCGTACAGAAACGTCCTCCCTCTTTACTGCTTCAAATGGGGACTGGCTTTCTGCAAACGTGCCACAAGTTCCTTCGACGCGGCTGGCGCTTCGAACTTGGATTCCTTGATGATGGTGGAAGCCGACGCGTCATTTCCGTAAACCTTGTGATTCGCGTCGTTGTCCGGCCGCAACGTGGTGCCCTGAAGGGATACCCCTGCGAACACTCCGCGCGAGCGCGAATAGCTCAACATTTCTGCGCGCATGTACGCGTCAGTGTCCGCGGATGCCGTGCGCCCCTTCGGCCCCGCCGCAATGGACGCGTCGCCGCCTAATTGCACTTTGCTGTGCAATAGACTTTCCACTCCGCGCGTGTTCATTACCAGGATGACGAAGTCTGTCGCTTCGCCGCCGATTTGAAACCCAATGCTGCCGCCTTCCAACGCGTACATTGCAGGAGCGCCCCACGGACCGGTAAAATCCCGCCCCGTACGGCACAGCATCACGCCGCGCCCGTAGCTTCCACCGCCAATAAATGCGGCTTTCAGCACCGATGGCAGCACGATCACGCAACGTGCCTTGTCCATCAAATCCTGGGGGATATCGTCAGGTACATCCAAGATTTCCTTGATCACCGTTCCTGCATTCTGCATGCGGTCTGTTTCCTTGACGTCATCCGCCTTTGGTCTCGCGAACGTAAACGGTGCCAAGACCAGCGCCGCTAGCATTGCTGTTTTCCAACGATTCATTTTGTACACTCCTTATAAAGATAGTTTTTTTCTAGCTGTTGCGACGATCGATCGCCAGAACTGCGATCCCACCAATCAACGCCAACGCGCCGAGGATTGGTGGCAATGGAACCGTGTGCCGTTCGTCCTTCGTCACGTGGATTGGACCCACGTCGACTGCTTTCTTTGGCACTGTGTAGCTGAACCCCTGGTACGCGAACGCGAGGATTCCCAACACGATCAGAACAATCCCCAACAGTGACTTTCCACTCATTTCTAAACCCTCCGGTCATGGCAGCGAACTTTCCACGGGATGCGTCTTACTCGTACTGAAAGATGGCCGATGGGAAACCGAATGCAAACCGTCACGTTCGTGACGGTTGATTCAGTCTTCGCCATGAGACTTAAAGTTTTAGCTTTCCTTTTCCACGCAAGCCATCCATTGCGGACTGTATTTCCCCGCGTGGTTGACCGGACATGTCCGTCATCCATCGTTTTCCTATCAGGTTTGACGCCTTGGGTTCCCAGTGAATCGCTGTATATCGTTTGCTGCCGCTGTCAGTTCTCATGGACCTTGCCCGTCAGACGATCCGCCACTGCGAAGTTTCGTTGGTAGGAAAGTCGACTGACTACAAGGAGGAATTCATGAATTGGGACCAGATCGAAGGGAAGTGGAAGCAGTATTCCGGAAAAATGAAAGAGAAGTGGGGCAAGCTGACAGATGACGACCTCACCACCATCAGTGGCAAGCGCGATCAGCTAGTCGGCAAGTTGCAGGAACGCTATGGTATGGCCAAGGATCAAGCTGAGCGGCAGATCGACGAATTCACGCACTCTCTGTCCGACGCCGACCTCGACGCCAAGGTTCGTCGCGCTGGCCACTAACCATTTCTTCCACTCTTTTCCTCAGTCCGCCATAATTGACTAAAGAAACTCTGGGGCTGGCTTCACTGCCTGCCCCAGTTTCTCTTTGTGTTATAGAAGCTCTCGAAAACAATTCGTCGCAGGATAAGATATCCCAAAATGCATAGGCAGATCCGACGCGTAGTCGCTCTTTTGATTATTTTCCTGGTGATTTCTCCTGTTCCCTCTCCTGCGTACTCCGTTTTGACCCACGAAGCCATTATCGATGTTGTGTGGGATACCAACTTGCGTCCCCTGCTCTTGAAGCGCTTCCCGGATGCTTCGCCCGACGACCTCAAAAAAGCGCATGCCTACGCCTACGGCGGCGCCATCATTCAAGACATGGGCTACTATCCCTCTGGCACGAAGTTATTCAGCGACTTAACGCACTATTTTCGCAGCGGGGATTTTATTCTCTCGCTGCTCCGCAACGCCTCCGATTTAAACGAGTGCGCGTTTGCCCTCGGCGCTCTTTCCCATTACGCCGCCGACAACGACGGTCATCCCCTGGCAACCAATGTGGTTGTTCCTCTCCTTTATCCCGAATTGAAGAAGAAGTATGGGGCGGTCATAACCTATGAGGAAAACCCCCTCGCTCACGTAAAAACAGAATTTGCGTTCGACGTCCTCCAGGTGGCGAAGGGCCGTTACGCCTCCGATGGTTATCACAATTTTGTCGGCTTTGAAGTTTCCTTGCCTCTCCTCGACAAGGCTTTCCTCGATACGTACGGCATCGATATGAAATCGGTTTCCAAGGATGAGACCCGGGCAGCCAATTCTTACCGCTATAGCATCAGCACTCTGATTCCCACAGCCTCCCGCGTGGCCTGGAGCTTGAAACAGAACGACATTGAGCGAGATTTGCCCGGAATGACACGAAATAAATTTCTCTACAACATCTCCCGTTCCAGCTACGAGAAAGAATGGGGCCGCGATTACATCCATCCCAGCGCCAGTGAAAAGTTCATTGCCTTCTTGATCCGCATTCTTCCCAAGATCGGCCCTCTTCGGATTCTTACCTTCCGCACTCCGACCCCCGAAGCCGAGAAGCTGTTCGAAAGCAGCTTTAACAAGGCCGTCGATCGCTACCGCCATCTTCTCCTGGCGTGGAATGAGGGGCGCCTCGAGCTTCTCAATGACAATTTCGACGTGGGAGCGGTGACCGCTCGTGGCCAATATAAACTCAATGACAAGACGTGCGCCGACCTGCTCCACCGCCTGTCTCAGCAGCACATGTCGAGCATTGATCCGAACCTCAAAACTCAACTGCTGGCTTACTACGCCACGAAAGATCCTTCCGCGAAAAAACACGATAAGTCTGCAATGAAAGTCGAACAGGACATTAAAGCGCTCAGGGAGATCTCCATCAGCCCCGTGGAATCCGGCCAATTGCAAGTCGCTTCGCCCCTCTTCTGAAGATACCAACACAGAATGCGACTGCTACTGGGTTCCCCGGATAGCTGCTGCGTTTCGCTGGGCCTATGCTCTCTCCGTTTCAAAGACCATTCCACGAAGTTTGTGAATGATTCTGGATCAGCAAGAGTACCCGCAAGCGGGTGAACTTCAGGGAGAGACTATGGACTTGCTCATGACCCTCGGCATTGTGCTTCTCATTCTTTGGCTTTTGGGCCTCGTAACCTCCTACACCTTGGGAGGCTTCATTCATATTTTATTGGTTGTCGCGATTGTCCTGATCCTGATTCGTGTCATTCAGGGCCGCAGGTCCATTCCCTGAGATTCAATTTCGGCGAAAACAAACACGCGTTGTAACCGCTCTTTCTCCTTTTCCTAAACACCCGCGATAGCGGATTTCCGCTTCCCTTCTACACTTCTATCCCGATGGAAAACTCGGTTGCCCCCGGAATACAAGGTATCCACGGGTGGTAACACCGTTCGATTCGCCCGGATGGACCTGGCTCGCAGCTATACCCTGGGAAAATCTAAATTGCTTTAACAAAGGAAGGATCATGCGCACTTTTCGGTGGATTGGTTCTTTGTTGATTTTGTTCGCAATCTTGGCAATGTCGGGCCGTGCTTTCTCCCAAGTCGCGATAGGCATCTCGGTCGGCTTTGCGCCTCCGGAAATACCCGTCTACGAACAACCCATTTGTCCCGCCGACGGCTACATCTGGACTCCTGGCTATTGGGCTTGGGACGGCGATGACTACTACTGGGTGCCCGGCACTTGGGTTCTCGCTCCCGAAGTTGGCTTCTTCTGGACGCCACCGTATTGGGGCTGGGGCGGCAGCGCTTTTATTTTTCATGAAGGATATTGGGGTCCTCAGATCGGTTTTTATGGTGGCATCAATTATGGCTTCGGCTATTTCGGCCACGGGTATGAGGGCGGCCGTTGGGATAACGGACATTTCTTCTATAACCGCGAAGTGAACAACGTGAACGTCACCGTGATCCACAACGTCTACAACACCCGAATCACCAATAGCAACGAATCCCATGTTAGCTATAACGGTGGCCAGGGCGGAATCAATACTCGCCCCACAAGTCAGGAAGAAGAAGCCGCACGCGGACGCCATATTTCTCCCGTTGCTGCGCAAACGCAGCATATGGAAGCTGCCCGCGGGAACCAGGAGTTGCGCGCTTCTGTAAATCACGGCAGGCCCCCGATTGCTGCTACCGCTAAGCCTGGAGAGTTCCGTGGTGGCGAAATTAAGACGGCTACATCCGCCGCACGCTACAACCCGCCCGCGAAAACCGGTGGCAACGCAGGTGCTTCTCCTAACGCTCGCAATACGGCCGCGCACGCTAGCGATCTTCAGCCTCACGAGAAGCTTCCCGCCCCGAACACCGGCAATCCCAAGCTGGACCAGAAATACCAGCAACAGCAGCAAAAGATGTACGCCAAGCAGGAGCAAGATCATCAGAAGCTCCAGCAGCAGCAGGAAAAGGAGCATCAGCAGGCTGCGAAAAAACAGGCGAACGATGCCCAAAAGCAGCAAATGGAACAGCGTCATCAGCAACAGACGCAACAAATGGAGCAAAAGCACACTCAGGAGCAACAGAAAATGGTGCAGCACCAGCCGCCGCCCCATCAGGCTCCTCCGCCCGAGCACGGGCCGGAGCCAAAACACTAAGCCGCTTTTTCTCTGCGCGCCAATCCTTGGCCGAGCTGACGCTTCTTTCGCTCGACTTGGCCAAGGTTTTGGCCTTACTTACCTCAAAACCAGCTTGCCCATCGACAGCGCGTAGCCGCGCACCTGTTCGAACCTCACTTTTGGCGGCATTGACAGTGCACGCGGATCCGTTACGAAATCGATCAGCGCCGGCCCGCGATGTTCCAGTGCCCTCTGAATCGCGCCTTCAACCTCCTCGGACTTTTCCACGCGCTCCCCGTGCATTCCCATGGCCCGAGCGACTGCTCCAAAATCCGGATTCTTCACATCTGTGCCCCACGGCACGTACCCCGACACTTCCATCTCCGCTCGCACCATTCCTCGTGTGGAATTATTAAAAACCATCAGCTTGGCCGGAACTTCATGTTCCACCGTCGTCAGAAGTTCGCCCATCAGCATCGTCAAGCCGCCATCGCCGCACAACGCGATGCTTTGTCGTCCCGATGTACTTACAGCAATCCAGGAAAATCTGGTCGGGCCGCGTCTCCTGAAAGTAGCGCGTCCCAATCTCCCTGCTGGGAATATGCGTGGCAATCGCGAAAACTGAGGCGCCGTTTCGCGCGCAATCGTACAGGCCATTCACCAGATGCAGCGATCCCGGCCCCGACGAACCAATGACCGCCACGGGCCGCTCTGAAGCTTGGGAATCGGCGCCCGCCGCGAACGCACCGGCTTCTTCGTTGCGTACATTTACGAAATTTAATTTTCCTTCGCTGCGCCGTATGGCATCGATGATCGGATTCGCGGAGTCCCTACGATTCCGTACACGTTCCGCACACCCGCTTTGCTCATCATTTCCACAAGGTACGCGCCAACTGTCTTTGCCATGGTTCCTCCTGATGCAGAGCTTGGACATTCTTTCGACGTTATTGATTCTAAAGAGTATGGACGGTGAGCCAGAGCTGGGGCTGGATTACTTTCCCTGAAAAGGACTCGCCGTGGGCGGAAGGTATGGTTTTCAAAACGAGAACTTTTGTCAAATGAATTTCCTTAGGTCTTTTGCCAACAACCAGTGGATGCACTCCTGGCCACAAAAGATACCGACGGCCCCGGTCTGCATATTTAATAGCGCGCACCTACTCCGAATGTGGTAGTTTAACTCTCCTCTGACGCCCAAATTCTTGCTCTCTGTTTGTCGAGCGTTCGGTTCCGGTCATGACTTATCGCCTTTTCGAAATAGTCCCGAATCCGGCTCTCCTTCTCCGAAGTAAACCAAAAGGAGGTCTACTGTCTCTTGGTGCTTCTCTTTTTGTCCTACTCTCCCCGCTGGCATTCGCACAAGGTCCTTCGCCGGTTCCAGACATCTTCAATACTGTTTCGACTCCGGCCGACGCCATCCACCGCCTCTCTCTGTTCGTTCTTGTCATCACCGGCCTGATTTTCGTCGTTGTCTTTTCTCTCCTCGTCTATGCCGTCATTAGATTTCGCCATCGTTCCTCGGATGATGATCGGGAGCCGCCTCCGGTTTACGGCAGCAATCAAATGGAACTGGCTTGGACTGTCGTTCCTGTTCTGATTGTCCTGGTTCTCTTCTTCGCCACCGCCCGCGTGATTCACTCTGTGCAGGAGGCGATTCCTCCCGCCGGCGCCGTCCAGGTCACCGCCATCGGGCATCAATTCTGGTGGGAGTTTCGTTATCCGGATCTCGGCGTCGTGACCGCCAATGAATTACACGTCCCCGTCAGCAATCGCGCCTATCCCACTCCCACGTTCGTCAAGCTGCTCTCCGCGGATACTGACCATAGCTTCTGGGTTCCGCAGCTCGCCGGAAAAACGGATTTGATTCCCAATCGGGTCAATTCCATTTGGATCGATCCTCAGGAAACCGGAATGTATGTCGGTCAGTGTGCGCAATACTGCGGCACGCAACACGCCAAAATGCTTTTGCGTGTTTACGTCGATTCTCCCGAGGAATTCAGCAAGTGGGTTGCCGCACAAAAACAGTCCGCTCAGACTTCCGATGCCGTCGCGGTCGGACGCCGCATCTTCGAAACTACCGCCTGCATTAATTGCCACGCCGTCGCCGGCACTGTCGCCAACGGCCGCTTCGGTCCGGACCTAACTCACCTTATGAGTCGCGATACCATCGCTTCCGGCGCTGCCACCAACACGCGCGAAACTCTGAAGCTCTGGATTCACAACCCCGAGTCCATCAAGCCCGGTTCCCTCATGCCCGCCATGAATTTGAACGACAGGGACCTGGAAGCCGTCACCGCCTACCTGGAGTCCCTGCAATGACGCCGAGGTCTTTACTCTATGTCCACTGAGTCCATTGCCCTCACCGGCGTCCACGAGACTTCGCGCCCGATCGGCGTTGTCCTCCATTCGTGGATCACCACCGTGGACCACAAACGCCTCGGCATCCTTTATATCCTCTATGCGATTCTGTTCCTCATGATCGGCGGCATTGAAGCCACCATCATGCGCATCCAGCTCATCGTTCCGCACAATCATTTTGTCTCACCCCAATTCTTCAACCAGATGTTCACCATGCATGGCACCACGATGATCTTCTTTGTCGTTATGCCCGTTCTTTTCGGCTTCGGCAATTACCTCATCCCTCTCATGATTGGCGCGCGCGACATGGCGTTTCCCCGTCTCAATGCCTTTAGCTTTTGGCTGACGGCGTTCGGCGGTTTCCTTCTCTATTTCAGTTTCGTCGGTGGCTACGGACTCTACGGTGTCGGCTCCGCCCCCGACGTGGGGTGGTTCGCCTACGCTCCGCTCACGGCAAAAACATTTTCCCTGGGCCACAGCACCGATTTTTGGACTCTAGGCCTTCTTGTCTCCGGTTTCGGCAGCATCGGTGCTGCTGTCAATTTCATCGCTACCATCGCCTGCCTGCGTTGCCCCGGTATGACCCTTGGAAAGATGCCTCTTCTTGTGTGGCTCAACCTCGTCATGGGTGTCTTGGTCCTCTTCGCCATTTCTCCCCTCACTGCCGCTCAGCTCATGCTCTCGCTCGATCGGTTTCTCGGCGCGCATTTCTTCGACACGCAAGCGGGAGGCTCCGCTGTTCTCTGGATGCATTTCTTTTGGATCTTCGGCCACCCGGAAGTCTACGTCCTCGTCATTCCTGGCTTTGGCTTTGCTTCGGAAATTATCCCCGTCTTCTCGCGCAAGCCCATCTTCGGCTATCCCATCATGGTGGCTGCCTCTGTCGCCATCGCCTTTGTCAGCATGAGCGTTTGGGCTCACCACATGTTTACCGTTGGTATGAATTCCTACGGCAATACGTTTTTCGCTCTAACGACCATGGTCATTGCCATTCCTACTGGAATCAAAATCTTTAACTGGCTCGGCACGATGTGGGGCGGCAAGCTCCAGTTCAAAACCCCCATGCTCTTTTGCATCGGATTCATCTTTCAATTCCTCATCGCCGGCCTGACTGGCATCATGCTCTCTGCCGCCCCATTCAATTGGCAGCTCAGCGCCTCTTACTTCGTCGTGGCTCATTTCCACTATGTCATCGTCGGCGCTATCCTTTTCACGATCTTCGGTGCCTTTTATTATTGGTTCCCCAAAATCACCGGCCGCTTATACAACGAAACACTCGGCAAGCTCCACTTTTGGCTCTTCGTCATCGGTTTCCATCTCACCTTCGATTTCATGCACATCCCCGGCCTTCTCGGTATGCCTCGCCGCATCTACACCTACGAACCCGGCCGCGGCTGGGAAATCTGGAATCTCATTGTCACCATCGGCGTCTTCTTCCAGATATTTGCGATCCTCGTTTTCATCGGTAATCTTTTTTATTCGCTCCTCAAAGGCAAAACCGCTGGCCATGATCCCTGGGATGCCTGGACCCTCGAATGGTCCACTGCTTCTCCTCCCCCCGAATACAATTTCGCTACGATTCCTGTGGTGAATAGCCGTCGTCCTCTTTGGGACATCAAGCACCCGGAGGATCCGGATTGGCTATATGAGGAAGCTCTATGACAACAAACTGTCTCACAAATAGTGTTCGTCAGGGCGCGGCTTCCTCCGTGCCTGAAAATTCTGCAGGACTCGGGGCTTTCGCTCCCGAAGCCTCCAAGCGCTCCTTCGCCCGGGAAAAAAACTCTGCGCAGGAGATGTTCTCGTGAGCACCGCTCTTGCTACTCCGCAACCTATCGACTCCGAATGGTCCCTCCCCTACAAGGGCCATGTCGGCATGCTCTGCTTGATCGCCGCGGAATCGGCCATCTTCACCATCTTCGTTGTCGCCTACATCTTTTACATTGGCAAAAGTCTTTCCGGTCCCACGCCGAGAGAGGTCCTCGAGCTTCCCATTTTCGCTTCCATCTGCCTGCTCTCCAGCAGTCTTACCATTCACTTCGCCGTCGCCGCCCTGCGCAAGGCGAATTTCGGTGCCTTCCGTCTCTGGTGGTTCCTCACCCTTGTTCTTGGAGCAATCTTCCTCATCGCCACCGCCCGTGAATGGCATCACCTCATCTACGACAAAGGCCTGACCATCACCACCAACCTGTTCGGCACTACCTACTACTCGCTCGTCGGCCTACACGCGTTTCACGTCACCGTCGGTCTCATCGGCCTTCTCACGATTTTACTTTTGGCTCTCTACCGCAAGGTGCAGCAGGAGCATACGAAAAACGTGGATACCTTCGCCATGTATTGGCACTTTGTGGATGTCGTCTGGATTGTTGTTTTTACCGTTGTCTACATCGTTGGTCGCTGAAAATGTCGTTGAACACACAATCCGATCCCCGCAACCCGGCGAACTCTGCGGTTACGCTGCCTGCCCCCACGGCATGGCCCATCGTTCTCGCCTTCGCTGGCACTCTTCTCGTGGCCGGCCTCATCACCAGCTTTTCCGTTATGATTCTTGGTGCAATTCTTGCCGTCGCCGGTTGCATCGGTTGGTTCCTTGACGTGTTCCCCCACGAAAAGCACGTGGAAGTTCCTGCCATGGAACTACCTGCCCCCATTACTAGCCCTCGCACGGAAGTCGCGCGCTTACAAATTGCTCCCGAGCTTCCCCGTGCGCTTCTGCCCCTCGAAACCTACCCCGTCTCCGCCGGTATTAAAGGTGGTCTGGCTGGCAGCGTTGCCATGGCCGTGCTTGCTTGCCTTTACGGCGTTCTTAAACAAGGAAGCCTCTGGTATCCCATCAATCTCCTCGCCGCCACCATCTATTCGCAAAGCATGAAGCTCACTTCCGAAACTCTGAACGCCTTCCATCTGGACAGCTTTCTTCTCGCCGTACTCATTCATCTGCTCACGTCCGTCCTTGTTGGTCTTCTGTATGGCGCCATGCTTCCTATGATTCCGCGCCATCCCATCTTCCTTGGAGGTATCGTTGCTCCCGTTTTGTGGTCGGGCCTGCTTCGCAGCATGCTGGATCTGATGAATCCACTTCTCGGAGAACGCGTCGATTGGTGGTGGTTCATCGCTTCTCAGTTTGCCTTCGGCCTCGTCGCGGGCCTCGTCGTCGTCCGACAGCAGCGGGTTCCCGTCAAACAGTTCATCCCGTTTGCCGTTCGTGCCGGGATTGAAACTCCCGGTGCCATGGCGCAACGGAAGCGCGAGGATCACCGGCCATGAACCATCGCTCGAACCTTCTCCCGCTTCTTGCTGCTGCGCTCGTTTGTTGCGCTGCTTGCGGCAATCTGCCTGGGCGTCCTGCTCCGGATTCCATTCCCATCGATCCGGACAACGTCACCGATTTCCATCTTCTCTTCAGCAAAAATTGCTCCGGCTGTCATGGCGCGGAAGCGAAAGCAGGGGCGGCGCTGTCCCTCGGCGACCCTGTCTATCTCGCCATCGCCGACGATGCCACACTCCGCAAAATAGTCACCAACGGCATCGCCGGCACTTCCATGCCTGCCTTTGCAAAGAGCGCCGGCGGCATGCTCACCGACGCCCAGGTCGACATCATCGTTCGCGGCATACGTTCCGAGTATTCCAAACCCAACGTTCTCGCCGGCATCATCCCCCCGCCCTACCTCGCCCCCGAACCTGGTGACGCAAAACACGGTGCTGCCGTCTACGAAACCTTCTGTAGCCCCTGTCACGGCCCCGACGGCAAAGGTGGACCCAAAGCCAACTCTATCGTCGATGGCTCCTTTCTCGCGCTCCTCACAGACCAGGAACTTCGTACGCTCGTCATCGTCGGCCGTCCAGACTTCGGCGCTCCCGATTGGCGCAACAATGTTCCCGGCAAGCCCATGTCCTCGCAGGACATTTCCGACGTTGTGGCTTGGCTCTCTTCTCAGCGCCCGCAGTTTCCGGGACGCCCCTATCCCAACCCGGCGAAACCCGCGGGAGAACTTCCATGACCGTGCCTGACAATCTTTCCCGGCGAGCCATGCTCATGAAGTTGGGCATTTTCTTTAACGGAATCGTTGGCTTGCTCCTCGCCGTTCCCATTGTTCGTTACGTTCTTTCGCCCCTCACACGCTCCCGCAAAGTTGGCTATGAATCCTGGTTGACTCTCGGCGCTCTCGAACAATATCCCGCCGGCCAAACGCGTCTCGCCACCTTCCGCAATCCGGACGTTTCTCCTGGGGACGGCAAGACTGCCGACAGCGCCTGCTGGGTCCGCCGCATTGACGCCCAAACCTTTCAAGTCTTCGCCATCAATTGCGCTCATCTCGGTTGTCCCGTGCGCTGGTTTCCGCAGTCTGGCCTGTTCATGTGTCCCTGCCACGGCGGTGTCTATTACGAAGACGGCACGCGCGCGTCTGGTCCTCCGGAACGTGGCCTCTTCGCATATCCCTATAAAATTGACGACGGAAAACTTTTCATCAAGGCCGGGGAATTGCCCACTCCCGGCAGCCCCAGCGCCCTCGTCAACATCAGCGGGAAGCTTCCATGCGCCTGATCCAAAGCATCGGCGATTGGCTCGACGCGCGCCTGCAACTCGCGGCCTCTCTCCGGGAAACCGCCGAGCATCGCGTTCCGCGCCAGACTGCAAGCTGGTTCTATGTATTCGGCAGCGCCGCGCTCGTTGTCTTTGTCATGCAAGTCCTCACCGGCATCTTGCTCGCCGTTGTCTACGTCCCCTCCGCTGGCGAAGCCTGGAACAGCTTGCAAACTCTCAATCATTCCATGGCCTTTGGCTGGTACATCCGCGCGCTTCATGGTTGGGGTTCCAACTTCATGGTCGCCATCGTGCTCATCCACTTGGTCCAGGTCTTCCTTTTCGGCGCCTTCAAATTCCCTCGCGAACTCACCTGGATTGTCGGCGTCTTTCTTCTCCTTATGACCCTGGGCATGGCGTTCTCCGGCCAGGTTCTTCGCTTCGATCAAGATGCCTTCTGGGGACTTGGCATCGGCGCTTCCATCTCTAGCCGTGTTCCCATCGTCGGTCCGTGGACCGTTCACCTTCTTCTCGGCGGCCCTATCATCGCGGGCGCAACGCTTTCCCGCTTCTTCGCTCTACACGTGTTCGTTATTCCTGGTCTGCTCATCGCCTTCGTCAGTCTGCATCTTCTGATGGTCCTCAAACTCGGCATCAACGAGTGGCCCATGCCCGGCCGCATTGTTCAGAAAGCCACCTACGAAAAGCAATATCACGAGCTCACCAAGACCGATGGCATCCCCTTTGTTCCCGGGGCCATTTACAAAGACATTTTCTTTAGCGGCTGCGTTCTCCTAGCCCTCGCCGCGGTTGCTGCCTTTTTCGGACCCTTCGGACCTTCCGGCCGGCCAGATCCCACCATCATTCAAACTGTCCCCCGTCCCGATTATTTTTTCCTTTGGCTGTACGCGATTCTCTCGCTCCTTCCGCCGAAAATGGAAACGCCCGCTCTGCTCGTCGGTCCGGTCATTGTCATCTTCGCGCTTTTGTTACTGCCCTTTATTTTTGGGGAAGGCGAGAAAAGTTGGCGCCGTCGTCCCATCGCGGTTCTCACTATCCTTCTCGTCGCCGTTGCGCTCGGCACCTTCACCGATCTCGCTGGCCACGCTCCCTGGAGTCCGGTCATGGACGCCTGGAGTGGCGATCCCATTCCGCCGGCATTCCTGCAAGGCCGTTCAGCTCTCGAACGCCAGGGCGCGCTCATCTTCCAACTTAAGCAGTGTCACAATTGCCATTCGCTCGGCAACGAAGGTGGCAAGCGCGGCCCCGCTCTGGACACCGTCGCGCTGGTTCAAACCGAAGACCAGCTCATTCGCCAGGTCATTCAAGGCGGCGGCAACATGCCCGCGTACGGCAAAAATCTTAGCCCTGCTGAAACGACTGCTTTGGTCGCTTTCCTCAGGACGCTGCACCCGGCCGCCCAGCCACCTGCTCGCGACGCCTCCCGCGCGGTCGTGACCGAGTCCGTGCCCGTCCCACCTTCCGCCAAGCCATAACCAGCATGTCTCCCCAAGCCCAATCTCTCCTCAACGAATGGTCGCCAACCATCGCGCTAAATGTGACCCTCTTCCTCACCGCGTTTTGTTATTTTCGTGGGTGGCTGACTCTTCGCCGCTCCTCCCCCGCCCTCCTCTCCATCTCCCGCCTCGCCGCTTTTCTAGTGGGTCTACTCTTCCTATGGATTGCCATTGGCTCGCCGCTCTCCGCCTTCGACGAAGCCTCTCTCACCGTCCATATGGTCCAGCACATTCTCCTGATGCTCGTGATTCCGCCGCTCGTTCTTCTCGGCGCTCCCGCGTTGCCTCTTCTTCACGGCCTCCCGCAGTGGTTCGTGCGCACCACGCTTGGTCCCTTCCTACGCTGGCCGTTCGTGCAAACGCTCGGAAAATTTCTCACTCATCCGATTGTCTGTTGGATTCTCGCCGCGGTTGCTCTCATCGCCTGGCACGTTCCCTCCGCGTTCGAACTCGCTCTGCGCTCTGACTTCTGGCATGAACTGGAGCACGCTTGCTTCTTCTCCTCCTCCATCCTCTTCTGGTGGCCCGTGGTTCAGCCGTTTCCCTCCGAAGCGCGCTGGCCTCGCTGGTCCATCCCTCTTTATCTTTTCTTCGGCATGTTTCCTGGAGGTGCTCTCGGTGCATTTCTCGCTTTTTGCGATCGCGTCCTCTACCCGTCCTACCGCCAAGGCCCGGCTCTGTTTCGAATCACGCCGCTCACCGACCAGATCCTCGCCGGCTCGCTGATGTGGGTTTTTGGAATTTTCGTTTGTCTCATTCCCGCGGTCTTTATCACGCTCCAGCTTCTCTCTCCCCGCGCTATCGCAGCTCCTCGTTCCAACTCCCCCGAAGTTCCGCCAAAACAAATTTTCTCGGCCAGCGCCTCTTCGCAGCTATAATTTCGCACGCCCAATCTGATTTCCCGGGGGGGGTCGCATCATATGAACAACACGTTGCATCAATCTCGCACTGCCCTTCTGCAAATGCATATAAGCGAGTTCTGGTCGGGTGATCTCGGCCTCACCCTGGTCTCCATTTCTCTCCTGGCCCTCATCTTCGTGATTTTTCCTCTTCGCCAGGACGGTCTTTCCGGTCGATTTTTCTTGGACTTTGTCATGGTCACCCTGATGGTCTCCGGCGCCTTCGTCGTGAACCAGAGCCGCATCGTCACCGCCTTCACCATCGCTCTTGTTATTTTCGCTGCCTGTGCGTTGTGGGTGTCGCGTTTTTACCCAACCCATACTCTCCAGGAGCTCAGCAGCGTTCTGTCTCTCGTTACGCTCCTGCTCTATGTCCGCATCGTTTTACTGGTCATGTTTCGCCAGGGTCCAGTCACCTGGAGTCGCATCCAGGGCGGCGTCTGCGCCTATCTCTTGATCGGTATGGCCTGGGCTTCTGCCTTTGACCTCGTCGAACAGCTCCATGCCGGCTCTTTCCACTTTGTGTCCGAGCCGACAAACATGGATCAACTCACCTCCAAGCTGATCTATTTCAGTTTTGCCACTCTCACCACTGTCGGTTTTGGTGATGTTTTGCCGGTAGCTCCCTACGCCCGTTCTCTTGCCATCGCCGAAGCCATCGTCGGCCAACTGTTTCCCGCGATTCTCATTGGCGCCCTCGTGGCCATGGCCATGCAAGGCCGCCCCAAATCCTGACCACATTTTCGTTGCAGCTCACTTCTGTGCCAGAAATACTCAGTTTTCTCCTATAATGCCTACTCTTTGCCGCCCACCCATTCGACCTGGAGGTTCCCACATGGCCGCGAGTTTCCGGCGATTGTCTGTCCTGCTCTTTTTATTCTTGCAGGCATCGTTTCCGGCCGGCTCTTTCGCGCAACAGCCGGCGACGACTTCGCCTGGTGCCTTGCCGCTCAACCTGAAGGAAGCTGTGCAGTTGGCGCTCAAGCAGAATCCGCAACGCCTGATTGCCCAATTGCTGGTTTCCGAAAGCGATCACAACAGCCAAATCGCGCGTTCCGCGCTTCTCCCGCAAGCCGGTATTGCCTCGGATGGAGCCATTCGTCAGTACAATTTTCAAAGCGTTGAATTCCTCCCTGAACGTAAAGCTGCCGGACCCTTTCAATATATCGAGGCGGGTCCCGTCTTCTCGCAAACTCTTCTGAATCTCCCCGTACTTCGTGGATACCAGATTGGTCGGGAGGGCAGCCGCGAGGCCCGGGCGGATGAGCAAACCGCCCGCGAGATTGTGGTCACTGCGGTGGTCGCGCCCGTTTCACTCCCTTGCTTTCCACCGGCGATGTCTCCAAATTCCAATTCGATGCCGTGGGATGCCGCGGCCCGCGTGGCCAAAAGCGAGCTCGACGCTGCCGAACAGCAATCATCCGCGGCTCAGCAGGCCGTGGCGATTGCCCGCGCCAACACGCGATCGGCTCAGGCTCGCCTTCTGCGTTCACAATCCCAGGTTCTCGAAACCAAGGCACGCGAACGCCAGATTCCCATCACCGAAGCCGTCTACAAATCTGCGCTCGCTTCGGTGGAACGTGCCAAAGCCGCACTGCAGCAGGCCGAACTCAACCTCGCATACACACGTATCACTGCGCCCATCACTGGTCAGATCACGCAGCGCTCCGTCGATTTGGGGCAATACGTCTCGCCCGGCCAGCTCTTGTTCACGATTGTTCCGCTCACGCAGGTCTATGTCACCGCGAATTTCAAGGAAACGCAACTTGCCAAAGTTGTCCCGGGCCAGAAAGTGCGGATTCGCGTCGATACCTACCGCCAGGATTTTGAAGGCGTCGTCGATTCCATCGCTGGCGCTACCGGCTCACGCCAGGCTTTGATCGGCCTCGGTGCTGGCCTCATGCTTTCTTTGCGGGTTCTCATTCCCCGCTTCGGGGGACCCCGCACTCTCGGCCTGGGCTTGGCTCTGCTGATTCTAACGTGTGCTTCGATTATCTATATTTGGACGCCCACCACCCCCACCGCCATCCTCGCTCCCGCCATTCTTCTCCAGGGCTTTTCTCTCGCGCCGACTCTTCTCGGCGCTGCTAACATCGCTACAGCCAATTCGCCCCTTCCAGACCTCAATGATATTTCGACTACCTATTTCTTCGTTCGTCAGTTAGGAAACACCTTTGGCGTCACCGCCGCCACTATCCTCTTCGATCACCGCATGACACTGCATTCTTCGCGTCTCTTGGATGTGGCGAATCGCGTGGACCCCACGCTTCGTTCCACGCTGTCACAATATGGCACGCTCATTCACCGTAATGGAGGCGGAGGTAGCAATCCCGCGCTGGGCGCGCTGCAGATATTCCAGGCAGATGTCATCACCCAGAGCAGGCTGCTTTCGTATATCGATATTTATTTCGGGTTGGCCGTTCTTGCGGCAGTGGGATTATTTCTTTTGGCCATTACGCGGATTAAAAATAAGTTCACCGAGCACCATTTTCACCCGTGGTAGGGTTTGCGCGTTTCGCTTATTCTACCAGCGACCACGTATCATCTGGATCGAATGAGTTCATCTCTTTTACCGTATCGACTGTCTGTGCACCCAAATCTTTTTGGTACACCCGCCCGTCCTGGCCGATCATGAACGTCATCACGCCAGTCGTTCGGTATTCCCCAGGGTACGCCAGAATTGCAAATCCCTTCGTCATGTTCCCGTTCACGATGTAGCTCTTCGCGCCTCCGGCAGCATGCGCGCCTTGTTCCTTCAGGATCCGGTAGAAATATCCGTGGAACGGTTGCGGTGACGCCTTTGTCCCCTTCTGATACCCTTCGGCGCTCGCGCGCGCCGCCAACGGCCCCAACGGGCTTTCCGGTTCGCCCTCTCCTACTTTCCAGTACAAGCCGTCGTGCTTGCCCTCGCTGCTCGAGAACCTCTCGGCGTACTGCTTCACCTTGCTGCCGTCATGGGTTGTCGAGAAGTATTCAACTTGTGCATCAGCCATCTGATTCAATATGTCAATGACGGTCAGTTCGTTGTCCCCGATTTGCCTCGCCAGGATTTCTTTTTTCGCCCGGTCTGTGCTGAACATCCATTGTCCGTCGGCGGTTTTCACCAGCGGAAACGGGAAGGGGTAATTCTCCACTCCCACATCCAATACCAGGCCTCCGCCCTCCAGGTCTCCCCAGCGATGCATCTGCTGGTAATCCTGTGCGAACGATTCGAGCGCGGTCTGATCTTGCTTCGGGTCCTCGGTGAGCAAATACTCTCGCCCCTCCTGCCCGAAGATCGCCAGCACGGCATTGGTGTCTTGTGCTTTCGCTGCCGAATACACCGCTTTTCCCGCTGATTCAGGGGAGGGAAAGGTCTTTGGACCGAGGGTTTCCTGCTGCTGTACAGCCTTTCTGCACCCCCACGACAGCGCGACTGCCGCCGCGAGCAACACCAGGGCCCCTCTCCATCGAAGAGCTCGCTTCCTTGCTTGTCCTGCGTCCCTCATGGTTACTCCTTCGCTGCGACCGTCCCGGCCACTTTTGTTCCGCGCTTCCTCGATTTCTTACCGTTTTCTGGCCCCGGCACTCGGTGCTCTTGCCGGCGCGCTCGGGGCTTTGGCTGGGGCGCTTTGCGCTTTGGGTGGCGGATTCAGGCTGCGATTTCCACGTGCGCTCTCCGGCCTTCCTCCAGTCGTTCCTGAAAAGGCGTTCGGCTTCGCTGCTGGTGTTGCTTGCTGGGTGGGGGGATAGCCGCGCAGTTCGCGTGTGTTCGGCTGGGTAGCCGGTCGCCCCGGCGCGGCGGGACGCGTCGTCGGTTTCGGCTGCACGCTCGGTTGTGCAGGCAAGGTTGTCGGTCCGCCCGGATTCACGGGTTGCAGGTTCGCTCCACCCGGCCTTGCGGGTTGTGTCGATGGCCCTCCCGGCCTCACGGGTTGAATGCTCGGTCCCCCCGGATTCCCCGGTGCCGGCAGCGGCGTGGGCCTCGGTGGTCTCCCTCCCGACGGCGGATACGGTGGACGCCAGCCCGGCGGCGGCGGCCTCGGCGGTCTCGGCGGCGGATAATACGGGGGACGATACCCTGGCCGGAATCCCGGATAGTAACCGCCCCACCAGTACGGATTCCCATAATAAGGACCTCCCCCGCAATACACCATCCCGCCGGCCCAATTCATGCGCCAGCCGTAGTAGCCCCACCCGCAACTCGAACTATTGATCATCGCTCCCACGGCAACGCCTACGGTGAACGAAATAATTGCCGCCGCGGCGACGTCACCGGAGCTGTATCCCGGCGTCGTCACCGTCGTTCCATACACCACCGTCGGGTTATACGTCGGCACGTACACGATCTGCGGATTCGCAGGTTGAATCACAATAATGTCCGGGCTTTCTTTGACCACTTTGATCTGCTCGCCCGATTTCAAGTTTCCCGCCGTGTAGGCCTTCGCCCGCATGCGCTGGATCGCTGCCATCACGTCCCCTTGCTGATTCGCCGCTACATCGCCCAGCGCCGACGTCCATCCTAAATTCTTCGACAACTTGTCCAGCACGCTCGGAAATTGCAGCAGCGCCATCACCGAGGGATCCCAGTCCTTCCCTTCTGCCGCCTGCAGCAACGCGTCGCCCGACAGGTTGTAGTTTGCCTTTATAAACGTGTCCGCCGCTTCTACTTGGTCGGGATACGTGGCCGCTCCCAGAATCTGCGCGACCAGCGCATCGGGATACAGCGCAATCGGTGCCACCAGAGTGTCCAGGTCGTTCGGCGGCACCGGCGCGTACACTTCCTGCGCTCGCGCCGGCGCTGGCCTTGGAAAGCTATCCGCGTCGGGGGGCAACGTCGCCCACAAAAGCAACAAGCTCGTGGACACTGCCAGCATTCGTTTCAATTGGTTCATGAGTTTCTGAGCTCTTTGCAGGGAATCCGCAAGGTCAGTCCTGACTCGGCCGGAAGTTTTTATGTTTGAAACAATACCACTACAGCAACAGAAAAGAAAAGACGCGTTTCTCTCTTACACTTTCTCGCGCAGGGGTTCGCTTCAGTTTCCGCTCTTCGTTTTCGACTCTTTCGCGTTTTCGGTCGCCGCTTCCATGTGCACGCGCCCGCCAATCACCAGGTCCGGCACAACAAATTCCGTGAAGCCGTCCACTTGCGCGGTCTGCAATTTCTCGCAGCAGCCCTTCTCCGGACTTTCATAGCGGGCTCCGCCAAAGTTTCCTTTCACCTGCACCTGTACCTGCGTCTCTTCTTCGTCGTAATTGACCAACTCAACGACTGTCTCGCCCACTTTCTCTCCCGGATACTCCACTACCAGGGTCGTCAACGAATTCCACAAGCTCACCGGCACATCCTGCTTTACCATCAGCCGCCGAATGTCTTGCGCAAACGTCTCCGGATCGCTGACTGGCTCTCCCAACTCAATCACGCGTCCCTTTCCCACCGTGTGGGTGACTGAAGTTCCATTACGCTGGCCGCCGGAGGACGTATTCCACGGGTATGCGCCGGGCACATTCACCAGCACCGCAACTCCCCCTCGATCGGCGAACGCTCGAATCGCTTCCGTCAACTCTTTTCCCGGTGCCGCAAACGCAATCACTACATCCACTCCCGCCAAATCCCCAGCCTTCGCGCTTTCCGAATGCAGCACGCGAAACGGAATATTATGCCGCGCCATCAGGTTGCTCGCTTCGTACGACGAATCATAGTCATTCGTCAGCACGACTACCGCCGCCGCTTCCTTTTCTCCCTCCTTTTCTGGTTCGTAAAATGCAATCGTTCGTTTCACAGGTTCCCAATCCGCCAGCGTTGTCTTCTCCCCGCTTGCCAATCCCCTTTGCTGCTGCTCGTGCAGTTCCAGGAGCAAGTCTGCGTGAAACGCCCCAGCTTCCGCCACCGCCAGTGAATAATCCGCAGGCTTCGGTCCACGTTCTTTGACCAGGGGATCGCTCATGTCCCACGAAAACGTGTACAGCGGCGACTGCCCCATCTCAAATACCCGTTCGTACCGCACCATCGCCAGATTCGCGTCCAGCCAGGGCTGCGACGTCGGGCTCGACACCTGCAAAATTCCGTTCTTCTGAAACACCAGCCATCCGCGCATTTCCGGCTGCTTCCCTCCCGCACTCACCACCAGAATTTTCATCTTTGGATATTTCGCGCGCAACTTGCCCGCGCTTTCTTCCAGTTGGCTTTCTGCCGCCGCGCTACCGCTCAGCAGAATGCCCGCGACTCCCGAACTCACGCCCGCTTCCGCTACCGCCGTCGACTGCTCCAGCGTCGCTTCCAGGAACACGTGATATCCCTGCTTTCGTGCCGTCGCCGCCAAGCTCTGCGCTTCATCGCTCCACGGGATCACCAGTTCGTTCACGCCCAGGACTTTCGCCGTCGGCAAACTGCTCTGCGTCCACCGTACATACACCTTGCCTTCACCCATGGGTGCCAACAACGCTGACACCAGAACTAACAAAGCAAACCCTCGCAACGTCCTCATCGCTTTTCCCTTGGACTCCGCCACACTTCCCCAACTCCAGCTTTCGCCGGCTCTTTTTCCGTCTGTCCGGCGAGTCGGATTTCCGGCCCCGTGGTCACCGTTTGCATCTTCCCATCCGCCGAAATCCAGATCGCCGCCGTGTCGGCCAGCTCCTTCACGATGGCTTTCCCTTTTTCCGGGCCCACCAGCAACAGCGTCGTCGACAACGCATCCGAGGCCGTCCCCGTCTTCGTCACGATGCTCAGCGCATAGTTCGTCTCCAGCGGCTGCCCGTTCTCCGGATCGATAATGTGGCCCGCCGTCTCGTTGCCCAGCAAGCTAGGCGGCGTCTGCTCCGAAGTCGACACGCTGTTCTCGTTCAGCATCACCGTCGGATCCACGCGGTTCGAAGGATCCCGCAAATGCACTACCCACGCGCTCTTTCCCGGAGGCGCGCCCATTCCATAGATGCTGCTCTGCCCGGCATCCACCAGCGCGTTCTTGATTCCATTCGCCCGCAGAATCTCTACCGCGCGATCCACCGCATAGCCCTTCCCAATCGACCCCACATCAATGCGCAGGCACGGCGAATGAAATTGCACCTTGTCCGGCGGAATCAGTTCGATCTTTTCGTACCCCACGCACGCCCGCAGTTTCTCTTGCTCCGCCCACGTCGGCGCGCGGTCGCCTCGTAGCGCCGCCTTCCACATGTCCACCAGCGGTGCCACGGTAATGTCGAACTTCCCTCCGGACACCTTCGAATACTTCACCGACTCTTCGATCACCCGGTACAAATCTGGCGGCACTTGTTCCACATGGAAATGCCCATTGCGGTTTAACTGGCTCAAATTGCTTTCCGGCTTGTAGTTGCTCAGCACCTCATCCAGACGCACAATTTCCGCGAACGCTTTGTCAATCGCCTGCGCGGCGCGCTCGGGCGATTCATCGTACGCGGCAATCTCGTACACCGTGCCCATGCTGTATTTTGTCTTGTGAACCAGCGGCGTCTTTGTTTGCGGAGCAGTGGCCAGCACCAGCGGAATCCACATCGTCAGCCCAGCCGCCACCAGCGCTCTATTCCAGCGCATATACATCACCGTCGTGGCTCGTCAGGTACATCGTTTTTCCCGCAATCACCGGCGCGTTCTGCACGCCCGTTCCCAGCCCCGCGCGCCACACTGCTTTTCCTGTCGCCGCATCCAGCGCCTGCAGTCCCCACGACTGGATATAAATGAACGAATCGCCGAACACCGCTGGCCCGGTAATCGCTTCCCCCGCGCGTACTTTCCAGCGCAGTTTCCCCGTTCCTACTTCCAGGGCGTACAAATGGCCGTCCTTGCTTCCGGCGACAGCTACTTCTCCTGACACCGCTGGCGAAGACGACACTCCCAATCCCGTCTCATACTTCCAGCGCACCGTTCCATTGTTCGCGTCCAGTGCGTACACAAAAAAATCCTGCGACCCGATCAGCAGCGTGTCGCCCACCAGCGCCGGCGAAGAATCGATTCCATTTCCCGTCAGCACCGTCCATAGAATTTTCCCGGTCGTCGCATCGAGGCAATACACGCGCCCATCTCCGCAACCTACATAAATCTTTTTTCCCGCGGCGTATGCGGTCGAATACACGCGACCGCCCATCTCCGCTTTCCACAGCCGTTTCTCTGTCCTTGCTTCCACCGCGTACACGTGCCCATCGCCGCTGCCGATGAACACGACGCCTTGCCGCACCACTGGCGACGCCCAGATTTCTCCTTCGCTCGCCGCCTCCCATTCCTTTTTGCCGCTTTCTCCATTGACCGCGTACAGTTTGCCGTCGTCGCAACCGAACAGCACTGTGCTGCCGCTCAGCGCCGGCGTGGAATGGATTTGTCCTCCCGCCTCGAATTTCCATCGTACCCGGCCGCTGTCGGTCTGAATTGCGTACAGCTGTCCTCTCGATGCCGTGACATACAGCGTCCCTTCTCGCAGCACCGGCGCCGTGCGAATCGGACTTCCCACGCGTGTCTGCCACAGTGCTTTTGCCGGAGACGCCAATGCCGGTGCGCCGTGTCCACCGGTTCGCGCGTTATCCTTCAGGAGTGTGATCCAATCGTTTTCTGATACCGCCGGACTCTCTGGCCCTTCAGATTTGTCTGTCATCGCCGTCAACTGATCTGCACTTTCTTATAGTCGATCTTCATCAAATCGGATTCGCCCAGCCCCAGTTTTCCCGCAGCCGCAATGTGTCCCGGCTGCCGGTAAAACAGGTTCTTGCTCGCATCCCCATAAAATTCCCAGCTATCCTTCGTGATGCTCCGCGGATTCCGTTCCCACAGCGATGGCGCGCCCTGCTCCCGCCGTTTCTTCTCGATGGCTTCCAGTTCGATCGTATCCATCGCTACCGGATCCGTGCTGACCAGCAACATTCCCGTCGGGGAAATGAACTCCGGATTCTGCGTCAGGGGGCCGCCGTGCCACACCATGCGCATGCCATCCATGATGTTCAACACCACCTTCGAGCGCAGCGGTTCCACCGTGCACATCACCCCGATCAGGGGATTTGTGAATGAGTACGGCTCCTTGTGCGACCGCGCCACATTATTAAATGTCCCGTAAGCCACATTCTTCAGGCATCCGGTCACTCCCGCCGCCGAGTGGTCCTTCAAGGTCGGCACGTTGATAATCTTGTCCACGCGATCTGCCACAATGCTTGCCATGTATGACCGCGTCTCCCACTCCCCAAAAAAATTCACTTCGCAATACACATTCGCGTCGTACCCCGACGCGTCCAGCAGCCCATCCTGGATTCCCACCACTCCCACTCCCGGCGGCATCAACGCCTGGTAGCTTCCCAAATCCATTTCGTAGCCGAACCGGTCATACACCACGATATTTCGCAGCGGTACGCCCACCGACCTTACGCCTGCGATGATTTCCCGCACCAGTTCCGGCGAAGAACAGCACGCCGGCGCTCCCGATGGATTAATCTTGATTCCCACTACATCTTTCGGCGCAATGAATTTTGCGTATGCCGCTAGTGCCGAGATCTCCCCCGTCAACTCCTTCAGCCCGCGTTCCAGCATGTCGTGTACGACTGGCTGCGATACGCGATTCCCCACGATCGATCGGCTGTCCGCCACTTCCACGACCCGCCCCGGATACAATCCCGGCATCGCCAGAGGCGATTTCTTGGCCAATGGCGCTTCATGCACATCAATTGACGGCGCTTGCGGCTGCACCACCTCATCCGCCTGCAGCGCCGGAACTCCTCCCAGAAGAATTCCCGCGCTCCCGGCGCACGTCCTTTTTACAAATGTCCTTCGATCCATGCCCATGTTGGCTCCGAACTCATTCTCCGAATGCGACAGCCTACACTCTCTTTCGAAGCTCCAGCTTACTCCCATTTTCCTTTTCGGACGAGTGGGTGACATTCTTCTCCAGACTGAGTAAACTCCTATTGATTCGTTTTAATGCTGGGTGATTCTTTGAGCTCCCTCGAGTCCTTTGCTGGGCGGCCAACTGCCGTAACCGCATCACTCCGGAGCGAGTCTGCGGGGCGAGAAATCCCTCTGGAATTTCTCCGCAGCCTGTAGAATCAGATTCGTTCTCAATTTCCCAGCAATCGCCCTGCTTTCCCTCCCAGTTTCCTTGTGCAGGGAAATGGAAAGGACCTGTATGAAACTCTCGGCAAAAATAATTCTTCATCTCGCCTCAACTCTCCTTCTCCTCTCCCTGCTTCCCGCTGCCCACGCGCAATCTCCTGCCTACGACTTGGTTCTCAAAGGCGGCCACGTGATCGACCCCGCCAACCACATTGACGCCGTAATGGACGTCGCTGTTTCCGCCGGCAAAATCGCTGCCGTGCAAAAGGATATTCCCGCATCCTCCACCGGAAAAGTTATCGATGTCTCCGGGTTGTACGTCACGCCCGGTTTCATCGATATTCACGTGCACATTACTTATGGTGGCGCGCCTCTCAATTGGTTTGATCCGGAAGCGCGTTCGCACATTGAGCCCTATGCCATTCCCGCCGATCTCGTCCTGCAATCCGGCGTCACAACCGTCGTTGATGCCGGAACTGCCGGCGCCGAATCCTTTCTTCAGGAAAAAGAAAGTGTCATGGACCACGCTACGGTTCGCGTCCTCGCCTTCCTGAACATCGTTGCCAACGGCATGAGTGGGGGTCTCGAACAGGATGTCGATGAAATGGACGTCAAGCGTTGCGCCGACACCATCAAGAAGTATCCCGATCTCATCGTTGGCGTGAAAACCGCGCACTACTGGGCCGATAAGCCTTGGGATGGCGAGCACACGCCCTGGGCTGCTGTCGATCGCGCCGTGGCTTGTGGCGAAGCCGCCAATCGTCCCGTGATGTTCGATTTTTGGCCGCGGCCTGATCGCACCTACGCTGACCTCATCCTTCAGAAAGCGCGGCCCGGCGACATTCACACTCACGTCTTCGCGCAGCAATTCCCCATCATCCTTCCCGACGGCAAACTGAATCCCATCTTGCTCGAAGCACGCAAACGCGGCGTGATTTTCGATGTGGGCCATGGCGCCGGAAGCTTTTGGTTTCGCAACGCGGTTCCCGCCGTCAAACAGGGGTTTCTTCCTGACTCCATTTCCACCGACTTGCACATCGGGAATTACACCATCCTGAGTTATGACAACGTCCTGTCGAAGTTCCGCTCCATGGGTGTTCCCCTCAACGAACTCGTCAAACGCGGCACCGTGAATCCTGCCAGCGAAATTCATCGCCCGGAACTCGGCACCCTCACCGTAGGCAAGGATGCCGACATTGCCGTCATCCAGGAACTGCACGGCAAGTACGGCTATATCGATTGCGGTTGGGCTCGCATGGATGGCGAGTACAGCATCACCGCGCGCATGACGGTCCGCGCCGGCCGCGTCGTATACGATCCTTCGGGTCTCAGCATGGTCGAATGGGAAAAAGCCCGTCAACAATATTTCACTTCGCCGGTCCTGGGTGGCGATAAGCCATCCACCGCCGACGATTTCCCGCGCCATTAATTCTGTAGGAACCGCCTTCTGAGGCGGTGGCCACAAGGAGGCTTCCATGTCTGAAAGAATCACTCGCCGCAAAATGTTGCGCAAAGGTGCCCAGGCCGCATTTGCAGGAGCTGTCGGTGCCTGTGCCGCTCCCGCTCTCCGTGCTGGAGACCTCTCCGCTGCTCCCGCATCCGCCAAAGGTGTCGACTACTATGAAAAACTCGGCGTCACTCCGTTCATCAACGCCGCCGGCACCTACACGGTTCTTTCCGCTTCCACCATGCCCGATGAAGTCCAGGCCGCCATTGCCCTGGCTTCCTTACACCCGGTCAATCTCCTCGAACTCCAGGATGCCGCCGGCGCCTATCTCGCCAAACGTTTGAAGTGCGAAGGCGCTCTCGTCACTTCCGGCGCTGCCGGTGCGCTCACCGTTGGCACGGCTGCCTGCATCACTCTCGGCTACAAGAATGCCATCCTTAGTATTCCCACCGACATGACCGGCCTCAAAAACGAAGTCATCGTCCAGAAAGCGCACCGCTACGATTACGACCACGCTCTCCGCAACTGCGGCATTCGTTACGTGGAAGTCGAAACCATGGACGACTACGAAAAAGCCTTCAACGACAAAACCGTGATGACTCACTTCTTCAACGCCGCCGAAGGCGGAAAAATTTCCCGAGAAGACTGGATTCGCGTGGGCCACAAGCACGGGGTTCCCTGTTTCAACGATGCCGCCGCCGATGTTCCTCCTATCTCCAATCTCTGGAACTATACCCAGATGGGCTTCGATCTCGTCACCTTTTCTGGAGGCAAAGGCCTGCGCGGCCCGCAGTGTAGCGGCCTGCTCCTCGGCCGCAAGGATCTCATCGAAGCTGCCAAACTCAACAATTCGCCCTTCTCCAACACCGTCGGCCGCGGCATGAAAGTTGCCAAGGAAGAAATCGTCGGTCTTGTCGCTGCCGTTGACTGGTTCCTCAGCCAGGATGACGCCGCGTTCCAGGCCGAATTCCAGAAGCGCGCCGACCTCATTGCCGCAAAACTGCAGACCCTCCCCACCGTGAAAACGCAAACCTTCGTTCCCGAAGTTGCCAACCACGTCCCCCACCTGCTCATTACCTACGATCAGAACCGCATCAAGATTTCTGCCGCCGATGTCATGCACAAAATGCGCGCCGGCACTCCCTGCATCGAACTCAACCCCGGCACCGGCGGCGCCCCCGCTAGCGCGGGCCTTCCAGGCGGACCGAACACCATCATTGTCGGCGTGTGGATGCTCCAACCCGGCGAAGACACCATCGTGGCCGAACGCCTCTACGACGTTTTGCTCGCCGCCCTTCAGTCCTAACAGCGCCTGAGCGCGCATCGAACGTAATTTTTCTCTCGCTCCGCGCCCGATTCGGCTTCTAATTCATTCTCCCGATGGCATCCCGGCTTCCTCTACTCTATCCTGCCGGTGAGACCATCTCGGGAGCCCCACGCATGGACAAGCAAACTCCTCCGTCAAATCCCATCCTCAAAAATCCCTATCTCTATTCCGCGATTGTTTTTCTTTGTGTGCTCGCCTACGTCTCCTACCTCTTAGTCTCCCGCTACGAATCCAATCGCAGTTACGAGCGCCACAACGCCGAAAAAGCCGCCGAGAAACAACGCGAAGACGACCGCGCAGCCATCGAACAACTGGGCGCTTCGGAACTCGCCATCCGCGCGCTCTACCTCTCTCCCGCCGAAGTTCGTCACGGTGAAACCGCGCAACTCTGTTACGACGTGGCCAACGCCAAGACTGTCACCCTCGATCCTCCCGCCGGCGCGGTTTGGCCCTCGCATAACCGCTGTGTCGACCTGTCTCCCGAGAAAACGACTACCTACACGCTGACCATCGCCGACGCTTCCGGCAATTCCATCTCCCAAACCGTGGAGCTCAAGGTGCACTGAGCCTCCCGGGTCGTTTTATCTATATGCAATCAAAAGATTTACAACTTTCTCGCCTCCCTGCCCCTTCTCCCCCTTGTCCACGCATTTCTCTCCCCTTTATAATGTTTCCGAGCGGAGTTCGGCCTTGCCGGGCTCCGCATCATTTTTCTCTACACACGTGGCGAGCGAATGACTGACCCTCTTGCAAGAATTAAGCAGAAGCTTCAAAAGGAACTCGACTCCCTCGAGCACGAGCTCAGCGTCGAACTCCCTAGGGAAATCGCCGTCGCCCGCGCTCATGGCGATCTCTCCGAAAACGCCGAATACAAGTACGCCAAGGAGCGCCAGGGCTACGTCAACGCCAAAATCGGCCAGCTCAAAAAGCGCATGGGCGATTTGGGCATGCTCAATCTCACCAACATTCCCAAAGATCGTTCCGGTTACGGCTCCCGTATTGTTGTACTTGACGTGCAGCGCAACATTGAGGTCGAATACAAGCTCGTCAGCAGCGAGGAAGCCGACGTCGAAAAGGGTCTCATCTCCACCACTTCTCCCATCGGCCGCGCGCTTCTGAATCGGCAGGTTGGTGATGAAGTACAAGTTGCCACCCCCGCCGGCAAAAAAGAATTCGAAATCGTAAGCCTCGTCACGATTCACGACGAAGCTTGATTCTTTCCGCCATGTCGCGGTGAGGTCTCATGTTTTATTGGGGTTCAGGTCCTACTCTCGGTCTTCTTACGTGTCTCGGTTACACGGTTTTTGCTCTTGGTGGCTTTATGCTTTGGCGTCACCGCGCGGAATTCACATTCTGGGTTGACGACGAGCTCTCCACCCTGCGCCGCAATTTCTCCCGCTACGTTCCTGTTGGCCCCTTCTACGAACGTCGCGGCGAATCCCGTCTCCGCGTGATCCCCGTCAGCTTCCTGCATTCCGTCGCGCAGCTCCCCCGCCGCCGCTTCTCCTGGGGAGCTTTCCTCCTCTTCCTCGGTCTCTTCCTCTTAGCCCTCGACTTCTTCATTTGATTGAACTCTTGGACTCTTACACTCTTGCCCTTCTGATCTCCTGAAATCTCAAGCACGCGGACCTCTGCACCCCGAAACTCTCTCCGTCCGACGCACTTCTGCTATCCTCCTAAAAATGCAACCCTCTCTCATCGTTCACGGCGGTGCTTGGGACATCCCCGATGACGCCCTCGAAGCCTGCAAAGCCGGTTGCCTTCGCGCGCTGCACGCCGGGTACGCCGTTCTCTCGAACGGCGGCCACGCGCTCGACGCCATCGAAGCCTCCATCACTGTCCTCGAAGACGATCCCGTCTTCGATGCCGGCTACGGTTCGCACCTCAATCTGGACGGCTACGTCGAATGCGACGCCATCGTCATGGACGCCGCCACCCTTACAGCCGGCTCCGTCGCCGGCCTCCGCCGCATCAAGAATCCCATTCAGGCCGCGCGCGCCGTCCTCGAAAAATGTCCCCACATGATGCTCATCTCCGCGGGGGCCGAACAGTTCGCCTTCGCAAAGGGCATTCCTCTCTGCGATCCCGAAGAACTCATCTCTCCCGCCGAGCGCGAAGCCTGGGAACGTTGCCGCAAGGATTCTCACGCTGCCGAACATCATCGCGGCCACGAACAGGGCACCGTCGGTGCGGTCGCCCGCGATGACCAGGGCCGCCTCTTCGCCGCCACGTCCACCGGAGGAACGTGCTGTAAGCTCCCCGGACGTGTCGGTGATTCTCCGCTCATCGGTTGCGGTTGCTATGCCGACTGCGAAACCGGCGCCGTCTCTTCCACCGGTTTCGGCGAAGCCATCATGAAAGTCGTCTTGGCCAAGACCGCCTGCGATTTTCTGCGACCCGCGGGCTCCACACCCTCCCGCGCTGCGCAAGCCGCCGTGCAACTCCTCGCGCGTCGCGGCAACGGCACCGGCGGTCTCATCCTCCTCGACAAAAATGGCAACCCCGGCTACGCCTTCAACACCCCCCGCATGGCCTACGGCTTCGCCAACGCCGAAGCCGGCTTCATCACCGCCGTCTAACCTTGGAAAGCGGCAGCCCGGCTGCCGCTTTTTCCCTACGGATCGCCGTTCTTTCCTCCTCCACCTGCATTGCCAGAAGGACAGGGTGTGGGTGGAATCGCTTGGAGGGGAGTTGAGATCCGATTGGTCTACGTGTCGCCGGGCGGGACCCAAGAGCAGTAAAAGAGCGAGGTGCCTGATGCGACTTCCGATTTGGCGATGGCGTGTATCGAGAAACACGCCATGAACCAAAATGATTTTCAGAAGTGGATTGACGCTGTGAAACAGAAGGCTCTAGAAAGTCAGGCTTGCGGTGCTCTTCAGGACGCGCCCTGTATACCTGTCAGCAATGATCGCTACGCGCAGAATTGTTCGTTGGAGGGCCGTTTGTCGTTTGAAGACCAGCAGTTGATCGTGAAATGGGCATCGCGTTGTAAATTCCAATCGCAGAAAACGCGTGTGGCGAACAGGCTTCACACCACTACGCCCGCTCGCCACACAAACGCACTTGTACTTCTTAACTGCTACTTTGCCTCTGCCTTAGCCCTGCTGCGCGCTTACGCGAACACACAAAAGCTGTCCGCCGTCCGTCGGTTGATAATCCACCACCACCGCCGTTCCGGCCTTCACTTGCCCCTGCACTTGCGTGTTTTTGTCCACGACAAATTGCATAGTCTGCTTCGTGCCTCCGGCTTCGACTTCTACCGCGAACGAGTGTCCCTGATCTCCAATACTCGTCACTTTGCCGCTCACTGATTTCGTAGCCTGTTGTGCTTGTTGTTCCTGCTGTCCTTGCGCCGTTTGGGCCTGAAGGAGGACCGGCGCGCCCACCAGCAACAATCCGCTTAGGGAAGCTGTCACCAGAATCTTCTGAATCATGGAAGTTTTTCTCCTAACGAAGTGATTGGCCGGTGTTCTGCTTCCTGCACCATTGCTTCCACTCCCAGTATCTTTTCTCCTGTAGGGGCCTATTCCCCTCTCAAGTCACCACTTAAATTCCCCCGTCTCACACTTACCTCTTTGCATCCTTCTTCTTGCCGCGCACATTTTCCACTCGCCCTGTCATTCTTTCCTCCATCTTTCCCTCACAAATCTCCGCCTGCTCTTCTGTTATCCTATATAGCGGTTCACTCGTTGACCCCGAGCGAATGTCCGCGAGGGGTTGATTCTCCCCGCTTCGGACGCACCGCAAATTCCTGCGAAAGGTTGTCCACATCGTGAGCACTTCTGCACCCGCGCGACCCCTCAAGCGCGCCTTTAACTTCAATGCCGGACCGGCCGCTTTGCCTCTACCCGTTCTCGAGCGCATCCGCGAGGAGCTTCTCGACTTCCACGGCACAGGCATGTCTGTCATGGAAATGTCCCACCGTTCGCCCGAGTTTGAAGCCATCAATACCGCCGCGGAACAGAATCTCCGCAAACTCCTGGTCATCCCCGATGACTATGCCGTCATCTTCGTCCAGGGCGGCGGCAGCCTCCAGTTTTCTTCTGTCCCGCAGAACCTCGCCTTGCCCGGGAAACCCATCGATGTGCTCCACACCGGCGCTTGGACCGCTAAAGCCATCGCCGAGCTGAAGAAAGGTTTTCTCTACAACATCGCCGCCAGCACCGAAACGGACAAGTTCGTTCGCGTCCCTCGCGCCGACGAAATCAAACTCTCCCCCGATGCTTCCTACACCTATCTCTGCACCAACAACACCATCGAAGGCACCCAGTATCATGCGCTTCCTTCCAGCACCGCGCCTTTGGTCGCCGATATGTCGTCCGACATTGCTTCGCGTCCCGTCGAAGTTTCCAAGTTCGGTCTGATTTTCGCCGGCGCTCAGAAGAATCTCGGACCCAGTGGCGTCACGCTCGTTATCGTCCGCAAGGATCTCGCCGAACGCGCGGATAAAAACCTCCCCACAATTCTTCAGTACCGCACGCACATCAAGGAGAAATCCCTCTATCACACGCCGCCTACCTTTGCCGTCTACATTCTCGGCCTTGTCACCGAATGGATCGCTGGCGAAGGCGGTCTTGCCGGCATTCAGAAGTGCAACGAAGCCAAGGCCAAGCTCCTCTACGACACCATCGAAAACAGTAACGGCTACTATCACTGCCCCGTCGAGAAATCTTCCCGCTCGCTGATGAACGTCGTCTTCCGCGTCGCCAACGGCGACGAAGCTGTCGAGAAGGAGTTCGCCAAAGGTGCTTCCGCCGCCAACCTCGTCGGCACTCCCGGCCATCGTTCCGTCGGCGGGATGCGCATCTCCCTCTACAACGCCGTAGGTCAGGATGCGGTTGAAGCTCTGGTCGCCTACATGCGCGAATTCCAGCGCACCCGCGGTTGAAGTTCGCTCCGTGTTGCGAAGGGTGCCTTTCGCGGGTGGCGCTTCCTCTGCGATAGAAAACAGGCTCGACGGTCTGGGCTTGTACCGCGGGAGGAATTGCCCCTATGATCTTGACCCGCAGCGTGAAAGAAATCCCCGACGCCGCTGCACAACATCTCTTGTAGACTAGGTTCGCTATGAATCCTTATGCGATTGCACTCTTCAGTCACTTCTTAGGCTTGATCGCTCTCTTCATCGGCTATGGCCTCGAATGGGCCGTTTCTTCCTTGCTGCGTCGGTCCGCCACCGCCGACCAGGCTCGTTCCTGGCTGCGCATCTACAAACTCTCTCTGCCCATTTCCGGTCCCGGCCTTCTGCTCCTGATCCTCAGCGGAGGCTATTTGGCCTCGCTCACGGGAAGCATGCGCCAAGGCTGGATTTCCGCCTCGCTTCTCGCCATTGTCTTCGCGCTCGGCATCGGATTTGTCTTTATCCTGCCACGCGTAAAGCGGATTCGCGCCGCGCTGCCAGAAGGCAATGTCGCGCTGACCGAGGCAATCCTCGCACGCCTGCAGGATCCCATGATCACCACGCTGATTCGGGTGCGCTTCCTTCTTGCCCTCGGTATCGTTTATCTCATGACCGCCAAGCCGGAACCGCTCTCCACCTCTCTCTTTATCTTGCTCGGCGCCATCGTCATCGGCCTTCTCTGCGCCGCCGCTTCCTGGACCACGCGCCCCAGCGTGAAAGCCTGAGCAGGCCGCAAATCCTGCGCAGCTTGGTACAGAATTCGCGACAAAGCAGTCAACAAAAGTCGCGGTACAAATATTCCAAAGCACAAAAAAAGAGGCGGGACTTGTCCCGCCTCCATTTCGTCTAGCGTTTTCTTGCCGCTTACGCCAGATCGAACAGCAGCACTTCCGCATCTTTCACTCCGGTCAATTGCAGCGACTTCTCCTCAGAGATCGCCGCGCCATCCCCCGTTTCCAGTTCCTTGCCGTTCAGCTTCACGCAGCCCCGTGCTACCTGAACGTACGCGTGACGATCCGGTTTCAGCTCGTGCTTTACCGTGTCGCCCGCGCCGAGAATGGTCGCATACAGCTCATTGCTCTGGCGAATCTTTACCGAACCTTCGCGACCATCCGGCGAAACGACCAACCGCAACTTGCCGCGCTTCTCGGACTCCGAGAAGTGTTTTTGGTCGTATGTCGGCTCATAGTTCTTCTTATCCGGGAACATCCAAATCTGGTACATATGCACCGGTTCCTTCTTCGAAGCGTTGAACTCACTGTGCGCCACTCCGGTTCCGGCGCTCATGTATTGCACGTCGCCCGAACCGATCACCGACCCATTGCCCATGCTGTCTTTGTGCGCCAGCGCCCCCTCCAGGACGTAGGTGACGATTTCCATGTCGCGGTGCGGGTGCGTGGGAAATCCGCCGCCGCCGGCGATGCGGTCGTCATTCATGACGCGCAGCGTGCGGAATTGCACATGCGCGGGATCGCAATACTCTGCAAAGGAAAAAGAGAAGCGGGAATCCAGCCAGCCGTGATCGGCGTGACCGCGTTCGTTGCTTTTGTGAATGCGAATCATAGGGCCTCCTCAGGGTACCCGCCAATAATAGTCGTTATAACGACTATTGTCAAGAGGCACAGTTGACTCTCCTTTTCTTGCGCGTATCTCCTTTTCCCGCAAGTTCTTAGCCCTTCGCTCGGGGCGTTCCCGCACCGCCCTCCCCGCACCGCCTGATTTCCCCATCGCGTTTCTTTGGTGTAAAGTGGTATTCCTACACGGCCCCGCTCCGGGCCAGCCGAATTGAGGTATTTTGCATGGACTCTGCTCTTCCAACGACGCAAGCGAAATCCATGGAGGCAACCTCCGCTAGCCGCGAAACTCTGACGGTTACGGATAACCGTACGGGAAGAACCTACGAACTTCCTATCACGCATGACACCATTCGCGCGAACGATCTCCGGAAAATCAAGGTGGACGAAGGCGATTTCGGGATGATGAGTTACGACCCGGCGTTCAATAACACGGCCTCGTGCGTCAGCCGGATCACCTATATCGATGGGGATAAGGGAATCCTGCGCTATCGGGGTTACCCGATCGAAGAGCTGGCCGAGAAATCGAATTACCTGGAAACGGCATATCTGTTGTTGAATGGCGAGCTGCCGAATGCGGCGCAGTTGAAGGAATGGCAGTACCACGTCACGCACCACACGTACATCCATGAAAGCATCAAGAAATTCTTGGATGGGTTCCACTATGATGCGCATCCCATGGGGATGCTGATTTCGACGATCGCCGGGCTCAGCACATTTTATCCGGACTCTAAGCACATTTTTGATGCGGAATCCCGCAAGAAACAGACCTACCGGCTGATCGGGAAAATGCCCACACTCGCGGCGTTCGCCTACCGCCACACGCTGGGTATGCCGTATGTGTATCCCGACAATGATCTGAGCTATACGGGGAATTTCTTGAACATGCTGTTCCGCACCAGTGAGACGCGCTACCGGCCGAACCCCATACTCGAGCGCGCTCTGGATGTACTGTTCATCTTGCACGCTGACCACGAACAGAACTGCTCGGCGAACACCATTCGCGGCGTGGGCAGCAGCCACGTCGATCCTTTCTGCGCATCCGCAGCGGCAACAGCGGCTCTATACGGCCCCCTGCACGGTGGGGCAAACGAAGAAGCGCTGCGCATGCTGATGGAAATCGGCTCAGTGCAGAAGGTTCCGGAGTTCATCCAGCGGGTGAAAGCCGGCGAGACGCGCCTGATGGGATTTGGCCACCGCATCTACAAAAACTACGATCCGCGCGCGCGCATCATCAAGCAAATCGCTTACGAAGTCTTTGAATTGATGGGCAAAAATCCCTTGCTGGAAATCGCCCTGGAGTGCGAACGAATCGCCCTGGAAGACGAATACTTTATCAAGCGCAAGCTGTACCCCAATGTGGATTTTTATACCGGGCTCATCTACCAGTCCATGGGTTTCCCCATGACCATGTTCCCGGTGCTGTTCGCGATCCCGCGTATGTCGGGATGGGTGGCGCAGTGGGAAGAGATGCTGCTCGATCCGGAACAGAAGATTGCGCGGCCGCGGCAGGTCTATCTGGGGTATGACACTCGGCCCTATCGGACAATCGAGCAACGCACCTAAACAGCCAAGAAAGCTAACCCAACGAAGAGCGGCGATTGAGAAGGTTTTCACCGTCCAGTGAGCACTTTTGTGCTCTCTTTGGGTGTCCTTTTTGCATACGGCCACCATCCTTCAGACTCGACTTTCTCGTTACCGCAGGTATATTGGAATTGAACGAGGTCCCATGGCCACAACTTCGAATCCTCCCAATCATCCCAGTCCTCGTCGCCGGAGCCAACGCGTCCTCATGCAGGTGGCGGTAAGAGTGCGCGGAAATGACGCCCAAGGCAAATCGTTCGAGGAGGAAGCCTCCACGCTGGCAATCAATGCCCATGGAGCGCTGGTGCAACTGCAGGCGCGGCTGACCAGTGGCAGTAAGGTTCTGCTGCAGCACAAGCACACCCAGGAAGAGCAGGAATGTCACGTGGTCTTCCTCGGGCCCGTCCGCTCGGGAAAAGCGGAAATCGGATTAGAGTTTTCCGTGGCGTGCCCGACCTTCTGGCGCGTGGCGTTCCCGCCCGAGGATTGGAGCCCGAAACATCCGGAAGCTCGAACAGTGATCCCGACGACTGGCCCCACCATCAAGAAGTAAGCGGCCCGAATTCCTGCTAAAGTTACATGCCATGCGTGCGCTCCCCAGGTTCGTGCTCTGGCTATTGGCGGCGACCGGCTCCTGGTGGTCGGTGCAACCCACCGGTGCGGATGCAAATCTGCGCGGCCTGGCCGTCGTGGTTCACCACAGCACCACCATCGTCTGGGCAACGGGGTCGAAGGGAACCATCGTTCGTTCCACGGATGGCGGCAAATCCTGGGAACCCGCGCACATTTCCGGGGCAGAGACACTGGACTTCCGCGGCGTCCAGACGTTTGATGGCAAAACGGTATATGTGATGTCCAGCGGCGAGGGAGAAACTTCCCGCATTTATCAGTCCGCGGACGGTGGGGCGACCTGGCAACAGCAATACAGTGACAAGCGGAAGGGATTTTTCCTCGACGCACTGGCATGCTTCGACGAAAAGCGTTGTTTTGCTCTGTGTGACCCGGTCGACGGAAAATTCCTGCTGCTCGCTACCGCCGATGGCACCCACTGGAAAGAATTGCCCCGTGAACAGATGCCGGCGGCGCTCCCACAAGAGGGCGCATTCGCGGCCAGTAATTCAAGCCTGTTGCTCTACGGAAAATCGGAACTGTATTTCGCCACGGGAGGGCCGCGAGCCCGCGTATTTCACTCTGCGGACCTCGGTCAAACCTGGGAAGTGCACGACACGCCGGTGTTAAGTGGGAAGTCTTCGCAAGGGATTTTTTCGATGGCACGTGCGGGTGACACTGTGGTGGTAGTTGGCGGCGATTACAGCAAACCGAACAGCAACGAAAAGACCGCCGCTTACTCGAACGACGAAGGAAAAACCTGGCATTTGGCAGAAGCGATGCCATCGGGATACCGATCGAGTGTGGATACATTCGATGCCGGATTTGTGGCGGTGGGGCTGAATGGAGCAGAAACGAGCCGCGATGGAATTCATTGGTTGCCGATCGATTCTCCTGGCTTGAACGCCGTGACGTTCATCAGCGGGAAGGGATGGGCAGTCGGGCCCCAGGGACTGGCGGCGTCGTTTGTCGACCAAACGGAGTACGGCACGAGCAGCAATCCCTAAAGAGGAACGCGGCCCTCGTTTTGCCGAGTGGGTCTTCGTTGGCGAGTGCTTAAAGCGACATATCTCTTTCAGAACAAAGTACGTTCGGGCTATTGCTGGAGCGCCCACCCACGGCGGATTCTGACTCTATGCCAGGAGCGCGCGCGGACTGCATCCGCGTGACAGAGCGGGGTGGAAACATGGCGGCAATAGATCGGGAAGAACTCGACCGGCTCGAACGACGGGGCCTGCAACTCACGATTTTTTCGGCGGTGTTTGTCTTGGTTTTGGCCAGTGGCTTGGCTATGTTCATGTATCCCCTAGTCTTTGTGCATCCCGAGGGGAACAAGTGGACGCTCCGCGTAGCCTTCTTCGGGTTCTGCGCGCTGACGATGCTGTTTGTAGGCTATTTGTTTGACCGTCAGCGGACCTTCAACAGACTGAAAGAGCAATTGCTGGCTGAACTTGAACGAAACGTGGCTCTGCAGGTACAGGCGCGTGCGGACATCTTGAAATCCATGCCGGACCAGAAGTATTTCTGGGATCGCCTGACCATGGAATTCCGGCGGGCGCTCACAATGGAAAAGACCATGTCCTTGGTCCTAGTGAAAGCAAAGCCTGGAGGCCGCACCTCGCTCGAGGATCAGCAGGCGGCCTTGAGCGAAGCCGCTAAGGGGATATCCAAGAAACTGCGGCCAACAGACTCAATTTACCGCCTATCCAACGATCTGTTTGGCATCGTCCTGCCGGAAACTGACACCTTAAATGCAAAGCGCATTGCATTGCGCTTGCAGGAAGAATTGCAGGCAGTGCGTGCCCGCTATGGTTCCACGTTTGACCTCACGGCCCACAACTACCCCGATCATGTGAAAAGTTCACATGAATTGGAAGACATCGTGAAATCGATGTTGCCGGAAAAAGAAGAGTGGGACGTTCCGGCGGAAGTGCCGGCCGTCTGATAAGAGAAAATGGCGGCGGAAAAGTTAACGGAGCGCTTGCTGCAGATCCTCGATCAGATCCTGCGCGTCTTCCAATCCGATGGACACGCGCACAGTCCCTTGTTCGACGCCCGCGCGCCGCAATTCGTCTTTGTTCATGCGGAAATGGGAACCATAAATGGGAAGAATGATCAGGGATTCCACGCCTCCCAGGCTGGCCGCCAATAAGAAAAGCTTGGCTCGATCGCAGAACTTCCTCGCCGCGGGCAATCCGCCCTTCACATCAAACGCCAGCATAGAGCCAAAGTCACGCATCTGCCTTTTTGCGAGGGGGTGATCGGGGTGGGACTTGAGTCCCGGGTAGTGCACGCGCGCGACTTTGCGATGCTTCTCGAGGAATTTCGCCACCCGCATCGCGGTTTCGCATTGGCGGGCCATGCGCACACCAAGGGTCTTGATGCCGCGCATCAGCAAAAAAGCGACCTCGGGGTCCATACAGCCGCCAAAACAGGACACGATATGACGGACACGGGCGATGTATTCGGCTTTGCCCGCAACGACTCCACCAAGCAGGTCGGAGTGGCCGGAAAGGCCTTTCGTGACACTGTGGATGACCAGGTCGAAACCAAACGCGATGGGATTCTGCAGGATGGGCGTGGCAAAAGTGTTATCCACGATGCTGATCAGGCGATGCTTGCGCGCAAAGGCGGCAGCTTTGCGCAAATCGACGAGATACAGCGTGGGATTCGTGGGGGTTTCCACATATAGACATTTCGTTTTGGAAGTCAGCAGCGATTCCAGGCCGTCCAGCGAAGATTCCACATGCCGAACGGTAATGCCGAACCGGGGGAAAATATCGCGCATCAAACGGTAGGTTCCACCATAGACCTGGGCGGTAGAGATAAGTTCATCGCCTTGGCTGAGAAAAGTAAGAAGCGTGCTGGAAATCGCGGCCATACCCGACGAAGTGACCACGGCATCTTCCGCTCCTTCGAGCGCGGCAAGTTTTCTTGCCGCCATCGCCAGCGTGGGATTGCCATCGCGCGTGTACATGAACGCTTTGCTTTTGCCTTCGGCCCAAAGTTTCAGTTCTTCGGTGGAAGAAAGCGTAAAGGTCGACGAACGTACAATCGCGGACGTGACCGGCATTCCCACGCCATGCCGCTCCGGTTCGCCGGCATGAATCGCGCGAGTTTGGGGCCGCTGTGAAGACTGTGCGGATTTTTTCATGCTGTGATTATTGGTGACCGAACCACAGGCGACAACCACCAATTTGGCGCTGAAATTTTGCCGTGGAAGAAACGTATAGAATGTAAGAAATGAATTTATCGTACTGGGCTGGGGAACGAAAGTTGCGGAGCAGGCGATGCACTGGAATGGATTGACCGGGGACACGGCTACGGAATGGGCTGGGCGGCTGTGGCAGCTTTTGCTGCTGGTGTGGGTGCTGCTCTGGTTTTCCATGAAGAAAGCTAAGAAGTTGGAAGGCTGGGGCGAGCGCGCGCAACACGGCATTTTAGTGATTTTAGGGTTCTGGCTGTTGTTTGGGCACCTGAACGATTGGGGTTGGTTGAATCTCCGGCTGGTGCCGAGAGTGCCTGCGATGTGGACAACCGGCCTGTTGCTCACGGCGGCCGGCGTCGCACTCAGCATTTGGGCGCGACTGAGCCTCGGTTCCAACTGGAGCGGGATGGTCACGCTGAAGAAGGATCATGTGTTGGTCCGCAAAGGGCTCTATCGCTGGATTCGCCATCCGATTTACACCGGGATTCTGCTGGGGATGGTTGGTTCCGCAATGATCAACGGGCACTTGCGAGGGTGGGTCGGCGCGGCGGTCGTCTTCACCGCGTTCTATTTCAAAGCACGCCGGGAAGAGCGGTTTCTTCAGGAGGAGTTTGGTGCGGGATTTGAAGAGCATTCCAGGCAAACGGGGATGTTTCTGCCGAAGTGGACCTGAAGGCCCCAAGACGGGAGTCGCGCAGCGAATCCACCCCTATGGGCAGGCCGTACAGGTCGTCTATCACATTGAAAATAAATAAGTTAAAAATCGGCCCTGTACCTTTATCGCGTTGAGTCTGCCTCCGTCCGCTGCCTATAATCTAATACCCAACCCTCCTTGACCCCGGTGTTCCGAATTCAGCAGACGCCAGCAGCCGTCGCTTGGGTGTCTGGAGCGGAGGCGAGGAAGCGCAGGCTTCCCCGAGGAATCCATGAAAACCATCGTGAAGATGCTACTGCTGGTGATCCTCCCCATGGCGCCGGTGGCGCGTGCACAGGGTCCTGTGGTGGCGGGAATGGCGCCAGTATTCGAAGCGGGAGTCGGCTATTCCTATGTCGACGCCAGCGTACCTTCACAGAGCAAGCTGGGGATGAACGGCGTAAACCTAATCGGGACTGCCGACTTCAGCCGCCGCTTTGGAATCAATCTGGATTTGGGCTACGCGCGGAATTTTGATGCGTTCAACTCGGGCCACTCCGCGGATTTGCTGACGTACATGGCCGGCCCGGTCTTCTACCCGGTACGCAAGCGGAACATGAATGTGTACGCCCATTTGCTTTTGGGCGCGGCCAGAGAGACGGGCGTGAATTTTGAAAACAATGGCCAAATTGTGCTGGGCTACGCGAACCGATTTGCATGGGCAGGAGGGGGTGGCTTCCAGTACCGGTGGACGCCGTCCCTTGCGGTGCGCGTGGGAGCCGATTACTTGCGAACTTCCTTCTTCAATTCAAATGTCGTCTTAGAGGGGCAGACGAACCTCCGGCCGTCGATCAGTCTGATCTACACTTTTGGAGAAGGCCGCGAGTAGCCAGGGTCCTCTTTCGCCAGACGACAAACATAGCGCTCATCTCACAAGAAAAGCCCTTGCTGCGGCGAGCAGAACTGAGTAGTGTGCGGGTGGCCAGTCGCGATGCCCGAGCAGCCCTTCACGCCTCTTACCAAAAATCAATGGTGCGGTTTTTTCGCCTCCTGGGGTGGCTGGGCGCTCGATGGCATGGATTCCTATATTTTCGCCCTGGTGCTTGTGCCGGCGCTCAAGGACCTTTTGCCGAAATCGGGATTGCGCAGTGATGTGGCGGGTGTGGGCTATTACGGCGGAATGCTCTTCGCGCTTTTCCTGGTGGGTTGGGGTTGTGCGTTTCTTTGGGGCCCGCTGGCCGATAAGTATGGGCGCGTGCGCACGTTGATGCTCACGATCCTTTGGTATTCGCTCTTCACTTTTCTTTGTGGTATCAGCACGCGCGTGTGGCAGCTCGCCCTATTCCGGTTTCTGGCTGGCATCGGGATCGGCGGGGAGTGGGCCATGGGCGGAACGTTTGTGGCGGAGGAGTGGCCGGAAGACCGCCGCAAAACGGCTGCGGGATGGATGCACACCGGATATTACCTGGGATTTTTTCTGGCGGGGCTGGCCAACTATCTGGTGGGAGCACGATACGGTTGGCGCGCGATGTTTGCTCTCGGCGGTTTGCCGGCGTTGTTGGTCAGTTTCATCCGCTACGGGGTGAAGGAACCGCAGCGGTGGGAAAGCAAAGCGAAGGAGCTGCAGAAGTGGTCGATTCTGCGACCGCTGGCGGTACTGTTTCAGCCGGAGTTCCGGAACCGGACATTGTTGAACTCCAGCTATGTTCTGGTCTCGATCATAGGATTGTGGGCGGGCTCGGTCTACGTGCCGGCGGCAGTAACTGAGATTGCCGGGCGCGAGAAGATCGTTGGGATGCCGGTGACGCATCTGGTTTCCGCGGCGACCATGCTGCTCGCGGTGGCTACGATTTTGGGATGCGTTATTCTGCCGCCGATTGCCGAGCGCTTGGGGCGGCGCGTCACGTTGGCACTGTATTTCGTCACCATGCTGTTTTCGATTGCGGTTGGATTTGGCTACGTCTTCTACCTGCCGGGGAATGCCCTCAATCTATTTTTCGTGTGCCTTTTCTTTCTGGGCCTGGGCGGCGCGAATTTCGCCATGTACACCCTCTGGCTGCCGGAACAATATCCCACGGAGTGCCGCGGCAGCGCCTTTGCGTTCGCTACATCCGCGGGCAGATTCATCGGCGCCGGGTTTACCTTTCTCGTAGGAGCCGGCGTTGCAAATTTCCATTCCATTGGAACGCCGGTAGCGCTTACCTCGTTGGCGTTTGTTGTAGGCCTGCTTTTGATCCCCTTCGGTCACGAAACGACAGGGCAAACTCTGCCCGCCTGAAGCGACTCCTCACGGAAACACGAGCGCTGCGTTCTCTGGGGGATAGTCGTTTTGTACCGCCTGAATTGGGCCGAAGGTGGTGAAGGTGACCACATCAGAGTTTGGAATTGGCTGAATGTCGATTCTGGGGCTGCTGCTGAAATTCGCAAATTCGTACGGCACGCCTTGACCGGAGAGGAAGTTGGAGCGGTCCACGATGTGGAAGTGCAGATGCGGCTCCGTGGAACTTCCCGTGTTGCCGACATGCCCGAGAATCTGGCCCGCCGTGACGATATCGCCTTCCTTCACGGTGAGTGAACCGGGACGCATGTGCGCGTAAAACGCATATAAACCATAGCCGATGTCCACGACCACATGGTTGCCGCCCGCATTTTGCCACGTCAGGTCGATCGCCAGTTTGCCCGAATGCGGCACGTTTTCCGGGAGGCCATCCATCACCTGAACAACCTTTCCGGGCGCGACGCTGTGGATGGGTTGGTCGTAGCAAAAATAATTCGCGTTCTTATCTTCTGGGCCTTTCCAGGTAAAGGCTTTTCTATCCACCATGTGGAACTGCGCAAAGTCGATTGCATAGCGTTGGGCCAGCCACGCCTGACCTCCCTCCACCATGAGCGCGCGCCGGTGATACGAGTTCGGTGCAGTGGCACCCATGGCGAGCCAATCGGGTCCGCTGAGCGGCGCGGCCACGATGATCGGCGAACGCTGACGAACATTGAGCTCAGCAGGAACCGTGTGCGGAGACTTGTCTTCCGCCGTGAAGTGGATCGCGTGCTGAAGCGATCGGGGTATTTCGCTCGCACCGTCGAACTCGAGCGTGAGAAACACGATGAAAGAGTGGCCGGGCTCGAGGGTCTGGTTCGGCGAACCGCCGGTTTTGTCGCCAAGGAGGCGGACCAGGGATTTGAGGTCGGCGGCGGAGAAGGTGAAACTGCGATCGCCTGCTTTTACGTCAATGGAGTCGAGTGTGTAGGGGGAGGAACCGAAATTGGTGAGGCGGAGTTCATAAACGAGATGTTGGGTGCCGACCTGCAAGATCGGGCTGGGAGGAAAGACGAAATCCGCGGTGACCTGAACAGGTTTCGGGTCAACATTTTGCGGGAAGGCGCAGGGCGCGAGCCAACAAAGAACAGCACAGACGAGGGCATCGTGTGTGTGTTTAAACATCGAGCAAAACCTCTGGGAGATGCAGCGGGGCGGCAATCGGCGACGCCGATTGACCCGTGAACCTTAACGCAAGACGGGGTACAGGTCGAGATAAAGTTGTTCGAGCTGGGCGCTACTAATCGTTGATGGCTTGATAGGCGAGTTCTTGCACCTGGCGGTCGAGCTCCAGCCCGCCCGTCGGATGAAGTTGCCCCATGAAAATCACAATCATTTCTTCCTTGGGATCCACGGAGAACGCCGTATAGAAAAAACCACCCCAGTTGTAGGCGCCGGTTGTCCCGAGTTCAGTTAGAGGTGTTTTCACTCCATCGATTCCGAAACCGAGGCCGAAGGCCTGATCGGGCGCAATCTTTCCCAATTGATCGTGGGTCATGAGTTCGACAGACTTGCGGCTCAGAATCCGCACATTGCCGAGCTTGCCTCCCTCCAACATCATCTGGCAGAACCGCGCGTAGTCCGCGGCGGTGGAATTGAGCCCCGCGCCCCCAGAGAACAGCTTCCTTGGGCTGCGGAAAGCATAATCCGCCGAATACACAAAAGCACCTTCGACGATTGGCGTATCCGGAAAACGATTCAGGCCCTTGTCCGGATAATAAGTATAGGCCGTAGCAAGGCGATCAAGCTTGTTGTCCGGCACGAAGAAATACGTGTCTTTCATCCCGAGTGGCTCGAAGAGGCGCGCGCGCAGGAATTGATCGAACGGCATGCCGGAGACTACTTCGACCAGCCGGCCAAGAACATCGACACTCAGGCCGTACTCCCAACGTTCCCCGGGATTGAACAGCAGGGGAAGTTTGGCAAGTCGCTCGGTGCTGTCGCCGATTGTGCCGTCATAGGGAAGCAGGCCGTCGGCGACATTCGCTTCTCTGTACCGGGGTCCCAGGTCAGCATTCCACTTATAGGTGAGACCGGAGGTGTGGCGGAGCAAATCCCGTATCGTAATCTCGCTTGTGGCGGGAATTGTATAAGATTCACCGCCGTTGGCAGGTTTGATCAGCACCTTGGGATTCCTGAATTCGGGAAGATACTTCGAAATCGGATCCTCCAGCAGGAAATGGCCCTCTTCATACAGCATCATCACCGCTGCGGTCGTGAGCGGCTTGGACATCGAACAGATGCGAAAAATCGTGTCGGGCCGCATGGGTTTACCCGCTTCGCGATCCTGCATGCCTTGCGCTCTAAAAAAAACTACCTGTCCATGGCGCAGGACGAGTGTGACGGCCCCGGCGATGCGCTTGTCGTCGATGTCTCTCTGAACAGTCTTGCTAATACGCTCCAGGCGTTCCGAGGAGAGCCCCGCGGATTCGGGCTTGGCAGTAGGTAACTCCTGTGCGGCGGCAGTGCCAACCAGTAGAAGAACGCACGTAGACAGAAAAGTACTCAGTCTTCGCGTCATAGTAGGGTGAAACTCCTTTTGCGGAGCGATCGACAAAGTGGAGCAGTATCAGCTCGCGCAGATTTTACAACGAATTCATTGTGAGGGGAGGCCATTCATGAGAAACGGCAAACAGTGCTACTGCAAGCTGGCGTGTTTTCACACCCATCCGCAAGGTTAGAACAAGCGGGGTCGCATAACACAATTGTAAGTAATGAAATTGGCATGATTGAGCACGTGGAAAACGTTGGGGGCCACAGGCAACTTCCGCGCATCCTGCTTTTCCCTGAAGAACCGAAAATCATGCTCGAGGTTTATGTCCAGATTGCGCAGAACGGGGCCGTGCATGGAGTTCCGGGGAGCCAGACCGTTGTCGGGGTGGTCGTTGAAGATTCCGTCGCCGTTCGCGTCCGCGCCGGTGATGACGTTAACGTGGCAGTGTGCGACTACGTAAAGCAAAAGCCCCGCACGCCTGAGAGACGCGCGGGGCCACTCTGAACTAACACAGAGAATCAAGCTTCTTCTTCGACGAGAGCTTCGCCGTGAGTTGCTTTATGCGCTGCGATCACCTTTTCCGCCAGCTCGCCGGGCACGTAGTCGTAGTGGGAATATTCCATCGAGTAGCTGGCGCGACCCTGCGTCATGGAAGTGAGGTCTGTGGCGTAGGAAAGCATTTCCGCCAAGGGCACCTGCGCCTTGACGATGACGTTGTGGCCCCGCGTTTCGCTGCCGGCAATGCGGCCTCGGCGCGAGCTCAGGTCGCCCATCAAATCCCCGGAGTATTGATCCGGCGCAAACACCTCCACGGTCATGATGGGTTCGAGTAAGACGGGCCGAGCCTGCTTCATAGCTTCCTTGAAAGCCAGCGAACCGGCAATCTTGAACGCAATATCCGAGGAATCGACGTCGTGATATTTCCCATCGTAGAGGATGGCGCGGAAATCGGTCATGGGGAATCCCGCCAAATGGCCGCGAGCGGCGGATTCGCGAATGCCGCGTTCGACGGAGGGGATCCAGTTCTTCGGAATCGCGCCGCCGAAGATATCGTCGACAAATTCGATGCCCTTGTTGCGTTCGGCTGGCTCAAATTTGACGCGGCAGACGCCAAACTGGCCGTGCCCGCCCGATTGTTTCTTGTGCTTGCCTTCGGCATCGGCTTTGCCACGAATGGTTTCGCGATACGGAACCTTGGGAGGCTTGAGCGTGAGGTTAACGTTGTAGCGCTTCTGCAGCTTGGCGACAACCACTTCCACGTGCTGCTGGCCATTACCCGCGAGCAAGAACTCCTTGGTTTGCGGGTCGCGGGAGAAGCGCAATGCGGGATCTTCTTCCATGATTTTGTGGATGGCCACGCCGATCTTATCTTCATCGGCGCGAGACTTTGGTTCGACAGCAAAGGTGATGGAAGGTTCCGGAAGACTTGCGGGCGCATAGTAAATGGGTGAATTCTTGTCGCCCAATGTGTCCCCGGTAACGGTTTCCTTCAGTTTGGCGATAGCGCCGATGTCCCCGGCGTGCAGCTCCTGAATTTCCGTGAGCTGCTTGCCCTGGACGATCATCATGTGCTGCAAACGCTCAGGAAGATTGCGGTTGAAATTCTGAACGGTCGCGTCGTTCTTCAGGACACCGCTCTTCACCTTGAAGTAGTTGATGCGTCCAGCGAAGGGGTCGGCCAGCGTCTTGAACACGAAGAGTGAAAGCGGCTGAGCATCGTCATACTTGCGATCGATACGGTCGCCTTTGCCGGCGGGCTCTTTGAATCCGACTTGCGCGTGCTCATCAGGGTGAGGGAAAACATCGGCCAAAAAGGTGAGTAGGCTGGCGCTGCCAACATTGCGCGTGGAAGAAATCATCAGCACTGGCACGATTTTTTCGGTCACGATGGCTTTGCGAACCGCGGGGATCAGATCCTGTACCGGAATGGTGCCCTCGCGGAAAAACTCCTCCATCATTTCGTCGTCGCCTTCGGCGATCATTTCCACCAGCTTTTCGTGCGCCTCTTCTGCGTCATCCTTCAAGGCGTCCGGAATATTCTCGATCGTGGCCTTGCCATCGCCCTCTGGCGTATAGAGATGGGCCTTCATGGAGACGAGATCGATCACGCCGCGGAACCCTTTTTCGCTGCCGATGGGCATCTGCAGCGCGACTACCTGACGCCCGAACAATTCGCTAAGAGACTCCATGGATCGCTCGAAGCTGGAGAGTTCCCGATCCATCCATGTGAGGACGAAGGCGCGGGGAATATCGTATTCGGCGCAATAATCCCAAACCTTTTCGGTCGTGACCTGAGCACCGACGTGCGCGTCCACGGTGATGAGCGCGGCATCAGCCGCAACCAGCGCGGCCTTGGTCTCTGTGATGAAGGTGGAATAGCCGGGCAGATCGATCAGATTGACTTTGACGGTATTGCCGGAGCAGAGGGTACACGGCCACTCGGCATAGGCAAGACCGGTTTGGATGGAAATTTTTCGCGCGATTTCCTCGTCGTCCCAGTCTGTGGTGGTAGTTCCCTCCGCAACTTTGCCAAAGCGCTGGGTCGCTCCGGCGGTGAACAATAACGACGACACCAGTTGCGTCTTGCCGGTGCCGCCGTGACCTACAATGCCAACGTTTCTGATGTCCTTGGTTTGGTAGATTTTCATGACAGTCCTCCGCGTCGGGGTGGCTTACAAGGTCACCGGACGATGGTCCGCCGAAAAAATCAGGCGCGGGCCCGCGCCTGGCGAGGTTGTAGTTTTTGAAGGAGAGCGCGGCCCTACCCTGGGTCCCGTGAAGCGGGGCGAAGGAGAATCGAAGAATCCCTGGTCCGCTCTTCTTAACGGGGGGATGCTAGCACAGAGAACGGGGCGCGGCAATGATGAGGAACCTGATGAGGAACCTGATGAGGAACCCTTAGGGTCCACTGGGGGTTTGGAATATTGCAGTCATAGTGAGACTGCTGGACCTAGTAGCTTCTAGCAGACCTACATAGTCAGCCTGGCGGGGAGATTACACCCGAACCGCCTGCGAGCCAGCCGGATGCTTGAAGGCAGCTGGTGCGTTGCCGAGAAACCTCGCGTCAACTGAGCTCTCGGCGGAAGTTAGATCGGAAGTCAGGGTGGAGTAACCAAACCCATCTTGAAGGCGGGGTCGAGGATGCAGGGGGGAACGGAACGGCTGAATACTCTGGCTTGGTTTTGAAGGATTTGAAATCTGTTCAGCTATTGCGTTGATGTACCCGGGCAAAGCCACACGGGCCACCCTCGGGTGCTCGAGCCGTTGGCCGAACGCGGTCTTTGTGCCGTGGAAATAACCTCCCGAGAAACTCTTTTCCAGCGGCGTGCCGCCGACAGGAGCTCCCCCCAGTTCCACGGTTGCGCCAGGAGCAGGGCGAGTGATCCTAACTGATTGCACCCAGGAAGCGTTCGGGAAGCTGAAAACACCAGGAAGACCGCAGACACGACAAAGTGGAAACGAAGAAGCGAGGGAGAGCACACAGAAACCTCCTGCATGCCTAGTACACTAAGAAATATATACAAGCAACAGTACTGCGTACATCCCAAAAATCACAATGATTTTGCAGTGTATCCGATGCAACTGAGAACAGGAAGCCGTGGATATCTCGGGAAGTTAGGATCCGTCTGCGAAAGCTGGCAGAGCAGAAATTGGGAGCCACGCGAGGAGGCGATAGGGCGGGCGTGAACACAATTGGCACAAAGACCCAAAGCGTCGGGAGAATTTGGTTCTGAAGCTGCAGCCCGCATCGTGGTTCGTGCCGCGGGATCAGTTGGGTTTGGGCGCTTCGCCGTTAGGCGCGGCAGGCGCGGGGGGCGGCGCGGGCGGGGTCGGCTTCCCGAATCGCGCGTCATCGAGCGGGATGTTCACTTCTATTTTTTCGGCGATGATTCGCTGCGTCTGGTCGGTCCCGGGCGCATCCGATTCGATCAGGAATGGATACTTCAGGCCGTTGACCTCGCGGAAATTGCGGAAGAAGGACTCCCAAGGCACATCTTTGTCGTTGAGCTTGCGGGTGCCCTCCCACTTAAGGAGCAGAGAAGTCGTGGCGTCAAAGTAAAAGAAGCTGATATCGCCCGTCTTGTTGGTGAGTTTCAGTTTGTAGGCGGGCTTGCCGAGAATTTCTTCCTTATCGACGAATTCAATCGTGTTGCCTTTTTCCTTGTAATCGACGAAAGGACCGTCGAAGTCAGCTTCATCGAAAATATTACGAAGGTCGTAATCGCTCATAGGCTCGACCGCAGGGTTGGGCGAGAACGGGTTGTAAATCCAGCCGGTCGACTTTCCGTCATAGGTACGGGTCAGTGATTGTCCGTTCAATGTGATTTCCATGTGCATTTTCAGAGGGCGCTTCCGTTCGATGAAAAAAGGTCCTTGGGCATCCGGGCCGAAAGAAATGGTGCCGGTGACGCGCTCGGTGTTCACCGCTTTGATCTTGTCCACGCCCCCTCGCGCGTTTAGGTATTTGGAAATGATGTCCTCGACGGTTTGCGCCGAAACAGAGGAAACAGAAAAGAGGAAGGCAGCCAGCAGTAGTAGTTTGCGTGACATAAAGAGATGGTAGAGGCACACGGCGGATGGGTCAACCAGAGGCTATACAATTCCAGGTCCGCGACAACTTTCAGCAGACGCAGCAGGTCGCCGCGCTTCTCCGCAGTCAGGGCTTTGCGCACTTTTTCGTCAGCCGCAATGCGTGCTTGGATCAGTTGCTCCCGGTATCTGTTTCCTTCGGGAGTCAACGAAACCAAGATCGCTCTGCCGATGCGGCAGGCCCCTTAGGAAATCGAGTGACGGTCGAACACCAGCGATGTGACGCAGCACACGAACCGCGTGGGGTCGAAAAGTGTAGAAGCGAGGAGTCCGATCGTGTCACTTGCCAAATACGATGTTGTAAGTCCTTTGCGCGCAATCGCGGCGCTGGTGAAAGAATTGCAACTTCTCTTTGGTTGGGGCCGGGATCGCTTTTCAAGGAAGAAACATCGTGAACCACCAAAAAACGCCATTCGGCAACATCGAAAGTGCGCTGGAATACGTGACCTATCTCTTGGCAGCTTGCCAGGAAGCGCAGCAGCAGGTGGAAGCAGAAATTGTGGTCATGAGTGAGCCGGGACTGGCCAGGAAAAAGAAAGCACTCGAATTAGTAAGATACAAGCTCGAACGGCTCACCGCGCATATGAGCAACAGCGAACACCTGCTGAAGGATTTAAGAAGACTGCGTCGAGTTATCCTGGAAGAACGAGTCAAGATGGCCACGGCCTGAAGCACAGAGAACCACCTTTTTTAGCCTTCGCACTATCCCTGTAGCTTCTTGAAACACGTGCTCGTCAGCCTTACGCGGATGCGGTAGAGGCACCAAGGAGGAGCGCGAATTCTACGCGGCGGCGCATAGGATCGATGCGTTCAGCGCGGACGCGCACGCGGTCGCCAAGTTTCCAGACGAGGGCGTTGATGCGTTTGTGTTGGCTTCGGCTGCGGCGCCCTTCGTTGCCAGGAACGGTAACGATGACATGGTCGCGCTCGCGATAAAGGCACCGGGCGCCCGCAACTTCTTCAAAAGCACCGATAGGGATAAGGCCTTCTACGAAAACCTCGAAAAGCTCGACGAAGCAGCCATACTTCTGCACGGAAATAATCAGAGCCTCGTATTCGTCGCCAAGATGTTGTTCCATGAACTGCGCAGTTTTCCAGGCAATGAGTTCGCGCTCGGCGTTGGCGGCGCGTCGTTCGGTTTCCGAAGTTTCCGCGGCGATTTCTTCCAAATGCTTCTGTGAATAAAGAGCCGCTTCCACGCCTACAGAAGGCTTGATGTAGGAAGGAGCCTTGGCGTCAGGGTTGGCCAGCGCCCACTTCAGGATGCGATGCACAATGAGATCCGGATAGCGGCGAATCGGCGAAGTGAAGTGCGTGTACTCATCGAAGCCCAGCGCAAAGTGGCCGAGAGAATCAGCGGCATAGCGCGCCTGCTTCAGCGAACGCAGCATTAAGTAAGAAAGGATGCGTTCTTCCGGGTGGCCGGAAAGCTTGGCAACCAGCTTCTGATAGTGCTGGGGAGTGATGTTGATATCGGTGCCGGGAAGCGAAATGCGCTGCTGGCGTTCGCGTCCGTGCCCGCGCGATTCGGGCTTGCCCGCTTTTGCAGGTGAAGGCACTTTGCCGTGACGCACCGCGACTTCGCGCTGATAAAGGTTTTCGACTCCGAGGGAGTAGCCGAACGCGCGCGCCAGTTCCTCGAATTCAAGCACCTTCCGCGCATCCGGTTTTTCGTGTACGCGGTGAAGGGCATGGATGCCCCGCGAGAGCAAATAATGCGCGACGGCACGGTTCGCGGCGAGCATGAACTCTTCGATGATGCGATGAGCCACATTGCGTTCGCTGCGCCCGATGTTGGTCATGTTCTGCTTTTCATCGAACTCGATGATGGGTTCGGGCAAGTCGAAATCGATGGAACCATTTTCGTTCCGCCGGGAATTCAGAAGCTGCGCCAGACCTTTCATTGCGCGGAAATGGTGATGCATGTGGGCGTAGCGCTCGCTCATTTCCGGATCGCCAGTAAGCACTTTATTGACGTTGGTATAGGTCATGCGTTCCGCGGAACGGATCACCCCGGGAACCATCGCGGCAGTCAGCGGACGGCCCGCTGCATCAAAATGCATGATGGCGCTCATCACCAATCGTTCTTCGTGGGGATTCAGCGAGCACATGCCGTTGGAAAGCGCTTCGGGAAGCATGGGAACGGCGCGGTCAATAAAGTAAACGGAATTACCGCGCAGGCGCGCTTCGCGATCGAGTGGCGATTCGGGATGGACGTAGTGGGCCACGTCAGCGATGTGAACTTGCAGGAGCCAACCGCCATCGTCGCGGCGCTCAACATAAACGGCATCGTCGAAATCGCGTGCCGTGTCTCCGTCAATGGTAACGATGGGCAACTCGCGAAAATCTTCGCGACCCGCGCGTTCTTCCTCGGTAACGGCGTGCGCCAGGGGCTCGCTTTCTTGGAGAACCTCGGCGGGAAAGATGTGGGGCAAGTGGTGCTTCCGGATAATGATTTCTGTGTCGACGCCCAAATCGCCAGGCCGCCCGACAATTTCCACCACGCGGCCTGCCGGAGCCGTGCCGCCGCGTCCGTAATGCAACAGCTCGGCGTTGACTACAGCGCCATCGAGTTTGGGAATGTGCGGCAAACGCTTGCCACGCCCCGGTGGTTCTTTCTTGCCGGGAAGAAGCCGCTCGCGAAGGAGCGGGGCAAGTTCCTCACCGGGGGGCAACTCGATATCGTGCTGAACGCGCGTGTCGTAGGGAACCACGATGCAACCCTGCGAGGTGTAACGGAACAGTCCCACTACCGAGGGATGTGCCCGGCCGACGATCCGAACGATGCGGCCCTCCGCCCGACGCGCTCCGGGAAGACCGCTGAGGCGCGCCAGTCGGGCGATCACCGTGTCGCCGTGCATGGCATCCTCGACATAATCCCGCGGGATGAAAATGTCGCCATCAACATTAGGGAGAGCCACGTCCGGTACGACAAAGCCGTAGCCATCCTGGTGCAGCACCAGCCGGCCCTTGATTTCGTCACGCGACGTCGCCTTGTGCTGCGAGAATTTATCCGGCGTTCCGACAGGCGCTTGCGTACGGTCCGCCGCAGCAGCGGGCACCTTCCGTGATGGGCGGGCAAGGAATCGGCCGTGCGTGAGTTCTTCGAGCAAGCCGCGTTTCTTTAGTTTCTCGAGCATCTGGAGCAGCGGCCGGCGCGCATTTTTCTTGAGGCGAAGCGAACGGGAAAGGTCCTCCAGAGAAACGGGGTCGTTTCTAAGTTGAAGAAAACGAAGGATGTTATCGATGCTTAATTGAGAAGGGCGAGGCATGGAAAGCACCTTTCCTGGGGGCGAAAGGGTACGCCAGCCATTGTATGCACTTTTCGAAAATACTTGTAACCATTTTCGCGCCGCGGGCATTTCATAGGCAGGCCAACACACGACCGATTAGCCGCCCTCCGTCAGGCTAATCGGATTCCTCGAAAGAGGAATAAAGGGGAGGCGGGAAGACCTGGCCTGCCTCCCTTCTTTTTCTTCTCCTCACTCACAAACTCCCAATTTATATCCAAAGATTGTTTGTCTGCTGCGATTCAGATATTGTGCTGGACTTGCTGCGTTTTGCTGCAAAAGGAGACCAGGTGACGAAAGCGCTTCTTGGAATCGCCGTATTCACGCTGATCGGTGTGGTCCGTGCGCCGAGGCTGAATGCCCAGGCTAGCCCGGAAAATTCCTCGCGCGAGTTGCAGATTTGGACCGGAGGAGGTCATGGGATCAATGGCAGTCAATCGGGCACCGGCGTGTGGAATCTGGGATTGCGGTACGGCCTGATTCTGACGGCCCCACACGGGCCGGGGATTCTGAAAGGTCAGTTGGAGTATGCCTTCGACGTTGTGCCCGTGTGGGTGATCACACAGAAAACGAACACGGCTTATGGCGGCAGCGTTGACCCGTTTGCGTTCAAGTGGATTTTCAGTTCCGCGAAAAAGGTGAAACCTTTTTTCCAGATCGAAGGCGGGGCCCTATTCACAAATACCAAAGTGCCCGAAGGCACGTCTCAGATTAACTTCACCACCAGCGGCGGCATTGGCGCGCACTTTCTGGGAAAGAAACACAACTTCAGCGCCGAAGTGCGCTTTCAGCACATCTCCAATGCGGGAATGACGAACCCAAACCCGGGCATCAATACCATGCAACTGCGCATTGGATTTGGGGAGTTTCGAGATTAAGGAATTTATTTCTTGGCAGGAGGCTGGTGCGTGCGCAGGAAATCTTTGACCGCCTGCGGCATGAAGTTCGCAGTGCTGAATGCGTAGGGCAGGGCGGATTCGAATGTGGTCGCTCGATAATTCCCTTGGCTGTCGGAAATAATCAATGTGATCGGCGGCTTGCCGGAATCGCGATTGAAACTGCTGGCTTCGTAGCCGTACTGCCGGTCGCGGTAATTGATTACGGGCCAGTGGCCTTTTTCCCCGACAACCAGAATGGCGCGGAGGAAGTAGTCGCGTTCCGTGGCCGCTTGCTGGAGCACCCCCCGATCGGATACCGGTAGTGGAATGCTGCGTCGTCCGCGCCGGCCGCCCGATAGAGCTTGCCCGTAGAAGAAAGCGCTGCGGCAGCCGTTTGCTGAGACGATGTGAACAGGGTGACGCCACTCAATCGGGCGTCCTCCGCGGCATCGACGAGGCGCGTCAACTCACCCGGCGTGATCGAAAGCGAAGAAGGCGAGACGGCTGGGCTCCTTTAGGAAACCAATGAGGTCACCAGAACTGTGACGTATGGAGCAAAAGTCTGCAGCAAAGGCGAGAAGAGAGCAGGGAACTCGCACATTGCTAAGAAAAGCGAAGCGCATCCTCATTGACAGAAACGCACTACCACCCGTACAGTTCTCGCTCTCTCAATACCGCACCCGAACATGGCCAACACACCTTTTCTCGAACGCGTTTTCGCGCTGACTGAAAATCAAACGAACGTGCGCCAGGAAATGTTGGGCGGCCTCACCACTTTTCTTACCATGGCGTACATCATCGTGGTGAACCCACAAATACTGTCGCAGGCGGGCATCCCGGCCGAAGGCGTCGTGTTCGCCACGTGTCTGGCGTCGGCTGTAGCTACGCTGATTATGGGTTTGTATGCGAATTACCCGATTGCGCTTGCTCCGGGAATGTCCCTGAACGCGTACTTCACCTATTCCGTATGCCTGGGGATGCATGTGCCGTGGACGACGGCGCTGGGCGCCGTATTTATGTCCGGCGTGCTGTTTGTACTGCTGACGGTGACGCGCGTGCGGGAACAAATCGTCAACGGCATTCCGCAGAGCTTGAAGCATGCCACCGCCGGGGGGATAGGCATGTTCATCGCGTTTGTGGGCTTGCGCAGCGCGAAATTGGTGGTGGCGAATCCCGCCACGTTTGTGGGACTCGGCCATTTTGCGGACCCAGCGGTGCAAGCGGCATGTTTGGGGATTGTGCTGACGCTCGTGCTGATGGTCCGGCGCATCCACGGGGCCATGCTCCTCGGAATTCTGGGGACATCGTTGTTCGGCATTGTGCGTGGACTGTCGCATTGGCCTTCGGCGCTGCTGGCCCTGCCTCACCCATCCACCACGTTCCTTCACTTGGATGTCAAAGGGGCGGTACACCTGGGTCTTGTGGAGATCATTTTTATTTTTCTTTTTGTGGACCTGTTCGACAACGTGGGGACGATGGTGGGCGTGTGCGAACAGGGCGGGTTCGTGAAGGACGGAAAGATTCCGCGCGTGGGCCGCGCTTTGCTGGCCGATGGCATTGGCACCATTTTCGGCGCCATGACCGGCACATCTACCGTAACCAGCTATATCGAAAGCGCTGCCGGAGTTGCTGCAGGGGCACGCACCGGACTGAGCAACATTTTGGTGGCAGGCCTGTTTCTGGCGGCCATGTTCTTTTCACCCGTGGCTGCGGCGATTCCCGCGTTCGCTACAGCACCTGCATTGATTGTCGTGGGCGCGTTGATGACGGAATCAGTGGCGAAAGTGGACTGGAAGGATTTGAGCGAAGGATTTCCTGCCTTCGTAACACTGATTGCCACACCTCTAACGTTCAGCATCGCCACAGGATTGAGCTTGGGCGTGATCACCTACACCGGTGCAAAGGTCGCCGCGGGCAAGGTTCGGGATGTCAGTATGCTCTTGTGGCTGCTGACGATACTTTTCATTGTGCGGTATGTTTATCTCGCGGCAGAGTGAAACTCAGCGTTCCGTTACCCACTGCCGAGACCTGTAACCGCTTATGGTTCTCGCGACGCCGCCGTCTGGCGGGCAAATAATTTCGCCACCGTCTCCAGTGTATCGATGTCCGTTGCGGCCTTGTCCTTGCGAATCCGCACAATTCGGGGAAACCGCAGTGCGTATCCGCTCTCATGCCGGCCGGATTTCTGCATATTATTAAAGGCCACTTCGAGCACAACAAGAGGTTCCACGGTCCGTCGATATCCCTGATCTTCAACGGTATGTTTTAAGAAGAAATCGGTGTATTCGCGAATCTCCGCGTCCGTTAAACCTGAATAAGCTTTCCCAATATTCAACAGACTATTCCCACCGCGCACCGCGAACGTGTAATCCGAAAGTACCTTGTGCCTCTTTCCGTGGCCATATTCAACGGCCGTCACAACCACATCCAAGGTCGCAAAAGGCTCTTTTAACTTGAACCAGAAACCGCCGCGTCTCCCGGGCGTATAGGGAGAGTTCACCACCTTCGCCACAATGCCTTCGTGTCCGGCCGCCAACGAATTGCGGAACGCAGTTTGCACTTCCTGGGCGGTCTTGCATTCGGTACGTCCAGCCGCGCGCAACACCTCTGGAGCGTTCGCACGAAGCGCCTCCAGGCGGGCTTTCCGTTCCATCAGGGACTGCTCAAATAACAATGTGCCGTCCTGATAGAGCAAGTCGAACGCAACATAGTTCACCGGAACGTCATTTTGTATAAACAGGTCCAGGTGTTTCCGCCCTAGCCGCTTTTGCAATTCCGTGAACGGCATGGGCCGTCCATCGCGCCACGCCAGAATTTCGCCGTCGAGAATGAGTTCCCCCGGCAACGTGCTGATGGGCAGGAGAAGTTCCGGAAACTCGGTCACCTCATCGAGCGTCCGCGAAAAAATCCGTACTTTGCCGTTCTTATCCTTGTGCACTTGCGCGCGAATGCCGTCGTACTTTTCTTCCACCAACAACGAGGGGACCTCCCGCTCCGCCAGCTCTTCCTCAAATAGGTCTTCTGGCGTCTCCACGGGTGCAGCGAGCATGAATCCCAGTGGATGAAACAATCGAACGACAGCGCGCTCAAACCTATCCTCCGCCGCCAGCGTCAGGGTCTCACCGATATCTCCCGTCATCATGTTCGCGAGGCGCACTCGTGCGCGGGGCCGCTCAAATGCCTTTGCAATGGCTTCTTCCACCAGGCTTTCCTTCGATCCAATCCGCAAATCACCGGTCACAATTTTCACGATGTATTTCACATCCCCGGCACTGGCGCGTTGAAAGGCGTTCGCGAGAAGTTTTGTTTTTTGTGCCTGACCCCGCGTGGCTGCCAAATCCTCGAAAAGTCGAGCCACTTCCGCGAGGGATAAATCTCCCTTGCGATTTGTTGTTCGCAACAGCTCCTCGGCCATGTCCCCCAGATCCCCGTGCTTTCGGTAGGCTGTTCCCAGGCTTTCGCCTGTTTTGCCAGCCGCTTCGGCGATCACACGTGAAAGATGGGCTCCGCCAATTCCCAACGTCCGCTCATCGCTTTTGGGAAAAGCGTGCGCCGAAAAAAATCGTGCGGCGAGTGCAGCATCCGCGAGGGTCAACGATTGGAACAGGTCACTGAGCAAGCGCAGTTTCTCGAGTTTCTTGGTCGTGGCACCGATGGCGTCCGCGGTCTGTACAAAGCTGCGCATACTCTTCTTTTCTCCAAGCATGGAGGATTCACGGATCGCTCGCGGAGACGGGTTTGGCGCGACTGGCACGTGCGAGCACTTCGGCACAGGGGTTAGATGCCGCGCACACCCGAAAGTCAAGGGACATGGAACGGACCTAAGCCAGTTAAGGGAAGTAGCTTGATGGAAATGGTGCCCAAGAGAGGACTCGAACCTCCACGACCGTAAGGCCACTAGCTCCTGAATCTATATTTCGCCATTTACGCAGCATCGCGCAGGAGAGCGGGGCCTCTCGCATGATTGCGAAATCGCCAGTCTTTATGCAGCTTCTGTTTTGCCGCATCCGTGCAGCACCCCGCAGCACCGGGCACGGTTCTGAAAGCCCAACTGACACCAGAACTGACACCGGCAGGACCGATCCAAGCACCCAAAGATCCCACCCGGTCAGCGTAGGCATATGCTGTGCGCACAAATTTTTTGGAGATTTCACTTTTCCGCCGCGAGTTGCCCAAACACTGCGGTCAGTCGAGCAACCTGCCCACTCACGCTCAGCTCCCGTACCATTACCCATGTTTCCAGTTTGCGTAAATCAGGCATTTGCCCCTGCTCAAAAGAGGTGAACTGCGGGTGTCGGACAATTCCCCGCGCCGTTCTTGAAGAATTCGTCACAACTGGATTGATAAGGGAAGGTACAGGCCGGAGGGTTGATTAGTTGTTGGTGCCCGAAAGAGGACTCGAACCTCCACTCCCTTGCGAGAACTAGGTCCTGAACCTAGCGCGTCTGCCAGTTCCGCCATTCGGGCACTAAGGTAATTTTAGCATGAACAAAGAACTTTGATGAATATTGAGATTTGGAGCGCCTTCAAGCATCCCCATGATCCGTGGAGCTATATCCTATTGGGAACCCTCGGTGCCGCCCTGGCCATGCTCGGACCGGGCGCCTGGTCCGTCGATGCCCGCCTTTTTGGATGGAAGCGCCTCGACATTCGAGATCGAAAGAAGAAAGTCTCCTACTACTTTGTCACGATGCCGTTCCGGTGAGCGGTGTCGAGTGCATCGGCGACCTGGGCCGCGCACTTTAGAGTCTGCTCGAGAGGTAGCGGACCTTTCTTAAGGCGCGAGGCAAGAGTTTCGCCCTCCACGCACTCCATGACCAGATAATCCAGGCCGTCCTGCTGGCCGACATCATAGAGCACACAGATGAAGGGATGGTTGAGAGTGGAAATGGTCTTTGCTTCGCGTTCGGAACCGCTGCTTGCGAATCGGATCGGAAGAAAAATGCGCGGGAAGAATTTTGATAGCAACAGTGCGGTCTAACCGCGTGTCGCGCGCGCGATACACTTCTCCCATGCCGCCCGCGCCAAGCGGAGATTGAATCTCATAGGGCCCGAGCTTTGTGCCTGCACTAAGCGGCATAATAGGGCAGGAGTGTAGCGCTGGCGGCAGAGGTCAGCCAGAAACGAATTGGATATCAGTTCCTTAAGGACCGAATTGCAGACTCACTGCCATCGGCGATCCGAGGCAATTGCTTAGGCGTAACGGTTCTTGGGATTTATGCGCCCAACCTCTTCAAACACTTGTCGCAGTCGGTCTGCATTTTCTTCACGCGGGTTTCCAGGTCCTTGTCGGGCTTGGCGGCAAGCAATTTATTTGCCACCTCGAGATTGCCGCGTACAACCTGGTTGACGGTCCTGAGCTTATCGGGATCATTCATTGCGCGTGTATCAAACATTTCGCCAATGCGGAGAAAATTGTCGCTCAAAACAATAATGTACAGGCGGGGATCGACGTCCACCTTGCCCGCGCTGAAAATCTCCCGGCCCTTGTTGAGGTCCTGATCGGCACCGGCGAAACCCGCGAGCACATGCGCGAAACAGTTGCGGTCCAATTGCAGTTCCGCATTCTGGCGATCGGCGTCGGAAATGAGTTGACCATTCTTGATCCTGGCCAGCCCTGCATCCGTTCCACCGGTAAAGCCGGGAAACGCCACCTCGATGGGCACGGGATTTACGCTCAACTTGGACCGCTGATCCATCAGGTACTGCATAGCGTCCATTAAGTAGGTGCGCGCAGCGTTGTTATAGTCGGAGCGCTCTTTGTAGAACGCGCCTGTCTGCGACTGGGCGGAGGGTTGTTTCGCGCCGAGATGATACGCCTCCGCCATTTGCTCATCGGCGTCGGCGAGAGCGGTAACCAGCGCAACGCGCAGCAGCAACGCTTGCTGGCGTTGCGCTTCGTTGCTCGTGAATTTGATCGTGCCGTTGAGATTGTCCAGGGCGGCCTTGAAATCCGAAGAGTTTAAGTTGTTTTTTGCGTCGATAAATTGTTGCTCGGTGGTGGAAACCCGAGGTGCATTCGAACAGGCGAAAAGCAGGAGGGAAAGTGCGAGTGGGACGAACAGCCGTACGCGGTGCAGCATATTGAGTACTCCTGTCGGAAGAAAAGAGGAACTCCAGGTTGGAGCGCACCTGTATGCCATGGTAAGTCCGGAACGGCGTGAAGTCAGTGACATGCGGCCGAAAACTGCAGGCAGGGCCACAAGAGGGGAAAGAAGCCACACAGGCCCGCGCAAAGGCCATTAAGTACTAGGTACTAGGCCTGTCGCCTCGGACGACGTACCAGCCTTTTGGCCTCCTTATGCTACGGTCCGCAGCTCGGGTTGCTCCTAGCATTCTCAGCCCACGGTGCTATACTCCCGCCCAGAAGACCTACCTGCCTCGAGCAGGTAGCGGGGACCGGTTCCAACGGGAGGTTTCTATGGACATTGGAGCTCCGTTTGCGGCAGGACCTCTGCTCTATCTGCTGATCGCTTGGGGTGTGGTTACCGCTATCTTCCTCATCCTGATTGCGTGGCGAAGCGTCCTTTCCAGCCATGAGGACGATCAAATCTTCATCGACGCCGCCGAAGAGCACATGGCCAGGGAACAGCGCGAATTGATCACCAAGATCAACGGGCTTTCCCGGCCGATTCTGACCAGTGGAATAACGTCCGGAGTATTGCTTCTGCTCATTGCCGGCATCTTTGTCTATCACGGCTTGAAGAACTTTTAAGCCGGCAACGGGCTCGGACTTTTCGACCTAGGGCTTTGCGGGTTCTGCCGCCCGCGGGGCGGCACTCGCGGGAGCAGCCGGTTGCGAGGCCTGAACAAGTGAAGTGTGATTGTGCACGATAACCCAGTTCTCGTTCTTCTTCTCCAGGACTAACGAAGTCTGCCCTTCCGCCGCCATCGGTGTTCCGTCCACCACCGCACTGAAGTCCCACTGGTAGCAAGCCCAGGCAAATTGACCGGAAGGAGCGATCCGAATGAGCGTGTTCTGGCGGTCCAGGCGCACCTGCTGCATCCGCGCGCGCTGGGACTGATACGCGGCGAGGTAGCTCGTCCACCCAACCGCGGGAGGTGTCCAGGTACCAGCGACAACCGAAACGTCATCGGCAACATTTTTGTGCATCTTCTCGATATCGCCAAGCTGCCACGCTCCCAGGAACTCTCCAATGGTGTAATCAATTTTGGTCTCGTCAGGGGCTGATGCCGCGACGCTCGGCGGCGGAGTGGGTTGCGTATCATCCTGATTTTTCTTTTTCTTTTGCGCCAACGCGGTGCTGGCCGAAGCCAGACAGAACACCACCAGAAGAAGCACCCCGACCATCCGATCGATCCGGCGGCTGCTGTTCCCTGCGATTCGCTTGCTGTTCATACTCAATGCGCTCCTGCGGAAATTTGTGCGCCCGGCCTCTCCCTCAGAGAATGGAACGCCAACGTCGATGACCTAAAGGACAGGAATGAGGATAGCGCAGTGTGAAGAATTGAGCAGGAGCATGTGCCTAGTTGGTCCATCCGGGAAAATGCGCTATCTAGCCTTGGAGGCGCTGAGGAGGTTGACGAACAGGCGGTAGGCGCCGGGGACGCCCTCCGGTAACTCACGGAAAAACGCCAGACCAGTATAGATATAGGTCCCTTTGCCGTACTTCGCGTACACCAAGCCACCCGCCAGATCCTTTTCGCCGGGGTCGTGCATGGCCAGAAGCGGCGTATATCGCGAATCGAAGTCGCTCCAGAAATAAAGACCGCGTTCCTGCACCCAGTGTTGGAAATCGGCTTCGGTGATTTTATTCGGACGGGTGAGTAAAGGATCATCCGGCTTCAGGAATTTTACTTCGGCATTTTCGTCCGTGATGCGTGGAGTGGGCGTGCCAATTTTGGCGGGATAGGGAGCGGGCAGAAGCTTGTCCCAGATAGTGTCTCGATTGTATTGAACGACAAGGGTGCCGCCGTCTGACACGTAACGGAGCAACCGTTTGTTAGCGCCCGCCAGTTCCGGCCGCAACTCGTAGGCCCGTACGCCGACCACGATCGCGTCATACTTCGAAAAATCACCGAAGGCCAACGTCGAAGTGTCCAACAGTCCGACGTTGATGCCGAGGCGCTCGAGCGCATCGGGGATAGGTTCACCCTCTGCGGAGATATAAGCGACGCGAAGATTCGCGGGCACAGTAATGTCGAACGCGTGGACCGTAGTTTGCGCTGGTTCGCTCCACAGAATAGTGGGCATGGAGGGCAAAGGTTCGAGGGAGGTGGCGAATTTTTGGTTGCCGCACAGAGCGTAGGCGGTGATGGGGAAGTTCCCGGGATCCAGCTTTGCCGGTGGCGTCACCGTGAGGCTGGCGTACTGGTCGCCAGTGCCCGTAAACTCCACTTCCACCGGGGCACTCGACTTCAAGCCGTCGGCCACGTCCAGTCCGACGGAAACCTTCGCGGGTTTTATGGAGTAAGAATGCACGCGCAAGAACACATCAAACGGCTTGCGCTGGGCAGCGAGCAGTTCGATGAGTTGTGTCGGTTCGATCGAGAGCGTATAGGCCGGCACGACGCGTAAAGGAACACGGATAACCGTTGTGGAGGTGGATGCAATATAAGTTACGGGCTCCGCAGCAATCAGTTCGTAATTCGCGATTGTGACTGGCTCGTTTATGGTTGCGAATACCGGAGGTAAGGGAAGTTGCGCATCGAAGGGTACGCTAGGGCGAGTCTCCTTTAAGAGGACGGCCGTGAGAACTGTATCCTCGGGCGTATCTTTCTCACGTGTCGTTTCCTTTAACCAGGTTGGCTCGGAGTAGTCCAGAAAGCCGAGCTCGATTTTACCGAGCTTACATTCCACTTCGGGGCGGCAACGCGAGGAACTGTGAATGGTGACAGGCTGGTCGGCCACAACGTTGTTGGAGTCAGCCGTTGCGGTGAGCTGCAGACCCGCAGCCAGGGCAAGAGCACGGTCGAGGTGGTGTTCCGTCTTCCAAAACGTGAAGAGCTGATCCGTAGTAAGAGAACCTTCCCACGAGAGCAGTTCCCCCGATCGCGGTACCGCGGTTCGGAGCAACTTGGCGGCCTCCGCCAAAGAGGTAGACGAAGACTTCCAATCGAGAGCCATTGCGGCTTTGCGCGCTGCCACGATTTTCATGTCCGCCTCGCGTGCTTGCAGGGCGCGGCACATCGAGCCTTTACTTGTCCCACAAGTCGTCTGCGCCACTTCTTCTGTCCACTTGCTGAAGGGCTCTGCAAGAGTGGCCGGGTCGAATGGTTTTCCGTCCTCGCGCACAAGAGCAATGGGTCGCAGGATAAATGGCGAATTCAGGAAGCCGGCGATGCCCTGCGTGTGATGATTCACGAACGCATCAAGACCGATCTGGCGCCACGATTTGCCGTACAGAGGGGAAATATCATCGAGTGGGAGGATGTACCCTTTGGGGTTTTGGCTACGGTCGAGGTCCAGAATTTGAACTTCCGTTCCACCGCTGCTCCAGGGCGTTGCAGTTCCGTCGGGGACTAATTCGTGAGACATCTCCGGATGAAAATTTGGATCCGCCGCGAGTTTGACTGCTTGCGGAGTCCAAAGACCGGACGTTTGATGGTGGCCGTGGCCGGTATGGACACCACCCCAGTGGTTGATAACAATGTTGGGCCGGAAGGCGCGGATGACCCGGACCATATCTTCGAGGACAGCATCTCCCCAGATTTTCTCTGTCTCTTCGGGAGTTTTAGAGAAACCAAAATCGCGGGCGCGCGTGAAGTAGAGTTTCACGCCATAGCCATGCGTGGCGGCGAGAAGTTCCTGCGTGCGGATCAAGCCGAGTTGCGGCGCTTGCTCGGGCCCGAGCGCGTTTTGGCCGCCTTCGCCACGCGTGATCGAGAGAAGCGCAACGTCGGCGTGCAGGCCCCGCGCGAGATAGGTGAGCACAGCCGCGGATTCGTCATCGGGATGCGCGGTGATGTACAGAATCCTTGTGGTGACACGCGCGCTGTCGATGGCTTCGATAGTTTCGGGCAAGCCCTGCCCTGTTCCCGGCGGAGACGGAAACTGAGCTGCGGAGCGGACAGCACAAAGCAAGAGAAAAATGCCAGCGAAGACGCCCAACCGCAGAAATCTCAACACTCCTCCCAACTAACCTCTGCCAACCGTACGAAATTCTCGCCGAATCGGAAAAATCGGCACCCGCTATGAATCGCGTGCCGCTGCGAACGGCCATTGTCGCATTTCCCGTGTCCAAACCAAAAAGGCAATCACGCCGAGCGCAACTTCCAGCAGGCCCCATTTGCGCACGGGCCCTGTGTGCCAGAAAAGCCACGCCCATGCCAGCATGGTGAGCACCGCGGGTACCGGATAGAGCCACATCTTGAATGGCAGCTTCTCACTGCCCCAGCGTTTGCGCAGAAGCATCACGCCGACAGCTTGGCCAATAAACTGAACGAGCAAGCGCATCGCGAGAATAGCGGCAATCGCTGTTTTCAGTTTCAGCGTGAGACTGAACGCGAAAGACAGCCCGCCGAGGAAGAGCAGGGATACGTGGGGAAAATGCTTTGTCGGATGCACCCGGGCGAAGAGGGGAAGAAAGTTGCCGTCCAGAGCCGCCGAATATGGAACGCGCGAATAACCCAGCAGCACGGAAAACACGCTGGCCATGGCAATCCACAATACCATTGCGGTGACGAACCGTGCCGCGCCGGGGCCGTACAAGCGTTCCACGAACAGGCTGGCCAGGAACGGCGAATTCTGCGCTTCGCGCCAGGGCACCACGCCAAGAACGCCGGTCTGCATGGCGAGATACAGGACGGTAATGCCTAGGATGGAAAGGAAAATTCCCCGGGGAATATTTTTTTCCGGCTCGCGGATTTCTCCGCCCAGGTGGCAGATATTGTAGTAGCCAAAATAGCTGTAAATCGTGCTGACCATCGCCGCTCCCAATCCGGCAAACCACAGCGAAGAGAGGTGGAACGCATCTGGTGGAAAATCGAAAGCTATCTTCGCATCGAAGTGGCGGATGCCGCCCCAAATGAGCCAAAGCATGGTGCCGACCACCCCAACCCACAACAGCACAGAAATTTTTCCAATCGTGGTGATGCGGCGATAAAGCAGGATCACCAAGAGTACGACCAGGGCGCCCGCGATCATTTTCGCTTGCCACCAGTTGAAGGGGTAAATGAATTTCGCGTAATCGGAAAAGCCGATCGCGGCAGAAGCCACCGAAAGCGGCGCCTGAATCAGCGTCTGCCAGACAAACAGGAATGACATGAGGCGGCCCCATTTTTGCGCTCCGTACGCTTCGCGCAAAAAGACGTAGGTACCGCCCGCCTTGGGCATGGCTGCGCCGAGTTCCGCCCAAACAAAACCATCGAGCGTCGCCAGAAGCGCTCCCGCCACCCAGGCGATCAGTGCCTGTGGGCCACCCATCGCTTTTATCACCAGGGAACTGACGATAAAAGGCCCGATGCCGACGATCTCTATCATGTTAAGCGCGACAGCTTCTTTCAGCCCAAGGCCACGCTCCAGTTGTGGTTGAGTCGAGTTCGAAGATTCGGGTGAGGAAGAATTTTCCATGCGCTGCGAGGATAACAAAGGACGCAGCACACGCCTAACGGCTCCTGCTAGGGACGTATCCGACTGGAAACACGCTCTTTTGACGCAGGGGTTTGAGAGAGCCAAAGTGAAAGAGCAGAACGGCCCGTCCGTTCTGTCTTCGCGCATGGCGATTCCCTTCCGAACTCCCTTGCGGATTCGGCGGTCCCTCTCCCGCCCTCAACCGTAAGGAGTACTCCGATGCGGGATCACGAGATTCAGGAATTACAGCATGTGGCAGGCCCTGAAAGCCGGTCGATGGGCCTGTTTCTGGGCGTGGCGGGCCTGCCCGGAACGCCGCTGGCCGGCGCGTCCTTGCGCATGAGCAGTGACGAAATGACGACCGGTGTAGCGACGGGAGTGTTTTTGCTCCCGAGGGCCACCGTGAGGATGGCTGACGGCGCGAATTGGCAAAGGGCTGCAGCAGCACGGCGTGTTTCTGGTGATGAGTTTTCTCTGTGCAGGTCGTGGCGCTGCTCGAATCGCAGCTGCACTAGGTCACGCGCAGGATTGGCCGTTGTGGCTGCTGTCTGGAATGCGCATCTTCATGCCGTTGGCCTTGGCTCTACGGTCGCTGTCCATGCGCATGACGCCGTGGAACTGGCACCCAGCCATTCGGGACTTATCGATGTGTTGCTGTCCGACCTGGTTATGCCCGGTTTGCGAGCCAGGGAACTGGCGCACTTGGTCTAGGAACTTCGCCCCGGTGCACGTCATCTCTATAGCAGGTTATGCGCAAAGTTTGCCCGAAGCGCAGGTTCCCAAAGGAGCCAGCTTTCTCGAAAAGCCATTTCGTTTGGCGTCTTTGGCGGAACAGCTTAAACTCGTGCCACGGAAGGTGCGACAGGTCCTTCCTCCACACTCCATGCTCCGATTTTTTCGATCGCTCCCAATGCTGATTGTGTTACTGGCCGCAGGCCGCGCGCTCGCCGAACCTCCCGCGAACCTCATTCTGCCGGCCAGCACGTCCAGTATTCTCGACCACATTTATGCAGGGCGACGCGATCTCGCCATGCCGGAAATCCGTCAATTGGAGGAATCGGCGCCAGAGGATCCGTTGGGCTACCTGCTGGAAGCGGAAGCGGATTGGTGGAGACTCTGGTGCGACTCCGCCGAGTTTAAATACGGGATGACCATGGCGCGCCACCATGAAAAAGCGCCCAGCGATCAACACTATCTGGACTTGACGGCCAAGGCGTATGCACTGGCGATGGCCAAACTTCGCCTGCACGACAGTGGGGAAATGCACCTCTACGCCGCAATGGCCGACGGGCTCACCGCCCGGTTATATGCCATTCGCGGTGAGTACCGCGCTGCCGCCCGCGCTGCCGTGCGTTCGCGCGATAATTTTCTTGCGGCTCTAGCCAGGGATCCGACTTTGTACGACGCCTATACGGGCTTGGGCCTTTACAACTATTACGTGGACACTCTTTCAGCCATCGCGAAGGCTTTGCGCTTCCTCATGGGAATTCCCGGCGGGACAAAAGAAGAAGGGATCCGGCAGTTGCAGAAAGGCATGCAAGAAGGCCAGATTAGCGCGTCGCTCGGCCGCTTCTACCTAGCCTTGAACCTGTTCAATTATGACCAGCGCTATGAAGAGGCGCTCAAGTTAATCACCCCGATGGCCGAGAAGTATCCTGGCAACCCCCTGTTTCAACTGATGCGGGGAGATCTCAACGCGAAACTGGGGCGAAAACAGCTTGCCGAAGCAGCGTACCGTGCCGCCGAAGCTGCCGCGAACGAACTTCCTGATCTAGGTTGCCGCGCCAAGATGAAACAACTGGCGCACCAGTCGGTGAGGGCTCTCCAACAATGAGTTGGCCAGACGGGCCAGATGGCAGCCCCCAGGCCGGCGAAGGGGAACTTTGCTGAAATCCCCACCTGAGCGATAATATCTGCTGGGTTTAGGCGCCTACGGCTGGGGTATTCCGTACTCAACGGATCAACGCGGGCGCGATTCCTTGCATCTCAACCCTATATCAAGGTGCGCCGTCCTCCTCATTGGGGAAATCTACGGTTGAATTAGGCGCAGCAGACTTTTTGTCTTGGTGAAGGAGAATCAATGAAGCGGTCCTGGACAGCTCTGGCTGTCTCCCTTTTTGCAATCAGTGTGCTCACCGGTTGCAACGATTACAACAATTCCGTCCAGTACAACACCGGCGCGACACTCACCAATATTTCTCCATCGGTGATGGAAGCCGGTCCCCCGCCCCCTACCGCCGCGCAGTGCCAAGACAAAACGAACGGGCCAACCTTTCCGTGCTTCACCCTGTTTGTGATCGCCAGCGGCAGCAATCCGTTCCTCGCCTCGCCCACGGTGGCGCCCGTGGTCCAGTGGAATGGCGTTAAACTCCCCTCCACTTTCATCGATACCACCAATATCTCGGCACAGGTTCCTTACAGCTATCTTGCCAAGCCCGGTTCGGTGGCGATCAATACCTACCAGCCTCAAGGACAAGGTACGGGATACAACGGTCTCTCGAACGCACTGACTTTCACCATTTATGGCGCTCCGAACCCTGTGCCCTCACTTTCGTCTGTCACTCCAACGTCGGCTGCCTACTGCGATTCAACGTCAGCGAAGTGCGCTTCTGTTCCGATCACGGTAAATGGAACGAATTTTCTTCCCGTGTCGCAAAACGGCGGCTCTTCCGTAACTCTCACCGGAGCATCAACCTACAATGAGGAGACCGCGATTACGGTCACCAGCATTTCTTCGACGCAGATGAAGGCAACGATTCCCGGGACACTGCTGTGCGCGAGCGGCCCGGTTCAGGTCAATGTCCTGAATCCCCCCAGCGCGATCTGTTTGTTGAATTGTCCTGACCTGGGTGGCGGCGACACCAACTGTCATGCGGCTCCAGCGGGGACTAGTTGTACCGTCACAACGCAGACGTTCACGATCACGAATGCTTCGCCCGCCAACACCTGCCCCGCGAATGTTCCCCCTTCGACGACAACTGCGGCCGAAACGCCCGCAATTAGCAAGGATGGTCGTTACGTAGCCTATGCCTCGGCGCAAAACGGTACCTCGCAGATTCTGCTGCGCGATACCTGTGTTGGCGCGGCGAGTGATTGTGTTGCCAGTACCCACACAATTTCGGTAGCCGCGGACAGCGCGCCCGGTAACGGCGATAGCCACAACGTCTCCATGACGCCAGACGGCCGCTACGTCGTATTCAGCTCCGCTGCCAGCAACCTGGTGGAAAATGCCCCTCGAGGCTGGCAAGTGTATATACGGGACACCTGCAACGGAGCAAGCAGTTACTGCAGGGCTAGCACACAAGTCGTTTCTATCGATGAGGCGGGCAAGCTGACCGGGCTAACCGCGGTAGCTCCTTCGGTCGGCGCCTCTGGACGGTTTGTTGCGTTCGTTGCCGAAACGGCGAGCCTAGCGGGGACTCCCGCAAACGCTTCAAGTACGAACGTCGCGGCTACGCCGAGCAGTACGCTGAGGCAAATTTTTGTGCGCGATACTTGTCTGGGCGCGGCGAATTGCACGCCCAAGTCCACTCGCGTTTCACTGCTTCCCAGTTTTGCGGCAGACTCTGCGCATGCTGCCGGTGGCGGCCTCGTCGCCGAAGAAGCGCCAGCGATCAGTCGTGACGGGCGGTATGTTGCCTATACATCCGCGCAAAGCGGGCTTTGGCAAATTGTGCTGAGCGATACGTGTTTTGGTGCGGGCAGTGGCTGCGCACCGTCAACGCGGACCGTTTCCATGGCTGCGGACGGCGCCGTCGGGAATGCCGCGAGCCACAATTCCGTCATGACCGCTGATGGTCGATACATCGCGTTCAGTTCTGCGGCAACCAACTTGATCGAGAACGCCCCGTTGGGCAGGCAAGTGTACCTACGCGATACCTGCGCGGGTGTGGACGGATGCCAGGCGAGCACTTTGCTGGTTTCGACGGATGAGGAAGGCCAACTGTTGGGAACGGAAGCGATTCTTCCTTCCGTCAGCGCTTCCGGTCGGTATGTGGCGTTTCTTGCAGTCACTGCCAGCCAAGCCGGAACCGCCGTAACGGCGCCGAACAGCGGATTGCGGCAGGTGTTTGTGCGCGATACCTGCTTGCGGACCGCCAATTGCACCGTTAAATCCACGCGCATTTCGCTCCAGCCTGGAGATATTCCTGTGGACGGTGCGAAACCTTCCGGGCCTGCCCTTGCGGGTCTTGGTAAACAAGTCGCGCTGGCGGATGGCAAGAGTTCCACGGTGTTCACGCCCGCCCTTGCTGTCGATGACCGCGTGTTGCTGGCGCTTCCCAGCGAGCTTAAGTAACAAAAAAAAGGGCGCTCTGATCGGGGCGCCCTTCTTCTTGACTTCTCTCTCATGAAAAAACTTTCTCGTTTCGCTATCCCATAAATCGCAGATTGCTCGTTGGAAAATTCGCCAGGTTCGGAAAGATGGAGGGCAAATTGGCAGCACTTACGCCAAACCATGTTGCCAGCGTGGCAGCATATTGGTCGAGCGCGGTCGTGGGGATCCATCGGCCGTTCTGGTCGGCGTCATCCGGCCCGCCCAGTGCCAGCGTGGGGAAGGTTCCGTAAACCGCGTTGCCTTGCACTGCGCCGCCAAGAACCATATGGTGGCTGCCCCAAGCGTGGTCTGAACCGCCGTTTGTGCCGGGCTGAAAGGTGCGGCCGAATTCAGAAAGTGTGAAGGACGTAACAGAGTTTGCGACGCCGAGTTCCTGAGTCGCTTGGTAGAACGCGGACATGCTCTGGCTCACGGCACTCAGAAGCTGAACCTGCTGTGTCAATTGGTCGCCGTGAGTATCGAAGCCGCCATACGAGCAGAAGAAGATCTGCCGGTTCACGCCCAGTGCGCTGCGCGCAGAGATCACCTGGGCCACCTGTTGCAACTGCTGTCCGAGGTAGTTCGTCGGAAACTGTGTTTGCAACGGCGGAATGCTTTTCAGAGCCTGCGAAAGGACCTGCGCGTATTGCAGGGCCTGTCCCGTCACGGAATTGGCCGCCTGCACCATATTCAAGCCGCTGTCGAAGGTCAGTAATTGCTGCGTGGCGGCATATCGGGCCTGCGAAGCCGCGGAAGAATCGAATCCTTGCAAGCCCGGCGCCTGGCCGGGGTTCATTGTGAATGGCTGTGATGTGATCCCGGTACAAAAAATCGCATTGCCACTGATCGACAAAATCGGCGGGAAAAGAGCAGCGCTGTTGTAGCTGCTCTGCACCGAATCCGCCACTTTACCGGCCCAACCGGAAAGTGGTGTTCCCGAGAGTTGGGCGCTCTGCCACTGGTTTTGCTGGTCGGAGTGCGAATAGAGATTCTGCGGCAAATTCTGGGACGCCTGATATGCGGCCTGTGTTGTCGGCTGCACCAGAGTTCCCACATTGGTCACCAGCGCCAGGTTTTTCTGATTGTTAAAGTAGCCTTGCATTTCGGGCATGCTGGGATGCAGTGCGTAAATGGACTGCCCGTTGGACTGCAGAGGCAGAAGTTGCGCCTGCGGCAGAGCCAGGATGGAGCGGGCCTGTTGGTACGCGGCATAGCGTGAGTCGATAGGCACTAAGACGTTGTTTCCATCATTGCCACCGAACATGAAGACGCAGACCAGGGCTTTATAGTCCGTGGAGCCTTGCGCGAAAGCGCTCATCAAGCCGAATTTGCTCAGACCGCCGACGAGCGTCGCCCCTGCGGCGGAGCAGCACGCCAATCTCAGCAAGTCTCTGCGTGTATGATGTGTCATTTCTTGCTCCTATTGCCTTAGTGCTGCACCTGATACATCGAAGAAGACAAGTACAGGTATATCGCCGTTTGCGCCTGGCCCTGCGTATCCGACGGGTCGTCTGCACTCACCGCGGTCAGGATGGTTTGCTTCATTTGATCCGGGGTAGTGCTGTGGAGGAACAGCGTATCCAGCCACGCCAGCATCTGGTCTGGAGTTCCGGCGTTCACTACCGGGCTGAAATCCAAATGTGTGTTGGAGCCCATCGCGCCATACACGGCGTCGTTGATGACGTTCACGCGCGCCAAGCTGGTGTTGGTATTGAATATGCCGAACTCTGGCCCGTTCAGCGTGGTTTGCGGAATCGGATTCACCGGCGGGAAGAAGTTGAACACCGTCGGCGGGTAAAAGATATTTTCGGACATCTGATCGCCTTCGTAGGAAAGTCCGGCGGCGTCGGTTTTGGCGTGAAACGCGCGACAGAGACTTGCGATCATGATGACCGGCTCCCGCAGTTTTCCGTCGGTGGGCACGGAGGTTGCTGCCACGTCGCCGCGGCGCGCTTCGGGATCGAGGAGAATCGCGGCGATGGTAGCCTGCATGTCCCCGCGCCTGCCAGAGCCATAACTACTGAAGGTTCCGGTGTTGAAAGCCGTCGCCACACGTTGCACGTAGGCAGGGCTGGGGTTGCTGGTCACCAGCTTTTCGATCAGCTGGGTGGCCACGAACGGTCCAACGTTCGGATGATTGAAAATGATTCCGAGCGCGGCCGCGAGATCCTGTTCCGCGCTCTGTCCCGCGGGAATGGTCTGACCCAGAATCGTTTTCGCGCCGGTATCGTGTTCGGCCTCAATCGGGATCATTTGTCCGCCGTAATAGGGCGGGTTGTTGTTCTGTTGGCCTTTGCCTGGTTGCGTCGGGAACGTCCAGCCGGTGAACGCGCGGCCTAAATCCATCACGTCGTTCTGTGTGTACGTGGGGAGGGGATTTCCGGAAGCGTCCAACACCGGCGTGCCATCGAGATGCAACTGGTTCAAGCCCAGCGTGAACAGTTGCATGATTTCGCGGGCATAATTCTCGTTGGCGTGCTGCCCCGGGGCCGGGGCATTGTTGTTGACCATGTTGAGGTAATTGCCCATTGCCGGCGTGAGCGTCACGTCGTTCATGATGCTCAGATAATTCGTGAGTGCGTCATTGTCCAGGGCGCGCAGGTAATTGGTGTACCCTAGCGGGTCGTTGCTGGTATCCGCGCCCACCACCCACAATTCGTTCAAGGCCATGGCCGCCCGTTCACGCAGTTGATCTCCCCCCGCGATCGCGTTCAGGAAAAACGATTGCTGAACGTTACTGACGCTGTCATTTGGCCGGGGAGTGGGGTAGGGAGTAACGGTGGATACGAGCTGGTTTTGCAGATACGCGTCAAAGCCAGTCTCCTGAACCTGGTTCAAGTTTTCCATGTCAGGACCAAAGGAGGCCTGCTCCAGGAAGCGGATGGCGGCGCTTGCCGTCACCGGCGTGCCGGAGGTTGTCACGGTCACACTTAAGCCGTTGGATGTGCCGCCACCCGGGACTGGATTTGTCACGATGACATTGACCTGTCCCGCTTGCGATGCGGAGGCCGTGCCAATGGCCGTAATCATGCCCTGCGTGACATACGTGATTTGCAGCGGCTGTCCGCCGAAAGCAGCCGTCGAAGTACTGACGAAACCTGTACCGTACAGCGTGATCTGAAAGGCGCCAGGACCCAGAGTTCCAGGAGTGATGGACGTCAACGTGGGAACGGGATTCGACAAAGTCACCGTGGCGCTGCCGGACTTCGTGGTATCCACGACACTTGTCGCGGTAATTGTGACGCTGCCTAGACCCACGATATTGTTCGGTGCCGTGTAATTGCCGTTGCCGTCGATGGTGCCGACCGTGTTATTTCCATACGGAACGGTGTTCACCGACCAGGTAACTTCCGTGTCCGTGCTGCCGGTCACCGTGGCCTGGAATTGCGTGGTATTGCCCGCGCCGATGGTCACGGCTTTCGGCGTTAGGGTCACGACGATGTTGGAACTGGCCACAACCTGAGCCAGGATGGCGGCGGAAGTGGCGGAGCCAGGATTGGGATTCGTGACCGTGATCGGTACGTTTCCAATTTGCGCTGCCGTCGCGGTACCTGTGGCTGTCAGTTGCGTGGGCGAGATAACAGTGGTCGCCAGTGGCTGCGACGCAAAATTCACGACCGACCCCTGCATGAATCCGGAGCCAGTGATGGTCAATTGGAAGCTGATGCCCACGACCATTTCCGTCGGGATCACGCTCGAGAGCACGGGCACGGGATTTCCGAGCGTAATGGCAGCGTTGCCGGTAGCGGTCGGGTCCGCCACGCTGGTGGCTGTGACCGTGACCGCGCTAGGATTCGGGATGTTCGTGGGTGCAAGGTAATTTCCATTGCCGACGATGGTGCCAATCGTCGCATTGCCTCCCGCGATGCCGTTCACAGACCAGGTCACTCCGGTGTTCGTGGTTCCGGTTACCGCGGCAGTAAAGACTTGCTGATTGCCGGCGCGGATCAGGCCGCTGCCGGGAGTAACCGCCACGTTGATCAGGCTGCCTTTTACTTGTGCGGAAATCGCGCTGGAAGCGTTTGCTCCAGGAGCCGGGTTCTGCACTGTGATGTTTACCGTTCCCACTTGCGCGTTGGTTGCGGTTCCCGTTGCGGTCAACTGTGTGGAAGAGATCACCGTGGTCGTTAATGCGGTGGTACCCAGAAACACAGTCGCGCCTGGAGCGAAATGCAAGCCCGTCAAGGAAAGAGTAAAAGGGCCTACCGGGATGACTAATGGCGTAACGCTACTGAGCTGAGGAATCGGATTGTTCAGCGTCACTGTGCTGCTGCCGGTCTTCGCCGGGTCAACCGTGTCCGTGGCGCTCACGGTAATGGTGTTTGGCGCAGGGGGAAATTCAGGTGCCGTATACATTCCGGTGGAGCTGATGGTGCCCAGTGTGGCGTTTCCACCGGCAATGCCGTTTACGAACCACCCCAACGTCGGCCGTGAGCCATCGTTCGCCTTCGCCGCAAATTGCTGCGTGGTCAGTCCAGGAAGGGTCGCGCTGGCCGGCGTTACGATGACGGAATACCCCGGCGAACCGTTGCCAGGGATAATCGCCTCGGCGCATCCGCCCAGCAGGACAGCCAACATCGATAGCAGGACCAACACGGAACGCTTCACGGCTGCTCCCCCGTTCTCTATCGCCGCGATACGCGCCTCGGGTACTCATACGCGGCTATTCACCTGCGATAGCAAGCATTTTTGCGGTGGGACTGGTTGGAGAAGGGTACGGGGGTTGACTGATTCGCACCACTGGTCACACGGCCAGATTCCGGGCAACTGGCCTGGTATCCTGCTGGCTAACCTAAAGCTTTTGTTATCTGACTAGTTAAAACGGACTTTAATATCCGGCCGCTTTTCCAAGTGTACGGAATCGATGAACCGCACCTGACGTTCGTCCAGCGTCAGAATCATCGACGAGGTGCGCACCCCTTCCCCGAAGAAGCGCACGCCTTTCAGCAAGTTGCCGTCGGTAACGCCCGTGCATGCAAAAATGATCTTTTTGCCGGGAGCCAGGTCCTCGGTGGCATAGATCCGCTTGGAATCCTTCACGCCCATCTTTTCCAGGCGTTCCTGGTGCTCCGGCTTGCTGACCACAAGCCGCGCCAGGATTTGCCCGTTCAAGCAACGGAGTGCCGCAGCCGTGAGTACGCCTTCGGGAGCCCCACCGGTGCCCATGACCATGTGCACGCCCGTGCCCACTACTGCCGCCGAGATGCCAGCGGAGAGGTCGCCATCGCCAATCAGACGGATGCGCGCGCCGACGGCGCGAATCTCCGCGATGAGCTTCTCGTGGCGATCCCGGTCGAGCACCATCACGACCAGATCTTCCACGTCGCGATCCAGGCGCTTGGCTACCGCCTTCAAGTTGTCCGCCACCGGCGCATCCAGGTCCACCGCGCCCTTGCAGGACGGACCCACCACAATTTTCTCCATGTACAGGTCGGGCGCGTGAAGCAGCCCGCCGCGTTCGCTGGCAGCCAGCACGGTAATGGCATTCGGCGCGCCCGTGGCGCACAGGTTTGTGCCTTCGAGTGGGTCTACCGCGATATCCACTTGCGGAAACAGGGCCTTCGGCGCGTGGGTGGCGAGGCCGACCTTTTCGCCGATGTACAACATCGGAGCTTCGTCCCGTTCGCCTTCCCCGATGACGATCGTGCCGTCCATCTCCACCTGGTCCATGGTCTTGCGCATCGCTTCCACGGCGACTTCGTCGGCTTTCGGCCGGTCTCCAAATCCCATCGTACGCGCGGATGCAATCGCCGCATTTTCCACCACACGCAAAAATTCCAGACTCAGACGTTCTTCCATGAACACACCCTCCGTTCACAGTTATGTTAGGTCAAAGTTCCGTTTATAGTCGAGGACATGTGGGCGGGAAGAACCCAAGCAGTTATCTTTCCGTCGTTCGCGAAGCAGATTTGGATTCGCTCAGGGATGCGCCTCAGGGCCGGAAATGGGTTGAATCATGCCGTTCAGGAAGCGCGGATCCTGGAAATCTGTTTGTTGTCCCGCGGCTTTGCCGGCTATGGGGAGTAGGCGCGCCGTCAGCGGCTTGTTCCACTTCACCGCAAGTGTGGCGACATCGCCGATGATACGGGTCAATTGCTCGGCCGTCGCATTTCCCGGTAGCGGCACGGTGTCCAGTCCGGTCCCGCACACGGAGGAATAACTCAACAACGCGTCCAGAGAAACCAGTCCGGCATTCCATCGTTCGGCGAGCACCGGATCTTCGAGGATGGGTAACATCACTCCGGAGAAGCCGGCCTTGCGCAGGCCGGTTTCCTGAATCGCGGAAGTGATTACGCCCACCGCAGAAAGCGTGCCATTCGAGCCCAGCGGTTGGTGGGAAATGCTCTCAATCGCGGTGACGATGGACGCCTCTTTCGACGGCGCGGGGGAAAGATCCAGCCCCAGATACGTCCAGCCGCGTTCGCTGTCCACCCGCAGGGCCACGCCTTCCACGTTCGAGGCTAGCTGAAAAAAAAGGTCGATCAAGCGGCGCTTGGCCGTCGGCAAGTCGGGAACGTCACTCACCGCCGCGCTGACTTCGCTGGCGGACTCGAGTCCCACGGTGAATTGGTGTCCCAGTCCCGTGAGGTAGGCAGCCGGAAAAAACGGGGTAGCCTGCGGAACGCTGGCGATCGCCGCGAAATGGAAATTGCCTTGGCTGTGCAATGTGCCATCCGACAGTTTTTTCATTACCCCTGCCGCAGCTCGCACCGCGGGCCAGTTCACGCCGCCATTGCTTGTGACATTCACCGTTCCATACAGCGATTTGGAATTTTTCAGGATGTCGGCGAGCAAATCCGCTTGCGCATCGCCCTCATTGCCGGAAAGGTAGGCGGGACCGATGGAGATCACCACGTTTTGCATTTGCGCCAAGCCGTCGAGGTCTTTGAAGAATTGCAGCGCTTCGTCGTGCGAAAGCCCCTGCGTGTATTCCGGAAATGGCTGCGTGGCAATGCGCAGCGTTTGCACCGTGAAGCCGCGGGATTCGAATGTGGTCTGGGCGATGTTCAGAAATTTCACTGCTTCGGAAATCTGCAGTTGGTAACTCGCCCGGTCAACTCGTACGAAAGCGGTGATGCAGCGGATTTTGCTTTTCGGTGGTTCGGGTGCTCTCGTTTGCGCGGCGCAGAAACCCAAGGGTAGCAACGCCAGCAAAAGTGCGCTCTGCCAAGAGGGATGCCGGAAGCGAGTGGCCATGTTCCTCACATAAACGCGGAAATTCCGGTGATTCTTTCGCCGATAATCAGCTTGTGGATGTCGTTCGTGCCTTCGTAAGTGTACACGCTCTCGAGGTTGTTCATGTGCCGCATGATGCAGTAGTCGTCCACGATCCCATTGGCGCCGAGAATATCACGAGACTTGCGCGCCGTTTCCAGGGCGATGCCCACATTATTCATCTTCAGCATGGAAATATGGCTCGCATCCGCTTTGCCTTGATCCTTCAACCGGCCCACATGCAACGCCAGCAATTGGCCTTTCACGATTTCCGTGATCATCCACGCCAGCTTTTCCTGTACCAGTTGGTGTGAAGCGATGGGCTTGTTCGCGAATTGCTTGCGGGTCTTGGCATATTGCAGCGCGGTGTCGTAGCAAGCCATGGCAGCTCCAATCGCGCCCCACCCAATTCCATAGCGCGCCTGATTCAGGCAACGCAGCGGCCCGCGCAAACCTGTAACGCCCGGAAGAAGATGGGCTTCTGGAATCTGGCAATCCGTCAGCGCCAGTCCAGAGGTCACCGAAGCCCGCAGCGACCATTTCCCGTGAACGTCCCACGCTTTGAATCCTGGCGTGCCTTTCTCCACCAAAAAGCCGCGCACCTTTTCGTCTTCGCATTTGGCCCAAACCACCGCCACGTCGGCGAGAGACCCGTTGGTGATCCACATTTTTTCGCCGTTCAGGACGTAGTTGTTTCCCTTTTTCACCGCGCGCGTCAGCATCCCGCCGGGATTTGAGCCGAACTGTGGTTCCGTCAACCCGAAACAGCCGATCGCTTCCCCGGCGCGCAGTTGTGGGAGCCATTTTTCTTTTTGTGCGTCGCTGCCAAAGGTGTAGATCGGATACATCACTAAGGCGCCCTGGACAGAAACAAAGCTGCGCAACCCGGAATCGCCGCGTTCCAGTTCTTGCATCACCAATCCATACGCGGTGTTTGACATCCCGGCACAGCCGTACCCTTCCAGATTTGCGCCGAAAAATCCCAATTCCCCAAGCTGGGGCACGAGATGCATCGGGAAAGTCGCTTCCCGGCTGTGTTTTTCGATGATGGGAATGACTTCGTTGTCCACAAACTGCCGCGCGGTTTGCCGCACCAGTTTTTCTTCGTCATCCAGTTGAGAATCAAAATCGATGAAGTCGACACCGGAAAATGAGGGCATGCAAGCTTCCTTCGGAGCGCGATTCCAAATGATGAGGGAAGTGTAGCAAGCCGCATAGCCAGGTAGCCAGCGGGCGCGCCGGGGGATCGCGCTCCGTCACCGGATTCTCCGCCGGTTTTGTGCAAAAATGAAAAGGGAGATGGCATCTTGCTCAAGTTGGCAAAGCGCGCAACCAGGTATTCCGTAACCGCGATGTTTTCGCGCAACGTTCTGCTTTCCCTCGTTCTGCTCGTCTTCGTCGCCTTGTTCTCTCTAAATCCCGTTGTGGCCCAGGCGCAATCCTCCGGCGTCGTTCATGTCGACGTGAACCTTGTCTTGCTGGACGCTACCATAAAAACAAAAGCTGGCCGCATCATGGCCGATCTGAAAAAGGACGACTTTGAAGTTCGCGAGGATGGCGTTCCTCAAAAGATAGAAATCTTCAGCCGGGATGAATTGCCCCTCAATGTTGCTCTTGTCTTGGACCTGAGCGATTCCATCGGGCCCTTCCTCGGCCCGTTGCGTGACGCCGCCAATACCGCCTTGGCTGCGCTGAAGCCTGAAGACGAAGTGGCGCTGTTTACCTTTTCCACCGAAGCAGTGCTGCGGGTTCCGTTCACCACCGACAAAGCCAGGATCGCCAAGGAAATTAGCGGGTTTCAGGTGGGTGGCGCTACAAATATCAATGACGGCATCTTTCTGGCCGCGAAGTATCTTCTGAACTGTCCCCCGAAGGGACGCCGCGTGATCATTCTTATCAGCGACGATGTGGGCACAGATGCCGGGGGACAGGGGACGCACGACATCGTCACCGAAACCATCGCCGCCGACGCAGTCTTATATAACCTCAAGATCCCCGGCTACAACCCGCCGGGCACTCTTTTCGCCGCGAGCATGATTCCCGGCCTCGTGAATCTTCATAAAGTGATGGACCAGACCGGCGGGGAAATTTTCGACGTTCAGGATGTCGCGCATCTCGACAGCGTATTCGCCGCTCTGGTCACTCGCATCAAGACGCGATACACATTGGGATACTACACGCAGGCCACTGCCGCCGAGGGTAAACCCCACAAATTGGATGTTCGTCTCGCGTCCTCGTTCGGGAAAAAAGGACACGACTACGTAGTTCTGGCCAAAAACGGCTACTACGTTCATTGAAATCTAGGCGATAAGCCGCGGGCGGAATGGTACTTGAAGAAGCCAAACGGTTAACATCAAAATGCTTTTCTCCATGGCGATTCGTGGGAGAATGAGGCTGACGAGCGCCCGGCCCCTGGCGCCTATGAAGTTCCGTCCGAATCGAACTAGCCCAAGACGCCTGGCAATGACCCCGGTGGCGGCACGTCCCGCGCGATGTGTGAGGTCTGTTGTCCACCCATGCCCCATTTGGAGTTAGAGGTGCACCATGAGCGATATGTGGAAAAGGTGGGAAGGCCAGGTCGCGGACCACAAGTATCAGTTGCAGCGCTTCCTGGGCAGCACCGATCACAGTGTGGTATTCCTGGCGGAATTTCACGACCCAGATCCGAAGCTTACCGCCATCAAATTTATTTCCGCCGACGTTACCAACCGCGCGCAGCAAATTGCGGCTTGGAAAAATGCCGCCGAGCTGAAGCACCCCAATTTGATCGAGATCTACGGCGGTGGACTTTGCAAGATGGAAGAAACGGATCTTCTTTACGTTGCGATGGAGTATGCCGAGGAGAATCTGTCGCAAGTTTTACCGCACCGCCCGCTCACGGTGGAAGAAACCCGGGAGATGCTCAACTGCATTGTCGACGTGCTCGTGTATCTCCATGGCAGGAATCTGACGCACGGCCACATCAAACCTTCTAACGTTCTGGCTGCCGGCGAACATCTGAAACTCTCCAGCGACACGATATTTCCCGTCGGCGAAACGCGCGAAATGCGCCGGGAGCACAGCGCCTACGACGCCCCAGAATTGCCGCAGTCTGCCTACACGCCCGCAGCTGACGTTTGGTCTCTCGGCGTCACATTGGTGGAAGCATTCACGCAACAGCCGGCAGTTCTACCGTTCGATGAGCAAGCGGATCCGATTATTCCACCACCGGTGCGCGAGCCGTTCCTGGAAATTACTCGGCACTCACTCGAACGTGAGCCAAGATTGCGCTGGAGCAGCGCGAAGATTGCTGAGCGGTTGAATCCAGCCACCGCTGCGTCCAGGTCCGTGGCGGTGGGAGCCGGCGCCAGTGCCCATTCGACCGTTTCATCGGCGTCGTCCGCAGCGCTAGCCGCTCCGCTGGCGGCGCCTCGCGCGCCGGTCATGTCGCCCCTGGCGGTTCCGCTTTCGCCGGAGCCTGCGATCCCCTTGGCAAAACAGCCATCGCCTCCCCCTGTGAGTCAGGCCATCGCCCGGCCCCCGGTCGAGGAAGAAGGGGTTGCGAGGCGAGAGACACTGCTGCTGCCCAACTACGTGATTCCGCTGTTCGCCGCGCTGCTGGTCGTGATTGCTTTGATTCTATTCGTGATGCGTCACCGGGCGGGGCCTGAAGCAAGTTCCGTCAAGTCGCCCAACTCCGCGATGGCCACGAAGGTCCCAGCGACCCCATCGAGTTCCGCGACCAGCAACGTCCAGCCATCAACAAAATTGCCTCCTCCCAAGGCGGCCCCTGAAACACCTGTAGCGAGTAAACCGCGCCCGCAACCGTCCGCACCACCGCCGACCGTCGCGCAGAATAGCGAAACCTCGCCGGCTCCGGTATCGAAAACTTCTAGCTCCCTCGCGGGGCAAGGGGAAGCCTTGGATCAGGTAACGCCCCAGGTTTCCTCCAAGGCGCTGTCCACGATTCACGGCACGGTGCGCGTGGGCGTGAACGTCCATGTGGATGCCGCGGGAAACGTGTCAGAAGCGACGCTACAAAATCCAGGTCCCAGTAAGTATTTTGCGGACCTCGCACTGAACGCCGCGCGGCAATGGGTGTTTACTCCGCCGGAAGCAAACGGCCGCAGCGTGCCAAGCGACTGGCAAATCCAGTTTCATTTCACGCAGTCCGGTGTGCACGTGGATTCGCAACAGGTAAGCCCTTAAACGAAGAAGCGGCGCAAGGTACATCGAAGAGCGCCACCCTCGCGAATCCAGCCACTCACGCCACCATTTTGATCTACCTCGTTCTCCTCGTGCCTCTTCCACTGCAAATTGCTCTTGCAGTGTGTTTTGCCTCCCAGCAGGTACACTGGAAAGAGAAAGGAAGGACTATCGAGCGTGACGCAACCGAGCGGGAAGAGTGTTCACGGAGGCAAGCTGGATCCAAAAATTCTAATTTTTGATGTGGACGGTGTGCTGGTGGACGTGCGGGAAACCTATTGGCGGTCCGGCCTGCAGACCATTCATCATCTGACCGGGAAAAAGCCGAACTGGGCGGAATTCCACGAGTGGAAACGCATGCCCGGCAACAACGATGACTGGACCATGGTGTCGCGTTGGGCTACGGCGCTCGGTGTGCCCACGACGTACGAGGAAGCGCGGCTCGCCTTTTCGCCATTTTACTGGGGACGCGACGGCAAGCCAGGGAATGTGCAGAAGGAAAAACTCCTGGTCACTCCGAAACTGATCCAGCGCTGGGCACAGAAGCGAGAGCTGAACCTGTTCACCGGAAGAACCCGGCAGGAGTTTACGTGGACCTTCGACAAGTGGCCGGCGGCGCGTTCCTTTCGCACCATCATCACTATGGATGATGCCAAGAAGAAACCCCACCCTGAAGGTCTGCGGTTGATTCTGGCCGGTCGCAACCCAAAAACCGCCCTCTACCTGGGCGACAACATCGATGATGCCTTAGCTGCGAAAGCCGCTCGTGTACCCTTCATGGCCATTCTTTCGAAAAAGGAATTCGACTACCGCCACCGCATGCAGCGGTTCCGCGAATTGGGAGCGCTGGCGCTGCTCGCGCGCGCGCGCGATCTGGATCGCTGGCTGGCCTAATCCGCGGTTAGGAAAATTCCTGCGCACAACAGCTAACTAATTTCTTCGCTGCTCAAACACACATCGCGATCATGCACCACGCACGTATCTGCTGGGTCGTGCGTGTCGCGCCGCACGGATTTCACTTTCAATAGCGTACCTTTCATCATTGCCGCTTTTATCAGGGGTTCCCGTTGCGCATCGCGGGCGCTCGCGCAGGAGTAAATCGCCACCGGACCCACACTCTGTGCGGTAAAGCGATTGCCCTGACGAACGATTTTTGCCATTACGCCTACGCCTCCCTTGGGATTCATGCTCATGGTCAGGGGCAGCACCAGCCGCCCACCGTCCTTCAGCCGGTCCAGCCACAAGGGAAGGGGATGCGTCACGCCCGCGTTGATGAACAGGCCATCGCATTCGCCGGGATCGACCGTCGCGCCGTCTCCGGCCAGCACCGTCACATTCGAATACCCCGCCAGGTTCTGCTGAGCTCGCGCAGCCAGCTCCGGCTGAATCTCACTGCTGACTACGCTTCCCTCCGGCCCCACGATTTCCGCCAGAATCGCCGTGTAATACCCAACGCCGCCTCCCAGATGGTACACACGGGCTTTGGCCTTCAGCTCCAGCGCATCAATCCAGGTAGCCAAGGCGCTCGGCTGGCCATTGTTGATGGCGCCATCCTTATCGATCACCACCAGAATGTTGTGATAAAGCTGCCGCGGATCATGCAAAGCCGTGTAGGAAACTTGCTTTACGCTCAGCATCGACATTCCTCCCAGGTCCGGGGAGGCCATCTCCCACGGCCCCGGTCCCAGGTATTCTTCCCGCGGCACGCGGGCGAATGCTTCAACCACGGCCGGTGACTTGACGTTGCCGGCCAGGCGCACCTCTTCGGAATAAAATCGCCGGCATTCCTCCATGCTGAACATTTCGCGAGTATCGCACTTGCAACTGACGCAGAACAACCCATAATGCCCACAGGGCCAAGCAGCCTTTTCGGTCCGTCTGCTATCTCAGAAGTAGGACAAGCGGCGGGTCCATCGGTGGGAACTTTCTCATAGCGGTGTGGGAAGGCCTTCGAGCCCCGCCGGCAAGAATCGAGTGGAAGGGTACGACCATGAAGCTGAGCAACAAACTCCTGATATTGAGCGCAGTGTGCCTGATTGCCGGTGGACTGCTTTGCGCGCAAGCGCCTCCGGGTCCTCTGACCCCTCCCCCGCCCGATCCCCATGCTCCGGTGGCTCCGCCGCCCCCGAAGAAGCCTGAAGTGCAACCGCGCAAGAACATTCTCGGCGTGTGGAAATTCAACAAAGACGAAAGTGATGATGGGCGTTCCAAGTTGAAGCAATCCCGCGAAGCGGACAACTCCAATCGCGGCAACGGCAATGGTGGTTATGGCGGTCCGCGCATGGGTGGTGGCTGGCCCGGCATGGGCGGCGGCGGTTACGGTGGGCCCCGGCCCCAAGGCGGAGACATTTCGGACAGCATGGGTGACTTGGTGAATCCGCCGCGTGAAATGAAGCTTTCTCAGAATTTCGAAAACGACCCGGAAGTTATTCTTTCCGACGACCGCGAACATCGAACCACGTTTTTTACCGATGGGCGAAAACTGGAAAAGGACAAAGATCCCGATAACAAGCAAGTCACGGCGCGTTGGGACGACAAGAAGCTGGTCACCGATGAAAAAGGTGCCCACGGCGGCAAGGTGAGTCGCACCTACGAGCTTTCCTCGGATGGAAAGCAACTCATTGAAAGCGTGCATCTGACCGACAGCAAGGGCAACCACCCGGTCAACGTGCAGTACGTGTATGACGCAACCAATGACAGCGGTGAGCGCTACAGCGTTCACTGACCGCTCATCGACACTCGTACTATGCTTCTATTTTTTGGCTGCGACCGCCGCTTCCCGCGCGTTCGCCAGCTCCTTCTCGGCTTCAGCGCGTAATTCTTTCGCACGAACGCCGGCCGGACTGTCTGGATCCAGCTCAATATACGAATCAAGCGCGGACAGCAACGCGAGATAATTCTTTTGGCGCAACTGAATCACCGCCAGAAGGCGATAAACGACGGCCTGTTGGGGTGCCAACTGCACCGCCTTCTCCGCCGCCGTAAGCGCGGCTTCCAGGTTCCCCCGCGAAAGTTCCAGTTCCCCCACTGCAAACTGGCCCGGCCACGAATTCGGATTGACCGCCAGACCCTTGCGCAACAACGATTCGCCTTCGTTTACTTCATGGCGGTGAAGCAGCAGCGTCCCAAGAGCGATGTCGGCATCAGCATATTTGTCCTGGCTGAGCTCCGCGCATTTGCGAAATTGCTTTTCCGCGTCTCTGGGTTTCAGCAGCGCGAGATACGCCATTCCCGTCTGATAATAAGCCTCGTAAAAGTTTGGGACCTGTCCGGTCGCGGTCTGAAAATTGTGCAATGCAGCTTGCGGGTTCTTCTCCGTGTACAGCATCTTTTTTCCGGATTCGACCAGATCCCGCGCCGCTTGTGGCATGGCCAGTTCGTGCGCCGAAATCGTTCCGCTTCGAGACGTTGGCGGAGAATCGGTTCGGGCCGGCTTGAGCGAAACCGCCAGGCTGCGCTCCGAGGTGAAGCTTAGATCGATATGCAGCTCGGAGCGCTCGTATCCCGTGGCTGCAACGCGCAGGACGTAATGTCCGGGCCGTAAGCTTTGAAAAGAAAACTCCCCGGAATCGCCTGCGTAAGTTTCCTGCAGCCGATTTCCGCCCTCGTCGCACAACACCACGCTGGCCCCGGCGATCCGCCGGTTAGATCCTTCGGAAAATACCGAGCCAGTAAGATCGAATGGCAACTTTTCTGGCACAGAAGAAAGCAAGAGTCCTGGGGTACGAATGGGAAGTACGAGAAAAACCAAAAGAGTACCCAGGAAGAAGTCGATCCGACCCATCGACCACCTCCGTCTACAGCACAAGGCCACCACAGCCTAATGCGCGGATTGTACTCTTCTGCGAGGGGAAAGATAGAGGAAAGCAGCGGCGGGCAGCAAAAGAATTTCTAGTGGGCATTCTGGAAACAAACAGAAATCTCGACAAGCCCGACATCCGTTCAGTATTGGCTTCTATAAGTCAAGTGCTCTGGGTTCACGTGAAGATTCGTTGCGGGTTACCCCGGTGACTAACGCAAGTCTCCGGAATCAATTCCATTTTTGCGCGCTTCGTTTTCCGTATCCTCGACTTTGGCTTGCAGTTGCTTCTTCTTGTCTTCCAGTTGCTTCACCTGGTCTTCCACCGGAACCATGTTGTAGCCCTGCGTAGGATTGATGCCGCCGGTGGGACTCGTATTCTCGCCTTTGAAGTTCTTCAGTTGGTCGATGCGCTTGTCGATGGCAGCCATGTCGGCTTGGTACTGTTGAATCTGGTTGCGGTAATTCGCAATCTGTTTCTGGCGCAGCTCATCCGCGCCGCTGGCCGACGTGCTGGGCTTACTGTCTCCACTCCGTTCGGAGGGCGAGTTGCCATCGCCTACCACGGAAATGCCACCTTTGACGGATCCGATTTCCTCGTTCGTCCAGACCTTCTTCGGCTTCTTTTTCTCCGCTGCAGCGGTGGCTGGCTTTTCCGCTGGCGGATCCGCAGGTGTGACGCTGCTTGGCGAAGCAGTCCCGGCATCCGGTGATTGCGCGCAAGCGGGCCATACGGCGAAGAGCAAGCAGAATCCCAGACATGCGCTGAAATATTTCATGAGCTTCTCCGGTTAACGCAGTTGGCCGGGATCGACGCCCTTTTTTCGGGCTTCGTCCAACAGATCCCCGATTTGTCCTTCGAGTTGTTTTTTCTTGTCCAGAAGTTGCGACATCTGTTGGTCTACAGGCGTCCGGCTGTAGCCTTTGGTGATGTCGCGCTCGCCTTTGGAGACTGCTTCGCCATCTTCAAACTGTTTGTAAGACTTCAGTTTGCTGTTTACGTCGCTGAGTTGGCTCTGGAGTTTATCCAGATCTTTCTTGATACGAGCGATCGTCGCCGCGTCCGCGGGCTGCTCAGGTCCCATGTGGTAATTCTGGTTGCGTTTGTCGCCAACGACGGAAACATTGCCCTTGCTTGCGGCGATGTTTTCGTTGGTCCACACCTTTTTCGCAGGCGTGGCGTTGGCAAGAGCGGCGGTTGGGGCTGCAGCCACATTCTGTGCCGCAGCCGTGTCCTGCGTTTGCGCCAACGTGGGAACCGTCCACACGAACAAAAAGAAAGAAGGTAGGAGCCGACCGAACATGGGACCTCCAGACCGGCTGAGGTAGTTCTAGTACCTCCTATTGTAGGCGAATCCCCGTCAACGGGAAGGCTGCTCCGCGGGCAATTTGCTCAATTCAGCACGGACCACCTCCAGGGCTTCTCTTGGCGGCCCGACTCGTTTGTAATCAGTGTAAAAAGTCCGTTCGTGTATGGAGAACGGAACCATGAACTTCCGGCCGTCGAAATCATATTCCTCAAAGCTCGGCGCCCACATTCCGGGCGCAATCTCATACCGCTCTTGCATGAAGTGGCTGCCTTTGTACACTTTGGCAAGAAACAGAGCGAAGGAAAAATCCTCGGTGACCGAGCCTTCGATCTTGGCCAACTCGGAAGATTTCTCTTCGATCCAGATGGTGCCCTGTACCCGGGAGAAGATGATTGTGTTGCGTGTGGTGGGCCGATAGTCGGGATTGGGTACCATAGAATAGCGAATCAGCATGCGGTCACCGCGCATTTCCTTGCCTTCCAGCGTGAAAAGAAATGCCTGGTGCGTGGCCTCCATCAGCTCAAAGCGCTCCTTGCGCTTGCGTTCGTCTTTGGCGTACGCCTCTTTCTGCGACGAGCCATCCTGGATAGCCCAGACGAGATATTTTTCCAGTTTTTCGAGTTCGCTGCGGTAGCTTTCGCTACTGCTGGCCTTGCCGTCGATGGACATGAGAATCTTATCCACCCCATATCCGGTGGGGAACAGACGCCAGACCGTAGTGTTCAAGGGAGTTCGATCACTGGCGCTTCTTCGTTTTTCGACACGCTGCAAACGTTCGTATACTTCTAACAGGCTTTCGCTACGTTTCTCGTTGGTGATGACATTCAGGAAGACATCGCGGGCTGCGCCGGTGGGCCCGTCCTGCGTATGCTCGGGCGAGCGCATTGGGGCATGGCAAAGCAGCCAGAGAGCAAACAGCCCGGCCATTTTGCGGGTTCCGTGATGCCGCGAAGGGGGCTGCTGCCCGTTCCTGCAAGCTGAAGAAAACAAAAGCATATAAACTCATCGGCGTCCCCCCAAGCTTGTTCCACGGGGAACGCCGCAGGATTCTCGGCCATCGGCCAGAGTCCATGAGAGTACACACGCTGAAGTGGGAAAGCAAAACTGTCCTGGAGTCATCTTGCCAAGTTGAAAAATAGGTGTATTGTCTCAACAATGTAATTGCCCTGAGGTGGAACAGGCTTGGGAGCAACCCCCATGGAAAACCTCACTGGTGCGCCCAGTTTGGGGCGCGAGGCCGTGGTGTCTGCCGCAAAAACGCAGGGATTTGCCAGCAACTGGGTTACCAGCGTCGAGACCCTCAAGCTGGCCATGGATTCCCTCCGCGCCCACAAACTCCGCAGTTTCCTCACGCTTTTGGGTGTGATTCTGGCGGTGACCACGCTGGTCTCCGTCATGAGCGTGATCGCCGGCCTGAACAAATACATCGGAGACAAAGTCGCAGATTTGGGGGCGAATGTATTTGTGATCGACCGCTTCGGAATCATCACCAGCATGGATGAGTTCACGAAAGCACAAAAACGCCCGCTCATCACCCACGAGGAGTTCGAACGCTACCGCGATACCACGCAACTCGCCAAGCAAGTGGCTGGGTACGACGCTCAGAATGCCCAAACACGCAGCGGTGACAGCATTCTGGAAAATACCAGAGTCGTTGGTGTGACTTCCAACTACGCCGAAATCGAGAACCTGAATATTGCCGAAGGCCGTTTCATTACGCCCGCCGATGAAGAACACCGCTCCGAAGTCGCTTTCATCGGCGCCGACTTGGCAGAGAAATTTTTCTCCAATGTCGATCCCATTGGGAAAACGGTACGTTCAGAAACGCATAGCTATGAGGTTATCGGCGTGGGTGCGCGCATCGGCAGCGCCTTGGGACGTTCGAAGGATAATTACATGCTCTTGCCCCTCGGGACCTACCTGAAGGGTTGGCACCGGCCCAACGATTCGCTGGCCGTGTTTGTGCAAGCTGCAAATGCCGAGTCGATGCAATCCGCGGAAGAGGAAGCGCGCATGCTTTTCCGCGCCTGGCGCCACACGGGGTACAACGATCCCGACACTTTCGCCATTCTCGGTTCTGACTCCATCATGGCGCTCTGGCATCAATTGACGGGCAACCTCGCTTTCGTGGCCATGGCCTTGGTCAGCGTGTTTCTGGTCGTCGGCGGTATCGTCATTATGAACATCATGCTCGCCAGCGTTACGGAGAGGACGCGAGAGATCGGCCTGCGTCGTTCCATGGGCGCCAGAAAACGACACATCCTGCTGCAATTTCTGACGGAATCCGCGCTTCTGGCGGCGACCGGCGGCTTGATCGGCATCGTCACGGCGGCCGTGATTGTGGTCCTTGTGAAGACGGTCTTTGCTTTCCCGATGGATATGCCTCTCAGCGCCGTGATCCTGTCGCTGATTCTTGCCACGGTGGTGGGCTTGTTCTTTGGAATTTATCCTGCCATGCGCGCAGCGAAGCTGGACCCGATCGAAGCGTTACGAGCGGAAGGATAAGCGCATGGCGCAAGCCTACGCCGAAAATCTCAGGCAAGCCATGGACACTCTGCGCACCCACAAGACGCGCAGTGCGCTCACCGTATTCGGGGTCGTCCTCGGCGTTAGCGTCATCATGCTCGTCTCCGCCCTCATCACTGGTTTCAATCGCAAAGTGGAAGAAGAAATTAACCAGGTCGGCGCGGATACCGCCTTTGTCAGCAAGTGGGACCGGAGCCGCAACGGACCCCCCGCCCTCGAGGAACGTCTTCGCAAACAGCTCACGCCCGAAGATGCCGTCGCCCTCCAGGAGAGCTGCCCGGCTGTGAAGAACGCCAGCGCTTGGGTCGAACCTCGCTGGGACACCACGCATTCCATTCGCTCCAGTTCCGGCGAAGTCACCGCCATCGATTTCCGCGGCGTGCAGGCCGCTTTCGGCATGGTCTACGCCAACGCCACATTGAAGGAAGGACGCTTCATAAGTGAGGGCGACGATCTCCACCGCGAAAAAGTGGTGGTCATTGGAGAAAGTATCGCTCCAGTTCTTTTTCCCGACGGCCATGTCATTGGAAAAGACGCGATGATCGACGGCTCGGCCTTTCAGGTTGTCGGCGTTCTGGAGAAACCCAAAGGCGGATTCGGCGCCGACGAAGAGGATCGCCGGGTCCTGATTCCCTATAAAACCATGACGAAGGTCTACCCCGCGGCAGACGATGTCAGCATCCGTGCCGAAGCTTATCCCGGAATGCTGCCGCAGGCCGTGGACCAGATTCGCGAAGTGATGGAACGCCGGAGGAATGTTCCCTACGGGGGTAAGGACAATTTCTCCATCTCCACTGCGGCCGAGCAGGTGGAAGAGTTTCACCAGATTGTCGATAAAGTTGCGCTAGCCATGGTGGTGCTTAGCTCCGTAGGTCTTCTCGTCGGTGGGATCGGCGTCATGAATATCATGCTGGTCAGCGTCACGGAACGCACCCGCGAGATCGGCGTGCGCAAAGCCATCGGTGCCAAGCAGAGCGACATCACCTGGCAATTTCTCCTGGAAGCCATGACGCTCACCGGAGTCGGAGGACTGTTGGCACTGGTACTGGTGAATGGGCTGGTCGTGTTCATCCGGCTCACGCTCAAATGGCCCGGTGTGGTTCCGGTCTGGGCGGCCGCCACCGGCGTTATCGTTAGCGTTAGTATTGGCTTAATCTTCGGTGTCTGGCCGGCCATGAAAGCAGCGAAGCTCGACCCCGTGGAAGCTCTGCGCTACGAGTAACTCACCAAGGTATTCGATATAATGGATTTGTAGGTGAGAGGCGTAACTGTCTGGTTGAACCTCTTCGTTTCGAAGCGGCTGCAAGGGCCAAAGGAAGCTTGCGTCCTGGATCACAGACATCTCCATGTTGCCCTAGTACCCTCTAAGCTGGTGTAAACCCGCCGATCCGTTAGAGAAAGACTCGCCTGCCGCGCGTCTAAATGACGAAAGAAGCTGGTGGACCGGAAACAATCGGTGGTGTGCAAGCGTATTGATAAGCAATGGAGAACCGCATGGGAGCAGTGCCCCTGGAGGGGTTAACAGGAACGCCGCTGGTCCGCGCCGACGGGAAAACGCTCACCCGGATGGAACGGTACCGCCGTGGTTGGCGCACCTTTGGTGAAACGCTGAAGCTCGCGGTCGACGCCATCCGCGCGCACAAGCTGCGCAGCTTCCTGACACTCCTCGGCGTCATCCTTGCCGTCACCACTCTCGTCTCCGTTATGAGCGTCATCGCGGGCCTGAATTTTTATGTGGCCGACAAAATCGCCAACCTCGGTGCGAACACTTACCTCATCCATCGCTTTGGCATCATCACCAGTGAAGACGCGTTTATCAAAGCGCAAAAGCGGCCCTTGATCAGCATGGACGAATTCACTCGGTTGCGCGACAACATGAAAACCGCCCTGCGCATCGCCGGGGAAGAAGACCAAAACGTCGATGTGCGCTACGAAAATATCCTCCTGGAAAACTCCAGCGTTGTCGGCGTCACGGCAAATTATGCCGAAATCGAAAACCTCAACCTGGCCCAAGGGCGCTTCTTGACGGACGCGGACGATTTGCATCACTCCCCGGTCGCCTTCGTCGGATCGGATGTGGTGAAGAAGTTTTTCCCGACGGTGGATCCTATCGGTAAGACCATCCGGGCCGGCACTCACAGCTACGAAATTGTCGGCGTCGCGGAGGAAATCGGCAGCGTCTTCGGCCAATCCCAAGACAATTTCTTCCTGATTCCGCTCTCCACCTACGAAAAAGAATGGAAGACGCAGCGGGAAGGCTTGACGCTGTTTGTCCAGGCTCGCAACCAGGAAATCATGGAAACGAGCCAGGACGAGGCGCGCATGTATCTCCGTGCCTGGCGCCACCTGCCGGACAAGGCGGAGGACAACTTCGCTATTTTCGGTTCGGCCTCAATCATGAGCCTGTGGCAGCAGATTACCGGCAATCTCTTCTTCATGGCCACGGCGCTCACCTCCGTGTTCCTTGTCGTCGGCGGCATCGTCATCATGAACATCATGCTCGCCAGCGTCACTGAGCGGACGCGCGAGATCGGCTTGCGGCGTTCTCTTGGTGCCCGCAAAAGCCACATCGTTCTGCAGTTCATGACCGAGTCCGCGTTGCTCTCGCTCATCGGCGGCATCATCGGGCTGGGGTTGGCATACGGGGTCGTGGCCTTGGCCAAAGCGCTGACGCCCATTCCTATGACCACTCCGCTGAACGCAGTCGTCATCGCGCTCGTCCTTTCCACCAGCGTGGGCTTGTTCTTTGGCATTTACCCCGCTACGCGGGCGGCGAAGTTGGACCCGATTGAAGCCCTGCGGGCGGAAGGATAACCCTTGGCACAGGCACACGGCGAAAATCTGAGGCAGGCCATGGACACGCTGCGTGCCCATAAGATGCGCAGTGCGCTGACTGTGTTCGGCGTGGTCTTGGGCGTCAGTGTCATCATGCTGGTGGCCGCGCTCATTACCGGTTTCGACAGCACCATCCAGGAGAACATCAAGCAGTTTGGTGCGGATACCGCCTTCATTTCCCGCTGGGATCAAGGTCCGCACGGGAACGGCCGCCCACTGGAAGAACGCCAGAGGAAACCGTTGACCCTGGCCGATGGGATGGCGCTGAAAGAAAGTTGCCCCGCCATCCAGGACGTCACCTCGTTCATCATCTTCTGGGAGAATCCCCACACCGTGCGCACCAAGGACGGTTCTGTCTCCGCCATCGATTTCCGCGGTGTCCAGCCAAATTTCAGCGAGGTCTACGCTAACGCCGCTGTGCTGCAAGGACGATTCCTGAGCGAAGGCGACGAAATCCATCGCGAAAAAGTCGTGATGCTGGGTGAGAATGTCGCGCCGGTCCTGTTTCCTGATGGGAAAGCTGTCGGCAAGGACGTGAAGATCGATGGCGAGGATTTTACGGTCGTCGGGGTAGTGGAGAAGCCTAAGGGTGGGCTTGGCATTGGGGATGAAGATCGCCGCGTGTTGATTCCCTATAGCACCTTCATGAAGATTTACCCGCAAGCGTACGAACACCAGTTCCGCTTCAAGGCCTATCCGGGAAAACTCGATGCGGCCGTCGACCAGGCGACCGAAGTGTTACGCCGTCGCCGCAACGTGCCCTACGACGGCAAGAACAGTTTCAGTATCGTCACTGCCGCGCAAGAGGTCGAACAATTCCATCAAATCGTCGGTATGGTCGCGCTCGCTACCGTTGTCCTCAGTTCCATTGGCTTGCTGATTGGCGGTGTCGGCGTGATGAACATCATGCTCGTCAGCGTGACCGAGCGCACCCGCGAGATCGGCGTCCGCAAAGCTATTGGTGCCAAACGCAACGACATCACCTGGCAATTCTTGCTGGAGGCCATGACCCTCACCGGCGCGGGCGGCCTCATCGCGCTGCTCCTCGTAAATGGTTTGGTTCTTCTGGTGCGGTGGACCCTGGCGTGGCCCGGCAGTGTTCCCCTCTGGGCCGCCGCCACTGGCATCATTGTCAGCGTGAGTATTGGCTTAATCTTTGGCGTTTGGCCGGCCATGAAAGCTGCCAAACTCGACCCCGTCGAAGCCCTACGCTACGAGTAGCATACCGACCGTCAAGGCACGGCTTCCTGAGCGGATGCTTTCTTCTTTTCTCTGCCGAGCGCAGCGCTCTCCGCGTCTCTGCGTTAGATTTTTTCTTCGCCCACGCAGGTGCGCTACTTTATCTACTCGTCTGGCCTTACATGGTCGATGCGAGCTGCACGCTGGCGATCCTATGCTCCAGATCGAGCTGCGCGCTCGTTCAGCCTGGTTATTTACTGCGACGAGGAAGCCGCTTTGGGCGGGAACTCGGAATTCTCAACGGAAAAATCGGAAGACGCATTGCTCCCTGCCTCCAGCGCTCGTTTGATATTCGCCGGATCCGTAGGAAGTCCTGCGAGCGTGGTTTGCGCATGCTGATCCACCGCACTCACGGCTGCGACCAAGCACGAATACAGGAATGCCTTAATCCCCGAACGGAATTCCATCGCCGATTGCTCCGCGCTGCGCGCTACGTCCGCCTCCAGCGTACGGCGGCGCGCTTCCACAGCGGCCCGGCTTTCGGCATCCAGCGAAGCCAGAGAAGAAGAAACGCGCTCGTTGGTCTCATTCAGAAGATGGTCGACCTGCGTTTCCACACGCCTCCGGAATTCTTCCAGCGTGGTGTTGGACGCCCTCTGCAGCAGCGCACGCGTCTCGCTGGCACGAGCTTCGAGTTCCAGCGAAGCTTCCCGCGTCACCACCTGCTTCTGCTCCATCAAGCGAATCAGTTGGCGGTCGGAAACACGCGCCGCGACATTTTCAAATTCCCGGCTGGCGTGGTCGACGGATTTTTCAATCGAGGCCAGATCCTGAGGAGCTAGCCCGCGCTGGGTGTTTTCGCCCAGTCGGCGAGCTTCCGCCATCTGGTCGCGGGTTTCTGTGGAAAGTTTCTCGAGTTGCTGCGCAAGCTCATTCGCCCGATTCTGCACCTGGCCGAGCCGCTGTTCGTATTGCCCGGAAACCTCGCCCAAACGCCACTCCAGATGGTTCAGGAGTTGTTCGCGCGACGAATTCAATTGCGAATTGAACTGTTCCCGGGGAACGCCAGGGTCGGCGCTCGACAGCAGCGAATGGACTTCGGCGAGTCCGTGCTCGTGCTGCGCGCGTGCCTGGCGCGATTCTAGCGCGAGTCCTTCGAGCTGCTCGGACAAATCGTTTGAGCGATTACGAGCGTGCTCCACGTGCTGCGCAAAGTCGGAGGAAAGATCGCCCAGCCGTTTTTCCAGCCGGTCAAAAATCTCTGTGCGCAAGGAAGCGAACTGAGATTCCAGGCGCTCCGCGGAAATGGCATCGGCGGGCGGAGGAGTTGCCGCAGCCACCAGCGAACGCGCTTGCGCCAAGGAATCGTCCAATTGCGAGCGCGTTTCGCCCATCGTGCGTTGCGCATTATCGTTGAGTTGCGCCATGTGGCGCGCGGAAACCTCCGCGGCCCGCGCCTCGAATTCGGTATTCGCGCGGGTGAACGAATCGTTCAGCATGGCCTGCAGTTGGGGAACAGTCTCGCCCGCGAAGCGTTCGACAAATTTTTGCGAATCGCCCAGCGCTTGCTGCGCGAGGGCGGTAAGTGCCTCGATTCGGCGCGCCACTTCCTCGGCACGGTCGCGATACGCCTGCAGTCCCTTCTCCCAAAGCGTTTGCGCGTCCGTCATCCGCGCGGCGGAAAATTCCTCGCTGTGGCGAACGTTTGCTTCCCAGCCCTCTTCGATCTTGCCGAGCGCGGCTTTTACTGCGGCGTCGATTTGCGAAGACAGCGAAGCCTGTACGGCCTTGTCCGCGGCTAGTTGCAGCTTCCCTTGCAGCGCTTGCAGCAGTTGGTCGCCGGTGATTACCACGCGCTCTGACTTGGTGGGAGGAGGTTCCTTTTCCTCTTCCGTAACCGGCGCGGAGGCGGAGGGTGAGCCCGGAAAAACAGTGACTTCTGCTCTCCTCTCGACAGCGTTGTTCTGCTTATCAAGGAGGGAGGAAAGTGTCGGGGCAGATTCATCCGCTTGCCCCAGAGGTGACGTCAGACGCGACGACGCGAGATTGTTGCCGCCGAGGAGCGGTTGCCAATCGTCAGGCGGAGTGGGAATTCCCCAGACATTTCCCGGAGTTTCCAGCTCAACCCCCACCTGACAGAGTTCCCGCGAGGTCTGGGGAGAGAACACGGAGCGCACTCGCGCGCGCACCGGCCGCGAATTCGCTCCATCGGTCCCCGTCACCTGCAGGGTTACCCAGCCTTCCGGGGCATATTCGTGGCGGGAGGTGTAGCGGCAACCATGCAGGTTCACAGAAACTGCCGACGTTCTCTCCTGAAAAATCTCGCCGCGACGATTGGTGCCAAGCACCACGAGGGATACCGGTCGCTCCAGGCGAGTGCTTCGGCGGTGCTCGGCGTCCCGAATGGAACGATGAGAGTGCGAATAAGGGGGGGTATTCATCTCTTCACCTTGATCCTGAGATTCGTCAAACTCGTTTAATTCCATGTCATGTCGTTCGCGGGCAGCGTCCGGCTCAGGGTTGGAAGACACCTTGGGATCGACAAGTTCGTCCCACACCTGCTGATCTCGGCTGAGGCGGACCCTTAGGAAGAGGCCGAGAACCAAGGCACCGAGAGCAGCGGCAACCATCCAAAGAAAGAGCGACATAAGGAAAAACCCTGGGCTTACACAAACCCACCCGTCCAGGACCCTGGATGGCGGCGGGAAAGCCCAAACTCACTGTGAATTGTGCCGAAATTAGGGCTTCGCAGCAAGGGATTTGTAACGCGGGGATGGGGCGATCCCGATCCACCTCGAAGTCGCTGAGGACCTTAACAATGGGCTGGTTAGCGAACGGAGACCGGGCCGTTGACCGTTGAAACGCGAACGAGTGTGGGACCTGAGCCGAACTCCACCCGCTTGTGGTCGTCATCCCAGGTCTTGCGGCCTTCGGAGCAGACGCTAGCCCGGCACTGGAATGGGCCATTGCCTTCGGACTCCAAAACGACGCCGGATTTGTAGCCGGAAGGAACCTGCAACGTAACCGGGCCGTTGGTGGCATGCGCTTCGAGGCCAGACCCAGCCCAGGATTCGCCGGAAAGCGAGAGAGTGACAGGACCATTCTCCGAGCGAACGCTCTGCTTGCCACTATTGTCTTTCAGCGTGACCGGACCGTTTTGCGCCGAAAGATCGAGCTCACCGGTGCAGCCTGCAACCGTCACCGGCCCATTCTCGGCGCGCACTTTGAGATTGCCATCCACACGGTCCAGGGTCATGGGACCGTTGTGCACTTGGAGATCGAGCGCGGAAGCTTCGGGTGCGCGAATGATGAGGTGAGCAGCCCAGTGTTCATTGGACGTAGGGGCTGAAATGCGCAGTAGACCCTTCTCAAAAGAAAGGTGCGTCTGCGATAAGACAGCGTCGGCGTTAGGGCCAGCTTCCGTAGCTTTACAGAGAGTTACGGAGTACGTGTCCTTGTTCCAGCCTTCCACATAGAGTCCACCATTCGAGTCCGCCTGGACGCGAAGAGTCGGTGCCTCGGCCTTAGTGATGGTGCGCTCTTCGGTTTGCATGACGGTCTCATGACCGTCCAAGCGGATGTGGAGATCGGAGCAGTTCGTGACGTGGGAGTCATCGGCTGCAGCCGGAATCGGCAGGGTGTGGTGATGGGAAAAAGCGTGAGGAGCAGCGGTCACAGCAACAGCAGCCCACACGATAATGGCCAGTAAGGTCAGGGTGCGGCGAGAAGTCATGATGAGTACCTCTAGCCGGTATAGACGAGAAGACCTGCCTCAAAGTTTGCTAAACAATGTGAAAAAATGGGGGGGGTTCTAGGCGGAGCGTAACAGGCGAGCGGCGCGGGAGCGCAGTGAAGATTCCGCTACAGGGATCGTTTGCACGGGGGCCGGCGTGCGGCGGGCAAACGGGAAGAGCCTCTCTGCCAAGGCCTCGGCGGATGCAGCGCGGAGCTGAGGCTCCTTCACCAGGCAAGAGGCCACGATTTCGTCCAGGATGCCAGGGATAGAAGGATTCGAACGCGAGGGAGGCTGCGGAGTACAGGAAAGTATCTGGCTGCACACGGTGGGGATCGTTTCACCCCCAAACGGATTGATACCGGTTAACATTTCCTGCAGGACCACGCCGAGAGAGAAAATGTCGGAGCGGGCATCCTGCGCGCGGCCAAGAATCTGTTCTGGACACCAATAGGCGGGGGTACCGCGAACGGCAGAATCGGTCTGATGGCTGGCGAGACGAGCCATGCCAAAGTCCGTGAGTTTGACGCGATTCTCATTGGTAATTAGAATGTTTGCCGGCTTGATGTCTCCGTGAATCACGGCGCGGCGATGAGCAACCGCGAGAGCCGTGGCCACATGTCCCGCCCATTCGCAGGCAGTGGGGAACGCAATACTTCCCTTGGAAATGATCTTCTCCAAAGACTGCCCCTCGACCATTTCCATAACCAGGTAGGGCGTTTGCGTGGATTCCTCGATGCCGATGTCGTGGACAGTAATCACCGCGGGATGGGAGAGCTTGCCGACCACTCGGGCTTCGCGTAGGAAGCGGTGGCGCGCTTCGCCACGGGCGAGTTCCGGGGAGAACAACTTGATCGCCACAGAACGGTCAATCAGAGGGTCATGGCCGCGAACGACGCGGCTATGCGCGCCAACGCCGAGAGTTTCGTGGATTTGGTAACGGCCGACTTGCACGGGTAGCGAACTCCTCAGTGCGCGGATTCAGTGAAGCTGCGCTATACAGAAGATACGGGGAGAAGGATGCGGCCGGAATGAAGCGGGGGTCACGTTGCGCAGGTACGAAAGTACTGGGAGAAAAGGGTAGCAAGGAAAGCGGGAGCGAGGGAAGGACGAAACGCTGTCGCAGATTTCGGACGCAAGCGGCAGGGCGCGAGGGCGGGCGAGGTTGCCAGGCGTTCGGGGAACTCTCTGACGGACTGCGGCATGGCGGGAGGCCCGAATGCCTTGCAAGGGAAAGCGTGCATTTCTTCGAGGGTTTGCTGCGGTGTCCAGTGGTTAAACGCAATGCGCTAGGCGGCCACGAAAACTCCGCTGCGATCACCACCTAGCCAACAGTGGATGAAGATCTTCTGTTGCGGACGTTGCGCCAGAATAGCGAAGAATTGCGCCATTTGTTCATCGGTAGGCGGAGTCCCGCCGTTGCCGGGAATCAACACGAATTGCATGCCAAGTGCTTCGGTTTTTTTTCATGGGAACTTTCGTGCCGAAATTCACCGCGAAGATCAACGATCATTGTGACACCAAGTTTTTTCAATTCGCGCAGGCCGTGTTTGTTCGGCTGCGTGCCGCGATCCACATGAGCCTGGAGTCGGCCGGCATCTTTTTACCCCGTCGCTGTGAATTTTTTCGGCGAACGCGGGATGTTTTCCTAAAATCGAAATAATTCTCGCGTGCTGGGCAGCGAGAGACGGAGCGAGCGAAAGGAAAAAGAAAATGACCAAGCCAAAAAGAAAACGTATCATATTGAGTTGCATGCAAAGAGGTTAGAGAAGGCAACGACGGGAAATTCCGGTAGGCACATTCGAAACAGCACCACAAGATATAGACATGTTGAGAAAAAGTTAGCCAGATTTTGTGATTTTCTCTTGACAGGTCCGCCACGCCGATTGATACTGCGTTTCCAGATTCGGGGGACGTGGAAGCGCCAGACGGTCCGAGTCGAGGGATTGCTTGGACCGGCGTTATTCACGTAACCAGCCCGTGATCACCAAAAAACGAGCGCGAAGTGGATGCTCCGCAGAGGAGTTTTGCTTAGGCGCGGAGAGCAGCTGTTCAGCCGTGTGGAAACGCCGGCCTAGGACATTGCGTTCGCTTTTTTGTGACTAGGGCGGGTTCTCGATGCAAAGATTTGCGGGCGTGAAGACCTGTGCCTCTGCAAGGCAGAGGGGTAAAATAGAAGGGTTCCCCGCTTGGGCACGGGAACCTGTAGCGGGGAGGAATCAGGATGGCAACAGTGAAGTCGGCACTGAACGGGAAATCAGTCGAGACAGTGAAGGCGACGAAGAGCGCTGGAGCTCGAGGTGGATTGGCATTCAACCGATATTTTACGGACGGACGCGTGTCGCCGTTCGACAAAGTGGAATGGGAGAAGAGGACGGCCCTGATCGGGAACGAAAAGGGCGTGACCATCTTCAAGCAGGAAGATGTTGAAGTGCCCAAGAGTTGGTCGCAGACGTCGACAAATATCGTGACCAGCAAATACTTCCACGGCAAGCCCGGAACACCGGAGCGGGAAGGATCGGTGCGGCAATTGATCAGCCGCGTCGTCAACAGCATTGTGCGCTGGGGCGAAGAGGGCGGGTATTTCGCGGACGATGCTTCGCGGGATGCGTTTCAGGATGAACTGACGCACCTGCTGGTGGAACAAAAGATGAGTTTCAATTCGCCGGTGTGGTTCAACGTCGGCGTCCAAGCGAAGCCACAGTGCTCCGCCTGTTTCATTAATTCCGTACACGACAGCATGGAGTCGATCATGGGTCTGACGCGTACGGAAGGAATGCTCTTCAAATGGGGTTCGGGCACGGGAACGAATTTTTCGACGCTTCGGGGCAGCAAAGAGACGCTCTCCGGAGGCGGAATTGCCTCGGGCCCGGTGAGCTTCATGAAGGGGTTTGACGCGTTCGCTGGCGTCATCAAGAGCGGCGGAAAGACGCGGCGCGCGGCCAAGATGGTCATTCTGAACATCGACCATCCGGATATCGTGGAATTTATCGAATGCAAGATGAAGGAAGAGCGCAAGGCTCACGTGCTCATCGAGCAGGGCTACGATTCCTCGATCGATGGCGAAGCTTACAGCTCGATCTTCTTCCAGAATGCCAATCACTCCGTGCGCGTGACCGATGATTTCATGCGTGCCGTGGAAGAAAACAAGGATTGGTGGACCAAGAACGTCACGGACGGCCAGCCCAACGAGAAGCTCAGCGCACGGGAACTGCTCCATAAAGTTGCGAAGTCCACTTGGCAGTGCGGTGATCCGGGCATGCAGTACGACACGACGGTAAACCGCTGGCACACCTGCAAGAACACCGCGCGGATCAATGCCAGCAATCCCTGCAGCGAATACATGTTCCTTGACGATACCGCGTGCAACCTAGCGTCCTTGAACCTTATGAAGTATCTCAGTCCGAACGCGCAGTTTGATGTGGAAGCGTTCCGCCGCGCGGTGGACCTGACCATCACGGCGCAGGAAATACTTGTCGATAACGCCAGCTACCCGACACCGAGAATTGCGGAGAACTCGCACAATTTCCGGCCTTTGGGGTTGGGGTATGCAAACCTGGGCGCGCTGTTGCTGTCCATGGCTCTGCCTTACGATTCTGACGCGGGCCGCGACGTCGCGGGAGCCGTTACGGCGCTGATGTGCGGCGAGGCCTACGCGCAGTCCGCGCGGGTGGCGGAGCGTCTGGGGCCGTTCCCGGGGTACGAAGAGAATCGGGAGCCGATGCTGGAGGTGATCCGAATGCACCGGAACTCGATGCGAGGGATCAAGTCCGAGCACGTGCAGACAGAGTTGTTCATGGGCGCTCAGGAAGCGTGGGATAACGCGCTGGAACTGGGCGAAAAGCACGGCTTCAAGAATTCGCAGGTGACGGTGCTGGCACCGACCGGCACGATTGGTTTCATGATGGACTGTGATACGACGGGAATCGAGCCGGACCTAGCCCTCGTGAAAATGAAGAAGTTGGTGGGCGGCGGCCTGATCAAGATCGTGAACAACACTGTCCCTCAGGCACTCATGAAGCTGGGATACACCCCGGAGCAGACCAGCGAGATCGTGAGCTATATCGACAAGAACGGCCGCATGGATGGCGCACCTTTTCTGAAGGCGGAGCACGTTCCGGTGTTCGATTGTTCTCTGGCGACGGCAGGGGGGCGCTCGATTGCATGGCGCGGCCACGTGAAGATGATGGCGGCGGCGCAGCCGTTCCTTTCCGGCGCGATCAGCAAGACCATCAATATGCCGGAAGAATCTACGATCGAAGACATCATGGACGCGTACATTGATTCGTGGAAGATGGGCCTGAAGGCTGTGGCCATCTACCGCGACAATTCCAAGCGTTCCCAACCGCTCAATGCCGCGGGCAACAAAAAAGAGGAAAAGAAGGCGGTGCCGATGGCGGAACCAGAGCAGCGCGAACTGTTTGCGCGGGCACAACGAGAGAAAATGCCCGTGGAACGGACTTCGGTCACGCACAAGTTCAGCGTAGGCGGGCACGAAGGGTACATCACAGTGGGCATGTACGCCGATGGCAGACCCGGTGAAATCTTCATCAAGATGTCCAAGGAAGGGTCGACGCTTTCCGGCGTAATGGATGGTTTGGCGTTGACAATTTCCCTGGGATTGCAATATGGCGTGCCGCTGAAGGTCTTCGTAGACAAACTGGTGAACACCCGGTTCGAACCCAGTGGCATCTCGGCAAATCCGAATATCCGGTTTGCCACGTCAGTGCTGGATTACATCGCGCGGTGGCTGGGTGGGCGGTTCATTTCGGCGGAATACCTGAAGCTGAACGGGATGCCTCCTGCGGAAGGAACCATCATTGCGGGAGCAATCGCGAACGGTGCCTTGCCGGCGTCCGTACCCGTGGCGCCGCGGGTGAGCGAACCTGTGAGTACCTCGCCGCGGGACGCCCATGAGGGAGCGCCAACCTGCTCAGAGTGCGGGATGCTTATGGTCCCGAACGGCGCGTGCTACAAGTGCGAGAATTGCGGGAGCACAAGCGGATGCAGTTGATGCGGACGGCAAAGGAGAATACGCGATGAGCGCACTCCCAAGTGGATCCGCACTGGCCGCAAAACTCGCGTCGAGCCAACCGAAGGCAAGAGGGTTTCTCCATATCGTGCGGCACGGAGCCGCATTGAATGCCTTCTACATCGTCACTTATCACCGTTTGGACAAGAGCGGTGTGCGCCCCAAAGCCATGCTGGCGGAGGGAGCGCAAGCGCTGATCGATCTGCTGGAAAAGATTGGCGTGGACTTTCGACTGCGCGAAGTGCGCGGCGCGCTCGAGGACATTTTGCGCCTGGGATCGGCGAACATTCCTGACCTGTGGCTAAGCGACGAGGAAATGCTACAGAAAGGTCTCGTGGAGACCTAGCGCTCGCAAAAACTCAAGTCAAGAAAGGCTGGAAGCGAAAACTTCTGGCCTTTTTATTTTGGCGGCAACCCGGGTGTAGCGACAATCAGACAAACTGTTCCCGGAAGCTCCCCACAGAGGGAGCGGGGCGCAAGCAGTCAGGAAACAGAGCAAACTTGGGCGGGTTTCCACACCACGGCTGGAGCGTGGTGTGGCTGGGCAGGGCGGATTTAGCGCGGGCGGGAAGAGGGACGAGCCGCGAGAGGGCGCGGCCGAAAATGAGGACGTGGGGCCAGGGGTGGCGGAACGTGGCGCAAGGATTCCCCACAAGCAGGGCAAAGTTCAGAGCCCACAACCTCGGCGCGAAGCCAACGGCCTTTCCCTTCACATCGTGGATTAATACATTGGACAGTGGAGCCCGGCATTAAGGACATATCGCTCTCCCCCTAGCGGTTGCCTGCTCAACGAAGGAATGAGCTCCGAAGACAACCAAAAAATGTCTGAGCGAACCGGACGAACTTGAGAATTGTTGCGCTACTGTGAATGTGAGTCAACGAGAAAGAAGCACAGAATGAAGGAAATGTTTTGCGGGTTGTGGAAATTTGAAGCGACTTTCGAACGAGCAAGGACGATCAGGGTTTCGCTGACTCCGCTGTGGCTGTTTCTGGCGGCGGAGCAAGTGCGGCGAGTTTGCCCTGCAGATCAGCGAGTTCGCTCTGGGTCTGCGTCAGATCAGCCTGCAGGGAATCGAGTTTTTCTTTGCCCGCCTTGTCATGCTCATGGTCGGGATTCGCATAATAGGTGTCTTGGGACAGAGCAATCTCGCGCTGTTGCAGATTGATCTTCTCCTTCTTTTCGGCAATCTGCTGTTTCAGAGTGGCAATCTCTGCCTTTTTCTTTTCGTCGTCGGTGGCATCCGCACCAGAAGTGTTGGCGTTCTCCGCTGGAGCTGGAGTTGCGGAAGTCGTCAGAGAGGTGGAAGCGGTTGGGGAAGGCGGAATTGCATCGTTATCGATGACATGCGCGGGCTTCGCGGCCTCCTGCTTCTGTTGCCGGGAACGACGCGCGGCATCGGCGACTGAGGTAGCGTCTTGGGCGAGGCTACGCACAGAGAGAATAGAAATAGCCACGAGAAACAGCGCGAGCAAGCGCAAAACGGTCTTTGCCGACATGCAAACCTCCCGCCCACTACCCCCACGCAAGCGATTCCAAAGGCAATACGCTCCAAAGCCGGGCCAGGGCGTGCCCTCACAGAATACGACTGGGGAGGTATCGGCTCAACGGAGAAGAACGGCGGTACGCGAATCAGACAATGGTCTCTGGAAGACTTACCTTGACGCAGTCAAGGCTGCACCGGAGGAACCGACGAACCGCACAACTCAGGGGTTACCGCGAAAAGAGTCGGATGGAGAAGAGAGCTGGCGACAGGTCAACTGCCGGTGAGACTCAAGAAGCGTTGCGCCGCGAGCAACGGCGGCGCAAGAACGCAGCAACCTTGTGTCGATTACCGCAAGCGGCCATGGAGCACCAGCGGCGTCGACGGGTGCGAGAATCGTCGTAGAAGAAGAGCCGGCAAGAAGGGTTCGCACAACGACGAATGGGCGCTTGGGGACCCTCGACAAGGAGTTCCGCTGCCGAGCGGGCCAGAGCGGCCAGCAGCCAATCGAGGCCGCTTTCTCTGGCAACGAACTGGAGAGACCAGGAACTCTTCTGAAAGACCAACTCGTCATGTCCTTCCGTGATCCGCAGAATCTCATTGACGGGCTCGACCCAGGAAGGAGGGAACGGCTCGTCCTCGACAATGGAAGCAAATATCGCTCGAAGGGATTCGCGCAGGCGAAGGATGCGCAGAAGAACGGCATCGACCGCGCGAGATTCTGTGGAGAGTAGCGGGCGGAGACGTGCGGCGCGATCCTCAGAGACCAGTTGCGCATCGACCAGGAAGGAGACAAATTCGCCCCAGGAAAGGTCATGCGCCGCCGGAGATAGGTTGGCAAAATCGAGTGAAAGTCGGCCGGCAACGAGTTGGGAATGGGGGGACACCCTCTAACCGGTAGATACCCTAAAACTGGTTATATCAGAAAGGCTCGCGGTTGCAACAGAAATAAGAAACTTGGCGGCATCGCTGACCGTATTCTCTAACGCGTCGTTCAAAAAACTGAGGTAAGGTGGGCTGTTTCCTTAGGAGGCGAGCGAATGGCAGAAGATAAGCCGGAACAGATAAATGGTGTCGGACAGCCCGCATCGGTGCCCCGGCCCAAGATCGATTTTTTCGTGGGAGAGAAAGGGCTGCGGGCAGGATGGCGGTTCCTGATTTATGTACTGATCGTCTTTGCCTCCAGCTTTGTGATCAGCTACGCGATTCGAGCAATCTTCCACCCCAAGCGAGGCGTGACTCCCGGAGTTTGGGCGCAGCTAGCTCAGGAGGTGATTGGCTTCGCCGTGGTCTTTGCGGCGGCCATGGTCATGTCACGAATTGAGCACAGGCCCGTGGGGGTATATGGTTTGCCGGCCAACCAGATGTTGGGGAGGAAGTTTTGGCTTGGCTTTCTGTTTGGCCTGCTAGAAATTACCTTACTGATTGGGCTGATCAGCGCGTTCGGTGGTTATTCCTTCGGTTCGCTCGCATTGCAAGGCGACAAGATTTTCTTGTGGGGACTGTTTCATCTCGTGATGTTCACCTTCGTGGGACTTTTCGAGGAATTTCTATTTCGCGGGTACGTGCAGTACACCTTGGGCGATGGACTCGGATTCTGGCCTGCCGCCGTCATTTTGTCCTTCATCTTCGGCGGCGCCCACCTCGGAAATCCAGGGGAAGGCTGGGTTGGGGCGGCGAGTGTGGTGATGATCGCATTGCTTTTTTGCTTCTCCCTGCAAAGAACCGGAAATCTGTGGTACGCGGTGGGCTTACACGCCAGCTTTGACTGGGGCGAAACCTATCTGTATTCCGTGCCAAACAGCGGAACATTTATGGACGGGCACCTTTCGAATTCCACCCTGCACGGGGCAAACTGGCTCACGGGTGGCACGATTGGACCGGAAGGAAGCGTCTTCTGTTTTCTGACGATGCTCCTCCAGTTCCTGGTTGTGCTGTGGCTGTTCCCGGGGAAGAAAAACGAGAACGGGATGGACGCGGTGACCCGAGAGAGTTGAGAATTTGGCCTCCAGGGTCAGTGAACCAACTCCGCGGCAGGAACCAGGTGGATGCCTTGGGCCTCGACTTGCGGCAAGAATTTGGCCAAAGCGCGCAGCGTAGCCGGGTGCGGATGCCCAATGGCGATCGCCTGTCCTTTCTCGCGGGCATCTTTGGCCGCAAGATCCAATTGGCGTCGAATTGCGGCGACTTGCTGAACATCATCGAGGAACGGAACGTTGCGAAAGGCGCACGGTACACCGGCGGCCTGGGCGGAATCGTAGGCCACGGTTGCCGCGGTGGTACGGCTGTCGATGAAAAAGAGCTGGTAAGTGCGGAGCACCAGCATCAGTTCAGCCATGAGCTGAGGGTCTGACGTAGCGAGCGAACCCTGATGATTGTTCACGCCGGCGGCATATGGCACGCTGCGCAGCATGGAATTCAGCGTATTGGAAATTTCCGTGGAAGACATGCCGGGACGAAGCTCCTGAACTTCCGAGGTTTCATTGGCAAGCGATTCCATGGGAAGGTGGAGCATGACTTGGTAGCCGCGACGGTGCGCGTCCTCGGCAATCTGCCTGGAGCGAGGGTGATTGGGAAGAAGCGAGAGTGTCAGAGGATAGTGCAAGGAAAAGATTGCATCGACGGCATTGGGGTCTCCGGCGACATCATCCAGAATGATGGCCAGGCGGGGACCGGAAACCGCAGGCCGAGACGGAGCCGGTGCTGGATGAATTTTAGACGACCGATGTGAATGGACAAGCGATTGCACTGCAGATTTGACCTTGCCGCAGGCTGTCAGGCTCACGCAAACAGCTGCCAGCACTAGCCAATACGCACAAATCGCATTGCGGTCAAATCTGGACCACTGCGCATTCACGAAATAAGATCAAGCCGCTTTCTTGGCGGCCACCGGAGCATGGAACAGCTCGAGAGCTCTGCGCAGGACTGGGTCATCCGCCGAAAGAGGTTTTGGACCCGGCGCCGGCTCCTTTTGTGGGCCAGCAGTTGAGCTGGAGTCGTCACCATCGTCGCCATCGTCCGTCATGGCGGAAGCGGCGTGAACAACTTCGGTGGGAGCGACGCCTTCTTCAAGAATCGATTTGCCGTCCGCATTGTAATAATTCGCGACGGTCAGGATGAGGGCTGCACCATCCTCCATTGGGATCAACTTCTGCTCGGAAGCGAGTCCAAAGGTGCGCTCGCCGACGAGGTCACCGCGTTTTGTGTTGGCAAACGCCGAGGCCAGAACTTCCCCCGGTCCGGTTGTCGTAACCGAAGTAAGAACAGAGACGGGCCCCTTCCAAACGACTTTAGAAGGATCAGCGGCGAACGTCTGTTCAGGAACAGTCTGTCCCTTCAGGGTGGTCAGGTTTCCGGAAGGGAGGAACAGGCGAGCGATCGCGATTGCATCGCCATCCGCACCCCGACCGGAATCCCGCACATCCAGAATGACGTGAGAAATACCCTGCTTCTGGGCTTCGAGAAGATGTGTGCGAACCTCATCCGCACTGCCGGCGTCGAGAGTTGGAAAGCGGAAAGCCAGCGTGTCGCTATCGACCTTCTGCACGATCAGCTTGGGAATGACCAGTTTCTGGCGAACGACATCGACTTCCTCGGGGTCGGTCCGACCGCGTCGAATCACGCCGACTTTCACGGCGGTGCCGGGCTGTCCCGCGAGAAGATTCTTCGCCTGACCCACGGACATTTCGCGGGTAGTGAAACCTGCGACCGATTCCAGGAAATCTCCACTGTGGAGGCCCGCTTTTTCTCCAGGGCTGTCGGGAAGCACGGAGGTCACCACGATGTAGCCGGAACGTTTGCTGAGATTCAGACCAGATTCGCCCGTGCCCGGATTCGCGGTCTTTTCTTTGTACTCGGTGTACTCGCGTGGCGTGAGATAACTGGATTCGGAGTCCAGCGACTCGAGAAGGCCGTGCAAAGAACCGGCGGTGACGAGGTGCATGTTGGGCTCGTCTACGTAATCCTGCTGGATTTTTTGCAGAACCTCGCTATACACCTGCAGAGATTTGTAGGCCTTGTCATTTGCAGTACGGCCGAGGACATGGCCAACCCCGACCCAGCCCACAATCAGGATCGAGACCGTTAAGATTCCGTAACGAGCGATACGATTCATCCCGCACCACCTTAAAAGAGGCAAAACGGCAGTATACCACTCCGATGGGACGGACAACGAAAGAGTTGGATAGCCTGGCCCGGAAGGAATTAGGGAGGTAAAACCAGCACCCTGACTTAAATAGGAGTCTCGATTTGTTGTATGAAAGCCACATCATTTGTCACCACATGTGGCTTATTTTCCATAACGTGTTGATAACATTGAGGAAAGAACCTCACAATTTTCTGACATTGTGATATCCTAACTGCTGTCTTCCGCCCATGTTTCAGACGACCATCCAACGCGAAGTGGGAACTCACGGAATTGGACTCCACACGGGAGTTCAGAGCACTTTGCGGTTGGCTGCTGCGCCCGCCGACACCGGAATTGTTTTCCGTCGAACCGATCTGGACTTATTCCCAATCGAAGCGCACGGTCACAACGTCGCACGCGTGAGTTATGCCACCAGCCTGATGAAGAAAGGCGTGTTGCTCTCGACCACCGAGCATTTATTGGCGGCCATTTATTCTTGCGGGATCGACAACGTGTTCGTGGATATCGATGCGATCGAATTGCCGATCCTGGATGGCTCCGCGGAACCCTTCATGCAGATGCTGGACCGGGCCGGAGTCCGGAAGCTACGGAGAAAACGCCGCTATCTGAAGCTAGTGAAACCGGTCGAAGTGGTGGAAGACGGGAGAAGGATCGGAATTTACCCGGCTGAGGAATTTGCGGTGCGCTGCTACGTCGATTTTCCGCATCCCATGGTGGGGCAGCAGGAAGTGGAGATGGTGGTGAACGCGGAGAGCTTCCGGCAGGTACTTTCGCGAGCGCGAACCTTCTGCTTCGAAAGTGATATTGAGCCGCTAAGGGCCATGGGATTGATTCGGGGTGGATCGCTCGAGAATGCCATCGTGCTGACGAAGGATGGAATGCTGAACGGACCCCTGCGCTATGCGGATGAGTTTGGAAGGCATAAAGCGCTGGACTTGATCGGGGATCTCGCGCTTGTGGGCTTGCCATTGTTAGGCAGGGTAGAAGCGCGCAAGGCCGGACACTCTCTCCACACGCAGCTGGTCAGCAGACTGCTGGCGGATCCCGCGTCGTGGGAAATTACCACACGGGAGCATGTGGCTTCGAGCCCCCACGCGCGCGAAGTCGTGGCGGGAGCAGGAGCGGCCGACTGAAGGTGGAGCGCCGGGCGGCGTAAGGCAATCCTCGTGAGCTGTGCCGGTTCGGAGTGCGGACTTTGCGGATGAATTTTATCCGCGTTCCAGAAATAAATTCCCAAAGCAAGCATAGCCGACATACCGATAACGCCCAGCCATCCTAGGACGATGCCGGCGATAGCCATGCCTCTACCACTGAGACGAAGCGGATCGCGGCGAATCTGCCGTAGCGCGAGAGCGCCGAGAATCATGGCGGCAATGGAGCCGAGGCCCCACGCCCAGAAAAGCCCGCAGACAAGACTTCCAATCGCGAGCCCGCTGACGGCACGCGGGGGAAGAACAAGGGGCGGCGAATCTGCGTTCAGTGTGGCATCTAGGTTGGGGTCCAGCCAGCGTTGGCAGTGGCGGCATTTGATGGCCGCGTCCTGGATTTCTGCCGAGCAGTAGGGACAAGGTTTCATCTGTTCCCTAGCATGGGACGGCCCCTGCTACTGGATTGGTTGGCTTTGCCGGCCAGCGGGAGTGGCCACCGCCCAACGAATGACCCCCGTTTCGTCGGTGAAGAAATGGCGCGTGCCCGTATGGTTGGGCTTCACGGGATCGGCAGAAATAGCATACGTTGCTACTTGTCCCTGCTTGTTAGCTGGCCCGGGATGATAGACGAAGACGTAGCCGGATCTGAGAGCTTGCGGTGAGGCTAAGTCCTCGCCGACCAGATTTGCCTGGTGGCAGTCACCTGCCCCGGGGCCCAGTTGCTGCGGGAGGGAGGGAAAGCCTTGCTGCGGACATTTCTCCGCGTAGCTCGCGATGGCCGTGTTATACGCGCGAAGGGAGCCGACAGCCGAGGCTTCGTTGGCAGCCATTTTTGCGCGTAAAAGGTGGGGAATGGCAATCGCGGCGATGATGAGAATGAGCGGGATGGCAGCCACGCCCATGTAACCAAGAACCAGGCCAACGGTAGCAATGCCCTGTCCCTTGAGACGCCCCGCGCTCTTGCGAATCTCGGACAGTGAGAGGTGACCGAGAATCACCGCAGCGATGGAGGCCGGAAGAAATAAGAAAAAGATGCCGCAGATCAGGCTGCCGATGGCTTTGCCGTTCACGGGCGGCGGAAAGCCGGGAGGGAGCGGTTGACCAGAGGAGGGGGAATCCGGCACTGGAGATCCCATTTGCGTCCCACATTTGGGACAGAACTGGACACTGTCAGGGATGATTTCGGCGCAATAGGGGCAGTTCATGGAGTTGCTGCTCCTCGGAAGAAGTTAACGAAGGAAGGAAATAGGCGGGCATTGGCGCCGAATGTAACTCAGATTGCAGTGCCCGTCTAGTGCTGGGCGAAGTACAAATCCGAAGAGACGGATTGCCAAACCGGGCGGGGCACAGGACAATGCTTTCGTCATGGCGAAGAACAAAGATGTAGCAATTCTCATCCTTGCGGCCGGCAAGGGAACACGGCTGAAATCGCGGTTGGCGAAGGTGCTGCACGCGGCGGGAGGTCGGCCACTGGTGGAACACGTGGCGCGCGCGTGCCTAGCCATAGGTCCGAAAAAAGTAATCGTGGTGGTGGGGCACCAGGCCGAGAAAGTGCAAGCGATCGTCGAGCCTTTAGGTGCAGAGGCGGTGCTGCAGCAACCACAGAACGGAACTGGACACGCGGTATTGATGGCAAAACGAGCCATCGGGAATGCCAAATATGTTGTCGTCTTGCCGGGAGACGCTCCGCTGGTGCGAACGGAAACCCTGCGCGCCTTGATTCAGAGGCACAAGAACGGCCAGGCGGCAGCGACGATTTTGACCGCGGTGCTGGCGGACCCGTCGGGATACGGAAGGATTCTGCGCAAAGGCGGGGATACGGTTCTGGCGATCATTGAGGAATCGCAACTCGCGGCAGAGCAGCGGGAACTGAATGAGATTAATTCCAGCATGTACTGTTTCACGGCGGCGAAACTCTGGCCAGCCTTGGCTGAAGTGAAACCGAACAACCAGCACCGCGAGATTTATCTGACCGACGTCATTGCGGTGTTGAGCGCGAAGGGCGAGACGGTCCTGGCGGAGATAGCCACAAATTCGCAGGAGATGCTGGGCTGCAACACGCGGGCGGACCTGGCGGAAGTCGATCACGCATTTCGCCGGTGGAAACGCGAGGCGCTCATGCGGGACGGCGTGACCATTCAGTTGCCGGAAACGGTGCTGGTCGACCCGGAGGTAGTCGTGGGTGAAGATACGGTGATCGAGCCGTGCGTGCAATTGCTGGGAAAGACGAAAATCGGGGCACGCTGCGTAGTGAAAACCGGGAGCGTGGTGCACGATTCGGTACTCGGCGATGACGTAGTGCTCGAACCCCATTGCGTGATTACCACCAGCCGTGTCGATTCTCAGGTAGTGGCGGGGCCGTTTGCGCGCATGCGTCCGGATTCCCACGTGAAGCACGGCGCGAAAATCGGAAATTTTGTGGAGTTGAAGAAGAGCACGGTGGGCGAAGGGAGCAAGGTACCGCACCTCTCTTATATCGGCGATGCGAGGATCGGAACGAATTCCAACATCGGCGCGGGCACAATCACGTGCAATTACGACGGATTTCATAAGTATCCCACCACGATTGGAAACAAAGTGTTCATCGGAAGCGATTCAGCACTGATCGCTCCGGTGAAGATTGGCAATGGGGCCTATGTGGCGGCGGGCTCGACGATTACGGAAAATGTGCCCGCGGATGCGCTGGGAATCGCCCGGGGCCGCCAGGTGAACAAAAAAGGCTGGGTGGGCAAGAAGCGCAGAGAACAAACGGCGGCGGAAAAACTGGCGAAGCATTCGAAAAAACGGCGATAAAAATTCTCGCGCACCTCGTTTCACGCCCGCGGTCCATCCTCAGGTGTGGTAAAATGAGAATTTCCCGAAGGAAACCCGGAGGTGCATCATGAAATTTGGAGTCGTAGTCTTTCCGGGGTCGAACTGTGATCACGATGCGTATCATGCCATCGGGCACGTACTGCAAAAGCCGGTAGAATTCATCTGGCATCAATCCGAAGATCTGCACAACAGCGACGCGATTATCCTGCCAGGTGGTTTTTCCTACGGCGATTACCTGCGCACGGGCGCGATCGCGCGTTTTTCCCCGGTGATGAAATCGCTGGAGAAGTTTGCAAAGGGCGGTGGGCTGGTCCTGGGCATCTGCAACGGATTTCAGATTTTGCTGGAAGCGGGACTGCTGCCCGGGGCCATGATGAGGAACTCCGGGCTGCGCTTCATCTGCAAGCATGTCCACATCCGCGTTGAGGAAACGAGTAGTCCCTTCACCTGCGCGGCGCAACCAGGACAAATCCTCACGATCCCGATTGCCCACAGCGATGGAAATTACACCTGCGACGAAAAGACGTTGAAGGACTTGGAAAATCACCGCCAGATCTTGTTCCGGTACACCACGCCGGGCGGAAAGGACGATGCGGCGGGGAATCCCAATGGTTCGACCGCAAACATCGCGGGAATCTGCAACCGCGCGCGAAACGTGGCAGGACTGATGCCACATCCGGAACGCGCCGTAGAGCAGATGCTGGACTCCAACGATGGGCTGCTGATTTTCAAGTCCATGATTGAGGCTCTGGCGGGCGCAGCAAAGGCCTCGGCGTGAGCGCCGAAACGAAGAGAGTTCTGCAGGGGCACGATTCGTCGTGCCCCTCTATTTTGCTAGGGCGAGAAGGCACGAACGAAAATGGCGACCGCACAAACGGAAATTAAAGTGACGCCGGAACTTGCAGCGGAGCACGGAGTGACGCGAGACGAGTACGCGCGCATCCGGAAAATTTTGGGGCGCGACCCAAACATCACAGAGCTCGGTATTTTCAGCGTAATGTGGAGCGAGCACTGCTCCTACAAATCGAGCAAGGTGCACCTGAAGCGCCTGCCAACGCGCGGAAAACTGGTAGTCCAGGGGCCGGGGGAGAACGCCGGGGTTGTGGACATCGGCGATGGCCTGGTGGCGGCGTTCAAGATTGAATCCCACAACCATCCGAGCTATGTGGAGCCGTTCCAGGGCGCGACCACCGGCGTGGGCGGAATTCTGCGGGACATCTTCACGATGGGCGCGCGGCCGATTGCCGTGCTGGATTCGTTGCGCTTTGGCGAGATCACCGCATCGAAGACAACCAGCGAAGAGGAGGCGGCGAAGAATCGCCGGATTCTGGACGGCGTCATTCGCGGCGTGGGCAGTTACGGAAACTGCTTTGGAGTGCCGACGGTCGGCGGCGAAGTGACGTTCGAACCGTGCTACGCACAAAACCCCCTGGTGAATGCGCTGGCGTTGGGAATCGCGCGCAAGGACGAGATTTTTCTGGCGAAAGCCAAGGGCATTGGCAATTCTGTCATTTATGTGGGGGCAAAAACCGGTCGGGATGGAATTCACGGCGCATCGTTGTTGGCGTCGGCGGAGTTTACCGAGGAGTCGCAACAGAAACGGCCGAACGTGCAAGTCGGCGACCCGTTCATGGAAAAACTTCTGCTCGAAGCGTGCCTCGAAGCGATGAAAACCGGCGCGGTGGTGGCGATTCAGGATATGGGCGCAGCCGGGCTGACGTGTTCGACCTGTGAGATGGCGTCGCGCGGTGGAACCGGGATTGAAATCGACCTGGGGAAAGTCCCGCAGCGCGAAACGGGCATGACTCCTTACGAAATCATGCTGAGCGAATCACAAGAACGTATGCTGCTGGTGGCGGAAAAGGGCCGCGAGCAGGAAGTGCTGGGCGTGTTCAGGAAGTGGGGTCTCGACGCAACAGTGGTGGGAGAGGTAACGGACGGCGGGCTCCTGGTCGTGAAGCAACACGGAAAAGTGGCAGCGCAAATCCCGGCCCATCCTTTGGCGGAAGAGGGACCGGTGTACAACCGTCCGATCGCCGAGCCTGCATTGCGAAAAGAAACCGAGCAGGATTGGTTTGCCTTTGCGACCGAAGGTGCGGATCTGACGGCGAATTTCACAAAGTTGCTGGCGGCTCCGACGATTGCTTCCAAACACTGGATCACCGAGCAGTACGACAGCATGGTGCGCACCAACACGCTCGCAGGACCAGGCGCCAGCGACGCAGCCGTAGTGCGGATTAAACAGACCAAGCGGGCACTGGCTCTGGCCACCGATGGAAATGGGCGGTGGGCTCAACTGAACCCCAAGGTAGGCGCCATGCACGCGGTGGCCGAAGCGGCGCGGAACGTGGCGACGAGCGGCGCGCGGCCCATGGCCGCGACGAATTGCCTGAATTTCGGCAGCCCGCAGAAGCCGGAAGTCATGTGGCAGTTTTCCCAGGCGATTGATGGGTTGAGCGAAGCTTGCGTGGCGCTGGGAACGCCGATTACGGGGGGGAACGTAAGCTTTTATAACGAAACCCTAGGGAAATCGATCTTCCCGACTCCGGTAATCGGGATTCTGGGAATCTTGGAAAACGCGTCACAAGTGTTGAAGGTGGAGTTCCGCAACGCAGGCGATGTGATTGTGCTTCTCGATGGGTCGAATTCTTCGACAGCTGGGCCGCAGGCGCAGCCGCGCGCCGGCAAACGCCGGGAATTCTCCTCTTCCGAATATGCGAAAACAATAGGTGGAATTGTGGCGGGAGAGCCACCCGCCATTGAATTGGCCGCGGAAAAATGGGTCATTGACTGTATGGTGGGCTTGGCGGCGGAAGGAACGCTGCAATCGGCCCACGACGTGAGTGACGGCGGGGTCGCAGTGACGCTGGCAGAATCCTGTTTCGCGGCAGACGGGCTCGGGGCGAGCGTCGCGCTTCCCGAAGATGCGGCGGCGGAATATGCTCTATTCGGGGAACGCGGCGCGCGCGTTGTGGTTTCAGTTTCTCCCGAAAAGCTTGCCGCGGTTCGGAATACTGCGAGACAATATGGGGTGGGCGCTCACGAAATCGGCAAAGTGACCCGTGACAATACCTTGCGCATCGAATATAAGGGGCACGTCGTCGTAGCAGCGCCCGTTCCCGCGCTGAAAGACGCTTGGGCCCATTCGCTCGAGCGCCATTTGAAGGTTCAATGACCAACAAACTCGCCTACGCGGACGATCGGTTTCACGACGAATGCGGCGTGTTCGGCGTGTACGGGCACCCGGAGGCGGCCAACCTGACGTATCTTGGGCTGTATGCGCTACAGCACCGCGGCCAGGAGTCGGCGGGCATCGTGTCCAGTACAGGCAGCGATTTGCACCTTCACCGGGCCATGGGGGAGGTAGAAGAAATTTTTCAGCCAAGCGTGTTGGCCAAATTGCCTGGATCGAGCGCGATTGGGCATACGCGCTATTCCACTGCAGGTGATAAGGCGCTCCTGAACGCGCAGCCCATCATGATCGACTGCAATAAGGGAAAGATTGCCGTGGCCCACAACGGCAACCTGACGAACGCGTTGGAACACCGCCGGCGATTGGAGCATCGAGGATCCATCTTCCAGTCGAACAGCGATACGGAAGTGATCGTGCATTTGATTGCGCGGTCGCAGGCGAGGAATTTTTCCGCCGCGTTGGGGGATGCGCTAAATCAGGTCGAAGGTGCCTATTCTCTGCTGGTGTTGACGCCCGAGGAGATGTATGCGGTGCGGGATCCACGGGGATTCCGGCCGCTGGCCTTAGGCAAAATTGCCACGCTCGATGGGAGCGAGGCTTGGGCGGTGGCGTCAGAGACCTGCGCGTTTGACCTGATGAACGCGGAATACCTACGCGATATCGCGCCAGGAGAAATGCTAAGGATCTCGCGTTCCGGGATCGAATCGATCCGCTTCAGCGCACCAAAGAAGCACCAGTTCTGCATTTTTGAGCATGTGTATTTTTCGAGACCCGACAGCACCGTGTTCGGCCGTTCCGTGAACGAATCACGAGAGATGCTCGGGCGTTTGCTGGCGAAGGAACATCCTGTGGACGCGGACATGATTGTGCCGATTCCAGACTCCGGAGTTCCCGCAGCCATTGGGTATTCCCAGGAATCCAAGATCCCCTTCCGCATGGGGCTCATCCGCAACCATTACATTGGGCGTACGTTCATAGAACCTTCCCAGGCGATCCGCAATTTCGGGGTCAAACTGAAACTCAACCCGGTACGGAACTTAGTGGATGGGAAGCGCGTTGTATTGGTAGATGATTCGATCGTACGGGGAACAACCAGCCGGAAGCTGGTGCGGTTGATGCGCGAAGCGGGAGCCAAGGAAGTGCACATGCGGATAAGTTGCCCGCCAACGATTTCGCCTTGCTATTACGGCGTGGATACGCCGACAAAGGAAGAGTTGATTGCATCATCGAACACCCCGGAACAGATCTGCAAGTACTTGGGCGCGGATTCGCTGGGGTACCTGTCGCTGGCCGGGTTGCGCCGAGCGGTGAATGACAAGAACGGCGAGTTCTGCACGTCGTGCTACACGGGCGTGTACCCCACTGACCTGGTGCAACTCGAGGTGAGAGAAGAGAACGGCACGCCAAAGTTCAAAGAGGAAGTTACGGTGGAACGTGAAGGCTGACGCAAAGAAGGCCGCGAAGAAAGTAGCCGCGCTTCAGGCGGAGTTTCCGCTGAGGACGCGGGTCAAGCAGGAAATGGTCGCATGGTTCTGGGTGATCTTGGTATTCCTGCTGATCAATGGGACGCTGGGGCAAGCGCGCGTGATTCCTTCCGGGTCCATGGAAAACACGTTGCTGATCGGCGATCACTTGATCATGAGCCGCATTGGCTATGATGCTGGCGTTCCCTTCACAAATTGGCATGTTTCGCTCTGGCGGAATCCGCGGCGCCAGCAAATGATAATCTTTCGCCCTCCGTACGGTCACAACAAACCGGATCTCATCAAGCGCGTGATTGGCTTGCCGGGGGAGACGATGGATATCCACGACGGCTTTGTGTGGATCGACGGGAAAAAATTGCAAGAGAACTACACGACCGGGTCGACGGAACTTCCTGCTCCCTACGAACTGCTCCCGCATTTCCACGGGTTGCCCTTGACGATACCGAAAGACGAATATTTCGTAATGGGCGATAATCGCGGCAACTCCTACGACAGCCGATTTTGGGGCTGCGTTCCGAGGGACGCCATTATCGGAACACCGGTAACGATTTATATGTCCGTTGACGCTCCTGAAGAGGCTTGGAATGGCGATATCGGCGAACGATTTCTCGCCTACGCCGAGGCTGTCCTTCATCCCCGTAAGGTCCGCTGGAAGAGGTTATTCGAAACGTTTTAGCAGTGGCCACGGAACCCGGAATTTGCGTGGGTTTAGTGTCCTCGAACTGATTAGGGTGAATCGTGAAAGCTGATGCAATTCAGGTGAAGGCGAAAAAAGAGGAAGTGGCAGTGCCCTTTAGCGCGAAGGTCAAGAGCGAGATTGTCGCATGGTTCTGGGTGATCCTAGCATTCATGCTGATTAATGGAACGCTGGGGCAGGCCCGGGTGATACCGTCGGGGTCGATGGAGAATACCCTGCTCATTGGCGATCACCTCATCATGAGCCGGATCGGATACGACGCGGGCATTCCCTTCACGAATATTCATGTGCCGCTCTGGAGGAATCCGAAGCGGCAGCAGATCATCATTTTCAAACCGCCTTTCGATCCTGCCCAGCCGGATTATGTAAAGCGCGTGATTGGACTACCTGGCGATGAAGTGGACATCCGCAACGGCGCCGTATGGATCAATGGACAAAGACTGAAGGAGAACTATACCCTTGGGCCCAGCGAGCCGGCACCCGCAGGACAGGCGCCCTTGGGTTATGAAGTCACAAAGTTCCCCTATCGCGTACCAGACAATTGCTATTTCGCGATGGGCGACAATCGCGGTAACTCTTACGACAGCCGGTTCTGGGGTTGTGTGCCGCGGAAAGATATCCTGGGCACGCCAGTGATCATTTATATGTCCCTGGATGCGCCGAGAGACGCTTGGAATGGAGACATCGGCGCGCGATTCGAGGCGTATCTGAATGCCTTGGTCCATCCAGGAACTGTACGGTGGCGGAGACTGTTCCATGTGTTTTAAGCTGTAGTCGGCCCTGACACACCCAGGGGAGGGGCTGCGGCAGGAAGCAGAAGAAACCCGCCCACCGTGTGACTTGTGACGAATCGCTCGTCCCTCAGAGCCGTTCCCGTCCCAGCGGTTATGAGCCAGCAAGCTGCACACTCGATGTAGCGCGAAAGAACCTTAAAGGCGGCTAAAAATGAAATACGCCGACGCAGGAGTGAACATCGCTGTCGCTGATGACGCGAAGCAGCGCATCCGGCATCTCGCCAGCAAGACGTTTTCACCCGCGGTTCTCGGGGGAATCGGGGGATTCGGAGCGCTCTTTGCATTGGACGGGAAACGCTGGGTCGAACCAGTGTTGGTCTCGAGCGCAGATGGTGTTGGAACCAAGCTGAAGATCGCCACAGCCATGGGTGTGCATTCGACCGTGGGTGGCGACCTGGTTAATCACTGCGTGAATGACATTCTGGTGCAGGGGGCGGAGCCGCTGTTTTTCCTCGACTACCTGGCGATGGGAAAACTGGAGGCCAACGTCGTCGAACAGTTGGTTGATGGCATGAGCCGAGCGTGCCGGAAGGCCGGGTGCGCGTTGATCGGCGGCGAGACCGCGGAGATGCCCGGATTTTATCCTCAGGGGGAATATGACCTGGCGGGATTCATCGTGGGGGCAGTGGAGCGGAAAAAAATACTCACGGGAAAGTCCGTGAAGCCCGGGGACACGCTCTTGGGTTTGCCGTCAGCGGGATTGCACACGAATGGATATTCGCTCGCGCGGAAATTGGTCTTTGAAGTAGCGAAACTCAAACCAGACACCTATGTGGCCGAAGTAGGTAACAAAATTGGCGCTGAACTGATGAAGCCGCACCTTTGCTACGCGCCCGCAGTGAAGACTCTTGTGGCCAAAGGCTGGGTCTCGGCGATGGCTCATATCACGGGCGGAGGAATCCCGGGGAACTTGCCCAGGGTTTTGCCGAGTGGAGTGAAGGCCATCATTGATTTGGATCAGTGGGCCATCCCTCCGATTTTCAAGTATCTGGCGAAGCTCGGGGAAATTGACACGGATGACCTGCTCCAGTCGTTCAACATGGGGATCGGCATGATCGTGATTGTGCCCGCCGAGCACGTCAAGAATGCGGAAGCGGACTTGAAACGACGACGGGAGAAGTTCTTCCGGATTGGCCGAATCGAGCGCGGTGATACCGGAAAGGCCCGACTTGTCTATTCGGGCGCGCTGAGTTTGTAGGGTTTGTTGACCTACGTCGCAGATTTTCTTTTGCGGCTCCAATACCACCACTGACATGGTTGGACGGGAAGGCGCGGATTGCGTGCCTGAGCCACAGCGGCATGGAACACGTCGAGAACACAGGGATCCTGGTGCGTGCCGGTAAGCTCTGCGAGACGCACGTACATTTTGTTGGGCGTCTGTTTGGCGAGTTGAGAAACGGACCGGATGCCAAGGAGTTCGAAGTCGCGGACCATCGCGGGGCCGACGGAGATGAGATCGCGCAAGCAGCAACGGTCCGTGGACATCGCAGCTTTCTTATTTCGCTTTAGTTTCGCCATAATAAGTAAGACTGTACTCCTTGGTTTGCCGCGGTTCAAGGCTTCTTTCTTGCGAGCAAAGTCCGCCCTGACAAATTCGGCCAATGTAGCGTCTGTAGCAATGACAGAATCACGCTTTGGGCTGGGAGCGCCAGGCGCATGGATCCGCTACCGCCAATCGTCGAGCCAGAAAAGCGCGGGCACCGCGTCTTCGCTTGGGGTGTGTTTGCGCTAGCCCTGATTGTCTACCCGGTTCTCCTTTCGCGCTATGTACAAGCCACCTCTCCGACGTTCGACGAAGGAATGCACATTGCCGCAGGATACCGCTACTGGGAATGCGGAGATTATGGAATCAATCCGGAACATCCGCCGCTGCTGAAACTCATTGCCTCCGCGCCCCTGCGGCATTGGCCGCTCAACGTTTACGATTCGGCGTGCGGCAGTGGCACAACCAATAACATTCGGCTGATCGCCACCGGCTACCGCCTGATGAATGGGCCTTCTGCAGACCAAATTCTGGCCACCTCCAGAAGGGCCGCGATGCTGTTTCCTTTGCTCCTGCTGGTCGTGGTTTTCTTCGCGGCGCGTGCCTGGTTTGGGGACCTCGCCGGGGGTTGCGCCGTGATTCTCACCGTGTTCGAACCTAATCTGACGGGACATGGCCCTCTGATCACCACAGATATGGCCGTTGCGGCGATGACTGTTGCTGCGGTCTTCTGCGCTGACCGCTATCTGCGAAAGCCCTCAACGTGGCGCCTACTCCTGACGGGTTTTACCCTGGGTTTAGCGCTCGCCTCGAAGCACACGGGGGTTTTCGTTCCGTTCATTCTGTTGCTGCAATTTGCCGCGCACCATTGGTTCCAACGAGGTTCTTCAGAACCGGCCACAATTCCGCGCCGGCTGCTCGCCTGGTTCGCGGCTTGCCTGCTTTCGGTCGCGGTGCTCTGGGGCACATACCAGTTTCGCTACTCTGCGCTGCCGGGGCACTCAGAGGCATTTGAGGTCGCAAAAATCTTGCAGAATGACGGAAAAGCGCACAGCTTGCTGGGAAAGACAATCCTTGGCATTGCGCACCTGCAGTTGTTGCCAGAGTCATATGTCGCAGGTTTGTTGTACGTGATTGAAAACAGCGTCCGACCTTCTTTTATTTTTGGGAAACGTTACGACACCGGAGTGTGGTACTACTTTCCCGCCACCCTCCTGATCAAGACGCCGCTTTCCCTTTTGCTTTTGGTTTTGCTTGCTGTGGCCTCACCCCCGCTCTGGCGAGCGCACAAGCGTGAATTTGTTGTGCTGAGCATTCCCATTGTTGTCTTTCTGTTGTCCGCGGTTTGCAGCAAGATTAATCTCGGTGTGCGGCACATCCTCCCGCTCTACCCTTTTCTCATTCTTCTGGGCGCATCTGCCGCGGCGCAGTATGCGCGGCGCTCCCGGATAACGGCCATTCTCTGCGGTGCGCTGCTTCTCTCGCAGGTCGTCTCCTACGCGCACAGCTATCCGAATCTGATCGCCTACGCCAACGAAGCGTGGGGAGGCCAGAAGAAGTTGCATCGTTTTCTAGGCGATTCCAACGTGGACTGGGGCCAGTCGCTTTACCAGGTGAGAGACTACGCGGCAGTTCATGGAATCACCGGTTGTTCGATCGCCTGGTTCGGGGCACGGAAACCATCGCTGGCTGGTTTGTCGTGCCGCATGCTGGCTGGCCCGGGCTACGTGGAATCGGGGGAAACGGAACTCCCGCCGATTCTTCCGGAAAAATTCTCCGGCACTGTCTTCGTGAGCAACACGCTAGTGGACTATGATTTATACCCGTACCGATACTTCTTGGATCATCCGCCGGATGACGTCATTGCCGGAAGCGTGCTGGTCTATCACGGTGATTTCGATCTCCCGGAAATCGCCGCGGAACGGAGAGCGTCGCGCGGCTGGTGGTATCTGAATCATCAGCAAGGGACGCAGGCCGTCGAGGAGTTCGCTGCCGCTGAACCTCACGTAGTGGCGCGCGGGAATGTTCTTTCGCTTTACGGTTGGGCCCTGGAAGTTGCCGGTCGTCCTCGAGAGGCGCGGGAGAAATATGAGCAGGCAGCCGACGACTTTGCCGGTAAGCCCGCCGATGCGCAATGGCGCAAGGCCGCGCTCGAGCGCGTTGCTGCCCTGCAACACACGGAAGGCAGTCCATGCAACACCAAGTGACCCTGTTAGCCGTCTTCGAACTCCAGTCTGTTTGGTGCTCTGCAGCAGGTGTGCTAACGTTTTTTGTTTATGACCAAGAGAATTGGAGTCTTGTTGAGCGGGCGCGGCTCGAATTTGGAAGCCCTGGCAGAAAGTGTGTCCACAGGCCGAATTCCCGGTGCCGAGATTGCGGTTGTGATCAGCAATCAACCGGACGCCCTAGGGTTGCAACGGGCCGAGGCGCGTGGAATTGCGGCGCGCATGATTCCTTCGAAAGGACTGCAGAGGGAAGCATACGATCGACAGGTAGTGGCCGTGCTTCAGGCATTTGAGGTGGACCTGATCTGCCTGGCCGGCTACATGAGGTTGCTGTCGCCGTATTTCGTGGCCGCGTTTCCCGAGAAAATTCTGAATATTCATCCGTCGCTCCTGCCATCGTTTCCCGGACTCGAATCGCAGAAGCAGGCACTCGAGCATGGCGTGAAATTCGCGGGATGCACTGTGCATTTTGTCGACGAGAACCTGGATGCCGGACCGATCATTCTGCAAGCGGTGGTGCCGGTGTTGGATAACGATGACGAACACTCTTTGTCCGAACGAATTTTGAAGGAAGAACACCGCATCTACAGTGAAGCCGTGAGGACCGTTCTCGAAGATAAATACCGCATTGTCGGCAGACGGGTGCTCAGGGATCCGCCATGAAGCGCCTTGTTTTGCTGTTGGGAATTTCCCTGGTTGCGGTCTCTGCGGGGCAAAGCCAATTGCGATACGCCCCGTGCAACGTGTTCTCTGACCTGTCTGTGAAGGGCAAGACTATCGCAGCGACTTATTTTTGCCGGGAATATCTCAAGGACATTCCGCCAGTGGGCAGTGCCACAGGCGAGCGCGACATTCTATTGGTGGAAACCGACACTGCCGGAGCGAGCAAAGGCACGTTTCACCTGCACCTTGCCGAGCATGATCCGCACTACAGTTCGGCCGAAGTGTTGCAGGGGGAAGTGTTGCAAGGGACCTGGACCGGCAGCGACGGTGCAAAGACCGACCCGGTGACGCGGCGGATGGAGCACAGTTGCGCCCAGCCGGGCACTCGGGAATACGAAATTGCCGGGGCAGAGGATGATGCGCTGGTAGAGAGAAATGTGCAGGCGTTTTACGCCGCGGTCCTCCGAGGCAAGCGAGAGGAACTGGCATACGGTTCTTATCCCGGCACATTTTTGAGGACGGCAAGCGCACTTCGATTCGGAATGCAGCGGAATTCCTGAAGAACTGCGACACCATTTTCACGAAGCGATTTGTGGCCAGGATGGCGAGGGGGGTTCCGCATCACATGTTTGCGAACTACCAGGGAATTATGATCGCGGATGGTGCGGTCTGGTCTAGCGAGGAAGGGAAAGCCAGAAATTTTAGCAATTCTCCTACATCATGAGGAAAGAATCCCAATTCAACAGCGTTGACGAGCAACTGGCCTACCTGAAGAAGGGCGTGGCCGAAGTTATTCCCGAGGACGAATTGAAGCACAAACTCGCGAACTCCGCGAAAACGGGCAAGCCCTTGCGAGTGTATCTGGGTGTTGATCCGACAGCGCCCGATATTCACCTGGGACACACGGTAGTGCTGCGCAAGCTGAAACATTTCCAGGATATGGGCCACACCGCGATTTTTTTGATTGGTGATTTTTCCGCGATGATCGGGGATCCCACTGGACAGTCGGAAACGCGCCCGCCGCTGAGCCGCGAGCAGGTGGAACTCAATGCCAAGACGTATCTCGCGCAGGTTTACAAAATCCTGGACCAGGAGAAGACCGAAGTTCGCTACAACAGCGAGTGGCTGGGGAAAATGTCCAGCTACGATGTGGTGAGGCTCTGTGGGCACTACCGGCTGGCGCGCATGCTGGAGCGCGAGGACTTTCGCTCTCGCCTGGATAAGAATCTGCCGATCGCCGTTCACGAGCTGTTGTATCCGTTGCTGACGGCCTACGACGCCGTAATGTTGCAGTCAGACGTAGAACTGGGCGCGACCGAACAGAAGTTCAATATTCTGGTGCACCGCGAAATCCAGCGAGAGTACGGGTTGTCGCCGCAGGTGGTCGTGACCATGCCGATCCTCGTCGGGCTCGACGGCGAACGCAAGATGTCCAAGAGCCTGGGAAACTATGTGGGGATTACCGAAGCGCCCAATGAAATGTTCGGGAAGATGATGTCGATCCCGGACAATCTGATGTGGCCGTACTACGAACTGGTGACCGATCGCACGCCCCAGGAGATCGCGGCGCTGAAAAAGGAAGTGGCGACCGGTACGCGGCATCCCATGGATGCAAAAATGCGGCTGGCCGAAGAAGTAGTAAGCGATTTTCAGGGTGCCGAAGCCGGGCGCAAAGCGGCAGAGAATTTTCAGCGGGTGTTTCGAGACCGCCAGGCGCCGGAGGAAGCGCCCGTGCAGAAAGTTCCGCGGGGAGCCGTCAAGAAACTCACAGCCTTGCTGGTGGAGTTGAAATTAACGCCATCAAAGAGCGAAGCGGAACGGCTCATCAAGCAGCGCGGTGTGGAGATAGACGGGTTATGCGTGGAGGATCCTCGAAAGGAAATGGATCTGAGCAAACCAGGAGAGTTTTTGCTGCGCGCGGGAAAAAAGAAATTTGTGCGCGTGGTCGTGGAATAAGGAAATAAATCCACGTCTAGTTTAGGATTTGCTCCACAAGTGAAGAAACATGTCTGGCGATGGCGGGAGCGGCAGTAAGTCCCGGAGATTCGATACCCACCAGTTGGATAACCTGCGGAAATTCGCGGTCAGGTTCGATCACAAAATCAGCGATACCTTTACCCGAAGGAGGCACAAGTTTCGGACGCAGCCCGGTGTAGGCAAATTGGAGATCCCTCTCCTCGATTTCGGGCACCATGTCTTTCACGTCGGCGGCAAATTCCGGAATGGCCACGCGGTCACGTTCGTAATTGTCTTTGCTGTCCACATACTTTGCGGTGGGGCCCAGAAGCAGTGTGCCCCACATGGTTTTCGTGAAGTGCAATCCGAGGCTGAGCCCGTCCGAGTGAGGCAAAGGATAAACGAGGTTGCGCACAAGCTCGGCGCGAGTGCCGCGAATTTCGCAATATTCGCCGCGCACCGGATAAATGGTCCAGGGGCGAGGACCGAGGAGGCGAGCGATTTCATCGGAGTAAAGACCAGCGGCGTTGATGACGCAACGAGCCTCTACGGATTCGAGTTCGGATTGTTCTCCGTCACCAATGCGGAGCGTTACTTGCGCCGAATCTTTGTGTGGCTCAATCGCTTCGACTTTGGCGCGCGTGAGGAGATTGGCGCCTTGCTGTTCGGCAAGACGCGCGTAGGCGTGAACAAGTTCCTCGGCAGAGCAGATGCCCGTCGAGGGGACATACAAAGCCGAATACCCGTGCACATGGGGTTCTTTGGCGCGAATTTCCTCTGTATCGATGATGCGCAATCCTTCCACGCCATTTTCCCGCCCCTTCTTCAGCAGGGCGATAAGCTGTGCCTCTTCTCCCGTCGACTTTGCGACGACCAACTTGCCTGTAATACGATGAGAAACGTTGTGCGTCTCGCAAAATTCCTTTGTAAGCCGATTTCCTTCGACGCAGTGCCGGGCTTTCCAGGAATTGGTCGGATAGTAGATGCCAGAATGAATGACGCCGCTGTTGCGGGTGCTCGTGGACATACCAAGCCGTGGATACTGTTCCACTAGAAAAATATCTTGCCAGCGATGCGAAAGAGCTTCGGCTATGGCGCAACCGACCACACCCCCGCCAATAATCAGAACGTTAACCAGTTCCATGCGTGCACCGAATACAACAGAAGAATTGCCCGAGACTCAGTCCTCTTCGTGGCCAATTTCGTCAAAGAACGTTTTGCAGGGTTCCAGGCGAGCCTCGCTGCCATCGTGAACGACGAACTGCGCGGCTTTGGAAGGCTCGTAGCCATTTTTCCATAATGATGCACTGCCATATTCCCCGTCCTTATTCAAAGCGTAGTAATACAGGTGGAAGGTGCCGAGCTTCTTTTTGACTCCATTGTAATTGCGGACAACCCGGCCGAGTGCCTCGAGGCACGCATCCGATGGTTTCATTCCTTTGCGCATCATTTCAACTACCGTGTGGCCACCTGCAATTTTGATGTTTTCTTCGCCTTTGCCTGTGGACCCCGCCGCGCCCACGTCGCCATCCACAAACAAGCCCGCGCCGATAACCGGGGAATCCCCAACTCGACCAGGGATCTTCCAGGCTAAGCCAGATGTCGTGGTGGTGCCACTGATTTCGCCCTTTTCATTTACTGCGAGGCAGTTGATCGTGCCCGTGGGCGGATGGTTGATCACACGAATCGCATACGCGATTTTTTCCAGATCGTTATCGAAAATCTGAGCGACCGTAGCCTTCCACTCTGGGCTGTCGATGCCCGGACGCCAGTTGAAGCTGGTGCGCGCTTTCCAGGCCAGCCAGATTTTCCGGGAATGTTCGGTCAGAAGATTCATCTCCTCGAAACCTTCGTCTATTGCGAAGCGGCGCGCGCCATCCCCAACGATCATGACGTGATTGGTGCGCTCCATCACTGTCTTTGCCAGGCGGGAGACATTCTTGATGCGCTGGACGGAAGCGACACTGCCGGCACGTCGCGTAGGGCCGTGCATGACGCTGGCATCCAGTTCCACCACACCTTCCTCGTTTGGCAGGCCACCATAGCCGACGGAATCGTCATTGGGATCATCCTCGACGATCGTCACGGAGGCCACCACGGCGTCGAGCGTGTCTCCACCGGACTTAAGAATATCCATGCCTTTGCCGAGAGCATGCAAACCATTCGCGGACGAAATGATGAGCGGACGTTTCGCGGCCGGAGTGGGGGCAGGGCCAGTGGCTAGGGGTAAAGAGTCACCGAAGAGATTTGTCGTGCCGGCCAGAGCGCTACCTGCCAGTGTGGTCGCAAAAAATCTACGTCGAGTCCAACGATCCATGACTGATCTCCTCTGAAACGAATAACGAGCCGTGTGGCACTTTAGTTCAGATTTTAGAAGAAGGGAAACTCTTCGCGAGGACCCGGTGGCGGAAAACTAATCCGTGCCACCGAGTGGAAGGAAATATTGCGTGCCCTTCACAGGTTCCTGGAGGCGGCGGAGGAGTTGCTGCAGGTCTTCGCTTCGTTCGACAAAATCGATCTCCGAGGTGTCAATCACCAGCAAATCCGCCCCTTCGTAGCGGAAGAAAAAATGCTCGTAGGCGCGAGAAACCTCCGCAATGTACTCAGGAGAAATCTGTTTTTCCTCGCGAGCTTTCTTTTTGGCGATGCGCGCGCGGAGCACTTCAGGTTTAGCCTGTAAATAAATGACCAGGTCAGGCTGAGGAAGTTCGAGCGTCAGGGCTTCGTAATATCGCTCGTAAAGCTTCAGCTCAGAATCGTTGAGATTGAGGTTGGCGAAAATACGGTCTTTTTCCATCAAGTAATCGGAAATGACGGGTCCCGGGGTGGCACCGGCAAGCGCTTCGCGAACGCGTTTCTGGCGCTCTATCAGGAAATAGAGTTGCGCCTGGAAGGCGGAACCCGGCTTTTCTGCGTAAAAATCGGCGAGGAAGGGATTATCCTCGCAATCATAGATCCGGCGAGCATGCAGACGTTCTGCGAGAATACGGGCGAGCGTCGTCTTGCCGACCCGCAGGGGTCCTTCAATCACAATAAACTGCGGTGGCTTGGAACCAGGTTGCGGCTGCCTAGCACGTTTCGCCGAAGAATCGGAACCGGGCATTTTGCCTCTGCGCGAGAAGAGAAGTATCTATGGCGCCGGATTATAGCAGTTCTTGCTCCGGACGTGGGTCGAGAGGTGCACAACGATTGGAAGCAAAGGACCACGACAGAGGGGCCCAGAAGCGGAAAAACGTACTACGGAAGAACGGGACCAAAGGTCCAGTGACACCTGTACCCTCGTACAGTAAAGTAGAGAGAGATGCAGTTACCCCCGGCACCCTTCCGCGGCCTGCAATCACTGAGGTGGTCATTGGTTCTCACCGCTCTTCTGCTGTTTTGCTGCAATACGTTTTCTGGCGACACTCCCCGCACTCCGGCTAATCCGCCCGCGGCGGACACGAAAGTCACAACAAATGCGGCACTCGTCGAAGCCGAACCCGCCAAGCCGGACGCCCCGACGCCAAAAGCAGGCATTTCTTCGGCTTCAGGAACGGGCCTTGAGGTTGCATCTGGAGGCGAACCCGGGGGGCTCAGCGCCCCGGCGATGCAACCGGCGCTGAGTAGCCCGGTGAAGCCAGCGACAACCGAATCGTATGAGACTCCCCGGCAAAGAAAGATTTGGTATGCCTTGATGGTAGCGGACCACAGTTCGGCAGCCTTTGATGCGTGGACGACCCGGCGGGCGGTGGGGGGCGGATACGGCGTCGAAGGCGATCCCCTGCAGCGCCCCTTCGCCCATTCCGGGGCCATCTATGTCACCACGCAAGTGACGCCTGTGATTATGGACTATCTCGGCCACTGGATGATGCGCAGCAACAACCCCTGGATCCGCAAGGCCTGGTGGGTACCGCAAGCGGCCAGCACCAGCGTTTCGCTGGGAGCGGCAGTTCACAATTACAACGTCGTTCCTTAAAGCCACTCCCGTCTTTTCGTCCTAGCGAGACACAACCAAGAGGACAAAACTGCCCGGCTTCATCGCTCCACGGCGCTCCCCTTCTTTGGGAGGCAGGAATTCTGCCCCAGGCAGCACGACATTGTGTGTCTTTAGGTCCAGGCCCATGGTGCGCGCGCTGGTTTTGGTCGAGACATTTTCCAGAACGGAATATTTGTCAGGGCCATCCTGCTTGACCACGGTCAGCGTGCCTTCTCCATTCGAAGAAAGCGCAAAACCCGTACCTGGATCGTACGCGGTCGCGTCCACTCCCTCGCCAATCGCAGGTGTGGCGATGACTTTGCCGGAATCGGCATCTACGACCGCCATCATCTTGTTATGGCAGCCGGCAAACAGACGCCGGTTCTTTTGGTCCATGGAAAGTCCGGAAGGAGAGTCGCAAGGCGCCAAGGGCCACCGATGAAGTACCTTCAGGGCCTGCGCGTCGATTTCCACCAGCTCCGCAGTGTCCTCGATGTTTACAAAGATTTTTCCCTTGCCGTCAGCCGCCGCGAACTCCGGCTTTCCTGGCAACGGGATCGTACCTGCAACGGTTCCATCGGAAGCAGCAAAGGCAGTGGCGTCCTTACTGGCACCGTTGAAGGTGAAGACACGCTGGGTGACCGGTTCGTAAGCGATGGCATCAGGGTTCTTGCCCGTGTTTACGGTGCCAAGCGTCTTCAGGGTCTCCAGGTCGAAAATGGTCGCGGTGGCCGCTCGGCCGTTGCTCGTAAATCCACGACGCAAGTCGGGCGCAACCGCAATTCCGTGAACGCCCTGCGTATCGGGAATCTCTCCTACAACATGGAAAGAATCTGCGTCGAGCACAAGGACTTTTGTCGCGTGGGAAACGTAGATGCGCCGGGCTACGCTATCCACTCCGACATAATCCCAGAATCCGTCTTCCGGTAAGGGAATGGTTTTGACAAGCTGATAACCGGACGGGCCCGCGGGATGAGCCTTGCCGTGAAGAACCGCGCCGAAGGTCAGACCGACAAAGAGAAGAAAGAATCCGGAATGTTTCCAATTTTTCATGGACTTTCCCCTAATTTCACGTACACCGTGAAGATTCAGACCAGCAGATCGAGACTATACCGCAGATACCCCCTCGCATAACGACGACAATGCGATATAGTATGCCTATCCTGTCTGAGCCGTTACCCGCCTCGGCACTTCTTTGGGGACAAAATTCCTTCAGACAGGTTAAGATTCGATACCCTAGGAAAACAGGTCAGGCCGCCGGAAGGCGCTGGCTGGAGAGGCAGAGGGGAGTGTATGAAGAAGGCACTGTTGGGTGTAATGCTGCTGGTGGGGACGGCCTGTGGGGTGAGTGCGCAGGAGGAAAATGCCGCGCCAGGACGGACAAATGCCGCAGCGAATTTTAGCGAGAGTTCTGCGTCGCAGGTCACGTTGTTCCCTACGAGCGATACCGGGAATTTCGCATTGGCAAGTCCCTCGGCAGATGCAAGCGCGGCCCCTTCTCCGGCACCCGCATCTCCGGAACCGACCCCCAAATACGTATTTTTTGGAGACCGCGACGATTACCGCTGGCAATTAGGAGTAGGAGTAGAGTATCTACGGTTCCAGTCGAACGTTTTCGACTCGAACATGGTGGGATTGAATACGACTCTGACGTACTTCACAAACACCTGGTTTGCCGTAGAAGGCAGTGTGATCACCGGTTTTGGCGGGACCGTCCTCAATACGAACGATCATGCCAAGATGTTTGGTGGCCTCGGAGGCATTCGCATCGGTGGAAGGCGAGCCCGGTGGGAACCCTTCGGCCACGCGCTGGTGGGTGGAAGCCACCTACAACCGCAAACGGCCGCGGGCGGCCGTAGCGCGTTGATGGCGCAAGCGGGCGTCGGCGTGGATTATCGCTTGCATTCGCGCTTGTCGCTGCGTGGCGAAGGGGACTGGGTATACACCACCTATTTCAGCCAGAATCAGAATAGCTTCCAATTCGTCGGCGGCATTGTGCTGCATTTCTAAGACCAGTACACAAAAAACAAGAACAGAGTGAGAACTGATGCGCTCAGTCAGGTCGTATAGGCTCGTATGTCCATGGCGGTTCCACGACCCGCATGGCCGTTACCGATGAGGGACAATTTCTCCAATGAAAACGGCGTAGGGCGGCAATGGCGACGGTAGCTGGACCGGCGACTTCGATCCGAAGGCCTGAGAAGGCGAGACCAGAAGAGAATTTACCGAAGCCCCGGGATATCCAATCGAGCCTAGAGCAAAAGAAATAGCGTGGGCCTCGGGGCTCATGTTGAGGGCAACAAGAATGGCGTTACGGCCATCTGCTGTCTTTCTGAGATAGCTGAAGACATTTTCATCTTGCGGATTTAAGCTGACATAAGATCCATGGCGAAGAGCCAAATGCGAGCGACGAAGGGCAATGAGTTGCTTATAAAAATTAAGCAGCGATTCTGGATCGCGCTGCTCGACGACAACATTGTAGTCGCTCGCGCTCTCCGGCACAGGCAACCACGGTGTGCCGGTGGTAAAACCAGCGTTTGGCGAGGTATCCCACTGCATCGGCGTGCGTTCTCCGTCGCGGCCTTTTTCGTTCGGCCAACCCAGTTTGCCGATGGGATCTCGAACCTCTTCCCTCCGCGCTGGTGGAGTCGTCCGCATGCCGATTTCTTCGCCGTAATACAGTTGGGGGGTGACCCGTGTCGTCAGAAGTAAAGCGGCCATCAACCGCGCGATAGCATCATTCCGGATGCCGTCACCATAGCGGTCCCACTGACGCGACTGATCGTGATTACTGAAAAAGACATAAGGCTGGTCAGACGCCGCATTTTGCTCCACTTCTTCAAACAGTTTGCGAAACGCGGTAGCAGAGAGGCGATTCACGTCGGCGACCTGGAAGTCCATCGGCAACTGGACCTCGTCATTGTGTGCCCCGTACATTTTTGTCAGTTCGGTGATATTTGGCTCGTCTGCCTCACTGATAAGCACTGGGTCGCCGGGAAATTCAGAGACAACTCTGCGGAAATCACGGAGGATCTCGTGCACCTCCGGAAGATTGTCCGTATATTTATGCTGAATATTCGGATCGCCATAGGCGTTTGTGCCGGGGAGAATGGGATCATCGTCCAAGTCTGGATCTTCCAAGAGGCGTGACACCGCATCAAGGCGAAAACCCGCAACGCCGCGTTTGAGCCAAAATCGAAGCACATCAAACATGGCGTCACGCACTTCTGGATTGCGCCAGTTGAGATCAGGCTGCTGTGGGTAAAAGAAGTGGTAATAATACTGCCCGGTCGCCGGGTCAAACGCCCATGCTGAATGTCCGAACCAGGAAAGCCAGTTATTCGGTGGCTGACCCGGAGCCTTGCCATCCCGCCAAATGTACCAATCGCGCTTGGGATTGTTTCGCGACGAGCGGGCGGCTTGAAACCACGGATGCTGGTCTGAAGTATGATTGGGCACAAAATCCACAATCACGCGGATTCTGTGCTTCTTTGCCTCGGCGATAAGGTGATCGAACTCGGCCATGGTGCCGTACTGCGGATCAATCGCTTGGTAATCGGAAATGTCGTAACCGAAGTCGACCTGCGGAGAAGGGTAGATAGGCGTAATCCAAATCGCGTCCGCGCCGAGATCCTGTAGATAGCCCAGGCGCGAGGTAATTCCATTCAGATCGCCGATGCCATCGCCGTTGGAATCCTGAAAACTGCGTGGATAGATTTCATAAATGACCACATGCTTCCACCATTGGTCCGCGGAACCTGCAGGGCCATGTACTTTTACATTGGATATTGCTCGATGGGCTGCACCCGGCACGACAAGGAGGATAACGAGAAGCGGGAAAAGAATAAAGCTAAGCCGAGGGAAATCCTGGGTTTCGGCGACCCTGGGAGAGTTTCCTTTCTCGCGTTGCCATAGCTCGCTTGTATCCAAAATTGGGTTACTATCCGTCAGTATAATACGGACATTCAGGTCCCGGGTCCGCCTTTTCATTTTATGCAGGGGAAAAACTCACTTGTCGCCTGATCAAAACGAACGCCCCATGAGTGGGCCTGAGAATCAAGAGCCGATTCCTCCTGCAAGCAAACACAAGGGTGTCCGAATTATTGTATGGCTTGTCTTGCTCCTGATCTTCGGAGCGGGATTCGCCCTGGTGTTGCGCCACAAGGACGACACTTCCAAAACGGCGAAAGCGCCCAGAGGAGGAGGCGGCCAGGTTACATTGACCACCGCAACCGCCAAGAAAGGCGATATCGGCAATTACCTCGATTCGATCGGGACGGTCACACCTGTCTATACCTCCTCGATTACCTCTCAGGTCGATGGCATCGTTACTGCGGTTCATTATCGTGAGGGGCAGATGGTACGCAAAGGTGATCCGCTGATTGATATCGATCCCCGGCCGTACGAAGCTACGCTGCTGCAGGCGCAAGGGACCCTCGAGCGGGACGAGAATCTCCTGGCGCAAGCGAAGATGGACCTCGACCGCTACAAGGATGCGTGGGACCGCCGGGCCATCCCCAAACAAACCTTGGATGATCAGGAAAAACTGGTTCTCCAGGTCCAAGGCACCGTAAAACTTGATCAGGGTGCGGTGCAGTACGACCAGGTCCAGGTAGGTTTCTGCCATATCACCGCTCCCATTGCCGGCAGAGTCGGTTTGCGGCTGGTGGACCCAGGGAACGTAGTGCAATCCTCCGGAACGCTAACTCTCGCCGTCATCGCACAGATTCAACCGATCACGGTGATTCTTACTATCGCCGAAGACGATTTGAGCCAGGTGCAGCAGCGGCTTCGCCAGCACGCAAAACTAACCGTCGATGCATTTGACCGAGCAGGCCTGAATAAAATCGCAACCGGCACGCTTCTTACCCTCGACAACCAGATCGATACCACGACGGGGACGGTGAAGGCCCGCGCCTCCTTTTACAACAAAAAAGGGGAGCTTTTTCCCAACGAATTTGTAAATACACGGCTACTGGTGGATACGATTCGAGGCGCCACGCTCATTCCCACTTCTGCCATTCAACATAACGGCAAAATCGCGTACGTTTTTGTGATCCAGGACAACATCGCCCACATTCGCAACATTCAAACTGGCGTCACTGACGGCGGAACGACACAGGTGACCGGCATTACTCCCGGAGACGTGTTGGCCAACAGCAGCTTCGATAAGCTCCAAGACAATGTGAAGGTCGTCGTGTCCAAGAACCCCGCCCCTGCAAACAATGCCGGGAGCAGTTCTCCTTGAGTCCGTCAACTCCTTTCATTCTCAGACCAGTCGCGACGTCCTTGCTCATGGCCGCGATTTTGCTTGTAGGCATTGTCTGCTACACACAGTTGCCGGTCTCTGCGTTGCCGCAGGTCGATTACCCCACGATCCAGGTTCTGACCTTTTATCCCGGTGCGAGTCCGGATGTGGTGGCCACAACGGTTACAGCGCCCCTCGAGCGCCAGTTCGGTCAGCTGCAAGGACTGAACCAGATGACCTCGACTAGTGCGGGCGGCAACTCTGTGATCGTGCTGCAGTTCACCCTGAGTCTGAACATTGATATTGCCGAAGAAGAGGTTCAGTCCGCGATTAACGCGGCCCAAAGCTTCTTGCCCGCCAACCTCCCTGCCCCTCCTATTTATAACAAGACCAATCCAGCGGACGCGCCGGTCCTCACGCTGGGAGTGACGTCAAATTCCATTCCCCTATCGCAAGTGGAAGACCTGGTGGACACGCGCCTTGCCCCCAAAATCTCTCAGTTAAGCGGCGTTGGGCTTGTGAGCATCAGCGGCGGCCAGAAACCGGCCGTGCGGATTCAAGCCAATCCCGCAGCGCTCTCCGCCTACGGAATCAACCTGGAAGATTTGCGCACGGCGTTGACGCAGGCCAGCGTGAACGCCGCCAAGGGAAATTTTGATGGAGACCGTCAGGACTACCAGATCGACGCCAACGATCAGCTGGTAACCAGCAAAGATTACCGCAATGTCGTGGTGGCGTATCGCAACGGCGCGCCCGTCATGCTCACGGACGTCGCAAAGATTATCGATGGGGTAGAAAACAACAATCAGGCAGCTTGGATGAATAAAACTCCCGCGGTCATCGTGAACGTGCAACGCCAACCAGGTGCAAACACGATTAGCGTTGTGAAGCGTATCAAAGCGCTGATGCCGCAACTGCAAAGCAATCTTCCCACAGGCATTGATGTCACCACGCTTACCGACTTGACCACTCCGATCCAGGCGTCGGTTCAAGATGTGGAATTTGAGCTGATGCTCACGGTCGCGCTCGTGGTCATGGTGATGTTTCTATTTTTGCGCAGTCTCTACGCGACCATTATCCCCAGCGTTGCAGTGCCTCTCTCCCTCATTGGCACTTTTGCGGCAATGTATGCCCTGGGCTACAGCCTGGATAACCTCTCCTTGATGGCGCTTACCATCTCCACCGGGTTTGTCGTCGACGACGCCATCGTCATGGTCGAAAACATTTCCCGTTATATCGAAGCAGGTGAGCCGCCCATGCAGGCGGCCCTCAAGGGCGCGGAACAGATCGGGTTCACGATTCTGTCGTTAACCGTCTCGCTGATTGCCGTGCTGATTCCGCTCCTGTTTATGGGCGACGTGGTGGGCCGGCTGTTCCGCGAGTTTGCCGTGACCCTGGCGGTGACCATCGTCGTTTCCGCGGTGGTTTCGCTGACGCTTACGCCCATGATGGCCTCGCGAATCCTGAGGCACAACCCAGAAGAACAAGAAGGGCGTTTCTACAAGATCACCGAGCATGCCTTCAACAGCATGATCTCCTTCTACGGACGCACGCTGAAGTTCGTGCTTCGCTTTCAGACCCTTACGCTTCTGATCGCCCTGGCCACGCTGGCGCTCACCATCTTCCTCTACATCATTATTCCCAAAGGGTTTTTCCCCATCCAGGACACGGGGGTCATCCAAGGCATCTCTCAGGCGACGCCGACCACCGGCTCCAAGGCGATGGCGCAAAAACAGCAGGCGCTGTCGGACATTATTCTCCAGGACCCGGCGGTCGAGAGCTTATCGTCCTTCATTGGCGCCGACGGTACGAACACCACAACCAACAGCGGCCGAATGTCCATCAATTTGAAACCGCTGGAAGATCGCCACATCAGCGCATCCGACGTGATTCGCCGGCTGCAGTCGAATCTTCATAATGTCGAAGGCATTCAGCTCTATATGCAGCCGGTGCAAAACATCACTGTCGACGATCGCGTCAGCCGGACCCAGTATCAGTACACGCTGGAAGATCCGGATCCCAACGAATTGAACGAATGGACAAATCGATTTGTGGAACAACTCAAGAAGTTGCCGGAACTGGAGGATGTGGCCACCGACCAACAACCGGGCGGACTGGCCGTTTCTCTTTTCATTGATCGTCCCACAGCCTCGCGGCTCGGCATTGCGCCAACCACGATTGACAATACTTTGTATGACGCCTTCGGTCAGCGCCAGATCAACACGATGTACACGCAGTTGAACCAATATCACGTCATTCTGGAGTGCGAGCCGCAATTTCAGCTGGATCCGAACAAGCTGAACAAGCTTTACATTCAATCGAACTCAGCCGCGGGCACTACCGGCGCGCCGGCATCCACCACGGGCAACGGCTCTACATCCGCTGGGTCGAATGCTCTCACAACATCTGCGCTATACACGCCATCAGCGAACACGCTAACGGCGCCGGCGAATGCCCTTTCCTCCAGCACTTCGACGGCAACCTCGAGTAAAGGGGCGACCTCCGCAGGAGCCACCAGCTCTGCCACAAGCAGTGCCGTACCGCTCGGCGCGTTCACGCATTTTGAGACCAGGACGGAGCCGCTCTCCATCAACCATCAAGGGCAGTTTCCTGCGATTACCGTGTCCTTCAATCTGGCGCCAAACGCGGCACTTGGTGGCGCGATTTCGGCAGTCACAAAAGTCCAGAAAGACCTGCACATGCCAAAGAGTGTGCAGGCCGATTTCGAGGGTACCGCGGCATCATTCCGAAACTCCCTTTCCAACATGCCCTTGCTGATTCTCGCCGCGCTAGTCACCGTGTACATCGTTCTCGGCGTTTTGTACGAGAGCTTCATTCACCCGATTACGATTCTGTCCACTCTCCCGTCCGCGGGCGTCGGTGCATTTCTTGCCTTGATTCTGTTCCACCAGGATCTCAGCGTGGTGGCCATCATCGGGCTCGTGCTTTTGATCGGCATCGTGAAGAAGAACGGCATCATGATGGTGGATTTTGCGCTGGACGCGGAGCGCCATCATGGGAAAAACGCCACCGATGCCATTTATGAGGCCTGCCTGCTGCGTTTTCGCCCCATCATGATGACGACCATGGCCGCGTTACTCGGAGGTTTGCCTCTCGCGCTCGGTACAGGCATTGGGTCCGAGCTTCGCCGTCCGTTAGGTATCTCGATGGTGGGTGGCCTCCTGGTGAGTCAGGTGCTCACCCTGTACACCACGCCGGTAATTTATATTTTCTTTGACAATCTTGCCCAGCGCATGGCGCGGCGTTCGAACAAACCGGGGGCAGGTAGCGAGCCGCATCATTCGGAGCAATCGTGAACGTGAACGTATCAAAGCCATTCATTCATCGGCCGGTCGCGACCACCCTTCTGACGGTCGCGATCGCCATTGCCGGTGCGATTGCCTTCGAAGTGCTTCCGGTTTCCCCATTACCCCAAGTGGACTTTCCCACAATTGCTGTCAGCGCCAGCTTGCCTGGCGCCAGCGCAGAGATCATGGCCTCTTCGGTTGCCACTCCGTTGGAACGGCAATTTGGCCACATCGCCGGCGTCACCGAGATGACGTCCACCAGCAGCTTAGGAACGTCGGCAATCACCATCCAATTTGATCTGAGCAGGAACATTGATGGAGCAGCCCGTGACGTCGAAGCCGCCATCAACGCCGCGCGCACCTATCTGCCCGCGAATCTGCCGGCGAATCCTACGTATCGTAAGGTCAACCCCGCCGACGCACCGATCATGATCTTGGGATTGACGTCAGACAAATATGGACCGGACAAGCTTTACGATGAAGCCTCTACGGTCATCCAGCAGAAACTCTCACAAATCCAGGGTGTCGGTCAGGTGAACACGGGCGGCGGAGCGCTTCCGTCCGTGCGGGTCGAAGTCAACCCCACGAAGCTCTACAGTATGGGACTCACCATGGCCGATGTGCAGTCCGTGCTTCGACTGCAGAACTCGGATCTGGCCAAGGGGCAAATCACCGACGGAACCAACACCGCGGACATCATTGCGAATGATCAGATTTCTCACGCGGAAGACTACAAGCCAGTCATTGTCGGCTATAATAAAGGGTCGGCCGTTCGTCTCTCCGATGTGGCCGATGTGGTCGATTCCATCCAGAACATTCGTGTCGCCGGATATTTGAATGGAAAACGCGCCGTGGTGCTCATCATCTTCCGACAGCCCGGCGCGAATATCATCGATACTGTTGACCGCATTCGTGCCGAGTTGCCCTCGATTCAGGCTTCCATCCCGCAGGGAATGGTCACCACAATTGTGCTTGACCGCACCACCACGATTCGCGCTTCCGTGCGAGATGTCGAGCGCACGCTGACGTTTTCAATCATCCTGGTCATTATTGTCGTCTTTGTGTTCCTGCGGAATGGCCGGGCAACCCTGATTCCGGCGGTAGCCGTTCCCGTTTCTCTCATCGCGACGTTTGCGATGATGTACCTCTGCGGCTACAGCCTGGACAATCTTTCGCTGATGGCCCTGACAATCGCCACGGGGTTTGTGGTGGATGACGCGATCGTGGTCATGGAAAACATAACCCGGCATCTTGAGGCCGGCATGGAGCCGTTCGCGGCGGCGCTAAAAGGGGCGCAAGAAATCGGGTTCACTGTTTTTTCCATCAGCATTTCGCTTATTGCCGTGTTTATTCCGCTTCTTCTGATGGGCGGCATTGTCGGCCGGTTGTTCCGCGAATTCGCCATTACGCTCTCGACCGCCATTCTCGTTTCAATGGCCATTTCACTTACCACCACTCCGATGATGTGCGCTTACCTCCTGCGAGACGAGCGGACGAAGAAGCATGGCCGGATGTATATGGCGACAGAGAGGATCTTTGAGCGCATCCTCTACTTGTACCGCTACACCTTGAACTGGGTATTGGACAATTCCATTCTCACTCTCACCGTCCTATTCCTGACCATTGCTTTAAACTTTGTGATTGTCATCAATATCCCCAAGGGCTTTTTCCCGCAGCAAGACACCGGCGCACTTGCCGGAGGCATCCAAGGGCCGCAAGACGCCTCGTTCGCATCCATGAACGATTCGATCATGAAGATTGGGGCGGTGATCCACAACGATCCGGCGGTCCAAAACGTGATTGTTTTCACGGGCGGGGGCGGTGCGACCAACACGGGTTTCGTTTTTATGGCCTTGAAGCCGCTCGATGAACGGAAAATTGGCGCACCGGATATCATTAACCGGCTTCGCCCCCAATTGAACCGCCTGGTGGCCGCGTCGACGTTTCTCCAGGCGTCTCAAGATCTGCGGATTGGGGGCCGCGCCTCTTCGGCTCTTTACCAGTACACGATTCAATCGGACACGGTGGCGGGTCTTCAGACTTGGGGACCGAAGCTCCTGGCAGAGATGAGGCGGCTTCCCGGCTTGCAGGACGTCAACACAGATCAACAGAATGGCGGCTTGGACGTTTTATTGCACTACGACCGCGTAAAAGCCGCAAGGCTGGGGCAGACCTCCCAGTCCCTCGATAATGAGATTTACAGCTCTTTCGGCCAATCCGAAACGTCGATCATTTATACGCAGTTGAACCAATACTACGTTGTGCTGGAAGTGGATCCGAGGTACTCGCAGACCCCAGAGGGTTTGAAAAGCGTTTATTTCCACCGGAATGGCAGCAGTAGCGTAACGGCCACGGGCAACGTTCCCCTCGGAACTCTCTCGACCAGCCAGGCCAATACAATTCCACTTGCTCTCAACCACACCAGCTTATTTCCCTCCGTAACCATCTCGTTCAACCTGGCGCCTGGTGTATCTCTGAGCGAGGCAACCTTAGCCATCGAGCAATTGAAAGAACGCATGGGCGTGCCAACCACGGTTCGTGGCTTTTTTGCGGGCACGCTGTTGGCCTACCAGCAATCGCTGAGTACGGAACCTATCCTGGTTTTGACGGCGCTGCTCGCTGTCTACATTGTTCTTGGAATTCTGTACGAAAGTCTCGTGCACCCGCTCACGATTATTTCGACGCTGCCCTCGGCTAGCGTCGGCGCGATGCTCGCGCTGATTCTTTTCAAGGAGGATCTCAACGTTATCTCGATCATCGGAATCGTTCTCCTGATCGGAATCGTCAAGAAGAACGCGATTATGATGATCGATTTTGCCTTGCAAGCGGAACGGGAAGGCGGCAAGAGCACAAAAGACGCCATTTTTGAGGCTTGCATGCTGCGCTTTCGCCCCATTCTCATGACCACCATGGCCGCACTGTTTGGCGCTTTACCTTTGGCATTTGGAACTGGTACCGGCTCGGAACTACGCCGTCCCCTGGGGATCACCATCGTCGGCGGACTCATCATGAGCCAACTTCTCACGCTGTACACCACACCCGTGGTCTACCTTATGCTGGACCGCCTGCGGCTCCGGGTGCTCGGCAAAGAGCGCGATACATTTCAGCCGGGGGATGCCTCAGCCCCGTCCGCCGCAGGGTAGTTAGGATGGAAAACATTATGTTCAACAATCGTTCGAAGTTCACCGTTAGCCTCGCCATCGTCGCACTCCTGCTTGCCGGATGCACGGTTGGACCGAAGTATCACACACCGGCACCCACGGTGCAGGCCCCGCCCCTTGCCTACAAGGAGGTACCGTCGCAAACCCAAGATTCTGGCGAGTGGAAAGTCGCGCAACCGCAAGATGCCATGCTCCATGGAAAATGGTGGGAGATTTACAACGATCCGGAGCTGAACGCCCTCGAAGAACAGCTCAACATCAACAATCAAAACATCAAGCAGGCGTTTGAGAATTTCATGGAGGCCCGCACTCTGATCGCGCAGGCCCGCTCACAGCTCTTTCCAACGGTCGGAACCACGCCGGCCTACCAGCGTTCTCGTTCCTCCGCAAACTTAGTAAACTCGGGGGGATCCGGAACAACCACGAAACCCGGTCAATCGAATAATCTCTTCACCCTTCCAGCGGAAGTATCATGGGAGCCGGATCTGTGGGGCAAGGTACGGAACACCATTCATGAATCTCAATACAACGCACAGCTTAGCGCCGCCGACCTGGAAAATGAGCGCCTGACCGAACAGGCAAGCCTGGCGGCTTATTTCTTCGAACTCCGCGGGCAGGATGCTTTGCAGGAAATCTACGACAACACCATTGAAGCTGACAAAAAATCCGTCGACCTTTCGCGCGCCCGCTATGAAACCGGTGTGGACGATGAACTCTCTCTTGCTGAAGCAGAAATCGTGCTTCGCAATGCGGAATCCGCTGCCACCAATCTGGGCATTGCCCGCGCTCAATACGAACATGCGATCGCTGTCCTCATCGGAACCACACCCTCCAACTTCTCTATTCCGGTAAAACCATTAAATGCCACGCCTCCGCCTGTCCCCGTGGGCGTGCCTTCACAATTGCTGGAACGCCGGCCAGACATCGCGGCTTCCGAGCGCAATATGGCGGCGGCAAACGCCGAGATCGGAATCGCCACCGCCGCATACTATCCAAATCTCACTCTGACCGCGGAGGCGGGTTTTGAGAGTACGGCATTGAAAAATCTCCTCACTTGGCCCAGCCGTTTCTGGTCCGGCGGTCCCTCCCTCTCCGAAACAATTTTCGATGCCGGCCTACGACGCGCTACCGTGAACCAGTATGTTGCCATCTACAATGCGAACGTCGCTGGGTATCGGCAGACGGTTCTGACGGCGTTTCAACAAGTGGAAGACAATCTGGCAGCGGAACGCATTCTATCCAAACAAATCGAGCAGCAGAAACTGGCCGTACAATCCGCGCAGAAGTATCTCGAACTGGCCCTGGCTCGCTATGAGACGGGCGTGGACCAATATCTCAACGTATTGGTGGCACAGACCACGTTGCTCTCCGACCAACAGCAGCTCGCTACTTTGCAAATCCAGTCCATGACCGCTTCCGTTCAGTTGGTCGAAGCGCTTGGCGGCGGGTGGGACCGCTCGCAATTGCCGTCCCCCGCTCAGGTCTCGGAAAAAGTCACAAAGACGGACATCGCAGCGCCGAATCAAACAAGCAACCCAACCCACTCAAGCAATCCGTGAACACTCCAGCAAAAATATCAGCCTTGCGCGTTCGACAGCCTGAAAGTTTGTTAACCTGCACCCGCACGGATGCAGCTAAGCTACGGGAACCATGCCTATGTTTCTCAAAAACGTTATTTTTCTCCTGATTCTGATTTCCCTCAGCGCTTCCTGTTCCGGCAAGAACCATCGGGAGAAACCTGCCGGAGAAAACCATGTGACGTTGGAGCTGAACGTTCCCTCTTCGTTCCGGTTCGTTGCGTTTGGTGACACACGTTTCCACGAGCCTTCGGATACGGAACCATCGAACCCTACCATACGGCACGCCCTGGTTGCGGCTATCGACAAGGAAAACCCCGCCTTCATTTCTATCGGAGGTGACATCGTTTATAACGGCGACAGTCTCAAGGACTGGGAAGTGTGGGATTCGGAAACGGCAGTTTGGCGCGAGCATAAGATCCACGTTTATCCGGCCCTCGGAAACCACGATGAGAAAGGTGATCTGGAGCGTGCCTTGGGCAATTATTTTGCGCGCTTCCCGGAAATCCAGAACAGTCGTTATTATTCGGTGCGCATTGGTAACAGTCTCATGCTCGTTCTCGATAGCGCCTTGAACGAGGTGTCGGGCCCCCAAGGCGAATGGCTGACTTCCCAGCTCGACCATCTTTCCCCTTCCGTCGATTTCGTGTTCCTCACCTTTCATCACCCGCCGTATACCAGTTCTTCCGACGAAAAAGTCTTTGGCGGCGGCCACTCGGCGCGTGCCACCGAGACAGCCCTCGCGAAAGTTCTCGAGGAACGGCAACAGCACATGCGCGCTCGTCTCATACTCTTTAATGGACATGTGCACAACTACGAGCGGCACGAGCACGGCGGAATCACCTACTTCGTCACCGGGGGCGGAGGAGCACATCCGTACCCCATCACGCGCCACCCCGACGATCTCTATAGGGGCTCCGGGATTAACTATCATTATTTGCTTGTCGACGTTGATCACAATCACGCCACGGTGACCATGCACAGGGTCGAGATAAAGGACGGTAAAGAAAACTGGACCCAGCCGGATTCGGTCACCATCACGGCGCCCATTGCCGTCCCGGTTGCTGCCGACTAGCTTTGCCTTTTCTTCCTCGGAAACCTTTTGCCGTATGATACGGACATGCGGCTCTTGCTCGTCGAGGACGATTCGCGCATTGCACGGTTCGTGGCCCGCGGGCTGCAGGAACAGTCCTATGCTGTCGATGTCGTTGCCAACGGAGAGGATGCGCTCTATCAGGTAGAGATCAACGACTACGACGTAATCGTCCTGGATGTGATGATTCCCGGCAGAGATGGCTTTGCCACTTGCCGCGGTGTCCGTGCACTTGGCAAGCGCATGCCCATCCTGATGCTTACGGCTCGCGATGCCGTCGATGACCGCATTCTTGGCCTGGATTCCGGCGCCGATGACTACCTAACCAAGCCGTTCGAATTTGGCGAACTTCTCGCCCGCCTTCGCGCATTGTTGCGCCGACCAAAGGATTTACGACCTTCTCAGATTCGCGTAGGCGATCTTGAGCTCGATACAGGGGCGCAGACTGCCAAGCGCGGTGACCGCTCGATTTCTCTCACGGCGAAGGAGTACGCCCTTCTCGAATTTCTGGCGCGCAACGCCAATCGGGTCATTGGCCGGGCGGAAATTGCCGAACATGTCTGGGATGAATCCTTTGATCCTTTTTCGAATCTGATCGAAGTATACGTGAACCGTGTCCGCCGCAAGCTGGGGGACGAGAACGGGAGACCTTTGCTCCAAACACGTCGGGGCAGTGGCTATATTCTTTCGGCTCCCCCGGAGCCAGATGTGTCTGCAGGACGCAAAGCCGAGAATTCTTCCCCCTCTCGTAATCCGAGAAAACCGCATGCTTGACTCTGTCCGCGTGCGGCTGACGCTGTGGTACACCGGCGCTCTGGCTCTGGTACTGGTTGCCTTGGCAGGGATCACCTATTTTTTGTATTGGCACAATCTCTCCCAACGAACGGACAGCGAAATCGCCCAACTCGCTGACGCTTTTGTCACCACGGTTAAGGCGGAGCTTGCGGACGAGAATGCACAGGACGCCGTAAAAACGGCAGTGCATGTGGCGATGCTCGAGCATCATTTTCCCGGTACAGAGTTCGTCCTTCTGGACAGTAAGGGGACCGTGCAGGAGAGCTCGCTCGATTTGTCCCCGGAAGGACATTCCCGGGAGAATCTGGACAATGCTTTTTTTTCTTCCGATTCTTTTCGCTCCTTCGTTTCCGGCGCCTCGAAGCCAGGCGAACTTCACACGATTCATAAAGGCAGGGATGGTTATCGCACGTTAGTCCGCCCCTTGTCGGCCGCTGGGCATTCCTACCAACTCGTAGTTTTGCAATCTCTTCATCCACAAAGAGAAATGATGGAAGACATCCGCAATATATTTCTATGGGTGATCCCCGTTGCTTTGTTGCTGGCCAGTCTCGGCGGCTATTTCCTGGCGCGGAAGAGCTTGGCGCCGATCGCCGAGATGGTTTCTCAGGCGCGCGGAATGGGGGCTGCGCATCTGCATCGGCGTTTGTCGGTCGTCAATGAACGCGATGAATTGGGTCAACTGGCGGAAACCTTCAATCAGTTACTCGAACGGCTGGAAGCCTCATTCGAACAACAGCGCCGGTTCATGGCCGACGCCTCGCACGAACTACGAACTCCCGTGGCCATCCTTCGTGGCGAAGCAGAGGTTACCCTCTCCCAGCCCGAGCGCTCTCCCGAAGAATATCGACAAACCCTGTCGATTCTCCGCGAGGAATCGCAGCGTTTGGCCCACATTATTGAAGACCTATTCACCCTGGCCCGCGCCGACGCCGGCCAGTACCCACTGGCACTGCGAAACGCTTATCTTGATGAACTTGCCTCCGAAGCTCTGGTGCGGGCTCGTTCCTTGGCGCTTTCAAAGAACATAACCTTAACCTCCGCAATCGAGCCCGATTTGCCCATTTCCGCTGACGAGGCTTTGCTGGGCCGCATGCTGCTCAACCTCCTGGACAACGCCATCAAATACTCCCCACCCGGAAGTACCGTAACGCTGTCTTGCCGGCGTGACGGCGACCATTATCTTCTCAGCGTCTCCGATAACGGTGCCGGTATTCCCGCGGAACAGCAACCACGCATCTTTGAGCGCTTTTTTCGAGCGGATAAGGCGCGTTCCCGCTCCGAGGGGGAAACGGGAGGCGCCGGACTAGGTTTGTCCATTGCTCGTTGGATCGCCGAAGCCCATCACGGGCAGTTGGTATTGACTCATTCAGACAGTTCGGGTTCCACATTTACCGTTACGATTCCCGTAAATTCTGCTGCTTAGCCCTCCTCGCTGGTTAATCCTGCATTTATCTACGGATCGCTAGCCTGAAACAGGAGTGACGATGTGAGGGAACTGCTGTGACGACCACAATATTGCTTTCCGCCCCGGTGATTCTTGCAGGGGCCCTTCTGTTTGTCCCGTGGGCAACGCAAGCTGGCCAACAGCCGGACACTCCGACGCAGCAAAGTCCGGCCAACTCACAAAACGCGCGAGCTCAATCGCTCGCCACCGCCCCCACGGGGACCCCCTTACGGATCACGTTGCAGGATGCGCTCGCCCTGGCGCGGAAAAATGAACCCACCTATCATTCTGCGGTAACGGCAGCAGGCCTCGCGCGGGAAGATCGCGCACAGGCCCGTGACGTCTTGCTCCCCAACGTGAATTTCAATACCTCCGTGCTGTATACCCAGCCGAACAGTTTTGGCGGTGTCAGGTACATTGCCAATAACGCGCCGCGGGAATACATCAGCCAGGGGAATGTTCACCAGCAATTGGACCTGGCTGCCCTTGCCGCATATCGACGTTCCGCGGCCCTTGCTGCCGTGGCCAAGGCCCAGGCCGAGATTGCCTCGCGCGGGCTTGTCGTCACTGTGATGCAGCGTTATTTCGGAGCCGCCGCCGCCGAACAAAAACTTGCTGATGCCCACCGCACATCGGACGAAGGGGATAAATTTCTTGCGCTCACCAAGGATCTGGAAAAAGCAGGAGAAGTGGCGCATTCCGATGTCATCAAGGCCGAACTTCAAATGCAGGACCGCCACCGCCAATTTATGGAAGCGCAGTTAGCCCTTCTTAATGCGAGACTCGATCTTTCCGTTCTTTTGTTCCCGGACTTCAACGATAATTTTGAACTCACCGACGACCTGCATGCCAACATCCCACTCCCGCCCCGCAGCGAATTTGAGACTCAGGCAGCGCACGACAATCCGGAGATCCGCGCTGCTTTCGCTTCGATCCAAGCTGCTGCCCAGGATGTAAACGCCGCGCGTTCCGGCTATTTTCCTTCCATCGGCTTGGATTACTGGTATGGCATCGACGCGGAACACTACGCAACGTACAGTCCGCTTCCCCCGCCTGAAATCGGCAGGACTCCGAATCTTGGTTCATCCGCGCTCGCTTCCCTCAGTCTGCCTCTTTGGAATTGGGGGGCGACCCGCAGCCGTGTTCGCCAAGCGGAACTTCGTCGCGAGCAAACCAAGGTGGAGCTCTCCTACACGCAACGCAATCTGCTGGCGGAGATGCGCTCGCTTTATTCCGAAGCGGAAACTGCATTGAATGAGTTGGCAGGCCTTCAGCGTTCCGCGGAACTGGCCGCCGACAGTCTTCGCCTGACCACGCTGCGCTATAAAGACGGGGAAGCTACCGTTCTCGAAGTTGTCGACGCGCAGACGACGCTTGCAAGCGCCAACGCCAATTACCAGGATGGCGCGCTCCGCTACCGTGTCGCACTGGCAAACCTGCAAACGCTCACAGGGGTACTGGCAACTCCATGAAACGCCGAACGCATTTTTTTATAGAGTTTCACCGGTGCAAATTGTGTATCGCGCCTCTGTCATTGTGCGCGATGGCGCTCCTGCAAGGTTGTGGCGCCACCCAGAAGGAACCAGAACCGATGGTCGCCGTGCAAGTTACGCCGGCAAAACGGGGTCCGATCGAACAGACAGTTTCCGCCGACGCGGTGGTCTATCCTTTGCAGCAAGCCATCCTCACTCCCAAAATTACATCCACAATTCGTAAGTTTTATGTTCAGCGCGGCACCAGGGTAAAACAAGGTCAGCTCCTGGCGGAACTCGAAAATGCAGACCTCGCCAGTTCTGCGGAACAGAGCAAAGGGGAATTCGAGCAAGCCGAGGCAGGTTACGCCACCACCACAGAAGCGAGCGTGCCGCAGCAGATTCAAAAGGCTGAGCTTGACGCCGCCGTGGCCAAATCCGCATTCGAAGCTCAGAAAAAAGTATACGACGCGCGCAGGGAGCTCTTTGACCAGGGGGCCATACCCCGGCGGGATTTGGATACCGCCGAGGTTGCTTTGGCTCAGGCCCGCAGCCAGAACGAGCAGGCACAGAAACAGCTCGTCGATCTCAATCGTCTCGGCAAAGATCAGGCGCTGAAGTCTGCCTCGGGACAGCTCACTGCCGCAAAAGGAAAGTACCTCAACGCCAAAGCCCTGCTCAGCTATTCGGAAATTCGCAGCCCAATGAACGGCGTTGTGACCGACCGGCCACTTTACGAAGGCGAACTTGCGGCGGCGAATCAGCCCATCCTGACGGTCATGAACACGTCTAAGTTAATCGGCAAAGCACATATTTCGCAGAACGAAGCGATGCAGCTGAAAGTCGGAGACGCGGCCGAACTCGAGGTTCCGGGCGCAGACGAACCGGTCAAGGGACGCGTGCTGTTGATCAGCCCGGCCCTGGATCCGGGTAGCACAACCATCGAGGTCTGGATTGAAGCAATCAAGCCGGGTCCCACTCTGAAGCCAGGCATGAATGTTTTCATTGAAGCGACTGCGAAAAGCGCGAAGGACGCTCTCATTGTGCCAAGTTCGGCCGTCTTCAAATCTCCCGAAGGCACGGACTACGTGATGCTCGCTGGCTCTGATGGCAAGGCCCATCAAGCCAATGTGAAATTGGGCATTCGCAACAAAGAGCTTGTGGAGATTGTATCCGGCGTCAAGGAAGGAGATTCCGTAATCACTGTCGGCGGTTACGCTTTGCCAGATAAGACAAGCATTACCGTCGAGGCTGCCCCGACTGCAGAAAGTGATGCCGAGAAAAATTCACCGGAGAAGGACAATAAATCAGAATCTGTTCCCGCTAGAAAGAGTGGCGACTCTTCGCCAGACAAGAACAAGGATTAAGCGGAATGGAGCAGAGACCCAATCCGGTTTCCTCAGAAGTCTTGCCGCCAGGACATCCGAGGCAAAAGAGCGTACCTTGGTTTCGACGACTCTCCCGGCCCATTCTGTTTCTGATCATTACCCTGGCCCTGCTCGGTGCGTATGAGGCATTCCGTATCCCCATTGCCGTTTTTCCAAGCACGAATTTCCCCCGCATTGTTGTTGGTGTCGATAACGGAGTCATGCCTATCGACCAGATGCTGGTCACGATAACGCGACCCATCGAGGAAGCCGTAAATAGCGTCCCCGGTCTGCGAAAAGTTTATTCCATCACCAGCCGCGGATCGGCGGAAGTCGACCTCTTTTTCGATTGGAACTCAGATATGATCCTCACGCTGCAGCGCGTAGACGCCGTTATGGCGCGCTTGCAGACCGAGCTTCCCAACACCGCGAAAATCGAGACGCACCGGTTGACTTTTGCGTCCTTCCCGATCATTGGCTACAGCCTGACTTCCGTCAGTATCCCGCAAAGCAAACTTTGGGAAATGGCTACCTATGACTTGAAGCCGCGTATCAACCGGTTGGATGGCGTCGCTTCGGTCTTGGTGCAGGGCGGTCGTGTTCCGGAATTTCAGATTACTCCGGACCCCGCCCGTTTGCAGGCTGCCGGAATTACCGTCACGGATATTCTCGAGGCCGTTCGCCGAACCAACCTTGTGGATTCCCCGGGCCTCCTCGAGCATGACCATCAATTAGTCCTCGGTCTGGTGAGCGGCCAGGTCCGCTCGCCCGACCAAATCGCGCAAATTGTCGTGAAAACTCCCAACAATGGCATTCCCATTCGCCTGGGAGATATCGCCAAGGTGGCACCTTCGGAAGCTCCCGTCTATACGATCGTCACAGCCGACGGAAACCCTGCGGTGCTCCTGAGTGTAAACCGCCAACCAGAAAGCAACACCCTGCAAGTGGCCAATGAAGTCCATCAGAAAATTGCGGAACTGCGCCCTACCCTTCCCCCCGGTGTCCATCTCGAAGCGTTCTACGATCAATCCACCATCGTCAGCGATTCCATCGCCAGTGTTCGCGATGCGGTTCTCATCGGGATCGTTCTTTCTTCGGGCATTCTAGTGCTGTTTCTGCGTGATTGGGGCTCTTCTTTTGTCGCGGCGCTGGTTATCCCGGTCACCCTGCTGATCACTTTCATTGTGCTCAAACTCACCGGACAAAGTTTTAACCTGATGACCCTTGGCGGACTAGCTGCTGCCGTGGGATTGGTGATCGACGATGCCATCGTTGTTCTCGAAAACATCGTTCTTCATCGGGACGCGGGTGAATCGCGTCTTCAGGCCATACAGAGCGCTTTGAAGGAAATCACCGTTCCGTTGATTGGCTCGACCATCACACCGATCGTGGTTTTCCTTCCGCTCATATCGACCACGGGTGTCACCGGCAGCTTTTTCCGGGCGCTGGCCATTACCATGACGGTCTCGTTGTTAAGCTCGCTGGTCCTTGCCGTCACCTGGACGCCTACCCTCAGCCAATATTTCGTTCGCCGCCAGGACACGGTTTTTGCCATAGAGGCGACCAGTGAAACGCAATCGGCGTCGGCGTTTCTGGCCGCTGAGGAAGCCCACCTTTCTGGTTTCTTCGGACGAATCGTAAACTTTTACACTCGTATCATGCAGCGATTGCTGCCCCGGCCGATTCTTCTCGCAATCGGCTCCGTCGTAGTTCTGCTTCTCTCCTATGTCTGTTACAATTTCCTCGGTTCCGATCTACTTCCTTCCATGGACGAAGGCGGTTTCATCCTCGATTACTACACACCTCCAGGCAGCTCACTTGCTGAGTCGGATCGCATTCTCCAGCACATCGAACAAATCCTCCGCTCCATGCCGGAGGTTGTAAACACTTCACGACGGACGGGACTGCAATTGGGCCTTGCCGCTGTCACCGAAGCGAATCGCGGCGATTTCACCGTGAAGCTCAAACCCAGAAAAGACCGCACGCGCGATATTGACGAGATCATTTCCGATGTCCGCGCGGAAATCAAAAAATCGGAACCTGCGGCTGACGTCGAGTTTGTGCAAGTTCTTCAGGATATGATTGGCGACCTTACCAGTCAGCCAGAGCCGGTCGTCATTAAGCTGTTTTCCTCCGATGCCAAACTGCTGAACGCTACCGGCCCGCGCGTTGCTGATGCCATCCAGAAAATCCCGCATGTTGTGGATGTGCTGGACGGCATCGAAAACACGATCAGTGGCCCGGCCGTAACCTATCAGGTCGATCCGGTTGTCGCGGCGCGCTCGGGATTCACATCCGAAGAGATCGCCACCGATGCCGCCGCCGTCCTCGAAGGCGAGCCCGCGTCTACCCCCGTGGTCATTGCCGATCGCGCGTACCCCATCCGCGTACGATTTCCAGAACAGAATCGCGCTTCGCTCGATCACATGAGCAATACGCTGCTCACCAGCAGCACCGGCCACACTGCGACACTCGGTTCGCTGGCAACTGCCACCAATGATCCTGGCCAGACGGAAATTCGGCGCGAGAATCTGCAGCGCTTGATTGAAGTCACTGGGCGTTTCGAAGGCGTTGACCTTGGCACGGGCATGCAATCCGTAAAGAAGGCGGTGGGGGACTTGCACCTGCCTTCCACGATTCGCGTTGAATACGGCGGACTTTACGAAGAGCAGCAGAACTCCTTCCGGGACCTTTCAACTGTGTTCCTGCTGGCTTTAGTTTTTCTGTTTGTGGTGCTGCTCTTCGAATTCCGCACCTTCGCGGCTCCGATTGCGATCCTGGTCTCAGCGCTGCTCTCCACCTTTGGCGGTTTTCTCGCGTTGCTGCTCACGCAGACCACGTTCAACGTGGCATCCTTTATGGGAATGATCATGGTCATCGGTATCGTTGCTAAAAACGGCATCTTGCTGCTCGACGCGGACCAACGATTCCGCAATCTGGGATTTTCTCCCGAACACGCTTTGATTCAGGCGGGACGCCGCCGTCTTCGCCCCATCGCCATGACGGCTTTGGCCACCGTCGCCGGCATGCTGCCTTTAGCGTTTGCCTTCGGTTCCGGTTCGGAAATGCTGAAACCTCTCGCCATCGCGGTGATCGGTGGCTTGCTCAGCTCTATCGTGCTTTCGCTCATCCTTACCCCCACAATCCATTTCTACCTGGATCGCGGAAAAGCCCGCGCAGCCGAAGTCTAAGCCAGGCAATGCAAATCTTTCTACTCCAAGGTCTAGAATAAAGCAGATTGAGCGGTTCCTCGCCCCTCTCGCGCTACGCTGCGTAAACCAGTTTGTAACCAGGGATTCACGAAACGTTCACGCGCTGCAAATTACTATCCTTGCAGAGAATCCCGCGATGCATGTTCTTATCGTCGAAGACGAGCCGGAAATGGCCCAGCTTCTCGCGAAGGGACTTCGCGAGGAACAGTTCGAGATCAGCCTGGCGCGCGATGGCCGCGTCGCTCTCGAGAAATCTGCAGAAACCCCGTTTGACGTCATTTTGCTCGACATTATGCTGCCCCAGATGAACGGCCTGGACGTGGCGCGGCACCTTCGCCATCGCCAGCAGGAAACCCCGGTCCTGATGCTGACGGCTCGCGACTCCGTGCCAGATATCATCAGTGGTTTGAATGCTGGTGCCGACGACTATCTCACGAAGCCATTTTCGTTCCTGGAACTTCTTGCGCGCATTCGGGCCTTGGCACGGCGCGGAGAGCTTCGCCGAAAGAGCGTCCTCGAAATCTCTGACCTTGTTCTGGATGTCACTTCTTTCCGTGCGTTCCGCAAAGGTCGGGAAATTCATCTTTCGCATACGGAATACCGGCTCTTGGAGCTATTGGTGCGAAATACCGGCCGAGTTGTTTCGCGCCAAGAGATACTGACAACCATTTGGGGCCGCGGACGCGAGGTTACGGAAAACACTCTGGACGCTTTCGTGCGTCTGTTGCGGAAAAAGATCGATCAGGATTCCGCGACGAAGCTCATTCATACCCACCGTGGGTTTGGATACTCAGCCGACGCGGTGAGCCCCCTGTGAACCTTACAATCCGCGCTCGCCTCACTCTTCTCTATTTCCTTGTTCTGGCGGCCTCGTTTGTCGCCTTTTTCTGGATCTGTGATTTCGGTTTCCGCCGCGGCATTGAAACCACCGTCAACGATGCTTCCCGTAGCGATCTGGAAATCGTGCAACGGGTTCTTGCGCTCTCCACCTCCAAAGGCACGCCAAAAGTTCAAAAGGAACTGAAGGAACTTTCTGAACTTTGGGCCAATGGGGCTATTTTCCAGGTCGCGGCGGCAGATGGCTCCTGGCTTTTTCGCTCGCCACGTTTCCTGCTTCCGCAGTCGCCTCTCCCAGTGCCGCCAAGTGAAAGCGTTTCCTTTCTCACCAGCAATCTGGATAGCCAGCAATACCGCATCGCTCAGAAGAACGCTTTGATGGATGGCCAACTTTTTCACATCAGCGCCGCCGTGCCCACTGAACCTTTTGATCAGGCTCTGGATCGGTTTCGCCTGATTGAGAAGAGGTTCCTGCCGCTGCTGGTCATTCTTGCTTCGCTTCTCGGCTACTGGCTCAGTAGTCGTGCTCTGGCTCCCGTGAATCGCATCATTCTATCGGCCGAACAGATTGGCCTGCAGAATCTTTCGCAGAGACTGGAAGTTCCCAAGGCCGCGGATGAATTGCAGCGTCTCACCGTCACCCTGAACGCCATGCTCGAGCGCATCGAATCCTCCGTGAAGCGGATTCGCCAGTTTACGGCCAACGCTTCACATGATCTCCGCACGCCTCTCTCGCTCATTCGCACTCATGCAGAACTGGCCTTGCGCCGCCCACGCGCGGACATCGAATACCAGGAATCCCTCTCACGCATTCTCACGGTATCGGAAGAGACCACGCAACTCGTCGAAGGGCTTCTCACTCTGGCCCGGGCTGATGCGGGTGCCGCAGATTTGCACTTCCGTGAGATTGACCTCACTCCCCTATTGCAAAAAATCGGCCAGCACGTGTCGGTTCTGGCGCATTCGAAGGGCCTCTCCTTTTCCTCCCGCCTCTCGGATGAGACCTTGTTCCTTTCTGGGGATTCCGTTGCCCTCGAGCGTTTGCTTTTCGCCGTTCTCGAGAATGCCCTCAAATACACCCCCGCAGGCGGATTCGTTCGGCTTCGCTCTTCCGTGAGTTCCGGAGAAGCTGTGGTTGAAATCGAGGACACCGGAGTAGGCATTGCAGCCGAGGATCTTCCGCGTGTGTTTGATCCCTTCTTTCGCGCAGACCAGGCCCGGTCCCGGGAAGTTCAAGGATGTGGGCTCGGCTTGTCGATTGCCCGCTGGATTGCGGAAACGCACAAAGGACGGATCGAAGTCGAAAGCCAGGTTGGGGTCGGCTCGCTATTTCGCATCACACTTCCCCGCGCCTCTGCCGTGAGCCTGGTCACACTTGCTGCCGAGTTCTGTGATTCTCAAGCTGCGCTTTCCTGAAAGGGTTTTCATCTGAAAACTCTTTCAGCCGTTTTTAAAAGGATTCTTCACAGACATTCATCGACCTTTAAGCAGCTTCAGGCCTAATTGTTCCATCAGCAGTCCCGATTAGCGTTTCGCACATTATGGTATGCGGGTTCTACGCGAAGTTCTTTCACCCGGAAACGCGGGAGTTCTGCGGGGTGTGACTCGAACAAGGAAATTTGGCTCGTCGTTGCTCGTCAATGATTTGGTGTCTCAGCAAGTAGACGTATTGGATGCAGACTCCCTTGCCGTTGTCGGTACAATTCCGAACACACCCGGCGTTCATGGCATTGCCATCGCGCCGGAGGCCGGCCGGGGCTATATCTCAGCCGGCAAAGCTGACTCTGTGATTCCGTTTGACCTGAAGACACTCAAGCGTCTCGAAGAAATCAAAGTGGGCAAGAAACCGGACGCGATTATTTATGAACCACTCACGAAGCACATTTATGTCATGAACGGTGACAGTGAGAATATCACTGTACTGAACGGTGCGGATGGCGCAGTCGTCGGAACCATCGCGCTCGGTGGTGGCCCAGAATTCGCAGTGTCCGATGGCAAGGGGAACCTCTACGTAAATCTCGAAGAGCAAAACGAAACGCTGCACATCGACGTAAACACTCTGCAGGTGAAGGACCGCTGGCCGCTCGCTCCTTGCGCTACGCCGACAAGCCTCGCCATGGATATTGAGAACCGGCGCCTCTTTGTCGGCTGCCGCAGCAAACATTTGGCGGTCCTCAATGCCGACACAGGGAAAATCGTCTTCACTGCACCCATTGGGGAACGGGTCGATGCCGGCGCGTTCGACAGCAACACCCGTTTGGTCTACCTCTCCACGGGTGACGGGAAAGTGTTTGTTTTCCACCAGGACTCACCCGACGGCTATTCCGTAGCCCAAGAAATTACCACCAAACCTGGCGCCAAAACCATGGGGTATGATCCCAAGACGGGCAACCTCATCGTCCCGACCAACGAAAATGGCTCTATGCAAGTCCTGGTTCTTTCGCCCAAACCATAAGTTAAGTTAACAATCTGTCCAAGTGCCTGAACTTCGTGCTTTCCATTACGTTTTTACAGCTTCGCTCTTTGTCTGAATTGCCAAAAAGCGAGAAGGATCTAGGTCTGCATTCATTCGTAAAATCAATTTGGTCGCATTTCTTGCCCCTGGCAGAGTGGTTTGCCTCCCCGTAGCGATACTTAGCGGTTCTTTGATAAGCTTGCGTTCGATTGTCTAACTGCGATTCGAATACAATCTTTCGAAGCATGAAATTACGCCAGCAACAGTAGAGATCACATTTGACGAACTCCGATCCGATCAACACGCCCGTAGCAGCAGGTGGGATACGTGCTCTCGCGCAGTCGGTGGCCGCGCCCCTTACCCGTGCCGCAATCTTTCTCGTCGCGACCCTAAACCCCGGCCCGGAGAATCGGGAGGCCATTCGATCGTTCTGTGGAGAGCTTGCCGCACTGTTTCGCGCGGTCGAATTTCGCGACCTCGAAGGCGGGCTCTCCTGCGTGATGGGTTTTGGGTCCGAAGCGTGGGACAGGCTCTTCGGGTCGCCTAGACCGGAGGAACTGCATGTCTTTCCCGAGATTCGCGCAGGGAAACGCCATGCGGTTTCCACTCCGGGAGATATCCTTTTCCACATCCGGGCCAAGCGTATGGACCTCTGCTTTGAGCTTGCGACGCAGATCATGGCGCGCACTGGCAATTCCGTTTCGACAGTCGACGAGGTGCACGGATTCCGTTATTTTGATGATCGCGATCTCCTCGGTTTCGTGGACGGGACGGAAAATCCTCGGGGCGAGGCAGCGGTCGACGCCGTGCTCGTGGGAGAAGAGGATGCCGCATTCTCCGGTGGCAGCTACGTGATCGTGCAGAAATATCTTCACGATCTTGATGCGTGGAATACCCTGTCCACGGAAGCACAGGAGCGAATCATCGGCCGTAAGAAGCTTTCCGATATTGAATTGGACGATTCCGTCAAACCAACCTCTGCGCATAGCGCCCTCACGACGATCGTCGAAGACGGCAAAGAGATCAAAATCCTACGGGACAATATGCCGTTCGGCCGGGCCGGGGAGGGTGAATTTGGTACCTATTTCATTGGCTACAGCCGTTCGCCCCACACGATCGAGCAAATGCTCGAGAACATGTTCATTGGGCGACCCCCGGGTAACTACGACCGGCTCCTCGACTTCAGCCGTGCCGTCTCGGGCGGCCTGTTCTTCGTACCGTCCGTGACATTTCTGGAAACCGTGGGCGAGGATCACTCTGCGGATGTCTCATCTTCTTCCACATCGATGGCGGTTGAATCCGCTCCCTCGCGGCCAAGGGAGCAGGATGGTTCTCTCGGCATTGGTTCCTTAAAAGGAGAAATTCCCCATGAATAATCTGCATCGTGAGCTTGCCCCCATTTCCGATGCGGCGTGGTCCCAAATTGAAGAAGAGACCAAGCGCACGCTCAAGCGCTACCTCGCCGCGCGCCGCGTCGTCGACGTGCAGGGACCGGCGGGCATCAACCTCTCTGCCGTGGGCACGGGTCACCTGCAAAAGATTGCGTCCCCCAGGGACGGCATACTCGCCAGGCAACGAGAAGTGATGGCGCTAGTCGAGTTGCGTGTGCCGTTCGAACTGGAGCGCCAGGCGATTGATGACGTCGATCGTGGCGCGAACGACTCCGACTGGCAGCCCGCGAAAGACGCGGCTCGCAAGATCGCGTTTGCCGAGGATGGAGCAGTGTTTGAGGGGTACGCTGCCGCAGGCATCGTGGGCATGCGTAAGGGCACCAGCAATCCGACATTGACGCTTCCGGTAGATGTGCGCGCGTACCCGGAAGTCATTTCCCAAGCCTTGAGTCGGTTGCGTCTTGTCGGCGTCAATGGGCCGTATTCCGTGCTGCTGGGCGCCGATGCATACACTGCACTCTCTGAGACCAGCGATCATGGATACCCGGTGCTAGAACACGTCAAGCGGCTCGTCAAAGACCAGATTATTTGGACACCTGCCATCGAGGGCGCCTTTGTGCTAACCACCCGTGGTGGCGATTTCGCGTTGCACATTGGGCAGGATGCTTCCATCGGCTATTCCAGCCAAACCGAGGCCGTAGTGCACCTCTATCTTCAGGAGAGTTTCACTTTTCTGCTGCTCACCGCCGAGGCCGCCGTCGCGCTGGTTCCACCCGCGAAGGGGAAGAAGTCCTGAAACGCGGCGCCGAAAGCAATTCCGTCGAGGCCGTTTACATGGTCGGTTAGGGGATTCCATGTAGCCTCAAGGCATACCGAATGGCGGTGGTATCTCATTTCCTACGGAGGCTCCGCGGGGCATAATCTGAGAGAATGATACCCAGCCCCATGCGGGCCGCGCGCTTCTTCCTCGCGGGAATCGTATAGTTCACGCGTTCGGCAAGATACCGGTAAAGGGGTTGCTTCCTCTCCGCGGCGCTGGCACGTGCCGCTGCAATAGAAACTCCCAGGATTGCGTTCGCGCCCAAACGGGCCTTGTTGGGAGTTCCATCGAGAGCGATCAATTTGTTATCCAAGGCCGCTTGGTCCCCTGCCTGGAAACCAAGAATCTCTGGCCGGATTACCTGGAGTACATTTTCAACTGCCTTCCTGACACCCTTTCCGAAGTACCGCGACTTATCCCCGTCGCGCAGTTCAACCGCCTCATGCTTGCCGGTAGACGCACCTGACGGAATCTTTGCAACTCCCTCAAAGCCACTCTCTAATCTCAGCATCACTTGAATCGTCGGAATGCCTCGCGAATCCAGGATTTCGATCGCATCCAAATTCGTAATTCTCGACATAAATGACCTTGCCTTTCTTATCAGCCTCTATCGAACCACCATCACCGGGCAGTGAGCGTACCGGAGAACTTTTTCAGCCGTGGAGCCAACCAGCATTTTTTCCCATCGCGACTTACCACGCCGACCAAGTACGATCAAATCGACATGGTCTGTTTCTGCGCGGTGGACGATCTGCTCCACTGGGTGTCCAACCGCAATTGCGGCTTCAAATTCAACTTCTAAATCTTTCGCACGTTGGGTAATTTTCTTGAACTGCTCCTCAAAATGCTCGCGTGCGTCATCAAGCATCGCATCGACTTCAACCATCGTCGCGGGCTCTGGTGGACGAGCAACAGCGAAGAGGAGCACTTTCGCGTCTAACGATTGGGCCAATCCGAGAGCACAATCTGTCGCTTTATCCGCTTGAGCAGAACCGTCGTATCCAACGAGGATCTTTTTGAACTGGGAGTGTCTGCGGCCCATCATAATTCCTCCTTAGTCCGTACTGACGACGGGGACTTCCTTCACGACTGAATCATGAACTTCCTTGGGGAGTAGGTGCCTTGGTAAGAACCAAGCGTTTGCAAACATCGTCGGAACAACGGCACTACCAATTACGGTCGCCACTAGGTAGGAATACTGCTTTTGGTCAATCACCCCGTGGCTCAGGCCAAACAATGCGGAAATCGTTCCGAAGGTCAGACCTGTCGACATCATCAGGGTGTAGTACAAACCTTCTTCATGTTGATATTTGAAAGATTTCACCGTGGGATACAGGCCGATCATCTTCGACACCATCTTTGCTCCAAACAAAGCCAGAAACACCAGTGGTGCGGCCAGTAGCGCAGGAACAGACACAAACGACCCGGCACGTATGAAGTAGAACGGTGTGAGGAGTCCGAAGGTCAGCGTCCGAAGACGACGAATGAGCACGTGGTCTTTTCCGACAGTTCCAGCAAGAACCATTCCGATGATGTACGCGGGAAGGACAGCCTCGCTCCCGGACCACACGGCCAAGCCACCCATGCCGAACAACAGAAAAAGAAGGTACTTGGCCTCCAGTTCAGAGACTCGACCGCCATAGTGTTTGAAAAAGCGTGGCGTCAGGAAAGGCAGGATGAAGAATACGACTGCACTAACGACAACGAAGATCACGGTTCGAATCGTGAATGGCGAAAAAATCAGACCCAGCGCGATGACGGTACCCAGATCATTTACGAAACATGCGGCTAGAATCGCCTTTCCGAATTCTGTCTTGTTGAGGCCCAGTTCTAACATTACAGCGTACACAACCGCCACTGAGGTCGTGGAAAGCGCCACACCCGCGAGCCAACTCGACATGACCGTCCAATGCAGGACGTAGTATGCGACTGCTGTGCAGCCCAGAAACGGCCCGAAGAAGCCTACGAGCCCGACGGCTGTTGCTTCCTTCCATTTTGTTCGGAAGATTACTGGATCGAGTTCCGCACCAGCGAGGAAGGTCAGGACGATCGCGCCTGTGCCCGCCAAAAAAGTGATCCACTCCGTTTTCGCGGCCAGACCCATGGGACCGACGATGGCCCCGATGATTAGCTGCGCGACAGTGCCCACGACGATTTCTGACAAAGCTGTCGAGATTTTGAACCAGATCGCCAGAAGCGTGGCGATGAGCGCCAATCCGACCCAGATGGAAGCTAGTGCCCAGACATTTTGCATGTCAGTTCTCGCTCCTGTTTTCGTTCTGGGATTCTTGCCGGGGACATGACTCCGCGACAAGATCCTTGTCAGGAGTCATCATCTGTCCCGGCTTAAAGGACAGCGGTTTGAGGGCGAACTCCTTCGCCACTATTCACATGGTACTCCCGGCCTCTCGAAAGTCAATCAATGCTTAGCGGGAGCAGCGGGAGCGCATGAGCTCGGTGAATACATTGTTCAAGAATGCCCACAATCTACTGCCTCCTATCCTATTGAAATCAAGAAGGGGAATCTGCGGAACATTGGTGTTCGATATTCATCCGTTTATTTGTGCCAGTTCCGACAAGCGTTTTGCCGTCGTGTGTCCGAGTTCGGTGTGATTCACAAAGTCAATCGGGTCGGAGCTCCTGGCAACCCGGTTGAGTACAAGTCGATAATCCTTTAATGCCCCTCGCAGATGAGGCCACACCCCGCAGTAAGCTCGTGGTTGCCTCAGCCGTAAACGAGAACGGCGAGGAGGTATTCCCCCGAAAGTGGAACCACGAGTTCATGGACCTCCCCATCGTTCTGCGGTACACCGTCCGTGAACCCACCATTTCCTTTTTGAACTCTGAGTAAGTGGTTGTATGATCGCGCCAACGCCAGTATTCATACGGCTTTGAGAGTAAAACGAACTCTGCGGAGGCTCGACCCACTGGGTGAGAAACAAAATCAGCCTTTCCAGCTCTCGTTTAACCCGTCTTTGAAAGTTGATTTCCAGGGTTCTCGCGTTACTTCCGGTGGTGGTCTGCTCCTGGTCCGTGAGTTGGATGAGCGTTTGGGATTGGCCGAAGGACATCTGACGCGGCGGCGATGCGGGGCGATGCTGGGTCGGATTGCTCTGCTCACGGTACCGACGGGATAGAAAGATGGTGGTTAGTTTCGCAGGGGAATCGGTTTACAGCGTTGGAGTAAGGGGGAGGTGTGGCAAGAGTGGGCCGCAAATGGGAGTTCATATGAAATTCATGCGCCTTTTGATGTTTGGGACGGTCATGTTGATGGCGAACGGCGCTGGTGCGCAGAATTCAGTCAAACCATTTCATCTCGATGAGGCCACGATCAGCGATGTGCACGCGGCGTACAAGTCCGGCGCTCTCACATCCGTAAGGTTGGTGCAGGCTTATCTGGAGCGCATCCGGGCCTGCGACCAGGCGGGTCCGAAGCTCAATGTGGTGATCTTTCTCAATCCGCGGGCCTTGGAAGAGGCGGCCGCGCTAGATGAACATTTCCGCAGGACCGGGAAGTTCGTCGGCCCCCTCCATGGAATCCCAGTGCTGCTGAAAGACAATGTAAACACGAATGACATGCCGACCACGGGCGGCTCGCTCAGCCTGGCGGGATACACTCCCGTCACCGATGCGGCAATTACTCAGAAATTGCGCAGCGCGGGCGCAATCATCCTCGCTAAGGTCAACCTGCACGAGTTCGCGATCTGGGGTGAGTCGGTTAGCTCGATCCAAGGGCAGACCCTCAATCCCTATGACCTAACCCGTACGCCTGGCGGGTCGAGTGGTGGTACCGGCGCGGGTGTGGCTGCCAATTTCGCGATTGCGGGCATTGGCACCGACACCGTCAACTCCATCCGATCACCAGCGTCGGCGAACAGCATCGTGGGTATTCGCCCGACGCTCGGTCTCGTCAGCCGAGCCGGTATTATCCCGTACTCATTCACCCAGGATGCCGCTGGTCCCCTCGCCCGCACCGTTACTGACGCGGCGAAGATGTTAAACGTGCTCGTCGGCTATGACCCTAACGATCCGGCGACGGCATGGAGCGTCGGGAATACCGAGGAGGACTACACGAAATTCCTGAAGGCCAATGGTCTGCAGGGCAAGCGCATCGGCGTATTACGCAGTTTCTTCGGCATTGCACCCATCAACGACGAGGTCAATGTTATCGCGAGCCAAGCGGTCGAGGATCTGAAGAGGTCTGGCGCAACGGTAGTCGAGCTGAACATCCCGGATCTCGATAGCGCAAAGCTTTCCTCTGATATCAGCGTTCATCTGTACGAATTTAAGCCGGCAATCAACGCTTATCTTGCCGCGGGCAACACGCCCGTTAAAACGCTCGAGGAGATCGTCTCTTCCGGCAAGTTTCATCCGAACATCGGGGAGAACATCACGAAAGCACAAGGCCTCGAGATGGACGACAGCTATCGCCTGCGTCTTCAGAAGCGCTCCGAGTTGCAGCAGCGTGTCATAAACATCATGGCTGCCGAGCGACTCGATGCGATAATGTTCCCGCATCAGAAGCGGCTTGTGGTGTCCATTGGGGAGACCCAGGTGGAGCGCAACGGCGCTCTTGGATCAGTGACCGGCTTTCCTTCCATCGTCGTACCAGGCGGATTTTCTCCCCCAACTCCGACGGCCACGATCGGCGTCCCGGTGGGCATCGAATTCCTCGGCAGACCATGGTCCGAGAAGCTATTGGTCGAGATTGGCTACGGTTACGAACAAGCGACCAAGCACCGCCGCCCTCCGCCAACCATACCGCCACTGCTCGCCGCCCGATATCCTACTAGGGGACGACGTTAGTCTGGGGGCTGAATCGGCATTATGATCGGATAGAAAATAATTCAGCTAATACTCTTCGGGCAACAAGAGGGTGGTCACGGTGCAATCTGATTCCGTGATAATCCAAAATGAAGTGGGTGGACCGTCAGGGCCCTCAGGTTTGTGGATAGAGAGTGAGTAAAAGGGCGAGCTAGAAACCCCACCCGAATTCACAATCGGCATACTCCTGCAGAGCTTTCACCGTCCGGATTGTCGATTATTACCGGCTACCGAAGAGAATCGAGAGATAACATCGCACTACACTATGGTGTGCGAATATGTTGGACACGTTGCTCCTCCGGCGACATCAATGCGACGGCGTGATTGAAATCGCTCAAGCAGCCCCGCGCAACGGCAAGGCTGCCATAGTAATCGTTGTAACGGAATCCGGTTTCGCCTCGCCACATGGGGAATGCGCTACACGCCTTCAACCAGCGATCGAATACAGGAGTTATATCCAGATAGGTGTCCGCGACAAAGCCAGTGGCATCCTCCCAGTTGTCGGCAAAAAACAGTCTCCTTATTCCATGGGCCGGTTCTTTCCGAACCAAGGCAGGAAGGCCTGCGTAGAATATTGCATCTTCGACAATGTCATAACAGGCGTGATGGTCCTTATGCCAACTTCCTTTCCAGTGAGTTACGATCGTCAAAGGCTTGTATTGTCGAATCAAATCACAGACAGAAAATTTTGCCTCTTCATTTACTGGTATTTCTCCGTCCGGGTACGGAAGGAATAGAGCTTTTGCACCGATCAACGCGGCAGCCTTTAGTGATGCTTCCCGCTGAGATGATCCATATTGTTCGGCGGGTATTGACGGAGACCCTTTCTCTCCCAAGGAGAGACTTACTAAAGAGCCTTGCCCACCGATGTGCGCAGCAACGGCCACCGGAGCACCCATGGCAAAAAAAGCGTCGCCGGGATGGGCGGCAATCGCCATTACATTCGAAAAGTCTTTCTCCTGCCCGCCAGGAGTCCCACTTGGCGATTGTCCCGGCAGTTGACTAGCATCCAGGAATTCTGTCCCTGTCGAAAGGGCAACTGCACTGCCACCAGCCAACGTTAAGAAGCTACGTCGTGAAGTAGGAGACATAATTCACCCTTTTGTTCGCCAAAATTCTGTCGGCCTGTGATTTCAACAGGATACCGTGTCGCCGTTCACAAGCGAAATCAACACCGAGATGAGAACTTCGTTGCACTGGCGTCCCGTCTTGCTGCGTCCTTAGCGACGTCGCGAGATTGCACGCCAGGCAGTTTTGGCGCGCTAGGTGAAGCGAGCCGAAATAACCCCACTAACCGTTCATCCGTGCGGCCGGAGAGTGCCGAAGAAGGACTTGGCCAGGTCGGGCGGTTCCTTCCCGTCGCGGGGATCGTGGGGCTTCTTTAGCGTTACTTTTGCCTTCGGCTTGATGCCGCTGCCCTCACGGAAGGCAGCGGCCAAAAAATGGAGAACGAACATGACCGAGCAGAGGGCGCCTAGGGTCCAAAAGGTGTCCATGTAAGACAGCGCGTGTGCTTGTTGATTCACTAAGCCGTAGAACCTCGCAATCGCCTGGTTGTGGGCGTCCGCGGCCCGAAGCCGAAAATGTGCGATTTCTGAGCTCAGTGCATGGAGTGCGGAACGAAATCCAGGGGTATCAGGAGTGACGTGGCCGACGAGGATTTGCTGGTGATACTGAGATCGCCGCACAATGAGGTAGTCACCAATGAAGTTCCTATACCGCCGCCGATGTTGCGCAGGAAGTTGATTATTCCGGAGACGTTGTTGCCCTTTTCTGGAGGAACTCCGATGTAACCTGCCGCCGTGATGGGGACAAAAAGAAATCCGATTCCCACTACTTGCGTGATGCGTAGCCACATCGCAAAACGGAAGCTGATGAATAAATCGGTCCGGTGAGCCGAATAGAACAGTACAGTCAATTCAGACTGTCCGTAAAGCGGAGTTCCTGCGAACAGAGCCAGGCAAAGTGCGATCAGCTTGCCGCAAAACGTCGGACGGTCAAAGGTCAACCTCTTCCCAGCCATGAAATTCACGATGCCTTCCCCGTTTTTTGCGCACACCCGATAAGATCGGTTGCGATAACGAGATAACAACAGAAGCTCAGAAAGGAAACAATTGGACGATGGTATCGGCGATACTTTCGTAGCCTGGGGCCAATTGGGTGTCTTCAAGCGGGATCCTATGAGGACTGAATAGGCTATCTATGTATTCCGCCCAATGCATTGCGCCCCACCGTTTTGGCAAAAGATGAAGGCCGAGTCTCTCCCCGATCTGGTGAAAATGGCTGGTAAGCTCGCTCTAGCCTTGTCAAAAGCCTGACCAAGTTTTCACGATCTGAGATCTACTTTTTCTGCGGCTCTAAAATGTGGCTTGATTAAGCCACTTCGAAAATCAGGTCGAGCGCGACAGGCGTGCCGAGAGGCAGACTGGCGACACCGTTGATGAGGCGGCTCGGGTTTTTGTCCTTGCCAAAAATGTCTTGTAGCAAGTCCGAAGCACCGTCGGCGACTTTTGGGTGCTCGCGGCAATCTTCCGTTGTGGCCAAAGACACGCCGAGACGGACGATGCGCGTGATTCTGTCGAGTGAGCCAAGGTATTCGCGTGCCACAGCGAGGCCATTGAACGACGCAAGGCGAGCGGCTCGACGGCCTGTTTCCGCATCGAATTCGCTGCCGACGCGGCCGATGAATTTGGTAGCGTGACCTTCAGTGGGAAGCATCCCGCTGACGAACAATAGATTGCCACTGCGAACGGCTTCGGCATACGAGCCAAAAGGTGTCGGCGGTGACGGAAGGTCCAGCGTTCCTTGTACGAGGTCGTTTGGCTTGCCCATAGTATGATTATCTACAATAAGGATTGTCGATAGTCAAGGCATGGGCCTGAGGTCGCATTCATAAGCTCGAAAGATCTGCCACAAACCTCGAGGCTCGCGAACTGCACCGTGGAGATCCCGAATTGTCGGCACCCCTTCCCTTACCGGATTATGGAACGGTAGCCCGTCACTCGCTCACACGAAGGTGCGAGCTCAATTGTGAAGGGGACGACTGATTTACCCGTTCTTATCGTTGTGAGATCTTGCATCTGCAGTGGAGATTAGTTCGACCGGCTTGCCATGAGGCGTGTGCCGATAGGCGTCCGTCCAGGCCTCTTTTCGCGCGAGCATTGCCGCCGGATCGGTAAGACGTTTCGCGGCCACGAGATGCTCGAGCGCGGCGAGCCAGTGTTCGTAGTAACGCGAACCGTTGTCGGGTTCGCCGCGGTCAGCGGCAGCCTTGAGCTCGGCGGCGAGCGTGGCTGCCCATTCCTTCCAGGTGAAATGACCCTGCTCGGAAAGTTTCAGAGCTAACGCGAAAGCTTGGGCCTGCCACGGCTCGGCAAACACCGGGCCGCCGGCATCGCGAGGAAGTTGCGGCAGTTCCGAAAAAACCTGGGGTTCGCGAATTGGATCAAGCTGGGTCAAGGTAGTCATCCCATAAATCAAGGTAGACAGAATCCTGTGGTGCCGCTTGTTGGCCCCATAGTTCGTTAGCTGCGAAGCGCACGGAGTACACGTGCTGCGGCTTCTCGCCGAGGAAGTGGGCGTTCGTGTCTGGAAAGACAAAAACGCCATGATCGCGGTCGACGGTACCGAGTTTTCCGCGAGCGTAACGCGGCAGCCGTGTATGACCAACAGGATTAATGTTGCGCGCACGCACGCGCTGGCCGGCTTGGAAACGAGGGGCCACTGGGATGTTCCGGTCTGCGGGCGCGCCTGTTGTCACTAACACCAGTACTTGTTCGGCTGTGAGCGGTGGGGTTGCTTTGACAGATCCCTGCGCCACCTTTCCGCTCTCGAGCTCCGCGCGTGTGACAAGGTCGCTCTCTACGAGAAGCCCCAGCAACCCGGCGCACCACTTTTCGTAGTAACTTATACGCAAGTAGTCGGCCGGTGGAAGCAACTCTCTCGCATGACGAGAGGCATCAATGTTCCACTTGCGCCAAGCTGCGGCTGCGAGGATCATCGCGAAGACGCGGCCTTCCCAGGGCTCGTGAAACGCCGGCTCGTTCTTCTCCTCTTGAATGGGGCCCATGCCGTGCATGCCGCCCATGTCGTGCACGCCATTCATGCGGAGGCTCCGGCCTGTGGAAGCACCACCTTGGCCACGCCGACCATAGAATCGCGAGTTACAAGTGCGCCGAGCTGCTCTTCGGTCAAATGTTCCGTGCCGACGGGGCGCTCTGGCAAAACAAGGTAGCGTAGTTCGGCGGTGCTGTCCCATACGCGGACTTCGACGTAAGCGGGCAGATCGAGTCCGAAATCGCGGAGCACGCCGCGCGGGTCAATCACCGAACGCGAGCGGTACGGAGCGGACTTGTACCAGACCGGCGGCAGACCGAGGACTGGCCACGGGTAGCAGGAACACAGCGTGCAAACAATCATGTTGTGCACTTTGGGAGTGTTCTCAACCACCACCATGTGCTCGCCTTGCATGCCGCCGTAGCCGAGTTCAGCAATGGCGGTGTCTGCGTTGGCGAGCAGTCGTTGTTTGTAAGCGGGGTCAGCCCAGGCACGCGCTACCACACGGGCGCCATTGCGCGGGCCAATCTTGTGCTCGTAAGCGTCAATCAGGGCGTCAAGCGCCGCACGGTCGACCAAACCCTTTTCGACGAGGAGAGATTCAAGGGCTTTGACGCGGAGAGCAAGGTCCGAAGGAATGGCCTGGTGCTCGTGCTCATGCTGCTGCGCGTGGTTCAGGTCGGGTGTCATCGCCGCTCCCGCAGTGGCTGCTGCTCGCGACCCGTTGTGCTCATCGAAGTTCCCTTGACCGTCTGCGAGGATTGAATCAAAATGAACCTGAAAGCACCTCTGTGACCGCCAATTCTGGTCCACCAGTTGCGCAGTGTCAACCGGAGGATTTAGCGAAGCTCGCAGCTAGTCGCACCAAGCCATTAGCAGGACTAACAAGCCGATCACCGAAATATCCGCGTAATTCCAAAAATCGGTTTTTGCGGGAGACCGTGCAGACTCGCCGGCAGCTCGGCCGCTGTGTTAGGCGGAAAAAGCGGGCTGCCTCGCGGTGTTCGTTCTGCCTGATCGTACGCAGTATTTCCGGTCAACACGTAACAGATCATTCCCGTGGCGTCGAGAATCAAGGTTTTGTCCGCACGTGAGCACGCCGATCCGCGACTCGACGCTTGCGGGACAAGACTGGTAAGCCCTTCGGAACTTTGGGAGACGCCTGTTCATGGGTAAGAAACCAGAGTTGGCTATCGATTGCATCCGGTTGTCCGCTCTTGCTGCTTCTCATGTAACGTCCATCGCTTTGCAGATGGTGAGATTTCCTTTCGTCGGCTAACTGAACGCTAAGGATGTCCCTCAAGCGACGAACCAGCTTGGGGTTGCCGACCGGAAAGAGGATTTCGACACGATGAGTCAAGTTGCGTCGCATGAGGTCGGCACTGCCGAGATAAATTTCCTCGGCTCCCCCGTTCCGGAAATAGTAGACGCGGCTATGTTCTAAGAACCGACCCACGATGCTCGTGACGCGGATATTTTCACTGAACCCAATGACCAAAGGCCGCAAACAACAAAGTCCCCGTACCAGCAAGTCAACCTTTACACCCGCTTGCGAGGCCCGATACAGCAGCCTGATCATTTGCGGATCTTCCAGTGCGTTCATTTTGAAAATTAGATGGCCGTGCTCGCCCTTCTCCTGAAGCGCAATCTCTCTGACGATCAATTCTTCGAGTCGCTGCCTTAGATTGACGGGTGCGACAAGGAGCTCGTGCGGCTCGTTTTTGCGGGTATATCCTGTCAGTGCGTTGAAAAAGTACGTGACATCGTCCGCGATTTGTTCATTGCACGTCAAAAAGCCGACATCGGTGTAGATGCGTGCCGTTGTGGGATTGTAATTGCCCGTTCCTAGGTGCACGTATCGGCGAATGTCTTCGCCTTCGCGGCGGACCACCAAGGCGACCTTGGAATGGACTTTCAGACCAACCAGCCCGTAGACGACGTGTACGCCTGCATCTTCGAGGGTTCGTGCCCACTCGATGTTGCTTTCCTCGTCGAACCGTGCTTTGAGTTCGACCAGGACGGATACTTGCTTTCCGTGTTCAACGGCCTCGAGGAGAGCGGCCACAATCGGCGAGTTGCGGCCCACGCGATACAAGGTCACCTTGATCGCTAACACGTTCGGATCGCGTGCGGCTTCCTGGAGGAATTCCACGACCGGTTGAAAGGAGTCGTAGGGATGATGCAGTAGGAGATCTTCACGACGAATGACGGAGAACACATCCTTACTATCGGCGGCAAGACTCGGAGGAATGGATGGCAAAAAGGGCTTATCCTTCAAATCCGGGCGATCCAGTGCGTACAGTTCCATCAGCCGTCCGAGGCCGATGGAGCCTCTGATCCGATACACATCCTGTTTGTCGATCGGCAGATTGCTGGCCAGGATTTCCAGTACCTTCTCGGACATGTTTGTGTCCACTTGCAGACGAACGACGGAGGAAAACCGTCGCTGTCGCATGGCCTCTTCGACACTTTCCAGGAGGTCGTCGCTCTCCAGTTCCTGAATAGCGACTTCTGCATCGCGAGTCACCCGAAAAGGGTGTGCCTCTATGATTTCCATTCCCGGAAACAGCAAATGAAGATTAGCAGTAATCAACTGCTCTAACCAGACGAACGTCCTGTCGGGCTTTGAGGATTTGGAGATCTTTGGCTGGCGTAAGCTGGAGACCACCGGAACCAGTCGGGGCAGGGAGTCCGGCACTTTTACGCGAGCGAAGTTTTCTGTGCCCTGGTTGTCTCCCACGACCACGGCCAGATTCAAACTGCCGCTTGAGATGTGGGGAAATGGGCGGCCGGGATCAAACGCCAACGGGGTGAGGACTGGGAACACGTTGTGCAGGAAATACGAGTCCAGCGCGGACCGTTCTTGTGGCGGTAAAGAGGCAAAGTCTGAGATTCGGATTCCTTCGCGCTCAAGGGCCGGCAGGAGTGTGTCTCGTAAAAGATCCTGGATCTCTTCAACGAGTCGCCGGACCTCTTGGCGAATGAGTTGTAATTGAATGGCCGCGGGAAGGCCATCGACACTCGCTTCTTGAACGCCGCTCGCCGCCTGCCCTTGCAGACCAGCGACTCTCACCATGAAGAACTCATCCAAGTTAGAGCTGACGATAGAAAGGAACTTCACTCTCTCCAGAAGGGGATTCTCCGGGTCCTGCGCTTGTTCCAGGACCCTTTTCTGGAATTCCAATAAGCTGAGTTCACGGTTGAAGTATAACTCGGGAGACTCTAGGGTCAGAGTGGGCGCACGTGCTTCAGAAGATGGCATCGTAACCGGCGTTGGTACACCCGAAACCTCTTTTGGTTCGTCCGAATTCAATTCACCGAGTGGGGAAGTCTGCATAGAACCTAGTATTTTAGCCTGGTTCCAGCAAGAAGGAACGCCATTATAGTAGTTTTGACAAAAATCTATCACTCACGGAGTTCGGGCAACCGAGTACGCAGGTCGACCGCTTTCTGCATTACTGTTCGTTGCGTGGCTCGAACGTACCTGGCGAACCAAAGTTGGCCACAGCATTTCTGAACGAAATCCTGAAAGACACCGACAAACCTCAAAAAGACTCCTGACAAAAGTTGCAAAACTGGACGACTCGGTACTATGAGCCACCTTTCCTCTTTTGGCGCTAATCGCGAGTTGCTTGAAAAATACGGGGAGGATCGCCTCCCAGCACACGAGCCCGCCCGCACTACTGACGTTGCATGATCGCCCTCTTGAGGTGAACAGGAAATCGGTCGATGGTCTTCAACGAAAACCCTCTCATCGTATTCGCGAACCTTCCTTGGCTATGCACCTGTTTCATCTGTTTCAAGGAGGCCTCCACCGCGCGAAATCCCCGGTCAATCATCTCCGCTTCATAGTCATGAAGAGCGGGAATCAGCTCGCTTTCTCCGCGATGCACTCTCAATAATGCGCGCCGGAGCGAATCCGCATCGAGAAGAGCCATGTTCGCTCCCATGCCGCGATAAGGAGTCATGTTGTGGAGGGCGTCGCCTAGCAGAGTAACCCTTCCAGTGTTCCACGGCGCAATACGCTCCGCAGACTTGACTTCGAACACGTTGATAGTCTCTGGTGCCGTTGCCTCTATCAGAGCGCGTAACGTCGCATGCCACCCGGTCGTGAGACGGAGCGTCACTTTGAGCAGTTCATCTCCCGGGGCGTGCCCAACACGTGCAAAATCGTGAAATAGGTCGCGTCTGCAGGAGAAACCCCACATCACATATTCAACCCTCTCACCGAACATCAGATCGTCGGATGATGGAGAGTCGGACTGCACATCCACGGGCGTGTTGCGATCGTTTGATGGAAATTCGACAGCGCTTCCGAACAGGAATCGCCCGTCTGGCCCCAGAACGAGCGTTGGCCCTGCAAAAAACTCCGTTGGAGTTATACGGCGGACGTAATCATTGAGCGGGGCTTTTCCCGAGATCGCCACAATCCCGGTCTCGATTCTCTTGGCCTGGGGCAAAAGTTGCCCTCGTACCGTCGAGCTGGCGCCATCTGCGCCAATCAGCAGACCCCCTTGGGCAGTCGAGCCGTCTTCAAAGTGCGCGACCACGCTGCCATCCGGACGTTGTTCGTAACGCTGGAACCTCTTTTCGAAATTCACAACGTTTTCCAGGCCTCGGAGCAGAACCTTACGAAGAGTGATGCGGCCGACAGGAATTTCCCGAGACTCGGCGTGTGGGTCGTCAACAATCGCAAATGTCAAAAGTCTCTTCAAGTTGGAGTCCAGAAAGTTGACCGCTTGGTTCGATTTTGCTGCGGAACCCAGAAACTCCTTGAACAAAGTTGCGGGAAGGCAATGCTCCAGTGCTCGCGCTCCATTTGAGCTGACATGCAGGCGATACCCCAGCAAACGGTCGGTCGGCGTTCTATCCCTTTCAAATACGGATACGTCGATGCCGGACTGCTTCAGACCTTGTGCAAGGCAGAGACCACCTGTGCCGGCCCCGACAATCATTACCTTTGACAGCATCAGCACCTCGCTATTGTTAGAAGACTCCCCGTGTAGATTGGTTTCTGCCTCTTGATTCTTCTTTTTTGGATTCCTTCCTATGGCTTAACCCCAAGTACGACAGGGCGCTGATCCGGCGCCTGCTTCCAATGGGGCCGGTCTCAGACAGCTCAGACCGTGTCGCGGGCTTGTCGTTTTCATGCTCGATGCCACAACGAGGAAATGTGAATTTTAGGTGCGAGGGCATCCGGTCTGCGCGATGAGTCGCAGTTGGACGGCGCGTGTCCGGGGGCCGCATCCGCCAACGTTGTAGTGAGGGGGGTGTCCCGCTTTTTCTTTGGTGGCACGCGGAGGAATGTACGGTGAGGCGGTGTCCAGTTGCTGTCCAGTTGCAAGCTGGCGGGGTACTGGGATCTCCGGTAAGCTCGTTAGGACTTGTGGTTTCTCAGTTCTTCGTTCCTAGCGACTCATAAGGGGGAACTTGCATGCTCGTACCAACTACCCCTGCCTCACCTGTAGACGGATTCTTTGCTGCTATCGCCAACTGATAATCACCCGGCGCAAGGGGGATGTCGACCCGAGCATCCAAAACGAATTTGGAATGTCCAACTTCGCGCATGGCGTTCTCCGCGGTTAGCTCCGATGTCGCGACCACTCGGCCCGAATGTTGACTCACCTGGATGAACAGTGGATATGCGGACGACGGAGGGATTTGGCCATCACGAGTACAGTTTTCGCAAGGTATCTCAACACTGATTCTGGCCAACGTCGTGGCGCGTGTTGCTGCGCTGAACTCGATTCCATGCACGATCTTCACCTGATCGCGAGCCACCTGTGAAACCAAGATTGCCTCCAAATCCTTGAATCTTATCTTCGGAGGCCCATACACCGCGTTGAGTCGCCCCACATTTTCCAGCGTGACGGGGAACTGCTCGGGATCGGGGTCGGCCTGAACAACCAAATATCGATCTGCGTCTCGCAGAACATAGTCGTCGTAACGGCCGTTGTGGTCGAAGTGGATTTTTACGTTCTCCCCAGTCCCTTTGATGTAGTGGTAGTGCCATGTTTCCATTGGACGCGCCGCCGTCTCTCCCGTCAATCCCTCAGATGTCCTCTCGACAGAGTCTGGTGCTCCGAAGGTCACATAGAGTCGTCCTCGGTCCGTATTCCGTCCGGCAAGCATTTTGCTGCCATACTTTTCATTCGCGAACACAATCCGCCGGTAGAATTCCGTTTTGAAGTCGTAATCCACCGAAATTTCATCCCCAGCACGCCGATACCAAAACTGCTCCATGAACTGCTCTCGCTCCGCATCGCTACCCAGCTGCAGAAACTCGCAACTTTCCTCTGGAGTGATGAGGTACATGGCATCTTCTGCCAGCCAATAACGCGCATGCTCAGGAAGCCGATGGATCGCTTCTTTTGAACCATTCGGTTGTTCAAAGCAAGGTCGGTACTGCGACTCTGGAGCAATCCCAATCGCCACAGGGGTCAACTCCTTCTCGCTGGATTGTGACTGATCCTGCGCGAGAAGCGGTTCCGTACAGAACATGAGAATCAAAAGGGCAGCAATCCGTATTGTTGAATAAAGGTTCATGCGCGCCCACCCTGATCTACGTCGCTGTCTTCAATGGAGATTCCTCGTAATCAGCATAGCCATTCTCGGCACTTCGGGCATCTGGCGATTTGGCATCCCTCGTGCGCCAAAACGCTTCTAATCTGGTCTATGTGTCACGTGCGAAACATCGTGCAACACACGCGAATTTTGGGCGTCGCCGGGATCTTTGTGGTTTGTATTGGACTGCCAGCTAGAAACGTTTCTGCCCAGACTTATAACCCTCCTACGATCTCCCAAACGCAAGCACAAGAGAAGATTATTCTGAAATCGGAGCTTGTGGTGTTGCCCGTCACGGTGAGGGACCATCACGGCAATCTTGTTGCTGACCTTCTAAAAGAAGACTTCAGAGTTTTCGACGACGAGGTGGAGCAGTCCATTGACGTTTTCAGTTCGCAGGGAACTCCTCTGTCAGCCGTAATATTGATTGATGCCGATTTGAAGGATGACGACGCCCAACAGATGGTGGAAAGCCTCCATGCCCTTCTGGGAGGAATTGGTGTCGACGATGAGGCTCTGATCTGCCATTTCGATTTGAGGTTCTTTTCGGCCAGCGGATTCACGAAAAATACGGAGCAGTTGTTCAATGATCTGGAACAGGCAAAACAAGCAAGTAAACCCGGACATCCGATGTTCGTTCCGTTTCAGACCGACCCGTCTTGGCATGTCCTCACAAATCAGGAACCGCCCGTCGCTGCTAGCACAAATCTAGGCAGCAGACCGACAAAGGCCCTAGACGACGCAATTTATTCCTCCTCGCAGTTGCTCCGCGATCGAGGTCGAGAGCGCCGGAAAATCATCCTATTAGTGTCTGACGGCATTAATGGGCCGGAGTTCAACACCCATAACTACGAAGAGACTCGTGCGGCCCTACTAGACGCGAATATTTCCGTCTACAGTCTTGCTGTGGGCGGGACGTCATTCCACAAGAGATTTTCTAGACTCTTTAACTATTCCAACGATTCCGGCGGCGACATCTACTACGCAACGAAAAGTGACACGATGGAGAAGCTTTACTCGCAGATCACAGAGCAGGCGAGGCATGAATACACACTTGCCTATGTGCCCCAAGGGAACAACCGAGATTCCAAGTACCATGTAGTGCGGGTAATCACGAAACGCGAAGGACTGTCCGTTACGACGCGCCAAGGCTACTACTCGACAGTGTCCTCAAACACAAATGAGGAAGAACTACAACCCCACAATTGAAGATAAATCCCCATTTCACTCAGAACGCCCAGAGTCCACGCGATCTCTTGGCGGATTGTCGGACCTATCGTTGGACTCTCAGCGTTAGGTCCTTCCATGAGAAGGCCGGTGAGTGTCAAGTTTTTCTTTCATTTGTTCCCATTTTTTCTTTCTTCTTCTTTGTTTCTTCTTTTTCCAAATTGTTCCCATTGAGCCAAGCCGCCTCTGTCGCCACCCTTCCATCCGCACTCTTTGTTGAGCGATTGTCGCTCGGTGCAAGGTGGGTGTACTTGATTCAGTAGGTGCTGCCACCTGGTTTTCGACCTTACTCCCCTCTCTAGAAGGGAAGTTGGGCCAGGACTTAGTCGCAGTCACCTGATCTCGGCGGTCGAGCTCGGCTGTTTGGATACCATCTCCTTTTTCTTTGCTCCTTCTTCTTTCTTCATGCCTTTTCTACTTTTTACCGAGAAATTTCGAACTAGGATCGCTTAGGAACGACGATCGCGAACTCCGTCGACCCCTAGTGTACTGTAACAGCTGAAACGATAGTATGATGGTGTTCATGGAGAACACCATCGTGCTGACGGATTCGGAACGTCTGGAGCTCAACCGGCGAGCGGCGAGCCGTAGCGGGCGTGCCGATGACGCGCGGCGGGCGCGGCTGATGTTGTTGCTGGAGGCGAACCATACCTGGGCCGCGATTCGCGACAAACTGGACTGCAATGATGCGTTTATCAATCGCTGGAGCAAGCGATTTCGGGAAGAGCGGCTGGCCGGGTTGTTCAGCAGGCACGCTGGCCAAGAGGCCACCACGCTGACTCCTGCCCTGGAGGCGCGCATTTTGCAATGGACGCTCAAGCGTACGCCGCCGGACGGGACGACGCAGTGGAGCACGCGCAGGCTGGGAACGCAGCTCAAGGTCAGTCACATGATGGTGGCGCGGGTGTGGGCCAAACACGGACTCAAGCCCCAGCGGCTGGACCGCTACATGGCCACCAACGATCCGGATTTTGAGAAGAAGGCTGCCGACATCATTGGGCTGTATCTGAAACCTCCGGCGCATGCGGCGGTGTTCTGTGTGGATGAAAAGACGGCGATTCAGGCACTCGACCGCAAGGATCCGGTGTTGCCACTCTCGCCGGGACGCGCCGAACGGCATGGCTTTGAGTACTTCCGGCACGGCACGCTGTCCCTGTACGCGGCGTTCGACACCAAGACCGGTGAGGTGCTTGGCAAAACGGCCGTGCGTCACACTTCTGCGGAGTTCGTCGCCTTCCTGGCGGACATCGTCGTCAACCAGCCGCGCGGCAAAGAGATCCACGTAATTGCCGACAACCTCTCCGCCCATAAGACGGGACAAGTGGACGACTTTCTGGCTCGACATCCGAAGGTTCACCTGCATTTCACTCCGACCTATTCCTCCTGGCTCAACCAGATCGAACTCTGGTTTTCCAAGATCGAGCGCGACGTCATTGCGCGCGGTGTATTCACGTCGGTGCCCGACTTGCGGAGAAAGCTCATGAAGTACATCCGGCACTACAACGACGCGCCCAAGACTGTGAAGTGGCGCTACTTTGACCCTGCACGTCGCATTACTCCCAGTTCAGCTGTTACAGTCCACTAGCATCCCCTTTTTTGTGAGGAGTTCTTCACTTTAGGCCACGGCGCGCATCGCTTTCTGACTGTTGCGCAGTGGTTCGTACACCTCTCCACTCACCCACAACTTATGCAGCAGTACCGCCAGCTTTCTCGCCACCGCAACAACCGCTCGCTTTTTTGCACTTTTCCCTCCTCGCGCTGCAAGTTTTAGCCCCCATCTCCGCAGATCACTGTCCTCTCCAAAGGGTCCCAGGATGTAGTGCGCCCCCTGTACCAGCATGGTCCTCAAATAACGGTCTCCTTCTTTACTGATGTTCATCTGCGGCTGGCTCTCCCCGGAGTCCCTGCGCCCAGGGCACAACCCCAGAAAACAGCCGACCTCGCGACTCTTCGGGAACCGATGCGGATCGTCCAGCGTCAGCACATACCTCAGCGCGATCTGCGTTCCTACTCCCTTCACCTGTTTGAGCAGTTCCACGTGCGGGTAGCTCTCCTTGGCGATTTTCTCCATGCGCACCTCGTATTCCTGGATGCGCTCGTTCAGTGATTCGATTTCTTGGAGCAGCGGTTCCAGAACCTCGCGCAACTCGGCGTGCAATCCCGCGGCCAGCTCCTGGTTCACCTGCTGTGTGCCACACTTGGGCAGGCGCTGCCCATAAGACTTCACCAACCCTCATTAATCAACAAATGGCGGTACGGTCGTCGTTTAATCATCACTGCAGACCTGAATGTGGTCCCTTGTTTAATTGGATTGTTTCAATTTTTTCAGCATTTCGATGGCGTTTTGATTTTTCGGATCGAGCTGCAACGACTTCTCATAGTTTACGATGGCCAATTCTTTCTGGCCCGCCTTCATATAAGCCTCGCCAAGGCTGTCGTATACATTAGATGACTGTGGATACTCCTGCACGTTCCGTTTGAACACCGTGATGGCGTCTTGTGTCTCTCCGGAATAAAGGAGCGTGTAGCCCAGGTTGTTCAGAGTGCTTTCATCGACCTTAAAATTGGGGTTTTTCTTAAGCTCAGCGTACCGTTGAAATGCAGCCTGCGTGCCTTGTGCTTTGTAGATCAGTGGAAGCCAGTATCCTTCCTCATATCGCGTACTCCAGCCGTATTCCTTTGCTATGCTTCGCACCAGCGCATCTCCTATTGCGATACCGAAATCGGAGTTAGTCATAATCACCGCGCCTTTGCCAGTTTCAGCGTTCATTGTCAGGATCGCCTGGAAGCCTTCGTCAGCCCCGTTGTGGCCGAATTGTCCCGGGTTCTTCTTCTCAAGAAAGAATCCGAGTCCGGCTTCATCCAGAACAGGGGTCAGCATCTCATTCGTCATTTTCTCGGAGAGCACGTGGTTCGCTTTCCCCTGCTTGGAAAGTGCGATTTCAATAGCAAACATAGCGAGATCTGTCGGCGTGGTCCACAATCCCGCCGCAGCCATCTCCGGGTAGACGTGCCATCGGCCGTGGACAGGTTTGCCATCCATGAACGTGCCTGTGGCTGTGCGGCTCGCCCAATTTGCGGGAAGTGGCTGTTCGTAACTGCTGTCCTTCATGCCGATTTTTTCCAGCACGGACTCCCGCATAAATTCTGGGAACGGCTTCCCGGTCACGTCGATCATCAGTTGTTGTTCAATGGAGATGCCGCCTCCCGAATAGTTTTCCTTTGTGCCAGGCACAGATTCCACGCGGATTGGCTCGGTGTTGGCAGGTTTTTCCCCATTGAAGATCTGCACCAGAGTAGGAAGGGGTGCATCCACGTCGTATCCCGGGAAACCATGGACGGTCAGGCCGGCGGTGTGAGACAACAATCGACGCAGCGTAACCTTCTCCGTTTTCGTGAATTCATTCTCGGGCACTTTCCACGTTTTCAGCTTTTGATTGACGTCTTCGTCGAGCGATAGCTTCCCTTGTTCGACAAGGTGCAATCCACCCGTGGCCGCGACCGGTTTGCTGATGGAGCCGGCCTGGAATAGAGTCTTTGTCGTCACCGGCTTCTTCGAAACCATATCCGCTACACCATAACCTTTGGCCCACACGATTTTGTAATCGTCAATCACCGCGATGCTCAGTCCGGGAACATTGAACAGTTCCATGAGCTTATCCAGTTTCATTTGCAGGGGAGGCTCGTTTGGATCGAGAGAGAGGTTGACGGCTGCAGCCTCGATTTTGCGTATATGCTCTTCTTGATTGGCCGATATTGTCTGTGATAACGCGCCAGGCGCAAGGCAAAATAAGGCGGTGGACAGCAAGAGCACGGATTTTTCCACTTTGGGGAAAAGCATGGCGGGATTCCTTTCGCCCACTAGGACAAATAGGACTTGTGGAACGCCGAAAGGTTAGCACACTTCCGCCTGAGCCCAATCTTGCAGGACTCGACTTAGCCAGTCTTGTCGCACCCGACCCTGAGGAGACAATCGGCGACGTGGAGGGTCCGCAAATGCAACCTTCAAATAGAGTTGAAAGATTCATGCTCTCGGCAGCTACTCTATTGTTGATTGGTAGATTATCCGGTGCGCAGAACTCGACAGACTGGGGCTCCGCTTTTAACGGACTGCAGATGCGCCTGTCTCTCGACCAGACCGCGATTGAACAATCCAAAATTCCCACACTCAGAGTCGAACTGCGGAACGTTGGCGAGAAGGACCTGCTGCTGAATTTAGGAACTAGGAACGGCGGACGCCAGTATTTGACTGCTGTTTATTTGATTCTTGAGAATGCGGAGGGAAGAATGCAGTGGCTTGAACTCAAGGGGGCCGCTCCCATCGGCGATGCAGGAACCGAAGCGCTTTCTCTACCACTTCCTGTCGGTGCCACTTTTTCTTTCTCCGTCAACTTGGACGACTACTGGGTGGCGAACGAACTAGACCACAAGCTGAAACCGGGCAAGTATTTGGCCGCAGCTTACCTGAACGAGTTCACCAAGAGAGACCGACCGATTGCGACAATTCCCGCGGCACGAATCGAGCAACCACCAACTATGTAACTATGTCAGTACGCACCTTTGATACCGTGAACCCAGAAACGGGCCCACGCCCGATATCAAAGGAGCTGAGAATCGAGGTTCCAATCCAATAATTCTGCATCAGCTGCCCTGAACATCCTACTTCACCGGCTATGCCGTTAGAACGTAGCCACCCGGCGGCGGACGCTTCTTGTAGTTTACCTTCCGACCCTAATGCCCTCGCAGGGGCTTCCCGTCACATGCGGATTCCGGGCGATGGTGATCAACGATTCCGAACGATCGCGATTCCGGGATGATCGTGATCAGTGTTCCGGACGAAGATGATCAGTGATTCCGGGATGATCGTGATCACTTCCTGGTGATCCCCGGAACGGTGATCACGATGCCCCGGAATGTTTTCCACAGGGCGAGGTGACGCTGGACATCACAGGAGGCAAGCTGTTCTCCGAAGGCAACTTAGAGGAGCGACAGCGTGCCAACCAGGAGAATGTCCATGCATAAGATTAAGGAAGTCCTCCGCCTCCGCTTTGAACTGAGGCTGGGGCAACGGGAGATCGCCCGAGCTTGTTCGATCAGTCAGGGAGCCGTCCATAACTATCTGAAGAGGGCGGCCACAGCTGGGATCGCCTGGCCGATTCCAGAAGGTTGGGACGAGCAACGCGTCGAACAGGCATTGTTCGGAGAGCGGCAGGTGATAAAACGACTCCCTGAACAAGTCCTCCCGGATTTTCCTGCCTTGCACGCTCAGTTGCAGCAGCATCGCCATCTGACGTTGCAGCTGGCTTGGGAAGAGTATCGGCAGACTCATCCGGTCCTTGTTCGTCAGCTCTTTGCCGTTCAGAACTCACGACGCGATTAGATGCAACAGTTGCGGCGGTGGTGGGGGAAATGTTCTTGATTACCCCTAACTCCCGATTTGTTCGTACTGGGACCGGCTCTACCGAAACCAAGAAAAGACGGGCAATTTTAGGACGCGAAGAACCTCTAACGCACGACTCGCAATAGCACTGCGCTAGCACCTCGGACAAGTACATCGCCCTGCCCAGCCGCTAGAACAATTTCCCCTACTGGTTCGGTGCGGCCCGCATGTGCGATTGTCACTCCCATCATGCCGTAAACACCGCAAGCATCCGAAGAGAAAACCCAAAGTGCCTGCAGTCGATCTTCCTCGTCCATGGGGCCTCGGCAGTTCGATCCGGGTTGCGAGCGAACGTGGACCAGCACACCTCCGAACACGGCTGTTCCCACGTGATTGCTTAATTGGTCTGTGACCGGCCCGCCGACACCATAAACTTCATCACCACCGATTTGGCGCGTAGTTGCCCATGCGTAAGGAGTACCGAAACCCACTGAGGTTTCGGGGGTTTGTGCGAACTGGACTTCCATGAAACCGGCGATGGCGCGCAAGCTGGTAACGACGGGAATTTTGCGGTGATGAATTTCAAGGTTATCAAAACGGAATGAGATTCTGCTGGAGTTGGCCGTTCCTCCTTTCACTACCGACACAATCGTTCCCAAGACTCTCGCTCCCTCAGGAATCTTGCCGTGACCCGGTAGAGGGACGTCCTGCATGATGCGTGCTGTTATCTCCTGCCCATCCCTCGCGCTCTTAGAAGAGAACCCGTGATTTAAACGCACAGGTAGCACTGTTCCCACAGGAATTTCCAGCGATTCGTGGGCCCTAGCGGTTGTACCACCTGAATCCGGAGTCTGCGCACCAATTGGACCAATACATAAACACTCGATTAACAGAAGAACTCCGATTAAGAGGCCGTGCATCGCGTCTTCAAATTTCTGAATCATTCTGAATCCCCATATAACCGACTCCTGCCAGCGACCTCGGGAAGATCCCACGGGTAGTTCCAAGACCTGCCAAAAGTCTCTTCCCAAGGAACGTGTAAATCAAGAACCTGCAGGGGCGAGCAGGAAAAAGCATCCATTGATGTAATTCCGGGTTTTGGGTTTCACAGATCCTCGAACCCAAAGCAGCGCAACTCCTGTTTAGTCTTACCGGTAACTTGGCTCCGAGTACTGACTTTCCGGTTAGGGCGTTACTAAGGCCAATTGCTCCAGAATCGAAAGTGAGCATCCGCGAGTAGCCGACTCATGGCATCTCGGTCTACCTCTTCTGGAGGCGGCGAAGTTGCCTGAGCAGCTAGTGTCCCCGGGCCGAACCACCGAACATCGGAAACGCGCTGCCACAGGTCTAAAATCCCGCTCGTTGAAAGTGACGATGGCATCGGTACGACCATTGATGGCCGTTTCCAGAACCATCTCGTCGTTCGTATCTGGTAGCATTGGCCGTGTGCGAATCATTAGTTCGACTCTCTTCCCGACCAAGGTCAGTTCGTCGAGCACGGCAGATACATCTTCGCTGCTCGCTTCGCAGGCAGCAAGGTGTTCTGGGCGAGTCAGAGCTGATTCGTATTCCAGCATCAGGGGCACAGACAAAACAATTCGAATCGGTGAGCCCGCACCGCCTCGAGCACTTGGCGCGATGCGCCAGCATTGCTACGGAAGGCCGCCACCAGTACATCCGCGTCCAAGACATATGCCCTCATGCATCAATAGGATATTGCCAGCAATATTGCGTTGCCAAGCCGACATGCGCAAAACACCAAATCACGGCCATTGTGACGGAAATTGGACGGTGGTCCGCTAAATTGTGGCGTGGTGCTTGTCCGCCCCACCTGTCATATCTTATGGATATAGAAGTTCGCAGAGCTAGGTGCCGGATTAATGCTGGATAAAAACAGTTCTGAGGAGCCATGTCGAATACCAGCTCAGCCAAGTCGAAGAAATCAGAGGGTGGCAAATTGCGAATTGGCGATGATTGGAATGCTATTCGTATCATCGCACTCTCGCAAAGCAATCCGCTCAAGGCCATCGCGGAGTTGGTGGAAAACAGCATCGATGCGCATGCCAAGACCATCACCATCACGCGCGGCCGCGAGCAAGGCAATTACTTTCTAACGGTCAAGGACGATGGCGACGGAATCCCACGTGATCCGAACGGACTGCCTGACTTCAAGTACGTCGCGACCCATATCTGTGACTCGGTCAAGCGACAACTTAAGGCAGACGGCGCTGGAGGCGGCTTACAAGGGGAATTTGGAATCGGTCTTTTGAGCTTCTGGACCGTGGGCGACACGCTCGCCATGACGTCTAGCGGTGCCGATCAGCGGGTCTATCAGATGGTTATGAGCAGGGGGGATCCACGTTATATGGTGAAGCTTCGACGGGTGCTTTTTGCCGATCGAGGCACCGAACTCAAGATCAGCCCGTTGCTAGAGGGCATCCGCGGATTGAGCGGAGAGAAGATCCAGTGGTATCTGGCAGCAGAGCTGCGCGATCGTATCCGGGATACGCAGGTTCGGGTAACGGTGATCGACAAACTTGCGCGCAGACAGTATCAGGTTGAGCCAAGACAGTTCGAAGGCCGCTTGCTGCACCAGCTGCCGACGGTTCGCTCTTCATTCGGTGAGGCGTATGCCGAACTCTATCTTGCGGAACCTGCTGAGGACTGCCGTGTCGCGCTTACTAGAGGTGGGACGCGGGTGATAGCGGATATCGGAACGCTGCCCGGTCTGGAGCGCCTGCCGTGGAATTCTCGTTACCTGCAGGGCCTGATCGACGTTCCCTATCTTGACCTGACTCCCGGCACACGTTCCGGAATCGTCCACGATGAACGCTATGGGGCCCTCGTGAAAGCTTTAATACCGCTGGAAACACACCTCAACGGCCTTATCGACGCCCAGCGCCGGGCCGAGGAAGAGCAAGCAAACCGGGAGTCTCTTCGCGCCATTCAACGTGCATTTCGCGAAGCCATGCTGGTTTTGCCGCGCGAGGAGTACGACTGGTTTGACATCCAGTCACGCTCCCCGCAAGCGACCGGTGCCGGCGGGTTCCCGGAGCGAGATGCGGAGGCATCGGGTCCGGAGGAAGAGGGTGGCATTCCGGAACCGAGCGCAGTCGGATCAACCCAGCGCCAATTCTTCGACTACGCTGGGCCTTTGCACTCCGTCGTGATTTCACCAATGTCAAGCACATTGGCAGTGGGCCAAACCCGACGTCTTCGCGCGCTACCCCGGGATCGCTCGCGCCGGCGGGTCGAGCAGGACTTGACATTCGCGTGGGAGATCGTCGAAGGGGGTGGCACCCTCCTGTCCACGTCCGATCAGGAAGTGAGCTTCGAGGCCCCCTCGTCGCCCGTTCTTGTGCGTTTGTCCGTCATCGCCTCACAGCGCGACACTCGATGCAGCGCGGAGGCACTGATCACCGTCACCGACAGCCTTGTGGCTATCGGCCCGACTGTCGTCAATGCCCGCGGCTTACCGGGCTACACCTTCGAAAGGGCGGCCGGGGAACTGTGGCGCTCGCGATACGACGCTGAGCGCAACCTGATTGTCGTGAATAACGGGCATCGCGATTTCGTTTTTGCCACCCGTAATCGCGCGCTGCAGCTGCGTTACCTTGGGCGGCTCTATGTCAAGGAATTGGTGCTCAAGAACTTTGCAGGTCTGCCGGTCGAACAAGTGGCGGAGCGCATGATTGAGCTCTCGCTTTATGTTGAAGAGAAATTGAAGTCCACATAAGGGGGTGGCAGAGATGCAGGCCGAATGGACCTTCAGGCAAGATCTAATGCGTCTTTCGCGCATCACCACGTGCCCGAACCGAGAAGCTAACAGTCATGAAACTAATTTCATCAGAACTTGCCAGAATTGGCCATAACCGAGAGGAATCAATTAGTTCCGATGAAACCTGACGAATCACTTTCTCCTTCTTTATTCACCTTTCGTTCGCGCTTTGTCGCGATTCGCCGCATTAGTATTACGCTATGACGGATTCGGAAAAGGAAATAGCTTCTTCTCCGCTGATGTTCAAGAATGCCCATAATCTACCGCCTTCTCTAAGTCATTGAAATTATGAAGGGAGATCCGTGGAACATCGGTGATCGAGATACATCTGATTCTGTTGAAAAATTCAGGACCCGCGTGACCAATTTCAGTACGACCAGGTCGAAAATGTCTTTCGCTGTCCGCAGGGCCAAACACTGCGCTACCGCGGAATGGACCACCAACCACAAGGTTACATCGGCAACAGCCCAAAATCTTAAGCGGCTGGTTCGGTTCCTGGCACAACGAGAGTCCGTGCCAATTCCATGTTCCACCTAACTGAAGGCGAAACGGAAATGCATAAGGCCAGCAACTAAATCAAGAAGGAGAAGCAAGTGCTATCAGCACCTGGGTTCTCCTGTTCCCCCACTTTTTCAACAGAATCTTCTTGACAAAGGAACGACCCTGCACTATAAGCCCTGCAACGTGATAAGCGGTTAGACTTGCGCGGCTTGGGAGGAGTCCGGTGCAATCAGGTGCGCCGCCAAAACTGGGGGCCGGCAGGCCCAAAACGGGGTTGATTCAGTCAAGTTTACTCGGAGGGTCATGATGCAAGTCACGCGACTTCGCAATTTCCTTGCTCTTATTGTGTTTGCGCTCGCGGTTTTGCTCGGTACTCGGCTCTATGCCGGCGTTACCGCCAGCATCTCCGGCACGGTCACCGACTCGAGCGGCGCCGCCATCGCCGGCGCCAGCGTCACCGCCACCAACGTCGACACGGGCATTGCTGTAACGCAAACTACCAACGCCCAGGGCTACTACTCGTTCCAGCAACTTCCTCTTGGCAAATACACGGTCGAAGTCCAACAAACGGGATTCAAGATTACACGCCGAACGGACATTATTTTAGAAGTGAATGACGTGCGCATTATAGACCTAACCATGCAGGTCGGGCAAATGACGGAGACCGTGCAGGTACGGAGCGATGCACTGCACGTCGAGACGGCAAATACGCAGATGGGCGAAGTCATCGAAGCCAAACAGATGACCTCCGTGCCTCTTGTAACCCGCAGCTATACCGATTTGCTTGCGTTGCAGCCCGGGGTGGTTTCGCAGACTTCGGGGATGACGGGAGCGTACGCCGGTGCATTCCTCTCGGCCACGTTCGCGATACCCCAGGTCTCTGGGGACTTGAATGCGGGCCAGCTTTCCGTCAACGGGCAGCGCGAAGGGGCAAACGGCTTCATCCTGAATGGGGTGACGGTGGAAGAAACGGGCTTCTCGGGCGCCGGTGCCATTCCCAACCTTGATTCGATCGCGGAGTTCCGGATATTGACCAACAACTTCGACGCGGAATACGGGAACTACAGCGGCGGGCAGATCAACGTGGTCACCAAATCGGGCACGAACCAATGGCATGGCAATGCTTTTGAATTTTTGCGGAACACCGACCTTGACGCCGCCAATTTTTTTGCATCGGGGCAGCGAGGCTCGTATCACCAAAATCAGTTTGGCGGTACGTTTGGAGGCCCGATCAAGAAGGACAAGCTTTTCTTTTTTGCGGACTATCAGGGGAATCGAGTAATTCAAGCAGTTCCACAAACGATCAGTGGAGCTCCAAGCGCGGCTCTGTTACAGCAGGGAGACTTGTCATCCGTTACCAGCCAGCTCACCGGCACAGTTGTGAGCCTTCCCGGAACACTTCCCTGGGCGACCCAGCTGTCGCAGGAATTGGGGGGCCAGCCTATTGCGAACGGCGAAAGGTACTATTTCAATGGTTGCACCTCAACTGATCCGGTGACAGGTTGCGTTTTCCCCAATGCCCATCTGGACCCAAGCCTCTTCAATCCAATCGCCAAAAACATGCTGCAGTTCATTCAGCCCGCGAATAATGCGGCGCAAAATGCCTTTTTCACGAACGCGGGCAAGATAAATTTGAGCGACAACAAATTCAGCGGGCGACTAGACTACAACACAACAACGTGGGGATTGCTCTCGGGATATTATTATCACGATAAATTCGTGCTCATCAATCCTTACTGGGCATCCCCCAATCCTACGTATCCAGGATTTAGCATTGATTCCAAGGGGTGGACTGACGTTTTCAATCTTGGGGATACCAAGACTTTCGGATCGGCCACCGTAAATGAACTTCGTTTCGGCTACTTCCGTTTGGATACGCCCTTCAACCAACCTCTCGGCGGAACCAGACCGCAAGACCAACTGGCCGCCCTCGGATTTGCTTCTGGTGAAAGTCGGATGCCCGGTATTTATGTTGGCACACCGAGTGTGGAAGGCGTCCCCGAAACAGACTTCAATAACTTCTCGATTGGAGTGCCAAGCAAACCGATCCGCATCACCCAGAACAGCTTCCAGCTCCTCGACAACTTGAGCGTGGTCGTCGGCACCCACACGGTGAAACTCGGTGGCCAATTCCACTACAATCTGCTGGAAGAGAATCTCTCCAACGCTGCAAATGGCAACTTGTTCTTCGGCACGAATGTTAATGGCGGGACCAGCGAAACCGGCAGCGACATCGTTGATTTTCTCATCGGCGCCCCAAGCTCCTTTGTCCAAGGGCTGTCCTTTCCCTCCTACGGCCGGAGTTATTATCTCGGAATGTTTGTACAAGACAGTTGGCGGATAAAATCGAATCTCACGTTTAACTACGGACTGCGCTACGACGTGAACTCTTTCTGGCACGAAAAGTATAACGAGATACAGACCATCATACCCGGCGAGCAATCCATCGTATTTCCAGGCTCCCCGAAGGGATGGGTATTCCCCGGTGACTCTGGCGTTCCCAACTCTTTGGCCCCCACACGCTGGAACAACTTTGCTCCGCGCCTGGGGCTCGCCTATTCGTTCGGCGAGCACGAGGGCGCGCTGGGGAAGATTCTCGGGAAACCTGGCTCCACAAGTATCCGGGTGGGTTACGGCAAGTTCTATACAGCCCTCGAAGGCGCAACAAATTTCAACGAAATTGGAGATGCCCCGTTTGGAGACTATACTGGCCAGAGTTCTCCCGTCTTTGCTGCTCCTTTCACAAATCGGGCCACAGGCAACTCCATTCTGAACTTCTTTCCGATCCAGCCGCCGCCAAAGCAGTTTTCAATCACCAACCCGGCCACCAACGCCTGTGTACCCGGCCAGTTCTGTCCTTACGGCAACCTGGTGGACTTCCTGACAGCGTATGGCACGATCGGCAGTTCGCCCGCGTTCTACAACAAAAATAAATCACCCTACGCGGAAAACTACGAACTCTCCATTCAGCGCCAGATAACGTCTTCGGATTTGTTGACCGTAAGTTATGTAGGCACACAGGGACATCATCTACTCTTGGCGCACTCGGCAAATCCTGGAAGCCCTGCGGCTTGTCTCCAACTGATAGCGGAGAATGCCACTCCGAAGTGTGGACCCGGGGGCGAAAACAATGTGTATACGCTGCCCAGCGGAGCGCTGGTGGGCAGCTCGCGCACACCGCTGAATCAAGGCGTTACTCCGAACGGCGTTGTTATGCTGGCCAGCGGGCCAGTCATCCCCTTCGGGAATGACTCGTATTTCATCAATATCGGCAATTCCGCCTACAATTCCGCGCAAATCAACTGGCGGCACACCAGCGGCCGGTTGCAGACGCTCCTCGGCTACACGTTCAGCAAGGCTATTGACCTGGCTTCCGGTTACGGCGAGCAAGTCAATCCCGTCAATCCGAAATTGAGCCGCGGACTATCCGCTTTCGATTCCACCAACAATTTCGTGTTCAGCTACAATTACCGTTTGCCAATTGACATGTTGCCCGGCCCGAAGAAACTGACCAACGGCTGGGAGATCAGTGGTATTACGCGTTTTGCCACCGGCCTTCCCATCACCATCGTCGAAACGGACGATCAATCCTTGCTTGGCACTAACTTTGGTGGGCCAATTCCTCTCAACGTGGATACCCCCAATATCGTCGCTCCGGTCAAGAAGCTGAATCCGCGAGATTCGGCATGCCCCGGTCCCTGTCTATTCTTTGACCCCAGTTCATTCCAGGGATCAGCGCTCGGCCAAGAAGGCACTGCGAACCGGCGCTTCTTCCATGGACCCGGCGTCAACAATTGGGATTTCGCCGTCCTCAAGAACACTCAGCTCAACGAGCGTTTCGTCCTGCAGTTCCGCGCCGAGCTGTTTAACATCTGGAATCACACCCAGTTCATAGCGCCAGGTGCGATTGGACTCAGCGGCTTTAATCCATCGACCCATGTGTCAACCACACCTACTTTTGGCTCCATCACCCAGGCCGCGCCACCGCGCATCGGCCAGCTTTCTTTGAAGTTGAATTTCTAGACTGATTTGTCCTAGCAACCCCTCTGACCCCAGCGGGGAATCGTCGCACAAACGGTTCCCCGCAGATTTCAGAATGTAGCGTGTGGCGCACCGGCCCACCGCAGTAAGAGCGAAAGAGACTCGGCTATGTCGGCCCAAGGCGTACTCGCGGCAACTCTCGTGGAACCCGGAAAGTATGAATTGCGGGAATACCCGTTGCCGGAGCCCTCGCCCGGTTGCGTCCTGATCAAAATGGAAATGTCCGGGATTTGCGGCACGGACAAGCACACCTTCCAGGGCTACGCCACCCAGTACGGCGACCGCAAGCTCGAATTTCCTATCATTCAGGGCCACGAAAACGTTGGCACCATCGCGGCTATCGGCGGTAATGGCCGTTACACCGATTACGAAGGCATTCCGCTGCGGGTCGGCGATCGCGTCGTCATCGGTGCCAACGTTTCCTGCGGCCAGTGCTACTACTGCCGCCACGATTTCCCCTATTACTGCTGCGAGAAGACCACCGATTACGGCAACAACCTCAGCGCGAAAAATCCTCCGCACCTCTTCGGTGGCTGGTCGCAATACATCTACATCGTTCCCGGCAGCTTTCTGGTGAAAGTGCCCGATGATCTTCCCTCCGAGGTCGCCGTCCTCACCGAAATCTTCGCCGTATCGGTCGGCCTCGATCGCGCGAAGCAGATGTCTGCCTTCCCCAACGAATCCTTCCGCTTCGACGACACCGTCGTCGTCCTCGGCGTCGGTCCTCTCGGCATGTGCTTCCTGATGAAAGCGCGTATGCTCGGCGCGGGCACTATCATCGCCGTTGATCTTTCCGACTATCGCCTGGATTTTGCCAAGCGCCTCGGCGCGGATCATGTCATCCACGCCGGCAAATTATCGAAAGCCGAGCGCCTGCAATTTGTAAGGGACGTCACCAATGGTCGCGGCGCGGACATGGTTGTCGAATGTGCCGGCGTCCCGCAAGCTGTTCCTGAAGGACTGGAAATGCTGCGCATCAGCGGCTTGCTCGTTGAAGCGGGAAATTTCTCCGATCTCGGCGAGATTTCGCTGAGCCCGCACCGTCACCTGTGCGCGAAAAACGCACGCATCCTCGCCGTCGGCGGCGAAGAACCGGCGGCCTACGGTCCCAGCATGCGCCAGATGGCCCGCTACATGAAACACTACCCCCTTCGCGAATTTGTCACGCACCGCTACGCCTTGCGCGACGTCAACGCAGCGATGCAGAAAGCCATCGAGCCGAACTCCATGAAGGTAGTCTTCGAGCCGTGGAGATGACCTGTAGCGCAGGGCGAGCGCCGTTTGCTCGTCCTGCGGCCTTTGCGACTTTAGATAGTGTGGGTTTTGCGACCGTCGGCAGTTCGGCCTTTACGAATTTAAATAGTGGAATAAATTACGCAAAGACGGAGAGAACAGATGCCTGGACTGAAAGAACGCTTCCTATTTGCCTGCGCCCCCGATAGCTGGGGCGTCCTGGATTATCCCGGGCCCTCCTGGAATCAATCCTACGAAAAAATGCTCGACGAAATGGTCGAAGCGGGTTACACCGGCACGGAACTCGGCCCCTACGGCTTTTTCCCCACTGATTCGGCCGTCCTGAAGCCCCAACTCGAAAAACGCAAGCTGAAACTCCTGGGCTCCTTCGTTCCGGTGAAGATGACCGATCCCGCCGCCGGCAAGGCTGTCATCGAACGCATCCGCAAAGTCGGCGACCTGCTCGCCGCTTTGAAAGCGCCGTTCCTGGTCATGGCCGACGATCAATCCCCCGAACGCAACGCCTATTCCGGCCGCGTCTACGACCCCGGCTGCCCCACGCTTACCGCCGCACAATGGAAGCACGTCGGCAACATCGTCGCCGACGCCGAAAAAGTCGCGCAGGAATTCGGCCTCGACCTCGTCTTCCATCCCCACGTCGCCACTTACGTCGAGACCCCTGAGGAATGCGAACGCTTCTACGACGCCTGCTCGCACACCAAGATCGGCCTCTGCCTCGATACCGGCCACTGCGCTTACGGCCACGGCGATTCCGTCAAGGAAGCCGAAAAATACAAGGATAAGCTTCGCCTCGTCCACATCAAGGACTGCAACAACGCCGTCCTCGCCGAAGCCCGCAAAAATCACTGGACCTTCGAACAAGCCATCGAACACAAAGCCTTCACCGTCATCGGCAAGGGCGACATCGACTTCCCGGCCTTCTTCCGCACCTTGATCAAGAACGGCTACTCCGGCTGGTCCGTCATCGAGCAAGACGTGAAATTCGGTCACACGGAAATTCCGCCGAAAGACAGCGTCGCCGCCAGCCTGCGCTACCTCGATGGCGTAATGAAGCAGCTCAGCGCCGCGGCTAAAGCGTAGTGGCCACCTTAGGCTTGCCCTGACGAAGGAAAGGTGGACCAGCCTTTGGACGTTGAGCGCCGGAGGCGCAAGAGCATCGAGCCGCAAGGTCAAGCGCCAGAGGCGCGAAACAATTTAGCCCAGGCCGTAAGGCCTGGGATTAAATACGAAGAAGGAACAGCGCCGTAGGTGCGACACAAGAGAAATCGGGAGAACTCGGAATGAAAAAGATCAGGATCGGTGTTCTGGGCGTCGGCGAGATGGGCAAGCGCCACGCCGAAAATCTCCGCCGCCTAACCCCCGGCGCCGAATTGATCGCCGTCGCGGACGTTGCTGCCGCGCGCGCCAAGCAAGTCGCCGACGAACTCGAAATCGCCAAATCCTTCGCCAGCTTCGAAGCCATGTTGGAGTGCAAGGAAATCCAGGCCGTACTGATCGCTGCTCCTGACAAATTCCACGCGCATTCCATCATCCGGGCCGCCAAAGCCGGCAAAGACATCCTCTGCGAAAAACCTATCGCCCTCACGATGAATGATGCCTATACCGCCCTCGATGCCGTCGCCAAAGCCGGCGTGCGCCTCCAGATCGGCTTCATGCGCCGCTACGATCCCGCCCACGCTGCGGCCATGAAACGCATCGAAGCCGGCGAAATCGGCACGCCGCTTATCTTCAAATCCGTGCACCGCGACAAAGACGAGCCGCCCTTAGCCGCCTACCAGTCCGGCGTCAACGGCATGATTCTCTACAACAGCACCATTCATGATTTCGATCTCGCCCGCTGGATGATGCGCGACGAAGTTGTCGAGGTTCACTCGTACACCACCGTCGCCATCCGCCCCGAAGTCGCGCAATATGGCGACGTCGTGGCCAGCTCCGTCAACCTCAAATACCACAAGGGCGGCATCGGCAACATCGAGTCCTACGTCCAGGCCGTCTACGCCTACGACGTGCGCACGGAGATCCTCGGCTCCAAGGGCGCGGTCTTCGTCGGCAGCATTGAAAAAACTCCGGCCGTCTTCCTCAGCGCCAACGGCAGCTCGCAAACGCTCGCCGATCATTCCCTCTCGCGCTTCGCCGATGCGTATCTCGCCGAAGTCCGGGATTTCATCGACGCTCTGCTGTACGACAAGCCCGTTCGCGTCACCGGCGAAGATGGCCTGAAGGCCCTCGCCACCGCTGTTGCCGCGGAAAATTCTCACAAGCAGAACAAGCCGGTGAAGGTAACGCTCGAGCGTTCCGCCGCCACGTAATTTCGCTCGGCGGATCAAAGCGCCGGGGGGCGCGGACGTCGAAAGGGAAGAGCCGGAGGTGCGATAGAATTTAGCCCAGGCCGCAAGGCCTGGCACCAAATACGAAAAGGGAACAGCGCCGTAGGTACGGCACAATTCCGCGAATCGTATCCTGGGAGGACACGGCTTTCGCCGCGCTGTAAAGATCACTTTAGCCCCTGAGGGCAAACTCATAATCATGGAATCCGGAGAGCTCGGGATGAAAAAAATCGGCATCGGTGTTCTGGGCGTCGGCGAGATGGGCAAGCGCCATGCCGAAAATCTCCGCCGCCTCGTCCCCGGCGCAAATCTAATCGCCGTCGCGGACGTCGCCGCCGCTCGTGCCAAGCAGGTCGCCGAAGAACTCGAAATCGCCAAATCCTTCACCAGCCTCGAAGCCATGCTGGAAGACAAAGAAATCCGCGCCGTCCTTATCGCCACGCCGGACAAATTCCACGCGCAATCCATCATCCAGGCCGCCAAAGCCGGCAAGGACATCCTCTGCGAAAAACCCATCGCGCTGTGTATGAACGACGCCTATGCCGCTCTCGACGCCGTCGCCAAAGTTGGCGTGCGCCTGCAGATCGGCTTCATGCGCCGCTACGATCCCGCCCACGCGGCGGCCATGAAACGCATCGAAGCCGGCGAAATCGGCACGCCCCTCATCTTCAAGTCCGTCGGCCGCGATAAAGACGAGCCGCCCATGGCCGCCTATCAATCCGGCGTCAACGGCATGATTCTCTACAACAGCACCATTCATGATTTCGATCTCGCCCGCTGGCTCATGCGCGACGAAGTCGCCGAAGTCCATTCCTACACCACCGTCGCCATCCGCCCCGAAGTCGCCCAGTTTGGCGACGTCGTCGCCAGCTCCGTCAACCTCAAATACCACAAGGGCGGCATCGGCAACATCGAGTCCTACGTCCAGGCCGTCTACGCCTACGACGTGCGCACGGAGATCCTCGGCTCCAAGGGCGCGGTCTTCGTCGGCAGCATTGAAAAAACTCCGGCCGTCTTCCTCAGCGCCAACGGCAGCTCGCAAACGCTCGCCGATCATTTCCTCTCGCGCTTCGCCGATGCGTATCTCGCCGAAGTCCGGGATTTCATCGACGCTCTGCTGTACGACAAGCCCGTTCGCGTCACCGGCGAAGATGGCCTGAAGGCCCTCGCCACCGCTGTTGCCGCGGAAAATTCTCACAAGCAGAACAAGCCGGTGAAGGTAACGCTCGAGCGTTCCGCCGCCACGTAATGTCGCTCGGCGGATCGTAGGCGGCCGTGCCAAGCGCCGGAGGCGCGAAAGTATTTAGCCCAGGCCGTAAGGCCTGGGGACCAAACAGAAAAAGGGGAGAGCGACGTAGGTGCGGCACAATTCTTAACTTGCAGGCGTTTCGAAGGAGGTAGACATGACACAGGCAACCGCCACGGGATGCAAAAGTCCACTCCATCAGATGACCCAGACGACGCCCACCTGTCTCTGGAACGATTCGGCTTCCGTCTCTGAGCTCACCTATTCCATCGAACATGGCGCCGTCGGCGCCACCTGCAATCCCGTCATCGTCCTCGGCGTCCTGAAAAAGGAACTCCCTGCCTACAAAACCCGCATCGAAGCCTTGCTCAAGGAATTTCCCACGGTCGACGAAGAAACCATCGCCTGGAAAATCGTCCGCGAAATCTCCGTCCGCGCGGCCGCTTTGCTCTATCCGATTTATGAAGCGCAGCTCGGCAAAAACGGGCGCCTCTCCATTCAGACGGATCCGCGCCTCTATCGCGACCCGCAGGCCATCGTCGAACAGGCCGAAGAGTTCAGCCACCTCGCGCCGAATATGATCGTAAGCCTCGACGACTGGCTCAAGGTCCTCATCGAAAAAGACAACATCGCCATCGATCCCGGTTATCTCGAATGGGCCGGCGTCGCCGTGTTCAAGAAAATCTACAAACTCTTCCGCGAACGCGGCTATCGTATCCGTCTCCTCTCCGCCGTATTCCTGGCAGGTACACTTCAAGCAAAGCGATATCGCCGCGGTTCCGCGCATCGACAAGCCCGTCCCCCCGCAAATCGTCGAGGAGCTAAGCGCCAAATTCCCCGATTTTCGTCGCGCCTACGACGAAGGCGGTCTCACGATTCCCGAATTCGACACCTTCGGCCCCACGCGCCACACGCTTCGCCAATTCATCACCGCGTGCCACGACCTCGACGCCATCGTGCGAGACATCATGCTGCCGAATCCCGATGTCCCCTGATCGCAGTGGGATAGATATCCGGTGTAGGGGCGGCTTTACGCCGCCTTTCTGCTCCGAGGGTTTCTTGATGCTTCACCAAATTGAAATTTACTCAAACGGAGGCAATTTCTCGTGGGCAAACTAGCGATTACCGGCGGAAAACCGCTTCGCAAAAAACCATTCACGCAGTGGCCAATCGCCACCAAAACGGAAGCTGCGGCGTTGAAAGACGTGCTCCAAAGCACGCGCTGGGGCGGCCAACCGTTCCCCGGCACCCATGCAAAGGCCTTCGCGGAAAAATTCGCGGCGCTGCACACCGCGAAATACGGCCAATGCGTGAACACCGGAACGGTTGCCATTCAAGCTGCGCTCAAAGCGGTCGGCATCAAGCCTGGCGACGAAGTCATCGTGCCGGCGTACACCTGGGAAGGCACCGTCGGCCCCGTTCTCCTCATGAACGCCGTTCCTGTCTTCGTCGACGTCGACCCGGACACCTACTGCCTCGACGCGAAGCTCATCGAAAAAGCGATCACGCCCAAAACCAAAGCGATTCTTCCCGTCCATCTCGGCATGCGCTTCGCCGACATGGACGAAATCCTCCGTATCGCCGCCAAGCACAATCTCAAAGTCGTCGAAGATTGCGCCCACGCCCACGGCGGCAAATGGAAAGGTAAGGGCGCGGGCTCCATGGGCGATCTCGGAGCCTTCAGCTTCCAGACCAGCAAGCTCATCACCTCCGGCGAAGGCGGGGCCGTCATCACCAACAATCTCGCCTACATGGAGCTGGTGCAGAGCTACATCAACGCCGGCCGCGCCAGCCTCACCGACCAGTACAAAAAGCGCATCATCGGTTTCAACTACCGCCTCGGCGAATTCCAGGCCGCCGTCCTCGGCGCGCAGCTCAAGCGCCTCTCGAAAGAAGGCGCCGTCCGCCAGAAAAACATGAAGCGCCTCGAATCGAAACTCAAGAACACCGCCGCCATCGGACTGCTCAAGCCCGATCCGCGTATCACCTCTCTCGCGCCCTACGGCTACGTCATGAAATATTTCGCCGACAAGGCGAAAAATATCCCGCGAGCAGCGTTCGTGGCCGCGCTCCAGATCGAAGGTGTCCATTGCGACGGCCTCTTCTACGAACCGGTCTACAAAAGCTCGCTCTTCCCGGTCGATCCCACCGATTTCCCCGCGTTGAGCTGGGGCCGCGAAAAGCCGCTCGACCTGCGCTCTATGTATTCCTGCCCGGAATCCGAAAAGGCCGCCTATCACGAAGCGGTCTGGTTCCCGCACCAGCATTTTCTCGGGCCTAACAAAGACGTGGACGACATCGCCGATGCCATCCACAAAGTTCTCGAAAATATCGAAGAACTGCCCGGCCTCGACCACAAGGCGATTCGCAACCAGCGCCTTGGCCGCGCCGACCGCGAAAGCTGAGCCGTTAACGCCATGAAAAAAGACCCAAAAGTCGGCTTCGCTGTCGTCGGCCTCGGCACCATCGCGCAAATGGCTGTCCTGCCCGCTTTCCGCAATGCCAGGCGCGCAAGGTTGGTTGCGCTGGTCAGTCGCGACAAACACAAAGCCGAAAAACTCGCTCGCAAGTTCAAAGCCGCCACCGCTTATTCCACCGACGAATTCGAAGCTTGCCTACAAAATCCGAAAGTCACCGCCATCTATCTCGCCACTCCCCAAAGCGAACACCTCAGCGCCACAATCGCGGCCGCCTGGGCAGGGAAGCACGTCCTCATCGAAAAACCTTTGGCGCTCAACTCCGAGCAGTCCGCCCAGATGGTCCAGGTCTGCGCGCAGCACGGCGTCCAACTGATGACCGCCTATCGAAAATACTTCGAGCCCAGCGCCTTGTTCCTGAAAAAACTGATCCACAGCGGCCAGCTCGGCACACTCGACATGATCCACACGGCCTTCAGCGAAGTGCACGTCCCCGGCCGCTCGCTCCCCTGGCTCCTCGATCCCGCGATCGCCGGAGGCGGCCCGCTGATGGATCTGGGCGTCTACTGCGTCAACACCAGCCGCTGGCTCGTGAAGGAAGACCCTCTCGAAGTCACCGCGCACTCCTGGAAAAAGGATGCCGCCCGCTTTCGCGATGTGGAAGAAGGTATCTCCTTTCGCATGAATTTCGCCAGTGGCTTAATTGTTCAGGGCAGCACGACGTATAGTTCCGTGCTTTCGTCCTTCCTGTTCGTGCAGGGCAGCAAAGGCTGGGCGTGCCTCTCCCCAGCTTTTCCATTTGACGAAGAACGCCGGCTCACGGGAAAAATTGGCGGCAAGTGGATCGAGCGCAAGTTCCCCATAGTGGACGAATTTGCTCCCGAACTCGACGTCTTTGCCTCCGCGATCCAGACGAAAAAGCCCGTCGAACCCGATGGCCGCCAGGGACACCGCGACATGCTGATCTTGGAAGCGATTTACGCTTCCGCGAGGAAAAACGAGCCGGTTACCGTAAGATACTGAATCGCTTTCCTGCGGGTGGTGCACGGCAGTTTTTGATCCCAGCCTCAGGTGGCGATCCCTTTCAACAAACGACAAAAGCGGTGTGACCACCGTCACATACACCTTTCACGAGCAGTGCGAGTGTTTGGCCCTGTGAAATGTGGATGATTTGAAATCTCGATATTGTGCTAACTACTCCATTGCTTATTGAAGTGAGGGCCGTAGAGTGTACCCGCAGCGCCTCGGGGGATGCGCGACCGCTTGGCAAAACGAAACAGAGGTGATCTATGAACCCAATCGCTGCCCAAGACTGGGGTGTGGACTGGGCGTGGGGACTGCCGCTCATCTTGCTGGTCGTGGTTGTCCACGCCTACTGCCTCGGACTCCTAAACAAGGAAGTTTCCTCAAGACTGAACGATACGCGAAGACTCCGGCATTCCTCATCCGCCTCGATTTCCGTTATTGGTGGGGCAGCGCTTTCTGCCACCATTTTGCACGGTATTGAGGGTTCAATCTGGGCCTGGACTTACCGTCTTCTGGGAGCTCTGCCGGACTTTAGGTCTGCGATGTTGTATTCGCTCAACGCCATGACGAGCTACGGTCACGCGAATCTTTATCTGGAGCCGCGGTGGCAAATGATGGGGGCTCTAGAAGCGCTGAACGGCATGATTCTGTTTGGCCTTACCACAGCATTCCTTTTCACCGTACTTCAGAGGGCATGGTCGCAAAGCTAGCTGCCTGGTCTATGGCGAGGCAATCACCGTAGAATCGTGAACTCGGGCACTGGACCTCCCTCCGGTTGTCCCAGACTATTTCTCTCGGTGCTATTCTTGTTCGCTAGCGTGGAGCATTACGTTGGCAACGGAGGCCTCGCTTATCGGGCCGATCTTCCACTGCGTGTGCCACACAGCGCTATGAGACTCAAGTACCATCCTAGTCTTTGACCTTTGATCGGCACTCAACTTCAGCCCTTGTCGATAGCTAATTGGCGCAATTCTTCGTACGCTGCAGAGCTGGATTCATTCGCTGCCCTACTCGAAAGCTCCAGTATTTTTCCCCCGGGCCATTCCCAAAGTTCCAGCGTGAGTTTCCTGAATCGGGACTCCAATTGGCTTGCCAATCGGTCACGTGGATGTTGGCGACTCTTTTCACCTGATTCCAATCGATGACCACTTGCGACCCAATCAGAAGTCTTCGCTGACCATCACTGAGCGCTCGATATATATGATTCCCTGTCTCCGGGATTTGCGGGCCAGTGAAGCCATTGCGAATGGAGTAGGAAATATTGGTTTCATTCGCTGCCAGGTCCACCTCACATTTGAAGTCTTCTTTCCCCCCTGTGGGGTCCTCGAAGTTCTTCTCCTGGGGTGGCCTCAGCTTGACGGTCAGGTCGCGGGTAGAACCATGCCGTAGACGTACTATCACTCCTTGCGCCAGTAAATCTCTTTTTTCCGTATCGAAGAAGTAGACGTTACCTGAGGATTCCTTCTGGGCCTTGAGCGTTACAAGAGTAGCTGGAATTTCTGCCGGCGAGAGTAGAAGCTTCACCTCGGTGCTACATCGCTCCTGGGCTACACAGACACCGCAAACAAATGGCATGGCGCTTAAGCAGAACGCGCGGAATGTACGAGAGTTTTTCCTCAACTTCGTCCTTCAAGAGCACTGGCACGATCGAATCGGGCGGTCTCGATCCCTTGACTATAGTTTGAAAATGTATGACTCACCTAACAAAATGCCCGCTGCAGTTCCTTCTGCCCCGCTGCTACCGAAGTGGAATCTGGGCAAAATTCAGTTGGTCGGATGGTTAGAACTGACAAGAAGCGTGCTGCCCCAAATTTGAAGAGTATATTTCCGGACACCACAGCGGATATCTCTGAGCAGGGTTCCTGGGATTCGTCCGCTACCCCTATAAGTTCTGCTCCCTAAGTTGTGCAACATCACTGCAATTGCTGCACCTGTCGGCTGTTTTCCGGACATCATACATCACCAGTCAAAAGGAACCCGCTCCAGGGCAGAGGTGAAGGTCGAAAAGCGGAGTACTAGCACCGGTTGCCTTACGCGCATGCGTCGCGATGAGCACCTATGCCTTGAGCCTACCCCCCTGGCCTGGATCTCTCGTGGGTTGCTCTCTGTAACTTCTGACAATTGCGTTCTCATTGTGCTCTGGATAGTGTCCGCTTTAGGGGACTCGATTGATTCCCCCGCTTCAGCGGCTGGTAGATTTGCGCGGCTGCCTTTTCCGCGCTTTCCCTCCAAACCTGACGGCGGCTGGTTTCATTGAAAGGATTCCAGCGTATGTATCGCTTGATTCAGAGCCTCGTTCGCCCGTACAGGGGTTTCCTGGCCGTAATTTTGGCCGCGATGGTCGCGCAAACTGCAGCAAGTGTCGCAGGGCCCTGGCCGCTAAAGGTCGTTCTGGACAACGTTGCAGGCAGCCACAAGCTTCCGCACTGGCTGGACCATTTTCTGGAGCCGCTGATGAGCACGACGAGCAAGATGCAGATCGCGGCTGCGGCAGCCATAACGGTCGTGGTGATCGCGTTAGTGGGAGCGGTCGCCTCATATGTCGCGAACTATTACACCACGGGGGTGGGTCAGTGGGTCGCAAACGATTTGCGGATGCGCACTTACCACCACCTGCAGCAGCTTTCTTTGAGTTACTACGACACGCACGAAACAGGTACGCTGCTCAGCACTATAACCGCAGATGTTCAGACAATTCAGGGGTTCGCATCTTCGTCCACGCTGGGAATTCTTGTGGATTTGTTCACCATATTCGCCATGCTGATCATCATGTTTTGGATGAATTGGGATTTTACGCTGATTGCTGTGGCGGTGACGCCGTTTATGCTGTTGTTGGTGTCGCGGTTTAAGAAGGCGGTGAAAAAAGCGACGCACGAAGTGAGGAAACAACAGAGTGCGATTGTCGCCGTGGTGGAACAAGGGCTGCAATCTATGCGGGTGGTGAAGGCATTCGGCCGGCAAGACCTCGAGCAGGAAGATCTGAGCGAAGTGAGCAAAGCGACCGTAGAGGCTGCGCTCAAAGCGCGGAAGATCAAGGCGCTGCTCTCTCCGATTGTGACCGTAACCGTAGCGCTCTGCACAGCCGTAGTACTTTGGCGCGGGTCGTCGCTCATTCTACGAGAAGCCATGACCGTAGGTACGCTGACCGTTTTTCTTTCCTACCTCGGCATGTTTTTCAAACCAGTGCAGGATCTTGCCAAAATGACCAATACCATCGCGCAAACGGCAGTCGGAGTGGATCGGGTGCGGGCAATTCTGGAAGCCGATTCCGTAATCCCGCAACGCCCGGGAGCACGCGCCCCTGACGCGCTCAAGGGCGAAATTGCCTTCGAACATGTAGCCTTCGGATACAATGCCGATCAGCCGATACTGAAAGACGTCCATTTTCAGATCAAAGCAGGAGAAATGGTAGGACTCGTGGGTCCAACCGGCGGCGGCAAATCTACAATCGTGAGCTTAATCCCACGCTTTTATGATCCGAATGCGGGACGCATTCTCATAGACGGCATGGATATTCGCGACTTCGAGCTATACCCGCTTCGTGATCAGATCGGATATGTGCTCCAGGAAACAGTTCTGTTTCGCGGAACGGTGGCCGATAACATAGCCTACGGGCGCGGTGGTGCCACCAGACAGGAAATCGTGGAAGCGGCCAAATTAGCCAATGCCGACGAGTTCATCGTCAAAATGCCGCATGGGTACGACTCTTTGGTGGGCGACCGGGGCGACACGCTATCGGGTGGACAACGCCAGCGTATAGGCATAGCACGTGCTGTGATCCGCAATAATCCCATACTCATCCTGGATGAGCCAACGGCCGCGCTTGACACCGAATCCGAAAAGAAGGTGGTCGAAGCCCTGGAGCGGCTGATGAAAGGGCGGACGGTGATTACCATTGCGCACCGTCTTAGCACCATCCGCGATGCGAATAAAATCATTGTATTGAAAGACGGAGCCGTGGCGGAACAGGGCAGTCACCAAGAGCTGATGGCTATCGGAGGGGTGTACGCGGAGTTGTATAAGATACAGTTTGAGAAGCAACCACAGAATTCGACGACGAACGTGGGTTCCTAGAGAGCCGCCCGTGGTTGCGTAACAGCGAGCGGTTGCTTGTTCTCTGGAGGAAGTATGTCTCATACGTTGATTGTTCTGCCGGATGACTCGGCGCAACCCATACTCGACGCTATTGATAGCGCGAAAAAATCGGTTCGCGTGAAGATGTTTCTTTTTTCTGACTCGACTGTTCTCGAGGCGGTAAAGAAAGCCAAAAGACGGGGAGTAAACGTGCGGGTTATGTTGAATCCTGCCCGTCGGAGCGGTGAGTCGGAGAACGAAGAAACAACCAAGAAACTGAAAGCGGCGGAAATCAAGGTTCTCGACAGCAATCCCGAGTTCGATGTTACGCATGAGAAGTCCATGGTCGTTGACGACGAGACGGCGTTCGTCCAGTCGCTGAACTGGGACACAAAAAATCTGACGGAAACCCGCGACTACGCTATCGTCACGACGCACCGGCCAGAAGTGGATGAGATCATCGAATGCTTCGAGGCCGACTGGGCGCGCAAGCCATTCCGGGTGAGCAGAAACTCGCTCTTGATCTGGTGCAACGCCAACGGTCGCGATCGTCTCGCACATTTTATCGACGAAGCCAAGCACACTCTCTTCGTGCAGAACGAGCGTTATCAGGATCCCTTGATTATGGAGCGGCTGGTACGTGCCAAGGAGAGGGGCGTGAAAGTCCATGTGCTGGCAAGGCCAGCGCATACACTCAAGGTTGAGAAGCTCATCGAAGGAGTTAGCGGCCTGCGCATCATGGATGACGTTGGAATCAAAATTCACAAGCTGAAGCACCTGAAGCTTCACGGAAAGATGTTGCTCGCGGACCATTCCCGCGCCATCGTCGGTTCCATCAATCTGACACCAGGCAGCTTCGATAGCCGGCGCGAGCTGGCCATCGAAGTCCACGCCGCAGAAGTGGTGGAGCGGTTGACGAAGATCGCTCATCACGACTGGGAGCATTCGCATCCGATGGATCTTACAGATGAGGGACTGCTTGAGGACCTCGAACAACACAAGATTGACGCGGGCGAAAAGCTGGCTCTCGAGAAAGAGAACCACAAGCATAAAAAAGAATAGTGCAAAAATTCAAAGTAAGTACGCGACGATGGTTCAACCGCTAGGATTGCCATCCGTGTCGGAATGGCGCCACTTGAAGGAAGTTTCATAACGAACCGATGGTCAATCGATGACTAATCCAATATGAATCGATGGGCCCACAATCGCCATTGACGTACCACAAAAGGAGTTTGTTATGCGATACACGAAGATCAGTTTAGGAGTTTTAGCGCTCATCTTTGCGGTTTGCTCCAGCACTTGGGCCCAGGATCCTGGCTGGCCGCGAAAGCTCGTCAAACCCGGCGGGACAGTCATCATCTATCAGCCCCAGGTGGACGACTGGCAGAGCTTCACCGACATCAAGTGGCGATCCGCATTTCAGCTCACGCCGACTGCTGGAAAACAAATTGTGGGGGCCGCCAGCTTCGAAGCTACCACTGAAGTGAATACCGACACGCACATGGTTTTCCTGTTCAACATTCAAGTTCTGAACACCTATTTCCCGTCACTGGACCCGGCAACATCGGCACAAATGGACCAACTGTTCCGCACGTTAGTGCCGCTGACCGCGACAGCAACCCGAACGCGGCATATTACCCGGAGCCACGCAAACTCAAACATTCAATGGATCTGCGACCGGCTGGAGAGGCACCCACACTTCAATTCTCGTTCCCTTGCCAGGCGTCGAATGAATCTCGAACTCTCCCCCTAAGAGGCGTGCGCGTCCTTGCATGCTAAGTATGCCCAGCCCAGGTTTTTCCATTCTGTTCGTATCGAATCCCAAGCCCTCGTCGCACAAAGAAAGGGATAATTTGCCGCCAAAGTTTCTCAGACTCACTCGGGCCTTTTTTGCTCCGCTGTGCTTCTTCATATTCTGAAGTCCTTCCTGGGTGATGCGAAACAGACATAAGGCAACTTCTGGCCTAACGCTATGTGGAATGTCCTCAGATGTGAAGTCGACTTCGACACCTTGCTTGGCACCAAACTCTTTACACAGAGACTTTAATCCGGTGACCAATCCCAAAGTGTCCAGTGTGGATGAATGTAATTGGTGGGATAAGCTATGAAGATCGTCACCAAGGTCGCAAACTGACTGCCTGAACTCGTCGAGCGTCTGTTTCAACGCGTCTGGTGAATCGGGAAATGTTTCCGCAGTATTCTGCAATCCGAATGCAAGCAGCGCCAAGCGTTGGCTAAAATCATCGTGTAGTTCTGATGCCACTCTGCTTCGCTCCTTCTCCTGTGCCTTGACTAGGTGGTCGCTGAGCTGCACCTGTGCGTCTCGCGACTTCTTCAGCTCCACTCGGCTGTGCTGGAGGTACGTCGCCAGAAGAGCCAAGCTGAGAATGATCAATAGTCCACTGATCCAGATCCGTTTGGTGCGTTCCCATACCGACAATTCGCGGAAAATCACTATGCTGCCGGGTGGAAGGTCGCTTTCCTTGAATCCCCACCGATGTAAAGCCCTCCAATCGAAAATATAGACGTCACTGTTCCTCACTACGGGGATTTGCTGCGGTTTCACCCCGTCGAGAATCCTCACCGCCATCGCAGCAGCGACCTTACCGTCTGCAGCCCAACTCACCACATCGCCACCGACCGTACCTTTGCCGATATCCACGTCATCCGCGACAAAGACGGGTGCATTCGCAGCGTCGACAACCATAGGAACGGATTGGGATGCGTCAATAAAGTGTGCTCCCGCAGCATCCTCCATAATGGATGTGTGATAGATGATCGTCTTGCTCGGCAACCGCCTCAGTCGTTCAAGGAGCGCGGGCATGTCCAAGTTCGTGAGATATGTGAACTCGAACTGCGACTCGTACTTACGCAAACTTTCCTTGGTCTCGGCCTCAAGGCTCCGGTCAAACGCTGCGATACCACCCACGACAACCACGTGCTTGGTGTCGGGTTGCAAGTGCAGCGCCGCGATCAGGGTCATTTCTGGCTGTGCCACCCCCCAAACACCGGTAAAATGAGAGTCGGGTTTCAACTGGTCTAACATCTCCTCTGTAGTGCCGCAGAAGATAACCGGAGTGATCGGAAATGACTTTTCATGCGATTCCACCACAAACTTCAGAGACGCAGGTCCGACAGTAATGATCAGGTCTGGTTTGCGGTCTGCATACTTGCGAATGTACCACTCACGGAACCTGTGCTGGGAAACGTTATCTGGGAACAAAGTCGCTTCAAGATTCTCGTTATAGAGTTCGACCTGGTATGAAGAAATCGCTAGCCCAGCGGCGATCTCCTGATCAAGAATCGCAATACCCGGCGACGAGATAGGACTAAAGTCATTGAAAATGAGGACGCGCCGGACTTCCTTGATTTGCTGAGCTCCAATCGATTGGGGAAAGAGAAACGCCGCAACGACGACTAGCGCCAGGACAAACCTTGCCCACCCTGGCTTCCCTTGAGGACAATGGCCAGAATCGCGCCAACTACGGTGTCTAAATTCACCCGACAAGCTGTGCTCCGCTGGTGCCGACACCAAGAAACCTGCAAGGCGATTCGCAACGAAGCAAGTCTAACACTTCTAACACTAACGTCACCTGGAGATCGTCGCTGATCCGCGTGTTTCGAGTATGTCCATCGAACGAAACGGTCCGGTACCACGAATATAACGCTAGCGGGAACTCCGAGCCTGGGATAGCATTCCCCTGGTTTAAAGTGCTAGTCCCTGGCGCAACGGGCAAGACTCGGGAATAGTCTTCCCCACTGCTGTCATCTGGGGACCCCGATGAGTCAGGGTTCACAAATCAAGCGCCATAGGCGGCGCCGCATAGTGTCGGCAGGCCTAATGGCCATTGCAACGCTGCTTTCTACTTGTTTACATGGGCAAACAACCTCCACCGGTGCACTGGCTGGCGTGGTGCTAGACCCATCCGGTGCCGAGTTGCCTGGCGTGGTCTTACTCCTAAACCATCGCGAAACAGGCCGCACGGAATCCGCAACTTCCGACGAGCATGGAAGGTTCAGTTTTCTTTTCTTACCCCCCGGCACCTATCAACTGCAGGCAAGCAAAGCTGATTTCGATTCTCTGAATCTTCCCGAACTGCACGTCTCTCTTACCGAAACACTCAGACTTGGACTGCGCCTGCAACTCGCAGCACATTTCGAGCATGCATTGGTCTCCTCCCAGCCGGAAATGGTTCAAACCGACAGCGCAGCTTTGGGAAGAGTGGTTAATGAAAGCTCAGTCAGCGAGCTACCACTAGTGACAAGAAACTTCGCGCAAATAGCCGGGCTTTCTCCTGGTGTCGCTGTCGGGGTGTACAACGCCGGAGAGCTCGGACTCGGCGGGACCGCGCTGTCTCAGATCGCCCAATCCAATGACGGGATCTTCGTGCACGGATCTCGCTCCTATGACAACAACTTTCAGATGGACGGGATAAGCATCAGTGACGTGCAGGGGAGTGCTGCAGGGAGCGGAGGAATTCCTATACAAAACCCCGACAGCATACAGGAGTTCAAAGTACAGACGGGACTCTACGATGCGGGTTTTGGACGTTACGCGGGTGCCAACGTCAGCTTGATCACAAAAACGGGCGGGAACGATTTCCATGGCACTGTGTTTGAGTTCTTTCGGAACGAGGTTCTCAATGCAAACGATTTTTTCCTCAACCGAGCCGAGCAGCCACGTCCAGCCCTCAAAGAGAACCAGTTTGGGTTTGCGTTTGGTGGACCGATAAAGAAGGAGAAATTGCTTTTCTTTGCCTCGTATCAAGGAACACGCCAGATCAATGGCGTTGCGGCTGGTCAGTCGAGAATTGCCTGTACCGCCAGCTTAAGCGAGCCGCCGCTAACCAACGACAGATCTCAGGAGGCTCTCGGGAAGTTGTTTGGCGGCATGGCAGGTGCCTTAGGTGGAGTTGCCGTTAAAGCGGACGGCTCCAATATCAACCCCGTGGCTCTGGCCTTGCTAAATCTCAAGCTCCCCGACGGATCTTTCTTGATTCCAACTCCACAAACTGTGGATACAACAAGCCCCTTCGCCCAGCAGGGTTTTTCAGTCTTTACGGAACCTTGTCGTTTCAACGAAAATCAGTTTTTGACTAACGCTGATTACCTCACAAGTGCTAACAGCAAAATCTCTGCTCGCTTCTTTCTTGCTGATGATTATGAGACGATTACGTTTCCCGGGAATGGGCTCAACCCGGCGGGTAACATACGTGGATTTCCGAGTCCGAGCGATTCTGGCTTTAGAGTCCTCTCCATCACCCATACCTATACTTTCCGCAACGGCTGGCTCAACGAAGCAACGTTTGGCTACGTCCGAACGAGGACCAGCACGGAAGCCCAAACCCCGTTCAACTGGTCAGACGTTGGAGTTGCCGAAGGAGAGATGAACTACAACAATGAGCTTCCAAGCTTGAATATAGCCGGTTCCGTCAGCTTCGCCTCTGGATTCCCGCGCACCATAACTCAAAACAGTTTTGTCTTCGGTGATGGTCTCAGTTTTGTCCATGGAGCTCACACCCTCCGACTGGGTGGATCGATCACCAGATTTCAAGACAATATTGACATAATAGGACTGGGGTCATTCGTGCAGTTTCTCAGTTGGCCGGATTTTCTGCTTGGCCTGAATGCGGAGAGAAACGGTACGGAATTCAGCAATGTTTTTGCGTCGGATGATGTCTTCGGGTTGACATATCGAGCTTACCGGGCGTGGGAGGGTGCAGGATTCGCACAGGATGACTATAGAGTTCACAAGTCTTTAACGCTCAATATTGGCTTGCGATATGAGCGCATCGGCCAGTTCGGAGACAAGCTGGGCAGAAACTCCAGCTTCGATCTCAGCAAGGCCGATGCAACCCCCCCGCCGGGCGGAAGCCTCGCGGGTTATATTGTCGCTTTCAACTTCTCTGGTATGCTTCCACCCGGCGTCACTCGGGCGAACAATCCGTTTGGAAACTATGGAGAGGGACAAAATACGATAGCTCCACGAATTGGGTTTGCCTGGCAGTTATTGCCCAGTTCAAGCGCGTTGGTACTCAGGGGAGGTTACGGTATTTATTACTCCCAGCCAACCGGTCAAGCGTTTTATCAGAACGTATTCGGCGCGCCGTATTCTGACTTCCGATTGAACAGTGGTCAGTCAAATGCAAGTGCGACTTTCCAATCGCCTTTCGCGCAGCCGTTTCCTACTCCGGAGTCCTTCCCTATGTTCCCCTCCTACTCACCAACTACCGCTACGACCATTTACAGTGTCGCTCCCGGCTTTCGACCCACGATGGTTCAGCAATATTCATTAAACGTTCAGACTGAGTTCCATCAAGGTTGGTTGCTGGAAGTCGGGTACGTAGGGACCCGTGGAATACACTTGGTACGCCAACGTTCCCTCAATCAAGCCCTATCAGCCTCCGTTAGCAATCCAATAAGGGGGGTGACGACAGATACTGTCGCAAATATTTCTCTGCGAGTTCCGGTGCTCGGAGTGCCTCCGGACTCCCTTGTTGAAATGGAATCCGAGGGCAGTTCCTGGTACAACGGGCTGGAAGCGAGCCTGACGAAGCGGTTGGGGCATGGCCTTCAGTTCCTCGCCTCCTACACCTTCTCGAAGACCCTGGACACGGATGGTGCCGACATTAACTCGACGTCGTCAGGAAATGCGCTAACATTAGGGGACCAAGACTCACCAAGCCAGCGGTGGGGAAGAGCAAGCTTTGATCGCACTCATCGATTCGTCTTTAGTGAAACATGGAGTCTCCCCAGCCCATCGGCAGGACTCGAACGGGTAGTTCTAGGAAGTTGGGACGTCGCTGCAGTAGTCACGATTCAGTCCGGTAGTGCGCTCACCATTGCGGATACCAATGCCAAAAACGTGTTTGGGATCAGCGAAGATCGGGCGGAGCTGACCGGTACGTGCAACAAGAATCAATTTGTCTCACAGGGCCCGATCGGGTCTAAACTCAACAACTATTTCAACGCCTCCTGCTTTACAACTCCGCCCGTGATTGGTGCTAACGGAATCGGAACTGCGTTTGGCAACAGCGGGACCGGAATTGTAGACGGTCCCGGTCAAGCAAACCTGGATCTCTCACTTTCAAAAAGTGTAATCGTCAATTGGCCGATAGAGAAAAGTAGCGTTCAATTTCGTGCCGAGTTCTTTAATGCACTGAATCATCCGCAGTTTGCCAAACCCGATAGCAATTTCACCTCACCGACGTTCGGCGTTATCAGCAGCACGGCTGTCAATCCTCGTGTTATTCAACTGGCGCTAAAGCTTGCGTTCTGACAATTCATCCCGTAACGATTGAGCGGCTGCTAGTGTACTGCGTCACACAGATAGGCTGTTATTGAGCTTGGCTTTGGCGCGTTTGACCTTTTCGAGAATGTCGGTGGCCTTTGCGGTCCAGATAAAGGGTTTGGGTTGGCGATTATGTTCTTCGATATAAGCGAGGATGCATTCTTGTAGAGCTTCGACACTGGTAAAGACGCCGCGCCGGAGCTGATTCTCGGTCAGGTCGCGGAAGAATCGTTCGACCATGTTGAGCCAACTGCCGCTGGTGGGCGTGTAGTGAAAATGAAAGCGCTTATGACGCGCCGCCCAGCGCTGAACCACCGGGTGTTTGTGGGTGGCATAGTTGTCGACGATCAGGTGGAGCTGTTTGTCGGCGGGCGTTTGGTGATCGATGAGACGCAGGAACTTCAGCCACTCTTGATGCCTGCTTGCCTTCGGCGGCCAGCAATACAATCCGGGCGCGCAGCACAACCCGCGCCGGAGTACTGCGCCCGCACGCATAGACCTCTAGCTTGGCTCTTTGCTCCCTGGTCAGAACTACTTGGGGTGCGATTCGCATCAGCCGTGTCCTCCTATTTTGTAAGAACACAGCGAAATAATAAATGTTTCTATTTATGACGCATTATAATAATTCTCAGCCATGCGCAAACCGCAATCGATGGGGAAGTGTAATCTCTGCGGGGAGATGGCCGGTCAGGCTTCCATGACTCGGCACCTAAGTGCGTGCCGTCAACCGAAAGCTTCCGAGCTATTGCCGGCTTCTGAAAAACGACCGCCGGTCCCGAATTTCCATTTAGCCATCGAAGGACGTGACTCCAAGGCGTACTGGATGCATGTGGCAGTGCCGCTGACCGCCCCGCTGAGTAAGCTCGACGATTTTCTCCGCCATACCTGGCTTGAATGCTGCGGCCACTTGAGCGCTTTTGAGATTGGCGGCAAGCGGTATGCTTCCGAGCCCATGGATGAAGAAATGAGCATGAGCGCGCGGTTGAGCGAAGTGCTTGAGGTAGGGACGAAGTTCTTTTATGAGTATGACTACGGTTCTCCAACGGCTCTTGTGCTAAAGGTTGTTGCCCTTCGTGAGCAAGGCTTGCCGAAGGGCGCCGTACAACTATTGGCCAGAAACGAGGCACCGCAGGTAAGCTGCCAGCGGTGTAGCACCCAGCCCGCCACCCAAATCTGCACCGAATGCGCGTGGAATGGGGAGGGCTGGCTTTGCGGAGCGTGCGCCGTCGCACATGAGTGCGGCGACGAGATGTGCCTGCCGGTAGCTAACTCTCCTCGCGTTGGAGTGTGCGGGTATACGGGTTAGGCGCGCCTCTTCCATAGATGCTCGGAATTTCGTCGCACTACACTAGATTCGAACTAGCAACCCTTTGTTTGGTGTCGCTTACCGGGAAATCTAACGATTTTCAGTCCCTCAGTTGGGCTACTTGGGCTACCATGAATGGACGGTCCACCTTGGAATCGACGAGATGGTGTTTAAACTCGTGCGCCATTGTGAATATCGTTGGCTCTGCAATCCCTCGATACTTTCGGCGCGGTAGTTCCTGCACGTCTCGCGCATGGAAACGTCTGGCCCCTCGATCTCATTTCTTGCTCGGACTTCTTGCGCGACTCCCGCATCTCGTAGTAGTAGCCAGTGTCCTTCACTTCTTTGCTTTACGTCCTGGAGCTGTCTTGGTGTAAATGTTCTGCGCGCGCCGAAATTCCGCAAAGCGCCGTTTGGCGGTGGGCAATAATGCGTCGATTCTCTCGTCGCCCTCGGTACGAACGTCTTCTTTTGGGAAAAACTCCATAATTGATGTGCCGAAAATCGAGCAAGCCTATCTAAATCCTCGATCGTCGGTTTGTAGGTACTGGTTTCCCAGCGCGACACGGTGTTGCTCGACACTCCCACAGCCTTTGCAAGTGCATCCCGCGAAATACCCACACCTCCGCCGTAGCTCGTCCGAAATTCTCGAATGCGCTGGCCAACCTGTTCGGTTAAAGTCATAGTTGATTTGCCTGGCGTCGTCCTGTTACAAGATGCCGTCCATGTGGGCAGTCAAGCGGTAAAATCCTATGGCCGAGTGCTCCTGTCCTAGGAAAGGATATTGATAGCTGCACTTGCCAGTGTGCCCGAAACAGAGAGCATTGCGGTTGGGCCACATGGAATTTATGAAATTGATTCGTAATAATTATGGAAGAAGGTGTGGATTCGCATGTTTGCACGCGCAGCTAGAATTAGCGGAGCATTGATTGTCGCCATGGCGAACCTCGTGGTTGCGTCGTCCGCTCAGCAATCCGCAGAGGCGCTTTATAAAGAAGCAGCATCGGCGTACGACCGAGGCGACGTGCAGCGAGCCATCTCGTTGTAAGCTCATCTAACCTCGCAACTGACCAGGAACACTTGATGGAGACGGACACATGCCCACTCACGAAAAACACGACACACATCAAAAAGCACTTTCCCTCAACCTTGACGTCACCATCTTTGGTTCATTCGCGGAAATAGGTGCGGGACAAGAGGTGGCTCGCTGGTTTCTGCGTGTGGGCGGCGCCTCCGGCACGGTAGCGAAAACGGTCTCGGCCTATGACAAGGAAGTGAGCGACCACCTCTACGGAATGGAGACCCGCTACGTCTCTAAACCCCGTCTCCTGGCCATGCTCAACAGCGAGTGGGAGCAACTGCTGGGACAATTGCAGGCCAGCCGTGGAGCCGATACGAAGTTTTTCTCGTTCGTCGATACGATTTCTGCCCGTAATTATGCGGGAACTAACGATTGTCATGGATGGGTGGGACTGCGTTTCCAGACCAAACTGAACGGAACGCCCAATGACGTGATTCTGCACGTGAATCTGCGGGATTCCAGAAATGTGCAGCAGCAAGAAGCCGTGGGCATTCTCGGCGTGAACCTGATCTATGCGGCCTATCACGCCGCCGGTTCGGTCGAGGAGTTTCTCGCCAGTGTATTCGAAGACCTCGGGTTACAGCGAGTGGAAATCGACTGCGTGGAATTGGAAGGACCGGCCTTCGAATCTTGGGACCGCAAGCACCTCCATGCTTTTCTGGTGGCCGGGGGATACGCGGAAGCTGTGGTCTTCCCCGCGAACAACCAATTCGTCCCGCCCAACGAACTGCTCTACAAACGAGCGCTGGTATTGGCTCCTGGCCGGTTCGACAACGTGGGTCAGCTTCATGCGAATCTGGTCCAGGACACCCTGACTCAATTGCCGGAGGAAGAGGTAAAAGAGAGCAGAGGTGGTCTCGGACTGTTTTGTCTGTCGATCGGCGGTGCAAACGGTGGACGTATAGAAGTGCCTGTCAAAGAGATCGTGGAACACGTGGAAGCGCTGCAGAACTTGGGTTATGGCGTGATGTTATTCCATGCGCGGGAACTCTACACAATGAGCACGTACGTGAATCGCTACACGAAATCGCGGATTCACTTCGCGATCGGACTGACGGTGCTTGTGCGTGTCTTTGAAGATCGCTACAAAGACCTGGCGGGAAGTTTGCTCGAAGGGATCGCCCGGCTCTTCACCCAAAATGTCCGGATAAGCGTCTATCCTATGTCGGCGGAAGATGTGCAACGACGAGTAAAAATAGCGGGACTGACGGACTGGACCTGGAAAGAGACAAATGGCATGGTCACTGCTGACAACTTGCATCCGTCAGGATCGCTGGATTCTCTGTATCAATATCTGCTGAGCAGTGAATTCATTCTTCCAGGGAAACCAGGAAAGCGCCGAATCTCGCATTGCTAACGAAACATCAATAGCAAACACGCTGAAGAGCAGCACACTCACCATTCATCCAGCAATCAAGCTGACGTAGCCGCGTGCCGGACTTCCGCACTCGCGCTCCCCTCGTAGGATTTGAAGTTATTGTGGAAGAGATCGGCTAGCTTTTTTGCAGTGGCATCGTAAGCCGATTTATCAGTCCACGCGTTCCGAGGAATTAGGATCTCCCCTGGTACGTTCGGACATTCGGCCACAGCGTTTAGACCGAACACGGGGTCGCGCTGCGTCTTTGCGGTGGCCAGGGTACCGCTGTGGATTGCGTCGACAATTGCCCGAGTAAAGGCTAATTTAATGCGCTCTCCAGTTCCGTACGCGCCACCACTCCAACCCGTATTCACGAGCCACACCCGCGTTCCGTGCTTCTTTGTTTTTTCTGCCAGGAGTTCTGCGTACTTATTTGGATGCCAAACGAGGAATGGTCCCCCAAAGCATGGAGAAAAAGTCGCCACCGGTTCCTTGATGCCCATTTCTGTGCCAGCCACCTTCGCCGTATATCCACTCATAAAGTGATACATGGCCTGCGATGGCGACAGTGAACTAACTGGCGGCAGCACGCCAAAAGCATCGCATGTCAGGAAGATGACGTCAGTGGGATGACCGGCCATGCTCGGCATCCGAGCATTGCGAATAAAGGTGATGGGATACGCGCCACGGGTGTTCTCTGTAATGGCTGTATCGGCGTAATCTACGGTTCGGTCGTCCTCGAGAACGACGTTCTCCAGGACGGCGCCAAAACGCAATGCGGCGAAGATCTCTGGTTCCGATTCTGGAGTGAGGTTAACAGCCTTTGCGTAGCAACCCCCTTCAATATTGAAGATGCCATCATCACTCCAACAGTGTTCGTCGTCACCAATGAGATCGCGCTTCGGGTCGGCAGAGAGAGTAGTTTTGCCGGTCCCGCTCAGACCGAACAGGAGCGAGGAACGACCGGTCTGCTTGTCAGCGGTAGCCGAGCAGTGCATGGAAAGCATGTTCCGTTTTGGCGCAAAGTAGTTCGCCACTGTAAAGACACCCTTCTTCATCTCGCCGGCATATTCGGTGCCCAAGATGACGAGTTCTCTGTCTTCCAGACTAAGGCTGATGCTGGTTTTCGACCCGATGCCTGTCGTCAGCCGGTTAGCGGGAAAAGCCCCTGCGTTATAGATTACGAAGTCGGGTTTGCCAAAGTGCTCCAACTCCGCCGGAGTGGGCCGGATTAGCATGTTGTGCATGAACAGCGCATGATACGGACGCGAGCAAATCACACGAATCTTGATTCGGTATTTCGGGTCAGCCCCGGCGAAGCCGTCAAAGCAATAGACACGATCGCAAATGTTTAGGTAATCTCTGGCGCGTTCGCGAACGATGTCGTAGGTGCGCTGATCGATTGGCACATTGACCGGGCCCCACCAAACATCCTTTTCTGAGCTAGCACTCTCGACGATGCGTTTGTCTTTTGGCGAACGGCCTGTTTTTTCACCCGAATAAGCCACCAGCGCACCGTTCTCAGCGATACTGGTATCTATTTCGTGACGGATAGCGTGTTCGTAGAGCGCACTGGGCGGGAGGTTACGATGGATTTCTGAGACGGTGATTTCGTGGTCGACGAGAGTAAAGTGGTTCATAAGTGGGCTCCGTCATATAATTAAATCAGTGTCACCCTGGTCCTGGAATCAAAATCAGCGGGCCGCACGTAGGGGCAGCAGTAAAGTCGGAATGGCCAAACCGGTGCCAGTTGCGCCGATCGTGAAGATCACACGCAACGTGTATTGTGCGGCAGTGATCAGTGTTTCCGATTCGTTGACTATCGCACTCGTGGCAAGCGCGAACAGGCCTCTGATCGCCTTAGCCGCAAAGCTCCCCGGGATCATTGGGATACAACCCACTGCGTCGAGCACATCCTGAGAAATGCCCGCCCGTGTCCGCAATAACTGCACCGCAGCACCCAGCAAACGATGCTCCCTCCAGACTCCAACCCAGCCCCAAACAACAACTGCGACTCGCAAGGGCCACTGCACCGCTCGCAGCGCACCAGGGCAACCCACGAAACAATTGTTCTAATCAGCCTAAGGTTTAACTCCGCTTCTGCACAATTAGGGGAATCCCTAGTTTCGTCTGGAGCGGGGTCTAGGCTGCTAAGTCGCGGATAGTTGCGTTTCGTCCCTATGAGACTTGGCGGAGTCCAATCCGCGATTATGGTCGGATGACGTGACGGGCAACCGGAAGTACTTCCACATGCCCCTAAGCGCACAAAACGGTAACTTGACTTGAGCATTTGAAGCCGCGGCAAAAGGAAATTGCTGAGTTGCTCGCCGCGGAGCGACCTGTGAAGGATATCGCTTCATTTATCAGAACTGCTCGGGTCGTCCGCGCTGCGAGGGATGCGGGGGAGAGCTGGTGATGGCTTTGCATCCCATTTTTCGCGCGGCACGATCACACTGGTGTTGGGCTGAATCATGTAGTGAGGCGACATGATCTGCACTCCAAATTCGTTGAAGGCATCTTGTATCGCGGAATTGAGGTTAGAGACAGTTTGGATCCGCAATCTCTCGTCATCCAGTCGCGCAATTAGGGTGTATTCAACATAGAAGTCGGAAAGTTGCCTCTGCACAACAGAGGGTTTGGGTGTCTTGCTGATATTCGGATTGCAAAAGGGCGTGTACTTGTCGCCAGGGAGCGTCGTAGCCGATGGTTACCGTGGAACTGAGCGACGTACCGTCAGACTGACCCAATCTGGTGTAGTTCCGTGTGGAGGTACTTACCAGAACAGAATGAGGAATTGTTACTTCTTGACCTTCGATCGTACGGATCTTGGCGGCCAGCAGACCGACGTCTAAGACTTCACCTTCGATATCGTTAACCTTCACCCATTCGCCTGTCTTGAGCGCTTTGGAATACACCACAAACAGACCACTCATGATCTGGTTGATGATTCCCGTAGAGCCGAGGGAAATCACGAGGCCAAAAAAGATGCTGAGGCCCTTGAACGCCTGTGTTTGTGATCCCGGTATGTAGGGGTAAGCGACAATGATGGCAAAGATCCAGACGATGGCAGAAAAGATCCGCTTGGTGGCATGGGCGACGTCCGCATCCATCCAAGTAACGGAAATCCTTCCCGTCGTCACTTGATCGAACAACGCGTTAGCCATGCGGACCAGCCAGCGTGTCCCTATAAAGATCAGGAAAACCATCATCAATCCGGGCAGTCCGTTCAAGACGGTGTTTGCCAGATCGCGGAGGGAATCCAGCACATAGCTGCCTGCCTGCTTTCCCCAAGGTTCGGTGTAAGGAAAGCGGCGAAGTGAAAGTGTGATCCAGACGTAGATCAGGGAAAGGGTAAGAACCCACGCAAACAAGCGTAGAATTCCATAAAATGTGGTGGCGATGTGTGGCAGCACGTTAACGCGGAACAACGTTAAGGATGTAGATCCTTCTCTTTTGCGCAAGAACTTGGTTATCCACGCTTGAACCTTCCACACGGTGATACACAGAGTGACAAGCACTACCAAGCCGATCAGCGTGTATAGCAGGCCACTTCGAATCACGGGCCATGATCGTTCCGCCGTGCGCGCTTGCAAGGCTTCTGCTAGGTTTCGCATGGTGGAGTCGGAAGCTTGCTCCAGCTTCTCGCCGGATTCCTTGTCCAAATCGGCTGTCTCCAAAACGAATAGGAAATTGCCCCTGAATACAAATCCGACCCCGTCTTGATTGTCAATCTTGATGGGCCGCATTACGATTTCGTCCGCGGAAGCGTTTAGTGGGAGTTGTGCCAGTTTTTCCGATGCGCGTTCAGCCCGATCCGCCGCGGTGGCTCCAGCGACAGTTGCGCGTTGCTTGGCAATGACGCGGTTCCAGAATTCTATCGGGGCCTCGCTTGCCGAGAATCGACCGGGTGTTGTGTTCTGAGCCGCGGCGACTGCCGATGGCAGCAGGGGAACGGCAACAAATAACAAGGCGACAATCAACCCAAAGATGAGCAGCCACAACGCTCGGCGCACAAGCAGTTTGTTTCGCACGGATTCACCTCACGGATGCCGGAGGAGAATGCTGGTTCAGTGTTTCCTGGTGTTACCGTTTGTCTCCAGTCTGCACTGTAAAGCAAAGGTCGCGCGACTGAAACTGCCCTATTCGTCGGTCAGACGTTAGGTCCCGATGCCACGGCAGCAAACTGGAGGAGTTTGTTTTGCTCGGATTAGGCGCTACAGACATGCACGGCCAGGGATCATCGACGACCAAATTCTCCTTTAACGTTGACGGGGGGCAAGTATTTCGTCTTCCGGCATCTAGGTTTCCGTTTGCAGGCAAGCCACGCCCCCGACCCACGCGCACTCGTCGAGCGGCGGGGTGTAGTGCAACTGGTGGGGTTACTGCTGGTCTGTCCCCAAATGATCATTTTCTCAATCAGGGCGATGTCACCGCTGGAGTGATTTTGCGTTTTTGACCACTTGGGGCAATCTCTATCTGAATCCGCTCTGTCCGGGGTCGAGATTCAAAGCGCGCCTCGTCTGCTCGCTCTGCAGAGGTCTGAACTTACCTATAGGCGAGTGGCACAAGACGCACAAGTGGGGATTTCGCTAACTAGGGATTCCCCCAGTGGCGCCGCTCCGTTCCCGGCCTGAAGCTAAATGCAGGATTCTGAGTCTGCTCAGTTTTGCGGCTCTAGATTGAGTGCACCTTCATGTGGCTGGGAGGCGAAGCTTGATTCGCCCACACATGGTGTTTGTCCGTGGTCGGCTAGCTACGCTCGAAGCCGAGACCACTTTCTTGCCCCTCCATCTTGATTTTGTAGGGCCTCCAGAGGATGGCGCAGCATTAAGATCGGAACTTCGCGTTTTCCATCCAACTCTCTTTTTGACTGATATCAACGTGTTCATTTTTGGCGGAATTTGCGTGGTCCACAAATTCCGGAAGTAGAGGAATCAATGAATCCGAGGCGAAAGCTTTTGGATGAAACATTTCGCTCCCTGCTGGTAGTGGTCTGCACCATCGCACTCATGCCAGGCGACACATTGGCCTATATGCAGACCACTGGATCGGCGCAGACGCCGTCTTCGGTTGACCAGGCTGCGAGGATTCCGCCAGACCAGTTGGACTCTCTGGTGGCGCCGATTGCGTTGTATCCCGATCCGTTGCTGGCCCAGACCTTAGCCGCGGCCACCTATCCGCTCGAACTTATCCAGCTCCAGCAGTGGCTCGAGAAGCACAAAAATTTGAAGGACAAGGAACTCGCCGATGCTGTCGCAAAGCAGTCGTGGGATCCAAGCATTCAGGCCATGGCTGCCCTTCCCGACGTTGTGAAACGTCTCGCTGACGACATTCAATGGACCACCGATCTTGGCAACGCTTTCTTGGCACAGCAAAGCGACGTAATGGATGCCGTGCAGCGCATGCGCAAGAAGGCCGAGGAGAAGGGGAATTTGAAATCGACCGAGCAACAGAAGGTCGAAACCAAGGTCATCGAGAACAAGAGTGTGATCGTGGTCGAGCAGTCCAATCCGCAAGTCGTCTATGTGCCCTCGTACGATCCAGTGGTGGTGTACGGCGCGCCGGTCTATCCCTACCCACCCATTTACTATCCTCCTTGGGGATACTATGCCGCTGGAATGGCGATTTCGTTTGGCGTCGGCGTGATGATGGGGGCGTTCTGGAGTGGCGGTTGGGGCTGGGGTTGCGGCTGGGGTGGCAACAACGACATCACGATTAATCGCAACAACAATTTCAACCGTAACTCGAATATCGGTGGTGGCAACCGTCCGTCGCAACTTCCGAGTGGCGGCGGAAATCGTAACAACCTTGGGGGCGGCAATCGCCCGTCTCAGCAGCCAGCTCGCGGCGGGGGCAATCGCGGTGGAGATTCCACTTGGAAGCACAATCCCCAACATCGCGGCGGGGCCCCGTATAAGGATCGCGCTACTGCGGATAGATTTGGGGGCACTACCCGTGGTGATTCTCTTGCGAACCGCCAGGCTAGCGCCCGGCAACAGGTTGGCCGACAGGGCGGCAATTTGACTAGCAATCGGGCGGGCGCCGGCATCGTCAGCAATAGAGCCGGTGGTGGAATCGGTGCTGGCAATCGACCCAGCGGTGGTGGAGCTGATCGTATAGGAGGACGGGATCTTTCGCGCAGCGGTGGAGGAAACCGGGATGCGTTCGGTGGGGGATCTAGAGGTTCCAAGGGATACAGCGGGTCGAGCGCACGAGCCAGTGGCAGCCGCGGTGCTTCCAGCATGGGCTCTCGAGGTGGAGGTGCCCGTGGCGGCGGTGGGAGGCGCAGATGAGAAGCGGCGCAGATTGCGGAAGGGAGATGACGGGAGCGCTGCCATGAAATCGATATATCCGAACTCAATCCTGCGCGGACTTCTCTGGAGCATGGGCGCAGTGGCGTGCGTGTTTTTGGCTGGGCCCCTTGCCGCACAACAACCCTCTACGAAAGCACCGACGCTGGGGGTGGGGGCAGCGGCTAAGAAGTTTGACACACCGCGACTGGCTGCAGGTGCGCTAATCGACGCAGCTGAAAAGTTTGACGAACGTGCTCTCGCCGAAATTTTTGGTACCAACGGCGAGGACATCTATCTCACCGGCGAGTATCCGCAAGATCGACAGCGAGCGTTGGACTTTGCCGCAGAGGCCCGCGAAAAGGAAAGCGTTTCCTTGGATCCGAAGACCGGCAACCGGGCATTCCTTCTTGTGGGCAACGAGGACTGGCCATTCCCTGTACCGATGGTGAAGCAGGGTGACAAATGGTTCTTTGACGCGAAAGCCGGCCGCCAAGAACTACTCCATCGTCGCGTCGGCAGCAATGAACTCGACGCAATTGACATCTGCCGCGGCTACGTAGAGGCGCAGTACGACTACGCCTTCCAGAAACGCGACGGATACGACGTGAACCAATATGCTCAGCGTATTGTGAGCACCCCCGGCAAACAAGATGGCCTCGCCTGGCAAAATGCGGACGGCAGTTGGGGCGGCCCGATAGGTGAAAAGATTGCCAACGCGATTGAGCAGGGCTATTCCACCAGTGCCGAACCATATCATGGATATTTCTTCAAGATTTTGAAAGGCCAGGGGCCTGCGACATCACTCGGCGAGATTGACTACGTCGTAAAAGGTGTGATGATCGGCGGATTCGCGCTGGTCGCTGCGCCAGCCGAATACGGCGTGACCGGAGTAAAGAGCTTCATCGTCAGCCAGGATGGCGTCGTCTACGAGAAGGATTTTGGACTGGCTACCCTGAGTGAGTTTATAAAGATGGAGCGCTTCAATCCGGACAAATCTTGGACCCCGGTCCCGGAGGAAGACGAATAGGCGGCGACTCAGCTGCAATGTGTAGTTCTGGGTCCTTCACAGAGGAGGACCCACCAGGGAAGACTTCGTAAGACCCGGCCTCGCAGTGCGGCTCACCCCGTTTGCGCCAGTGTAAATGATATGTCTTCTGAGAATCCTCGTCCGGAACACCAATGTCTGGCGGGAGCCCGGCCTCGACAACGTTGCCACTATGGAGTGCTTTCTCTGTGCTGTTTACATTTTGCGTTCCTAGTGCTCTGTGGCTCACTGGGTTTTTGCGATACGAATGCAGTGGCGCAGGCTGAGCGACCCCTGGCGACTGCTGCGGGCGAGCAAGCCGCGCTGACGACAACGTCGGAAGCTGCTTTAAACATTGATCAGTCGCAACAGGGGAAGGAACTCGCCGCCGAGAATCAGAAAAACACAAACAAGAACAAGAAGGAGCCACGGGGAGCCATAGTCGTTGCACCCATCCCTCTCTCCAGCCCTGCCATTGGCTCCGGAGTCGTTCAACTTAACCAAGTGTTCGACGACTCGGCAAAAAAGCTAAATCGGCCAATGGATTCGCTTGAGTTTTACCGGATTTTGGCCCCTGTCGTAGCCGAAATCAAATGTGGTCACACAGCGGCTTTTCCCCCGAAAGATATTCGACAGGCTATCGAACAAACGGCTGCTTTGCTTCCCCTTGACGTGGAGGTCCTGAGCGGAAAAGTCTATGTTGTCAGAGAGTATTCAAATGATGACGAACAGTTGGCCGGACTTGAGATTCGCCGCATTAACAAAGTCGGAATCGACTGGATACTGTCGACTATCCTTGCTGGTACTCGAGGGGATGCGGACTCGCATACGGGACGTCAGTGCCGAATCGCGCATGAAGACCCCTTCACTTTCGCTGAGGCACTCTACAGCTTGTTGGGAATACAGGCTCCGTTCCAAATCGAGTTCCTAAATCCCAAGACTGGTAGGAAGAAAACTATGACGTTGGCCGGGGTTACGTTTCCAGACCGTGAAAAGGTCGCGTCAATCCGCTATCCTCAGGACAAGAAGTCCGAGAACAACGCCAGTTTGAAATTTTTGGATAGCGACAAAATCGCGGTGCTAACCGTGAGCGCATTTTTTGACAAGAAAGGCCAGAAACCCCTCAGTACCTATTTCGTTGACGCATTCCAGCAAATTCACGACCAGCAATCTAAGAGCCTAATCATAGATGTTCGCAACAATGGCGGCGGCTATGACAATTTGGGCAAGGAACTTCTGTCGTTTCTGCTCGCTGAACCATTCCAATACTACGACGACCTCATTTATAACGCCCGTGAGTTTGACTTTTTTCGCTACGCTGATGGTGCCCAACCCATACCTGCTGAAAGGGTAGAAAAGCGGGCCGATGGGAAATTTCACGACATCAAGCATGTCAATTTAGGAATCCAGCAGCCATCTCTGCCTCATTTCGCTGGCAAAGTAGTCGTGCTCATGAATGGTGGCAGTTTTTCAACGACTTGTGAATTTCTATCTAATCTTCATTACCGAAAACGGGCGACCTTTGTGGGAGAAGAAGCGGCGGGCGGATATTACGGCAACACCTCGGGCTACGCCGTATGGTTAACATTGCCAAATTCCAAAGTACAGATGATTGTGCCGCTCCGAACTTATTATCTTGCGGTGAAAGATGGAGACCCTAACCGCAGCATTCTCCCCGATTATGAAGTTAAACCTTCCATCGACGATATCCTTTCCGGTAACGACGTCATCATGGCGAAGGCCATCAAACTAGCGCGAATGTAAGAGTCATCAAAACGATACGAACGACTGATGTCAACTCCTGATTCGTCGGGAAATCGGAAAGGTTCCTCATGGTACCTGCCCTCCTCGAAGGCCACGGTACTGATACGAACTTGGACGATTTTGCCGTTAATCAGGCACAACCCTGTCACGTTTTTTGGCGTCTCATTCACGGTCAAGTTGAATCCTCAACTTCCATGGTGAATCCCGTGACGATCTCGCCCTCGCGATCCCCGCTGTCGCTCACTGGCGGCTGGCCAAGCTTCCACGCTGTCTATCTGCACAAGAAGTGAACCGTCTGATCGCTGCCTGTGATGGTGCAGATCCCGGACGTCTTCGTGACCGGGCGATTGTACTCATGTTGGTGAGATTAGGATTGCGCGCCGGAGACGTAGCGCAGCTTCGTCTCAAGGACATCGACTGGAATGGCGGCACGCTGCAAGTGATAGGGAAAGGACGATACCAGGTACGGCTACCGCTTCCGCAGGATGTCGGCGATGCGGTGCTCCGCTATCTGGAATGGCGGCCCACGAACATCGATACGGATCACGTGTTTGTTCGAAGCATCGCTCCTTACAGGCCCTTCGCCTCGGGAGATGGTGTCTCGTCCGTGGTGAGACACGCACTCAAACGCGCCAGCATCGAAGCTCCTGCCAAGGGTGCCCACCTGCTGCGTCACACCGCCGCCACAGAGATGTTGCGGAATGGTGTGCCCTTGGAGCAGGCCGGCCTCGTCCTTCGTCACCGCAGCATCGACATGACCGCCTACTACGCCAAGGCGGATGTCGCGCTACTCAAACAGATCGCTCAGCCGTGGCCGGAGGTGAATCGATGATCACTGCCATCGAAACCTACCTTGCCGTGCGACGTGCCGCCGGCTTCACTCTCAGCAATACCGAATATCTTCTGCGCAGCTTTGCAAACTTTGCGACCAATCAAAAGCAAACGCACATCCGCACAGCAACCGCCATCCACTGGGCCAGCCAAGCGAGATCTGTCGCGCAACGACATGTCCGCTACCAGACCGTGCGCCTCCTTGCTCAGTACCTCCGCGTGGAAGACTCCCGGCACGAATCGCCACCGACGAACTACTTCGGCTATCGGAAAGCGCGTCGCGTCCCGCACATTTATTCGCGCGATGAGATCGAGAGCCTGGTCCTCGCCGCCAATAGACTTCCATCGGTCAACTCGTTGCGGTCCAAAACCTATGCAACGCTCATCAGCCTGTTGGCAGCAACCGGGCTGCGAATCTCAGAGGCGTTGCATCTGCTGGTCTCCGACATCACCCCCGACGGTTTGCTGATTCGCAAAACCAAGTTCCAGAAAACCCGTTTGGTGCCGTTGCACCTTACAGCAGGGACAGGGCTCGCTCGCTACTTGACGCACCGTCAAGAAATGAGGAGTGGTGGCGACCATGTCTTTGTTTCAGACGACGGGCAACCGCTCGTCTACTGGAAAGTTCACAGCATGTTCCGGAGCCTGCTGAAATCCGCGGGGATCAAGCCCTCCCGCGGTCGATGGCCACGTATTCATGAGCTTCGCCACACGTTCGCGGTTCGGGCACTGGAGTCGTCTCCGACTGGCCGTCAACGAATCGGGCAGCACATGTTGGCTTTGGCTACCTACTTAGGTCACGTCAACATCAACACCACCTACTGGTACCTGGAAACCACGCCTGAGCTTTTGAGCGACATCGCCGTCGTCGCCGAGGGCTTTGTGCAAGGAGTGCGGCCATGACTCCTCTCGCACCGCACATGGAAGCCTTCTTCCGTGAGCATCTTGTTCGCCATCGAGGTGTCAGCCCCCATACTTGCGACTCCTACGCCTACAGCTTCCAGTCTCTGTTCGAGTTCGCGTCCCAGAAGCTCAGAGTGGCGCCATCAGCTCTCATGCTGGAGCAGTTAGACGCGTCGCTGATCAGCTCATTCTTGGAACATCTGGAGACCGCACGTGGCAACTCCGCGGAGACACGAAACATCCGTTTGGCTGCCATCCGCTCGTTCTTCCGGTTTTTGCAGCACCATGAGCCAGCTGCCGTCGGACAGGTTCGCCGCGTTTTGGCGATCCCCTTCAAGAAAACCGACCATCGATTGGTGCCGTATTTGGCCCAGGAAGAAATGCAGGCCCTGCTCGACGCTCCTGATCCATCCACGCGAATGGGAGTTCGAGACCGAGCCATATTGCACCTGGCGGTGTGCGCGGGCCTCCGAGTCTCCGAACTGACAGGTTTGCGCACCGACGATGTCGCGCCTCAGTCAGCGAGCATCCGCGTGCGAGGCAAGGGCCGCCGTGAACGCGCGCTGCCTCTTTGGAAGACGACGGCTGCGGCACTGCGCGCTTGGTTGGCCATTCGCGGACAGGTCGCATCGCCTGAACTCTTTGTAAACGCCCGCGGTACGCCCTTCAGTCGATGGGGAGTTGCATACGTCCTGCGGCGTCACACCGAAACGGCGGACCGAAAATGCTTAACGCTGCGCGGCAAACAAGTCTCGCCCCACGTGCTTCGGCATACCTGCGCAATGATCGTACTGCAAGCAACAAAGGACATTCGAAAAGTTTCGCTGTGGTTGGGGCATAGTGATCTGACCACGACGGAAGTCTACGTTCGAGCCGATCCTAGCGAGAAGCTAGAGGCTATCGAGGCGGTCGTGCCGCCAAGTCTTCGCAAGGGCAAGTTCCGACCGCCTGACAAATTGCTCGCCCTTCTGAAGGTCAAGCCTTAATGGAGAGTCGAAAGGGCGTGGCTTCGTGTACAGCACGCCTTTCTTGCTGTGCAACTCCCCATTAGAAAAAACTCCCCATAATGCAGGTAATGGAGAGCTCCCCATTACCTGCAGCGATCGCCATTGCCCGAAGTGTCAGACCGCCGCTCGGGACCGCTGGATCGCTGCGCGTCAAAAGGAGCTTCTCCCCACGCGCTATCTCCACGTCGTCTTCACCCTGCCTGGTCGCTTGTCTCCTGTGGTGCTGCAGAACAAGAAGGTCATCTATGATCTCTTGTTCCGCACCAGTGCCGAAACCCTGCTCGAAGTCGCTCGCGATCCCAGACACCTCGGCGCAGAGATCGGCTTCTTCAGCGTCTTGCACACGTGGAGTCAAAAGCTCACCGCTCATCCACATGTGCACTGTGTCGTTCCGGCCGGCGGCCTCTCGCCCGATCGCACCCGCTGGGTTCGTTCCCGCGACAACTACTTCCTTCCCAAGGAAGTGCTAGGTGAACTCTTTCGCGGCAAGTTCGTCGACGCGCTCAAAGAGGCTTTTCAGAATGGTCAACTGCACTTCTACGGAGACCTGAAGCTTCTAGCGCAACCCAAGATCTTTGCTGCTTGGCTGCGACCCCTCCATCGACAGGATTGGGTGGTCTATTTGAAGCGTCCCTTCGGTGGCCCGGAATACGTGGTGCACTATCTCGGCCGCTACACTCATCGCGTGGCCATCTCCAACCACCGCCTGGTCGCTTTCCGCGATGGCCAAGTCACTTTTCGTTGGCGCGATTCGGCTCACCACAAGGAACAGAAGTTGCTGACGCTATCCCTCGATGAATTCTTGCGACGCTTCTTACTGCACATCCTTCCCAAAGGTTTTGTGCGCATCCGTAACTTCGGTTTCCTAGCCAACCGCAAACGCGCCAAGCTCCTGCCACTTTGCTTTCACTTGTTCGGCGCAACACCACAGCCGCAAGCCGAATCGCATGCTTCCGGCATCAAGGGCTCACCATCTTGGCGCTGCCCCCAATGCGGTGGACCGATGAAAGTCATCGAACGGTTCACCGCTGCGGAACTGCAACTTCGTTCTCCTCCAAAGGTCACCGCGGCCGCATGAAGCACTCTCTCCAACGCGAAAACTCTACACGCTTCGGCGCGCGAACTACTTCTCTGTCTCGCTGCCAAACAGATCCTTCTTTGCGCCCTCTTCAACCACCGCCTGGGCGATACTCTTTCCTCCTAGCCAATTCTCTGGGCGCGCCGTGTCGTGGGTTGCGCCCGACAGCACCGTCTCGGCACACCTCAAACTCACCCCTTCCCTCCATTGAATTTGCATAGGGCCCGCGTCCACCGCAATCACGGGCGGCCACGTCCAAACGGCTTTACCGGACGCGCGCGGAACTCTCTGCACCCGTTCACTCCTCAGCGAGAACGCGCCTCCGGTAAAGCGCTAACGTTTACCAGGAGTGCAGAAAGACTGAATTAGTGCGCGGCGATGACTCGCTACTTAACTGTGTGACTCACGGGATATAATCGCGGCCAATTGTGACCTTCGTTTTCGGCGAAGATCGTTCTGTGGGGAGAATATGAATTACGACCTGATCGTAGTGGGTGGCGGCGTAGCTGGTTCCTCGCTGGCTCGAAGAGTGGCTGCAAACGGCGCGAAGGTGCTCGTACTTGAGCGAGAAGCGGAATTTCGTGATCGCATTCGCGGCGAGTCGCTGCAGCCGTGGGGTGTAGCAGAAACTCGCAAGCTCGGTGTCGCCGAGATCCTGGGATTAGGTGCCACAGAACTGCGGTGGTTTGAGCAAAGCATCAATGGCGAGCGTGCATTTCGACGCGACCTGGTGGCCACGACCATGGCTGGCGAGCCAATGTGGGGCATCTACCATCCTGACATGCAGGAGCAGCTGCTTACGCAAGCCGCTGCTTCGGGTGCAGAGGTGCGCCGTGGCGTGACTGTTCAGCAAGTCCTGCCGGGCCGACGACCAAAGGTAGTGGTTGAAGTTGCTAGACACCCGACTGAATTCGAGGCGCGCCTCGTTGTACTCTGCGCCGGTCGCAACCCAGCGTTGCGTACCCAACTTGGCTTTAAGGTGCAGCGGAGTTCCATTCCTTTGCTGCTTAGTGGCGTCTGGCTGGCAGACCTCCCAAATGAGGTGGATCACTCTGTGGCCTATGTTTCCAATGACGTTTCGACCGGTGCCATAGCCGGCCTATTTCCTCAACGCGGAGATCGGGCACGCGCATATTTCGGATTTCACCCCCAAAAATGTTCACGTCTTCAGGGTGACGGAGATTTCGTCCGGTTCCGGCAGATGTTTACAGCAACGGCTAGGAAGGCGATCCCGTTCGGCGACGCGAAACCAGCGGGGCCACTGGCGTCATTTGAATGCGCAGATGTATGGGTGGAGCATCCCTACCGTGACGGAGTCGCTCTGGCTGGTGACGCAGCTTCCTCTAACGATCCTTCGTGGGGACAGGGCCTCTCTATTGCTTTTCGAGACGCGAGACTGCTTTCTGACGAGTTGCTCGCCACAACCGACTGGGATGCCGCCGCGGACCGCTACGCGATGCGCCATGACACCGACTACGGCGTCGTGCGGAAGGTCACAGGCTGGTTTCATGACCTATTTCAACGGCTCGGTCCCGAAGCTGACGCCCGCCGCGCACAAGCGTTACCTTTGATTGCCCAAGATCCGACTCGTGTACCCGATGTGCTGTGCAGTGGACCGGAGTTCCCACTGGATGAGACCTCGCAGGCGCGCTTTTTTGGCGAAGACTCGCGAGCGATGGCTCCGCAATCCTGACAGCACGCAGCGAAAGCCGAGGTACTGATCCGTACTTGGACAATTAGCGCGTTAATCAGGAGTTGCGAGATGTCCGGAGCTAACAGCCCGCAACGTCGCCACACTCCATGTCTAGAGCCTTTAAGCCGTGATACCATCCCGCCATGATTTTCCGCAGCCCATGGCCGGACATTGCATTACCGCAGCTTTCAGTGGGCGAGGCCGTTCTTTGTGCAGCGCGACAATACGGAGAAAAGACCGCGATAGTTGAAGGTGAAACCGGTCAGGCGCTTTCTTATCCACAATTGGTTCAAGGTGCAGAACGAGTGGCCGCAGGGCTGGCCGAAGCAGGGTTGCGGCCGGGACAAGCTATCGCGCTCGCACTACCGAATTCGATCGATTTTGTTCTGGCATGGTATGGGGCACTCCTGACCGGTGCATTCGTGGTGCCCATCAATCCGCTTTACACTCCAACAGAAATGAAATCGCTCATCGCCAACGCTGGGGCGCGATTTCTGATTACCTTTGCGGAATGCGCTGTGCGGATGGAGGAGTGTGTTGAGAGACTCTTTGTAACTGGCGGAAATTGGAATGCGATATTGCAGTGCCACGGGCGCCAGTCCTATCTGCGCAGTGGCCTCGCAGATCTCGCTGCTTTGCCGTGTTCCAGTGGGACCACGGGAAAGCCTAAAGGGGTGATGCTCACGCACGCGAATATCATGGCCAACATGGAGCAGATCCGATCGATTCAGTGGGTCCGACACGACGATATCTGCATTAATATTTTTCCTCTGTACCACGCGGCCGGTTTGAATGCGATGCTCAACGTTTTTATGTTGGCAGGCGCCACTTTGGTGCTAATGAGGCGCTTTGAGTTGCAATTCTATTTGGAACTTGCCGAACGGTACACCGCGACATTTCTTGCAGGACCCCCTCCGGTGATTCACGCACTCACCAAGTCACCTTTGCGTGCAGGATTTGATTTTAATAATTTCAGGACCGCGGTTTGCGGCGCGGCTCCGCTGGGGGCGGAGTTGCACGAGGCCTTTGAGCAGCGCACAGAAGTTTTGTTGGGGCAGGTTTGGGGCATGACCGAGGCTTCGGTCATGGTTACGGCAACCCCCAATGAAAGGAAAATGCGCAAATTTGGTTCCTGCGGATATCTGTTGCCTTCTTGCGAGGCGCAGATTCTGGACCTGGATTCACAGAAACCCGTTGGCGTGGGGAAGGCCGGAGAAATTGCGATCCGCGGTCCAAATATTATGAAAGGATACTGGAATAACGCGGCCGCCGATTCTGAAACCTTTTGTGCCGATGGGTGGATGCGAACGGGGGACATTGGCTATTTCGACGCGGATCAATGCGTATTTCTGGTAGATCGTTTGAAGGAGCTGATCAAATACAATGCTCAGCAAGTGGCCCCAGCAGAACTCGAAGACATCATCCAATCGCACCCGGCGGTCTTCGATGTCGCGGTCATCGGCGTCCCAGACGCGGACGCGGGCGAAATTCCGAAGGCCTTTATCGTGAGAAAAAAAGGCGCGACAGTTGACGCCGAGGAATTGATGCGATTCGTGGCGGCGCGGGTGGCGCCGCACAAGAAAATTCGCGCCGTGGAATTCATCCAGGAAATTCCCAAAACGCCCAGCGGAAAAATCCTCAGGAGAATTCTCAAAGAGAAAGCCGTCCCTTCCATAAACTAAACACGTCCCGAACATCTAACTCCTGATTAGCATTGACTGCGTTTTCGACGCGTCGCTAGTGCCAGAAACTTGTCTAGAGTTCTCCGCTTTGCCAGTGTGTTCTGGGGATTCGATTCGGCAAGCTAAGGCCGATATCCGAAATGGCGCTTCGTGCCCGACGATTAGCATGGCTCCGGTATTGGCGATCACTAGTTTGGTGGCAAGGACCTCGTGGTAAGGGTTCTTTGACCCCGTTGGAGAGTTTCTTAAACCGTTCGTCACCGGGCCGAGCCGGATCCCTATTTTCACGAAGGAGAACAGGGATGAGGACGGACAAAAAGTTGTGGCGAAATCGAAAAGCGAAGAAGGAACTCGCACGGCAGTTGCAATCGGAGGACCCCGGTCTGGCGGTACTCCATCCACACGCCGCGGGGATCGATGTAGGCAATGGCGCACATTACGTGGCGGTGCGACCGGACCGCGATCCCCAACCGGTGCGCCGCTTTGAGTGCTTCACTGCGGATCTGTACCGCTTAGCCGACTGGTTGCACAGTTGTGGTGTGAAGACCGTGGCCCTGCAGTCGACCGGGGTGTATTGGATTCCCCTATACGACGTTTTGGACGAACGTGGGTTCGAAGTCTATTTGGTTAACGCACGGCACACCAAGAATCTGCCAGGACGGAAGAGCGATGTGCAGGAAAGCCAGTGGCTGTTGAAGCTACACACCTACGGATTGTTGAACAACTCGTTCCAACCACCTTCCAAGATCCGGACCCTGCGTACCTACTGGCGACAGCGGTTACAACATGTCACGGGCGCGGCGACCTGTGTGCAACGCATGCAGAAAGCGCTGACGCAAATGAATATTCAGCTCGCGAATGTGATCAGCGACCTGAGTGGGGTGACCGGACAGCTGATTGTGCGGGCCATCGTGGCCGGAGAACGCGACCCGCGAAAGCTCGCGGAACTCAGTCACCCGCGGATTCAGGCCAGCCGCGGGGAAATTGCCAAAAGCCTGGAAGGCAACTGGCGCCCAGAGCTCATCTTTGTGCTGCAACAGGAACTCGAGATGTATGACACCTACCAGCGACGGGTGTCCGAGTGCGACAAAGAATTACAGAAGCACCTAGCTGGTTTTGCCGATACCGTCCCGCCACCAGTGAAGGAAGCGCTGCCCATGAAAAAGAAGAAGAAACAAAACAAGAACAATCCGCACTTCCATCTCGCCGATGAACTGCAGCGCATCGCCGGAGTCGATCTGACGCGCATCGATGGCGTCGATGTGATAGTCGCGCAAACGGTCATTAGTGAAGTGGGACTGGACATGAGCCGATGGAAAACCGAGGCGCACTTCGCTTCGTGGCTGGGACTCTGTCCAGACAACCGCATCAGTGGAGATAAAGTGCTCGCACGAGGAACCCGTCATGTACTCAACCGCGCGGCCAACGCACTGCGGCTGGGGGCCTCGACCTCACTGCGAAGCCAGACGTACCTCGGCGCGCAGTACCGACGCTTGCGCAGCAAACTCGGCGCCCCAAAAGCCATCACCGCCATGGCTCATCGGCTTGCCCGATTGGTCTATCGAATGCTGAAGTACGGCCAACAGTATGTCGACAAAGGCGCAGAGTACTACGAGCGAAGAAATCGCCAACAACAAATCGAGTTCCTCAGGAAGAAGGCCGCCCAACTCGGCATGCAGGTCACCCCGGCCCACACTTGAACTATCAATCAAGAAGTTACTGGAGAGTCGGATTCACGGAAAAGTGGTGACCAGTACCCTACCTGGTGGTGGCTTTTCCGGTCTAGAGGCCGGGAGGTTCGTCTGCCTCGAAGTATACGGATCGTATCCATCGCAGAGAGTCGTGGAAATCGGCAAACGAGCAAAAATGGTCTCGCTGGGAGCGATGTCTGGATTTCAGGAGTCTGGCTCAATCCCTATTCGGTCGTTCACTGCGCCGCGGAGCCGCTGTTTGCAGCCGAGATAGACTTTATGTGCTGCAGCACATAAGCGATATTATGCGCAGCGGATGGTTATGTTGGGTGGCTTCGGTAAGTGCTTGTCAGTCCGATCATTTCTCGTGGATCACAGCACGTAAGATTTCATGATGCACCTCCTGGCGGCCACGGAGACTGCCGCTTTTCAGAGGAGGTCCGTCATGGAGCAATTCTTTTTTGGTTTTGCGAAACTTACTACTGAAGCGACTTGTCGCTGGCGCACTGGGCGAAATCGAGCTGATGGGCTGCAGCAAGGGATCATGGAAGCGACTTTGTAACTCATCGCGGGACATCCGCGCATGTCAGGTCTGAGTCGAGATTCGCCAACCAACCGAGGATATTATGCTGAGTCCAGCCAAGCACGCGCGTTGACAATCGGCGACTTAGGACACCCACTGCACATATCTACTTTCCGCACATAGTATTTTTCTGTCGGACACATGCCCCAGTAGAAACTGAATCTGTTCTAACTCTCCACCCGCCTCATGGCAGAGACGGGCGCAGGACCTCCGAAGATCATGTGGGGCGAGTTTCGATACACCAATCTTCGCGGCGTATTCCTTGACGACATGCCGGACCACTTTTTCTGTTATTCCCTCACCCCAGACTGTGCCTGATCGACAAACGCGCCGGAACAGTCTGCCGTTCATGACACCAGCTTCTGTTAGCCAATCGTCGATTGTTCGCTTCACCCAATCAGGAACGGGGACTGTCCGTATGTGACGCCCCTTTCCGACGAGATCAATGATGGCCCAGTGTTCTTCGCGACGCTGGAGATGATCGAGCGTAAGATCGCACAGTTCTCGGCGGCGAAGCCCGCAGCCAAGTAAAACTGCCAGAATCGCTCGATCCCGCTTGCTTTTTAGCGTTCCGGCGTTCGGGAGCTGCCAGAGGGAGCGGGCCTGTTCCGCGGTTAACCAATTCCCTAATCGAACACCCAACTTCTTAGATCCCTTTACCCTACGAATACTCGCCGCAAGCTCTGGGCTCAGCAAGCCGGCATCAGCCGCCTCGTCTGCCAGCCTGCGCACGGCGGCAAGTCTCACATTCGTGGTTCCCGGCGCCAGCCGGCGATCTTCGAGGTGAATCCGGTAGCGGGTGACAACTGTCTTGTTGAAGGACAAGCGAGGTTCTGAACAATACCATCCGACAAACTCGTCAATCGCATGCCGATAGCTGCGCTGCGATTCCGGCGAACGCAGGCTAGCAAGCACGGCGGCCTTGGCGTGATCCAGATCCGGAAGGCCGAGCTTGCTTTTCCGCCGAGTTGGTTTCCGTTTCTTACTTTTGCTCCTCATGGTTGGCCGCCTCCCGACGGCTAACCTTGAGGTTGCCGCAATTACCACCCTTTGCGGCTTATGGACGGGAATGCCGTTAATCGGGACCTACCAAGCCTCGCGCTGGCGTAAACTGGAAGGAAGGCGGAATCACGTAGCTAACTTCGAAAACCCATGCCGTGCAAACGGTTCTTACTCGCACTCATTCTCCTGAGTTCTATCACAGCTGCTTCATTTTTCATTCCTCCTGCAGCGACGGGGATCGTTAATTCTCCGAAGGCTTTTCGACTTTGTCAATCACCAACACGTCGGTCTCCGCCCTGGTAGATTCCAGCTTCAGTCCCAGTTGCTGCTGAATGGCCGTGAACAGATCCGGTTGCGTTTCGGCTCCCTCGGGAGGCTTCGGCGGTTCGCCCGGCGCGCCAAGCGGGGTGAACTGAGTCGTCTCATCGGGCGTCCATTGCAATTGGAAGTCGAACCGCCCCTTCAGCCCGGTTTGATCCACCACCGGGCGATCCAGGTGTGCTTGCATGACGCCCGCGACTTCCTCCATGGTGGCGTTGTGCACAGGCCAATTACCGGGCCCGCTGGGAACCAGATTGGGGAAGGGACTGGCGGCCTCGCTTCTGGTCAGTTTGGCCCCGTTCTTTTCCACGGTCAGTGCGTACACCGGAAGCTGCTTCTTATCACGATGGAAAGCGAGCTGAAACCGATCCCCCAGGAGTCTCTGAAGCATCGTCTTGAATTGAGTTGGGTTGGGCTGTCCCCCGCCCTCGGCCTTCCCGGTGATATCGAACTTGTCCGACCCAACCCAGCCAGGTGCGCCGCTGATCTGCCGGACATGAACGCCATAGGCGAAGACGATCAGGTCGTTTACCGTCGTGCCAACGGTGCTCACCTCAGTACTCCCTATGGAGAACAGCCGCCGCCGCTTCGGGTCACTGGGTTTGATAGTGGCTACTTCGAATACCGGATCGGCGTCCGCAGCCATCATTCTAGGTGCAGGCCGTGGCTTCGGGATTTCCCACGCGGCGTCGTCTTTCACATGCGCCAGGGTCAGAGGCATCGGCATTCCGCCCGCGGTCCACTTCCCCGTTAGGGTAATCGCGTCTGCATCCAGTTTGCCTTCGTAAGTGCCCCCGATTCCCGGAATCGTTATAGTAACGTTCGAGCCTTGAATCGCGACCGCGCTGGCAGGCAAGCCCGGGACGGGCCGGTCAATCATGTAAAACGTCGCCTTAAGAGCGCCCTCGTCAGCCTTCAATATTTTAAAGACAATTCGTAATTCTCCATCAGGCGCCTGGGGCACCATCAATTTGCCCTGCCAGGTGCCGGTTATATCCTGTTTCGGGACTGATTGGGCTTGTGCCCGCAGTTCAGGCGCGTTGGTGATGCCAAGAATCACCGGAATCGCGATCGCCAGGATTGCGGCGAGCACCAATCCCACCTTCTTTGGCAGATTCAGGTTTCGCATAGGTCGGTTCGCCATGATCGCCACGATTCTTTTCTTGAGATGTGCCCCGGTCACGCCCGATACGCATTTGAGCGGCGATCGCAAGTACAGCTCGCAAACCTTGAGGATTCCCTCCGCGTAGGCTTCCGCTTCACTCCCCATCCGCAGCACCTCTTCGTCGCAGGCCCGCTCCCGCTCGTCCATCAAACGGGCCCCCAGCCACCAGACCAACGGATGAAACCAAAAGACAGCCTCGACAACCATGTGCATCAACGTCGCCAGATTGTCGCGGCGGCGAACGTGACACAACTCGTGGGCGAGAATTGCCTGAAGTTCCGCGGGCGCGAGGCGATCCCCAATCCCGTCCGGTAACAGCAACACCGGACGGAATACGCCTAATACCCCAGGCTCAAGGATCGATGCCGAAGACAGCGCTGGAATGCCGATCCCCAAAGGCACCGGCGACGCCGCGCGGACGGCAACCTGCATTCGGCGCCATTGCATCCACCACGAGAACAACAAAGCGCCGCAGCCAATCGCCCATAACGCAACCAGCATCGGAACAACATGAGTCTCGGATTTCGACGTATGCGGCATCGCTACGGCTCCTGACGGAACCTCGGCCACAAAAGGCTCATTCACCTGCTCGACGAGAACTGGTACGCGCGTCGGCGTAGGCAGGACCACCGAATGCCGTCCAACCAGCCCACCCACAAGCATCAGTAGCGAAAAAGGGACCAGGAACTTCGCCGAAGCCGCTAGCCACAGACAATACCGCGCATGCGCCCGGTTGTTTTTCAAGAGCAGAGTCAGAAGACCTGCGATCCCGGCAAACAGCGTGGATTGCCACAAGTGGTTTGCGATGGGTAGGAGGCTATTCGGGATCATTCCGGCTTCTCCTGTTTCGTCGCCTTTCGCAGCGCGGCGCGGGCCTCGCGAAGTTCCTCCGGAGTTAGTTTCCCCGATTCGATGAGGTGCGTAACGATCGGCAATCGCCTGCCGCCGAATAGCGCCAGCAGGTCATCAATCAACTTCCGCTGTGCAGCATTGCGGGATACTACGGCTTCAAAAATGTGAAAGTTGCCGACCTTCTTCACGCGACGCACGGCTTTCTTTGCTTCGAGGCGGTAAACGGTCGTTTGGATCGTGGTATAAGCCGGTCTGTCTTTTTGACGGAAACCCTCTTGAATCTCGCGGATCGAGGCGTTGCCAAGGGTCCACAGCGCCTCCATGATCTGCAGTTCAAGTTTCGCTAGTTTGGGCTCTGCCACTTTGTCCTCCTACGTGTGTATGCCTAATTACTACAGCAGTAGTTTATATGTCAAGTTTTTTTGTGGGCGTTCTTGGCCTGGTGGGGAAGGCTGTGTTTAGCGAAGGGGACCACAGTATCAGTCCAAGTGCCTGTGAAGTCGGGTAATCGGACATCTCTAACAATGCTGGCTCTGTCAAGTCTTTTTTTCATTTTTTTTTTGCACACCTCTCCATTCACTCCTGGGAGTGGTCTTGTTCGTTTTCTTTTCCCCTCTGCATCGACGACCACGGCTCGTTCGTAATCTTTCGGTCAGTTTCAGTCCGACCCAAACATCTCTCCGATCAAAACTTCGAGTCGTGCCAGGTTCAGATCCCGGAACAGCGCCGCCGCCCGCGTGTAGTACACCCGATAGCCATCCCGGCAAGCTTTCTGCGCCAGTGCCGAAGCCACATAACTCTTGCCCACACCGGTCGGACCTAGCACGAAGATGTGTTCGTGGTTGGCCACCCAGGTAGATTCTTGGGCTAACGCACGGATCACGCTCCGGTTCAGTCCTCGCTCGGCACGATAATCGATGTTCTCGACGCAAGCAGTTCCCCGTAAGCGAGCCGCAAGGACTCTTCTGGTGAGGGCCTGGTTCTGACGCCAGTTCCACTCCTGATCGACGAGCAGTGCCAAACGGTCGAGAAAACTCAACTCCCGAGTGGCTTCATCCTGTTCCTGATGCTCCAGCGCTTCGCTCATTCCCTGAAGCTTGAGAGCATAGAGTTTTTCTTTCATCGGTTGTTGCAACATGATCAGTTCTCCTTTTCTACTCGAAGTACTCAGCGCCACGAATGTTGTCATGCGATGGCGGAAGGGACAGCGGTGGTTCTGGGAGTGGTTGTTGGTCGAGGGAGTTCTTCAGGATCGATTTCACGCTCTGGAAGCGGCAAGCACCGGTCCGTATGGCCCGATCGGCAGCCGCTTCCATCCTGGTCGAGGAGTACTCCTCGGCCAGTCGGATGATCCCGAGGCAGGATCGATAGCCCATCTCCGGATGCGGTTTTTCGGCGAGGATCCGTTCTAACAACTTTGCCGTGTGCGGTCCGATCTGTTCGGCCCAGTGCACCATGCGTGAGGGAGTCCACTCCAGATGTGCTTGGTGACTCTTCGGCCGGTGTTCTCTCTGCGTGAACACTTGTTCTCTCCCATGACCACGGACGTGCGAGGCCACCCGATGCCCCTTGTGAAAGATTTCGATGGTGGTTGGTGCCGCTCGAACTTCCACGCGTTCCTGCACCAGCGTGTAGGGCACGCTGTAGAAGTTGGCATCGAAGGCGATGTGGTAGTCGATGTTGACTCGGGCGTAGGACCACTGGCTCATGTCGAACGGCTCGGCGGGCAACGCTCGCAAAGCGGTGCGTTCGACCGCTGCGAACACACTGGCGCGCGATCCCTCGCGCTTCTTGAACGGTCGCTGGTTCAACCGCTCGAGCAGTTCGCGAATCGCATTGTTCAGATCCGCCAATCGAAAAAACGTCTGGTGACGTAGGGCGGCAATGATCCAGCGTTCGGCAACTTGTACGCCAACTTCTACCTTGGCCTTATCTCTCGGACGATAGGGGCGCGCTGGCACAACTCCCACGCCGTAGTGCATGGCCATCTCTTGGTAGGTGGGGTTGAGATCCGGATCGTAGCGGCACGCGCGGCTCACTCCCGTCCGTAGGTTATCCGGGACCAAAAGTCTGGGCACTCCCGAAAAGTATTCAAAGGCATGAATGTGAGCGCTGATCCAGGCAGTCAACTGCTGGTCTTGGGTGGCTTCGGCATACGTGTAGGAACTCGTGCCCAGCACCATCACGAACAGCGAGGCTGGCCAGACTTCGCCGGTAACCGGATCGTGTACCGGAATCGTTGCACCGGCCCAGTCCACGAATCCCTTCTCGCCAGGCTTGTACTCCTGGCGCAGAACCACATCCTGCTTCCCGCGCCACCGTTGGTAGAGCCCGCAGAAGCGACTGTAGCCGTATCCTTCCGCATGCACCTGCCGGTATTCTTCCCAAGCCAACTGCAATGTCAGATGGCGATGCTGCTGCAACTGAGAATGCAAGGCAGGAAAATCCGGGAGGACTTGCTCGGGGAGTCGTTTTATCACCTGCCGCTCTCCGAACAATGCCTGCTCGGCTCGCTGCTCGTCCCAGCCTTCCGGCAGCGGCCAGGCTATCCCGACCGCTGCCGCCCTCTTCAGGTAGTTATGGACGGCTCCCTGACTGATCGAACAAGCTCGGGCGATCTCCCGTTGCCCCAGCCTCAGCTCAAAGCGGAGGCGGAGGACTTCCTTGATCTTACGCATGGACATTCTCCTGGTTGGCACGCTGTCGCTCCTCTAAGTTGCCTTCGGGGAACAGCTTGCCTTCTGTGATGTCCAGCGTCACCTCACCCTGTGGAAAACATTCCGGGGCATCGTGATCACCGTTCCGAGGATCACCAATAACTGATCACGATCATCCCGGAATCACTGATCATCTTCCGTCGGAACGCTGATCACGATCATCCAGGAATCTCGATTCCCAGCGATGGTGATCGTTGATCACGATCCCCCGGAATCCGCACCGGGACTGCCTCCTCGCATCAAAGCAGGGGTCAAGATGGGAATAGATTCAAATTGATATCAGTGAAAGACCGGTTGAAACCGGTGAACTTGAAAAATAAAATCGCCGATTCGCTATCTAACACAAAACTCAACTAAATCCCTTTGCCAGCCGCAAGATAGCGACGGTTTCATTTTTCTGGATTTGCTTTGTTTTTGCCCGTTTTGCGCCAGTTTTAGTGACAATTTGGTGACACTCTCGAGTTTTCATCCGTTCGCGCACTTGAGTGTCACACGCTCATAACTCAAAAACTCGATTTTGCGTGAAATGCGAGATGGGTTATGGTTTCAAGCTTCCTGATTTCCCTGGCTTTTTTTCCTATTTCTTTCCTGCGGCTTCGATTTCGATGGGTTTCTCTTTGTGCCCTGTCTCCTGCGCTTGCAGATGCAGCGCGGGCGCCGGCGCTTCCGGTTTCATTGGAGATGTGACAATTTCAAGAATCTCCGAAGCTAAATAGACCTTATTCCTCTGGTTCCCTGTTGCCTCTTTTAGGATCCCGTTCGCTTCGAGTTTTCTTACTATGAGTTGTGCACTGGGATATGTAATCTTTAGTCGCTCCGCAGCCGCGGGAATCGTTATCGCCGGGCTCGAAAACAGCGCGTCGACTAAATCCAAGCCCAATGAAGACGCTCTAGCCTTTTGCATTCTCATCCGGTATCTCTGCCGGAGCTCCAACAGCTTTCGAGATCTAGTGGTTGCGTCCTCACATTGTTCTGCAACCCCGCGAAGAAAGAAGTTGATCCAAGCAAACCAATCACCCTTTTGGCTCACAGCGAGCAGTAGATCCACATACTGTTCGCGATGATTCTCAAAATACGCGCTTAAATAAAGCAGCGGCTTCGGTAGAGGACCCCTCTCACACAATAGAAGGGAGAGCAACAACCTGCCAATCCGACCATTGCCGTCGACAAAAGGATGGATTGTCTCAAATTGATAATGCGTGAGGGCCAGTTCTATAAGAAGTGGGAATTCACTGCGCTCACTGAGAAATTTTTCGAAGCCATTGAGAGCTTGACCTAATTCAACTACTGGGGGTGGCACAAGACGTGCCTTTTCAATTGACTCACCCCTCTTTCCTATGTAGTTCTGAATCTTGCGAAATTCGCCAGGGCCCTTACCCGCCCCCCTTACACCCTCCATCAATTTTTCATGCAGTTCGCGAATCAATCGGAGGCAAACAGGTAGATCTTTAATCCTTTTGAAGCCATATTCGAGTGCCTGGACATAGTTTGCGACCTCCTTGACATCTGGTTTCTTCACGTCGCCAGACGGATTAATCTCGAATAACAGGAGCTCCTCTTCCGTGGCTAAAGTGCCCTCAATTCTGCTGGACAGCACAGCTTCACGGCGTAGGAATGGACCGATGAGCATGCGGGGGTTAGGCAGCATCTTCCCAACTCCCGCGAGTTCGCCAAGCTTTTGATCAGCTTCCGACAGAAGCTTGAGTGTCTCTGGCGTTAATTCCAATTTGGGCGGCAACGAATTTGGGATAAATGTCCATTGGTTCTCGGAGTTCTTGACAAGTTTCCCTGGAGCTTTGTCCGTAAACTGAGTGGGGTCCATATGTGCGCCTAATTATAGTTAAGCATGAGAGTGAGATTCTTATTATAGCTAATGACCAAAGACTTTAATATCCTCAGTGGTCAGGTCAAAAGCGGCCAACGGTGGTCAGGTCAAAACCGGCCAACGGATGTGGCCCGGGACTTAGATGTTGTACTCTGCCGTTCGCTTTCCTTACAAGTTTAATCTCCGAGATTTCGAAGTGGAGAGCCATTTCCTCCTCGAAGCCCGAAAAAATCTCGTTTACAGGGCCGTGGGTGCATTTTCTCAAGGTCTCCCATAGTTCAGGTTGTGGCTTTCTGGCTACTTTTCGACGTGGTGCTCATTGTTCCGCCGGCAACTTGGTTCTCCAGCTCCGCGGCCCGCATTTGAGGATATGGCCGTGGTGGAGAAGGCGGTCGAGCATAGCGGTGACGGCCGCGCTGTCACCGAGCAGTTTTCCCCAGTCCTCGACCGGTCTGTTCGACGTCACCAACGTGCTGGTGCGTTCGTAACGGCGCATGACGATCTCCAGCAGCTCTTCTGCCGCTGTGGGCCCTAACTTGCGCATTCCCAAGTCATCGATGATCAGCAGAGGCACGGTGGACAGCAGTTCCATGTGCTCTTTGCGTTTTCCGTCCAGGGCCGCTTCGGCGATTTCCTCGAGCAGGACGTGCGCCTCCCGGTAGATCACCCGATAGCCCTGGCCGATGACCGCCTGCCCGATGGCCTGGGCCAAGTGACTTTTCCCGGTGCCGGGCGGACCCAGAAAAAGTGCATCTTCGCGGCGAGCGATGAACGTGGCCGTCGCCAGATCGAAGACCATGCTCCGATTCATCTTCTTGTTGAAGTTGAAATCGAAGTTGTCGAGCGTCACCTGCGGGTCGCGAAATTGCGCTTGTTTTCGGCGCCGTTCCAGCAGTCGGTCGCTGCGACGAGTCAGTTCATCGGATACCAGACAGGAAAGGAAGTCGATGGGGGCCATCGGTTCCGTTTGTGCTTGCTGCAGGCGCGTCTCTAGTACCGCAGCGATGCCGCCGAGACGCAGTTGCCGTAAGTAACGATTCAACTCGATCAGATTCATTCTGGTTGCTCCTTGATTTTGAGATTGATGAAATCGCGATACTCGGTGAGCTCGCGAATTAGGGGATCGATCTGGCGCAAAAACATTTGCGGGTGTGGGCGGCGCTCCAGATAACGGCGCACGAAGCGGTGTTCTGCAACGCCGATGTCCAGAGCGGTGGCGCAGGCGTCTTCGACCGCGGCGGCCCCGTATTTCTTGATCAGGGAAAGCACTCCCAGGATGCGGCGGATGCCTGTCTCTGCTTGCCGCTGATAGATCAACTGGCAGAGCTTGCCGATCTGGGATCCGGCATGTTCGGCGCGCCGCAACAGTTGCGCCGTGCTCAGCGGCATTTTCTTGGGGTGGTCTTCTTCCTGGATGCGATATCCCCCGCGTTTCTGACGCAGGTGCTCGCGAAGAAGTTGGTTGGTATTCGGATGGAGGATGCGCACGTGCAGTTCATCCCACTGCACCTTCACCGGCCGTCCGATCCATCCCGGCGGCAAGCTGTAATAGGCGGCTTCCACCTCCACGCAACCGTCCAGATGAACGACGCGTTCTCCGTATTGGTAATAGCGGAACGGTTCCAGAGGCAGAGGGAGCAAGTGCGGTTTTTCTTCGGCGAACATGACCGCTACCTGCCGTTTCGTCGTGCCATGGATGCGCGTGTCGGCCCAGCGTTCTTCCCAGCGATCCAGATACGCCTGCGCTTCTTCCAGGCTCTCGAAGCGCATCCCTTTCAGAGGTGTTTTCTGCGTGTGGCCGATCCCCGACTCGACCTTTCCTTTTCGATCAGGGTCTTTAATCCGGCAAGGTAGCGCCACCACACCGTAGTGTGCGAGGACATCTCGAAACAGGGGATTGAGAAGGGGATCGTAGATGTCGGGAAGCAGCACGCCTTCTTTCAGGTTGTCCAGGACCACAACTCTGACGCAACCCCCCAATCGGCGAAAAGCTTTCTCATGAAGTTCGGCCCAGATGCGTGCACTCGAACGCCAGACCAGCAAGCGTACGGATTTGCGGCTGTAGCCGAGTGTCAGTACGAACAGTCGCGTTCGGCGATACTTGCCGCTCTGCGAGTCACGCACCATCGGACCTGACCCATAATCGACCTGGGCCTCTTCTCCAACGGCGGTGAGGATGATCCCCACGGCTTGTGGCGACTCGGATCCGCGCAGCTTGCGAACAAAACGCTTCACGGTCTGGTAGCCGTGGGGAAAGCCGTGATCGGAGACCAAGTCCTGCCAGATGGCCATGGCATTCCGGCCACGACCGAGTCCCTGCTGGATCAGCTCGCGGTACGGCTCGCAGGCACTGGTGGCCTGCTCTTGGTTGCCAGTCGGAGGTGAAATCGGCTGGCTAAAGTCGGTGGTCACCCCGTTGGCCGGTTTTGCCGGCGCTCGCCGTCCCCAGCCAGCCGGTGGTCGTACCGCGATCCCGGCAGCCTTCAGGTAAGCGCCTGCTGTTTCTCGACGTACACCCGTGGCTTTCTCGATGCGCCGTAAGGGCCATCCGAGCTTCCCGAGTGCGATGACTTGTTGTTTCTTTTCTTCGCTCAAGACATTGCTCATGCCGAAGGAGCCTATAAGGGCTCCTGTCGGAGTCAATGTCCCGGGCTTTCTCGTTGGCCGGTTTTGAGGTGACCCTCATTGGCCGGTTTTGGGTGACCCCTGAGGTTAATATGGCCCCTTTAGACATTCCTTATTATAGGTATAGACCATAGGCTTTAGCTAAAATACCTGTCTTAGGGCTAAGTAAGACAAGTCTGTTTTTGTTCATTTTTGGCTAGTTCTAGTATCTAAGTTAGCAACTCGATTGTTTAAACCCTACTCGCATATGAATATCACAGGCTTAGATTTGAACGAGCCTCTTAGCTCTTCTACTAAGAAAACGACAGAACAATCCTCGGTTTGGCATCCTTTTTGTCGGATGCGCGGTATGTCCTTGTCACCAAAAGGTGTTTTCACTCCGGCCAAATACCAGTTCACGGACAGTTCTATTCTTAGCGGTCGCTTCGGTAACAGGCTAATTGGTTATATACTCTCGAAAAACTCTCCTATCTGGTCTTCGTAGCCTCAAGGGTCACCATCAATCCGGCCATATGGGGTCACCAAAAAACCGGCCATAGTATTCAGCCCCGAACGAGCCGAATCGCCAACGCCTTTTCTTTTATTCTAGAGCGAACAGGGCTGTAGTCTTTCGTTCTACCGACTTGCATATAAGATGGACGTTTATAGCCTTGGCCACCCCTGCGGGGTGGTTGTATGAACCAGAAACTCCGGCAGAGACTGACAGCGAGCAGTCCGGGCGGTAGTTAGATAGCATCTGTGGCACGACTTGGCTCGGCAGCTAAGGCCGTCTGTTCTATGGAGCGTTTCTGCCCGATTTATAGCATGGCTCCGGGAGTGGCGATTGTGTGGGTGGTGGCAGGCATTGTCCTGAAAAGGAGAATGGCCTGACCCCGATGGAGAGATTGAGAAGTTTCGTCAACCGGGCCGAGCCACGTCGAAATTGAACACAAGAGGTTTCCATGAAAGCCAAGCAAAAGGAGCCAACCGAAAAATCCACTGGGCACTCGAACCAAATCAACTGGCGCCACATGAACCGCAAGCAACGGCGAGACCTGGAGCGGAAAATGCAAAGCGCAGACCTCTCCTTACAGCTCATACATCCCGATGCCGCTGGTATTGACATCGGTAACGAATCCCATTACGTAGCGGTTCCACCGGACCGGGACAGCCAGCCGGTGCAGCGCTTCGGCTGCACGACAGCGGAACTGAGAGCTATGGCCGATTGGCTGAAGCAGTGCCGGATTCGGACCATAGCCATGCAATCCACGAGCGTGTACTGGATCGCGGTGTACGACGTTCTCGAGCAGGCGGGTTTGGAAGTCTACTTGGTGAACGCGCGGGAGACGAAGAACCTTCCAGGGCGGAAAAGCGATGTGCAGGAGAGTCAGTGGCTGATGAAGCTGCACACCTATGGCCTGTTGCGAAATTCATTCCGGCCGCCACAGGAGATCCGCACGATGCGGACGTACTGGCGACAGCGCAATGATCTGGTGCGGTCGGCGGCACGGCACATCCAGAGGATTCAGAAGACACTGATACAGATGAATATGCAGTTGGCCAATGTCTTGAGTGATGTGAGTGGAGTGACCGGGCAAGCGATCATTAAGGCCATTCTGGCGGGCGAACGCGATCCGCAGAAGCTAGCGGCGTTTCGAGATCCACGCGTCAAAGCAAGTGAGCAGGACATCGCGCGGAGCTTGGAGGGAAACTGGCAAGAGGATCTCTTGTTTGTGCTCAAGCAGGAACAAGCGGCTTTCGAGTTCTACCGAAAGCAGATGGCTGAGTGCGATCGCCAGCTCGAACAGTACCTCCAGAAGATGGAGGACCGGAGCCAAGGGGCCACCCTGCCGGAAGAGAAGCGGAAGGATCGGCTGCAGAAGAAGAAGGGGAATCAGCCGCAGTTCGACTTGCAACAGCAGTTGTTTCGCATGACGGGCACAGACCTAACCCAGATCGATGGTATTGACGTCATGACCGCCACTACGATTCTCAGCGAGGCGGGTTGGGACATGATCAAATGGAAGGACGAACACCATTTTGTTTCCTGGCTGCGGCTCGCTCCCGACAATCGCATCAGCGGAGAGAGAATCATTGGAAAAGGGCGGCTGCCGACGAGCAATCGAGTGACCGTCGCTTTAAAGCTGGCGGCCAGCAACCTGCGAACAAGTCAGAGCTATCTTGGAGCGCAGTTCCGTCGACTCAGAGCCAGACTAGACACCCCGGTTGCGATCAAAGCCATGGCCGCCAAGCTAGCCCGCTTGATCTATCGTATGCTCCGTTACGGCACCAAATTTGTAGACCATGGATCACGCTACTACGAAGTTCAACAGCGCACCCGAGAGATCAAGCATCTCAAGCTCAAAGCCGCCACTTTGGGGTTCCATCTAGTCCAATCTACCGCCGCCTAAAGCACGTGGAGTTTCTGGAGAGCAGCGGCCACCGCTTTGCGGTGGTTGTATGAGCCTGAAACTCTTGTCGAGAGCTCGCCAGTTATGGTGTAACCCAACTAAAATCCGAGGCACAACCTGGTTCGGCAGCTAAGGCCGCATTTTCCCTGGAGCGTTCCTGCCCGATGGAGAGCATGGCTCCGGTTCTGGCGATTGTGTAGATGGCGGCGGGCGTTGTCCTGAAAAGGAGAACGGCCCGACCCCGCTGGCGAGATTGTGTAGTTTTCGCCAACCGGGCCGAGCCAAGTTGAATTCAGCACAGGAAGGTTAGCATGAAATCCAAGCCAGAGGAGCAAAACAAAAGAGCAACCAACCATCCAACGCAGCACCATTGGCACGAGATGAACCGCAAGCAACGACGAGAGATGATGCGGAAGATGCAGACCGAAGACCTCAGCCTAGAAGTGATACATCCCGACGCTGGTGGCATTGATATCGGCAACGAATCTCACTACGTAGCAGTACCGTCAGGCCGAGATAGCCAATCGGTACGGGAGTTCGGATGCACCACCGCCGAACTCAAGACCATGGCCGCTTGGCTGAAGCAATGCAGGATCCGAACCGTCGCGATGCAATCCACCGGAGTTTATTGGGTCGCGGTATACGACATTCTGGAACAAGCGGGTTTGGAGGTGTACCTGGTGAATGCCCGGGACACGAAGAATCTGCCCGGGCGGAAGAGCGACGTGCAGGAGAGTCAATGGCTGATGAAGCTACACACCTACGGACTGTTGCGAAATTCGTTCCGGCCATCACAAGAGATTCGCGTGATGCGGACCTACTGGCGACAGCGCAACGATCTCGTGCAGAGTGCGGGTCGGCATATTCTGCGGATGCAGAAGGCGCTGACGCAGATGAATCTGCAGTTGGCCAATGTGTTGACCGATATCAGCGGAGCAACCGGACAGGCCATCATCAAGGCTATTCTGGCAGGCGAACACGATCCGCGTAAACTGGCTGAGTTTCGGGATCCCCGGGTGAAAGCGAGTGAGGAGCAGATTGCGCAGAGTCTGGAAGGCAACTGGCAAGAGGATTTGCTGTTCGTGTTGAAGCAAGAGCATGAGGGTTACGAGTTCTGCCAGAAGCAGATGGCGGAGTGCGATCGCCAGCTCCAGCAGTATCTCCAGCAGCGAGAGGATCGGAGCCACGGTGCCCCACTGCCCGAAGAGAACCGCAAGGGACGGCGCAAGAAGAAGAGGGCGAACAAGCCGCAGTTCGACTTGCGCGAAGGGTTGTTTCGCATGACCGGTACGGACCTAACCCGCATCGACGGCATCGATGTCATCACCGCGACGACGGTCATCAGCGAAGCTGGGTACGACATGGGCAAATGGAAGACCGAGAACCATTTTGTTTCCTGGTTGCGGCTCTGTCCCGATAATCGCATCAGCGGGAATAAGGTCATTGGGAAAGGCCGGCTCCCGACCAACAATCCGATCAGTATCGCCTTGAAGATGGCCGCCAGCACGTTGCGGGAAAGCAAAACCTATCTCGGAGCGCAATTCCGTCGACTGCGAACCAGGCTAGGCGCTCCCATCGCCATCAAGGCCATGGCCGCCAAGCTGGCCCGCTTGGTCTACCGCATGCTGCGCTACGGGATGAAATACGTGGACCAAGGAGCAGCCTTCTACGAGATTCGACACCGAGAGTTACAGATCAAGCGCCTCAAGTCCAAAGCCGAAAAGCTCGGATACCGAGTCACCCCAATACCGGCGGCGGCCTAACAAGCAGCAGTTTCTGGCGAGTAAGCTAAAAGAGGACGTGACGTTTCGAAAGCAGGTAGTGGAGCAAGTGGGCATTGGATTCGAAATTCCTGAACAGAAAATCGGATTTGCACCCAATTGCACCCAAACAGTGTCGGTGTCAGCTTTTTCGTAAAAGTGTGAAACCAAAGAGGAAGAATGGCTCCCCGACTGTGAATTTTCAGGATCTACCGACCACCTGAGGCGGTAGTTTTTCACTAACTTTCACCCACCCGTTTTCACCAACTTTCACCCACATTTTCAGGATCATTCACCCACCCCCCATTGCGGTTGAACGAGCAGGTGTGCCAACCAGTTCTCCAGGAGGACAGGAGATGGCATACCGGGAGGTGAGGAGGATGGACATTGATCAGATCATCCGGCGGTGGTTGGCCGGGGAGAAGATTCGAGCTATAGCACGATCGACCGGTGCGGACCGGAACACCGTACGGCGGATCGTGCGTTTCGCGGAGAAAGAGGGAATCGGGCAGGAAACGCCGTGGCCCGACGAAGGCAAGCTCCAAGTGATCCGGCAGCGCATGGGCCGGCCGGGTACGGCTGTCGCCAGCAGCGAGCCAGAGCAGCGGTTGAAGCCGCGAACCGAGCAGATTCGAGCCTGGCTGGACAAAGACCACCTGCTGTTGAGCAAGGTGCACGAACTGTTGGGACGCGAGGGCCTGGTGGTTTCCTATAGCAGCTTGTATCGGTTTGCGCGGAAGTGGTGCGATTTCGGAACTGCTTCGGCGATCACCGTACGACGGGCGGAGAGCCTGCCGGGCGAGATGGCCGAAGTCGACTTTGGCCGACTTGGTCCGTTGCAGGAACTTGGTAGCCGCCAACCGCGTATGGTCCACGGCTTCATCCTGACGCTGGGCTACAGCCGGCTCAGCTGCGTGATCCCGGTGTTCAAACAGGATCTGCCCACGGTCATCGATTGCTTCGAACGCATCTGGTTGTTTTTGGGAGGCTGTCCCCGGCGTGTGGTCCTGGACGGAATGAAGGCTTGTATCGATCGAGCCGATCCCTACACGCCGCGCTTCAACCGGACCTTTCTGGAGTACGCCAACTATCGGGGCTTTCTGCCCGATCCAGCCAGGCCGCGCCATCCCCAGGACAAGCCGCTTGTTGAAAATAGCGTGGCCTATATACGGGAGCGCTTCTTTAAAGGGGAGACGTTCATCGATCTCGACGACGTAGCGCGTCGTGCCCTGGTCTGGTGTCGCGAAGTTGCCGGCCGTCGGATCCACGGAACCATCCGGCGAGTCCCCCTGGAGGTCTTTGAGGCGGAGGAAAAGCCCCAGCTGATTCCACTGCTGGGCGGCGCAGTCGGCTCCAGGGGAACTCCCCGCTCAGAAGTTTATCGGTGAAATCGCCCGCAGCCGATCCGAGTTCACGGGCCCGCTGAAAATGCAGCCACGATCATCCCAACAAGATTTTTCTCGAGCTTCGAGCCAGAAATGGGCGTCCGCCCCAAAAGTCAGACCAACTGCCGTTGCCGATTGCCACGGAGAAAGGAAACTGCTAGAAACCTAAAAGCAAAACCCGGGGGTGGGTGAATGATGGTGAAAACCCCTGGGTGAAAGAATGTGAAAATCCGCACCGACCTTTACGAATTGCGAACTTTTGGTTTTGAGTTCACTATCCGCTTCCGAAAAGATAGGGTACCCTCGCACGCCTAGATTTTCCAATACTAACCCTTAACATTGACTCGTTTTCGTCCCGGTAGCAGCCGGGTTGGTCCCGGCACGAATTTGATTAGCCGACGCACTTCGCTGGAACTTCCCAGAACGGGACCCGGAACATTTTCGGTTTGCCACTCATCCGGGAAGAACACAAGGCTCTCATCTGCCAGGGAGTCACTTCAACGAATAGCCGACTATCGGATCAACTGCGGTCTTTTGGAGTTAGGAACAAGCTCAGAGAATGGGGAATCCCGCGTCACAGGAACTGCTAGGAGCCCTGTTTGATTGGATTTGGCAGACCCCGAAGCGTCGCAATCCGCCTTGTGTTTCTTTTGAACCGCAGTCTGATTTGCATCCGATCCTGATGATAGCGACGAGATTGGTGGCTCAAAGGCGCCGGTCGATTCTCTCCGATTGCGCATCTTTTGAAGTTGCTGTACCGTTCCGGCAGCATTGGATTTCTCTTTAAGCTTATCGCAGGAATTTGTATGAAATTCAGATGCCAATGCGCGCCTGTCGTCGCCCTGTTACTCATATTACTCCTGGCGGAAACCCTCGCGGGACAGACCACGGCCACTGGCGGCCTCACTGGCACAGTGATAGACGCGACCAGTCGCGTTGTGCCGAACGCCACCGTCGAATTGCGAAACACGGCGAACGACACTCTGCAAGAGGCACAGACCGATGCGGGCGGTTTCTACCTCTTTTCTTTTCTACTGCCCGGTAACTACGTCCTTAAGGTAATGCATCCAGGCCTCAAGACAACCGCCATCACCGTCGAAGTCCTTTTAGGCCCGCCGAGAACGATCAACGTCAAACTCCCGGTTGCACCAATCAGTGAGAGCGTTACGGTCAAAGGAGAACTCCCACCTTTTAATGCCGAGAACGGCGATTCCTCGACCACGATAACCCAGCTGCAGGTTTCCGAGGTGCCGAACCCCGGCAACGACCTCACCTATATTGCCCAACTCGCTCCCGGCGTGGCCATGAACACGGATGCAAATGGCCCTGCGATCACTCTGGGAAATTTTTCGTCGTTGGGGATGCCAGGAATATCCAATCTTTTTACGCTGAACGGGATGAACTACAACGATATGGGGTTCAGCGTTAATATGACCGGGGCGAGCTTCATGTCGCTCGGACAGAATCAGATTCAAGAAGCGACAGTGGTGAGCAACGGCTATTCGGGCCAGTTTGGCCTATATGCTGGCGCAAACGTGAACTACGTCTCCAAGTCGGGAGGAAACGAGTTTCACGGCAATGCCACTTACTACTGGAACGGCAGCGTATTTAACGCCAACAACTGGTTCAATAACGCTAACGGAGTCGCGCGCCCGTTTGATATAGCCAATCAGTGGGCCGGCTCGTTTGGCGGCCCAATCAAAAAGGACACACTTTTTTTCTTCTTCGATACAGAGGGCCTGGAACTTCTTATTCCCTCTGCACCTTTTCCCATAGTGATGCCAAGTCCACAGTTTAAGGCAGCGACCATCGCAAACATAGACTCCATCTTTGGGCCAACGTCCGCTTCCGATGCGTTTTATAAGCAGATCTTTCGCCTATATAACACTACCCCAGGGGCAACCCGCGCCACGCCTGGTGCGCCTGATGACCCGTTAGGCTGTGGTGGTTTTCAGGGGCCAAACGGTCTCGGCTCGACCGTGCCATGTGCGGTCTCTTTTGAGTCGAACGTGACGGGCCAGCCAACCCGCGAATTTCTGCTCTCCGGACGACTCGATTGGAATGTAGGAACCAAAGACCGAGCATTTCTCCTGGTGCAATATGATGTCGGAAGGCAGCCCACCAATTCCGACCCGATCAATCCAGCCTTTAACGCCACAACCAATCGACCATGGTGGCAAGGACAATTTCTCGAAAACCATGCCTTTGGCCCGTCTGTTTCGAATCAATTTACGATAGGGGCCTATTGGGCCAGTCTAGTTTTCAAGCTTGTAAACCCCTCGCAGGCCTATTCGACATTTCCCACAGTCCTCAGTTGGGAAAGTTCTGGATTGTCGTTCACGGACTTGGGTGGACTGGATTGGCTCATTCCGAATGGAAAGAACGCAACCCAATACCAAATTGCCGACGATCTTTCTGTTGTGCGCGGCAAACACAAATTAGGCTTCGGTGAGTACTTTCTGCGTGACGACTGGACGCTGCTTCCCCCAACTCGAAATCGTGTGGGAATCTTGTCGCCACAGACGTTAGATGCGTTTTATCAAGGCGGTGTGGATCTTGCCTCGCCGGGGAACGACTACACACAACTGATTCAGTCGTTCGGCTCATCGGGTTCCCAGCACGTCGCTTTCTACAATTTGGCCCTGTATGCGCAGGACGAATGGCACGTTCGTCCGAACTTGACCCTAACCGTTACGTTACGAGGAGAACATCAATCCAATCCCATTTGTCACGAGCGTTGTTTTGCAAGACTCGCCGGGTCCTTCGCATCGATCAGCCACGATCCGAACCAACCGTATAATCAGGCCATCTTGGTGAATCAGAAACAGGCCTACGAAGAGATCAGCAACATTCTGTGGTTGCCGCGATTCGGTTTTGCTTGGCAACCTTTTGGCGTTTCGCACAACACCGTGCTGAGAGGCGGCGCAGGAATCTTCTACGATCCTTTACCTGCCAACTTGGTTTTGAATTTTCGGGCCAATGCTCCACTCTTCAACCAGTTCACTGTCATCGGCAATAATCTTACTCCCAACGAGACCAGCAGCCTCTTCAAGGACGCGGCAAACTCGAATGCGGCCTTTGTCGAGGGCTTCGCTTCCGGTGCAACTCTCCGGGAAATCCGGGCCCAAATTCCCCAGTTTTTCCCGCCGGCGTTTAACAATTCCACGCATTTCATCAACTCACCGCAATATCAAAAGTGGAGTCTCGAATTGCAGCAGGCGCTCGGGCCAAGCACAACATTGAGTGTTGGCTACTTTGGCCATCACGGGATTCACCTGTTGATCCAAAATCCTTCGGCGAACGCATGGGGCTTCGCTTCGTTTCCGGCCAGGCTATGTACAGACCAACTTGTACGGCCATGTGCCGATCCGCGGTTCAGTCAAGTGATGGAACTGAGCTCGGTCGCCATTTCGAATTACGATGGCATGGTGGTCTCGTTCCAACATCGATTCGGTCAAGGAATACTCCAGGCAAACTACACATACAGCCACGCCTTGGACGAAGCCTCCAATGGCGGGTTGGGATTTTCGTTCACCTCAGCAAGTTCGATCTACCCCCAGGACCCAAACAACATCCGCGGGAGCTACGGGTCGGCGGAATTTGACGTCCGCCACTCCTTCAACGCGAGTTATGTTTGGCAGCTGCCCATAAGGCGCATGTTGCGCGGTCATGGGCCGGGGCTTTTGCTGGATGGATGGGAAATCGCCGGAACAATCTTCGCGCGGACCGGCTTTCCGTACACCGTGTTCGATGGCTTGGAAGCAAGTCGCCTTAACACAAACAATTTCTACGGACCGATCTATGCTGTTCCCGCGGCGCCGGTGGGCTCGGCAGTCTCTTGTGGCGCCGGGGCGGCGTTTCCGCCTGGCGCTCACCCGTGCCAGCCGCCTCAGGTCCTGGCCGACGGCACAACCTCCAACCCGTATGCGCGATTCATTCAGTCGGGATGTGAGACAGACTTTAATGCAGGGAATCTGCCGGGCACAACAGGCCCGTGCAGTGGCCCGCTCGTGGAATTTGCGCAGGGTCGCAACCACTTTCGCGGTCCAGGCTACTTCAACACAGACTTTGCCATAGCGAAGGATTCGAAACTACCCAAGTGGGAGAAGGCAACGCTGAGAATAGGATTTCAATTCTTTAATTTTTTCAACCATCCGAATTTTGGTTTCCCTGATAATCAGATCCAAGACCAGTCCTTCGGCCAGATCTTTTACCTTGCGACGCCTCCAACCAGCTTGCTCGGTAGTGTGGGAGGTGACAACGCTCCCCGAATGATTCAGCTGAAAGCCCAGCTCCAGTTCTAAAGCACACGCTATTTGCGAAAGGCAGAAGCTGGATAGTTGAATTTCCTGAGCAAAGCCTGAAATCGCGGGTCAGAATGAAGCGGATCGAACCTCCAGTTCGAGATGTATAAGGAAGCTGCCGGTCCACATGTGCCTGGGCTGCAATCCGCCACATCCTCTGTTAATTCGCGTATCGCCTGCTCGTTCCGCCCCATTCGCGCGTGGACGCCCGCAGAGATCCATTTGTCTTCGCCAAATCTTCGATTCATTTCTCGAAGGATATGTTCGGCCTCCTCGGTCTGGCCGCTCCCAGCATAGGCAGATGCCAAGAGCGAGTACGGAATGAATGCCTTCCTGTGCGTGGCTTCGAGTCCTCTTTGATATTGCTCGATCGCTTCGGGGAACATGGCTTTCTTTTCATACATTTCTCCAAGTGTCCAAAGCGAATCGAGATTGGTCGGATCGATTTCAAGGATCTCCTGTTCAATGCGGACAGCGTCATCAAAATGACCCGCCTCATAAACGCATCTAGCCCAACCGTTAGTTGTAAGGGGATTCAACGGGTCCAACGCGCGAGCCAGCCGATGTTGCTCGCATCCGAGTTCGTCCTGTCCAATGCCACGCAGGTATACGCCATAAAATCTATGCGCCGTAGCGTAGCTCGGATTCAGTTCGATGGCGCGACGGTATTCCTTTTCTGCTCCAGACCAATCCTGCTCATAGCGATGAAGGATAAAGCCCAAGGATGCATGTGCTTCGGCCAGTGAATCGTCGAGAGAAATCGCTTTGTTCGCTGCCTCGATCGCCAGTTGTTTCGGCTGGTCCGTTTCGGCCCCGACAAAACCAAGGATGCTATAGGCGTCGGCCAAACCCGAATATGCGGGAGCGTAATTTGGATCGAGGCGGACTGCCTCCTGAAAGTAAGCTACACCCCTTTTCAGTTCATCCTCCATGGGGCGATTGGAAAAATAACGACCTTTTAAATAGGCGTCGTACACTTCGGGTTTCACCTTCCCGCTGGGCGCTAGTCGTGCTTGGTCTTGAGCAGCCAATTTGCCCCCGACCTCCTGAGCCACGGCGGTTGTCAACTCATTCTGCAACTGAAGGATGTCGCGCATGTCGCTATCGTAATCCCGAGCCCAGAGATTCCGATCATTTGTTGCGTCGACCAGCTGGGCGCTGACACGAACTCGATCCCCCGATCGGAGCACCGATCCTACGACTGCCGCGTCGACCTTTAGCTCGCTCGCGATCTCTGGCAGCGCCTTATGGCTCCCCTTGTAATGCATCGCGGATGTGCTTGAAATTACCCGCAAGGATCCGAGTTTGGTGAGGTTGCCGATCAACGCCTCCGTCATCCCATCCACAAAATACTCTTGTGAGGCGTCGCCCGTGAGATTTTTGAGTGGCAGGACAGCAAGGGACTTGATTTCCGGAGCAGCTTTGGATGGCTTCCCCGAGATCCGTTCGCGCACGCGCAGGACTCGCCAGGAAGCGGCCCCAGCTGTGACGAGGAGCACAATGGACAGCGCCGCAGCGAAGGCCGCTTTCCTCTTGCCGGCCCTTTCCTCCAAACGGTCACGAAGCCGCTGCAGGTCGGCTCGCATCGCAGCCGCATCTTGATATCGCCGGGAGCGATCTTTTTCCATCGCTTTGGTTATGATTCTGATTAACTCGAATGGGACAGCCGTGTTGATCTGCTTGATGGAAGAGGGCGACTCAAATTGAATGGCACGTACGACCTCGCCCATATCGGTCCTTGGAAACGGATGCTTGAGCGTAACCATTTCGTAAAGCACTACGCCCAATGAAAAAAGATCAGAGCGCGCGTCAACTTCCTGTCCGCTGGCCTGTTCGGGCGACATGTAGGCCACAGTCCCAAGCGCCGCACCCGGACTGGTCAAGCGCAATTCGAAAGCGGTCTCAGGGACCGGCATGAGGCTATCTGATTGCAGTTCTGATACCGGATCAACTCGCTTGGCCACGCCAAAATCGACCAACTTGGCGTGTCCGTGAGCCTTAAGAACAATGTTTGATGGTTTTATGTCGCGATGAATGATGCCCACGGAGTGCGCGGCTTCTAACGCACTGCACATGTCGACGACAATATTCAAGACTTCCGGAATCTTGAACTGGCCCTGAGAGATTCGTTCCTTGAGCGACTCGCCCTCAATCAGCTCATTGGCGATAAAGTGGAGATTCTCACTCTCGTCGATTTCGTACACGGTGCAGATGTTGGGATGATTTAGCGCCGAAGCCGCGCGGGCCTCGCGCTCAAATCGCTGGAGCGCCTGAGGGTCGCTCGCGAGGAAATGTGGCAACAACTTCAGAGCGACGTAGCGCCCAAGTCTCAGATCTTCTGCCTTGTAAACCACTCCCATGCCACCCCTGCCGATCGGTTCGAGAATGCGGTAGTGAGAGATCGTCTTGCCTTCCAGGAACGTGATGCCGGACCAGAATTCGTCCGCAACTGTGGCCTTGGCCATGACCGCGATTGCGGGTTGTTCCAGTACACTTTGCGGAGTGGCGCCGTGTTTCAGAAGAGTCTCGACTTCGAGTCGGAGACTCTCATCTCCTTTGCATGCCCGCTGAAGATAGGAATCGCGCTGGACGTCCGGCAAGTCGCATGCCGAATGGAAGAGTTCCTCGATTTGGAGCCAGCGCTCAGGTCTCATGGGGGGTCTCGTGACTGAGCTCACGGAGGAGCCAGGCTTTTGCTAGCTTCCAGTCTCGCATCACGGTCTCGGGGGAAACTCGCAGGGCGGCGGCAATTTCCTCGACAGTTAGACCGCCGAAAAACCGCAGTTCGACCACCTCACTCTTACGGGAGTCAATAGCAGCCAATTGTTTCAAGGCCTCGTCCACGGCAAGCATCTCGGAGCCTACCGCTTCAGGAACGGTCGCGGCCTCCTCTAGCTGTATATGCGCTAAACGGCCTCCTCGTTTTTGATAATTTCGCGTCCTGGCAAAATCAACCAGAATACGACGCATCAGGCGCGCACAAATGGCGTAGAAGTGGGCCCGGTTCTGCCAGTCGATGGAGTTTGCATCTACCAGTCGGAGATAAACCTCATGTACAAGAGCTGTGGTTTGAAGGGGATGGCCCGTCTGCTCTGCCCCCATGTAACGACGGGCCAAGCGATGAAGCTCGTCATAAACGAGAGGCATAAGACGGTTTAGAGCTCCCTCGTCGCCATCTCTCCAGGCAAGTAAGAGTTGAGTAACTTGGTGCGTTGAGATCGATTCCCTCTCGTTCGGTTCGGCAGCCATGAGCAATCGACCTTAAGGCAAGGTATCAGACCCAGAAGTAGCCGGATAATATCACGTTCCAGACATTTACATGCCGGTGCCAGTTTTGTCGTTTAGTTCCCGCATTCCTTAATAGGTGAGATCAAGAGGTTCAAGTCTAGCTTTTCTCGGACGGACTTGCACCGGCCTCGGGTCTCATCGCAAAAACATTTGAGCGTTCCACTAAGGAGTGCGTTATGTCTCACGCCAGGTCATTTATGTGTCCCGCGACTTTTCAGATGCGAATCTGGATTCGCATCGGGTGTTTGCTGGCGATCGCAGCTATCGCACTGGCAAATCCGTCTAGCGGCAGTGCGCAAGTAGGAGGCTTCACGAGTTTCGACGTGCCCGGTGCCAGCCTTACCAGGCCTGCCGATGTGAATAACTTAGGCGTGGTGGTGGGCTTTTACACCGACCAGATCGGTACACACGGATTTGTGCTGGCTCAGGGCAAGTACACTACAGTGAATTTCCCCGGCGCCGTGCTTACCGCAGTAATGGGAATAAATGATTTGGGTTACGTCGTCGGTCGATTCCAGACCGAAGAAGGCGTGGATCACGGTTTTGTATTGTCAAACGGTGTTTTCCGTCAAATTGACTTCCCCGGTTCGATCTCTACTCAATGTCATGGAATCAACAAGAAAGGCCAAGTTGTAGGTCGGTACTTCAATGTGGAAAATCCCGCGCAGGGAGGAGGACAAGGCTTGGCCCACGAGCATGGATTTCTGCTCAGCGGGAATAGTTTCACAAGCATCGATTTTCCTGATGCGGACACCACCGATGCCTGGAAGATAACCGACGATGGCACCATTGTCGGAGATTCGACCAACAATGGTGCGCTCAACAGTGGTTCTCTCCATGGATACGTTTTCCGAGACGGCCAATACAGCTCGTTCGACTTTCCCGGCGCGCTGGGGACTGCCGGCCGCGATCTTAACGCGAGCGGGCAGCTAGTGGGGATCCTCTATGACAAAAAATGCGTGATCGGCCTCGGCCACAGCTTCGTTCTGGTGAACGGATCCTATGAGAGCTTCGATTTCCCTGGTTCGGCGTGCACGAACGCGCAAGGTATCAACAACTCCGGTGTCATCGTGGGGGCCTATGCCGACAGCACCGGGGCCCAGCATGCGTACTTGTCAGTGCTGAAACAGAATTAGGGGCCTTGTACCGCGATGATGTTCGCATACCAATCAGTTAGAAATGAGTTCGACGCAATGTCTTTGAGGAGCGAGGGAGGAGGCTCTATGAGGCGGCTGATAGGGACTGCAATGTCAATCGCTATCGTCGTTGCTTTATCCGGCTGCGGTGGTGGCTCTGCCTCAGTGCAATCACCCCCTCCGCCGCCGACTAATTCGATCACAATCTCACCAACGAGCACAATGACGGGAAGCCCAGACGTTACGCTGACTATCCGTGGATCCAATTTCGCAGGTGCCACACATGATCGCAGTCAAGCAGTGTGGTCTCTCAGTGGCAATAACACTCTTTTGGCCACGACCTTTGTCAACAGTACTCTGCTTACGACAGTGATTCCAGCAACCTTGCTGAAAAACCAAGTAGTTGCCCAAGTGTTTGTGCAAACTGGCGATCCCATGGGCGATATTCCGCTTTCAAGATCAAATTCCGTCAGTTTTAGCATTGCGGCACCGGTCCCGGGCGCGCTCTCACTTACCTCACTGTCTCCTGCAAGCGCAGTCGCAGGCAGTCCTGATCTCGCACTGACGATCACCGGAACTGGTTTCGACGGAGCAGGCGTTATACAGAGCAGAGTCGTGTGGACTTCACAGGGCAACAGCAGCTCTTTGTCCAGAACCGTTGCAAGCAGCACCCAGATTGTTGCAACTGTTCCAGCTGCTCTCTTAAAGGACCAGACTGATGCGCAAATTGTGGTGCAGGAGTATGACAACATCGAGCAACTGATTAACGGAACCTCGAACCAAATGAGTTTCACTGTAACGGCTCCGTCGACTCCTTCGGTGGTCCCCGCGGCAGAGGTGTTAGGCACAAATGGAACGCGCCAGTTTGCAGCCACGGGTTTTGACGACAATTCGAAGGTCGCTTGGAGCATTGAAGAGGCCGCGACCGGCGGAACGATCACGCCCAATGGCTTCTACACCGCTCCCGATCACGGCGGTACATTTCATATAGTCGCGACATCGTCATCAACTCCGAGCACGACAGCCACCGCGCCGGTAAGCGTGACGGGTTCAGGCTTCGTGCCATCAGGCAGTATGCACGTTGCGCGGACCGGCCACACGGCCACCCTGTTGAAGGATGGCAAAGTTCTGATCGTCGGTGGCGGAGACAATTCAGCCGAACTCTACGATCCAGAAAACGGGACTTTTTCAGTCACAGGACCGCCGGTGACCGGTCGCTTGAATGCGAGTGCCACGCTTCTGGCAGACGGCAGAGTGCTGATCGTAGGAGGACTCGGGCTAACAGCCGGGCCAGATGGACACCTCCCCCTGCTGAACACCGCTGAAATCTTCGATCCGGCGACGGGCACCTTCAACTCGACGGGAACCATGGTGCAAGCACGTCAGCAGCACATTGCGACATTGCTGGAGGACGGAAGGGTGTTGATCGCGGGCGGATACTTCGACTATATCTGCTTTACCGCCAGCGCCGAACTTTTTGATCCCGCGACGGGAATGTTCTCTTCGACAGGATTCATGCTTTCCGAACGCGTTGGCCACACGACCACCTTGCTTGCGTCTGGCGAGGTGCTGGTGGTGGGGGGCTCGAACGGCTGTGCACCTGACGCGGCCGACGATCCTCCTTGGGACCCGCTCTTTGCCGAATTGTATGAGCCCAACTCCGGAAGGTTTCAGGGAGCTGGCAATATGAGCACCACGCGAATACACCACGCAGCTGTTCGCTTGGCCAATGGAAAAGTGCTGGTGCTTGGTGGCATTCCGTCGCTACAAAACCTCCACGAGCAGCCACCCAATCCGTCGTACGCAGAAGTCTACGACCGTATGGCAGATGCGTTTTCGCCGACGACTGGCTTGACGATTTCGCCCGCGCGCTATACCGCCACTCTCATGACTTCCGGGATGGTGCTGATTGTTGGCGGTAAGGGCACTGCGGGTACTTCGACGACCGAGGTTCAGCTATTGGATCCCAGTTCCGGAGTGCTGACTCCGACAGGTGCACTTGGAACCGCTCGCGTAGGGCATACAGCAACACTCCTCCAAGACGGACGAGTTTTGGTCACGGGCGGAACTGACGCCAATGGAAACGCCCTCGCGACCGCCGAACTCTACAAGTGATCAGGATTCGCGGTGCTCACTCTTTTTCTTTTGCGCTCACGGGGCAGCAGTAGAGTTCATGGGAATCCATTCGGACGAATAACACGCTATGTGCAGAAGTGGTCGCACTGGGCGCCTTAATCCAAGCTGACACGCGAAATAGCTTCCTGATGGCAAACCGGAAGTTGGCCCGAAAAACGGTGTTGTGGGAAGCGGTCTGCAACCACTTGCGGGCACAAGATGGTCATTCGTCAGGAATTTCTGCATTCATCGGATCATTAGAGAAAGCAATTGGCAATTTTACAGTGGTTTCGCACGTCCAGCGGACTGCTTTCCGAGCAGTGAGTAAGCTAGCTTGACTCCCCCCTAAATCCTTTTTTTTGGTTCTTATTGTTTAAATCGCCTTAGCGAAAAAGAAATTCGCAATTTCCGCATCGTTTCAGAATGCCATTCACATTTGTAATTGAAATGGAATGCGCAGACACATACATCTAACTGGATTAATCATTTTTGTTCTTTTTATTCTTCCCAGGGTATTCTGAGCTGCTTTGCGTGCGCTTCACCCAGGATCATTGCCGAGCAGTGCCCGCAGTAAACACTTGCTGGGCGAACCACCAACAGATAGTTTTTTTGCTTCCGGATCTTGGCTTGTTTTCTTGGTATTCGAAGTTCACAGTTCGGGCAGGTTAGGTGCCCCAACTTCCCCAGGCAGAGTGGGCACTCGGGCCGTCGGCAACCAAAAATAGCGAAATACCGTATGCGGCTGTGGCCCTTTTCTGTGAGCGCGTACTTGCCGTTTGCTCTTTCCAATAAGCCTTGCCGCCCCAAATGCGACAGATAGGACCTTGCTGTACCCGGGGAATATTCATATTTTCGCATCAGGTCTCGCGAGGTGATGGTTCCTTGGTTTTTGGCAAGCAGGAGTGTTCTGTGTTTATTGGTTTTCATTTCTGCGCAAGTTCGGTGCTTATAGATTCCGGCGCTGGGGGACTAGTTGCAGTCTGCTGTTGGACGAATCGAAGGGCGCCCCTGAGGAGAAGCACGCGAAGACGCTCCCGCCGTTCTTCCATTTCGGTTGGGGAAAGCGAAACGAAATGGACCTCCACAACGAGTTGGTTGGTCTTGGTCATCTATTGCCCATATGGCAACACTATGAGTGGCTAACATGTAGATTGCCCGTCGGTCAACGTTGACGGGTGGGCAATAAAGACGGTAAGCTGGCAGGCATGCGACGACCACCAAAACTCCCGGCTCCGGCAGGCTTTATCAAGATGCTCCGAGAGGGGATGGAGAAACGGGGAATTTCTCTCAACCAAGTAGCCGAAAAGGCTGGTGTTTCTCCTGCCTACTTGAGCCGGATTCTGAACAAAGAGCGTGGTTTGCCTTCGGACAAAGCGATTTTGCGGCTTGCTGAAGTCTTAGATTTGCAGCCGCGCGAACGACTGCTCATCGAAGCAGGACGTGTTCCGGCGGATTTGAAGCCGTTCCTAAGCCAGCCGCGTGTCCCTGCGTTGTTGCGTGCGGTCGGCAAACTGAGCGAAACTGAGCAAGAAGAAGTGCTGAAAACGGTGCAAGCGCTCGCGCTGAAGCGGCACCGCAGGCAGGGAAGATGAAAAAGAACGAATTGGTTTCTTGCTTCGGAATCGTTCTCCAATGCCTGTGGAGGATGTGGGAACCAGTAGGTGTAGCCTTCAGAGTGCAGAGAGCCCTGGGAGTTCGCTCACTGGAAGAAACGACCGGTGCCCTGGAACGGGCTGGTTTTGAAATCTGCCTTGTAGATCTTCCAGAAAAAGTTAGCGGGGTCGCGGCGATTATTGCTGACAGGCCCCATATAGTCTTGAATCGTGCTCAATCTCAGGCTGAACTCCAATACACCCTGCCCCACGAGTTGGGCCACCACAAATTGCATCTGAATCCGGTCCGTGACTACGCCCCGCTTGGATTTCCAGATTTGGGCGACGCCGAATTTGAAGCTGATCTTTTTGCCATGTCTTGGCTCTTTTTCCTGGACAAAGATAAGCAGCGGAACGCCATATTGCTCCAGAATCCGGATATATCGAGGACCCTGGTTAGTTGTTTCTTCGTCTCCGTCATGTTCGTTCTGTGTGCCTTGCTTATGAGCTTGATGCTGCCTGAAATTCCAGAGAGCAAATGACCACCACGGCAACCATTTGCGGTCTCTACACCCGCGTCTCCAGCCGCAATCAGGCCGAGGCAGATTACAGTTCACTAGAGACGCAGCGGGAGCGGCTCGAAGCCTATTGCAATAGCCAGGAAAACTACACCGTCTATCGTGTTTATGAAGATGGCGGATATTCCGCCGACTCCATGGACCGTCCTGCGCTCAAGGAAATGCTCCGCGATATTCGGGACGGCAAGGTGAATTGCATCCTTGCGTACAAGATTGATCGCCTGACGCGGTCCGTTAAAGATTTCCATGTGCTCATGGACATCTTTGACCGTTGCGGCGTCAAGTTTGTCTCGGTCACCCAAAGCTTGGACACCCAGAACCCGATGGGCCGACTCCTGCGCAATGTCCTACTGGACTTTGCACAATTTGAACGGGAAATGACGGCGGATCGAACGCGGGACAAAATGCATCAACGGGCACAAAAGGGCCTTTGGAATGGCGGAAATGTGCCCTACGGCTATGTAGCGGAAAACAAAAAACTGGTTCCCCACCCCGAGGAAGCTCCTCGGCTGCAGTACATGTTCCACCGCTTTGCGGATATCCCCTCGCTTTCCCGGTTACGGGACGAGTTACATAGACGGGGCTGGTACGCGCGCTCGAACAAGCCGTGGAGCAAGATGGCCCTGGACCATATCCTGCGGAATCCTGTTTACTGCGGCCTGATTCGTTTCGGGAAACAGCAGTTTAAGGGGGTACACGAAGCCCTGATTGAGGAAAGCCTGTATCGGAAGGTTCAATCCGTAAGGCGGGATCGCAGCCATGGTGCCACAAAGCTCAAACGTGAGTTTCTGCTGAAGGGATTGATTCGGTGTGCCGATTGCGGCTCCGTGATGACGCCGCACTATACCCAGAAGAGACATAAAGACGGTTCCTTGACCCGCGTTCCTTATTATCGGTGCACGAGAACGATGCATTTCAACAATGCCGTCTACACGGTAAAACACATCAACGCTGACCACCTGGAGAGTCTTGTGGTTGGGAAGCTGTCGGAGCTAAGCCAGAATGAAGCGTATTTGAAAATGTCTGTCGCGGAAATGAATGGAGACCTTCAACGAAAGGTAGGACCGCTGCAGAAGGAAGCGCAACAGCTTAGGAACCGACTGAAGGAGATCGAACAGGAAATCAGGCGTTACGTGAAAGCCCTGGGACGGGGAAAGCTCTCCGTCGGGAGACTCGAAACGGAGATAGGCACCCTAGAGATAGATAGGGATTCGCTGCAAATGCAGTTGGATGAAATCGAGCGAAAGATAAATGAATCCTCGATCCGAGAGTTCAACGGGGAACTTCTACAACGAACCCTTCAGGACTTCCGGACTGCCTTCAGTTCTCTTACTCCACCGGAGCAATCGGAAGCCCTGCAATGTGTTCTCAAGGGAGTGACCGTCCACCCTCAGAAACTTGCCCTGGAAGTTTTCGAGTTGGAGGAATTCAACCCTAGTTCGCAAAATCGTAAAGAATGGCTCCCCGGGCTAGATTCGAACTAGCAACCCTTCGGTTAACAGTTGCGGCGCTAGTCTCTGCCATGGAGTGTGATGTCTGGCTATGGTGTTGAATTTCCGCACCAGTACGGGCGATTTACATCCTTGTCCGACTGTTCCCACTTACTACTGTTTGTGATGGAGATGGGGCACAAAATTGGGCACAGTCCACTGGGGTGAACCCCTCTGTTGAGACAGTTTGGAATTGGCACACATGCGGTTCAATGGGTTTTCCTTCTCATTCTTTCTCTTCTCTTTCAGGATGGCCCTCGGCTGGTGAAGCGGAGGCGAGCTCTGCTGGAGAGCAACTCGCCGAGGAATAACCAGCTGGAGACTCATCGGAACGATGAGCCGGGGGGCGGCTCTTGGGTCGCTCCCCACTACTGTTTCCTCCAACATCGGACTGATAGATCTCCTTATGCCTGAAAAAACTCATTGTCGCTCCAGCAGAATTTATCCCTGGACTCGCTTCCTGCTCGAACTCCTCCGGCGACCGATAGCCCAATGCCGAATGCAAACGGCACCGATTGTAGTACTGTTCGATGAACACTTCGATGTTACCCAGCAAGTGTTCTAAATCTCGATAGTCGTTCGCATTAATCTCTTCCCGCTTGAGAGTCTTCATAAAGCTTTCGCAACTGGCGTTGTCATAGGGGTTCGCCGGCCGGCTCATGCTGGGAATCATCTGGTGCCGTTGCAAGATCTGGGCATAGTCGCCGCACGCGTACTGCACACCACGGTCGGAATGATGCACCAGACCCGGCGGCGGCTGTCGCTGCGCCAGGGCCTGCTCCAGGGCTGCGATTGGCAAACGGGCCGCCAGCGTGCGATCCAGAGCCCATCCCACCACCTTGCGTGAGAAAGCGTCCAGAACCACCGCCAGGTAGACAAACTCCTGCTTCAAACGAATATAGGTAATATCCGCTACCCAGAGCTGATTCATCCCCGTCAGTTTCATGCGACCGGCTAGGTTCAGATAGACCTCGAACTCGTGATCGGAATCCGTTGTCACCACGAAGGCCCGCGGCTGTACGGCCAGCAGGTTATCTTCCCGTATGATCCGCAACACACGTTTGTGATTCACCAGCATCCCACGCCGTCGCAACTCAGCGCTGATCCGCCGATAGCCGTAGCGGCGTCGGTGCTCGACAGCAATCTGCTGAATCACGCTCCGCACCTCCATATCTTCCTCGCCGGGTGCTCGTTCCTGCAGAGAACGATAAAAACCAGCACGGCTGACCCCGGCCAACTGACACATGCGTTCGATGCTTAAGCTGCCTTGCAATGGCATCACTTCTTGGATTTCGTCGTAGATGGCTTCTCGCCACTGATACCGCTCTTCTGGCGTCGAGCCTCTACTTTTTGCAAGGCACCTTTGAAAAAATCCAGCTCCAGCGTTTTGTCAAGCACCACCCGCTTCAGCTGGTTGATTTCCTTGCGTAGGGTGGTCTCACGCGAGTTCCCCGGAGACGGCTCCTCGCCGGAGTCGCAAGGATCGAATTGATCTCGCCACTTGTAGAGAAGCCGTCGATGCACACCAAGTTCCTGTGACAATTCCACAATGTTGTCGCAGGTCTTCAATCGCTCGACAGCCATCCGGCGGAATTCTTTCGGGTATTTTCCCACTCGTCTCTTTGCCACTTGCAGTTCCTTTCCCTGCAAAGTGTGCCTTATCCGAGTGTCTCAAGTTTGGGGTTCAGTCCACCACCACTTAGCCCAGTGTGAGGCCCTGAGTTGCCCCGACTCGGAGGGCAAGGAATCAAGGGAACTGACGCTCAGGACCCAATCATCGGGCAACATAGCGGCACTGGTTGACCCTCGTTCGTTAGTTGAACAGCTCACCTCTTCACATTCACTGCAGCTGGGGGGAGTTCCAGATAACGTGTCTCTGGCTCTGTCAACACTTCTGGATTGGGAAACCCGTAAATCTTGTTTCTGCGGACCATGTTCTCCAGCATTATTTTCCACTTCCTGCTCATGAGTGCTGGGAGTTTCCGCTGTGGCCTGCTCTACTGAGAGTTCCTTCGGGAACACATTGCAATTTTCCAATGTCTTCATCGCAAGGGCTGGCCCAGACAGGGACATGGGATCGACAATTTCCGTAAGAATTCTATCCGCCGCATGATCCAGTGTCGCCACGATCTTGCACCGCACTTTTGCGATCTCTGCAATATTGTCGCGCGCAAATGCACCACGCCTTGAATCCCTTGTCGCTTCTGTCCACTGCCTTTTCTTCCATCTCGGGAGAAGAAACTCTTGCCACGTTTCTTTTGTTTTCACGTTACGGTCTTGTCCCTGCACTCGTACTGAAAACCACACGTTTAGCTCAAAGTCCCGATTAACGCTTTACCGGATGCGCGTTCACGCTGCGGAGTGAACGTGGGCGAGGAGCTCCTTGCGCGTCAGGTAAAGCCGTTTGGACGTGGCCGCCCGTGGTTGCGGTGGACGCGGACGTTATGCAAATTCAATGGTGGGAAGAAGCGGTGTGGAGGTCCGCGGGGAACTGTGCTGCCGACCGCAAAACAGGACACGACGGGCTAATGAGTTGGCTACGTCGACAAAGGACCTTGAAAAGCGTGGTTGAAGACGTGGAAGGAAGAGTTCTGTTCAGCGGGAAGACGGAGAGGTGCGTACCGCGCTGAAGCACGCGAAGAATTCGAATTGGAGAGAGTGAGTTCATGCTGCAGCGGTGACCAGCGGCGGAGAGCGGAGTTGGATTTCGGCAGCGGTGAGCCTTTCGATAACCTTCATCGGTCCACCGCACTTGGGACAGCGCCAAAGACCATGGGGGTCTTCCGTGGAAGCAACGTGTTGTTCAGTTTGCGGGTGCTGGGTTGAGCCGAGCAACTGAAAGCAAAGTGGCAAAAGAGTGGCGCGCCGCCGATTGGCGAGAAAGCCGAAGTCGCGGATGCGCACGAAGCCCTGCGGAAGGATGTGCAGTAAGAAGCGACACAGGAACTCGTCGACTGATAGAGGCAACAACTTCGGTTTGTTGTGATCAGCGGAATCACGCCAGCGAAAGGTAACCTGGCCATCAGCGAAGGAGACCAGACGATGGTTGGAGATGGCCACGCGATGGGTGTAACGACCCAGGTATTGCAGCACGTACTCCGGGCCCCCGAAGGGACGCTTCAAGTAGACCACCCAATCTTGGCGGAACAGGGGGCGTAGCCAGGCAGTCAACATATCCAATCTCAACGAATCGATTCTGCAAGAGAAATGCACCCACCTGTCGGATCGCAGCTTCTTTGTTTGGAGCCGTCGCACCGATGCGCACGTTAGTTGACGCTAATTCGAACATGTCCAAGATCTACCCTGCAAGCTTCAGCTAGTTTCGATCGGAATCCGGTCGATGGCGGAAGGTCCGACGTAACTAAGCTTGCTTTTTCCGGTCAAGGAAACAAGCACTTCGACCGGCATCCTGGCCTGCAGTTGTGCCACCTTTTCCAGTGTCAAGCCGTGTTTTGAGTCACTTGAAAGCAAAATGACTGCACTTCCTTCACTGACATCTCGCACATCCGTGACGTCCAAAACCGCATGCTCAAGTGATACGGCTACGATAGGCACAATATGTCCCAGGACATTCGCAGTCTGCCCATCTCTCGGAAGCAGCACAGAATTCGAGAATCCCGCTGGTATGACGCCCAACCGAGTTTTCCTGCGAGCAAATAGGGCCCCACCAAACCCGTATCTCGTTTCCGCAGGAATCTCACGAATTGCGCCTAGCGAAGTTCGTATCTCCTTCAGGACAGGCTTGCTCCCAAATGAGAGAGCCCTATCGCCCATCAACGGTGAAAGAGGGAGCTCAAGTCCAAATAGAAGCTGACCCGGGCTGACTGCGTTTGCCTCAGGAACCTCAAGTCCAGAGAGTATGCCGCCAGAAGCTAGCGCCTGAACCAGCAGTGGCGCCCCTACAACATAACGGATTGACGCGGCGCACTTGCCAAACTCCTCGAGGCACCCTTTGACCCACGGTATATCCCGTTGGTCAGAAAAAGGAATATGCGTGAAAACACCTTCCAACCTAATGGCTGGAAGCTCAGAAACGATGCGCCGAACAATTGGGAGAGCATCATTCAGCGATGCCCCAAGTCTGCCCAGTCCGCTGTCTACCTTCAAGAAGACAGACGTCTCGGCTCCGAACTCCCTGGCTATGTCTTCAGCTTCTTCATAGGACTGAATCGTGATGGTGATGCCAGCGTCGCAGATCAGCTTGTTTGGTCGTTTGCCGACTGACGGCAATAGCAGTACTCGCGACCTTATGCCCGAGCGACGAAGCGCCATCGCGTCTGCGACCTTGCCCACTGAAAACCAGCGAACTCCTTCGCTTTCCAGGAAATGTGCAACAGATTCTAAGCCATGACCATAAGCATCTGCTTTAAGGCATGCGATCACTTCTTTATCCTGACCAACAGCCAGTCGTATGAGTTGTAGGTTGTGCTGAAGCGCCTGAAGATCAAACACTACTGTGACACCATCGTGCATAGTTCCCTTCTTACTGACAACCTACTTAGCTCTTAATCCGACTACTGGTTGCCACCAGATACGTCCGAGAGCATTGCAACAACTATTGCATTAGTACTTTATTGCGACTAAACCAATTCTTCAACTTCAACTCAATTGTCAACATACGTCGCTACTTATATGAACTTCAGTGAGCATTTGTAGTGATACATTTGTTGCGTTATTGCAATCCCTCTACACAATAAAAGAGTACTTGATATAGCAACTACGAACTCCACCAGAGAGCGGAGATTACGGAAGACACGGGGCAATCTTGGGACTTCAGTTACCGTGCCAACCTGGACCTCGAAGTGGCCGACCACTATTGGCACCAGTCAGATTGCCGTGGTCATATTCAAGTTGCCCGTTCACAAAGACATAGGCAACACCTTCCGAGAGCCGAGTCGGATTTGCGTATGTAGCGTGGTCAACAATCGTTCTGGGATCGAAAATCGTGATATCAGCGTAGAAGCCTGTCTTGAGGAGCCCGCGGCCAGTCAAGTGCTCCCGCTGCGCAGGCATAGACGTAATTTTTCGTACGGCCTCGGAAAGTGGAAGCAATTGCTGGTCACGAACGTAATGCCCGAGAAAGCGTGGAAACGCGCCAAATGAGCGAGGATGTGTATGGGCCTCGAACAGAGGCCCATCGAGTGACAGCTCATTGGCATCGAGGCAAATCGACGTCCATGGCTGCTTAAGTGCATATGTTAAGTCATTCTCGCTCGCACTGAAAAACAAAGCTCCAGTGAGCGCTTTGTCGGCGAGAATAAAATCAAATAGCGCGTCAAGTTCTGACTTTTGCTCCATTTGTGAGATTTGACTGAGCGTCTTGCCGGCGTATCGCTGAAGTTCAGGATTGAATACAACGGAGATCACAACGCCTGAGCCCCCGCCGCTGTCATAATAAAGGTTTTCCCAATCTCTATGGTCTACTCCCATCTCAGCTTTAATCCGAGCTCTGATCTCTGGGTCGCGTAAGCGCGCCAGAAGCTTGTCCACTCCGTCTTCCGCTACCCATGGCGGCAACGCAGAAGCAAGAGCGGTAGACCCGGCAATGTACGGGTACTGATCCGCGCGGATATCAAGACCTCCATCGCGCGCCGCTTGAATTTTTGACACAATCTGCGGCATCGTGCCCCAGCGTGTCTTGCCTGCAACCTTGAGGTGGAATATTTCTACCGGAAGGCCAGCCGCGCGGCCAATCCGAATCGCTTCATCGAGAGCATCTATCTCCGTGGCTCCTTCGCTGCGCATATGCGTCCCATAGATTCCACCGTGCTGTGCGGCAACCTTCGCGAGTGCTATCAATTCGTCCGTGTTTGCGTAGTGGCCCGGGGGATATATCAAGGCAGTGGATAACCCGAGTGCCCCGTCCTTCATCGCTTGTGCAACTAATGCCTTCATCTGTTCAAGCTCCGCGGGTGTAGGAGCCCGGTCCGCGTCACCGATTACAGCTTCTCGTACCTGCGCAGCGCCGATGTACGTGCCTAAATTAAGTGTTGTGCCAGCATGCTCGAGACGCTGGAAATAACCGTCTAACGTCGTCCAGTCGATGGTCAAATGGTAGTGATCAACATACGGCATCAGCTGGGTCAATGTCCCCGCGTTCTGCGGTGCAACTGAACTGCCCTCGCCTGTAATTTCGGTAGTTATACCCTGCGATAGTTTACTAAGCGATCTTTTATCGATTAGGAGCGCGATTTCGGACTGTCCTAGCATATCGATAAAACCGGGCGAGACAATTAGTCCTTCCGCGTCGATGACTTTGTGGGCGCTCGCTCCATTTAAATTGCCAATTGATGCGATGCAGTCCCCACGAATTCCAATATCAGCCGCGTACCAGGGGCCGCCACTGCCGTCAAGAACGTGTCCGTTTTTAATGATCACGTCGTAAGGCACAGACTGTCCCAGAGGCGTCGCGTAGATTGCGGAAGCGATCTCTCCGAGAGCCTCGCCGACTACCTTTGGCGGCATTGTCGGATCTTCCGTAGAGAGCGCCACACCATTTGCGTAAGCGGCAAAGGCAAGATGACGGCCGTCCTCGGTCGTTATGTAACCCGCCAAACCCTTTCCGTTTAGCATTGGACCTTTACTCAAAGCGTTGTAAGACTGGTAGGTGCCGGTCTTTGCAAGCACGCGTCCCGCCGCGGGTGAATTTACCTGGGTATTCCACAGAGTCCCATCGCGGCCAAGAATTGGAAGCGCGCTCTCAAAATCAGAAAAATCCTTTTGCTTTGACATGAAGGCAAGATAATGGACCATGAAATCCGGCGAGAAGTATGCGGACGGTGCTCCGCCCGCGCCGTCCGCTTGTGAGGCGCCACCCAGGTCTAGCCCACCATTCGCAAGAAACTCATGCTCAAGGTCAAAACCAGCCTGCTCAAAGTCTTGCGTATTATGTCCGAGAACCGCCCCAAGAATGAAAGGAATCATCGCCGCATGTAAATTCTGGCTGACCTTTAGAATCACTTTCACTTCTTCGGCGAACGGAGGAGAGAAGTGTTCTGCCATAGCATTCTCCGCGGTGTAATGGGAACGTACGGCGGTGAAATCTGGTTTGGCTATTGGGGAAGAGATGTTGGCTTTGATTCCCTTCCTACGCAGCGCCTCAACCAACAGCACCTGAGCAAAGCGTGCAGGTTGTGGAACAGCGTAGGTCATGAGAGTCGCACGAGATCCTATAGGAACCGTCCCGTTCAGCTGCACTAGATGCGAGCCGTCCGCGTCCATAACATCTGACTGTATAGATAAGTCGGTCTTCGATCCGACTGATCCCGTCACGACGTGATTCACAAATGATACGTACGATGTTTCGGGTGAAGTCGTCACACGAACAGGTGCGCCATCTTTAACGCCGGGAGAAATAATCAGGTCGATAAGATTATCATTTAGCGAAATTGGAGAAATTACCGTATTCGTTCCCAATTCCTTCTGACCTTCGGGAAACAGCGTGGCGTCCACGAGCACGCGCCCCTGGATTTGTTTAACACCGTGAGCTGCGACCTGGTCCGCAAACTCCCCAATCACGACCGCCGGATCACCCGGAATTGCCTTCGCGTCAGGACTGCTGTCGGAATAGGAATGATCCTCATTTTCAAATGTAAGTTTTCCATCCGGTTGGATCCGGTTAGATAAATTAGGATCGCCACTTGCGACCAGGATTAGATCACCTCTTAACCTCCCTTTAGGATCGATCGGACCCGTGCGATAAATCCACGTATGAAACCGGTAATTTGTCCCTAGGAGCTCGAGACCTGTGCCTGCTGTTAGGAGTTTTGTTGTTGAACCCGGAATGAAGAACTTTCCACCATTAAGTGAGTAGAGAACTTTATTTTCGTCAAGGGAGTAAACCTCGACTCCAAATGTCGAATGCTTGTACTCCGGCCGATTGAAAATCTGCTGAATTTGGGAGTCTAAAGCACCATCCGACCGAATTGTCGTCTCGGAGGGTGAAGAAAAGAGGGGTATGAGAATTCCTAGCGTGGCAAGAGCGACTAGCATTAGACGCCCGTTCTCCAACATTGTCCCTCGAAGAAAATGGGTATGCATATGCCCTTGGAAGGCTTAAAGCGTAGAAATTCGCAAGTTTTGAAACCTTGCGGAGCCTTCTTTTACAAAAACACCCCAACGTCCATGTTTTAAATCATATAACCTTGCATTCATCGCAATTTTGTTATCGGCATAGACGACGCAGACGCTGTCGTCAACGAAAACTCTTATGTCTACTTGTGTCCCGGGTGACAGCAAGAGCGGCCTTTCCAGTCCGACCTCAAATGGAATGTCACCAGATCGCGGCCAGGTATCAAAAACGAGTCGATTACGCAACGGCTCGAGACGGATATAATATGCAGAATCGAGATCATCACTTACGCGCAACATCAACCCGCAGCCATGCGTGTTTCCTTCAAAAGCTATGGTCGCTTCAATCCTGCACCGAACTGGCATAATGCCAGCGGCTGAGCAAGCAAACTCGTCCGGAGCGTGGATCTCAACGCTTTTTTCGAGAACTTCCACCAATCCTCCGCCGCTTTGAAATTGGCTAGGGAGGTCTTTGGAAAAGGCTGCGTTCACAGTGGCAGGCACTCTTGCAGACAGGGATCCGTCCGTCTCTTGAAACAGCTCGTGAACCACTAGGTTCCCGCCCCAATCCCAGCCCGAAGGCCCGATCATCAATTCGCTTGGATAAGGCTTACATGGCATGAAATCGGCGTCGAGGTTCCAACGGAGATAGTCGACCTTGTCGTAGCGAGTGGGGTTCCAGCCGAAGGCAAAGCGACGTTGACCGTCAGATGCCGTCTTTGCCGCGTAAAAAGCTCTGGCGTCGAATGAGTCATTATTGGGAACCAACCACGGTCCTTTAAGCGTACGACTCATTCGGTAATGTGTACGGTGTTGTTCACTATATTCTGAGAAGACTAGGTACCACCAATCCCCCATCCGGAAAAGATCAGGACACTCATGATCAATGTAAAGACCAGGTGCCCAGAACGGCTCACGCACTTCCCATTTCTTCAGATCGGGTGAAGTGCACAGAGCGGTGCAACCCCGTCTTCTTGGAGGTCCGCTTTTGAGCTGTGCTGCGACCAACATCCAGTATTCTCGAACTTCCTCATTCCAGAACACAAACGGATCACGCCAGTCGTTGGCGTCGTATATTGCGGGCGAAGCATATAAGATGTCATTTGGAATCTTGTTCCAGTTCAACAGGTCGTGGCTTACTGCATGCATGACACCATTTGCGGGCTTCCCTTGCTTTGGGAAGTATCGATTGTTGCCAGCATAGAAAATGTGGTACTGGCCATACGCTTCGATCACACTACCTGAGAAGCAACCAAGGTCTTGCTCGTTCCTACTGCCCACCGCAAGCGATTTCCCATGCTCGGTAAAATGAACGAAATCTTCAGTACTTACCTGGTACCAGGAACCCGGCCAGTACAATGGTTCTCCCGCAGGACAATGCGCGGCATCGCGCCAAGACGGCTCGAAGAAGATTCTGAACTTGCCGTCCTTGTAGAATGGCATACAGTCGCCTGTCCACCCATGCTGGGGACGGTAGAAGAAATCTCGTCCGCCCTCTTCTGTATGCCCGACACCCGGCGCGGATGGCATCCTGAGTGAATCGCTGATCGCTTCCAGGGATGAACTCTGTCCCCTAGACAGGGCTGCCACGGCTGACAGGGACTGAAGAAACTGGCGGCGTTTCAGCATCTGATTTTTCTCTCTTCCGTGCCGCGACTAACTGTCACGATTTCTATTGTGCGGGAACCTATCAGACTAAAATAATCCCGCAATCGTTCATAGAGATGAATCAAAAGCTGTACTTCAGCGCGAATTGAATGAGCCGTGGATTCACACTAGTCTTGCTTATCTGCCCGAATGTCGAGTCACCATAATTTGTATCAGGGTCTGCGAATTGCCCATGGTTGAAGGCGTTAAAGAATTCCGTACGGAATTCAAGGGACCCAAATTCACGCGGCCAACGAACCGCAAATTGCTTGAAAATTCCTATATCCCAATTGTTTTGGCCAGGTCCCTTCATAAGGCCAACGCCGGCGTTGCCGAAGCCAAGAGCATTTGGGTCGTCAGAGCTGAAGACCGCGGGCTGTGCGAAACAGCTCGCATTGATATAGTCATTCAGGTGGGCTTTAACGTTGCCCGAATGAACATACTGGTTCGGGGTGCAAGTGCCACTGAGGCTTGCGCGATCGTTAAAATTTCCGTAGACACTGTTTCCATTGAAAAAAAGTGGCGTCAAATAATGCCCTGATTGAATAACAACCACGCTCGACAGCGCCCAACCACCTAACAATTGACCCTGAATTGAAGCCCGGTCCTTGGGTCCCGGGAGGTCGTAGGTGAAGTTCGCCACGAATCGGTGGGGACGGACGTAGAAATCTGGTCCATAGGATTGCTTCGGGTCATTTGAATTGCCCTCTACAGTGCCTCCGTTGAAGCCGATCGATTGCTGATAAGAATCGGATAGCTGCTTGGCAAACGTATACGAGACCTGTGCCTGCAAACCGTGGCTAAATCGTTTGGTGAAGCTGGCAAGAAGGGCGTTGTACCAAGAGCTCCCCTCAGATTCAATCTCGTTCGGACCCGGGAAGAATCCCTGATAGGGAAGCCGCAGGTACAGATTCGCCAGTGTGTTCGTAGTTTCGCCTCTAATGGGACTGCTTGGAGAGGCTATACCGGCTTGATTACTATCAATAATTGTGACCTGGTGTAAGCCTCGACTACCGGAGTACCCCACTTCCAACACGGAGTTTGGTGCCACCTGTACCTGCACACCTAAGCTGTACTGTTGCGACATGGGTGGACGGAATTTTGGATCGAAAATCCACAGAAAGTTCTGAGTAGTTGGAGAGTACGGAATGAAGCTCGGCAAGGAAGGCACATTGAGATTAAAAGGAACCTGACTCGTCGCTGCCGCATTGCTAGTACCCACGGAAAGCCGCCCAATCGAAAAAGGAGAGTTCCCGAGCAACTGGATAGCTGCCTGTCCCACATAGCGACTGTGATATATGCCGTATCCACCTCGCAAAACGACACGATTGGTTTGCGGAATCTGCCAAGCAAAACCCACGCGAGGGTTCCAAGTATTCTGGCCGTCACCATTCATGGCGCAGCCGTTGGGGCCACGGACTACGCCTGGAGGAATCGTCCCCGTGTAGTTCGAGGGAACCTGCGTTCCGACGATTGTTCCTTCTGCAGGCGGATTTCGATCAACTGCGGAAAGGTCTAGTGTGGAGTTGCGACCTAACGCATCCGAGATGCAACCTAGCCGGTCATAACGTAACCCGAGATTGAGAGTAAATCGCTTTGTCATCTGGAAATCATCCTGCGCATAGGCGTTCGCCTCCCAAACGCGGTAGGCTCGATCGAAGATGCCAGGATTGTCAAAAGATAAGAAAACATTGCTGTTGGCGCTGCCATTCTGCGCTGCACTCATCCCTAGTAGAAAATCTGCCCAACTCAGGTAAGCTACGTTGGCAATATTTTTGTAACCCACATTGTTGTATTGCTCGCGAACAACGCCTCCCCCAAAGCGCAAACGATGACGGCCACGAAGCCACTCCAGCGAGTCCTGAATCGTGTATGTGTTTTGCGCAATTGTAACGGCTTGCCCACTGCCGCCCAGTTCAACGCCGGTCGAAGAGGGGAAGTCGATATTAATCTGTGGACGATCGTTGTCATAGCTAGGAACCATAGAGCCAATATCCGAAAAGGTGAAAGGCACCCCCACTGTGCTGTGTTGGTTCACGCGATGGAAAGCTATGGACGCCTGATTCAATAGATTTGAGCTAAAGACGTAGGTGTGAGTCAGTGAAAAGTTGCGATAGCCAAACGGAAAGGTCGTCGGGAACCCAGGCACCGATGCACCAGCTGACGATGTGAATGGCAGAGTATACATAAAGCCGTTATTCGAGAAAAAAAAGCGGCCAGATAGCTTGCTCCTGTCAGAGATTTGATAGTCAGCATTCGTCATGAATTGGTCGTCCGTGTAGGGGCAGGCAATGCTGAGCGCCGAAGTACCCTGGCTGTCGAAGGGAAGACTGGGGTTAATAGTCTGTGGGGTAGGAATCAAGTACTGCCCATTCGGCAGCTTCATCTGCAGTAGCTGCAGCGCAACAGGATTAATGTTGGAACCGTCGGCAAGAATGGCTGCGCCACCATTTGCGCCAGACTGCCCGGCAAACAAAGCTCCCAGGGCGGCAGCTGACCGATCATTTGTGAGAGGAGCCGAGCTAATGGTGTCGGAACATTGCGGGTCGAGGCCGTTTCGCTGGCGATTACCTTCGTATGATACGAAAAACGTCAGCTTGTTCTTGCGAATTGGTCCACCAAACGTAAACCCAAACTGATTTTGCTGGAGGACAGGTCTTGGCTGGTCATTGGCATTGCGAAAGAAAGTGTTGGCATCTAGAACAGTATTACGGAAGAATTCCCAGGCACTGCCATGGAACTCGTTCGTACCTCCCTTTGTGATCACGTCTACGTTGGCACCCGCATTCCTACCGTATGAGGCATCGAATTGGCCCGTCAGAACCCTGAACTCCTGGATCGTATCCGGATTCGGAAGAGCGACCCCTCCACTACCCGTGCCATTGCTGCCCAAGTCATTGATCCCAACACCGTTCATTTGATACCCGTTGTCGTTAAATGTGCCTCCATTGGACACCATCACTGAAGTGGCACCGGTAACGCTACCACCATTACCTAGGGCGGAGGAATTCCATACGTCGCTTTGTACATTGGGATTGAGAGCTATAATTTGTGTGTAATTGCGTGTCGCGAGCGGGAGATCCTGAACCTGCTTCTCGTCGGTTACGTGGCCGAGTGCGCTTGATTCTGTCTGAATTTGCTCGGCTGCTGCCTCCACGGTGACCTTTTCTGTCGTGGCGCCAATCTGCAACTGTACGTCAAGCCTAGAGGTGCTGCCAACAATGACCGTGACGTTCGGAAAATAACTCGTCTTAAAGCCCGCACTGCTCACCTCAATGTTGTACTGCCCGGGAAGAAGCAGACCAACATAAAACGATCCAAACGGGCCAGATGATACTTCACGCACTTCGCCCGTGCCCGCGCTCGTAATTTTAACCTGGGCACCTGCTATCGATGCCCCGCTTGCGTCGCTGAGTGTTCCCGTCACGGCCCCAGTCCCGGATGTCTGCGCTAGTGCGCCGACCCAGCTTATCGCGAATACGAGTAGCGCGAACAATACCTTGAGGACGGCGGCCTCATTTGCTGAACTATGACCATTACAAGATCGCTGCGAAATTATTTGCACGGGCGGTCTCCTTAAGGCTTGTGAACTATTACTCTGGTCCCCCTGGCCCCTTTGTTCAATATGCAACGTTTGCATCATTTGTGCGTTTCGTTACCAGCAAAGTAATGGTTTGCCTGACTCGTTGTCAAGGAAAAATTACAGGTACGCCTCGCCCATTATATTGAAGGATATTCCGCCTTGCACCAAATACCTTTCCAGGAACACACAATTACAGCGTGATCCTCTACCGGCAAGTTTCGACGCAACAAGTCGCGACCAGCAAATTGCAAGTCCATGATATGCTGCAAACGTTGCATTTTCATTTAGCGAAAACCCTGATGACCAGAATCGATTAAGTGAAACTAAGTCCTGCGCGGGCTCGTACTTTCATTGGGTTCTGGCCTTTTCCGCGATGGGTGGCATAAGGTCAAAATTCTCGAGATCGCGGGTTTGATGATTGATTTAAATTCTTGAGGGGGAAGTGTGCCTAAAGGTACTGCTGATCGGTTCATCGACGTCAGATCTGCGAAGCGCTTTGTCCTCAATCTGTCCGCTAAGAGCTCTGAATACCAAGATTGTTTATTCAGAGAAGAGGAGCTTGATGCGGTCCCAAACTTTTTCCAGAATTATCCTGATTACTCGCTCTCCCCACTGCGAAACTTGGATTCTTATGCGAAGCAGCTTGGTATTGGGGCACTATGGATCAAAGATGAATATCTTCGACTGGGCGTCGATTCTTTTAAGATCTTGGGGGTCGCCTACGCCCTCTATCGTCTACTTTCAGACGGCAACATTTCGGAGAGGTCCGTCCTGATATGTGCAACGGATGGCAACCACGGTCGCGCATTGGCCAATATTGGACGACAGATGAGCTTAGAGACACGTATCTACGTTCCTCGAGCTATGCGTCAATTGCGCAGGAGGGCAATCGAATCGGAAGGCGCAAAAGTAGTGACTGTAGACGGCAGTTACGACGACGCGGTAATTCAGGCGGCATCCTACGCTGAAAAGAGTGGCGGCGTCCTCGTCTCAGACACTGGATGGCCAGGCTACGAAGTTATTCCAAGGTACATTATGGCTGGGTACACAATGTTGTTAGCTGAAGCCACAGCGCAATGGCCGGAACCACCGGATGTAGTTTTTGTTCAGGCCGGAGCGGGGGGACTGGCCTTTGCCGTTGTCAGTTGGTTTTATCGTCGACTCGGAGCGAAATGTCCTCTCATTGTAAGTTGCGAACCTATCAATGCTGGCTGTGTTTTGGAGTCCATGCGCGCTGGGCGGCCGGTTATCCTGAAAGGTTTGCTCGAGACAATCATGGCAGGACTAAGTTGCGGCACGGTATCATCTGCGGCATGGCCTGGTTTGCGTTTCGGGTTGGATGTTTGTCTGACAATAACCGACGATGAATGCGCCGAGGCGGTTCGACACCTCAGTGCTCCAAGTGGGCGTGATCCTCTCGTCATCGCGGGGGAATCTGGGGCTTGCGGAGTGGCCGCACTTAAGGCGGTGCTTTGCTTAGAAGAGTTTCGTTCCGTTCGAGAATACCTAAACTTAAGTCCCCAGAGTCGCGTGCTGGCCATCAATACAGAGGGCGCAACTGACCCTGAGGGATATGAATACATAACTGGCTTTCCCCTTAATCGATGAATCTATCGAGGGTAGACGCGAACGTCGCGGAGCCAGGTTGCCGGATTGACCAAGCTGGGTTCTTGTACCAGGTTCAAAGAGTGAGTTTATATCACCACTGGTCGTCCCGGCATTTCGGAAGGAACAGTGGCTCGACCACCGCATACTGGGCGCCGGTGATATCCATATGCTCTGGATTTACGCTAGGCTGCATGCCTCTCAACTCCAAATCGACTTGAATCTACTTATGAAATAGTTTCTATTCGCTCAGACGAGTATTTCATTTTACACTCCCCCTAGTGACTTAGCCGCTTGCAGCTTCGATCAGCTCGAAGTACGGAATCGCTATTTTGACCAGGAGGTTTGCTCATTTCGTCATTTCCTGCTTCTTGGGGAATCCATTTTCGGCCTTGAAAATTGAAGTTGATACTCAGCCACATCCAGCAAATATGCCATGGTCGATCGGCGATAATCCCAACTACTTCTCGCATTCGGTTATCAATTTCCTATAAACATCGCGCGCATGATCATAGGCCGCTTGGGCGTCCGGGAGCTCAGTCTTTGAAATCTTCGGAGCCTTCTGGGTCCAGCATTGATCTACGGCTGCAAGACACCAGCGAGCGCTCTCGCGTGAAGCGCAAATTGGCTTTCCGTCCACCAGAATAAAAATAGGGTTGGTATGCGAAGAGCCAAGAACACGCACCGCTACCCAACTGCTCCGTTCGATTGGCACCTCAAACGCCAAATCCCGGATTCTTCCGTCCGCCAAGATATTTTGGCGGGCGACGGATTTCCCGTTCATCACGAGTTCGACGGTCACCTCGCGAGTCTTGGCGACCCGGGCTCTTTCTAGATGCCAATATGGTTCTTGATCCATCGGACGATTGTGAATGGTTGCATTTGAGTTGGCATCGGAAGAGTGCGTGTTCCATGGATTATTGAGTGGAGTCATCCAAGACGGTTCTTCGTCGCCGCCAACAAGACTTTCAGTATCCGGCGCAGTCGGACTGAGGAGGGCCGCGGCCTTTACTCGAATGCGTACCATGGCGTTCCCAGTTGCGTTGATCTCACTCTCATTTGTTCCAACCTCGACACCATTTACACTGAAGTCCATTAGATGGCTCCTTCCATCGGAAACGTAGCTTCTGCCCGCGCGAAGAGCATCGAGCCACGCGCTGTAGTTGAGAGGTCCATCGATCTTGGCGTAAACGCGTCCCAGGCCCACCCGGGCGTCAGTGATGCAGGGGAAATCTGTCTCGCCCGAAATGCGCGTACGGAAACCGACGTTCAGCGTGTGATACCAGATATTAAGCTCCCAGAGGTAGGGCGTGTCCATGGTAGAAATAAAATCAACAGTATGGGGATATGTTACATCGACGATGTACTCGTTGGCACCGATGCTGTCGAACGCCGGGATCTCGTAATTGGGGAGTTCTAGCGACTTGACCTCAAGTCCCCAGCCCGAGTGCGCAAAGCCTGCCAGCGCGCCCTGTGATTTAGCCCAGCGTAAGATGGGCAAATCCCAGGTTGGCCATTGCTCGATGCGAATGCAGTGCGGGTAATCCTGGTCCGTCAGGCCGAGCAATACCAAGTGTCCGGCGTGGCTAGAGGGGAAGCCCGAGACTTCAAGATCGTAGTGCATCAACCCATCCGGCTTGGAGAGTGGATGATCCTTTCCGCTGAAAAACTGCTTTTGATAGTAGTAGCAGGGTCCCCAAGTCAGTACGGCACCCACATTCAATTTTTCGCCAAGAATTTGGCGAATCATGTCGTCAGGCCGTACACCTTCGGTGGGATCCTGATAATGTGAGCAGCCAGCAGCGTGGACGTGATGATCGCCCGAATACCAGTGGTAGTTCGGAGGGTCGATCCAGCGCTGCATTGCGAACGACACGTCGTTTGACCCAAACGGAGTTACCACGACTTGCTTCGTCTGCGAGTGGTATTCAGGTCCCATCGAAGCAGTAATGGTATAAGTGCCATCCGGCACGAGAACAGTTTCCCCGTTGGCCCGGTAGACTTGTGGCTGGAAAAAAAAGTCGGGCGCCAGGCGCTTTGAGGGGTTTGGATACAAACCGCCGAACGTATCCCGAATAGTGAACGCGGCTATGGAGGGAGCGCCTTTTTCGTCGCGAACATGCAGGTGTAACGGGAAGGCTGGAAGCACGTTGAAGTACAGGACCATCTCGTTGCGGAAGCCGACGTCTTGTGTACCCTGCCCAACGTTAAAACTGATATTGGCGGAGCGCTGCCCATGGTCGCGACTATAAATCTCGAGGATTCTGTATTCGAGAGACAGTCCGGAAAGCCGCTCCGACATCGGGTCTTTGTCGTACAGTTCGATACCCATCCAGCGATCTCGTATGTCGGTGAGTGACACTCTTTTCTGTGGTTCGGAACTGGAATCCGATTGAATATAGACAGGAAGAGCGTTTGTGCTCTCGACTTGGAGTCGCCCTGTAACTCCCGCCAAATTGATTACCTTTACCAAGAAGATGCGTGTCCCTCGTTCGACGAGTTCCGGCTTCGCTAACCCTGGCTGCACTTTAACGCGACTCTCTGCATTGATGTGCACTACAGCGAGGGTATATTTGTCGAGGATTTGTTCCAACCCCACAATCGCGTCCGCTTCGTCAGTATTGGCAATGGCCTGATTGACTAACTCCAAATCGTTCTGTGTCATCGGTTGCCCAAGATAGGCGAGAGTGGCCTGGACCTGTCGTACTTGTTGAGCAAAAGGTTGAAGAGCGACCCGGATTTGCGCGTTAACACCTTCAGTAAACAATTGAAGCCCGAAACATAGTAAAAGAAACGCAAATCGGGAGCGGTGCTCCGGCATGAAGGAATTGGTGGGTTTCATAGTAGAGGCACCTCCATGGCAATCACTGTGCTGTTTACGGCATATCGACACTGAAGATGAAGCTTTTTTCCCAAGGAAAACATCCATCATATTAGTTTCACATGCGTTATTCGGAACAGCCGAATGCCTTCACTCCTACTTCCGCTCTACAGAAGTTCGGCGCTTAAACAAGAAAAAGATCGGTATCCCTGTCATGATTAACCCAATACCAGAGAGCGAGCGGCTCGGGGATTTTGCAATTGTGCTGATCACTATCCATAAGGAGGCTGCACAGAAAAGAACAGGTACCCATGGGAAGGCAGGCACTAGGTATGGGCGGGAAAGCCCAGGTTTGGTCTTTCGAAGAATTACGACCGCGGCTACTGTCAGTCCATAAAACAGCCAAGCAGCAAAAATCACGTCCGTGAAAAGTTGCTTGTAAGTACCAGACCAACTGAGTAGAACAGCCCAAGTGCCTTGGGCTGCGAGTGCGACTATCGGAGTCTTATATCGCTCATTTGTTACCCCGAATGAATCAAAAAGCAAGCCATCCCTCGCCATTGCGTAATAGACTCGAGGACCTGTAATTACCATTCCGTTTAAGGACCCGAGAATGGAAATCGAAACAAGTATAACGATGAGTTGACTTGCTCTTGAACCGAACGACCTTGCCACTGCCACAGCCGCGACCGCGGGACTTGAGCTCAGTTCGGCGTTCGTAAGCGTCGAGTAGTATGAGGCATTCGCCACAAGATAGACAGCAATGATAATTAATGTTCCAATAAATAAACTGCGAGGAAGATCGATTGCCGGGCGTTTCATTTCTCCAGCGGCGAACGAAACCACGTGCCACCCTTCATAGGCCCATAGGACCCCCACCAGTGCCGCAGCAACAGGAGTCGATGAGGTTATCACTAGTGGTTCCCGCCAGCTCGCTCCTAGGAGTCCTGTGTTCAAGCCATGGGAGAGCAGCACAATGCTCATCGCTCCAATACCGCCTAGTTTTAAAACGGAAAGAATATTTTGGATGATTTTGCCGAGGCGAATGCCCATGCAATTAGCTACCGTCAGTAAAACAATGCAGCAAGTTGTAAGCGTTTTCTGTCCCAACTCTCCAAAAGAAAGGGAGTGTCCCACATACACACTGAAACTAACTGCAATCGCCGCGATGCTTCCAGAGTGGATTATCGCTAACAATCCCCAACCATAGAGAAATGCTGTAAGGGGGCCGTATGCTTCTCTCAAGTAGATGTACAGTCCCCCCGCACCAGGATAGATGGCTCCAAGTTCCGCAAGCGATAGAGCACCGAACAGGGTCAGAACACCACCTGTAATCCAAATCAAAAAGACGACTTTAGCCGAGGCGATATCAGCAGCAATTGCAGATGGGATTAAGAATATGGCGGAACCTATTACTGTACCCACCACGATCGATGTCGCGTCAAATATCCCTAACTCGCGGCGAAGAGGCGCCCCACTTTCAGCAGCAGATTCCTTCGGAGAGTCCAAATCCCTTCTACTCCTCTCGCCTTGGCACCAAACCAGTTCACAACTACCTCAGCTCTTCCTATCCCTCTCTGTACCAGCGATAGCCCGTCCGTTGCTCCTTGTCGAATTGTCGGAGGAGGTTCATCGTCCTGCCCGGACGGTGGAAAGCCGCGCCGCAGATAATGGCATTCATTAATGCCATGGGCGCTACATACGAAGTGCCGAAGGGCGTATCGATCGGTACTATAAAGTGCTCGTGTGAAAATCTCGCGAGGGGTGAAATGGAGCTGTCAGTCACTCCGACACAATACGCACCTCCATTTCGAGCGTCTTTAACAGCTTCCATGGTTTGCCTTAGACCGCGGCGGAAACTGAATGCGATTACCAAATCCCTTTTTGTTGCTGAGCGCGACAGATGTACCATTAATCCGGCGCTAGTTGCGGGAACTACAGGCAGTTCTATTGCACTGATTTGATATTCCATGTAGCGCACTAATGGTTCGACGGAGTCGGCTCCAAAAACGAGGATTCTTCGGACTGAATAGAATTTATTACCGAGACTTGCGGCACGCTTCATATCCAATCCATGAATTAATGCTCGCAAGTTCTGCTGATCTTGAAGGATCGCGGCTTCGATCTGGGCCTCCGCGGTCTTCTTTGCCACTACTCCCTGGCGGGAAATATCAAGGGATGTTGCATGTGAGATGGAAAGTTGGTGCAAGTACTCTTTGAATTGGTGATATTCCGCAAAACCCATCGTTAAAATGTTGCGTAAGAGTGTCGACGGGTCCATCTCCAGTTCCCTCGCCAAATCTCGCACGCTGAGGAGCACATATTTCATCGGGTGCTCTAAAACTTGTCTGATTGCTTCCTGACGTTTTGGGCTTAGCTTTGAAAGCAGCTGCGCAACGTTGCCAGGCGGCAGTGGTGTCGACAATGGTTTCTCCGAACGAACTTTTTTCAAATCAGCCTCTCATCAACTTCATTTTTTATAAACGCAATATATGTATCATACAACCGGCCCTTACGGAACTGCCGTCGGGCTGCCAGCAATGAGTTAATCTGTGAGCTTAATAAGCATCTCGGATCATTGATTGACAGCTATGACGCAATAGATGTATCAGATGAGTATGTCCATAACTGAAAGTCCCAGTCGATTTCGTTTTTGTGATTATCAACTCTGGTCCGTGCAGTCGTCAACCGGGTCACGCGCTGCTGGGAGAATAGGGACACAGGATAATCAGAAAGGATTATATTATGTTTAATACTCCGTATATTGATGGAACGGCTATCGCAATTCACCCAGCGGCGTTTGCGGATGTAATTAACCCGGCTACTCAAATTCCGTTTGCAAAAGTTTTCATGGGGCAGCCGGAACATATGCTGAAGGCCATTGATGCCGCTCATCAAATGAAGGATAGATGGGGCCAAACCTTAGCTGCTGAGCGGGAGCTCGTACTTCAGCGCTCCGCCGACGCTCTGGAGAGATCGCGCAGGGAAGTCGTTGACCTGCTAATTGATGAGGCCGGATCAACATGTGGCAAGGCTGAGTTCGAAGTCTCGTTTACCGTCAATTTGCTTCGAGCGGTCGCGGGAGAGGCACGACGTATACAAGGTGACGTGATCCCTTCGGATGTTGAGGGGATGATGTCGTTTACTCTCCGGCGCCCACTTGGGGTGATTGCTGGAATTGCTCCCTTCAACTTTCCGCTTGTACTTGCCACAAAGAAGATTAGTTTGGCGCTGGCGGCTGGAAATACGTTTGTGCTCAAGCCGTCGGAAGAAGCTTCCTTGGTCGGACTAAAGATTGCCGAAATTTTCCAGGAAGCAGGCTTGCCCTCCGGCGTACTTAACGTCGTTCCCGGTGAAGGTCCGATAGTGGGCCCGGTCCTTTTCTCGGACCCTCGGGTTAAACTAATTTCATTTACGGGTTCAACATCAGTCGGTAAGATGATCGCCGTCGAGTGCGCAAAGTATAGCAAGAAAGTAATCCTCGAACTTGGAGGGAAAAACCCTCTCATTGTCCTCAGTGACGCCGATCTGGATTACGCAGTATCGACTGCATGTTTCGGAATATTTATACACCAGGGACAAATCTGCATGGCGGGTTCGCGCATCATCGTGGAGTCATCGATCTATGATGCCTTCTTGGAGCGATTCGTCGCAAAAGTGAGGACTCTGCAAGTTGGTGATCCTCGCGATCGCCGTACGGTCATTGGTCCCCTAATCCGGGCTTCCCAGTGTGCTTTGATCGACAGTAAAATCTCAGCCTCCGTAGCGGCTGGGGCTAGGCTTTTAACAGGTGGCATTTGGGAAGGACACTTTTATCAGCCAACGGTCCTAAGCGATGTTACCCCGAATATGCCCGTATTTCAGGACGAGCTATTCGGCCCCGTCGCATCAGTCATCCGGGCGAATGATCCCGAACATGCGCTAAAGCTCGCTAATGAAACGGCTTACGGGCTCTCAGCTGCCGTGCTTACCAATGATTTGCAGTTAGCCATGAAGTTTGCGCTCGAATTGGACGCAGGCATGGTCCATGTGAACGGGCCCACCGTACACGATGAGGCAACAGTACCATTCGGAGGAATCAAGGATTCCGGCAATGGCCGCGAGGGAGGTCGATGGTCCATGAACGAGCTTACGGAAACTAAGTGGATCACACTGCAAATGGGCCGTCGCTCATATCCTTTCTAAATCTTGCCATGCGCACACAAATTGGAATCGTAATAATTGGGCCCTTAATTCCTTACTTTTTCAGCATTACCAAGCCAGAGTGCGACGAAATTGACAAAGCTAGCAATTATTGGGTACTGGCCAAAGACAGTGCGGGATCGAGGTCCCCTTCCCGCGAATCCAAGATCATATACACTTCTGCCCGGATCTCGGTGAGCACGTCAGTCGTCGGTGAAATTGCTGCGAATATTCCGCTCAATTATTTTCGCTCTTCGTGACAAAACAAAAAAAGTGAGGGTTGCACTTCTCACAGTCACTCTCTAAATCATCCAATGCCTTCTTCACGCTAGAAGAATGATTCGATGACCGATTTGACTCGATACTGATCGTCAACAAGAAACATAATCCGCCACTTATCGAACGTTGTACAGGGATGCGAGATACCGAGGGCGACCATGTCCCCTACTCGCAAGTTGCTTGTTGAAGGAGTTCGCAAGTATGCGTGCTGGTCATTTAGTCTGGTTATCTGGTAATCGCTTGTAAGCGAGACAGGGCCGGGGTCTTCGCCGACACGAAACTTCTTGATCGGGACCGGCAGACCGGCGTCGTAGCTACAGTCCCGTCGCCCTGCTGTTAAAATCGCGAGGTCAGACTCAGGAACCGATTGTACATACGTCCAAATTTCCAGAGCTGGGACTGGGCCAGGACCATATCCATCATTGGCCAGCCGATTACGCAGTTCACCATATAGCTTTTCGTACATCCCGGAATCGTGGGTGAGATAACAGCCGCTACGCAAGACTACTTGATGACGATTGTGGAGATTGACGGCGCTGAAGATCTCGGCTACCAGGTCGTAAAAAGCGGAACCACCCGCGGACAGGAGGATTGGGCCTGGAGCATACAAATTCTCCTCAGCGCAGGTCGTTGCGATTGAGACTAGAAAATTGACGAACGTGCGAACACGGCTAACAGCGTCCCCTTCTTCTGACAGCTGGAACGTACCTTCGTATCCTTCTACGCCGCGGAGTGCCAGCAGAGGTTCAGCCTCTCGAACTGCCCGGGCAACACGCAGTGCCTCCTCCAAGCTACGGCAGCCAGTTCGTCCACCCGCGTACCCTCCCTCAACAAGTACTTGAAGGGCGCGACCGGGGTAACGATCTCGGGCTACATCCACGAGCCGAGTTACTCCATCGACTGAATCCACAAGACAGAAGAAATCAAAGTCGAGATCCTTTGCCATTTCATTTAATACGTACTGAATTTCCTGCTTTCCAACGATCTGGTTTGCCATGAGGACTCGCTTGAAACCATTTCTCCGTGTAACGCAAAGCTGCTGTATCGTCGATATGGTAATACCCCACGCACCATCGCTAAGCTGGCGCTCAAAAAGTTGCGGGCTCATACTTGTCTTACCGTGAGGGCAGAGTAGAACCCCGGACACTCTTAGAAATCGCTTCATCCACTCACTGTTCTGTTGCAGGGCCGATTCGCGGATCACAGCAACAGGGAGAGGCAAATCACCGCGGAGCAGATTCCAACCTTGCCCGGCAATCTGGCTCAACGAAATCGGCTGGATTCCGGGAGGGATACCCTTGATCTGACCGTCAACGACTGCCATTCGCCACTCCCCTGCGTGCTCCTTTGATCTGACTTCAGTTACATCGTCTGGCTCGTGTGGTTATATGACATGCCGTGCATCATCCAGCTCCGCGACCAACTATCAATCATTCGAGATTAGTTTCATTGATCAACGCTCGGTATGTCTGCCGCGCGTGCTCATACGCTTTTCTTGCGTCCACTAATTCCTGCGTCGAGATCACTGTTGCATTCTGGCTCCAACACTGATCGACAGCCTCCAATAACCATTCCGCGCTACGCCGGGACGCGCGAATCGGCTTGCCTTTGACCAGGACGAAGATTGGATTAGTGTGTGCAGCGGGAACAATCCTAAGAGCGACCCAGCTACTCTGGCTTACGGAAACTTCGAACTTGAGCCGTTGCGCATTTCCGTCCGCCTTAATTTCCTGCCGAGCCACGGGCTCACCATTCACAATCACTTCCACGGGCACTTCCCGCGTGTCACCAATACGAGCACGTTCAGTGCTCCAATATGGTTGCTCGTCAAAAGCCGCCGATCGAATTTTCTCGACTGCTGCGGGTTCGAGATAAGCTGTGACGTTAGCCTCAATTTGTACCGTAGCGGGGCCGGATAAATTCACTTCGCTCCCTCGCGTTCCAACTTCCGTCCCATTTACAGTGAAGTCCATCAAATGGCTTCGTCCATCCGAGACATAACTCCCACCGTCGCGGATCATTTCCAGCCAACGGGCATATGTCAGCGTTCCATCTTTGATCTTCCCGTACGTTCGGGACATACCGACGCGAGTTAGATAAATACAACACAAGTCCGTTTCGCCGGCGATGCGGGGCCGAAAACCAACATTGAGCATCTGATACCACGCGTTGAGATCATCTGGGAACGGGCCGTCGCCAACACCGAGAAAATCGACCGTATTGGGGTAGGTCACATCGACAATCGATTCGAGGGCTCCGGGCGCATCAAATGGGGGTACTTCATAATTGGGTAAGCGCGTGCTACCAAGTGCGAACCCTCCTCCAGAATGTGCAAAACCGGCTGTGGCACCTTGTGCTTTGGCCCAACGAAGAATCGGCAAGTCCCAGCTCGGCCAATCTTCTATCTTTTTGGTGTGGGGGTAGTCTTGATCGGCGAGGTTTAACAAAACTAGGTGCCCTGCGTGGCTCGATGGAAATCCGGAAACCTCCAGATCATAGTGGAGCAGCGCATCTCGTCTCGATAGTTCATTGTCCTCTCGTCCGCTAAAGAATTGCCGCTGAAAGTAGTAGGCCGGTCCCCAGTTAAGAATACTGGCCACGTTGAGGTGTTCCCCATGAATCTGTCGAGCCATATCTCGCGGCAGAACTCCCGGGGTCGGGTCCATATAGTAAGCGCCCCCGTTCTCGTGTATGTGATGGTCTCCTGAGTACCAGCCATGCACGCGGGGGTTGATCCAACGCTTTAGACGAAAGGTCAGTTCATTTGGTCCGCTCGCGTCGACGACGAAGTTTTGCGTTTCCGTAATGTACTCGGGTCCACCCGTGAAGATTGCGGTATACGAGCCCGGCGCCAGCGAGATGGATTCCCCGTCCGCACGATAAACTTGTGGTTCGAAGTAAAAGTCGGGCGCCAAACGTTTGGAGGGGTTTGGATAGCTGCGACCAAGGCTATCTTGCAAAATGAACGAAGCCATTGTGGGGCGGCCGTCGTCGTCGAGCACATGGAGCTTGATGTCCGGAGTGGACGATATATTGAAATCGACAGGAATCCCGCTCGCAGAGCTCGCATCGCTTGTGGTGCTGTGCACGCTGAAGTTGAGTGTGGCCGAGCGCATACCTGCGTCGCGGCTATAGATCAATAGGATGCGGTATTCGAGGGGGGCACCCGAAAGTTGTGGGTCAGCTTGGATGCCCAAGTCATTTGGAAGGTGCGGCGCCAAGGGCCCTTCAACACATAGGGAAACATCCATCCAGCGATCAATAATTGCTCTTGGGTTGAGTGTTGGGGGCAACGGACGCGACGAGCTATCAAATGTTGACCCGTAGACCGGTCCACTGTTTGGGCTTTCGACTCTGAGTCGTACCTCAGTGCCGGCCTCGTTAACAATCTTCACCAGAAACAGCTGGATCCCATTTTGCACGAGGTCCGGTTTTGCTGCGCCCCGCGTGACCGTAGCCACCATCCCCGTACTGATTTTCAGAACGACGAGTGAGTGCCTGTCGAGAACTGTCTCTATGAGTTCGGCAGCTCGACTTGGATTAGGATTGGCAATGGCACGGTTGATCTCATCCGCATCAGACGGGGGAAAGGGCTGTCCCAAATAGCGATATAGTGACTCAAGTTGGCGCACCTGGGCGGCAATGCGCTGGAAGCGAATTAGCGATTGGTTATCATTTTCCATGCCTTGTGCCCCGCACGAAGCTAGTGTGGAAAACAACGCAATAAGAACTGCCTTTTTCTCAAGTTTCATGGCAAACCCTCTGGTCGAAGATATGGCAACACGACTCGGCTTCGCGCTCATTTGGTCGGTGCACGGACAGGAAGTCCAGGCATAACACTATTAAAAAGTTCTCCGTTGCGTACGACGGGAACGCCATGAACCAAGACAAATTGCACGCCTTCGGAATATTGCAACGGATCATCATATGTAGCCTTGTCGATAATTCGCTCGGGATCAAACACGGTGATGTCCGCGTCCGCTCCGATTCGGATTCTGCCTTTACTCTTTAGTTGAGGGGCTCGCTTCTCGAGTCGCTGTGCTGGCATCAGCGTCATCTTCCTGAGTGCGTCCATTAGTGTGAGAGCTTTTTCTTCTCGCACGTAATGCCCGAGGACTCGAGCGTATGTTCCCTGGCCTCGTGGGTGGATCTTCGGCCCGGTGATTGGTCCGCCATCACTGGCAATTATGACGGTTGGATCCGCAACCGTTTGTCGCACAATTTCTTCCGGTATCAGGTAGATGACGACCGAAATTCCCTGCTTTCGATAGCTGTCAAAGTTCTCTGCTGTTAGCCGTTCACCCGATTCTACGGATTGCAAGTCATTGTAGGAAATCCCCATCCGTTTGTTCCAACCCGGATCGAAAAGAGCTGTGTTGAGCGGGCCGCTTGCCGCGTTATACGGATAGCATTCTGTTGAGATATCAACGCCCCGGGCTCGTGCACGTTTAATGATTTCCAGAAGTTGAGGCGTATCCCGTAAGCCCATGCTAGTGATGTGAACCACGTTCAAGGAGGCTCCTGTTGAGATTGCGTCCGCAATCAGTTCTTGCAATCCCTCAAATGCAGAACCTGGCTCGACGACTCCCAGAAAGCGCATATGAACATCATTCATCGCCTCATATTTTGCCGAGAGTTTAAACGAATCATAAATCTCCCAACGCGAGGCGCCCGGGGTATCGGTAATGTCGTATCCGACAGCGAGGGCACCTTGTTGCAATCCTTCGGTCAACAAGTCAAGAATCCTCGCCTGTTCTTCCGCGGTTGGAGCTCGATGAGAAGCTTCATCCTCTTGGAGAGGGGTCCGATCTGCAGTTTTCGCCATCGCGTTCATGCGAACCAACGATTCGCCGATACTGACGCCGTAGTTGATTAATGACTTCCCAGCTCGTTCGGCGTACCACTTGTCTACATCGTCGGTGCCTGACTCCAGTTCCAAAGACGTTGTCACGCCGTCGTGCGCTTGGAACGCATAGCTTCGCGGCTGTTGGGCGTGTTCATGGAGATCGATAAAACCTGGTGATACGACCATTCCCGTTGCGTCAATTGTTGCGTGCCCTTGCAAAGGCGATCGTGTCAGAGCACATATTTTCCCGTCGCAAATGCCAACATTTCGAATATCGTCTAGACCCGATTCAGGATCCATCACACGACCATTCGAGATCACGAGGTCATACTTATCCGAGGCACTTATCATTCGCTTGGAGCCATGCGACAAAAGCAGGAGTGGCATACTCAACAGAATTGCCTTACAGCTATTTGTGATTGTCATTTAACCCCTCTTGCTCAGTGTTTTCGAGCGGCGCGTCGTACGCGGCTGCGGCAATTTCTCCTAGTGCTTCCAGAAGGATATGGGCGGCAACCTGAGGATCGTTGGTCATGGGAACATGATTGACGAATGCTGCGAAAGCCAGCCACTTGCCCCCAGATGTCGACACATAACCCGCAAGCGACCTAGAATTCAGCATTAGTCTGCCATTCAACTTATCCTGTGAATCAAACTCGCCTGTCTTTGCAAAAACGTGCCCGGCTGCTGGTGAGTTCATTTGAATGTCGGCAAGCGTTCCGTCCTCGGCCATGATCGGCAACGCGGATAGGAAAATTGGATAGTCCGGGCGTGTGGCCCAGTACGCCAAGTAGCGGCACATGAAGTCTGGACTGAACAAGTCTGCCCAGCTTCCGCCCGCGCCATCGCCCTGTGAAGCCTCTGAAAGATCGAGTTTTGTACCCACAAGGAATCTCCGTTCGACTTCAAAACCTGCAAGCTCCGGGTTAGTCGCGTTCTTGGCCAAAAGAGCACCGAGCAAATATGGCCCCATAAAAGCGTGGGCATTTTGACTGACTTTGAGCGTGACTTTAACCTCTTCCGACAACGGTGGGGATATATGTTCCGCAACCTGGTTCGCTGGTAGATAAAAACGTTTATATGAGGAAAAATCGGTCGCGGAGGTGTCATCTGTGAGGCTCACAGTTATACCCGCTGACTCCAGCGCTTCGCGCATCACGATCGCAGCGAATCGTGTCGGGGAGGGCACAAAAAAGGGTGCGAATCGGGGCGAGGAACCTAGAGGCACACCACCATCGAGAGTCACAAGGATGGTCCCGTCCCGATTTGTCTGAATCTTCGGTGGATCCAGATTGAAGTGGGCGTCAGAAGCCAGAGTTCTCAGATTATTTCTGAATTTTATATACGCTGTCTTTGGCGTGGAATCCAAAAGGACCGGGTCATTAATCTTCACACCGGGCGTCATAACCAGATCAATCAGATTATCGTTTATCACAATCGAAGAGAACACTAGTCCTTCTCCGCCCTCGCTCAGCCAGGGTGAATCTCCAAAAAGGGTCGCATCGACGAGGACCCGACCCGCAACGTGTCTAACACCCTTGGCCGAAACTTGATCCGCGAGTTGGCGGACCACGACAAGAGGGTCTCCAAGAAGAGTCGGACCTCCATAAGAGTGGTCATGGTTCATGAATGCCAGCGTACCATCCGGTTGAATGCGATTTGACAGGTTCGGATCTCCACTGGCGACGAGGACGATGTCTCCACGTAAAGTGCCTTTAGAATCTACGGAACCTGTTTTGTAAATCCGTGTATGGAACCGATAGTCGGCCCCGAGAGCCGCTAACAGAGCGCCTTCTGTGAGAAGCTTAGTAGTAGAAGCCGGTACGAACAGCTTTTTGCCGTTAAGCGAATAAACAACCTCATTACTATCCAGAGCGTAAAACTCGATACCAAAGTTGGCATGAGCAAACTCAGGTCGACTTATTACCTCTTGGATGCGCTCCGTCAGCTGGGATTTCGTTTGGGAGTTCCCTCGAGAGCTCATGCCAAGAATGAGAAAGACTACCAAAAAGTAATGACGAACAATGGAAGGCGCAAGGCTGGTTCGCACTTAGCAATCCCCTCGACGACTACAGTACAAATCCCATCGACATCGACGACTGAGGGCTCCACGGGCGTCACTCAAAGCTCTTATAAGAGAAACTGAGTGGACTGTCAACCATCTGATCGCACTATTTGCATCATTTGGTTATACAGCCACAATCATACGCATCTATCTAGTCCTAGTGTCTATGGTTGCGCGCTCATTGCAGCCAGTATATAGTGTTCATGCATTGCATATGCAACATATGCTTCATATACTCTCCTATCAACCAACGGGACGTAACAATGACCTACGCAAACAGTCACGTGCTTTACGGCGACCTAGCGACACTTCCGGGCACCATCGTGAGAGGGGATGGTGTCTATGTTTATGACGAGGAAGGAAAGCGATACTTGGATGCGATTGGCGGAGTGGGGGTGGTCAATATCGGCCATGGAGTGAGAGAGATCGTGGACGCACTTGCCGATCAAGCGCAAAGGCTGTCGTTCAGTTACGGATCTCATATGGATAACAAGCCGAGAATGGCCCTAGCCTCAATTCTGAATGAGTGGGTACCCAAAGGGATGCAGGAAACCAAAACACTTTTCTGCTCAGGAGGTGCCGAAGCAAACGAAGCCGCTCTCAAACTCGCTTATCAATACCACTGGGAGCGTGGCGACCGAAACAAACGTAAGGTGATAGGACGCTGGCAAAGTTATCACGGAAATACGATCGGCGCACTATCGATGAGTGGCCGCACCGCATGGCGGCGAATGCATGATCCGCTTTTGCTTAATTTCCCACATATTCCCCCTCCATATTGTTATCGCTGCCCTTGGATGTCCTCCCCAGACGAGTGCGGGATGGAATGCGCTCAAGAGCTGAGACGATTGATATGCCAAGAAGGACCGGACAATATTGCCGCCTTCATTGCCGAACCGATTATCGGGACATCCATGTCGGCAGTCGTACCCCCGAGCGACTACTACCCTAAGGTTCGTGAGATTTGTGACGAATTTGAAATACTGTTTATCGCTGATGAGGTAATGAGTGGTGTGGGCCGCACGGGTCGAAGATGGGGAATCGAACACTGGGGAGTAGTGCCCGACATAATCACAGCTGCCAAAGGGATCGCGGGAGGTTATGCGCCACTCGCGGCTACAATCTTGAGCGAAAGGGTTTGGCATGCCATTGCGGAAGGAACACGGCGGGTGATGCACAGTACTACATTCGGCGGCATGCCGTTGAGCTGTGCAGCTGGTACAGCTGTGTTGCAGTATATCGAGAATCACGATCTCATTAAGAGAGCAGAGATTGCTGGTGCAAAACTTCTGGAAAAACTTCGTTCGAAGCTCGGAGTTTTGCCCTGGGTTGGAGACATCCGCGGCAAAGGCCTTTTCATCGGTGTTGAGATCGTCGCCGACAAACAAAGTAAAGCTCCGTTCCCTCCGGAATTGGATGTCACTCATCGCATTGAAGACTTGGCATTCAGCCATGGCCTACTCATACTCGGAGGAGCTCCCGGATTGATCGATGGAGTCAGAGGGGACCACTTTGAACTACTTCCACCTTACACGATAGAGGATGAACACTTAGACTTCATAGCCAACACCCTCCAAGAATGCGTGCCTGCAGCGATCTCAAGTTGGAGTAAAGGATGACCAACTTGATTCCGAGGCCTAGAGTTCCGAATCAGTGGCGGTACGGCCTCATCACTCTAGCCATTTTGTTGCTGGCGGGTGTAGTACCCGGTCAAGACCATGCCGTTCTGAGGGGATTCACTTATAGTCACAGCAAGAGAGAGCGCGAACTGGAGCAGAAGTTCTTGTCACTACTAGATCCGGATCAAGCGCGCGACACACACAAGGTACTGACAGCGGAACCACACATAGCAGGTAGTCCCGCTGATCGCCGGACTGCCGATTTCGTGCTACATCAGTTTCTCAGTTACGGCATCGAAGCTGAAATCGAATCGTTCGATGCAGACCTCTCTGAACCAGGTGAAGTAAGAGTTGAGATGCTAACGCCTGTGGAGTTCTCAGGGCCCACTCCTGAATATATTGCTGAAGACCCTGTGTCAAACAATCCTCTCAACCCGCCAGCCTATAACGCATATTCCGGCTCGGGGAAAGTGGCTGGGCCGGTTGTGTACGCGAATTTCGGACTTCCCGCTGATTACCAATTTCTGCATTCCAAGGGCATATCGACTGCCGGAAAGATCGTAATTGTCCGTTACGGTTCATGCTACCGTGGTGTCAAGGCGATGGTTGCGGAGCAGAACAGGGCAGCAGGTCTCCTCATCTACTCGGATCCCCAGGACGATGGTTATCACGTTGGAGATACATATCCACAAGGGCCGTGGCGACCTGCGTCCAGCGTACAGCGGGGCTCGGTCCTTTATGAGTTTATTGCTCCAGGAACTGTAGCTCCGGACGGTTCAAACGTCCCGCATCTCCCAGTCATACCACTCTCGTACTCAGATGCAACACACATCTTGAAGAATTTGAGTGGCCCAGCAGCGCCGCCCGAGTGGCAAGGCGGTTTACCTTTCACCTATCACGTCGGCTCGGATCTCGTCACGGCACGCATGGCCGTTCAAATGAATCAGGTGAGACGGCCGATTTGGGATGTAATCGCAAGAATCCGAGGTACGCAAGAGCCCGAAGAAATCGTACTTGTCGGTAACCACCGCGATTCCTGGGCCTATGGAGGGGTAGATCCAAGTAGCGGCACAACCTCCCTCTTGGAGATGGCCAGAATTCTGGGTGCGCTGCTCCGTGAGGGCTGGCGGCCACGCCGTTCCATCTGGCTATGCAGTTGGGACGGTGAAGAGATGGGAGAATTCGGATCAGTGGCATGGGCTCAGAAGCATAGCGAAGACATCACGCGTGCAGCGGTCTCTTATCTAAACGTAGACTACTCTGTTGCTGGTGACCGATTCTTCGCATCTGCAGTGCCTTCCTTAAAAAATCTCTTGTCCGAAGTAGCAGCTGATATTCCGGACCCGAAAGGTGGTTCAGTACTGGATCGTGCAAACAAGGAAGTGAGGGAAGACCTGCGCCGAAAGCTAATCCCGGGTAATCTCGCCGACCTAGGACCGGAACCACAGTCCATCGCGCAACGAGAATTCAAACCAGAGAATCCCGGTGGCGGCACAGACTACATCCCTTTCCTTGACCATCTTGGCATCCCCTCCGCCGATATGAGGTTTGACGGTTCTTATGGTGTCTATCACTCAATTTTCGACAATCACTTATGGATGGAAAAATTCGGGGATCCACACTTTGCTTACCACATCGCCATCGTTAACCTCCTAGGTATAACAACATTGCGCCTTGCTGAAGCAGACATATTGCCACTTGACTATGAATCGTACGGTTTGGAAATCCTTACTTATTTGGAAGGATTACGGAACAAGATGGCGCTGCTGGGACATCCTCGACGCCTTGACTTTGAGCCTGCTCAACGGGCTACTGAAAAACTGATTCAAGCGGCGCGAAACTCTCGAGCGCGATCTCAGTCGAAACTCAGAGCGAAGGATCAAGAACAGAGCTTTTACAATTTAAATCGAAATCTGGTGAAGGTTGAGCAGACCTTTCTGCTTCCTGGGGGCCTGCCGGGACGGCCATGGTACAGACACGCGATTTACGCACCAGGGATGTACAGTGGCTACCAACCCGTCGCGTTGCCAGGGATACAAGAAGCAATCGATGGAGCAGAATTTTCAGAAGCGGCCCAACAACTAGAAGCCTTAACAGCGAACCTCCTACGTGCTGCTGACCTTCTATCCAAAGCTCGCTGAGTAGTCTCTCCAGGTAGAGATTACGTTCTGGCAAATCACACATGGTTAGCATTTGCGGAAAGAAGAGTGGCAACGCCCTAAGGAATCCATTTCGATGCGCGTATCGTCCTTGGCTTGCATCAATGGATAACTGGTGCTTTGGTCGTCGGTGAAAATCGAGCGCCATATCGAATGTCTTCCTGTCTTCCTGTGCCCCGCAGGATCGTGTCGATCGATTTATAGAACGCACCAAGGCCGCTCTATGGCCGTCTAAGGCTGGCGAGCAGCCCCGAATATCGTCTCTGTGGACGGTCGTTGCGGACGGCTATGGCAAGCGCCTTCTTCTGCCCGATCAGTACGACCAACTTTTTGCCCCGCGTGATTCCCGTGTAGATAAGATTGCGTTGCAGCAGCATATAGTGCTGAGTGGCGATTGGGATCACCACGGCGGGGAATTCCGACCCCTGTGATTTGTGGATGGTGACAGCGTAGGCAAGCGAGACCTCGTCCAGTTCGTCAAAGTCGTACTTTACCCTGCGCTCGTCGAAGCGGATGGTGACCTCATGCTCGATGGGATCGATGCGCTCGAGAGTTCCGATGTCGCCGTTGAAAACATCCTTGTCGTAGTCGTTCTCAGTCTGGATCACCTTGTCGCGCATTCGGAACCGCCATCCGAACCGCTCAACCACAGGCTCTCCCGCCTGCACTGGGTTCAACACCTGCTGGAGCGCCGTGTTCAGTTCGCGCACCCCGAGCGATCCTCGGTTCATGGGGCAAAGACCCTGTACATCGCGGATGGAGTCCAACCCGAAGCGTTGTGAAATTCGTTCCTTCACCAGCTTAGCGAGCGTGGCGGCGATCTTCTCTGGCTCATCCCGCTCGACGAAGTGGAAATCCGAGTCCCGCCCCGCGCTGAGCACGTCTGGCATCTGCCCGCGGCGAATGCGGTGGGCATTCATAATGATCTGGCTGTTTGCCGCCTGCCGAAAGACTTCCGTCAAGCGCATGATCGGCACCACCCCGCTCTCGATCAAATCATGCAGCGCCGTTCCCGGCCCAACCGAGGGAAGCTGGTCTACGTCGCCGACCAGAATCAGCGCAGCGTGGTTCGGCACCGCCCGCAAAAGCGAATGCATCAGCGGCACGTCCACCATGGAAGTCTCATCAACCACCAACAGACCGCAAGAAAGCGGATTGGCTTCATGCCTGTTGAACCTTCCAGTCGAGGGTTCAATCTCCAGCAGGCGATGGATCGTCTTCGCCTCCATGCCTGTAGTCTCGTTCAGCCGCTTCGCGGCCCTTCCTGTGGGGGCGCACAGCAGGCACTTCACATTCTTTGCCCGCAAGATCATCAGGATGGAATTGACGAGCGTGGTCTTGCCGACGCCGGGGCCGCCCGTGATCACGACCACGCGGTTGGCGAGAACTGTCTTCAGCGCCTCGCGCTGGCTGGGTGCATGCATTTTGCCCGTTCGCTTTTCACACCACGCGACTGCCTTGTCGAATTCAATCGGTGGATAAAGCGGTTGCCCTTCGGCCAATCGCTTGATCCTTGCCGCAATCCCTTCCTCTGCTCTCCTGAGATGAGGCAGAAAGATCAGCGGCTCACTCTCGATCTCTTCCAGCAGCAGGGAGCCGCCCGCGAGCATCTGCGAAAGCGCCTGCTCGACGATCCTCTCCTGCACTTCGAGCAGCTTCACAGCGGCGAGTTTCAGTTTCCCGAGTGGCAACGCGCAGTGCCCGTCCGAGGTTGCCTCCAGCAAGGCGTGGTCGATGCCCGCTTTGGCACGATTGATCGACTCCTTCGGAATACCAACCTTTTGCGCGATCTGGTCGGCAGTCGCAAAGCCGATCCCATAGATGTCTTTCGCCAATGCGTAGGGATTGCTGCGCACCTTCTCTATCGCCTGTTCCCCGTAGGCCTTGAAGATTCGCACCGCTCGGCTGGTGCTCACGCCGCGGCTGTGCAGGAACAGCATGATCTCGCGGATTTGCTTCGCCTCTCGCCATGCATGGGCGATCCGCTCCCGGCGCTTGGGGCCGATCCCGCCTACTGATTGCAGTTCGGAAGGGCGCTCTCCGATAACGACGAGAACGTCGGCTCCGAAGTGCCCCACCAGCTTCTTTGCGAGTATCGGACCGATTCCTTTCACGAGGCCGCTGCCGAGGTACAGCTCGATCCCTTCGGCTGTGGTCGGCGGTACGGTCTTCAGAGTGATGGCTTTGAATTGCAGCCCGTGTTCTTTGTCTCTGATCCACCAGCCTTCCGCCGCCAGCCATTCTCCAGCCGTCACTGACGGCAGAGAGCCCACAACCGTCACCTCATCCCGCTGTCCGCTGACTTTTACCCGCAGAACACAGAAACCGCTGTCGTCGTTGTGGAAGGTGACGCGCTCGATCAACCCCGAGATTTGCTCGGTCGCGGGTCGGCGCTCAGGGGTCGCAGCGTTCATGCGTAGGGCTTCATTTTGCCATGGCAGGCGCTTTCTTGAGGAAGGTACGGAGAACCTGTTCTTAGGCTCTCAGGAGTGACGGATAGGGTTAGTCTCGGCTGGACGGACATGCGGAGTGCATGGGTACAGGAAGCGACGGTGAGCGAGGAACGGGCCTGTTGATGACTACTGAGATTCAATTTCCGTCTGCTTCGGGATTCGCAAACGTGGCCCGACAACAGTCCATTAAGAGGGCAAGGGCTTTGTCTGACACTGCAGCACGATGTATCATTTGGCCCCCGTTCCGGCAGTTTACGCCCAAAATCAGAAAAACAGCAACAGCCGCTGTCACCCGAAAAGCAGTGAAAGATTTGAGGCGGGTTTCTGCCATGAGTGAAAGGGTGAAATGGCGGGGCGGTCCCCGTGCTTAGTCAGCGAGTTGGTTCACCAATGGTCTCTATAAGCTGCCAGTTTCCCGTGTCGTCCATCCGATAAACGCGTACAGGGGGAGTGGCCACGAATTCATGTACCATAGAGCATTCGGGGCAGATTACTGAATACAGTGCCGCGACTCTCGCTCTCTCCGACTTAAGAAGGATTTGTAATCCGCAATCGCAAGTGAATTTCCTGTCGGCCATCGGTGCGCCCCTTCTCCATCAAATTCTGCGCCGCACCATAACCCTACTGAGTGAAATCATACTGGCTAGCGGTTCTCGACCCAAAAACAAGTAATTGTCTGTAGGGCAGCTTAGGAATCAGAAGCTTCACAGAAGTTGGCAAGCGTTCGAGCGGAGAAACTCAAGAAACTTTCGCAGCACCACGTGTCTGCTTCCTAGCCTCGGAAGCTGCGCGGCACGAGTTCAGTGGAACTCATCCCACGCATGGTTACCAGAATCGAGCCGGATTGGGTTTATCTCGCCACGCAGGCGTTGAGCGCCTGACTTAATACATTTTTCAACGGCCCGATGCATTTCTGGAGTGACTCGATATTTCACTTGGCTTCTATCCGGGCATGTATAAAGGGTGAAACCTCCGTCGGGTTCCGGATTCGCAAACGTGGCCCGACAGCGGTCCATTAAGAGGCCAAGGGCTTTGTCTGCATCTGCACGGTGTAGCATTTCGCCTCCCTTGGCCGGATAGGTAATCAGAATCAAATCGTAGCCGAGCGAAACAGAAACGTCGGCGGTGGTACTAACGATGGTTTTGGGGTGTTTAAGGTAGGTTGGATTCCGTCAGCACCACCGACCGTTGGCCTGAGCATAGTCTTTAGTCCTGTGGACCACAAGCAATCTCTCGCTGTAGTCCTTAACGATTTGCCATTCAGGGTCGGTGCGCGAGCGGGATAATACGTGTTCGGTGGTCGCGCGTCCGTATCTGGTGACGGCGGCGGCACTGGCTCAGTCTTGGGTGGCTCCTCCGCCAGCAGGCGCTTCAGGATAACACTGTAAAATATCCCGACGCGGCCATATTTCCCGATTGCGCGTTTTTGTTCTGGAGTGAGGTTGTCAAGCTCCCAGTTCATGGCGGGAGGCTAGCATCTGCGGATGTCCGTCCGCAATAGTACGGTGCCGCCGGGGACTTTACCGGTTTCGGCATTAACCAGGACCCCTGGAAACAGTCACGCATAGGAAGCGACTTCGGATCACGCTTTCGCAGCAAGCTGTAATTCGGAGAGAAAAGCTTCCGCTGAATTGGGACGCACCGACATCTCACGAGCAAAGCTATGTTCAAACAGGGATTGCCAAGCGCCGACTTCGCCTGGAACATGCGTCGCTATCGGCGTGAACGGAAATACTGGCCCAACGGCAAAGCGATCACGATTGCCATCGTCAAATGGATAGCAGCCTGTGAGCATTTCATAGGTCGTCACCGCAAGTGCCCATATGTCCCACCCCTGATCGGCCGACTGGCCCTCCCTCTGCTCGGGAGACATATAGCGGACGGTACCAAGGATGGCTCCCGTAGCTGTATCACAGGTTCGGTCTTCGTTAGGGCCGGCAACGAACTTGGCCAAGCCAAAGTCGAGGATCTTGGCTACCTCGCCAGACTCCGAACTCACCAAAAATACATTCTCTGGCTTGAGATCGCGGTGAACCAGACGACGACGGTGGGCTGCCCCAAGAGCAGCACAAAGGTCCCGAACAACGCACAGCAGTTTCTCGGTCGCAAATCGCTTTTCAACCTTCAACCTTTCGCGTAAGGTCGATCCTTCCAAGATCTCCATAACTAGGAACGCGCGTGTTCCAGATGCGACACCGAAGTCGTATACCGTAACGACATTCGGATGTGTAAAGCTAGCAGCAGCGCGTGCCTCGCGTCTGAAACGCTCCGCCGCTTCAGCGCTCCCAACGAGATTGTCACGTATGACTTTCACCGCGACGCGCCGTTCCAACAACCCATCTGACGCTGCGTAAACGGTACCCATGCCTCCGCGACCAAGACGTCGCTGCAAGAGGTAGCGTCCCTCAAGAAGCCTTGGCAGGATGACCGGTAATAGTCGAGCACCCTCCTTGGCGCATTGGCTTGAACCACTGTCATAGCAAGAGCCGCACTGCGGACACTCCTCGAAGATGTCGGTGCGTGGCGCCGTGGCCGTGGGTGGTTTTTCGAGCAGGATAGCCAAGCTTGCGGCAATGGTCACGAGCAGGTCTTGGTCTTCGCCGGAGTAGGGTTCCTCGGAACGCTTTGTGCCGAGCGCTAGCAGCGCCTGAGTGTGCCGCGGATCGGTTGTTACCGGCACAAGCAAATCAATGCGCGCCTGGCGAAGAAACTCTGTTTCCTCGTGCGGGAGTTGTTGCTGCAGCCAGCCCGATTCCGTCTGCGGAACTTCAAGTGGCTTGCCGAGCAGACGCGCCAGCGAGAGCAGCTTGCTCTCCTTCTGCAACGGAGGGGCACTTTTTCCAACGGGGGCTGCAGCAACCGTGCGATAAAACTGTTCGTTGGGTTGGCACACGAGAATCGCCGCAAATTCCGGATGCAGCGCGGCTTCAATATGCGCGACCGCACGCGGAGCTTCTTCCTCGAAGGTCTTCGCTTCGTGTACTTCTTCGACAACTTCCCGGAGGATCCGGCGAGCATCATAGTGCTCGCGGAAGAAACGACGGTCGAGCGCGTCGGGCCACTTTTGTCGCTGCGTATAGGCGATAGCTGCGAGCGCAGAGAGGACAGCATACACCCAGCCCCGTGCGCGGAACACGGCGAGGCCGGGTGTTCTAAATCGTTCTTGACGTAATCGCCCAGAACAGGAGTTTCAAGTAGGGCATAGATGCGTTGCTTGGTCAAGTGAGAAAATTACGGTTCTGCACAAGAATTCGTAGAGACCCGCATTTTAGGCCGCTTTCTGAAGAACGATGAATTCGGTCTTGGTGATCGCCATGCGTTGGGCCTTGAGCAATAGATAGCCGAGATTCTTGTAGCCACGGCCCCTTCTAAGCAGGGTTTTGATGTTGCCGTTGATGGCTTCCACCACTCCGAAAGGTACTTTGGTGCGGCAGTAGTTGAGGATGCCGTCGAGATGATCCAGCAGCATGAAAGCGAGTTTTTGAAAGGGTTCCAACCGTTGCCAGCGCAGTTGATCGATCCAACTTTGCAGATAGCGCAGCATGGCTCCTTCATAGTGGTAGGTCCATAACCGCTCCAGACTTTCTTTTAGCAGGTAGGCTTTCATCACCCGCCGGTTGAGGGCGAACAACTCGTTTAACTGCTGACGTTTTTGGCTGTCCAGATTCATCCAGCGCGTCAACAACAGCCAGCGTTTGCCCTTCACGACACCGCGCATCCGTCCGCCTTTGCGGAAGAACTCCGCTCGGCGCACTTCATCGATGGCTTTGTTGGCATGCTGCAGAACGTGAAACTTGTCGTACACGATGCGGCAGTTCGGGGCCCATTGTTCAATGCTGTTGGTGAATGGTCGCCACATATCTACGCACGCCGCCTCCACTCGTTTTCGTTGCCTAGCGCTTAGTTGTGTCCGAAAAAACTCATCGAGGGTTTCCTGTTTGCGGTCCTGCCCAAACCACAAGGGTTCACCGGTATCCAAGTTACTGACCACGGTGATGAACTTCATGTGCTTGCCGAAGTAAATCTCATCCACACCCATTTGCACTAACGGGTCCTTGCGGCGTGCTGCACTCCAACGCTGCAAATACCGCAGGTCGATCGCTCGCACGGTGCTAGCTGCAAGTCGGAACTGCCGGGCCACTTGTCGCACCGACGCACTTTCGCACGCTAACCCTACGGCTTCTTCAAAGCGTTTACTAAAAGGCGCTTTACTCGGCAGTTGCGGTACCTTCTCCACCTTTACCCCACACTGCGGACAGCACACCCGATACACTTCGATGATCACCGTCGTCCGATACTCGCCCCACGGCAGGTCGCGCACTTCCCGTTCGTTGTAGTCATGCGCGTCGCTAAACTTTCTTCCGCACCCCGAACAGATCAGCTTGCGGTTTCCTCGCTTGCGCCGTACCCATAAACGCAGCGTCTTGGCAGTTTCATCGATTTCGTGCCGAAAGACTCGGTAGCCAGGCCATCCCAGGATCTTCGTGAATTCATTGTCGCGCATTCCGTCGAGTCTAGCCGAACCAGCGCTACGACGGAAACCCGCTCTTTTATTGCGTCTCTACGAATTCCTGCTCAGAGCCAAAATTACAAACTGCTAGCAGCCGTCGTTCCCAGTTTGTGCAGAAACGGCGCAAGGCAGCCAGAGACGCTCACCGGCAATTTATTCTTTTGTCTCATCAGGCGCAACGTATACGCAGTCACTTACTAGGCTGGTGTTGTCCACTATAACGAAGCCCAGTTCATGCAGCGCGTAGTATTCCGCATCTGCTTCGCTTCCAGCGATTATTAATGCAACAGTGTGCCCTTGGGGGTTCAAGCCCATTACAGAAAAAAGCACGTGTTCCTGTTTACTGCCCTGTGTAGGAGGTAGCGGGTCTGCCACGGGCGGTCTCCTTGCCATTCATCATGCGAGTCTTCCAAAGGCTTGCATATTGGCTAAAGTACCAATGCTTGTGGTGCCTGCCTGTTAACGAACCGAGATGCGAAATTGCGCTAGAGCAATCCCAAGGTTGCGTGCAGGCAATGACGGCAACCAGCTGGCATGTGATGCGCCTTCATAGCACCGCCGACCTGGTCGTGTTTACCTTGAAGTAAGAATTGATCTCGATCAACCCCTAAAAGTCCCGGCGGTTGTCATGCTAGGAATTCCCCCAGTTGCGCGGGGACTTGGTTAAGTCCAAACGTGGTTGCGCAAGAGGCGGCCCGTTCGCCTCGGGAGGAAAGCTGCATGAAACTATCAATCTATTTCACACTTGCAGTCCTTGCTTTCGGTTTGGTCTTAAGTACAAGTGCACAGCAGAACCCGACTCAGGTAACCGTTTCGTCGGTCGTTACCTGCGTTTCTACAGGTGATCAGCGTCAACATTGTCCAGCAAACACTAGCGCCGGCGTGGTCATCTTCCGCCAAAGCAGCGAAACCAATTGCCTGCTTGGCAGGAATTGGGGATATGACGCGCAGGGAGTCTGGGTGTCGGAAGGCTGTGGCGGCGAGTTCGCCACCGGCAGCACATCGCGCTCAGCCGCCGTACCTGGCGAAGCGAATGCGCACGTCGAGACCGCGGACCAGAAGGCGGAGATGGATACCGCCACAACCGGTACCAATCCCATACTGCACTACACCGGCATGTTTAATCCTTACGGAAGCGTCCGTAACATCGTCGGCATTTCGAACGCCGGAGCAGAGGTGCAGGACGATGCCAGCCGTGTGGGTATCAATTTCAGCACCTTCGGGCACATCAAGGTATTTGGTACGGCGGAGTGGGGGGTGGACCTGGTGCAGAGCGAAACCACGTTCAACGCCGGCGCCACCACGTCGTCAGGGTTCGGCGTGATCACTCAGGTGACGGAACCTGTATTCGGTGCACGTCTTGGTTTCATCGGCGTGGACTTCGGAGCGTTTGGAAGCATCGCTTTCGGTAAACAGAACTCTACCCATTACGACATAACGGATTACACGACGGATCGCTTCAATGTCTTCGGTGGCCAGTCCACCGCAACCTATGTGGCCGGGACGGATGGCGGTCAATCCGGTACTGGACGCGCTGACCAAATCATTCTGTACCACCTGAAATTCGCCAAGATCTTCGACTTTGGCGCTCAGGGACAGTTACGCACCGGCGCCACCTCGCAGGCCTTCAACGGCTTCGGCTTTTCGTTGCAGGCGGCGGTGCTTCCAGGGTTGACGATCGGCGGAGCCTACAATAAGACCTACTTCAACACGCAGTTTACGCAGGTGATATTCAACGGTAATGGCACGGATTACTGGACCCTTGGCGCGAAAGGCGAATGGCGCAACCTAGAATGGGGCGCCGTCTGGGCGCGACAAAACAATGGGGACATAGCGTTCGTTCCCAATCCGGCAGGGGGCGCGGAACCTATAGCCGTGGGGTTCTCCGCCAATGGAGTCGAGCTCTATTCCAGGCTGAAGTTCGGGAAGTTCGCAGCCATCTTCGGCTTTGATGACTATATTCCTCACGATCTCAGTCCCCTTATCAACTCCAACTTCAAAACCAGGTACGCCATCCTCGGTGCCGAATGGCACTTCTCGAAGTCCGGCTATGTGTTCTTCGAAACAAGCCTCGGCGACTCCGTGGATGCGCAGGGAAAGAATGTATCCGACGCCGCGGCCATCGGCTTCCGTTACGACTTTAGCTTGAAAACCCCACATACCGAGTAAACTGCGCGTCCGGGCCGAGGTACGCGAAGCTGCAGTAGTTTTTCGTGAAACTGTGCGCGCAGAGCCTCGCCAGTGCTTGGTAAGTCCGCAAACCGGTTGAAGGCCGAAGTACTGATACGTACTTGGACGATTTTTCCGTTTACCGGGACTTGAGCCGTTTAGTTGTGAAAGTTCGGCGCATTCTTAGAGAAATCTATGCAACACAACATTTCGGCTTGAGATCAGGTGACGGTACTGAATGTGGCGTGGATTTGGATGGTGGGACCGTAAGAGGCTTCGTTCCAAATCCCCCAACGGTCACGGTGACTTGGGGATTCGTCAGATAGGTCATCAGTCCTTTGTGAATGACTTCCGCCAATTGCATAGCCGTCAGCCCGGCAGCTTGAACATCGCCAAGCGGAGGCAGCGAGATTTTGCCGTCTGGTCGGACCTGAATGGTTCGACTGATTTCAGGCTCGTTCCAAACAGCAATCTGAATGACGTCTCGAGGGCCGATACGATAGTCGGCCGCATCACGCGTTGGTGACGGAGCGGAAGTTCGGCGTTCCTGTGCGCCCAAAAATGCTACAGAACAAAGAGCACACATTAGGAACGCTGTACTGAGGGAAACGCGAAAGACCGTTGATGCAAACATGACGACCTTCTATCCGTTTCGGCGATAATACAACTGAGGGGCCAAAGGGGCTAGTAGGCACGTGTCCGGTTTCGCCGTTTGGACGTAGCCGCCCGGCGGCGGACGCTTCGCGTGAGGTAGAGGATCGCTGGTTGCCCAGCGGCTGAGATAAATATGGGTCACAAGGAGGTCCCTGTGACCCATCTCAGAAAACTGATGCTGGAGGAACTCCAGCGTCTCAACTACTCTGCAGAAACTATACGCAGTTATATCCACGGTGTCGAAGATTTTTCTCGACGCTTCCACTGTTCCCCGGATCGCTTGGGTCCTCGGCACATTCGGGAATATCAGGCCGAACTGTTTCAAAAACGCAAGTTGGCCTCGGGCTCGGTGGCGGTCCGTCTGGCAGCCTTAAGGTTCTTTTACTGCAAGACGCTAAGAAGGGCTTGGAGCGTCGCCGACACTCCTTATCCAAAAAGGAATCATCGTCTGCCGGCGATCCTCAGCCAGGAAGAAGTGGCACGATTGATCCTGGCTGCTAGCACTTCCTTCCACCGCATCCTGCTCATGACTCTCTACGCCACCGGCGCCCGGAACTCCGAGCTGACCCACCTGAAAGTCAGCGACATCGATAGTCAGCGTATGGTCGTGCACATCCGTGGCGGCAAGGGCCGCAAGGATCGCGATGTCATGCTCAGTGCCAAGCTACTTGCGGCACTCCGCACCCACTGGCGTTGCTACCACCGCAAATCCAGTACCTGGCTGTTCCCCAGCAACTATCGCAAGGATCGGCCGATCGATACGAAAACTGTTTGGTACGCGTGTGAGCAAGCCGCCCAGCGCGCCGGCATCCAGAAAGGCGTGCATCCCCACACGCTGCGCCACTGTTTTGCGACCCATCTCTATGAGGCCGGTACCGATCTCCGCACGCTTCAGGTCCTGCTCGGTCATGAACACCTGAAAGACACCTTGCTTTACGTGCACCTCGCGATACAACGCCTCAACTCCACCGCGAGTCCTTTGGACTCGCTACCACTCAACGACCGGCCAACAGACGAGAAGTAGATGAGCCGGCCGCCTCTGGAGGTGGCCGATATCATCCGCGCTGCAGGAGAGGCGTTCATCGAACGAAACCGCCATTGGCTCCCTTGGAAGCACATCAAAGTACTGCGGGCCATTCGGCGTTGTCGTACCGCCGCTCTCGGCGGTCATCTCGATGAGTGCATGCGCTGCGGACATCGCGCCCCCATCTCTTATAACAGCTGTCGCGATCGCCATTGCCCGAAGTGTCAGACCGCCGCTCGGGACCGCTGGATCGCTGCGCGTCAAAAGGAGCTTCTCCCCACGCGCTATCTCCACGTCGTCTTCACCCTGCCTGGTCGCTTGTCTCCTGTGGTGCTGCAGAACAAGAAGGTCATCTATGATCTCTTGTTCCGCACCAGTGCCGAAACCCTGCTCGAAGTCGCTCGCGATCCCAGACACCTCGGCGCAGAGATCGGCTTCTTCAGCGTCTTGCACACGTGGAGTCAAAAGCTCACCGCTCATCCACATGTGCACTGTGTCGTTCCGGCCGGCGGCCTCTCGCCCGATCGCACCCGCTGGGTTCGTTCCCGCGACAACTACTTCCTTCCCAAGGAAGTGCTAGGTGAACTCTTTCGCGGCAAGTTCGTCGACGCGCTCAAAGAGGCTTTTCAGAATGGTCAACTGCACTTCTACGGAGACCTGAAGCTTCTGGCGCAACCCAAGATCTTCGCCGCTTGGCTGCGGCCCCTCCATCGACAGGATTGGGTGGTGTACTTGAAACGTCCCTTCGGTGGCCCCGAATACGTGGTGCATTATCTCGGCCGCTACACTCATCGCGTGGCCATCTCCAACCACCGCCTGGTTTCGTTCAACGATGGGAAGGTCACCTTCCGCTGGCGGGACTCGGCTCACGACAACGAACAGAAGTTGCTGACTCTATCCTCCGACGAATTCTTGCGGCGCTTCTTACTGCACATCCTTCCCAAAGGTTTTGTGCGCATCCGTAACTTCGGTTTCCTGGCCAGCCGCAAACGCGCCACGCTCCTGCCACTTTGCTTTCACTTGTTCGGCGCCACACCGCAGCCGCAAGCCGAACCACATGCCTCCGGCACCACGGACCCACCATCTTGGCGCTGCCCCCAATGCGGGGGACCGATGAGAGTCATCCAACGCTTCACCGCTGCAGAACTCCAGCTTCGTTCTCCCCCCATGGTCGCCACGGCCGCATGAAGCACTCTCTCCAACACGAAAACTCCGCGCGCTTCGGTGCGCAAACTGCTTCTCTGTCTCCCGGCCACACAGATCCTTTCTTCCGGCCCCTTCAACCACGGCCCGGGCGATACTCTTTCCTCCTAGCCAACTCTATAGGCGTGCCGCGTCGTGGGTTGCGCCCGACAGCACAGTCTCGGCACACCTCAGACTCACCCCTTCCCTCAATTGAATTTGCATAGGGCCCGCGTCCACCGCACCCACGGGCGGCC
>CAVZKU010000005.1:0-226930 GCA_963775865.1 Candidatus Acidiferrales bacterium | reverse complement strand
GTCTCGGTACGCAGATTTAGCGTCTCGTCCCAAACTTTTTCCGAGAAATCGCCTGCCTCAAGTTCATAAAGCGTGGTGTTGGCTGGGTTGAATATATCCGTCGTAATTTCCAAGAATTCAGCGGGATTGTCTTTGATCTCGTACGATGGAACCACAAATAGGTCTATGATTTGCTCGGAGGAAAAGCCAAGCTCAGGCATGCGCTCTGTTGGCTGATCTCGGTGCATCTTAGAAGTCAGCTCCGTTGGCGGCAAGTAGAGCGGGGCCGAATTGAGTGTGATTTGTCCGAGCACGCTCATATACGTAGTTTGAAAATGTTTCCCCGATGCCAAGAGTTAGCGACAGAAGACCCGCCCAGGCGAGGGAATCGTTTCGATTAACGAGAAGGCGAAAGATTTCCAGCACGAAGCGGTTGTTTGGCTCCGCGAGAATTCTAGTGACCGCGCCTGAGCCGATCCGGACAAAGAATACCATATTCCTCTCAATATTTTTTCGATCGGTCTACTGAAAACACCGTTGTGGTTTCCTCGGAGCAGAATCAAGATTTCGTTGGCAGGTACCTGTTCACGTTCGACCAGGTTTCTTACGAGAAGCGCGACTCCTTTCGCCTCTGCCGTTTCATTGTCGAACGCGAGCAGTGCAACTTCTGCCTCGGGTGATCCGGCGACACTCGTTAACCTGGGAACCTTTTCTGGCCTGTCGGGGTCGCCTTCGATAACATGCAAGGCCCATTCCGTGATTCGACTCCCACACCGTTGTGTGACTGAGAGCGGATATTTTTGGCAACCTGGATAGTCGGTGGGAAATCTGCGAATACCTTCAGGAGCAGCACGACGAAATGAATAGATTGACTGGTCGTCATCGCCTGCCCCTATGATTGAACAACCCCTTGCAGCGATGAGTTTTAAAACATCGAGATCACAGGCGTTCAAGTCCTGATACTCGTCTACGATCAGCAGATCATAGCCAAGCCCATCGAGGTCGGGATGATTGTTCAACGCGTGTCTGAGTGCGTAAGGCAATTCTGAAAGCAAAACGTAGCCGTAAATATCTCGATGCTCATTCCAAGCCCCAAGAAACCTAGTCCTTTCCGCTGGATCGACGCGAGGATGCACCGCTTGTTGAAGCGATTCCCAGTTTGAAGCCATCTCACGGATCAGATTGTCGAGTCTGTTCGCATGAACTTTGGCTTGACGGGCCAAGGTGGGAAGCACAATTTCGTAGTTTTCCCAGTCATCTGCAATCCGGAGTGGCTCAGGAAAATTGCCGGTGTTTGGGTTTTGCAATAGCACGGAGATTGAGAACGAATGAATGGTGCTTGGGCGCTGAGTAGCCGCCGCGGGATGATCCGAACCCTTCTTTGCCAATTCAGCCGTCGCGGCTCTGGTGAAAGTAAGCAATTAATTTTTGGAGCCGGGTCAGTCCCGAGGAGTCCATTCATCAGTGCAACGAGCGTTGCGCTCTTCCCGGTTCCAGGTCCAGCCAATACTCGTGCGTGACGGTCAATGGTGTGAGCAAGAATCGCCTGTTGTTCATTTGTAGGAATGTATGCCATAGGCTTATGCTCCGAGCAACTGCGCCCTAGTTCAACGCAAAATCGTCAGGGAATTCAGGAAGAGCGCGGCCTTCCCTGGATCGTCGTTAATTCTCGCAGTGACCGAAACCATGTTGTGTCCGTCCACGACGTAGATGGACGAGACGGTTGATCCGGTAGCCAGTTCCTTTGAGGTTGTTGCCATTGCATCGACTTCTCTGCCGGTTGCAGGTACTTTCAATTTGAATCGCCGATGTTCCAGCATCTTGACACCGTTCAGTGCTAACAAGGCTTCATTTGGAACCAACTCATCGTCCGGATTAAGGATTTCCGTATAGGTCGTTGCCTCAGCTGTGTAGTAGTCCTTCGCCACAACCTTCTGATGGCTCAACTCCCAACGGCTCTTTGGAAGCCCCTCATCGTTGACCTTATTTTGTTCTGCCGGCTTTTCAGGAAACTCGACGGAGAAATTGTATTTCTCAGAAACTAGACGATAGCTTTCGGATTTGCCACAGGCAAGCATTGCGGCGCACAGAAAGAAAAGACCCAAGGATCGCAATATCGTGGACTTCATCTCGGCCTCCGTCGACTTGGGCTATTGCTTTGGCGAGGCACCTTTCTGCTTGAGAATCTCAGCACACTGCTGCGCGACCTCTGCACCTTGTTCGGCTAGTTTCTGTTCGCTTTCAACGTATCTCGTGTAGAGTGCTCCAGCATTTTCACTGACAGTGTATAAAAGCGTAGAGACATTCGCGCAACTCTCAGATAAATGTAGTTGAGATGTAGCCTTGTCTTTGTCTCCATTGAGAATGTTTTCAAAAGCTTCGTTTACCGCGTTGCTTGAGCAGAGCACTGCATTTCGGCTGGCGTCATCCAGCCACTCAAAGAGTTTGGCCATTTGTGTTGACAGAAAGGGCGGCGAACACAAGAAGGACGCAGAGGTATCGTAGGGAGGGCATGGGGGCTCCTTCGAAATGCATTTGGCCAGATACTAACACGCTGAGTGCATGTTCGTATGTGATCGGGTAGACTGTTACTCTCTCTCCTGTACCGCAAACTCTTGCGGAGATCCCAATGACCGAAGAAAAGAAGCACGCCATTTTGTTTGCGATCACGTTGCTGTGCGCTCGCAAGATTATCGACCTGATAGACACTAACGCCTCGGAACGGATGTGGTAGTATCCAGCCCATGACACTGCCAGCAGACGTACTCGCGGCAATGGAAAAAATGCACCAGGCAGAGGCGACTTTGCGCGCAGACGTGGAAAGCGGAGAACCGTACAGCAAGGAACGTCGGAACCGATTGCTGCGCAAGGTTAAGAAAGCGACGGACGAATACCTGGAGAAGGTGGCACGGTTGCGCTGATGGTCCAGAAAATGGACACAGCCCGGTTGTCCGGTTAGCGAACATGACTGAGCGGCATGTCCGGGGGATTGTATGCGTGGTTTCCTACCTCTTGCAGACTACTTCCCACGTTTTTGTGATTGGTTATTGGGCAATGTCTTCGCGTGATTTTTGGTCTTGGAAGAAACTGTCCACCAAAACCACGTCCCCGTTTCGTTTGGTGATATACAGGCTTGCAAAGTCGGAGGCCTGAATGGCGGAACCAGTTCCGAAGTGCTTTGCGGTCGGTAAAATGGTTGTAGTGATAAAGACAGAAGTGATGGGCGTTGTTGTCGCTGTTGACTCCGTTCCGAAGCTCCACGGTGAATACTGGCACACCGTCCGGTCATCTGGTGGTGATACGACAGAACCCGGGAGCAATCTCAGGCTGGCCGAATCCGGCGAATAAAAGGAAAGATAATAATAAAAAAAAGGGAGGCGGGTACGGGTCCGGTGAAGACGTAACCTTCCTGCATGCGATCAGGTGATCACTTTCGGTGCGCTGGCACCTTTTCGTAAGTAGCCCCTGCCCGTGCCGTATAGACTGCCTTATAGACTGAACCGTCTGCTGTTTCGCATTCTTGGTGCGCGAGAGGAATGTAGGTGCTCTTGGGTGCGCTGGTGTCAGGCGGCGTCGGCTCGCCCTTGGGTGGTTCCGTCTCCTTCAGGCGCGGCAGAATAACGCTACAAAATGCCCCGATGTAGCCGAATTGCCGGATTGCCTCTTCTTGTTTCGGCGTGAGATTGTCAAGGTTCCAGTTCATGGCGTGGCTAGGCTAGCACCTGCGGATGTCGGTCCGCAATAGTACGGTGCCGCCGGGGACTTTACCGGTTTCCCCGTTTGGACCTAACGCGACGCTATGGCGATTTATCGCCAACCAGCGGTTTGAAACGTGTGGGCGGATGCGAGCGCGAGCGCGAAGGATCCTTCCGCCTGCTCAGCGGCATCTAACCAAGAGTGTCCGTTCGAGCTTCGCTGTCTCGCAGACCTCGACGCCTGGGGGCAAGATATGAGCTGCCGACTGACGCTAGGAGCGGTGCTGTTTGCAGTTAGTTCGCTAATGGCGCAGAGCAATCCGCATCAGTCCGGCGTCGCGAGTAAGGCCCATTCGAAAGACTCCAAAGACGTCACAGTTCAGGGTTGCGTCGCTATCAGCTTCGGCGACTATGTGTTGATGCAGACTGACCCAGGTAACACCTACGAACTTGAGACGGGGAGTCGCAAGATTAAGCTGGGCCCCCACCTCGGGGAACACGTGGAAGTAACCGGTTGGGAAAGACCTTCACTGAGCACAAGCTCCGATATTTTCAGTAAGATCGGGTCCGCCAGCTCTGTGACCATCGTGGTTACGTCGATCAGGACGATCGAAAAGCGGTGCACGGCGACAGGAGAGGCCGGTGCAAGCCCAGTTGCTGCCCCGGATTCGGGAGCTCAACTGCGCATATCATCGACACCCACTGACGCGGACATCGAAATAGATGGGAATTTTGTTGGCAACACGCCATCCACTGTCGGTGTTGCGGCAGGCCAGCATCAGCTCGTAGTGAAGAAAAATGGTTATAAGCCTTGGGAAAAGAAGATTGCAGTCTCAAGTGGCCAGGTAAAAGTGGACGCTGTATTGGAGGCAGAGTAGTTCTGTGGGCCTTCAAATCTCAATCCGGGAATCCGGCGATGTCACCATACTGGATCTTCGGGGAAGAGCGACCATCGGCGCTGACAGCGAGCTGCTAAGCAGTCATCTACAAGAATTGGTTGCGACTGGCGTGCGCAAGCTGTTGCTGAACCTGGCCGACCTGACGCAGGTGGATAGTTCCTCCGTTAGCACCATCGTAAGGTTGTATCGTTCCCTCAGACGCCAGGGTGGTGACCTGAAATTGCTCCGGCCGTGCGGCCGGGTGCAGATGGTGTTGAAGGTGATCCACCTGCTAGACATTATCCCCAGCTTTGATGATGAGCCCCAAGCGCTGGCCAGCTTCCGGCCGCGAGGTTACTCCGCAAAGCCCTAAGGATGCAGCGGCTTTTCGAGCGGTTGTATGTAGGCACTATCCTGGCATGGTCGTTGGGTTGGATGGAAAACTTAAATCTTGCAAATAGCGTGCCGAGAGCAGAGCATGACTGACAAATTTCACGAAGGCGATATTGTTCGAAAGAAAGGTGAGTACGGCAAGGTGTATACCGTTAAGAAAGTACGTGTCTTCGAGCCGCGTTACGAAATCCAACACAGTATTGATCTCGGGTCTATCGAGTGGGTAAGAACGGCAGATATTGAACTCGTTGAGCGCGCCCGGACGAAAGACGATCTTTGAGACCGGACGAGGCGAAATCTTTCTAACGGCTTGACGTTTTTCGCCACTTATTACCTTCGCCCAAACAAATCGTGTCTTCCTACTGCCTGCGAGTACTTCGGATTTTTGATTTTGAGCCAGCCTGTGCCGTTGTTCTTGTAGATGCTGCGTCTACGCTTCGCAACAATGCCTTCCAAATCTCTCCGGCAAATCTCATCGAAGAAAGTCACGCCCTGAGTCTCGATGTGCTGGGCGTAAATGATTTGCTCGAATCGGCTCCTCTTGATGAGTTCGTGAAGACGCTGCTTCCGCTCAATGAGAGGCAACGACCGCAGATCCTGACCATCAAGCCACAGCAGATCGAAGGCGTAGAAGAAGGGCTTACCCCGGCGAGAGAACAGCACATTGAATTGACTGACGCCGTGCGAATCGAGGCACACGATCTCGCCATCGAGAATTGCATTCCGGACCGGGAACTTGTCGAGCGACTTCTTCAGAGAGTCGAACGATTTGAATTGATTGCTGTTGCGGGAGACCAACTTGCACTCGTCGCCTTCGATGTAAGCCAATGCTCGGAACCCGTCGTGCTTGAGTTCGAAGATGTAGTCAGGGTCGTCGAACGGCTTCGCAACGCGGGTCAAGCGCATGGGCTGGATGCGGGGGAGCACATCTTAATTTTATAGCACCCACAAGCGGAGATTGGCCCGGGCCGACGTGGCGAGCGTGCGTGGGGCGGAAATCGGACATCTCCCGTACCATTACCCACTTGTACGTGTACGCCGTTTCCCAGGACTTGACCGCATACTCGAAGCCGTAGGCCACAATAGAATGTGCTATCTGATCTTCGGCCAGCCAAACCAAAAGTACTGCCAAGCCCCTTGCACAACCTGGTAGTTGCCGCCGAAACGAATGTAGGTGCCATTGCTGTAGCTGATCTTCAGCGACTGGTGTTTGGAGAAGCGCCACGCAGCCGTCGCGCCGATACGTGAGCCCGTCTGTTTGGTTGCCAGATTCTGTATGCCGCTCAGGCTCGTTACTCCGCCCCACTAGAAATTGGCGTCCAAAGAAGCCCACGTCCCAGACTTGAAGTTGCGGCTCAGATGGCCTTCCAGAGCGCCGATAGGTTGCTCTGATTGAGGTCTGGGCAGCGGAACGGCGTAAGAAGCTGGGTTGGTGGTATAAAACCATGCCCCGGCGTAGGCGTCGACTAGCCAGTTTCCCCATTGCTCCGAATAACCGAGCTCCGGCTTAAAAGCCCAGCGATTGATTCCCCAATTAACTAGCTTTGCTGGATCATATTGCCCCGTTGGAGCGATGATCTTTAGACTCACACCGAGAAGAACCTTCTGCTTCCACTTGGCGAACTTCTCGGCGGGCATCGCAGGGCCTCCTACTAGGTTCACGGAAAAACGGGCGCCGAAATCCACCAGGCCGGAGCGATACACCGAACGCTGTTCTTGCTGTAACTTCCCCTGAAAATTACCGACTGCGTAAGGAAGCGAAGCGGCCATATTGGCGGATCTGCCGAAGAAGCTAAAGGAACGGTAGTAGGTGAAACTTGAGATGTTATAAATTCCTGTCGCCCCTGTGACCGGGACAGCGCCGTTGAAGTTTACTCCTCCGTTGAAATACGACCACGTCAGCGTAACTGCATTGAACCCTACTGGAGTGATGACGTATGCTCGCGGCGACAGGTCCTGTCCACATAGAGGCAAAGCCATCAAGGCCAAAAGAGTTGCAAGCAAGATCTGGAGAATAAGCCTCACGGCTTAATGTCTTTCATGCTGGGTCTCGTTCTCATTGGTTGGACACTATCGCACGATCAACTGTGCCCCCTAGATTCGCAAAACCGTCTCTTTCAAGCAACCGTGCAGACTGATTGTGCTTGGTTAGTTGCCTAACCGGAGAAGTCAAGTTCTAGAACTTTATATAGACGGTTATGCCGTTAATCAGGACTCTGGGGGTGGGTAAGGTGCTCGCCGATGGACAGGCTAACGAACCGCCGGGATAAGACTAGTCTTTCCGGACCGCGATACACTCGATTTCAATATCAAACGGGCCCGTCCATACCGGCACACAGAAGAAAATGCGGGCTGGCGGATTCTTGGGAAAGTAGCGCTTGTAAATTTCGTTGAATGCCTTGAAGTGCTCCGGGCTTACACAGAGTACGTTGACCTTCAAGACGTGCTCGAGGTCGGATCCCGCCGCCTCAAGTGCCGTCTTTAACTCTTCCAGGCAGCGTTCGGCCTGCTGTTCAAAAGGCGCGTGGACGAGAAGTTCTCCGGTCTTGGGATCAAATGGCGGCAGACCCGAGACGAAGATCATGTCGCCGGCGCGAGTGCAGGTCGAGACCGGCACACCCCATTTCTCGAAATTGCTGTCAAACGGTTCGACGCGGATAATTTCCCTCTTCACGATCTGTCTCCTTAGTACGATTTGGTTGTTTCCCTCGGCGTCCATGAAGACGTTGTCCTGACCGAAGTGAGCCTAACGTAAGTCACACACATCGACATAAGCAAGCGATTACGCCTAGGCCTGCTACGTCCGATAACCGGAAAGTTAGGTAATAGTTCCTGATGCAGCCCCTAAAGTATGGCTCACTTCTTTTTTCCGGTTAGTAGTTCGCGTCGTCCTTCAGAGTTTTGGATGCGAAAATATTCAAGGTGAAACACGAGCGGAACAATTCTCGACGCAACTTGGGGCGCTCGCAAGCTTAGGGGGCGGGTCGCTTGCTGAGCCACAGCCCCCAAAGCGCCAGTGCAACCAAAAAAGCCAGGAGGACAATGCCCACGGCCCGGAGCATGTTCCCGATGGTCCAGTGCAAGCGTGTTACCGACACGGTCGAAGATTGTGCTCCGTTGTCCGGCGGCCGTCCGTGGCCATCCACTGCGCTGACTGTCACGCTGTAGGCACCCTGAGCTGTAGAACTGACTACAGAGACCGCGAGCTGTGAAGTGGCAGAGCCCGGGCCCGTTACGTTAGCGGGAGGGGGAGTAGCACAGGATGGCGCGGGGTTGTTCGGTCCGGAGACGGCGCAGGTGAAGTCTACCTTGCCAGTGAATCCGTTAAATGGAATGACCGCGATCCTGAAAGTGGCGACGCCCGCATTCATGTCGGAAGGAGTCAGAAGCGTAAGAGTCACGTTGTAGCTGGGAGTTGGTGCGCCTTGACATTCGCATGCCAAGGTATCCGCGTGCCCAGACTCGTTGATGCACACGCCTACATCGCCCCCGCCCACGGTAGGAGGGCTGCATCGAGCGCCAAGCTTGGCGCAAACGCGTCCTCGGGGAACCGTGTTGAAGGAACAGGACTGTCCAAGAGTCACTGACGGGGAAACGGCAAAGGCTAGAACAAGGAAGAGAAATCCGAGCACCCATTGAGGCGTTCGCTTCATAACAACTCCTAGAGCGGGAATTGTCATTGCGGCTCGGGGAATTTGCAAGACCATACAGAGGAAATGGGCTGCGCTCCTGAGAAGTCTTAGGGCTGTATCGGAAGCGCGAGTAGGCAAGGTGCGCACACGAGCTCGATGGGATTGCGCGCGTTCGATACAGCGACTTGAAGGAAGCCGCTCGGGTTGCGGCGGGCGCGGGTGTTATGCAAATTCAATTGAGGAAGAGTAGGTTTGGCGGTGTCCCGGAGAGACGCAGAAGAGCACAGCACCCAACCGGGAGAGAAGCAGAGTTGCTGACAGGTCAAATGTGGTGCGGTGAGGATGACCTTGCGGAGTGGAGAAAAGGGATTGGTTGGACAGGAAGACACAGAGAGAGGTAGCGAGCGCAAGCACGCAATAGTTTCGTGATGTCGATCGAGGTCTCATGCGGCGACGGCATCCCGGGCCGGTGGAGAACGGAGCTGGATCTCTGCAGCCGTAAACCGTTCGATGATCAGCATCGGCCCACCACACTTGGGGCAAAGCCAAGCCTCGGTCGAACTGGCGGTGGTTATCTCTGGCTCGGCATGTGGTGCCGAGCCGAGCAACTGAAAGCAAAGTGGCAAGGTTGTGGCCCGTCTGCGATTGGCCAGGAAGCCGAAGTTACGGATGCGCACGAAACCTTGGGGAAGCAGATGCAACAGGAAGCGGCGTAAGAACTCATCGAGCGATAAACGCAGAAGCTTCTGTTCGTTGTTGTGAGCGGAATCGCGCCAACGAAACGTGACCGTTCCGTCCGCAAACGAGACCAAGCGATGGTTGGAGATGGCCACGCGATGGGTGTAGCGGCCCAGATAACGGAGCACATGCTCTGGGCCTCCGAACGGACGTTTCGCGTAGACCACCCAGTCCTTTCGGAACAGTGGTCTCAGCCAGGCAGCAAAGGTTTTCGGCTGAGCGAGGAGCTTCAAGTCTCCATGAAAGTTGAGTCTGCCGTCATGAAAGGCACGCTTGAGCGCCTCGTGGAATTTGCCGCGAAAGATATCGCCGAGCACTAGGACGGGAAGAAAGAAGTCGTAGCGTGGTTTGATCCAGCGGGTGTGATCGGCAGACAACCCACCGGCCGGCACCACGCAATGTACATGCGGGTGAAATTCGAGTTTTTGCGTCCAGCTGTGCAGCACGCTGAAGAAGCCGATTTCCGCACCGAGATGCTGGGGATCGCGCGCGACTTCCAGAAGGGTTTCCGCACTGGTGCGAAACAGGAGATCGTAGATGACCTTCTTGTTTTGCAAGACCAACGGAGCCAAATGACGAGGAAGCGTGAAGACCACGTGGACGTAGCGCGTCGGGAGAAGTTCCTGGCGACGCGCTGCGAGCCAGCGATCGCGAGCTCCTGCCTGACACTTTGGGCAGTGCCGATTTCTGCACGAGTTGTAGGAGATGGCGCGATGTCCGCAGCGAGTGCATTCATCGAGATGCCCGCCGAGCGCGGCGGTACGACACCGCGCGATGGCTTGGAGCACTTTGACGTGCTTCCAGCGGATCCACTTACGGCTTCGTTCGATGAATGCGTCTCCCGCGGCGCGGACCAGATCGGCCACCTCCAGCGGTGGCCGGTCCATCTACTTGTCCTGTGGTGACCTGTCTTTGAGCTTCAGCGAGTCCAGAGGACTGGTGGTTGCGTTCAGATGGTGTTGGGAGAGGTGCAGGTAGATGGTGGTTTCTTCCAGATCGCGATGGCCTAACAGTATCTGGATCGTTCGTAGATCAGCACCGCCTTCGAGGAGATGCGTAGCGAAGCTATGCCTTAGCGTGTGTGGGTGCACGTCTTTCTGGAGGCCCGCTCGCTGGGCGGCTTTCTTGCAAGCGTTCCAGACCACCTTGGTGGTGATCGGTGTATCGCCGGTATGCCAGCGGTTGCCTGGAAACAGCCAGGTAATTGGTCTTCGGTGCAAGCGGCGGCAATGTGCACGGAGTTCTTCGAGTAGCACTGGACTCAGCATGACATCGCGATCCTTGCGTCCCTTACCACCTTGGATACGAATCACCATGCGCTGACTATCGATGTCGCTGACTTTCAGATGCGTCAATTCAGCACGCCGTGCTCCAGTGGCATAGAGCGTCATCAACAGAGTCCGATCGTAAGGAGTCACAGCTGCGTCGATGAGTTGCGCAACTTCTTCCTGGCTGAGGATCGTTGGCAGGTGGAATACCCATTTCGGATATGGAGTCTCGGCAATGCTCCACGCCCTCTTTAGCGTCTTGATGTAGAAGAATCGGAGAGCCGCCAAATGTGGGACAACCGAATTCGGCGACAATTTCCGCTTTTGAAATAACTCCGCTTGGAATTCGCGAATGTGTCGCGGGCCCAGGCGGTCAGGCGGACAGTTAAATCGTCGAGCAAAATCTTCAACTGTGCGGATGTATTGACGTATGGTAGTCTCTGCGTAATTACGACGTTGGAGTTCTTCCAACATCATTTTGCGAAGTCGGGTCATAGGGACCTCCTTATGACCCGACAACATATCTCAACCAACAAGCAACCACTGCTCCGTTCGTCTCACGCGAAGCGTCCGCCGCAGAGCGGCTTCGTTCAAGTCGCATTATCGGAAAGGTTGCGGCTAGTACCAACTTCGGAGGGTTATGTCGTTTATCAGGCAGTAGGGAGGCATTGTAAGTTTTGACAGATGCTGCTGCCCGCTCAGAACATCGGGCGGCTTTCCTCTTCTTGCGGTAGTATCGATGCCATGAACAAACGTAAATCAAGTCGGATTACGGGCGTATTTCTCATACTGTTCGGTTTTCTGCCACTCCTAAACAGCCTAAGCAATCCTCGCCTCGCATCTGCCCACGGTTCTGATCGCTTACAACTGATCGCCGTAGGATTGTGTTTCGGAATTGGCGCGTGTCTATTGGCTGGCTTGTTCCGCTTTCCGGGTGAGTGATAGATCGCTTGGGTTAGCCAGCGTAGTTATTACCTTTCCGCGTCCCATGCTACACCAACACCCTCCCAACTCCTGATAAGTCTTAGGGCTGTATCGGAAGCGCGAGTAGGCAAGGTGCGCACACGAGCTCGATGGGATTGCGCGCGTTCGATACAGCGACTTGAAGGAAGCCGCTCGGGTTGCGGCGGGCGCGGGTGTTATGCAAATTCAATTGAGGAAGAGTAGGTTTGGCGGTGTCCCGGAGAGACGCAGAAGAGCACAGCACCCAACCGGGAGAGAAGCAGAGTTGCTGACAGGTCAAATGTGGTGCGGTGAGGATGACCTTGCGGAGTGGAGAAAAGGGATTGGTTGGACAGGAAGACACAGAGAGAGGTAGCGAGCGCAAGCACGCAATAGTTTCGTGATGTCGATCGAGGTCTCATGCGGCGACGGCATCCCGGGCCGGTGGAGAACGGAGCTGGATCTCTGCAGCCGTAAACCGTTCGATGATCAGCATCGGCCCACCACACTTGGGGCAAAGCCAAGCCTCGGTCGAACTGGCGGTGGTTATCTCTGGCTCGGCATGTGGTGCCGAGCCGAGCAACTGAAAGCAAAGTGGCAAGGTTGTGGCCCGTCTGCGATTGGCCAGGAAGCCGAAGTTACGGATGCGCACGAAACCTTGGGGAAGCAGATGCAACAGGAAGCGGCGTAAGAACTCATCGAGCGATAAACGCAGAAGCTTCTGTTCGTTGTTGTGAGCGGAATCGCGCCAACGAAACGTGACCGTTCCGTCCGCAAACGAGACCAAGCGATGGTTGGAGATGGCCACGCGATGGGTGTAGCGGCCCAGATAACGGAGCACATGCTCTGGGCCTCCGAACGGACGTTTCGCGTAGACCACCCAGTCCTTTCGGAACAGTGGTCTCAGCCAGGCAGCAAAGGTTTTCGGCTGAGCGAGGAGCTTCAAGTCTCCATGAAAGTTGAGTCTGCCGTCATGAAAGGCACGCTTGAGCGCCTCGTGGAATTTGCCGCGAAAGATATCGCCGAGCACTAGGACGGGAAGAAAGAAGTCGTAGCGTGGTTTGATCCAGCGGGTGTGATCGGCAGACAACCCACCGGCCGGCACCACGCAATGTACATGCGGGTGAAATTCGAGTTTTTGCGTCCAGCTGTGCAGCACGCTGAAGAAGCCGATTTCCGCACCGAGATGCTGGGGATCGCGCGCGACTTCCAGAAGGGTTTCCGCACTGGTGCGAAACAGGAGATCGTAGATGACCTTCTTGTTTTGCAAGACCAACGGAGCCAAATGACGAGGAAGCGTGAAGACCACGTGGACGTAGCGCGTCGGGAGAAGTTCCTGGCGACGCGCTGCGAGCCAGCGATCGCGAGCTCCTGCCTGACACTTTGGGCAGTGCCGATTTCTGCACGAGTTGTAGGAGATGGCGCGATGTCCGCAGCGAGTGCATTCATCGAGATGCCCGCCGAGCGCGGCGGTACGACACCGCGCGATGGCTTGGAGCACTTTGACGTGCTTCCAGCGGATCCACTTACGGCTTCGTTCGATGAATGCGTCTCCCGCGGCGCGGACCAGATCGGCCACCTCCAGCGGTGGCCGGTCCATCTACTTGTCCTGTGGTGACCTGTCTTTGAGCTTCAGCGAGTCCAGAGGACTGGTGGTTGCGTTCAGATGGTGTTGGGAGAGGTGCAGGTAGATGGTGGTTTCTTCCAGATCGCGATGGCCTAACAGTATCTGGATCGTTCGTAGATCAGCACCGCCTTCGAGGAGATGCGTAGCGAAGCTATGCCTTAGCGTGTGTGGGTGCACGTCTTTCTGGAGGCCCGCTCGCTGGGCGGCTTTCTTGCAAGCGTTCCAGACCACCTTGGTGGTGATCGGTGTATCGCCGGTATGCCAGCGGTTGCCTGGAAACAGCCAGGTAATTGGTCTTCGGTGCAAGCGGCGGCAATGTGCACGGAGTTCTTCGAGTAGCACTGGACTCAGCATGACATCGCGATCCTTGCGTCCCTTACCACCTTGGATACGAATCACCATGCGCTGACTATCGATGTCGCTGACTTTCAGATGCGTCAATTCAGCACGCCGTGCTCCAGTGGCATAGAGCGTCATCAACAGAGTCCGATCGTAAGGAGTCACAGCTGCGTCGATGAGTTGCGCAACTTCTTCCTGGCTGAGGATCGTTGGCAGGTGGAATACCCATTTCGGATATGGAGTCTCGGCAATGCTCCACGCCCTCTTTAGCGTCTTGATGTAGAAGAATCGGAGAGCCGCCAAATGTGGGACAACCGAATTCGGCGACAATTTCCGCTTTTGAAATAACTCCGCTTGGAATTCGCGAATGTGTCGCGGGCCCAGGCGGTCAGGCGGACAGTTAAATCGTCGAGCAAAATCTTCAACTGTGCGGATGTATTGACGTATGGTAGTCTCTGCGTAATTACGACGTTGGAGTTCTTCCAACATCATTTTGCGAAGTCGGGTCATAGGGACCTCCTTATGACCCGACAACATATCTCAACCAACAAGCAACCACTGCTCCGTTCGTCTCACGCGAAGCGTCCGCCGCAGAGCGGCTTCGTTCAAGTCGCGTTACCGGTAAAGTTCCTCCCAGTACCCAGTGGAGGATTTGGGCGTTAGTTGGAGTATCCGGAAACATCCCGCCTGTTCGAAAGGCCAGCGTGACCGATTGGAGTAGTACCTTCCTGCTTCGTTTCTCGGCGGCATCTGGTTGTGGCCAACTGGGTGTGAGGCCGCGCCCGCAGCCTCTTTCTTGCCAGGTATATCCTCAAAGGAGCACCTATGAAAAAAACGCTTTTTACTAGCGCAATCCTGCTTTTCGGTCTTTCGATTTCTTTAACGGTGGGTGGGGAACGGACCGTGGCGCAAGGGCCCGCGGGCGCGGGCGCGTCTGTCGCCGCGCAGGATAGCTCGCATTCCCTCAATCCGTTCAAGTGGATCAAGAAAGATTCCAAGAATTCCACCGATGCGCCCGGAAGCAGAAGTGAAGTAGAGAAAAAGCTCACCCCCAGCTTGCAATCCCAGGGGTTGTTGGCCGCCAACGCTACCGCTACCGCCGCGTGTGAGCCATTCACGGCGCTGGATGGATGTCTGGCCGCCCTTCACGCCAGCCACAATCTCGGAGTGGATTTCGATTGCCTCCGCGCCGACGTGACGGGTGTGCACACCAGTGCGGTTATGTCTGGCTGCAAGGTCGCGGACGGAGAGAAACCCCAGGGTCTGAACAAGGCCATCCATCAACTGAGGCCGGATGCCAACGCCAAGCAGGCAACAAAGGACGCGGAGCAGCAGGCCAAGGACGATCTGAAGGCAATCGCCGGGTAGCTCCGAAGGTGGAAGGGGATGTTGTCGAATCTATTTGTTCAAGGCGAGGGCTACTCTACCGAGTGACAGTCGGCTAACTCGCGATCAGTCGCGTAATCCGCTCCAGGCTGCCGCCAAATGTTACAAATAGTAGATGCGCCGGTTTCTAGGGGCGGTCCCCCCCATCCGAATGGCGTCGCGGCTGCGATGGAAGAGTGCTAACGTAGCAAATTATGAGCAGCAAAATATCGGGCAAGAAAAAGCCGAAGGTCCACGAACGCAAGAAACGCAAGACACTCACCGTCAGGCAGGCGAAATATATACAGGGACGCGCCGAAGGCAAAACACAAGCTCAAGCTGCCGAAGCAGCAGGATATTCCACCACACGCGCAGATCAATCAGGCTATCAGGTCGAGAAGCAGCTGCGTGGACGCGTCCCTGAACTGCTGGACTCCGTCGGCCTGAGCGAGCGCAGCCTCATTGAGAAGTATCTAGTTCCGGTGCTCGAGGCGAAAAAAGTGATCGAAGAATGGGCCGAGAAAAAAAAGAAAGAACTGGAAGCGGCGACAATCCTCGCAGCGATGAGCCTGAGCCACTCCGGCGTACGCACCACATTTGAACTGCATGGAAGTTATGCGCCGAAGCTGTACGACAACCAAGGCAGCGCACCAATCGTGAACATCATTGTTGATCTGAAAGGGCCCGACTGGTCGAAGCCGCCGAATAACATACCGCAGCTGCCTATGGCGGACCTTCATCCGAAGCAGCAGCAACAGCTGCAGCAACAGCAGCAGGCCAGCGGGAACGGCCACAAGAAAGATGCGGTGATCGAGGACGACGATCCGCGACCGAAAGATTGAGGATATTTGAAACTGTGTAGGCGAGCGAGTTTACTCAATTGGCGCTCCCGAGGGTTTGGAGTTGACGATTTCTGAAGGACTTATCTATGGACTTCAAATCATCCGAAGGCTCACGCAGCCACATCTATGAGAAAGTCCGTCCGTGGCAGCACCGTGCATTCCGGTCCCCCGGCACCATCCGAACGTACATCTCCCAGCAAATCCCACTCTCCGCTTAGCTTATAGCTATCCCCCTCTGGAGTGAGTGTGATTTCGGTGCAGTGCTTCGCAAGTTCTGCCTTTGCCCTCGGGATCTCTCCGGTTAGTCGCGCTTGAATGTTCCGTAACCCACTCAAAACAAAAGCTTCGATCTCCTTGAGTTGGGTGTCAATTCCGTGGCCATCTGTCGCAAGTATTTCGTCGCTGATTTCCTCCAAGCGTTGCTCTCGTTTTTCGAGTTCCGCAAGCAGGGCTCGGGACAGCGTTGCAAGTCGCAGCCAAGTGCCGATGGGGCCGCGATGAGTGCGATGCTAAGCCGCCTTATCCACCACCGGCATGTGCTCAAGTGTGGCCCAAGAAAGTTGGAGAACCGACCTGCACGCTCCATGGGAGACGACTCGATGAACCCGTCCAATGTTTTGCAATGTCGTCGCGCGCGAGCGAACGAAACCCACCTGAGTTTTTACAAGCCGTCGGCGAGTTCGTAGAACAGGCGCAACCATTGTGACGACGGGAGTCCGAAATCAAAGCCGTTGCGGACAATGATCACCCTCTTCTGGGGAGAAATATAAATGTATTGTCCCTTGTTACCCTGTGCGTAGAAGTCGCTCTTGCCCCCCGGACGTTTGTCTCCCCACCAGAAGTACTTGTAGTAATGACCTTGTGAAACGAAAAAAGGCTCGTCTCCATAGTAGCTGGAAGGCCTCTCTTCGGGTTGAGTGGCTTGCCCCACCCATGCCTCCGACACAACTTGCTTCCCCTTCCACTGTCCATTGTTCAGCATCAGACGCCCGAACTTGGCGAAATCAATCGCCCGAGCATTGATGCCACTTTCCATTTTTTCGAGACCGTCCTGGCCACCGTTAATGCTCCACGAGCCGGGGTATTCCATCCCTAGGGGCTCCCACAGCTTTTCCTGTAAGTAGGCGGTCACAGACATGGCGGTCACGCGTTCCAGGACCATGCCCAGCAGAAGCGGATGGTAGTTGTTATAGAGCCAAAGCTTCTCGGGAGCATCCACGATAACGGTATCTTGCAGGGCTGCTTTGCGCAGGTCAGCGGCGTGATAAGTCACCTCGTTGTCATGATCCGGAGGCTCTTCGTTGTAGCGAATGCCGGATGACATCAGCAGCAAGTCTTGGATGGTGATTTGCGCAAACCTCGGATCTCGCGTTGCCAGCTCGGGCAGATATTTGGTGATCGGGTCATGGACGCTGCCAATCTTCCCTTCACCAATCGCAATGCCCACAAGTGTTGAGTCGAACGACTTGGCCGTTGAAAACGAAGTGACAATCGAGTCTCTCTTGTAACCGTTGAAGTAGTTTTCATAGATCACCACGTCGTCCTTAATTACGATAAAGGAGGTCGTGGCGCTCCTGGTCAGAAACCTTTCGACGTTGCCGACTCGCTTTCCGGGGACATATTCCATTGCCGCGAGCGAAGCCGCGACCCTCTCGTCTTCCCCAGCCCGCTGGAACTGGAACGGATGTTGGCTGGCGTTGAGTTCCCGTGAACCAAATACCAGGTAGTCGAGGACCGAGGCATCACCCCACTTGTGGAGCTGTTCCTCGTATCCCAATCGGTGCAGTTGCACCCGGTTACGCTTTAGGTTCTCCAGCCCCTGCCGGTAAACTTCAGAGGCGGGCAACGACGACGGGATAACGTCGCGTAAGACGATCTCGCGATACTGTTCGTATTCTCGCCGTCCCGGGTCCATTTCTGGGAGGTTCTCTTCCTCTCCCCTCCTGCTAATAAAGCGAGCCAGCTTGAAGCTCATGGTGACGCGATCGCTACCCTGAAAGGCAAGGATTCGCAAAGGAATGGCCATCTCCGCGATCCAACCGTCATTGAGAACGGTGGCCCGGCTTTCCCATTTCATGTTCAGTGTGAGATTGGGTTTGTTGTCGTCGTCGAGCGTGCCACTCGACTGAACATTCCTGGGTGTTACCAGGAAGAACAAGCTATTGAGGGCATCGTCGTAGGTATTGAGACAAAGAACAGCCCAATCATCTTTCCAGGCATCGTCCGCGGTGGTGGCCAGGGCGCGTATCTTCGTGGGTTCATCATCGAAACTTCGAATCGCCACGTATAGAGTTGTCGCATCGTAGGCCAGATATAGCTCAGTACGCTCCGAGGGTGATTTCCCGGCCTCGGGGTGACGCATTTTAAAATCTGCGTACACGGCAGCCGACTTCCACCCCGGGTCGCCCATCTTGCCGTCCAGCATGAGCGGCGTGGTCAATCTGCGGATACCATCCGAGCCCGCAGGTGCAACTTGCGCAAACGCATTGCAAGCACCCAAGAAAAAGCACAAAAAACCTACCAGGGCCCGACTCCGAGCCTGGAATTTGTCAAAGGCATACTCAGCGGCCGGTGTGACACTAACAAGCGTGGCGTTCACGATTATGGCGCTCCCTTCCAAGCACCTCAGCCAGGCGTCAGTGACCGACTGATCTGCCCTGAAACGTTGCTTCGACTAGTCCGCTCTTTTCGCTCAGCTCGATGCCGACGTCGTCGCGGACAAACGTGAGCCGGAAGCGGTAGGAGTTGATGTTGGCAACCTCATCGTAGTCAAAAACAAACGTGCTGTTGTTCTCCCACCAGCCTTGCAATGCTACGGGAAGCCCGAACCGACCACCGGGGGAGAGACGGGCAATCCCATCAAGACCGAGCGGCCGTTGTTCAACCCGTCCGTCGGCGAATTCCAGCTTGACCATTGCTTCTTTGTGGTCTGGAAAGTTCAGCGAGAACGATTTCAGTCCTACAGGATTGCTTTCAACGGTGTAATTTCTGCCGGAGATCGCGTTGGACATTGAAGTGGCGGGCGCTTCCGAGGGCCGAGCAGCGGCGACGACGGCTGCGGTCAAGTGAGTGTCGCCGGCCCGATTCTCCGGTAGAGGCTGGTCAGACTTGATCGACTCGCCGATGAACTTTCCGATGTCGCCGGGTTCGAATTCTCCGCCAGTGAATACGACGATGACATTCTTGCTTGGCACAACACTTATACGCTGGCCTCCGCGTCCCAGTGCTTCGTACAGAGGTGGATTCCTTTCCGGATACAGCCAAAACCCATAACCATATTCGCCGCTGCCAATGTTGGGGTGCGAATGAGGTTGCGTCGCCGCGGGCATCCAGTCCGCTGGTAGGATTTGGCGTCCATCCCAGCGTCCCTTGTTGAGCCAAAGGTAGCCAATTTTGGCCATATCGCGTGGCTGGAGGTGGGGATCGCCCCAGCCATAACTGACTCCCTGAGGATCGGAAGGCCAGCGGATGTCGTCAATGCCTAAGGGCTGGAAGAGTTCACGTCGCGCGAATTGGAGCGCGCTGGTGCCCGTGGACTGAGAAATAATTCCGGAGAGCAGGTGCATGCCGCCGCTGCAATATTCAAATTTGCTACCGGGCTCCGCAACGATGGACCGATCGAGCATGAATTGCACCCAGTCCTTGCTTTGCATCATTTCCCTCAGGGTGATCTCGCCGTGATCGACGTGGCAGTCGAGACCTGAGGTCATGCTGAGAAGGTGCTCAATGGTTATGCGGTTCTTACGGTTGTCGTGGTTGTTGAATTTGCGTTCAGGAAAGAGCGAGAGCACCGGCTGTTGCACGCTGCTGAGCTTGTGTTCAGCGATGGCAATTCCGATGAGCATGGAAGTAACGCTCTTGGTCACCGACGCCGCGTCATGCACTTGGCCCGCCTGGAAAGGAAAGAAATAGGCGTCCAGTACAACGTAACCGTTGCGCACAATCAACAAACTATGAATGGGAATCTGGTGTAGCTGGACATAATCGAAAGCGAGCGCAAGTTTCTCTGAGTCCATGCCTTGGGCTTCCGGGGTAGAGGACCGCCATCCATGTGTCGGCCAATAAGTCTGCTGCACAATTGGGGAAACCGTTTGTTCTTGCGCGATGGTCGCGGCACTCAAGAATGCCAAAATCGGGAAGAGAACAGCTAGAGTCGCGCGTTTCACCCGCCCTCCTAGTGAAGGAGAAAATTCTCAGGGATTCTTATGCCGAGACCGCTGAGAGTGAGACGACCGGCCCCGATAACCAGAATCCAAGCGTGATACCTGAATCCGTCGTGAAAACTCGCAGTGAATTTGACTTTTCGCCTTAGTTTACGCCGTTTTCTTACAGCCTCGGCTTCTGACTAAATCCTAACTGTCTGTTAGGATTTAGTCAGCATGCGCTATTCACCTAGAAATATAGAAATCTCCTTTAGCCATGCGGGTCTGACGCACTATGGCGGAATTCTGTTTTTCAACGAATTCAGTCGAGTGCTGCAATTGCGCCGCTTCCTAACTCGGCATTTGCGCTATCCCCGGCGCAACCATGACTACCAGCTTTCCCAAATGATCTTGGCTTTGGTCTACCCGATCCTCTTGGGTCTGGATCGTTTGGAGACGGCCGCGCTCTTACGTTCTAATGGTACCTTCCAGTATTTGACCGGCCTTCCGAGTTACCCCAGTCCGCAAAGCTTGCGGCGATTTTTGTTGCAGGCTGCGCCCGATTTTCGGGAACAACTCCACCGGATCAATGACTACCTGTTGCAGCATTTCATTCACCGACCAGATCACCGGTCGCGATTAATTCTGGATCTGGATAGCACCGTCGTTACGGTTTTCAGCCGCCAAGAAGGGGCGGCGGTAGGCTACAATCCGCGCTATCGCGGCAAGCGGTCCTACGACCCGCTGCTCTGTTTGGAAGCGAACTCCTCGTTCCTCTGGGATGTGGAACTGCGACGCGGCGATGCTGGCACCTGGGCGGGCAGCGAGGAACTCCTGGCCTGCTGTTTTCACTCCACCCCTTCCGACATTCGGGAGCTTCGGGTGCGGGCCGATGCAGGCTTCGGCTACGGACCAGTGTTGGAGATGCTGGAAGCGCGTCCAGCCCAATACGCTGTAGTCGCGCGCATGACCCGCTCCCTGAAGCATGCCCTCGAAGGTTTGAGCTATGAACAGATGAATCCGCGTTGGGAGATCGCGGAATTTGAGCACCATCCCCACGATTGGTCTCAAGCACGCCGCTGCATTGTGGCGCGGAAGAGGATTGAGGAGACTGATCCGGAGCCGACTTTGTTTGCCTTGAAGCGTTACGCGTATCGAGCTTGGCACACGAACCTGCCGCTGACGCCGGCAGGAGTGTGGCACTTCTACGACGGCCGCGCCGGAATGGAGCCACGCATTCAGGAGCTGCGTGAGGACTTTGCGCTGCGGAAGATTCCCACTCGTGCTTTTGCGGCCAACGCCCTGTATCTGGAAGTAGTCCGGCTGGCCTACAACCTGGTCACGGCTTTTCAGCGGACGTGTCTACCCGAGGAATGGCAAAGCATGACCTTGAGTAAACTACGCCACAGACTATTCTGGCTGCCCGGTGAACTTATACGCCCGCAGAACCGACCTACTCTTCGGTTCGCGAATTCGCCCTTCATCCATAAACGGGCAAATGACATACTCCGTAGGATTCATAGAGTAAAACCCCTGGAGGGTTGAAGCTACATTTGCGTAAATCGAGCGACTGATGCAAACATTTTGGAGACGAATGCTAGATTTTCAGCCACTTTTGAAGCAAAAGAGTGAAATTCACGACGGATCCAGGTGATACGGGGACGAAACCTTTATGCCTCAGCGCCTCTATAGTAGCGCTTGATGGTCGGTAACAACCCTTGGAATCCACCAAGGCTCGCCGAGAGTTTAGGCTCATAAAGATTGGCTGAAGAAAATGATCTCGAAACATGATTGTCCAATCGGGGACTATTGTTCCCGTGCGACCGAGCCTCATCAGTTCGCGAGGATTTCGAGGAATCCACTCTCTTGCCATGCGAAGCTGTCACACGGACGGACGACCAAGTCCTCATGAGTGCCAGTTGCGGGCCAGAAACGGCACCAGCCACATTCACGCCTAAGTGACTAGCAACACGAGGCGCTGGGCAAGCAGGAACACAACGAGCAGCGGAACACGGATCCCAGGGCGCATCGAATTCACGATTTTGGACTCTAATTCAAGGTGCTTCCATCGAGCGTCTGGATCCCGCGGAGTAGATTTAGTAACCCTCGGAGGGCGACCGGCATCTACTTAATTTCAGCCCTCCAATTCAATAAAGGATAGGGAGGAGCTTATGTACGTCATTACCGGCGCGACAGGACACACGGGAAACGAAGTAGCGGAAAAGTTGCTCGCAAAAGGTGAACGGGTGCGTGTTGTAGGCCGCAGCGCAAAGCGACTAGAACCATTCGTAAAGAAGGGCGCTGAGGCTTTCGTTGCGGACATCACCGACACGGGGGCGCTCACGAAAGCTTTTTCGGGTGCAAAGGGGGTGTACGCGATGATACCGCCGGACGTAAGCGCCCCGGATGTGCTGGCACACTATCAGCGCGTGGGCGACGCCTTGGCCGCCGCGATTGAGAAGAGCGGAGTAAAATACGCCGTCGTGCTGAGCAGCGTCGGCGCGGACAAGCCGGATAAAACAGGCCCGGTGGTCGGGCTGTACAATCTTGAAAAGAAACTTGGGGCGATTCCTGGATTGAACGCCCTCTACCTGCGACCCGCCGCCTTCATGGAAAACCTTCTGTTCCAGGTTGGCGTGATCAAGGCCTTCGGAACAATGGCCGGCCCGGTCAAAGGCGATCTGCCGATACCCATGATCGCAACGCGCGATATCGGCGACGCAGCCGCGGACGCCCTGTTGCAGCTCGATTTTCAAGGACAGAGCACGCGCGAACTGCAAGGGGCTCGCGATGTCACGAACACGGAAGCCGCCAAAATAATCGGCGCCGCGATCGGCAAGCCCGACCTGACATATAAGCAGATGCCCGCGGCACAGTTGAAGCCCGGTTTCATGCAGATGGGCATGTCTTCGAATATGGCGGACCAGCTGTTTGAGTTGGCGGACGCGCAGAATTCGGGCTACCTAAAGGCGCTCGAGCCACGCTCCCCAAGGAACACCACTCCCACAACGCTGGAGACTTTTGTAGCCGAAGTTTTCGCGCCAGCCTATCGGGAACAAAAGGCGGCCCGCGCCTAGGCGGCTTGCCGCCATGGGCTCGCCTAGCGGGCCCATGTCCCAAGCGTCGATGTTCTTGTCAATTTCCGTGTAGCCCGTAATCCAGAGTCGAAAATAAAATCACTGCGCCTGTGCTTCGCTGGCTTGAGGATTTGGTAATTCGATCCGATAGCCTAGATTTCGGAGTTGCCGAATCATTCTCCACGTTCGCTGATACCTGGATCGTTTGGTGACTGCTGGGCCCCGTTCTTCGTAACGAGTTCCCTGATGGAGGATCAGCCAGATCAGACGACACTGTCGATGCGCAATGACCCCGATGGCTTGATTATGCCCGAGGCGCGGGACGCAACGGCGATAGATGATCTCGAAGATGCTTCCTTTGGCTTTTACGGCGGCGTTAGCAGTCTGATTGAGCAAGCGCCGCATGTGACGGTTGCCCTTCGGAGAGCGGTGACTGTAGTTCACGCCAGCGCTCTCTTCTTCGCCGGGGCAGGCACCGACCCACGAAGAGAGGCATTTCTCGGAGGGAAACGTCGCTGCGGCAGAGCCGACTTCGGCAATGATCTGCTGCGCGGAGTCCACGGCGAAACCCGGAACCTCCGCTAGGCGCTCGACTGCATCCTGGTGCGGATGGAGCAAGGTAGCCAGCTCTTGGTCCAGTTGACCGATCTGCTGTTCGAGGATTTGCAAGTGCTCCAGGGTCATTTTCACGAGCCGTCGGTACACGGGCTTGAGTTCCGTGCACGCGCCGAGCGCATCACACAATTGTTCCGGCGTAGCCCGCAACCTCTCATGGGCCAAAGCGGCCAGCGCTGCGGGATTAGTTTCTCCGTCAGCCAGCGCGTTCAACATGCGCCTGGCACTGGCGCCAAGCAGATCGGAGACCAGGCTGGACAACTTAATATGGGCCTCTTCCAGGAGGGCCTCCAATTGGTTGTGTATCCTCACCCGGGCGCGCCGCAACTGGTACTTCTTGCGCGCTACTGTTCGCCATAGGCGTTGCTCGGCATCGGGCACAAAGCTCAGCGTCAGTTCTCGGGCCACCAGCCGCTTCACCAAGCGTTCGGCGTCGACGAAATCCCTCTTGCGTCCCCGTCGTCCGCGATTGGATAGCGCCTGCGCCAGATGCAACGTGCCGGATCTCCGCCTGGCTCCTTCTCGCTTCTCGCAGAGCGGCTTCCAATACCTTTCCAGTGTTTCCCACACGGGTTTCCAATATTGCGCCGTCGACTCCATGACTATCTCTTCGGCCTTTTGCTCGACGAGCCACGCAGCCAACGATCGCAGTTGTTCAGGGTTGCTGCTAAACATCCTCCGCTCAAATTGGTATTCGCTTTCGATTTCAACGTCGGACACAACTACAGCCAGCATCTTCTTGTGGACATCAATTCCCGCTATCCGGTACGACATAGACTCCTCCTGGCCGGGAGCGGAGAGCGTGCTGCGATTACTTTAACCAGAGTCGCGGGCTATCGCCGCTCCCCAGGGGAAGACAACGACGCCCAATTATTCGCTCAAACACGCACGCTCCGGATCAGACAGATGAACGGCCTCGAAATCTCCACTGATAAGCTCGACCTCGCCGCTCCTGACCGTGGCGATCTTACCACTGAGTGCTTTTCATAAAATTTCGCGGGCCGCTGCGGCCCTAAAAGGACAGATGAGATGAGAAGGCCGGTCTCCCGCGGGATGCGATACGCTCCCAATGTTCGACGTGCTCGAGGCACAATGAAAAGGAGACCGGCAATGAAAAAGGTTAACACTGTTCGGGTAAATGGAAACATGATTTTCAAAGGGCACAAGCTCACGATTGGTCTGGACCTCGGCGATCACTCGTCGTGCTACTGCGTTTTGGATGAAGCGGGGAAAATCCTTCTGGAACAGAAAGTGGCGACGACACCGGAAGCGATGAAACAGGTATTTGCGAAGATACCGCAGAGTCTCATCGCCCTGGAGACGGGAACACATTCCCCGTGGGTCAGCCGGCTGTTAGCGGAGCTGGGACACAAAGTGATCGTCGCGCACGCACAAAAGGTGCAATTGATCACCAAGAGCAATCGAAAAGACGATCGACACGATGCGCGGACACTAGCACGGCTGGCGCGCATCGATCCCGAGCTGTTGGGGCCGGTGCGGCATCGCAGTGCGCAGGCGCAAATCCACCTGACGGTGATCCGTGCGCGGGCCGAACTGGTGCGTGCGCGAACGGGCTTGGTGAACGCAGCACGAGGGTTGGTGAAGTCTTATGGGCAGCGCCTGCCCAAGTGTGGCACACAGCAGGTGAACCAGGAGCTGGCCGCGGGATTGCACGCCGAGTTGCGCGAGGTTCTGGAACCGCTGCTCCAAGAAATCGAATCACTGAACGAGCGCATCCAGGAATACGAGGTGCGCATGGAGAAAATCGCCAAGGAGAGCTACCCGCACGTGGAACTGCTCAAACAGGTGAAGGGAGTAGGAACGCAGATCGCGCTGAGGTATGTGCTGACGCTGGACGATCCGCATCGGTTCCCGAAGAGTCGCGAGGTCGGCTGTTTTCTGGGGTTGTGCCCTGGGCGCAGGGACTCCGGGGAGAGCCAGCCGCAGATGAACATCAGTAAAGAAGGAGACCGTTATTTGAGGACCATGCTGGTACAGGGGGCGCACTACATCCTGGGACCCTTTGGAGAGGACAGTGATCTGCGGAGATGGGGGCTAAAACTTGCAGCGCGAGGAGGGAAAAGTGCAAAAAAGCGAGCGGTTGTTGCGGTGGCGAGAAAGCTGGCGGTACTGCTGCATAAGTTGTGGGTGAGTGGAGAGGTGTACGAACCACTGCGCAACAGTCAGCAAGCGATGCGCGCCGTGGCCTAGAGTGAAGAGCTCCTCACAAAACGGGGGGTGCTAGGGGTCGACGGAGTTCGCGATCGTCGTTCCTAAGCGATCCTAGTTCGAAATTTCTCGGTAAAAAGTAGAAAAGGCATGAAGAAAGAAGAAGAAGCAAAGAAAAAGGAGATGGTATCCAAACAGCCGAGCTCGACCGCCGAGATCAGGTGACTGCGACTAAGTCCTGGCCCAACTTCCCTTCTAGAGAGGGGAGTAAGGTCGAAAACCAGGTGGCAGCACCTACTGAATCAAGTACACCCACCTTGCACCGAGCGACAATCGCTCAACAAAGAGTGCGGATGGAAGGGTGGCGACAGAGGCGGCTTGGCTCAATGGGAACAATTTGGAAAAAGAAGAAACAAAGAAGAAGAAAGAAAAAATGGGAACAAATGAAAGAAAAACTTGACACTCACCGGCCTTCTCATGGAAGGACTTATCCAGCACTTATCCAGCACTTCTCCAGCGCTTCTCCATCCACCTCAAAGAGCTACTATTGAGCGTCTGGGAGTGCCACAAAGAGCATATCCTGAGTTTTGATTGCAGCAGCCGACGACCGACCTGATTTTCCCGGTAAAATACTTGATCCGCAGCGCGCCGCAGCCACTGGACGCGCCAGTGCCCGAACCCGACCGTCCGACTCCCGAAAAGCGCGGGAAATACCTGGTGACCATTGCCGGATGCACAGATTGTCACACGCCACAGGACGCACATGGGCAGCCGCTGCCAGGCATGGACTTTGCTGGCGGATTCATTCTCGATGGACCGTGGGGCCGCGTGGCCAGCGGCAACATCACTCCCGACCCGACGGGGATTCCTTACTACGACGAGGCGATGTTTACGCAGGCGATTCGCACCGGGTACGTCGGGGCGCGAAAGCTCAGCCAGATCATGCCTTGGCACACCTACCGCGGTATGTGAGGGCCGTGAAATTCACTGTTCATAACCGGGTATCTCACGCGATAGAGTTCAAATGGCCGGGCGAGTCCCGGTAACGACGACTGGGGTGGGTTTCACTGCCGCGACCACATCCCGGAAATCGCCATCCGGCAGAGTGTCACGACAGAGAACCACGCTGAACTTTTGCTAGGCCAGGAAGCCTCGCGCTTCGTCGAGTTTCTTGCAGCTGAAAGCGCTCAGACCGCATCTGTGCATTGCAACGTTAATCTTTTCATGATGTTCTGTCTCGGGAGAGATCACCAACACTTGTTCGACGCTGATCATGATCGTTGCCTTTGCCTTGCCTGAGGGCGATTCAAAGGGAATGTCCTCTTTCAGTACTGCCAGCGCACCCTCGTCGTGGAAAGTTTTTCAGCTATTGAAGAAGTTCTCCCCGGCACTAAATACTGCACTCTAACTTAGTCGTGCAGGACGACATTCAGGAGGGAATCGTTGACGTGGATTTCGCCGTTGTACTCGATGAATCCCAATTTCCTGAATTTGTTCATGAAAAAATTGACGCGGGACCGCGTTGTGCCGATCATCCCCGCGAGCATCTCTTGCGATACTTTGGGAAGCCCCTTGTGAGGATGGCCTGGCGCGCCATACCGTGCAAGCAACAACAGAGTGCGCGCCAGCCGCTTCTCGCTGGAGTTGAAGAGCTGGTCCATTAGGTCCGCTTCGACTCTGATGTTTCGCGCCAGCATATATTACCCCGGGCACTAAATTGGTGACACTTTTCAACTGGCGGCGTATCGGACGTGGCGTTCGCAAAAGTAGTTCTTCACCACCGTGGGCCTTGCCTGTGTGATCCGAAGGTAGGAGCGAACGTTGTCCATCATTTCTTGGACGTTGATTGGACGGACTCGGCCGAGCGCGTTCGTCTTCACATCCTGGTTCAGCAATTCATCCGGATTCAACTCCGGACTATATGACGGAAGGAAGAAAACCCGGATTTCGTAGAAGACGGCCAAGAAAATTCAGAAACACCCGCGCCGTAAAACGCTGTCGGAAAATCATGAAGGCCAACCGCCCCCGGTTGGTAATGGAAGAGATCATGTTGCAGCGAAAGCGCTGACCCGTACCAAATACGACTGGCGTCTGCCCGCGCCGTCCGTAGGATCGCCCCGCTTGATGGTCTGCACGGAGCCCCATCTCGTCTAACCAATGAATTTGCGCCTTAAACTGTCGTGCTTGTGCTCGAATCGATGGATATTCTTCCTCCAGCCATTTCCGCACTGCCCTCGGATTTTGTTCGTACGCTCGTCGCACCGGCTTCTGCGGGGTCAGACCCCAGGCCCGCAAATAGCGTCCCACCGTCCACACCGAAACCTGCACGTCGAACTTTCGCGACAGCAACTCTTGCACCGCTTCCCGGGTCCACAGCGCAAAGGGCAAGCTCAACTGGTCCGGGCAACCGCTGAGAATGTGGCGCACCGTCGTGGCTGCTTGATGCGGTGCCAATCGCGAAACCGGCGGTCGTCCTCGCCGTTGTGCTTTCAGCGCCCGTCGTCCTTCCCGTTCCACCATCCCCATCCAGCGGCTCACTGTACCTCGAGCTACCCCGAAGACTCGAGCCACCTCAGTTTGCGAAAGACCTTTCTGAACTGCATCAACGACTCGTCGGCGAAGATCTTCTTGAGCTTCCGCCGGCAGCGAGCGAGCATCTTGGTTTCCCATGCCCGACACACTAACACATTATTTTCTGAATGTCACCTATATTATGCTCCGATTAGTAAGCGATGAAACGGTCGGAGAACTCGTGTTCCCCGTGGAGCACGCGAATCATTTCTTGCTTCTCAATCACGAGCACAGTGGTTGGTGCAATCGTAGTCGCCGTCGCCATACAAACGGACTGGCCCGCAAGGCACCCTTCGCCCAAAAAATCGCCTGGTCCCAGGATGGCCACAACGGCTTCTCTGCCAGTCTCATTGACCACAGAAATCTTCACACCGCCTTCTTGAATGTACATGACATTTTTCGCGGGATCGCCCTGCGTGAAGACGGTTTCTTTCGCTCGAAACTTGGCTACCTTTCTTCCCAGACCAGTAGAGCGGAGAAACAATTTCACATCGAAAACAGGGCTTCTTGGAAGCGCTTTTTTAGGAGTGCGGAAAGCCTGAGCGGGTACGGCTACAGAAGACATTAATATGTATTATATCATGGATTTCTGCTGACTGTTCACTATTGGACAGTTCATATCTGGTGGCACGTATCGATAGCTCGAGTTGAACTCGAACAAATTCTGAGGACCCCACGAATTACAACTGACCTCTAACGGCTCCGGAGAACTTTTCGCAACGACTGGCGTACTTCTAATCCACCATCGTAGTCAATGAATCCCCTTTTCCTGAATCGATTCATGAAGAGATTGACTCGCGGACGCGTGGTACCCACCATTTCCGCCAATACTTGATGACTCAGAATGGGAATCTCCACAACGGGCGGACCTTCTCTGTCCAAGTGGGCGAGCCGCAGAAGCACGCGTGCGAGCCGTTTTTCCGCAGAGGAAGTCAGTAGATGCGCCACGTGGTCCTGATAATTCTTGACGCTGGACAGTAGATAGCCCACCAGTGAAATTGATGTCTTATTCTTCTTGCGAAGCAGTTTGAGCATCTTTGCTTTCTTGATGGTACGGATAGAACTGGCGGTCAACGCCACGGCCGTTGACGTACGCAGGGGATAGCCGGCGAGGCAGAGCTCGCCGAAAAAATCATGTGCGCCGAGGATCGCGGTAACAGCTGGTCGTTGATGTTTCGTTCGAGTGGTGAGCCGCACCCCTCCTTCTTGAATATAGAAAAGCGTATAAGCAGGTGCACCTTGCTTGTAGATGTTTTCTTTGCCTCGATAGTGCGAGACCTTGCCGCCCAGGCTGGCTCCGGATGAGAAACCACCAAGGCGGGAAGCCTTCCGTTTTCTGCGTTTCATAGATGGGTCCACTCCAGAACCATGCGTTTCGTGATGTGTGAGTTTCCCAGTGTCAACGCTCTAAACAAGGTCCAGATGATGGAAACGGCGAGAGAGTTGATACCGTCCATCCGGCCCGCCCAGCCTTTTGGTCAATATCGCGCTTTCTCGCCGTACAGTCCCAAATCCTAGGGAATGTCAAAGGGTACGCGCTGTTCACTTTTATACAGTGTGTTGAGATTTCTTGATCGGGCGGGGTAACTCTTGGTTTGTCGGGTTCTTGGATAAGTCAATTACCCGTCTCCGGTTCCGCCGGTACGAGACGTAAGGAATGACGTACGCAGCGCAGCACAGTCCCATCAACCAAGCGGCCCGGGCTTGGTAGCGATCATTAACACCCGACAGCGCCCCAGTTACCAGGGCGTTCGCAAACAAGAAAATCAGTGTCAGAACAAAGAGCTGATTAGCCATTCTTACCCGGAGACGTTTTGTAAACAGTGCCATCAGGCTGACAGCAAAAGAGCACCAGAACACGGCAGTGTAAAGGGGTGTCACTCTGTACGCGTCCATCGCCAATCTGCCAAGCGATTGCCTCGAAAGCAAATATTTCTGCACATCCCCAGGATAGAGTTCGCGAAAGCCTTCGAATTCTGGGCCGCTCCGAATAGCATAATTCCCCGAACCGGCGGTGAACGCGACAAACTGACGGAACATCTGCCTTACACACTCTGCGGCAAATCGTACCGGGTAATGCCGAATGATTCCGGATACGATTCTGCTCGGCTCACCGGTTGCACCGTTCCAGCCGCCCATTTCTTTCAGGAGTGGATGCGAGCCCCATAGAAACTCTTCCGAAGTCTTGGGCAGGTTGTGGAGATATTTGCAGGGAGTCAATTCCTCGATTCCGCACCGTTGTTGCAGATAATCAGCAGCCAATCCGCTTTCGATCAGCCTGCCGAGCAAGAAGACAGGTTTTCCGGGAGAGAGAGTAAATCCAAACCCCGAACGCCAGTTCGATAACGCAAGTAGGGCAGTGATGGCCATGATTGGCACTAGCACACAGGCGACTATCCCTTTTGTTGACCGAGTGGGCCAGAACTCCCGAAACGCGCCAAAGGCCCGCAAAACGAAAATTGCCAGCAGAAGCAGAGTTACTGTCAGCAGATGCGTTATGTGAGTTCCAACCGAAATGCAAAGCACAGCGGAAATGAGAACTGTTCGTTCGAGGGCGATCTTTGAATCATACAGAAGCAAGAAAAGTGAGAGGAAAGACAAGCCGGTGAACACATCAGGCATGATCTGACCTACGAACCAAGGGAGCGTTGTTCCGAAGGCTAGAAACACCATCAGTCCCATAAAAACCAGGCCCCCACGCTCTGACGGCGCATTTTGCCGGACAATGAAATTGAACGCCCTATGCAGGATAAATATCGTGATGACGGACTGAGCTATCACGACCAGCCAGGGAGAGATTCCCAAGCTTACAAGCCGAATAAAAATGCTGTAGCTGATCGTCCGATAGATCGTTGACTGCAAATCGACACTAACGCTGAGATATTGGCTGGAGTCCGGGTAGAAGACAGGGTAGCCGTTGAAAACGGCTACCCAGAGAAGCATGTAACTCGAGATCGCAAGCAGAACAAAGTAATTGATCTCTTGCCGAAATGCCAAGTGGCTATTTGTGAGCTGTGGAGATGGGCTAGTAATAGACAATGGCGACTCTCCGCGACGACGTGTCAGCAGTTCCTAATCTTGATTCGGTTGGGATGGCACCAAGTCTGCACTGCGGTCGACACAAACTGCCTTCTGAGCCATGGCAATCTGAGGCAGAAAATCACTCGAGTACTTGCTCATTGGGATCAGCCCGAGAACGTTATCTCACGGATGTTGCGAAGTTTCTACGGCAATGGTGCATCTGTCGGATTTGTTGGGTAGGCGGACAAACGAAGGCCAATACCCACTTTGATGTGGATGATTTAGCCAGGCCGACAAATTGGCGGCAACCCCTTTGCTAGGTGCCGACACGCCTGGGATTCCCTCCGTGTACTAAACAGAACAGAACGGCCATCCGATGCGTGCTATTGCTTCCTGCTGGGAGTTCTTATGCCGAAAAGAAAAAACACACGCGAACCAGGAATGCCTACGTCGCAGAACGCTTCGGAGTATCGGGACAGGGCCCCGATGTCCGTTGAGGGAATCGAACCTGAGTTACAATCTCTCACGAGTGAGAGCGTTTCCCTCAACGTGGACTTCGCAAGGTGTGGTGACCTTTTTGTCTCTGAAAATAGGGCAGACCTCAAATACTATTCTGTGTCTCAGGAATGGCATAGGCCCTACGTCGAGGCTTTGCTTGAAACCGACGGGGCCAGGCTGGGGGCGCTCATTGCCGAGGTTGAACGGGCAATTGTTGGCCGTTCCTTAGAGCTATTAGTCTCATCGGTTGAAACGGACGAAATTCTCGACCTGCAGAGTGCTGCATACGCCATAACGCAACTCAAGAAAGCCAACGTAGTTGTCTATACGCCACAGCATTTGGTCGCATGAAGTATTCCCATTCCAACACCGAGCCGCGGCTGCTTGGACGGCAACGAGCCGATCGTCAAGGCGCATGCAGCATCGTCGACGAAATAGCATTGGCACACCGGTGCCTGAAACGTTGAGATGGCCTAGAGTGCAATCGCCAGGAAAACCAAATGGAAATCTTGGGTAAATGGCAAGTCAGAGAAATCGATGAAAAGGAATTGAAATGAAGAAGAGAAAACTACTTGTTGTTGTCGATGAGTCACCGGCGACCAGAAAGGCATTGCAGTATGTGGCTCAGATGGCCGCGGGACGACCGCATTTCAGAGTCTGTCTGGCTCATAGTCGTTTGGCACCTCCTCGCCAACTAGTTGAGTTCAGGGGTGCAGAAAAAGGACGCCTCCGAGCATACAAGTCCCGATGGATTTCCGCACGCGAGATCACCGAACAGCGTGCCTTGGACCGCGCCAATGCAGTGCTGCGTCAGTGTGGAATAGCCCGTGGAGCAATCGAGGCTCATTTCTGCTATCTAGTGGACGGAACACGTGCGACCAAGGAAATCCTGGCGCTAGCAAGGACGCGGAGATGCGACACGGTGGTCATTGGAAGAAGGTCGCTGTCGTGGCTTGGAGAACTCATAAGCACACATCCTGCGGAAGAACTTGTCCGCCAAGGCAAAGGATTCACGATCTGGGTTGTGGAATAAAGTCGAAGACGCCGCCCAGGAGGCCCCGCAACGCTCTGCAACGGCACACGTATTCCCGAGCAAGGCTATTTAAAACCGAATCAACTCGCTACTAGTCTGCCTCAGGATGTTCTCTTGGCGTAAAAACAGTCCAATTACTGCTGGCGAGATCAATCTGCCATCCACAAGCTCGTAGCGTTTCTCAGAGTTCGAACTGCTCGTCAAGATGCGCCCACCGGACGCTTACTTTTTAACTCTGCCAGCTGCCCTTTCAACTTTGCGACGCCTTCTTTAGCATGGCCAATCCGCTGTTGAACTTTGCCCGCCTTCTTTTCGGCTTTCCCTTCGGCTTTCAAATTGCGGTCATTCGTAACCTTTCCGATCTCCTCCTTAATTGTTCCCCTCACTTCGTGGAAGTTGCCCTTGATGTTGTCTTTTGTGCGGGTTTTCATATTTCTCCTTCGTCCTCGTAAAGCTCGGATTGCGGCTCTTCTGATCCTCTTTGAGGGCTGTCACTTTTGCAATCCCGTGACTTTCTGAGGTCTGAGCAAAATTGACCATCTTTGCTGTTCTGTCCCGGAGGTCGCCGTTAACCGCGCCGCCCCCGTTACCAACCGCCACCCAGCAAGAACACAACCAGGACGATAGTCAAAATTGTTTCTAGACCCATTGTGAAGAGTTTTTTTTGCGGGACCGTTTTGCGTGCCTCTGACAGGCCTATGGCAATCGCTTGTTTCCGGCTGGTTACTTTGCCTCCTTTGCCCGAGCGATCGGCGGCGCGCCGGGGTCGGCAGGAATCGCCAACGCAGTCCCCACCTCGGTAGGGTTGACACTGGTCACGTTGCGCCGGGCGGGAGCGGCCCTAAACGGCAACAGATGTTCGCTACGCTGCTGTCTTGCGCGCTCTTACATGTACTCTCGTGCCCCGCGCCCGCGAGCCAGCCTTGTGGATCTCCTTACGCGCCACCCCCCTCTTCGGTTTGATGGCCAGATCCAGCAGTGACCTCTCCGCCGCCACCAGGTTCTTGACGCTCTTTTCCGTCAGTTCTCCCCAGTATTGCTGCAGCGGTTTCCGAATCGCTACTTTGCGTTCGCCCGTGGCTTTCCCGACCGTCTCCAACTCCGCGATGGCTAGTTTCAAAAGCCCTTTCTGCGCATCGATGTACTTCTCGGCGCTTTCCCGAGCCAGTTTGGTCAACACTTCCATCCTTTCCCGCGGCTTTCCATTCGGCTTGCCCCCGTTTGTAGCAACGCTCACCTCATGCGCGGTCAAGTCCAGGAACTTCTTCTCACTTTCCACAAAGGCCTCGATCCCGCGCCGTGCCATTTCGGCTATTTTAGCACCGGCCGCCAAGCTTTGGCCTTCTTGATAGGACTTGGCCATGGCATGAGTCTCTTCCGCGGCTGCATCCAGCAAGTGCTTTTGCATGCCGATTAGTGTATCCATGCGGTGCCGCACCACCTCGACCGCAGCACCGGCCGCCACGGGAAGCCGCAGTCCTTCCTTCACGCCATCCACCACTAGCGCAGTTTCTCCGGCAGCAAAGTCCAAGAGGATTTTCCCTGCGGTGCTGACGTTTTTCATACCCTTCTCGGCCATTCCTGCCAGTGTTGCGCCCGGCTGTAAGGCTGGTTTGCCAACGTTTTCACGAACCATTCCGAATAACAGGGCATTTTCTTGAGCCGCCAGATCCAGCAGGATTTTTTGCGCGGCAACAAAACTCTCAATGCCTTGGTGCGCCAAACCCATAAGGGGGTTCGACGGCGGGGAGGCTCGAGGTGATTTCTTTTCTTTCGCGATCATGATTGAATCTCCTCTCATTCCGCGGTATACTGCGTTGCAGTATCCTGCTTTACAGTATGGCCCCGCCTCCCCCGTGTCAAGCTCTTTCAGGAGGCCCGCGTCGGACGCCTGGTATCCTCCGGGCCAATATGAAAAACCCTGAAGTTCTCATCCGCAAAAACAGCGATCGGCGGCTCTACGATACGGGTGCCAGCCGCTATGTGAAGCTGGACGACATCGCCCGCATGGTTCGCGACGGCAGGGATGTCCGCGTGGTGGACGGGCGCACCGGCAAGGACCTGACCCACATCATCCACCCAAATCATCGCTGAGAACGCCAAGGAGCGTCAGATTGCCCTGCCCCTGCAACTCCTGACACAGATCGAAGGTCGAGCGTGCTGTTCAGATACCAAGACAAGAAATCGTGGGTGGCCTTATCGGAGGCCTTGACGTATCAGCAGGCCCAGAACACCGTTAACACCCGGCTCTCAGAAGCAAAGAATGTGGTCTCGACCCCGCTCGATTATGTGCGCAAACTGCTGGCAGGCCATTCGTGGCCACCGGCGCCGGAGGGCGGTGAAGTCGAACAACTCCGCCGCCGCGTCGAGGAATTGCAGGCGCGCCTAGCGAAGCGTAAGAAGCCCGCCCGTCGCGCACCCAAGCGAAATCGCCGAGCCTGACGCACATCAACGTTCCTCGAAGTTGTCTGATAATTGTGTCCGGATTCGGGTCAGAGTCTCAGTCAGCAGAATCAGCAATTTGATTTGGAGGGCGGCTGCAACGCCGCTAAATCTCGGGACTTAGAAGTGTGGGGCTGTTTTCGATCCCCACCGCCCCCACCGCCCCCACCGATGGAGGTCCAACCAGTTCAGAATGCATTAGCCGAAGCATTAACGGAAGGTCCCAAGGCAATCTTGAACCAGAACGCTTCTCAGGCCTGTCCGTATCAAACCAAATCCTTTGATACAAAGAACTGCATTACATTTGTGGACCGTAGAATAAAGCACTTATGGCCATCAAATTCGAGGACCATTTGATACGCTTCGGCGAGGCGAGAACCCAAAAGGCATTCAGGTCTGAGCTAAAGACGCGAAGTCAGTTGTGAAATCGACATGCCAAATGTCGTAGCCAACAATTGGAGATTTCGCAGGCAGATTTCTTTTTTTCCGTTTTCCAGGTCCGAGATGAAGCTCCGGTCCATGCCGACGTGTTCGGCCATATAGACCTGTGTCCATCCTCGCTTCTTGCGAAGCGTCCGTAATCTTCTTCCGAGCTGGACACAGATGTCGGTGGACACGAGCGCAATTATGGCTGTAGGCTTTGGCCGATAAAGCGGCTATAGCCGTCAGGCAGCTGGCGCAGCCATAATTGGCAGGTTTCATTCGTGAACGAACAAAATTGTCTTTTCGATGACCAGCATCCTGAGGAGTTGGCTCCATTAGAGAAGTGGGATCGAGATCTAACGCGCAGGTCGCTCGATGAACTCTTCAGCCTTACACGCGAGTATAAGTCCAGTAAAGCGTATGGTGAATTGCTCAGGTTTGTAGCTCGATTTCATTTCTACGCCCCCTTTAATGCGATGCTGACTCACGTTCAGATGCCAGACGCCAGATTTGTCGCGCCACCGCACCGATGGCTACGCGATTACGCCCGGCGAATCAAAACAGGAGCTCGACCGCTAGTCATTCTGCAACCGATGGGCCCGGTGATGTTTGTTTTTGATGTAAGCGATACGGAGCCTGAAAAGAACGCGCCGCCGCTACCACCCGAAGTCCAAAAGCCGTTTGAGGTGCGACGAGGCCAGATTGGTGGCGAATATGGCCAAACAATCGAAAATGCTAAGCGGGATGGTGTCGATGTCGTGGAGCAAGATGCCGGCTCACAAAGCGCCGGCGCGATCCAACTCGCAAAACCGGGCAAGAGCCTCCAAGTTCTGGTGAAGCTCAAACCAAGTCCGGCGGAATACAAGACGGTACCGTTGCGATACGAGCTTCTGCTTAACGCGAAGCACTCAAGCGAGGCAAAGTACGCAACATTAGTCCATGAACTCGCTCACCTATACTGCGGTCATCTTGGTACACCAGATGACAGATGGTGGCCAGACCGGCGCGGATTGGAGCACGAAGTTCGGGAATTTGAGGCCGAATCGATTTGCTACGTCGTGTGCAAACGGTTGGGCATCGACAATCCTTCGGTGCGATACCTGGCGGGCTATCTGGCCAAGAACAAGAAGGGTGAGGTGCCACCTATTAGCCTAGAACGTGTTATGGCATCAGCCGGCCTAATCGAGCAGATGGGGCGCGAAAGGCTGAAGCCGCGGAAATGAGTTGTGGGGCCAACTCCGTCGTAATGTTGCATTTTTAGGGGTGTTTTCAGTAAGCGCTGACAAGTCCACGTGGTTCAGTCTAAGTATTCCCTGTGGCGCGCCTCAGTTAGAATAAAGCCACCCGCACCATCTGGTCTTTCCAGAAGGTCGCGCATCATCCCTTCAAATTCACTCCGGGCTGCATAGGGATCTGTCTGCGAAAAGAGCTTGATCTCTGCAAGCCTATTGAGAAGCCAAAGATGATTGGGCGGAGGGGGAGAAATACCCCTGATCAACTTGATGAGCAAATCGCATTTTTCTGCGATGCTCCACTCCTGGGGACAGTGATCGGAAGACACTTGGGACCCCGCGCAAGTCGGCTTACGGGATTCTATCATTCATCGAGGCGATCGTGTCACGGACAAGGGAATGTGTAGCCCTTCAGCGCGGGTCGCGCAATTTGGAAAGAAATTCGGAAAGAACCCTGACGTATTCGTCCGTGGAGCGTTTTAGTTCCTCGGCCAAGCGCAGGTGCAGGGCAATGTCAACGATACCCGGTTCTGACCTTTCGACGTACTCCCGGAGAGCCGCCTGTGCCTTCAGCATTTTCCCCTCTGCATCTCTCACTTGCTGTTGCGTTGCCATTTCGCAGGATTGTACCACGGCTCATTGAGGTTCGGAACGACGAGCCGGACCAACCTGAGCGTGGCGAAAACACTTTGAGTCTGTTGAAAATCAGGCCAATGGCAAAAGTTAGTCTTGCGACGGGAATGCGCTTCAGCGCTCTTTGATCCTTCCTCGAGACTTAAACCGCCGCAAAACCGTTCTTTCCCGGAACCCGGCTCATCAACAATTGTCCAAGAATGCGGGTTACGTGCCCCCGGCGGCCAAAACTCTGGCCCGTCGTTTTACTGGGGCCGCTTGGTCAACCGCGTTTATGGTTTAGTAGTCACGCCCAATATTCTCGATCATCCAGACAACCTCCGGCGCGCCGTAATGGCGGCCACGTGGATGGGTGAGTAGCCCCTTGGAGTGTTAGGAACCGTTTCAGTGCAGGAAATGGCGGGACAGGACTATTGCACAGAACGTGGCGAAGCCAAGGAGGATAAGGCCGAGGATGGCGTTGACGAGGCGGAAGAAGTTCGGGCCGATGCGGTGGGGGATGAAGCGAACGACGACGATCAGCGCGGTGAACCAGGTCATCAGGCCGGCGGCGGCCATCAGGATTCCCCACCCGGGGGCGTTGTGAGCCCAAGACGGAATGGGCGAAGGGGAGCCAGTTGGAGGTGACGCCAACCCAGTAAACTATGGTTAAGGGGTTGAAGATGGTCAGGGCGGCACCGTCGGCGACATCGGCGACCAGATGCGCGGGGACGGTGCCTTCGTCCCAGTGTTGGCGAGCGCTGGCGTAGGCCCGCAGGGGCTCCTTGACGGCGCGGACAAGGAAGTAGATCCCCAGCGGAAGCAGGACGATTACGCCGATGGCCGCCAGGACGGTCTGGAGAGTCGGGTTGGATAGGTCGGAAAAGAGGTAGTGACCCCCGAGGAGGACCAGAGAGAAGAGGATTAGATCGCCGGTGATGGAGCCGATTCCGCAGGCGAGGGTATGGCGCCAACCGCCGATCACGCCGCGGCGGATGGCCAGCATGTTGACCGGGCCCATCGGCGCGGCCGCCGCCAATCCCATCAAAAATGCGGCCGAAAGCACGTGGATGTAGGAGACGAACACCATGTTGCGCCAGATAGGTAGGATAAGCCCGAAATTCCACTCGGGCATTCTGGCAGTCAAAATATACACCCGGTTAATTCGGTAACCCGACTTCACATCCAGTGAATACACGTACCCAGGCTAAAACCATGCCTGTGGAGGGAATGCGAAACCCAGTGTTAGCCCATGATGGTAAATTGCCGGGGGTATCTGGAGGTTAAGTAAGCCGGTTTTTCCTAACTGCACAGGGATTTTCGCTTGTCATCAGGGCTAAATAGGTATGTAGGAATCGGGACTTAGGCGGCTGTCGTCATCTCCCGAAAACCATGACAGGGGCAGGACGTGAGAAATTTAGGGTCGAACGACACTGGCCAATAAAGCTGGCCCTGCGTTGCCGCGCCGAGATTGCGTTGAACATGCGCTAACGGATGCGTGCAGGTTAGTTGACGACTGAGCGGAATACCCCGCGAATACTGACATTTCGTGCAGTCCGTTTTCTCTTCTACCTTGAAAAAATGCTTCACAGGAACCTCTCCAGATTTTGCTTTTTCTAGTTTCGATTAGTGGGGCTTAAGCAGCGAGGGGGCCTGGAATATGCAGCAAATCTTAGAGGAAATAACTATTGCTGCCGGTTTGGCGGCGGTTCCGCAGAGTTCGGTGCCGGTTCTTGCTGCGGTGTCTTGGCAGGCGCGCTGACTTCGGGGCGCATCGAGAGGAACATCACGCGACCGCTCACTTCCTCAGAAAATTCGCTACCCTTGCTGTCCAAGGTGAGTCGAATCCCTTCCACCGAACGTTCGCGGGGCACGTCCCCCAGGGCGCAGTTCATTTGCAGTACTGCGGTCTTTGATGCTCCCTGCATTGGCAACAGGCGGATGCGGAATACCGCGAGACCACCTGTCGGCGTGGGGCCAGAGGACATCGACAAACCTTTTGGGCCAAAGGGTTGAGGGCCAAGCGCTACTCCGCGTTGCCGGAGCACGCCCGGCGCGATACCGTACGAATCAAAGCTAACGAGTTCACTCGCAATCCAGACTCCCGTCTCAAGTACATTTCCATTTGCGGCCCTGTGCGTGAAAGTTCCAGCTGCTTGAACCAACTTGTTTTGCGTGTTGAGCGTGCCTGCACCGCTCATCTCGTAGCTGTCGTCGTTTGCTGACTTGACCACGGCCGGGCAGGCGGAAGAGTCACCGGGATCGCAAAGGAACCCCGCAGCCACCAAGAAGGTGTAAGTAGCAGAGATGTTTTGGGCCCTGGCCGGACCAGCAAACAGAGACATGGCTAGGCTCGGAACGGCAACCCACCTGACAATTAGGGTCGAAATTATGTTTCGTTTTGACATGACTTCCTCCCCTATCAGGGTACCCTTTGGGAACTGCGTGAGATTGCAGTCAGACTGAGCGGCTTTGCGGCCTGCTGTGCGGAATAGCCTCGCCCTTCCGCCGCAGACCCTAAAAGGACGGATAGCTATCAGCCTGTTCGATGCCTTCGTGTCCAAAATTGCAAACCAGAATGGCCCCAGGTCAATGCAGAAAAGTGCATTGACGAGAGGCCATTTAGAAAATGTTAACCGGTTTGGCAAACTCTCAAGGCTTAGGCGTCCGGATATATCCGTGCTCAACGCCCAAAGAGTCGAAATAGATCCCAACGATGATACCGCTAGGATTTATTCCTGCTGCATCAGAAAATATGGCTCCGGGGGGGTCGAACGACGTGAAAACACCCTTGCTCAGCAGAAAAGAGTGTCCGACGTTTGAGGTATCGTTGTATTCCCCTACGACGTCGCCTTCGGGGTTATTCCCTCCAGCAAACGTAAAGATAGCGCCCGGAAAATCAATCGTGGTGTACGTCCCATTTTGCAGCAGGTATCCGTGAGTCACTCCACCACTATCCGTGTAAGCACCGACGACTGCACCAGACGGGTTAACAGTGCTGGCGGTGCTACTGATTGCGCCGGGTGGGTCGAAAATCGTGAAGACGTCTTTCTTGGACTCTACAAAACTGTGGGTAGTGTTAGGATTGCCTGTGTTGCCGCAGGCAGGGTCGGAACAGGTAAATCCTGATATTTGACCCGAGGGGCTGATACCGGTGAGAGCGGTACCTGCCGCGACTGGGACGACGTCGACAGTGGTGTATACCCCTGCATTCAGAATGAAACCGTGGCTGACGTTGCCCGAATCCAAGTATTCGCCCACGATAACTCCCTGCGGACTGATAAAGTTGGGTACCGTCAATGTGGAGCCCGGGGGATCGAACGACGTGAATACGCCTTTTGCCGTCAACGTGAAACCATGAGTGACACCGGATGCGGTGTAACTACCGACGCTCGTGCCCTGCGGATTGGGACCGCCGTTTAGAGTGGTGGCAGTCGCGCCGGGGTAGTCGAAAGTCGTATAGCCCTGTGCCGACGCGATTGACGCCCATGCAATACTGATCGTACAAATTGCCAAGAAACGAAATACTTTGATCATGAGATTCTCCTCGTGGTCTTTCTTTGAATGTCTATGTCTTTTCGCAAAAGGGATGGAAACCGAGTGGGCCCGGGCCTGAAAACACGAATAGCATTTGGGGAAATTGCTTGGCTCAGTGATTTCTGACTAAACCACGTATCGTTAACAGGGGTTAGCGTGGACCGGCCCGAATAATTCGGGCCGGTCCACCCATGTTGATCCTATGATAGGGCTTTGACGCTACCTTGACGCTATACCTACCTACCTCTGAAGGAGGCGATATGCGTAAGCCAGATATCACTGGTGAATGGATCTGGCCCCCCATTGGCGCCGATGTATTCATTGGCCGACCAGAATGTCCTGCCATCGGACGGGTCGACCACCGTCGAGCTGTAATCACCTATCCGAAAACTGAAGTAGAAAAAGCCGCCGCCCGGAGCGACAACTTCGGATGTGAAATTGCCGTTGGTGTAGAGGTTACCAATCCACATTGAGAGGTACTCAGTGTTCGACGATTCCATCCAGGTGAAGCCCAAGTTCCCCTGTTGGTCCTCATCCACAGACGGCATTTGCACCGCGACGCCGGGACCGGGATCAATCACGCCCGACTTTATCATTCTCGGCTTGACTGCACCGTTTCCGTTCACGTCGATTTGGAACCACAGAGCCTTGGGATAGACGAACCCATCCGATGCGGTGCTGGAAGCCAAGGAAGTCACCAAGCGCCCTTTGCGCCAATGGACTTGAGTGGTTGTCGTATTCGGGAAGGTGGTGACGGTGCCCGGCCCTCCGGGCTGATCTGCTTCGATGGCGGATTGGTACGGCGTGACCGGCATTGACGTGTACGTGAAGTTCGGCGTGTTCGAGAGGTAATCGGTCATCTCGGTGACGCGGATGGTGTTACCGTTCACATCCGTACCATCGGTCGAGACGAACCACTCAGTGCCGCCCTTGTTATCACCGTGCATCTGGGCTGGCGGCATCGCTCGAAATTGGAACTCCGGTGTTGAGACGAAGTACGTCAGAGTCCCCGACGAGGCGGCCGCCTTGTCGATCGAGACAATTGTAGCGGCGGCGGTGCCAACGCCGAAATTGTTATAGGTGAGGAAGATCGCATCCTTGTTGAACCCAGGCTTCGGGTAGTCGGGGACGAAACCACCAATACCGTTCGTAATGTCGTAAATGTTTGGAAACCCGTCGAGCGGGTTGCCGTCCGCCGACACCGCCAAGAGCAGCCCGGTGAGAGAGCCGTCAATACCGGTAACGTACCAACGGTCGGCATTGTCATCGTACAGCACGTAGGGATCACTGCCGAAGCCGAAGGGACCGAAGAATGTGTTGAGGGGCTCGTCGAGCAGGACTGCACCTGTAGTCTTGTTGAAAACACGGATCTGAATGTTAACAGTCTCGACGACATAGTTGTTGCCTACGTCAGCATTACTATCGGGCGGCAAGCAGAAGCAGTTAGAGCCGATGAAGTCAATACCATCGTAGCTCTGGCCGAGTAACAGCCCGCCACCCTTGGGGGTTGCGCGATTAAAGAGCGGAGCTGCGCCGTTCGGGAGGTGGGGGGGCGGCTCATCGCCGAGGCAGGCGGCGAGACCGGAACATGGACCGGCGACTGAGCGAACAGGTTCGTGGAGGCGAAGAACACGACAAATGCGACCGTCAACATTTTCAGAGCCCAGATGACTTTGCGTTTCATATTTCCTCCTTCACGCATATATCTTTCTTTCGGGGGAGAGAGAATCGAAACCAGGTAGCCAGGGTCGCAAAACCACTCCAACCAATGGAGAGAGCCGGTTAGGACTACTTTGTTTAAATCGGCGATCCTCCTTTTGAATTTTTCTGAAAGGGGGCCTTGCACTGTGAATTTGCGCCGCTGCTGGGCAGCGCTCGGAGAGCGCACGCTCGTTGAGAGAGTCCTGGGGCGGCAAACCTTACGTCTTTTAACTAAAACTCAGAAACAAAGAGTGGGGAGCGCCCTCCGATTGAACTTCTGATAAACGGTGCAAGCAATGTCAATCCCCTTTTGCGCCTAGCTGAATTCGTTAGTTCAAAATGACTAGCTGATTTGATTAAGCGATGCACCTGTTTAGGGATGCGAGCCCCATCGAGTAGCAATCCAGTTTTGTGGGACTATAAATTTAAAACTATAAATTTCAATAAATTTAAATTGACATTTCTAATAACACGCCCTTAAGATGCGTGCGGTCGGTTCGACGCCAAGGACGAACGCAAATTCAATCGGCATCCGTCATGAACTCCCGCACCCGCGCCGGGACCCACATGTCGATCACCGACACTAATGCGTTTGTACCCGTAAATTCAACGCAAGCAATTCCCAGCATCATCGCGAGCACAGAAACAGCGGCATCGTGCGTGCGGGAGCATGACCGGAACAAAACACGAGCCATCACGCCTGCAGAGGCCGCCTTCATCCTAGCGGATGCTGAGGGGAACCCCATTTATGCCAATCTGGAGGCGAAGAAGATAGTGACCTATCCCGAAGGTCCGCGTAACTTTCGCCAGGCATGGGCCTACATTTGGAGAACGATTTTCTCTGTTCCCAACAAACAGAAATCATCTTCCGGGTTTACTTTTCGCACGGAGTCTAGGTTTGGAAAGAGAAAATATGTCTGCCTGGCGATTTTCCTGAATACGTCAAAGAACCGGCGAGCGGTCGGTGGCTCAGTGGCCATAGTGCTGGAGCGGTGTGACGCAGCGTCACATTCTGTTGGCAAGGTAAGCGCGCGCTTTCGCTTGACGGAACGCGAGCGAGCGGTCGTGGAACTCCTGATGGAGGGACTAACCAATAAAGAGATCGCTGCGCGATTGCGAATAAGTCCCAACACCGTGCGATCCTTCATAAGGATGGTCATGGGAAAGCTGGGGGTCACAACGCGGTCCGGAATTGTAGGAACGGTGTTTCGCGGCATCGAAGCAAACTGGTCTGAGGCGGGACTGGGAGTAGAGCCGATTCATCAAGTTTGAAATCCCTGTCATGTTCCAGGCTGTAAGCGAAAATGATTTTAGCTCGGAAGGTGCTGATTTCAGATGCGAGGCTCACAGAATTGGCTCCCGGGACGGTCACGGCACTTTTCATCGATCCGGAGGACAACCAGTTCGTGACGATGCCTTCGGCTTCTGATGCAAACAAGTAGTGTGGTGGCGAGGTGCCAACCATGGTTCTATCTGAGACTCGTGGCCTATAGTTTTTTCTGGTTGTGTGAGGGGGCATGACACTTCACGACGAGTGACTCGCTGGGGCAGGCGGATAACGATGAAAGAAATCATGCCAAAACGTCAGTGCATCATCGATTAGTTGTTCAGCGGTCTGCCAGCGCGGAACCTGACCACTGCCATGGTCGATAAGTAAAGAGGGCTTTCCATAAGGCCCCACACCGTAGGGACCGCTTCCGTACCCAACAATTCGCTTTGTCTCGACATCTGAAGTGTTTGGAGCCATTCGCAAGAGCCTCCACGACCCGCATACTGGGCCACAACTCGGTCAGCCGTTCTTTGAAAGTTTCTATGGAACGGATGTCGCCAACCTCATGCCAGGTCGCATAATCTGTCTTGAGCCAGTCGCCCCATACTCATTCGTGCAAGTGGTAGGCCGTGATTATGCAGTTCAAAGCATGGCGAGCCGAATCCGGCTGGGCTTTGAAGTCAGCGCAGTCAGCCTCAAGTTTGGCGAGAAAGTCTTGCGACGTAACGATATCGAACATGTTCACTCAACACTGGCCTTCGAGAACGAACAAATCACCTGGAACCGTGTTTCCATGAAGGAAGCCGGCAATTGTGTCTTCGGCATGTCGAACGATTATCAGTTCCTGGCGATACCAAGCAATTGATGTGATGTGAGCACAGGGACTTCTTTGGGAGGATTCCGTCATGTGCAAATTGTTCTCGATGCGAACTTTGCTTCTCGCGCTGCTTGTTTTTCTAGCGCCTGCTGCTTCGCGAGCGCAGGTTTACATAGGTGTGTCCGTGCACGTATACCGGCAGAGCCGGCGGTCCCACGACATAAGGACAGTAAAGTACAGTTTCGCCTTGTCTTTGCCACGCGAAGTTGTAGCTGGGCAGTTGCTTCCAAGTCCAAGTCTCAACCCGGTCCGCAGTGTGCTTCCAGGAAGTTTCCAGATCGAATTTTGACCTCTCGGATTGCCGACGATCCGGGAATCATCAGCTCAGTGGCCTGCGGCGATCACATATGGTTGGTCGGCAGGATGACCGCTATCGTCCAAGTAGATGGCGTATTCGGTCATGGCAGTGGGAGCATCTCTATCGTCCGCTTGATTAGGCTCGCATGCCGTCAAACAAGGACGACGAACCCTTTGGGGTAGAATGCCTTGAGTCCATCGCCATGAGCAAAAGGCCGATTCCTAACCTAGAAGCTGCGAGTTTCGTCGGAAAGCATTCTGTCGCATTTCTGCTGCCGGACCAAGGTGCTCCCGGAGGAGTTTGCCTCAGAGCTTCAGGTTCTCTGGTTACTTTCGATCATAGGTATTTTGTCTTAACCGCGACTCATGTTTGGGCAGCACTGCGGCAATCGCGGACTATCCATTGTCCCGCAATTGCGGACATTAGTCACGATTTCAACCTGCCCAGAGAGGCTTTTACCGCTTATTCAGTGGACGACAACTTGGAGAAGGCACTCCGGCACCAATTGCTTCAAACGCCGGAAGACCATGAACGCCCCCTTCTTCATCCAGGGCAAGGGCGGGTCGATCTTTGCCGCTGTGCGACGCGGTTTTCCTCTACCCGCTACGAAATCGGCACCCGAAAAATATTCCTCCGTATACTCACTTTCGTATACGCAAACATATCCGCGCGAAAAACCGAATCCGACATCACCTCGATCATGATCCCCTTCACCAGTTCCTTCTGTCCGCGCTCGCGGGTGAATCCCCCGGTTGGGATTTCCGGAAAATCCGTCCCCTTCCGTACCGGCAAGATGTAGGTCTGGCTCACTTCGAGCAGCGTTAATTCCATGTGTTTTTCGTCCTCACTCCACCTGCTCACGCAGATCGTCGCACAGATCACTATCGGTTCTCCCCCGGCGATCGGATACGCTACCGTCCGGTACGGTGTCTCGGGGTTCTGGTTATCCTTCTGTGTCACCATCGCCCAGCGCCCGTCGGGCGATACTGACTGCAGTTCCAGGATGGGCTCCTCGCTCACCCGCCGCTTCTCTGTTCCGTCCGCCTTCTGGGTGTTCAAATAATTCTTCCCGCCTTCCGTCGCACGATAAATCAGCCTTCCATCGGGCAAGAATTTCGGCGCGTCCTCGCTCACCGTCGCCCGCAACTCCACCGGCGCGCTCCGTCGATCCATGGTCGCAACCCACAAATGCAACATGCCCTTCTCATCCTTCTTTGCGAACGCCACGTGCTGGCCATCCGCGCTCACCGCGTAATTCCGGTTATCTCCACCGGTTTCCACCGCATATCCCGGCAGCACCGCTTCACTCTTGCCGCTCGCCAGTTCCACACTCCACATTTCCGCTTCGTTCTTTCCTTCCACGTTTTTCAGGTAAAACAAAGTCTTACCGTCCGCCGCAAACGTGGGACTGTACGTCGTCCCTTCCGATGAAATTTGCCGCTCTTCTTTTCCGTCGCGGATCCACACCGACATGTCCGTCGTTCCCACCGACGTCAGTAACGATCTTCCATCCTTCTCCATGGCGATTCCCTCTTCTTCCGTTGGTCCGCTCGTTATCTGTTCCGGCTCGCCATTCGGGAACCGCTCTCTCCAGATATGGAATCTCCCTCCCTTGTTTGTGCTCATGTACATCCATTTCCCGTCCGGGGACCATGTCCCCGTAGTGCACTGGGCTTCCGCTGGTCCCACTTCCCGCCCCTGGTCTTTCCCGTCAAACGGCACCAACCGGCACGGGGTCATCTTTCCCTGGGAATTCATCTGCACCACCAACACCCATTTCCCATCCGGCGACAAATAGGAGTGGTGCGCCATGCTCCGTTCCCCTTCCGGCAGGTACACCTCCCGCTGCTGGCCGCGCGCTTCGTCCGTGGTCACCACCCCCATGTGCAGCCCAGTCTTGATTTCCGAGAACATCAACCGCTTCCCGTTTTCCACCCAGGTCAACGACGACGCGTTTCTCAGCATCAATCGCGGCTCTCCTCCCAGCACCGGAACTTCCCACTCATCCCATGGGCCCACCACGCTGTACGCAATGCGCGTCCCGTCCGCCGAAAACGTCGGCGACAATTTATTCCCTTTGTCCCGCGTCAATTGCACCGGTTCTCCCGACGGCAACAACTTCACATACACATCGCCCGGACCGAAAAAGGTATTGCTTCCCCGGATGAATGCGAGCAGCCTCCCGTCCGGCGAAAGCTCCGGGTACACCGCCGAGTCCGTGAAAAACGTGATCTGCTCCCATTTCCCACTATTTTTCGGTGTCGTTTCTGCTCCGCGCCAATACAGCAAGCCCGCAATCGCCGCCAGCGCCACGGCTCCTATCCCCGCCGCCCAACCCAATTTCTTGTCTTGCCTTCCTCCTCCGTTCACCGTTGTCGGCGCGGTTTTTCCCGTCTCCGTGTCGCGGCGAAGTCGTTGCAGGTCCGCGCGTATCTCGGCCGCGCTCTGGTAGCGCAGCTTGCGATCCTTCTCCAGCGCTTTCCCCACGATCCGTTCCAGCTCCAGCGGCACGTCCGGATTGATTTCGTGCATCGGTTTCGGCGCGCGATTCAAAATCGCATCGTGCAGCAGCGCAGTCGTTTGTCCGCGAAACGCCGGCCTTCCCGTCGCCATCTCGTACAGCACCATCCCGAACGAAAACAAATCGCTGCGCCAATCCAATTCTTCTCCGCGCGCCTGTTCCGGCGACATGTACGCCATGGTTCCCAACGCTACACCTGGGCTCGTCAGTAACGCCTCCGTCGTCACCGTCGGCATCGACGACACGCCAACGCCTGCGCCTCCCGGCCATTGCTTCGCCAGCCCGAAATCCAGAATCTTCGCGTGCCCCCGCTTCGTCACGAAAATATTCGCGGGCTTGATATCCCGGTGCACGATTCCTTTCGTGTGCGCCGCATCCAACGCGTCCGCAATTTCAATCCCCCATTGCACCAACTGCTCGACCGGCACCGTCCCCTGTGCGATGCGTTCCCGCAATGTCTGCCCCTCCAAGCATTCCATCGCAATGAACGCGCGTCCGCCGTCCTCTCCTATGTCGTATACCGTGCAAATGTTTGGGTGATTCAGTCCGGAGGCCGCTTTTGCTTCTCGCTTGAACCGTTCCAGCGCTTGCGCGTCGTGCGCCAGGTCTTCCGGGAGGAATTTCAACGCCACCGCGCGTTCCAGCCGCGTATCTTCGGCCTTATACACCACACCCATTCCGCCGCCGCCCAGCCGTTCCACAATGCGGTAATGCGATACGATTTTTCCGGTTAGAACGTCCGACTCGCTCATGCGCGCTCATCTTAAGGTCGCCCCCCACCCAAGTCAACGCGCCCACTCGCGCCCACTCTTCTACTGTTCCACTGCGTAGGGGCTGTTCTTCAGCTTGCTTTTTCGGAAATGCAACGTCACTCCAGGCGGAGTCTGCGCAGCGAGGAATCCTCTTGCCGGGTGCCCCATCCTTGCGCCTTTGATCCATGCAAGGGTGGGTCTTGGGTTAATTTCGCGGAACTAAATTCTGGAGCGGGTGACGGGAATCTAACCCCCGTCCGAAGTTTGGGAAATTTTTGAATGTGTGCTAGCTTCACGCCGCTGCCCACCAAACGTGCACTGCGAGATTCGACGACATTCTAAGCAGGGAGAGAGCGGGGCGTTCAGTTCACGCTCGCCCATTCGTCTCCCACCGTAACCATTGTTGTCAGACACGCGAGAGCGGCTTGCCGAGTACCTGTTCTACATCTCTGACCTTGCCTTCAAGACGGCCGGTTGCGCCTCTGCGATCGTCGATGGTGATGCTGGTGAGCACGCGCGGCGCCAACTCCAGCATGTGGCGGTGACAGCGGAGAATTACGTCCATGACGCGATCTGAATCTCCTTCGATGGTGGTGTGCATGGCTCCCAGCTTGTAGGAAAGTCCCGATTCGTCGACAATTTTTAGGGCTTCGGCTACCAGCTCTTTAACGCCACCTGTGACGCCCATAGGAACTACTGCGAAGTCCGCAAGCATAAAGCTTCCTCCGATCAATGATTCTCAAATAAATTTTGCCGGCATTTACAAATGTTCTCGTCAATAACCGTTTACGATACCACCAGAATTTCTGTTCCCGGCATCCACTCAGCGATGCAGAACTTATTCCAAAGCTCCAAGGCTTCAGCGCTGAAATCAGGAATCGTGCTACATGTCAAAAGCAGGTTCACAACTGGAGTCTGGCGAAGCTGTAAGCAATTTCCTCCGCTAGTAGCATAGCACCCCGAGATGCGATTCGAATTGACGGGTCATGCCGCAGCAGCCACCCAGTTGAAACGCACCGGCAAGCGTTCGGTCCATTTCCGTCCCCCGGCACGATCGGAATGCGCCATCTTTTCAACAAAGAAATCCACTTTTCCCGATCAGAATGCAATCAAATGGACGCGAGGAGTGAATGGCTGCTCCGAGGAGCCTCTGCAGACCGTCCCTTTCCGTACTCGCACCTCCTATCGCCTCATCGACGTAGATACGCTGCTCAAGCACCTCCCATTGCTCCCGGGCAGCGTACTCACGGCACTTACGGATTTGGTCTGCTGTGCTCGTTTGGCTCTGGCGATCTGTCGAAACGCGAGCGTAAACAGCGCAACGCAGTCGATTCATCGGGATGCCTATTTGCATCGCTCTTCGCCGACGTTTCCACAGCACTATTATCGGTTGCAAGAACATTCAGCATCTTTCTCTCAGAAAGGTACGCTCGCACGAGAGCCGGAACGATCACGTCATCAATAAACCTCCGGCGCATGGGGGATCCCATCTCCTCCTGGCCGCACGGTGCGATCGAATTTGATGACCTCTGCCATTGTCTCGCTCGCCGATTCCCTTCCGCATCAGGAAAACACTCATTCGGGTCGCGTGGGAAGATCCAACTGCGATGCCGCCAAGGGCGGAGGGCATCGGCGCTGAGCCAGCGCCACAGGGTCGCTCCACTGATCTTCGCTACCAATCCCTGGGCGAGGACTTCGCGGCGGATCTCGGACAGAGAAAGTCGTGAGAGCGGGAAGTTGCAAGCGATGCGGCAGTTCACAGGCCAGCGCCTTAACTTGGACGACGACGCCGGGGGGAAAAGAGGGCGGGATGCCCGCCCCGAGGTTGCGACTCCAGGCCAGGAAGGCGCGCGAGGGCAAATCGTTTGCGCCACTTGCTGACAATCTGGCGCGGGGTGTCCAGGCGCGCAGCGATGACATCGTTGGAGAGGCCTTCGGCAGCGAGCAGCACGATTTTTGCGCGGACTACATCACAATACGGTGACGTATACTGTCGTGCCTGAGCCTGCAACATGGTACGCTCTGCCTTGGTGAGAACTATAGAGAATTGGCTTTTTCTTGGCATGAAAGAGCAATCTCCTCCATGCTAAGAATAGCGGAATTTGCCCTCTAAAGAATATATAAATACGTCATCGTATTTATGAAAATGAGCACTTAGCAACAAGGGCACCGAGGTGTTCCCGGAAACATTGAATGTATTCTCTTCCTACATTGTGTTTTACACGCAGTTTCGGTTCACCAGGTATCCCGAGTACTTGAAACTCATCAGTCAAAGTAATTGCGCGTCTAGGAGGACATGGCGATTAGGACACAAGCAGAGGATGTCCGTTTCGTCATCGGGACCGTTATGTGGGATTCCTAAAGGTTTAATGTGAGCACCCTCGGCATATGGACCTGCCGGGGTGTCTAATCTTATGGCGCACACTTGACAGCTGTAGCCGTATGCTTCCTTCACTCGAAGGCTCATTTCTGTATCTCGCACAATCCTCATCGTGGTGGTCTGCCGCCGTGGAGAGGTTCTGGATGTTGTTCACCATTCCTGATCGGAGGATGACTGAAGGCATTAAAAGCGACCCACGCTATATAGTCCGCCATAGCGACAGCCTTACTCTGGCGCAAACGGTGAATCAAGCTGTGAGCCGCGAGTCACCCTGTCCCAACCCTGGTCCTTTGTACAAGGTCGGCCGGAGCAAGTCGTGCCCGGTTCCAGGAATGAGTGTATGCTGCCCTGGGGGTGCGCTGTGAGACATGGAGTAATTAGCCGCAGCCGTCTACAAGAGCGGCTCATCCTTCGCTCTTGGGAGGATGGTGAATTTCGTCACGCTCTGCTACAGGATCCCAGGATAACAGTTGCCCGGGAGCTGTCGGCGATGTCTGGCCGGCCAATAGACTTACCCGCGGAGATGAAGATACATATCCACGAAGAAATGCCAGACGAGGTGCACTTCATCCTTCCGTGTCGGCGCGATGAATTGGCCGAGGACGGCCAGTCATTACTCGTGGGATGGCGAAAGCTTCTCCGTTAGATTGACAGGAGGGAGTATTACCAAAACGTGGCCTCCGAACGTACCCGCGCCTGCACGACGCAACCACTCGATCTAGGTGATCGTGCTGCGATTCCATTTGCGCCCCTGTTTTATCCATTAATTGAGAAAGCACGGTCACGACTGCGGGCTCGCGGCAACAATCTGTCGGATTCGCTTTCATCCAACGCACAAGCTATCTTGGAGCGCAGTTTGTTGCGAACCCTGTCTGAAATCTGTGGACAGGTCATTGAACTCGGGTACTCGCTGTTCCGGTTCCGTCACGAACTCTTTCGAGTACCATCAACTCAACCAACTCCCAGCTACGAACTCTATGACGATTTTGTTGAAGAGATTTGCGAAGGCGGCCTGGGAAGATTTTTCATCGAGTACCCTGCGCTAGAAAGCCTTGTAACTGTTTGTACGGATCAGTGGATAACTGCCGTCGGCGAATTTCTCGAGCGGCTACAGGCCGACCGAACAAGCATCGCAACGTTTTTTGGCAATAACGATCCCGGTGCAGTTGTAAGTGTTGAGACCGATCTATCGGATCGACATGATGGGGGGCGCTCGGTCATCGCCCTGCAATTCGCGTCTGGGCTGCGACTTGTCTACAAGCCTAAGGACCTGGGGTCAGAAGAAGTGTACTCCTCTATATTGACTTGGTTGAACCACAACGGCGCACCTCTTGATTTTCGCACTTTGCGAATCCTGAAGCGCAATGGGTACGGATGGGTAGAGTTTGTGGAGCAACTGCCGTGCCAAAACCCCGACGAGGCGCGCCTGTACTATCAACGCGCCGGCCAACTCATATGCGTCATCTATATGCTAGCTGGCGCCGACTGCCACTTTGATAATGTCATTGCCGCCGGTGAGCATCCTGTGCTGGTTGATACCGAAATGCTTTTCCAGCCTAATCTGGCCTGCGAAGGGTCAGGGGACAAGGGTTCGGTGTTACGGACAGGTCTGCTGCCGAGACCGACTGTCGAGGAATGCGACTTTAGCGGCCTGGGCTGCGTTAGTGACCAGAAAACGCGCTTTCGTATTCCTGAATGGCGAGAAGCAAATAGTGATGCAACGATCCTCTCCTTCGGTGCAGCCACGGTTCATGCAAGCAGCAATGTGCCAATGCTTGGGCACACGCCGCTTTCTCCGCTCGATTATGTCGATCCCATTATTAAGGGATTCCGGGAGATGTATCTGTGCATGCTAGGCCGTTGCAAGCAACTACTGGAACCAGAAGGTCCCCTTGGAGGTATCGCAGGCCAAAAGGTTCGCATTTTGGCGCGGGGAACCCCTGAGTATTATCTTGCTTTGAGCCATGTACTGCATCCAAAGCGCCTTCGGATCGCTGGTTGTCCTGAGATAAAGCTTCAGAACAATTCGAGATTTCCTTTATTAGAGCCATTGGAGGTGGTAGCTCTCCGGCAGATGAACGTGCCGCGCTTCTTGGTCGAAGCCTCGGCGAAGACATTCGTGCCTGCGAGCGAGGGCAAGGCCTGCGCGTGCTTTGCGCAAAGCGGACTTGAGCACGTCATATCTCAAATCAAAAATCTAAGTGAAGTTCATCTTGGGCAACAGGTGAAGCTGATCGAGTTCTCGTTGGCTATCTCTGGGCTCGCGCGAATCTCGGGTTGCTGAGGGGTATGTTACGGCATGTTACGGCTTGACTTCGTCTTGCAGCGGAAATAGGCTTTGAAAGGCAAAAACTGGCAATGGGCCCCGTCCTTCAGATGGAGGATCTCATGCAGAAGGTCGAAGAGTTGCGTCAGAGAATATTTGAGAAACGGGAATTCCGCGAGCTGCTACTAAAAGACCCTAAAGCAGCTTTAGAAGAGGTTGGGATTCCTGCGACGCCCCAGAATCTGGCGTTGGTCAAAAACGTCACCGACTCAATTAACAATCTGTATTCCGCCTTTGAAGAGAAAGATCGTTTTTGCACGTAGTCTTTCTGATCGATCCGGATAGCGCGATAGTGGTCGCAACATGGGGAGTTCCCTACCTAATCCGATGTCGGATTCGCAGTTTCTCACTCTGGTGCAATCAGCCTTCGAGAGAGTTCGCGCAGAATTGATGCGAACCAGTTCTTTCCTGTCCGAGCGGGTTTGGCAATGGATGACTCATCTTAGCGGAAGTCTGTACCCAGAGGACTATTACCTCAATCCTCGTTCCGCCCCTATTCTATTCTTGCCGTGGTGGTTAGAAGGGTCTCTCGCAGCCCCTCCTGACAGGGATTTCCAGACAGACCTGATATACGCGACGATCAACAAGTACTATTCTGTCCGCCTCATTGATGATGTAATGGATGCACACGACCCGGACCCCGTGATTTTGCCGATGCTGAGCGTTTGGGACGCCCAGTTCCAAGAGACCTACTCGCGCCATTTCCCCGCAAATCATCCCTTTTGGCAGTACTTTCACCAAATCTTGCAACGCTCCGCCGCGGTAACTGCTGAGGAAGCCACATTTAGGAACATTGACCTCCCTGCATTTCTTAACTTTTCTGCCGCAAAGAGCTGCGGGGCTACGATTGCTATGCTGGCAGTGTGTTATCGCCGTGGCAGGCTAGATTCATTCCCGGCTTGGGTTCGGTTCTGGGAGGTCTTCGCACGCTGGAATCAGTTGCGAGACGATTTATTTGACTGGCATCGCGATTTGGAGGGCGGAATCCCATCCTACCTGTTAAGTGAAGGCGAACGCCGCAAAACGACGGAAGAGAGCGTATCGAACTGGTTTGTGCGTGAAGGATTTGCTTGGGCCACCGGAGTGCTCGGTGAGTGGACTCGGGACATGAAGAGGGAGAGCAGCCAACTCAACAGCCCGAAGCTTGAGCAGTATGTTGAGCTCCGGGCCACGGACCTTGACCGTCAGATTGCGGATACTGCAGCTCGGTTAAAGAGCCTAGCCACACTCTCCGGTTTGGAACTCTCGTGATGGAGCCGAAAATGCAGGTGGTATCCCATTACGAAATTCTGGAGGCCATTGGACGAGGCGGAATGGGCGAAGTCTTCAAGGCTCGCGACCTTCAGCTGGACCGCGTCGTAGCTGTAAAGTTTCTTCCCCACGACATCGAGGCGAGTGATACGCAGAAGCAACGCTTTATCCAAGAGGCGAAAACCGCCTCCGCGCTCGACCATTCAAATATTTGCACCATCCACGAAATTGGTTCAGCTCCGAACGGCCAGCTATTCATCGCGATGGCATACTACGATGGCGAGACAGTGCGAAGGAAGCTGGATCGCGGGCAGCTTGAGCTGGTGGAGTCGGTGAATATCGCGGTGCAGGTGGCCCTAGGGCTGGCTAATGCCCACGCCAAAGGAATCATTCATCGCGACATCAAGCCCGCTAATCTCATGATCACCAATGACGGGATTGTTAAAATCCTGGATTTTGGTCTGGCGAAACTAGTCGGTGGCTGTACGCTGACAACTTCAGGAATGCCACTGGGTACGCTGGCATACATGTCACCTGAGCAGATTGCTGGTGAAACCGACCAGCGCACGGACCTATGGTCCTTGGGAGTCGTCCTCTACGAGATGGTGACCGGGCGACGTCCTTTTGAAGCTGAAACCGGAAATTCCATCATTTATCAGATCCTCCATCAGCCACCTCGTCGAGTCACAGATTTACGCCCATCCGTTCCGGCCGCACTGGAACGCATAATTGCGCGCTCGCTCGAGAAGGACCCTGCTCGACGGTACGGGCGGGCCGAAGACCTCCTCCGGGACTTGCGTCTCGTAGTAACCAGTAGTTCGCCAGACTCAATCACGACCGATCAGCTGTTAGCCCAGCAGATGGCAGCAAGGGCACCTTCAATCGTTGTTCTTCCTTTCGCCAACCTCAGTCAGGAGGCGGAAGCAGAATACTTCGGCGATGGCTTGGCAGATGAGCTGATATACGCTCTGTGCCAAGTAGATGGTCTGCGCGTGGTTTCTCGCGTATCCGCCTTTGAATTCAAAGGGAAATCAAAAAACTTGGCGGAAATCGCACGACAACTGAACGTTACCTCCGTTCTTAGCGGCAGCGTTCGCAGGGCAGGCGACCGTCTACGCATTAACGTTGAGCTGACCAACGTTGCAGATGGCTACTGCCTATGGTCAGAACGCTTTGACCGCGAAATGAAGGATGTGTTCGCCATCGAGGATGAGGTTGCTTCCAGTGTAGTGAAAGTTTTTAAGCTGAAGATGGCGAATCAGGAACCCGCACCCTTCGAGCCACGCTACACTGGACACCCCGAAGCATATAACCTCTATCTCAAGGGACGTTATTACTACAACAAGAATACTGTGGACGGCTTTCAGAAAGCCGGCGAGTGCTTCAGGAAGGCGATTACAGTGGACCCGGATTGTGCTCCCGCCTATTCTGGGTTAGCAGACTTTTACATGGCGCTGGGTATCTGGAGCGTGGTCGAGCCGAAAGAAGCATGGCCCAAGGCTCGTGAATGCGCGATGAAAGCGATGCAACTTAACGATCGGCTTCCTGAACCACACGTTACGGCAGCTAAGATCTATCAGTTTGGTGATTGGAACCGAAAGGCAGCGCAAGCAGCATTCCGCCGTGCGATCCAGGTCAGCCCGGGACACTCCGACGCCCACTTTGCATATTCTGTTTTCCTCTTGCAGATGGGATTGCTAGATCAAGCACTGAACGAGATCAAGCGTGCTCATGACCTCGATCCTCTTAATTTGAGGGTTGCTACGGGTGTCGGTTGGCTCTATTACTATCTAGCTGATTACCATCGAGCGCTCGACCAGTGTCAAGCGGTTCTTGACCTCTCACCCGACTACCCCGAGGCACAATGTTGTATAGCTCTGTGCTCAGAAAAGCTGGGTCATAGCGCGGACCACGTTAGGTGGTTCGAGAAGGCGGCTGCGGGAAGCGCAGGACTACCCTTCGTCCTTGGTTTGCTTGGACGAGCATATGCGTTGAACGGGCAGGACGATCAAGCCCGTGAGTTGCAATCGAAGCTCCAAGCTATTTCAGAGCAGCGATACACATCCCAAGTGGCTCACGCACTCGTTTCAGTTGGACTCGGCGAACTCGACGGTGCGATGCAGTGGTTACAAAAGGCTTTTGAGGCGCACGATGCATTGCTCTGTTATGCCAAGGTGTTCCCGCCGTATGATGCCCTCCGCGGAAATCCGCGTTTTCAAGAGATGCTCCGCTACATGGGTGTAGCCGGCCCTTTCACAAATGAGAACGACACTGCCGACGTGAACAAGAAAGCGTAGTTTCGGTTTCTGACAATCGTCGCGACGCCGCGGGTCGCCATGCTAGTCTTCCCCGCAAGTCTTGATGAACCACGCAGAAGCGGCCTTTTCCATTTACTCGTGACGCAACGCCACCATCGGATCGACTCGCGTGGCCCGTTGCGCAGGCACCAGGCATGCCGCCAGCGCCACGAGTGTCAACACCATCGCCACTCCCAAAAATGTCAGCGGGTCGTGCGTGCTGACTCCAAACACCATGCTGCTCATTAGCCTCATCAACAGGAATGACGTAATCAACCCGACGCCCACTCCGACCAGCTCCATCTTTCCCGCCTCTCTCAGTATTATCTGCAGAATATCCTTGCGTTCCGCTCCCATCGCCATGCGGATTCCGATCTCCTGTGTTCTCTGACCCGCAATGTAAGAAATCACTCCATAGATCCCCACGCACGAGAGCGCTGTCGCCAGCGCGGCAAACACGCCCAGCAACATCATGGCGAAGCGCTTCTCTGCCAGCGAATCTGCCACGATCTCGGTCATCATCTTTGCGTCGTAAACAACCAGTTGACTGTTCACCGTCCACAGTGCCTGCCGTATGGGGCCTATGTTGTTTAGCATGGTTGGGTTGAACCGCACCATTGCTGGGAATCCGTGCGCGAACATGGACATGATCGAATCAGGGAGTTGCGCCAACGCGAAATAGCACTGCGCTTGGATGGAATTGCTGGTGTTCTCATCCATGCCCCACTGCTTGGCGTGCCCAACCACTCCCACCACTTCGGCAGATAGATTCAATATGTCGAAGTTTACATGCCGTCCGATTGGCTCCTTACCCCCAAAAAAGCGCTTGGCGAATTCCTCATCAATCACCGTCACAAACGGTGACTTTTCCTCGTCCCTGTCCTCTAGAAACCGCCCCCGTTTCAGCGGAATTTTCATGACCTTCAGATAACCTGGTTGCGCGATATAAAACAGCGAAACTCTCATTTCCGATTCCGTCGCCGGTTTGGGTTCTGAGTCCAGCCAAAGTGGCAACTCGGAATCTCCATTCATGGGAGTTGCTCCCCCGGTCAGCGAAGCTGCTTCCACTCCCGGAATCCCCGCCAGCGCACTTTGAAACCGCCGAAGCGCCTCGTGAATCTCCACGGGAGTTTTGCCCAACGGTTCCCCGGCTGCGACGCCGAAGTTTATTACGTTCTGAACATCGAATCCCGGATCCACGTTCCACAGCTTCTCGAGGCTTCGGATCATCAATCCCGCACCCGTCAACAGCACCAGCGCCAGTGCCATCTCCACCGCTACGATCACGCCCTGCGCGCGGTGCCGTGCTCCGCTTCCGCCACGCCCGCTCTCTTTCAGTGGTTCCTGAATTTCGGCCCGCGCAGTCTTGCACGCAGGTATCAAGCCGAACAGAAACGCCGCCAGTAGCGACGCCGCGAATGTGAACAGCAGCACGCGCCTATCCACATGAATCTCATCGGCTCGCGGCAGCGCAGCTGGCAATGCCTTGATAGCCACCTGGGTGCTCCATGCAGCTATCAGCAGCCCAATCGTTCCTCCTCCTAACCCCAACAGCACGCTCTCCGTCAACATTTGGCGCACCATCCGCCCTCGCCCGGCCCCGAGCGCTGCTCGAATCGCAAATTCCTTCGTGCGTCCCGTCGAACGTGCCAACAGTAGATTCGCTACATTCGCGCACGCGATGAGTAGTACAAACCCCACAGCGGCCAACAATAGCAGCAGGAACGGCCGAACCTCCCCGACCACGTTTTCCTTCAGCGGCACCAACGTCACCCCGCTCTCTTTATTGCTATCCGGATACATCTCCGCCAAATGCGCGGCCACACTTGTCATATCCGCCTTCGCCTGCTCCAGCGTCACTCCGGGCTTCAGCCGAGCCACTGCGTCCATGCCCATGCCCGCCCGTCGGTCCTGGAACAATGGCTCTTTCCATTGACCGATTGGGACATAGAGGTCCTTGTCCTCGTAAAAATTATTATTGCGGAAGTGGAAGCTCCCGGGGATTACCCCAACAATCGTATATACCGTCGCATTCAACTCCGCCGGTTTTCCCACCATGTCTGGAGAACCGCCAAACTTCCGCTTCCACAATCCTTCGCTGGATCAGCGCAACCGGCGCTCCACCCAAATAGTCTTCCTGCTCGGTAAACAGTCGTCCCACGATCGGTCGCACACCGAGCAGCGAGAAAAACGTCGCCGACACCATTTCGGTATCCAACCGTTCCGGCTCGCCTTGTCCGGTCAGATTGAAATCATCGGAACGGTACGCCGCTAACTGCGAAAACGTGCGGTTTCCCCGGCGCCAGTCAATAAAATTCGGATACGAGATGGAACCGCGGTCAAACGTGGCTCTCGAGGTATACAGAGCCATCAATCTTTCAGGTTGCTGGTAAGGCAGCGGGCTCAACAACACGCCATTCACCACAGAAAACAGCGCCGTGTTCGCGCCGATTCCCAGTGCCAGCGTCAAGACCGCGATAATTGTGAATTCCGGATTCTTCCACAGCAGCCGCGCGCCATACCGCACGTCCTGCCAAAACGTACGCATCGAACCCACCTTTTCTGGAGCGAGCAGAATTACCTCCGCTGCCTCCGGTCGTACTTCGCGACACGCTGCCTATAGGCCGTCCTCACGCTCAGTGGGAGTGCGCTTGCCACTGACACCCAGGGTCATCATTCCATTTTCAGTATCAAAGATCTCACTCTCTCCGTCTGTGCCCGCAGTCACCGGCCCATATGAATAGCCTGCTGTTGCGGCGACTGATTCATCTCATCGCGAGACCGGCCTCAACCACTGTTTTTGCTGTCTTACCGCGCCACGCAAACGCCTATGACCCAGTCTGTCCTTCACTCGATTTGCTTCCAGGAGTCACGCAACTACTTTGATGGTGAAGGGGATGTGGCGCTCCGTTCGAGCCGGGCCCCCGGCACCAGATTTTGCTGTTTCTTCACGCAGGGCCTGTGTCCCTCCATTTCTACGCTCAGACTTAATCTTTCGAGAGCTATACTTGGCCGAGGCAGTAACAAGCCTGAACGTCGGCATAGAGGGCCACCATTACTCCTGTGGACCGCAGGTCACCGCTTAATCAAACCAATGTCCTCCCACGCGATTCGTGCGAGGATGACGCCGAAGCATTCACCGCAGCTTGAGTAATTCGTCGCCGCTATCCACAATCACTTTCAGATGCAGGGCAGGTGGATTTAGTGCGGAGACCCCATTTGGCGAAACATGCGACGCAAAATTCGATGGCAAGGACTACGTCATCAAAGATGACCCTGCTCACACCTTGGTCTCCGTGAAACTGCTAAGCCCAAACACGGTCGAGCAGACTAATAAACGCGATGGGAAAGTTGTTGGGGTTTTGCGCTTGACCGTCGCACCGGACAGCGAAACGATTCACACCACTTACGAGGATAAGGAAGACCATACAACAAGGCGCTACGAAATGCGGAAGCAGCCGCGTTGAGTCTTATTGACGCAGTCGCGCTCTTAAGGCATGCTCCACTCGTTCTGCAACTTCCTGACGATTAAATGTCGAATCAGATGATTACTCGCCGTACGGTGTCGCGCACATTGGTAACGTTGGGTTGCTTTGTGCTGCTTGTGGCTGCTACCGTGCATTGCCTCGCATATCTAAAGTTCTCCGCCCCGGCGGTGCATGCGTCGAATCTGCCGATTGCCCTGCAATCTGTTTTCGAGGTTGCCTTTCTCTCGATGGCGTGGAGTTGGATCGTCCTTGCACTCATTGTACTGGTCGTCACGTTCGGGGAAGCGCGTTTGCGCAAGCCCATCGCCCTGATCTGCGGATTCGCTGTGTTGATTCAGGCTATATTCACTGTTCCGCTGGTGGGGTTTTTCATCGGAAACGAAATGATCGGTGCCGCATCCTTGCTAATCATTATCGGCTGCTTTTTGTTCCACGGTTCGCGGGTCGAGACCTGATAGCCGCGAGCCGCCTCCTACCGATCGTTGCTCCTAGTGTTTACTTTCCTGTGCCCAGGCGGGGTGCGTCTGAACTTTTGCAAGGCTCGAATAGAGAAGGGCGGGACCCCAGAAAATGACGCCATAGCATTTTCAGCCACCGGATGTGAGCGGTAGGAAACCAACCACGGTCTAACAACCAAGCCCAAGGTCTCCCGAAGAGAAAACCGTATCCGCGACATGCTCTCGACGTAAGTCGAGTCGGTCTGCATTCAGCATGAGAATGTTCAACACAGCGGCAATCGCAAAGGGGACTGTGAGCAGAATGCGCCGCAACCATACCATTTGTTCGCACCTGATTTGAGCGTACCAACTTTCGTTTTTGTGGAAAACTGTCCCACAGTTCAGATGAGTCCTGCGGGTCAACTCCTGATTCGTCGGGTGATCTCAATGGTCGACGCAACACTTGCTCGCAGTTTACTTGCGGGAGTTTCAAAACCCAAGGTTTTTCGCGGGCGTTGATTTAAACGCAGGGCTACCTTGTCGAGTTCAGATTGTGCATATCCGGACAGGTCGGTCCTTTTGGGGAAGTATTGTCGCAGCAGCCGGTTGGTGTTTTCGTTCGTGCCGCGCTGCCAGGGACTATGGGGATCACAGAAGTAAACTTTCACGTTTGTAGCCACCGTGAAGGTCTTGTGTTTGGCCATCTCCAGCCCACGGTCCCAGGTCAGAGAGCGCCGCAGCGAAGTTGGGAGTTTGCGAATTTGCCGGCTCAGTGCAGCGACGACCACCGCCGTGTCTTTGCTGGAAACTTTGACGAGCGCGGTAAAACGCGAATGTCGTTCCACCAAGGTCGCAATGTGACTGTTTTTTGAGCCGCTCAAGAGATCGCCCTCCCAATGACCTGGTATGGCGCGGTCCTCAACTTCAGCGGGCCTTTCCCTGATGGAGATGGCATCCACGATTTGACCGCGCGAGTCTCTAAAGATACGAGAGTGCTGCGAGCGGCGTATGCGGCGTTTGGATCGCAGGTGCCCCAGCAGCTCTTTTTTCAGCACTCCTCGCGCTTGAATGAATAGGCTTCGGTAAATGGTTTCGTGGGACACATGCATGCTCTGGTCATCAGGATAGTGGATTTTCAGCCATCCGGAAACCTGTTCCGGCGACCAATCCAACATCAGTTTACTCGCAACGATCTTCTGCAACCTCACCTGGATCGCAAGCAAGCACCGCTTGGGCCGCAAAGCGGATTCCCAGGCCTGGGAATCGGCTTCATTGGCTCGATACTCAGGACGGCCTCCATGACGTGCGACCTCGCGGCTCACTGTCGACACCACTCGATCCAGGCGTTTAGCTATCTCGCGAATCGACGAACCGCAAGCGAGCCCTCGAGAGATCTCCTCGCGCTCACGCAGCGTGAGCGCGAGGAGCGAGCGCCGCCGGACCGCCGGAACAAACCCACCGTGACGCGACACCAGACAACGAATGGACGAATGCTCCTTGCCGAAGGCGCGCCCGATCTTATGCAACGACTGTCCGGCCTTCCAACGGCGCCACACGTCCCTCTTTTGCGCCGCCGAAAGCCCAAACCGTTTCCCTTGGGTCATTAAACACCACCTTAGTGAAAAGATTTATATCAGATGGTGTTGCATCGACCGGTTGAGCTGGCACGGCAAATCGGACAAGTTCGTTTTAGTACCGGCTGCGGCTTATGGCGACGGTGGAGTTGTCCTGCAAGGTGAACTGCATGGACGACCCTTTGTTTATGAGCGGCCACAGTTCAGCGTGTGACGCCTCGTGAAGAGCCATCCTACAAGGAGAATAATTGCGCGTTTCGGGCAAGACCGGGAGATGTGGGGCGACCCACGCACCACAGTCCACGACGAAGCCCATATTTCCTGCCAAGTCCGTGTCGCCCGCGAAAAACAGCTGATACGAGTGGCGCTTGCCAGTTTCTCTAACGGTAACGACAGCCGTCGTGCGCCCCACAAGAATTTCCCCGGGTACAAGCGCACCGTTCAATTCGATTTTCGCGTGAATGTCCGAACTGAGCAAAAGAACTTGGCCCGAGACGTAGCAGTAGCCAAAAGCGAGCGAGACCAATGCCAACACAACCGCTAAGACGCGGAGCAACCTGGGCCTCATAGAGGAATTGATACCCACTCTACGTGCTTTGTTCCCGGCAATGCTGGCAGTGTTCCAAGTGCCTTCTCATGGAAGGCGCTAGGCAGTTTGTCGTTGGCCGTCCTGCGATTACTTCCGGGTCATGACGGTCAAAACAGTGTAAACTCGCGCTCGGCGGTCGCCTCCCCCCGAGGAAACCATGGAAGAACTCGACTTAGCTAAACAGCAAAGGAGCGAGCGCCTCAAGTCGTTGTTTCTCTTCGTGGGCGCGGCGGTGATCGTCCTGATTGTGCATCTTGCCACCAACGGCACCCTCGGCTTCCACACCGACGAGCTTTACTACATCGATTCCGGCCGTCACCCCGCGCTCGGATATGTCGACTTTCCACCGATAGTGCCGCTGCTCGCGCGTCTGGAGACCGATCTCCTCGGAGCCACGCCATGGAACCTCCGGCTGCTCCCGACCTTGCTTGGCGCGTTCATGGTTGCTCTCTCAGGAGCGTATGTGCGACGCCTTGGCGGCTCCCTCCGCCTGCAGGCCCTCGCTGTATTGATCGCCGTCACGGCGCCCTACTTCCTCGGTGCGAACTGGGTCTAGCAGACCGTGACGTTTGATGAGGCGACCTGGATGGTCGCGCTTTACTTCTTTCTATGTCTGGTTCAGGAGCGCCGGCCCACGTACTGGATTTACCTCGGCATCGCGCTCGGCATCGGCCTTGAGGTCAAGTACACCATCGGAGGTCTGGTGGCCGCCATCGTGATCGCCGTCCTGCTCACTCCCGTGCTACGCTCGGGCCTGCGGACACGCTATCCGTGGATTGCGGCTGGCATCGCTCTGCTCATCTGGGCACCGAACCTTGCGTGGCAAGTTGCGAGAGGTTTCCCTTCTCTTATCTACATAGCCAATCACCAAGGCTCCGGCGGTGGTCTTGTCGTTAACCTGATCCTCATCGGGGTCTATCTCTTCTTCCTGATTCCGCTCTGGGTGGCGGGATTGGTGTCGCTGTTTCGCAGTTCCACCCTGCGGCCCATCGGGATCGCCTGTCTTTTTCCTCTCGTCCTTTTCATGCTCGTGGGCAAGTCCTACTACGCGGTGGGTACCGTGCCGATCGCCCTTGCTCAGGGGCTCATGGCGGTCGGTCGCGTCAAGCGGCCGAGGCTGCGCATCGGTTTCAAGATCGCAGTCGCGGCTGCCTGCGCGCTCCAGCTGCTCACGTTTGCTCAACTGACACTTCCCATCACGCCGCCGGACCGGATTCACGCGCTCGGCCTCGACGCCAAGAACGAGCTTTTCGCGGACAGCGTGGGATGGGAGGACGTCGCACACGAGGTCGAGTCGATATACGGCAATCTCCCCGACGCGGAGCGAACCGGAACGATTATCATCTCGGCCTTTTACGGTGTTCCAGGGGTGCTGCAGATTTACGGCAACAAAAAATCGCTCCCCGTGGTCGTCAGCCCTCAGCTGAGCGACTGGTACTGGCTTCCCAACGATCTGGTGGCGACGAACGCGCTGATGGTTGACTACGAACCTTCGGACGTCGACTGGATGTGCTCATCCGCGACTCTCCTGGGGCACCTGACGGTCCCGTACGGCGTGCACGGCTTGGAGCAGGGCGCGCCAGTCACGTTCTGTGTGTGCTCAAAGCCCCGATCTCGCAGGACTGGAGCCGGCTACGCAACTTCTCCTGAGAATAGTGCCCCAAAAAACCGACAAGGTACCCGTCTTTCTCACTGCGATTGGCCACTCCGACTGCAGGGATCGACTCTTGTTTCTCAAGGGGCCGATGACCGTCCAGAATGAATTTCGCTTCTTCGCCACTGCTCTCTACAGGATTTGGCTTGTCCGAGTCCAGCACAGGAAACTCCTAATCATGTTCCGTTCCTACGAGGAGAGTGTTATCGTAGCGAACGATGGGCAGCAAAACATCGGGCAAAAAACCAAAGGTCCACGAGCGCAAGAAGCGCAAGAGACTCTCGCCTAAGCAAAGTAAATTTCTTGCCGAACGCGCTGCAGGAAAAACGCAAGGTGAAGCAGCCGTTGCAGCAGGATACTCGCCGAATAATCCAGATCAATCAGGCTACCAAGTCATGAAGCAATTGCGTGGACGCGTTCCTGAACTACTGGATGAAGCTGGTCTGAGCGAACGAAGTCTTATTCAGAAGTATTTAGTCCCACTGCTTGAAGCGAGAGCGCAGTTCACGAAGAAGCAGTTGCAGGACGCACATATCATTCTTGCGGCCTTGAGCCTGAGCCACTCCGCTCTTCGCACAGCGTTTGAATTGCACGGCAGTTACGCGCCGAGGGTCTCCGACAACAAAGCCGCAGTTGGGAATGTGAACATCATCGTGGACCTGGCCGGGCCGGATTGGAGTAAGCCGCCCAACAACGTGCCACAGTTGCCGCCGGGAGATATACATCCGCAGCAACAGCAGCAGGCCAGCGGAAACGGCCACAAGAAAGATGCGGTGATCGAGGACGACGATCCACAACCGAAAGATTGAGGGTATTTGAAACTGTAATCTGAAGCCTTCAGATACAAGACTCGCCGGGAAGAGTTGGAGCATCTAGCTTGTGCCTTTTAGCTACTGGCATAGCTGGGTGCTCGGAGGTCCGCGTGCTTGTAGAATTGTGTTATGGCAAAAACTTACAACGCGCCCAATATCGACGATTATCTTCGCAAGCGGCTGATGCCCGTAGAAGGGGCGATTCCTTATCTACAAGGAATCGAGATGTACGGAAATTCTGTCCCCGCCGGAACGGTCGGCGGCGACCTGTTCGAATACATAAACTTTCAGCAGCGTTACGACATCGATGCACGTATTCAAAGTGCTCTGAAGAGATCGAAGGAATATCTCGAACTGCTCCCGGCAGGTACGCCGCCACACAATTCGGTGGACGATCATGTGGAATGGCTGAAATCGAGGCCCGGTTACAAACCTGAAATGGAAGCCGAATACCGAAGAGCACGAAGTTCGGAGCAGGTGCGGGTCGCGGAAGACTTGCATGAGCTTTATAGCACGGCGGGCGTCCTGGTCGTAGACGCCCAAGGACACGGAATTATTTCAGCGAAAATTGCCTCGACCGTTCACGATACGTTTCATGCTCTGATGCTGTCCGAGCTCGATCATCATGGGAAAACGACTCCGGAGTTGTTTGAGAGCATCAACTTGAGATTGGCGTATTCGGTTACCGCTCGTAATGCCCTCGGCAGGAGCGAGAAAGAGGACGCCCAGGAGATTGCGACCATGCTTTACGGCGAAGTGCGCCCTTATGGGCATTGTCGATTCGTCAATTTTGGCCATCCGCCACCGCTGGTCTTCTCCGCCGAATATCGCAAGTTCATGGAGATTGACAGGAGCCGGATGGTGCAATTTCTGCCGCTCGGATTGCAGATCCCGGAAGATCATCCGGACCGCAACCGCTACTTATCGCTGGAATCGCGACAGAAGCAGGCAAACTCCTCGGATGTGGCAGAACTAACTCTGATGAGTCCGGGCGACATTGTCTTCCTTTACAGCGATGGGGTTTATGACGGCAGCGATAAGGACGAACGTCAGCAACTGGAAAAAGTCATGAGCGAGCATTGCTCCCTGCCGGCAAAGGACATGTGCAATGCACTGCTCGAGTACGCTCTAAAACGAGACGATCGCCTACGACAGATTGGTCAGGAATATCGTATTGACGATAAGACAGTTTTTATAATTAAACGGAACTGAAGAATACTCTGATTAACGCGGCGACTATATCAACCTGCGATGGGTTCGAGACGGAAGCCCTGTTGGTTCAGAATACCCAGGCGATCAAAAGGATCGAGACTTCCACTCGGAGTATCCAGAACATTCAGCGTGTCTCCGTGAAAGAATTAAACGATGGTTTGAACAAGACGAATCAAGCCCTGGGGTCGGAGAAAATCATGGGTACTGGGATCCACTTGTCCACACGGACCTGTCTTGGTTCAGTCTGAAATGGAGAAGAGGTGCTTTCCGTTAGTGAAGATTCCGCCCCTATGGGGCGGAGAATTTCAAGGCATGAGGATCTATCGTCCGATGACGGTGTCCCGCTGCTTTGCATTGGCGCGATAAGTCCTACCAGATTATCCCTCAGCATGGTTGCATCCCTGCCTGATGCACTCCGATTTTAGCGATTTGTGCCAGCGTTCCAGTTTGCCGTTTGATTGCGGATAGCCGGGTGAGGTTCGCACATGGGTCATGCCGGCGATGCGGATGAACTCTTTGAAGTCTCGGGCGATAAACTGTGGCCCGTTGTCGGAGATGATCCGCGGTTTTGCTTCCGGATACTTCTCACGGGCTCGCTACAAGATGACTTCGATTTCCGCTTCGGTCATCGATTCCCGCAAATCCCAATGCACGATCGAATGGCTATAGCCATCCAGAATGCTGCACAGGTAATAGAAGGTCCCGCTCACATTGATGTAGGAAACATCGATATGCCAATGCTGGTGCGCCTTTGGTGGCTGTTCGAAGCCGGTTCCTTTGCGCGACGGCTTGCCCTTCCATCGTGATAGTAACCCGGCCTGCTGCAGGACACGCCAGACGCTCGAAGGGCTGACGGCCACGACATCCGCGTCCAACATCATGAATGTCAACCGTCGGTAGCCTTCCAGCGGATGGTCCAGATAATAGCGGATGATGGTCTGTTTCTCCCACGGCTGCAGCCAGAAATCCCGCGGAATCCAACCATTGTGCTCATTGACGCGCCCATAGCGTTCTCGCCAGTCGTAGAATTTGCTGGCGCGCGCCCAGCCAGTAGGGGACGATTCATCTTTTGGCGAAAGTAGGTGTATAGTTGCTGCTAGTTTTCTAGTCAGAAGGAGGATTCCCATGTCAATGCGCAATTGGGCTCTCGTACCAGCGCTTCTTTGGGCCACTGCAGGGCTCGCGCAGTCTGCCCACGCGGATATTGTCAACGCACAGGGACAGAAGGTCGGTACCGCAGAGATACGCCCATCCGGCAGCGGTGTTCGCATTGACATAAACGTTTCGCAATTGCAGCCCGGCACGCATGGGATTCACATTCACAACGTAGGCAAATGTGAAGGTCCGGCGTTCACCAGTGCCGGTCCGCATTTCAACCCCACTTCCAAGAAGCACGGAAAAGACAATCCAGAAGGGCAGCACGCTGGAGACTTGCTCAACCTCGAGGTGACGGCCGACGGAGTCGGCAAGGCCTCCCTTTTGGACCCAAGTGCCACGCTTAGCGAAGGGCCAAACTCCATCTTCCACGAAGGTGGCACGTCGCTGGTGATTCACGCAAATCCCGACGATTATAAGACCGATCCGTCAGGAAACTCCGGGGCTCGTATCGCCTGTGGCGTCATCGAAAAATAGGTCCGTTTGGGATCTTACCTAAGCTCACCGATTCACTGAAATCACTGAACGCAAATGGCCCCCCGCCGCGAGGAACGGTGGGAGAGACTCAGACAATCCCTTCAACAGACTCTCTTCGAGTTCATCTCTCCGAACGAACAGTGAATTGGTACAAACCCTCTCTGGTGATGAAGTGAACAGCCGTAGCGATCCGCCCCATTTCGACCACGCCCACTGACAAGAGTAATGCTACCGCCGCATTCGGCACACTTCAGTAAGCCTGAGAACAAATAGCGCCTCGGGCCGACGATGGGCCCCGAACTTTCTTGCCCTGGCCTGCCAAGCGTCACATGATTAGGCCTGTAGCAATGAGTGGCTCGCCAGCGGTGCAAGCGACACACATTTGGCGACTTCTCGCGATAGCTCCGGGGCGCTTAGTTTCATATTGGGTTGCGCCTCAGGCTGAGAATCTCGGTTGCCTAATCTTCACTTCAGACGCAAGACAGCATATCATCTCAGTCCTGCCCGGGACTTGTACCCAATGGACAGGCTTAGGCTACGTCGCGACAGATCGGAGTGGAAGTTGCGCACCCAGATCATCCGCCCTCCACTATCAATAAAATTCAGGAGGACAAATGCGAAAGAATACGCTCGTTAGGCTCGCACTCGCGGTGGTGCTGGGCTTGCCGTTGGCGGCCTGCCAAGATACCAAAGCGCGGCAAGAGAACGAGCAGTTGAAGGTGCACTTATCGGAGCTGGAGAAAGACAATGGCGACTTACAGAATCGTATAGATGCCCTAACGCAGGAGAACGCGGACCTCAAACAGGAGAATGAAAGTCTCAAAGCGAAGAAAGGTAAACCGAAGAAAACTGCGAGACATAAGCATCGAAGCACTTCCAAGGCGAGCAATCAGAATTGATTATTCAACCATACACAACGTGCCACACCCACACGACTGCCAAAAAGAATGATAGCAGCCAAACACCAGCAATCGTCAACAGCAGGCGATTCTGTTCAATTTCCTCATCCTTGCGGCTTGAGTTTGGGGTCGAGCGTGAGGTGAATCTGATAGCGGATACGCCACAAACCTCTCCTTTCCAACCGCATCCTTCACAGTTGGCTTCATAAATCCGCCCTCTGATTTGATCGGCGGATACAACACTTTCGCAGGCGTAGTAGGCACATGCCTCAGGTCTGCGGCAATTGACACAGCGAAACTTTAGAATGTAGTCGGGAGTTTTCATCGCAGTCATATCAAAATTCCTACTTTCCCGAAACTTTTGGCTGCGCTTGGTTTTGTAGAACTCTCGGAGTCTGTGACTATCAAGTGGAAAAACGCTTTGCATTTTGATTCTTTCTGGGCTGGGAGGGGAGGAGGGTGGCAGGGCCTTTGAATACCACTACAACCTGAGCCTGAGAGGACGATTTAACCATAGGGTAAGCCCGGTATTGCCCAACCTCGCATCCTGTACAAACAATGAACGAACGGTGTTGTGGTGCATTCTGCCCGACGGTAGATGTGAGCTTGAAGTAGATGTGAGCTTCAAAAGGAATAAGCGGCTGCCCCATGGACGACGCACCCATTCTGATTCTTAGTGCTTTGCGCCTTACCGGCCATGTTGTTTCTAGTACCCCACTCCGGTTGCGTGAGTTAGGCCGGCTGGCGCGAGATTAATTTGCCATAGTAATTTCCTGTGTTCCAGCCCTAACCTGTTAGAATCGCGCAGTGTCCCACACTCGCACACGCATTGCCCGCGAGAGAAACCAATGGCCCTCTTGAAAAGACTAGAGCTCCTCACACTGCTCCTGCTGCGATGTGGACTGGCCCTGGTCTTCGTTTATCACGGCTTTCCAAAGCTCTTTGGAGACAGAGCGAGATTCATCGAGTCCTTCCAGGCCATCGGCTTGCCGGCCTATTTTGTCTACGTCTCAGGTGCGATTGAGTTCTTCGGTGGTGTGGCTCTCGCACTCGGACTCCTTACCCCAATTGCGGCATTGCTCTTGTTCTTAGACATGGGTGCGGCGATATGGAAATACAACCTCAGTGAAGGCATTTATGCCGTACGCGAGTACGAACTCCCGTTGGTCTTAGGCTTGGCCTCACTCGTAATGGCCGCAACGGGCGGAGGCCCGTTCTCGCTCGACCGCCTCATTTTCCGTAGGAAACGAGACCGCTTGATCCCCAGCTATTGGCACCGCAGCCGCGATTGAGTTCTTCGGTGGGGTGGCTCCCGCACCTCGGATTCCTTACCCCAATTTTGCGCTATAATCCGCCTCCAAATGATGGACCCTCGGTGTCGGGTCAATCATGTTCACGCTCATCGAGCGCTGGTTTCCCGATCCGCTAGTCCCCAATTACTTCTACCAGGGCGTCTACTATCAAATCGAGGATGCTTTGGCATGCGTCATCCTCAGTGGTCAGGTCAAAAGCGGCCAACGGTGGTCAGGTCAAAACCGGCCAACGGATGTGGCCCGGGACTTAGATGTTGTACTCTGCCGTTCGCTTTCCTTACAAGTTTAATCTCCGAGATTTCGAAGTGGAGAGCCATTTCCTCCTCGAAGCCCGAAAAAATCTCGTTTACAGGGCCGTGGGTGCATTTTCTCAAGGTCTCCCATAGTTCAGGTTGTGGCTTTCTGGCTACTTTTCGACGTGGTGCTCATTGTTCCGCCGGCAACTTGGTTCTCCAGCTCCGCGGCCCGCATTTGAGGATATGGCCGTGGTGGAGAAGGCGGTCGAGCATAGCGGTGACGGCCGCGCTGTCACCGAGCAGTTTTCCCCAGTCCTCGACCGGTCTGTTCGACGTCACCAACGTGCTGGTGCGTTCGTAACGGCGCATGACGATCTCCAGCAGCTCTTCCGCCGCTGTGGGCCCTAACTTGCGCATTCCCAAGTCATCGATGATCAGCAGAGGCACGGTGGACAGCAGTTCCATGTGCTCTTTGCGTTTTCCGTCCAGGGCCGCTTCGGCGATTTCCTCGAGCAGGACGTGCGCCTCCCGGTAGATCACCCGATAGCCCTGGCCGATGACCGCCTGCCCGATGGCCTGGGCCAAGTGACTTTTCCCGGTGCCGGGCGGACCCAGAAAAAGTGCATCTTCGCGGCGAGCGATGAACGTGGCCGTCGCCAGATCGAAGACCATGCTCCGATTCATCTTCTTGTTGAAGTTGAAATCGAAGTTGTCGAGCGTCACCTGCGGGTCGCGAAATTGCGCTTGTTTTCGGCGCCGTTCCAGCAGTCGGTCGCTGCGACGAGTCAGTTCATCGGATACCAGACAGGAAAGGAAGTCGATGGGGGCCATCGGTTCCGTTTGTGCTTGCTGCAGGCGCGTCTCTAGTACCGCAGCGATGCCGCCGAGACGCAGTTGCCGTAAGTAACGATTCAACTCGATCAGATTCATTCTGGTTGCTCCTTGATTTTGAGATTGATGAAATCGCGATACTCGGTGAGCTCGCGAATTAGGGGATCGATCTGGCGCAAAAACATTTGCGGGTGTGGGCGGCGCTCCAGATAACGGCGCACGAAGCGGTGTTCTGCAACGCCGATGTCCAGAGCGGTGGCGCAGGCGTCTTCGACCGCGGCGGCCCCGTATTTCTTGATCAGGGAAAGCACTCCCAGGATGCGGCGGATGCCTGTCTCTGCTTGCCGCTGATAGATCAACTGGCAGAGCTTGCCGATCTGGGATCCGGCATGTTCGGCGCGCCGCAACAGTTGCGCCGTGCTCAGCGGCATTTTCTTGGGGTGGTCTTCTTCCTGGATGCGATATCCCCCGCGTTTCTGACGCAGGTGCTCGCGAAGAAGTTGGTTGGTATTCGGATGGAGGATGCGCACGTGCAGTTCATCCCACTGCACCTTCACCGGCCGTCCGATCCATCCCGGCGGCAAGCTGTAATAGGCGGCTTCCACCTCCACGCAACCGTCCAGATGAACGACGCGTTCTCCGTATTGGTAATAGCGGAACGGTTCCAGAGGCAGAGGGAGCAAGTGCGGTTTTTCTTCGGCGAACATGACCGCTACCTGCCGTTTCGTCGTGCCATGGATGCGCGTGTCGGCCCAGCGTTCTTCCCAGCGATCCAGATACGCCTGCGCTTCTTCCAGGCTCTCGAAGCGCATCCCTTTCAGAGGTGTTTTCTGCGTGTGGCCGATCCCCGACTCGACCTTTCCTTTTCGATCAGGGTCTTTAATCCGGCAAGGTAGCGCCACCACACCGTAGTGTGCGAGGACATCTCGAAACAGGGGATTGAGAAGGGGATCGTAGATGTCGGGAAGCAGCACGCCTTCTTTCAGGTTGTCCAGGACCACAACTCTGACGCAACCCCCCAATCGGCGAAAAGCTTTCTCATGAAGTTCGGCCCAGATGCGTGCACTCGAACGCCAGACCAGCAAGCGTACGGATTTGCGGCTGTAGCCGAGTGTCAGTACGAACAGTCGCGTTCGGCGATACTTGCCGCTCTGCGAGTCACGCACCATCGGACCTGACCCATAATCGACCTGGGCCTCTTCTCCAACGGCGGTGAGGATGATCCCCACGGCTTGTGGCGACTCGGATCCGCGCAGCTTGCGAACAAAACGCTTCACGGTCTGGTAGCCGTGGGGAAAGCCGTGATCGGAGACCAAGTCCTGCCAGATGGCCATGGCATTCCGGCCACGACCGAGTCCCTGCTGGATCAGCTCGCGGTACGGCTCGCAGGCACTGGTGGCCTGCTCTTGGTTGCCAGTCGGAGGTGAAATCGGCTGGCTAAAGTCGGTGGTCACCCCGTTGGCCGGTTTTGCCGGCGCTCGCCGTCCCCAGCCAGCCGGTGGTCGTACCGCGATCCCGGCAGCCTTCAGGTAAGCGCCTGCTGTTTCTCGACGTACACCCGTGGCTTTCTCGATGCGCCGTAAGGGCCATCCGAGCTTCCCGAGTGCGATGACTTGTTGTTTCTTTTCTTCGCTCAAGACATTGCTCATGCCGAAGGAGCCTATAAGGGCTCCTGTCGGAGTCAATGTCCCGGGCTTTCTCGTTGGCCGGTTTTGAGGTGACCCTCATTGGCCGGTTTTGGGTGACCCCTGAGGTGCGTCATCATCGCCTTTCCATCTATCTTTGGCTTTTCCGCCGCTGTGGCCATGGCAAAGCCATTCACCACACCCACCAAGTCACGGTCAGTAATACGTATGTGTCTGCAGTCCGTGCAACTACCCCGATTGCAAGTGCCGCGATTATCGCTGAAGTAGTTCCCCATCACACCCAAAAATCCTCTCGCGTGCTACCGGCCTACGAACTATTCTGTCGTACAATCACGCCGTGCCGAAAAAGCCCAACCTGGCCCCACGCCAACACGAAGTCGGCGACAAAATTCAAGTCAACGTGCATGCCGGAAAGATCGTAGACGCGACCATCACGGCGATTATTGAATCCACTGAGGGCGTGAAATACCAAGTTGATTTTGGCCACGACCAAACTGCGCTGATTCATTCATGAATGGCAGATCGTGAAGGACTAGGCTTTGGGCCATCGCTCGTCGATCTTGGCCATGAGCTGCACCACTTGATCGATCGCTTCATTCTCGAATGCTCCAAGCCAGTGTTTCTTTCCCATCCTCTCGGACGAATTGGTGTCAATCAGGACGATGATCTTGCGTGCACACAAGAGTGTCGTCGCGAACAAAATGGCGTACTTACGTTCTTCGGTCATTGAAGTTCTCTGCAGGAATTTGCGGCAGAGGAAGGAATTACAGTCTACTCCAAATCACAACCGTTCAACGAATCTCTGGGTCCCCGAAAGAATCGGCAACCGATAGGCTCCACCTAAACCACCGCGCCACACCTCGACTCCACAACTTGGGTGCTAGCTTACGCAGCAATCCTGGCGAGGCGCATCTTGAAGTTGGGGTGCTGGTCTAGATGAAGGTGGTAGCGGCTGGAGCATGAATTCGACCAGAATGACCGTAACCTCTGGCTTGGGAATCATCGATTCGAGTTTGGCGCGGAGTAGCGTTGCCACATCCAACGCTGACAGGTCTACCACTCTCAAATCATGGAGTAGCACATCCATCTTTGATGGGTGTGCTACTCTCACGCCGTTAACCATCAGGGTATGATTTCCATCGCCCCTAACCACAAACCTTCTAGACAACTCTGGATGCTGATAGACCCGGACCTCAAGGATGTCTCCCACGCGAATACGATAGTCTGTTGGCCCAATTGTTTGTGGTATTGGCATCACCTGTGCGGCCAAGGGCCGGCCGCAAGAGACGGCGGCTATCAGGAGTATTGCGCCGAAGCAAACCCGAAAGGTCTTCGATACGACCATGGCGGTTCTCTCTGATGGCGATGATACACCCACCCGAACGAAAACACTTTGCTAACTCCTGATTTGCAGGCCCATCTTCACGTGCTGATACGGGTCGCCTTGTTTCCCCTGCGACCACAATTCAGGGTAGTGTTCCTGTAGCCAACCGCTCGACCGTTTCATGAGTGACGCAATTACGAAATTCTCACGGCCCAGTACTGCCCTGCTCAACAGGCATCATCTCTGGCACCATGACCAAAATGCTGACCAAAATACATCGTTCGGTAACCATTCTAAGTAGTTTTGACAGCTTGCTACCGTGCCTCCAGAAGCGTAGTTAAGTGAGACCCGGCCGAAATTCACCGAACGGAGAAAGACAATGCCAGCAAGAACCCCGAAAGAAGTTTTTCTGATGTTGCTCAGCGACGTCCGAAATCGGACCGAACGGGCCACGAACGTCTATCAAGAGATTGGTAAGCACGCTTCGGAACCCGAGATAAAGGAGGCCTTGGAAGCACGGGCGTTTGTGAACGGCCAGATTCTCGCCAAACTCGATGAATGCTTCCGCATCATCGGCGAGAAGCCGACAAAGTCCACTGGACAGCTACAAGAAACGTTCCTCGAAGATTTCCGCAAAGAGGTAGCGGAGATTCAATCCCCGGTCGCCAAACACCTGTTCGTATTGGCAAAGCTGAATCATCTCGCACATCTTCGGATGGGCGAATATGAGGCGCTAACTGCCGCAGCTGACTTGGCGGGTCATCATGGAGTCGGCGTGCTCTTGGAAACCTGCCTGGCAGACAAACGCGCTTTCGCAGAACGCAACCGGCGTCTAATCCGGCGCTTGGTCGAGACCAAGATCGCGGAACGGGCTGCAGGAGCTTCGGCCCAATAAAAGGAAGAGCTGAATAGCGAAGGGGCGGGGCTGCTTCGGGGTTCCGCCCCATCCATCTTTTCGCTCAAGAGTCAGCGTCGGGAAATAGGAAAGCTCATAGGACCCACTTCGGCGGTTATGGCGTTTTGGGACTTGTGAAACCGATCAGCTTTCGTGAATTTAGGTGGGCAACGGACGCACCGCAGACTGCGGTGCGGCAGATCAGAACAGATCTCGTTCATTCACATGGGCTGCGAAGGAAGAAAAATTCCGGCCGCGGGAGAGCTTTTTTTCCCTTGACTTCTGCTTTTATAGCCTTGGCCACCCCTGCGGGGTGGTTGTATGAACCAGAAACTCCGGCAGAGACTGACAGCGAGCAGTCCGGGCGGTAGTTAGATAGCATCTGTGGCACGACTTGGCTCGGCAGCTAAGGCCGTCTGTTCTATGGAGCGTTTCTGCCCGATTTATAGCATGGCTCCGGGAGTGGCGATTGTGTGGGTGGTGGCAGGCATTGTCCTGAAAAGGAGAATGGCCTGACCCCGATGGAGAGATTGAGAAGTTTCGTCAACCGGGCCGAGCCACGTCGAAATTGAACACAAGAGGTTTCCATGAAAGCCAAGCAAAAGGAGCCAACCGAAAAATCCACTGGGCACTCGAACCAAATCAACTGGCGCCACATGAACCGCAAGCAACGGCGAGACCTGGAGCGGAAAATGCAAAGCGCAGACCTCTCCTTACAGCTCATACATCCCGATGCCGCTGGTATTGACATCGGTAACGAATCCCATTACGTAGCGGTTCCACCGGACCGGGACAGCCAGCCGGTGCAGCGCTTCGGCTGCACGACAGCGGAACTGAGAGCTATGGCCGATTGGCTGAAGCAGTGCCGGATTCGGACCGTAGCCATGCAATCCACGAGCGTGTACTGGATCGCGGTGTACGACGTTCTCGAGCAGGCGGGTTTGGAAGTCTACTTGGTGAACGCGCGGGAGACGAAGAACCTTCCAGGGCGGAAAAGCGATGTGCAGGAGAGTCAGTGGCTGATGAAGCTGCACACCTATGGCCTGTTGCGAAATTCATTCCGGCCGCCACAGGAGATCCGCACGATGCGGACGTACTGGCGACAGCGCAATGATCTGGTGCGGTCGGCGGCACGGCACATCCAGAGGATTCAGAAGACATTGACACAGATGAATATGCAGTTGGCCAATGTCTTGAGTGATGTGAGTGGAGTGACCGGGCAAGCGATCATTAAGGCCATTCTGGCGGGCGAACGCGATCCGCAGAAGCTAGCGGCGTTTCGAGATCCACGCGTCAAAGCAAGTGAGCAGGACATCGCGCGGAGCTTGGAGGGAAACTGGCAAGAGGATCTCTTGTTTGTGCTCAAGCAGGAACAAGCGGCTTTCGAGTTCTACCGAAAGCAGATGGCTGAGTGCGATCGCCAGCTCGAACAGTACCTCCAGAAGATGGAGGACCGGAGCCAAGGGGCCACCCTGCCGGAAGAGAAGCGGAAGGATCGGCTGCAGAAGAAGAAGGGGAATCAGCCGCAGTTCGACTTGCAACAGCAGTTGTTTCGCATGACGGGCACAGACCTAACCCAGATCGATGGTATTGACGTCATGACCGCCACTACGATTCTCAGCGAGGCGGGTTGGGACATGATCAAATGGAAGGACGAACACCATTTTGTTTCCTGGCTGCGGCTCGCTCCCGACAATCGCATCAGCGGAGAGAGAATCATTGGAAAAGGGCGGCTGCCGACGAGCAATCGAGTGACCGTCGCTTTAAAGCTGGCGGCCAGCAACCTGCGAACAAGTCAGAGCTATCTTGGAGCGCAGTTCCGTCGACTCAGAGCCAGACTAGACACCCCGGTTGCGATCAAAGCCATGGCCGCCAAGCTAGCCCGCTTGATCTATCGTATGCTCCGTTACGGCACCAAATTTGTAGACCATGGATCACGCTACTACGAAGTTCAACAGCGCACCCGAGAGATCAAGCATCTCAAGCTCAAAGCCGCCACTTTGGGGTTCCATCTAGTCCAATCTACCGCCGCCTAAAGCACGTGGAGTTTCTGGAGAGCAGCGGCCACCGCTTTGCGGTGGTTGTATGAGCCTGAAACTCTTGTCGAGAGCTCGCCAGTTATGGTGTAACCCAACTAAAATCCGAGGCACAACCTGGTTCGGCAGCTAAGGCCGCATTTTCCCTGGAGCGTTCCTGCCCGATGGAGAGCATGGCTCCGGTTCTGGCGATTGTGTAGATGGCGGCGGGCGTTGTCCTGAAAAGGAGAACGGCCCGACCCCGCTGGCGAGATTGTGTAGTTTTCGCCAACCGGGCCGAGCCAAGTTGAATTCAGCACAGGAAGGTTAGCATGAAATCCAAGCCAGAGGAGCAAAACAAAAGAGCAACCAACCATCCAACGCAGCACCATTGGCACGAGATGAACCGCAAGCAACGACGAGAGATGATGCGGAAGATGCAGACCGAAGACCTCAGCCTAGAAGTGATACATCCCGACGCTGGTGGCATTGATATCGGCAACGAATCTCACTACGTAGCAGTACCGTCAGGCCGAGATAGCCAATCGGTACGGGAGTTCGGATGCACCACCGCCGAACTCAAGACCATGGCCGCTTGGCTGAAGCAATGCAGGATCCGAACCGTCGCGATGCAATCCACCGGAGTTTATTGGGTCGCGGTATACGACATTCTGGAACAAGCGGGTTTGGAGGTGTACCTGGTGAATGCCCGGGACACGAAGAATCTGCCCGGGCGGAAGAGCGACGTGCAGGAGAGTCAATGGCTGATGAAGCTACACACCTACGGACTGTTGCGAAATTCGTTCCGGCCATCACAAGAGATTCGCGTGATGCGGACCTACTGGCGACAGCGCAACGATCTCGTGCAGAGTGCGGGTCGGCATATTCTGCGGATGCAGAAGGCGCTGACGCAGATGAATCTGCAGTTGGCCAATGTGTTGACCGATATCAGCGGAGCAACCGGACAGGCCATCATCAAGGCTATTCTGGCAGGCGAACACGATCCGCGTAAACTGGCTGAGTTTCGGGATCCCCGGGTGAAAGCGAGTGAGGAGCAGATTGCGCAGAGTCTGGAAGGCAACTGGCAAGAGGATTTGCTGTTCGTGTTGAAGCAAGAGCATGCGGGTTACGAGTTCTGCCAGAAGCAGATGGCGGAGTGCGATCGCCAGCTCCAGCAGTATCTCCAGCAGCGAGAGGATCGGAGCCACGGTGCCCCACTGCCCGAAGAGAACCGCAAGGGACGGCGCAAGAAGAAGAGGGCGAACAAGCCGCAGTTCGACTTGCGCGAAGGGTTGTTTCGCATGACCGGTACGGACCTAACCCGCATCGACGGCATCGATGTCATCACCGCGACGACGGTCATCAGCGAAGCTGGGTACGACATGGGCAAATGGAAGACCGAGAACCATTTTGTTTCCTGGTTGCGGCTCTGTCCCGATAATCGCATCAGCGGGAATAAGGTCATTGGGAAAGGCCGGCTCCCGACCAACAATCCGATCAGTATCGCCTTGAAGATGGCCGCCAGCACGTTGCGGGAAAGCAAAACCTATCTCGGAGCGCAATTCCGTCGACTGCGAACCAGGCTAGGCGCTCCCATCGCCATCAAGGCCATGGCCGCCAAGCTGGCCCGCTTGGTCTACCGCATGCTGCGCTACGGGATGAAATACGTGGACCAAGGAGCAGCCTTCTACGAGATTCGACACCGAGAGTTACAGATCAAGCGCCTCAAGTCCAAAGCCGAAAAGCTCGGATACCGAGTCACCCCAATACCGGCGGCGGCCTAACAAGCAGCAGTTTCTGGCGAGAACTATTCAGGTGGTTCAGGAGCCTTGAGATGTTTCTTGATTGCCTGTCCTTCTTGCTTGCCGCCATTATGGCGGTTTTGTTGCCTACGGGAAAGCCCTCCCAGCGCAAAAGAACAATTTCTCAGGCGACACGCCAGGAGGACAAGGAAGTCCATGAGGTTGTATTGGGAAAACTCGAAGGTCATTTTGATTCTCGGAGACATTCCTCCGCGAGAATGGCCGATTGGCTCGCCCAGAGAGGCCTTGAACGGCGATGCGAGATTCATTGAATCGTTTGAGCCGATTTTTGCTTCATTCGAGGCGGCCAACAAAACCGCAATGATGCTTCACTCCGATTTGCAACTCGCAAAGCCAACCCGATTGGTGACCCGCGCCGAACTGGATGCGGCTTTCGAGACGCCATCGGGAGCCAATGTTGGCGATGGTTGGGAAGGTTTCCGCCACCACTTTCCTGACTCTGCAGGATACCTGGTTCTATCTGGGGTTGGATTCAACGCCGATCGGACTATCGCTCTCGTTTATGAGGAACACCGTTGTGGAGGGCTGTGTGGAGCAGCGCGCTATTACATCCTACAGAAACGCGATGGGCGATGGGCGAGATATTTCCCTGCTAGACTGAAGAGCGAAATGACAGGTAATTCGTGATTTGTCGAGCGGTTCACTAGCCATCCGCCGGACTGATACCTACCTTGCCGGTTAGTTCGTTAGGACGCGCGCAGAACTCTCCGCACCCGTTCACTCCTCAGCGAGAACGCGCATCCGGTAAAGCTCTGCGTAGATGACTTTCGAGAAAGGGCTCTAAGCCCTCTAAGTTCCTGGCACTAGCGACGCGTCGAAGACGCAGTCAGGGCTAATCGGTAATTTGGGCCAGTACTGGTCTTCCATCACCTCGCCGAAGGACGTCCAAACGGCGGTATAGCCGTCCAATCGATAATTGAGATTTGTGAACTTACTGCGCGTAAAAAGCGCTCATGGTTCGGTAAAACGCCCATACGTCTGCCTTCGAGGACATTTCGAACGGCGCATGCATCGACAGAAGCGCCACTCCCAGATCAATTACCTGCATGTCTTGCATGGACATAAACAGGCCAATTGTGCCGCCACCTCCTTCGTCCACTTTATAGGTATGGGTCTGCCACGGAATGTTGTTGCGCTCCATCAGTCCGCGAATTTGGGCCGTATACTCTGACGGTGCGTCAAATCCAGGGCCGTAGAGTTTGATGGCCACACCATATCCCACCCGCGCAGCATTTGTCGGCTCGCTCGTACCTGGAAAGATCGGGTTGATCCCGTCATTGGTGTCTGCTGAAATCACCAGGGAGTTATGCAGCGCACGTCTAAGGTCCAGGTCGTTGTACGCACTCTCACGCTGTGCGGCAATTAGTTGGGCAAAAGTAGTACTCAAGAATTGTGACCTAGCACCCGTATTGTTCACCGACCCTACTTCTTCGAAGTTCGACAAGTACGCCATCGCCGTGTACCGCGGCGTCCCCTTGAGATCCAGGATTGCTCTCACCGCACAAAAGGATGAGAGTCGGTCGTCCTGCCCATAGGCGCCCACCAGTCCGCGATCGAGTCCTACATCGGCAGGTTGTGCTGTTGGCACCAAGGACAACTCTGCGCTCACGAGATCTTCTTCCTTGATCTTGAATCTTTCCATCAGCAGTTTCGTCACCTCGGTTGTCGCCGAGCTGTTTTCACCGGCGATGCTTCCAAGCACTGGCTCCAGTTCTTCGCCGTGAAACACCTCGGTGTATTTGCGATCATGCAGTTCTTCATCGGAATGTGGGGCATTGTCGGGAATAGCAAAAACAGGTTCACCAGGATTCAGTCCAATTGAAACGTCGATCGTGCGCCCATCGGTTGTATCAATTCGACCGATGAGGGCGAGTGGGCGATTCGCCCACTGGTACTTTTTGATTCCGCCATAGTAGATCGTTTTGAATAGTGCGAACTCACCCGCGGAGAGTATGGGCCGTCCTTTGAGTTCGATGTGGGGGCTGTCGTGGTGCGTCCCAACTACGTGCGAACCGTCAGTTATAGGTTCTGACCCAATCACGACGAGGATGAGGCCGCGATCACGATTCGGAATGATCAGGCGAGCGCCGGGCCTGACCTGCGCGGGTTTAGTGAATTCAGTGAACCCATTTGCATTTGCACGCCGAATTACTTCACGAGTTGAGCCGAGAGCAGATCGTGCCACATTCAAATACGATTTGTAGTCTTCGGAAAAGTCTTGGGCCTGCCTTCGTTCGGCTTCGGACAATAGCACCCAAGCAGATTTCTTTTTCGACCACGCGCCTCCATTATCCTGTCCCAGGGTGATAGAGACTGAGCAGGCTACTAGGATCAGAAATCCTGCGACCACACAGTGCAAACGGTAAACCATCGCAGTCTTACCTCCTCGCGCAGAGCGGTGCGAATGTAGCGCCAAGATTACCTTATCCATTCCAACCAGAGAAAATAAAAGGCCTTACCAAATATGTGAGTGGAAAGTTCATCTCTCTACCTGGGACGGACATTCGTCAAGTCCCGCGTGCCAATGTGCTTCAGGGCTGCTGCGAAGAGTTCTCGCTGTTGCGTAGGGATGACATTAGGAACGATAACGATCACGCCTGCGTGGAGCGGTTCTTTGCCGTGCAGATCAAGGAAGTTGGAGCGATTGTTGGTGACGAACGTGTACTCTTCCTCGCGGATGACTCGCATAAGTTGCCAATCTTTAAGCCCGCCGAGTCCACGGTGACTGACATGGCCTGCGCTGTGGCCCGCCGAATGGGCGACAGTGACAAGAGATGTGTGAAGGCATTCATCGATCAAGAGCTTCACGTTGACCTTGCGTCATCAAATCTTCTAGGTTGTCAAATAACTCGCCTACTCTCTCTGCCGTCTTCCCCGGAATGGTCGACAACTGCTGCTGATCCGCCGCGGGTTGAAGCGTGTTGAGTTCTGGAATGCTTTTGGCAAGTTGTTCCAACGGCTCGTCGATGTAGGAACGTGCGTTCTCCTCGGCAAGTTGGTCGTTCTTATGTTGCAGGTGAGCGAAACTTACCTCAGCGAAGTGGCAATGATCTCCTGCAATTGAGGTTGCAGTGCTGAACGTGAAAATCAAGGCGAAGATCACGCGATGTAAAAGAACGTGAGACCGACACGATTTGGTGAACGCCCACCAGTTGAAGGTCATAACTGTCCGATGCAGGCGATTTTCAGCATCAATTCCGACAACCCAAGGGGCCCAAGGTCATTGAAGAACGTATCGGAACGCAGAGGAAAGTACTCCTCCACATCCCCACCTAGTTCTGAACACAGTTTCCCGCCCTTCACAGAGACGGTCTCCCTTTGGGGACGAGTTTGATATTCGCCAACGAAAAGTCAGGGTCACAAAGGTCATGTAACGATCAGGGAAGCGCAAACGAGAATACATCGCTTCCTGCTGCAATCGCGAAATACTGCCTCGTATCAACCCTATAAGTCATGGGGGACGCTCGGATCAATTGTCCAACGTGGAAGTGCCATAGAGGCTTACCCGTGTGTCCATCCGCGACCACGAAATTCTCGGCGTCGTCGCCAAACGCGACCAAGCCCGTCGCCGTGGACATGATGCCGCCCCAACCCTTGTTCCTTCCGTACTGGAGATCTCGCCAGGCGAAATCCAGCGTATCAAGATCAAAGGCGTTGATGTAACCCTTGCCGGTCTCGCTCACGGTCTCCATGCCCGTTGCATAGTAGGCCCTGCCCTCAACGAAAGGTCTTGGGTGCGACTGAAGCACCGCACAGGCTTCGAAAGAGCGGAAGTAAAACATATGCGTAGCTGAGTTGTAACTGGACGAATACCAGTTCGTGCCTCCGCCGTTGGCAGGACAGACGCGCACGCCTTTCTCGTCAGGGATCAGCCCGGCGGAAATAGGTCGACCGTTCTCCTGCAGGCCCTTGGCCCAATTCTGCGTGCCGACAAAGGATTTGCCGAAGAGGAATTTCCCATTGGTCCGGTCCAGGATGTACAGGAACCCGTTACGGTTCGCGGTCACGATTAATTTACGCGGCTTGCCTTTGAGTGCTGCATTCACAATGACTGGCGTCTGCACGGCATCGTAGTCATACAAATCATGGGGGCTGAACTGGAAATACCACTTCAGAGTACCCTTATCAGGATCTAAGGCTAGCAAGCAGCTTGTGTACAGATCGTCCCCGGGACGGATGCTGCCATCGTAGTCCGGAGCCGGATTGCCCGTTCCCCAGTAGACCGTGTTTAGCTCCGGATCGTAAGTGCCGGGCATCCACGTCGTCCCTCCTCCATGCAGGTAACTGTCGCCCGGCCAACTTTCATTGCCCTTCTCGCCCGGCCCGGGGATGGTCCAGAACCGCCACTTTTCTTCGCCCGTTTCCGCATCGAAAGCAGCCAGAAAGCCGCGCACCCCGTCATCGCCGCCTGAAACCCCCACCAACACCTTGTCTTTCACGATCAACGGGACGCTAGTTGCACCGTAGTTCTTGCTGCCGGTCGCATAGAGCACATCCCAAATCAAGTGGCCCGACCGCGCATCTAGACATAACAAGTGTGCATTGTCCGTTTCCATGTAAATGCGTGTGCCCAGTATGGCCACACCGCGATTGTGATGTTGTCCAGGGTCGTCGATCAACCCCTGGGACACGGCTCGCACGTGATGCCACAACACCTTGCCCGTTTTCGCGTCCAGCGCGTATGCATCATTTGCGCTGGTAACGAACATAATCCCCGCCACAACCACGGGAGTGACTTCGAGAGGGCTGAACACGCGCGGGTGAAACACCCACCGGGCTGTCAGTCGGCCCGCATTGCGCGGTGTGATCTGCGTCAGGCTGCTGTAGCGGGCGCCAGTGTAATCGCCATTGTAGGAGAGCCAGTTTTCTGCAACAGGCTTCTTAAGTAAGTCACCTTGCTGAACGTTGATAACGCCATTGCCATTCCCGGAAGATATGTACCGGCCTGCGGAATCGGTGAGAGTTTTCTCGGCTTGTCCGAGCGCAATCCCTTGGCGCATCGCCAGCAGCAGGCACACGGCTGTCAAGGCTCTGAGTACACAACTAGCGGATCGCATTTTTTGATCGTTGGCTGTTTTATGGTTTTCAGCCCTTCCGAGTTCAGGGCAAGTCATCGACTGTTCACCTTATCTTGGCGCATATTTTTGCTCGCGACCATCAGAAAACTGACAATGTCATTGAGTTCCTTTGGCGAAAGCCGCGTACCGTAGTCAACCGGCATCAGCGAGTGTCCGGTGTAGTGCACCTCCGTGACATCGCTCCTGGCAAGAAAATGATAATGACCGTCTTCGCCCTGCAGTTCCAGGTTGAAGTTGTCTTCGTTCCGCAGCACGCCAGCCAGTTTCTGCCCAGTCTTGGTGGTCACCGTCACTACTTGCGATGAAGGCACCAGCGGAGTATCCGGAGTCGTGATGGTGCGCAGTATTTCATCAGCAGCGTGGTTCCGGCCGTAGTCTGTCAGACTTCGAGCGATGAACCCGCCCTTTCCTTGCATCAGGTGGCACTTTGAGCATTGCGCCTTGCCAAAATATAATGCGCGACCCGCATCCACGTCTCCCGTGATGGCGATCTCTGCCGAGGCAGACTTCGAGACGGTGTTGTTTTCGAGCCTTCTCAGGAATTGCAGCACGGCTCTGATGTTCGCATCCCCGATCTGTGCGAAGGCTGGCATCCCGCCCTTGGTCCCATCGTGCACAATTCCAAAAAGTTCTGAGTCGGAGAGCTTGAAGGGGCTCGCCGCAGAAATGAGCGGGGGAGCTTTGTCCCCACCCTTCGCATCGGCACCATGACAACCTGCGCAATACTCCATGAATCGCTGAGCACCATGACCTGCGTCGCTTGCTTGCGCATTCGCATCCATGACCATGAACCCGAAAACTAGCAGCGTGGTGAGGAACAACGAGTACTCAGTCCTGTGTGGCCACATACTGTCCAAACTCTCCTTAGACCCGAGTCACACCCGAGAGAAGTTGCTGCAGGTAACTGGAAAATAAACCATCTACAATTCCGTAGCCGCAGTGAGCCTAAAAGTCGGCTCGACTACTGGGTGCTGGCGCCCGTTACCCGGTATCCAGACGGGATTTCCATCCACATTGAATCGGGCTCTCCCTGGACGAGATATGTGACGTTGAGTGTCACTTCGCCTAATTGGGGATCGCTACGAATCACCGAGAGAGCCATATGCAGGTCGGGAGAATACCAGACATCCGTGCGACGGAGGGTCAGCCGCGAGCCCGAGGCATTCGACACGGTCTCCCGCGTTCCGGTCACGGGCAAACCCTGGATGGTCTGCTGGCCAAGGCTCTCACGCTTTCCGTTACCGTTATCGCCAGCATTTTCCGTCAAGAGCACGTGTGGATCAAAGGGGCTAGTAGTGCAAGTCATCGAAGCCTTGGTACAAGTCGTGCGCGTGCTGGAGAGGGGATCGAATATCGTGAAGCTTCGCAGCGGAGGTTCTGCATCGGAATTCGCGGAAACGAATACGCGCGTTTCGCGGCGGACACGTCCTTGAGAGTCGCGTGCTACCAACGTGTAATATTTCCGCGATACAATGCCGCCTCCCACAAGCGGCTGGTTCCAGGTGACAACCACTTTGGCTGTGAATGGGGCGTTGGGGACCGGCGGTATTTCAATACCTTCGATATGGGTGCGAACGGTGCCAACCGAAACTTCCTGAGAGATTGCCGGGGCGGCGGTAAAGACAAAACAGAGGGAAAGACCGAGCAGGGTAGAGGCACGCATATGTACACTCCCTAGGACGTCCGAAGTATGCCACCACTAGATTAGAGGCACTATCGGGCCACATCGTGTCGCAAAATTTGTGAAGACCACAGACAGAGTTCGCGCACGTATCATACCGGATTGTCGACAGTCCGCCCTGAAGTGGCAGCGACTCAGAACAAATGAGCAATTAGAAGTGGACATCTTTTAGATCCACCTGTTCTTGCAGCCTGCCTTTTCCGCACAAGCCGTGTGACAGGCATGCCTCATGCAGCGATCGAGCGGCGACGGAGTTCGTCGATTCGTCTGCAGCGACTGCGAGGTCGAAATCCTCTGGAGCAGACTCAAGGGCTGGAAGGAAGGGAGCCGAGAGCCTTGGTTGGAGGCTGTAGAGGGCAGCGATGTTCGCGTACGGATTGCGCGCCATGTTTATAGCGGCAGTCGCAGTGTCGTCAGGGGTGGTTCCAGACGTACCATTGCTCCTCGCGTTGCTGAACAGAGCGGTGCAACTGATAGAGGTGGGCGAACTGGAGTTGATGCACGCGGACAGGATGTTCGCGAGGGTATGGATCTTAGTCTGTGGAACTTGGATTTCGGGCCTCGAAGGCAGAGCGGAGTTGGCCACTCCCGTGGCAATGTTCGCAAGGTCGGCGGCGTTGGCCATGCCAATCGATGCAGTATGGGGACTGACGGCGTGGGTCGCGTCCGTGGCAATTCCGGCCATCGCATAGGCCGCTGCAACCGTTGTCACTTCGTTCACGAAGACGAAAGGCGTGGCAGTGTCGAAATTTCCGGTTTCGGGGCATGTACCGAGGGAAGCCATCAAGCCGATGGCGGAGTTCGGCCCGTCGTCACCGCTGTCGCCGCCTCGCGCATAAACATAGACCTGGTGGCTGGCACTGCAGGTGTAATCGCCAGCAATTGAGAATCCGCCATGTTCGCCGCTGAGCACGTAGTAACCGATGGAATCGGCTGGGTTGTTGGTAGCGGAGCTAAGTAGCGACACCGAGGAGTTGCCATAGGCGCTGGAGTTAACTTGAAGAACATAGACCCGAGCCCCAACGACGGCACGGGTTTGACCTCCATTCACTACGCCCTGGTATGGCCCAGACGGAAATGCGTCAGGATATGAACTAACGGAATCCAACGACACCGAATCTTCGGAAACGGGTCGTATCGCACCTCCGGATCCCCCCGAGCCCCCGGATGCGCCAGAACCTCCCGAGGTACCGCCCGAGGTACCGCCCGAAGTCCCGCCGGAGGTGCCACCACCACCCGGGGTGCCACCGGAAGTACCTCCGGAAGTGCCTCCGGAAGTGCCTGAACCAACCCCGCCGCCGGAGCTAACGAAACCCGCTCCGGTCTGATTGTTTCCTGTGCAACCGATGAGCAAAAACACAGCTACGACGACCGAAGAAGTGAGATACACCAAGTGGCGCATTGCATCTCTCCGCACGATCTCTTTGGCTCGATACCACCTGCATATCTGACGTAACAAAACCTCCACGAGTTGCGGTCTTATTCGCCTTGCGTACAGGCTAGTTTCCTAACCTTTTGACACTCAAAGACCGGACACCCGCGAAATTTCCTCCAAACGGATTCCGACTCCGCACGGCCGTGGAGTTTCTTCTCGCGACTTTTGGGACTCTTCGCAGCGATGGCCTTGCTCTTTGCTGCCATCGGAATCTATGGCGTGATGTCCTTCTCCGTCAGTTAGCTTATACTCACCTCAAACCTAAAATTCCCCTCATGCCGCCGACTTCTATTCGAATTCCACAATCAACGGACGTTCGGTAAAGGACAGGCCCCCAGCACCATGGTAACGGCCACACTTCCGAGCAAATTCCAACTCCCTGAGGCGATGTACACCCGCCGCTGGGTATAACTACCACAGTCACTGGAATGTTCTGTCGAAGGGACCCGCACCCTTTGGAATAACAGCTAGCTTTGTCTGCACCATAACAATGTTGGCTCCTCGATCCTCCGGTTTGGCATGGTATATACCTCCGTCTAATCTTTCGTGGATCAAAGTTCGGATCGTCGCGCAGATCGCTTTTCTTCTGTGGGGAATTTCCATTCGTCGGCTTTTTCTCCGGCCGGATCAACGGTGGAAGCGGCGGTGGCTCAGGCAGAGCTACCACGATGTATTCCCCGAGACCTTCAGCGATTATTGCAGCAAATTCCGCGAGCTCTGGATCGCGGGAAAGTAGGAATATCGTCCCAGGCCGATTTGATCTCGAATCGCCGTTCAACAGAAGAAAACTGCTCCTCTGTGACAATCCGCAAGTGTGTGTTTACCGGGATTTGAGGATTACTTCTGGATTTCCCCGTGACTCGGGATTAATCGCTCGTGCAGGCAATCTCGCAGGACGGGTTATCCGTCCAGTGGATTACGTTCGAGTGCACTCATTGGCAACGACGAAGAAACCGCGATGGCCCGCAGCTTTCTGTCCCAGATCACCGGTTGGATTCGTCCGACAAGAAAAATCCACGAGGCTAGGCCCACCAGCGAAAAACCTGTCAGGATCACGAACGCCCAGTAAAAATTCCCCGTTCGCTCCAGGACAAACCCTGTGAGCGCCGGGGCCACCACCCCTGCTAGATTCCCCACAAAATTCTGGAATCCTGTCCAGCGCCCCGCAGCTTTTGGTCCCGCCAGAGTTTGTGTAATGGCGTATAGATTTGAGGAAGAAACACCAAAAAAGATCACACCCAATATAAGTGCGGCAACACAATAACGCGGCCCGCTTACTACCGCGAGCCCGATGAAAATGCCGGACAATGCCAAGCCCCCGCCTACAAACGACTTGCGGACCACCGTTGGTGTTGCCCCCACTGCAACCCAGCGGTCGGAAACCCACCCAGAGACCAAGGCGAAGCACGCCCCCAACAGGTACGCGATTCCGCCGATCTTCGCCATATCCTCCATCGAGAAATGCCGCTCTCGCACCAGATAGTACGGAAGCCAGGTGATCAAGAAATAGTTCACATAGTTTCCACAAAACAGGCCAACGCAAGTTCCCCATGCCGCTCGCAACTGCACAAACTCCAGAAGACTTGGTGCGCCTATCGAATCTGTGCCACAGCCGTACTGCTTCTTGGGCATCCACTTCAGCCAAGGCCCGAGCCACAACATGCTCACCAGCCCTAAGACTATGAAGAAGGGCCGCCACCCGAAGCGCGCCATCAACATTCCGCCGCACAGCATCCCAAATCCCGGCCCCAGGACATATCCCGCGGAGATCACCGAATTGGCAAACCCTCGATGCTCTTCCGAGAAGTTCAGCGCGATGATTTTTGAGTACGCCGGGAACGCAACGGATTCGCCCAAGCCCAGCAATAATCGCAATACCAACAAGGTCGCGAACACATGCACGAACCCTGTCGCCGCGGTTGCCGCCGACCATAGAAAAAATCCGCTCGCAATTACCCAGTTCACGTTTACACGATCCACCAGCCAGCCGGAGACAAGTTGCATACACGCATAGGTCCAGAAAAACGCGGACAGCAGGCCGCCCAATTTCGCTGCGGAAATGCTAAGCTCGTCCTTCAACAGCGGAGCTGCGATGGAAAGATTCCCGCGATCCACGTAGTTGATAAAGACTGAAATCGCGAGCAAGACGAGCACTACCGAGAGAGTGCTGGGGATACCCACATGGTGCGATGACCTGGAGATTGGCATGAAAAGTGGGTTCATCTTCTCCAGCATCAAAGCCGATTGCAACTTGTTTTTGAGGGTGCCCCTCCCATGGTGTGCTGGTCGAATAGACTACTCGGACTTAGCCTGCCAACTCTCCCTTTTTCGACCACGACCATCGGTTAAACAAAAGGTGCACGAGGAATCCGCCCGCCAAAAGAGCGATTCCCGTACCAAGACCCAGCCAACCCCATCCCGCAGAAGAGCGGTTGCCACAATACTAAAATCGACTGGTCTTCCTATGATCCGTTCGATGACAAAGCCGATCGGAAACATCAAGAGAAACGCCGCAGTAAGCGCGAGCACGGGGAAAAAATGACCGAGCAGAAATTGCATTTGTTCCAACTCGCCTCCCGAATCGTGACAGAATCGAGCGCACGACCTCCTGAGATCATGTCGCGCGAGTTTTGAAACGCCTAGTCTCGCCGCGTATTCCTTCACGGCATGCCAGACCACCTTCTCCGTGATCTTCGTTCCCCAAATCACACCTCTGCGCAAACGCATCGAAAAATTCTACCGTGCGTTCTCTCTGCCACAGCTTGCCAGTCGTCGATCGTTTGCTTAACCCAATCAGACATCGGGACGGTGCGGAGGTGCCCTCCCTTTCCGACTAGGTCAACCACGGCCCAGTGACCCGTGTGGGCCCCAAAGGATGGAGAAGAACCCCGGAGTGCTAACTTAACTTATGACTGGGTTAAAACGGGGAGAGGTCAGTGGATGCTACCCCCGCCCACAATTTAACGAGTTCTAGAACGAACTGCACGATTCCCCGACGAGTCGGGAGTTAGCCCGCGGCTGCCAGTTTAGGGATTAGATGTGGCGGAGGCGGCGTTCGTGGGATTGCTCGGAATGACCATTGGCGTCGAGCCAAGTGAGAAGTTTGTTGAGGCTGCCATGGGCTAAAGCGATGCTGGAATCGGCGGCACCGTAATAGAGGTTGATAGTGTCGCGATCTGGAGCAACGGTATAGCCGCAAGGAAAGACAACATCTTGTACGTCACCGTGGCGTTCGTATTCGGTTTCGGGACCGAACATCCAGGAATCGCCGCGAATTAGACATTTTTCTGGCTGCTCCAGGTCAAACAGGGCGAGACCCAGGCGATAAATCGAACTGGAGGGAGTGCGTCGGACGCCGTGGTAAAGCATGAGCCAGCCTCTGGGCGTTTCAATCGGCGGCGGTGACATCCCGATTTTGTTGGCATCCCACCACGCACCGCGTCGCGCTTCGAGCATGAGCTTGTGCGTGCCCCAATGACGGAGATCAGGCGAATAGGAAATCCAGATGTGCGTGCCGAGGGGCGTCATGGGGCGATGAATCAAAGCCCAGCGTCCGTTGATCCTTCGGGGAAGGAGAGCGGCGTCCTTATCGTCTGGTGTCATGACAACGCCAAGACGTTCGAAGGAGCGGAAATCCTTGGTGAGAGCGAGGGAAACGCCGGGGCCGCCACGGGAATAAGAGGTGTAGGCGACAACGAATTGATCCAGTTCCGGCACGTAGGTGATTCGCGGATCTTCGATGCCCCAAAGTTCTTCGGGGAAACGTTCGGGATCGGGCATGAGGGTGGGTCGGGGATCAATGTTCCAGGCATCGATGCCGTTGGCGGAACGAGCGGCGCACAAGTGGGATAGGCCGCGACGATCTTCGACACGGCAAAGGAGAAGGGTGGTGCCGTCGGGCAGTAAGGTAGCGCCAGGATTAAAGACACTATTCATGGAATAGGGCCAGTCTTTTGCGGTGAGGATGGGATTTTCCGGGCATCGAAGAAATAACGGTTCGTGTTGGTTCATTCTCTCTCTCAAAGAAAAATTGGAACGAATGCCGGAACGTGAAGCGACGTGAAGGGTAGAGCGGGCGATGTGGGGAACGAAGGTCTCAAGGTTTCGGGTCGGTGATGTCCGCTTCCTCTAGTTTGCGCATTTCGAGAAGGGCCATGAGGAAGGAAAGGGTAGATTCAGCTCCCTGGTTCTCATTGGCGCGGTCGGGATGCAAGCCGTCGCGACAGCCGCCGGTGGAGGGATCGTAAAGGGCAATTTGTAAATCGTTATCTCCGAGGAACCAGTTGAAGGCGGTCCAAGCTTCTTTGCGCCAATGGCCCTGGCCGGTAGCGCGATACGCTTCCAGGAATGCGGAGACAGCGGCGCAGGCTTCGACGGGTTGCTGGTCGAAGCGAGCTTTTTCGGTGACGTTGGAGTAGAAACCGTGGGAGCCGATGGGCACGAAATGGCCTCTGGCGTCGCAACGCTGAACAGAAGCAAGCCACTGCAACGATTCGAGTCCAGCGGCGAGCATGGCGTTATTGTTGACGCGTGAGCCTGCGCGGATTAAGGCTTGGGATAGGCGAGCGTTGGAGTACGAAAGCTCGTTCTCAAACCAACTCCACGCCGGCGAACGATTCGACTGATAAGCCTTCAACAGGCGATTAGCGAGGCAGTCGGCGGCGTTCAACGCTGCGCGATCCCCGGGGAAGGACACGAGGTATTCCTGGAGTCCGAGTAGGGCGAAGGCACAGGCGCGCGGGCTTTTGAACTGCACGGCCGAGGGAACGGCAAGTTCGAACAAGCGGCCGGCGGCGCCGCGGAGTCCAGCATCTTTGGTTCTGCCCAGAACCGTTCCGAGTCCCCACAGAGCGCGCCCGTGGCTGTCTTCGGAGCCTTCGGGTTCCTGCCACTGCCGCGCGTAACTGAGGCAGTTGTGGAATCGTTTGGTGACGGGCTCGAAAGCGAACCAGAGAAAGGCCAAGTAACGAGAGGCGAGATCGAGATTGCGGGTGGACGATTCCACGCCCAGTTCTTCGAGAAGCACGGCGACAATGAGGGCGCGGGCGTTGTCGTCGGTGGAATAGCCTTCGGTGTAGTTGGGAACGTTAAAAACGGAATGCTCGACCATGCCGGTGTGGTCGGTCATGCGTTGGAGATGATCGAGCTTGATGGTGGGAAGGCGGTCGAGTTTCTTTTCGGTGGTGAGGGCCGAGAAAGTAGCGCGGGGATTGCGCAGCCGTTCGTTGTACACACGTTCGAAGCTGCCCATATACTGTTGGGCGACACGGTTCCAAACCATGGAGCGAGTGTAGAGGTAGGCGCGCTTCCGCATGGCATGGCGAACGGTGGGATGGTCGAGGAGTTCCACGGTTTTGGCGGCGATGACTTCGGGATCGTCGAAGGGGACAAGGACGCCACGTTCTTCGTCGAGAAGTTCGATGGCGTGTAAGTAGGGGGTGGAAATGATGGCTTTGCCTGCGCTGAGAGCGTAGGCGAGCGTGCCGGAAACAACTTGTCCCTTGTGTTTGTAGGGAGTGATGTAAATGTCGGCGGCACCGATTAGTTCGACTAATTCCTCCGGAGAGACGAAACGGTTGCGGAAGATGACCTGAGATTCGACGCCGAGATCTTTGGCCAACTGCTGCAAGAAGTGCCGGTAGTGGTCGCCTTCGCGGCGGAGGATGTGCGGGTGCGTGACACCGGAAACCATGTAAACAACATTGGGATGGCGCGCCAAGATGGACGGTAAGGCGCGGATGACGTTTTCGATGCCCTTGTTGGGCGAGAGCAAGCCGAAGGTGAGCAAAACATCTTTGCCCTCGGTGCCGAAGGCATCCTTGTAGAAATGAGGGTCGGTGAAAGCGAGGTCGGGAATGCCGTGTGGAATCAAATCAATCTTGGAGGGTGCGACATGATTGACTTCCTGAAGAATCTCGGCGGATTGCCGGCTCATGACGATGAGACGGTCTGACAGCGCGGCAATTTCGTCCATGACGGCGCGCTGATCGGGATCTGGTTCGCGCAATACGGTGTGCAGAGTGGTGACGACGGGCATTTTCAGGCGGCGCAAGAGTTGGAGAATGTGGGCGCCGGCGGAGCCGCCGAAGATTCCGTATTCGTGCTGGAGGCAAACTAAATCAATGTTGCTGAAATTGAGAAAATCGGCGGCCTGGCTGTAAGATGACAAATCATCTTGAGAAAGTTCGAAGCGAATGCGCGGGGGATAGCTGTAGCCTTCTTCGGTATCGTTGACCGGGAGGGCGAGCAATTCGGTGGAGGCAAATTCAGCGTGGAGGGCGTCGCATAAATCGGTAGTGAAGGTGGCGATGCCGCACTGCCGGGGAAGGTAGTTTCCGATGATGGCGACACGACAGGGAAGGACCGGACGCGGATGCGCAGGCCACTGCAAAGTGGATTTATCGTCCAGGTCGATGTGATCGAGAGTGATGAGTTCGGGAGAACGAGTTGAATCGTTCTCACCGTTTTCATAGACAACCTGGACAAGTGCCGGAAGTTTGCCGCGAAAAACTGTTTTCTGCAAATTCATGTCAATTCAATCTTCCCCTCAGATCCTTCTAGAAGCGGTGACGCTATGGCTGGAACGATTTGATGTTTTTCTGGCGAGCGGTCTCCTGATCCGCATCTTGTTGTTTCAACTGAGCGGCTTCCTTCTGAGGACGCTCGTGTGTATCGAGAGCGATGGCTTCCGCGTCGGCAGCTTCCGCCTGGGCGTTACGGGAGTTGGCGAAGACAATCAGGCCAAACTCATCGGAGGAAGTGCGGACGAGGTTTGAGGTAAAGAGAGAATCGACCCAGGAGGCGACGATTTTTAGTTTGGGATCGAAGAGATCGCCGCTGGCTGGCTTGGTTTCGGTAACGGGGCTGGGCGGCATGCCGTACATGGCCGACACCGTTTGGATCATGTCTTGCGCGGTAAGTCCCTGGACGGCTCTGCTGTCGTAGCTAACGGAAATTTTGTACAGATCACCATTATAGAAGGAAAAGACGATACGCTCGACCGACTGATGCTGGCGAAGAGTGCTGGAAATGTTTAAGGGCCACCATGTGAGTTCCTGAAGCACGACGGGACGGTCGTGGATGATCTTGACGTCGGTGGGCTTCTGGTCCGTGAGTTTGAGGACAGAGGCAAGCGAGTTGCCGAGGGAGAAGGCGCGATACTTTGATAAATCTCCGGCGAGTAAGACGGGTGCGCCCAATACCAGGATAACTAGGCACAACAGAGAATTGCGTAAAGTTTTCATACATTCCTCAGCGCGAAACTACGAGTAATTCGAACATGTGCCAAATAACTTGGACCTCTGACGAGCGTAGATCCTGCGTTGGTTGCCAATAACTCCGAACACGGTCAGCAGTAGGGCACCGGCGAGGGTGAAGAGGCTGGTTACGATGGCGCCGCTCAGGTTCTAGGCCAAGGATGGTTCGGGGGTACCCATAGATTGGGAGACTTGGAGACAGCCTTGATCCAGAACCATCATGCGCTAGTTAACCATAGTTGTCAATTACTATTGGAGTGCCTCTCATTTGCTTCACTAATGAAGTTAATCAAATCTCTCTCCCCATGAGCAGCGCTTCCGACCCATTCCTCAGTGACCAAGTAAACTACCTAGCGTTTCCACGTCAGCTCAAAGGTCCGGCAAGCGCCGGTGGCGTAGAGGGCCATGAGCAGGATGCGCCGCATGGGGGAGTGGCGCGACTTCTCTCGGCTCAGAATCGTCGGCAGGTGACGTGCCTTTTTGGGATAAGGAGTGTCAGCAATGCTCCAGGCTTTGCGAAGAATCTTGATGTAGAAGAAGCGCAGCGCTGCCAGGTGCTGTCCTATGGAGTTCGCTGACAACGTGCGTTTCTCGAACAACTCCGCTTGATATTCACGGAGGTGTCGAGGGCCTAAGCGATCGGGGGAACAGCGGAATCGTCGCGCAAACTCTACCACTGCACGAAAGTAATGGCGTATGGTATTTTGTGCATCATGACGACGCTCCAGCATCAATTTCGAAGATGGGCGACGGGAACACCTCCTGTGACCCACACTTATATCCAAGCCATCAAGCAACCGACGCTGCACTGCCTCATGCGAAGCGTCCGCCGCCCGGCGGCTACGTCCAAACGGCGTTACCGGGTACCGGGACTACGAGCTTGGTTAGGAGGCCAGGATGAACTCCACTCCGGGCGCATAGAAGCTTTGATAAACACCACCAAGGGAAGTGGGGGATACTTTTTAAACCCACGGTATCTTTGCAGACATCGGGCACAGAAGAACGATCTCGGCCAGGATGCCTCTTACCCCTGGAGTTCAGATTTCGTGAAGCGTGCTTCATGGCTGCGTATTTGTTCCGCATGATAATTGGAGGCACTGATGCTCGACTCCTTTTACGACGAGTGGCAAACTGAACGCGAATGCACGACTGTGGCGATCCGGTCCCCGGTCTCGCAGCGCTTCCCTAGCGGAGAACAAATACCCAACCAGAGCCATCGCATTGGCGGCAATATCTCTTGCCTTCGAATCCTGTAGCAGCACACTTCGCGCACTCGACCCAGTCGGTTTCCTGCAAGGCGCTCTGATTCATTCCATTGCATCGCTTTCCGCGTATCATCCGTCCGCATTTTCCATTGGCGAGTTGGATGCGGTAGCCGTGAGCGCCGCAACTGGTGCAGCGCGTAACCGGCACTTGCCTTTTTCCCATTGGTCTCTCCGAAGACCCTCGCTCAGCTCCCGGAGGACAATCCTTTGCAGATTCCCGTTCAGATTCCACCACCGTCACTTCGATGCCTGGCTTTGATTCTATTTGATTTTGCGAGGTATCTGGCGAGATATTTGCCAAGCGTTTGCGGAGTCACCACGCAAAGGCGGAAGGTTCACGAAGCTTCACCACGATGGGAAGCTCGCGCCGAGCCAGCCAACGTCTCAAGAACGCTTTCCCCTTTGTGGTCGTCTCTGTCTTCAACAATCGGGATGCGCTCGCACTGCGGAGCCAATACAACACCCGCCTGGCAGTTGGCTGCAGAGGGAAGCTCGTTTCCTTCGCGCCAGCCCATAGGAGGTCCGGATTCTTGAGGTAAGCAACCGACGCGAGCGATGGAGTTGCGATTTTAGCGCACTCGACGTCAAACATAATTTTTGCGCTGTCTCCTGTTCACTTAACCCTTCCAAGTGGAAGTATTGAATCGCAGGTTGGTACCGGGCGGGCATTCTCGTCGTTGCTTTGCGGATAATCTCGGAACGCTCTTTCTGAATGCAGATTTCTTCGGGAGAAGGTCCGGTTTCCACAAATTCGGTTTTGTGCAAGACTGGAGTTTCCTCGGACTCGATCGGCACGGCGGGATGGGCTGTGACCTTGCGGTATTGCATCCTCGAGGCATTTCTGACGATGCTGTGCAACCACGTGGCGAAAGAAGAGCGCCCTTCAAACTGATGCAACTTGCGAAACGCCAGCAGCAGCCCCTCCTGCAACGCATCTTCGGAATCTTGTTGATTGCAGAGCATTCTTCGCGCCGCCTTCTTCAATTTTGGCAGGCACGACGCAAACAGGTCGTTCAACTCCGCTTCATTCATATCGATCGGAAGACGATCTGCCGACCTTCGTCCATGAGTTGGTCTGTTGCTCGAGTGAGGCAAAGTTCCCCCTTGGCCCTGAAGTAAATGGAAACATTGGATGCCACCGTTCCAGAAGCAAACCGGGGTCCATTCGCAACCCGCGAGACGCCCGACTATCGCGACTATTCCAGGTCGCGCTCCGCAATTGACTGGTGCCTCTAACCTATAGAGATCTAGAGGGACAGCGCCACGACATTCTTCCAGCATGCTGGGCGGATTCTTCTCTCAATAGAAAAAGCAGATATGTTCGCAACGGGGAGTGCCCTCAATTCTGTTCGTTTTCTTCACACAATTCGTTCCGTTTGTTCACACCCGGATGGTTCACATGCGTATGCCCTCGCCTGTGCGCAGGCCAATTAAGCGTGAACCAAGCATTTACCAGTGGAAATGAGGCCGGGAAATGTGGAGAAGCGCGTGCTCAGATTTCTTTTTCGAGAAACCAGTAACATGGAGAGGAGAGAAAGGTGATTTTTGTTTCGGGCCGCGTAGCAAAGCTAATTCGAGACCCGGACGGGTTGCTCAAAGGCATGTTTCTGCAGGATGGCTGGCAGGTTCGCTTTGCCGAGGGACGTGGCGATCTTGTGTCCGCGATGATTACAGAGGGCTGCGCCGTCGCAATTGAGGGAGTGTCGCGCTCCAATGATCTCCCGGAAGAATATATCCAAGCGACCCTGATTACGAACCTGGATTCGAAACAGAGTGCGGCTTTGCCTACCCTCACACACAAAGACAAACCAGGGATGCAGTTAAGCAACACCCCCGTTGAGCCTGCATCCCTGGCCCCACCTTTTTCCCTTGGTGAAGAGGAAAAAGAGACTGGCGTTTCACGAGATTCAGACTGTCAGTGCCGTGGTCCCCTGCATTCTGAAGACGAGACCATCCCGCTCCACCCGGCTTCTTTTTTTCACACTATCCTTCACAAAGACGATGGGAAAGGGGCGAATTTTGCACGAAATGATGCGGCGCGAAGCATCGGTCAGGCCTACGACAGTCTCCATCGGATCCAAGCCATCTTGGCCTATCTTCACATCATGAAGCACCGCGTCCCTGGAATCAGTCAATTCTTGGATGAAGCCAAACACACCTACGTGCAAGCGCTGACCCGTTTCGCGGCAAGCGACCTGCTCAGCGCAAAAGAATTTGCGGAGGCCTCCGAAAGCTTGTCGCGGGTCGTGGAAATTGTCATGACCCGGACGCTTCGCGCCGACAGCACGCTGCCTTCCCTTGTGCCGCCCCCTCCTAAACACCTCGATACCTCGTCGGAGCCTAATCACGTCGAGGAAAACCTGGCGCAGGCCGAGTCCGTCCTTGCCCGAATTCGTTGGGTCCTCGAGCACGGCACTCTTCCTTCCGAAGATCGCGCACAAGTGCGTAAGATCGCTTCCTGGGGGGATGCCTTTTACAGGCAGGCCCAACGTACCTACCGGAACGCCATCCTGGAAGACGCCTCGGAGTTCGCACAGGCGGCTCTTGCAGGAGCGTATTCCGCCGAGCACGTCTGTCGGAAATGGTACGTCAAGCATCCAGCAAACCCCTAAACGATGCCGACAACGAATCCCCTTCAACCCACCAGCAAATCCATTCGTAGTGTCAGCAATACCCCGCCATCCTTGGGAAATTGCTATCATGGGTTGACAGGTGACGGGGAGAGAGGCGGTTCTCTGCCGTCCAAATTTGCACTTTCTCGGATGAGCTTTCGCTGGCAAGTGAGCCTCCTCGGCACACTCGTTGTGATCCTGTCGATCGCGGTCCTGCTCGCCATCATTGCTTCGCTTCGCTATACCAAATCCGCGGTCCTCAGTTCGGAACAAAAACGATTAACGGAGGCGGCCAGAAATCTCGCTCAAGAGTATGAAGACCGGGCGGATTCCGCTCGCCGCGAGAATCAACAACCACCTTTAGATAACCCCAACTCCCCCTCTTCCAAGGAAGTTATGGCTCTCGTTAGCCGCATGGTCCTCCAGAATGTCGAAGGAGTCGGTGGCGGTTTCTATTCGTCGTCCGCGGATATGTTCGTGGGAAACTTCTACCCGACCGGCGAAGCTTCCCTCGAGAGTTCAGAAAACAGAGCCATTCCCGACACCGAGCACCAGAATGTCCTTCAAATCGCCCGCACTGCTGCAAGCACACGGCAAAGTTCCGAGAGGGTAATTGCTATCCCTTCGGGCTTTCTTCTCGTCAGCGCGATCCCTCTAAGGCAAGGCTATTCGGTAGTCGGAAGTGCCTGGACCGTCAAACGGCTCTCTGACATTCCTGGCGCGAACCGGTTTCGAGCGTACTTAATTACTTCAGGGCTGGCTGCCGCCGCTTTGGCGAGTGTCCTGTTGACGTTATTGGTGATTCGCAATCTTCAGGGCGGTGTGCGGAAAATTGAAAATGGACTCAAGGCTCTCGAAGGAAACCTCTCCTCCCGCATTACCACGGACGATGAACCGGCAGAGATTCAGCATATCGTCCAGGCGATCAACCGATTGGGTACGACACTCAAAGAAAAGATGGAGTATGAGAAGCAGATGGAGGGCCAACTGCGCCACACCGAACGCCTCGCCAGCCTCGGCCGCCTGGTTGCCGGCGTTGCTCACGAAGTGCGCAATCCCCTGGCAACGATCCGTCTCCGGGTTCAGATGTGCCGTCGGGATGCCGCCGACCCGCGGGTCAAAGAGTCGTGCTTCGTGGCCCTGGAAGAAATCGAACGCCTCAACGGCATTGTCAATCGGCTCCTGAACTTTGCGCGGCCCATTCAACTCGAACTTGAGCCCGTCGATTTGCGCACCCTGGTGCGCGAACGCGTCCAATCGTTTGAGGAACTAGCCCTCAGCCGCCACGTGCAGTTGATGACGAATCTGCCAAGTCGCAATTTCCTAACGATGATCGACCGGGACCGCATGGCCCAGGTGTTTGATAACATCATCCAAAATGCACTTGAAGCGATGTCGGAGCACGGGGGAACCATATCTGTCACATTAGCGTCTCAGCTCAAGAACGACGAACAGGTGCCGGGGATATGTGTCGAATTTCAGGATAATGGGAAGGGGATGGATTCGACGGTAGTCGGTCACGTATTTGATCCATTTTTCACCACGAAACCGTCCGGAACAGGACTCGGTTTATCCATCTCCCACGAACTTATACGCGCCCATGGTGGTGATATTAAGATCGAGAGTGAAGCGGGACGGGGCACCAATGTCAGAATCACGATTCCGGGTTCGCTGGCAAGGTAAGTTCTGGCTCGATTAACTTCCCATGCCTACCACGATCCTTATCATCGATGACGAAGCGAACCTGCGCAAAACTCTGGCTGAGATTCTGCGTGCCAGGGGATACCAGATCCTTGAGGCCGATGATGGTTCCACAGCCATCGAATTGCTGAGCACCACGGTCCCGGATCTTATCTTTAGCGACTGGAAGATGCCCAAGGTAGGGGGCGAAGAGGTTCTTCTGTATCTACATAGCCACGCAAAGCTAGCTTCCGTCCCCGTGATCGTGATTACCGCCTATGGTTCCAGCCACAGCGCCATTGAGGCCATTCGCCTAGGTGCCTACGATTTTGTCACCAAGCCTTTCGATTTGGACGAAATCGTGGTCACCGCGGAACGAGCCCTGGATCATTCGTCGTTGAATCGGGAAGTGATTCGTCTGCACTCCCAATCCGCTCAGGGTTACGCCGCCAGCAGCGGGCGGCTGATCGGGGCCAGCGGTCCCATGCTGGATGTGTTCATCATGGTCGGTAAAGTGGCAGAAACCGATTCGACGGTTTTAATCTGCGGGGAATCTGGCACCGGCAAGGAACTCGTCGCGGAAGCCATCCACAACTATAGTCAGCGCAAAAGTAAGCCGTTCATCGTTGTAAATTGCGCAGCTCTGCCGGAGACCCTGTTGGAGACCGAACTCTTTGGCCATGAACGGGGGGCGTTCACCGGAGCCATTGGCCGCAAAACTGGCCGCTTTGAAATGGCGGAAGGCGGCACAATTTTCCTCGACGAAATTGGCGAACTCTCCCCAACGCTTCAGTCAAAGCTGCTGCGGGTACTCCAGGAACGTACGTTTGAGCGTGTAGGCGGTACAGAGACCATCGTGGGCAATTTCCGCGTGCTTGCCGCCACCAATCGCGATCTGGAGGCTTCCGTCCGCGAAAAAGTGTTTCGCGAGGATTTGTATTATCGCCTCAACGTCGTTCGCATACAGATTCCCTCCTTGCGTGAGCGTCGCTCCGATATCGTCCCCCTGGCCGAGCATTTTCTCCGGCAGTACAGCGCGAAGAACGGGTTCGAAGTGGTGGGCTTTTCCGACGAAGCCATTCTGATGCTTCAAAACTATTCTTATCCCGGAAACGTCCGCGAATTGGAAAATATGGTCGAACGCGCCGTGCTCATGGCTCGCGGACGCGTCATTATGCCGGAACACTTCCCCGCCAAAACCATAGCAAGCGATAATGGAGAGTCCAGGCAACTCGAAATCGATCTGCTCGATCTTCCCTTTCACAAGTCCATTGCGGAACTGGAGAAGCGCCTGATCACCCGCGCCCTCCGAGAGGCGAGTGGAAACAAATCGGAAGCTGCCAACCGCCTTCAGATCAATCGACGTCTGCTGTATAACAAGATGGAAGAGCACAAAATCGAGGAGTAGAGGAGAGCCCCCTCATGCAGACCAACCTGATGAAGCGCATCGTGATCATTGGCGATACCGACGTCGAGTACCGCCTCTTGAAAGAAATCCTATCCTTTGGGGCCACGGGGTACACCTGCTACGGCGTACGGGGCCAAGGTGGAAGGGGCGTGCGACCCAGGCACGCGGAATCCGGCAACACCAAGATTGAAGTGATTGCTTCTCCTGAAGTTGCCCAGAAAATCCTCGAACATGTGGCCAAGCATTACTTCGATGAATACGCCATGATCGCTTTTCTGGATGACGTGGAAGTACTTCGCGCTGAGAAGTTTGGCGCGAAACTCTGAACAAACAAACCGGATCAGAATTGGTTCCTATCTCTTGAAGACTAGCTTAATTTAGTTCTTAGTTAAACTCCGGTGTGTGCACTTTGTTTACAAGACTTGTGCCCGTTTATCCCACTCTTTCTTAGCGATTAGGATGCCTTTTTTCGCACCTTTATATCCTCTTTATCCACGGATACTTGGTTTCATTCGCTGGATCTCGTTCTTGGCATGCACCTTGCAACTCGTGTCACAGTCCGTAAAGCCGCCGGGGCAACCCTCTCCCCTGTCGTGCTTTATGCAGACTCTTCAGGAGGCACAATGTTCCGCTCGAAATTGCTGCTCTTCAGCTTGCTCTTGGCGTGCTCGGCAACGGTTCTACATGCACAGTCGGACTATAACTTTGGAAGATACGAAATCACCCCGTTCTTTGGTTCGCGTTTTGGCGGCAATATCGATCTCAGCCAACAGGGCAATCCCAACGTCGACTACCTTAAAATCAAGAGTAGTATCGATTATGGCGTGATGGCAGACATTACTTTCTGGCAGAACTTCCAGGGCGAGTTTATGTGGAACCGGCAGCCAACTTCTCTCACCTCCCATAATCCAACAGACAATACCTTCTCCCCTGTATCGAATATGAATTTCGATATGTATCAGTTCAGCGTGCTCTATAACTTTCTCTCTCCCGACAGAAAGCTAAGACCGTATGCCGTAGCGGGTCTGGGTTTTTCGCATTACGGTACTGCCCCGGTGAATGGCCAATCCGTCTTAGGCTTCACGAACCGATTCGCGTATAACCTTGGAGGCGGCGTGAAGTATTTCTTTAACGCACACTGGGGGGCTCGGCTGGAAGCGCGTTGGTCTCCGTCGCATACTACCTCGGGTTTGACAGAGTACTGCGATCCTTTCTATGGCTGCTATCCCGCCACTGTGGCGAACAAAGCAGAGCAAGGTCAGGTGAATATCGGATTGATCTACCGCTTTGGAAAATAGGTAAAATTGGTATCCGAATTGCCTGAGTTGGGGATATTCCCCGGAATTGCCGCGCGGTTCAGGCAGGAGCGCGTCATGAAAACTCTATTCCAGTTTGCAGCTTATCTCTTAACCGCTCTTTTCCTTCTACTCCCAGTTCGTGCAGAGGATCAACAGCACGGGGCACGGACCGGCACAGTGAATTACGTGGAAGGCACAGTCACACTTGGCTCTCAGTCCCTGGACGCTAATTCGATTGGGCAATGCGAATTGGATCCTGGCCAGACACTCTCCACACAAAATGGGAAGGTTGAGTTCCTTTTAACACCGGGAATCTTTGTCCGCTTGGGAGAGTCTAGTGCCGCAAGCATGATTTCGTCCGCCCTGACCAACACACGGTTGTCCATCGACCGAGGCGAAGCGTTCGTAGAGGTGGCCGAAATCCATCCGGAGAATGCTCTTCGAATTGTGCAGGATGGTGTAACGACGGAACTATTGAAAATGGGACTCTACAATTTCAACGCGAAACTTCATCTCATTCGAGTCCTCGATGGCGAAGCGCTCGTACACGACGGCGAACGGCCGGTCCGGGTGAAGAGCGGACAAATGATCAATCTCTCCGCCGAACCCCTTAGGGCTAAGAAATTCGACAGGCAAGAGGTGGAGGCCGAGGGCCTTTATCACTGGACCAGTCTGCGCTCTGCCTACCTCGCAGAAGCAAATGCCGATTACGCGCCCAAGTATATGTTTGGAGGATTCGGCTGGTTTGGTGATGGCTGGTATTGGGATACGTGGTTTGACGCTTACACGTTTCTTCCCGCAGACGGCATCTTCTACAGTCCGTTCGGCTGGGGCTTCTATTCTCCCTGGTGCGCGTTCGGTGCTCCGTTTTTCTGGGGCAGTCACTATCACCATCACTTCAGCCCCAACTACCACGGCTGGGGATCCGAAGCGCATTACACCTTACCGGCCAATTATGGTCACGGCGTTCACTACGCTTCAGGCTATCGCGCACACAATTCGTTCGGTGGGGCTAGAAACGGCGGTTTCCCTAGCAGGGGGTTGCATACAAGCAGCGGGTTTCATGGAATCGGAGGCGGATTCCACGGTGGTGGCGGGTTCAGCGGCGGTGGGGGCGGTCATCATTAACCGAGCGGGTCTTTCGCCCTTTTAGGACGGAGAACACAATCTCTTCCCCGCCCTCCTAGGTTTTTACGAGAACCTCCAAGAGGTCAATCGACTCGGAGCAACAGCCCGTCCCCGCTCCTTAGTGCGAGTTTTGGAGATTCCGACGCGAGGAAAATCGTGCCTTTTGGATCCGTGCGACCGGCATGGGCAATTTTCAGGTGATCAATTCCGTACGTACCGCAGGCATCGCTCGAGAACACCCACAATGCCTGCGGTTGGTCATTTCCGCTGATCGCGCCACGGCATCCCTTGTCCTCTTTGGCCATCACTTGGGCCAAGACGCCATCGCCCGTGGACTTGCCGATTACTTTAGAAGTGTCTTCCGCGCTCATCACCGGCCCCCCGACACCACACACAGAGTCACCGCCAATCTGAGTTGTAGGCAACCAGTTGTAGGGGGTGCCTTCACTTGGGGCTTCCTCCGGGACCCTAGCTTCCGCCACTGTCACGAATCCTGCAATGGCCCGCAAATTCGTGACAACAGGAACCCATTGCCCCGCTCTAGAAACTTTGTCGAATTGTATGGTAACCCGTGCGCCGGTGCCGTTCGTGCCCGGGGTAGCTTCCACGACGTGTCCCTCGATTGGCGACCCCTTGCGGATCTTTGCGCCATTCGACAACGGCACATCTTGCGCAATCTTTCCATGGAGAATCTGGCCGGGCTTGCATTTCTCGAACGAGAAGGAAGAGCCGAGCACCACCGGAAGAATCGTTCCCGAGGGTACAGTTCCCCCTGTGTGTGTTTCGGCCGTATCCCCTCCGGTTTGCGCTTGTACGGAACGCGCATCGGAGGACAGAAGCGCATTCGGTCCATTCGTTTGGGAATACAGGGGAACAGCTGCAAATGACAAACAAGTCGTCAAAAGGAAGAGTCCGGATTGCAATCGAGGTGGCCCGAGTTTTACTGCTGAAAATATCATGGTGAGGTACCTCCTACTGCTATTACTGGTTTGTCTAGATTCCTTGTTATGCAAAGAGGACTGCGTTTTGAGCCCGACAAAATCGAGACAAAGACACTCGCAAGAACCTTTGGTACTAAGGCAATCGACGTTCCAAGGAGAGGATACCCTGCTGCTGTGCCCTGCAATCGTTTTATTCGCAGAGCAGACGGATTTCAACGAAGTTCCGGGAGCTCCCAGCACGTACGGGCCTCTGTCAGCTTGAAGCAGTTGGGCGTTGGGACGGCGGCCTGCCACTCTTGGTCGATTTCTTCACAGGGCCTGTTCGGTTTCTTCGCGCTTTGAAGCGAGGCCGGGTCTTACTTCGCGTCAGACCTATCCAGGGGGTAAGGATATCGGCTTAGAACGTCCTTTCGTACTTTCTGTGCGGTGACCTTATTCAATGAGTGAGGCGGCAGATGCCTGAGTTCCAAGATCGTGGATTCCAGGCTCGCCAGAAAGGCCTTGCAAGGTCCGCAACCCTCCAAATGCTCTTCCAATTTCACACAAAGCGAATCATCCATCTGCTCATCCAAGTAGTTGGAGAGCTCCGCAAAGAGGGCTTTGCACGAAGCATGCCGCGGGGGCGTGGTCACGTTTGTCGTGGGGGTATGAAGTGGCGCTCTCTTTACGGATCGCTTGGCGTGATTCTGTCGCGCGAGTTTTTGCCGCACATAGAGTCGTGCGCGATGCAATCGAACGCGAAGCGTACCCGCACGCAGTCCCGTAACATCCCCGACTTCTTCGTCCGTCAGTCCTTCCATATCCCGCAACACGAGAACGATGCGGTACCCCGGCGGCAATTCCTGGATTGCCTCCCGCAAGCGCCGCGCTTGCTCTCCTCGGATGGCCAGTGCCTCCGGATTGACGGGACCTTCTTTCGCCAGTCGCGCAAGTTCGACTCGGTCTGGCATCAATTCATCCAGCGAAAGATTTGCTCTCGGCGCGAACTTACTCTTTCGCCTGCTCATTAAGCAGCGATTCTTCGCCACTTTGTACAGCCACACCAGTAGCGCCCGTGGACTCTCAAACTTCGGAAGATAGGGCATGGCCTTCACCAACACTTCCTGCATCGTGTCCTCGGCATCCTCCCGCAGCCCACAGACCTTCATGCTGAACGAGTACACCGTGCTTTGGAGTAGCCCCAGGGCCTGCTCCAAGGCTTGCGGCTCGTTCTTCTCCAAAAGTGCCACGGCTTCTTCAATCTCGCGACGCATTCCGGATCACCTGTCCTCCTGCCATTCCCCGCATTGTGATCTTACCCAACTGAATCCACACCACTTAAGCAGCCTCGAAGCGGAAAATTTGATGCGACCTCTTTCGACTCAAGTTTACTGTAACAAATTCTGATGTTCTGCATTTGTTCCCCAGAAGGGCTGCCGAAGTACCCAACGCGAAGGAGAAGAGAGATGACAAGCAACGTCCGAGGAGTGGATCGCGGAGTTCGCTTAGTTCTGGGAATAGTTTTGCTTGCGCTCGGTTTTGTGCACGTTGTCACCGGCGGACTCGCTGTCGCGGCCTATGTCTCGGGCGGCATTGTGCTGATCACGGGCGTTTTTCGCTACTGTCCGGCGTGGTCTGTGCTTGGAATTATCACCCGCCAGCCAAGACCTGCGCAAAAGCCATAGGCTGCGTCACCTAAAAATCCCAGAGGCAAAAGGGAAGGAGTATTTAATGATTTCCGCCAAGGTATCTCTCACACAGTCGCTAAAGTCGCAGCGCCAGTTCGTCGTCGAAAGCGGCAGTGGCCATCATTTCCTCCTCGACGATGCTTCCGGTGCGTCAGGCGCCAAGCCAATCGAGTTGGTCGCTGCTGCTCTGGCGGGTTGCACTGCGTTTGACGTCGTCACGATACTTCGTCAGAAGTACCACCAGAAACTGACAGGATATGACGTCTGCGTCGAAGCGGATCAAGCGGAACGGCCGCCCCAAGTCTTCACAACGATTCGACTCCGCCATGTGTTCACCGGCTTGTCCATTGACAAAGCAGCGGTAGAAGAAGCCATCCGTTTGTCCGAAGAAAAATATTGCTCCGTCGGCGCCATGTTGAAAGCCACTGCGTCGCTCCAGACAACCTATGAGATTCATGAAGAAACTGTCCGTTGGCTACAACCTGCTTCGGAGCAGGTTTCCGCGTGAGACAAATCATGCCTCCGGGTTGGACCTCTTCACAAGTAGCGCGACTTCTGCTGGTTGCCTGCGCGCTAGCGTTTGTTTTGCTCTTGCGTGTCCAAGCGCAGGAAGAAGGTTCGCCTCGCTGCGTCACTCTGCAACAAGCCGTTGACGCCGCGCTCAAACAAAACCCCGCCTTTCAGGAAAGTTTCGACGAAGCTGCCGCTTCCCGTGCGCGCCTGAAGCAGGTTCAAGCGGCCTGGTATCCTCGCCTTGATTTTCGCCAGGACTTCACCCGCGGCAATAACCCTGTCTATGTATTTGGAACCAAACTGACACAGCGGCAATTTACAGCAGCCGATTTTGCCTTGAATAATCTCAATACTCCACCTCCGCTTGATAACTTCCAAACCCGGTTCGACGCACAATGGCGGCTCTTTGATTCGGGACAAACGCTGTTCCACCAGCGCAGTGCGAAACGCCTTGTGTCTGTGGCTGATTTCGAAACCGAACAAGCCCGCCAGGATCTGATTCTCGAGATTATTCGCTCCTACTACGGCGTTCTGGTGATGAAAGAAGACGTACAAGCCGCGGATGAGGCCGTCAAAGCGGCAGAAGAAAGCGCCCGGCGCATGGAGTCGATGCACAATGCGGGACTCCTGGTCGACTCCGACTTCCTCAGTGCCAAAGTCTTCGTTTCGCAAATGAAGGATCGCCAAATCCGTGCGCGAAACGATCTGGCGTTGGCCGAAATGCAACTGTCACGAGAGATGGGAATCGCTTTGGATACCCCAGTCGAGCCGGCAGAAACCCTGGGGGTTCCCATAAACCAGACAAAGTCCATCCAGGATTGGATCCACACGTCTCTCGAGGAACGCCCTGCGCTTCGCGCTGCTCTCCTGCAACAAGCCTCTATGAGGGACGAACGAAAAGCCGCCAAAGCAGAATTCGGACCGAAGGTGGGCTTGTTCGGCAGCACGGAGCGCGATGCCTTGGCTTTGGGTGGTCCTTCGGGGACCAACTGGACGGCAGGCGCCCGTCTGGACTTCAACATCTTTGCTGGTGGCGCGCAAAAAGCCCGCCTTGTGGAAGCGACAGCCAACGAGGACAAAGCGAAACACACCGTGGAATGGTTCCGCTCCGGCGTACAGCTCGAGGTGCGCAAGGCCTTTCTTAATGGCGAAGCCGCCGCACAACGCGCCGCAGCAGCCCGCGACTCTACCGAGCAAGCGAAGGACAGCTTGCGAATTATTCAGAATCGCTACGAAGCTGGGCTCACAACAGTCACTGAACTTCTGCGCGCGCAAACGGCCCATCTTGATGCCACAACCAGTTATTTGGCCGCACTGCAGGACTGGCAAGTAGCGCGGGCCCAATTGGAACGCGCCGCGGGGGTTCTGACCCCAGAGTCCGTGTTGATTACAGGAGCAAGTAAACCATGAGTTTCAACGGAAATATTGTTTTGCCCATCTGGCGACCATTCGTATTTTTTTTGCTCGCGGCCGAAGTCATGGTTGCCGGCTGTGGTGGCGAAAAGGAAAAACCCACGCAGAGCCTCGAACTCGCACAGGGGCTACACGCACAGAGAGTCCAGTGGCAGCTGGTGCCAGACGAACTGGAAGCCCCCGGAACTGTAATCGCCGTCGCCACTGCGCAGGTCGCGGCTCGTACCATGGCCACGGTACAGCAGGTGGCCGTGCGGGAAGGCGACTTTGTAAAACGCGGTCAACTTCTGGCTCAGTTGGACGAAAAAGAGCTCGCCGCGCGCCTGGGCGCTGCCCGAGCCGCTACCCAGAGGGCGACTGCCGGCGTAGCCCAGTCCACCAAAGCAGTGGCCGCGGCGCAAGCGCAAGACGATTTCGTTCAGAAGACCTATGAGCGTTATTCCCTCCTGAAAAAGCAGAATTCCGTGAGCCCTCAGGAATTTGACGAGGTTTCCGCCAGGCAGCAAGTCGCCGAAGCAAACCTCGACCAAGCGAAAGCAGGCTTGCAGGAAGCAGAGGCAGCCGCCAGTCAGGCAGAATCCGAAGCACGCGCGGCCCAAGACCTAGCGGGATATGCACGCGTCACCTCTCCGTTCGACGGGCGTGTGCTTCGCCGGATGGCGGAACCGGGGACGCTCATCTCTCCGGGAATCATCTTGTTCATCGTGGAAGACACCTCTCGCTATCAATTGGAAGCCACCCTGCCCGCCGAAGCTCTTTCCCACGTCAAAAAGAGCGCTTCTGCCAGAGTGCAACTGGATGCTTTGCCGGAACAATCCCTGGATGGAAAGGTGGCTGAAATTGAAGCCGGCGCAGAGGCCGCCTCGCACACCTTGAACGCACGCATCGATCTTCCCAAGGACCCATCGCTCCAATCGGGAATGTTCGGCCGGGCTTTTTTTGCGCGGGGAGAAAAACGCGCACTTCTGGCGCCGAGCAGCGCGATGGTGAGCCGAGGCCAACTCAGCGGAGTTTATGTTGTGGATGATGCGGCGTTGGTTCACTGGCGCATCCTCACCTTGGGCAAAACAAGGGGAAACCAAGTGGAAGTACTATCCGGGCTGAGCGACGGCGACATGGTCATCCTCAACCCCGGCAGCCAGGAACTTGATGGGAAGAAGTCTGCCGCGTTGGCTACGCCCGGGGAGAGACGTCCGTGACGCGCGGGCTTGCCGGTAAAATCGCGCACGCATTCATCGCTTCCCCGCTTACGCCGCTGGTGATTGTTGCCTCCTTGTTGTTGGGCTTGTTTAGCATTTGGCAAACGCCGCGCGAAGAAGAACCCCAAATCGTGGTGCCCATGCTGGATGTCTTTGTGACTATGCCAGGCACTTCCTCGCAAGAGGTCGAACAGCGCGTCACGATTCCCATGGAGCGTCTCCTTCAGGAAGTTCCCGGCGTGGAATACCTCTATTCCACAAGCCAGCCCGGTGGCGCCCTGGTGATCGTCCGGTTTTATGTCGGGATCAAGGAAGAAGATGCGATTGTCCGCACGTACAACAAGCTGTATTCGAACTTCGACCGCATTCCTCAAGGGGCAAGCCAGCCGCTGATCAAGGCGCGTTCCATTGATGATGTGCCCGTGTTGGCCATGACGTTTTGGGGAAAGAACTACGACGGTTATGCTTTACGTCGAATCGCAGCAGAAGTGCAGCAAAGAGTGAAACAGGTTGACAATGTTTCAGAAACTACGCTTCTTGGGGGCCAAAAGCGAGAACTCAAGATCACTCTCGACTCGCAGAAGCTTGCGGCGTTCCATCTAAGCCCTCTTGTCATCGCTCGCGGGCTGCAAGCCTGCAATCAGCGGGCCAGCGCCGGGTCCTTCGCCGAGGGAAATCAGGAAATCGCGGTGGAAGCCGGGGCTTTTCTGCGTACCGCGGAGGATGCGCGAACGATCGTCGTGTCTGTGCAAGGTGGCCGGCCTATCTACCTTGCTGATGTTGCGAGAATCGATGATGGTCCCGAAGATCCCGCCAGCTACGTCTACTTCGGAACCGGCGGGGCTAGTTCCGGGTCCAGTGGTACGTATCCCGCCGTGACGCTGGCTGTCGCCAAACGCAAAGGCAGAAACGCCACGAACGTGTCGAATGACGTCCTCGCGAGAATCGATTCGTTGCGTGGCTATGTGCTGCCCAGTGACCTGCAGGTCACCATTACGCGGAATTACGGGCAGACCGCCAAGCATAAATCCGACGAACTGCTCAAACATCTCTTTCTCGCCACGATTTCTGTGACCTTGCTAGTGGCGCTGGCGCTAGGCTGGCGTGAATCTGGCGTGGTGTTGCTCGCCATCCCCGTCACTCTCGCACTTACGTTGTTCATCTTTTATGCCTACGGCTACACGCTGAATCGCGTCACGCTCTTCGCCCTGATCTTTTCCATCGGCATCCTGGTGGACGATGCCATCGTCGTCGTTGAAAACATCGTTCGCCATTTCCGCCTATCCGAAAATCAGGACCGGTCGTGGGCAGAGGTTGCCGTCGAAGCTGTCGACGAGGTCGGCAATCCAACCATTCTCGCCACCTTCGCCGTTATTTCTGCCATTCTCCCGATGGCCTTCGTCCGCGGCCTGATGGGGCCCTACATGCGTCCTATCCCCGTGGGCGCCTCTGCCGCCATGTTGTTTTCGCTCATGGTCGCCTTCGTCGTTTCTCCCTGGGCAGCCCTAAAGCTCTTGCGCGGACACGCCGGCAAACACGCCGAAGGGGAAGCGGAAGGCAAAACGACGAAGCTTTACCGCAAATTAATGAACGGCCTCGTGCGAAATCCCAAGAAACGCTGGGCATTTCTGGCGACTGTGATCGTGCTTTTCCTGCTGGCCAGTTCGTTGCTCGCATTCAAAGCGGTGCGCGTAAAAATGTTGCCGTTTGACAACAAGAGCGAATTCCAGGTCGTGGTCGATATGCCTGAAGGAACTCCCCTGGAGCAAACTCTCGCGGTGGAGCAGGAAATCGGCACCTATCTACACACACAACCGGAAGTGTTGAACTACCAGATGTACGCGGGAACGTCCGGGCCGTACAACTTCAATGGATTGGTGCGTCATTACTACTTGCGGCGCGGTGCAAACCAGGGCGACATTCAGGTAAATCTGCGATCCATTGACGAGCGCAGCCGCCAGAGCCACGAAATCGCCAAAGAGATGCGTGGCCCGATCCAGAAAATCGCCCAAAAATGGAACGGCCGCGTAAAGGTGGCGGAGGTTCCACCGGGTCCTCCGGTGGTCTCCACGTTGGTCGCGGAGGTATATGGACCCGACTATCCGCGTCAGATTGAGGTTGCGCGCCAAATTCGCAAACTCTTTGACCAAACGCCTGGCGTTGTAGACGTGGACTGGTACGTCGTGGCGGATCAGAAGAAGCTGGATTTTCAGGTTCAGCAGGACAAAGCCGCTCTGCGCGGCATCTCGACCGCAGAGGTCACCCAATCTGTCGCAATGGCCTTAGCCGGTGGGCAAGTCGGCCTACTGCATCAAACGGGGGAACACGAAGACATACCCATCCACGTTCAACTCGCGCGCGCCAGCCGCTCCAGTGCCCAAGATTTGCGCGGCATCTATTTGAATGCGCCGGATGGCGCCATGGTGCCACTGGGGGAACTGGCCAACGTACATCAAGGCACCATCGACAAAGACATCTACAGAAAGAATCAACGCGAGGTCGTTTACGTAACTGGGGACGTGGCTGGAGCCGAAGAAAGTCCCGTCTACGCGATCGGAACACTGAAGGAGCAAATTGCATCTCTGAAACTTCCTGAAGGGTACAAGATCGAGCAGTTCACCGCCATTCAGCCGCCTGACGCAAAAAAAATCGCCGTAAAGTGGGACGGAGAGTGGCACATCACTTACGAGGTGTTCCGCGATCTCGGCCTGGCCTTCGCCGCAGTGCTGGTATTGATTTATGTGCTGGTTGTGGGTTGGTTCAAGTCCTTCAAAACTCCCGTGGTCATCATGGCCCCCATCCCGCTCACTCTTGTCGGGATTCTCCCCGCGCACGCCGCCATGGGCGCGTTCTTCACCGCCACTTCTATGATCGGATTCATCGCTGGTGCGGGCATCATCGTCAGAAACTCTATCATCCTGGTGGACTTCATCAAGCTACGCCGTGAACAGGGCATGCCCCTGGAAGAAGCAGTTGTGGATGCGGGTGCCGTCCGGTTCCGCCCGATGTTACTCACGGCGGCTGCGGTTGTGGTTGGCGCGGGAGTCATTCTGTTTGATCCGATCTTTCAAGGTTTGGCCATTTCCCTGATGGCAGGGGAGGTTGCATCGACTCTGCTCTCGCGCATGGCAGTTCCGGTTCTTTATTACATGAGTGAACGAGGTGGAACATGACAGTAGAACGATATATCCGCATCATCGCGGGAACCTTCGTGGTGACATCACTAGCGCTCGGCACTTGGGTGAATCACAACTGGTACTGGTTCACCGCTTTTGTTGGCGCGAACCTGTTGCAATCCGGGCTTTCCAATTGGTGCCTGATGGAAAATATTTTAGTGAAATTGGGAGTTGGCAGCGCGTCTCGCCTGCCGAGCCGCCTCTAAACGCAGATCATTCTACAGCAGCGATTTAAGCGGCACACCGCGGATGGAAGCGTCCAGCAATTGGATCGTATGGACCACAGGGATTGCCTTTTTGATCCGGGAAAGAGCAGATTGCAGCTGCAGCAGGCAGCCAGGGTTGCCTGTGGCCACGACGTCGGCGGGTAACGCGGCGATAAGCTTGGCCTTGCGATCGCCGAGCTGGTTGGCCGCATCCGGTTGGACCAGATTATAGATTCCTGCGGAACCGCAGCAGAGAGGCGCTTCGGGGATTTCCATTAATGCAATGCCCGGGATCTGCGCGAGGAGCGAGCGTGGCTGAACGCGGACGCCCTGCGCATGTTGCAGATGGCAGGAATCGTGAAACGCGACACGAGCAGAAAGGGGTTTCCGCTCCGCGCGGGCAGGTAATTCCGAAAGAAATTCACTGACGTCTCTGCATTGCGTGGAGAAATGCTTGGCGCGATCGGCGTAGACCGGATCGTTGCGGAGAAGATGGCCGTATTCCTTGGCGTTGGAACCGCAACCCGCCGCGTTGCTGACAATGTTTTCCACATTTGCCGCTTCGAAGGCATCTATCGTGCTCCTCGCATACTCCAGTGCGCTTGTTTCTTCCCCGGCATGGACACAGAGCGCGCCACAACACGTTTGCCTTGGAGGCGCAATGACCTCGCATCCCTCAGCCGTCAGCACCCGCACAGTGGCGGCATTTACCTGGGAGAAAAATGTGCGCTGCACACAGCCCAGAAGGAGGCCTACGCGCTTGCGTTTTTTACCTTGCGCCGGTGTAACGGGTAAGACAGCTTCGATGGGCTTCACTTCGGGAAGGAGCGCTTCCATCGCGGCCACGGGTTTGGGCAAAAGGCGGAAAAAGCCGGTGGCGCGCAAGGCGGCTTGCAACCCGGTCTTCTGATAGACGAGGAGCGGCCAACGAAGGAGCTGCAGGCGCTCGGGCTTTGTAAATGTTTCGAAGAGCAATCGACGATGAAGCTTATCTGCCCCCGGACGATGGTAGTTGCGTTCGATTTGGGCGCGAGTGGCTTCGATTAACTTGCCGTATTCCACACCGGAGGGGCAAGCGGGCATGCACGCGACACAGCCGAGGCAGGCGTCGAAATGGCTGACCCATTTTTCATTCATGGTTGCGGTGCCATCGCGGGCCATCTTCATCAAATAAATCCGACCACGGGGCGAATCCATCTCTTCGCCCCATAGGACGTAAGTGGGGCAAACCGGCAGGCAAAAACCGCAATGGACACATTTCTCAATCAGTTCGAGCGCCGGGGGCTGATGGGAATCAAAGGCACTTCCGCGATTCGACGTTTTATTCTCATTGGACATTCGATCAGATTCCCCCCACAAATCGGCCGGGATTCAGCGTACCGTACGGATCGAGCCGATGCTTCACCGCACGCATCAGGGCTAATGCGTCGCCCGGGCTTCCCCAGGCGTCCAAAGATGCAAGTTGCTTGGGACGAGTTAGAATGACGAGTGCTCCTCCCGAGGCTTCCCTTTCGGCGCGCAATCGTTGGATCGCCGCGATCAATTGTGCGGGTTGGCCTTCTAGTCGCAAACTTGCGACTCCCATTGCCTGCGCAATGCTGTTCCAGCGAAGCGAATTGGCATTCGCGGCGCCTTCAATGGAGTTGAAGATATTTGCGAGTTCCGAAGGCAAGAACGTTATTTTTGCGATCGTCGCTTGTTCCGGACTGTTCCAAAGGTTCTGTCTTGATTGCCAGACGACCTCGGACGATGGAGAAACGGCACAGGATTCGAGAAGCGTACACAAAAGCGCTTCCTGTGCGCTGAGTCCTGCTTCCGTGGCTTCAAACAAAATATCCGCACACGTTGGTTCTCCGGATCCAGCGCGGATCTGCAGCGCCGTGTGAGCGAGTTTGGCGTCTTGAATGGCAAGGATCTGATCTTGCATCGCGGCATAAGTCTTGGTCGAGAAGGAAAGCGTTTTTCTACTGTGGGGCAAGGGGTGAAGCCGGAAAACGGCTCGAGTGATGACACCCAGCGTGCCCTGGGCACCGGTGGCGAGTTTGGGAAGGTCGTAGCCAGCAACGTTTTTTACGACTTTGCCACCACTGCTGGCCAAAGTTCCGTCGGGCAACGCGAGTGTGATACCAAGGATGAGATCACGAAGCGCGCCAAAGCGGAGGCGCAACGCCCCGCTGTCATTGGTGGCAAGCACACCGCCGATGGTTGCACGGTCCGGCCATAATCCGTCGAAGGCGAGACGCTGGCCGTGTTGTGCCAATGCCTGCTGCAGAAATTGAAGGGTACAACCGGCTTCGACAGTGACGGTAAGGTCTGCCCACGCGTGCTCGATGATACGATTGAGCCGCGTTGTGGACAAGACCACGTCTGCCTTCTTTGGCGCATTCCCCCAATCGAGTTTCGTTCCTCCTCCGCGAGGAATTACGCCGAGGGCGCGGTCATTGGCAGAAGAGAGTACTGCCGCTAATTGATGCTCGTCCGCTGGCAGAACCACAAATCCGGGGCGGGCGCCGGTAAGGTAGTCTCTATCGGTGCTCGGGCGCAGATAAGAAGTCCCGACAATGGAGACAAACTGCTGTTCGATGGAGCTAGTCATCGCCATGAGTAAAAAGAAAACGCATAGCAGTTATTTAGAAACGTTCGGCAATACCGGCAGATTCCAAGGGGTGCGCTACATATTCCCCAGGTTTTTCGCCGCAAAGGCGCGGGGTGGGAAACACTTTGGTGGGATTGGACAGTTGAAATGGATCGAAGGCGCAACGAACACGTTGCATGGTGTCGAGGTCGGGCTCACTGAACATCTTGGACATCATGCGCTTCTTTTCCTCGCCTACGCCGTGCTCTCCAGTGATGGAACCTCCTGCGGCGAGACACAATTCCAAGATTTGATAGGAAAGCGCTTCAGCAGCTTGCTCCTGTCCATCAATGTGACGGTCGTATAAGACCAGGGGATGCAAATTGCCGTCCCCGGCATGAAAGACGTTAGCCACTCGCAGCCCAGCCACCCGGCTGAGCCGTGCGATTTCGCTCATGACCTGCGGCAGAGCAGTTCTGGGGATCACGCCATCCTGCACGATGTAGTTGGGAGAGATACGTCCCATGGCGGCGAAGGCGGCTTTGCGTCCTTTCCAGACTAAGGCGCGCTCGGAATCGGATTGCGCAACGCGAATCTCCCAGGCGCCATTCTTGCGGCAAAGTTCATCGACATGCTGGATCAGGAATTCGACTTCCGCAATCGGACCGTCAAGTTCTACGAGAAGGAGGCCGCCGCAATTGGGATAGTTGGCGTGCACCGCAGCCTCTGCGGCTTGGATAGAGAGGTTGTCCATCATTTCGATGGCAGCGGGCAACATTCCTGCCGCAATGATATCGCTTACCGCCGCGCCAGCTTCGTTCGTACCCGGAAAAGCGGCGAGCAGGGTGCGGATACACTCCGGGCGCTTCACGATTCGCAGAATGACTTTCGTCGCGATACCAAGAGTTCCTTCCGAACCGACGAACACTCCGGCGAGATCGTAACCCGGCGCGTCAAGTGTCTTTCCCCCCAGGTGAATGAGAGAGCCGTCGGGAAGGACCACTTCAAGACCAAGCACGTGTGTAGTGGTGAAACCGTATTTCAAGCAATGTGCGCCGCCTGAATTCTCCGCCACGTTTCCCCCAATGCTGCAGACAGATTGTGAGGAAGGATCCGGGGCGTAGAAAAAACCATGGGGTTGGACGCGGCCGGTGACGTCCAGATTGATGACCCCCGGTTCGACCACCACCCGCGCGTTGGGAAGATCGACCTCCAGAATATGATTCATGCGCGCCAGGCTGATGACAATCCCATTTTCTACGGGAAGCGCCCCACCGCTTAAGCCTGTGCCGGAGCCACGGGCGACGAAGGGCATGCGTTCCCGATAACAGATCCGCACGATGGCCTGGACCTGCTGGGCATCCGCGGGCAAGAGGACAGCCAGGGGCAGGACGCGGAAATTGGTGAGGCCGTCGCACTCGTAGGTGTGCAGCTCCTCGGGCGAAGAGATCAGGCCATGAGATCCGACGATGGCGCGAAATTCCTGAACGATGCGGGCGTCCACAGCAGCCTTTCTCGGAAATGAGTCACCCCTCTCGCCAGGGGTCCCACAGAGCAGCTTGCCGCATCAGCGAACGAACGTCAAACCATGCGGGATGAGGTGAGGAAACGCGTAGGCGTAAAGCATGACGATCACACCTACGATTGCGGCGAGCGCAACGGAATGCCAGAAGACGTAACGAAAAATGATGCCTTCGTTTCCCACTTGATTGGTGGCAGCGGTAGCGACGCAGATGGACTGCGCGTCGACCATTTTACCCATGACGCCGCCTGCGCTATTCGTAGCGCACATGAGGATAGGGCTGAGGTTGAGCTGCTCCGCCGTAATGCGCTGCAAACCGCCAAAAAGGGCGTTGGACGATGTGTCGCTGCCGGTTAGAGCAACGCCAAGCCAGCCGATGTACGTCCCGAAGAAGGGGAAAAGCCAACCCGTCCGCGTGAAAGCTAGTCCTAAGACGGCGTCCATGCCGGAGTAGCGAGTGACATAGCCTAGACCCAGCATGAAGGACATCGCGACGATGGCATGGCGCATTCGATACAGGGTATGCCCGAAAATGCCAAGCATCTTTCGCGGATTCACTCCCAGAATCATTCCAGAGACAAGTGCAGCAAGGAAGCAGCCGGTGCCCGTAGCGGTAAGCCAGTTGAAATCGAATTTGGCGTTTTCGGCGGTAGGTTTGGCCACGACAGGCGGGGCGCGGAACACCGCCTTGTGGAGGTAGGGCACCTCCCAGCCACCGGTCTTGAAGGCGGGCGTGGTTGCGCGGCCCATGGCGTTCTTGATCGAAGGAAGCCCCCAGATCAGGACAAACACGGAAAGTATGGCGAAGGGTAGCCAGGCTTTGGCAATCTGCGCTCCCGTGTAAGTGCGCCCAGGAGTTCCCTGCTGAAGCTGGCGGATATCCCATTCATCGTCCATTTGGTCAGCGATGATTGGATTCTGGGGTATGCCTGGAGGAATAACCTGTTGAGACAGACGATCGGATTCGCGCTCGTCTGCGAACCGCCAAATACGCTTTGGCGTCCAGAATCGCAGGAAGACCACGGTGGCCACCATGGAAGTCACACCGGCGGCGATGTCCACCAAGTTGCTGTCCATGTAGTTCGACCAGAAAAACTGCATGCCAGCAAAAGAAAGGCCGACGACCAGAATGGCAGGGAGGACTTCGAAAGTTTCCGACCAGCTCACCATGGCCCGAACGAGCCAGAAAGGCACCAAAACCGCAGTGAACGGAAGTATCCGGCCGATCATGGCGTTGAGATCGCTTTCGGGCAGCGCCGTAACGACCGCAAGCGTGTGAACAGGAGTCCCGATCGCTCCCCAGGCCACAGGAGCCGTGTTGGCAATCAGATTGAGCGCAGCAGCGTGGAAAGGTTTGAAGCCTAAGCCAATCATGAACGCGCCCGCAATCGCCACCGGAGCCCCGAAGCCCGCCGCACCCTCGATGAATGCGCCAAAGCAGAAAGCAACCAGGAGGAGTTGGAGCCGGCGGTCGGGAGTAATAGAAGCAACAGACTGCTTCATGATTTCGAATTGCCCGGTTTCGACGGAGATGTCATAGAGAAACACGGCGGCAATCACGATCCACACAATTTTCAAGAGACCGAACGCGGCGCCGTAGAAGAGGCTAGTGATGGCAAGTTTGGCAGGCATGCCGAAGATGAACATGGCACAGAGCACGGCGGTAGCGGCGCCCGCGATGGCGCACCAGTGGGGGCGTACTTTAAGCCCCGCGAGGAGTCCCAGCAGCACAACAATGGGTAGTGCGGCAACAAGGGTGGAGAGCCACCAATGGCCGAAGGGATCGTAGACTTGTGTCCAGGTCATGACTCGTCCTCCGAAGAGAGCGATCTTGCAAACTTGCGCGCTCGGATTCTACTAATCGCCAAAGGCCAGGGGCCGTGAAATTTTCCGTGAGAATCGGGAAACGGAACCTGACTGCAGGGCATCGAATACCTTCTTCTGTTCTTAATGTCAAGGAATGACACGAAAAGGATTAGCCGCTTGCCATCCGCCGCGCGAACGGCGTACTTTGCTTGAGGGCGTTCGAGCGTGTGCAGAACCCGAAGATGGCCCTGACGCAAAGGTGATGAACAATGACGATTCCCTCCCCTTCTCTTAACGGCGTGGAGATGCTGGCTCCGCTCCACGCGAGCCAACAACAAGTCCTCACGCCAAGTGCTTTGCAATTCCTCGTGGACCTTCAGCGGAAATTCAACCCTCGTCGCGTTGAACTTCTGGTGGCGCGTATAGAGAGGCAGAAGCGGCTGGATGCCGGCGAGAAGCCCGACTTTTTGAAGGAAACGCGAACCATACGCGAATCGGAATGGACGGTTGCGCCGATACCCGCGGATTTGCAAGACCGTCGTGTCGAGATTACAGGACCCGTGGATCGGAAGATGGTGATTAATGCGCTCAATTCCGGCGCGAAGGTGTTCATGGCGGATTTCGAGGATTCGAACACGCCGACCTGGGCAAACCAGATTGAAGGGCAAGTGAATCTGATGGATGCCGTGCGACGCACCATCACCTATTCGGACCCCACGACGGGAAAAGACTACCAACTGAATGCCCGGACAGCCGTACTTTTAGTGAGGCCCCGGGGTTGGCATTTGGAAGAGCGCCACGTGCTGGTGGATGGCCAGCCTATGTCCGGAGCATTATTCGACTTTGGCTTGTACTTCTTTCACAACGCAAAAGAGTTGCTGAGTTCCGGAACAGGGCCATACCTTTATCTCCCAAAAATCGAAAATCACTTGGAAGCAAGACTATGGAATGACATTTTCGTGTTTTCCCAGAACGCCCTGGGCGTCCCACAAGGCAGTATCCGCGCCACTGTGCTGATTGAGACGATTCTCGCTGCTTTTGAAATGGACGAAATTCTCTACGAACTGCGCGACCATTCCTCTGGCCTAAACTGTGGGCGGTGGGACTATATTTTCAGTTTTATCAAGAAGTTTTCCCGCGATCCCCATACTGTTCTTCCTGATCGTGGGCAAGTGACCATGACCACGCATTTTCTCCGCTCCTACAGCAAGCTTCTGATTCAGATCTGCCATCGTCGGAACATCCACGCCATGGGAGGGATGGCCGCATTCATTCCGATCAAGAATGATCCGGTCGCCAACGAGAAAGCGATCGCGCAAGTGCGAGCGGACAAGGAACGTGAGGCCGGTGACGGAAACGACGGCACGTGGGTGGCACATCCAGGGCTGGTTCCTGTGGCAACCGAGATATTTGACCGTTGGATGCCAGGGCCGAACCAGATCGACAAGAAACTCAAAGACTTTCACGCCACGGCGGCGGATCTATTGCAAGTGCCGAGCGGATCGATTACGGAAGCAGGCCTGCGCCAAAACATCGCCGTGGGCCTGGGCTATTTGGAGGCTTGGCTTCGCGGCACCGGCTGCGTGCCACTGTTCAACCTGATGGAAGACGCGGCCACCGCGGAGATCAGCCGCGCCCAATTGTGGCAATGGATCCACCAGAACTCGCATCTTGAAGATGGCCGGAAAATCGATATGGGTTTGTGCGAGCAGATCATTGACGAGGAGCTGAAGAAGGCAAAACAGAGCGGGGACCCGGTTCGGGTTGCCGCTTATGAGAAATCCGCGCAATTGATGCGCGACTTAATCCGCGCACCTCAGTTCGTGGAATTTCTGACGGTTCCGGCGTATCAGAGAATTTTGAGTGAGGGGAATTAGACGCATTAGCCGATCGGGGAGAATGGGTGAAACAATGACGAATCTCGGGAATGCGTCATGGTTGCTGGCATTCAGTTTATGCATGATTTCCTGCGCAAAGAGTTCCCAGCCGGCTAAAGTTGAGAATCCTGGACCGCCCGCCTCTGCTCCGGCAAATCCCACCGTGGCCACGCCACCTGCGGCAGAAACCACGACACCGAGCGATCGAGGCGTAAAAGCAGAGATGCGCGATGTGAAGTTCCATTTGACCCCAGGCGCTTCCGCGCACCTGCGGGTTCTGACAGGAGAACTGTGGCCGACGGGCAAGAATGAAATGGTCGTGTTTGACGATAAGACTTCCTTCGAGGTGCACGTGACCAACGGAACCGTCTCCATCACACCAGACGCCTTGTCCGACATCATGAACAACTGGGTTTTTGCGAAAAAGGATGCGCCTTTGAAAGATCTGTCCGTCTCGATCGATAAGGACCGCCTCATCATAAAGGGTAAATTACACAACAAGAGAGATATTCCGTTTGCTACGGCAGGAAATCTCAGCGTGACTTCGGACGGACGGATGCGCGTGCATACAGAGAAAATTACTGCGCTCAAGGTGCCGGTCAAGGGAATGATGGGATTGTTTGGGATTGAACTGGCCAACGTGGTGAATACCAGCAAAATCGCTGGAATTGACACGGATAAAAATGATTTGCTGATGGACTTGGGGACATTGCTGCCGCCTCCTCATATTCGAGGGAAACTCTCCGGTGTGCGGCTGGAAAAGAATGCCATCGTCACGACGTTTGGCGATGGCGGACGATCATTGCCGCCGCCGAAAGAGAAGGGCAGCTACATGGTGTTTCAAGGAAATCCGGTGCGTTTCGGAAAACTCCTCATGGAGCAGACGGACTTGACCGTTCTGGACGTGGACTCCGCGGACACTTTGGATTGGAACCAAGATCACTACAAAGAGCAACTGGTCGCGGGCTATTCCAAAATCACTCCGAGCTTTGGGTTGCGCGCCTATGCGAAAGATTATGCAAAGCTCGGGCGACCTTCAGCGACCCGCGAATCGAAGCCTCCGGGGCAATGAACGGGCGGCCAGCTATCGGAGCGAGGCCATGTCAATGACGAAGCGATACTTCACATCACCTTTCAGGAGCCGCTCGTAGGCCGTGTTAATTTGCTGGATGGGGATTCGCTCAACCTCTGAAGTAATACCGTGCTCGGCGCAGAAATCGAGCATCTCCTGAGTTTCTCGAATCCCACCGATCGCCGAACCAGCCAGACGGCGCCGTCCCATCAGCAGATTGAAAGCCTGAAGACTTGCCGGCTTTGCCGGCACCCCGACCAAGGTCATGGTGCCATCGCGCTTTAAGAGCTGAAGATAGGCATTCAGATCGTGTTCCGCGGAAACGGCGTCAAGGATGAAGTCGAAGCTGGACGCGTGTTTTTGCATCTCTTCCGCATTCTTGGAAACTACAACCTCGTCCGCACCAAGACGTCGGGCATCCGCGCTTTTGTTTGGCGATGTAGTGAACAACACCACGTGGGCCCCAAAGGAGTGGGCAAACTTAACGCCCATGTGACCCAAGCCACCCAGGCCGACGACCCCAACCTTTTGTCCTTTGCCGACTTTCCACTGCCGCAGAGGAGAGTAGGTGGTAATCCCAGCGCAGAGCAGCGGGGCGGTGCCGGCAAGATCCAGTTTCGGGGAAACCCGCAAAACGAAGGCTTCGTCCACGACGATGCTGTCCGAATAACCGCCATAAGTGACACCACCGAGAATTTTGTCTTCGCCGTTATAGGTTAGAGTCATTCCGACTTCGCAATACTGTTCTTCCCCGTCGCGGCAACTGGCACAACTGCGGCAAGAGTCCACCATGCAGCCAATCGCGGCGAGGTCCCCCTCTTTGAATTTCTTAACCGCACTGCCCACCTTGACTACCCGGCCCACGATTTCGTGGCCAGGGACCACGGGATAAACGGTAGGCATGACAGACTGCCACTCATTGCGCACCTGATGGAGATCGGAATGGCAAACGCCGCAGAAGAGAATCTCGATCTGGACGTCCTGAGGGCGAGGAGAGCGGCGTGGAACAATGAATGGGGCAAGTGGAGTCGTAGCTCCGCGAGCCGCGTAGGCCCTGGCAGTAAACGTCTGAGGCTTCGAGGAATTGTCTTTCGAGGGAACAGCTGCTTCGCTCATAGCTATCTTCCTTTGGGCGCAGACTGTCATGCAAATGGCAGCCTGGCAGGAATTCTGGTTTCGAAAGCAAGCGCTAAGAAGTAGAATCGCGCGCCCCGCTCGACCATTGCATTGGATGGCTGCATCCCGTGCGCAAGATACATTTATTTTTATACCTAAGCACCCCGCCGCGTCGAGGGGAAGACTCGACGAGTCCAGCAGCGAACGGTTGTAAGAAGGTGAGCCGATTCTAAAAATCGAAGTCACCATCGATGCGCCAGAGGCGGCCGACGGAGTTGTAGAAGACCCCGTAATTACGCGAAGCAAAATACTGCTGAACGTCGCGCGGATTGTAATGGTTCGTGACGTCGATGACCTTGAGTCCGCCAAGGAACTGGACGCGATGGCCGCGAAATTGGAAATCAAACGGATATTGAAGTTTCAGGTCGAGGCTGGCGAAGGTGGGAAAACGCCCCGCTTCATCTCGGGCGCCAATGTAGTTCCAATTTTCATCGAGTTTGGAATAGGGGAAACCGGTGTGGGCATCGAAGATAGGAACAAACTGTAGTTTGTAAGGCAGCCCGATGATTCCCCAGAAGAGAACGCGATTGGGGGCGTCGCTTGGGAGTGGGCCATACTGATTCGGGCGTATCAGCGGATACGGATTATTGCCGAAGAATTGGTTGTAGTCATTCAGTTCACCGACCGCGCGGGAACGGACGTAGCTGGCGACAAGACTGGTGCGCTCTGTAGGATTCCAGCGGAGCATGGCAAGGAATTCGTTGTAGGTTTGCGTCCCTGAATTCAGCAGTTGAAGTTGAGCAGCTTGCGACCCGGCGACCGCGACGGGATTTACGAAAAACTCCCGGTACCCTTCCCTGTGCTCGTACCCAAGACGGAGAAGCAAGTTCTCGCGGAGGCGTCGGTCCAATTGCAGCGTTGCGCCCAGACTGTAGGGCATACGCAACCCGCTATTGTTGGTGCCGATCACATGAATGTACGTCGTGGGACCTTGGACGACCGAGATGCCATCGGCGGCGAATTGCGTGATGGTCTGCGCCGGGAAACTCGGGAAAATAGCGACATTCAGAGGGATTTTGTCGTAGAAGAGCCCAACACCACCTCGAATGGCGGTTCGATTGTCTTTCGTAGGCGCGAAGACAAACCCCATGCGAGGAGCGGCATCGAGCGCATCGGACGACAGGCTATCGTGATCAAGGCGCACGCCAAGGTCGAGAGTGAGTCGGGGATGGAGTTGCCAGTTGTCCTGGGCGTAGAGAGCTACATTATTTTTGGAGGCGGAGGAGACAATCGCGGCACCATAGGTGATTTCGCTCGAGAGCGTGCTGTCTTCCCGTAGAACGCGAACGGGCAGATTCGAAACGTACCCGTCGTAAGTTGAACGGGAAAAAGCATAGCCGAATGTGAGGAGATGCCGGCCATAAAAACCAAGTGGACGAACATGAAGCGCCTGCGACCATTGGTACAGCCAGGTATTGCGGTGTTGTGTTTCGAAGAAGCTCCCGGAATTTTGTTCGGGGAAAAGGGTCATCTCGCCTGGCTGCGCTTCGGCCGGAAACAAGCGCGCGTCGAGTTGCTTTACGGAAAACAGTGACTGGAGGAAACCGCCGCTCGATAGAATCCAACGGTCTGAGAGCGAAGTGAAAAATCCGCGATGGTTATAATCGTTGGTGACGGGCTGCGGGTTGAACGTATCGATGTTGGCGTACGTAGTATTTTCCGGGTCAAGCGTGAGAATGGCGGTGATCCGATGAGATGAGTTGATATCCCAATCGAGCTGAGTTTGTGTGTTGACCCGCTGGTCGATGCGGACGTTGTTGGGATTGGGGAGGGAGGGAGTACGGACGGTGTCATAACCGTAGTACATCGACTGGAAGATATACAGCTTGCCCTTGATGAGAGGCCCGGAAAAGGCAAAATGCGGAGTGAGACTCTCGATCCCGTGGATGTGGTAATCGATCCATCGAAAGCGCGGAATGGGATCCTCAAAGAGATATTTCCAGTCATCGCCTCCTCCGCGCGTAGTCACCTCCATTACGCCGCTGGAAAAGCCGCCGAACTCAGACGAAATCGGGTTCGAGAGAACGCGCATGGAATCAACGGCAGCGGTGGGAAGGCGAAGAGCCGGTTGGCCCGTAAAGGGATCCCCAATGGAAGCGTTGTTAATGAGCGCTGTGGTTTGGTTGGCATTCCCCCCCTTGATGCGGATGAGGCCATCTGGACCGCGCATGACCCCCGGCAAAAGCGGTAGCGCTTCCTGAAAGTCGTCGTTGAGCCGGACTAGGGATTTGAGTGTTGTGGTGGTCAGAACCTGGCCTCCGCCGGAACTGGAAGATGTGTCTACTCCTGTGGGATTTGCGGAAATGGTGACCGATTCCGATTGCGATTGGGGAACGAGTTGGAAATCAACAATAGAAGGTGCGCTCGCGGCAAGCGTAATTCGCTTCGAATTCGAAGCAAAGCCGGCGAGCGCAACGGACACTTCGTAGTTGCCAGGGAGAATGCCGGCGAAAGAGTATAGGCCGAGGTCGTTGGAGACGGTGGTCAGTTCTCTTCCCGAAGAAAGGTTTTTGAGCGTGACACGTGCGTTAGGCCAAACAGTTTGGACCTGATTCGAGTCGAGGGTGAAAATGGTGCCAGAAATCCGTGCAGTTTCGGCGAATGCCAGCGGGGAAAAAGGAAGCAAGAGGAGAAAGGCACAGGCATAGCGCAGAAGCACAGAACGATGCGTGCGGAGTCGTCGAAAAAGACCTGAGGGCCGCATGGGAGTGATGGTACAGGAGTGTGATGAAATGACTCGAAGAGGCGTTGCCCCCGGCTGGGTCTGCTGCGTGGGAGGAGTCAGCGGAAGACCCGGGACGGCGAGAGAAAGCTAGAGTTTGCGGTACTCGGATTTTTCTGTGTTCACCGTGAGCTGTTTGTTTACGCCCTCGATGGTGACGATAGAGACGTGGCTGGTGCCCTCGGGCAAACGGCCGGAGCTCACAGTGAGATTCATCCCATCTTGTGGGTCATCCATATAGCTGGCAACGGAGATTCCCTGACCCTGTTTCTGATTCTATTCAAACTGGATCGTGACCGTGGCTTTTGAACCCAACCGATCACGCCGTGAACGGTTAGCTGGAGGTATCCGGCCGAGAAGGATGGACGGTAGACGTCTGGGTGAGATTGTCGTTGATCGCAGAGCCAGTGATCAGGCGGGCACCGCGACTGAATGTTAGATATTCGAAGCCCCACTGAATGAACACCTGAACGCGACTCTGGAATTGAACGATGTACATCAAATGGATGAAAAGCCACGTGACCCAGGCCAGCAATCCGGAAACGTGGACGCCGAAAATGTCAGCGACAGCAGCGGCACGACCGATGACGGCCATGTCCCCTTTATTGAAATAGTGGAACGGCAGGGGAGCGGGCTGCCCGTTCAACCGAGAGAGGATCACCTTGGCGGCATAACGTCCCTCCTGAATGGCAGGTTGGGCGACACCTGGAACGGGCTTGCCGTCTTTTTGAAAAACATCTGCGAGATCGCCGACGACAAAAATGTCCGGAAAGTTGGGAACCGTCAGATCGGGGAGCACCTTAATTTTGCCGGACTTATCCGTTGCGGCGGAAGTGCGTTCGGCCACGCGGCGGCCAAAGGCGGTAGTATTCACCCCGCCAGTCCATAGAATCGATTTCGCCTCCAATCTGTTGGTAGTTTCGTCGTGTTTATAGTTGAGCCCATGAGCATCAATGTCGGTCACAAAGGTGTTCTTGCGAACCTCCACACCCAGGCGCGTCACAAGCTGCTCGGCTTTTGCTGAAAGATCTTCGGGGTAAGTGCCCAGAACACGCGGGCCCCCTTCCAGGAGGATGATGCGCGCTTCCTCGGGACGAATGCGGCGGAAATCGTGGCGCAAGGTGTCGCGTGCGATTTCGGCTAAAGCGCCAGCCAGCTCCAGCCCCGTCGCGCCTGCGCCCACGATCACAAAAGTCAGCCACGCCCGGGCTTCCTCTTCGGTGGCGGAGCGCTCGGCTCGTTCAAAGGCGTAGAGCAGCTTATGGCGAATGGCCGTGGCTTCCTCAACAGTTTTGAGGCTGGGAGCGTCGTCGCGCCATTGATCCTTGCCGTAATAGGAAGTCTGTGAGCCGGTGGCGAGGATGAGGGAGTCGTAACGGAAAACGCCACCATCGCGAAGGACCACTGTTTTTGCGGTGGGGTCGAGATCGACGGCCTCCCCCAACAGAACTTCGACGTTTTTCTGACGGCGGAGAACAGAACGAAGGGGTGCAGCAATCTCACTGGGAGCAAGGGAGCCGGTTGCCACCTGGTACAGCAGGGGTTGGAAGAGATGGAAGTTGCGCTTGTCGATCAGGGTGATTTCCGCATTTGCGCGCTTGAGCGTTTGTGCAGCAACCAGTCCTCCGAATCCTCCTCCCAGGATGAGGATGCGATGTTTTTCGGGCATGTTTCCCCTTCCGAAGGTCTGAGCAACGCCGGTATTGTGCGCAAGGGCAGGCTGCCCCATTATCTAAGATGATGGCCATTATAAAGAGTCACAGGGCCACGCGCGAGCAGTTCGAGCGGGACGCTATCCGGTTGCTGTGCTCTGATCTGATCGGGCCGGAGACGCGCCATCGGTTAGCGGACTTGCTGAAAAACTATGTGTTTGCTGACGAATTAAATCACGCCGTCTATGAAGCCCTTCTAGGTATCGGGGCCGTGCCTGCGCGCCGGCTGCGCGAGTTACTGCCGGGAAGGGTGACCAATTTTGGCTTTCCGGATTTTGAATTGAAAGACTACCTCGGGCAGAGTGGGGCAACCGACGATATCGACAAGCTCTTCGAGCATTTATTGGAATTGACAGACGATTACCCGCAAGAGGGCAGAAAGGCCATGGGACAGTCGGCGTGAAGTGGGGCGTCTACAGGTGGTCCTGCCTCGTGGAAGCCCTGGCGTTCGCCGCACTTGTGGGAGCTTATATCTGGAAATTACAGAAGGCCGCGCCGTGGACCTGGGCGCTAATGCTCCTATGGCTGGTGCTTAGCTTTGTCGCCCGCCGCGACACCCCGAAGACGATGGGTTGGCGGGCGGATAATTTGTGGCCGGCAACAAAGCGCGCAGCTTGGTTTTTTGGCATCAGTTCCCTGCTCATTTGTTGTGCAGGATTGTTTCTGGGGATGCTCCACCGTTTGCCGGCCCACTTAATCGACCCAAGGCGCTTTGGCGGATATTTGTCTTTCTGCCTGTTGCAACAGGTGGGATTGAATTCGTTTCTGACGAACCGACTCTTGGCTGCGTTTGAAAAGCCGCGAACCGCGGCGCTAATGGCTGGCGTTCTGTTTGCTGCCTTACATTGGCCAAATCCGGTGCTGGTGCCTCTGACATTTGTGGGTGGAGTGGCCATGGCGTGGCTGTTTGCCACGGAGCGAAACATTCTGCCTCTGGCGCTGGGCCAAGCCATTTTAGGTGCCCTGGTGTGGTGGGCGTTTCCCCTGGCGTGGCATCATTCCATGCGCGTCGGGCCGGGGTACTACAGTTTCAAGGTATAAGTAGAAGTTTCCGCGAGAGCGCAAGCGTTCTGTGGTTCCGTGCCCGCTGCGGAAATTCGATCAGGCGACATTTAGGGTGGTAGAGCGCATCAAGCGGCAGCGGGTTAGTCTGCGGTGGGATGCCAATGCGACAAATCTGGCTTTGCACGGTGGTTGTTGCACTGACTGGAATGTTTACGGGAGTCCATGAAGATTCCTCTCATGCGAAGAAGACTGTCGAAACGATTCGAGAGCTCCGTGCGATCGGGGTGATTACTCTTCCCAGCCGGCGGCAGTGAGATCATCCGGAATCTCTTTCTTGTCCGGTACCGTTTGTCGGTTGGAGTCGTTGAGATCTTCCGCGATTAGCGCTCTTAATTCCTTATTTAACGCGCGAAGCAGCCCAGGAACCTTTGCTGGAGGATTAGTCCGTTCATACTCCCGAGTTCCAAATGGGCTGCCTATGGGGAAATCCGGGACATCGATTTCGAGTTGAGAGATGAATACAAAGCGACGCTTCTGTTGGTAGCGACGCAGTTATGGCTGCCGTGGACGGGCAGCGATCCGGATTCGGCGCTTTATATATTTCAAGGTGAAAAGCGAAAGTGGGACAGCGGCAAAGGCGATCAAGAGTGGCTGACCGAATTGGATATCGACCGAAGGACGAATCCTGAGTTGGGCAGCGATAGTTTATTTGTGCAGGTCACAAGCAGGAACGGAGAATTTCGCCTGGAGTCCTTGCTGAAGCAACATCCGACGGGTTGCGCGGGGCGGACAGCATTGACGCCGGTCACGGACCACGACTTGCTTTAAATTTACGTGGCCACGGTATCTCAAGTAGGGGGATACGGGTAGCGCCGGAGGAGATAGGTGTCCAGGGCATATTTGCCGGGACCGAAGATTAAGATGAGAAGCGCGGCGAAGAGAAACGTGTACGGGTCGGCAACATAGAACTTGCCGGGATCGGAGAAGATGGAGAACAGAGCCTCGCGGTCGGCCATAAGATAGGCCATGAACATGTCGATGCTCAGAACCAGCCCAATAAATCTGGAGAATAGGCCGCTGGCAAGGAGAAGGCCGCCAAGAAACTCCACGGTGGCGACAAAAGAAGCAGTGAAACCAGGCGCTGGAAGGCCAAGACTCGAAAAAAACTCGGTAACGTGACCAAGATTATGCAGCTTGCCCCAACCGTTCTGGGCTAGCTGCAAACCCCAATAAATACGGACAAAGAGCAGAAGCGGGGACTGCAGCGTGCTGGCGGCACGGACGGCCCAGGCGTAAAGTTTGCGGATTTCGCGCACAATGCTACTCATCAGATTTTCAACTCCTTCAATTCGATGGGTCGGACCTTATTGAGAAGGCCTCTCGGAAGAAACGAACCAGCCCAGGGAAGCCCAATTTTGAAACCACGCGGCCACACTAGAAGCCCGCTCCTCCGCAGGAATCCTGCTGGAGCGGAAGGCGGCGACAATAGCGCGTTCGAGCGTGCGGCCGTGCTGAAGAGCAAATAGGATCGTGAACTCTTCCCTGTCGAGGCGGCGAAAATACACCGTGTTCTCCATGCGATGAATCGCAAGGTAGACAGGAACAGGCTTCAGACAAGCAACTGCCGAAACCTTTTTTCGCTTTTGCCGCTCTTCCATTGCATTGCTGGCAACATCGCCAGGCGCATCATGTTTGATGGCAAGAAGAAGATTGTCCACCGGAAAGCGCAGATCCAAAAGACGGATGTACGGCTGCAGGCGAAGGCGAAGCTCTGCAGGGTCGGCACCAACCAGTACGGCCGTAGTCACCGGCGGTTCAGAGGCACCGTCGAACGCTTCAATCTCCGCCCATTCGAGTCGAACCATGTCGAGAGCAAGTTGCAAGCGGCCCCGGACGTAGCGCGGATGTTTGCGCAGCCAGGATTCAAGGCGCGACCCGATATCGCGCATGGTGAACGAGCGCGATGGGTAGTCGCTAAGGTAATGCTTGGCGAGCGCGTCGAAGCGACGATCCCCTAGGACCGAGCGCAGGCCCGGGAAATCGTCCGATAAGGCGTCCAGTACGCGGAACCAATATTGGCGATTGTAGATTTCCAGGCGCTCGAACGAAGTCAGCCTATCGTTGGGTTTGATGATTTTATTCGCAACCCCCGCCATGGGCTCCCCGTCTGGAGCAACGCGGCGCATGCGCTCGGAGCGCGTGAGAGGAGCCATCACCGCGCGAGCCACTTGCCGTTGGAGAGCGGCAAGCTTCATACCGCCGCCGCCAAGGAAGCGCTGGCCAGGTATTTGGTCGCTTTGAGCGCTTCTGTGTGCACTTCGTCGAACGAGGGGATTCGATCATCCCACTCGAGCAGTGTCGCTGTGTGGCCCGTGCGCTGGATCGCCCGGTCGTAGAGCTTCCACACGGGATCGATGACCGGATGATCGTGAGTGTCTAGAATATACTTGCGATATTTGGAATGGCCGGCAATGTGAATCTGCGCGACGCGATCGGCCGGAACACTATTGACGTAGACCGCAGGATCGAAACTGTGATTCTGAGAGGACACGTAAATATTGTTGACGTCAAGCAGAATGCCGCAATCCGCGCGCTCGATAACTTCATTCAGGAAATCCCACTCCGTCATCTCAGAAACGTGATACTCCGCATAGCTGCTCACATTTTCTACAACAATGGGGACTTCCAGGTAGTCCCGGACCTCGCGAATCTTCTGGGCTGTGATGCGAGCTGCTTCAAAGGTATAGGGCATCGGGAGCAAATCGTGAGTGTAACGGCCATCGACGCTGCCCCAACAAAGATGGTCGGAAAGCCACGGAGTCTTCGTACGGCGAACCAAGTTTTTCAGCCGGCGTAGATGCTCGCGATTCAGTTTTTCGGCCGAACCGAAGTACATCGAAACCCCGTGCTGCACAACCTTGTACCGCTCCAGGATCTGGTCGAGGATTTGCAGTGGGCGCCCGCCCTCGACCATGAAATTTTCGGAGATGATTTCGAACCAGTCGCAAGTTGGTTTCCGCGTCAGGATGTGGTCATAGTGCGGGATGCGCAGGCCGATCCCGACTCCGTAGGTCGTGAAATTGTTAAAGCGATTCGCGGGCATTTCCAAACTCCAATTCCTGGATACGGGAACTCAGCCGACAAAAGGACTCAATCGTGGTGACCGAACGGCCGGAGGAAACTTCTCCCGCCGGAGAGCAGGCGGGCTGATGCCTACTCTCGACCGGAGGGAAAAGGTTTGGGTTAATACAAAACTACGACTTCGGCATCTTGGAGCCGTCAGTGGCGCATCCGCCCTTGCCCTTGCAGCTGTTCTTGCCCTTGCAGCCGTTATCCCCGCTCTTGCAACCGCCGTTGCCTTTGCAGGAGTTCTGGCCTTTACAGGCATGCTTTTCCGGCTTTTTGGTCGTATCCGGCTTGTCCTGGCTTAGAGCCGAAAACGATGCCTTGGCGTTCGTGAGTACGTTCGAAGCGTGAACAGCAGCGCCTGTGCCCGCAAGCAGGCCGGCAACCGCCGCACTGGTGATCAGAGCCTTGGTGGTCTTAGTCATGGGTACTTCTTCCCTCCAGTTAAGATGTCGCTTATCGGACAGGGACCAGCCTCGAAAACCCAGAATGGAATCCAGGCCGGGAGGGCTGGCGAAGTTCCGGAAGAAACCGGAGCCCGTCAAGGCTCGCAAACCCAAGTGGCCGAGAAGCGATTGCCCCCGTGTGAGTCCGGGGACTCGGCAAGGTTACACCCGCGAACCAAAAAATTGGAGCAAAATTGTTGGATGGAGGAAAACGGGCGGGAAGCAGAGTCCCTGTTACCTTTGTTGGGTTTGCGACTCCCATTGAGAGGCTATGGAGTACGCTCGAAAAGCACCTTTTGGATTGCCAATTTGGCGGATCAGGACGGGATGAAAACAGCGCCAGCGACAAATGAAGCGACTTTGATCGCCCGCGTTCTGGCTGGAGAGACCGAGCTATTTCACGAGCTCATCCGGCCGTATGAGCGTCTGGTGTATGTGACCATTTTTGCCATCTTGAAGAATGAAACAGAGGCGGAGGACGGAGCCCAGGAAACCATGGTCAGCGCCTTCCGGAACCTGAAGAGCTTCCGCGGAGAGGCCAAATTCAGCACCTGGTTGGTGACAATTGCGATGAATGAGGCGCGTAAGCGCTTGCGCAAGGCAAAAGCAGCCGCCGAGGATTCCATTGATGACCCGGCTGAGGAAGGGGAGGGAGATTTCACGCCGGCGGTGTTGACAGATTGGCGGGAAATTCCTCTGGAAGCGCTGGAGCGGAAGGAGATGAAGGAAAAATTGCAGGAAGCTGTGAAGATGCTGCCGGAGAAATATCGGGAAGTCTTTGTTTTGAGGGATATCGAGGAGTTGAACCAGGAAGAAACCGCGGCGGCGCTGGGAATCAACGTGACGCTGGTCAAGGTGAGACTTCATCGCGCACGCATGATGCTGCAGAAGCTGTTGGTACCTTATCTCAAGAGCCAGGCGCCGGCCCGCGGAGGATTTCTGCGAAGGTGGTTCCAATGAACCTGGAATGCAAACACGTTTGGGAACATATCTCTGCCTATCTCGACAAGCAGCTGGACCCCGAATTGTTGGCGGCCGTGGAACGGCACCTCGAAGGCTGCGAAGTGTGCTCGGCAGTGCTGGATTCCACGCGAAATATTCTCGTGCTGACGGCAGATAATCGGACATATGAGCTGCCGGTGGGATACAGCGAAAGGTTGCATGAGAAGCTAGCTGCGGTGATTGGGCCGCGAGGAGCATCTTGAGTAAGCATGACCTAAGTTACGCTCGCCAGACTTCTACAGAACTTCTGGTATCGCAGAGTCTGCCCGTTTCATGTAATTCAACAAGGAATGAATTCCTCGACCGCCACCGTTCCAACCGATCCGCAACAAATCCCTCCTGAATCGCCCCCGCGTTCACCGTGGATGCGAGGGGTGCTCCTGATTCCTCTTGTTGCGCTCGGGGCCGCGGGACTTTTGCTCATTGCACGTCACTGGCCCTACACCGAAGCAACCGTATTACCAGCTCTCGAGGAGACCTTTAAGACCAAGGCCACGATCCAGGGCTTCCATCGTTTTTATTTTCCACATCCCGGTTGTGAGATCGAGTATCTGAACCTCACAGCTCCGCGCGACCCCACAGCAAAGCCGCTTGCGAGCGTTCAAAAGATGAAGATCACCGGGCGCTACACCGATCTCATCGTCCGCCCACATCATTTGGCGGAGATCCGTCTTGATGGGCTGTACGTCCGGATTGCCTCAGAGGCAGAAGGCGACGGCGCCGCCAGCCAGGAATCGGGTGAAGAGACATCCAATACGTCGATTGGATCAGTTACAGCAGATAATTCGGTCCTGGAATTTGTAAACGAGAACAGCGAAACACCCTTGAAATTTGAATTTCACAAACTGCAGGTGGACTCCATCGCCGCCGGCGAACCGATGTCTTACCGCGTAAGCATGAGCATTCCCCGACCCGGTGGGGAATTGGTGTCAAATGGAACATTCGGTCCATGGCAATCCCGCGAAGTTGGGAAAATTCCGCTTCACGGGAGCGTGAAGCTCACGGAGGCAAAACTCGATGACTATCCCGGTATTGGCGGAACCTTGCGTTCGGCCGAGACGTTCAGTGGCACACTCGACCAAGTTCAGGTAATTGGCGAAGCAACCGTGCCGGACTTCCGTCTAAAGCACCCCGGCCACGCAATCCAACTATTCTCTCAATTCCAGGTGATGGTGAATGCTCTGGCAGGTGAGGCGCGACTGCGAGACGTGACGGCAAAGCTGGGGCAAACGGTCGTCCACGTGCAAGGTAGCATCGCGAAAAACTCCCGCTTGCAACGTAGAGAAACGGCACTCGACTTTGTGGTTCAGCATGGCCGCGCAGAAGACTTTCTTTGGCTATTCAACCGCGCCGCAAAGCCGCCGATGCTGGGAAATCTCAGAAGTTCGGGACACGTGCAGGTGTCGCAGTACGGCTCTGGCTTTTTGGAGAACATGGTATTGAACGGGAACTTCGAGGTGCGCGAGGGACATTTTCAGAAGGAAACACAGCTCAAAACAAATGAGCTGAGCGCGCGCGCCCAAGGCATAAAGATTAATGATGCGAGCGAGGCGCCCGAAGTTGCGGTCACCAGCCTTGCCAGTGAAGTTACTATCGAGAAAGCGGTGGTTCATTTCTCCCGTCTTTATTTCGAGGTTCCGGGCGCACGTGCTCGCGTGCAGGGAACCTACCATCTGAAGGATTATCAAGTGGACCTACGCGGGGATTTGTGGACCGCTGCTTCCGTTTCGCAAGACACCACCGGCATCAAATCGGTTCTACTCAAACCCGTTAACCCACTGTTTCGGCGGAAGCACGCTGGTGCCATGGTTGCAGTGGTAATGGACGGTGTGATTAGCCAGCCGCACTTTGGAACTGACCTTACGAAGAAAAAGACGGCTTGGCAGAATGCTCCTTAGTTGGGAGGCTACCCCCGTTCTCTAGTCGTTAGAATGAGCCTTTGAGTTTAAGGTGCGCGGCTTCTTCGACCGCCAACAAAATAAGTGTAAGCAAGGAAAGTAAAAGTTGCAGACTTTCGGAGCGTCGTTTGCGCTCGGAAAGAGGCTGCTGCCGCCAGGCCGCGGCGGAACGGCGGCGAAGCCGGCGCACTTGCCAAAGCGCTAGCAGATTCAATACCGCACCAACCAGTGCGATCAGCATCATGGGGACACGAACCGCATCGACATGCAACCGCTCGGCGAGTTGCCAAGCCGATGACGCGAGGACTACAGCTCCAAGCCCCACTAGAAGGCGTATGCCATGCAGGGCGATGAAAGTACTGCAAACGCTTTGGATGAGCGCGAGGAAAAAGCTGGACCAGTTGAGCCATTGAAAGCGAGAGGGTGAAGAGGTGCGAGGTTTGTCCTGGGTAACCGCCGGCGATTCTACGGACTGGGGCATGGATGCATTCCTCAATTCTGCGCGTGGCAGTAGTTTGCCGGGAATTCTCAGGGGAGACAAGCCAGGAGGCGGGCCAGGAGGCGGCCCCACCAATCTGGCGGTTCCCAAACTTCTGCCTTTGAGGAACTATGACCAATTACCGGGAATGGAGGCGGAACAGCGCGGGCACTTCCCTGCTTTGAGGTGATTCTCCAGTACGTTGTGCCAGGAGCGGCGAATCAGGATGTTGTTGCACTGAGGGCAGTAAGTATTGGTGGCGTCGGAATGGATATTTCCCTCGTAGACGAAGCGGATACCGGCTTCGCGAGCGATTTGGCGCGCCTGATGGAGGGTTTGTGGTGGGGTCGGGGGCTTGTCTTGAAGTTTAAAATCCGGGTGAAACGCGGTGAAGTGCAGCGGAACATCCGGACCAAGATTCGTGAGAATCCACTCCGCAAGCTTACGTGTTTCTGCGGGGTCGTCATTGAGGGTGGGGATCATCAGGTTCGTAATCTCAAACCAGACCGGAGTTTCCTCCTTCAGCCAAATGAGAGTATCGAGGACCGGCTGCAGGTGCGTGAGGGTGATCTTGCCGTAGAAACTTTCCGTGAAAGCCTTCAGGTCGATGTTCGCCGCGTCAATGTGGTCGTAGATATCGTGGAATGCTTCTCGAGTGATGTACCCGTTGCTGACCATGACGGTCTTGAGGCCAAGGGGTTTGGCAGCTTTACAGATATCGATAATGTATTCGCCCCAAATCGTGGGTTCGTTGTAGGTGAACGCGATGGAACGGCATCCATGGTTCTTGGCGAGGATCGGAACTTCTTCCGGAGGAACGTGCCTGGAGTGAACCTGATCCTGGTGGGACTTTGAGATATCCCAGTTCTGGCAAAAGAAACAGCCCATGTTACAGCCGGCCGTGCCCATGCTGAAGATGCGCGAGCCCGGAAGGAAATGATTGAGCGGCTTCTTCTCGATAGGATCAACCTGCAGGGCCGCTGGGGAAGCATAGCCCAGGCTGTAGAGCTTGCCGTTTTGATTGGCGCGGATATAACAGAACCCGGATTGGCCGTGACCGATATGGCAGTGACGCGGGCAAAGGTAGCAATGGACGCGGTGATTGGGCTCGGGCTCCCACCAAAGCGCTTCGTGAAGGACCGGAGTGGACTGGAGGATCTGGAGCGTTGACATGATTCACAGACCTCTTGCTTATTATACGCCGGAGAGGACAGCCGCAACTTCTTCGTGTGCAGTAAACGGCTGGGGGTCAGGTGTGTTGGGCGCGGCGCCGGACGGCAGCCCAGTTGGCGAAGGATTTCAGGTTGTGGCGATATTTCCAGGAAAGTTGGAGAAATTTGCGGGCGTCGAGATGTGCGGCTTCTTTGCCCAGGAAAGTTTCAAAGCGCCATTGGATGTACGGACTGTTCCAGGGCTGAAGGCGGTATCCGCGGGAGGCAAGCCAGTAGAATTTGAAGATGTTCCACACCGTGATGAACGTAAGCTAAGAACCGCAAGTAAATTATAGCAGTTCGCTTCAGCCACCCATGGGCACGGAAATGTGCTCGTGGACCAGGAGCCACGACTTGCCGTGTTTTTCCCAAATCCCCGTGTAGCGAACAGGGGAATCGATGGTCTTGCCGTCCTTCATTTTGGCGATGACATGCATGGGAACGACGGTCCAGGCAATGTTGCCGTGGCGTGTCACCTTCAGTTCTTTGCCGGCGGTGAGGGAGAGAGATTCCGTATTGTCGAGGAGATTCTTGCGTACACCAGCATTGTATTCGGTCCAGCCAGTGTAAGAGAACGGCGCGACATCGTAGAAGGTCAAGCCTGCATCCTTCGAGTAAAACTTGGCCGCATTGTCGGGATTTTGGCTGCTCCAAGCCACGCAATAACCGTCAATCAATTTTCGGAAGGTTGTATCGTCAGACACTTTCTGCTGAGCCCGTGCACCAACGAATGTAACGAGCGCCCCCAAAAAGGCGAACAAGACATAGAGCAACCAGTGATGACGCGGGGCGGTTGTGCGTGTAGCGACCGGAGGGTTCTGGGACATAGGTACCTCTTCGAGTATGGATCGCCAGGAACACCAGACCTGGCGGCAAGGATTGTGTGAGGCAACGATAGACGGATTCCCCCGCGTTTTCAAGTGCGGGCAGGGTACGGACAAAAACCGGCACGTCGACGGCATTCACCGATTCCCCGGGGACGTTCACCGATTTGCGGGTGCGAGGGAGTTCCCCGTAGCTTTAGCCTGACTGTGGGCGGCCGATAAGGCTACCTGGAGGCGGCCATGGGGACGGAAGCGAAAAGGCAAACAGGGCGGAATCGCAGACTACTATGTGCGGGATGGGCAGCGGGGATCGGAATCACGCTTGTGGAAATGCAATTCGGCATGGATTATGTTCTGTCGCACGTGGCGGGACACGTTACCGCGATCGTCGGTTGGCTGCCGATGATCACCACGCTGCGCCAATTCTGGGGATGAGTCGTTTCGTGCAGGCAGGAAGACTGGAAACATCGGAGAAAAAGTGAGCGATCAGCAAAACACGTCGATTCGCAGCAGCGTCTACTGCAACCGGGGGGCTTCCCGATGGCTGCCAGGGGCACTCCTGATCGGGATTGGGACGCTGATCCTGCTGGATCATATGAATGTGATCAACGGAGCACGGATATGGCGGTACTGGCCGCTGCTGCTGATCGTGATCGGAATTGCGAAGGTCGTGAATGAGGGCAAACGCGTTGGCGGAATCTTACTCATTCTGTTGGGCGCTTTTTTCATGGCCGAACATCTGGGCTATCGCCCGTTTACTTGGGACACGTTGTGGCCGGTGCTGATTATTGCGGCTGGTGTCGCGATGATCTGGGGACGATTTGATTTGCCACGCCATCCACAAATGGATGGCGATGCGAGGGACACGGTGCAGGGATTTGCCCTGTTTGGGGGAGTAGAAAGACGCATCCATACCAGCAATTTCAGGGGTGGTGAGATCACGGCAGTGTTCGGCGGGGTCGAGATGGACTTCCGTTCCGCGGAAATCGAAGGCGAAGAAGCGATCATTTACCTGGACGCAGTATTTGGGGGAATCGAGTTGGTCATTCCCGACCGCTGGATGGTCGTCTGGGATGGACAGAACATCTTCGGGGGATATAGCGACGAAACCAGGCCCCCTCTGCCAGATGTTCCTGGCGCGGCCACGAAGAAGCGGCTGATCCTTCGCGGCCGGGCGCTTTTTGGCGGAATTTCCGTGAAAAACTGATCACATCATGAAAATCGTTCGCATCGCGAAGATCCAGCAGATCGTGTTCTGGTGCGGGTGGGCGTTCTTCGCGCTGATGCTGGGCACACTCCTGTCCTCTTCGGCCGGGATGTCCGAAGTCCACGCATTCGAACTTGCCGCGATCCTTTCCGGCGTGGCTCAGGTGAGCGCTTGGTCGGCCGCGTTTTCCTGCCGCACCGCGCCATTGTCGCGCACCCCGGTATGGCGGGTGCTGGCGATCCATGTGACTGCCGCGGTGATCCTGACCTTTTTCTGGGTACATGTGGGAAGAATTATCGCGCGAGAAATGGACGCGGCGTCCGGATGGAGCGGGACATACAGCGAGTACACGCAGAAGACCGAAATGTTATATGCCGCTGGGATCTTCTATTACCTTCTAAGCGTGGCGGTTCAGTATGCGCTAATTGCTCAGAACGCCAGCCAGGAGGCGCAGGAGCGGGCAGCAGAATCCAGTGTGCGCGCTCGGGAAGCGGAATTAAGCGCCTTGAAGGCACAAATTAATCCGCACTTCCTCTATAACAGTCTGAATTCGATCAGTGCCCTCACCAGCATCGACCCAGGGCGCGCACGGGAGATGTGTGTTTCCCTGGCGGATTTTCTTCGACTGACGCTGGGAATGGGGGAGAAGGCCGTCATTCCTTTGAGAGAAGAGGTCGGTCTGCTGGAAAAATACTGCGCGATTGAAAAAGTGCGGTTTGGCGAGCGCCTGACCGTAAAGGAAGAAATTCAGGAGGAGGCGAAGGAGTGTTTGCTGCCGCCGCTGCTGCTTCAGCCGCTCTTCGAAAACGCAGTCGTCCACGGAATTGCCCAGATGCCCGAGGGCGGATGGATCCGTCTGCAAGCGTCAAGAAATGGCACGCGCATGTCCCTGACCGTCGAAAACTCCTGGGACCCCGAAGCGGGGGGTTCCCGGAAAAATGGTGTTGGATTGAAAAACGTGCAACGGCGGCTGGAGGCGCGCTATGGGAACGAGGCGCAGCTACAAGCCAGCGCGGAAGACGAAGTCTTTCGAGTAAGGTTATCGTTTCCCGCGGAGACGGAGAAAGCAAAGTGAACGTCAACAAACGTACCTGGAAAGCGCTGATCGTCGACGATGAGGAACTGGCGCGGAAGCTTGTCCGGGAAATGCTGGGCACTCACCCGGAAATCGAAATCGCCGCCGAATGTGGAAATGGAATGGAAGCGGTAAAGGCCGCCGGGGAGCACAAGCCAGACCTGCTTTTTTTGGACGTGCAGATGCCAAAATTGACTGGATTTGATGTGTTGGAACTGATTGATCGCACCGGTTTGTCCATCATCTTTGTGACCGCGTTTGATCAATACGCGATGAAAGCATTTGAAGTCCATGCGGTGGACTACCTTCTGAAGCCGTTCAGCCGAGCGCGGTTCGAGGCGGCTCTGGAACGCGCCAAGAGTCAGGAGGGAAAGAAACAGGTCGACGCGGCGGAGTTGGCGGCCGCTTCCCGTCCCACGGGACAATATGCAGAGAGGATCGTTGTCAAAGATGGGTCGAAGGTGAGCTTGATTGCCGTGAATAAACTGGATTATGCCGAGGCGCTCGACGATTACGTGTCGCTGGTCAGCGAGGGAAAGAAGCACCTGAAGCAGCAGACGATTTCCGGCCTGGAACTAGCCTTGGATCCGGCAATGTTTGTGCGCATCCATCGGTCCTACATCGTGAACCTGGAACGCGTCGCCCGAATCGAACCGTATGGCAAAGACAGCAAGGTAGCCATTCTGACGAGTGGCGTGAAGTTGCCGGTCAGCCGGGCCGGCTACGGAAGGTTGAAAATCCTCCTCGAAGACATGCGCTAGGGCGCACGACCTTCAGGAGATCGACGCGACCTCCTCGTTTAGAACCTGCTCTCGCCGAGACTTCTCCAAGTGTCCCAGGTTGCGCCGCAGTCGGCTCTTTGCGCGAAAAATAATCGTTTTGACCGCTGGGAGACCCCGGTTAAGGGTACGGGCAATCTCGGAATAGCTCATACGCTTGTAATAGCGGAGCATGAGGGGAACCTTGTAATAATCTGGCAAACGATTCAGTTCTTCTCGCACCTGGCGTTTCGCCTCTTTGTGCAAAACCTGAGACAGTGGCGAAGGAGTGTAAACGTCGGGGACGGCGCAAAGCATATCTCCGGCCACGGCCGAGCATTTCTCACGCTTCCGCCGGCGCAACTTGTCGATGCAATGCCGGCCTGCAACCTGGCAGACCCACGGGCGAAAGGGATGCTCCTCATCTTTTTTGACGAGGACCGTGTGAAGTTTCAGGAACACCTCCGCCGCCGCATCCTCTGCATCTTCCGGCTGCCGAAAAAACCGGCGACAGACCTGCAGCACATGCGGATAGTACGCAGTGTAGAGAGAGCTCAAAACCTCCGGACAAGTTTGCAGGGCCTGATTCAGAGCCGTGCCAAGCCCGGCTTCTTCGAAGAGCATTGAGTTGAATCGCGTTGCCATAACCACTCCTTTGCCAGTGAAGATGGGCACACCACGAGTTCCGGATCCGAGTTACACAACTCGTAGCCCCGTGGGTGTACCGCTGCTCAGCTATTTGGAACGGTATCCTCCACGGGCGGAGTTCTTCGGCCGCGAGACCGAATGGGCCGCCGTAGAGGAGCCGAAAAAGCCTTGGTGCGCGAGCGGGACTGCTCTCTTTTCCTACCGCCGCGTCGCCGAACAACCAAAAGGGTTACATCATCGTGAGGCGAGCACGAGTCTGCAAAATCAAGGATGGTTCCTAACAAAGAGAACAGGGCTTTATTTGCGCTCAGGCCCGAGACTGCTGCAAGGGCAGTGGTGAGCCGCTGCATTTCGAACTCATCGTCCTGAGCATTGCGGCATTCCGTCACGCCATCGGAATAGACGACCAGCATATCGCCTGGACCTAGGGTCACTTTCCCTGTGCGGAAGGCGCCATTTTTCACAGCACCGAGCATCGGGCCACCTTCTTCGAGCCGTTCCAGCGTCTTGTTGTCCCTGAAAAGCAGCGGAGCCGGCAGCCCCGCATTGCAGTAAACTAGCTCATCTGACCGCGGATCGATTCTCGCAAAGAAAAGTGCGGTCAGCGGCGGGGCATCATCTTGACACAGCTCATTGTTGACCTCGGCAACGGCCACGGCTGGGTTCGCATGTCTGCGCGCAGACCGTTGAATCAAGCCCATCAGATGAGCCTGCCAAATTCCCGCGGTTAATCCTTTTCCGGCAATGTCGCCCAGGACCATGCCCAGGGCCGAACCCAATTCCATGACCTTAAAAAAATCGCCCGAAAGATGGCGGACCGGAAATATTTCTCCCGCAATTTCGAACTCGCGCCAGGTAAGCTCACGCGGGGCGCAGAGCCTGCGTTGCACCTGAGCGGCTTCAAAGACGGCTTGCTGCAGTTTCGCGTGATCACGGCGGAGCGCACTCAGTTCATCGGAGAAGAACTGCGCATTCTCCGCCAGATCGCCTCCGGTAGCAGCCAGAGCTTGTTCTGACACGCCTTCCTGAGTGCGCCGGATTTCGAGCATTCTTTCAGTAAAGGTCATCATGGTCGTGTCATCCTACGAATTTGTAACCAACTCCATGCACAGTCAGAAAATATCTAGGTTCCTCCGGAATCGGTTCGAGCTTTTGGCGAATGCGAACAATGTGAGCATCCACGGTACGGGTGGTGGGGAAGTTCTCGTAACCCCAAACCTCGTCGAGGAGCCGGTCTCGGCTCAACGTCTCTCCGGAATGGCAGAGAAAATGTTTGAGCAGTTCAAACTCCTTGCTTGAAAATTCCACGCGCCGGCCGCTGCGGCTTACCTGGTAACTGCGCAGATTGACCTCCACGTCGCCGAAGGTGTAGCTGTCCTGCTCTTTTGGAAGCGTGTGCGTCCGGCGGAGAACCGCCTTAACGCGGGCGAGAAGTTCGCGAATGGAGAACGGTTTTGTGACGTAATCATCCGCCCCCAGCTCCAGGCCCACCACTTTGTCGACTTCCTGGCCGCGCGCCGTCAGCATAATGATCGGAATCGAAGGACGCTTGGCCTTAAGTTGCTTGCAGACATCCAGTCCGCTCATACGCGGCATCATCACGTCGAGCACCACCAGGTCCGGCGAATCCTTGAGGGCGCGCTCCAAACCATCCACGCCATCCAGGGCTGTGATCACTTGAAAGCCCTCATATTCAAAATTATCGCGTAGGCCGGAAACCATGTTCGGTTCATCCTCGACGATCAAAATCTTACTTGCTCCCATGACCTCTCCCTTTTGACCTTTGCGGACCATACCACCACCTGGCATTCCGTAGGCCTCATGCGATCGCTGGCCCCGTCTGTGTAGACGGATCCAACGGCAAAGCGATTGTGAACGTGCTGCCTTTTTCCGGGGAACTCTCCACCTTAACGTCCCCGCCGTGCGCCCGCACGATATGGCGAACCAGGGACAGGCCCAATCCGGAACCCTTGATGTTGTGAACCAGAGGATCGCCGCAACGGTAGAACTTTTCGAAGATCTTCTCCTGCTCGCCGGCGGGAATGCCGATGCCATGATCACGAACCTCGAGCTTCACGGAACCGTTGGCTCGATACAAGCTCACACCAATGTACTTTTTGTCTTTTGAGTATTTCAGCGCGTTGTTCACCAAATTCAGCAGGGACCGAGCTATGGCTTCGCGGTCCACATTCACGGGGGGAATATCCCGAGCGATGTTTTCCTCGAGCGCAAACCCGTTTTGTTCGATCTGGAAACGATAGGAATCGAGCGTGGAGCGAACGAGTTCCGGCAGGTTGGTCTCCTTAAATTCGTACTCCTTGCGGCCAGCCTCGATCCGGGAAAAGTCCAGAATATTGTTGATCAGCGCAGAAAGGCGCTCACTTTCCTCACGGATAATCCGGAAATATTCCTGATATTTTTCCTTCGAGTTCAGGCGGCCAAGCTCCAAAGTCTCTGCATAGAGCCGGATCAATGCCAGCGGGGTACGCAATTCGTGCGATACGTTGGCGACGAAGTCAGACTTCAGCCGTGCAAGATTCATCTCCCGCGAAACATTACGGTAGGTGAGGAAGATCCCGCCAATCATCAGGAACGAAAGCGCCCCGAGAATCGTATAGTTGTACCTCAGGAATTCAGCGCCGTAATCCGCAATCGTCCTTCCCGGATACTTGATCGACCAGACCAAATTCTGGAATACATCATCGAAGGAGTAGTCCACCTCTGGTTTACCCCCATCCCAGGTCGAAGAAGCCACCCATGGGGTGGAGTCCATGGGGGAATGGATCATAATTGCTGGGGGATTCGCATCGTTCTTCAGTCCGTTGGCCTTGCTGCTCAGCACGTCCTTGATAATGGAAGGAAAAAAAGTTCCGCGAAGATAGTCCTCGTCAAAAGACAGGATGGCGAGCGCGACTTCCTCCTTCTCTACACCCGGAGGAAGAAAGTAAGCCCCGTTCGAATAAAAATGATGTTTATGCCGCGCCATCCAGTCGCCGTAAAACTGGTAGTTGTCGCCCTTCTCGGCCATCATTCGAAGGCCCTCGGACATGGAAGGAGCTTGGATGGGCAGCCAACTCGCAGCATTATTGATCGATTCCTGTGCGTGCTCCCAAAAGTCTTCATCATGTTCGCGGTTCGGCTGGATGGCGCTGACCATCAGGTGGCAGTTCTTGTCGTAAACGATGGCGTAGGCAAACTCCGGATGCTCACGGAGAAGGCGGTCGAGGTCGGCTTTGATCCTCATCTCGCCTTCGTTGATATTGGGGAACTGCTTCAAGGCAGGCTCGACCAGTTCGTCTACTTTTATCCACGTCTTCTTCTCGGCAATCTTCAGAACGGACCGAAAGTCCCGCTGCATGGCTGCCTCGATAAACTTGCTGCGCTGAATGTGCTTGAGGTTCCAGATGCTGAAGGCCATGAGCGCCAAGGCGGGAACCGTAATGGCTAGCTCCAGCTTTAGGAGCATTTTCGTGCGGTCCGTTAGGCGCCACTTTTTTGACATTCTCTCCCTCACTCGCCACGTCAGTGCATCTGCCTGCGTGATGAGACTATAAAGACCCTCCAAATGGAGTGTGTCAAGCTGCCGCAAAGGATTGTAAAAAGTTGTAAAGGAAGGCTATGGCCTCCAGGGTAGAACGCTAAGCCAGCGAGCACTGCACAAAGCGTTTGGGTCCAAGGACTTGCAGCGGCTGGGATACCGCCGCTCGATCCGCTTTCTTAGGCCCTCGGAGGCGCCGGACGTTCGTGGATGATCATCCAGGATGTGCCAAATTTATCCCGCAGCATGCTGAACCGGTAAGCAAAGAAATTCTCCTGCATCGGCATAAAGATCTGGCCGCCCTGCGAAAGGAGACCATGCAAGCGCTCTGCCTCCTCCGAACTGTCGGCGTTGAGAGAGAGATAGACACTACGCATGGGCGCAAAGCGATCCGGAGGGACGTCACTGGCCATGATCTCCGCATCACCAATCAGGATTCTTGCATGCAAGATGGCTTTTTTCCAATTGTCTGGGACTTTACTCGGATCCGGCGCTTGCTCGTGGGTCAGCATCGCGGTGATTTTTCCCCCAAGGTGCTTCTTGTAAAATCCGAAGGCCTGCTCGCCATTGCCGCCGTAGTTGAGATAGGTTCTTACCTTCATGATCGCGTCTCTCCCGCTTGGATTTCTCCGTCAGGAGAGAAGGCTACTGATATTACTTGCATAATGCAAGTGATATATGATTACAATAGGCTACTTCCGCTCGCCGGTCCGGGGTGCAGACCGCCCCGGCGCGTTGCGAAGAATGCCATAAGGTGAGGTTACTTCCATGGGCGCTTTCCCGCACTTCCCCCGCATTACTCCGATGCTGTGGTTCGATTCAAACGCTGAAGAAGCGGTCAATTTTTATCTCAGTGTGTTCAAGAACTCTCGCCGCCTGGACGAAGTGCGTGACGACCAAGTGGCCAAGGGGAAGCCGCTGACAATCGCCTTCGAACTGGATGGCCAAACGTTCACCGCGCTGAACGGCGGTCCCTTGTTCAAGTTCACCGAAGCCATTTCCCTGGTGGTGCGGTGCGACTCGCAGCAGGAGGTGGATGAGTATTACGCCAAACTCGTCGAGGGTGGACAAGAGAGCCAATGCGGGTGGCTGAAGGACAAGTTCGGGCTTTCCTGGCAGATCGTCCCGGCAAAGTTGCCTGACCTGATCAAGAATCCCAACGCAATGCAAGCCATGCTGAAGATGAGGAAGATCGACATTGCGGAACTGGAACGCGCAGCGAAATCCTAGAGCAGCTCCATTCTGCGACGATCGCTGCTAATGGGCGGCGCGATGCACCCAAATGCGAGACGTCGCGGTCTTGCCAAGATGGATAGTCTGGCCGGCGACGCGCAGTGTCAGTGTTTCGTCATAGCCGCGCTTGAGCACTTCCACCTTGCTGGAGGGCAGCAGGTGAAGGTTCTGGAGAAAATCGAGGAAGCCTTCGTCTTTTTCATAGACGCAGAGAATCTCCGCAGAATCGCCGGCCTGCAATTCCGACAGCAGTACACCTCCCTGTTTGCGGAGTTGCGCGACGCCGCCCCGGAGCGGGACACCGTGCGGACACGACTTATGCCCGGCGAAGCGTTTCACGAGGGGCGCCTCAATCTCCGGAGATATGGCATGCTCCATGCGATCTGCCTCGGCGTGCGATTCCGCCCAAGGTAAGCCGATCACCTCGGTAAGCAACATTTCTGCAAGCTGGTGCCGGAGCATCAGGTGCTGCGCGACCTGTCGGCCTTTGGCGGTGAGCAGAATCTGGCCGCCGCAATGAACTTTGACGTGGCCATCACGGGCCATGCGCTTCACCGCTGCCGTAACCGCAGGAGGGGTGACGTCCAGTTCTTCGGCCAACCGTGCGCTGATGGGAACCTGGTTTTCCTCACGCATCTCCCAGATGGCTTTGAGGTAATCTTCCTGTGAAACACTGGTTTTTTCGCGGCGCAAAGGGTCTCCGGTAAGCGTTAAGAACTGGCAGCTCGCCGGCGTTCTCTGACGCGGGCGGCTAGCAACAAAACTCGAGACTCAAGTTCCTCTAAAATTCTCTGATATGTGGCTGCGTCTTCGCCATAGGGATCTTCAACCTGCCAGGCTTCCACTTTCTTGGCGACCTGCGGATCACTGACAGGTCGCGCAGCGCTGAAAAGGTTGTCAATGGGTCGGCCGGCCATGTTGATGATCAGGTCCGCGTGATCCACATTGACGCGGCGCAGCGGCTTGGACGAAATCCCATGGATCGGATATCCGTTGGCCAACAGAGTTTTTCCTGTAATTTCCGGAATACTTCCCAGCGGAAACAAGCCCGCACTCGAAGGTTCGATGGTATCGGAGGCGAGCTTGCGCGCGATGGCTTCCGCCATGGGACTGCGGCAGGCATTGCCTAGGCAGACAAAGAGGACCCGGAGTTTCTGCACGGGCGGCATAGAAAGATTGTAGCGCGGAGCAGGGCAGATTACTGAAACACAAACACACGCGGGCATGCAAACGAATCCGTCTCGCTAACGGTGCGATTTCTTCGATACGGAACCAGGTGCGGAACCATTGGAAGCCAATTTCACAAAGTATTTGTGCACGGTCGGGTCGTTTGTCAGCTCGGGGTGAAAGGTTGCGGCCAGGATATGCCCCTTCTGCACGAGTGTGGGCTTGCCATCCAATTTCGCAAGAACTGTCACTCCGGGAGCCACCTTTTCGATCATCGGACCTCGAATGAACACCATCTCGAGGGGCTCTTTCTTGAGTGTCGTTGAACCGAAAAAAACGTCGCTTGCCAGTTGCCGGCCATAGCCATTGCGCAATACCGTCATGTCCAGAAGTTTCAGCGACTCCTGGGCCGGATTCTTTACTTTGGTTGCCAAGAGAATGGCGCCGGCGCACGTGCCAAAGATGGCCCCACCCTGGTCCGCGTATTTGCGAATTGCGTCGTAGAGTCCTTCTTCTTCGAGGAACTGCAACTGTGTGGTGCTTTCTCCCCCGGGTAGGACCAGGCCATCGCAGCCATCCAGATCGGTGACCGTGCGGACTTCGACTGTGTCGGCTCCTAGCCTGCGGAGCATCGCCGCGTGAGCCTCAAAATCACCTTGAATGGCGAGAATGCCAATTTTCATGATTTCATCTAAGCAAGCCGGTCGCACAACCGGTCATTCCAGAATTGAAGCGGGCTGGCTTGATGGATCACCATCCACGTGTGGCTAGCAAATCCTTTTCTTCCAATTGGCGGACATCAATGCCAGGCATGGCTTCGCCGAGTTGTTCGTGAGCTTCCAGAACCACCTTGGGATCTTCGAAGTGTGTGGTGGCCTTCACAATCGCCTTCGCCCGCGCTTCGGGATCGCTGCTCTTGAAAATTCCGGACCCGACGAATACCGCTTCTGCTCCTAGTTTGCGGACAAGCGCGGCGTCGGCGGGTGTAGCAATCCCGCCCGCGGAGAAATTGGGAACAGGCAGCTTGCCGAGACGGGCAACTTCCCGGATCAGGTCGAGCGGCGCGCCATACTCCTTGGCCTTACGCATGAGCTCATCGTCGCGAAGCGTGGTCAGGCCGCGCATCTCGCTGACGATCGTGCGCATGTGCCGTACGGCTTCGACCACATTGCCCGAGCCGGCTTCCCCCTTGGTGCGAATCATGGCCGCGCCTTCGGCGATCCGACGGAGCGCTTCGCCGAGGTTGCGTGCACCGCATACGAAGGGCACGCGAAAATCGTGCTTCCACACGTGGTTTTCTTCGTCGGCGGGTGTCAGCACTTCGCTCTCATCGATGAAATCAACTTCCAGCGCTTGCAGAACTTCTGCCTCCATGAAATGCCCGATGCGAACCTTGGCCATCACCGGGATGGTGACCGTCTTCATGATTTCTCGAATGACCTTGATGGAGGCCATGCGGGCCACGCCGCCTTCTTTGCGAATATCCGACGGTACCCGCTCCAGGGCCATCACGGCGCAGGCACCTGCTTTTTCGGCGATGCGCGCCTGGTCGGCGTTGGTGACGTCCATGATCACGCCGCCTTTGAGCATTTCGGCCAGGCCGACTTTGACGCGCCATTCGTTGGAGCCTTTGGCCCCATTGTTGTGAGCACTTCCGTTAGGTTTCTTGGTTGCCATTTCCTTCTCCTCTCAATATCGAACTTCACGAATTCTGTTGGCTGGGCCGGACTGCTTCGGCGAAATGACTGTCTTGAACGATGACAAACCGTCCTGTTCCACGAGCCAGCACGTTCCCGTGCAAATCGCGAATTTCCGCGACGCGAAACCGGTTCCTTCCCTTCTCTTCTTCCTGCCACCCTTCCACGATAATCGGCGTATCGACGGGCACGGGCTTCCTGTACTCGATGGTCATTTCCGCGGTAACGGCACGCTCCTCCGCCAGGCGGGAAAGCTTGCCCATGGCCTCGTCTAGAACAACCGCGATAATGCCCCCGTGTGCGAAGCCTGCTCCGCCGGCATAATTCGGTCCGAGCGTGAACGACCCGCGCGTGCGACGGGCATCGAAGTCCAGGTCGAACGAGAGTTTCATGCCCGCCGGATTGGCTGCACCACAACCAAAACAATGGTTGGTTACTTTCGGATGCAGTTTGAGAATGTTTGCCATGTTCATTTCCACGGATCAGACGAGAGCTACATGGGCTCGTTCGGCACGGCGCGAGCCCCGTTGGCGCTTGCGCATTTCGACCTTCAGGAGTTCCGACAGCGTGGAAACGCCGCGAGCGATCTGTTTTTCGTTCAAACTGGCAAAGCCGAGGCGCAACGTGTTAGGCAGCGGCGATTGCACATAGAAATAGCGGCCTGGGGCAAACAAGACACCTCGTTCGCGCGCATGCATCATCAGTTCGCTGGCGTCGAAACCGGGAGGAAGCTCCAGCCAGAAACACATGCCTCCCTCCGGACGCGTCCAGCGCACACCCTCCGGCATGAATTTCCGCAAAGCCTCGTCGAGCGCATTCAGCCGTTCCGTATAAATCTTGCGCATGCGCACCAGGTGCTTCTGGAATAAGCCCCGCTTGAGGAACTCCGCGAGTGTCGCTTGGGCGAGTTGGTCGGTATGCAAATCGGTCATCTGCTTCACCAGACGAAGGCGTTCGATTGCGGCGGGGGGCGCAATAATCCAGCCGACACGCAGACCGGGAAACGCTACCTTCGCAAAACTATCAATGTGAATGACGATGTTGGAACGGTCGAGCTGTTTGAGGGACGGCAAACGCTCCTCTTGAGAATACAAACGAGCATAGATATGATCTTCGACGACAGGAACCTGGTAGCGCCCGGCAAGTTCCAGCACGCGGCGGCGCGAAGCAACTGGCATGGAAGTACCGGTGGGATTGTGGAAATCCGGCGTAAGAATCAAGAGTTTGACCCGGTTGGCCGCAAGCGTGGATTCCAGTGCTCCGAGATCAATTCCCAAGGGACTTCCCGGCTCGGCGTGGGTGCGAACAGGGACACCGAGGCATCGCGCGTGAACGCCATTGAAAACGGCTGAAGCCCCAGGATATGTGGGGTTTTCCAAAACGACCGTGTCTCCGGAACGGACAAACGCTTTAGCAATCAGGTCCAGCGCCTGCTGGCAACCGTCCGTAATGAGCAGCGAATCACCTTTAACAGAAAATCCATCGCTCTCGAGGAAGTCCAGCAGCGCTTCTTTCAGGGGGGCATAGCCATCGGAAGCGCCAAGATTGAGAATCTCTTGGCCTTCACGACGGAGGGCCGCCTGGGAGCAAACCTGCAATTCCTCCACGGGGAAGAACTCCTCGGCGGGCCGCGCCATCACAAACGACAAGGCATGATCAGGAGCCGAGGCAGTAAGCCGAGTCAGGATTTCTTCGCTGCGTTCGTCGGCAAACAGCAGTTCCCAGCGCAGGCCGTCCGAATTGCCGTTGAGCGCCGGGGGGGCCGGCGGAGTAATTTTCAAACCGTTGCCGTTGTTGCGAATGAAGGTACCACGGCCGACATGGCCCTGAATCAAGCCTTCGGATTCCAGTTCGGCGTAGGCGTTAGCAACCGTGGTGCGATGCACACCAAGAATTTGTGCAAGTTCGCGACTGGCGGGAATGCGGTCGCCAGGACGAAGGTCACCGGCATGAACGAGGGAGCGCAGTTGATCGCGTAGCTGGATGTACAGAGGGATGTGGCTTTCGGGTTGCAGGTGTAATGGCAGCATTGTCTCTCACCCTAGGCGTATTTTAGCAGAAATTGGACTGATACAAGAGCCAATATGTCTTCCCCAGCGGAACAGCCGAAGGCATCAGGGGTTTTGTGAGAAGAACGGATTGCTGATGGGGTGGTAGCCCAGTCGACCGTTCTTTTCGTCTTCCGCAAGGTCGCGTATGCAGATTTTGGTGAGGTCCGAAGCCTGGCACTGGTAGATCTGCTTCAGCGGGAGGTCTTCGTCTTGCACGTCATACGTACCGGATTGCATATCCTCGCTGTCATCCACCGAAGCGGTGACCACAGGACTTCCCTGCTGAACGCGGACGCGGAACTGCCGGGTGGAAGGCTCGTAATTGGAAACCAGGAAGCAATGACCGATGCAGGCCCGGTCGGGAATGTGCAGATAAATTGTGCGATAACCATTGGGAGCAAAAATTGTAGAAAGCGTGCGCGTGCCAAAGGGAAGCTTCGCCGTGATACGCCGCGTACTGGCCTCCATGCGATTGAGGAAGCCCGTATCTTGATAAATGCAGGTGAAAAATGCGGCCGCGCAAATCGTGGAATACAGAAGGTGCCAAGTGCGTGCGGGTAACGAAGCAAGCCAGCAAAATCCGAAGATGGCGCTGACGAGCGTCAACCGTGTGACCAGCGCACCAATCCATCCTCCGGTGGGATCAGTGTGGAGATTCTCAGGCAATAAGGTCGTGGCACAGAAAGCGATAAAGTAGAGTTCGACGATTTGACGACGGTCCGTGCAAAACTGGCGGCGGGACAATTCGTCCCAAAAAGCAATTACCGTAGCCGAAAGGAAAAAAATTGCAACCGCCAAAGTAAACCAGACATAGCGCTCTCCGAACACGTGGAACTGGTCCGCACCGTTGAGTTGCCAAACAGGTGTCGCCCGCCATTCGACTTCGTAGCCACGGTGGTGGGCCACAAACCATCGCGTGCTGATGAGAACCAGAAGGGCCCCCGCGGGAAGAAGAAGATTTGATCTACCAAGTAACCGCAGCCAGAGCAGACGGTAGGCCGCGGTCCCGACAAACCACAGAAATCCCAGTGGGTGCGCCAGTAGCATGACGGGGGTAAGGACGACAGCGGCAATCAGTCCATTCCGGCGTGCCGGCCAAGCCAGCGATAGGCCAATGGACGCCAGGCCGAGAGACAAATAATAGTTCATGAAACCCATGTGGAAGATATAGCTGTAGCTCAGCATGGCAATCAGGGGCGTGAGCAACCATGGCGACTTGCCGCCCACGGCTTCCATGAACGCGAAAACGCCCCAGAAAAAAATGAGGACGCACAGAGAAACGGTGATTTTTTCTGCCGCGACAAAACCAAACGCTTTAGCGGCGTAGAACAACAGCAGATCAAACAGAATATTATCCCACTGCCAGACCGTGTACACCCCAGGAGCTTTGCCCTGCTGCACAAGTTCGGCAAGCCACGCATTATAGACATGACTGCCGAGGTCTCCCGCTTCGATGTGAGCGTGCCAGAAGCAAGGTATCAGGAGCACAAGCGAAAGGAGAAGGTATACCAGGAGATTCGGTGATGGACTGCGCCACGATTTTGGGCTCGTGGAAGAGGGGAAAGAAGTCCCGCGCTGTTCCTGGATTCTTGGATTCGACGGCGAGCCCATTGCCGAGTATTCTAGCGCCCGTTTGGCTGATCTGAGCTCAAGAAATTCCTTTCACGCTCCTGCGGAGGACCGCGGAAAAAGCAAACGCAGCTTCTTATTCTGTCAAAGGGAATGAAAAGCAAGGAAATGAGGCGATCGACCTACCGCCCCGCTTGGACGTCCCCGAGGCGCTTAAGGCGATCGCGCAGCTTCCGCTGCAGCGGCGTGGGAGTGTTGGGATTGAACGCCACCAGATACCACAGCGGCTGAGACTTGTCCCGACTGAGAAACGTCAGTGTATTCGCGTCTGCGTTTGGATGGCGGGCCACGTTTTCACGAATAGCGCCGTAGGGATGGCGTGCCAACCGGTTTAGGGTCTTGGCATTGGCGCGGGGATGCTCGCTAATCAGCCGTAACAGATAAAAATCTTCCTTCGGGGCTTGTTTAGATAATTTTTCGAGCATTTCGGGTTTGGCTTCCGCGCTCAGCACTAAGCCAATCTTTTCATCCCAGGCCGTGTTGATGTGGTTCAGCTCACGCGTGCGCGCATGGATGAGTTCCTCCAGCATGCGGCGTTCCTGCTGCAAGCGCGCAATAGGAAGGCTGGTTCCTTCGAGCGAGTCCAGGACACGGAGCAAATGCTGTCGTTCTCCAAAGACGATCTGAGAGGTGCGCGCAATGCGTCCATTTTCTTTTTCTTTGTACTGTACAAGGTCTGAACGTCGCATGGTTCGGTGCTCCCAATTCCCTTCGGGCCTGCTGCCAAATGGGACGTACTGACTAGCCGCCTGCTCTGGAAAACTCATGTCGAAACCGCTTTCTGCACAAGCTCAAGTGGATTATGGCGGGACGATGGGTTAGCGTAAAGTTTAGTGCCGGAACCCTGTGCCCGATGTGCAACCGGCAAGAACCTGTAAATTTGTCACACCCGGAAAGAAGGGGCGCATGTCCGCATTTGAAGAGCACCAGGAAGAGCTGGAACGGTACGAGCAGATGTTTGGCAGAGAACGCGGCCGGTTGGCTGTCTCGCTCGATCGAATCACGAACGCGCTCGTGTTGACGGGCCAGCACGGTGTGTATTGCACCAGCCAGAGGAATCCCACCGTCCCCGCGATGGATTTGCGTATGATTTCGCAGGAACTGACAAACGCGAAAGAGCTGATCCAATCTGTGATGGAGGAATTGCGCAAGGCGCGGCAAAGCGCGCAGAATGCTGGCTAGCGCTTGGATTTCGGTACGACGAACTTGAGCGCGGTGTGGGTAACGCTAAAACTGGCAACTTTAATGTCCACAAGTCCCGCCTTGAGCCCGGCGGTACGCACGAGCGCTTCGGTGATGGCTTTCTTCCCTTTTGGGTAAACCAGCCAGAGGGCCGTGCCGCCTTCAACAGACTCAGCCAGGGATGACAGATCTTGCAGCTCCCGTTTTTCGTTAGCCATGAGAAAAATCCACGGCGCATCCTTGGCGATTTTGCCTTTCGTGACCTGTGCACCTCGTTTCTTGAGGTCGGAGAGGAACTCGCCGGGAAAGCTGCCGATGAGGGAAACAGATTGTGCGGGCTTCACGCCGAGCTTATCGAGTAACGACTTGGGATTCCGGATTTTCTCGCACCATTTTGCAGCGAAAGGGCCAAGGTCAAAGACGGCAAGCTCCTCCTTAGTGCGTACGCGGAGTTCTCCCTCTTTCAGTTCGACAGCAGTTATATCTTGGATCGCAATTTTCAGTCGTAGATCGCCGCGAAAAATGATTTCCGACGATTCCAGGAACGCTTTCCCGGAGAAAGTCTTACCTGCATACTGTAACGTGCAGGGCGCTTCGTTTCCCATGACACCTCGAGGGCGGACGGAGCAGTTATAAAGCGGCGAGAGATTACTTCAAAAAGGGGTTGCTGTCCCGTTCGTGACCAATGGTCGTGCTAGCACCGTGACCGGGGTGGACGATGGTGGAATCGGGCAATTGCATGAGCTTATCCTTCAGTGAGGAGAGAATCTCCTCGAACGATCCACCCCACAGGTCTGTGCGGCCAATGCTTCCCGCAAACAGCGTGTCTCCCGAAAAGAGTTGTGGCTGGGTCAAAGTCGCATTGACCCCATCCGTAGGCAGGTACAGCGAGACACTGCCCGGTGTGTGACCGGGGGTATGCATGACGTTCGCCAGAAAATCGCCCCACTGCAGTGCGTCGCCCTCTTTGAGCAATTGGTGAACTTCGACCAGTTCGGGAGGGCGGACCCCCAGGAAAGCGGCCTGCACTTCCATCCCCCGGTAGAGCGGTAGATCGTCACTGTGCATCATTACGGGCGCGCCGGTGTACTGGTAAAGTTTAGCGAGACCGCCCACATGATCGATGTGCGCGTGCGTGCTGACGATCGCTTTCACCTTCAGGCTGTACCGCCCGATCAAGCTGAGGATGCGCTCGACCTCGTCGCCGGGATCCACCACGATGCACTCGAGCGTGCGGGGATCTCCGATGATCGAGCAGTTGCATTGCAGCAGACCAACCGGAATCTTGAGATAGATCATCTCCCGGTTAGTCGCATCGGGCATTCGGTGTGCGGGGTTCATGTCGCTGACGAGTGAAGTATATCATTGGCCTTCCAGCGCATCATTCTTTGAGGCAATCGGTTTGCTAGACTGGGTTGTGTACTTGGCTGAAGGGACGGCAGAACGTGGAAGCACCAACGGGCACTCTGACAACCGTACTAGGCGAATCGCACCGCAAGGGCGCGGCGAAAATGGGTGTGTGGTTCGCCTGCGAGCTGCCGGATAGCTTCGGCGACTGGCAAGCGGAATACCGGACACTTCGCCAAAGTGCCGCCCTATTGGACAAAAATTACCGGACTTATCTCGAGTTCACTGGGCCGGACCGCGTGCGGTATCTCAATGCAATCCTGACAAATGACATCAAGGGCTTGAAGGAAAATCACGCTACAGTTTCCTTGTTTCTGAGCCCCCAGGGGCACATTCTGGCGGAAATCGAAGCCTATGCATTTCCAGAAAAGCTTTTCTGCGTCTCCTACGCCATGATTCGGGACCGTCTGATCCCCGCGATGGACAAGTACATCATCATGGACGATGTGACGTTGACCGACAGTACAGACGCATTCGCAACGCTGGGCATTGAGGGACCAAAGGCTGCGGCCGTTGCCCGGGCGGTGAGTGCGCTAGACCTTGCAGGAATGGGTGAGCTGGAGTCAAGGGAAACGACGGCCGGTGGGATTACTTGCCGAGTGAGCAAACGCTCGCCAGGTGGAATTGCCGGGGCTGAATTCCTGGTCGCTGCTGCAAAGGCCGCCGACCTCTGGAACCTGCTGGAAAAAGCCGTGCGCCGGGAAGGTGGCGGCCCCGTGGGCTACAAGGCCTTGAATACGGTGCGATTGGAACTGGGAATTCCGTGGTTTGGGTATGACTTTGGGGAAAAGCAAATTCCCCAAGAGGCGGCTCTGCAGGATACCCATATTTCTTATACGAAGGGCTGCTATACCGGCCAGGAGATCGTGGAGCGCGTCCGTTCCCGGGGCCAAGTCAATCGCGTACGCGTGAGCCTGCACTTTGCGGCCGCCTCTGAAATACCCGCGAACGCACCTTTACTTGCGGAAGGGAAAGAAGTCGGATACGTGACTCGCAGCGGTTTCTCTCCCACGGTGAATGCCTGGATCGGAATGGGGTATGTGCGGCGCGAAAAATCTTCTGCAGGTACCGAGTTGGAAATAGCCGGCGGCAAGGCCACCGTTGTTGCTGCCCCGATCCTCCCCCCTGCCTGAAGCGCGTTCACGCGGGAAGGAGCTCATTCATCTGCTGGAACAAGCGCGCCCGGTCCGAAGGGTCCATGGCAATAAACTCAACGGCCATCCCGTGGCCATCCTGGACGCGACGGACGATAGCTCGCGCGCGCACCTGACCAACCGGCAAATCCAACAGGATTTGAACCAAACACCGCAGCGGTAATTTCTCCTTGGTGCGCACAAAAAGCCCGCCGACGGCAAGGCTTTCGACGAAGGATACGCCACGTTGCGTTCCTGCCTGCCAAGCCGCCACAACACTCTTCGGGGGCTTCACACGCGGATACCGGCGTTGCTCCGGAGCGTTCATCAGGGCGCCTTCTATCGACTTGACTTTAGTGTCCGGGGCGGAGCGGCTCTACCAATAGTCAATCAAATTCGAACTTCGCTGGGGGCTGCTCTTTGCCGACGCGCCCGGCGGATATGTCCGCTTGGTAATAATTTTCGCCGCGAATGGGAACGCCGGAAATCCGACGAAGAATCGCGAGCTGGCCCACGTGATTCAGAGCATCGGCAATGGGTCCCTGGAACAGTTTTTCTGGAAGAGCATGGAGTTGGTCTGGGCCGGCAAGAAAGTCATCCAAGCGCTTTAGCGAATCAAAGAAGCGTTGAACTTCATCGGGCCAAGGCAGCGGCTCGGAGCCATGCCAAACCTGCTGACCTTTGGCCATCGAGAGCGCCCAATCAAATAAATCGCCAAGGTGGGCGAGGATCTGCACGGGCGTTCGGCTATTCTGCCCGGCCTGAAACTCGACGTACCCCTGAGGCGCATCGCGAACGATTTTCCCCGCTCGATACGCAATGGTAGCCAAGGAATGACGCAGCAGATCGCGTGCACTGATTTCTTCGTGTGACATAGGGTCACTAACCTAACAGTTTAGTGACAAGGAGAAAAGCAGTTTTGTGGGGTGCGGTTAGGCGATGTTGAGCGCGCGCTTAAACGAGCCTTTTTCCGACTCTATTTTCTTCTGGAGCTGTAGAATCGCGAACAGAACAGCCTCAGGCCGCGGCGGGCACCCGGGCACATACACATCCACCGGGATCACCTGATTGCATCCCTGCACGATGGCGTAATTATTGAACACCCCTCCGGAGGTGGCGCAGGCCCCCATGGAAATGACCCACTTGGGCTCAGGCATTTGATCGTAAAGCTGGCGAATCACCGGTGCCATTTTCTGGGAGAGGCGCCCTGCAACAATCATCAGGTCCGCCTGCCGAGGCGAAGGGCGAAACACTTCGGCGCCGAAACGGGCAATATCGAAGCGAGACGCGGCCATGGACATCATTTCAATGGCACAGCACGCCAGACCAAATCCGAGAGGCCAAATCGAGCTCTTGCGAGCCCAGTTCACCGCCTTATCGAGCTGCGTAAAAATAATGCCTTCGTCTTGGAGCAGCTTCCCGAAATCATCCGGTTTCGTGAGAGTGACGCTTTTGCCCAGGTTTGTTTGCATATCGTCCTCGCTCATATTTTGGCACAGTGGGTCAGGGGAGACAAATAGCTGTTCATCCAGGCAGTCCCACCAAGGCCTAAGCCCGAAGGCAGGTCTGCCCAATTTGTCTACGGAACAGTGAGTACAACCTTTCCAAACTGTTTGGCGTTTTCGAGATAGTTGTGCGCCGCTATGCAGTCGTGCAGCGGCCAGACCTTATCCACGATCGGCTTCAGCCGACCTTGCGCGACAAGTTTCAGCACGGTCCGGAGCTCGTTTTTTGTGCCCATGTACGACCCCATGATCGATAGCTGCCGCGTGAACAAGAACCGCAGATCGATCTTTGCGTCATGGCCGGTAGTGGCGCCGCAGGTTACCAGGCGCCCTGCAATTGCAAGGCTTTTTACACTTTCGTCCCAGGTAGCCGTGCCCGCGTGCTCAAACACCACGTCGACGCCTCGATTGTTGGTTAGGCGGCGGACTTCTTTTGCGATGGGCATGATGCCATGATGAATCACTTCGTTGGCGCCAATCTGCTTGGCCTTCTCAAGTTTTTCGTCGCTGCCCGCCGTGGCGATCACGTGAGCGCCAAAGAACCGGGCGATCTGAATTGCGGCGCTTCCCACGCCGCTACCAGCGGCTAATACCAACACGGTTTCACCGGGCTGCAACTGCGCACGATGCACCAACATATGCCATGCCGTAAGAAATACGAGGGGCACTGCCGCCGCCTGAACCCAGTCCAGATTCTCGGGGTACGGGAAACAATTCACATCGGGGCAACGCACAAATTCTGCGCACCCGCCGTCCACCATGTATCCCAGATTTGTGTAATCACGGCAGAGATTGTCATTTCCGGAAAGACAGGCTGGACACTTGCCACACGTCACACCCGGCGCAAGTACGACTTTCTGCCCCACGTGGACGGTGTGGACCTCGGGTCCAACTTGCGCGACTTCTCCGGCAATGTCACTGCCCGGGATATGCGGAAGGGGAATGATCAACCCCGGCAGGCCGCGCCGTACCCACAGGTCCAAGTGGTTCAAGGCGCACGCAAGCACGCGTACCAGCACTTCATTGTGGCGTAGATGAGGCTCACTGACATCGGTGTAATGCAGAACGCTTGGGTCACCATGATGATGAAAAACAATCGCTTTCATGAGGGACCTCCTGGCATCATATCGTAACACGATATGTTGGAGGCGTCTGTCGGACTGTCTCTTACGCACACCTTACCCGTGCGCGACGCGGCTGTCCAGATACGCGAATTGACAGGGCGTGGGACGGGCCGTACGCTGATGGACATGGACCTATTTGAAGAAATCGTCAGGATGCGACGCGCCGGACAGCGCGGGGCTTTGGCCACAATTGTGCACACCAACGGCTCGATCCCCAGCTTCGAAAGTTCGCGGATGTTGGTGCGGGAAGATGGCTCTATCGCCGGCACGATCGGCGGCGGATGCGTGGAAGCTGACGTTTGGGCAGCCGCGAAGGAAGTGATGCAAAAGGAAGCGCCGCGCAAGCTAGTCTTTCACTTGAATAACGAAGCAACGTATGACAACGGATTGATTTGCGGCGGCACTCTGGAAGTGTTCGTGGAACCAATCTTGCCGCAGCCCGTCGTGTACTTGTTCGGTGGCGGCCACGTTTCGGTCGCGGTCGCCAGGGCAGCGCAGTCAGCGGGTTTTGGCGTCGCCGTCGTGGATGACCGGGAAGCGTTTGCGAATGCGGAGCGTTTCCCGATGGCCCAAAAGATTTACGCCAGTTTCGAGGATGCATTTGAGAAAATTCACCCCAATGGTTCGACCTACCTAGTCATTGTCACGCGGGGGCATAAAGAAGATATGCGCGTGTTGGCCTGGGCCGTGCGAACCCAGGCGCGCTATGTAGGCATGATCGGCAGCAAGCGTAAGGTGTTCAGCGTATACAAAGCGCTCGAAAAAGAAGGCTACCGTATGGAAGAGTTTGAGCGGGTATTCGCGCCGATGGGGTTGGAGATTGGCGCGCTCTCCCCGGAAGAGATTGCGATCAGCATTGTCGCGGAACTGGTAGCGGTGCGCCGCAATGCGGAATCCTCGGCGCACAAAAAATTAAAGCTGGAAACGAACAGCGTCGTTGAGAGATAGACAGAACGACTGAGGATGGCCTCATGCTGGCCGCAGTTATCCTTTCGGGTGGAGCTTCCCGCCGTATGGGCTCGCCAAAAGCACTACTCCCCTTCCAGGGCCGCCCGTTTCTCGAGCACTTGCTCGACCTTGCGAAACATCCGAAGATTGGCGTGCGCCGTGTCGTCTTAGGTGCCCACGCGCAACACATCGGGAAGGAGGTTGCCCTGAATCCCGAAGAACTGGTCGTGAATGAACATTGGGAACAGGGACAGTTGAGTTCAATCCAGGCTGCCCTTCGAAGCCTGCCGCAAGGCACCGACGGAATCATGCTGTTCCTGATCGACCACCCCTTGATCAGCCGGGCACTGGTTTACGGGATCGTCGAACAGTTCTACGCAACGCATGCACCTGTTGTGCTTCCGGTCTTCGAAGGGCGTCGTGGACATCCCGTGATTTTTTCCGCGGCCCTATACGGGGAGTTGGAAAAGGCCCCGCTGGAACTGGGTGCACGAAGGGTCGTATGGGCGCACGAAGCGGAAGTCAGCCAGCACATGACCATGGAAGAAGGGTGCGTCGTGAACCTGAACGATCCGGCTGCTTTTTCGCGCATGATGGGCGCGATGTAGCTTTTTATTTCTGCGCAGCCTGCAACAACGCCTGCAGGGCATCGTAGGCAAGATGCGCCGCGTGAAGCGAAGTCGAAGGAAGCCCCCCGAACAATGCCGAAAGGGATTCGGCATTGATCGAAGTGAGTGCGGTGAACTCCTTGCCTTGAACACTCTCCGTCAGTAACGATGCGCAGGCGATGGACGCGGAGCAGCCACGGCAAAGAAACCGCACTTCGTGAATGGCATTTTCTCCGACCACTGCGGCAAGTTGCAGCACATCCCCACACACCGGATTGCTGACTTTCACCCTTACATTGGCGTTGGGGAGTTCCCCAGCATTGCGCGGATGCTGAAAGTGGTCGAGAAGCACTTCGCTAAACATGATTCAAAGTATCGCAGCGGCAGCAACGGCTGGCAATCTGCCAAGCAACGGATTTATTTCTTCGGTGGAAGGTATTTCTTGTCCATCGAGGCAACCACGACGTAGTTGGGATCGACCATCTCCGTAAGATGGAGCTTCCCTACCTTGGAAAACAGCTCATACGCATCGAGTTCGGAGAGGCCATAATCCCGGTGAATCCAATGCAGCAGCTCCGTAACGGCGATACGTACGGCGTCGTCCACCGGCCGATAGATACCCGTGGTCATGAGTTCATGATCATTTTCCAGACGCGGCCATTCCGTGCTTTTCCCTTTCACCAATTCAAATTGAAAACGCGCTTTCATGGGGACTTCCACCGCGCTGCCGGCAACCTCGCCATCCCCCATTGCCGCATGCCCATCACCAAAATAAAAAAGCGCTCCGCGAACATTGACAGGCAGATAGAGGGTATTGCCCACTGAAACTTCTGGTGCGTCCATATTGCCGCCGAACTCCGCCGGAACGATGGAACTGCGCGCCTCGCCATTCGCAGGTGCCACGCCAATACAGCCCAGGAAGGGGTGCATCGGAAATTCCACCTTGAAGTTCGAATCGAGTGCTTGAAATGTGATCATTTTCCGCTCCGCGTCGATCGGGTAGTACCATGCGCGCGAGGGCAGCGGTTCTTTCTCCAGCATCGGTGTGTAGTGCGTGGAGTTGGCCGCCCCAAAGCCTGGACCGAATGTGCCGACACCCTGTTTGCCATCGACCTGAAGATCGAGAATACGGATGACCAACGTGTCGCCAGGCTCGGCGCCGTCAATGAAGAACGGCCCGGTCAGCGGATTATCGATCTTGATATTCGAGAACGGATCCCCCGGCTTCTGCAGCGCGTTGCCGAAACAGTCGAGCGAATTGGCTTCCAGCACCCCTCCGGGCTTCACATGTGCCACAGGCTCAGCGGGCCCAAACACCGCTTTCACGTTCTCCATCGTAGCTTTGAAGACAACAGTATCCCCACTTTCCGGTGGGTTCTGTGCAAAAGCAGGAACTGCGAGAACAGCCAACGCCATGAGATGAATCAGCCGCATCAACTCCCCCATCTGAAAGAAACCGCGGATGCATTATACTCAGCCGGCTATGGATTCGTGGAAGTTCGAGCCAAGTTAAGTTCAACTTTGGGTATGGCGGGGGAAGGATGAGGCAAGTGGTTGCTGCGATCATCGAACGCGGCGATCGTCGATTGCTGATAGGGCAACGCCGTCGCGACGATTCATCTCCCTGGAAATGGGAGTTTCCCGGCGGAAAAGTCCGGGAAAGCGAAACATTGCAGCAGGCCCTGGCGCGCGAGTTGCAAGAAGAATTAGGAGTGACGCTGACCAAAAGCCGCGAGATCGCGCAAGCGCGTCACCAATATGCGAATTACCCCGAAGAACTCGAAATTCATTTCTTCGCCGCACAAATTTCCGAAACCGAGCTGGTTCCGCGGACATTTGAGCAAGTCGCCTGGGTCCTGCCAAAGGAATTAGGCCAATATGATTTTTTAACCGCGAACCGCGACTTAATTGCCCATATCGCCACCGGAAAAATCAAGCCAGGAGAAGTTCTGGCAGGTACCTAGTCAAATCCAGGAACTGCGCGGACCGAAATAACGGTGATGGCCGGTAATCTTCCACCGAAACAGGACATCTTCCTCTTTCGGCCCCTGGCGGATGTTGTGAACAAATAGCAGCGAAGAAACGAGAGAGAACCCCAGTACGTTCGTTCGTGCTCGAGTCGTGATGAACAAGGTCAGGAGGTAACGGGGTTCGGCTTGTCAGGGTTAATGCCCAAATCCTTGATGGCATTCTGAACGGCGGCTTCTCCCACCAGGCCATCCTGAGCAAGTTCGTGTAGTGTAGCGACAGCGATAAAACGTGCGTCCACTTCGAAAAAATCTCGCAACGATTCGCGGCCTTCACTGCGTCCAAACCCGTCAGTGCCAAGCGTGGCGATGCGGCGCGGCACCCACTTCGAAACCATTGCCGGTAAAACTTTCAAGTAATCCGATGCGGCCACGAAGACACCTTGCTCATCCTGCAGGCATTGAGCGACGTAAGGCACGCGAGGCGTTTCGTCCGGATGGAGACGGTTCCAACGCTCGGTTTCGATGGCGTCGGTGTACAGGCACTTGTAGCTGGTCACGCTCCACACATCGGCAGCGACGCCGTAATTCTTTTCCAGAATTTCCTGTGCGCGCAGCGCCTCATTCAAAATGGCGCCGCTTCCCAGAAGTTGCGCACGCAGTTTGGATTTCTTGTTGGTTGCCGCGTGCACTTTGTACATGCCCTTCAGGATGCCCTCTTCGGCTCCCTTAGGCATGGCCGGCATGGCATACGGCTCGTTCATCACCGTGATGTAATAGAAAATGCTCTCGCCCTCTTTGTACATGCGGCGAATGCCCTCCTGGATGATAACGGAAATTTCGTAAGCATATGCCGGGTCGTAAGCGAGCAGGTTAGGTACCGGCAGCGCCAGCACGTGGCTGTTGCCGTCCTGGTGCTGCAAACCCTCACCAGCCAACGTGGTGCGCCCAGAAGTACCACCGAGTAAGAACCCGCGTGTGCGCATATCCGCTGCGGCCCAGATGAAGTCCGCGATGCGCTGGAAACCGAACATGGAGTAATAGATAAAGAACGGAATCGTGTCGATCCCGTGCGAGGCGTAGGCCGAGCCCGCTGCAATAAAGGACGCCATTGAACCGGCCTCGGTGATTCCCTCTTCCAGAATCTGCCCTTCCTTGGCTTCCTTGTAGTACAGCAGCGTATTTACGTCGACGGGCTCGTACTTCTGGCCAACACTCGAATAAATGCCGACGGTACGGAACAATGATTCCATGCCAAAAGTTCGCGCTTCATCGGGGACAATAGGCACAATCAGCTTGCCGATTTCCGGATCTTTCAGCATTTTCCGCAGCATGGCAACGAACGCCATGGTTGTGGAAACTTCCCGGCCATCGCTGCCGTCATGAAATTCGCGGAACAATTCGTCGTGATTCCCCACCAGCGGTTTAGAGCGAACTCTACGCTGTGGAACGTACCCACCCAACTCTTCGCGGCGCGCGCGAAGGTAGCGAATTTCCTCGCTATCTTCCCCCGGACGGTAGAACGGCACCTTGCTGACGTCGTCATCGCTCATGGGAATCCCGAACCGTGAGCGGAATTCGCGGAGTTCATCTTCATTGAGCTTCTTCTGCTGGTGCGTAACGTTCTTGCCCTCCCCGGCTTCGCCGAGGCCGTAACCCTTGATCGTTCGCGCCAGGATGACCGTAGGACCGCCTTTGTGCTCGAACGCGGCCTTGTACGCCGCGTAGACTTTGCGAGGGTCGTGGCCACCAAGGCGCAGACGCCGCAATGCTTCATCGGGCAACGGTTCCACCAACTTCAGTAGGCGCGGATCGCTTCCAAAGAAAAATTGCCGAATGTAATCGCCCGAGGAAACCACCAGCTTCTGGTATTCCCCGTCGACCATCTCGCCCATGCGCTTGACCAGCAGACCTTCCGTGTCCCGCTCGAGGATGGGGTCCCACTCCGATCCCCAAAGCACCTTGATGACGTTCCAGCGTGCGCCTCGAAACGCCGATTCGAGCTCCTGGATGATCTGGCCGTTGCCGCGAACCGGCCCGTCCAACCGCTGGAGATTGCAGTTGATGACGAAAATCAGGTTGTCCAGTTTCTCGCGCGAAGCGAGCGTGATGGCTCCGAGCGATTCTGGCTCATCGGTTTCACCATCGCCCAGAAACGCCCAGACTTTGGCATCGTTAGCCGGCTTGAGGCCCCGATTTTCAAGATAGCGATTGAACCGCGCTTGATAAATAGCCATCAGCGGGCTCAGTCCCATGGAGACTGTGGGAAACTCCCAGAAATCCGGCATCAGCCACGGGTGAGGATAGGAAGAAAGCCCGCCTCCCGGCTTCAGTTCGCGCCGAAAATTCTCCAATTGCTCAATACTGATTCGGCCTTCCAGAAAAGCGCGAGCGTAGATGCCCGGAGCGGCGTGACCCTGGAAATAGATCGTGTCGCCTTCGAAACTATCCGAGTGTGCGCGAAAAAAATGATTGAAACCGACCTCGTACAGAGTGGCAGCAGAAGCATAAGTCGAAATATGCCCGCCGATATTGTGTTCCAAGCGGTTTGCCCGCACGACCATCGCCAGGGCATTCCAGCGTATGAGCGACTTGATGCGGCGTTCCAGTTGCTGGTCCCCCGGGAAAAGAGGCTCCAGCCGTGCCGGGATGGTATTGGCGTAGGGAGTGTTGGCGCTAAAGGGCAGGTCGATTCCGCTGACGGTTGCATGCGCGCGCAGGCGCTCCAGAATTTCGCGGGCGACGTCGGTGCCACTAGAAAGCAGTACGGAATCGAGGGACTCCAGCCATTCCTGGATTTCAACGTCCTCCATATGACGCGGAGCGAATGTTTCCTGATCCATAGAAGCGATTGCCTTTCCTTCTGACGGGCGCCCAAACGCGCGATCGACGCGCACAATCTATAAGAATACACCCTCGAGTGGCGGAGCGCATAACAGCACCTAGAAATTTTCCCGATACAATTCAGAGATAAAACGAATCCACAGTCACAGCGTGCGTCCGCCGTCCAGAATCAGCACATGGCCGGTCATGAATTCGGCAGTGACAATGTAAAAAACAGCATCGGCAATTTCTTCTGGACGGCCACTGCGCCGCAGCGGGGCACGTCGGATGAAGTCCTCCTCCCATTCGGGAGGATCGCCGGGCATCGTTATAGTCCCGGGGGCGATGGCGTTAACGCGGACAGCCGGCCCGAGTTCCTTGGCCAAGACACGGGTCATTAGAATGATGCCGGCCTTCGAAAGAGAGTGCGGAAGGAATTCCTGCCACCCCAGCAACCCTCCAATATCCGCGAAATTGATGATCACGCCGCGCCCGGACTTAGCTAAATGCGGTGTGGCGGCCTGCGAACAGAAGAACGGAGCTTTGAGATTGGTATCCAGCGAGGCGTCCCACGATTGTTCCGTGGTCTCCCCAAACTTTGTACTCAAGAAATTCGCAGCGCCATTGATGAGAATGTCAAGCCGGCCAAAGTGGCTCGCCACGTCGGCGACAAGCTTTTGAATCGCCGAGACATCGGTGAGTTCCGCGGAGAACGCCGCAGCCTGGCGGCCCAACTTTTCAATTTCTCCAACCAGTTCTCGAGCTTCCGTCGCTGATTTTCCATAGTGAATGGCGACGTCGGCGCCTTCGTGCGCCAGGCGGAGCGCCACGGTTCGTCCCAGTCGCTTCGCCCCACCGGTGACCAATGCCACGCGGCCCTGTAATCGTTTCTCTTCCGCCATGCCGCAAAGGTAGCATATCGCCCGTCCGATTTTGCAGGGACAGCCATCTCCGCAGGCTCAACTTCTCCGCCGCATGAAATTGCAAAGAACCGTCAAAGATTACTGACAGCGACCCCACGCAGACGGTGCTGTCGTTGTACTCACCTTCAAGCAGCGCGCTTTGCCCCACGCTCTGGCTGGCCATAGACCGACATATACGCCGCTTCGCACCGGGACCGACCATGCCGCCAGGTAAGCCCCGTGGATATTTCATTAGACCAAATCGCCGCGGTCAACGGCGTAAGTGTAGAGCCCGGAACCCGGCTGTTCGCCTGCGCGAACCCGACACGAATCGTCGTGTTTTCCGTCAGGTTGCGCTCGGCGCCCACGTGGAACGCATATTGGTCTTTCCAGTGGAGCGGAACGCATACATTCGTTCGGTTTGATGACTTGATCCTTGCCTACACTTCAACCGGAGGCACCGCCGCTGGTGCTACAATCCACGCCGAGGTTTCGAGGGGAGCGATGACATTGGATTTACTGGCGATTGCGGCACACCCGGACGACGTGGAGCTAACCTGCGGAGGCACCCTGCTCAAAATGGCCCACAAGGGTTACAAAACCGGCATCCTGGATCTGACGGAAGGCGAAATGGGCACGCGTGGTACCCGGGAAACTCGTGCGAAAGAGGCCTCGCTTGCCGCTAAAATCCTCAAGGTCTCCTGGCGAAGTACGTTAAGTGTCCCGGATTCGGATGTCCAACCTTCGCGGCAACATAAATTACGTTTGGCCACCGTCATCCGTGAACTCCGGCCCCACACGGTCATTCTTCCGTACTGGGAGGCTAGGCACCCCGACCATTACCACGCCTCGACCCTTGGCTATGAGGGGTGCTTTCTGGCGGGGTTGAAGCAGTTGCCAATCGACGGTGAGCCCTTCCGGCCCTTCAAGATTCTCTACGCTACGTCTTTCGAGGGAATGCCGCCAACTTTTATTGTCGACGTCACCAAGCAGTATGAGACTCGCCGGAAGGCCATTTTGGCCTATGGTACTCAGTTCCGTCCTGCAAAGAGTGAGAAACAGCAAAAGGTGTACCTGGCAATTGACGAACTGGACCCGAAAATGGATCTGCTAGCGCGACACTACGGACAACTCATCGGTGTGAGGTACGGCGAACCCTTCCTTCAGAAGGAGTTAATGGCCGTCGAGGACGTTGTGGACCTGCCAGTGCGCTCAATCTGAGCCTCCCGACTCAAACAGAATCGTCTTCCATCGCAGGTGCGAATCCAGGGATGTTCTGGCCCTCGGAAGTTCGCTCCACCTTCAGACGCAACTGGCTTTGCTCCTCCGCCCCTGATTTACGCAGCACCACAATGGTGCTTAGCGCTTCCGTATACACGCGGGTCACCAGGAAAGTGTCTCCGCTCTGCAAATTCTTCCAGAGCTGGCCGATTTGAATTTTTCGTGCACTCATCGTCGTCAATGACTGTAGATAGACCGGCAAGAAGTGTCAACTGTCCCTTCAATTTGGGGTGTGAAACGAATCTGGTTCCGCTCAAAACCCTGGGAAACCTTTAGTGGGGTGCCCACATCCTACCGCTTAGAAGAAAGCGACTAGAGCGCGGAACGGGTGTATACTCCGGTTGGTATGGGGGGAGGCAGTATGATGCACAACTCTTCACGCTATGCCATGGGGCTACTTCTCGTCGCGGGCTTGGCTGCCTGGCCAACCTTATGCCGGGCGCAAAGTGACAGCAGCCCGGCAAACCCGGCCCCAGTTCGGGAGCAGCCGCAAAACCCTTGCGCTCAACCTTCTGGCCAAACCACCCAGAATCCGCAGACTCAGAATCCCCCTGCCACTCAGACCCAACCGGCCCCCGCAAAAGTAGACGGTTGCCCGGATCAGACCAATAGCCCCCCAGCAACTCAACCAGCCGCCTCTACCCAACCTGGTAACGATGCCCCGGTTCAGCAGCAACAGACTGTTCACCCGAAGAATTCCAAAGACGATGTGGACGCGATCGGAAACCGCAATGTTGGGAAGGGCGTCAATTTCTATTCTCTGGAACACGAGATTGCGTTGGGCAAACAGCTTGCCCAGGAAGTCGAACGCAGCTCCAAGCTCATTGATGACCCTGTCGTTACCGAATATGTGAACCGCGTAGGTCAGAACCTAGTCCGCAACTCCGATGCTCAGGTTCCTTTCACGATTAAAGTCATCGACTCTGATGAAGTCAACGCCTTCGCCCTGCCGGGCGGGTTCTTCTACGTAAACAGCGGCCTCATCATGCGCGCGCAGGAAGAATCGGAACTTGCCGGCGTGATGGCGCATGAGATTTCCCACGTGACCGCGCGGCACGGCACAAAACAAGCTACCAAGGCGGATCTGATTCAAATTGGGGCCATGGCCGCAATGATCTTTGTTCCGTATGGTTGGGCCGGTTACGGCATTTATGAAGGGATGCAGTTGGCCATCCCCCTCACGTTCCTGAAATTCTCCCGAGACGCAGAGCGCGAAGCGGATTTCCTCGGCATCGAGTACATGTACAAAGCCGGTTACGACCCCAACTCCTATGTAACTTTCTTTGAACGCATTCAGGCCGATGAGAAGCGCCGGCCGGGGACAGTGCCGAAGATGTTCTCCACGCATCCGCCGACGCCAGACCGCATCGCCGCTGCACAAAAGGAAATTGCGCGGATTCTACCGGAAAAGGACGAGTACATTGTCACTACCTCCGAATTCGATTCCGTGAAGTCCCGCCTGCGCAATGTGATGTTTGCGCGCAAGGTGCAAGACAATGGCCCGGGTAAGCCCACCCTGCGCACCAAAACCGAACAGACGAAGCAAGGGCAAGGGCAGACCCAGGGGCAGTCGGATCCCAATAGCAGTGACGACGATCGTCCCACCCTGAAGCGCAGGCCGGACGACGGCTCGGCTCCGAGTTCCACTTCCCCCTAACTGTTATATTGTTCCGCTAGATTGCGAGTTTCGATAGGCGGTCCCTAGCGGCTAGCGGTGTCCCGCCTTCTGATGTTCTTCCGGTGCAGCCGCGATGCCTTGGCGGCGAAGTTCTTCGGCGTAGTATTTCCGGAACAGCACGTCCCACTCCTCGCTGCCTTCCAGAATTTCTTTTTTCTGAGAGGTGATGCGCTTGCGTACCTCGACTTCGACCTTTTCCTCTTCTTTCAACACATTGGTCATCGTTTGGACCATGTGCTGGCGAATTGTGTCGCGGTCCTCTACAAATTCGACTTCATTACTCTGGACCAGCAAATCGACAATCTGGTGGGAAATGCGCACAATTTTTTCGCGGCTCAATCGCATAGTTCTGCTTTGTCCTTATTCGCTTCTTTAGCGCAAGATGAGTTTCCGGTCACGCGCGATCTGCCCTTTCACTTTCTTGAACATCTCCTGGTAGGAGACGCCCGTGCGGCGCATTTCTTCCTGGTACTGCACGAGTATATTTCGGGCTTCTTCGTTGACCTTATCCTCAACGGTAATTTCTTCAAGCAACCGGAGCCGGACACGGGCAATGATCCCGTCTTGGTCCTTCTCCTTGATTTCGACCTGATTGTCCTCCAGAAGCTTCTTGATGACTTCAGAGGCCATATGGCCGACATAGTCGCGGTTCAGCAGCATATCAGTAGAGATCCCTCGAATGAACTGGGAACTATTGAGTGTACTGTCTAGAGGTGAAATTCGCAACAAAGCCTGATTTGCGCGATTTGCGTAGAAACCGGCGAGGGTGCACGACATGAAGATGAGGCTAGTGCAGATTTCTTTTTTGTGGCCTGTATCTGTAAGTATAATCGACTTACAGATATCTCTTGCTACCAATAAAGGAGTCTTACCATGCCCGACACCCTTTCCGACCTGCTTGATCTGAGGGGCGATTTGTTGCGGCAGGTTTCCCAGCTAGGCGATTTTCAGCCGGGCTCGGTCACCACGGTCATCCGCCGCTGCGGCAAGCCCAATTGTCATTGTGCCAAGCCCGCCGATGCTGGCCACAGCCCACAGGTGCAACTGACCCACAAAAGCGATGGCAAGACCGTTACCCGAACCTTGTCTTCCCCGGCAGCGGTGCGCAAAGCGGAGAAGGAGATCGCTGCCTTTCGCCGATTTCAGGCGCTCACCCATGACTTAGTGAAGGTCAACCAGAAGATCTGTCGTCTGCGCCCCGTCGAAGGGCAGGAGCAGAAGTCCCCGAAAAAAAACGGTGGAAGAGATTCAGCGCGAAGTCACCCATGAAGTAGAGCATCTGTTACAGCTCATCTTCCGCGAACGTGGCAAGCAGGGTGGGTCGGACCTGGAGGCGGTGGAGATGGCGATTGTCAGGCGTCAACAGTACAGGATCGATCCCGAAGTAGAGAACCAAATCCACAAGCGCTGGGTGTGGGAGTGCTGCTTTTCGTGTTTCCGAACACCAGTCAATAAAGGTGAGTTACAGTCGCGGCGCCTACGTCCGCTTTGGTGGCAACTTCCAGAACGTTTGCGCAGCTTGGCAGTATACGAGGTAAGCCACAAATGCCCCGAGAACATTTCCCACTTCCTCATCGTTCGCTTGTGACGAGCGCCAGACCTTCAGACGCCAGGCGGCGCAAGAGGCGGCCTGCTGCGGCAGCCAAGTCGCCAGGTAGCTCCGCTGAGACGGGCTCGCTGGTTCGGACTACTTTTGTATGGACCTCACGGTCGGTCCCTGTGACCTGAAACTCCACAGCTCCGACCAGTCGCGTCTCCCCCGCAGAATCGAGGTCCCATATGAGGAGCGTGGCGGCTAGCGTTCGTGCGCGGCCGGTATCGACGAGGCGCAGATCTGGACTCGATGCCAATTCGAAGCGCAGTGCTGTGTCCAGATAGCGGTCGGGAGCGGACGACCATCGCCAGACGGCGTCCTCGGTCAACTCACCATTCGGTTGCTGGTGCAGAACACGGCGGCCGATGTGTCCGCGTGCTTGTGTATCGAGCAGCCGGACGGGAGTTGCGTTGGGAGCCTTAGTCACTTGCGTCGCTGGTTGTGGCAGTTGTGGCTCTAGCAGTTGCGGCTCAAGCATGTGGCTCGGTGTCGTAGCGGGGCGCCGCAGGCAAGCGGCTTCACACAGGCAGATGATCGTAAAGAGCAGATAGGCGCCTGATCGGGAGACGCGCGTCATCGGTGTTTTTCCTTTGGCGGTCGTGGACCATAGACCAACGACTCGGGCTGCTCCTCGAGCATTCGCGAGAGCTCGCGCAATTCTTGGAGCGAATCCCGAATGGCCGGTAGGGTGCGTCGGAGATCGTCCGCCGCCAGTCTGGAATTGTCCGCCGCTTCGCGCGCTGCTTGGGTGGCGGCCGGAAGGTCTGCGGCCTTGATTGCGGCCCGCGCCTCTTCAGAGAACTTGACCAGTGACCCTTCGCTGCCGATCACTCCGTCCATGTCGGACCTGATCTGCTCGATCTGCGCACTTGTCGTCGCAAAGAATTTCCGGGAGTCGGCGCTCAGCGTTGGTAGCTCGCTCTCGCGCATGATGCGGTCAGTGTTGTCGAAGAATCGGTCGCTCCGATCGAGGCTATCGGGCATCCGCGCGACAACCTCCCTGAGGGTCTGCAGCGTCGCATTAGCGCGGTCCAAAAGCGCAGGCAGCCGATCTTGCGCCATCTCGAACGGCGAGGGCACCGACGGAACGTACGGCCGATTCGGTTTGAACGCAAGCTCCATCGGCGGGGGTGGATTCTCGGGTTGATCGAGCAATAAGTACGCCTCACCCGTTATTGGGTTGCCCATGAGCTGGGCCCGAAGGTTGGGGAACACGCCTCCAACATCGGTAATCGTCCGGAGCCGGTTGACGTCCAGGCCAATGGTGTTAAGGCGATCGAGGAACACCTCGAAGTCGATTTGGACGATCGTGCCGCGTGGGTCCACACGTACGGCTGTGACGCGGCCCACTGGCACGCCCCTAAGCCGAACGGCGCTCGAGACGTCCAGGCCGAAGACATTGTCGGTGGTGTAGGTGACCATGCCGATTGCGGGACGCTTCTTCAGCCGTTGAATGAAGAAAACCGCCGTTACCAAGAAGAGGACCAGTGTTAATACTATGAAGAAGCCAAGGCGCGCGTAGCTCTTCTCGACAGCCATTGGGTTACCCTCCCTTATGCGCGGACATGCCAGGCGCCGACCGCGTGAAGAAATTGTGTACGAACGGGATCTTTGATTCGTCGCGCAGTTTGCGCGGGTCGCCCGCTGCCACGACGCCTTTGGCGGCTTTGTCCAGCACGATGCAGTGGGCGGCCACAAGAAAAATGCTCGGCAGTTCGTGGGTCACAATAACGACCGTGATGCCTAGATCGTGGCTAAGCGTAAGGATGAGCTGGTCGAGCTCGACTGCCGAAATCGGGTCGAGACCGGCAGACGGTTCGTCGAAGAACAACAGATCGGGCTCGAGCATAAGAGCACGAGCAATGCCGGCGCGTTTTTTCATGCCGCCCGAGATTTCGCCGGGTAGATGCTCGGCGAACGGACCAAGCCCGACGAGGTCGAGCTTGGCCTGGACGAGCTCCCGCGCGGTCGCGCCGCGTATCGCGGTCCATCTAGTCAAGGGGAGAGCGAGGTTTTCCGCGAGCTTCATCGAGCCAAAGAGCGCGCCCGACTGAAAAAGCACTCCGAAGCGCGGCACGCCCTCGTAAAGGTGTGGCTCGCCGACGCCGTCGATGTCGATGCGCCCGGCTTGGGGCCGCTCGAGTCCGATCAAATACCGCAGCAGCGTGCTCTTGCCGCTCCCCGATCCGCCGAGGATTGCAAAAATCGTTCCGCGCTCGATTTGGAAGGTGATGTGCTCCAAAAGTACCCGCGTCCCCCAACCTACCCGCAGATCGTCGACGGTGATGTGTGGCCTTGATAGAGGCATGTTCAGATACCTATGAGTGCGTAAAAGCACGTGAACAGGGCGCTGATCACAATCACTGAGAAGAGAGCCAGCACCACGGCGGTCGTCGTCCGGGCCCCGACAGCGGCCGCGCCGCCGCGTGTAAGTAGTCCTTGACCACATGCGATCAATCCGATTGAGAGCCCCAGAAATGGAGTCTTGACGAGACCCGAAAAGAAGTTGTCGGCACTGATCGCGTTCGAGGCCACCTCGACAAAGGCGCCTGCTGTCATATGCGAAACGACAATCGTGGCCCCCAATCCGCCGACAAGGGCCAGTACGTCGCCAAGCCAGGTCAAAATCGGCACCGTGATGGCGAGAGCGAGACAGCGTGGCACGACCAACCATCTCACTGGGTCGAAGCCCATCGACTGCAAGGCATCGACCTCTTCGGACACCTTCATTGTGGCGATCTCCGACGCAATACCCGCGCCCGATCGTCCGGCCATAATCATTCCGGTGACCAGTGGTCCAAGGTCTCGGAAATGTGCGACGACTACCATCTGGGGGACAAGGGCGATTGTTCCAAAGCGCGCGAGCTGCGAAACGCCGAGAAACCCGATGATTGCGCCGATCAGCAAGTTGGCAGCACTCGTAACCAGCAGCCCTTCTGCGCCGATCTCTTGAATCAGCCTCGGCAACGAACGCCAATCGACTGATCTCGGTCTGGTCGCAGCTTTTGGAAACGCGACGGCACAGCGACCGGTGAAATCAAATGCTTCGTTTGCCTTGCTAGGCACTTCAGCCGCTAGAGCTCCGATCCGCTTCAGCGGATTCATCACACGTGTCGGGCGCTCTGGGAGCCCCGCCCGGCGCTCGCGATAACTTGCGATTAAGCGTGCCGCTTCGCGGTTGGGGCCTTCAATGACGCGCGCGTGGCGGCCGCCCGCATCCAGCCGATCGAGAAGCCTTGCCAGCAAGACTGCACCGGCGCCATCGATTCGTTCAAGCTGCGCTAAATCGACATCGACCGAGCCACAGCCAGCTAAAAGTGCCTCCGCGTTCTCCACTGCTCGTGCTGCCATCGTCGCATGGGCCAGGTCGAACGGACCGGTCGCCACTAGACGGGCGTGGTTTCCTTCTCGGTCGGCTCGGATGGCGACAGTCATGGGGCAGGTCTCTCAGTTCGACGCGTCAAACAACGGAGCCAGAAACGGTGACCGAGAAGCATCCATTTTCGTCGATGCAAAGCGGGCATCGGATCGGCATTCCTCACCGCCAATCCTCTGATTAATTCGGCGGGCGAGTGAGGAACGATTCGAGCTACTTAGCCGGAACAACGAGGATGAGCAGTGTGGCACCCTGTCTTGGCGGGTCAGGCGTCGGAGGTGGCGCTGTCCCCGTACGTACCACCTCTTGTGACACGACCGTTTCAGGTGTCTCGGTGACCGCGGTTGCCGAAATGTTCATTCCTTCTTTAAGGCCCCAAGTGTCGGTCTCCTGGCCGTCGACATTGAATTTCTGGCCCTTGGGAATGTTAAAGGACTGGTTCGTACCATCTTCCAAGGTGAGGATGACTGAGTTCGGTGGACTGACGCGCCAGACTTTACCGGTCACGGTCTTTACCGTGGTGATCATTCTCGGTGTGGTGCTGGTGATCGTGGTCCGCTGCAGCTTCATGCCAGGTTTGAGATCGTGAACCGTCAATTCCTTGCCGGCGACAGTCACGGTTTTGTCGTCTGAAACATTCGGGAAATGTCGAAGCTCCCCGTCGTCGGTCTTGACGACGAGATCGCTGCCGTAAACATACACCACCTCGGCGGTCTCGATCTTGACAGTTTGGGAAGCCAGGCCCTCTTCGACCTTCGTTTCTGTTTTTACTTGCGAATTTGCGGAAAACGCCAAGGTGATGCAAAGAACGCCCACTCCGGATGGGATGCGTGGCCAACCTCTGCGTGAAATCATGTTTGATTCTCCTCCGATGATGGCTTTCTTACTCGAGGTGGTCGGTGACCCACTGCTACGATTTAGCCGTTTTATTCAGGTCGTCGTCCTTGTAGTATTTCGTACCCTGCAGGGTCAACTGAAGTGCAAGGCCATTCTTGGTGATCTGGTAGACCCATACTCCCGGGGCAACTTCAGCCGCTCCCGAGAAAGCTCCGCCCTTCTCGCCCGCTTTGGCGGCAGCGTCCGCTTGCCCTGAACCAGACCAGCCGGAATCCAGAAATTGTGCCAGGGCCTTATCGTTCTCGAAGACGAACACCACGACATAGTCTTTCACTCCGACGCCCACACCGACACCGGCCGAACCCATCTTCATGAAGGTTTCTTGCTTGGTCTTGTTGTTGACGGCCAGTCCCGAACCGCGTGCCGTACTCAACAGCAATACGTTCACCCCCATGTTGTCGAAAACGGCGTATCCCGCCGCTTTCTGGATAGCTGCTTGGGAAGTGGGTTCCAGCTTGTACAAATCCTGCAAGGCCTCGGCTGCCATCTTGCGGGTTTTCTGTTTTTTTTCATCGTTGTCATCTGCGGCTATGCACATAACTGCGGACAGCATCGCCAGGGCGAGAATTGAGGCGACCATCTTGGCTCTCATCGGAGTACTTCCTTTCCGGAGTTCGGGGGCGAGGTGCCGAGGTAATTCAGTCCAGTTGAGGCGTCCTGCTAACGACTCGACTAAAACTCCAGGTTCCCATGTACGCTGATTGCAGATCGAGGACAACTAGGGAAATCCCTGGAGTTCCGAAGTGGCGCGAAATTGTCGCTCTTGATGATGCTGGACGGGCCGAACCCCCGCTTGAGCAATATTGCCTGAAGAACCAGCTTCAGATTCCTGCACCGGTTGCAGGCTATGCTCGGATGTGACGCTCTCCTATTAACTTGAGCAGCGCAACGCACCGAGGGCAGAAAAGGAGTTCGATGAGACAGTGGGACAGTGAAATGGGACAGGGATTAGGGATTCCCCCAGTTGTTTCATAGCGGGCCTAAGTCTAAACAGGCTTTGCGATGACAGTCTGTGCGATTCCCCAGCGGCCTGGCGGAAACGAATCGCTACGGGTTGAAGTCGCGTAAGGGGATGGCTTTTCCCTCAGATTGGCCATCCCTCCTTTTGTTGCCGGGCTGGGCGGCTAGCCCGGCCTTAGAAGGGCGGAGTAAACTGCATTCCCTGCATTCCCCGCTCATGAGACGAGGAAGCTGTCCTCCCAGCGACGCACAACCGATTGAGAAGATTATGGGCGCTGTGGAGGTGTTTGTCATTGCTCTGGAGCAATCAGGGATCGTCCCGGCTGCCGGTAACGGTGTGTCGACGGAGATCCTACTCAGCAGCGAAAGAGTGAAGACGCAAGTTTTTGAGCGAGCTGGGGATTAGGGATTCCCCCAGTTGTTTCGTAGCGGGGCTAAGTCTAAACAGCGATGAGAGCCTGTGCGATTTCTCCGGGCGGGCGGAATCGCTGCGGGTGGAAGCCGGAAGGGGGATGTCTCTCCCTGAGAGGGCCAGCCCTCCTTTTGCCGTGCAAATATGCCTATTTTCGAATCGACGCCCTATCTCGATAAAAGAAAAGCCCGGAACTTGCCCTTTGTTCCCGTGGGACCGCCGGGCGATTCCTTGCAGACTGCGAATGATACTCGGGAGGCTTGAGAATGGCACAAAGAAGCAGCTTCGCAGAGATGAAAGCTGAGCAAGCAAAAATGACCGAAAGTTGGAAAGCGGAAGGTCGCCTAAGCGAAGCGTGGGTTGTCGCGGATGCGGAAATTGTCGAAATTTTTTCTGCAGGAATTGCCTTCGGCATGGAAGTGGGACGCCGTGGTCACAGCGAACCCGCCTACTCGCCGGACGAATGGCGCAGAGCACTGCGGGAGGCTTTGGAAAAAGCAGCTGCCCTTGAAGACAAACTTGAAAGAGCTAGAGAGGCGATGCCAAGAAAGGAGAAGGATTAACTTGAAGTCTTTAACGCCGGGCTAAGTCTCGATTAGCGGTAAAGTAGCTTCCAGTACCGACAGTAACGTCGCAACCACCGGCGCGTCCCCGCTTTTCTTACCCTTTCTTCTTCCCGGGCTTCAAGCCAGAGAGAACCTTGCGGGCGGGGCAAGCACCCAACCAACTTTCCGTCTGACAGAGTAAAATAGGGCATGCTCCCCCGCATCCAACCAATGCGTCTCACCAGCATCGTCAAGCCATTCAATGATCCCGAGTACATTTTTGAACTGAAACATGACGGCTTCCGAGCGCTCGCCTACATCGATACTGGCGAATGCAAACTGGTCTCGCTTAGACGCCCATCCCACTCAGGCTCTGTCTGACGAAGGCAATATCGAACTTAGTGAATATTTGAATTGCGGCTTTGTATGAGCCTTTTCATTCTCATCTTCGACCTCCGCGCGTCAGCTTCCCGATGGAGAAACTCTATCCTGCACCGCAATCGGCTACGCAATTTGACCCAAATATCCAGAGTGTACTCGGCGTTCCGGGCAACCACGATTTACTGATTGAAGGTAAGATTGCGAACAGGAGCGTTGGCCACTCACCCGGATACAAAAATTGTCGTGCGGTTAAGAAGGCACCACAAGATATAGCGGAGAAATCCGTGAGATCAGTTGCATTCGCCAGCGTCGAAGTAAGAGCAAGGTACTGTCGCTGACGAGGAACGAAGAGTAGACATAGACATCTCTCAAATCCTTAATTACGGTTTCTTTTTAACCGACTTTATTTGAAAACTGACCTCTGCAGGATGCCTCTTTCCAGGAATCAGCAAAATCACCGTACCCTTACCAAGACTTTTCACTTCATAATCCTTTCCCAGTTCTGGTTGACGATTATCATCAACAGCACGTAAATCTTTCCGTTGATCTCAGTGATGTAATCCGTGTAGCGCACACAGGAAGTACACTCTCCTCCCGTTTTGTTATCCCGGCGTTCGGTTTGTGTAGCCTCGGAGATGTGTACAATCAGTTTCTCCTGACGAACGAAGCCGAGTGACTCTCAACTCATTGCATAGCGTGCTCGACGGCTGTGGAAGGGGTGGTAAATACGGCCACCCGCTCAGCAGACGGTACAGAAGCCGTTGATTTTGCGAATGAAATTGGGGACGCACTGAATAAGGCTAGATGGAAAACCTCTTTCGCTCAGTGATTTACTTTTGAACACGGGATAGAAGTCGGCACGATAAAGGGGTCAGACCTGTCAGTCCTCATCACGCGCCAGGTGCGCTAAAAGAGGAATAACGGCAGAGCGCTACCTGAACAGAGACCTCTGTTCAAAAAGGATTTGACAGGAGCGACATTGTTAGAGATGTCCGGTAATCGGACAAATTGATTGGACTTAACCACAAATCTTTGCCCCTGGGCCAGATCAGACCCATTCCCGCGCGCTGACAAGGGCAATCACACAGTGGTATAAGTAATTTCCAACGCTCCTGGCCTACCAGGTTCGTCTGTCGAAAAGTGATTAGAGCCGTCATGAGTGAATCGCCCTCTTCCGAAGCTACAGAGCCTGGCCGCATCATTACCCCAGTAAATCGAACCGGCTGGATACGCTGGTTTCCAGGGTTGGACACTCTGCGTCATTACAAGTCGTCTTGGCTGCGGCACGATCTTGGCGCGGGCCTGGTAATGACCACGATGCTCGTTCCTGTCGGCATCGCGTATGCTCAGGCGTCCGGTGTGCCAGGTATCAACGGCCTTTACGCGACCATCGTCCCGTTGCTCGCGTACGCTCTGTTTGGTCCAAGCCGCATTCTTGTCCTGGGCCCCGACTCTGCACTTGCGCCAGTGATCCTGGCTGTCGTGCTGCCCCTTTCGGCTGGAGAGCCACAACGTGCGGTGGCACTAGCGGGAATGTTGGCAATCGTCTCTGGCGTCGTGTGTATTGCTGCGGGGCTGGGGCGTTTGGGTTTCGTCACAGAGCTGCTTTCAAAGCCTATCCGCTACGGCTATATGAACGGCATCGCACTGACTGTACTGCTGAGCCAAGTCCCAAAGCTCTTTGGCTTCTCTGTAACTGCAAAGGGACCGTTGCGTCAAGTATGGGGAATCGTCGACAAAGTCCTCAAAGGGAACACAAACATTGCAGCACTCGCGATAGGAGCCAGCGCGCTCATTCTGATACTGTTGCTGAAGGGCAAACCGCGCGTTCCGGGTATTCTGATCGCGGTCGTCGCGGCCACGGTCGCAGTCGCGACCTTCGACCTCGCTATTCGTGCCGGCGTGTCCGTGCTTGGTCCCCTGCCGCGCGGATTGCCCTCGCTAACGCTTCCCTTTGTCCACGTCGAAGACTGGGTATCGATCCTCATGGGCGGCATTGCCGTCGCGCTCGTTTCATTTGCCGACACGAGCGTGCTTTCTCGAACCTACGCTGCACGTCTGCGAACGCAGGTTGACCCGAACCAAGAGATGGTGGGCCTCGGCGTTGCCAACCTTGCCTCGGCTTTCTTTCAGGGCTTCCCGATCAGTAGCAGCTCATCGCGGACACCAGTGGCCGAGGCAGCAGGTGCTAAGACACAGTTGACTGGAGTCGTGGGCGCACTTGCCATCGCACTTCTGCTGGTCTTCGCGCCTGAGATTCTACAGGATCTGCCGCACCCCGCCCTCGCAGCCGTCGTCATCGCTGCGGCCATCGGTCTATTCGAAGTGTCCGACTTGCGCCGCATCTATCGTATCCAGCGCTGGGAGTTCTGGCTTTCGATGACCTGCTTCGCAGGTGTGGCCGTGTTCGGTGCCATTCCGGGCATTACCATCGCGATCGTGATTGCAGTGATTGAGTTCCTTTGGGATGGCTGGCGTCCGCATTCGGCAGTGCTTGGCCGCGTCGAACGTGTGAAGGGCTATCACGACATAACCCGTTATCCCGAGTCACGGCAGATCCCTGGCCTCGTGCTGTTCCGGTGGGATGCGCCCCTCTTTTTCGCGAACGCCGAGCTGTTTCACGAACGCGTCCTGGAAGCTGTTGCTAAATCACCCACGCCCGTGCACTGGGTGGTAATCGCGGCGGAACCGGTCACGAGTGTCGATGTCACTGCGGCCGATGCCGTCTCCGAGCTAGATGACACCTTGCACGGCGCCAGCATCGAATTGTGCTTTGCAGAGATGAAAGATCCGGTCAAGGACAAGCTGAGACGCTTCGGACTCTTCACGCGCTTTGGCGAACAAACCTTCTTTGCGACTCTCGGCGAAGCGGTGAATGCCTACCTTGCGACGCATCCTGTAGACTGGGTCGACTGGGAGGATCGCGCCAAGTCTTGATTAACGCCAAAACCGTACCGGGACGATTACACAAGTTATACAGATTGAATTCTAGGCTAGGCAGGCTAGACTCACTGCATGGAGTTCATGGAGTGCTTCACAGGTCGCAGTTGCTCTTTCACGGGCGCTCCGTCTACGCCTTGCCACTCCCACTTCTCTGCTCGACAAGCGTCTTAACGTGCGGTCCGATCGTCGGTGAATCGCTGGTCGAGGTCAGTGTCGATTTCATGTTGGAGCTCGGGCTCGGCGCGTACCTTGTAGAAGAGCACTATCCGAAGTACGGCCTGACCTACTATTTCAAGCCCGATATCGACAATCCCGCGGACCGCACCTACGTTGTCGACGAGATTCCGACTGCGCCGCAGATACTCTCCTTCCAGATCAATCGATTCACATTCGATCGTGAGGCGCGGGACCGCAACGTGGAGAACGGCGTGGAGTTGATTGACGGCACCGTTACAAGAGTGGATATCAACGGCAGTGACGGGCTACAGATGGTGACAGTGCAGGACCCTGGAGGGGGAGAACAGACGCTAAGCGCGCGATGGCTTGTCGACGCGACCGGCCGGAACCGGGGCTCGCGAAACGGTTGCGGCTCCAGGAAACGGTCAAGGAACAGAAAAATGTTTTCTGGTTCCGGCTGAAAAAGTTCGATCCTGAAATTCTGAGCCACATCCGGGCACTCAAAAAGCAAAACCGGGCCTCTAGCAGTACAAGTTCGCGCCCACTCTTTCGACCCGTGATTCTTAGTCGCCGGCTAGCCCTTTGTTAAGCAGGACCTTGACCTCAACGCGGCGGTTTTCTGCGCGTCCGGCCGCGGTCTCGTTCGAGGCCACTGGTGCCGCTTCACCCATGGCGCCTGGCGCCACAATATGGCGAACCGGCACGTTACAGTTCTGAAGCAAGAAGGCGATTACGTTCTGTGCGCGCTCCATGCTCAGATTCTGGTTCATTGCCGCGTTACCGCTGGAATCGGCGAAGCCCTTCACCTGAATGATGTACCCCGTGAGGTTGACGGCATTCTGCGCTAATTTCTTCAGCGCCTCTTGATCCGCGTCGGAGATCTCGCTGCTGCCGCTGGCAAAGTGGACATCCAGTTGAGCCTTGGTGTCGTAATCGCTCAATTCCGAGAAGCGCTTGCTGGCTTCCGCGGCTTCGGCGGCGTTAGCGTTGATGGCCGCCTTGTTGGAAGCGATATTTTGCTTGTTCGCGTCGATGTCCTGCTTGTTTTTAGCAATGTTCTGCTGATTGGCGGCTACTTTCTGTTCGGTGGGACTTAGACCGGCCTGGATCATCTCGGCCGTTTCTAAATCGTCTCCATCGAAGGTAATGGATTTGGCAAGGACGTGCGTGGCATCCTGGCTTGTGCCGTCAACCGAAATCTTAAGGCCGGGAATCAGCACAGCAGCAGACATTTGCTTTTTGCGAATGCCCAGCCCCTTCGGCTGCTGCACCTTGGTGTCGTCATCGAGAGTAACGGTCATCGTGCTTCCGTCGGTCGTCTTGAGGACGATCGTGTCGCCGGTACGAGCGGTGATCAGCCCCTTAACCTTTGTCTTTTCGCCCTGTGCATAAGCCGAGAGCAGTGCCACAAAGCATACTGCCAGCAAGCCCACTACGATTCTCATTCGCTTGTTATGCATAGTGTTCTTTCTCCTTTCGATCCTTGAACCAACCCCATACTCGTCAACTCGTTATCCATCCGTGCATGGCTTGCCAGCCATCCCCCGCGAATAGCGGAGCCACAGGAAAGAAAGTCTGACCAATAGCCCACGTGCAGCCCCTCTCTGGGTTTGACAGGTGCACTCCGGAACAGAAAAAGCGGCGTACTTTAAGTAATGCGAGGTCGGCGTTCGCTGGCGCTTCGGTCTTGGAGTGCCTCAGTATACCTGGAACGTATTTGAATCATTCTTGCCGTGGCCCGAGTTAAATGTTTGGTGCAATAAATTTACTCGAGGGGTTATAACGTTATCGAATCTGCATAGATGCCGATAAGGGACACAATTTGCGACGAAAATATATTCGGCGACCCGCAAGCTTCCGTCGAGACGCTTAATAGTGCATTGACCATGCCTCTCCGTTCGTCCTACGAATGGCGAACCATTTGCGTCAAAGTACGACTTTTGACCAATTCTAATAAATGCGCCGACGTTGAACATCCTCATGTTCTTTTCCGAGACTCCGAACAATTCCTGACCTTTCGGATTTGCGACAACAAAACGCAAGGCAACGTCTGTCACGACGATTGGATCGAGGGAGCTTGCTAGCAAACCTCGCAAATCATCCTCTCTTTCGAGAAGTGCCTCCTGTAGTCTTCGGGGTTTGTCAGCTACAGCCCTTCCCAATCTCGTAAGCGTGTTCTGTGCCTGCCGAAGATAGACCATCACTTGTTCCGACACGGTAAAAAGCTGCGATCTGTATTTGGTGATTTCCATAGCACGGCTCGGTGCAATCCGCCGACCTAAAACTGCGCTTATCTTTTAGCCTTGCACACGATCTCGCGCAACTGGGGGAATCCCTAGTGGCAGCGGAGAGCAGCACGTTATAGATTTCCCAATTGGACGTGACGTCTGAACTCGGGCTGCCGCTGACTTCTTGAGCGGGAGATGGCAGCCCCCTTTCCTCTTCGGTTCGACGCACTCACAGGCACGTGGAATCAGCGGGAGCCTCTTCCCCGCTGGAGGGTGGCCAACATGTCCATACAGAGAGATTATGGCGTCGCGTGCAAAAACCCGGAATGCAATAGCGGAATAGCTCTCGGTGAGTACATGACTCGACGCCGACCCAAAGGAGACCCTATTACCCTCATCAGGTTTACAGCAAGGAAACTTACCTGCCCCAAGTGCCACAAGGCTTATCAGTATGACCACAGCGACCTCCGCGAATTTTCGCCTAAATTGTCGGAGTAATTGTCCATCGCTATCGGGCCTGTGATGTGTTTTCGCGCCCTTCAACGCTTGTGCGGGCACGCGATGTTTCCGCCTTTGTTCATCCGAATCTGAACTGCGGGAGGAACTGAGAATGAAAAATCCATCTTCCGATAAGGAATTCTTCCGTTTGGGTGTTGTCTGCATCATGCTGATTGCGGTTTTCGCGAGCGCCCTTAGGGGCGCCCAAAAGACCGACCTGCCAGCTCTTAAATTCGACTACAATTCCGTCCCGCTCAACATAATCGATAACGGTCACACCATTCAGGAAAATTATCCGGCGGGCAGCACTCTGACGGTGGGGAAGAAGCTTTACGTGTTGAAGCAATTTCATTTTCATCATCCGAGCGAGGAGCACGTGAATGGGCATGGCTACGATATGGTAGTCCACTTGGTTCACGCGGATGCCGAAGGGCACTTGGCAGTGGTCGCCGTTTTCTTGAAGAAAGGCAACACAAATCCATTGATCGATTTGGTCTGGCAAAATCTCCTGCCAGAGAGGGAGAAGGCAGTAGATGTTTCAGGAGTAACTCTCAACGCGAAAGGCCTGCTTCCGGCTGACCGTGGGTATTACACGTTTTCCGGTTCGCTTACCACGCCGCCGTGTTCGGAGGGAGTGACCTGGTACGTAATGAAGAACCCTGTGGCTCTTTCAGAGGCTCAAGTGGCCGCGTTCGCCAAGTTGAATCCGAGAAATGCTCGGCCCATCCAGGCGTCAAATGACCGCAAGATTTTGGAAACCCAGTAGACCAGCGTGACATTCACTTGGAATCGGACTGCATTCTGTTTAGACCACCGAGTTGTATCCAAACATTTTGAGTAGGCCGTTCCTCATGAAGCCATCAGAACAGTGGGATAAACGGAGAAATCGCCCAAGTACGCATCAGTACTTCGGCCTTAGGTTGGGCGGGTACTATAAGGAACTTTACCGGTTTGGCTTATCGGGACTTGAACGGAAGTCCCGCGTTTCACTTCTTCTAGAAGACTGATGCTCGAACGACTTGTCGGGAATATTGAAGGAGGATGCCCCGGGTTTAGTTGAAACTTGAGAACAAGAAGCAGCGGCTCTCGCCCGAACTCGGTTAGAGTTCGGGTTGCGAATCCTTTTTAAAGGAGAGAGCCGCCGTGAGAAAGAATTACCAGAGGAAAGAGCGCAAGTCCAATCACAAGTTCGAGGTCGTGGGAGGGCAAGAGTTGCTGGTGCGGGTGCCGTTGCCGATCGCCGAGGTGTGGGCGGAGATGCAAGCGCAGGTGGAAGAGCTGACGGGGAAAGCTGGGCTGCAGATCTTGCGGGCCATCCTGGAAAACGAAGTCACGCATCGGGTGGGACCTCCGCATCGGCCGAATCCTAGTGCGGGCTGCGTGCGCTGGGGGAAGCAGCCGGGTTATGTGGTTTTTGCTGGACAGAAAATCCCGCTGGAACGGCCGCGGGTACGAACGCGCGAGGGCCAGGAAGTGGAACTGGAGAGCTACGGGCAGTTGCAGCAAGACGGCAAACTGCAACGAGCAGTGCGGGAACGCATGGTGGCCGGGCTGTCCACACGGAACTATCGGCGAGCGGTAGAGAGTGTTGTGGAAGGCTACGGGATCGAGAAGAGCAGCGTGAGCCGGCAGTTCGTGGCGGCCAGTAGCAATCAGTTGCGGGTGCTGTGCGAACGGCGCCTGGAAGATCTGAACCTGGTGGTGCTGATGATCGATGGCATTCACTTTGGCGGCCAGGTGCTGGTGGTGGCTCTGGGGATTGCGGAAAGCGGAGAAAAGCACGTTTTGGGGGTGTGGCAAGGAGCGACGGAGAACACCACGGTGGTCAAAGGGTTGTTGGAAGATCTAGTGGATCGAGGACTGGATATGAAGCGGCGGTATCTGGTGGTGATGGATGGATCGAAGGCGCTGCGAGCCGGAGTGGAGCGTGTTTTCGGGGATCAAGTGGAAGTGCAGCGTTGTCAGATTCACAAGCGGCGGAATGTGAAGGAGTATCTGCCCGAGAACTGTCAGAAAGACTACGACCGGCGGATGAGGAATGCGTACGCAATGAACAACTACGCGGAGGCTAAAGAGGCGTTGCAGAAAATCTTCCGGCAACTGGAGCGCATCAATCCAACTGCTGCCCGAAGCCTGGAGGAAGGGCTGGAAGAAACGCTGACGGTGCATCGCCTGGGTATAGGACCGGTATTGCGGCGGAAACTGGCCACCACCAACCCGATCGAATCGTGCCTGTCGACGGTGCAGCGGGTAGCGCGAAACGTAAAGCGTTGGCGAGAAGGAGATCAGCCGCTGCGCTGGACTGCGACAGGGCTCTTGGAAGCAGAAAAGAAGTTCCGACGCATCAAAGGCTATCAAGAACTCTTGTTGCTGAAGGAACGCCTGAATCCGTCACGCATTCAGCAGAAGGAGGTCCGGACCGTAGAAGTCGCTTGAACCTCGATGATCGTGTCCCTTCTATCATCACCGTCATGTGCCGCGGTCGTGATTGCAAAACAGGGGATGCTATAGGTCGAGCGAGACGGGAATCGTTGCTCCTAGGGCATCCTGGCGCGAAATTGTTTCGAGGAAAACAGAAATCGGCGCAAGAAAGGAAAAACGGGGCATTTCCAAAAAAAGTTTGACCGGACAGTAGAAGTCGCTTGAACTTGGTTGTAGGTAGGCTTACAGTGCCGAACATCGAGAGTCGCTGCAATCAACTAAAACTCGGACATCCTCTATTGGAGGGTTGCATCTTGATAGTGAATTGGTAAACTGTTTGACTTGGAACGGATTGTGTTATCAAATGCAGTTGCCAGCTCGGGCGGTCGGTATGCCGTGCAAGTCGTGCGGATCAGTTAACCAGAGGAAGTTGAGCGCTGAGATGGGCATCCATTTCCCAGAACTGAAAAATATTGACAAGCCCGTCGTGTGGGTGTTCGCTGACGTTGTAGTCTGTCTGGATTGCTGCACTGCTGAATTTGCTGTTCCGGAAGAAGAGCTGCGCCAACTCGCAAAGGGAGACGCTGCCGCGGCAGGTTAACCGGTTAACCTAGAATTGAGTCTTACTTCTCACTGAGAATAAACGGCTGAGTGTTCCGCACAGATGCTCTGGAAAACGTGCTCGTCTTCCTCCCCGTGAAAGATGCTCAATGAATATGCACACAGGATATCTACCTTGTGCGTTTTGGGTAGGTCGTTGCCGAGTTGTTCGAAGCGAATAGCCGCATCCGCGTTGCCTTCCGCCTGCAAGAGCGCCACTACTTCACCGAACACAACAATCCGAGCCTCTTCTGATTTCGCTGCTCTAGCAGCTGCTTCAATGAAGCCGCCAATCCGCTCGAAAAATCGAACCGGGTCGGGTAAATCATTCACCATGATTGCTGAGAGCGTGTCGGCAGCATCCAATGAAATGTAAGTGCCCTGATGAAGTGCGCCATCTGTATCTACCCCCTCGGTTTTCAATCTCTGAAGAAGGCTGTCCCGGTGCAACTTCGTAGCGAGCACGATAGCTGCGTCACCGGCTTTAAGAGCCACAGCAATAAAGTGAGTAACCCTGTCTAGAAGAACCGTGTCATCAGAGTAGAACAAAACCTCATGGCGGTAAGGGGCTTTCTCCTCTCCCGGGGAGGCGCTGAATTTGTGGCCCTTTAAGCCGTCGGTGAACTGGTAGTCTTTTAAGCTGCTACTGACGAATTGCTTACTCCGAAGAACCGCATCCATGGCAGGCAATAGTTCGCGTCCGGCATCTGTCTTACGAACGTAACCCAACGCGCCCGTACCCAAAGCTGCCCGGACGACGTCGAGATCACTGTTCTGACTTAGGAAGATAATCTCGGAGTTGGGGGAGCGTTGTCGTATCTGCCGGGCAGCTTCGATTCCACTCAAATTCGGGAGACCGACGTCCAACACAATCAAGTCCGGCTTCAATTCTTCGGCCTTCTGAATGGCTTCTCTTCCATCCGACGCCTCGGCGATGACTCGCCATTCTGGCCGCACCTGAAGCAGCAAATACACTTGGTGTCGCCAATCCTTGAAATCGTCAACTACGAGAATGCGAATTAATGACAAGTCGCTACTCCATTTCTGTTCTTGTTGGGAGCGGGGCAACGCAAATCAGTCGCACGGAATCTCCGAGTCGCTGCAGCTATGAAAGAATCGTGTGACGGAGTAGTTCGGAATAGACCAACTGCATCGCATTTGCACCATTCACAGCAACCCTGTTACCGTCCCATGTCTTAACGGCGCAATCGTCTTTCCAGGGTCCTTGACAGTTCACTACTCGCCACCATGGGCAGAAAGTTTTCCGAGACCCGTGCTGGGATTCTAGCCGCGGGCCGTTCTGGCAGTGCCATGGTCCTGGATATGCGCCCTGGCAGCTTCTGCGGCATGCTGTTCGTGGTGGCCACGGGCTAGGTGGGTCTGATGCGCTGCCGTCTCGTTTTTTACTGCTTCGTGTGCTGTTCTCGGTGTGCACGGCAGCCTAGGACGGAGACGCACGGTGAGAGGCTCTGAGCGGGTACTGAACTTCGGTCTGACATTTGCGGAACGTCGGACTGTTATTGCGATTTCAACGTGCGTTTTCTGGGAGTGAATGAAATACCTACCTGACTGTACTGCGCCGATTTGTCGCACTCGCGTGATGGCATCTTCGAGGGTCACCGCTGCTTCGATCCAGAGGTTTTCCTTGGCGCTCAAGACACGAAAAATGTCGAACTGAGGAACCATAATCAGCCTCACTACTTCCCAGCTGTTGTAAACGGTCGGATCTATCGGAAAGGCTCCCACCCTTGCGGGCAGGAGCCCCTCCATCACGACAGTGTGCGAAACCTGCATTCTCATCCGCGCAGAGAGAATGCTGTGCAGACTGGCGTAGCTAAAATGAATAACTCAGGGGGCGGTGCTGGATGGCTGAGTGGCTGGATTACAGATGATTGAAATCACTCTGTCAATAGTACCTCTCGATTTCAGCTGCCAGCAATTTGGCATTGCCAATCATGTGCGTTTTACAACCAGAAGCGTATACACGTTTCCTCTAACGGTTGAGTGAAGTCCATGCCTGCTGAGCGAACTGCTACTGCATACGCTTATGGTGTATATCAGCTGTTGTCTCATCATGCGGTTCCGCCGGTAAAAGGCGGGCGCTAGGGGAAAGCAAATCTAGGGTTTTGCAACACGCTGCTAGTGTGCCGTCCCGGAAATACGTTCACATAGTCGCTGGACTTTGGCAAAGATCGAATCTGCCGTGGCAGTCCAGACGAAAGGCTGCGCGTGAGTGTTGGAAGCTCGTACATATTGATCGATTTTCTCCACCAGTTCCTTGACGCTGCGAAACGTCCCGCGACGAATGGCCCGTTGCGTAATCCGGTTGAACCAGATCTCTACTTGATTCAGCCAAGAGGCATAGGTCGGCGTGAAGTGCACGTGGAATCGTGGCCGTACGGCGAACCAGCGTTTTACTCGTGGATGTTTGTGCGTGGCGTAGTTATCCACGATGATATGCACCTCCAAGGTCTCCGGCACGCTTTTCTCGATCTCTCTTAGGAAGCCCAGATATTCCTGATGTCGGTGACGCTGTCGGCATTGCGTCAGCACTTTGCCCTTCGCCGTGTCCAGGGCGGCAAACAGTGTCGTGGTCCCGTGGCGTCGGTAGTCGTGGGTCACACCCTCGACATAGCCCAGTCCCATCGGCAACATCGGCTGGGTGCGTTCGAGCGCTTGAATCTGGCTCTTTTCATCCACGCACAAAACCACAGCATTTTCCGGGGGATGCAAATACAGCCCTACAATATCCCGTACTTTTTCTACAAAAAATGGATCCGTCGAGAGCTTGAAGTGTTTCTGGCGGTGCGGCTCCAATCCAAAGGCCTGCCAGATACGGTGCACCGTCGATTTCGACAGTCGCGTCTCCGCTGCGATTTGCCGGATACTCCAATGCGTACCGCCTTTTGGTTTCGTCGCCAGGGTCTTGCGCACCAACTGCGCCACACGCTCGTCGCTGATCGGGCGCGGGCGCCCGGGGCGCAACTCATCGTGTAATCCGGCCACATCGTACTTCAGGAATCGCCGTCGCCATTTGCCTACCGTGGCGTTTGTCAGTCTCAACTGGCGCGCAATCTGCAGGTTCGTCTTACCGGAAGCACTCAGCAAGATAATCTTGGCCCGGGTCACCAATCCCGCCGGAAGGGATCGTGAACTAGCCAAGCCTTCGAGCTGTTCGCGCTGTTCCGGAGTTAAAACCAAGGCCGCTTTCGGTCGTCCCATTGCCATAGGCACCCCCATTCTGCACTGGAGATGCATAAATTCCCAGCAATACTATTGCCACTTATTTATGGGACACTACACTAGTACTACTGTGTCATAAAAGGCAGAGCCTCCTACATTTGTAGAGCAGGATTCCATTTTCAGCTGATAGTCTGGGCGCATGAGCGCCTCTTCTTCGGCGCCAGGCGCGCAACACCAACGCTTTGCGGCTTATCTCGATAGCCTGGGGCAGGCCGCAGGGCACCTAGATCGCGCCGTGCCGCTGAAATCGTACTGCACGGGTCTACTCCTTCCCGGCGAACGCAAAAGCGTTGAGCCTATGGCGGCACGGTTGGCCCCGGAGGATGTGCAGCGCATGCACCAGTCGCTGCATCATTTCGTAGCGAATGCCCCCTGGAGTGACGAAGCCTTGCTCGAAAGAGTGCGCCACTTTGTGTTGCCGGTGATGAAAAGAAACGGATCCGTGGTGGCCTGGATTGTGGATGATACCGGGTTCGTAAAGAAAGGAACTCATTCGGTTGGGGTGGTACGTCAATACTGCGGACAGGTGGGCAAGCAAGAAAATTGCCGGGTAGCGGTGAGTTTATCGGTGGCCACCGAACAGGCCAGTCTCCCGATCGCCTGGCGTCTGTACTTGCCCGAGATTTGGGCTAAGGATCGTAAACGGCGCAAGGAGACGGGCATTCCAAAAGAGATCTCGTTTGCCACCAAGCCGACGATCGCACTCCAGCAAATTCGCAAAGCGGTAGAAGAGGAAGTTACACTGGCGCCCGTGTTGGCCGATGCCGCCTATGGCAATGATGGTCAGTTTCGAGAAGGGCTCACCGAATTGGATTTAACGTATGTCGTCGGTGTTCAGGGATCCATGACCGTCTGGAGGCCTGGAGAGGCTCCCCTGTCTGCAAAGCGGTGGAAGGGGGTGGGACGCCCACCGACACTACTGCGCCGGGATAAACAACATCAGCCCATTTCCGTGAAACAACTGGCGGAGTCGTTGGCGGGAAACGCTTGGGAAAACGCTTCCTGGCGCGAGGGAACCAAGCAGAGGCTCCGCTCACGCTTTGCAGCTTTACGCGTGCGAGTTGCGCATCGGGATTATTGGCGAAGCGAACCGCATCGGGAAGAGTGGCTGTTGATCGAATGGCCCACGGGAGAAAGCGAACCAACGAAGTACTGGCTTTCTACTCTTCCGGCTGATAGCAAGCTCGTGGAGCTAGTGAAACTAGCCAAGCATCGTTGGATCATTGAGCGAGACTATGAAGAGCTGAAGCAAGAACTGGGATTAGGACATTACGAGGGTCGCGGCTGGCGCGGATTTCATCATCACGGCACGCTGTGCATTGCCGCATACGGCTTCCTGGTAGCGGAGAGAAGTCGTTTTTCCCCCTCTGCTCGAGCCGGTCAGCTGGACCTACGCACCCAGAAAATTCCGCCCGACTTCCGGCCCCGCGGCTCGTCGCATTCGCGCCGAGCGGCATAATCCGTACTCAATCGCTACACTCCGGATCAAGCTTGCGAGATTTCTGCTCAAACGGCTACCTTGCTGTCCATTTTGTTGCACACGTCGTTTATGACACAGTAGTACTAGACTAGCGTGTTGATGTTGTGGTTGATTGACGGCAATCCACGAGAATCCTGGAGCATTATCTAGTGAACATTTGAAATCAAGAGCAAGAGCTGAGTGAGGTGGCGCTGCTACCTCGATACTGAAGTACTTCCTACAAGGACATAGTGAATTTGCCAACCTTCCGACGGGGAGACTGCGGAGACCTGCTGCGGCTGCAGCATGAACCGTAGATCGACGGTTGAGCCGGGCACGACAGCGAGTTCGCTGCTTCCGTTGTATTGCAAGGGCAGGAGAAGCTCAGGCGAGTCGCCCTTGCCCGTGAAATGAAGCTCCTCGACGCGGCCGTCAGCCATGAGCATGCAATTTCGGCGGTTGTGGCCGCAGGAATTCTCGGCGGGTAGCGCATCGGGGTAAGCGGGAGTGTCCGGCAAGAATTGAAGGAGCAGTTCACGGTACGTGCCTGCGGGGACGGATGCGCTTTGAACGAGAATTTCCGGGGTCGAATCGAAGAGCAGGTCGATTTGGCGAGGTTCACGAAGGAGTTGAGGGGCAAGTTCGAGCCATTGGGGATTGTTTGGAGAGTCGGGGAAAACGGAGTGGAGCTGAATGCTTTTGAGGGTTACGAAAATATGTTGCGCTCGGCTGGAGGCAGGGCAAATTTCGCAAATCTGCGATTTGCCAGCGGCGACGTTCATCATACCCACGCCCGTCGAAAAAGGGCAGGCGGGAGGCGGAGTTGAGTTCTTAACGAGGATGATGCCGGTGCCATTGGCGAAAATACCGGCGACACAGGTAGTGCCGCAAGACGTCAAAGCAAGGCATGCCAACACCACGACGGCACTCAGGATTGTATTCCGGATACTACGAGTAAAGCATCGCATGGGTCTACTCCAAACTGCGTTACCCGACCATGCGCGGATGGAAATTCTGCGTGGGATTCTATGCTCGTGAGGAGTTTGGCGCAAGAAGGGAGATTAATGCTATTAATGCTCACGCTTGGTGAGGAGGTAAAATCCTTCGCGTGAGACAGGTCCATGGAAAACTCCTTGCGTGTATTCCCGCTAATCGCTCGGCCGAACCTGGCTCGCTTGCCGTTCGCGTGGATTTCGAGGACCGCGCCGAACTACTCACTGCGGACCCCGATGCCTACTACGTGACGGACCACTACGTCGGCTATAGCGCCGTGCTGGTTCGCCTGTCTCGCGTTAATCCTGAAGTGTTGCGGGACTTGCTCGGCATGGCCTACAAGTTTGTGACCCGCAACGCCTCGCCTCATTCGTCAGCATTGAAGCGTCGAAAGCCATGTCGGTTAGGGAAAACCCTAGTACTCCTATGAAAGCCTGCTCCGTACCATCTACAATTGTGCGGTTACCGAAAGCCTAAGGCTTTTGCCAGTAGGCAGCGATACCGCCCGTCGTGCCAACCCCCGACAGCCGATGGAGCCGGTTACCGCCATGACTTTCGCTCAGTTTGTCTAACGCCGCAAACCGCCTGGCAATATTTCAATGGCCCAGCTCATCAAAACCATGCTTCTCATTCTCACGACGCTCTTTCCCGTCGTAAACCCTCTCGGTGGAGCTCCGATTTTTCTATCACTCACCCACTATTACTCTGAGGAAGACCGTAGGCTTCTTTCTCGTCGCATAGCCGTGAATGGATTCATCCTGCTCATAGTCTCCTATCTGATCGGGACGTATATTCTGGCGTTCTTCGGCATATCGCTGCCGGTTGTGCAAGTAGGTGGCGGACTCGTAGTCATTCATGCAGCCTGGGCCATGCTGAACGATCACGATGAGGAAAGCGTCTCTCGTCAGGAGGTAAGTCGAAGTGTGGAACTGACCGGTTTGTCCCGGAAGGCTTTCTACCCCCTCACCCTCCCTCTCACCGTGGGTCCTGGCACCATTTCCGTGGCCATCACGCTCGGTGCCAACGGGCCGCACCGTGGCCTGCCCTTGCTCTATGCGATCATCGGAGCTCTTCTTGGCTCGGTGCTGATCGCCGCCAGCATCTTTCTCTGCTACAGCTTCGCTGATCAGCTTGCCAAAGTGCTTGGGGCCACAGGCATGAGCGTTATCATGCGCCTCACCTCGTTTCTGCTGCTCTGCATCGGCGTCCAAATCTTATGGAATGGCGTCTCCGCTCTGCTGAAATCTCTTCCCGCGCTGAAGGGCTGATTCCGGTCGGTGGCTTATGTCTTGGCGCTGCTGTTTTGGAAGGCACTCCGTCGTCCTCTTCGGATCGAAAAATACTGCAGCGTTGGGAAGGAATAAAACATGGAATGGCTAGAAAAGTTGTTTACCAAATATCCTGAGATGGCCGTATTTCTCGCGGTAGGGATTGGTTGTCTCGTCGGCCGGCTGAAGTTTCGCGGTGTCGGACTCGGCGTGGTGACCGGTTCGTTACTGGGAGGAATTTTGGTCGGGAACTTTTTCCATGTGACAGTCTCTGATCAAGCAAAGTCGATGTTCTTCCTGCTGTTTCTTTTCGGAATAGGTTATTCGGTTGGACCAAGTTTTTTTCATAGTCTTAAGGGAGATGGTTGGCGGTGGGCTGTGCTTGGGACCTTCGTCCCGGTGATTGGGCTTTTTATGTCCTATGCAGTGGCTGCCTTCTTGAAGCTCGACCCAGGTTATGCGGCCGGGCTGCTGTCCGGATCACTGACGGAATCGCCGGCGATGGGAACGGCTAGCGAAGCAATTCGAGGACTGTCTCTTCCGAATGAGACGAAGGAGTTGCTCATAGGGCACATCGCGGTAGCGGACGCAATTTGCTACGTCTTTGGCACGCTGGGGGTCATCTGGTGTTGCGCCAGCCTGGGACCAAAGCTCCTTGGCATCAACCTGCATGAAGAGTCGAAAAAAGTGGAAGCCAAGCTGGGAATCCAACAGGCAAAACTCGGCGTTCATTCCGCTTGGCAGGCCATCGGTTGCAGAGCGTACACCGTCCCTCAAAACGCGGTGATCGTTGGAAAAACCGTTGGGGAAGCGGAGAAATCTGTGTCCGGTGTTCGTCTTTTTGTTGAGCGAATCCGGCGTGGTGGAGAGATATTCCCGCCAAAGCTAAATACGGTGTTGGAAGCAGGCGACACCTTGGCGGTTCTCGGCCGAACGGAAACTCTGATAAAGCTCCTGGGGCCCTCATCCAGCGAGGTGGCCGACGCGGAACTACTCCAAATCCCGGTCGCGTCCTTCGACCTCTACGTCACGAGCAAAGAGATCGCGGGCAGGACTCTTCAAGATATCGCTGACAATCTTGACGAAGCCCAAGGGGTCCTGCTCCGCGGCATTATCCGCGGAGACGAGTCGCTGCCGATTGGGACGGAAACGATCGTTGAGCGCGGCGACACGCTACAAGTCACAGGTTCTGAGAGTGCGATTCAAAAGTTAGCGCCGTTGGTTGGCCGGATCATACGTCCGACCGACGAGAGCGATCTTTCGGTATTGGGATTGGCTGTTTTCGTTGGTGTTCTGGTCGGGGCCATTATCACCATTCCTATAGGAAATTTGAAAATCGGGTTAGGTACGAGCATTGGTACTTTGCTGGGTGGCGTGCTAGTTGGATGGGCGAGGTCAGTTAAGCCTTGGTTTGGAGAGATGCCAAGCGCGGCTATTCTGTTCATGCGCTCGATAGGTCTGACAGCGTTTGTCGCTATGGTTGGGCTAAAGGCTGGACCCATCTTCGTAAGCGCTGTTAGGGAGCACGGATACACCCTATTCCTCGGCGGCATACTTGTAACGCTCGTGCCTTTGATCTGCGGGCTTTTTTTCGGTAGGTACGTTCTCAAGGTGAACCCTGCTTTGCTCCTGGGGGGACTTGCAGGCGCCCAAACAATGATTGCCGGAGCGGCTGCCGTGCAAGAGAAATCAGAGAGTCCAGTCGCCACGCTTGGTTACTCCTATACCGTGGCATTCGGTCACATATTTCTGACCACTTGGGGCACTATCATCGTCTTTCTCATGACGTGAACGTGGTGCATGTGAAGGGAGGTGGTTTCGCTGTCCCCAACGACCTTGCTGGGAGAGCAGGCGTTAAATTGTTAAATTGGGCAAGACGTCATGGAATCTGCCGAAAAAGCTAGCCAAGCTTCCTCTCCCTCAGTCTCAATCCGCAGTCTGTCCCGCTCCATCTTCACTTGACCGGCCCTATCTGCCCCACTCGCAGGCACATCCCATTTTCACCGCTCAGCGGCTTATATGAGATGCCTTCGCTCTGCATACTTCGCCTAGGCAACCTCCGGGTGGGGTGGTTCCCCACGCGTCGGTCTCAGTCCTTCTTGGCATTCCGCCCTCTACGACCCCGGGGAGATCGCAACCGGTTGGTTCCTGCCATGCGGTTTCCGACATAGGCTTCCGCCATGTTATGAGTGGCTCAGCTCTCCTGACTATCCTGCGATCCGACGCATTATAAAGGGCGCCCCTTGTGGAGTAAGGTTTGAGTGCTTCAGCTCAACCGCTCCAGAGGAGGAACGCCCTTTATGACTAGCAATATTAAATATGTCGGAATGGATGTGCACAAGGACAGCATTTCGAATGCGGTCAGGAATGCTGCCGGCAAGATCGTCATGGAATGTGTCATCGAGACGAAGGCCAGCACTATTCTGCAGTTTTTCGATGGGCTACACGGAGAAGTGCAGGTCACCTTTGAAGAAGGAACCTGGGCCGCTTGGTTGTATGACCTGTTGAAGCCCCATGTCACGAAAGTGGTGGTCTGCGATCCGCGGCGGAATGCTTTGTTGCTAGAGGGCAATCAGACTGACCGCGTCGATGCGCGCAAGCTCGCGGAATTGCTGAAGAACAACGAAGAGTTTGGCAAGCAGCGGCTGGAAGAGACAGTGCGGGAGTCGTGCGCTTGCCGCCGGAGCAGGTCATCAAAGCGCTCTACGATGCAGTCCTAGCCTTTTCCCACGGCACAAAGCAAATGGACGACCTCACCGCCGTCCTGATCAAGCGCGTCTGAACTTCGAGCCTGAGATTATCCCGCCTTTTGATTCCAATCGTTCTTTAAACTCGCCTTTTTCTACAAAGATCCTCCTCTCGAAATAATCGAATCTCTTGCGGGAATCTAAATTGGGGGCTTTGACAGCCAAGTCTGAACCCTCCGAAGCTAGGGATTGTCCTAGTTGCTCTGTAACCCAACCCCCATTCAGGATTTACCTGTCTCAATGGAAATATAGAACAGCGGACGAGTTTCTTCGCAAGAAAGAGAGGCCTAAGATGGCTACTGCAACTCATGCCCCATTGACTCTGAGTGCATTTGGAAAAGCCCGCTCGACGGTGCCCGGTGCGCCTTTGAGTGCTGAGGAATTGCGAAAGACCGACGCCTTTTGGCGCGCTTGCAACTATCTAATGCTTGGCATGATCTACCTGCAGGACAATCCTCTGCTTCGCGAACCCCTGAAGCCTGAACACATCAAGAATCGCCTTCTGGGCCACTGGGGATCGAGTCCAGGTCTGGCGTTTACTTACATTCACCTGATGCGGCAGATCAAGAAATATGATCTGGACATGATCTTTCTTGCTGGCCCTGGCCACGGCGCCCCAGGCGTTCTGGCGCCCATATATTTAGAGGGATCGTATTCCGAAGTTTATCCCGAAAAGGGCGAAGATGAGGAGGGGTTGCGTGAATTTTTCAAACAGTTCTCTTTCCCTGGCGGAATCGGAAGTCATTGCACGCCCGAAACGCCGGGTTCGATACATGAAGGCGGTGAACTGGGCTACGTGCTCTCTCATGCGTGTGGTGCCGCCTTTGATAATCCGGGGTTGATTGTCGCTGCTGTAGTAGGCGACGGGGAAGCGGAAACAGGCCCGTTAGCCACCTCCTGGCACGTCAATAAGTTTCTGAGTCCCATCGGGGATGGTGCAGTCCTGCCCATTCTCCATTTGAATGGCTACAAAATTAACAATCCAACCCTTCTGGCGCGCATCACCCACGAGGAGCTCGATGGTCTTCTACGCGGCTATGGCTGGACGCCTTACTTTGTCGAGGGCTCGGATCACGAGAGCATGCACCAGGCGATGGCCGCAACAACGGAGCATTGCGTTCAGGAAATCAGAAAAATCCAGAAACAGGCACGCACTTCCGGAGTCGCAGAGCGGCCGCGCTGGCCGATGATCGTATTGCGCTCCCCAAAAGGCTGGACAGCTCCTGGGGAAGTCGATGGTCACAAACTGGAAGGATTTTGGCGCGCCCACCAGGTGCCGATGGCCGACGTGAAGAAAAACCCTGAGCGCCTGCACGAATTGGAAGCCTGGATGCACGGCTATAAGCCGGAGGAACTGTTTGACCAGAACGGCAGGCTGCATGCCGAACTAAAGCAGATCGCTCCCACCGGCACGCGCCGCATGGGATCAAATCCCCACGCAAATGGGGGTCACTTGAAGCGCGATCTTCGCCTGCCAGACTTTCGCTCGTATGGAACCGAGCTGGAAAAACCCGGCGTGATCCAGATGGAGAATGCCCGCCCGCTCGGCGTCTTCCTCCGCGATGTTATGAAAGCGAACATGAACAATTTCCGGGTGTTTGGCCCGGATGAAAATACTTCCAACAAGCTAGATGCCATTTACCAGGTCAGCAAGAAATTCTGGAACGCCGCCTATTTTCCAGAGGACACGGATGGCGGAGAACTCGCCCCAGACGGCCGAGTGATGGAAATGCTCAGCGAGCACACCGTCGAAGGCATGCTTGAAGGCTATCTGCTCACTGGCCGGCATGGGTTTTTCTCCTCGTACGAATCTTTTATCCACGTCATTGATTCCATGTTCAACCAGCACGCCAAGTGGCTCTCCATCTGCAATCACCTGTCGTGGCGGGAAAATATCGCATCGTTGAATCTGTTGATCACCTCGACGGTTTGGAGACAGGACCACAACGGCTTCACACATCAAGATCCCGGCTTTCTCGACGTGGTGGTGAATAAAAGTGCCGATGTTACCCGAATCTACTTGCCCCCAGACATCAATTCCCTGCTTTCGGTTGCTGATCACTGTCTGCGCAGCGAAAACTATGTGAACGTGATTGTTTGTGACAAGCAGATGCACCTGCAGTACTTGAATATGGAAGAAGCCATCATTCATTGTACGAAAGGCATCGGCATCTGGGAGAAGGCTTCCAACGATCAGGGAAGTGAACCTGACCTAGTCATGGCGTCCGCAGGCGACATTCCCACGCAAGAAGCGCTGGCTGCGATTGTGCTTTTGCGCGAGCAATTTCCGGATCTGAAGATTCGCTACGTCAACGTGGTGGATCTGTTCAAATTGCAGCCTGTCCAGGATCATCCGCATGGTCTTTCGGACCGTGACTTTGATTCCCTCTTCACCACGGATAAGCCAGTGATCTTCAATTTCCACGGATATCCATGGCTCATTCATCGCCTGGCCTATCGCCGGAAGAACCATGAGGGGTTCCATGTACGCGGCTACAAGGAAAAAGGCAATATCAACACTCCCCTGGAGCTGGCCATCTCGAACGAAATCGATCGTTTCAGCCTGGCCATCGATGCCATCGATCGCGTTCCTAAGCTTCAAAAGATCGGCGGGCATGCCAAAGAGAATTTCCGCAATCTGCAGATCCAGTGCGTGAATCACGCCCACGAACACGGGATTGACAAGCCGGATGTGGCGGGCTGGACGTGGCCTTACTAGAAACGCCAGAAACGCAAGCTGAACCCGCTCGTATCGATAGCCATATGAACATCCTGGTACTAAATTTTGGAAGCTCCACCCTAAAGTTCCAGTTAATCGCGACCGATAACGATCGGATTGCCGAGGGTCGAGACGAGCGCCTGTGCCGCGGACAGATCGAGCCGATCGGTGGAGAAGCGATCATCGTGGTTCAGACGCGCGATGGCCCACGGAAGAAGTTTACAGCCTCACTTCCCGACCTCTCGGCCTCTTTGGAATACTTGGTGCGGTGGATCGTCTCCGACGCATCTGAAATCTCTGAGGTCCGGACGCTCGCCGATATTCATGCCATAGGAAATCGAGTGGTTCACGGCGGGGAATTATTTGCCAAGTCCGCCTTGATCACCGATGAGGTACTAAAAGGAATTGAGGACTGTATCGATTTAGCGCCCCTGCATAACCCGAACAATATCAAGGGCATTCTGGCAGCTCGCCAAATATTCGGTCCCAACTTACCTCAGGTTGCGGTTTTTGATACCTCTTTCCATCAGTCGATCCCCGAGCACGCGTTCCTCTACGCCGTACCTTATCATTTGTATCGTCGACATCACATTCGGCGCTATGGGTTTCATGGCACGTCACACCGGTATGTTACGGACCGCTACAGGGTCTTGCGCGCATTGTCTAAAGAACAGACCCATGTGATAACGCTCCACCTTGGAAATGGTTGTTCGGCTGCTGCCATCCGGAATGGCTGCTCGATAGACACTTCCATGGGCATGACTCCTCTCGAAGGGCTTGTCATGGGAACACGCTCCGGGGATATCGATCCTGCGATCGTAAATCTCACGGCCACGAAAGAAGGCCTTTCCACACATGAAGTGGAAGCACTTCTGAATACTCAATCGGGATTGCTGGGAGTCTCGGGACTAACTAGCGACATGCGCGTGCTGTTGCAAGAACTGGAGAATCACGAGGACCGCCGGGTCCGGCTTGCGATCGAAGTCTTTTGCTATCGTGCCAGGAAGTATATCGGAGCATTTCTTGCGTGCATGGGTGGCGCAGATGCAATTATCTTCACCGGAGGGATCGGAGAAAATTCGCCGGCGATTCGTCAACGGATTTGCCAAGGCCTTGAATGGACTGGTTTAAAGTTAGACAAAGGTCACAATGAGGCCGCGGTCGGGTTGGAAAGGCAGATCACCACGGACGATTCCACGCTGCGTGCATTCGTTATCCCAACCGACGAAGAACTTCTTATCGCACGCGATACGGTCCATTGCATTTTGGGCAAACCTGGGGAACATCGAGCGGCAGCCGTTGAGAACTCCGGCGTGGGGGAGATGACGCTTTGAAAAACGATCTTCCAATAGTCTATCTGGCGAGACACGGTGAAACCGCATGGACCTTGTCGGGACAGCACACCGGGCTGACTGACCTCCCACTCACCGGGCAAGGCAAGCGCACGGCTCGGCGACTCGGCGAACGTCTCCAAGGGCTGACTTTCGCAAAAGTATTCACCAGTCCATTGCAGCGCGCACGCCAGACATGCGAGCTGGCGGGGTTTGGCCCTGGGGCCGAGATCGACCCTGACCTCGTCGAGTGGGACTATGGCAAATATGAGGGCCGCCGGGGCGCCGAAATCTGCGCGGAGCGCCCGGACTGGAACTTGTTCCGCGACGGTTGCCCCGGGGGCGAAACGCCTCAGCAAGTCAGCACCCGTGCGGAACGCGTCGTTAGCCGATTGCGTGCGATTCCGGGAGACGTACTGGTTTTCACAAGCGGGCATTTCATGCGGGTCTTGGCGTCGCGCTGGCTCGGGCTCGAACCAACAGCAAACAGCAGATCTTTCATGTTGAGCACGGCGAGCCTCAGTGCCTTGGGGTACGAAAACGATTTCTCTCGGCCGGTGATCCGATTCTGGAACGACACCCGCCACGTGGACATTGAGCCCGAAGTAGCGGCGCACGCCGGTCCGTGAAGATTGCGACACGAACGGATCCCGTCCAGATGGCAGGTCAACTTCAGAAAGGAACACTCCGATGAGCACAAAGGGTATCGCCGCAAGCGGGGCAAAAGCAGCGCCGGAAGATCCATCCAAACTTTTCAAACAATATGGGTGCGGCCCCATTCAATTTATGGGAACCGACGGGCTGTACGAACGGCATCTTCACTTCGACAATATCACCGACGAGAAGTCGATTGGCCCGCGCGAGCGGTTTGAGGCTGTCGCGCGATCCATCCGAGATGTCCTTTCGCAGCGATGGGTGCTGACCGAGAAAACATACGAACAAAACAATCCTAAGCGCGTCTACTACCTCTCCATGGAATTTCTCCTCGGCCGCTCGTTGGCCAATAACGTCACCAACCTTCTGCTTGATCCGCTCGTGACGGAAGGAGGGAAACAAAAGAACGTTGATTTGCTCTCCCTGCTGGAGCAAGAACCGGATGCGGGGCTGGGAAACGGAGGATTGGGGCGGTTGGCAGCATGCTTCCTTGACTCCATGGCGACGATGCAACTTCCGGCCATGGGCTATGGCCTGCGATACGATTTCGGCATTTTTAAACAGTTTATCCAGGACGGCTGGCAACACGAGCAGCCGGATAATTGGCTGCGGCAGTCGGATCCGTGGGAGGTCGTTCGTCCACATGAGAAAGTGGAAATCAAGCTGAACTGTTCCTTCGAACTGCATGGCGGAACATTGCGTGCGGTTCCCGACAAGCCGTCCACGCTGTATGGTGTCCCTTTCGATCGCCCCGTCGTGGGCTATGGCGGGAAGACCGTCAACACACTCCGGCTGTGGGCCGCCGCCAGCCCGCATTATTTTGACTTTGAACGATTTAGCGGCGGCGATTTTGTCGCTGCACTTACCGAGACCCTCGCCGCGGACAGTCTAACGCGAGTGCTGTATCCCGACGACAGCACGAGTATGGGCCGCGCCTTACGCCTAGTCCAGCAGTACCTTCTCGTGGCATGTTCGCTCGCAGACCTCGTGCGGCGTTTCCGCCACAGCAACTCAGATTGGAGCGCTCTGCCCGAGAAAGTCGCCATTCAGCTGAATGATACCCATCCGACCATGGCAGTCCCGGAACTGATGCGCATCCTGCTGGATGAGGCGCACCTTGAATGGGACCAGGCTTGGGATCTTACCCAACGGACGCTCGCTTACACGAACCACACGCTACTCCCTGAGGCCCTTGAGAAGTGGCCTGTCGCATGGTTCGAGACCATGCTGCCGCGTCACCTGGAAATCATTTACGAGATTAATCGTCGCTTCCTTGATTCAGTCCGTGGCCGCTTTCCCGGCGACGAAGAGCGCGTCGCGCGCATGAGTCTGATAGAAGAAGGCCCACAGCGCAACATTCGCATGGCCAATCTGGCGATCGTCGGCTCGCACAGCACCAATGGCGTCGCTGCGATTCACTCCGGACTGCTGCGCGCGACAACGGTCAAAGACCTAGCTGAAATGTTTCCCGAGCGTTTCAACAATAAGACGAACGGTGTAACGCCGCGGCGCTGGCTACTTCTCGCTAATCCTCCGCTCGCTGCCACGATCACCGAAGTCATTGGCGATGGCTGGATCACTGATCTCGCTCAACTGGGCAAACTCAAGCGGCTTGCGGACGACCACGGTTTTCGCGACGCATTCCGTCAAGCAAAACGCAAAGTCAAAGTACAGTTTGCCGATTGGCTCAAGGTAACAACGCGCCAGACCGTGGACCCGGACACAATCTTTGATTGCCAGGTCAAGCGCATCCACGAGTATAAGCGGCAACTGCTCAACGCGGTGCGAGTCGTCGTGCTCTACAATCGGCTGAGGGAAAACCCCAATCTGGAGATGGCGCCTCGTACTTTCCTGTTCGCCGGCAAGGCCGCACCCGCCTACCGGCTGGCCAAGCTGATCATTAAGTTCATCAACAATCTCGCTGGCGCGATTGATGGTGACCCGGCGGTGCGCGGCCGCCTCAAAGTACTGTTTCTGCCGGATTACTGCGTCTCTCTCGCAGAGCGGCTGATTCCTGGGACCGATGTGTCCAATCAGATCTCCACTGCCGGCTATGAAGCCAGCGGCACGAGCAACATGAAGTTCATGATGAATGGCGCGCTGACGATTGGCACGAGGGACGGCGCGACCATCGAGATGGCGGAGGAAGGAGGCGAGGAGAATTTCTTCCTATTCGGCTTAACAGCCGCACAAGTGGCCGACAGCCGCGGCTGGTACAACCCACGCTGGCACTACGAAAATGAACCGGAAACGCGCGCAGCGCTAGATATGATTTTCTCCGACCACTTCAGCCGCAATGAGCCCGGTGTTTTCAAACCGCTGCGCGAAACGCTGCTGACAGGCGGAGACCACTACATGCACCTGGCGGACCTCCGGTCCTATCTCGCAGCGGACCAAAGGTTGTGCAAGTTGTATGCCAATCCCCATGCCTGGGCTCGCACAGCCATTTTGAATGTTGCGTGTTCGGGCAAGTTTTCGAGCGACCGGACGATCAGGGAGTACGCGGCCGAAATATGGAATGCGGAACCATGCCCGGTGCCGTGAGCGCAGAATCATTAATCGGTGAACTGAAGAGAAAAAGGGCGATCTCCTCTCTCGCAGGAAAGTTGGCGCCGAAAGGGATGCTGGTGGATGTGGCGCTTCTCGAACGAAGAATACTTTGAGAGGCGGCCCGACACAGCAGACCCGAACCTATTGGTCAGCTTTGGAACGAGCGGTCATCGAGGGTCGCCGCTGGACGGTTCGTTCACGCTTAAAGGTCGTTACCCGGAGTGGACGGTTTGCCGCCCGTTCGTCCGTTTACGAGATTTATGCGGAGAGCTTTAGGGACCAGCCCCACCTAGACGCACTTGTGAAGGAGGGGCAGCGAATCGTGGATAACGCATAGTTGTAATGCTCGTTGCTGGCACAGAGAAAAACGGAATATGACAGACCAAACTCAACCGATAAATCTTCCACCCTTCCCGCCGGACTATCGAGCTTCTGGGGTGTTGCTACACGTCACTTCCCTGCCATCGCGATTTGGCATTGGCGATATGGGACCGGGAGCATTTTCATGGATAGACCAGCTGCACGAAGCCGGTCAGCGCTGGTGGCAAGCCCTGCCATTTGGTCCGACTGGGTATGGCGACTCTCCCTATCAAGCGCTGTCATCCTTTGCCAGCAACGGGTTGCTCATCAGCCCGGAACTCCTGCTCAAGGATAGATTGCTACATGAGAACGCATGCGAGGGTTCATCATTTCCGTCAAGCGTTGTCGATTATGGTGCGGTAATTCAGTTCAAGCACCGATTGCTCGACCAGGTATGGGGGAACTTCAGCGCTGGCATCCGAAGAGACTTGCGTGCTCCGTACGAGCGGTTTTGCCACCTGCAGGCGCACTGGCTGGAGGACTATGCACTTTTCCGCGCTCTAAAAGAAAAGTACCCGGGCATCTCTTACCGTGAGTGGCCGACGGAATTAGTTCAGCGAGTTCCTGCGGCTATAACAAATGCTCGGCGAGAGCTGTCGAAGCTGATTGATAAGGTCCGTTTCGCCCAATTTTTGATATTTCAGCAAGCGCGGCAACTCAAGGAGTATGCACATTCCCGGGGAGTTGGATTGATTGGTGACCTTCCGTTCTTCGTTTCGCCGGATTCAAGCGACGTGTGGGCGCACCCTGAACTGTTCATGCTCGAAGAAGGATTCCGTCCGCGATTCGTCGCCGGGGTGCCACCTGACTATTTCAGCAAGGACGGACAACTATGGGGCAACCCTGTCTATGATTGGGATGCCCTACGCCGTACCGGCTTCCGATTTTATATAGATCGTTTGCGTGCTCTCCTTGCTCACGTGGATGTGATTAGATTGGATCATTTCCGTGCATTCGTTGCGGCATGGAACGTACCCGCCGATGCACAGACGGCGCGGACAGGGCACTGGATGCCCGGTCCTGGTCCAGAGTTTTTCTATGCAGTTCGAAATGAACTAGGTGCTGTACCGTTCATCGCCGAGGATCTCGGCCTAATCACACCTGACGTTTGCGCACTACGCGATGAGTTCCATATCCCTGGAACAAGAGTGCTTCAGTTCGCCTTTGATGGAAGTCCCGATAACCCTCATCTCCCTGCGAATTATTCAACCAACACGGTCGTGTACACGGGAACACACGATAACAACACGACTCGAGGATGGTTCGAGGCCCTTTCCGAACTCGAACGGGGGAAGATCCGGGGCCATTTGAATCGACCCGACCGCGAAAGTACTAAGATCGCAGAAGAATTAATACGAATGGCATGGTCTTCTGTCGCTGCATTGGCGATCGCTCCGTTGCAAGACGTGCTGAACTTGGGATCCGAATCGCGAACGAATCTGCCAGGTTCTTCGACAGGAAACTGGTGTTGGCGGGCGCCGGAGGACTTGCTGAATAGTTCCACTTCAGAGTGGCTTAGGGATTTAACAGCTACTTCGAAGCGTGCACACGGATACCAGGGCTCATTGGCGGCAAGTGCTGATGCGGCCAAATCGTGAAGGCAGCGAGAGCTCCCGACCGGTTTGGGAGAGGCAACGATGAAGGTCACAACTCTCATTCTTGATTTAAGCGCAGTCAATTCCACGGCGTGTACGTGAGCTACTGTCTTCTGCTGGTGAACCATGTCTCGATCGTATGATGACCAAGAGCAAATGTCCTCAGCTGCAACGGATACTTTCGCGCAGTCCCTCCGTCAAGCGGTCATCTTACCTTCCGCGAATATCGGGCAAAGCGCACCCTTGGGCGCCACGGTCTCTCCGGACGGTGTAAATTTCAGCCTTTTCTCACGCAAAGCTTCAAGTGTGGAACTCTTGTTCTTTGATCGCGAGGAGGACGCGCTGCCTTCCCATGTGATCCATCTGGATCCCGCCACGAACCGCACCTACCACTATTGGCACGTCTTCGTGGCATCGGCCCAACCTGGTCAAATTTACGGATATCGAGTTCATGGACCATTTGATCCCAACAACGGCCTACGCTTTGATCCAGGCAAGATTCTTCTCGACCCCTACGGCCGCGCAGTAATCGTCCCTAAGAACTACGACCGTGACGCTGCATCCAGGGGCGGCGACAATACCGCAGCCGCGATGAAAAGCGTGATTGTCGATCCTCAATTATATGATTGGGAAGGCGATGAGCCCTTGAAGCGCCTGTCCTCCCAGACTATCGTCTACGAGTTGCACGTTAAAGGATTTACTCGCCATCCCAGTTCGGGAGTGCCTGAGAAAACCCGGGGCACGTATTGCGGACTGATCGAAAAGATTCCATATCTTCGAGATTTGGGAATCTCCACGGTAGAGCTTCTTCCCATATTCCAGTTTGACGTCCAGGATTGCCCCCGGGGCCTTGTCAATTACTGGGGATATGCACCGGTCTCGTTCTTTGCACCGCATCGGGCCTACAGCTCACGTCAGGATGCCGTGGGACCGGTCGACGAGTTTCGCGATATGGTAAAAGCACTGCATCGAGCCGGGATCGAGGTCATTCTGGACGTCGTGTTCAATCACACGGCCGAAGGGAACCATACTGGGCCCACAGTGTGTTTTCGCGGACTTGATAACACTGCATATTACGTGCTCGAACGGGATCAGGCGTGCTACGCCAACTACAGCGGGACAGGGAACACACTCAACGCCAATCATCCCACCGTCCGTCGCATGATCCTGGATAGTCTCCGGTATTGGGTGGAAGAGATGCATGTGGATGGATTTCGTTTCGATCTCGCATCAATTCTCGCCCGTGATTCCCGCGGACAGGTGATGCACAATCCTCCCGTTCTCTGGGATATTGAATCGGATCCGGTTCTTGCGGGGACAAAGATGATTGCTGAAGCCTGGGACGCAGCTGGGCTCTACCAGGTCGGCAGCTTTGTCGGGGACAGTTGGAAAGAATGGAATGGGAGGTTTCGCGACGATGTTAGAAGTTTCTTTCGCGGAGACGAAGGCTCACTAGCGCACTTCGCTGATCGATTGCTAGGCAGTCACGAGATGTACCGCCACGAAGAACGTGAGGCGGAACAAAGCGTAAATTTTGTGACCTGTCACGACGGATTTACACTCAACGACTTGGTTTCCTATAACCATAAGCATAACGAGGCAAATGGCGAGGACAACCGTGACGGCGGGAACGACAACCGAAGCTGGAACTGTGGCGTCGAAGGCCCCACTAATGATCCTGAGATTGAGAAACTTCGAAACCGTCAAGTGAAGAATTTCCTGACCGCCACGCTGCTCTCTCTTGGTCTGCCGATGTTCATAATGGGGGACGAAGTCCGCCGAACGCAGTGCGGGAATAACAACGCCTACTGCCAAGACAACCCAGCTAACTGGTTCGATTGGTCCCTGCTGACGAAACATGCAGCCTTACATCGGTTTGTGAAATTACTGATCGCGAGAAGAGTGTTAAGAGATACTGGCCCTGAGCGTAAACGCAAGTCATTAAATCAGCTGATCGGCGGCGCGACCAAACACTGGCATGGAGTAACGCTCAATCAACCTGATTGGAGCAATCAATCGCATAGCATTGCCCTGAGTGCTGAGTTGCGAGGGGAAGGCCTACTAGTTTACTTCGCCTTCAATGCTTATTGGGAGCCTCTCATCTTCGAACTCCCACGGAGGGAAGGGGGGGAATCATGGAGGCGGTGGATCGACACTTATCTTGAATCGCCCCAAGACATTCTTCCCTGGGAGGACGCTCTTATTGTTTCTGATTATGCGTATCGTGTCGGGCCTCGGTCTGTTGTCGCCCTCTGGTCGGGCTTCAGCGACGGAGTCGGAACCAGCTTATAGGTCTGTCTTTCTGCAAAAAGTGGACTAATTAGGATCCAGTGACGGAGTTTCGGGTCTACCACCTACCCGAACAACACTCCATTGGTGAACCGGAATACTAATGTCGATGTCCTTCGGGTCATCTGCAAGCGTCTCGAAATCCCAAATGGTGGAATGCACGCATTCCGACACGGAAGGATTTCGGAATTGGTAAGCTGAAGCCAAGGAGCATCAAAAACGTCTGGAAAGTTCTCAGACTCATCCTCGGCAAGAACGAGTGAAGGACTGGACAGGTCAGCGATCCATTCCTGCACAGATTCTTGGGTTATCGAATCTAGCGGCATGTCACCAAACCTGGGCCGAAGGTGTTTCTTCAGAATGTACAGGCGAAGGCAGTTCCGGGTGACCTCATCATACGGTGGGTCGGACACGTGAATCTGAAAATCACGAGCCTCTATACCCACTTCTCTGAGGAATTCCGGAAGGAAACCATCGCGAGGTTAGTCCCAAAGACCCAGTTGCAGCAGCCGTAAGTACCACGGTATGCTGTCTTTAGCACGATCATCAAGTGGGCGGTTAGCTCAGTTGGTTAGAGCGCCTGCCTTACAAGCAGGAAGTCAGAGGTTCAAGTCCTCTACCGCCCACCAAAACCCTTATAAACACAGGCGATTCCCCGACAGTCGTTTTCGAGCGTTCCGGCGGCGTCGCCGATTGTACCTCGGTTGTACCTTTTCCGCGCAAGTCTAGTCGAGTGCTTCACACATCCGTTGAGCAGTTTTTTCTGCTATAACATCGTTCTTAACTCCGAACAAGGACCAATATCTTGAGTACGATGATGACTGGATTGAAGCGACGGTCATCATCACTCGGACTCTAGACGGCAACAAAGCACTGGCAAAAAGCAACTAAGGTCACAATGAATTGTTTTCATTACAGAGCCGCCGGCGGTGGACCCCAAAGTCAAGACCATTTTTCTGTTGCAATAAGTTAGCTTTGGACGAGGTTGGGCTTGTTTGTTTGGTTCTCCTGTTTCTCTTACACTCCCGCATCCTGGTCGGAGCGAAGCCCTGCGGCGCCCGTAGGGCGACGCGTTTAGGGCGAAGCGCAGACCAGGGTGCGGGAGAATTTCTAAAGCATCCTGGCCGGTTTGCTCAGTTTCACAGAAAAACTTCGCGCCAGCATCGCTTAGGAACGACGATCGCCAGCTCGGTCGAGCCATAGTATCCCCGGTTTTGCTTCTCTTCAGGCGCATTGGTCTTTTCCAAAGTACATCGCCGCTGGCGTCTGATAATCCAAGCTCTGATGCAATCTTTCGAAATTGTAAAACTGAAAGTATTTTTCGATTCCCGTGCGTGCCTCCGGAACTAATTGGTAGTCCCTCAGGTACACCTCCTCATATTTTAGGGAACGCCACAAGCGTTCGATGAAAATGTTGTCCAGACATCGCCCCCTCCCATCCATGCTGATCGCGATGTTGCGCCGCTCCAACTCGCCAAGAAACCGTTCGCTGGTGAACTGCGATCCTTGATCGCTGTTGAAGATTTCCGGACGGCCCCGTCGTAGTGCGCCCCGCAGGGCCTCCAGGCAGAACTCCAATTCCATCGTCATCGACAACGCCCAGCTCAACACGAATCGGCTGAACCAATCCATCACCGCTACCAAGTACAGAAACCCGTGGGCCATGGGAATGTAGGTGATATCCGTGCACCAGACCTGGTCGCGCCGCTCGATTCTCAGCCGTCTCAGCAGGTAGGGATAGATCTTGTGCCCTTCCCCAGGCTGGCTCAGTTTCGGCTTCGCGTACACCGCCTCGATGCCCATCCCTCGCATCAGCCGCACCACCCGCTTGCGGTTTACCGCATAACCCTGGGATTGCAACCACGCCGTCATCCGTCGACTCCCATAGAATGGCACCTGCGTGTACTGCCGATCGATCAACCGCATCAGCCAAAGATTTTCCTGGCTCTCTTCCACTGGCTCGTAATACAAACTCGCACGGCTCAACTGGGGATGCTCCGGTTCTACCCAGACGCGTCGATCCTCATTCGAGCATGCCAGCTTTTTTTTTCAGCCACTCCAGCTCCATCTTCAGCCGGCCGATCTGCTCGTATAGCGCCTCCGCCTCGAATTCACCGTCGCGAGCTTTCCGCGTACGACCATCCACAAAATGTTCTTGCAGTTGCTCCAGGGCCGCCTTCCTCCAGTGCGCAATCTGCACCGGATGCACCTGAAACTGTGACCCCAATTGGCTCAGGGTCTTCTCCCCGCGAATTGCCTCCAATGCCACCCGCGCTTTAAATTTTGCGCTGTAACGATTCCTCGTCGTTTTCATCGCTTCCCTCTGCGCCAACGACTTCGTCAAAATCTTAACTTATCGGGTGGTCTAAATTTCGGGGTCCACTATAGCCCACTGGCTTCAGCTAGGCATTTTTGACAATCTCCAATCGTTCGGCGAGTTTGAAAGGCGAGTTAATAGCGTCGTTGCAGAAAAAGATCGCGGCGACATCTTTGAGATTTTCGTTGAGGCGTTTCTCGCCACACAGTCAATCACGCAACGAGTCCGCCACTGGGTCGTTGGCAAGATTCCACTGGAACTACGAGAGCGTTACAAACTGCCCAACGATGGAACAGGCATCGACGGTATCTATGAGACGCATGACGGAACGCACGTGGCCTATCAGGTTAAATATCGCCAAAAGCCGCATCTGACATTTACGGAAGTTGCTCCGTTCCTCGGTATTACCGAAGCGTTTTCTGACCGAGTCATTTTCACCAATGCCTCTTCTCTTTCCAACAGTGCTCTTGTTCGCACTCGTTGGTACAGCAGAGAGGTTTTCCACGGCCTCTCTGCGGGCTCTCTAAAACAGATTGAGTGCTGGCTGAAAGAGAAGCCGCTTCCGATTATCAGGGCGAAGCCTGATCCCGAATATCAACTCCAAGCGCTTGCGGACATCGCAAAAGCGTTTGCGTGTGATGACCGAGCTACTGCGGTGATGGCGTGCGGAACTGGAAAGACTCTCGTCGCTCTTTGGGCGGCGGAACAAGCGCATCCCCTAACGGTGCTGGTGCTTGTTCCATCGCTAATACTGTTGCAACAAACGCTAAAAGAATGGAGCGAACATACGAACTGGGAATCGCGATTCAGCTACCTCTGCGTCTGTTCCGACCAGACAGTGGATCTCAGGAACGATGAAATCAACATCGACAAAAGTGATGTTGGGTTTCGCGTGGATACCGATCCGGCGGTGGTTCGAGCGTTTCTCAGTCGACCAACTGATGATGTGAAAGTCATCTTCTCCACCTACCATTCGTCGCCCGTGGTCGGAGCAGGATCTAAAGAACACCCGCCATTCGACTTCGCGGTTTTCGACGAGGCGCACAAGACAACTGGGCGCAGTGGGAGATCTTTCAGCTATGCGTTATCGAATGGCAATATCCACATCGGAAAGCGTCTGTTTCTAACAGCTACGCCTAGGCATATCGACATTCGCCATCGAGACGAAGAAGGCGAATTTCTTATTCAGTCTATGGATGATCCATCTGTTTACGGGCGTCGCGCTCACATACTGTCATTCCATGCTGCCGCTGAAAAAGGCATCATCTGTCGCTACAAAGTCCTGATTAGCGTTATCGACAAGCAAATGGTCGATGACTTCACCAGAAAAAATGGCATCACTTTAGTCGATGGCGATGAAATCGGAGCGCAGTGGGTCGCAAACCTTATTGCCCTGAAACAAGCAGCGAGGAAAGTAGACGCAAAAAAAATCATCAGCTTCCACAGCCGAGTCGCAACGGCGAAAGAGTTCGCCTCAAGGGAGCCGCGTGGTATCGCCCGCTACTTACCCGAATACGATGTTCGGCATGTAAACGGGACACAGAGCAGTGCCGACAGAGGCGAAATCATTAAAGCATTTGCGACCGCCGAACATGCCTTACTCACAAACGCCAAGTGCTTAACGGAAGGCATCAATATTCCAGCAGTCGATATGGTGGCTTTTATCGACCCCCGGGAAAGTCGCATCGATATCGCGCAAGCAGTCGGGCGGGCAATGCGTAAGCCACGCGGTGCAACTACAAAAACGCTTGGCTATGTCCTCGTCCCTCTGTTTTGCGGTGTTGATGGAGAGAACGTTGATGACGCCATCAAATCTGAAAGGTTCGATGGCATTGCCAGTGTTGTGAATGCTCTCCAAGAAAACGACGAGGAATTAGTAGATATCATTCGCGAACTAAGGCAGCGAAAAGGAGAAGGGCTACCGTTCAATCCCAAGCGATTCATCGACAAGGTCGAGGTTATGGGACCTCATGTCGACCTTGCACGGCTGACCCAAAGCATTGCGATTGAGGTCGGGGATCGAATGGGGGTCAGCTGGGACGAATGGTATGGGCGGCTGGTGAAATACAAGCAGCGTGAGGGCCATTGCCGAGTGCCTCAATCTTTCAAAACTGAGGATGGCTATCGGCTCGGAAGCTGGGTTTTCAATCGCCGCGCAACACAAGACCAGCTGTCGCCTGAACGCCGCCAGCAGCTGGACGAACTGGGGTTTGTTTGGGATTCGATGGGGGAAGACTGGATAGACGCATTAAGTCATCTACGAGCTTACAAGCAGCGTGAGGGGCATTGCCGAGTGCCTCAATCTTTCAAAACTGAGGATGGCTATCCGCTAGGTGGATGGATCTACAACCAACGCGAGGCAAGAGACAAGCTGTCACCCGAACGCCGTCAGCAGCTGGACGAACTGGGGTTCGTTTGGGATCCGTTTGAGCAAGACTGGCGAGAAGGGTTGCGTCACCTCCGAGCTTATAAACAACGTGAGGGGCATTGCCGAGTGCATGCATCTTTCAAAGCGGAGGATGGCTATCGACTGGGAAGCTGGGTTTCCAATCAACGCAAACCATTCAATCGACGCAGAACAAAAGATAGGCTGTCACCGGAACGGCGTCAGCAGCTGGAAGAACTGGGGTTCGTTTGGGATCCGATTGAGCAGGATTGGCAAGAAGGATTAAGTCACCTCCGAGCTTACAAGCAGCGTGAGGGCCATTGCCGAGTTCCTACCCTTTTTAGATCGGCCGATGGCTATCGGCTCGGAAGCTGGGTTTCCCGTCAACGCAAACCATTCAATCGACGCAACACAAAAAATAGGTTGTCACCAGAACACCGTCAGCAGCTGGAAGAACTGGGGTTCGTTTGGAAGGTGAGATAGATATTTCACTATTGGCGGCGCGGTCGTGCGTGAACGAATCAGGCCAACTGTTTTGCACTAGACCTCCATTAATCATGCTTGTTCGGTGTGATCGGTATAGGCCTCCCTCTGCCCTTTGAGCGGGAAGTCCGTGCAGCACACAAGAGACTTGCCTCGCATTTGCCACTCCGGTTGTACCCCTGTGCTACCGAGCATTCAGCGACTGTGGTTAGCTCACACGAATGCAAAACTCCCATTTTCACTTCTCGACCGCCGATCCCCGCGCCGGCGTGGCTTACACACCGTATAACTGCCCAAAAACCACCCGGACTCAGCGCTTGTAACTCACTCATTCTGGGAGATCGAAATTCACGTGTTTACAACGCCCAAAAACAGATGTTTTTGGGCCTGTTTCTGCTGTTCCAAATACAGAACAGGGAGATAGGAGTAGAGCTTGGTCCACTGTGATTTCCCACAACGGGCAAGGGTCAGTGTTTGGATGGGCCATGATTCCAAGCAAGGGCCGCTCCCGGATTCTCGTTGGACTATTGGTGCGCAAAGAATTCAGATTCTATGCATAAATATTTTGCGTAAGCGGGTGTTCGGCGTGCGTGTATATTAGCGGAGTCCGAAGGCAAAAAAAAGGACATCCTGCTAAAACACCTGATCTGGAAGGATAGTGCGTGCTGTCGCCGTGTCATGCAGGAGTTCCAAGGAGTCCATCATGCCGAAGCAAACGAAAAGAATGTGGATCGTCGGGGCCATCACAGCGATGGTTGCGATCGGGAGCATGCTTGGGAATGCGGCCGCACAAAAAGTATCGGTTCCGAAACTGCAAGATAACCTGGCGCTCGGAGAGGACGAGGTCAAGAAATTGCTCCTCATTATGGAACCCGACAAAACGGGCAAAATCTCCAAGCAAGAGTACATGAAGTTTATGGAAGCGGAATTCGAAAGACTGGATAAGGACAAAAACGGAGAGTTGGACGTCAAGAAACTGACGCAGTCGACTGTGACGGCAAACCGCTTTGTCGGGAAGTAGCGGCAACCTCGCAGAGCCAGAAACGCGAAAAGCATTGGCCCCTTCTACGCCATCGGCAATTTGCAAAGCAAGTGGTCTCTCCAGCAAGGCATCTCTGGCCATTCGGCATCATGTCGCAGAGATAGTCCGTCAAGAAACTTGTCTGTGGCTGCGATCGGCGACGACTGTGACTTGAAGATCTTGCGCGAAGCGCACGATGTCCTCGGTGAAATTCCTGCCACGCAGCCGTTCCAGAAGACCGACCTGTGAGTGCGCGACAAAGATTTGCGTCACTTGATTATGGCGAGCGAATTCCACCACCGTCTTGGCGATATCGCCGCCGCCAAGGATACGCGTTTCGATCTGCAGACTCCGAGCGAAACGAAGGTGTTTTTCTACCGCCTGTCGTTCCTTGGCTGGTAATTGCGACAGTTCGGGAGTTCCGTGCACGAACAGTGCGGTGCAATCGGCATGGAGGTAGTCGGCTACGCGACGTCCTCGACGAATGAGCATGGCGGTCGAAGGATCGGCAGTGATATGGATGAGAATGCGCTCCTTCGGCTGGGTATCCGTTGCTCCGCTGGGACCCGTTTCGGAAATCCGTGGGACCTGAAACCCGCGCGTCTCATCGTAAGCAGACTGCCTGAGATCGACCTCATGAGCCGCTTGGCGAAGCGTCAGCTCGCGGAGCGCGCCCAAATTGGAGCCCTTGAAAAAACCAGTAAGCGCCTTCTCCACCATTTCTGGCTTGTAAATCGCGCCCCGCTTTAGGCGGTTGAGCAACGCGTCGGGTGTGACATCGACTGCTACAATCTCCGCCGCTTGCCGCACGATCCCGTCCGGTACCGTTTCGCGCACTTGGATACCGGTGATCTGCCAAATCTCGTCGTTGAGGCTTTCGATGTGTTGGACATTCATCGTAGTCCACACTTCGATGCCTGCGTCCAGCAGGACTTGGACGTCTTCCCAACGCTTAGCGCGAGCCGAGCCGGGGATGTTAGTATGCGCCAATTCATCAACCAACGCGATGCTTGGCCTGCGCCGTTGCACAGCCTCCGTGTCCATTTCCTCAAATGTCTTGCCGCGGTATTCGATCTTGCCGTGCGGCACAGTTTCGAGCCCCTGAGCCTGTCCGATCGTGTCGGGGCGAGCGTGGGCTTCAAAGTAGGCAACGACGACATCGACTCCTCGCTGCGCGGCAGCGCGGCCATCCGCAAGCATCTGGAAAGTCTTTCCGACGCCCGCTGCATAACCTAGATAGACCTTCAGGTTGCCGCGTTGAGCGTCGTCGGTCGCAGGCATGGTCGACCTAGTGCGGGAAGACCCGCACGTCGATACCTTCCGCCGCGCGAATGAGGCGGAGCACCGGATCACCGAAAAAACGATCCCCCCAAGTGTTGTGGGCGCTGTGTCCGATGAATATCTGTGTAATGCGTTTCTGACGCGCGTACTCAACAATGGCGGAGATCGGATCGTCGCTTTCCAATATTTCGGTGGCGGCGCCGGCCTTTTTCGCCTCATCGAAATATCTTCGAATCGTGGCTCTCTCTCTTTTAGACCGGCCGGGCTCGCACACGTACACCGCGTAGAGTTCACCTTGAAAACGCTCTTTGTTGCGCTCCCCGCTTTCAATCATTGCCGGAGCATTGGAATGTGGCGTTAGACAGACAAGAAAACGCTCGTGGGCCCCAAACACTGGCTCGATCCCGTGCGCATGAACATAGGACTCCAGTTGCGCATCAACCACTTCGGCGGTCAACAGCAGGGCGAGTTCGCGGAGTTCTGAGAGCTGACGTTCCTGGAAATTGCTGATCCCTGTCGGTGTGAGTTTTTCACCGAGACGCCACAAACACAAGTCGGTCGGAACGTCCACGATGACAATGTCATCGGCTGCGAGGAGAAATGACTTGGGAATCGTGTCGGTAGTGTCTTTGCCAGTGATAGCTTGAACCTTTTCCTTGTACTCCTCGACATGCAGTAGGTTGACGCTAGTCAGGACGGAAATGCCGTTCCTGAGAAGTTCCTGGACATCTTGCCAGCGATGAGCATTGCGGGTCCCAGGGGGATTTTGTGCAGCCAGAGGGTCGATCACGCACACTTGCGGTGAGCGCCGGAGTACAGCTTCCACGTCTATGGCCTGCCCCTCAGGCGTCTGAAATGGCGGAACTGACTCCAGTTTTTGTACGAGCGCCTGCAGTTCCCCAGATTGTTGGGACTGGATAGCGGCAACGACAACGTCTTCACCGCGCTCACGCCGGCGTCGTGCTTCATCCAACATGCGATATGACTTACCTACGCCCGGCGCATAGCCAAGAAAAATCTTAAGTTTCGCACCCCACCGTTTACTCTCTTCGGCTTGTACTTGCCGGAGAAGACGTTCAGGACTGGGCCGAGGGAGTTCGGAGACTCGCATTTTTGTATCTTCCATGGCCAGTGTAAACCCCAACGTGGGGTCCTGCAATGCAGCTGCCGTCCGGTGTTCTCACCGGACTTCCCGTCTGACTGAGAACCCGACAGTGACCAGGTCTGGACGGCCACTAAAATTCAAGTCGCAGGCCAAGTTGACCTGTGCGGTTTCCGCTGTTCTCCGCGGTCTGGACGCTCTGGACTATGCCAAAAGACGACGATGTGACATTCGTAGGCGGCGGAGCGAAGTTCGGATGGTTGAACAAATTGGTAAATGTGCCTTCAAACCTTAGGCGCATCCGCTCGGTTAGATAAAATGTCTTAGACAGTCCAGCGGCGATCGTGGTCGTGCCGGGGCCCTGCAGAATACCGACTCCGCAGTTTCCAATCGGACCGGAGGGAATCGGATTGAACGCGCTAATGTTGAACATGCTGCCGATTGCGGAGTTCGCGACATTGCCATTTCCCACACAGTCCGGCCGTTGGAACGCACCGCGATAAGAAAGGTTGAGATTACCGGGATCGTAGCTGGAACTAGTGGTGGGCGTGAGATAGGGACCTGTTTCCCAGAGACTGACGGTGCTGATGGACCATCCGCCGAAAGCGAGGTCGGAGACCCGGTTCATGTGCGAAAAGAATTTGCGATTCTGACCGACAGGGAGATCGTAGACTGCGGAGAGCAGAAATCGATTGCGCCGCGTAGCAGTCATGTTGCCGCGGTTGGCTGAGAGATCGAAACGGTTGGCGACAGGGGTCCCATAGATGATTTCAGGATTGAAGGTAGTGGGCGCGTCTCCGCCGACGTTGCCGAGGCTCTTGGCCCAGACATGGCTAGCCTGAAACGTGAGGCCGCGGCGCGCGTGCACGTTCAGTTCGGATTGCAGGCCGTTATAGTTCACGTGGCCAGAGTTCGTGGTGGAGAGGATGCGGCCCCAATTCGAATAAGGCTTGGGGTTGGGATTGGGCGAAGTAACGCTCGGCTCAACTTGATTGAGATCGATGGTCTGGCTCATGCGGTAGGAGCTCATGCCTACGTAGCTTTCACGTAGAGTGACACCACGAGTGAGTTCGCCTTCGACAGTGAGATTCCACTGAGCGGATTGCGGGTCGCGGTAGTTAGTGAGCGTGTTTTGGTAGAAATCACCGGTACCTGCGATGCTAGCCGGAACATCTTGCGTGCGCACGCTGGGGAACTGGTACGCGGGTTGACCGCTGGTGAAAGAATTGGCGGTGGTGCGGACGACGGACACATCGATGTTAGTGGTATTGAAGGAGAGCTGGCCGAGATTGGTCATCGTGAAGATGCCGAAGCCTCCGCGAAGAACGATTCTGTTGGTGCCGAACGGACGGTAGGCAAAGCCCAGCCGGGGTTGAAAATTTTTCCAGTAAAACTGACGCAGGCCAGGACCAAGCCCGACTTTGTTCGCATATTCGATGGGAGCGCAGGGCATGCTGGGGACAGCGCCCAAGACCGGGGTGCAACCAAGCGCGATATCGCCAGAAGTCGGCGTACCGCAAGGGTCAGCGGAATTGTTGGGATCAGAGGGGTTGCAGCTGTTGATGGTGGCGAGGAATCCGGGGCGCGGTTGGTTTCCGACGGGAATGATGATGCCACCGTTGCGAATGTCGAAGGCCGTCAGGTTGGTGAGGTCGCTGACGAAGGCAGGAAGGGCCTGCCAACGAAGTCCGTACGCTAACGTGAGGCGATCATTGAGGCGGAATTCATCTTGTGCATAGAAACCGGTTTGAATGGTGTGAGCGTGGACGTCGGGCCCGGATTGTGCGACGTACGTTTTCGTGGGTAAGCCCAGAAGGAGATTGGCGAAGGCGTTGCCAGTGAAAACGCCCTGATCAAAGGTGAAAGCGCCAAAATCATCGGCTCCGCCGAAACTTTCCAGATCCTGGTAGGCAACGCGCCGGACATCGATCCCAAACTTCATGGTGTGGCGGCCCTTGATCCAGGTGAGGTTATCGGCGAATTGAATGGTCTGCGATTTGGTGACTCCGTCCTTGTCGCGGCCGATGGGAGAGTAGTTACCGGGGTCGTCCCCGAAATTGAAGATGGGGAAAGCGCCCGTCGCGGGATGGTCGCTGAGGTCGAGGCCTGTTAAGCCGAGAGTCGAGACGGCCGACGAGCCTTGAATCGGGAATTTAACCTGCAGTTGCCAGAAAGAGAGGCCGAAGCGCGCTTCATTCACGAGGTTGTTAGTGATGAGGTAGTTGTAGGAAACGATGAGGTTGTTGTTGTGCTCGGAATCTTGATCGGGTGGCAGGAAATTGTTCACGGTATTCAGCGCGGTATCGGTGAGGGATTGCGCGCTGAGATGCTTCCAGCTCCAGCGGACGAACATGGATTGTTTGGAAGTGATGGTGCGATCGAAGCGAAGATCGAAACCATTGGTATCACTGGGCGTGGGAGTTTGCTGCAAATAATTAGCCTGCGAACCAAAATTGGCAGCGGTCACATTGACGTTAGGTGCGGGGAGATAGTTGCTGAGCAAACTTAGAGCGACCGGATTGATGCAATCCCGCGAGTTGGTGCATTGGCTGCCGCTGGGAATCTTGTTTCCAGGGTAGGGTTTGCCGGTGAAAGGATCCAAGAGCGGAGTGGAGAGCGCTGAGAAATCGCCCTGACGCATGGCGCTGGTGGGAACAAATAGAAAGAGCGGAGTAGAAAAACGACGCCGATTGGCTTCGAAGTCAGCGAAGAAGAAAGTCTTGGCTTCGCCGTGGGAGAGCTTGGGAAGTTGAAGCGGGCCGCCGAGGCTGCCACCGAAGGTGTTGTAGGCCTTGTGGGGCTTGTCGCCGGAATTCCAGACCGCGGCATCGAGAGCATCATTCTGCAGATATTCAAAGGCACTGCCGTGGAATTGATCGCCACCACTCTTGGTGGAGATCGTAACGTCGCCGAGTTGAGCAAATTCAGCATTGTTGTTGAATTGTGTGACCTTGAATTCGCTGATCAGTTCGGAAGAGGGATTCATGTTACCGAGCGCACCGTTCTGCCGAATATTCACGGTGGATGAGCCGTCGACCGAATACTGGACCTGCGAAGGAAGCCCGCCACCAACGGAAACGTTTCCATTGGCATCCTGTTGAGCGCCGGGGACGGTAGTCAGCATGGCCAGCGGACTCGTTGTGGCCCCGCGGTAGTTCACAGGGAGGTTCGTGATTTGCTGGAAATCCTTGGTGTCGCCGATGGTGCCGTTTTCGGTATTGATCACCGGACCACTTTCGCCGTTGACTTCGATGGTTTGCGTGGAGGTAGCGAGTTTGAGGGCAACATCGAGGCGAAGGCTTTGGCGGGCGTCAAGCTGGAAGGAAGAAACTTTGTAGTCAGCGAACCCGTCAGCGCGAGCGACAAGTTCGTAACGGCTGGGTTTGAGATTTATGAATTCAAATCCTCCATTGCTATCCGCGGTCGCGCTGCGCTGGCTATGATCCTCCAGGTCAGTGAGTGTGAGTTGGGCTCCCGCAACTTCGCGTTGGCCGGGGTCCTTCACCACGCCCACGATGCCGCCAAAGGTCGATTGGCCGAAAGCACACGGCGCTGACAACAAGACCGCCATCAAGAATTCCGAAAATCCTCTAAACATTGCGAGGTTCCCCTATTCTCGCGTGCGCAGTTCGTGTCCGCGCAGCAGTGAAACAAGGTAGGAAAATACAAATAAAAAAGTCGTGAGCGTTTTCGTTAAAGAGTTGATAGCGCAAATTGGATTCTTGAATCGCGCATCTGAACATCGAGTGAAAAGATGCCACGTTAAGTGCTTGCCTTTCCCTGCGCATACCGCGCGAGACTCACAAAATCTTTATGAAGGTTTCAGGACTTTCTGAGGAGTGACTCGCTATGGTGAGAGGTTGCGGGGACAATGGCGCTGGCTGAAGTTGGTTAATTTGAGCAGCGAATTGATTCGTGCGCCTGATCCCCCTGTGCCATGACTCTCAGTTTCTTAATTGCGTTTTGTCTACTTGCGTGTTCCTTCTATGTTTACGCCCTGTTTCAATGGATGCGAGACAAAAAGCACAGACCCACGAGTCCGCCGGCCATTGACGACGAGTCAGGTAAGGCAAGTCACAAGAAGCAACCAGCCTTCGTCACCGACAGGAAGGCCGCAGGAGAAAGTGATCGGCGCAATCCCAGATCGCGCGGAGCCTGGAGCGTGACGTGGCGGCCGAGAGCAAGCAGTTCCGGCTACAGTCATTGCGAAAGGATTGCATACGACCGGATTGCGAGATCGTTGAGGTTGCGAAATAGCCGTTAGGAGAGAATATGCGAATTTTTCTGGGGCGGAACTGTTTGGCTGAAATTGGGATGCTCATGCTTCTGAGTTTTGGAGTCTGCGGAGCTGGACGCGCAGACGACGATCCGAAGCCCAGTAGGGCTTCCGCCACATCCGCAGCAAAGCCGCCAAGCACGAACAGGGAGGAGTCCGGGCTGACGGAGCGCGAGCAACTCTTGTTGGACGAGGTGCAACTGTTGTTGGATAACGTGGAGCAGCTGAAGAAACGCGTGGGAGAATTGGAGGCAAAGGAGCATGCCGGAAATTCGGGCGCAGCACCCGCGTCCACAAACGCGACGAAAGAGGTTGCGACGAGTGAACGTGCTGGAATTCCCGCGGTCGCGCTGGGAACCGCCAAGGCTGGATTTACCTCCAGTTCGGGAAACAGCGAACCGGGAGGTGTGGCCTCCGTCCAGACGAAGCAGGAACCACCAGCTGCTGGGGCCGCAGCTTCGAACGCTGCGACGAACGAGCCAAAGAAGCCGATCGACCCTTTCTCGGATGCGGATTGGACCTGGCTGAACGGCAATCCCCGCACCAAAGAGATCTACTGGGATACGAAATTCTTCACCCCAGAAATCCGAGCTGACACCAACTATGTCGCTAACTTCAATCATCCAGCAGATCATACGATCGGTGGCTCGAGTGAGCTCTTTCGGTCGTACGAAGTCCAGTTGGAACAGTTCGGTGTCGGCGGCGATTTTCACTTTGACAACGTCCGTGCGAGGATCATGACCCAGTTCGGGATGTATTCCGCAACGACGCCACGGAATGACCCCAGTCCAGGTCACGGCCAGTGGGATCTACCTACTGCCTACCGCTACTTGTCGGAAGCATATGGCGGATATCACTTCAACGTGCTGCACGGCATCAATGTCGACGCGGGAATCTTCATGTCTTACATCGGCTTGTTCAGCTACTACAATTTCGACAACTGGGCTTACCAACCATCCTTTGTTTCCTCCAACACTCCCTGGTTCTTTAACGGTGTGCGTGTGCAGATTTTCCCGACCGCGCACTTGAAGATCGAGCCCTGGTTCATCAATGGTTGGCAGTCTTACGCTTCTGCCAACCACACGCCCGGTGTCGGTGGGCAGATTAAATGGACGCCGAAGCCCTGGATGAACATCATTTCCAACAATTACGGTTTGGGCGAGGATGACCTCTTCATCAAGGGCCGCAGTCGCATTCACACCGACGACAGCATCGAGATTAAGTACTACGACAAACCGGAAAATACCCTCGACAAGATGGCATTTTCGCTCACCGGCGACTTGGGTTGTGAGTATGGTTCCGGTGTGAGCTGCTACGGCAATAAGAAGGGCGGGCCCAAGCAGAGCTTTATCGGCTGGATGGGGTACAACCGCTTCTGGTTTCACAGGGACCTGTTCGGCGTAACCGTCGGCGGCGGCCAGATCAACAATCCGGGACGCTATCTCGTACTCATTCCCCCTATAAATGGAGAGGGCGCCATTTCCGCAGCTACGAACTCGCCTTACTTTACAGGGAATCCGGGCGATCCTTTCAAAGCGTGGGATACATCCGTCACCTTTGACTATATGCCGAAGCAATACATCACGTTCCGCGCAGAGTATGACTATCGGCACGCGAGCGTGCCGTATTGGACAGGTCGGGGTGGCATCACGCCTCCCGGCGGAAATAACGGCTCGCCGCAATTCTTTACTTGCAGCAATGGCACCTCTTCCGGGCAAACGAGCCTGGGGCCCGCCGAAACTGCCTGCGGCGGTGGACTCAGCAGCGTGTGGTTCCCGGATCTTCGCAAGAACGAGTCTTTCATCGACTTGGCCATCATGGTCAAGTTCTGAAGGGGGTCCTGTATTTTGATTTTCGGTTGATCGCTGTGCCGCAAGGAAAGTCTGCGACAGAACGCCTGGAAGCAACCGGGAAGTGGAAAGGGAAAAGAATCATGCTGGACGTTATTTTCATCGCAGCAACCGCACTGTTTTTCGCGGTAGGAATTTTGTACGTTCGGGGTTGCGAACGACTGAAATAGGAGTGAGATATGACTGCAGGTGATGGGGCACTGTTGCTGATTTGCGTGTTTCTCTTTGGCTATTTGCTATACGCGCTTTTGAAGGCGGAGGAGTTCTAGTTCATGACTGCGAATGGCTGGTTTCAAATTGGACTGTACCTCTTCGTGATCTTCCTGGTAACCAAACCTGTTGGCGTTTTCATGACGCGGGTCTTTAATCGCGAAAGGACGTTCCTCGATTCACTTTTACGTCCCGTCGAACGGCTCGTGTATCGGCTGACCGGCATCGATGAGAAGCGCGAAATGCGCTGGACGGAGTACGCCGTGGCCATGCTTCTCTTCAGTGGCGTTTCTATGGCGCTTCTCTATCTCATCGAACGCACCCAGAAGTGGCTGCCGCTCAATCCGCAGAAATTTGGGAACGTCGATCCTGGGCTGGCTTTTGGCACTGCCGCTTCCTTCACCACGAATACCAACTGGCAGGTATATAGCGGCGAGTCGACAATGAGTTATCTCACGCAGATGGCCGGTCTGGCATATCACAACTTTGTCTCTGCTGCCGTGGGCATCGTGCTGGCCATAGTCGTGATTCGCGGCATCGCGCGCAAGGAAACGGACAAGTTAGGAAACTTCTGGGTCGATACCACGCGTTGTCTTTTGTGGGTTCTGCTGCCGGTTTGCCTGATAGGTTCCCTGATCCTGGTGTCCCAAGGTGTCGTGCAGAACTTGAAACCGTACACGACTGCCGAATTGATCCAACCGTTCACGGCGCAAGTTACCGGGCCGGATGGCAAGGCCACAACACAAACCGTCACGCAGCAAGTCATAGCGCAAGGCCCTGTCGCATCACAGGAAGCGATTAAGGAATTTGGCACAAATGGAGGCGGATTTTTCAATGCTAACAGCGCTCACCCTTTTGAAAATCCAACTCCCTTTTCGAATTTTTTCGAGATGGTGCTGATCTTTGCGATTCCTTCCGGATTGACCTACACGCTCGGTCGCATGACGGGCTCACAACGGCACGGCTGGGCGGTATGGGCAGCCATGGCATTCCTGTTTCTCGCCGGTGTGACCACGGCTTACTGGGCAGAAGCCAGAGGCAATCCTCTTTTGGCAGGCACCGACCAGCGTGCAAGTGAGCTGCAGTCCGGCGGAAACATGGAAGGTAAAGAAGTGCGCTTTGGCATCGCAAACTCCACTCTGTTTGCTACGGTGACTACCGATGCGAGCTGCGGAGCGGTAAACGGCATGCACGACTCGTACACACCCCTCGGCGGCATGGTTCCCTTGATAAACATCATGCTGGGCGAGGTCGTGTTTGGAGGAGTCGGTGCTGGTCTCTACGGCGTTTTCGTTTTTGTGGTGCTGGCGGTGTTTATCGCTGGACTGATGGTAGGCCGAACGCCCGAATACCTCGGCAAAAAGATTGAATCTTATGACGTCAAGATGGCCATGCTTGCGGTTCTCATTCTGACGTTCACGATTCTCGGGTTTTCCGCTGTTTCGGTGGTTAAGCCGTACGGTACCGCTGGCATTACCAACCCAGGGCCACACGGTTTGTCGCAAGTGCTTTACGCGTACGTTTCGTCGACCGGTAACAACGGCTCGGCATTCGGCGGAATCAACGCGAACACGATGTGGTACAACACGACGACCGCGGCTGCTCAACTTCTAGGCCGGTTCTTCATGATCATTCCGGTGCTCGCCATTGCCGGCAGCCTCGCGAAAAAGAAGGTTGTACCGGAATCGGCTGGCACATTCCCAGTGACGGGCGGGCTGTTCGCCGGTTTGCTGGTGTCCACCATTCTGATCGTGGGTGCGCTCACGTTCTTCCCGGCTCTGAGTTTGGGGCCGATTCTCGAACACCTGTTGATGAATGCAGGGAAGGCTTTCTGAGGTGTCTATGGACCCGGTCGCTCAAATCAGAAAAAAATCACTCGCTGACAGCGCCATTCTTTCGCGTGCGATTACAGATTCATTTCGCAAGTTGGATCCACGGACGATGGTAAAGAATCCAGTCATGTTCGTGGTAGAAGTGGGAGCCGTCCTGACGACGATCCAACTCGCGTGGAACGCCTCTCACCATGCAGGACAATTCGGCTTTGGACTGCAAATCACGCTTTGGCTATGGTTCACGGTTCTGTTCGCCAACTTCGCAGAAGCCATGGCCGAAGGCCGCGGCAAGGCGCAAGCCGACACGCTGCGCAAAGCGCGCGCGGAAACCCAGGCCCATGTCTTGCGGAGCGATGGCAGCTTGGAGTCCCTAGTCAGTTCGAAACTGCGCGCTGGAGACATCGTCGTTGTTACGGCTGGGGACTTCATCCCAGGAGATGGCGAGGTCATCGAGGGCGTAGCATCGGTCGACGAGTCAGCAATCACCGGGGAGTCCGCACCGGTCATCCGCGAATCCGGCGGAGATCGTTCCGCGGTCACGGGTGGAACGCGAGTCCTCTCAGACGAGATCAAGGTACGCATCACTTCGAATCCCGGCGAAACGTTTCTCGACCGGATGATCAAGCTAGTTGAGGGAGCTTCACGTCAAAAAACCCCGAACGAGATAGCATTGAACATTCTGTTGGCGGGTCTCACGATCATCTTTCTTCTAGCGGTCGTGACGCTTCAGCCATATGCCATTTATTCTGGTGCCCGTCAGAATATCTTCGTCTTAGTCTCCCTTCTCGTTTGCCTAATTCCCACGACCATCGGAGGGCTTCTATCTGCTATTGGCATTGCCGGTATGGACCGCATGATTCAGCGAAATGTCATCGCGATGTCGGGGCGCGCCGTCGAAGCGTCGGGTGACGTGGACGTACTGTTGCTCGACAAGACCGGAACGATCACGCTGGGAAACCGCGCCGCCACTCAGTTGTTTCCTGCACCCGGCATTGAGGAGTCTTATCTTGCGGATGCGGCACAGTTGTCCTCGCTAGCCGACGAAACGCCGGAAGGACGCTCCATCGTTGTGTTGGCAAAGGAGCGCTACAACCTCCGTGGCCGCGATCTCTCTTCTCACGGGGCGAATTTCATCCCATTCTCCGCACAAACCAGAATGTCTGGCGTCGACATCGATGGCCGCGAAATCCGAAAAGGGGCGCTGGAAGCAATTTCTCGTTTGACCGGCTACCGCGGTAACGGCATTCCGGCCGAACTGCAGGTTTGTGTCCGGGAAATTTCCAACGCTGGCGGAACGCCACTCTTAGTTGCGGAAAATGGCCGTGTCCTGGGCGCAATCGCTCTGACGGACATCGTTAAGGGAGGCATGAGGGAGCGTTTCGACCATCTTCGGGCCATGGGAATTCGCACGATGATGATCACTGGCGATAATCCACTGACCGCCGCGGCTATTGCCCGCCAAGCTGGCGTCGACGATTTCCTCGCCGAAGCCAAGCCGGAAGACAAGATGGCCCTGATCAAGAGTGAGCAGGCTAAGGGGAAGCTGGTGGCCATGACTGGCGACGGTACCAATGACGCTCCAGCACTCGCTCAAGCAGACGTTGGAGTGGCTATGAATACCGGCACACAGGCTGCGAAAGAAGCCGGCAACATGGTCGACCTCGATTCTAATCCCACCAAGCTCATCGAAATCGTCGAAATCGGCAAGCAACTTCTGATCACTCGCGGTGCGTTGACCACTTTCTCGGTCGCCAACGACGTCGCTAAATACTTCGCGATTATCCCCGCAATGTTCGCTGGAGCATTCCCGGTGCTCGGCGTCCTGAATGTGATGCATCTGAAGACACCGGAATCGGCCATTCTCTCGGCAGTGATTTTCAACGCTTTGATCATCATTGCCCTGATTCCGCTGGCTCTGCGTGGCGTGCGGTACCGTCCGTTAGGTGCATCAGCTTTGTTGCAGCGCAACCTACTGATCTATGGCGTCGGCGGAATCATTGCACCTTTTATTGGAATCAAGTTGATCGACGTAGTGCTGACATATCTTCGGGTTGTTTGAGGTCCTTATGAAAAAGAATCTTATGATTGCTCTGTGGTTCACCTTGATTACGACGGTGATTTTCGGAGTCTTGTATCCCCTGGCTGTCACAGGTCTGGCCCAGGTGTTGTTTCCTCATCAGGCGAACGGACAGCTGATCGAGAAAAACGGCAAGATCGTGGGTTCAAGAATCATCGGGCAATCCTTCACCGGGCCAGGTTATTTCCATTCGCGGCCGTCTAACGCAGGAACTGGCTATGATCCAACGTCGAGCAGCGGCTCGAATCTGGGACCCACAAACAAGATATTGATTGATCGAGTGACAAGCGATGTTCAAAAAGTTCAGGCGGAGAACCCAACCGCACCGATCCCGGTCGATTTGGTAACAGCCTCTGGATCGGGGCTGGATCCCGATATCTCTCCTGCGGCTGCGGAATTCCAGATTCCTGTCGTTGCCCGTTCGCGTGGAATAAAACAGGAGGATGTCCGCACCCTCGTGCTGAAGCATACTCGAGGCCGCGACCTTGGATTCCTCGGCGAGCCCCGTGTGAATGTTTTGGAGCTGAATTTGGACCTCGACACCCGTAGTGCCACGCGATAAGAGTCACGATTTACGGCGTGAGCGTTTTTCGGAGGCCGTGCTTGGTAGCTGAAATCGATATCCCAGCCAAGGCTCAGTCAGAATGTAGCTAGGATGGGCGGGGTCTATCTCAATTTTCTTGCGCAGCTGGTTAATCACGACGCGAAGGTTCTCAGTTTGCTCGGCATGATCGGGTCCCCAGACGATTTGCAGCAATCTCTT
>CAVZKU010000004.1:0-469272 GCA_963775865.1 Candidatus Acidiferrales bacterium | reverse complement strand
GTTACGAGGAGCAGTTGATGGCCATCGGAATTCCTTACAAGCAGGCAAAGCTCGCGGAGCAATGGGACGCGATCGTGATCGGCTCTGGCATCGGCGGACTTTCAGCAGCAGTGTTGCTGGCGGTGCATGGAGGGAAGCGTGTCCTGGTTCTAGAGAGGCACTATGAGTCAGGGGGTTTCACGCATATTTTTCATCGTCCGGGATACGAGTGGGACGTGGGTCTGCATTACATCGGCCAAGTTCAGGACGAGCACTCCAGCGTGCGACACACATTCGACCACGTTACCGCAGGCAAGGTACAGTGGCAGACGATGCCGGAAACATACGACCGGTTCATCATCGAAGGCCAACGCTTCGATCTTGTCGCCGGAGTGGACCGCTTCCGGGAAGGGATGAAGCAAACCTTTCCCCAGGAAACCAGAGCCATTGACCGATATATCGCAGCCGTTCAGGCTTGCAACCGCGCCAGCGGCCTTTACTTCGCCGAGAAGGCAATCCCGGCGCCAGTAGCGGCGCTGGCGGGTAGTCTGATGCGTGTTCCGTACATGCACTGGGCCAAGCGCACCACTCGCGAGGTGCTGGAGAGTCTTACCAGCAATCGAGAACTGATTGGTGTGCTTACAGGGCAATGGGGCGACTACGGGCTACCACCCGCAAAAAGCAGCTTTGCCGTTCACGCTACCATCGCTGAGCACTATTTTGCTGGGGGCAGTTATCCTGCGGGAGGTGCGAGCGCGATCGCTTCCGCCATAGTGCCGCAGATCGAGCTGAACGGCGGCAGCGTGGTTACCAGCGCCGAGGTGGCAGGCATCCTGTTGGAAGGCAAGAAAACTGCAGGCGTGCGCATGACCGACGGGCACGAATTTCGCGCGCCGATGGTGCTCAGCGATGCGGGTGCAACCAACACCTTTGAGCGACTATTGCCCTCAGATCTGGCCGAACTAAATTTGCTGCGTGGCCAACTGCGGAGCCTCCCTCCTTCAGCCGCCCATGTCGGCCTTTATGTCGGACTGTCGCAGAGCGATGCCGCGCTCGGGTTGAAGGGCACCAACCTTTGGATCTATCCATCGTTTGATCACGACGCAAATGTCGAACGGTTCACACGGGATATTGATTCGCCATTCGAAAGCATCTATATGTCATTTCCTTCGGCCAAGGACCCCGACTTTCAGCGGCGTCATCCTGGTAAGAGCACGATCGAGGTCATCACGTTCGTTCCCTATGAGGCATTTGCTCGATGGGGAGAAACGCGTTGGAAGCGGCGCGGAGACGAGTACGAGGAGCTGAAGCAGCGGCTGTTGGGCCGTCTCCGTGCCGAACTGGAGCGGCAGGTGCCCTCGGTTGTCGGCAACGTGGCGTACACGGAGTTGTCCACGCCGGTCACCACTCGCCACTTCATGAACTACGGTCACGGGGAGATCTATGGCATCGCCTCCACGCCAGCACGTTTCGGCATCCGCGGGCTCGGAGCCAGAACCCCGATCCGAGGTCTTTATCTCACGGGACAGGATGTATCAACGCTAGGCGTGGTAGGCGCACTATACGGCGGCATCATCAGCGCTTCCGTTGCACTGGGGAAGAATCTGCTATCGGCCGTCTCAAAGTCATGGCAGCGCAAAATCTAGCTGGGTTTGCCCCGCCAGTAGAGAATCCGCAGTGCCGAGTAGGAAAGGCTCAAAAGACATCGTGCCTGTCTCTCGTCATTCGCTCCGAATCGCCGCCAAGTGACACGGTGCTTTCCACCATTCCGTTAGCAGACTTATGAAGGAAGGGTGGCGCACCAATTAGTGCACCTTCAGATCGTTGTCGCACGTAGGATATGGCCGCCCCTGTCGGGAAGAGTATTTAACCGGTTTGGAAAATAGCGGGCGGCTATCTGTGAAGGCCCCAAGTCTTCGACCTCACAAAACCCTAGTGCCATAAGTTTGGCGCGGAGTTCGTCCGCTTCAAAGTAGTTCAGCCAAGCTTCGCCTAACCGGGCAACATGCGCCGCGCGCAACTCGTGGCTAACGCGCGCTTCCCCCGACAATGAACCCGGGGGATTGCTGTAGTCGAAAACTACTTGCGCACCATTCGGGAGATTTGCAATGAAGCTTAGGGTCGACCATACAGCTTCCTCGGTCAGGTAAGGAACAACGCCGAGCCACGTGAAGAAGGCCTGCCGCGAAGGATCAAAACCTGCGATCGTTAAGCCCTCGGCCAAAGTCTGGCGTTCGAAATCGATGGGTGCGAAAGTTAGCGAACTCGGTATGGGGATAGCGGCATGTTCGAGGCGTTGGCGTTTCCAGTCCTTGGTGGCCGGATGGTCTACTTCGAAGATACGGAGCTGGTCACGCAGCGTGGAACGATACGCAAACGTGTCGAGTCCAGCCCCGAGAACTACAACCTGGCGCACACCCTGTTCGACAGCAGCCCCTAACGCATCCTCAGCGAAGCGCGTCCTGACCGCGATGAATATTCGCATCTTTCGTCGGGAGGGTTGACCCTCAGCATCCCGAGCTACGGTCTTCGCGTCTTCACCCAGAATGGGCAGGGCAAGCGGATCGTTGAAGATGCAACCCTTTTCCAGGACCTGATGCGCGGCGCGGTGAGTGGCCGCAGCCAAGGCAGTCCGGCTTGGCGTTCCCGATTGCACGAATAGAGCTTAACAAAACGGCAGTCGGCCAAGCTGCAAAACGCATGTCCGCCGCGGGTTGCGGCTGGATGGTCAGCTAACTGGGAGCGGACCAGTTTCCGACAACTAAATCGCTTTTGTTCTTCCTCGTTCCGCGCCGATCCGTCCCTGATATTCCGGCCGCTCGTCCTCCGTCGATCCCTTGGTTCCCTTTGATTTCCAAACATTCCTGCGCGAAATTGTCCTCGTGAGCCACGTCACATCCACGTGTGACGCGCGGTATGGATGTCGAGTCCAGCTTCAGATATATGACAGTTTGAGATTACCGTGCCAACCGGTACGGAGAAATTATTTTAATTACTCAAACATCTCGCCGGGTTATCCCCAAACTGAGGTGACGTATGCTTCCAGACGGACAGACTTTCTCCGGCGCATTGAGAGCTCGTGGCGTCTCGCGCCGGCGCTTCATGGAATTTTGTGGAGCAATGGTGGCGACGCTGGCTCTGCCCTCACGTTACGCGGCTAAAGTGGCGGACGCCCTCGGCAAAGTGAAAAAGCCGGTTTTGGTGTGGTTGCAGTTCCAGGACTGTGCTGGTAACTCCGAATCCATCCTGCGGGCCAGTCACCCGACAGTCCTGGAAGTCGTCGTGGATCTGCTTTCCTGGGAATACCACGAAATCATTATGGCAGGTGCAGGGAAGCAGGCCGAGGCGGCATTGCAACGAGTGGTCAAGGAAGAGAAGGGAAAGTACTTAGTGGTTGTGGAGGGAGCCATCCCTCTTGCCGATGACGGGGTGTACTGCACTGTTGCCGGTCGGACTGCCGTGGATCTGGCTCGAGAGGTTTGTGGTAGCGCAGCCGCTTCTATCGCGGTGGGAGCTTGCGCGTGGGATGGGGGGCTGGTGGCCGCCCATCCGAATCCCACCGGTGCTGTGGGACTCCAGGAAGCCGTGCCAGGGATCACCCTCATCAACATGCCTGGCTGTCCGCAAAACCCTGCCAACACAGTCGCCGTTCTTGTGTACTACCTAACCTTCGGCGAGCTGCCCGCCATGGACCAGTACCACCGCCCACTGTTCGCTTATGGCCGCATCATTCACGACCAGTGCGAACGCCGTGCCCATTACGACGCCGGGCGTTACGTCGAGGAATGGGGAGACGAAGGCCATCGTAAGGGATGGTGCCTCTACAAAATGGGCTGCAAAGGACCTCAGGCTACCTTCAACTGCCCGAACGTGCGATGGAACGATCAAACCAGTTGGCCGGTGAAAGCCGGACACGGTTGTCTCGCGTGTGCGTCGCACCGCTTCTGGGATACCAAGTCGCCGTTCTATGAGCGGCTGCCGCAGGTACCTGGCTTCGGTGTAGATGTCAGCGCCGGAGAGATTGGCTTAGTCCTGACAGGTGCTGTCGCCGGCGCAACTATCGTTCACGGAATAGCCAGCGCGGTTCGCGATCGCGCGCGAGGGGAAACGAAGGCCACTGAGGACCAGAAAACCAAGCCAAGTAACTCCGCCAAGTCATAGGAGGCTTTTATGGCACGCATTGTTGTAGATCCCGTGACCCGGATCGAGGGCCATCTGCGCATCGAGGCCCAGGTGGAAGGCGGCTCGGTCACCGATGCCTGGAGTTCCGGAACGATGTTCCGCGGCATTGAACTAATCCTTCGCGGACGCGACCCGCGCGAAGCGTGGATTTGGACGCAGCGCATCTGCGGAGTTTGCACTACGGTTCATGCGCTCGCATCCGTGCGTGCGGTCGAAAACGCTCTTGGCATCGACGTTCCACCCAACGCCGAACTCATCCGCAACGTAATTGGAGCAACGCAGTACGTGCAGGACCATGTGATCCATTTTTATCACTTGCATGCATTGGATTGGGTGGACGTCACCCTCGCTCTGAAGGCTGATCCCTCCAAGACGTCACAACTCGCCGAGTCGATCTCCGACTGGCCGAAGTCCAGCCGCGTGTACTTCAAGGCGATCCAAGATCGCGTGAAGGGGTTGGTTGAAAGCAAGCAGCTCAGCCTGTTCTCCAGCGGGTATTGGGGACACCCTGCCTATCAGCTGCCACCAGAAGCGAATCTCCTCGCGGTCGCCCACTACATCGAAGCGCTGGAGTTTCAGCGCGAGTTTATCCGCATCCATGCTGTGCTGGGCGGCAAGAACCCGCACTTGCAGACTTACCTCGTGGGCGGGATGGCGTCTGCGATGGATCCGAACGAGCCACAAGCCCCGATCAATCCGGAGCGCATCACTTTCCTCTCCGAGATCGCCAAGACGGCTCAAACCTTTGTCGAGCAGGTTTACATCCCTGATGTGCTGGCGGTAGCGGGTTTCTATCGCGATTGGTTTGGCCGGGGCGAGGGACTCGGCAACTTCCTTTCCTATGGCGAGTACCCGCAGGAAGGAATCCACGACACGTCCCGGTACTTCTTGCCGCGTGGAGCGATTCTTGGGCGGGATCTCTCCAAAGTGCATCCCGTCGATCCTGCGCAAGTGAGCGAGTATGTTACCCATTCCTGGTATGAATACTCAGGAGGGGATTCCGCCGGAAAGAACCCGTATGAAGGAGAAACGCGTCCGAAGTACACGGGACCGAAGCCGCCTTTCGAACACCTCAATGTGGAAGAGAAATACTCGTGGTTGAAATCGCCGCGCTTCATGGACACGCCCATGGAAGTGGGTCCGCTGTCGCGCATGCTCGTCGCCTATGCTTCCGGGCACGCGGAAGTCAAGGAGTTGGTGAACGGTGCACTAGCTAAACTGAACGCACCGGCTACGGCGCTATTCTCTACGCTCGGTCGTATCGCCGCGCGTGCAATCGAGACACAACTTATGGCTCGGCAGGTCCCGAAGTGGATCGATCAGTTGTACCAGAATCTTACCCACGGTGACCTCCGCGTCCACAATGGCGAAAAGTGGGACCCGGCGACTTGGCTGAAGTCCTCGCAGGGTTGGGGTTTCCACGAGGCGCCGCGGGGCTCTCTGGGCCACTGGGTTCAAATCGAAGACCGCGCCATTAAGAATTACCAATGCGTGGTTCCGACGACATGGAACGCGGGCCCGCGAGACGCGAAAGGGCAGCGGGGCGCTTATGAGGCCGCTCTATTGAAGACGCCCATCGCAGACCCCGAACGCCCCGTCGAAATCCTCCGCACAATTCATTCGTTTGATCCTTGTCTGGCCTGTGCTGTACACGTGACCAGTGCGCAAGGGTGCCGCTTTGCTGAAGTACAGGTTCGTTAGAGAGGAGGCGCCAATGAGTGTGACTGCGCGTTCCTGGTCGGAGTCCAGAGCCCCATATGCGCCGGGCAATTCCGTGCGCACCTACGTCTGGGAATTGCCCGTGCGGACTTCGCACTGGTTCATTTTCCTTTCGGTTGCTGTGCTCTCCTTTACGGGCTACTACATGCACAACCCGTTCATCATCACCCGCTCGCGTACCGCCTATGTGATGGGCACAATGCGTTTCATTCATTTGCTCGCGGCATCTGTATTTATTTGCGCCTTTCTGTTGCGCATCTATTGGTTCTTCGTCGGCAACGAATGGTCGCGCTGGAGAGCCTTCGTGCCAATCCGCCGGGAGCAATGGCGTGGCATGGGGCGGATGGTCTCTTACTACACTTTTTTCCGCAAAAACATTGCCCACCACGTGGGCCACAACGCTCTCGCCGCAGTCACCTACATGGTGATGTTCACACTCATGTTCATCGAGATTTTCACCGGGCTGGCTCTCTATAGCTACACCGTCAGCAACCGCGTGCTTACCTTTTTCATTGGCTGGCTTCCCCGCCTCGTCGACATCTCCCACTTGAGGCTCACCCACTTCTCCATCATGTTTGCGTTCTTCATCTTTGTGATTCACCACGTGTACAGCGCCGTCTTGGTTTCCTGGGAAGAGCGCAATGCCCTGATCGAGAGCATGTTCACCGGCTATAAATTTGTCCCGGAATCGGAGCCTCAAGAATCAGAGGCCGCTAGCGCGTCAGTTAGTGCGCTGCTCGGGAGCAACCGCGGGCGTGCAGAGCGCCCGCCATGGAAATAAGTCATGAACCAACAGGCACAACTGCGAACGCTGGTACTCGCACTCGGCAATCCCATTCGTTCAGACGATGGTGTGGCACTCACTGCGCTGCGCTGTCTCGAAGAAGATCCAAGGGTCCCGGCCTCCGTGGATCTGATGGAAGGCGGAACCAAGGGCTTGGAGCTGGTCTCATACATCTCCGGCATCTCCCGGCTCCTGGTTCTTGACGCCGTGGAAGTCGGCGCGGTCGCCGGCACGGTTGTGTGCCTCCGGAGGCCGGAGCTTTGCTCGCTCCCGGGCAAAGGCAATGTTCATGATCTCGCCCTTGCGGACATCCTCAATGCGCTCCGCCTGCTCGGGCAAGAGCCGCAGGAGACCGTCCTGTTGGGCGTTCAACCGGGCACCACGGAACTCGGCACGTCACTGTCGAAGAGTGTCGAGGCCTCTGTGCCCCTTCTCGTGGAAGCCGCCGTCGCGCAATTGTCCCTGTGGGTTCCTTGTCAAGCAGTCCAGCCTTATGGTGCTGGCGAACTCGCAGGAATCGGTCTCGCGGGTCCCGCAATGCAAGGTTGGCTCAGTCCGGAGTAGCAACTCGATTTCGGGAGCGTTCTATGTGCCTGGCAATTCCCGGTAAGATTCTCGACATTTCACAAAAAGATGGCGTGCGCGCTGGCCGCGTCGAATTCGGTGGAATCGTCAATCAAGTCTGCCTCGATTTTGTTCCCGAAGCGGAGGTCGGCGATTACGTCGTGGTGCATGTCGGATTCGCGCTCAGCCGGGTGGACCGCGAAGAGGCGGAGCGCACCTACCAAATCCTCGAAGCGATGGGGCTTCTCGAAGGCGAGTTAGCACCTTCGGCGCAAGGACTTCCGAAGACAGTACAGTGAAATACTTGGACGAGTATCGTGACGAGAAGATTGCCCGCGCTCTCGCGCAAGAGATTCGCGAGCGTGTAACTCGCCCATGGGTGTTGATGGAGATTTGCGGCGGCCAGACGCATACCATCATGCGCTACGGAATCGACGAGCTTTTGCCCCCGGAAGTGGAACTCGTTCACGGACCCGGGTGCCCGGTCTGTGTCACGCCGCTGGAAACCATCGACAAGGCTCTGGAGCTTGCTGCGCAGACGGACTTGACGCTCGTTTCTTATGGCGACATGCTGCGCGTTCCCGGATCTAGTTCCGATCTCTTTCATGCCAAGGCGAACGGGAGCGATGTTCGTGTCGTGTACTCGCCTCTCGAAGCGCTCAAGATTGCCAGGGCCAATCCCAGCCGGAAGGTTGTTTTTCTCGCCATCGGATTCGAGACCACTGCTCCTCCAAACGCCATGGCCGTCTGGCAGGCGCACCGGGAGGGACTCAAGAACTTTTCCGTTCTCGCCTCGCACGTCTTGGTTCCGCCTGCGATGCAGGTGCTCTTGGAAGCCCCCGACAATCGCGTGCAAGGATTTATTGCTCCCGGCCATGTTTGTACGGTGATGGGTTACAGGCAATATGAAGAGATGGTCCAGGAATTTCACGTTCCGATTGTGGTCGGAGGTTTCGAACCGGTCGATCTTCTGGAGGCAATCCTGATGTTGGTGCGGCAGCTCGAAGAAGGGCAAGCCGTGACGGAAAACCAATACGTGCGCTCCGTGACGCGTGAAGGGAATCTGCCAGCGCAGCAAATCGTCGAAACCGTATTTGAAGTATGCGACCAGAAGTGGCGCGGGATCGGCACCATCCCGCAGAGCGGTCTGCGCATACGCCCTGAGTTCTCCGCGCACGATGCAGAGAAAATCTTCGGCATGACGGAGATCAAGGTCGAAGAACCCACCGAATGCATCAGCGCGCAAGTCCTCAAGGGGCTTAAGAAGCCGCCGGATTGCCCGGCATTTGCAAACAGGTGTACGCCGGAGAGTCCGCTCGGTGCGCCGATGGTCTCCGCGGAGGGTGCATGCGCCGCGTACTACCGCTATCGAAGGCACAAGGTTTTGCAAGAAAGGGCCTGCAATGGCTAACCCAGCCCCCTCATTGAGCTCTCTGTCGTGTCCTGTACCCTTGCCGGCGGTTGACCGTGTGTTGCTGGGCCACGGGAGTGGCGGGACATTGAGTGCCGATTTACTCCAGCGTATTTTCCTGCCTGCATTTGAAAACCCCGTGCTGTCTCGTCTCGATGACCAGGCGATTGTGAAGGTGAACGGAGAATGTCTGGCCTTTACAACGGATTCCTTCGTTGTAAAACCCCTCTTTTTTTTGGGCGGCGACATCGGATCGCTTGCCGTCCACGGAACTGTCAACGATCTGGCGATGGGGGGAGCGCGCCCACTTTTTCTCAGCGCGGCGTTTATCCTGGAGGAGGGACTCCCGTTTGAGACGCTTCGCCGTGTTGTGGAGTCGTTCCGGAGCGCAGCAGCGGCAGCGCAGGTCGAGGTCGTCACCGGCGATACGAAAGTCGTGGAGAAGGGAAGCTGCGACGGAATGTTCATCAATACTTCCGGAATTGGTTCGGTGAAGCCAGGTTTGCGCCTGTCCGCTGATCTTGCCCGGCCGGGCGACCGCATCCTGATAAGCGGTCCCATCGGCGAGCACGGGATCGCCATCCTCTCTGTTCGCGAAGGCCTGGAGTTTGAAAACCCCGTGCAAAGTGACACTGCTTCTCTGCATTCCCTCGTCGCCGAGATGTTGAAGACGTCCGAGAGCATTCGCTGCATGAGAGACCCGACCCGCGGCGGGTTGTCCAGTTCGCTCAACGAGATTGCCACGCGATCCGGTGTTGGGATGACGCTTGAAGAGCGCAGCATTCCCATCCGCGAAGAAGTGCGCGGCGCATGCGAAATGTTGGGTTTGGACCCGCTCTACGTCGCCAACGAAGGGAAACTCGTGGCCATCGTGGAACCCGAAGCGGCGGAACCGCTGTTGGATGCGATACGACGTCATCCCCTCGGGCGCGAAGCCCAAATTATCGGCACCGTGACCGCCGAGGATCCAGGCCTGGTGGTCATGCGCACGACGCTGGGCACTACACGGATCGTGGACATGCTCGCGGGCGACCAGCTTCCTCGCATTTGTTGACGCCATGCACGAATTTGCAATCGCCAATTCTGTTCTGGACGCCCGTTCGAACCGAAGCTCGCCGAGGGAGCCAACCGTTACAGTTCAACGCGCAAGGTACTACATCCGCGACTATAATGAAAACGGCTGAACGATTGGCGCGATGCAACTACACTCTCGGCCATGCCCGATGGCGAGATCTTCGACCTCATTAAAAAAGGAAAAGGCAAAATGACCGGAGAAGGCGACCGAGTTTCCACCGAGATGGCATGGAAGCTGGTGAATTACGTGCGCTCATTAGCGAAGAAGGATACTGCCGCCATTCCCAAACCTGGAGCCTCACGCTGAGATCAACGTCAACGGCTTTAATGTCGATCAACTCCGAACACGGCTTCGGGGTATGTCCGACGATGACCTGTTGAAGTTCGGCAAGGCAGCCAGGTCGTTGTGCGACCCATCAACCAATTACGGAAGACCGCCGCGCGAAGTCTTCGTCATTCAACTGCAGGAGGCGAGGACCGAGTGGAGAAGGCGGCACCCCAAGGAGCCGAAATAAGCTAATATACGGTCACAAACTGTCTTTCCATCTGGAGGGTGCTATGTTGGCTTTCTGCCTCTCCCTGATTCTTGTCACGCCATTCGTGCTTGCCGATCGACCCCCGTCTACTGCGGAACAATCCGCCGACTCTCCGACTCTCACCAGCAAAGATATTCTCGAATTGGTCCACGCCGGATTATCGGCTGAAGTGATCGTTGCCAAAATCAATGGCTCCCGCTGTGATTTCAACACTTCGCCTGATTCACTTAAAGCCCTAAAGGCTGCAAATGTACCCGACACCGTTATTCTTGCGATGGTTAAATCGCCATCAGCAGCGGCTTCGTCACCTGGCCCATCTTCTCAGCCCGAGCCCGTTATTCGAATGGCAAAAGTAAGCTGTGTGAGTGTTTCGGAAGTCCCATTGTTGCGCGAACCTGGATCATCTCGATTGGTGAAACAAGTAACGTGTGGATCAGACATCGCCGTGTTGGCAGAACAGGGCGCATATTTCAAAGTGAGGACGCCGGAAGGGGAGACCGGATTTCTCTCGGACGTGTTCGTTTCAAAAAGGGTTGCTCCAGTCGTTAGCGATCCATCATTACGCAACTCTCCTGCCCCCAACACGATTCATGCAATTGCATGGCGCGCCGTTCCGTGGGTAACGACCAGCTATTATCAAACTCCGGGTAGTGCGAACACGGAGTGTACAGGTGGCGGAACCTGGAGCGGCAACATCTGGCAGGGAAGCTCCTCATGCTCAACGCAATACACACCCGCACAAACCGTGCCAATTAATTGGCAGCATGTCACTGTGTACAATCTGGTTGAAACTTCAGATGCCCGAATGGTCATCGCTTGTACCCGAAATTGGGCTTTCAGCAAGTGCAGTTCATTAGTGCCGGGTGATTTCTTTCCGTTTCAATACAAGAATGGAAAAATCGAGATAACTGGGCACAAAGTGGGTAACGGAAAAGAACTGGAGCTTTCCTTCGACATCGTGTCGAGCCAACAACGATGAATACCGCAGGGCACCGCCACGACGGGTATAAAATAGTGTGTGCTCCCTCGCATCCAACCCATGCGCTTGACGCGCGTCGCGAAGCCGTTCGACGATCCGGACGACATCTTCGAACTGAAACACGACGGCTTCCGTGCGCTCGCATACATCGAAAAGGGCCGGTGCAAACTCGTCAGCCAGTAACAGCAATCAATGCAAATCGTTCGATTCCCTGAAGACGTCGCTCGGAAAAATGCCGGTAGAGAATGCGATTCTCGACGGAGAAGTCACCAAAACGCTCCTGCCTCGCCTTGCCCGTGACCCGGAAACGATCCCGGATGCTCATTCGCGTAGAGTTGGCACAGCCTTTTTCGAGGGCCGACCACTCCCAACCCTGCAAAAGCCCGACCGCGACACTCTTCCAATTTTGCTGACCCCTTGATGGCTTCGCAGGTGTACAATCCGCCTTAAGAGAGCAGCGACCTCGTTCCCCAGTGACTCCTCCGTAGGCAGGCCTTGCCGCTCCCGCAAGGAGACGTTATGAAACTCTCATTCCCAGCTTTGGGAGGGTTTCTGCTTGCGCCGTTTTTGTGCCTGGCCTGGCAGCAGAACTCTTTCCAGCATAAGTCGCAGCAAGAACCAAAAGAAGCGGCTGCCTCCTCGGAGGCGACGCAGCCCACCACCGAACGGGAAAATCCCATTAAGCCAACTCCGGAGACTTTGGCGCAGGCTAAGAAATTTTTTGGCTACGATTGCGCCATGTGCCACGGCGCCGCTGGCGACGGCAAAGGTGATCTTGCCTCGTCCATGGGGCTGAAAATGAACGATTGGCGCGATGCAACCACGATCTCGGCCATGCCCGATGGCGCGATCTTCGACCTCATTACAAAAGGGAAAGGCAAAATGACGGGAGAAGGCGACCGAGTTTCCAGCGAGATGGCATGGAAGCTGGTGAACTACGTGCGCTCGTTCACGAAGACTCAGACTTCCGCCATGCCCAAAACCGGGGCATCGCGCTGAGACCGCCCCGGCATGCGCTGGATGAAGCACGGCACTACTCCATCGAGCCTGGGGGATGAGGATGGCGAGGGCAGTCCAGACGGTCCGCCTAGTGAGAAAGGACGACAGTATGAAGGAATATTGGTGCGTTATCTGCGAGAACTGCCATCCCTTAATCGCTATTCCTCTGCTGGAGTATGATCCGACTAGACAAAGGCAAAATCCGCACGATTTTAGAGTGATTTGCCTTCGTTGCGAATCGACGTCGACGTTCGATGAAACGGAACTTGAAGTTCGGAAGATGGCGCGTGTGCCTGCCTTCCAGCCCGCCGAAGGATTCAGCAACATCTAACGAGAACTACTCTCAGTCAGGATTTCGGAAACTCGCTCCACCCGTGAAGACCAGGCCAGACCGAGGCGAAAGGAGAATTTCGATGCGGAGATATGGGGCTGGACTGCTAGCTGTTTCTATTCTCGTTGGAGCAACGTTGATTCTATCGTGTGCGAGGCCCTACCACGAGCTAAACGAGCGCTATGTATTTGTGGCCACGAATACGAGTCTGCCCTACTGGCAGGAAGCGCGGGCCGGATTTTTGGACTCGGCCAAATCTCTGGGAGTAAAGGGTGAACTCATTGGCCCGACGGGGTATTCCCCAAACGCTGAACTCGTAACGTTTCGTCAGGTCGTGGAAGAACAACCGACCGGAATTTGCCTCTCCGCGGCCCGGCCCGAGATTTTCCAGGAGGAGATTGACACAGCGGTGGCCCAGGGCATCCCAGTCATCTGCGTGGATGCGGATGTGCCGGGCTCGAAGCGGGTGATGTACATCGGAACGGATAACATCAAGGCGGGCCGAGAGAGCCTGAAGCAGATGGCAGCGCTGCTCCAGAATCATGGGAGTGTTGCGGTCATCACCATTCAGGGACAGCGCAACCTCGATGATCGAGTGGCGGGCGTGGCGGATGCGCTGACGAATTTTCCGGATATCAAGCTCACAAAGATACTGGATGACAAGGGCGATGCTAAAACTGCGTTTGACCAAGTCTCCGAGCTGATACAAAAGAAAGACAAAATAGATGGCATTATTTGCTTGGAGGCGACAGGCGGCTCGGGTGCCGCCGAAGCGTTGCAACATTTAAGCATGCAAGGCAAGTTGCAGATTGTGGCCTTTGACGGCGATCCGGAGACGCTGGATTGGATCGATCGCGGCGTAATTACGGCCACGATCACACAAAAGCCCTACGTCATGAGCTACTACGGCCTAAAGTTTCTCGACGACCTTCACCATAACGCAGTACACCGATTCAAAGACTGGCGCACCGCCATTGTGGCGCCGATGCCAACGTTCGTGGATACCGGCACGGTGCTCGTAGACAAGAGCAACCTTAAGCTCTATCGCGAGGCATCCCAATAACCATAAGCCACGTGAAAGTTCGGATTGAAAGACCACGTATGACAGTCTCTCTAACGGCCCAGATCGAACCAATGATGGTGCGCCTCCCCGGGGGTTGGTTCTGGATAGGCTCCGAAATCGGGCGCGATGATGAAAAGCCTGTTCATCGCGTCTGGGTGGATTCCTTCGGGCTCGCTGCTTGCCAAGTCACGAACGAGGAGTACGGCCGTTTTCTTTCGGCGACACATTGTCAGAAGCCGCTTTGCTGGAACGATCCAAACTTCAATCACCCAAAGATGCCGGTGGTCGCGATATCGTGGCACGATGCTGTGTGCTATTGCGAGTGGCTAAGTCGCGCGACTTCCAGTTCCTATCGCTTGCCTACCTAAGCCGAGTGGGAGTACGCAGCTTGCGGTGGCAGGGAACACTCACTTTACCCGTGGGGCGACTTGCCTCCTGAGCTGCTTCCCGATTACGAGCGACGTTGGAAGAGTGGGCCTGAACCAGTGGGCCTGTATCCGCCAAACGCTTACGGACTCTATAATCTGGGCGACAATGTTCATGAATGGTGTGCCGACTGGTATGACGCCGGCTACTACGGCCACTCTGCCGAACGAAATCCCCAAGGGCCTCCCGGCACTGGACGGAGAGCCTCGCGAGGTGGCTCTTGGCGGCACCATATTAAGATTTCTCGCACTGCAGCGCGATCGGGCATTCCGCCACAGTTCAAATACACCGATTACGGTTTCAGAATTGCGCGATCCTTGGCGGGGACCGTTGTCGGGGGTTCCGAAAGCGGATTATGGCGAACGTGCTGTTGATGTCCGCATTCGAGGTCGGCAATCCAGTCGAAGCATTCATCCTGATGAAAACCCACGGTTTTACGAGGGATTCCGCCGGGAACTCGCGCTCGCATGGGTTTCATATCTACTCCACTATGATTCTGCGCCCTCTTATCGCTTGATATTGGGGAATAGCGCGAACAAGAATTTGACAGAATGCGAGGCCGCCCCAAGGTCCAACAGGAGGATGGTTGAGGCGGCCCGCGCAAGTGAATGTCATTGACCTATACGCTTTGGTATTGCATGGGTCAAGGCCTGTTGCCTAAACCGACAAACAACCGGCTCCAAGAACCTCGCATGCATGTGAAAATCGCTATATTTTCGAGCAGGAGGCGCGAGGTAGCCTCCTATCCCGGATCTTAGAATCGAATAAACGCAAGAGGGGTGGCTCCCCTGGAAGGAGAGGAGTCACCCCTTACGACTTCAACCGGCTCAACCTCTATTGTTGCTGCAAACTCCCACGGTCAGGAACTATTGCGTCGGCCATGCGAAACACAGCCGCAAGTACTTCGAGGACGACGCGACAGTAGAGAATCCAGAAAAAATACCCCACCAATGCCCCGAGCAGGGCTAGCAAGCCTTGTACCGGAGCCTGCTGGAATGTCAGCACGACCCACGCGACTGCGGCGATAAGTCCTACCAATAGGTGCATCGCGTACAGAAATTTCAGCATTCTCGGGGTGGCATATACGCGGAAGGAAAAATCCATCAAGCCTTCCCACATTCCCTTGGCTTCGGGCATTCCTACCTCCTGCTAGTGAGTGACTCTGTTTTTGAAATAGTTCGCAACTCGTGGCTTGCTTGGTGGCCTATTCCTTCAGCGATACGGGATCGGATTCATTCTTTGGAGACGTCTTATTCAAGAGAGCGATAAATTCATGTCCAGAAACCGGGACAACGACCTTTCCTTCGCGAACGATCTCTCTGGCACTCAGTTCACGTCCATAGAAGTCGATCATCATGTGATTCTCTCCACGTCCTTTTGCCCAGATGACATAGTAGCGGCGGTCCGTATCGACGATAGCCATAACCATTCGGCCTTCGAGCGGATCAGGGTTCCCGACGCGGGCTTTAACTTCCTTCCACTTTCCCTTCACGCGTTCGCGGAAGGTGAGGCTGTAAATTCGCGCTTCGCCTGTCCCGGCAACCGACTGCCGAAAACCCAGGTACAGGTTCTCAGCGTCCTCCGGGGATTTGTCCGGGATGAAGAATTTCATTTTGGTTTCTTCTTTCGGTAGCATCCCTGGGTCCACACTTCACATTGTGCGCCCCCCTGACCCGAGAGCAGGCCAGGCTATGGACGCCATAACTTTGCCCTGAGGATAGCTTAGTCTTTTTTCTTCGCGTCCGCCGCGACATCCTCTAGAACATGGCGCACAAGGAGCAGGTTGACCCAAAACATGACAAAACAAACAACGCCCGTCTGCCACGATGCCCAAGGATCAATGAAATGCGTTAATTTGAGAGTGTTTGCGAGTCCGAGCCAAGACAGAATCTCCAAACTCAGGGCGTACATGCCGTACCATGAGAAAGCAACCAGCAGCCAACCCGGAAGTTCTCTCATAATGTCTCACCTCGGGTCCTAGGCAAAGTAGACGGCTTTGCCCTCCGTTCGGACACAGTTCGTGCACAGAGGTACTTGCTAGGTTGAACTGTTTGCCCTTTTTTTTCGACGGATTTTTGGAGTTTCAGCCTTCAACCTCTCATATAAATGCAATAGATTGTCGTAAACGTCGCAATCTTCTGGATCCTTTCGCGACCACTCCAAATACTCTTTCAGCCCAGGACTCTCAACGCAGATGTTGATGTACGTCACAAATACTTCATAGACTTCTTTCAGACTCACGAGCCCTAACTTTTCGAAGACGCCTATGTCTTCCATCGGTCCGAGTAGTATGTCATCCACCAAGTAAACACTGATCGAGTTACCTTCGATGCCCAGCTCTCTCATGCGGTCAGCGACGCCATGACTCTCGCGTCGGAGGATTTCGAAGAACGGAATCTGGTGCTCAGAATGAAACTTCAATAGTTCATTCTCAGCCAGAAATATCAATCGCCGCGCCTCGTCGGTAAAGAAGTCGCTCTTTAAACGGTATAGAAAGTCGGATCGACTGGTTTGCGCTAGGCTCCTAAGTTGCCAATAGGCGACACCAATGAGGAGTATAGTCGCGAGCGCAGTAACCATCGTCCAGAAAACCGCAGGATCAAGAAAAGTCCTTTTTAGGAACTCGCACATGATGTAGACATTCTAGAACTGCGTTCTTGGGGGAGCAACCATGACTCGTGCACTAAAGCGTGAGGATTCCGCTCAGTGTTCGGCAAATGCGCCCCGACGGTTGGCGGTTGCATTGCGCGAATGCGGTTCACTGCCAATGCTCGCTTTCGAGTGATAGACTCCGCACATGCCATCTGATAAACACCCCAAGGTCGGCGACAAAATTAAAGTCAATATGCACGCCGGGAAAATCGTGGATGCGACGATCAAGGCGATAATCGATTCCACTGACGGCGTAAAGTATCAGGTTGATTTTGGTTTCGACCAAAAAGCGTTGGTTCATGAGTGGCAGATTGTGAAGGACTAGATTCGCTCGTAGAAGACATCCAGAGGCATAAAAAAGTGGGAGTCCCGCCAGAGGTTTTGTTCCACAGATATTTCCAGAACCCTGCGCGTCATCCCGACAACCGCCGGGCGTACCGGGGCAAGCAAGACTTGGACACCTTGCCCCAACCGCTCGCGGCCTTTCTGTCTGACGTCCAGAACGCGCTTAATGAAGCCCTCCGTAATGAAAAACAAAATGTGTTGGAGCATGTAAACCATCCGCCTTTTCACTTCGACTATATTGATTCCGACGTGTCAAATGCTCTCGCCTTCGGTGTCCCCGATTACTCGTTTGAACGCAGCCGCCCGGCGGCAGACGCTACGCGTGAGGTAGTGGAGCGTTGGTTGCTTTATGGTTTGTGATGTAAGTGTGGGTCACAGGAGGTTTCCCTATGACCCATTTGCGAAAAATGATGCTGGAAGAGCTCCAGCGTCGTAATTATTCTGAAAATACCATACGCAGCTACATCCGCACAGTCGAAGATTTTGCTCGACGATTTAACTGTCCGCCGGACCGCTTGGGCCCTCAGCATATTCGTCAATATCAGGCCGAGCTGTTCCAAAAACGGAAGTTGTCTTCGGGCACGGTTGTGATCCATCTGGCGGCCCTGCGGTTCCTCTACACCAAGACTCTCAGAAGGCATTGGAGCATCGCAGACACTCCGTATCCGAAAAAGACCCATCGCCTGCCGACGATCCTCAGCCAGGAAGAAGTTGCTCAACTCATCGATGCGGCCTCCACTCCCTTCCATCGCACTCTGCTGATGACGCTCTATGCCACCGGAGCCCGGAACCAAGAGGTGACGCACCTGAAGTTCAGGGACGTCGACAGCAAGCGCATGGTGATTCACATCAAAGGCGGCAAGGGGCGCAGAGACCGGGACGTGATGCTTAGTCTTAAGTTGCTCGAGGAGCTTCGTGAGCATTGGTACCGCGTAGGACAAAGACCCAGGGTCTGGCTCTTTCCGGGCAACCGCCGCCACAGCGCGGATCGGCCGATCATTGCGAAAACGGTTTGGAATGCATGCCAGAAGGCCGCCAAGAGAGCCGGTATCCAGATTGGTGCACATCCCCACATGCTTCGGCATTGCTTCGGAACTCATCTGCTCGAGGCGGGTGCTGATCTCCGCACCATTCAGATCCTGATGGGCCATAGCAGCCTAAGAGAGACCACCATCTATCTGCATCTTTCACAGCGCCATCTACAAGCGACCGCTAGTCCGTTGGACTTACTGAAGCTCAAAGACAGGTCACCGCAGGAGAAGTAGATGAGCCGGCCACTCCTCGAGGTGGCCGATCTCGTCCGCGCTGCGGGAGAAGCATTCATCGAAAGAAGCCGTCACTGGATCCGCTGGAAGCACGTCAAAGTCCTGCGGGCCATTGCGCGGTGTCGCACCGCCGCTCTCGGCGGTCACATCGACGAGTGCACTGGCTGCGGGCATCGGACCATCTCTTATAACAGCTGCCGCGACCGACATTGTCCAAAGTGTCAGACGGCTGCCCGCGACCGCTGGATCGAAGCGCGTCGTAAGGAACTGCTCCCGACGCGCTACGCCCATGTGGTCTTCACGCTTCCCCGTCATCTGGCCCCCTTGGTTTTGCAGAACAAGAAGGTCCTCTACGATCTCCTGTTTCGCACCAGTGCCGAAACCCTTCTCGAAGTTGCGCGCGATCCCCAGCATCTCGGTGCAGAAATCGGCTTCTTCAGCGTCCTGCACACCTGGACGCAAAAACTCGAAATTCACCCGCACGTCCATTGTGTCGTTCCCGCCGGCGGTCTTTCACTCAATCATACCCACTGGATTCGTTCACAACGACGCTACTTTCTTCCCAAACCAGTTCTGCGGAAAGTCTTTCGCGGCAAGTTCACCGACGCTCTCGAGCAGGCTTTCCATGACGGTCAACTCCGTTTCGAGGGAGATCTCAAGCTCCTCGCTCAGCCAAAGACCTTCGCCGCCTGGCTGCGGCCTCTGTTCCGAAAAAAGTGGGTGGTGTACTTGAAACGCCCCTTCGGTGGCCCCGAATATGTGCTGCAATATCTGGGCCGCTACACCCATCGCGTGGCGATCTCCAATCACCGCCTGATCTCGTTTGCCGATGGCCAAGTCACCTTTCTGTGGCGCGATTCGGCCCACAACAACGAACAGAAACCCATGACCCTACCGCTCGACAAGTTCCTGCGCCGCTTCCTACTGCATATCCTGCCGCAAGGCTTCGTGCGCATCCGTCACTTCGGGTTTCTGGCCAACCGCCGGCGTGCCACTCTCCTACCGCTTTGCTTTCACCATCTCGGCTCCGCCCCAGAGCCGCAAGCCGAACAACACGTTGCCTCCACTGAAGACACGTTTGGTCTTTGGCGCTGTCCCAAGTGCGGTGGTCCGATGAAGGTCGTCGAGCGGCTTACGGCTGCCGAAATCCAACTCCGTTCTCCGCCGGTGCTCACGACTGCAGCATGAAATCACTCTCTCCAATTCGAATTCTTCGCGCGCCTCGGCACGGTCCGCATTCCTGCGCCTTCCCGCCGGATAGCTTCTTTTTTTCATTTCCTTCAGCAACCTTCTTCGCACGACTTGCCACCGCAAACGGCTGCTCAGTCCACCGAGACCATGGTGTCCCGGCTTCTACTCTGCCCTCGCAAACCGCAACCCGGCTCCATCCCAACATTGAATTTGCATAGAGCCCGCGTCTGCCGCAACCACGGGCGGCCACGTTCAAACGGCTTAATCGAACGCGCGAAGAGCCCCGCGTCTGAGTTCGGTTCATCCTGGCAACGCGCGTCCGATTAAGCACTAGCGTTTATCGGTATCACGATGCCACTCATCAATACGCTTTGGGAGGCGTGTGCATTCGCAGTCCGTCGAATTGCTGGACACCCTCAAGCCAGAGGATTTTTTCAATACCTGGCACCGCAAGATTGTCGGCTCTATTCTAAATTTGCACGCTGCAGGCAGCCGTCCAGATCTGCTCGCCGTTCACGATGAACTGGCCAGAAATGGCGAAGCAGAAGCAGTCGGCGGGATTGCCTATGTCGCAAGCCTTTGTGACTGCATTGCTCTCAAAAGCGACGTTCTCTATGTTCTGCGCGGTCTTCGGCGAATGGCTGCATTCCGCCAGGCAGTACACCTAGCTGACAACATCAAGGAACTCGCTCTAGAGCAATCCGGTAGCATTGAATCGCTCTTAGATTCCGCCGTTGAACAGTTTTCCAGACTGGCGCGTGATCTGGAAAGCACGGAAGACGATGGCACGCCCTACTTCGACTCGGCATCGCAGGCCCTGGCCGATGCTAGAGAAGGCGCACGGCTGAAAATTTACACGGATGTGGACAAGCTCGACCAATGGACGGGGGGATTTCGCGAAGGGGAGTTGGTCGTTCTCACCGCCGAAACTGGCACTGGCAAGTCTCTGTTCGCCGCCCAGATTAGAAGCCGTGCTTGCCGCGACGGATACCTTGCACTTTTCTGCAGTGGGGAAATGAGCTGCACTCATCTTGCCAGCAGAGAACTGGCGGCCGCATCCGGAGTAATTCCCTTGAAAATGCGCCGCGACGATCTGCTCCAGAAGGAAGACTTCGACGCGCTCGTAACCGCCGCATCCCATCAGTGTAAGAAGTGTCGCATCCTCGACGGAGAATTGTCGCTCCCGCGCATCCGACGCGCAGCCCGAAAGATGAAAGCTCGCGCAGGTCTGGACTTGCTGATTCTCGATTATGACGAACTGATCGAAGCTGAGGGCAAAACCGAATTTGAGCAACAACGAGTCATCGCTCGCGCCGCCAAGTCACTAGCCATCGAGTTGAAGTGCGCCGTAATTCTCATCTCACAGTTGCGGAAAACAACTCAAGGAGAAGATGCCGGAAAACCCACCCTGCAACGCTTGTATGGGAATGCCGCAAAGCAGAAATTTGCCAGTTTCATCATATCGGCGGACAGGCCCTATGTCAGGAAGCTTGTAGGCGACGAGAAAGCAGCTGAACTCAAACTGCTCAAAAGCAGAGATGGCAAAACAGGGCGAATCAAGGCGACATTCAACGTAAAGCGCCTACGGTTTGAAGAGTCCCGCGAAACGCCAGACGACACCTTGTGGCGTCACCCATCGGAGCCAGCCCATGACGACTAGTGGCCTAAAATCCGCCGTGAAGTGCACCGATTGTCAGCAAGCGTTCTTGGTTCTAGGCGAATCAACGCGACGGTTATGTTTAAGTTTCTCGGCACTCCACCGTCGCGCCAGAGAATCAAGGTACAGAGCCAAAAGGGAGTATGCAGCAACGCGCTAGATGTCGGCAGTGTTGTCCTAGCGTAGCGACGGGGCATTCTGGAATAGAAGTTTGACAGTCGTCACAGACGACCAGCCATCAATTTGGACGTTCGAGGAGACATAGACAAGAGCATGGCCTCTAGGTCCAACTCGGCAAAGCTAGCCATCTACGAACTGGCCGGATGCTGGCTCTATTCGTTTATCACTTTGGACAAATGGCCGCGCCACCCCGCGAACAGCCTGTTGGTAGCCGAGAAACCGTTCATCCGGTTGCATTCGCTCTCGCCGACTTCTACACTCGCCCCATGCACAGGGGGCGCCAATTCGACAGCCACACGGAGAAAATCTATGGCGCGTCGAATTATCGTCTCTGCAGGAAACACGAAGCCGGAAATCCGGCAAAGTGGATATGTGTATCAGAAAGGCCGGAAGAAGTCTGACCCGTGGATTCCCGAAAAACGGGCCTACGGCTTCTACCGAATTGACGTACCCGGTCAGGCCAAGCAAAAGGAGGTCCGCGTTCCGCTTGGATTCCGCCGGGATAAGAAGAGCGCCGAGCTTGAACTCCACCGAGCGATGCAAAAGGCGGGCGTGCTGGACCCCGAGACAATTCGGGAACGCATCGCCCCGGCAACAACATTCCGCAAACAAGGTGAATGGATGATTGCAGAGATAGAAGCAGGGCGCATCGTCAATAAGAAGACGCGAGAACCGATAGGAGAACGCACGATTGATTACTATTCCAAGGCAATCGCTTATCTCAATGGAGTGGTCGGCAACCAGTCTTTAGCTGCGCTCGACAACGCCGAGGCGCGAGACTTGGTGACTCGGATGAAGTCCGAGACCGAGCCAGACGGGTCAAAGCGGTTCGGAGCTTCAGGGAAGACGATTGTGGAGTACTTCAGGGTGTTCCGAACGGTAATCCGCGTCGGCGCGGGATGAAAAGCTGAAGCCGCTCCATCCTCGGGAATGGGACCTCGCATACATCGGACTTCCCAAGGTCAACAAGCGGAAGCAGCATCGCCCCACGCTTTCCGGGGAAGAAATGACGTACGTGGTCGCAAGCGCGAAGGGCAAGTACCAAACGGGGTATGCGCTCCTCGCTGGCGGCAATGTCCGCATTTCGGAACTTCTCGCGCTCCGCATTGAGAACCACATATCCGACGACCGGAGTACGCTATTTATCCGCCAGCAACGAGGCAAGAAGGGTGGAGTTAAGAAAACGCTGAAGACCGATGCTGCCTATCGGGACATCGACCTTCATCCTGCCCTTGCCAAGATGCTTTCGGTTTACATCGGCGACCGCAAGGAGGGATTTCTCTTCCAGACCCGGAACGGAAACATGCTCTCCCCCGAGAGCTTTTACCGCAACGGCTTGGCAACAATCTTCAAGCAGATGGGAAGAACTCACGTTCGCTTCAATGCGTTCCGCCGATTCCGTGAATCGGTGCTGCTCAGGTCGGAATGCCGCCAAATCCTAATTGACTATTGGATGGGGCATGAAAACCCGGACATGAGCGCCCGCTACGGAAGACAGCTTGTCGAGGATGTGAAATACCGTAAGACGTGGGCAGAAAAAGTCGGACTCGGCTTCGAGCTTCCGCAGGTGTCGGAGTGGCAGTCGGACGCTATTTGCGCTACGTGCGCTACAAATTCGGCAGAGCATGGTTATGATGCAATCGTGTAAGTGATTTGGTGAGAGGGTTTTAGTGGTCGGGGCGAGTGGATTTGAACCACCGACCTCCTGGTCCCGAACCAGGCGCTCTAGCCAGGCTGAGCCACGCCCCGACAGGCGCTCAAAGAAAGGCGATTTGAGCGCATCTGTAAGGTTAGCACAGCTTTCCTCGGCCGTGCCAGCGAAGCATTCGAGAGCGGTTCGGCTGCATTCGCGGAACGCAGAACCGGACTATCGATAGGCCCGGATGGTTTCGAGCTAGCCCAAATGGATGAGTTTGGCTTCGGTGATTGCGGGATGCTCGCGGATGGGTCCTAGAATTTCTTCCGAAACTTTTCCGTCCAAGCGTACGAGGGAGACGGCTTCCGCTCCCACAGTGGCTTCCCGGCGCCCCAGGGCAAATGTGGCGATGTTGACGCCGTGTTTTCCCAAGGTTGTGCCGACGTGGCCGATGACGCCGGGTTTGTCATTGTTGCGGAGATACAACATCGTGCCATCCAACTGCGCTTCCAGCGCGATGCCATCGATATTGATGACGCGCGGAGTGCCATCGTGAAGCACGGTACCTTCGGCGCTGAATCCGTGAGAACCGGGCTTGTCAGGAAGCGCCGCGACTTCGAGAGTGTGCGGAAAGCCATGCTCGCGCCTACGGGTTTCTTCTTCCACTGTCAGGCCGCGCGCGGCAGCAATTGCCGGCGCATTCACGACGTTTACTTTGTCTGCCAGCACGGCGTTCAGCAGTCCCGCGAGCACCGCGCTGCGCAACAGATGTGTTCCCACTTCGGCCAACTCCCCGGCATAGCGGATTTTCACTCGAGCGGGACGTGTCGCGGCCGCCTGGGAGACCAGTGATCCCAATTGTTCGGCGAGCGCCAGGTACGGTCTCACACGCTTGTACTGCTCCGGGGATAAGGCCGGCAGATTCACTGCATTCCGAATCACGCCTTCCACTAAATAATCCCGCACCTGGACGGCCACCTGGTTTCCCAACTCTTCCTGGGCTTCGGCGGTTGAGCCCGCCACGTGCGGAGTGCAAATCACATTCGGCAAACCGACGAGCGGCGAATTCTTCGGCGGTTCCTGGGCAAACACGTCCAGCGCGGCACCGGCAACGTGTCCGCTGTTCAATGCCGCCGCCAAATCCTGTTCATTGATCAGCTCGCCGCGGGCGGCATTCACAATGCGTACACCCTTTTTCATCATGCCGATCGCCTGTGCGTTAATCATGTTCTGCGTCAATGGACTTACGGCCGTGTGCAAGGAGATGAAATCGCTCTCCGCCAGAAGTTTCTCCAGGACAACGAGCTCAACGGAATACTCCTTGGCCGCCGCTTCGCTAATGTAGGGATCGAAGGCCAGGACACGCATATCAAAGGCGTTTGCGCGAATGGCCACTTCTCCGCCGATACGCCCCAGTCCGATCAAGCCCAGCGTTTTGCCGCGCACCTCCGCGCCGGACGATGATTTTTCCCAGCGGCCTTCGCGCATGGACGCGTCAAACTTCGGAACCTGTCGGACGAGCGCCAGCAGCAGCGCAAAGGTATGTTCGGCCACGCTCACGGAGCTTCCGCCCGGCGTGCTCATGACCAGAATGCCGCGCTTGGTGGCTTCGTCCAGATCGATGTTGTCCACACCCACGCCGGCGCGCCCCACGACACGCAAGCGTGGTGCTTTGTCCATCAATTCCGAGGTCACTTTCGTGGCGCTACGCACGATCAGGGCATCCGCGTCCGCCAATTCGGCAGACAACGTGTCCTTGGTGGTCTGCACAATCTTCCATCCGGTGGCGTTCAATAGCTCCACGCCGCGGTCGCTGATCTTGTCGGCTACGATGACTTTCATCTTTCCTCTTTTCCGGGTAAAAGCCGCCTAGCTACCAGCAGTCTCTTCCCAGTATCTGAAAACATTCCAAATTACTTTGCGGGCTTAGTTGTGTCAATGCGGTGGCGGTCGGACTGGCTGGAAGATATGTCCGCTTTAGAATGCTCGAAGCGGTGTGGCGGCTCTGTTATAGTTCAAAAAAGGGAGCCTGACATGACTTTGTCAGAACAGATTCAGAAAGACATTGTGACCGCCATGAAAGCCAAGGACGAAATGCGGCTCAGCGTCCTGCGCATGGTGAAGTCGGCAATTCAGTTGAAAGAAGTGGAGAAGATGCGCCCGCTGGATCCGGCGGAATCCATTCAATTGCTGCAATCCCTGGCAAAGCAGCGCAAGGAATCGATTGACCAATTTGGCAAAGGCGGGCGACAGGACTTGGTCGACAAGGAGACCAGCGAACTCAAGATTCTGGAATCGTACCTTCCCGCAGGTGCTTCTGAAGCGGAGATGGACGCGGCAATCAGTAAAGCAATCACTGATACGGGTGCGAATTCCATGAAACAGATGGGCGCGGTGGTAAAAGCCGCGAAGGAAGCGCTGACCGGCAAGGCTGTGGACGGCAAAGCACTCAGCGATCGAGTCCGCGAGCGCCTTTCGAAGCTGGGTTAAGCGCAGTCGCATAGAGAGCGATAGAACAAAAAACCTGCCGACTGGAAGCCGGCGCTACACATGCCCCTACCTGGACAAATCCCCGTGCGCTACGCGGAAGACGACGTCGGCTATGTCAGCATGCGCCCGGTGGTCAAACAAACGTTCCGGCTGAACGAACTCACAGACATGGTCGTCAGCGTCGTCGGGAAAGATGCTGAGCGCGTGCAGCAGATTTTTCGCACTGGCACGGTTCTTTATAACGGCTATCTCTATTGGTGGGACAGCCTTGCCGCCGAGATCGCGGAAATCGAACAACTTCTCCTTCCCTTTCCCGATGACGATCCGTCGTTGCCGTTTGAAGCGTATCGGGCAACGGCAGTGCTATTTGAAATGGGCGGGGGCACGCAGCGTAACCAGGTGGAAATTACCGCCAAGGAAGCCAGCGAGAAAAAATTGTTTGCCAAAAATTCGCCGTGGGATGTTCTGACGCAATCTAACGTGAGCGCTGGGGCGCGCTACGAAAAATACTCGCACGCCCGCCGCGCCGATCTCTTTCGGGTGACACTGCCGTTTGAAAGGGGGCAAAAACTGCTCGCGGCGATGCTGGACGCGGCACCGCGAAGTTTGCGCCATCGCTGGAGCACATTCCGGGCTCCGGCCGCTCTCACCTTCGTCTGCCCACGTTGAGGAGAAGTTGCTTTGGCTTCTGTCGAAAGTCGGAACACTCCGTACACGAAAATCACAATCCCCCGCGAACAAGCAAGGCCATAAAAGAAGGCTGGCCAAGGCGACCAACCGTGCTTCGTACGAATCTTGAGATACGCGAAGGGGGTATCCCAACCGTTCTCTGCCAAGGGTTGGCCCCAGGAGGTCTTGTACCTAGCTCTAATCATAGTCAGTTGAATATGCATAAACATAACCAAAGCGCTGCCTATGAACAAGAGTCCAACGATCACTGCGGGGCCGTGCTTTGCCATGAAAACAATTTGTTGGAGGTTATTCTGCATGCGCCTCGCCGGTTGAAACCCTCTCTTAGTATCACTAATGGCGCGGCTGCAAATGGGGAGATGATGCCATTATGAACTTTAAGGTCGACGGTGCGCACGGCTCGTCCGCAACATCCTTGACAAAAAACGCAGTTTGGAACTCACTATCGATGCATGAATGAGAAACGTGGTCGCACATTTCCACGAGACAGTTTGCGGATCGTGGCTTGTGCCCTGTTGCTGATTTTGGGCTTTGGGGCAGCGGGTGCTTACGCACAGGCACCTGCACGGTCACAAGAATATGAGGCGTTGCAAAAGCGCTTGGAAACTGGGTGGAACACATGGGATGTGCACAGTGTAACAACACACATGCTCTTGCCAGAGGGACTAGCCATCCGCGTGGGCGTACAGCGAAAGACAAGACTGAATGGGGAAGCGTTCCTGGGGGATACGCTGATCGGGCGGCAGGGACAGAATTTCGAACAGGTTTTTCCGGGACCACACGCATGGGACGGCAGCTACACCGAACTGCGGCTGAACTGGAGGGAGTTGGATCTGCAGATTCAAAGCGCACATGTGGGTGCAGATCTGGTAATTCTGGTAACGCCATCGGCAGAAGGAAAGCAGAACAACGTTCCAGCAAGAGTGGTGTTCTCCGCGGCGTATCTGTGGAACCGGCCGGGCACAGTCGCGAGGTTAACTGACCGCATGGAAGCGAGGGACCCATCGGGCAAGGTGGACGTCTATTGCGTGGGGGCTGATGCGCCGTTCAGTAGTGTTTCCGTGGCCGGTCCGTATTTGTCCGCGGAGCTCACGGGCGTTGTGGGCCTCAGCACGGGCAAGCAGCGAAGCCTTGCGGAGATCAGGCACGCTATCGAAGAACAGCATCGCGCGTATGAAGAATCCTTGGGAGCCACGCGTTCAGCGTCGATGGATGCGATTCAGACCACGCTGGGGTGGGACACGATCTACGAGCCGGAGCGGGACCGCGTGATTTCTCCGGTGAGCCGGGAGTGGAGCGTGGACTGGGGCGGGTACGTTCTTTTTGATTGGGACACTTTTTTTGCGGCAACGCTTGCGGGAATCGGCGATCGCGATCTGGCTTATGCCAACGCGGTTGAGACTTTGCGGGAAATGACGCCGGCAGGATTTGTGGGGAATTACGCGCGATCAGGCAATTGGAAAAGCTTCGACCGGTCGGAACCACCGGTGGGGGCCATCAGCGTGCTCGGCCTTTACCAGAAATTCCATGATCGGTGGTTCCTGGAGGAGACGTTTACACCGCTGCTGACCTGGAACCGCTGGTGGGAACAAAATCGCAAAGTGGGAAAATATCTCGTGTGGGGCAGCGATGGTAAGAACCAGCCGGAGAATCTGGATGATAGCTCGCGAGGGAAACGGCAGGGAGCCATCTTCGAATCGGGGCTGGACAACAGCCCAATGTACGATAGGGCGGTATTCGATGAGACGACGCAGCGATTGCTACTGGCCGATGTTGGGTTGATGGGCGAGTATGTGGCGGATTGCGACGCGCTGGCCGAGATTGCCGCGGCGCTCGGAAAAACCAGCGAAGAGAAAGAGCTACGGGAACGGGCAAAGTTTTACCGGGAGTCGCTGGCTTCCTTGTGGGACGAAAAAACGGGGATGTTTTTGAATAAGGACCTGCCTACGGGAGAGTTGAGTCCAAGAACGTCCCCCACAAATTTTTATCCGTTGCTGGCGCGAGCGGCGACTCCGCAACAGGCGCAGCGCATGATTCGCGAGCACCTGCTGAATCCGCAGGAATTCTGGGGGAAGTGGGTGATTCCGGCTACGCCGAGAAACGATCCCGCGTTCGAGGATCAAAATTATTGGCGGGGACGCATCTGGGGGCCGATGAACTACCTGGTGTATCTGGGCTTGCGGAACTACGACCAACTGGAAGTGCGGGAGGAACTGGGCAAGAAATCACTGGAACTCTTCCAAGGCGAATGGGGTAGTAAACGTCATGTTCATGAAAACTACAATGCAATAACGGGCGTGGGAGATGACGTTTCGTCGAGCGACCGTTTTTATCATTGGGGAGCATTGCTGGCACTGATTGACTATCTGGAAGCGAATGACAAGCCGTCGCCTGGTGGCTATGTGCACTGAGCCGGGTCCTCAATGCTACCAGGCAGCAGTGTGCGCCATGGGCATGGGCCTAGTGACTGACGGATTTCAAGACGGCGGTGCTGCGCTCGTCGTTGGCGATGCCGCGTTAGAACTTTTTCAGGTCATCTCTTTACGCGAGGGAAACGTTCAGCTGTTTGATTTCAAAGGAGCGGGTGTAGCGAGGTACATTACCCTCGGCCACGGTCTTGCTGTGATAGCTACCAAGCTAAAGTCCAAACCGGTGGGAGGAGGAAGTTCGTCCACTTCGAAGCCGGCGGGGAGAGCGATTTCAATGGCGTCATGATCGTAGCGGGGACCGGGAAACTCGACAGCGTATTTGCGAGGTTCCTTCGTCTCGAGCAAGCCAGTGGTTTCAACGCCTAAGGCACGCGGGCGAAGGAGGAGGAGATTGCCGGCAAACTTGCCATAGTCCTGGGCGACAAAGGACCAAGTGTAGCTGAAGGGCTACATGGGTCTTGCAAGTTGCTGATGGTGGCCTTCGTAATCTGAAAGCTGCCCATGGAGCGGGCCATCAATTGTTCCAGCGGCTTGATGCGGTCGCTATCTTTTTTCGCGTTGCGAAGTTCGCCCCTTTGCCACCAGGCGGAGTCGCCGAAGGCTCGTCCATCACCTCACCCTTGAGAGCTCCTTGGGAGTCCAGACTGAGCTTAGCCGTGCGCCGTGAGCCACTGGACAGAGGGGAAAGCAACGGCATTTGCGTCAGTTCCCCGCCCTCCGGAGTGACCAATAAGGCATAGCTGGCCTGGAGCGAACCGTGCAAGGACCAAACGGAGTGAGTTCGTCCGTGGGATCGAAAATGGGAAGCTTGCCGAGTTTCGGGGGGTCGATGGTGGCAACGAGCGTCGGTAACGCCGTCAGGTAGACGGATTGGCAACCTGAGCACTTTATGCTCTTGACCTTACGAACGAATGTTTCGATTGTCAACACTACTCAAATCGCGGGGCGTCCGGTTCACGAATCCCTTTCCTCCAACGGCGGCGCTGGGTCATAATCCCACCACACAAGCTTCATTCGCATTCTGGAATCAGTCACCCGGGAGGAAAACGGTGAGCGACCGTCCATGGAGTTCCACGGCACCTGCAGGGGAGTTTCGCAGTTACGTGCCGGCTGCGCAAAGCCTGACGGAATTTTCTTTGCGGGCGGTGGGGCTGGGCGGCATCTTCGGCCTGCTGTTCGGCGCCGTTACCGTTTATGTGGGGTTACGGGCGGGGCTGACGGTTTCGGCTTCGATTCCTATTTCCGTTTTGTCGATCAGCATTCTTCGCGCCTTCGGCCGCTCGACCATCCTGGAAAACAACATCGTGCAGACGACGGGTTCGGCGGGGGAATCGCTGGCCGCGGGAGTGATGTTCACGCTTCCCGCGCTGATCTTTCTGGGTTTCGGCTCGGAGTTTACCTTCTGGCGCATCTTTCCGATGGCGCTGCTGGGGGGCTGGCTAGGCGTGCTTTTCATGATTCCGTTGCGCCGGCAGTTGATCGTGAAAGAGCATGGCAACCTGAGTTTTCCCGAAGGGACAGCTTGTGCGGATGTGCTGGTGGCTGGGGAAAAGGGCGGATCGTTTGCGGGGCGCGTGTTCTGGGGCTTGGGCTTGGGCGGGATCTACACATTCCTTATGAAGACAGTGCTGGCCTGGACAGAGCAGCCGGAGGCCCGGCCGAGCTGGTACCCGGGCTCCAGTTTTCGCGCGGATGTGACGTCCGAGTATCTCGGCGTCGGGTACATCATTGGGCCGCGCGTTTCCGGGATTCTGTTTGCGGGCGGAATCGTGTCGTGGCTGGTGATCATGCCGGCGATCAAGTTCTACGGGCAACTGGCGGGCAGCACGCCACTGTATCCTTCTACTATTCCGATTCCACTGATGACGCCGGACGACATGTGGCGCAGCTATATCCGGCCGATGGGCGCAGGTGCGGTGGCCGCGGCGGGCTTGATCACGCTGCTGCGTACTTTGCCAACCATTATTGCCGCGCTGACTGCGGGGCTTAAGGACGTGCGCAAGGAAGGGAGCGCGGAAGTCGCCGGTTCCGACCGCGCGGAGCGAGACACGCCAATGCGCTGGGTGATCCTGGGGTCGATCGTGATTGTTGCCATGATGTGGGTGCTGCTGACATTCCATCCAATGAAAGGCGCGGGCACCTTGTGGTATCAAAACCTGTTCGCGGGGATTTTCGTGGTGGTGTTTGGGTTTCTGTTTGTCACGGTGGCCAGCCGCATCAGTGGACTGCTCGGGAACTCTTCGAATCCGATTAGCGGAATGAGCATTGCGACGTTGATGGCCACCTGCGCAATCTTCCTTCTTGCCGGCTGGACGGCCCCCAACTATGCGGTGCTGGCGCTGATGATCGGCGGGGTGGTTTGCATCGCCGCGGCGATTGCCGGCGCCACTTCGCAGGATCTGAAGACCGGTTTCCTTGTGGGAGCTACACCGTTTTGGCAGCAAATGGGGCTGCTGATCGGCGTGACCATTTCGACGGTAGCTATCGGCGCAACGCTCAACCTGATGAACAAGGGCCTGGAAAAGTATATCCCCACGCAAATCCCGGTGAGCATCTCCGCGCTGCCCTCCGGCGTGAAAGTCGAGCGGAACAATTTCACATATAGAGAGAAGAACTACGTGTTAATCAATTCGCTGGGCTCACGGGAAATTCCTGACGGCGAATACCTGTATGACGAGTCCACACAGCGGATCGAGTTTCAGTGGGCTCAAGGCATTGGCAGCGATAAAGCCCCGGCGCCACAGGCGCGGCTGATGGCTACCGTCATCAGCGGCATCCTGAACCAGAGATTGCCCTGGCGATTGGTGCTGATGGGTGTAGCTATGGTGATTGCCGTGGAAATTCTGGGTATTCGGTCGCTGGCGTTCGCGACGGGGATGTACATTTCTGTGGCTACGACCGCCGCCATGTTCGCAGGGGGATTGGTGCGCTGGGCGGTGGAAGCTTCGATGAAGGAAAAACTGGAGGGGGACAGCGAGGCCAGTCCCGGTGCACTGTATTCGAGCGGGTTGATTGCTGCCGGAGGTATCTTCGGCCTGCTTGGCATCATTATTAATCTTCTGCAGGACCCGGAGATCGCCAACCGCGTTCCTGGGTGGTTTGCTTCGGCTTTGCGCCTGCCGTGGCGGCCGGACCTTTTCTCATTTGGACCGAAACTCATGGGCTCGCTCGCCACCAGCAACCTGTTTGGGGCGTTCATGTTTCTGCTCCTGGCAGGTTCGTTATTTTATTTTGCACGAAAGAAACTGGATTGAGACGGGACTTTAGCGGGCCGCCAGCTCCTTTTCGAACGCTTCGTCGTGTTGGGCGGGTCTGGATCGATTGCTTTTGCGGAATGGCTTCGCCGGTCTGCGTTCGGTTTGCCTCTTCAGCTTGAAACGACCTACAAGACCGCGAAGATGCGTGGACATCTCCGCCAAACCTTGCGCCGCGTTCTGGGAATCAGTGGCACTATGTGCAGGGCTTTGGGCGGCTTCCAAGGCCCCATGAATGTTTTGCATCACTTCCCCCGTGCCTCTCGCGGCCTCCGTGACGCTGCGCGACATTTTGCTGGTGGTGGCGGATTGTTCTTCCACCGCAGTCGCGATGGTTCCGGAACTGTCGTTGACCCGTCCAATGCCGCTGATAGAGCCGCTGGCGGCGACGGGGCTTGAGACGAGTTTTGTCCAGTTCTGTGCCGCCTCCCTGAGTCTCCAGCAGAATGTTCATACCCATGCCCTTGTCTGCCGTTGGTTTCCGAATGGCGAAGCCGAATCAAATCCGCTTCGGTGATGCGAGGCGCGAAAAGAAAGAACTCAGCGGCAAGGGGCGGTAAGTCGAAACCTGGCAGGAGAGCCTGCGGGGAATAACTGCCCGAGGGTTTCAAATCTGAATGGCCGGGCCGGTTCGATCCAAATGGTCCACAAACAAATTCAAGAGTGGCAGGTCACGCTGCAAAATTCCTCTTTTGACTGCCCGCCTTGCACCGCCGTACACTTTACTCTATGGCATCTCGGTTTAGCGCGCCCCGTGTTCGCTTCGATTGGCGCAGCTTCATCACGCCCGGAGTGAAGCTTCTCGTCCTGATTTGTACCGGCGTTTTCCTGTTTCAAACCGTGTTCGAGCTGATCTTCGGGCAGTATGCGGCCTACCACCGCATCACTCTTTGGTTCGGGCTCGTTCCGAGTGGCGTGGTTCCGGGCCTGCGAATTTGGCAGCCCGTGTCATACCTGTTTCTGCACGGCGACATCTGGCACCTCCTGATCAACATGCTGATGCTCTGGATGTTTGGCCGGGAACTCGAACTGGTGTGGGGCAAGAAGAAATTTCTAAATTACTTTTTTCTGTGTGGAGTTGGGGCGGGGTTGATCACCGTCGTGGTGAAGTTCATTCCCCTCTTCTGGGGGCACCTACCTTCTGACACCCCTACAATTGGCGCGTCTGGGGCGATCTTTGGCATCCTCATTGCCAACGCCATTTTGTTCCCCGACCGGCAGATCTGGCTTTTTCCGCTTCCGATCATGATCCCGATGCGGCCATTCGTTGCCGTGATGGGGGCCATCGAATTCTTTTCCACGCTGCGCTCGGGCGGAGACGGTGTAGCGCATTTGTGTCACCTGGCGGGCATGCTGATTGGCTGGCTGTATATTCGCCGAGGGTCGTTCCTGTTTCGGGTGCGCAACGAGATGGCCGACTGGAAATACCAGCGGAACCGCAAACGGTTTGAAGTGTACATGAAGAAATCCAAGAACGAGCCACCCTCGCGCCCTGATCATTGGGTCAACTAGGCAGCCCATCGGTCCTATGTTTTCTCATTTTGGGGCGCCGATCACGTGAAATTTCATGATGTTGGTGGTGCCCCGGATGCCCATTGGCGTACCGGCGACAATTCCAATCACATCGCCCTTGCGAGCGAGCCGTTCTTCCAGCAGGCGTTTCTCTGCAATTCCAGGTAGCGCATCAATGGTCTTAATGTCCACGATGCTCCGCGGCGTGACGCCCCAGAGTAGCGCCATGCGGCGGCGAGTAGCCACCTCCGGGGAAAATGCCACGATTGGCACCAGCGGACGGTACCGGGATACCAAGCGTGCGGTGAATCCGCTGTGGGTGAACACTGCAATGAGCTTCATGTGCAGTTCTCGAGAGGCGTGACACACGAGTTCCGCAACTGTCTCTGCTACTTTTAGTCTCTCCGTACCCGCCGGCCGAGGAAACTCGTGAATGCTGGCTTCCGTTTCTTCGATGATTCGCGCCATCATTCCGACAGCCTCAACGGGATACTTGCCTGAGGCAGTCTCCGCGCTCAGCATGACTGCGTCGGATCCGTCGAAGATGGCATTGGCTACGTCCGATGCCTCCGCGCGGGTGGGCCGCGGATTCTCGGTCATAGACTCGAGCATCTGGGTAGCGGTAATGACGGGGCGCCGGTGCTCTCGCGCACGAGCAATGATATTTTTCTGGACCACGGGTACGCATTCCGGACTCATTTCGACACCCAGATCTCCGCGAGCCACCATCACGCCATCGGAAACGCGTAGGATCTCATCCAAATTTTCGATGGCTTCTGGTTTTTCCAGCTTGGCGATCACCGGCGTATCTTTTCCGGCGCGTTTTATCAGCGATTTGGCCAGCACTACATCCTCGGGGCGGCGCACAAAACTCACGGCGATATAGTCCGCTCCGTGCGCAAGAGCAAACCGCAAGTCGGCGCGGTCCTTGTCCGTGACCGCGGGCACGTGCAACTGCACACCCGGGAGGTTGATGCCTTTGTGCTCGCCCAGAATCCCGCCGTTTATCACCTGGCAGATGACCTCGGTGCGACTGGTTTTTTCCACGCGCAGCTCAATCAAACCGTCGCTCAAGAGGATGCGATCGCCGCGCTTCACTTCCCGCGGCATGGGATGAAAGGTGGTATTTACCCGGGTTGAATCTCCAAGGATCTTCGCCGTGGAGATGACAAAGCGCTGCCCTGCGCGAAGCAACACGGTTCCGCCCCCAGCCAGCGCTCCCGTGCGGATTTTTGGACCCGAGAGGTCGGTCAGGATAGCAATCGGCCTTTTCATCTCCATCGCGGCTTCGCGCAGCATGGAGATACTTTGGGCGTGTTCTTCATGAGTTCCGTGGGAAAAATTCAGACGAGCCACATCCATTCCCGCATGCATCATTTTGCGGATCATACGTGGCGATCGGGTAGCTGGACCTATGGTGCAGACGATTTTGGAGTGCCGCGAAATCATCGGTGTCTCTTCCTTTTGTATATCAGAAGTTGTGGCTAACGGGAGACCGAAAACTCCGTTACGATGCGAGTCAACAGATCTACGCCTTTCGCAAAGGAAGCCAACGGCAGCCTCTCCTCATCGCCGTGGACTCTCGCGTCGTCTTCCTCGGTCATGGGGAAGGGACGCAATCCGTAGGCCTGCACATTATGGAGGCGCAACTGGGCAGAATCCGTGGCACCCGTGGAAAGGAAGGGCAGCACGGGGGCGCCCCCAAATTCCTTGGCGCACACCTTGGTGACCAGACCGTAAAACTCCGTTTCCATCGATGAATTGGGAGCGGCCAATCCCGCATCCGGCATCAATTCCAGCTTGACCGAGGGGTCATTGACGAGTTTGTTCAGATCGTTCAACAACACATCGACGGTGTCGCCCGGCAGAAGGCGCACGTTCAAGACCGCGTGTGCCTCCGACGGAATCACGTTGGCGCGCACGCCTGCCTGCAACACTGTGGGAGCAATCGTGTCGCGCATCATGGAATTCCACATGGGGTTCATGTCCGAGAGAACCCGTTGGGCATGTTCGCCGCGGTCGGGGGTATCGATGACCCGTAGCCATTTTGCCGTTTCATCGTCCTCGATGCCCGCGAGGCCCTCAAAATACCTGCGGACAATCGAGGTGAGATGGACCGGCGCGGTGTAGTTGCCAATTTTTTCGACCGCGGCAGCCAAATGAACGACGGGATTATCCTTCGAGGGCATCGAGGCATGACCGCCCTTTCCCTTCGCCGTTACAGAAATGTTCATGGAAACTTTTTCGGCTACTTGCACTCCGACGTACTGGACTTTTCCGTTCTTCATCACGACTTTGCCGCCTTCATTGAGGGCAAAGCCGGCCGCCAGTTTGTCCCAATACTTAGCAATCAAGATTTTTAAGCTGGCGTCGCCGAGCTGCTCCTCGTCTGCGGTGGCCAGGAAAATCACGTCGCGGGTCAGGTGCACGTTGCCGCGCTTGAGGGCGATAAAGGCTGCCAGGTTAGCTGCCAGCATGCTTTTGTCATCAATCGAGCCACGCCCGTACAGATAGCCGTCCTTGATCACGCCGCCAAAGGGATCCATGGACCACTTGTTGCGTTCCACGCCCACTACGTCCATGTGCGCCGCCAGAAGCAGCGCCTTGGAGGGATCCGGCACCACACTGCTGCGCAAGCGAGCGACTACGGCGCTTCGTCCTGGAGTCAGATCTAGAATTTCCGGCGCGATTCCCTCTTTGGTTAATATTCCGGCAATGAACTTGGCCGCCTGTTGCTCGTTTCCCGGGGGGTTCGTTGTGTTGATCTTCACGAGTTCTACAAGCCAGTTTTGTGCTTCGCGGGCCAGCGCCGTGGTGTCTCCCACCAGCGACGGACTTTCGGGTATACCCATTGCGGGCGGCCTCTGTTGAACCTGAGCACGCAATGGCGCGGTGCCACAGATCGCAATTACACACAGGATGAAGAAGCTCGATCGCTTCCAGCTCACGAAGACACCCTCCAGTCTGAATCTGTTTTGCATCGACTAAATTCCATACTAACATGCGGATTTGAACCTCCCCTGGGGGGCGATCGCGCACAGGTGCCCAATCTGCACTTGCGCAAAGCAGGGGTGGACGACCCGGGCCCCAGTACCCGCATCTAAGCTACAACGCATCTCACAAAGAGGAGCATTGGGGGAATGGAAATGGAATCTTGGGTAATTTCTTTTTCGATGAAGCTGGCTGCCACCATTGCGCTCGGCGCGTTCCTTGCCATCTGCACTCCAGCGCAGGCTCCGGATGGCCCGCAGACTGCTCCCCCAACACAGCCCAATCCCACCCCACCGCCCGCACCGAAACAGGCACCACCGCAACAACAGGAGAAGCCGCAGGAGGCCGGGGCAACGATTGCGGTGGAAGTGCCGGTCGTGACTCTGGACGTGATCGCTACGACGCAACACGGCGACCTTCTTACGGGTCTCAAGAAAGAAAATTTTCGGGTTCTGGAAGACGGCCAGCCGCAGCCCCTCACCAACGCAGGTCCATCGGACGCGCCGATTACCATGGTGTTGCTGATGGAATTTAGCGCACGTTTTTCAGGATGGTATTCGTATCAAGCGAAATACTGGGCAGACGCGCTCTTTCCCAACCTCAAGCAGAAAGATTGGGTCGCTCTCGTGACTTTCGATATGAAGCCGCGCACAGAAGTAGATTTTACGCAGAACAAGGACGAGGTGCGGCAGGCCCTCTACAGTTTGTATTTCCCCGGGTTCAGTGAATCCAATGTTTTTGATGCGCTGCTCGATACGGTTGACCGGCTTAAGGATGTGAAGGGCAAGAAATCCATACTGTTGCTGGCGAGCGGAATCGACACTTTCTCAAGGCACACACTCGATCAAACCTTAAAACAGCTTCGCGGGACCGACGTCACGATTTTTTGCGTGGGGGTAGACAGGCCGATTTCCAACTGGTTGCAATTGCAGGGCCACCTGGGCAGCATGCGTGAGCTGAATTATCTGCAAGCCGAAAATCAATTGAAGACTTTTGCGCAGATGTCCGGCGGGTTTGCCTGGTTCCCGCAATTCGATGGGGAGCTTCCCGGGGTTATGAGAGACGTCACCGAATACCTTCGTCACCAGTACAGCATCACGTACACGCCAACCAACCACGCTGCGGACGGGAAGTACCGCAAGATCAAAGTGGAACTGGTCGCACCGGATGGAAGCCCGCTGACGGTGACAGACCAAAAAGGCAAAAAGCAGAAGTGGGTGGTTTACGCCAAAGAAGGCTACACCGCGCCTAAAGGCGGCGTTGGTGACTAAAGCGGTCGCGGTTTCGGCAATACACGCAAATCGCGGCCAGTCATGTCTGTGGGAGCAGATTCTCCCAATATTCCCAACATCGTAGGGGCGATATCGCGAAGCGCGCCGCCCGGCGCCAATTTCAACTGCTCATGGTCTGACACACAAATAAATGGAACGGGATTCGTGGTGTGATAAGTGTGCGGGCCACCGGTGACGGGATCGATCATGGTCTCCGCGTTGCCGTGGTCAGCAGTGATAATCCAGGAACCACCGCGTGGCTTGAGGGCCTGGTAGATGCGACCGAGTCCAGCGTCGACTGCTTCCACGGCTTGCATCGCGGCTTCCAGCTTGCCGGAGTGGCCCACCATGTCGGCATTCGCGAAATTCATGATGATGGCGTCAAATTCGCCCTTCTCGATCGCGTTCACCACTGTATCCGTAATACCACCCGCGGACATTTCCGGCTTGAGGTCGTAGGTGGCTACCTTTGGGGAGGGAACGAGGATGCGTTCTTCGCCGGTAAATGGCTTTTCGATGCCGCCGTTGAAGAAATAAGTGACATGAGCATACTTTTCCGTCTCGGCACAGCGCAAATTCTTGTACTGCAGCTCCTGAAAGACCTGGGCAAGGATGTGCTCCAGCTTTTCCGGCATGATGACGCACTTGAGCCACGGCCAATTTTTGTCGTACTTGGTCATGCCCACAAAAAAGAGATTTTGCGGGCGCTTGGGATCGGAAAACTTGTCGAAGTCCGGTGCCTCGAGCGCGAAGGTGATCTGACGCGCGCGGTCGGCGCGGAAATTGTAGAAAATCACGGCGTCATCGGCGCGAATGAGGCCGGCGGGTGGCGCGGCTGGGCCGGCTTCGCGGGTTATCACAATCGGCTCAACAAATTCGTCGGTGACGCCCTGTTCGTAGCTGGATTGCAAAGCAGCGACCGGGTCGTTGGTGCGAGTTTCCGCTTCGCCGTGAACGAGCGCGTTATAGGCCAACTGAATGCGTTCCCAACGATTGTCGCGGTCCATTGCGTAATAGCGGCCCACGATAGTGGAAATTTCGCCGACCCCCAATTCACGCATTTTTTGCTGCAATTGCCGAACAAAATCGCGACCACTGTTTGGCGGCGTGTCGCGCCCATCCATAAAGCAGTGGACAAATACTCTTTCCACTTTTTCCTTCTTGGCCATCTCGAGAAGGGCGAACAGGTGCTTGATATGGGAGTGAACACCGCCATCGCTAAGGAGACCGAGGAAATGCAATTGCCGCTGACGCCCGCGCTCCATGGCCTGCTGGAACAAAGGAACCTGGTCGAGTTGCTTGTTGGCGATGAGCAGATCGATGCGCGTAATGTCCATGTGCACGATGCGCCCCGCACCGATGTTCATGTGGCCCACTTCGCTGTTGCCCATTTGCCCTTCCGGCAAGCCGACGTAGGGACCGGAAGTCTGGATCAAGGTATTCGGGAATTTGCGGAGCAATTCGTCATAGGTGGGCTTGCGGGCTAAAGCAATAGCGTTCCCCTTGGTCTCGGCGCGGTAGCCCCAGCCATCCAGCACGGTCAGAACAATTGGTTTCGGTCGTTTCGTCATAGCGCTCTTTAGTTTCAGCTCCCTTCGAAAATTGCGTTACACGAGCAGCGAAGGAGCGTTCGCTTGCGTGTTGAGAATACTCATTTCGCGGCAAATTCACGGAGCACAGCCAAAAGGCGATCCACTTCTTCCATCGTGTTGTAGTGCACCAGACCGATGCGCAACATTCCGCCCTGTGATTCAACGCCCAGGCGTTCGGTCAGATTTAAGGCGTAATAGTTGCCGTCCCAGGTGAAGATGCCGCGTTCGCCGAGAAACGCCGCGATGGTTGTAGGATTGTGATTGCCGAGCCGCAGGGAAAGGGTCGAGCAACGCTCTGCGAAGCGGTTCGGGTCCGTGATGCCGTAGATGCGGAGGTCGGGGATCGCTTGCAATCCCTCGATCAGGCGTGCAATCAGCCGTCGCTCATAAGCCACCGTCGAGCGATAGGCCGCTGCCAACGCGTCGCGACGCGTTGTAAGGGAGGGATCGCAATGCCGGCCGACGGCGGCGATGTACTCCACGGCAGCGCCAATTCCAGCAATCAATTCGTGAACCTGGGTGCCTGTCTCCCAGCGCTCCGGGACTTGATTCGTGCACGGGCGAACTTTATAGGGACGCAAGCCCTGCAAGTGCTGGCGCTTGCCGTAGAGCGTGCCCATATGAGGTCCAAAGAATTTGTAGGGCGAACACACCAGAAAATCGCAGTCGAGTTCCTTCACGTCGATCAAGCCATGCGGCGCATAGTGGACCGCATCGATGTAAACCAAGGCTCCCGCGGCATGCGCGAGCCGGGTAATCTCCGCGACAGGGTTGATGGTGCCCACGGCGTTTGACGCGTAGCCCACGGCAACCAGCTTTGTTTTCTCGTTGAGCTTGCTTTTCAAGTCGTCCAGATTCAGGGTGCAATCTTCTTCGCGAATATCAACCTGACGGATAACCACGCCTTTTTCTTCCAGGGCTTTCCAGGGAGAAAAATTGGCATCGTGGTCCAGGGTGGTCAGCAGGATTTCGTCGCCCGCGTTCAGTTCGCGTCCAATGGCGCGGGAAATCGAAAACGTGATGGTGGTCATGTTCTGTCCGAAGACCACTTCATCCCGCTCGCAATGAAAAAAGTCCGCGATAGCCGCGCGCACTCCAACAAGCATCTCGTCCGTGCGCCGGCTGGTGAGAAAGGCGCCGCAGGTGTTGGCATTGGCACCCATCAGATAGTTTTGGATGACGTGTATCACCTGAGTCGGCACTTGCGTGCCAGCGGGGCCGTCGAGAAACGCCGCAGGTTGTCCATGTACTTGCGTCTGCAGCGAAGGAAACTGCGCGCGCACCCAAGCGACATCCAGAGCGTTCACGGCGGTTCGATCCAAACCAGGTGTGCTCATCGCTCCTTCGCTCTCACAAAACAAGTTCGTACGGTAGTCCAGTTTCTCATAGTGAGGCCGCGGCATGTATCCTCGAAATGAATTGAGACATCCTAGCGGAGGAGTGTAGGGGAAACTGTGCAATTCAAGCGATTGGGAAACACGGGACTGGTGGTTTCGAGGCTCGCGTTCGGCAATATGACCTTTGGAAGTGATTCGCGATTCCCAGCCGTGGCCAAGGTTGATCTGGATACGGCGCGGGCCATGATTCACCGCGCCTGCGATGCGGGAGTGAATTTCTTTGATACCGCAGATGGCTATTCGAATGGAGAAGCGGAAGGATATTTGGGCGAATTTCTGGGCGACAAGCGAAAAGATGTCGTGGTGGCCACCAAGGTCGGTTTTCGCTCGGGAAAACCCATCACACACGCAGGACTCTCTCGCCGCCACATCCTGGAGGGCTGCGAATCCAGCCTGAAAAGACTCCATACGGACTGGATTGACTTGTACATCGTGCACAAGGTGGACGACTACACGCCAATCGAGGAGACTCTGGAAGCATTGAACGACCTGGTGCGCTCTGGGAAAGTCCGCTACATCGGGTTTTCGAATTGGCCCGCGTGGCAGGCAGCGCTGGCTCTCACTATGCAGCGCGAGCGAGGATGGGCACAGTTCACCAGCGGCCAAATGTATTACTCGCTGTTCGGCCGCGACCTAGAGCACGAATTCGTTCCATTCCTGCGGGCCACGGGAACCGGCATGACCGTGTGGAGTCCACTGGCAGGGGGTTTTCTCAGCGGCAAATACACACGAGAAAACCTGGTGGCGAAAGAAAACAGGCTCTCGGGCATTAATTTCATACCGTTTGACAAAGAGGCAGGGTTCCGAATCGTCGAGGAGTTGCGTCAAGTAGGTCAATCGGTGGGAGCGACAGTTGCTCAGATTGCGATTTCTTGGCTACTGGCAAAATCGTATGTCACCAGTGTGATTATCGGCGCGTCCAAACTGTGTCAATTGGACGATAATCTGAAGTCCGTCGATGTGCAATTGGGGGAAGCGGAACTGGCAAAACTGGATGCATTGACCGCGCCCCAAACTAGTTATCCGAACTGGTTCACGGAGTTGACCACGGACCCGGAGCACAAACGGACGCTCGGGCCCACGTGATACCATCGGTAGGTTGTTCCTCAATCATGCCGCATGGCGCCGGCTATCAACTCCGCGCCGTGGTTCACTCTTGAGGTTCCCATGTCGGACCTGTTCCCTATTACCGACCGCACGCGTGTAGTCCGCGAAGCGCATCGCGCAGTGTACGAGCGCAATGCGATCTACAAGATCCTGGATGAAGGCTTCGTCTGCCATGTTGGTTTCGCGGCGGAGGGCCAACCTTTTGTGATTCCGACGATGTTTGCGCGCGTGGGTGACAACCTCTATTTCCATGGCTCGGCCGCGAGTCGCATGCTCCGAGGTCTCAGCTCGGGATTGCCTGTGTGCATTACGGTTACCCTGACCGACGGGCTAGTGCTGGCTCGCTCGGTGTTCAATCACTCGATGAACTACAGATCGGTTGTAGCTCTTGGACAGGCTGTTCTGATCGATGATGCGGGGGAAAAACTTCGTGCACTGCAGGCGTTCACGGAAAAGGTACTGCCCAGCCGCTGGAACGACGCACGGCAACCGAACGAAAAAGAATTGAAGGCTACCAGCATCCTGAAACTGCCGCTGACCGAAGTTTCCGCGAAAGTACGCACCGGTGGAGTAGAAGACGATGCTGAGGATTATGCGCTTTCCGTCTGGACGGGAATCATCCCCCTACGGTTGGTTGCGGATGCACCCATCCGCGATGATCATTGCGACGCCGCAATTCCCACGCCTGCGTACGCTTCGAACTTCAGGAGATGAGCGAATGGACGAGTTCACACCTGCTCCGGTCAAGCGAACTGTACAATTTAGCGCCCTGGAAGCTATGGACATCCGCGTAGGCACAATCGAGCGCGTCGAGGAAGTGCCGAATTCGCCCAAATTGATGCGGTTGACGGTGAATTTTGGCGATCACAGCCGGGCGATTCTGGCAGGCATCCGGAAAGAGCGAGAAAATCCGCAAGAAATCGTGGGGAAACAGGCACTATCAGCCGCCAGCGCATGTCATACTTCCGGCGGAGCTCCGTCTCTTTGGAGATGAGCATGCGCAAGAAAGCGCGGGCTACTTGTCCAAATCCTAAAAGTGCCAAGTTATAAGAAGGAATTGCGTTTCCTCCCGAGGCTGAAATGGTAGCTCACTGGAGATTGCTCGCAAATAAACGCGGTGGAATTCCATTGCCTTGACGGGATAGCAAGGCCTACTTTGCCACCGCCGACAATTTGGACGCGGCAGTATTGATCAAAGCGGATTCGTTTTCCAACACTTGAGCAACGCGGGCCGCAGCCTGTTCCGCTTCTTTCCATTTTTTCTGTTCCAGGTTTTCGCGAACAGCCGGAATGGCCTTTGCCGCATAGCCGGTATATGCGCCGGGCGCGTAGAGTTCATGCTTGTACCAGAAGCGGCCGGGCAGACCTTCGGGAGTCGTGAGCCTCCTCTCGCTTTGCATGAGTAGATGGTTCACCTCTTGAATGGAGGCGCTGGCTAGAGCGGCACCGCCATTGGCACTCGCTCGTTCCAGCACTTTTTGATATTCGGCGGAATTGCGGGCCAGATCTTCGACAGCGTTGTCCAGAGGCGCAAAATTCAAATGCGGTGGCAGATCCTCCTTCTTCGGTGTCACCCAAGTTTCCCTCGGATCTTCCACGGCTTCGTACAGGCCTTCCTGAATTTTCTGGTTGCGTTCCTGAATTTCATCGCGTTGCTGACCGGCGAATTTTTCCACTTCGCGGACGTACATTTTTACGTCATCGGCGAAGTCCGTAAATTGAAATGGCAAAAGTTCGGCATCCGCCATACGCATCATCGCCGTACCCCCTGTTTGGCAGAGTGCGCGGCCGTAGACGAAATCATAATCACTGAAATGCGTGTACCAGTAGAAATCGTCGTAGATGGAATGGTAGATGCCGCCGTGATCTTCTCCCTCATAGCCAATGCCCAGAGAAGCGATGCCGGCAAAATTAATGAAGGGGGCATGATCGGACCCGCCGCCTAACATGTCCAGGCGCATATCGTGGCGCTCGCGCAATTCCCGGCGTTCTTCGGCGGTTCCCGCATCGGAGATTTGTTTCAATTGGGAGCGTTTCCAGACGGAAAGCTTGGTCTCCGGATCCTGGATATCGCGGGCAACATCGTTGATGAAATGTTCGAGCGTGTGCGACCCTTCCAGAGCAAGGTAACCGCGGTTGTTGCTGTCCGAATTGATATAGATGACCGCGTGTTTGCGCAATTCATCAACGTGAGTCTCGACCCATTCGGTAGAACCAAGCAAGCCCGGCTCTTCGCCGTCCCACGCGCAATAGATCAAGGTGCGTTTCGGTTTCCAACCTTGCTTCACAAGTTCGCCCATAGACCGCGCTTCTTCGAGGACGGTTACCATGCCTGAAATCGGATCCTCGGCGCCGTTTACCCACGCGTCGTGATGATTGCCTCGAATGACCCATTCGTCGGGATAGGTGGAACCCGGAATTTTCGCGATGACGTCATAGAGCGGCTTCATGTCCCAGTTCGAAAAAACCTTCAGACGCACTTTTGCTGGACCAGGCCCGATGCGGTACGTGATGGGGAGCCCTCCGCGCCATTCGTTAGGCGCGACCGGCCCACCGATGGCCGCAAGGAGAGGTTCCGCATCGGCATAGGAAATCGGCAGGACGGGAATTTTGGTGAGTGATTGCGCGTCTTTCAGCGGGACACGCTTGGCATCGGCAGTAGCACCGATTCCGGGCGTGAGGGGATCCCCCATGAACACAGCGCTATCCTGAACACTGCCGCGCTGGACGCCGTCTTTGGGCCGCCAGGGTCCCTTCGGAAATGTCTCTCCACCGGAATAGCCATCGTCGCGGGGATCGGAATAGATGATGCAACCGACTGCGCCGTGCTCGGCGCCCACGAGGGGTTTGATTCCGCGCCACGAGCGGCCATAGCGCGCGATCACGATCGCACCCTTTACGGAAACGCCCCGGCGCTCCAACACTTCGTAGTCCTCCGGCACACCGTAATTCACGTAGACCAGCGGGGCGGTCACGTCGCCGTCAATGGAATAGGCGTTATAGGTCGGCAGTTGCTCGGCGGTTTGGTCGGAGGTGGGATCTCCGGGCACGGGCGGTTCCTGCAGCTTTGCTATGAAGTGCGGTCCGCCATCGACCAATTCGACCAAACGCTCTTTGGGAGTGGGAAACAGGACGCTGAAGGTTTCGATGTGGGCGTCCAGGCCGAATTCTTTGAATTTGGAGAGTAGCCACTCCGCGTTGTCCTTATCGTAGGGCGAACCCACGTTGTGAGGACGCGCCGTGAGTCGTTCCATGTAGGCGCGCAGGTTCTTGGGATCCGGAATGGCGCGCATTTTTTCTTCCCACTGGCGCTCCGCACGCGAAGATTCGGCAGAGTATCCGTAGAGGGAAATATCGTCCGCGGTCACGCGAGATTTCCAGGGAGTTAGCGAGGCAATCCCAAGCACAAGTCCGGCCAGCAAAACCCTCCGAAGTGATGTGTTCACGAGGTAGCCCCTAATCGGTCCGCTAGGGATTATTTCCTGAACAGAGGAGTCATGCAAGCGGCGGCGCTGCCATCGGTTGAGGAAAGCCGCCGATCAGGGGAGCTTCTGGAGAATTCCGTCGACGATTTGTTCGGGGTATTCCCCAATGTCCACAACGAGGGCATTGTGCGGTTCTTCAAGGACTGCGAATTGATCATCCAGAATGGTCTCGCCGGCAAAATGGTCCTTGCGTTGGCGCAGTCGATTGGCGATCAGTTCCCGGGAGCCTCGAAGATAAATCAACCTCACCTGCAAGCCCCTCATCAACCTGGTGCGATAGGACTCCCGGAGTGCGGAGCATGCCAACACCACATTTTTCCCTTGTTTATCCTGGGTGCAAAGCTCCGCGTGGATCGCGTCAAGCCACGGCAGGCGGTCCGCTTCGGTTAGGGGAACACCGCGGTGCATTTTTTCTTTATTTTCCGCGGAATGAAAAATGTCGGCTTCCAGATACAGCCAACCGAGGCGTTGGGCGAGCAGCCGCACAACAGTCGTCTTCCCCGAACCCGTTACGCCCATCACGAGAAGAATCATTTGCGATTCCGGTTGCTACAGCTTCCAGTTTGCACATATCTGACGCCGGAAATACAGCGCGGTGCCAGAAAGTAGGGTAACATCCGCTGTTTTAGCAGCCAGGGGCAGCGCGACGGAGCAACGGTGGGGCAAACGAAGTCGGCGGTGAAAAAAGCAGGATTGTTTTACTTTTTGTTCGTGATGTTCGCGTACACCACTGGCGGCCCATTCGGATTAGAGGAGATGGTGACGACCAGCGGACCGGGGATGACCCTGGTGTATCTACTGGTGATACCCCTGTTCTGGTGCATACCGGTTTCGCTGGTGGCGGCGGAACTGACAACGGCGATTCCGGTGGAAGGGGGCTTTTACCGATGGGTGAGGGCCAGCCATGGAAACTTCTGGGGATTTCTGACCGGCTGGTGGAACTGGAGCGCGTCGTGGCTGCTGGGGGCAAGTTATGCGGTGCTGTTCACGGATTATCTGGCCACCTATTTTCCCACGCTTGTTGGATGGAAACACTACATGGTGTCCTTGGCGCTGATTGCGTTGCTGGCCTTCATTAATATTCGCGGAATTCAGCTGGTTGGAGTCGTTGCTACGGTCCTGGGAATTTCCGTATTGCTCCCCGTGTTGGTGCTCTCTGGAATTGCCGCAACTAAGTGGCATCATAATCCGTTTCAGCCGATGATTCCGCCGCATGTGCCGCCTTTCCAGGTGTTCGGCGTAGGTCTGGCTTTGGGCTTATGGCTTTATTCCGGGTACGAGCAATGCTCCAGCGTGGCGGAAGAAATCGAGAATCCGCAGAAAAGTTATCCGCGGGCGCTGGCCATCGTGGTGCCACTTTCCGTCGCCACCTATTTTCTCCCCGCTTTTTTTTCGCTGGCAGCGCTCGGCAATTGGCAGGACTGGAAGACGGCCTACCTTTCCACTGCCGCCCGGTTGATCGGTGGAGGTTGCCTGGGATTCCTTATGACTGTAGCCGCAGTACTGTGCAGCGTTTCCTTGCTCAACGCAACCCTCCTGACAAGTACGCGCATGCCATCTTCCATGTCTGAGGACGGCTATTTGCCGCCGGTGTTTGCGACCAAGCATCCGAGATACGGGACGCCTTGGATTGCCATCCTGATTTCCGCCACGATCTACGCATTGCTGGCGTTCCACACCATCGCGCAATTGTTGACCGTGTATGTGTGGCTGCGCATTCTGGTGACAATACTGACGGTTCTTTCGGCGTGGCGCTTACGTCGGTCCCAGCCGCAGATGAAGCGGCCGTTTCGAATTCCGTGGGGAAACGCGGGACTTGCCTACGTGGTGATTGCGCCGCTTGTGATGAGCGCGGTGGCTTTAATTGGCAGCGACAAGTTCGCGCTGAAGTGGGGGCCGATTCCCGTGGCCCTCGGAATCGTGGCCTACTTTTTGTTTCCGAAACTTCGCTCCGCCGTAGAGAGCGGAATCAAGTGAAATAGTCGAGCAAGCGGTAGTACATTCCCGCCAGGGGCAGCGCCCAGGTGTTTCCGCTACGCAAGCCAAGGGGAGCGCCGGGAAAGGAAATGCTGGAAAAGGGATTGTCGTTCGAATCGCCGCAAATCGTGTCGGCAAGTTTTGTGCCCATCCAGGTAGCCGCGGCTACGCCATGCCCGGCGAAACCGACGGCAAAATGCATGGCGTCAAGCTTTCCGGAATGGGGCATAACGTCAAACGTGAAATCGAGCGTGCCGCCCCAAACAAATTCAACCCTGGTGTCGCGCAACTGCGGATAAACGTTCCGCATTCCCTGCCGCAGAAGTTCCGCGCTTTCCCGCACGGTGTTTTCGGACTCCGGAAAAAATGCAGCGCGCCCGCCAAAGAGCATGCGATTGTCCGGGGTCAGCCGGTAGTAATACAAAAAGTGCTTGGAGTCGTAGATCATGCGGTTGCGTGGACTCAGTTCGCGCGCCAGATCGATGGGTAGAACCTCCGTGGCAATGATGTACGAGCCGATGGGAATCACTTTCTTGCGCAACGCGGGCGTGGCGGAGGTGGTGTATGCACCGGTGGCAAGCAGAACTTCGCGAGCCAGAAGCGAGCCGCGGGAAGTGGAAATACGGAAACGATGGATGCCATTGGCGGCTTCCGGCTTCACGTCAGTGACCCTGGTGTGATCATAGACGCAAGCGCCGGCGCGCTGGGCTGCCTTTGCCAAGCCGTTTACATATTGTGCGGGGTTCAGGCCGGCACTGGTTTCATCGACCATGCCGCCGTAGTAGATGTCCGAACCGATTTCCTTGTGCAGTTCGTTTTTGGGAACGATGCGCAAGTCGTGGCTAAACTCGCGTCGGATGCCTGCCGCCGCGGCCGCATACGCGACGAAATGCGAAGCTTTGCAAGCCACTTCGAGATGGCCGCAGCGAGAAAAGGCGCAATCGATGCGCTCTTCGTTCACAATTCGTTCGACGAGATCAATGGATTGGAGGGAGGCCGCATACATGCGCTGGACGGTGTCGCGTCCATAGCGAGCGATCAGCGTAGCGACCGGCAGCTTCATTCCTGTGAGCACCATACCGCCGTTACGGCAACTGGCACCCCAACCCAGGGTTTCCGCTTCGAGGACCGCTACGCGCACTCCGCGATTGGCGAGCGCGCGGGCCGCCGAGAGTCCACAAAAACCAGCACCGATTACAGCGACGTCCACAGTCTCCGGCAATGGAGATTTTGCGCCTTGCGCAGGCTCGGAGACGGTCTCCAGCCAAAAGTTCGTTTCTCGAATGTTCATGGGTTCTTGCAGCGATTTTAGCGCGGGTTTATTGCAGGATGCAATTTTGCCTGGACCGATTTTGCCGATGGAAACACAGCCCGCTTCAGTAAGGGGCCTCCAAAAGCAAATGCTCAGGCACGAGTGCTACTTAGGCGCGACGGAGGACGATATGGGTAATTTCGGGAGGCGCGCCGAGGCGCACGGGCGCACCGACTGTGCCGATGCCTCGGTTCACATACAGCGCCGAAAGTCCCTTGGGCGCGTTGGGCATCAGCTTGATGGTTTCTCCCATGCGCTTCGGCTGGCTCGGCATCGACAATGGGCGGTGATAAAGGCCCGCAACATAGTCCGTGATGAAACGAGCCGGGCTCAGGCTGACATCCAAGATCTCCACTTGCACCTGGCCGCCATGGGTGTGACCAGCAAGGGAAAGTTCGATGCCGAGTTCAGCGGCGCGGTTGAACGAATTTGGATTGTGAGAGAGCAGGATATTGGGCATGTCAGACCGCACCAAGGGTTCCAGGTTTGCCAGCATCTGTAACTTGCGACCGCTGGGCGTACGTTCCCGTTGGTAATCCACGCCGATCAAGTTCAATTGGGCGCCGCGGAACGGGATGACCGCGTTCTCGCGACGCAGCATTTTCATTCCGGCCTGACGGAACAATTGCTCAGCCAGGTCTTCGGCCCGCGCATAGATTTCATGATTCCCGTTGCAGCCATAAACGCCCAGAGGCGCGCGGAGATGACGAACTTCCTCCACGCAATCGGCGACGGAGTCGTGCACGCCGGTAATCAGATCACCCGTGACGACCGCCAGGTCGGCTCCCACATCGTTCGCCATATCTACGACGCGGCGAACTGATTCGCGCGTCATGTAGCTGCTGAGGTGGATATCGGAGATCTGGACGATTTCCATGCCGTCGAGTTCTACCGGCAGATTGGTCAGGGGAATCTCCACACGAGAGACCTGGTAGCGCAAGCGCTCAGCGGCGTAACCATACATCACCCCCAGAAACGGGGCGGCACCGGCCACCACGCTGGCTGTCCGGAAAAAGGTTCGACGTGAAGGGTCGGGCACAAAATCCAGATTATGGGGAGTGGACTTCACTAGCGGGTGCTTCTGTGATGCCCGGGGTAGGGGTTTGTGCAGCTTATGCCAGCCCCACTCGATCGCATGAACCGCTTTGACGCAAATGTAGCCGCATAGAGCGGCCAGGAACCATAAGCCAGCGAAGGACATAAAGGCAGAGTGACCGGGCAGAATGCGGCCATGGTCCTTCCGCCAGCCATCCGAGATCGCGAGGACGATCAAGAGTAAACCACCCAGATACAGCAGGCGCACGCCCATGCGAAGCCACAGGCGCCCCCAATTGGAGGTGACGCGCCAGAGCGCCAAGTACCAAAATCTTTGCGAGAGGAAGAGCAGGACCAGGATAGACGCCGCCAGCCCCGTCTTGGGAAGCAGATAACTCCAATTCAATCGGCAGGCCCCCTCAGCCTGAACCCCTAGAATACCATGCCAAGTGCCCCCCCACACCCGCTACCGCCCCTGGTCGATTCAAACCAGTAACCGGGCCCCTCCCGATGGGTTTCTTCCCGTCTGCTTGTGGAATCTGGCGTATGATGGCGGACAGTAGGACCCCTTTTATTGTGCTTTTTGCCCTGTTTTGGCTGAAACTTCGGCGGAGCGGCATCGTCTGATGGGGAACCTCCCGCCCGGGAGGCTAAAGGAGAGTGTCCATGAAAAAAGTGAGTGTGTTCGCAGCCCTGCTGCTGGCTGGGCTTTGTGGTGCCATGCCGGCTCTGGCTCAGGATGCCAAGAAAGCACCGCCAAAACCGGCGCCTGGGATGTCGGAGTTGGTCCTGGAGCAGTGGAACGATATTGGGAGAAAGCTCATCGCCATGGCGGAGGATTTCCCGGAGGACAAGTACAACTACAAGCCAGCGCCGGAATCCCGAACGTTTGGCGCGATGATGCTGCACGTCGCGGGGTCCATGTACTACTTCACGGACATCGCGGACGGCAAGAAGCCACGGTATCCCGACGATCCGAAAGCGGACAATCTGAAGACCAAGGCGCAAATCGTGGCGTTCGTAAAACAGTGCGTCACGGATGGTGCGGAGGAGATCAAGAAACTAGGAGATACGGGGTTGCAGAAGGTGGTAGATGACGGCGGGCCGCATCTCGACCCGATCTACAACCTGGCTTATGGGTTGATTGAACATTCCGGGGAACACTACGGTGCGCTCGTGGTGTATTACCGGAACAACAACATGGTGCCGCCGGAATCGCGGCCGAAGAAGTAGGTGGCTTAGCGTTTTTATCCTTTGAGGCCGTGCTGTTTGCGGCGCACAGGAACTCTTACTTTCGCTCGATTCTGTCATGGAGTTACTTCAGCATGCAAACTGCGCACTTCAACATGACAAATACTCAATCTGGGTGTGGATGACACCGCTAGCCCGCCGCAGTGCCTGCAATTCCCTTTTGCAGGATTCGTTTCAATTCTTCGGGATCGCTGGTGGGAGGCAGGCAGGTAGTGCCAGCGCAGACGAGAGCCTGAGACTTGTCTTTGGACAAATGCGGAAGCGTCTGACGCAAGGCAATCGGGAGATTCTGCAGCGACGCTTCCGGTGTAAACCGCAAGACAGCTTTGCCGAGCCGGTAGACACTATTCGCCGCTTCTTCCAGTTGAGCCGCAGCTGGATCTCCCGCGGCGCCAGTGATAACCACTTGGGTGGGATGCTCGGCAAACAGCATTGCCGCCAGTCCATAAGTGGCCGCGAAAAGACCGTATTGCGGCGCCACACCTGCAAAGGCTTCCAGGGTTTTCTTAGCCCAGTCGAAATATTTCGGATCCTCCGTGTAGGCGTGCATGCGCGTGAGCGCCATAGCGGTCACGGAATTTGCGCTGGGGGTAGGGGAATCCTGGAAAGGCTTGCGGCGGACGTCGAGCCCACCCATTGCCGGGGCATCGGAAGCGCGATCGAAAAAGGCTCCAGCTTCGGCGTCGCCATACTTTTCGATGGTCAGGTCCATCGTGCGCCGCGCGGCTGCAAAATACTTTGCCTCCAGTGTGGCTTCGTAAGCGTCCAGCAAGGCCATCACACCGAATACCTGATCGTCGAGCGAACCACGCAATGCCGGACCGCCAAGGCGATGAGCGAAACCCTGGTCCTCGCTCCATACTTCACGCAGCATGCGGTCGAGCGTCTTAAGGGCGAATTTGTGACAACGCTTTCCGACAACTCCGCCGAATGCGCGGGCAGCGGCCCAGTAGGCCGAAACAAGCATGGCGTTCCAACTGACATACATGGTCTGATCGATGTACGGGGTGGGCCTGCGCTTGCGTGCCTCGAGCATTTTCGCTTTCGAGGACGCGATGCTGAGACGGACGCTGGCTTCGTCCAGCCCTAATGTTTTGGCAATCTCCGCCGGACCCCGGGCGATCCAGAGGACGTTTTTCTCAGGATTGTGGTGCATTTCCCCCTGGGGCTCGACGTCGTAAAAGAGCTCCATGACGCGAGCGTCGGCTGGCGGCAAAACGGCGCGGAGTTCGTTGAGGGTCCAAGTAAAGTAATCGCCGTCATCGTCGAGGGAATAATCCGCGTCCTGACTGGCGTAGAAGCCACCGTTCGCCGGGTCGGACAGAACTTCGTTGACCCAGCCAATGATGCCTTCCGCGGTCTCACGAAGAAAAGGATTCTGGGTGACGTGCCAGCCATAGACGTAATTCTTGAGAAGTTCCGAGTTGTCGTAGCTCATTTTCTCGAAGTGGGGAACGAGCCAGCGCTCGTCCACCGAGTAGCGGTGGAAACCACCGGCCAGTTGGTCGTACACGCCACCTTTGGCCATTTTTTCGAGAGTGGTTTCCGCCATGGCGAGCAGATGTTTCTCACCAGTTTGGCGGAAGCGTTCGAGCAGGAGGTCTACGGCAGAGGCGTGGGGAAACTTCGGCGCGCGCCCAAATCCGCCGTGGCGAATGTCGAACAACTGAGTCATAGAACTGATCTGGGCGTCGACAACAGTAAGGTCAAAGTCCGCGTGCGCGCCACTGAAGATTTCGGCTTTGGCAACGGCTTCCGCGAGGGCATCGGCGGTCTTCAACAGTTCGTCGCGCTTGTTTTTGTAGGCATCCGCGACGGCCAGCAGTACGCGACGGAAGCTGGGCCGGCCTTGCTGATCCACGGGTGGGAAATAGGTACCGCCATAAAAGGGCCGGCCATCGGGCAAGAGGAAGCCGGTAAGCGGCCAACCGCCCTGGCCGCTGATAGCGCTGATGGCGGATTGGTAGCGGGCATCCACATCGGGGCGTTCATCGCGATCGACTTTTACAGGGACAAAATGTTCGTTGATGATTTTGGCAATTTCCGCGCTCTCGTAGCTTTCGCGGTCAATCACATGGCACCAGTGGCACCACACGGCACCGATGTCCAGCAGCAGCGGTTTGTCTTCGCTTTGCGCGCGGGCGAAGGCACCTTCGCTCCACTCGTACCAGTCAATCGGCTGGTGTGCGGCCGAACGGAGATACGGGCTGGTCGAGTCTTTCAGTCGATTTTCGCTCATAGGTGCCCGGCTCCCGATCCGGCATGAAACAACATGGCCGGTTTGCTGCGTTGCCGGCGGAATGGAATGGTGGAGTTACTGGACCTGATCGCCGGGTCCCAGGTCGCGGGGATCCAGCGGCTTCCGGCCGGCGTAGCCCTCGTCCTGGCGGTGGTAATAGCGGATGCGGTCTTCGCCCAATTTCCAACAGAGATACACCTCTTCGTTATTGACGATGGCCGGAAAATCGAGCAAGCCGATGTCCAGATCCTTGATGACACATCCGGTCGCAAGGATTTTCTCCAGATTGGTTTTCATGACCTCAGCCAGGCTCTGATGCTCCATGCGTTTTTCGGCCAGCTTGGCGTATGCCACCAGAACGCCGCCCATCATCATGATGCGGGTGGAGACGGCGGCCAGGTCCTGCTCCAGCACGTTGAGGCGTTTGCGCACGCCGATGGCTTCGATCAGAAATGGTTCCAGCTCTCGCCGAGTGCTTTCCGCCTCGGTCAGCGTGAAAATCCGTTGTGGTGGTTCGGGTAATTCGTCCTGGTCTTCGTCGTGATCCGCCATGATCTCCGTCCAAGCTGGGGAGCTTGCCAATCCCATCTAAGCGTAATGCAAACTCGCGGTCCAGAACCAGATGCGCCAAGCGAAGTGTCCGATCACGGTAACGCGATGGGGACTCGCTGTCTGGGCCGTTAGATGAATTCTGGCGTCTTTCGTTTCGTATTGCCAGTAAAAGGATTTGCTATCCAAGTCACGCTGGCCGCACCAAACTATCTAGCCGCCGATAAATACCATAGTGCGAGAGGGGGGAACGAATCCCGGCTCATTGATACGGTGGCCTTCTTCCTTCTCGTGCACTACTCCGCGAATCCAGTCGACGATGTCTTCGTCGGACGCGTCGCCGCGCAGAAGCCCGCGCACATCATGATCGTCCTTGCTGAACAGGCAGGTGCGGAGTTTGCCATCGGCGGTCAGGCGGATGCGCGAGCAATGCCCGCAGAACGCCTGGGTAACCGGGGCAATTAGCCCAATTTCGCCCGATGAGCCATCCGCGAAACGATACTTTCGCGCGGTCTCGCTTTTTTCGTTAGGGATTTGCAGCAGCGGCCATTGCGCGTGGATGCGTTCATACACTTCCACCGCCGGCACCATCAGGTCGCGCGACCAGTGGCGGTCCGCGTCCAGGGGCATGAATTCGATGAAGCGCATAATGACACCGCGTTCCCGGGCAAAGGCAGCGAAGGCCTCAACCTCGTCTTCGTTGAACCCGCGAACGAGGACGGCGTTGACCTTCACCGGAGCAAGGCCCGTGGACTGCGCCTTATCGATTCCGCGCATCACGGTGTCGTAAGAGCGCGTACGCGTAATCTTTTCGAATTTGCGGGGATCGAGGGAATCGAGGCTGATGTTGATGCGGTGCAATCCAGCAGCGAGGAGAGCCTCGCAGCGGTCGGCGAGAAGATGCCCGTTGGTGGTCAGGGAGAGGTCGTTCACTCCGAGTCCCTTCAGGTAGGAGATATAGTTTTCCAGGCCCTCGCGCACCAGCGGTTCGCCGCCCGTCAAGCGCACTTTGCGAATTCCCAGCCCTACAAAAATGCGCGCCAGCCGCTGCAATTCCGGCCAAAACAGGATTTGGTCATGTTCGCGGTAATTTTCCGGGTCGGCAGAGCGACAGTAGACGCAACGGAAATTGCAGCGGTCGGTAAGGGAAACGCGCAGATCCGTGATTTGACGTCCGAATTTGTCGAAGAGGCTCATCAGCGCCGCCTGAAATAAAAAACCCGATTCGCACATGGAATCGGGCTACTCACCGGAAATACGCACAATTCCGGCGAACTCGCTCCTTTCCAAGCACGGGAGGCTCAGGCGTTTCCACCCCAACCCTCGGCGGTGAGCTGCCACCGCCTCGCCCCACTGCCCTGGGATGTCTCCCCGGTAGGCCAGCGGGATCGGAGTTTACAAGGAAATCCTACGCCACTCGGAAGAAGCTTGCAATCATGGGTTCCCTGCAGGGTTCCCTGCACTTCCGCGGACTGGCGTTTTCGCTGAGTTCTTGACGCATTGCGAACGAGGCAGCGGCCGCGTCCCTGTGCCGGTTTCAGAGTATGATAGAGTTTTTCGATAGAATGCGAATCTTCGTCCTGGGAGCAGGTGCGACTGGCTCCCTTCTAGCACAACTCTTGGAGCGTCAAGGCCACGATGTTTGGTGTGGCGATCGGGACCCCGCCCGGGCCCGCCGGTTTCTCGGGAAGCGATCGACCATCGCGGTGGCCACCGTGAATGCCCGCAATCTGCATGGGATTGTGCGCGCCGCGCGGGGTTGTCAGCTCATCGTGAATGCTTCCGCGTCGGTGTTCAACGAAATTGTGCTGCGCGCTGCGCTACGTCTTCGAGCGCATTATCTCGACCTCAGTTCACATCTGACGCGCAATCCGTTTCAACCCGAGCAATTCCGCTACGCCAAGAAATTTCAAGCCAAGCATCGAGCAGCTTTGATCAATACGGGGGCCGCCCCGGGACTGACCAACTTGCTGGTGAAACGCGCGGCGGACCAACTCGACGAAGTCCACTCCGTGCAAATTCGAATCTACGAAAGTACGGAGAGTGAGGATCCTATATCCCAGTGGTCGCCAGAGGTCTCGTTTGATGAAGCTATTTCGCAACCACGAGTCTACCGGCACAAGAAGTTTCATCTGGCGAAACGCTTCTCGGGCTTGGAGAAATTTCGTTTTCCGAATCCCATAGGGGCCGCCAATGTGGTACTTGCGGCGCAAGATGAAGTCGCCACGCTCCCGAGAGTCATTCCCATGCAAGAGCTAGACGTGAAAATTGGCGGCAATGAATTCGACCGCCTGCGCCGCTGGCACAAGCAGGGGAAGCTTTCCAAGTCCCGGGGCCTAGCCCGGCACCGCTTCCCAGAAACAGCCTCGCCTCGGAAGATCGCGTCTTTGATCCGGCGTGGCATTCTCCAGAACGCGCATTTTGCCGCGTCCGTGCTGGTGAGCGGCGTAAATCACGGTGCCAAAGAGGACGAATATCTACTGATTCGCACGGACGCTCTTTTCCCCACGCTGTACCGGATTCGGCGGCAGGGGCTGTTCACCACGGCGGTGGCTTACGCCACGGCGCATATTGCCGCACAATTCATCAAGTATTTTCCGCGGGAGATGGAAGGTGTGTTTGCACCGGAGCAGCTTCCCCTGGAGATTCGAAGGGCTATTCTGAGCGGCGTACAGAAACACGTTATCAAACTGACGCACAAGGTCTCGCCCCTGAAACCTCCCGCGGATGACGAAGAAGCGCTGTAGCAATTGATCGAACACGGCGGGCGGGATTATCCAGACTTAACGGCTACGCCCAGGATAAGCGCAGCCGCCCTTCGTACAGCCGGTGAAGTGAGACCGGGATTGAGCTCCGGTCCTGAAGTGAGTTTACTCCCTCGTGTCGTACCGAGCCAAGTTGAGAATGCAGCCGGGTGAAACGCTAGCAGCAGCGTCCTGGGCGAGAATACTTTTTGTTCAGCTGTTCCACATAGAATTCGGCGGGCGACAGGATGTCTTCCTGCCCCGTGCGAAGTGCGGATTGCGCGTACTTCTCGTAGGCAGCGTCACCACACCATTCGCGGAGACCCCGCCAGAAGTGCGAGAGCCCGAGTTTTGTGGTGCTCCATGCGGCGCGCATTAGTCGCCCTCCGCCCATTCCGTGACCACGTAGGGTGTTTCGTGGAGAACTGGACGATTGTCGCGGCTGAGAATCGCGCGCCATTGAACGATCGCTTCCCCGAGCAAAACAAGGATCATAAGGGCCAGCACCGCGGTCACTGCCGCGTCCAGACGCTGATTGAAAATCACACGGTGCGTTTCCGCGATCTTGGCAGCGGGAATTTTGCCCACCGCGATCTGCGTCGCCAGGGCGTTCGCAAAGGATAAGAAGCCGATGCGCGGATTGGCACTAAATATTTTTTCGTAGCTGGCGGTCATGGTGATGATCACGAGCCATGCCATGGGCAGCAGGGTTACCCAAATCCATTTGAGGCGGCCCATCTTGAGCAAAATCGTGGTGGAAACGACCAGAGCCACAGCGGCCAGCAATTGATTGGAAATACCAAATAAAGGCCATAGCGAGTTGATACCGCCTAAGGGATCCACAACGCCCTGGTAGAGAAAATATCCCCACGCGCCGACAATCAAGGCGCTCGAAAGCAGGATGGCGGGATACCAGTTCAGCCGACCGAACGGCTTCCAAACACGACCGCCCAATTCCTGAATCATGAACCTGCCGACGCGGGTGCCGGCGTCCAGAACCGTCAGGATAAAGAGCGCTTCAAACATGATGGCGAAGTGGTACCAAATGCTGAGCAGGCGCTCGCCTCCGATCGTGGTGGAAAAGATTTGCGCCATGCCCACGGCCAAGGAGGGCGCGCCGCCCGCACGATTCCAAAGCGTTTGCTCGCCAACCGAATGCGCCAAAGTGGCCATGGTGCCGGCCGAGAGTGGGTAGCCCCAACTGGAAATGGTTTGCGCCGCAGCTTGCGGGTCGGCGCCGACGATCTGTGCCGGGCTGTTGATGGCGAAATACACGCCGGGCGTCATGGCACACGCCGCGACTATGGCCATCACGCCGACGAAGGACTCGAGCAACATGGCGCCGTAGCCGATGAACCGGGCGTGCGCTTCGCGCTGAATCATTTTCGGCGTGGTGCCGCTGGAAATCAGCGAATGGAACCCGCTGATCGCCCCACAGGCAATGGTGATGAAGCAGAAAGGGAAAATCTTTCCGGCGAACACAGGCCCGTTGCCATCCACGAAGCGCGTTAGCGGTGGCATGAGGACATGGGGCCTAACCAGAAAAATTCCGGCGGCCAGAGCAAAAATCGCTCCGGCTTTGATGAACGCGCTCAGGTAATCGCGCGGCGCTAGAAGCAGCCACACCGGGAGAGCCGAAGCGGCGAACCCGTAGACGATAATGGCAAAAGTAAGAGTGAGGCCGCTGAGGGTGAAGGCGTGCGACCACGTGGGCGAGTCCGCAACCCACTGGCCCGCCACCACTGCAAATAGAATGAGTGCCACGCCCATCAGCGAGGCTTCGAGGACGCGCCCAGGCCGGACAAAGCGGAGATACACGCCGAGGAGGAGGGCTATGGGGATCGTGGAGGCCAAGGTAAAAGTGGCCCAGGGGGAGCTCTTGAGGGCGTTGACAATCACCAGGGCCACGACGCCGAGCAAAATAACCATGATGGCGAGGACAGCCAACTGCGCAATGAAGCCGCCTCGTTTGCTCACTTCTTCGCGCGCCATTTCGCCCAGCGTTTTTCCATCGCGGCGGATGGAGCAAAACAAAATGACAAAATCCTGGACGCAACCCGCGAAGGCGGCTCCCGCAATCAGCCACAAGGTTCCGGGCAGGTAGCCGAATTGCGCGGCCAAAGTGGGACCAACCAGCGGGCCGGGGCCGGCAATCGCGGCAAAATGGTGGCCGAAGAGAACCCATTTGTTGGTGGGAACAAAGTCGCGGCCGTCGTCACGGCGCTCGGCGGGGGTGGCTCGGGTGCTATCCAACGCGAGCAATTTGGCGGCGATGAAAGCGGAGTACAGGCGATACGCAACGAGGTAGGAGCAGGCTGCGGCGAGGACGAACCAGGTTGCACTAATGGGTTCGCCGCGGTGCAACGCAATGGTGGCCAGCGCCGTGGCCGCGACAATCGCGAGGCTGGCCCAAATCAGAATTTGCAGGATGCGCTTCACAAAGTACCTCTACTCCTGTGCGAGATGCGGTTCGAACATCGCGGCATGGTATGCGAGCACGCGGCGCCCGTCAACGCGGCTTAGGCATTGCCGGCATTTGCAAAATATTTCGGCTTAGCCGGGAATGCTGGTGAATTTCAATAACGGATAGAGATCCTTGAAGACTTTGCGGATTTGCTTGCGGAAGGTAGGCTGTGTGGCGGCGGATGGCTTCATTTTCTTGCGCACAATCCACGCCAGGAGCTTCTTCCAATCTTCGGGTTCGGTGGGCCAGCCTTCGTGCTTGGTCCATTCGCCTTTCACGGTGGAGTACCAGTAGCTTTCGTAGGTGCGGCCCAAGCGTTTTTTCTGTTGCAGCACCCATTCCGGATTGGCGGTCACGCGCGGCTGAGCAATCAGAGCCAGCGTTGATTCTTTACGTTTTCCGCCGGTATAGATGCGGAACCCGGCCGTTACCGTGTCCGTGGAGAGGCCAACATAGAGCTGGCCGGTTTCTTTATCGTCCGGCGACGGCCGTTGAAGCTTCAAGTACATCTGGGTCTTGTAGAGAGTTTTGTCTTTGGCAAATCGAATGTCGCGGTTAATTCGCGAGAAATTTGAGCCGGTCTTGCCGCTCAGGTCAAACTCGGTATCCAAATTGAGCACAGCAGGGGTGAGCTCCTCCAGAAACCGGCGGAACGGCTGCATGATGCATTCCTGATAGCGATCGCGGTTCTCATCCATCCAGAGCTTGTGGTTGTTTCTTCCCAGTTCGCGGAAGAATTGAAACGTGTCCTTGCGGAATGGAGATTTTGTTGCAGGCATGCGATGGCCTCGGGGAAATGTGAGGTTTACAGACTACACCATTTCCCTCGCCGCCGAATTGGTACTATTCTTTTTCAGCCGCCAATTTGGGGATGCTGCGGCTTCCACAAATTTTTCAACGGGTGACGCTCGTGACTTTCGAACGACTGCGGTTTCTTGCCATGGCCATGGCGATTTTTGTGGCCTGCGGCTCTGTTCACGCTGGCGATGAAGCTAGGCCGGCAGCCAAAACCAGCCCCTGGAAGCCGGAAGACATCGTTTATGTTGAGACCATCAACGACTTTTCGCTTTCGCCGGATGGGCGTTCGGTGGTGTGGATTCGAGGGGATGGCGACAAGGAAAAGGACGAACGCATCTCCAATCTTTTTCTCAGCAGCCTAACCGAGGATCGGACGGTGCAACTGACCCGAGGGAATGCCACGGTATCTCTTCCCTGCTGGTCGCCGGATGGGGAATGGATTGCATTTCTCAGCTCGCGTCCACGGCCCGGCGCTGCGAAGTCAGATGCCGCCGCAACGCAGATCTGGCTCATCAGCGCGCATGGGGGCGAAGCGTATGCTCTCACCGAACTGGATCGAGCTTTTCACCAGGTGCAGTGGATGGACAAGGACACACTGATGTTCAGCGCGGAGGAGGACCCGAGCGCATACGAACAGGCAGAAAAGAAAAAGAAGGATGATTCCGAGGTTGTAGACGATGCCGAACACCAGCCACCCGTGCGCCTTTTCAAAATCACGGTGAAGGACAAGAAGATTACGCGCCTGACCACAAATACGGATTGGATCGAGAGGTGGCGCGTTTCCAAGGATGGCAAATATGCGGTGGCGGTCCACGCGCGAAGCCTGCATTACGCCTTTGACCAAAAAGTTCCCCCGGTCACGATTCTGCACAATTTATCCGACGGTACCGATAAGGAGATCTTCACAGAGGGCCGGGTTTATCCGGATATTCTGTCGTGGGCACCAGACGATTCCGGTTTTTACGCAACCGCTTCGTTCTCGAATGATCCAAAATTCCTGACCGCGACGGTCGAGCTTGTGTATTTTTGCGACCTGTCCAGCGGGAAGAACGTTCGCGTACCGCTGGACTGGGAAAATGGAGCGGGGCGCGACTTGCACGCCACACGCGACGGATTTGTGACCTTGCTCGCAGCGGGCGCACATTTTGATGTAGCGAGTTACACGCGCGAGAAATCCGGTGATGGCTGGCGCTGGAAGCGAGGGACCCTCGAGGGAGAAAATGCCCGGAATATCCAGTTTTTCGACGTGAACGAAGACGGAAAGACTATCGCCTACCAATCGTCCAGTGCCAGCCGGATGCCGCAGCTTTTTGGCGCGAAGCTGGACGGCAAGGCTCTAGCCGGGGCAAAGCAGTTGACGAAATTGAATGAGAACCTCATCAAGTCCCGCACGTTCGCGAAATCGGAAGTGATTCGCTGGAAGGGCGCCAACGGCGAGCAGGTCGAGGGGTTGCTGCGTTATCCCGCGAATTACGAGGCAGGGAAAAAGTATCCGGTCATCACCGCCATCCATGGCGGTCCGACCTCGCAGGATCTGGATGCGTGGAGCGACCGCTGGGCGTACCCGTATGAACTGTTAACGCAGCGTGGTGCGTTTATTCTGAGCCCGAATTATCACGGCAGCTCCAATTACGGGTTGAAGTGGGCCGAATCAATCTGCTGCGGGAATTACTACGACCTGGAAACGCCCGACATCAATAGCGGGGTGGACTATTTGATTGAGAAGGGGTTGGTCGATCCCGACAAAGTGGCCACCATGGGCTGGTCGAATGGTTCTATTCTTTCCACCAGCCTGATGACTACATATCCCTCGCGCTACAAAGTAGCCAGCGTCGGAGCGGGGGACGTGGAATGGATCAGTGACTGGGGCAACGTGGTCTTTGGCGATTCGTTCGATTCGTATTATTTCGGAAAATCGCCGATGCAGGATCCCGAACTCTATATTCGCAAGTCGCCGTTCTTCAAACTGGACAAGGTGCAGGCGCCGGTGCTGATCTTCCATGGCACCGCGGATACCAATGTGCCACCGTCGCAAAGCTGGTCGTACTTCCGGGCGCTGCAGTATTACGGCAACGTGCCGGTGAAGTTTGTGGTGTTTCCCGGCGAACCGCACGGGCCGCGGAAACTGACCCACCAGATGCGCAAGATCGAGGAAGAAATGGCGTGGTTCGACAAGTATTTCTTCAAGACCGCGCCGCCCGAAAACGAAGCGTTGAAGGCCGGTTCCCCTTTGGCTACCGCACTTAGAACGAGAAATGCCGCGCGGTCAGGGGATGTCTATGGCACCACATTCACAAGCAAAGGAAAATCCGTGTTGATTCCGGAAGTCGTGAAGCGCGGCGAGCTGGAAATCGGGCGGTTTGAAGTGACGCGCGTCCAGTTTTCCGCATTCGATAAGAACTACAAAGCGGAGCGTGGCGCAGAGAATTATCCGGCGAGCGGTGTGAGCCTCGAGCAGGCCAAGGGATATGCGGAATGGCTCAGCAAATTGACGGGAGAAACCTGGCGGGTGCCAAACGAAAACGAGCTGGGAGGCAAGTACGACAAAAAAGATGGGGAGAACACGCTGGATTATTGGGCGGGGTACGCGCCGAATCCGGACGATACGGTGCGCCTGCACGAAAAGTTGAAGGAGCTTCCGGGACCGGCACCCCTGCTGAAGCCGGTGGGAAGTTTCGTAGGGCAAGGACTGGAAAACGAGGAGTTGCTGTTTGACGTGGGCGGCAATGCCGCAGAATGGGTGCTGACTGAAGACGGAAAAGGCAAGGCCGTGGGGGGCAGCGCGGATTGTCCTTCAGACCCAAGAACCAGCTGCAAACCTGCGCCGGAGTACATCGGCTTTCGCGTGGTGCGCGGCGCAGCAGCCACGACAGGGGGGAAGGAATAGCATGCGACGATTGCGTTTATCTTGGTCCTGTTGCGCGGCGCTGGTGCTGATCTTTTTTATGGCGCAGGGCATTGCCGCAGCGACAGAGCTTACCAAGGACGACATCGATTTCCGCAAGGGGGTCTACATCAGCCAGTCGAATGCTCGCTTGCCTTACCGGCTTTTTGTGCCGCTGGGCTACGACGTCAACCGCAAATATCCCCTGGTACTGTGGCTCCATGGAGTTGACGGCCGAGGCTCTGACAACATCCGGCAACTGACACATGAAAACCAACTGGGGACGCATTTCTGGATTACCAGCGAAGTACAGATGAAATTTCCCGCGTTTGTACTGGTGCCACAATGTCCGTCGGGCGAGAGGTGGGCGGAGCCCGAGTTCAATCAACCAAGCAAATGGCTGCTGATGGCCATGGAAGCGCTGTCCAAGGTGCAGAAGGATTTTGCGATCGATCCAGATCGCGTGTACCTCGCCGGGCAAACCATGGGCGGCATTGGGGTGTGGTCGCTCCTGCAGAACTACCGGGGGAAATGGGCGGGGGCGATCATCATTTCCGCCTATGATACGTTTTCCGATGTCCCTGCGATTGTAGAGGTGCCGTTGTGGGTTTTCCAGGGCGACGAGGACTCGTCAGTTCCGGTGACCATGGTGCGCGGGATGATGACGCAACTGAAAAAAGCGCACGGCAATGTCCGCTATACGGAATATCACAAGGCCGGTGATCAGATCTGGGACAAGACCTTTGCTGAGCCTGACCTGGTGCCGTGGCTGTCGGGCCAAAAGCGGAGCGCACCGGCAGGCGGCCAAGTTGGCTCTGGCGCGGCGCCGCCGTCCCGCTAAAATGGATGCATGAGCGAATTTCAGCCTACCCAACGGACGCAGGTGCAACGACTGCCCAAGCGCGGCCACTATGATCGTGAGACGGTCTACCAGATTCTGGACACGGCTTTTGTGTGCCATGTCGGGTTCTGCGTGGACGGTCAGCCTTACGTGCTGCCGACCAACTATGGGCGGGCCGGAGACACGTTGTACCTGCACGGCAGCGCAGCCAGCCGCATGCTGAAGACGCTGAGCGGAGGCGTGCCCGTTTGCGTGACCATAACTCACGTCGACGGACTGGTGCTGGCGCGTTCTGCATTCCATCACTCCGTGAACTACCGCTCTGTGGTTGTTTTAGGAACAGCGAGATTGGTGGTAGAGCCGGCAGAAAAGATAGAGGCCCTGCGGATTTTCACGGAGCACGTAATGAAAGGCCGTTGGGACGACGTGCGCCAACCCAACGAACAGGAAATGAAAGCCACGACGGTGCTAGCGCTTCCCCTCGAAGAAGTCAGCGCCAAGGTGCGCACCGGAGGGCCTGTTGACGACGAAGAGGACTATGCTCTGCCGGTCTGGGCGGGTGTGTTGCCCCTGGAAACGGCCGTCAAGCCGCCCGTGCCGGATGCGAACCGCAAGAATGAGCCGGCAATTCCGGATTACCTGAAGAACTACTCGCGTTAAAACTGTCTCAGAAAAGGAGACGGGGCTCACTGAAGGGACAAGCGGCGTAGGCCCCGTGGTCGAGAACAGCAATCAGCGGGACAGACTACGGCAGAGATCAATTCTTGTATTGCTGGGAATTGCTAAGCTCCTCGATTAAATCATCATAAGAGCGCATAGCTTCCGCCACCATTGGCTTGGCCGTGGCCACGGCCAGTTTCAGATTGTTCTTGTACAGCGACATTTCTTCGGGATCTTCCAGCATTGTGCTACGCATCGCCGCAACGTCGACCACCACGGCGTTGACGCTGGCGTGCAAGGACTTCACACAGCCGAGAAGGGCCTCAAGGTAAGCCAAGACTTCCGCTCGTTCTTCGGATTCTTTCTGGTGTTTAAACATTCCATCCCTTCCTATTCCAAACGCGACCGGGAAAGATTGCCCGGGCAGTCCGAGACAAGTTCAACCAAAGCACGTCAGGAGGGTAAGAGGTAACTAGAAGAACTAGAGGAATCTGTAACGTGCAGGGGCAGTCTGCAATTGGAAAGGGGAAGAGGCTGTGAGATTGGGCACGCGACATTGTGATTTGCGTCACACGGGATTATTCCGGCGTTTTGCGTAATCGGCGATGGCAAGCAAGATCAATCCGAAGAGCAGGCAGATAAACGCGATTGAAAAAACCAGGACGCCAGCAGATTGGAGGTCGGTGTAGGCCATACTTGCGACGGCCACTTTCAACCGCGGATGTGCGGCGGCCAGGCTGGCACCGTCAGAGGTGAACTTTACCTGGAGATCGTACATTTGTCCCGATTGGCCGCGGAATTCACCTATTACGCGTGTGACGGTTTCGGATTCCGGGGGCGCGCTGTGGAGCTCGGCGGAACTGCCGCGGGCGATCTCCTGACCTCCACGAGTGAGAATCCAGGTGGCTGCGACGGAGGGAGGAGTGTCTTTGCACAGCACAGGGTCGCGATCGCCACCCATGAGGCAATGGAGTCTGTCCGGTGGAAGCGACTTTTCGGCGTCGAGTTCGATGAGATAGAGCCCATCAAAGTTGAGTTTGAATTGCGAAGTCAGGCTCTGGCCAGAGAACACGGAGACTGGGATGCTGACGGGGATGAAATTCCGCGTTTTGCTCCACCAGCTCCAAATGCCAAGAATGGCAATCCCCAACGCGACCAGCGCGAGCCCGGCTTTTGTCTTCAGTTGCACGAGACTTGGCTCGGTTTGCACCCGCCCCATTCGGGGTGGGCACGAAGGGCATCGACGTAGTTGTGGATCACATCGGTGTGCGCATCTTCCTGCCAGCCACCGAGATCCTGACTCTTGAAGAGATCGCGCGGGCGGCCCTGATCGTCGATGCAATAAAGGGTGAAATTCAGCGCCTGGCGGGCCTCGCTGGCAAGCGCTTCTGAGGCAGTGGCTTTGGCATACAGAGCCAAGACGGCTGCGTAGGTGGAATTCACGCCGCCCCAGGCATCTTTGTCTTCATCCTGTTCGTGGCAGACGATGACGCCGAATTCGCGGTGCGTGAAATTCTTGCAGACGAACTCGATCAGAGTGCGTGAATCAGCCTGCCAGGAAGGGTCCAGGGCTTCCCTTCTCTCGAGGAGATAACGGGCAAGGTTCAACGGAGCCCAGGCGGTGCGATTGGTAGGTGTATCGTGATCTTCAAAGAACTGGGCAAAGAGAGCGCCGTCGTCGGCAGCGCTAGGGATCTGGTAACTCTTGATCCAGTGCCAAAGGGCATCGTGTGGTGCGGCAAACTCTTTGTAACCGCGGGAAAGTAGCGTGTCATGCAGACGAAGGATGAAGGTCATATCCCCGGAAACAGGGCCACGGCCATCGCCGGTGCGGTAGTCGGCGCGAAAAGCCCAGGGGGAGTGGGTGGCGTCGCCGACTCCCTGCGTGGAGGCCAGGACGCGCGCGTTTTGCAGGGCTTGTTGCAGGTACTTTTGCTCACCGGTGACGTCCGATAAGACGGCCAGTGCGTACCCGGCGATGCCGCCCTTGTCGGGTTCGATTTCATAGGGATGGTCGCCTTGCGAATCGCAGTCCGGCGGCTGAGGAAATTTTCCGCGTGTGCCGGTGGAGCGCGGAAAGCGAGGATATTTTCCGGAGTCCGGCGTGAGTGCTTCTTTGAGGAGATAGTCCCCCATGGAGCGCGCGGTAGTCAGGAAGGCCGGGTCGCTCTTGCCGCGCAGTTCGTCATACTTGAGATAAGAAAGAATGCCCATGCCGTTCTGCATCGCGGGGATCGTGTCCATGTGATCCAGCAGAGGCCTCCAATTGCCATCGAGAAACGTAACGGAAACGAAGCGAGGGTAGCCATGGTCCGCGGGACACTGCTGGTAGAAGTGCATTTCCCGATCGAGCGCGGTGTTCCAGGTGATCCAAGGCAACAAATGGCCCTGGGAATCGAAGTGGGCTTCGTGAGCGCCGATTCTTGTGGGTGGGGAGGGCTGCTGGAGGAGGAATGCGCACGGGAACAACAGTCCGGTGAGAAGAAGAACGCCGAAAAAGCGCATACGGCCATTAAACGCGACAACAGCGAAGAAATCAAAACGGGTGTGGGGTACGGGTCAGCGTCCGCCGAGTGTCATGAGAATAGAGAAACAGACCGCCAGGGTTAGTGGCAGGAGCAGCCACCGCCGCAGCAGCCGCCGCCGGAGAAGCCGCCCGAGGGAGAGGATGAGCCCGAACCAGCCGTGGCGAAGACAGAAAGCTGAATCGTGGCTTTCTTGCTGGAACACTTGGGACAGGTAATTTCGGCTTGCTTGTTGATCACGATTTTTTCAAACCGCTCGTTGCAGGCGTCGCAGACATATTCGTAAATGGGCATGTGGAAGTGTCTCCAAAGCTGCGCCAAAGCCAGGCCCTGGCGCGAATACTTATTATACAGCAGGAGGCTCAGGTCCTGTACCCGCCATCATTGACGCCATTGACGCTCATGGTCTGGCCGGTGATGTAGTTGCTTTCGGCAAGGAGCACAGCCACGCGAGCGATTTCGTCCGGGCAGCCCAACACCCCTAGGGGAATGCGCGCAGTGGAGGCGTTGGGATTTGAGGTAATCATGTCCGTCTGGATGAGTGCCGGAGCGATGGCGTTCCTCTTGATACCTTCCTTGGCTAGCAACGAAGCGTAGGTGTGGGTTAGGCCGATCAAGCGGCCTTGGAGGCGGCGAACAAGAAAAACGGCCTCGAGCAAGTCGAGGCCGTATCAGAGAGTTTAAGTGTGAAAGAGCGCGTTAGTCGCCGGCGACGGCTTCTGCGGCGACTTCGTGGGTCTTGGACGCAGGCGCGCCGTTACCATTCGAATGGGCGTTGCCGTTGCCATTGCCCGAAGCGGGGGCAATCGAGACGGGTTTGTTCGCGTTGGTGAAGTTGGCGGGAACCGCCTTGGCGATATCGCTGACGGTGCCGATCTGCACGACTGTCGGCTGGGCCTTCCTCAGGACCAGTTCTTCGTAGATTGCGCGAACCTTGGCCTGCTCCTCGAGAGCCTTCTTGCGGCGGATGCGGTTCTCTTCGGCGGCAGTCAAGGGAATATCGTGCTCGACGTGGCGCACGCGGGCAGCGTCTTCCGCGTCAATGACGAGCGAATGCTCGTAGGATTGCAGGCTGACGCTCTTGCCCTTGGCATAAATTTCGTGTTTGCCGTTCTTCTTGTACCATTCGGCAACGGTGGCGTTCTTGTGCATGTTCTCGATGATGTTGCGCCAGCCGATACCGGTGTTGTACGCGCAGAAGCTGATTTCGCCCTGTTGCGTGCCGTAGGGAATGATGCACATTTCGGTGCGGCGGAAATCGTAGTTGAACAAATCCTGGAACCACATTCCGGCGATGAACAGGAAGTTCCAAGGATCTTCGGTGCGGCGCTTCATGGCATCTTCGTAGGTACGTTCTGGGGAGGTGCGGCCATACTTGCCGCTGGCGCCCTTGGTGAGAGCCCAGGTCTTGTCAAACTTCTTGAAGAGATCCCAGAGTTTCAGGCCCTTTGGTCCTTCGAACGCGCGATAGTTCTTCAGAAGGGCCATCGCCATCATGAAGTTGGAGAAGCTCTTTCCACGCGCCGCGTCGGTAATGGCGGTAACGTCGCGGGTGAGGCCCTGAGCGTCGAGGAAGCGCGGCACGGGAGCCCATTCTTTGGTCTCCTTGTTGATCATGATGGCCGTGCCGACACCGCAGTTGGGGTGGCAGCCGCAGGAGAGCGAGCCCCACTGGGACTCATTGCCCTTCACCATGTCGGCGAAGCCGGCAAACGTGCTGATAAAGGAGATGGGGAACCAATCGCGCGTCGGCTCAATCTTGCCAACCTGCTGGCTGACGTCCTTGGCGAGGTGAGAGAGCGTGTAGCGCTGACGCAAACGGCGTTCCGGAGTGATGTCCTCGTCGCGGCCAGTGAAGGAAACCGGCTGGAAGCTGACGAAGGAGATTTTCTTAGGATTCTCCATGGCGAACTTCACGACTGAGCCCACCTGGTCGTTGTTGACGTTGTTGACGATGGTAACTACGAGCACGATTTCAATGCCCGCTTCATGCAGGTTTTCAATCGCGCGCAGTTTGACGTCAAACAGGTTGCCAATCTGGCGGTGGCTGTTGGCGTCGTTGCCGATGCCGTCAAATTGGAGATACGCATAACGCAAGCCCGCTTCGAAGGCTTTCCGGGCAAATTCCTTGCTCTTCGCGAACTCAATGCCGTTGGTCGCGGCCTGAACTGAGTTGTAGCCCACTGTACGGGCGTAGCGAATGGCGTCGAAGAAATACGGGCTCATCGTGGGTTCGCCGCCGCTGAACTGAACGGACATCTGGCGGCGCGGCTTGATCTTCACCGCGTTATCAAGAATTTCCTGAATTTCTTCCCACGAAAGCTCATGGACATAGCCGACCTGGTTGGCATCCATGAAGCAGGGATCGCACATCATGTTGCAACGGTTGGTGAGGTCCACAGTCAATACAGAGCCACGGCCATAGCGGACATTGGAAGAGCCGTGCTTGTGCAAGCCTTCATCGTTGTGCGCGGGGATATCGCGACCGGGGAATTGACTTTCGATCCACTTCAAGAAAGTGGAATCCACGGCCATCAGATCTTCGTAGTGACCGTGTTGGGGGCAATCCTTGACCATCCAGACCTGACCGTCGCGCTCGACGATCTGAGCCTTAATTTCGCCGACCTTCTCATGCATGAGGTCGCGCCAATCCTTTGCGCCGGCGATGATGGCTTTGCGCGCTTCCTGGACACAGGCTGGGCAGAGCGAGTCTGTCTGGCGAGGGAAGCCCAAAGTTGGTTTAGACTTCTCCCAAGATTTCAGCAACGGCTTATCGGACCACTGCGGCGTGGGAGAGGGATTGGGATTGCGCTTGTTGAAATATTGAACGGTATCGAAGGTGATACCCGCCGTCTTGCAAACTAGCCAGTCCAGCGACCGGGAGACTTGCGTGGAGATGGAATTAGGCATACTGCGGCTGCCTCACTTTCGAAAAATGCGAATTAACTTCGGAACCCAAGAACGCCAAAGCCAGCCATTCGGCATAGCCCCCAAGGCTGACATTTAGGGTAACACGCGGCGAGGCGGACCCTAAACCATTGGACCCGTATAGCTTGCAGTGACGGGCGGGATATACGCCAGCAGGATACGGCGAACGGTCAAAAATGGCGGTTAAACGGCGCCAGGAGTCAGTAAGTGGAGCTAAGTTGAAGAAGGAAAAGGGGGTTACTGATTGGTGGCACGAGCCGAGAAATCGCAAGGCGGTAGATTTGGGATTATTCGTTCAGGGCTGGGCGGAGGACCGCCACGAGGAAATGCGCGAAATGCGCAGCGTCCTCGTCCATTTGCAGCCAGCGCACGACACAGTGGTCGCCGAGGTATTTGGCTACCCGTGATTCCGGGATTCCGAGATATTCGGCCAGCTTCGGCCGGATCGATTCGCCCTTTCGGGTCGAACCACCGCGAAGCAGATTCGGTATGGCCACACGCAGGGTCTGGCACGGCTCGACGTAATAATAGGTGGTCAGGTCTGAGTCCGTCAGCACCCAAACTCCTGGGCCGGCGGGCGCCTTATCAGCGGAATCGAGGCCCGTGGGAGCAGAAGCGAGCAAACGGCGGAAATTCATCTCCAATTGAGTCAGGCGCGAGGCAAGTCCGGGGTCGCCATAGCGGCCGCGAAGGCTGGGGGCAGCGGGGACCTCAGGGGCGCTCTCCGCCGGAGCGGAAACTGCTTCGGGCGCGGGAGCGGTCCGTTCCTCTGCATGCGCCGAACGCGAGGAGGGAGCAGCCGGAGCCACAGTTCGCGAGGAAGCGTGCTGCGATTCGCGCCGAGACGGCCGTGAGTCTCGTCCTCCGCGGCGCCCGCGACGTTGCCGGTTCGGTTCCGCCGCGTTGCGAGCAGGACGTTCTGAATGTGCTTCGGTTGCTGCGGGGGTAGTATTCGTAGTATTCGTAGCTTCCGTCTCTATCGGAACAGTTTCGATGGCAGTTTCCGCGGAAGTGGATTCGGTTGGCTCGGTGCGCGATGGTGCGGCGGGAATTTCTGCGGGCTCCGTGGCGCCGAGACGCGCCGCGTTCTCCTGCGCTTTCGTTTTCCAATCCGCGCGCCGGAAACGCTCAGCTGCGGTCAAATACCAGCGGCCCGCATCGGCGGTGTTGCCGCTGGTTTCAAAATAACGGGCCAATTCAAAGGCCACCATGGCATCGCGCGTTTTGGAAAATAAATTCGTCAGTTGCCCTGCGGGATCTTTGCCCGTGCGTGCGCGGCGAATGCGCGCTGTAATCTGTTTCCAGTCGGCCATACAGTGAATGGATTCTAACAGTGAAGCGGCGGTTCCGCCAGCAGCAGGGTGGATGGAGTGAGACCCCGCGAGTGCCGGAATCCTTTGGTTGCCTTTGGTTGACCGATTGACGAAAAAGCGAAGGACGAAGTATGCTTCTTGCGTTCCGCCCGGGAGGGTTTTATGCAACGTCTGCGCGCTTCCTGTGCAGCCGTATTGGCTTTGACTCTGGTGGGCGTGCCAGTGTGGGGCGCGGGGACTCTGAATGTTACGCCACTCGGCACTGTCATCGCCGCAGATCGCGCCCATGTGGGGCGGGCCAACGCGGATGTAGGCACGACAGTGTATGGTGGCGATCTGCTAAGCACCGATATGCAGGGAAGCGTTCAAGTGCGTGCTGGTGCGGCGCGCTTGCTGCTCACGAGCGTATCATCTGCAACAGTGGACAATAGCGAAGGTGCGCCTTCCGCTAAATTGCTACGTGGAACAGCGACTTTCTCGACGGGAAATGCCCATGCGTTTACGTTGTATGCGTCTACGGCAACGATACGGCCAGAGACGGACGCGCCGACGATCGGGCAAGTCACCTACGTCGATGACAAGGAGTTATATGTAACCGCGCGGCGCGGCACACTTACTGTCACCGTAGAAGATGAGACCCAAGTCATTCCCGAAGGGAGATCCTACAAGGTGCTCCTCGATCCCTCCGCAGCCCCGCAGGAACCAGCGGGCGCAGTTTCGGGAAACCAGGGACCCACGAAGGGTGGTGGCGGGCCATTGAGGGCAGGACGCAGCCGCTTCCTGATCCCTAGCTACCACGCTCACCGCAGCGGGAACAGGCGTGGCGATTTACTTTGCGCTTGAAAGTCCGGCTGGCCCATAGACGTTTTCCAATTTCAAAGACAGGAAAGGCCTTCGCGAAAAATCGCGATGGCTTTTTTTGTGACTGACAAATGTCTGAGCGTTAGAGAGACGCGATGACTTCAATTTCGACGAGGGCGTCCTTGGGCAGACGGGCCGCCTGCACTGTAGAACGCGCGGGGGGCGCGGCGGTGAAATAGCGGGCATAGACTTCGTTCATGGCCGCGAAGTCGTTCATGTCCTTCAAAAACACGGTGGTTTTCACGACATGGTGGAACGAGGTGCCTGCCGCTTCGAGAATTGCTTTTAGATTCTCAAAGACGCGTTCTGTTTGTTGGCGCACGTCCGCCCCAACGAATTCACCGGATTGTGGATCCAGCGCGACCTGCCCGGAAAGGAATAACCACCCGTTGGATTTGATTGCCTGCGAATAGGGGCCAATCGGTTTTGGACCGCGAGGGGTGAGAATGACCTCTTTCATACTGGACACTCCTCTGTAACGAAAAAGAGGATAACAGATAGAACGCTGGGTAGGGAGATTCAGCGGCGGCGCCCGCGAACGCGGACAAACCCGGTGTTGGAATGATTCCGCGCGTCTTCGCGCTGCGCGATCAAAGTTTCGGCCTGTTGGTCGGTGAGGCCTTGATCGATGATGTTGAGAATCTGCTGCTCGGACATAGCCGTGTTCTTCAATCGACCAATTTGTTCGCTTGTGAGCGTGGGCAGACCCTGGATACGCCGATGAATGATTTCCTGGACAGTGGAATTGGAAAGGCCGATCAGCTTGAGGGTAACCGCCTCGCCGCTGAGAATCTCGATTTGATCGGACTGCGCCATCTCGAGGATCTGGGGATCCGTGTATCCTGCGCGAGAAAGGTCCATCGCCGCATTGGCATTCGAGAATTCGTGGTTGTGCGCACGAGCCGCTTTAATCAGGGCCAAGCAAAGATCATCCGACGCGCCCGCGTGCTTCAGCTTGGTAAGCTGAGTGATTTCCAGATCGCTGGGTTTCAGCGTCTTGAGCTCTTCCAGGCTGGACGACCACATGCCTGACTGATCCAATGCACTGTAGTCGGTCTGAGGCTTCTTCTGACAGCCCAAAAGCGCGAGAGTACACACACCGAGAAGGAGGAGGGGTTTTCTCATAGCTCCATTGTAAGAGCGGCAAGAGAGCGCGGGCTGGCCTGTGCTTCGGTGTGCACTGGACGAAGGAACAGGTACTGTCGAATTCCAGTCTGGAGCTTTTTCTTAGGGGGCTTCCGCTCAGTCGCGCGCCAGGGCTGCCTCTATGGCATCGACCAAGTCTTCGTATTCGAACGGGGCATCGTGGCGTTTGCTGTTGATGAAGAAGGTGGGAGTGCCGTTGACGCCGCTACGGACGCCACCGGTAAAGTCATTTTTTACGCGCGCCAGAAACTCGCGCTTCTCGACGGCAACACGCAATTCCTCGGGAGAGAGTCGCAGTTCCTGCGCGAGTTGCAAATAGAGTGCCCCACCCAACTGTTCCTGATTCTCGAATAATGCGTCGTGCATCTCCCAGAATTTGTTGTGAGCACCGGCGTATTCCGCGGTTTCGGCGGCAGATTCGGCGTGGGGATGCATTTCCGCAAGGGGGAAGTTTCGGAAGACGAAGCGAAGTTTTTTTCCAAAGTGCTTTTGCACACGCTTAACGATGGGATGGGCGTGTCCACAATGGGGACATTCATAATCGCCATATTCCACGAGGGTGCATTTCGCGTCCGCACTGCCCTGAATATGGTCCTGTTCGCTGACGGGAACGCGCAAACTCATGGTTATTCACGCATCGCTTTTTGTTTGGGCAGGCTTTCCAAGGCCTCGAGAATGCCGTCTGCTCCCGGATTGACGGCCACGGGGGAACAATAGCTCCAGGCAATCACACCGTTCCTATCGATGACGAACAAGGCTCGCTCACAAAAGCCATCCTCGGCACGATAGGCCCCGTAGGCTTTGGCCACCGCGCCTTTGGGTTCAAAATCCGCGAGCAGCGGAAAATGCAGATGACGGTCTTTCGTGAAGGCTTCGTGGCACCAGACCCCGTCGACTGAGACGCCCAAGAGTTCCGCACCGAATTTATGAAACTCGGAGAGAACCTCGTTGTAGAGAGCCATCTGGTCGCCGCAGACGGGGCTCCAGTCCGCGGGATAGAAGGCCAGGATGACTGGGCGCCCTCGCAGTTCCTTCAACGAGAGCTTTTGATCGGGAGTGACGTGCAAGCTGAAATCGGGTGCGGGTGTACCGGCTGGTAGAATCGTGTCCATAGGAAACCTCGCAAAGTCTTTGTGTTGGATTCCTACTGGCTGTCCAAGGATACAAAATGGCCATAAACTCGGCCGCAACTTCAGACCAGGATTTCCGGCGCGTCATCTGACAAGTTTTGCGGAGACGACTTACCCGACAGTTGCTTGTTGTAAGAAGAAGAACGCAGCCGTTACACCTGGAAAGTACGCTCGACGCCGTAAACACCCTGGACGCGGCGGATGTTGGCGAGGATGGATTCGAGCTGGCGTTTGTCCGTGATTTCGAGGCTGGCCTCTACGCGGGCGTTCTGGCGGTCGGGACGGCTCTCGAGCATACGGATGTTGGAGCCGGCGCCGCTGATGACTGCGGTGATTTCCGCAAGCAGACCAGGGCGATCTTTGGCACGGATCAGCAACTCCACGGGGAAAGTGGCTACATTGCTGCCGCCCCATTCCACGGCAATGCGCCGTTCCGTCTGGTAAAGAAGGTTCTGCACATTGGGGCAACTGCGGGTGTGCACGGCCACGCCGCGGCCACGGGTCACGTAGCCGACAATGTCGTCACCCGGAATCGGGTTGCAACACTTAGCGCGAAAAACCAGCAAGTCGTCCTGGCCTTTGACGATTAGCGGCGCTTCGCCAAAGCCAAGCATGCGCTTGACGGTCTTGACCAGCGTTGGCTTGGCATCTTCTTCCGGTTGTTCAGCATTCCTGCTCGGCTCGCCGAAGTAGCGAGACAGCACTTGGCGCGCAGAAAACTTGCCGAAGCCCACGGCGGCGAAAAGATCGTCGGGCCGGGAAAGTCCATATTCCTCGCTGAGTTTCTGCAAGTCCTCCGCGGAAATCTTCTTCAGACCCTTGGGGAAATTGCGAGATTCGTTCTCAAGCAGGCGCCAGCCCATATCGGTGGCTTCTTCGCGTTCCTGCGTATTGATGAAATGGCGGATTTTGCTTTTGGCGTGCGCGGACTTGACGAAACTGAGCCAATCGCGGCTGGGCTTGTGGCCCTTCTGGGTGAGAATTTCCACCACATCGCCAGAGACAATCTCGTGACGCAGCGTGACCATCTGGCCGTTCACCTTGGCGCCAACGCACTGGTGGCCCACTTCGGTGTGCACCGAATAGGCGAAATCTACGGGCGTGGCGCCCTTGGGGAGTTCCAGCACGCGTCCCTTTGGCGTGAAGGCATACACTTCCACGGGTGCGAGATCGACTCTTAGCGTGGAGAGAAATTCGCCCGGTTCCTGAAGTTCTTGCGACCATTCAATCAATTGGCGCATCCAGGCGATGCGCTGGTCGTCATCATTCGAAACCGGCCGGCCGTCCTTATATTTCCAATGCGCGGCAACACCTTCTTCCGCGATGCGGTGCATTTCCTGCGTGCGAATCTGAATCTCGAAAGGCTGCCCGCCATGAATCACAGTGGTGTGCAGGGACTGGTACAGGTTCGGCCGCGGCATCGCAATGTAATCCTTGAACCGGCCGGGCACGGGCCGCCAGATGTGGTGAACGACGCCGAGGGCAGCGTAGCAATTGCGCTCCGTATCGGAGATGACGCGGACGGCGAGCAAATCATAGATCTGATCGAGGCTACGCTCCTGGCGAATGATTTTGCGATGGAGCGAATACAGACCCTTGACGCGAGCTTCCAGTTCTGCGGGAATGCTGTTTTCGACGAGCTTGGTGCGAATAGCGTTCTGAACTTCCTCAAGGAAACGCTTGTGAACCGGAGCCTTTTCCGTAACTTCCTTTTGAAGCGATAGAAAGGCGTCTGGCTCGAGATAGCGGAAGGAGAGATCTTCGAGTTCGCCCTTGATGAGAGCCATGCCCAAGCGGTGGGCGATGGGCGCATAGATGTCCATGGTTTCGCGCGCGATGCGAAGCTGCTTGGCGGGTGGCAGAAATTCCAGGGTGCGCATGTTGTGCAGGCGATCGCCGAGCTTAACGAGAACGACGCGAACATCGTTCACCATGGCGAGCAACATCTTGCGGACATTCTCGGCCTGGCGGGCTTCGGGAGCCATCATGTTCAGGCGGCCAATTTTCGTGACGCCTTCGACCAGGTGAGCGACCTCCGGGCCAAATCGTTCTTCCAGGCGCGAGAGCGGATATTCGGTGTCCTCGATGGCGTCATGGAGCAAGGCCGCCGCTAAGGTAGTGGCATCCAGCTTCATGTCGGCGAGGATGTGCGCAACTTCCAGGAGATGGGTGATGTAGGGGTCACCGGAACTGCGGAATTGGTCGCGGTGGCGTTCCGCAGCAATGTCGTAGGCGCGACGAACCAGCCAGGGATCCTCCGAGGGACGATTGGTACGCAGTTTTTGCAGGAGTTCTTCGAGACGCGCGTTGACTTGGCGCTCGGTGCGGTCCCGATTGAAATTCAAGGGCAGGTTGGCACGCGAACCCATAGCTTAGTTTACGCTCCCCACATGCATAGCGGAAGAGTCTGAGTGCGGATTATTGAAGGGCGTCCATCAAACGGGTGATGCAAAAGTTGTATTCTTTCCGCCTTTTTCTGAAGAATGGCGATTTTAGTTTCGAGCGTTCGCGAACTGGAAGGCGCTCTGACGCGCCTGATGGCCTATGCCTCTCTGACCGGCACCGCCGTATCCCTGGCCACCGCTCAGCAGGTGCTTCGCAACATCATCGCTTCCCAGGAAAAGCGCGTCACCATCGATCTCATCCAAAAAAGGGTAAGTGAACACTTCAACTTGCGGGAGCAAGACCTGAAGGTTCGCAGCAACACCCGTGCTATCGCCTTCCCGCGCCAGGTGGCCATGTATATCGTCAAGCAGTTGACGACCGCTTCACTTCCGGAAATTGGACGCCAGTTTGGCGGCAAGCATCACACCACCGTGTTGCACTCCATCAACAAGATTGAGGAGTTGCGGCGCTCCGACAAGGAATTGATGCGGAGGACCGTTTGCGCCTTCCTCACTTTCGTGAGTACTTTCGCCCTCTGCTGACTTCTCCCGCCCGGTCAGGATGAATCGCCCGATCCTCAGTCAGAATTTCGTGACCAACAAACAAAAGACCCTGGCGTGAAGCGGCCAGGGCCTTTCGTGAATCGTTAAGAGCAAAGCGTCAGGATGCCGGCTGAGGCTGTTCTGCGCGCTTCTGCTTGATCTCCTTGACCTTGTCGAGAAGGTCGTCGGCCATCTTCGTATAGTTATCGCGTTCCGCGGTGGATTCGACCATGTCGGCCTTGCGGCGATAGAGCAAATTCAGATAGGTCATGGCGTCGTCGTAGTCAGGTTTGAGCTCGATGGCTTTCTTCAGACTAGCGATACCTTCATCCACCATGCCCTGATACTTGTCGGTGTAACCCTTGCGTACGTCGGGAGGCAGGGGGTCTGTGTCTTTGACCTGCTTGTTGATGTGCGCTTTGTTGTAGTCCGAACGCATTTCCGTATTGCCGCGGTAGGCGAGCGCCCAGTCAATCACGCCGATTGAATAGTATGGTTGGGGATCCTGCGGCCGCAAGGCGATGTGCTTCTGGTGGTAGGCCTTGGACTCCTCAAACTTCTTGGCGTCAAACGGCTGACCAGCCATCTGGTAGAGAATCGAGGCTAGACCGTCGATGGCACTGAGATTGATCGGATCCTTATCGAGAACATCTTTGTATTCCGCGATGGCTTCCTGGCCATGACGCATATTTTCGTCCGAGGGAGCGCCCGGAATATATTGGCTCGCGTACGCGGTGGCGAGATACAGCCGCGCGTTGACGAGATCGGGATCGAGTTCCTTGGCCTGCTTGAAGTCCTCGACCGCCGAATCAAATTGAGCATTCTTAAATGAGGCAACACCTTTGTTGAGAAGGTCGCGGGCACGGAGCTTGTTGCATCCGGAGACGCCGACGACGAGAGTCAACAGCACCGCCAGAGAAAACATCTGGCCGGCAATGCGGGAGACCCGCGAGGACGTCCCCCGTCCAACCGTTACTTGAGTCATGGAAGCTTCCATCCCTGAGTCGCGCCGCCCCGATGCATTGGAGGCTGGCACGTGGATTCACTTGCGCCCTCTAGGGGTCATTCCATCACGTTCAGCGGTTTTTTTCCAGTTCCGAACTCACTAATCCGACCGGGGAAGCGCTCGCCATATGCATGACGTTCAAGACCCCGGCAACCACCTGAAACTCGAGAGAACGATCACCCTGAAGAAAAGCAACCCGATGAGCACGCAGAGCGAAGGTTTGTTCAAGACGACCGCGCAATTCATCGTGCTGTACAACCGAGCCGTTCTGGCGAATCGAACCATCCGACCCGATCTGAACGACGAGAGTATCCGGATGAACCGGTGGAGCCGGTTCGCTTGTTTGCTGCGGCAAGCTCGCCGGCAGTCCCATCTGCCGGTGAGGAATGATCATGAGGATGACCAACAGCACCAGCAGAATATCAATCAGCGGGACTACGTTCACATCCGAGAGTAGCCCGCCTGTACCACCACAAACTCCGCACAAACTGCGATTCCCATGAGTCACCTCGCTAACGCTGAGTACACCCAGCGAGGAGGACTTCCCGCAACCCGCGAAAATTGCCCTGAATCCCTACTGGCCGGCTTCGAGCTTGGCGGTAATGAGGCCAACGCGATCGATGCCAGCTTGTTTCATCAGATCGATGGCCTTGGCCACGTCCATGAACTGGACATCGTTATCACCCTTGACGAAGGCAACCTTCTCGGCTCGATCCTTGAAAATCTGTTCCATGCGCGGCTCAAGATTTTCCCAAGTGGTGTCTTCGTTATTGATCTTGAGCTTGCCACCCATGAGAACCTGCACGACCACAGTCTTGTTCTCGAGCTCCTGGTTCTGCTGTTGGTTCGGCGAGGGCTGCGGCACAAGGGCATCTAGCCCCTTGGGCGTAAGAGGGGTGATAACCATGAAAATGATGATAAGGACCAACAAAATATCGATGAGAGGCACAATATTCGGCGTGGCCATGGCCCCTGAACTGCTGCCAACATCCATTCCCATTGCGAATTCTCCTATTGAACCGCGGCGTCTCGTTGGAGAAGTTGGCCGCGCCGGGTGGGAGCCGGCGCGGATCCATCAACTCAGCAAACGAAGGACGACTACGGCAAAAACGAACCACTACGCCTCAGGTGCCAGCAGGTTTCGGAGCTGCGGGGGTCTGAGGGCCGCCAAGTGCTTTGGTCTTTTCCGTCAGCAAACCGAGGGAATCGACGCCGGCCGAACGAATCTCGTCCACGACCGCGACCACGTCGCCGTACTTGGCGCGCGCGTCGCTCTTGACGTAAACGGTCTTGTCCAGTTTATTGGCGATCTGATCCTTGATCTGGCCCGTGATGTCTTCCTTTTTGATTTTGGTGTTGCCGAGGAAGATGCTTCCATCGCGGGTGACGGCTACGACAATCGCGTCGTCCTTATCCGCATCCTTCATATCGCGGGGGTCATTGACGGATGCCAAATCCACCTGGTGCGTTTTCTGCAACATGGGCGTGACCACCATGAAGATGATCAGCAACACCAACATGATGTCCGCCATTGGAATCACGTTTGGCGCGGCCATTTGGGCTCCGGCTTGTGGCTTGTAGGCCATGGCTTCCCTTCTTTCAGCTTACTTCTTCGCGCCGCGGCGCAGAATGAAGTAGTTGATCAACTCCATCGAGGAATTGTCCATTTCGACATCGAACGCCTCGACTCGGTTGGTGAAGTAGTTGTAGGCCCACACAGCAGGAACCGCGACGAGCAACCCGAAGGCGGTGGTGACGAGCGCTTCAGCGATACCGCCGGCGACCGCCGACAGACCGGTTGCCTTTTGAGATTCGATGCCCTTAAACGCGTTCAAAATGCCGACCACGGTACCGAACAGTCCGACGAACGGAGCCGTCGAACCAATCGTGGCAAGGGCCGAGAGACCGCGCTTCATTTCTGCGTGAACGATGGCGACGGAGCGCTCGAGACCGCGTTTGGCGGCTTCGATGACTTCGGCGTCAGAGACTTGCTGCGAGGCGGACTGGAATTCCGACAAGCCGGTCGCGACAACCTTGGCGATGTGGCTCTTCTTGTTGCGCTCGGCGATGGCAATCGCTTCATCAAGCTTGCCATCCTTCAGCGCACCGGCCACCTGCTGGACGAATAGCCGCGATTGCTTCCGCGCGTTGTTGTACATGAGGAAGCGGTCAATCATCACACCGAACGAATAGACCGAAAGAATGAAGAGGATGACCACGACGATCTTCGCGAGAAGACCCATATTGCCCCACATGGAACGGAGGTCCCAACTGGTGGCAGCCTCCTGAAGCCATGCCGCATAAACAAAAACTGTTGCTAACATTCGTTTGCTCCTTATTTCCTAGTGGCCCCCGCGGGGAGAACCAACAAGAGAGTAAATTCACTACGTACTCAGAACGGCGCCAGGCTCCCACGACTCCCGCGCCGCCCCGTTGCCCTACTGAGCGAGAGAAAAGATCACGTCAATTTCGGTGTCGACTTCGACAGGATCACCGTTGAGCAAAGTGGGCTGATAGCGCCACTGCTTCACGGCGTCGAGCGCCGATTGCACGAGCAAGGGGTGGCCGGAAACAACTTGCAACTCCCGAACCGCGCCGTCCTTGCTGATGATGGCATGCAATTTCACTGTGCCGCTGATACGCGTCTGGCGCGCCAGTGGCGGGTAGAGAGGCTGAACGCGATTGACCAGTTTGGCGGCCTGCACGGCGCCTCCAACCCGGGTACGCGTCACGGCGGCCTTAGGAGGTGGTGGCGGTGCCGCTCCAGCTCCTCCGATCACGCCTCCGATTACGCCGCCCATCGAACCGCCGGCAACCCCACCGGGTACACCACCGGTAATACCGGCGCCCATGTCAGGCGGCTGTTCTTCTTCCTTGAAGATCTTGACGTCCTTCGGGATAACCTTGGGGGCGACAAGTTTGCCTGCTTCCATCAAATGGGCCACCGGTTTGATGTGCACAATTTGAGCCGGAGGCGGCGGTGGAGGCGGCGGTGGAGGCGGCGGTGGCGCTAGCAGGATCGAGGACATCAATGTCTTCGGCAGCGCTTCCGTATAAATCAGGGGGATCAGGATGAGAATCGCGAGGAAGCCGACTTGAAACAACATAGACACGATAACGGTCCACGGTTTGTTCGTCTTCTTGTTCTTCGCATTCGAAACAACCATTTCTTCAAACATGTGTAACCACTACCTCCTCCCCGCTGGCGCCAGGCGCGCTGTGCCGCCGTCGCTCCCTCGGGTCTTGTTGCCGGCTGCGGTTCCGGTGCCTGCGGCAACGCTGTGTCCCCGCCAACGGTTCCAGGCGACGACGAGCGGTGCAGCAATCCCAAAACTTGAGTACGTTCCTACCACAATCCCCACCACCAGGGCAAAAGCAAATGCCCGAAGCACCTGGCCGCCCATCAGGAACAGGACGAGCACAGTGAGGAAGGTTAAGCCGCTGGTCAGAATCGTGCGCGAAAGAGTCTGATTGATGGACTTGTTCACAACTTCCGCGAATGGTTCCTTGCGCAACAGCCGGTTGTTTTCCCGGATGCGGTCAAAGATGACGATGGTATCGTTCATCGAATAACCGACCAGGGTCAACAAGGCAGCGATTACCGTCAGCGATATTTCAAAGCCAAAAATCTTAAAAAGCCCCAGAGTGATCAGTACGTCGTGAAAGACAGCCAGGACTGCGGCCACACCGAATATGATGCGATCCACAAAACGGAGCACAAAGCCAATCGCTCCCTTGGCTGCCCACCCTGTTGATCCACCGATTTGTCCACCGTAGAACCGGAAGGCAATATATACCAGCATGCCTGCCAAAGCATAGAGGGTAACTCGAATGGCCTGATTGCGGAGCTCGGCGCCCACCTTGGCACCCACAATCTCAGTATTACGAATGGTGAAGGGGGCCAAGGAGTAGTTGTCCTGCAGAGCGGAAATGACGGCAGGATTGGCGCCATCCACGTGAGAGAGCTCAGCAAAGCTGGTGAGCACGCCATTCTTATCCTTATCGCGATAAGCCAGAAGATTTTTTGCGAGGGTTTGGTATTTGTCGCCGGCGCCAATGGATAGACCTAGGGGATCCTTCTGCGCGAGGAGATTTGCAAGAGCGTTCGCGGTAACGGAGTTAAAGTCTGGTTTGGAGTTACTGGTCAGACCGTAGGTGGCATTCAGAGCAGCGAGTACCTTGGCTTTGCCTTCGTCGATGGCTTGGTCGCCCTGGCCGGCCTGCTCGACGAAGATCAAGACTTCGTTAGAATTTGAGGTGCCGATATCGTGAATACTCTGAATCTCGCTGTTGCCCAGGCCCTGCTGACGGAGGCCGGCGCGCAACTGGTCGACGTTCGGAGGATTGGCAAAGCGAACGTCCACGTTCGTACCGCCTTTAAAGTCGATGCCGTACTTTATGCCGCCCTTGAGGAAGATTGCAGACCAGCCAATAACCAACAGCAGCCCACTTAAAGCAAAGAAATACTTGGCCTTGCCCATCCAGTCGATATTGGGCTGTTTAAAAAGCTCGATCATGCCGTTTTGCGCTTCCCTTCTTTAGACTCCGGGGTGTTCCTGTTTGTTCCCGGCTGCCTTATTTGCCCGGTACTAAAACCCGAGGTCTGGCTAAATGCTCAATTCTGCCTGGCGATCCATCTTTGCCAGGTGGTAGTGGAAAATCGTCTTGGAGACATAAATGGCCGTGAAAACGTTGGCAATCAAACCGATGGTCAACGTGATTGCGAAACCGCGGATCGGCCCCGTACCAAAGATGAAAAGGAAGATGGCGGAAACCACGGTGGTCACGTGCGTGTCGATGATGGTCAGAAACGCTTTGTCAAACCCCGCTTCGACCGCGGCAGACGCGGACTTGCCGTTGCGAATTTCTTCGCGGATGCGCTCGAACACGAGAACGTTGGAGTCCACGCCCATACCGATGGTCAGGATCACACCGGCAATGCCGGGCAGGGTGAGTACTGCCCCGAACATGGCCAATGCGGCAAGTAGAATGATGAGGTTGAGGAGCAAGGCCAAAACCGCGTTCACACCAGACAAGCGGTAGTAGAAGACCATGAAGATCATCACCACGACCAAGCTGATGATGGACGCTTGCACGCCGTGACGAATGGAGTCGGCTCCGAGGGAAGGTCCGACGGTGCGTTCTTCAAGATATTTGATAGAAGCCGGCAAGGCCCCCGCGCGCAGGATTTGCGCCAATTCATGTGCACTTTCCTGGCTGAAATTGCCGTCGATGCGGCCTTGGTCTCCAATCTTGCCCTGGATGACTGGCGCCGAATACACCTTCTTGTCAAGGACGATGGCCATCTGGCGGCCGGTATTTTGTTCGGTAAACCGTTCGAAGTTCCGCCCGGCGTCGCCGGAAAGGACGAAGTTGATTTGCCATTGGCCGGGCATGTCGGTGTTGCGACTTTCGGTGGCGCTGCGCAGATCGCGCCCAGTGACTGCCGGCGTGCGGCTCAAGAGATACCAGGATTCCGAAGGGGTCTGACCCGCGGGAGTGCGGGCTTCGCTGCTACCTTGCACCAGTTCCGTGCCCGCCGGTAACACACCACCTTTAGCGGCGAGGGCCCCGGCTTCCGACGGATATGTTTGCGGGTCTTCGACCAGTTTCAATTCGAGTTGGCCGCCCGCCTGGATCACGCGCATGGCAGCGGCGGCATCGCCTTCGCCAGGAAGTTGCACGAGAATTTCGTTGTCCTGCCCAACGCGGCCGTGCGGTTGAATCGTGGGTTCGGTAAGGCCGAGGGCGTTGATACGACGCTCGAGAGTTTCGAGCGTTTGCGACATGGTGGTTTCCTGAATGGCGGAAATCGTGGTGGGGCGCATGCTCAGGAGAGTGGCGTTCGCTTCTCCAGGAGCCGAGCCGACGGTCCAGTTAGTTTCGAACTGATCGTGGAGCAGATCGCGGAATTGAGAAAACTGGTCGGAAGGAACGTTGCGAACGATGAGGTGCGTGTCATCAACGCGGCGTACTTCATCGTAATGAATATTCTTCTGGCGCATGGCGGTCGTGAGACGGTCCACGGTCTGATCGGTTTCCTGCGCCACGGCTTCCTGCACCTGCACTTGGAGAATCAGGTGGGTGCCTCCCTGCAGGTCAAGACCGAGCTTGATCTGGTGCGCGAAATTGTCTTTGAGCTGCGCCAGGGAGGTTGGGAATGAGGGCAGTCCGAAAATCGAATACAGACAAAGAAGAACAACTGCCAGGATGAAAACTACTTTCCACTTCAAGTTGGGATTCATGGTTAGAAGATTAGGCGCAGCAACACGAAAGCTGGGGCGGAGTTACTTGGCATCTTCGGGTGCCTCCACCTGGGCTATCGCGGCTCGCGTAATGCGAATTTTTACGTTATCGGCGACCTTCAAAATAAAGGTGTCGCCGTCGATACCATTGATGGTGCCGTAGATGCCAGAGGTGGTGATGACCTTGTCGCCGTTCTTCACGGCGCTGAGCATCTCCTGCATTTTCTTGCGCTGCCGCTGCTGCGGCATGATCACCAGGAAATACATAATGCCGAACATGAGCAGCAGGGGAAGCATAAACCCACCAAGCCCACCGATGCCGCCCGCTTGCCACAACAAAAATGCCGCCGAATTCATTTTCGTGATTACTTACCGTACCCTTTCGAAACTTTCCATCATTCTAATCTTAGGCCGAAACCAGCCGGCTGTCCTGTCACGGGGGAAAAGCCGCCGCGAGCGGGAGAATGTCCCGCTTGCCCTGCCCGCACGATTCTCGCGATGAGAGTCGACTTACCGCGGGTTGCGACAGTTTGGCGGAGCTAGTCCGCTCGCCCTGCGCTTCGCCTTAGGCTGGCCCCACCGCATAGCGGGCACGCAGCTCAGACGCGAAATTCGCTAGATGTCCAAAAGTGATAGCCTCTCGAATTTGGCGCATTATGTCAAGGTAAAACCGCACATTGTGGTGGGTCGCCAGGATGGCCGCAGTGATCTCTCCCGCAGCGAAGAGATGCCGAAGATAGGCGCGAGTGTAACGTTTGCAAACACTGCACGCGCAGTTTGGGTCGATGGGACGCTGGTCTTCTATATACCGGGCTTTCTTGATGAGCACGCGTCCTTCGCTGGTGTACAAGCAGGCGTGCCGCGCCGCGCGCGTTGGCAACACGCAATCCATCATATCGATGCCGCGCGCCACGTAATCAGCCAATTGCTCCGGCCGACCCACGCCCATGAGATAACGAGGGCGGTCCTTGGGGAGGAGCGCGGTGACTTCCGCGGCCATTTCGCAGGTGACTTCATGCGGTTCGCCGACGGCGAGTCCGCCTACGGCGTATCCGGGAAAATCCAGTTCCAGAAGTTGCCGCGCACTTTCGCGCCTCAAATCCGCAAACGTCGCTCCCTGCACAATTCCGAATTGCCATTGCGCTGAAGTTACGTTTCGGTTGGTCGAATCCAGAAAATAGCGACGGGCTCTTTGTGCCCAATCGGTGGTGCGTCTGAGCGCGGCTTCCGCAACCTGGCGTGCGGCCGGCGTTTCGATGCATTCATCCAGCACCATGGCGATGTCTGAGCCCAACGCGAGTTGAATCTCCGCGGCCTTTTCCGGGGTAAGCAAATGTTCGGAGCCATCGAGATGAGAACGGAAGCGAACACCTTCGTCAGTGATTTTGCGCAGCTCCGACAGACTGAAAACTTGATACCCGCCCGAATCGGTGAGAATGGCATTTCGCCATGACATGAAAGCGTGCAATCGCCCGAGTTTGCGAATCAGTTCGTGTCCTGGGCGGAGATAAAGGTGATAGGTGTTGGCGAGAATGATGCCCGCGCCGAGTTCCTCGAGCACCTCCTGGGTGAGGCCTTTTACTGTTGCCGCGGTGCCTACCGGCATGAATACCGGCGTCTCGATGACTCCATGCGGAGTAGCCAGCTTTCCACGCCGCGCGCCCGTGGGATCGGTCTGCAACACTTCGAAGGAAAAAGTCACAGCTCCAGTGTATCAGGGGAAAATAAACGCGATTCCGGTGCGGACGATGACGTAAACGAGGAACGCTCCGAACACGATGGTAAACGGCTTTGCACCTTTGAGCTTGCGTGGGTTAACCGCGGCAAATCCGATTCCCAGAAGGATGAGCTTCCAGAATTCAAGGATGTCGATGTTTTTCCCGAGCGTGACCAGCCATTTGGCGGAGTCCTCCGGGAGGAACGCCGCCAGATTCGTGGCGACAGGGTTCTCGAGGTCAAATGAGCCAACCGGTTTCAGAAATAAAATAAGTAAGAACAGCAGGGTGCTGACAATGGTGGCAGGTACAAAGGCATGGGAAACAATGGAATATGAGGTTTTGAAATTAACTCCCGCACCAGCCATCAGGTTATAGAGGCCCATCAGGATGAGGGAGATCACCAGGAGTCCCAATAGTGGAGCCGGCAATCCGAACACGTAGGAGAATATGGGAGCATACTTCGCGCCGGCGTCGATCTGCAGTTGCTTCTGGTCGGCACTCAGACTTGCTGTGCGCGGACTCTTCTCCAATTGCTGGGCCATGTAGCCCTTCCAGTCAAAATGCATATTCAAGGCGACTACGGCCGTGAGAGTAAAGAACAAGGTGATCACCGTCGGCAGAACCCAGGTCGGTTTGCGGACAATATCTTCAAACGTAGGTTTGGGCGAAAAGAACATGCCAATAATTCGTCCGAAGGGGGAAATCGCAGCTTGCGGCTCAACCAACTGCGCAGGGGTCGGCATCGGTTCAGTTGCCATTGAGGACTCCTTCACCACAGGATTGCTGGGGCTTGCTTCTTGGAAATAGTACGTAAACGCTGACGCGAAAATATCACACTTTGCCGGGTGGCGGTATCTCCGGGACCGCCGCCAGAAGGTCGCGGGTATAGGGTTGTGTGGGCTGCTGCAAGACCCGGTCAGCGGGCCCACTCTCTATAAGCTTGCCGGCACGCATAACCGCGATGTGGCTGGCCAGTTGCGCCACCACAGGCAGGCTGTGCGAGATAAAAAGATAGGTTAGGCGAAATTCCCTCTGCAGCTCCCGGAGCAAGAGGAGAACCTGCGCCCCGACGGAGACGTCCAGGGCAGACACCGGTTCATCCGCCACCACCAGCTTGGGCCGCAGAATGAGCGCCCGCGCAATCCCGATCCTCTGCCGCTGGCCACCTGAAAACTCATGGGGGTAACGATTAAGGGCTGCTTCGTTCAATCCGACGCGCTGCAACATTTCTCCGGCACGAGCCGTCCGTTCCGCCGACGAACGTTGCGGTTCGTGAATGGCCAACGGCTCTGCCACGATTTCTCCCACACGCATACGGGGATTGAGTGAGGCGAAGGGGTCCTGAAAAATCATCTGCATCTGGCGCCTTTGCGCCCGCAACTCTTCGCCGTTCAGTCGCAACAGATCGCAGCCGTCGAAGAGGATTGTGCCCCGATCCGGCTCGATCAGGCGCAGGATCATGCGCGCCAGCGTGGTTTTCCCGCAACCGCTTTCTCCGACGACAGCGAACGTCTCTCCGGATGCGACTTCGAAACTCACGTCATCCACGGCCACGAAGCGCTCGGCTTTGCCTTCGTCCGCGAACACGCTTCCGCCGCGAACGAAACTCTTTCGCAGATTGCGCACTGCCAACAGGTGGCTCATAACAGCACGCACCGCGCGCCGTGGTCTGGTTCGGCCATGCGAAATTCCGGAACAGCCTGATCGCATTCCGCGCGACGAAACGAGCAGCGAGGCGCAAAGGCGCAGCCTGGGGGCAATTCCGTCAAGCGCGGCACGGTTCCTGGAATAGGCCTCAACTCGCGGCACTCCAGCGTTGGCGATGCGGCGAGCAATCCCTGCGTGTAGGGGTGCTGCGGCGACGTGAGCACTTTCCGCACGGGTCCTTCTTCCACAATTCGTCCCGTGTACATCACGGCGACACGATCCGCGACGTTCGCCACCACTCCCAGATCGTGCGTAATGAAAAGCAGCGCCAGACCGAGTTCACGCCGTAAACGGTCAAGCAGGCCCAGAATCTGTTTCTGCACCGTGACATCCAGCGCTGTCGTGGGTTCGTCTGCGATCAGCAACTTCGGCGAAGGCGCCAGAGCCATAGCGATCATCGCACGTTGCCGCAATCCCCCGGAGAGCTGGTGGGGAAATTGTTGCGCGCGCATTTCCGGTTCCGGCACGGCGGCGTGTTGCATCGCCGTCAGAAAACGCCGGCGCAATAGTTCGCGGTCCAGCTTGGGCTCATGCGCCAGGATTGCTTCTTCGATTTGCGCTCCGATCCGCATGACCGGATTCAGCGAGGTCATGGGCTCCTGAAAAATCATAGCGATCTCGTGGCCGCGCACCCCGCGCCATTCCTCCGCACTGAGACCCATCAGGGATTTTGTTGGCGCATGTTGCGAAGAAAGTTTTGCTTGGCCGTGTACGCGGGCGCCCGCCGGCAGCAAGCCCATCAATGCCAGGGAGAGCATGGTCTTTCCGCTGCCAGATTCGCCCACCAAGCCCAGCGTCTCGCCAGGTGCGATCTCCAGCGACACGTCATTCACGGGCTTCACCCAACCCGCCGATGTGGGCAGTTCCACCGTCAAAGAATGAATGTCGAGCAACGCGGCCATACCGCTATCATACGGTTTGCAGCGATTTCCCAGACAATAGAAAGCGGCGGCTTTCCAGAAACTCCAAACTGTTTCTGAATAGCGCAATCCGAGTCAGACAGAGGGGTCCAAGGGCAACCGGGTCAATTAGAATAATTTCAATGAGTAGCATAACCTGCCCCCGCTGCGGCGCCCTGATTCCCGTGCGCCGCTCTTTGACTCTCGCCAACAAACCGTTCTGCACGCGTTGTGGTTGGAATCTGGATCGAGCGGAAACCGCGCTAGCAGCAAAAAGTGCCGTGGCAAAGTTGTTGCCGCTTGGGATGGCAGCCGTCGGTTTGTTCGCTGCCTTTGCGGCCCTGCAGGCGAAGGCTCCCCTTATTTTTATTCTTCCGGCGCTGTTTGGTTTGATCGCCCTCACTCCTATTTGGAGTTACTATGCGGTGCGGAAAGCAATGGTGGCAGCGAGGGCCACCGTGAATCCGGATCTGGCGGTCGCGCAATTGGCACTCGACCCTTCGCTCCAGATGCTGCAGTCTCTGCCGCGGCCACGCCAGGTTCGTTTCCGTTTCCAGGGGAGTTCTGCTGCAGTAGTCGCGGTGTTTGGCGCAGCGGCTATTCTGAACGGGGTTTTGTTCTTCCTGATAAGCAGGGGCCCGTTGTCCGGTCGCGACTTGGGCTTGACACCCTTTATTCCCCTCCTGTTTGTACTACCAGTATTCGGAGTGGTTATGCTGGTGCCGTATTTTCGAGAAAAACGCAATCTTCCTCTGCTTCGCGATGGAGAATTGGCGTTTGCCCGAGTGGTTTCGCAACAAACCATTCAGCAAGGGAAAGCCAGCTACAGCCGGATCGATTACGAATTCAAGACCAATACCGGCCAGCTGATTCGCAACTCGTGCCGGGACCTCACCGGAACGGTCTTCGAAGATATGACCGTTCCCGTGTTCTACGATTCGCTCGATGCCTCCAAGAACCTCGCTTCTTGCGCAACTTATCTGAAGGTTGTGAACTCGTTTCAGTAGTCACTTCTTCAAAGCATCCCTTCTCTGCGCACGGAACAACGAGGTTTGGGTGTCAAAAGAGGAATTCCTCACTTCCCGGGCTCCGTTCGGAAGGATGAGTACGCCGTTGCCCAAGGAAATCTGCAGTAACGTAGTCTGCAGTTTGCCCTGGCTTCAATAGTAAAATTGTGGGCTCAATGGCCACGGCCGCAACGCATCGTGTGGACTGGTCGCTGCTGTGGGGGCAGCGGGCGTTCCGCTTTTTCTTTACGGCGATGTTTGTCTCGCTGTTCGGGAGCGGGATGAATTTCATCGGCGTGAGCTGGTACATCATGTCGGCCACGCATTCCACCATAGCCGTGAGCTGGCAAGTCATCGTGGTGACGTTGCCAGGATTGGTCGTGCCATTTCTCGGCGGCGTGCTGATTGACCGGTATGACAGGCGCTATCTCGGCGTGCTTCTCGATCTCGCGCGCGGCTTCGCGGTCCTGGCCATTTCCTACATCGCCTGGCGGGGCCATCTTCAGCTCTGGCATCTCTATTTGATGACGCTTGTCACTGGCACCGGTTCGGCAATGTATTGGGCCAACGTCAATGCGCTGGTTCAAGAAGTGATTCCGCCCAGCCAGTTCACCGGCGCGAACGCCACGGTACTCGTGGGTGTGCAGACTGGCATGCTGTTGGCCGGCACGTTTGTCGGCTTCATGTACGATCACGCGGGAATCGCCGGAATTCTGTGCATCGATGGCCTGACGTATTTCGTGTCGGCCTATTGCCTGTATTCGCTGCGCAGCGGTTACGTTTCGCCGCTGGCGCACCGCCAATATCCCCGCGAATTTTCGGAGTCCACGGAAACAGCAGTACAGGCGCTGGAGAGCGGCGAGAACCCGGAAGTGGCGGAAGCGGGACTGTCGCTGGCGATCTACGCGGATATGAAGGCCGGGTGGGCGTACTTGCGCGAACAACCGGTGGTTTTGGCTCTGGGAATCACCCACGCTATGTTGATGGCGAGTATCGTGAGTTCCAACGTGGTCGTGGTGGCACTTGCCAACGAGATACTGCACTCCGGTGCGCGTGGTTTTGGCTTTATCGAAGCGGGCTGGGCGATCGGCGCGATTACCGGTGGCATCATCGCCAGCCAGTTGCCACAGCGTTTGCGCCTTCCGCTGTATGTTTTGGCGGTTGCGGGAATGGCACTCGGTCATCTGGCTGTGCCGTTTGTCGCCGTATTGCTTGGCGCAACGATCCTGCAAGGCTGCTTCGGGTTTTTCCGGGCCCTTGCCGGCATCGTGGCGCAATCTTCCCTGATGGCCATTGTTCCGAAGCAATTCATGGGACGAACGCAATCGGCGTTCGCCATTTTCGCGACCGTTCTCCAACTCGCCATGAGTTTTTCTCTTGGCTGGATTGCCGAACGCTTCAGCATCGCCATCGGTTTTTTCCTTCTTGCCGCCATGTATGCCGGAGCAACATTGACCGCCAGCCGTGCCCGCAGGCTCCTGCACGCTTCTTCCCCCATTTAGGTAGAAGGAGAGCCGGTGCGGGGCCTGTTCTGAATTCCTGCTAAATTACAACTTTGAGCGCACGGACTGATGCGAGGTCGCCCATGGAAATCCACACGGTTCACCCATTTCTGCAATAGTTCGGCAATGTGCGCGACCGTTGCGGGTTGCGCGCTGCGCTCCATGCAACAAAATTGACTGGAGCTTTGCGCCAGGGAAATTCACCTCGGGTGACCTGCTGCGTCACATTGCCGTCACCGAACGATACCTGTTTGCCGAAACCATCCAACAGCGGCCGAGCCGCTACACTCTATGGTCGAACACGAAATCCGTCATTGCGGACAAGTCTGTCTGTATCTCGGCATCCTGGGCGCGCCCACGCCCCATTGTACGGCCTCCGGTCGGAAGTAGTGCGCGCCCGAAGCAAACTAGGTAGCCACCGGTTCGGCTTTTGCGCCAAGCAATTCCACGGCGGCTTGATTCAACTGGTTGCGCAACGTGTAGCGGTCGTTCGCTCGCGTCACATAACGCACGGCAATTTCGATACCGCCGACAACGGGTTTAACTCTGATGGCGGGAGTGGCGGACAAACCGCTCAATTCCCGCGAGCTTGTCGCATTCCGCCATTCCTGCTCCGCCTGCTGCACGGTCTCGCGCGTGGCTTCGATCACCTTTTTGTGGATGGCGTCCAGCATGGGATAAGGATCTTTTCCCGCAGGGAGCACCACCGCCAATTCATCCCACAGCCACTGGCCAGTCGTCGAAAAATTGAAGTAATGCCCTTCAATGGCAAAGCTGTTGGTGAAGGTGACGCGCCGGCCAGTGGGATGGCCCGCGTCGGTCCAATTTCCGGTCTCGAGCAGCACCGTATGGAATGGGCCGATTTCGACGACTTCGCCGGTCACGCCGTTGATCTCCACCCAGTCACCGAGGCGCATGCCGTGTTTGCCCATGAGCACGAACCAGCCCAAGAAGCCGACGATGAAATCTTTTAGTGCCACGGTCAGGCCCGCACCGGCCAGGCCGAGAATGGTTCCGAGTTGCCCAGGGGGTCCAAAAAACACGAGGAGGATCAGGCAAAGCGCCAAAATCTGCAGCGAGGTTCGGGTGACCGTGCGCAGGGATTCCATCTGGCGGCGGTCCATGGAAAGCCGTTTGACGACTGAATCCATCCACGAACTGAAGAAAATGCCGATGAGGGCAATCGCCAGGATGATGGCAATTCCGAGAAGCGCGCGGTGAATCACGTCGCGCTGGTGGCCAGCAACCAAGTCAATCCATTGTCCATACACGCCGGCGAGTTCTTTTTTTGCTTCGATGCGCTTGTCATAGGCTGCCAAAATTTTCTGGTTGCTGGAAAGTTGCTGCGTCTTTTTGAGCAGTTCGGCGGACTCGTCCTGGCTTTTGTTGGCGGCGGAAACATGCACGGCAGCCCGATCCGAGGAAGTTTTCTTGGAGTGGTGCGCAAGTTCTGGCACGTTCGCTTTTTCGGCGTCGACTTCGGCGTCCAAAGCGTTGTGCTTTTCTTCCAACCCGGCCATCGCCGTTTCTGTCTCTGTCTTCGCTTGCCACAGTTCCATTTGCTTCTGATGAAGCAGGCGCCATTGCTGTACGCGATGCAACAAGCCAACCTGATCGACGGGTTCAGGTCCTGAGGGAATTGCGTTCGATGTGCCGTGGGTGGTCTCTTCGTGCTCCTTCTTCAGCGCTTCGATTCGATCGATGACGTCGCCGCCCGCACGAATCAAATCCTGCTTGGCGTCATCCACCTCGTCCTGATCCAGTTCCAGATCCGCTTGGGCCTGAATCAGGTCCACTTCGAGTGCATCTTTCTTGGATTCGTTGGCCTTGGCCGCGAGGTCGGAGAGTTGCTTTGCCCGGGCCTGATCGGTATCCAGGAGCTTCTCCGCCTTCTGCAGCCGTGTTTCGCATTCTTTGGCTTCCGCCGAAAGTGGAGCTGGATGTAGCCGCGCCCGCCGCAAGGCGTTGTCGAAAGCCTCGTCGACGTCAAAATCCGCCAACCGCAACGCTTCCTGCGCCAATGTCCGTTCGTCGTGCGAGGCCGCCAATTGCGCCAGCCGCTGGGCGGTCTTCAGCGGGGTTTGGTCAACAAGCACAGGTTCTGGCGCGCTGGAGGGACTGACAGATTTGCCCTCGACCGATGGCAGCGGTTTTCTGGTTTCCCAAAAAGCGTAAATCACAAATGCGGCCAGTAACACGATGACAATCGCAGCGATTTTTTGTATTCGTCTCATATGGAATTCACCGCTTCCTGTTCATCCTAACGTCAGTTTGGCCAGGATTCCCTCCAATCTCGGCGTTTCTTTCCTGAAACGCAAGAGCTTCCTGAACACATTGTTGCGGAAGAATCTTGCTGACCGGGGGACAAACGGCCTACGCTTCCTTTAGGGACAGGTCATGAACGACACGCGAGTTCCTACGTTTCTCTACGTCTTCCTGATGTTACTGGGCCTGCTGCAATGGGCGCATGTCTACCCGCAACTGCCGGATATCATGGCGTCGCATTTCAGCGGCCATGGCACGCCCAACAACTGGCAGCCGAAGCAAGCCTTCTTTCTGTTGATGGGAGTTGTTGTTCTTATTTCTGCCATCCCCACGTTCGTGGTGCCGCGGCGGCTCGCTGCAATGCCGGAAGACAAAATTAATCTGCCGAACAAATCGTATTGGCTGGCGCCGGAACGGCGCGAGGACACCTTCTGTTTCGTACGCGTGAAGATGGCGTGGTTTGGCTGCGCGCTTCTTTTTCTGCTGTTTTATGCGACATCGGAGGCCATTAACGCCAATCTTCCCAATATTGGCCATTTCAATTGGCAGGGAATGTGGTTCGCGCTTGGCGGATTCCTGGTCTTTACCGTGGTGTGGCTGGTTCAGTTTCTGCGTCATTTCTACAACGTGCCTAAGCCGGAATATTCATCGCGACCACGTTGAGGCGAGAAGATTCTTTCATGCATTGACGCTGAACGATTCGAGGATTGCTGTAAACAGCAGCAGGTCTGCTTTCTTAATCGCGACACGGTTAGTTCCGCTCCGAACGCGAATGTCCGCTCTTCAGAGCGTAATCTGCAAGTCAGCCACTGCGTGTTCTTTCTTCCGTGACTGGCTATCTTTAAACGCGATGGCAGAACGTAGTCTGGCAGGCCGGTTCGGTATGTGCTCAAGAAGGTTGCGGGGAATTAGTGGCACCGTGAAAAAATATCTCATCGTGATTGAGGAAACTGGTTCCGGCTACCTGGGCTATTCCCCGGACATGCCCTGGTGCGTATCCAGCGGCCGGACTCGCGCGGAAGCAGAAAACAATCTTCGCCACGCACTGGTGTCGCATCTCCAAGAGCTCCTGATATTCCGGCTCGCCCTTCACTGTCACCAAATCCAAATCTTCACGGAACATCAAGAAGTGCGCCGTGCGTTTAAGGTAATCCTCGCGGAGCAATAGGGGGCTTCTTGTTTTTTCCCTATGCGGACGCAGGTTTGGCGAGAAATGTTGCGGGCAGCTTCCCTTCCGCGTAAAACCTTTTCTGGGCCATGTATAAGTCGTAGGAGGCCACCCAAGCCGCCAATGAGAGCCAGCACCGTGCTTGGGAACAACAAGAGCACAGCTAGGATCAACGCAATCAGGCATCCGCAACTATCTGCTGGATCAAACCGTAATCCAGGACAACAACATGGTCAACAATGGCACCATCGGGCATGGCACAGCCTGGGACTCCACGCCTGAGGCGCTCGTCCAAGCTGATCCCAATCGATTCGAGATCGTGCAAACCCCAAATTTCTGGAAGGGCACCGATTACGGATTACACTTTCCTTCGGCGCAAGCACCTGGCATTTTCTTCAAACTGGTTCGTGTGGCGCTGCCTTTCAGTGCGTGGGCACGGTTTCGCTTTCGTGGTGGCAGTGCGATTTGATGAGAAACATGAAGGGGATCATCGTGAGGCAAACGACCCCGAGTAGCCAGAACACATCGATGAAGGCCAACATGGCCGCCTGGCGCTGGAGTTCACCGTAGAGGATGGCGCTGGCCTGCTGAGCGGCGCAAGCGGCATTGGAACCTTTTTCCTGAAGACCAGCCGTCAAGCCATGGAGTGCAGCGAGATACCGGGGGTTGAGCGGCGTCATGTGAGAGACCAGATCATTCTGATGCTTTTGCGTAAGCCGAGCCTGAATGGTGGTGACCAGAGAAATGCCGACGCTGCCACCAATATTGCGCGCCAAATTGATCAGTCCCGTGGCGTTGTTCATTTTCTCTTTGGATACAAAAGAAAATGCCACCACGTTAATCGGAACGAAAAGAAATCCGAGGCCACCGCGGGAAATCATCCACACATAGACAAAGGTCCAGAAACTGGTGGTGAGGTTGATGTACGACAGCTGGAACATGCCGACAGACAGAACCAGTAAACCAAAAATGACCAGCCATCGGGGTTGATATCGCGCCAGTAGCCAGCCCACCACCGGCAGGGAAACCAGCGTGACGATGGCGCCAGGAGAAAGCACCAGGCCGCTAAGCTGCGCTGTGTAACCGACCAGGGTCTGTAATAGAACCGGAAGTAATACGGTGCTGCCGTACAGCACCACGCCCAACAAGAACATGAGCAATGTGGCGGTCGCATAGTTGCGGTCCTTGAACAAACGTAGCTCGACGACAGGGTTCTTCTGTCGAAGCTCCCAAAGCACGGCGCCAATCAAACCGAAGGCGCAGGCCACGGTACACCACACGATAAAGTGAGAACCGAACCAATCATCGCGCTGGCCCTTATCCAGAACCACCTGCAGGAACCCCAGACCCACACTGAGCAAACCCAGCCCGATGTAGTCAATGCGAACGCGCTGGCCATTTCCGTTGCGTGCCACGTGCGGCGGGTCATGGATCAGCGTGGATGTCAGAAAAATCGACAGCAGGCCAACGGGGATATTAATGAAGAAAATCCATCGCCAGGAATAGTTATCGGTCAGCCAGCCTCCGAGCGTGGGACCAATGATCGGGGCAACGACAACGCCCATCCCATACACCGCCATGGCCATGCCCTGCTTCGAACGCGGAAAACTTTCTACCAGGATGGCTTGTGAGACAGGTTGCAACCCGCCACCACCGGCGCCTTGAAGCACGCGAAAGAACACCAGGAGCGGAAGACTGGTGGCCACGCCACACAGAAACGAACTGACGATAAAAATGAGCACGCACGACATGTAGAAGCTCTTGCGGCCAAACAATCTGGAGAACCAACCGGTCAGAGGAAGGACGATCGCGTTCGAAACCAGATAGGACGTGAGAACCCAGGTGCTTTCGTCCACGCCTGCAGACAAGCTCCCGGCAATGTGCGGCAAGGCCACGTTGGCGATGCTAGTGTCCAGCACTTCCATGAAGGTAGCCAGCATCACGGTGAAGGCGATCATCCAGGGATTGACGGAAGGACGCGTAAAGTCCGTAGTGGTAAGAGTTTCGACTTGGGCCAGCGTGCTCATCGGCAAGGAGCGGCGGGAGCGAGGTTAGGGAACGAATAAAGGCAACAATCACGTCGCGAGAGTCACTGAAATAGCATAGCGGCCCGGAAAAAGGCTGACAGTGGCCTGCGTCACAGACGATAAATGGCGCTTATTTGGGAGGGAAAAGTTTCAGAAATTCAGGCTCGGCGCGGAGGGAGTTCAGGTCGGGATCCTGGCGCGGCCAATCCGGGTTGGCGTAACCGGCCGTCAGAGCGCGGCGTAGCAAATCGAGAGCTTCTTCCTTTTTTCCCAGCACGGCATAGGTGCACGCGGCATTGTAGAGCACGTTGGAGTCATTGGGCCGAAGCGCAACAGTCATATCCAGATGCCGGACGGCGTCCTCGGGCCGATTCATGTTGGCATAATCCGCAGCCAACAGGCTGCGCGCGCGCACATCTTCGGGAACCAGTTCGAGTTGGCGTTCGAGGGTGCGCATCTCCATTTCGCGAAAGCGCTTGAGTTCGGAAGAACGGCCAAGCCGCTCGAGGGCGTTCACGATGGGGATAAACACGTTGTAGTCATCCCCGTTGGCTTCAATGGCTTGGTCGGCGATGTCTGCGGCTTCCTGGAACCGGCCCGAAGCAAAATAGGCACGGCCGAGAACGTTGTAGACTCCTTCGCAATCCGGCTTCAGAGCAATCGCGCGTCTGGCGAATTCGATGGCTTGGTCGTGCTTGCGCTGGGAGTAAGAGATGCGCGCGCGCGCTACCAGAGCTTCGGCGAGATTGGGGTCGAGTTCAAGTGCACGATTGCAAGCCTCGTCGCCGCGGTCCACCCATTTGGGGTTGTGTTCGCGAATTTCGTGAATGATGGCGCAGACATAGGCAACACCGGCGTGAGCCAGAGCAAAGTTGGGGTCGAGTTTAATGGCTTGCTCGTACATCTGTAGGGCAAATTCCAGGCTCTCCCGCCGGGCATAGCTGCGCCCGCGAAGGTAATAGTCGTACGCTACAGAATTTTGCGTGGGCTTGGAGGCGATCTTCTTTTCTTCCTGGGGGGAAAGATTGATGCGGAAGGCTTGCGCGATACTGCGCGCAATCTCGTCCTGAACCTCGAACACGTCGTCCATTTCGCGGTCAAAACGCTGCGCCCAAAGCGCATGGCCACTGTGGGTTTCGACAAGTTGAGCGGTGATGCGCAGACGGTTGCCGGAGCGGCGCAGGCTCCCGCCGAGGACATAGGAAGCGTTGAGTTCACGGCCAACCTGGGGAGCGGTAACCGGCTTGTCGCGGTAAGGCAGCGAGGCTGGCCGGGGGAAGACTTTCAGATTCTTGATATTGGCGAGCTCGGTGATGATGTCTTCGGTCATGCCGTCGCGAAGGTACTCGTCTTCCTTGGCGCTGCTGAGATTTTCAAAGTACAGGACGGCAACGGAATTTTGCGAACGATCCTCGGCAGGCGGGGGTGGAGAAACATAAGACGCCGTACGCCCGGAAAGATTGCGTTTGCCGGAATCCAGATCGCGCTTCAAGCGCTTCAGATCGGCGCGCAGTTCGGCGGCGGACTGGTAGCGTAAATCGCGGTCTTTCTCGAGCGCCTTGCAAATGATGGAATCCAGCGATTCCGGAATCTCCAGATTGAGCGAACTGGCAGGCGCGGGCGTGTAATTAAAAATAGCGTCAAAAATGACCGCAGACGTTTGCCCGCGGAAGGGTTGCGAACCGGTAGCCATTTCATAAAGGACAGAGCCAAAGGAAAACAGGTCCGAGCGTGGATCGAGAGGGTCGCCGCGCGCCTGCTCGGGAGACATGTAGGCTATCGTTCCCATGGATGTTCCCGGAGTGGTCAACGTCTCTTCGTGGATAGGAGTGGCTTTGTTCGTAGAGTCGGATGGTTCCGTCTCCGCAGAGACAGTCAGCATGGCCGAAAGTTTGGCAAGCCCGAAATCGAGAACCTTGGCTTGGGCCGCCCGAGTGACAAAGATGTTGGCAGGTTTAATGTCGCGATGGGTGATGCCTCGAGCATGGGCGTGGTCGAGAGCGTCGGTGACTTGCGCAGCAATATCCAGAAGGCGGTCCGGGCGCAAAGCCCTGGCAGAAATGAGTTGCTTCAGTGTCTCACCCTCCAAGTATTCCATGACAATGAACGGATGGCCTTCGGCATCTTCGCTAATTTCATGGATGGTGCAAATATTGGGATGATTGAGGGCGGCGGCAGCGCGGGCCTCGCGAAGAAAACGTTCGAGCGAAAGCTTGTCCTTCAGCGCCTCGGCCGACAAAAACTTGAGTGCGACGGAGCGATCCAGAGCGGTATCGCGTGCGGAATAGACCAAGCCCATTCCACCACCGCCAAGTTTCTGGAGGATCTGATAGTGAGAGATAGTCTGACCAATCATGACGAACAAATGCCCACACTGGGCTCAACGAGGATATTGAGAATTGGCCGTACTGTCAAAGAATCGCTATGCTGCGGGATTGAAACAGGCAATAAAGTTTGCCAGATAGGGAAAAGGACAAGCAGGAGCGGGGCGGCCACGCTGCAGCGGATCTTCGATCCGTTCTTTTCCACGAAACCTACCGGAAAAGGCACCGGACTCGGTCTCTCCGTGGTGCCTTGGATCGTTACCGCCCATCGCGGTGTGTTGAAGGTTTACAGCGAGCCGAAGAAAGGAACCACGTTCCACATTTATTTCCCAGCCGTCAGAGACGCAAAGGTGCCTCCCGAGCGCCGGAAAGCGAGGTTTCGCCCGGCCAGGGCGGGCACATCTTGTTTGTAGATGATGAGGGAGTTCTTCTGTTCGTTGGAACCATGACGTTGGAGCAAAACGGATACAAAGCAACAGGAACCCTCAACCGAGAATCGGCGTTACCGGAATTGCAGCAAAACCGGAACGCGTCCGACGCAGTCATCACAGACCTCTCCATGCCCGGCCTCTCTGGCTTGCAGTTAGCCCACCAGATACGCAAATTACGGCCTGACCTTGCTGTGATTTTGGCCTCCGGGTACATCGATCCCGAAGATCAGGTGAGAGCAGACCGGTTAGGTATCCGCGCCATTCTGACAAAACCTGTGAACACCAAGGAGCTTCTTGCCACTCTGGCCCAGCTGTTCGAGAAACATCCCCCGCTGAAAAACCCGAGAGCGTCAGGCGGCGATTCGCCTACATCGCAGATAACTAGAAAGGTAATTCAGCAATGTCATGGTTGACGCGAGGCGAAAGAAAGGCGAATATTTTGTCACCCCTCCTACGGGGGTGCACGGAAAGAAGAGGCAACGGCGAAGCAGGTCATGACGGCAGACAGATTCGCCACGGCACTAAAACACTATTGGGGCTACGACGGTTTTCGTCCACGCCAGGAAGAGGTAGTTCGCGGCCTGGCATCGGGGCGTGATGTTTGCGTTGTCATGCCGACCGGAGGCGGCAAGTCTCTGTGCTACCAATTGCCCGCTGTGGTCGACGACCGCCGGACTGCCGTGGTGATTTCTCCTCTGATTGCGCTGATGCAGGACCAGGTGGCGCAGTTGCGGCAAATGGGAATTCCGGCGGAATTTTTGAACAGCGCCGTCCTGGAAGCCGACCGGAATGAAGTGAAAAAGAAAGCTACGGCGGGCGAATACCGACTGATTTATGTGTCACCGGAGCGCGCGGTGATGGATGGCACTGCGGAATGGTTAAGGAAAGTGCCGGTCTCGTTCTTTGCCATCGATGAGGCCCATTGCATTTCCGAGTGGGGCCACGATTTCCGGCCGGAGTACCGCCAGTTGAGCAAATTGCGCGCGCTGTTTCCCGAGCAGGCGATCGCAGCGTTTACGGCGAGCGCCACGCAGCAGGTGCGGCATGACATTGTGCAGCAATTGCAATTGAAAGATCCGCTGAAATCTGTCTCCAGCTTTCGCCGCGAGAATCTTCGGTACTTCATCAAGGAATGCAAAGGGGGGATGCAAGACGAATTCCTGTTGGAAACTGTGGGACGCGCAAAGAAGGGAAACGTGATCGTGTACTCTCCCACGGTCGCCCGCGTTGGCGAGATCATTGATCTGCTGGGAGAAAACGGAATTGCTGCCGTCGGCTATCACGGCCAAATGGAGGCCGCCACCCGCAGGAGTAACCAGGAAAAGTGGATGACCGAAGAGGCTCCGGTGCTGGTGGGTACAATTGCTTTTGGATTGGGGATCAACAAGCCTAATGTGCGCGCCGTGGTGCGCCTGGGATTGCCCGACAGTATCGAACAGCTCTATCAGGAAACCGGCCGCGCGGGGAGGGATGGATTGCCGGCCGATTGTTATCTGCTCTGGGAGAAAAAGGACAACGGGCTGCGGGCCTTTTTCATTACTCAGATTTCGGACCATGCGGAGAAGGAACGCGCGTGGGCCCGATATCACCTGATGCAAGGATTCGTGAACGGAAAACATTGCCGCCAGAAACAAATCTGCGAGTACTTCGGTGAATCCGTAAAGTGGGAGGGATGCAGAGTCTGCGATGTTTGTGCAGGCCTGCCGTCATGGATGCATTCCGCGGGGCACACGCAGACCAAAGACAAGAAATGGAAGAAGAGTCAGGACCGCGCGATCGAAGAAATACGTTTTGAGGGAAGTTCCCCGACTTCGGTAACAGCTCTCCCGGTAAATGAGGAATTGCGCGAGTTCCTTCGGGAATGGAGAAGAATCACCGCTCGGGAAAGGAAAATCGCTGCGTTCATCATCCTGCATGACACCACGTTGGATGAACTGTGTCAGAAGAAACCAAAGACCATGTGCGAGCTGCGGGCCATCTACGGCATGGGAGAAAAGAAGTGTGAGATGTACGGCCAAGAGATTTTGGGACTCTTCGAGAGATTTGCAGGCGGAGAGCGAAGGAGCGAACAGGGACACGTCAAACCGCCGAGCCCGTCACGCGAAACGGCGGAATTGTTGCAGGAGGGCCACACGTTCGAGGAAATCGCGCAGATTCGAGGACGAAAAGTCACCTCGGTGGTAGCGCTGGTTGCGGACCTAATCGAGCAAGGTGAAGTAGACTTTCAACAAAAGTGGATGCCGGTGGAGAAGCAAGAGCAGATTCGCGAGGCATGCAACCGACTGGGGACAGAATGGGTGAAACCGATCAAAGATGCGCTGCCGCAAGAGATTACCTTTGATGAAATCCGTCTGGTTCTCGCCCAAATGAGAAGAGCGAACAGAGTTGCGGCGCCCGCGACGTGATCGAGAGCAGGCGCTACATTCTTAGCTGTCTTTAAAGGGCTTAGCTCTGTTGGACCCCACGTCAGCCGAAACCAACGAAACGGCAGAAGGCCGCGTTACTTGAGGGGTGCGTGGCCGTTGAAGCGTGCAGCGGAACCGAGTTCTTCCTCGATGCGCAGCAATTGGTTGTACTTGGCAATGCGGTCGGTGCGTGAAGCAGAGCCGGTCTTGATCTGGCCAGCGGCGGTGGCAACGGCCAGGTCTGCGATGAAGGTATCTTCGCTCTCGCCGGAACGGTGCGAAATGATGGAGTTGTATCCGGCTTTGCGAGCCAACTCGATGGCATCGATCGTTTCGATCACCGTGCCGATCTGATTGAGCTTGATTAGAATGGCGTTGCCAATACCCTCATTGATACCGCGCGAAAGCCGGTTGGTGTTCGTGACAAAGATGTCGTCGCCAACAAGCTGAACTCGTTTCTTCAAGCCTTTTGCGCCGATGGATTGCGTGAGCGTTTTCCAACCGGACCAATCATCTTCTGCCATACCATCTTCGAGCGAGACGATAGGATATTTCTCTACCCATTTGGTCCAGTAGTCGGCCATTTCTAGGGACGAGTGCGTAGATTTATCAGATTTCTTGAAGACGTATTTGCCCATGGTCTTGTCAAAAAATTCGCTGGCAGCCGGGTCCAACGCGATGGCCACTTGTTCGCCGGTCTTATAGCCGGCGGCGGCGATGGCTTCGAGGACGATCTGGATCGCCTCTTCGTTCGATTTGCAACTGGGCGCAAATCCACCTTCATCACCCACCGAAGTGGAATAGCCGCGCTTCTTGAGCGCGGCCCTGAGCGCATGGAACACCTCGACGCCCCAGCGCAGAGCCTCGCTGAACGAGGAAGCGCCCACGGGCATGGCCATGAATTCCTGGAAGTCCACGGAGCTGTCGGCATGCGCGCCGCCATTGAGAATGTTCATCATGGGAACGGGCAAGAGATTTGCGGAATGATCCGTCGAGTAGCGCGCGAGGTATTTATAGAGAGGTTCCTTGGCAGCAACCGCTGCGGCACGAGCAGCCGCCATGGAAACGGAGAGAATGGCGTTAGCACCAAGCCGGGACTTCGTAGCCGTGCCATCGAAAGAGATCATTTTGTGATCGAGCCCGCGCTGGTCGGCAGCATCCGAACCGACGACGCACTTGGCGATCTCCGAATTGACATTGGCGACAGCCTTGAGGACGCCCTTGCCCAAATATTTCGATTTGTCGCCGTCGCGGAGTTCGAGCGCTTCGTGTTCGCCGGTGGAAGCCCCCGAGGGAACAATGGCCCGGCCGAAAGCGCCAGATTCGAGAGTAACTTCGGCCTCGACGGTGGGATTGCCGCGCGAATCGAGGACCTGTCGGGCGTGAACGCGGGTGATTTTGGTGGACATAATGGTGGATTCTCCTGTTTAGAGTACAGGCGGAAAATTGTAGCAGACGAAGGACGCGCGGCGCGTGACGGGGGAACTTTGGGGAATTACGGTTGCTCGTGCCAAAGGTTACGGGAAAGTCTCTCTACTTCGCGGCTGACTCTTTCGGCAGAGCGAAAGCGACGTACACCCCCCCGGATTTGGCTTTGAAATCTCTGCCGCCCCCCGCCGCAATAACGACATATTGGCGGCCGTTCACGGAGTAGGTCGCCGGAGTGGCGTTTCCCGAGAACGGAAGCGTGGCTTCCCAGAGCAGCTGGCCTGTTGCTTTGTCAAAAGCACGGATTTTTTTGTCGTAATTCGTCGCGGCGATGAATAGCAAACCACCGGCAGTGACGATAGGACCGCCATAGTTCTGCGAGCCGGTATTTTTCATTCCCTGCGCATCCAGTTCCGGATATTCGCCGAGGGGAATTTTCCAGACATACTCGCCAGTGTTGAGGTCGATGGCATTCAAGGTGCCCCAAGGCGGCTCCACGGCGGGGTAGCCATCGGGATCGAGAAAGCGCCGGTAGCCGGTCAGGTGATATTTCATCGCGGGTAGCTGTGGGCCTGTGCTGGTCAAATCTTTATCTTTTCCGGTGGCCAGAAACTCCATGAGGGCGTCCAGTTGATCCCCGGAAAGATTCGGAAAACTGGGCATACGTCCTTTGCCTTCCATGATGGTGGTGGCAATTTGATGCGAGGAGAGTCGATCGGCCACGCCGATGAGCGAAGGGAAAGCCGGCGGTGAGCCGGCAAGATTTTCTCCATGGCACATGCTGCATTGACCCAGGTAAATTCCCTTCACGCTTTTCTGGGCTGTGGTTACCGCGAGGGCTCCGGTCCAAACAATGTCGTTCGCGTTTACATAAAGAATTCCAGTGTCCGGGTCGGCTGCGGAACCGCCCCATTCCGCACCACCATCAAAGCCTGGAAAAACGACCGTGTCTTTTCCCACGCTGAGAGGAACAAATTGCCCTTCGTTGCGAAAGGTCTTGAATTTTTCCAGGGACCATTGATGCACTTCCGGTGTGCGCCGGGTCAACATGTCTTCCGTAACGGTCTGGCGCGCGAAGGGAGCCGGCTTGGTGGGGAGACCCTGTTGGCGAGCGGTGAGCTCTCTGGAGAGAGAACTCGTTGGGTAGTCGCGATACTCGATGGGAAAAAGAGGCTGACCTGTCAACCGATCAAACAGAAAAATGTAGCCTTGCTTGGAAGGTTGCGCCACTGCATCGATAGATTTGCCATCGTGGTGGACGGTGAGAAGCACGGGAGGAGATGGAAAATCGCGGTCCCAAAGATCGTGGCGTACCCCCTGGAAATGCCACAGGCGTTGACCAGTCTCGGCATTCAAGGCGATCAGACAATTCGCAAAAAGGTCGTCGCCAATGCGGTCGGGTCCATAAAAATCAAACGCAGCCGAGCCGGTGGGGACATACAAGATGCCACGCGCGACGTCGACCGACATACCCGCCCAATTGTTCGCGGAGCCGCTGGTTTTCCAGGCGTCCGGGGGCCACGTGTCATAACCGAATTCGCCGGGATGCGGGATAGTGTGAAACACCCAGCGGAGTTTGCCCGAGCGCGCATCGAAGGCGCGTACATCCCCTGGGGGAGCGGGAAGCGATTCGGGATTGCGACCGCCGACGATGAACAGATCCTTGTAGACAATGGGGGGACTGGTCAGAACAACAAACTGGGCAGAAACGGGCTCGCGGCCCAGGCCCTCGCGCAAATCGATGCGGCCGTTCTGGCCGAAAGATGGGATTGGCTTTCCGGTGGCGGCGTCGAGCGCATAAACAAAATTCATTACGCCTGTGAGGATGCGTTTGTCGGGGCCGTCGCTCCAATAAGCCAGGCCGCGATCAGGCTGGGTGCCACGAATGCCGGAGTCAAACTTCCAGAGGGGCTTTCCTGTGGCGGCATCCAGCGCAAAAATCTTCTGCGTGGGAGTGATGCCGTATAAAACCCCGTCGACAACGATCGGGTTGGTCTGGAGCCCGCCGGTCTCGCCGGAATCAAAAGTCCAGGCGACCTGCAGATCCTGGACGTTGCCGCGGTTGATCTGCGCAAGCGACGAATAATGCGTGCTTCCCGGCGATCCGCCATAAACGGGCCAATCCTGCTGCTCCTGCGCGGAACAGGGATACGCCATACAAAAAAACAGAAACTGGAAGAGGAAGACGGTTTGAAGCCGAGTGTGTACACAGAAGTGCGGCGCAGGCTCGGATATTGCTCTAGACAGCCACATCACTGGGATTCCGGCTCTTCGATGAGCGATTCCTGACGCACGACGACGACAATGCCCGAGGGGGTGACGTGGAAACGGCGGCGGTCGGCCTCAAGGTCAAAACCAATTTCGGTGTGTTCAGGAAGGCTGACGTGGCGGTCGATGATTGCGCGACAAATTTTAGAGTGACGGCCAATGTTGACGTGGTTGTAGATGATGGACGCGGTGACTTCGCAGAAACTGTTGACGCGCACGTCGTAACCGATCACGCAGTTCTGCACGCGTCCCCCGGACAGGATGGAGCCTCCCCCGACGATGGAATCGAGCGCCACACCCATGCGGTCTTCATCAGCGAAAACGAACTTGGCGGGAGGATATTGCTGCTGCCAGGTCCGCAGGGGCCAGTGCTTGTCGTAGAGGTTAAAGACCGGCGAAACACTAACAAGGTCCATGTTCGCCTCATAGTAGGCATCGATGGTACCGACATCGCGCCAGTAAAGGGACTCTTTGCTGTTTTCGTCGATAAAGTTGTAAGCGAAAACGCGGTGCTTTTCGATGATACGCGGGAGAATGTCTTTGCCGAAATCGTGGGCGGACTTTGCGTTATCGGAATCGGCCAGGAGGATGGGGATGAGGAGTTGGGTGTTGAAGATGTACACGCCCATCGAAGCATTGCAATGCGTGTGCTTGTGCGGAGAAGTGTTGGGCGCCGCGGGCTTCTCTTCAAATCCGCGGATGCGCCAGTTCTTGTCGGTCTCAATCACGCCAAATTGTTTTGCGGCTTCGGCAACCGGGATTTCGATGGTGGCGACGGTAACGTCGGCTCCAGAATCGCAGTGTTGCTGAAGCATCTTGGCGTAATTCATTTTGTAGATGTGATCGCCGGAGAGAATGAAGACGTATTTCGAGCGCTCGCTCCCGATCGAATAGATGTTCTGGTAGACGGCATCCGCAGTGCCCTGATACCACTGCTGCGAGACACGCATCTGGGGAGGAAGCACCTCGATAAACTCGCCCAATCCCATCAGCGGGGACCATCCCGCTCGGACGTGGCGCGAAAGGCTCAGCGCTTTGTACTGGGTCAGCGTGAACACTCGGCGCAGGCCGGAGTTGACGCAATTCGACAACGTAATGTCGATGATGCGGTAAAGCGCGCCAAACGGCACCGCGGGTTTAGCGCGATCGCGTGTGAGAGGCCAGAGGCGTTCGCCCTGTCCACCGGCAAGAAGGACTCCAATCGCATCGCGCATATCGGGCATGAGATTCGGCTCCCGAAGCAGCAGTATGAAGCACACCAGTGTATCAGCACCGGCAAGCGAAAGGAGACAAAGAGGACGTACAACAATCGACCGAGAAGAGAAATGAGCGCTGTAAGGATAACTGGAAAGGTACCGTAATTCCGAGACCGGCAGGACACCAGAAACAAAGCTTGACTTGGCAGGTGGGAATTGACTACAAGAAGCCAGCAACCTCGTGAGATAATATAAACAGGTGTAGTGCCTCTGATGGCAGTAGGCCCTACAAACAACAATCCGAACCGGAATAGAGGTGAAGTTCATTGGCAGAGGTAATCATTCAAGAGAGTGAGTCTCTTGAGAATGCACTGCGGCGTTTTAAGCGCAAAGTGCAGCAGGAAGACATCATCAAGGAAATAAAGAAGCATAGCTTCTACATGAAACCCGGCGAGAAGCGCCGGGCAAAAGAAGCGCTTTCGCGGAAGCGACTGCGCAAGAAGCAGCGTCGCGAGCAGGATTAAATCTGCACGAGACGCGGCTCGGCGCGGCACTTCCGGGATCAGGCCCCAGTCAGGCAGAGATGTTGGGAATTCGTTCAGGTTCTTCGCCCGCCGGCCCAGAAGACGCGTGTCCGCTTGTCCCAAGGCACGAGTCTTGTAATCAGTCCAGGCCCATGGTGAATAACGAGCCCGTCCCCCTGCCCGAGAGGGGTCTAGGGGGAGCGGGTCATGGAATTCCACGATAAGGTCCTGAAGTGTTCCGAGTGTGGCGCCGAGTTTGTATTTACTGCCGGTGAACAGATGTTTTTCGCCGACAAGGGATTTAAGAACGAACCTAAGCGGTGCAAAGCCTGCAAAGCCAAGCGAACCGAAACCGGAGGCGGAGGTGGCGGGGGCGGGCAAATGCGATCCGAAACCAAGACAACCTGTTCACAATGCGGAAAAGAAACCACCGTCCCCTTTAAGCCAACGCAGGGCAGGCCCGTGTTTTGCAGGGAATGCTTCCAAGCCAGACGCTCGATGGGAGCCGCGTGAAATTAGCTTGAATTTATAAATTGCGGAATTGCAGAAGGGCTATCGTCAACGATGGCCCTTTTTCAATTTACGGCATGCGTTGCCAGCCAGGATTCGAGTTGCGCGAGGGCTTCTGGCATATTGCGGCGGCCGTAGCCGAAACGAATGTGCCGCGGTTCATCGTACACGGTGCCGGGAAGCAGGAGGACACCCGTCTGCTTTAGGAGTTGCTCGCAAAATTCCTGGACGTCCTGCCGGGGCAGGAAGCGGGCGAACCCAACGGTGCTGGCGTTGGGAACGGTCCATGCAAAGAGATCGGTGTGCTGGGCAAAGAACTCCGAGAGCTGGCGGAGGTTCCGGAGAACGATCTGAAGATTGCGATCGATGAACTTCTGGCGATGGCGAAACGCCAGCGCGGTCAAGAACTCGCTGGGAGCGCTCGAACAGATCGTGGTGTAGTGCTTGAGGGAGATAATCTTCTGGAGAAAAGCGCTGTCGCGGCAGGCCAGCCATCCGAGACGGAGGCCAGGCAAACCGTAGGTTTTGCTGACGGAGCCAAGGCTGAGCGCGCGCTCGTAGAAATCGCAAGCCGCGGGCAAGCATGTGGCAGGATTGTGTTCCAACCCACGGTAGACCTCGTCGCAAAAAAGATAAATACCGTGGTGTGCGGCAAGTTCGAGCACGCGGCGAAAAGTCTCCGGCGGCATGAGCAAGCCGGTTGGATTATGCGGAGTATTGATGTAGATGGCGCGAGTATTGGACCGAATCAGTTTCTCGAGTGCCGCAAAATCGTGAGCCCAGCTATTCTCCCAATTACGCCGCCATTCGCTTACGGCGGCGCCCGTACTTTTCGGGACGGTCAGCGCACTTTCGTAACACGGGGTTTCCACAATCGCGTGGTCCTGGGGAGTCAGGAGGGCGTGGTAGAAGAGGAAGATGGCCTCTTCCGCCGCGGAGACGACAACAAGTTGGTCAGGATGAATCTGCTGGTAGATGGTGGCGAGTACCTCCCGCAGCCAGGGCGCACCAGGAGACTCTGTATAGCCGCACCAATGTCTCAGGAAGGCATCGTGGGCGCCCGGCTCTAACGCAAGTAACTCCTTGATGGTCTGCGACTCGGCATCGGAGGAGGAAAGCAGATACTTTGCAGAAAATTCGTACGCGCCCATGTACTCTTCGATCCGGAAAGGCGTGATTTGCATGAAGAGGAGTGTGCCAAGGGCCAAGGCCAAGCGTCCAGAACCAAATTGACTGGAGGGGATGAGGTAAAATGCGCGGGAGTTGCGTGGGGCGAGGTGAGTTCGTGAGCAAGCCAGTAATTTGGTGGGTGGGGATTGCAGGCGGGTTGCTGCTGGTGGGATGGTTCGCCATGCCAACGAAAACAAGGCTCTTGAATACTGGGTAAAGCTAGTGTGCGAATCGCCACGGTCAGCTTCGGTTCGAACGTCGGATTGTGTCGATTGGGCATGGGCAAGCGGACATTTCTACTTTGCACAAACCGGACATTCTCATTTTGCGGCGACATTGAGGGCCGCTACGATGGGACGATGGGGCTGAGGAGGATGTGTTTTGAGGCATGACGGGGTATGATACTGGCTCCGTAGTCTCCAGTAGCGATCACGCGATCCGGAGGGCCGGGCATGGCTCACCGCTTCACCATCGGTGTCGAAGAGGAATTCCAAATCATAGATCCAGAGACTCTGGAGTTGCGCTCGCACGTGGTGCAGCTGCTGTCCGCCGCGGCATCACGCGGTCTTGGCGACCAAGTCAAGCAGGAGATGCACCAGTCGATCGTCGAAACGGGCACGAAGATCTGCGAAAACATAAGTGAATTGCGCCTGGAGATGCACCGGACGCGAAGCGAACTCGTCTCCGCAGCGGAGAGTACCGGGCTGCAGGTGGCCGCCGCTGGAACACATCCATTTTCCAGCTGGATCGATCAGGTGATTTCCCCGGGCGAGCGCTACCAGAACATCGTCGAAGAAATGGGACAGTTGGCGCGATCTCTGCTGATTTTCGGGATGCACATCCATGTGGCCATGCCGGACAAACAGACCACAATCGACATCATGAACATGGTGCGCTACTTCGTGCCGCACCTTCTAGCGCTATCGACGAGTTCACCCTTCTGGATGGGAAGAAATACCGGCCTGAAGTCCTTCCGGACCACCGTGTTCCGGCGGTTTCCGCGCACAGGAATTCCGGAACAGTTCGATTCCTGGAGCGCGTACGAACACTATGTGAATCTGTTGATTCGACTGAACTGCATCGATAATGGGAAAAAGATCTGGTGGGACGTAAGGCCACACCCGACGTACGGAACGCTGGAGTTCCGCATGTTTGATACCACCACGAAAGTGGAAGAGGCGGTGGCTATTGCCGCACTGACCCAAGCGATCATCGTGAAGCTCCACCGACTGTATACCGGCAACATGGGCTGGCGGACGTACCACCGTGCGCTGATCGAAGAAAATAAATGGAGGGCGGCGCGCTACGGAATTGAAGGGAAGATGATCGATTTCGGCAAGGAAGAAGAAGTGCCCATGAGGGCGTTAATTCCCGAACTTCTGGAACTTGTGGATGACGTTCTAGACGATTTGGGTAGCCGTGGCGCGGTGCAATATATTCATACAATCTTAAACGAAGGAACGAGCGCAGAACGCCAGCTGCGGGTGTATCAACAAACGGGAGACCTGAAAGAAGTGGTCAAGCACCTGGTGCGGGAGACCCGGGCAAGCGCGATGGACGTGAAGCCCAGCTCAGCGGGTACGGTGCATTGAGATCTTTTCCGCGGACAGTCAGTGAAGAAGGAGGAGAACCATGGTGAAAGTGGGATTGTTGTGCGGGCGGGAATTCAGTTTTCCTCCAGCGTTCTTGGAACGGGTAAATAAACTGGGGCAGAAGGATGGAGTGACCGCTGAGTTCGTGAAACTGGGCGGAACGAAAATGGGCGAGGCCGCGGAATACCGGGTCGTCGTGGACCGCATTTCCCACGAAGTGGAATATTACCGCGGATACCTGAAGCATGCGGTGTTGCAGGGAACCTACGTCATCAACAATCCGTTTTGGTGGACTGCCGATGACAAATATTTCAACTACGCTCTAGCTTCGAAACTAGGGCTGGCAATTCCGAAAACGGTGTTGTTGCCGCAAAAAGGCTATCCCTCTGACGTGGACATCAACTCCGAATCGCTGCGCAACCTGAAATATCCAATGGATTGGGTGGCGCTGCTGGATTATGTGGGGAGGCCGGCGATTTTGAAGCCGTATTCCGGCGGCGGATGGAAACACGTCTACAAGGTAAACAACGAAGAGGAATTGTTGCAGGCGTATGACCAGACTTCACCGTATTGTATGACGCTGCAGGAGTTCATCGACTTCGAGCAGTATGTGCGGTGCTTCACTTTTGGCAAGACCGATATTTTGCCTGTGGCGTATGACCCGAAAGAGCGTCGCTACCTGGTGGAACATAATTACCTGAAGCCGGAAGTGGGCGCGCGGGTGGTGAAAGATGCGCAAACCATCAATCTGGCGCTGGGCTATGAAATGAACACGATCGAATTTGCGATCCAGGATGGGGTACCCTACGCCATCGATTTCTTGAATCCGGCACCGGATTTTGAGCGCGATCGCATCACGGAATTTTATTTTGAACACGTTGTGGAGAAGATGTCGCGACTGGTGATCGACCGCGCGCTTCATGGCAACGTGGCGAACACCTGGCCGCGCTGGGAAGAAATGTTGGGGATCGGCGCCCCGGCTGGATTTACGGGTGCGCCACGAACTGTCCAGAGCGCACAAGCCGCGCCCAATGCGACGGCGCCAAGCATCCGCCGATGAGGCACGCAAAACCACGAGCAACCGGGAATCCGGATCCCGTTGAATATTGGGACGAGTTACTTCGTCCGCTGATGAAGTCCCCGGATCTCGCGAAACATTTCCTGCAAGAAGTGCGTGCGGCCAAATTGACATTTGGAAAGCGCGTACACTGCCCTTTCCTGCGGCCGGTGTTCCTCTCGCCCCAAGATGAAGAGCGCGTGCGTAAAGTGGCGGAGACCATCGCCGCAATCGCAGAACGCTTGACGAGCGCCGCGCTGGAAGATCCTTCCTTTTTCAGGCAATTTCATCTGCGGCCGGAAGAAGAGCGCCTGGCGCGGATGAACGGCGGCTACGCCCCGGCGAGTGCGGCTTCGCGCTTGGACGCGTTCCTGCTGCCCGAGTCGCTGAAGTTCACGGAATACAACGGAGAATCGCCGGCAGGAGCGGGCTATTCGGAAACGCTTTCGGATATTTTCCGGGCACTGCCGATGATGGAAGAGTTCAAGAAGCGTTTCGACGTGCACAGCTATCCGCTCACTGCCAAATTGCTGGACGCGCTGATTACCACGTATGTGGACTGGGGCGGCAAGACGAAACGGCCGCAAATGGCCATCGTCGATTGGAAAGAAGTGCCGACCTGGAGTGAGTTTGAGATTCTGAAGGACCGGTTCGAGCGAATGGGTATCCCCGTGGAACTGAGCGATCCCCGCGAACTGGAATTCGACGGCAAGAAACTGGTGGCCAACGGCAAGGAAGTCGAATTATTGTACCGTCGCGTGCTGATCAATGACATCGTTGCGCGGCCCAAGGAATGTGAAGCGATTGTGAAAGCATACGAAGCCGGAGCGGTCTGCGTCGCAAACAATTTCCGTTGCAAGATTCCCCACGTAAAAGCGTTCTTTGCCGTTCTGACCGACGAAAAGAATGCGCACTATTTTTCGGCGGAAGAGCGAGAGTTGATTCAGCGGCACGTACCTTGGACACGGGTCGTCGCCGACGTCAAGACAGAATACGACGGGGAACCGATCGAATTGCTGGAGTACATCCGTAAGAACCAGAAAACTCTGGTGATGAAGCCGAGCGACGAATATGGTGGCACGGGCGTGACGCTTGGCTGGGAAGTAGAGAAGAAGGAGTGGGAAAGCGCCATCGGACGGGCTTTGCCAGCTGGGAAAAACGCAAAGGGACAGGGTTGCTGGATCGTGCAGGAGCGCATCCCGATGCGGCGCGGGGCATTTCCGCACATCGGCAAAGGGAATAAGGTAGAGTTCAAGAATATGCTGGTGGATTTCGCGCCTTATCTGTTCCGCGGAAGAGTGGCGGGCTATCTGACGCGTTTGAGCAGCACGAGCCTGGCGAATGTGACCAGCGGCGGGGGCCAAATTCCGTCCTTTCGGGTGGAGTTGAAGCGGGCCGAGCGTAGTGCTTGCGCAGCCAAATCCTAGTCTCAAGGGAATTGGCAGAACGTCAAAATCCGGTAAAATGGAAGGATGTGTTTCGGGAAAGCACCGAGTGAGCTAATGGCCGGCGCTGAGAACGCCGTGGAAGTGTGCCTGGGAGTGCAACCGGACGAGAGTGTGCTGGTTATTGCCGACGAGGTGAGCCGCAGCGTGGCTGCGAGCCTGCAGAATGCTCTGGAAGAGCGGGGCGCAAAATTCACCGGCCTTTTGCTGGAAGACTTTGGACCGAGGCCGATGAGCGGCGCGCCGGAACCGGTTCTAGAAGCCCTGGAGAAGACGGATGTGGGTGTGCTCTGCATGACTCCGCAACCAGGCGAGCTGGGGGCGCGAATGGCGATCGTCCGAATCGTGGAACGGCGGCAGATCCGTTATGCGCACATGATCGGCGTAACGCCGGAAATTATGCAGCAAGGCATGCGCGCCGATTACCGCAAAGTCGATGAATTAAGCAATCGGCTGCGCGAGCGCATGGTGAACGCAAGAACGCTGACGGTAAAGACGGAAGCTGGCACATCATTCAAGGCGCACTTCAACCCCAACCTGGATTGGGTGAAGACCAGCGGATTAATCAGCCCAAGATATTGGTCAAATTTGCCCGCCGGGGAAGTTTTCACCACTCCGGCGACTGTGGATGGCAAATTCGTTTGCGATGCCACGGCGGGCGATTATTTCAATGGAAAGTATGGCGACTTGCAGGCAACGCCGTTGGTAATGGAAATCGCGGGGGGCCGCCTGCAGCATGTGGAGTGCCCGCGAAAGGATCTCGAAGAAGAGTTCTGGAACTACTGCCATACGGATGAGAACAGCGATCGTGTGGGCGAACTGGCGTTTGGCACAAACCTGGGTTTGTCGCGCATGATCGGGATTTTATTGCAGGACGAAAAATTTCCTGGCGTGCACATTGCATTTGGCGACCCGTATGGCAGCCAGACCCACGCCGACTGGAAATCGCGGACACACGTGGATGTGCTCACGCGGAATTGCGATGTATGGATCGATGACGATCAAGTGATCGACAAAGGCCGCTACAAACTGCAACATCTCGGCCTCGCCTAAAAGATAACTCAAAACAATTTAGACAGGTACTCGCGCATCTCATTCTTCCAGAAGGGCCAGTCGTGGCCGCCTTGAGGACCCCAATCATCGAGCGAATGGCAGATGCCCTTGTTGGAAAGCACTCCGGAGAGGCGATACGTCGGTCCACTGTGCTCCCACGGACCTGTACCCGTGATGAGGTGAATATCGCAGGAAGCGAACTGCTCGTAGTGCCAGGGATCGGAAAGATTCGCGAGATAGTCGACGGGATTATTGAAGTAGAAATTGTTGTCGTACATGCCATCCATAAAATTCTTCAAGTCATATACACCGGACATAGCGAAGCAGCGTTTGAAGACGTCGGGGTGTTTGAAGAGCGAATTGGCCGCGTGATACGCACCAAAGGAAGAGCCCATGGTGGAGATGGCTACCTGGGACTGGCAGTTGTTCCAGATAAAGGGAACCACTTCCTCGCGAAGATAGGAATCGAAGACGGATTGGACATAGCTGCGATGGAACGGGTGCGCGCCTTTGTTATAGAAACTGAGGCCGTTGATGGAATTGACGGTGTAGAGTTTGACGCGGCCGGCATCAATGAAATCGGAAAGGGCGCCGACCATGTTTTGCCCTTCCAGTTCCCACTCGTCACCGGCGCTTGTGGGAAAACCCAGGAGCGGCGGACCCCAATGGCCGTAAACGACAACGCCAAGTTCGAGGTCAAGACGAGAAGAGTACCAGCGATGATATTCACGTTTCATTTGTGGAGTCCTTGCGAGCGGGAGAGCAGTATGCCAGTGAGAACGCCTCACGAGCAAATGGGTTTGCGCTAGATAAGTGCGAGCGCAGGAATTATAGTAAAAGTGCAATCTGTGCAAGGAGAGCCAACCCTCATGGCTACTTCCTCCCATTCGCGGCGGCCGTCGCCGGAACATATCTTTCAGACTCTGAATGCTCACCAGCAGACCGCTACGTTGAAAACGGCGATCGAGCTGGACCTGTTCACGACGATTGACGAAGGCAATCATCGCGTGGGAGAAATTGCCAGGCGCCTGGATGCTTCCGAGCGCGGCGTCCGCATTTTGAGCGACTGCCTGACCATTCTTGGCTTTTTGCGAAAAGAGGAGGGACGTTACAGTCTGACAGAAGACGCTGCGCTGTTTCTGAGCAAGCGTTCGCCGCATTACATGGGAAGCATCGTCGGATTTCTGACCAACAAGCAGCATTTCGAGAATCTTGCGCGGTTGCCGAATGCAGTGCGGCGCGGGGGAACGGCGAGCGATAAGGGTGACAATCGAGAACCGAACGACGAACTTTGGGTGTCGTTCGCCCGTTCGATGGCACCCCTGACTATTCCGACGGCGATTTTCATCGCCCAACTCGTGGAAGCCCACGCGGCACAATCGCTGCGTGTGCTGGACATGGCGGCAGGACACGGCATGTACGGCATTACCATCGCGCAGCAAAATCCAAAAGCGCAGATTACAGCGGTGGATTGGCCGGCGGTGCTGGAGGTGGCAAAAGAGAATGCCGCGAAGGCGGGCGTGGCGAACCGCTATACGGCCCGACCCGGAAGCGTATTCGAAGTGGAGTTAGGCGTAGGATACGACCTGGTGCTGCTTACCAACATTTTTCATCATTTCGACAAGAACACCTGCGTCCATCTCATGCGCCGCGCGCACCAGGCTCTGAAGCCGGAGGGGAGAGCGGTGACACTGGAGTTCGTGCCCAACGAAGATCGCGTCAGTCCACCGACAGAAGCTGCATTCAGCCTGCTGATGCTGGTGGGCACGGATGCGGGAGAGGCTTACATTTTTTCGGAATACGAAGAAATGTTCCGGAAAGTCGGTTTCCCTCAAACGATGCTTCATGCCATCCCGGGCACACCGCAGGAGGTGATGATTTCCGAAAAGGCAGGCTAGTGTAGCTGGCTGCAGGGGCGCCGAGGGTTGCAAGGAATACGAATGTGGGTAGGATAGAGTGCAGTTGTAGACGGATTTCAGTCGATTTTCGTCGATACTCTGCCGGGTGAGGATATGATCAAGATCGAAAATGTAAGTCGTCGTGGTTTTCTGAAGGGCATGGTTGGAGCCGGTGCCTTGGTGCTCGGCGCGCAGATTCTGCCGAAAGAGTTGCTGGGGACGACGGCCGGCGGAAGTGAAGATCCGATGGCGAAGGCCGCGCTTCAGCCGAACGTCTATCTCGCGGTTGATACGGACGGTACGGTGTATATCGTGTGCCACCGCTCCGAGATGGGCAGCGGAAACCGCACGGGATTGCCCCGCATTGTGGCAGATGAGTTGGATGCCGACTGGAACCGCGTAAAGGTGGTGCAAGCCACGGGAGATGCGAAATACGGCGATCAGGACACGGACGGGTCGCACTCGGTGGTGAGCTTCTTCACGCCGTTGCGGGAAGCCGGCGCGAGCGCAAGGTTGATGCTGGTGCGAGCAGCGGCGCAAACCTGGAGCGTTCCCGAAAAAGAGTGCACGACGGATTCGAGCTGTGTGCTGCATAAGGCCAGCGGAAAAAAATTCAGTTATGGCGAACTGGCCTCTGCGGCAGCAAAGCTGCCTGTGCCAAAGAAAGAAGAAGTACCACTGAAGTCGCGGAACGAATGGCGCTACATCGGAAAGCCCGCGCCGACTTACGATTTGAAAGACATGGTGAGCGGCAAAGCGATTTATGGCCAGGACACTCATATCGAAGGAATGTTGTACGCCTCAGTGCTGCATTCGCCGGTGTATGGGGGCGCGGCGAACAGCGTAGATGATTCCGCGGCATTGAAAGTGGCGGGAGTAAAACAGACTGCCACTCTTGCTCCCTTCAAGCCTCCCGTGAACATGCAGGCACTGGGCGGTGTGGCCGTTCTGGCTGATAACACCTATGCCGCATTTCAGGGCAAGAAAAAGCTAAAAGTGGAATGGACGAAGAGCGAGCATGGGGTGTGGACTTCCGATGCGTTCCGCAAGGATTTGCAAGCGACAGCACGGAAGCCATGCAAAGTGGTGCGCGAAAACGGGAATGTGGATGAAGCCTTTGCGAAGGGCGGGAAGATTGTAGAAGCGGAATACTACGCGCCGATGTTAGCTCATGCCGCGATGGAGCCACCCGCGGCGCTAGCGGTTTATCGCGATGGAAAAGTGGAGGTTTGGGCTCCGACGCAAAATCCGCAAGGCGCGCAGGAAGCGATCGCCGCGGCGGCGGGAGTAAAGAAAGAAGATGTGACCGTCTATGTGACACTGCTCGGGGGCGCGTTCGGGCGCAAGTCGTTTCCCGATTTTGCCGTTGAAGCGGCGGTACTTTCGAAGAGAACCGGTAAGCCGGTGAAGGTGGTTTGGAGCCGCGAAGACGACATCAAATTTGATACGTTTCACTCAGTTGCGGCCATGTATTTCAAGGCGTCGCTTGGAACAGACGGAAAACCCACTGCCTGGCTGCAGCGCAGCGTGTTCCCGCCGATTGCGTCTACCTTCGATGCTTCTGCGCAATACGCGGATGCGGGAGAGATCGGACTCGGCTTCAGTGATATCCCGTTCGCACTTCCGAACCAGCGCGCGGAAAACGGACCGGCGCCCGCGCACACGCGCATCGGTTGGCTGCGCTCAGTGGCGAACATTTACCATGCGTACGGCGTCCATTCTTTTGTGGGCGAACTGGCGCATGCGGCGGGAAAAGACCCGGTGGAGTATGTGCTGGCGCTGCTTGGCCCGGATCGCATCCTGCCAAAGACGGAACTACCCAAGGACTACACGAATTACGATGGGGATTATGAGCAGTATCCCATCGATGTTGCGCGCTTCCGGCGGGTCGTGCAGATCGCGGCGGAAAAATCCGGTTGGGGCAAACGAAAATCAGGAAACGGATTCGGAATGGGCATCGCGGTTCACCGGAGCTTCCTGACGTATGTGGCAACAGTGGTGCAAGCCGAAGTGAAAGATGACCAGGTACATGTCCAGCGCGTGGATACGGCCTTGGATGCCGGTACCATCGTGAATCCGACGATTGTGAAGCAGCAATTCGAGGGCGCAGCGGTCATGGGCACGAGCATCGCGTTTTATGGAGAAATTTCCGCAACAAATGGCGTGATCGACCAATCGAACTTTGACACGTTCCAGGTGGCGCGCATGAGCACGGCTCCGCGGGAAACGAATGTGTACATCGTGGAGAGCGAAGCGCCGCCCGCGGGAATTGGCGAACCGGGACTGCCCCCGGTAGCGCCGGCAATTTATAACGCGATTTTTGCGGCCACCGGAAAACGCGTGCGAGAAATGCCGCTCACGAAAGCGGGGCTGGCGTGAGGCAGTTGTCCGTTGTGAGTTTTCCATCTTAGGCAACGAAGGATTTTCCAACTTGGTTTACGGCTTAGGGCGCGGCGAGGCTGCGCCCTTATTTATTTTGGGATAGGATTCGGTCGTGTGGAGGACACGTTGAGACGAGTTCTGGAAATTGGGTGTTTTGTGTTGGCTTGGATGGTGGTTCCAGCAAGTGCGCAGCGCCGGCCGGTGCTGCCACAGATCGATGAGCCGCATGCGTATTATTACCGCGAATTGTATCTGCCGCAGTTGACGAGCGGACCGAGCAGTTTGAGTTGGGCGCCAGATTCAGAGCAACTGCTGTATTCCATGGCGGGGTCTTTGTGGCGACAGAAGCTGGCTTCGAAAGTAGCGGTGCAAGTAACGGACGGACCCGGTTACGACTACCAACCGGACTGGTCTCCTGACGGGAAGAGTGTTGTGTATGTGTCGTATCAGAAGGACGCGATGGAATTGTGGCTTCTCGATCTGGCGAGCGGAAAATCGCGGCAACTAACGAACGGCGGAGCGGTGAACGTGGAACCGCGATGGTCGCCCGATGGGAAAAAACTCATTTGGGTTTCAACGCAGTACAACAAACGATTTCACGTTTTTCTGGCGGACTTCGCGGCGGGTGAACTGAAGAACCTAGTACGGCTCACGGGCGAAACCAGGAGTTCCTTGCGTCGCTATTATTACAGCGCCTTCGACATGGAGATCAATCCCGCATGGACCAGAAATGGAAAAGAAATTCTATTTGTGTCCAACAAAGGCCACATTTACGGTAGCGGCGGATTTTGGAGGATGAAAGCGGAGCCGGGTGCGGAGGCGCGAGAGATTCACTATGAAGAGACAAGCTGGAAAGCGCGGCCGGAGTTTTCGCCGGATGGCTCGCGGATGGTCTACAGCTCCTACCTCGGAAGGCAGTGGCACAATTTGTGGGTCATGCCGGCGAACGGCGGGGATGCCTTTCCGATTTCGTACGGTAGCTGGGATCAAACGAATCCGCGGTGGTCGCCCGATGGAAAGAAGATTGCCTACATTTCGAATTTCACGGGCAGCACCGCTATCGAAGTGCAGGAGTTTCCGCAAGGCGGGATTCAGCAAATTACAGGCTTTGAAGCGAAAGACCTGAAGTTTCTTAAACCCGTGGGCACGGTACGCGTGTTCGTGGAGAACGAGAACGGGCAAGCAACTACCGCCCGCGTATCCATAACCGATGAGACCGGACGGTTTTGCTGGCAGGAAAGCACGGTGCACGCCGATGATGGGTTCGACCGGAGCGAGAGGCAATACGAACGCCACTATGCCTATGTGAATACAGGCGGTGAGTTCGTAGCACCTGCCGGGCACGTGACTCTGGAAGTGAGCAAGGGCCCCGGCTATGCACTGGATAAACAAACGGTGGAAATTGTCGCCGGCGAAACCAAAGAAGTTCGCGTCCGATTGCAGCCGTTGCCATCCCTGTGGAAGCCGGGAGAACACTGGAGCAGCGCCGACCTGCACGTGCACATGAATTACGGAGGCACCTATCAAAACGATCCGGGTTGGCTGCAGATCATTGCGGATGGGGAGGGAGTGCAGTTCGCGCACAATCTTGCGGTCAATAAAGAGCAGAGATTCCCGGACATTGAGTTCGTCGAGTTCGCTGAAAATCCGGGAGACGAGGTGGGTTCGCACATTGTGCAGGGGCAAGAGTTTCACACCAGCTATTGGGGACACAGGGGAATACTGAACTTAAAAGATCATTTGCTGCTGCCGGGCTATGCGGGGTATCCCAACACGGCAGCGGCAAGCTTGTATCCGACGAATGCGGATGTGTACGACATGGCGCACACGCAAGGCGCGGTAGTCGGTGCAGTACATCCGTTCGACGAAGTGCCAGACCCGTTTGCAAAACCGGCGCAAAGAATCACGGACGAATTGCCAGTGGATGTGGGGCTGGGAAAACTCGATTACATGGAGATCGTAGGATTCAGCGACCACAAATCTACCGCTACGGTATGGTACAGGCTGCTGAATCTGGGATTCAAACTTCCCGCAGGTGGCGGAACCGACGCCACCCCAAATTATGCTGCGCCGATTCGCGGCCAGGTGGGATTTGACCGAGTGTATGTGTGGACGCCGGTTTGGCCAGTGAGCAGCGAGACTTGGCTGGATGAGTTGAAGCAAGGGCGAACGTTTGCCACGAATGGGCCGTTGATCGCGTTCACCCTGGGCGGCGCAATGGTGGGTAGCGGACTGAAGTTCGACGCGCCACAAACAGCAGTTCCCTTTACCGCGCGTCTGCGGTCAAATATACCCCTCGACCATTTGGAAGTAGTCTGCAATGGAAAGGTCGTGCGCAACCTTCCCCTCGTAGGAGCGCGGGACGCAGCCGACGAAACTGGGACCATTCCGTTGCAGGAGAGCGGGTGGTGCGTGTTGCGGGCGTGGAGCGAAAAGGCCGAATATCCCATAATGGACAACTACGCGTACGCCACGACAAGCCCGGTATACGTGACCATAGACGGCAAGCGTGCATATTCGAAAGAAGATGCCGAGTATTTCAAGGCGTGGATCGATCAGACCATCCAAGTCACGGATGAATATCCCGACTGGAACTCCTCCGAAGAAAAAGAAGGCGTGATGAAGAGGTTGCGCGACGCGCGGGCTGTTTATGAGGGAATGAAGTAGAAGTGCGCGGCTGCTTGTGGCCGACAGGACTTTAAGGATAAAATTCACGAGTCTTCACCAGCGTTGCTGGTCCTGCAGAACGCGTGAAACGCATGACTGCCTTTTGCTCCAGAGGGTCCTTCGCTCCGCCCTCAATTCCGGAAGCGCGTGATCAATGAAAGAATGTCCGCAACGGGAAGCGCAGCCATAAAAGCGCTCCAAACACCTGCGGGGAGTTCATCACGAAACGTCGCATACCTTTTGACACGAAGCAGAAACGCATGAGGAAGGAGGGTACATGATCGTCGGTGTTCCCAAAGAAATTTATCCTAAGGAACGGCGCGTGGCCCTGGTGCCCGCGGTGATTCCGAACCTGAAGAAAGCCGGGCTGGACGTGGTCGTGGAAGCCTCGGCGGGGATTGCCGCCGGCTATCCCGATGAAGAGTACGTGGAGAAAGGCGCCCGGCGGATCGCCAACCGCGCGGAGTTGTTCCAAACTGCGGACATCATCGTACAGTTCCTCTGCCACGGAGCCAATGACAAGACCGGGAGTGACGACCTGCCATTGTTGCGGAAGGGCCAGGTGGTGTTGGGCTTCGTGAGGCCAGTGGGATCGGTGAAGACGCTGCAGGAACTCGCCGAGCGCGGTGTTACCGTGTTTTCCGTAGAGTTGATGCCACGCACAACGCGAGCGCAGAGCATGGACGCCCTGTCCTCGATGGCCACCATTTGCGGATACAAAGCCGTAGTCCTTGCCGCCGATACTCTACCGCGCATGTTTCCCATGCTGACCACAGCCGCCGGGACAATTGCGCCCGCACGCGTGCTGATCATCGGCGCGGGTGTGGCGGGATTGCAGGCAATCGCGACGGCGCGACGACTTGGGGCAGTGGCTTCCGCATACGACATGCGGCCTGCCGCCAAAGAGCAAGTGCACAGCCTGGGCGGTCGGTTTGTGGAGTTGCCGATTGAAGCCAAGGACGCGCAGGACGCACGAGGCTATGGCAAGGCGCAAGACGAATCCTTCTACCAGAAGCAGCGGGAACTTCTGGGAACAACCGTGGCGGAAAGCGACGTGGTGATTACCGCAGCAGTGATCCCGGGGAAGAAATCGCCGGTGCTGGTCACCAAGGATATGGTGGAGAAGATGGCGCCGGGTTCGGTAATTGTGGATCTGGCCGCGGAACGCGGCGGTAATTGCGAATTGACGCAGCCGGCCGAAACCGTGGTCGAACACAATGTGACGATCATCGGGGAATTCAACCTAGCCGCAACAGTGCCCTATCACGCCAGCGCGCTGTACGCACGAAATGTGAGTGCGTTTCTCCAGCACCTGGTTAAAGAAGGAAAGCTCCAACTGGATATGAAAGATGAAATCATACGGGAAACCATGGTGACGCACGAAGGAGAAGTGGTCAGCGCGCGGGTCAGGGAATTTTTCGGGTTGCCCGCACTGCAAACGACACCGGCAGGAGGAGGCTCCTGATGAAGTTGGATCTGCTGACGGGATTATACGTATTCATGCTGGCGGCATTTATCGGATTCGAAGTGATCCGCCGCGTCTCGCCGCTACTACACACGCCGCTGATGTCTCTCACCAACGCCTTGGACGCCATCGCGGTGGTGGGAGCGATCATCTTGGCTGGCGAAGGAAAAAGCACGTTGGCGACGATCCTGGGAACAATCGCGATTGTGGCGGCCACAAGCAACATCGTGGGTGGCTTCATTATCACGGACCGCATGTTGAAAATGTTCAAGGCCAGCGGCCCGAGGAAACCGTAACCACATGATTCCAGCCGACACCATTATCGAAGTTACTTACCTGATCGCGACAGCGCTCTTTATTCTCTCGCTGAAATGGCTGAGTTCTCCGGCAACCGCGCGCCGGGGCGTGTGGGCCGGCGAAATCGGCATGTTCCTGGCGATCGTTGGAACGCTGCTGCATCGCGGCCTGAACTATCGCTGGGTGGCCATTGGCCTGGTGTTGGGAACGATCATCGGCGTGCCGCTCGGCAAAGTAGCGATGACTGCAGTGCCGCAGCGAACTGCCTTGAGCCACGCGTTCGGCGCGCTTTGCGTGACCCTGGTCGGAACCGCGGAATTTTATCTGCGGGCGCCGGCGGTTCCGAAATTTATGATGGGCGTGCTCTCTCTCGAAGTCATTCTCGGGGCGTTGACCTTCACCGGCAGCTTGATGGCCGCCGGAAAATTGCAAGAGCTGCTGCCACAACGGCCCATTACCTACAAAGGGCAGAACATCGTTAACCTGGGAATGCTGGCGATCGCGATCGCCATTGCGGTGATGCTGGTGCAGCATCCGGAAAAGATGTATCTGTTCCCGCTGATGATCGTAATTCCCCTGGTCTTTGGGGTGATGATGATCATTCCCATCGGCGGCGCCGACATGCCGACGGTAATTTCGCTCTTGAACTCGTATGCTGGGTTGTCTGCAGCAGCGATGGGTTTTGTGCTGGGCAGCAAGTTGCTGATTATTGCTGGCGCGCTGGACGGCGCTTCAGGCTTCATTCTTTCCGTGAACATGTCGAAGGCGATGAACCGTTCCTTCACGAATGTGTTGTTCGGTGCGTTCGGGCAAGAGCAGACGAAAACGGCAGGCGTAGCCGAAGCGCGTCCCGTGCGGAGCGCCTCGCCAGAAGAAGCGGCGGGGATCCTCGCAGCGGCGAGCAAGGTTGTGATCGTGCCGGGTTACGGCATGGCTGTAGCCCAAGCGCAGCACAAAGTGCGCGAACTGTATGACGCGCTGACCAAGAAAGGGATTGACGTCAAGTTTGGCATCCACCCTGTAGCCGGACGCATGCCCGGGCATATGAATGTGCTGCTGGCCGAAGCGGACATCCCGTACGACAAATTGCTGGAGATGGATGACATCAATGGCGACTTCCCGCAAACGGATGTGGCGCTCATCATCGGCGCCAACGATGTAACAAATCCCGCAGCGCGGGAAGACAAGAGCAGCCCGATTTACGGGATGCCGATTTTGGACGTCGACAAGGCCCACACGGTCATGGTGATCAAGCGCAGCATGGCTGCCGGTTTCGCGGGAATCGAAAATCCCCTGTATTACTTGGATAAAACCTTAATGCTGTTCGGCGATGCCAGAAATTTCGTGGGATCAATCGTCCGGGAACTGACAGGCGGACACGGCTAAGAAAAAGTGAATTGCGCGAAAGAAAGGGCAGGTGCCATCGGACTGGTTGAAGCCTTTTCAGGAGGCGCAAACGAATTCAGGGGGTAGCAGGACTCTCGAAAGCCTTCCAAACAGCAATCCCTGTTCCGGTGCCCACGGCGACAGCGGCGACCAAATGAAAGCGGCTCTGACCGGGAGCGATAGGTGCGTGGCCGTGGACCATTTCCACGGGAGCACAGGGATGATGCTCGTGATAGTCGTGGTAATCGTCCGCATCCGGGGAAAGGTATTTGCGATAACTGATCTCATTTTCGGCGCGGACGCGGTAAGCCTTGCCTTGTTCGACTGTCCGGTTCTCCGAGCCGACCTGAACATTGGTTTCTCCGCGTTGGCTGTAGACCGTGACGTTGCATGGATCATCCATGGTGACGCGGCCAAAATCAGCTTCGGAGAGAACGGGCGTAACGCGTACATCGGAGGCGACGATAACCAGATTCTGCTGTCCACCCGGTGTTGTGTAAACCACGCTTCCCCGATTCAGTTCCACAATCGCGCCGTACGGTGCGCGATAGATGTGCACTGCGCTGGAGCTCTGCAATTCCAAAGAGAGCGTGCCAATCCGTACAAGTATCGAACCGTTCTCGGACGTGGAGAGATAATCACCGGAATAAATCGAGGAACCTTCGGACGCCGCCGCGTTGCCGATTTGGCCACCCGAAGTCTTTGCAATGAGTCCGAGCGCGGCCGTCTGCGCCGAGGACTGACCCATGAGAGGCGTACCAGCGCATGCCACCAGGAACAAGACAGTCACGGTTAACCAGCGAGCGGTTTTCGAGCTCATGGATTCTCCTTTGGACATGAAATTCCGCGTGGGCAGTTATTGGGAATACTTTGGGGCGTGGTTACGCCGAGACCAGGATGAGAGACAGAAGCCGGGGACGCATTAGGCGCGAAATGGAGCTTCATCGAAGGATCTCCGAACAGGATCCAAGTGCGCCGAACGTCGCTATCTGTTGTGCCGGCCTTGGCATGCAGGATCAAGAGTCCCAGAGGATCTCCGGGATGGAGAGCTAGCTGGTGGAGAAGCGCCAAGTTCATGGCGGTTTGAGGAGGCTGGTCCGTAAATCCAGAAGAAGCCCAGACAGCGACGCCGCCGCCATTGGGAGCCAGGATTATTGCTTTGGCGAGGCTCTGTGCATAGACGTCCTGGAACAAACCGTTGAGACAATCCATCAAGAGGTAGACGGGGAGGCGGCCGCCATTGGTCAGCGCGATCGCGTCGTTATTGTCGAACAGGTCAGCGAAAGACCACTGTTGTTCCGCGCCGTGGCCGTTGTAGTCGACAAGCAGTGTCCCATTATTGAGGGCCGCAACAATCTGCGAGTGTGCCGAAGCCGGGTCGAGACCGTCCGCAAGAATCTGCGACGTTTGCAAGGAAGAAGGCAACGTCGCCGCGGCTGACGTGACCGCCGACGTGAAATTCGCGTCGACATTCTGGTCCGCAATCAGGAGCGCTTGTCCATTCCAGGAACCGGAGTCGGCGCCCTGCTCGTAACTGAGGATCTTCGAAACAAGAAGCTCAACATCCGCAGTGGTCCGGACCGGCAGTCGGCCTGTGGGAATCGTTGCAAAGCCGTTTTGCCGGAAGTCCGTGAACCACTCGTCGGATGCGGTTTTGAATGCAGCCGTTTCGATGATGCGCGTAGGCACGAAATCAAAGTCGCCAAAGCCGAGATAATTCCTGGGATCCATAGAGGCATCGCCGACAAGAAGCACGGCCTGCGGTTTACGCACCCAGTGCGACACGGCGTCCTGCAAAAAGCTCCGAATCGCGAACGGACTGCGTTCGCCATAGTTAAAGTCGTCAAAGATCTGATCCGTGGTAACGAGAGCCACCTTATGGCCCTGGGACTCGCGCAGACGCTCGAGCGGTTTCAGTTGAGCAACAAAATCAGGGTAAGTGATGATGACTACGTCCGCGCCCGCACGACGTTCATCGAGCAGTGTCGGCATATGTGGCGCAGTCGCGACCGGTGAGGAAAGCGTGTCCGATGAGAACGCCAGGATCGTGCGGAGCTCATCGGACGATCGCGGGATGGCGACGGTAACGCCGTAGGAACCCGATTCCAGATCAGTTTTGTCGGTGAGTTCAGAAATGCTAAGAGGATCGGTGATATCAAAAACGCGAACTTGCGCATTCGAAAAGCCGGAAATATGTACATTCGTTCCTGAGTGCGCGCTGGCCTGCAGCCAATCAGAGTCGGCAGCATATGTGTGTAAATAATGGAGCTGGATGGACTGGACGGCACTGACATCGTTGTCGCCATCGAGGGCGGTTAAAGTAACCGCATTTGCGCCATCGAGAACCAGGGAAGGGTCAATGGAAAAAGATTGCGTGACTAGGACTTGTCCATAGAAATTGAACGTGCCTATGGACGTGCCGTTGAATTGAACGGAGACTGAGTGCTGTTGCGCGTCGGTTACGCCTTGGAGCGCGAGAGCGAGCGTTAGCGGCTGGGACGAAGAAGTATCTCTGTGGACGACGTTCAGTGTTTGATCCACAGGATCGGAGGTGATGACCGCGCCGAAAAAATTGTCGTTGTTTTCACCATTCAGCAGTGCGGCGAAATAGACGGTGCGTTCTTCCAGAATCGTGGTGAAGGGAAAACTGATTCCGCCCGGAGCATCGGAAGGTGCGGCAGGCGCAGCAAGGATGTGTTTCCCGGGGAGGTATTCGGCGACAAGCCAGTAAACGCGGTCCGCGGAGAACGGAGTGTCGATGCCCGTGCCATAGAACTCGATGGCGTCGGAAGACGACGCGATGCCTGCCGAATGACCGACGAGCAGCATGGGCTGCTCAATTCCTTCCGCATAGAGATGGAGACAGCGGAGCTCTGTGTTCGGACTGAGCCCGGCGGAGAAAAGCTGCGAAAACGGGATGTGATACCAACCTTGCTGATCCACGGAAATTTTGACCGCGACGTGATCCGCGGCGTTGAAAATTTTCGTGCCAGGCGGAACCGGTGGAGGCACCGGCTGCGGCGTAAACTGCGGGCGCGGCGGTCCGCCGGTCAGGCGGGCGGCCGCGTGGAGTTGCGAAAGTGAGGGAGAAACCGGCGCCTGCTGGGACGGTTCGGCCGGAACCGGTTTTGCATAGACCGGACCATGTAGAGTCCGCGTGCCATTGATGTCGACGTCTTCTAGCCAGTAAGCTGCGTTCGTAGCTGGCTGCGCATCAATCGCCGCATAAGTTTTCGCGGCGTGTTGAGGTCTTGACTTGCCCAGAAGTAGTGCTGCGCCCGCAATCAGCGCGGGGTCGACACGATGGCGGCCCAATCCGTCCTCGCGATACACATGGAATCCGAGATTCCGCGACTCTTCGCTTGTGTGCCAAACCAGCCGGACGGTGCCGTCTGGTTGGACATAAGCGTTAAAGGAGGAAAGTTCCACGGCGGTTGTAGATTGAATCGTGGTCCCGACGCTAGAGGAAGTTGTGGGGTTGGCGTCAGGAGTAGTCGTGGAAAGGGTGGCAGTGTTGCAAGAGCCCACTCCCGGCGGGTTCGCATAGCCGGGGCAAGGAACACCAGAAGAGCTGAAAGTAATGGCGGAAACGTTGATGGTAATGACAGCGGTGGCGCCGACGCCGAGATTACCCAGATTGCAGGTGACGGTGGTCGTGCTGTACGTGCAAGTACCCAGGGTGGTGGAAGAAGAGGCGTACGTCACCTGAGCCGTCTGGATAGGATCGGTGACAACTACGTTTTGCGCCGTAGCGGGACCGGCATTCTGGACGAGGATGGTGTAAACAAGATTCGTGCCCTCATTGACAGGTTCGGGCAAAGCCGTCTTGGCAATGGTGAGATACGCCTGCGAAGGAGAAGCAATGATCGTAGTGACCGTGGCGGTGTTATTTGCGGTATTGGGATCGGAAACGGTGCTGGAGATGTGGGGAGCATTGGTGAGGGTGGAACCGGATGCCGTGCCTGAGGGGACTTTGACGGCCAGCGGGAATTTCACGACGGCGCCGACCGCGAGAGTCTGGCCCGAGTTCAAGGTGCAGGAGATGGTTCCGGTGGTGCCCAAGGAAGGAGTCGTGCAAGTCCACCCAGCGGGAGCGGCAAAAGCAGAGGCAAGCGTAGCGTAGGGGACGCCAGGATTGGTGTTGATGTAGGGCAAGGCGTCCGTAAAGGTAACCGTCGTCGTGGCTGAAGCCATGATGGCCAGAGGACCGTTGTTCGTAATGGATTGCGTATAGGTGATGTTGTTGCCCGGAGTCGCGGGGTTGGGTGTGCCAGAACTCGTCACTGCCAGGTCCGCCTGGCCGGAAGTGGCCACCGTTATGGATGCCGTGGCGGAGTTGTTACTGGGATTCGGATCGGGCGTGGACGAAGTGATGTTCGCATAGCCCAAGAACACGGTACCGGTTGGCACTGTGCTCGCAACATTCATGACAATCGGAAATGTCGCCGTGGCGCCGAGGGCCATCGAGCTGGTCGAGCAACTGATGGTGCCAGTCGACCCCGCGGTAGGAGTCGTGCAGGTCCAACCGCTAGGCGTGGCCAAGGAGACAAACGTGGCGTTGATCGTACCGGCTGCAGTTCCCACTGTGGGCGTCCCCGCGGCGTTGCTCGCCGTAGGTTCGCTGAACACCAATGCCGAGGCTGTGGCGGGGCCATAGTTTGTGACGACAGCGGTCATGGTGAAGTTGGAACCGGGGGCAACGGTGCGAGAAGACGACGTGTTCGTCACGCCGAGGTCGGCTTGGGTGCCCGTGCCGACACTGTTGATCGCGGTTGCGCTATTGTTGGTGAGGTTGGGGTCCGCGGTGCCCGAAGTGATGTTATCGACATCAACGATCTGTGTGCCGCTGGTCGTTCCATTTCCCACTTGAACGACAACGGTGAAGGTGACATTCCCACCATTCGCAAAATCCGGATTGCTGCAGCTAATCGTGCCCGTGTTACCTACTCCGGGTGTCGTACAAGTCCAACCGGCCACGGTATTTATCGACTGAAACAGTGTATTCGCCGGGATCCCCTCGCTGAAAACCGCATTAACCGCATCGAAGGGGCCGCTGTTTGTAACCGTTTGGGTATAGGTAATGTTGGCGCCGGGAAGAACGATGGCAGGCGAACCCGAGTTGGTAACCGCAAGGTCCGCTCCGGCACAATAGGCGCCCGGCTGCGTACCGGGAGTTTCCGTAATGATGTGCGACGTTGCCACGATGCCGGCTTGCCCAGGAGTCGCGCCGTAGGAGTCTTGCACCGTGTCGGTAGAACCATTGCTCCCTCCCGCTACGCTGCCTGCTGCGGGAGAGCCAGAGAGAAGAATGACGCCACCACCGCCACCGCCGCCGGGTCCGTGGCGTTGACCTGGAAAACCTGCCGGAGCTTCTTCCGGCCACGCGTCTCCCGCGGAGCCGCCATTGGCGCTAACAGTGAGGCCACTGAGTGGGCCGCTATTCGCAAAGAAAAGGATGGAACCGCCAGCGCCGGCGCCACCCGTGCTGTCATTGTCAGTGCTTAGCGTAGATTGGCCATTTGCGGTAATGGTTCCCGTGCCCACAGCAGAACCCGTGTGCACGATGATGATGCCGCCTCCGGCGCCACCACTGCTGTAAATCCCGGTGCAGGTGTTTCCGCAATCGGCGCTGTGGTTGCTCGACGAAATGTAATAGGAGCCGTCATTGGTCGTGCCCGCGCCTCCGCCGCCACCCATCACGAGAGCGCTGGTGGAAGCGGGAAATGCCGCTCCGCCGAAACCGCCGTCTGTGGAGTTGAGCGCGACAAAGCTGTTCCACCCGTAGCCACCGAGGCCGCCCGCACCACCATTTCCTCCCGCGCCACCACCCGAATTGTAATCGTTGCCGGATGGATGGCCGTCGGTGCCACCACCTCCGGCATTGCCCGGCGCGCCGCGCGCGTAGCTTCCGCTGGGAAGCCCTTCGACGCCTGTGTTCGTGGCCGTTGTCGTTGTGGTAATGGTTGCCGGAGCAAGGTAGCGTGGCGTACCTGCGATGCCTTCGCCTTTGGAACCGTTCGTGGCGTCTGTGGCAAGGGTAAGGTAGTCCGTGTTTGCACCGGTTCCACCTGCGAGGATTCTCCCGCCGGCTCCCCGGAAGCCGAGAGCGTCAGCCGCAACCGTTCCACCCAAGGTGAGTTGGGAAGAAACGTCAATGGCGAGAACGCCGCCAACGGAGCCATTCCAGGCAAGCGGCAGAAGTCCCGAACTCAACGTGGCCGAGGTGAATTGCGGAACGCGAATGACTTGATATGTTTGCTGTCCTTGCGTCGACGAATACGCGTTCAGGGTGTAGGTATTCAGCAGGCCGCCACTCGGACCAGAACCCGTGAATTGGAGCGTGCCGCCGCTGGTGGGCACGGCATTCGTCGCGGTAACAAACTCAAACAGGCCGGAACTCGCGAGACTGGTTGCGCCAGATCCGATGCCCGACGCACCACTCCCATACGAACTGGTATTTGTGCTGTTGATTACCGCATCCTGCATCTGGATGATGAGCAGCAGATCCCCAGCCGCGATTGCGTGCGCAAGCCCAGAGGCTGCTCCCAGAACAACAGAAGTGGAACCCGCGGCAAGATTTCCCGCCGTCGTGGGGGCATAATAGGCGTTGACGATTCCCGTCAGAGTCCCGCCTGCGCCGTCCTTCCCCGGAGTTGCACACACAAGAGGTTGAACCACGGTGACGATGGTTGCAGTGTTATTCAAAGTGTTGGGATCCGTGGACAGATTGATCTGCGCAGTGTTGCGTAGGGCTGTTGCGCTGGCCGGGGCGGTCACGGTGATCGTAAATGTCGCCGTCTGGCCCATCGCGAATGAGCCCGTCAGGGAGCATTGGACCGTGGCCGTTCCCGAGCAGTTCCAACCGGCGGGAGCGGACGAAGAAACATAAGTAACACCGGAGGGCAGAGTGTCCGAAACCAGATTCGAAACACCGTTCAGGGTGGCCTGGCCCAGATTCTCCACGCCAATCGTGTAGGTCAAATTGGAGGAGACAAACACTGGCGTGGGCGCCGCGGTCATCGAAATGGCCAAGTCGGCTGAACCTGCCGGCTCAACAAGAATGGTGGAGATGGCGGTGTTGTTCGAGGGCGTGGGGTCGGTCGTCGTCGAAGAGGTCACGGTAGCGGAGTTCAATACTGCTGTTCCCGCGGCGGTGCCACTGGCGATCTGTTCGGTCAGGACAATCGTATTTGTCGCGGAATTCACTCCGAGCGCGTTATTGAAGGTACAAATGATCGGTCCGGTGTAGCCGGCAACCAAGCCGCCACCACCGGCATTTGTGCATGTCCAGTTGGTCGCAGTGATGGTTTGAAAGGTCGTATTCGCAGGCGTCTGCTGGTAGACGACGATGGTGCCGGCGGCAGCAGCATTCGGACCCTTGTTCGTGACCGTTTCGGTGTAGGTATAGTTCGTGGCGGTGGCAACAGCGGTGACCGAAGGCGTCTGCGCGAGCGAAAGGTCTGCTTGTGCGAGGGCTGCGGGAGCCAGGAATGAGCCGCAGAGGAACACGAACGTCGCGATTCCCATGAGCAGCATGCCCAACCGGCGTAACCGCAATCGTGCGGCGGCACTTAACCGACGAACGATGGTCCGCAAAGGATGAACAAAACGCGTTTGCAACGCAGGCAGACTCTGTTCGTGCGATCCATAGCGCCGGATAACGACCTTGCCGAAAACTCGCTGGGCCGGAGAATCAAACTCAAGAGCGGTATCGCTGCGTAGGGTGGCTACTCCGCGCGAGGGATCGAGCGAATCGAGCCGATGAACGCGGAGACCATCCTTATTCGCCGCGAGAACCACATCGCCCCGGCGGAGTTCTGCCATGGGGACCGCGGCCACCACAACCTCGTCGCCATCCAAAACATTCGGGCGCATGCTTTGGCCGTTCACTCGGAACTGCACCGCATTGCCGCGGCGCAGCAGTGCCGCACAAAGCTCTTCAAACAAACGAGAATCTTTTCGAACCTCGGGTTCAGACACGCGCATAACGAACGGCCTCCACTGCGCGGGGTGTTGGAGTGAAGCGCAGGATGGAACAGGGCACGGAGCGTGTGATCTGATCCAGAAAACCTAATGTGAATTGAATCCCGCTTTCCAGGTAGTGAGGAACAAAGGCGCGGGCAAAGAGTTCGGCGGCCGCCTTGGACGGCGCTATCGGAGAAACTTCGTTGACCGGGGCCTGCTCCAGAAAAAAAATCGCGGAAAGGGGAGCGCGGCCAGGCGAAGCAACGCCAGCATCGCCATGCCATGGCGTGCCATACATCCAGAATTTGTCGTCGTGCTTTCGAAGAATGATGCGATCGTCGCTCAGCAGATTTACGCCCGGCTGGGCCATCCAAAGGCGAGCGGTCGTGCTCTTACCGGCGCCGGAGTGGCCGGGAAACAAATAGCCGCTCCCATCCTGATCGGCCAAACCCAACGCATGGACTTCCACGCCTTCGCCGAGGGCGAGTCGATGCATCATCACGAGTTCGTCGAGGGGATACTCAAGCGGAAAAACGGGGCTTTCCGCGGGAAAAGCCTCGCGATTCAAGACCACGTGTCCACGTTCGAACGCGGGATCGAACCATGCCGCTTTGTACGGCACGGGGCCAACCGTGGGGCTGGAAAAATAGAATTTCGTCCCGGTTTCGGACGGATAGGCAGACCACAAACCACCGGAAGAAAAAGAGGGGCGATCGCTAGGAAAGGTCAAGCTTTCAGTCCAAGCGATATCCAGTTCAAAGTGGCAAGCGTGCTTGGCGTCCGCGGGAAGAAGAAAGGGCTTATGTTCCGGATCCAAGGCAACCGGCATATTGCCCGCGCACCACATTCCAAACGAAAATCCTCCAATACAAACGGCAAGCCGTCTGGCTTCGTTCTTTTTCGGCAAGTGTTCTGAGGCGTTTTTCATGATTCTTCCTTGCTCCTCTTCCGATTCAGGAGCCGAAAGTTCGGCAGAACGAGGTTCTGCAAGAGCCCGAGATAGGGCCGGTGACGCCGGCGACCTTGCAATGGCCGAGGACAGCCTCCTCCGGGCGAAGGCTGACTCTCACAACCTGGGGTGGTGGTTGGTAAGTGAGCTTGCTATTGGTCTCGGGTTTATCTCTTTCCTTCATAAGACGTGCTTTCCTTCTGGGCCGGTTTACGTCTCAGTGCCGCAGGACGAACAGCCTCCGGCGGAGCAACCTCCGCGAGAATCGAGTACAGGAAGCAGAGCGGTCGACCGAGGTGACGGCAACGGAATGATGTTCCTGAGAGCCGCGGAATCTTGATTGATCCGCTGCGCAGACGCGCGCAGCGGAGTGTGCTGGCTGCCGCCTTCGCAGCAAGCGCAGTCCCCATGTTCGGGGATTTGAATACCCAGAGCAAAGGCGCGGAGGTGCGCGATCTGGCATAGAAAATCCACGGGTCCTTCTGGGTCGCCCCCTTCCAGTTCCCCATTTGCGGGACACATGCTGCAAAGCGTGCGGATGCGGCAATTCGTGCAGATCGTTTCCTTGGTGGTTTTCGTGGCCCGGATTTCTTTCAGGCGTCCATCCCAGCCTTGCTGGAAACTTCCGGAACGAAGATCGTATCCATCGCGATGAGAAAGAACACAGATGGTCATTTTACCTTTGGGATCAATCGCGCAGCCGTTGTGCCCGCCCCCCGCAGGTATAGCGCTTTGTGGACACGGGAAGATTCGCCGCAAGCTCGGATTCGATGAGGCGAAGATATTCCCCCCGGCGAGCGGGATCGCGAAATTCCAGGGCGACCGCCTGCTCGGGTGTCAATCGCACGGCTAGCGGACTCTGCGAGCAGTCCGTCCGCGGATTGACGAGCGGATCAAATTTGAATTCCACACCCAGATCCTGCTCGGCGAACCGCTTCATTTCGTAAACTTCGTGGACATTCAAGGAAGTCGGAACAGTTTTGAGCTTGAGAGGCAGGCCACGTTCAAGCAGGAGGGCGATCCCCCGCATGCAGCGGTCGAACGAGCCCGGGATACGCGTCAGCGCTTCATAGGTTTCCCGTGTGGCACCATACAAGGTGATTTCAAGATTGAAGGGCCGATACTTGGCCAGGTGATCCGCCACGCGCGGCGTAATCATGGTTCCATTGGTGAAAAGCGTAATGAGAAATCCGCGTTTCTTGGCTTCCGTATAGATATCCAGGAAATCCTTGCGCGCAAAAATCTCTCCACCGGTGTACAGAAGCCAAAGGCAGCCCAGATCGACCAGTTCATCCAAGAGCCGAACGTGCTCTTCGAACGTCAACTCCTCCTTGCGGGCGTTTGTGTCGCTCATCGGGAGGTTGTTGTAGCAATGCTGGCACTCGAGGGGGCAGCGGTGGGTTACTTCAATGGAGACTTCCACGGGCACACGGCGGCCCTGGAAGCGTCCGTGAAGGAAACTGGAAAAATCGCCATATGTGGCAGTCTGGACCACGAGCGCACCTTTCTTTGTGCAGCACCTACGCGACCGACAACACGAGCTTTTCATCTAGCAGTGACCCGAGGAACGTCTCGATGTCCTGCTGCGCCTGCGTTTTCGTCACTTCAAATTCTTCGCAAATCCGCTGAACCATCTCAATGACGGTGTGCCCTTCATTCATGAATTCCCACAGGACGGAACCAACCGGATTGAGCGTATAAAGAGAGTTGAGGTCCCCGACGCCGCTGCGAATGGGGACGAGGATGAGCTCGCCTTGGATCTTGCGAGAGACGACCTCCTGATTGCGCATAAAGCGAACGTCGTTTGAGAGCATAGAAGTCCTGAAAAGTCCGTCTAAGCCGCTACCAGAGTGGGAATAACCCCTAGGTAAAGTTTGTAGTACTATTACTTGGGTGTCATGGGATGATACAGGGGGTGTACCGTAAAGGTATCCGTTGACGGTTAGGGCATATCTCCGCCCTTAAACCCCTGCAAACAACTGCAAATTAAGGAGTTACGAAAATGGAAGGATATTCTCGCTGCCGTTCGTGTCACGTTCCTGAAAAGCCACCTTAAGGCCTGGCCTGGTACCCGAAACGTTCCTTTTGTCTAAATCCTAGATTTTCGCCGATCGCGCTAACCGCACGACGTCCACTAAAGCTTTTGCCATATCGATAATTTTTGCGGGTTCATTGCGACGAATGGCTGCCAAGTCGACTAGATCCGCACCTACTCCTAATGCGAAGGAACCCGCGGCAAAATATTCAGCCGCGTTATTCAAGTTTACGCCTCCCGTGGGAATCAGCCGCGTTTCCGGGAAGGGTGCCTTGAGCGCTTTAATGTGCTTCGGACCCCCGGCGCTTCCGCAAGGGAAAATCTTAATAAGCTGCGCTCCGGCCTCGAGAGCCGCCATAACTTCGGTAGGAGTCAAGGCGCCCGGGATCGCGAGAATACCGCGTTTCGCAGCGGTCTCCAGAACAGGAACCGACAGTCCCGGGCTGACCAGAAATTGCGCCCCAGCGTCGAGACAGATCTCCGCCTGCTTCACGGTGGTAACAGTACCCGCGCCGGTCAGCACGTTAGTTCCGTAATGGCGTACGAGTTCCTGGATCATCGAGGGAGCCTTCGGTACGGTCATGGTTATCTCAATCACCGGGATGCCCCCGGTACAAATAGCGTCTACGGCCCGCCGGGCTTCCTCGAGATGTGCCGCGCGAACCACGGGCACTATGCCGATTTCCTGAATTTTATGGATAACGTTTTCGATGGTCACAGCGGGACTCCTGGAACTGGGAGAACAGAACCATAATCGAACCTATTTTTGGACGAAGGAGCATGGATGTCACGAGGAACTTTGCGCCGCGCGCCCCAGGTTCTTTGCAGGATCGACAGCCAGCCAAGCCACCGCACCCAAAGCGCTGAGGGTTGCCGCAAGCAGAAAAGGATAGGTCCACCCCAGATGAACGGCGATGACGGGAGTCAGCACAGCGGTCACACCACCTCCAAGTTGCGCCCCCATGTTCATGAAACCGGAAGTGGAGCCCGCGCGAGAACCAGCGATATCGGCAGTGACCGACCAGTAGCTGCTCTGCGCCAGGTACAGAGCGCCCGCGCCACCTGCAAGGACCAAACTTGCGAGTTGGGCGCTTACGGCTTGCGACCCAAGCACGAGAAGAACCGCGGTCAGAAACAGGGCAAAGGCCGCAATTCCACACCGGCCCACCCGTTTGCCATAGGCCTTGGTCAATTTGTCGTTGATGACGCCACCGAGCAAGCTGCAGGCGACCATCGCCAACGGAGGCAACGTACTGTAGAACGCGCTGGATTTCAGATCGAGCCCACGCACCTTGAAGAGATAGCGGTGGAACCAGCTAAAAAAAATCCAAGCAACATACCCGAAGCAAAAATAGCTGAGCGTCACGAGCCACACTTCTTTACTTCGGAGGATGACGCTCCAAGGAGGAGCGTGTTTGCCCGCGGCAGCCGCGTTCGCCGAAGGCGCATTCGTTGTCCGTCCGGTTTGGATGTGCGCAAGTTCGGAAGCAGACACGCGCGCGTGTTGTTCTGGCGTGTCCCGGGCGGAAAGAAACCAGATGATTCCGACGAGTAAGCCGAGCACCGCGCTCAGCCAGAACGACCACCGCCAGCCGTAGTGCACCATGATGTAGGTGACAATTGCCGGAGCGGAACCGGCTCCCGCGCCGACTCCGGCGAAGATCAAACCGTTCGCGATGCCCCGTTCCTGCGTAGGAATCCATCGCGTCACGAACTGATTCGAAGCGGGAAAAATGATGGCCTCGCCGGCACCCAGAAGAAACCGTACACAGACAAAAAAGAACACCGCACCGGTAAGGGCCGGAGAAACCGCAGCGGTAAGTGCCGTAAATACCCCCCACCACACCACGCCGGCAGTCAGAACCAGGCGCGGTCCCAAGCGATCGGCCAGCCAGCCGCCGAATGTTTGAAAAAGCGCGTACCCCCACAGAAAAGCGCTGAACACCCAGCCTAACTGCACGTCACTAAGCCGGTATTCAGAAGCAATGGCGCTCGCAGCAACCGAAATGTTCACCCGGTCCAGAAAAGAGACAGCACTGAGGATGAACAGCCAAAAAACGAGGAACCAGCGCACATTGCTACGCACCTGCTCAGGCATGGAAGCTCCGCTGAGCAGTTTCTATCCGGGGAGCGCTCATGCGGAGTGCGCTTTGAGAAGCTGGTAGAGTTTGTCGGCGATGATTGCGTCTTCGCCCGGCTGCAACATGAACGAATTCATGGAAAGCGCGCCGCGACGCTCTCCGGCAGAAAGCACGATGGAAGGGGTTCCCTGGCGCAGCGCCATGCTCGCGTCCTTCGGCGTAATCTCGATGCGCTGCGGATCCCATTTAATTTCCATGTGAGGGACGTGATTGGCCAGGTCCGGCAGGAAATAGCTGGTGGTCACGGACGGCAGAGTCGTGACTTTCGCAGAAATGAGTTCGAGTCGCTGTTGCCATTCTTTATTGAGCGCTTGGTGATCGTCATTCAGGTAGCACTCAAGCGCTTTCACCATGCCAACAATTTCTTCTTTGCCCACTTTTTGGCTTCGGCCGATGGTGTCTTCGTGGGGACTGTTATTCAGGAGCGCGTACGCGACCAGATCCTTGCGTCCCAGCAAGAGCCCGGCACATTGTGGTCCGCGCATGGCCTTGCCGCCGCTGAAGGCGATGAGATCGTAGCCCATGTTCGCGTAATCCCAAAGATGGGAAACGGGAGGCGTATCGGCAGCGGCATCAATAAAGGTGGGAATATTGAATTCCTTGCCAAATTTCACCCATTCGTCCACCTTAATTTGTCCTTCTTCATTGGCGAAATTGGAAAAATGCATCATCGCCGTGTTGGGATTCACCGCCTTGCGCAATTCGTCTCGCGTTTCGATCACCATCAGCTTCGCGCCGGTGTTGCGAAGCTGATGATCGAAAGGATTGCGATGCGTTTTCTGGATGATCACTTCAGACTTCATGCCCGTAAGGTCGGGAATTTGTTCAATGAACTTCGGATTATCGCCGGTAAGAATGCCGGCGAGACCCGACTCCATGGCCGCGGCCGCACCAGAAGTAACAATGGCCGAGTATCCGGCGGGAAGTTTCAGCATTTCCGCAATGCGTTTGCCGGCCGCTACCTCGAGATCCGGAATACTCACGAAGTGCTTGCCGGCCAGGGCCATGACGGCCTCGACTTCCCGGCGCATAAGGGAGCCGCCCAAAACCGTCATGGTGCCCTGCCCGTTAATCACGGTAGTGACGCCGAGTTCGTCGTACACATTTCCCGTCGAACCGAATCCCGTGATCTTCGTTTCCACTGGCACAGCAGGAGAGGAGAGCAGCTTTCGGGGATTCGACATCGCCGCGGTAAGAGCACCGAGGCTGCCCATGAAAGATCGGCGAGTCCATTGCAAACTGAGTCCCATTATTGTTCTCCTTTTCCTTTGCTTCCTTTACTTTTTCACAACCGCAGCGGTGCAATTGATTTCAACCAGCGAGTCGCCGGGGAGTGCGGCGACGGCAACGGTGGTACGGGCCGGGCCACCATTGGGGAAATATGTTTTGAAGACCTCGTTCATACCATTGTAGTCGTCGATGTTGGCAAGGTAGACAGTGAGCTGAAGGATGCTGTCCATCGTGCCGCCGCCGGTTTCGATGACCGACTTGACGCTTTCCATCACGCTCTTGGTGTGGTTGGTGATGTCCTTGGGGAATTCGCCTTTATTGTGGGAATGCGCGCCTATACCTGCGATATAGATGACGCCGTTGTGAATGATAAGAGGAGTGATGAAGCCCTTGTCCGCAGGCTTGCCTTCGAAATTCAACTTCTGGACGCCGCTGGGTGCCTGGGCGGCCGCAGGAGCGGAATTCGAAAGCAAACTGACGGCTCCAACACCGGTGAAGAGCGAAGCCAGTCGTGCGGCAAAACTCCTGCGAGAACGCAAATTCGTAACCATGGAATGTCTCCTTTACTTAGATTAGGTATAGCTGTCTTCCTTACGGCAAAGCAAAACTGAAAATGTCGCTTCCCGAAGCCACTGCGACATATTGAACCCCGCTGATCGCGTAGGACATAGGCGATGCATGAAAATTCTGCCCGGTCTGGAAATGCCACAAAGGAACTCCCGACCGCGCATCGACAGCTTCGAACGATTGCGCATCGTCTCCAAAAAAAACCAGGCCGCCTTTGGTGGTCATCGTCCCAGCGAACGAATGGCCGGAGCCGATCTGGGGGGAAGTCCAGGCGGGCTTGTCAGACTCGAGGGCGAAGCCGAGTAAAACGCGTTGCCGGTTATCGCCGGGACTACGTTTGACCCCCGTGGCATAAAACGCCTTCCCTTCCTGAAACCTCTCTTCCTTCTTGAAATACAAATCGCAATTCTCCGTGGCCAAAAAATAGAAGAGATGCGTTTCGGGATTGAATGAAGGCGCGTACCAATTTGTCGCCCCGCTGAAGCCGGGACACACGCGCGTGCCCTCGGCAGTGGGCATCACGCCCGTGCGGATAGGCCGCCCTTGCTGGTCGATGGCCTTTGCCCAGTTCAATTTCTCGGCGAAACGAGCAGCGGAAAGAAAGGTTCCGTCGGTACGGTCCAGAACATAGAAAAAGCCGTTTCGATTGGCTTCGGCAAGAAGTTTGCGGGGCTGCCCGGCATAAACGGCATCGATGAGCACGGGAGTCTCAGTCGCGTCGTAATCGAATAGATCGTGAGGTGTAAACTGGAAATACCATTTCAGTTTGCCATTGTCCGGATCGAGCGCGAGAACAGAATCCGTGTAGAGATCGTCGCCAGGGCGCACATCGCCGTCGAAATCGGGGCACGGATTGCTTGTGCCCCAGTAAATCGTATTGAGTTCGGGATCAAACGTGCCGGGCATCCACGTGGTGCCGCAGCCATGCAAATACAAGTCACCGGGCCAACTCGCCGAACCAGCTTCGCCCGGACCTGGAATCGTCCAGAAGCGCCAAGCCTCTTTTCCGCTCTCCACGTCGTAGGCGGCGACAAATCCGCGAACGCCATCATCCCCACCGGACGTTCCGACCAACACTTTGTCCTTAACTACCAGGGGAGCACTGGTGGCACCGTAATTCTTGCTTCCATCGCTGTACGCTACGTCCCATATCTGGTGTCCGGAACGCGCGTCCAGACAAAGCAGGTGAGCGTTGTCGGTTTCCATGTAAATGCGCGAGTGCCAGATTGCTATGCCGCGATTATGGTGCTGCGAAGCGTCGTCGATGAGCCCCTCGGTGAGCGGTCGCGAATAGTGCCAGACCATTCTTCCCGTCTGGCCATCGAGAGCATAGGCATCATTGGCGGAAGTGACGAACATCATGCCATCCGCCACGACCGGCGTAACTTCCAGGCTGTCTGAATTAGGCGCGTGCATAACCCAGTGGGCACGCAATTGATTCACATTAGTGGTGTTGATCTGGTCGAGGCTGCTGTAGCGCCGTCCGGTGTAATCCCCGTTGTAAGACAGCCAATTCCTGCCAACCGGTTGCGCAAGAAGTTGCGCCGGCGAAACATCGACGTTGACCGAAAACGAAGGTTGGCCACTCTCTTGCGCCACGGTGATCCCCATCATACATCCCGACACAAGAGCCAGGCGCAGGCATTGGATTGCGCATCTCATCGGGCTAGGAATTCTTGCCTCCAATTCACAAAAAGATAGGGGTGGCCCTCAGAGGAAACCTGCATGACCTGGCCGCCGAACTGCGGAACGAGCAGCAAGTTCACCCGTGCATGGGAAACCTGTTGCGCGTGCCAACCTTCGAACTCGACAGCCTCGATGTGACACCCTCGCACGGGCACTTCCTGTGCATGGGCGAGGGCGCACAACACCGGCAAAACCGCGCCCAAGGCTATCGCGTAACCGCGGGTGGCGCGCCAACTCCCATTCCTTTTCTGCCGGAATAACCCCATCCTGTTCCCCTGAACGTCAGAGCCGCCCGAATTTCTTCACGGCCTCCTGAATGGATTTCAGCTTCTCGATGTAGGCGTACATGGAGTGCTCTTTGAAATCCATCTCCTGGGCAAGTGCTAAGATTTTTTGCGCGTCGGCGCGGGGCACCACCACCACGCCGTCCTGATCGGCCGTAATAATGTCGCCCGCTTTCACTTCCACGCCATCGCAAACTACCGGGATATTGGAGCCCGCAAAGCGGTAATGATGAATGGACGTGGAGGGAACGATTCCCAGCGAATACACGGGAAATCCGATTTTCTTCAAGTACGCTACGTCTCGAACGCCACCATCAATTACGGCGCCAGCATATTCGCGGGAATACATGGCCGTGCCCATCAGCCCGCCCATTCCCGCGATATCGTTACCGTCTTCCACAACCATAACGTAGACGGAATCTTTCGTACCGTCGTCGATCGCGGCTAGCATGCCGTTCAGAGCGTTGGGATCTTCGTTAGCCTCTTTTTTCAACAGCACCGTCACCGCGAATCCCGCGAATTTGGTGGGGAAGATTGGCCGCATGCGGTGCGACATGTACATTTTGTGCCCGGTCAACTGTTCTAAGGCGTCGGAAACAGACGCAACTTCTACATGCCGATAGCCTTCCAGCAAGGCTGCTGCATTATCCGCGGCCGGCGCTTGCGGGCGAGGGTGCGCCAACGGCAGGGCGGCGAACACCAAAACACCGGCCAAAAGGAGCGAGCAAACCATCAAGCCTTTGCGAACGCAGACACCTCGGACAAGGGAAAATGGTTGATTCATAGGTCCTCCCCTCTTCAATTGAAGAGGACTTTACCACCGCGCGGGCACGATGCGAAATACTTTTGAATCGATTTAAGGTGGGCAAAATTCAGGGTAGGCTCCCAGAAAGTGGTTGACACTCGTCACGCGATAGGGTATTTCAAGACACCAAGGAGGTGCAAGGCCACTCATCGGCAAGGTGCTTGAACCGGGGAGTTTGTCCGCACTGCTACCGAGCAGGGTTCAATTTAGGGGTCTAAGTCACACAAAGGGGTGTAGCTATGCATCTTCGCTCGCGTTGCCTTCTTTTTCTCCTATGGGCATTGCTTCTGGGGACCGTTGCTTGGGCCGGCATTACCGGGAGTATCTCCGGGCTAGTTATCGACCCGAGTGGAGCCGTGGTTACCGGAGCCCAGGTCATTGCCATCGAAACCCGCACCGGCATCCGCACGGAAACCGTTACGGATTCCAAAGGTTATTATAGTTTCCCGACGCTGCCCATTGGCACGTACGACGTGGAAGTCCATCAATCGGGATTCAAAACATTTCGCCAAACGAATGTAGTCGCTGACGCCAACTCGGCGGTCAAGGTGGACGTGACCTTGCAAGTCGGCACGACGTCGGAAAACATCGAAGTGCACAGCGACGCAGTGCAGGTGGAAACGCAGAGCACGCAAATGGGCGAAGTCATCACCGGCACTCGGAGGACCACGGTACCATTGAACGGCCGGGCCTATACCGATCTGTTGTCTCTGCAGCCTGGCGTAGTTCCCTCAGCCTATGGAGCGCAGGCACCCGGAATGAATGATCGTTCTCCTTCCGGCGGATTGAATTCGGGGAATCAGTCGGTGAACGGCTACACCCTCGCAAAGTGTCTGGACAATTCTTCCGGGTTGCAGGATTCGACGATCCCTTTTGATCCCCGGTTAAGCCGCGCCCTCTGTGCGTTCAACGTGCATCAGAATTTCGTGGCCAGCTATAACTTCAATTTCGAATTTGAGAAGCTATTCCATGCCGACCACGGATTCCCTAACAAGTTGCTAGCAGGTTGGTCTCTCTCTGGCATTACGACCTTTGCGACGGGCTTGCCGATCACTCTGTCGGAGAATGACGATAATTCTCTGTACGGGGTTACCTCCGCACCCGTCGACGTTCCACAACTTTCCGGGAGCGGACAACTGTTCACCGGTGGAGGTACTACAAGCAAGAATCCGCCGAGCGGCTTGCCCTACTTCAATACCGGTTATTTCGCCCCGGAGACCCTCGGGGTAATCGGCAATGCCAATCGCCGATTCTTTTCAGGCCCAGGCTTGAACAACTGGGACATGGCGCTACTAAAGAACACGAATATTACCGAATCCAAAATGCTACAACTGCGTTTTGAAGCGTTTAACGTCTGGAACCATGCGCAATTTCAGAATCCCAGCGGTCTCATCAACAGCAGCTTGGCGTCGTGACCAGTGCGTACTCTCCACGCGTCATACAGATTGCAGCCAAGTTTCTTTTTTAGCCCAGCCTATCGAATCGGCACCGGCCGCCATTCGGTCGTGCCGGTGCTAGGCCCGGTCAACCAACATGAGTTTCTGTAACTCTTCCGGCAGCTTCCGCCACCAGTTCCGCTTTCGACGGATGGTGATTGTTTTTCTTTGCGTGGTCGTCTTTGTTTCTGCGCAGATCACTCTTACGCAACCGGCAGTCCGTTCCAGAACTCCACAGCAAACAAAAGAGGAGCAACACCAAGTCTTCGAATCGGTCTGCGCAGGCTGTCACGGCCTGGACGGGCGTGGAGGCGAGCGGGGACCGGATATCGCTACGCGCCAGCAAGTCGTTCAACTCTCCGACGCCGAACTTTTGGAAATTCTCCGTGCTGGGCGGCCAGCGGCCGGAATGCCTCCCTTTGATTCCCTTGGTAACGCAAGACTGAAAGCGCTGCTCGGGTATGTTCGTTCACTGCAGGGCAAAGGTGCGGTGGCGGCATTCCCTGGCGATCCCCGCACTGGCAAAGTTTTGTTCTTCGGCAAGGCTCGCTGCTCGGAATGCCACGTGCTACAAGGAGTCGGTGGCTTCCTGGGACGCGACCTCACAACATATGGCACAACTCTATCCCCAGCGGAAATTCGCGCCAACGTTCTGAAGGCTGGCGATAGCGCCGACAAAGCCAACAAAACTGCTGTGATCACTATGCGCAATTCGCAAAAATTTACTGGCATCATCCGCAACGAGGACAATTTTTCGATTCAATTGCAATCTCGCGACGGCACTTTCCATTTCTTGACCAGGTCTGGCGTCCTGCATCTCGAATTTCTTTCGGAACCCATCATGCCCGCCGATTACGGCGTGCTCCTGAAACCTAATGAACTGGATGACCTCGTGAGCTACCTACTCACTGTTGCCAGGACGGGAAAAACCAAAACCGAAGTGGATGGTGAAGATGACAACTGAAGACGGACAATTTGAGATGAAAAGTACCCTTCGCATTGCAGCTACGCTCTTGATGGCGGGTTTTCTCTTCAGCGTAGTTCAAGCGAGTGGTACGGCACGCGAATTCCAACTGCGCGGGGAATTACCACAATTTTGGAAACTGTTTTCTCATGACGCAAAACTCGAAACGCTCGCCACTGGCTTTGGTTTCACGGAAGGGCCAGTCTGGGACTCGGCTGGGTTCGTCTATGTGAGCGATGAGGAGATTAACAAGATCTTTCGCGTGTATCCCGACGGCCACAAAGAAGAACTTATCGCCCTTGGCGATCCCGACGGAAACACCTACGATCGCAATCGAAAATTGCTGGACTGCGCCAGTGTGCTCCGTGCGATCATCCGCATTGAGCCCGACGGCAAGTACTACATCCTAGCAGATCGCTTCGAAGGCAAGCGTTTCAACAGTCCGAACGACGTCGTGCTCGGCCCCGATGGCGCGATATATTTCACGGATCCGGCGCTGGACCTGCCGCAAGGCGAAAAACAGGAGATTCCGTTTCAAGGTGTCTACCGGCTGGACGCCGCCACAGGAGAAGTCCGCCTCCTCACCAAGGAACTGAGCCAGCCGAACGGCTTAGCCTTCTCTCCGGACGGCAAGAAATTTTATGTGGACGACAGTGAACAGCGGAACATCCGCGTGTACGATTTTCAACCGGACGGCACGTTGCAGAACGGCCACATCTTCGCTAGTGAAGCGGGGCCCAAAAAAGGTGGGGTGCCCGATGGCATGAAAGTGGATCGCGACGGGAATCTCTACGTCACGGGTCCGGAAGGAATCTGGGTGTGGGATTCCACTGGCCAGCACCTGGGCACCATAGTTTTGCCGGAGCAGCCTGCGAATCTCGCTTGGGGCGACCCGGACTATGGCACGCTCTATATCACGGCAACGAAATCCGTCTATAAGCTCCGCACCAACACTCGTGGATTTGTTCCTTATCTGCGGCCCACAAAATAAGGAAAATCCGCAATGCGAAACTCGGCTGGTCAGCTACAGGCTTAGTCTGTAACTTTCTTCCACGATTTATCGGGGTTGTATTCCTGCATAGCTTTCGCCAGATCCGTGGTGTTCTCGCCCAAATCTTTCTGATACACAACGCCGTCCTGGTTGATGATGAACGTCATCACGCCGCTGCTTTTGTACTGCGCCGGATAAGCAACCAAGGCTACTTTTCCTTTCAATTGGCCGTCCATCACATAGCTCATCGCGCCGCCCGGGGCCGCAGCACCTTGCGCCTTCAAGATTCGATAGTAGTATCCGTGATAAGGATCGCCTTTTTCGTAGCCTTCATCTCCAGCCTTCGCCAGAAAGTCTCCAGCGGGACTCGGTGGATCTCCCTCTTTGACTTCCCAGTACAGCCCATTCTGCTTTCCGGGCTCGCTTTTGAGCCTCTGAGCGAAAATTCCCGCCGGCAAACCATCATGTCCTTCGGCCGCATAGTCCGTTTGCGCCGCGATGAATCCGCGGCAGGCGGCAATGGCCCCTAGCTCGTTGTCACCGATGCGCCGGTAGATCAACTCCTGTTTTCCGGCAGCGGTATCGAAGCGCCATTTGCCGCCTTCCTCGATGATGGGAATAGGCATCTGCCAATCTCTCGCGCCTACCTGAAGCAACCGCGTTTTGGCATCAACCGTCACGATGGAGTGTTTGGTTTTGTATGCTTTCACAAAACCATCGCGTCCCGCCTTGTCCTGGACCGCGTCACCTGACGAGATCAGATCTTTGCCCTCGTCGCCGAAAATGGCCAGCAGCGCATCTTGGTCTCCAGACTCAACCGCCGCCATTAACGACTGGATCGCTTCGCTTGGGGTGGCAAAGGTTTTCTGCTCCGTAGCGGAGCACATCGCAACGGACGAAATTGCATACAACGCTAGAGCAACCGCGATTCTCATGCTCTTCATGGTCGGTTACCTCTTCCTCTGGGTGTTAGCGGCGGCTGGCTTATTTCCGCCACCGCCTTTTTGTTGCGGGGCACTCATGCTGGCTCGCCCGCGATTGCTGGCTGCGCGATCTGCACTGGCATTGCTTGCGCCTCCGAAGGCTCCGCCGCCATTGGATTGTGGCCGGCTCGCCGGTTGAGACGCAGGTCGCGCCGCGGGTGTGTTTCCTGCTGCAGGACGATTCGCAGGGGCATTCCCGGGAGCAGGTCGAGCTGCAGGCGCTGTTCCGGTCGCCGGCCTGGTCGCAGCAGTATTTCCCGTTGCTGGCCGAGCGGCCGGCGTTGTGCCGCCAACGTTTTGTCGTCCACCCGTTGTGCTCTGGCCGTAGCCGCGGTCAACGCTCTTATTGCCAAACTGGTTGTTGCCGCCACCTTGTCCACCTGCTGGACGCGTTGTCGCGCCGGTATTCGCGCCGCCGGCCGGCCGGCCTTGCACGTTCCCTGTATTCGGACGATTCTGCGCATTCGTTCCGCCGGGTTGTTTTCCCTGATACGTCGTCTGACCTTTCCAATTGTTGGGATTGTTTCCACTGGGTTGGCCATTTCCCGGACGAGGCTGCAAGTTGTTATTTCCAGCGTTTCCCGGACGATTCGGTTGATTGCCCGCAGTGTTGGCTGGGCGCTTGTAATTCACGCCTTTGTCCGCTCCCGGCCGGTTGCCCATGCTATTCGCATAAACTCCGTTGGGCTTGTTGTTGTAGTGCACCGGCATAGGTTTGTAATTGGGTTTCAGATTCGAATTGTTGTTGAACCGGTTGTAGTAGTTATTGTTGTTGTTAATGTAAATGTTGTTGTTCCCGTAGTGCACCGGCCGGTTATATCCGTAACTCGGTCCCCATCCATATCCATAATGAGGATAGTAAGGCGGCGGATAGTAAGGACGGCCGCCATAATAAACGCCCCCGTAACCCCAACTGGGGTAGTAGTAATTATTGTTGCTGATCGCCGCGCCCACCGCGATTCCTGCGCCGAAGGAAAGCAGCCCTACGAGCACTGCCGTGCCGGTACTCACTCCGGATTGCTGTTGCTGAACCACCACGGTGTTGCTCGTGCTTGTCGCAGGTGCCGCGCCGTTCGTTGTTGTGCTGGTCGTGGTCGTTCCGTTGGCAGAAGTGGTTGTCGTCGTGGTGCTGTACACCTGTTGTGGATCGTACTGTGGCACGTACACAACTTTGGGGTTTGTGGGCTCCAATTGCACAACCTGCTGGCCCTGTTGCTGTGTCACATCTACTTTCATCTGAGACGAACTCTTCAAGGCGCCATTGTCCACGGCCACGGCACGCAACCTCTGCACCGAATCCAAAACCGCTTTGGGATCCGCCTTATACGAAGCGCCGAGTTGTTTGGTCCAGTCGAACTGCTGGCACATCATGTCCACTACTGTCGGATAGTGCAGCAACGCCTGCATCACCGGGGTGAACCCGGCGTTCTTGGAGGCCTGATCCAAAGCCGCTTCCTTCAAGCTCTGGTTTTGATCCAGCGCCAGCCAGTTACCCCCATCCATCACCTGTTGCGGATCGACGGAAGCCTGCAACATCACCGCGAGCACGGGATCAGGATAAAGTGCGATGGGGGCCAGCAGTTCGTCCAATCCCGCCGCGGTCAGATTCACATCCGGCAAGTCAATCTGCGGAGCCGGCTGCTGAGCCTGATCCGTGGCCGGTTGCTGCCCTGCCTGTTGATTTGCCGCAGGCGGGGTTGCCGAAGTTTGCTGAACATCCGCCGTGGCGGGCCCCTGCTGGACCACTGGTGCGGGTTCATTGCCCTTTGATCCGCCGCAGCCTTCCAATCCGGCCGGACCGATCAGCAGGGCGAATGCTGTTAACCACGCAAAAGCACTTTGAGCATATTTCATAGAGCCTCACGGCCTTCCCAGATTTGCTTTCCGTGGGGAAGGGACTGTCGCTGTGATTACTTTTCGTTGTTGGACTGCGCGAGTACCTGGACGGACCTAAATTAAGGCAAAGGGTGTCCCACAACAATGCCCTAGAGCTTAACACAGGCTTTTGCGAGTCACCATTTCCTACAGTCAAGAGGCGAATATCTCACGCACAATTGCTGCAACGCACAGCTTCCTGAATAGAGTTCTGAGCATGCACTCGTTCAGAGAACGGCCTACGGCCTTAACCGTATAGCCCCCTGCCGGCTCAGTCGATCGACGCAACACCATCCAATATGTTGATTCGACAATAGCTTCCCCGGAAGAACGCATCTGTTTAGCTGTACTTTGTCAGAACCTAATCAGGGTAGTGTTCCGGTGACCTAACCCTAATGAGCGATTTTTGCTTTTGTTTTCACTGCAAGTAGGGTTCGCGCTGAGTATTGCGTCGACCCATTGAGATCACCCGCCTTACCGGACAAGTCAAGTTCTAGGACGGGCCCGGTGCAGTGGTGTTGGGCGGCAGCGCCGTGAGATAGGCGGCGAAGTTTTCGTTGAACAACGCGCCGGGCCGTTTTTCCCTCAAAAGCGCCACGGCATCCTCACCTTTCATCCCCAGGTAGGTCAGCACCAATCCCGCGACCAGAGCCGACCGGTTGAAACCCATGCCACAGTGCGCCAGAACTCTCTCGCCGTTGGCCACCAATCGAGCCCCGAGCTTCGCCAGCGCGTGCAGCTTGTTCAAATCCGGCAGGCCCTCATCGCAGATGGGAAAGTAGATATACAGCATGTGATTGGGAATGTTTGGAATGCCCAAGTCGAGATCACCGTCCAGGTCTATCACCGCAGTAATGCCATGATCCTCAATCGACTTCCAGTCATCGATCGACGGGGAGATAAACAGCTGATGTTGCTCATCGAGTGGTACGAGATCCATCGAAGATTTTCCCGACTTATGAGTTCAACAGTAACCATTTGGTGAGAATGTTTCAATGGCGCCTGGCGGCGCGTGTCAACGACTCTGAGACAGGTATTCACATAATTTAGTGAGTTTTTCACTGTTCGATTAGGGTCACCAGTTTCCGCCAGAAATTTCGCTCCAGGATCGCCTAGCAACGACGGTCGGGTCGGAGGAGGCGCGCTTGCGCGCTAGCCTCCGTCCGTCGCCCAAACTGCCCGTACCCATTTCAAGTAGGCAGCTTTCACGAAGATTCAAGAGTACTGAGATGCCACCGAAGAGATTAACCGGACTAGGTTGACCAGCCCGTACTCGCGGTAGAACACTCTGGTAGGCCATCGCTTCCAGCCGGCGTTGCGCCAATGCTTGAGACGATGGGACCAGAGGCGTCGGATAGCGCTGGAAAAATTCAGAGTCCTCAACCCCTGCGCATTCAACGAATGCGTTAGGGAAATGCTTTCAAGGTAAGGGACGCATCCACGCCAAAAACAGTGAATCCCTCTTCGATCAAAGTTTGCGAAATCGGCACTCCATGGCCGCAGCCTAGGTCGAGGATGGCAGAACGAGGCGGTACCGTGCGGCTCCATTTCCGAATGATTGCCACACCTATACGAGGATTTCGTGCGGACATAAAACGCCCCGCAACCTGTTCGTAGCCGTTGCTCTTGTCTTGCAGCAAAAGAGTCTTCTGCCCGCTCGTATGTAACTGAGAAAGCGATTGAGGGTCAAGGTCCCGGTTAACGGCGTACACGTCCACATGGATTTCAAGTTTCCGATTTGCCGACAAATCAGGCACAACTCTCGAAAATCAATCCAAAAACGATCGACATTCTTTAAACGCTTGTACGGTTCACCAATAATTAGCGAAACCTGGGTTAAGGATTTCGGCTCTAAGAAGCAGGGTGATCCAGAAGATTGCATCTAAGGAGTCTATGTGCATCACCGTACTTCTTGGACGTTTCTATTGGCTCTGGTGTTTAGCTGCGTTGAGATGTCAGGTTGTCGCGGCAGCAGTGGCAGCGGAATAAGCGGGCTTATGGTTACAACCACATCACTCCCAAATGGTACGGTCAATGCACCGTATTCAGCTCTACTTACGGCAACAGGGGGAGCGCCACCTTACTTTTGGATTCAAGCGGGCACCACTCCTATGCCGCCCGGAGTGTACTTCGGGGGCGGGGGGAATGTAGGAACTATCTCGGGCATTCCCACGAACGCCGGTAATTTTGGGCCCTATGGATTCACGGTGTGGGACTCGAATAACACAACGGCGTCCACTGTTTCCCTCTACATCGCAATCGCCGCGGCCTCTCCAGCAGCCGAGAAATCTGGCTCGTCTTGTGCGCCACTAGGCAACGAGGAAGGGCTCAAGTCCGCAAATCCCTACGCATTTTTGGTGAAAGGTACGGACAGCGTTGGCAATCCGATTGACATTGCGGGCAGCTTTACACCGGATGGCAAGGGAGGTATCGGCAACGCGGCCGTGGATTACAACGGAATTACGAACGGCCCTGAACAGCAGCTGGTTAATCTCTCCGCGAGTTCGTATGGGTTTGGTTCTTCCGGGGAGGGTTGTTTGCATCTCGTCTTCGCTGGAGTTGCGACAACGTCAACCGGCGTAAGTGCAACAAGAGCGGCGTCAAGCTTCGCACCGGCAAATGTGACACGGGCCAGAAGTATCAAAGCATCCGCGATACCAGCCTCGGTAGTTTCTAGCGTGGAGTTCCGTTTTAGTCTGAGCGATTACGATGGGTCCGTCTATCACACGGGAAGAATCATCGAATCGGACAACGCGAATGGCAGCGGAACCATTGTCTCTGGGTTCATCCGCGTTCAAACTCCCAGTGCTTTTGAACTCGCTGCGCTGGAACCTAACTACGCCTTTGGCATGGACGGTTGGACCCCCACAGTCCCCGGTGTATTGCGGACTGCTTTGGCGGGAACCTTTACGAATCGTTCCGGGAACTTGTGGGCAGGTTATGCGGACCTGAATGCCGGGGGCGCGGCGTCCGGTGAATTGACCGACGGGCATGGCGCGTTCAGCAGCACCATCGACGCAACCACCGGGAGAGGAACGGGCAGCTTTTCGATCGCTACGCCCAGCGGTGATCTCAGTTTCGACTTTGTGTTCTATGTACTCAACGGATCCGACCTCATTCTACTGTCAAGCGATTCACCTGTGGCGAATAGCACCGCCCCACTACTTGCGGGACGCGCGCTGGCATCGAGTGCTGCCTACAGTTCCGAATCCTTGAGCGGCTATTACGTCTTGGCATCCCAAGGGGTAGTGGTACGCGGTAGCACGATTGGAAACGCGGCGGCCATCGGAACAATGAGTGCCACTAGCATCGGCGCGATTCCGACAGCTACCATCTATTCGAACCTGGCGGGAATCTACGCAAGCAATCAGTATCAGAACAGCAGCTACATTGTGGGTGCAGACTCGGGGCGCGTTTCCGTAACGGGACTGACCGCAACGCCGCCGGTGATGTATCTCACCAGCGGGAGCGCGGACGATTGCATCGCAGGTTTTCTGATCGGGACCGACACGGAAGCAAGTTCCGGAGAGATCATCCGTCAATCGGCCGAGTTGCCAAATTACGTGCTGGCCAATGTATTCGGTAATTTCGCGGCCAGCCAGACGGAAGACCTGGACGGGCTTAATGGTGCGCTCTTAACGTTGTTTACGTTCACCGGAAAGGGTGAATACACAATTACGCCACAGCTGACCGGCTCCATGACCAATCCGCCGCACCTCGGAATGATCACCATCCGTGCAGATGGATCTGGCAGTCTCAACGGCGGAAGATTCCCATTCGTAACGAATGGAGCAGCGCTTTTTGCGGTTCCAGAATCTGGCGATCCATCGCTGTTGGTCTTCGAGGGATATGCGTCTTCTAGGTAATCTGTCGTTTTTTTCGCCAATATGTCCTTTCTGGTCCGTTGGGACCAAAGTTGGGAACATCTAGACCCTGTTTTTGGAGACTAAGAGAAGGAAGGGACTGAACGATAAGAGGCGTAGAGTCAGTTAATTAAGAAGATTTCTCTTCTTGTTTAATTGTGAGCTTTCCGCCCACGGCCCTCTTCCCACCGGAGCTGCTGGTAGGGTACCCGGAAGTTAATCTGGAGGCCACGGCCAAACGGCGTTCGAGGAAGTTTGGCAGCAGAATATCAGGGCGCTTGGGCGAATGGGCTAACCCACAGGGACAACTGCGCGATGGCATCTTCTACGAACAAGGGCAAAGAAGATTCCACACTCCTTGACAGTGACGTGCCGAGTTCCGTCGTGCCCGGTTGGATGCCCAACAGGACGGTTTCCTGTGGCTCTTGGCCGAGCAGGCGCAGCGCATTGAGGATGTCTGCAAGGGCCAGATCATGAACATTGCCGTTACCTGGGAGTGAGCAAAGCTCCGTGCCCCGGATGCACACGATCGTGCCAGCGGCTGCGCCGACGTCCACAGCGTCAAGAACCAGAAGCCGGGACATACCGGAGATGTAGGAGACAAGCTCCAATCCCTTTGTTCCGCCTTCCATAAGATCCACATCGCTTGGGACCCTTGGATCTTCTTCGAGACACCGCAGTGCAGCGATTCCAACACCATCGTCTGAACGAATTGGATTGCCGAGTGCAAGTACCAGCGTTCGCGGTTGAGCCTGTCGCTTCATGTTCTGTTCCGCACTGGGTGCCCGTAACCGTTGCTCCACAGCACTACATTAGTTCACACGCTTTATGGCCCCTGATTCTCGAAGCTCCTCTTCCGGAACAAATTTATATCCGGTGAAAATGCTCTCGACCAGGGCATTGCGCTCTTCCCAGGAAACCAAGACCGCACTATAGACGTGGTGGATGATAAAGATGAAGAACGCAAACATAATGCAGAAGTGGGCGAGTCTCAAGTAGGAGATGTCGATGAGCCGAGGAAGCCAACCAATGAAAAAGGTAAGCACGCGGCTGCTGACGGTGTAGCTGTAGAGAGCCAGCCCAGTGAAGATCTCGATGAACATCACTGTGAACATCAACATGTACGTGGTTGCGGCGAGAGCGTTGTGGCCGATGTGGTGCGCGATGTTTTTGCGGAAAAAAGTGTAGTAAGAGACCATCCGCCCCATGCCACGCCATTGCTCCCGGCGGATTGGCACGAAGGCTCTCCAGCGCGACCATTCGTTGCCGACGAAGAACCAATAGATGCGCAACAGAAAGGCGCAAATAAATACAGATGCCGCGAGCAAATGAATGAACCGCATTGTCCCCATCATATATGCTGTCCTCGACCGGGTGATGATGAAGGGGTTGTGCATGTAGTAGCCCGTAAAGGAGAGCACCACAACCGACAAGAAAGTGAACCAGTGCGAAACCCGCACCGGCAATTCCCACACGTAAGTGCGCACGGAATTGCCCGGCGCATATGGGGCTCTGGACTCCGACCAGGAACGCGCAGTCACACTCATTGGCGCCTCCTCTCTAACGAACCTGTACTTCAGCAAAGCGGCACCCTTGCGCACTGGTCACGTGTACAGCACAGGCCAGACAAGGATCAAACGAATGAATTGTGCGGAGGATTTCGACGGGGCGTTCGGGGTCTGCGATGGGCGTCTTCAATAGAGCGGCCTCATAAGCGCCCCGCTGCCCTTTCGCGTCTCGCGGGCCCGCGTTCCATGTCGTCGGAACCACGCATTGGTAATTCTTAATGGCGCGGTCTTCGATTTGAACCCAGTGGCCCAGAGAGCCCCGCGGCGCCTCGTGGAAACCCCAACCCTGCGAGGACTTCAGCCAAGTCGCCGGGTCCCACTTTTCGCCATTGTGGACGCGGAGGTCACCGTGGGTAAGATTCTGGTACAACTGATCGATCCACTTCGGGACCTGCCGAGCCATAAGTTGTGTCTCGATTGCACGCGCGGCGATACGACCGAGCGTGGAGAACAGCGCCGTGGCCGGTGCGTTCAGTTTAGCTAGTGCACCGTTCACCAACTCCTTGACTTCCGCGTGCCCGGAAGCATAGGCGACGAGCATGCGAGACAGCGGACCCACCTCCATGGGCGTGTCCATGAAGCGCGGCGATTTCAACCACGAGTATTTCTCTTCCACATTGAGGTGTTCGAAAGGCGGCTTCGGTCCCGTGTACTTCGGACGCGTTTCTCCTTCATACGGGTTCTTTCCGGCGGAATCCCCTCCTGAGTATTCATACCAGGAATGGGTAACATACTCGCTCACTTGCGCAGGATCGACGGGATGCACTTTGGAGAGATCCCGCCCAAGAATCGCTCCACGCGGCAAGAAGTACCGGGACGTGTCGTGGATTCCTTCCTGCGGGTACTCGCCATAGGAAAGGAAGTTGCCGAGTCCCTCGCCCCGGCCAAACCAATCGCGATAGAAACCCGCCACGGCCAGCACATCAGGGATGTAAACCTGCTCGACAAAGGTTTGCGCCGTCTTGGCGACTTCGGAGAGGAAGGTGATGCGCTCCGGATTGATCGGGGCTTGTGGCTCGTTCGGATCCATCGCAGACGCCATCCCGCCCACGAGGTAAGTCTGCAAGTGCGGGTTCTTGCCGCCCAGCACAGCATGGATGCGGATAAACTCGCGCTGAAACTCCAGCGCTTCGATGTAGTGGGCGACCGCGAGGAGATTCGCTTCTGGTGGCAGCTGATAGGCAGGATGTCCCCAATACCCGCTGGAGAACAGGCTGAGCTGCTTGCTTTCAACCAGCCCCTTCACGCGATCTTGGATCGCCTTGAAGTACACGCGGCTGGACTTCGGCCAGTCGGAGATCGACTCGGCGAGTTGTGACGTCTTGGAGGGATCAGCTTTCAGAGCGAGGGTGACGTCCACCCAATCCAATGCATGCAAGTGATAAAAATGGATCACATGGTCCTGCACGTACTGCGTTGCTCCAATTACGTTGCGGATGAGTTCGGCGTTGGGTGGAACGTCGATGCCAAGAGCGTTTTCGACCGCACGCACGGATGCGAGCGCATGAACCGTAGTGCAAACTCCGCAGATGCGCTGCGTCCAAATCCAGGCTTCGCGCGGGTCGCGTCCGCGAAGGATCAGTTCAATGCCGCGGAACATCGTTCCGGAACTCCAGGCATCGGTGACCGAGCCGCCTTCCACTTGGGCCTCGATGCGCAGATGGCCCTCGATCCGGGTCACGGGATCTACAACAATGCGTGCCATAAAAGCCTCCTATGACTTGGCGGAGTTACTTGGCTTGGTTTTCTGGTCCTCAGTGGCCTTCGTTTCCCCTCGCGCGCGATCGCGAACCGCGCTGGCTATTCCGTGAACGATAGTTGCGCCGGCGACAGCACCTGTCAGGACTAAGCCAATCTCTCCGGCGCTGACATCTACACCGAAGCCAGGTACCTGCGGCAGCCGCTCATAGAACGGCGACTTGGTATCCCAGAAGCGGTGCGACGCACACGCGAGACAACCGTGTCCGGCTTTCACCGGCCAACTGGTTTGATCGTTCCATCGCACGTTCGGGCAGTTGAAGGTAGCCTGAGGTCCTTTGCAGCCCATTTTGTAGAGGCACCATCCCTTACGATGGCCTTCGTCTCCCCATTCCTCGACGTAACGCCCGGCGTCGTAATGGGCACGGCGTTCGCACTGGTCGTGAATGATGCGGCCATAAGCGAACAGTGGGCGGTGGTACTGGTCCATGGCGGGCAGCTCGCCGAAGGTTAGGTAGTACACAAGAACGGCGACTGTGTTGGCAGGGTTTTGCGGACAGCCAGGCATGTTGATGAGCGTGATCCCTGGCACGGCTTCCTGGAGTCCCACAGCACCGGTGGGATTCGGATGGGCGGCCACCAGCCCCCCATCCCACGCGCAAGCTCCCACCGCGATAGAAGCGGCTGCACTACCACAAACCTCTCGAGCCAGATCCACGGCAGTCCGACCGGCAACAGTGCAGTACACCCCGTCATCGGCAAGAGGGATGGCTCCCTCCACAACCACTAAGTACTTTCCCTTCTCTTCCTTGACCACTCGTTGCAATGCCGCCTCGGCCTGCTTCCCTGCACCTGCCATAATGATTTCGTGGTATTCCCAGGAAAGCAGATCCACGACGACTTCCAGGACCGTCGGGTGACTGGCCCGCAGGATGGATTCGGAGTTACCAGCACAGTCCTGGAACTGCAACCACACCAAAACCGGCTTTTTCACTCTGCCGAGGGCGTCCGCCACTTTAGCCGCGTAACGTGAGGGCAGAGCCAGCGTCGCCACCATTGCTCCACAAAATTCCATGAAGCGCCGGCGCGAGACGCCACGAGCTCTCAATGCGCCGGAGAAAGTCTGTCCGTCTAGAAGCATACGTCACCTCAGTTTGGGGGAACCCGGCGGGATGTTTGAGTAATTGAAATAATTTCTCCGTACCGGTTGGCACGGTAATCTCAAACTGTCATGTATCTGAAGCTGGACTCGACATCTATACCGCGCGTCACACATGGGTGTGACATGGCTCACCAGGACAATTTCACGCAGGAATGTTTGGCAATCGAAGTGAACCAAGGAATATCAGGACAGATCGTCCCGGAAAGAGGAAGAACAAAAGCGATACAGTTGTCGGAAACTGGCCGCTCCCAGTTAGCTGTCGATAAACGGCGTTCGAAGATTGCGACCTGTAAAGCTGTTGGAAATGATTGTCTGACAAGGAGGAAATCGATCAGACCGTGCGTCCCGTCGCACGTAGCCTACGAGGTTGGAGCGGCGAGGCAACAGACCGTTCGAAGCCCTCGGACAATGTACCCACACTCGCAAGAGTGGCACCGAAACCGTGAGGCCACGGTGTATCTGCCAGCATAAGGTGGAGAGGGCCTAGGCTTGATGGCAGGGTCAGAATACACAAATGTTCGTAAGCGTCGTTACGCCGAGAGAGCCTAACATGCTGAGCGGCTCTTTTTGCAGTGAGCACAGAGGCTTCCTCGTACTCTGTCATGGGTAAACAACGCTGCCGGCGCACAGAACAGACCTAACCTATCGCGTCATTCCAACGGAACAGGGTAAATCCACATCGCTCCCCGCAAGGGAAAGTGCATCGCAAGATGCACCCATGGCGGTGCGGACAACAGATGAGGGAGAAAGCGAATGCCGCTCTGTAATGGAACGGATACCGGTTGTGTCAGCTACATCGACAACATCACCGGACGCGAAAGCGGGCTGACTTCCCTTTATGGTGCTTCACACGAGAGAACTTGGCTAATCGGCTCAATGAGGCAAGGCAGATGACAACAGCGCGAGCTGTTGGTGCGGTCTCACGCGAGGCGGCGGAATGGTATGCCATTGATTGGCCAACCATTCACCGCAACGTTCGCCGACTCCAAGTGCGTATCGTGCAGGCAACGAAGGAACGCAGATGGGGCAGGGTGCGAGCCCTGCAACGTTTGCTGACCCACTCCTACAGCGGCAAAGTTCTCGCCGTTCGAAGAGTGACGGAAAACAATGGCAAGGCAACCCCGGGTGTGGACCAAGAAATTTGGGATACACCAGAGAAGAAGACACAGGCAGTACATGCACTCAAGCGTAGGGGTTATCGATCTCAACCCCTGCGGCGTGTCTATATACCCAAGTCAGATGGCAAAACGATGCGGCCGCTCGGAATTCCCACAATGATCGATCGAGCGCAGCAAGCACTTTACTTGCTTGCACTGAATCCCGTTGTGGAAACCACTGCTGACAGAAACTCTTACGGGTTCCGTCAGAAGCGGTCCTGCGCCGACGCGATTGGACAGTGCTTTCTTGCACTGAGACGCGCCAGCGCGCAGTGGATTCTGGAAGGTGACATCAAGAGTTGCTTCGACAAGATTTCACACGACTGGCTGTTGGCTCACGTCCCTATGGATCGAGTCATCCTCCAAAAGTGGTTGAAATCCGGGTACATGGAAAAACACGTCCTCCACGAATCGACGGACGGGACTCCCCAGGGCGGAATTATCTCTCCCGCGCTCGCTAACTGCGCGCTGGATGGACTGGAACGCGTCCTGCAGGAAAAGTTTCCTGCAAAGAAACGTCTCAGATCCTTTGGAGGTGAAAAACCTTGTGTCCATCTCGTTCGTTATGCGGATGACTTCGTCATCGCCAGTAAATCGAAAGAATTACTGGAAGGAGAAATCAAACCCCTCGTTGAGCAGTTCCTGCAAGGACGAGGTCTTGAACTTTCCCCGACCAAGACCGTCATTACGCACGTGGAGCACGGCTTTGATTTCCTCGGACAAAATGTGCGCAGATACCCTAACGGGAAACTGCTCATCAAGCCTTCCAAGAAGAATGTTGGAACCTTCCTGAATGGCATCCGAGGAATCATCCACGCCGCACGTAGCATGTCTGCCGCCGATCTGATCGATCAACTCAACCCCAAGATTCGCGGTTGGGCGAACTATCATCGGCACGTGGTGAGTAAACGCATCTTTGGACGCGTGGATCACAACATCTCCTCTTGCCTGTGGCAATGGGCACGACGAAGGCATCCGAACAAGCCCTCACGCTGGATCAAAATGAAATATTTTGAACGGCAAAGGGACCGCGATTGGACCTTCTTCGGTGAAACCTGCGATGACGAAGGACGGCCAAAGAAAGTCTGGCTATTCCACGCTCAGAGCACTCCCATCAAACGGCACGTTAAGGTCAGGGGCGAAGCGAACCCTTACGATCCCGCCTATGAAACCTACTTCGAAGAACGAGAAGGGGCTCACATGCTGGACACGTTTCGGGGTTCTCGCACTCTTCGCTATCTCTGGTATGAGCAACGTGGGCTTTGCATGCTGTGTAATACAAAAATCACCCGGATCACCGGCTGGCGCCTTCATTATTGCGTCGCCCGCGTGAAGGGCGGTTCCACAGGTGCCACGAACTGCGTTTTGCTTCATCCAGAGTGCCATGATCGGGTTCATGGTCAGCATCTTTCCGTTTCGAAGCCGCGTCTCCTTTAAAGAGGCGTTCGAAGGGCTTGAGCTGGGTGAAGGGAAACTTTCATGCCCAGTTCTGAGAGGGCCGGGCGGTCGCAAGGCCGCCTGGCTACTCGGTGATCGCGCCACTGGCGACTGCCACAATCTTCACCTCCTCGAACGGGGCTTCTCGCTCGTTTAGCCGAATTCACATTGATGAGATCTACGCTCTGGGTCGATTCCAATCGCTTGCAGGAACCGAATATCTTCCACCGTATAGACGAAGTACGGCATGTACGACCAAGCTGTAGCGGCGCAGCCTTTGCAGAACTGCTCACAGTTCGAACCTTGGTCACGACAGTTGTCGTCGGTCCATTGCATGACGGGCAGATTGTTGCCATAGATCATGCCTCCGGTTTTGGGTTTTGAGCGGCCTGACACATAGGTGACCGTTTGGGATTGGTGGGCGCAGAAGGACTTGAACCTTCAACCTGCGGATTATGAGTCCGATGCTCTAACCGATTGAGCTATGCGCCCCACGACGCGTAACAACTTGATTTTATATTAATTTAGATGTGTTTCGCGAAAGATTCGGAAGCTCCCAAAACACTGAGTGTCATAAAAGTGTCATAGTTTTCCGTTCAAATTGGAGCAGAACGGAACAGAACTATGCAAGATGCGAACTCGTTCTGCCTTTCACCCCGATTATATGGCAGCTTATCGGATCGAACCACCGAACGATCAACCTAGCCAAGCACTAACGGAGTGATTTTCGACCCTGCTGATTTTCTTCTGCGGCAGCAGGTTAGCCTATCAACACACCTGTACCTTCGGGCTATTCAAGGTTTTCTGAAAGAACCTCAGACTGAACAATATTGAGCCCTCGACGTAGACGAACACTTTGTGGGGAGACAACAATGAAGAAGGTCTTTTTATTGGTGCCCACAGGCATCCTGTTTACCATTTTCGGTTGCTCAGGAAATTCCCAGAAAGCCGCCTCGAAGAGCGCACCAGCAGTGGTGCAGGCAGCGACTGCGCCTGTCAGTGCATCTCCCGTTGTAGACCCGGCGGCTGCGCTTCCTGTGCCGTCGGTCGGACAGGCGAATCAACAAGCTTGGCACTGTGAAAATGTCAAAGACCAACTCGGCAACGCCATTGCCGTGAAGGGGACTTCGTTAGACGGCAAATTTGATTTAGTCATCCTACAGAAGGGCAAGTATTCTTTTTTGTCTTTCGTCAGGCACTCGCACTGGGAGTCTGTTCATAACCGGCCGGCCAAAGGCAAGTTAATGTATCTCCGCGCAAAATTTGAGGACGGACAGGAGAAACGCATCGAGTGGGACGAACTGGGGTTCGCCACGGAAAACCTATACAGCGTCTTGTGGTCATACCCCGCCAAGACAAACGCTCCCATCGGCCCAGTGCTGGCAGGCCCTACAGGTGATTCTGTTGGGGGTGACCAACTCCTTCTTCAAGACATGTTGAAGCACAAGACGATGCTTTTAGAAGTCGAACCGGGGGTCACGACACAGTTCGACATGACCGGGCTCGTGCACGAAATAGAGAAAGTTCGTGCTCCCAAAACGCAGCCAGTCCTTGAAGCTAGGCAAACTGCCGAGTAGGTCAACCCAATTAAAGGTAAGACCTTCGTTAATTGGAATTAGCTCCAGTTAGTAGGTCAGTGCCTGACGAGCGCGCTTAGCGCGACCTATCGGCTTGGAGGACGGAGTGTCATAAAAGTGTCATAGTTTTCGGGTCCTCATGTCGCGCTATGCAAATTTCATTTGTTCTGAATCATTTCGCCTACCACAGAGAGTCAGCTTCCGTCGAACGACATCTGCAACATACTTTCCATTGCTGAGAGACTGGACGACCTACTGCCAGACCTTGCCAGCACAGACCATCGTGACTTTCCTTTCGGATTTTGTTTCAGTTCACGAATCTCATTTCCATCGAAAATAAAATCTCCTTGTCCCAGACCTTGTTTGGGTGTTCTGCGAACCGGAAATTGCGCCGTTCCAAGTTCACCGCTTATTTCGTTCTTGCCTGTCCGTTCGCGGAGCTCGCCAACGCTCCTTATGGACCAGTATAAACGCGGCAGTTAAGTGCCCTCAATTTGTCGCCGGGTATGCGGATACGGACGCGAAAAAGGGACCACCCCCGGTGAAAAGTCCGGTATAAACGACCCCTCGCGCACCGGTCAATCAGTTTGCGGGATAGGAGATAGGGGGTCGCGAAACTGCCCCCTGCTCAATTTTGGTCCAATAGGTGAACTAGTCTGACGAGTGCTCTTGTTTAACGTGAGCGTTAAATGAACCCCATCTTGTAAAAGGGTCGGGCCCATAGCACTGTTGCGACATGACCAAGCGTTCAAAGAAGGCATGGACGAAGTGGCGAAAGCTGGTTTCCGAGCAGGTACGTAGCGGGCAGACGGTTATTGCGTTTTGCCGTGAGCGTGGTTTGTGCAGGCCATATTTTTTCACGTGGAAGAAGCGGCTGCAGGAAGATACCCAAGCAAAGTTTCTGGAAGTGCAGGTAACCGAGAGCGCGCCATCCGGTGACGCGGTTGAGAGGATGTCCGAGTTTTAGTTGATTGCAGCGACTCTCGATGTTCGGCACTGTAAGCCTACCTACAACCAAGTTCAAGCGACTTCTACTGTCCGCTCAAACTTTTTTAGAAATGCTCCGTTTTTCCTTTCTTGCGCCGATTTCTGTTTTCCTCGAAACAATTTCGCGCCAGGATGCCCTAGGAGCAACGATTCCCATCTCGTTCGACCTATAGCATCCCCTGTTTTGCAATCACGACCGCGGCACATGACGGTGATGATAGAAGGGACACGATCATCGAGGTTCAAGCAACTTCTACGGTCCGGGCCTCCTTCTGCGGAATGCGCGAGGGATTCAAGCGTTCCTTCAGCAACAAGATTTCTTGATAGCCTTTGATGCGTCGAAACTTCTTTTCTGCTTCCAAGAGCCCTGTCGCAGTCCAGCGCAGCGGCTGATCTCCTTCTCGCCAACGCTTTACGTTTCGCGCTACCCGCTGCACCGTCGACAGGCACGATTCGATCGGGTTGGTGGTGGCCAGTTTCCGGCGCAACACCCCTCCGATACCTAAGCGATGCACCGTCAGCGTTTCTTCCAGCCCTTCCTCCAGGCTCCGGGCAGCGGTTGGATTGATGCGCTCCAGTTGCCGGAAGATTTTCTGCAACGCCTCTTTAGCCTCCGCATAATTGTTCATCGCGTACGCATTCCTCATCCGCCGGTCGTAGTCTTTCTGGCAGTTCTCCGGCAGATACTCCTTCACATTCCGCCGCTTGTGAATCTGACAGCGCTGCACTTCCACTTGATCCCCGAAAACCCGCTCCACACCGGCCCGCAGCGCCTTCGAGCCATCCATCACCACCAGATACCGCCGCTTCTGATCCAGTCCGCGCTCCACCAGATCTTCCAACAGCCCTTTGACCACCGTGGTGTTCTCCGTCGCTCCTTGCCACACTCCCAAAACGTGCTTTTCTCCGCTTTCCGCGATCCCCAAGGCCACCACCAGCACCTGACCGCCAAAGTGAATGCCATCGATCATCAGCACCACCAGGTTCAGATCTTCCAGGCGCCGTTCGCAAAGCACCCGCAACTGATTGCTACTGGCCGCAACAAACTGCCGACTCACGCTGCTTTTCTCGATCCCGTAGCCTTCCACAACACTCTCTACCGCTCGCCGATAGTTCCGTGTGGACAACCCAGCCACCATGCGTTCCTGCACCGCTCGTTGCAGTTTTCCGTCTTGCTGCAACTGCCCGTAGCTCTCCAGCTCCACTTCCTGGCCCTCGCGCGTTCGTACCCGTGGTCGTTCCATCGGAATCTTCTGTCCACCAAAAACCACATAACCCGGCTGCTTCCCCCAACGGACACAGCCGGCGCTGGGATTCGGCCGATGCGGAGGTCCCACCCGATGCGTGACTTCGTTTTCCAAGATGGCCCGCAGGATCTGCAGCCCGGCTTTCCCGGTCAGCTCTTCCACCTGCGCTTGCATCTCCGCCCACACCTCGGCGATCGGCAACGGCACCCGCACCAGCAACTCTTGCCCTCCCACCACCTCGAACTTGTGATTGGACTTGCGCTCTTTCCTCTGGTATTTGTTTCTCACGGCGGCTCTCTCCTTTAAAAAGGGATTCTCAACCCGAACTCTATCTGAGTTCGGGCGAGAGCCGCTGCTTCTTGTTCTCAAGTTTCAACTAAACCCGGGGCATCCTCCGCGGTTGAAATCCGATTGCAGAATGGACGAAGTCTAATGGTGCGGCCCGGATTCGATGCTGAACATGTGCGGGCGTTGCTGGCGGTGGTGGAGGCAGCGAGGTGATCGGGCTGCCAAGTTTGCAGGCGATGGATCACGCACAAGGAGCGCGGATCTGGATGACCAGCGAAGCGACGGATATGCGCTGTGGATTCGATCGACTGGCAGAACGTGTGCGAGCGGTCATTGGAGAGAACCCGCAAAGCGGCCATCTGTTTGTGTTCCGTTCGCGGCGCGGCGATCGGTTGAAGATTCTCGTGTGGGACCGGGACGGCTTCGTACTGTGGTACAAGCGGCTGGAACTTGGGGTTTTCAAACTGCCGCGAGTCGAGCAGGGCGCGCGATCGGTGGAGTTGCGTGCCAGCGAGCTGGCGATGATTCTGGATGGGATCGATGTTTCGAAACTGAAGCGCGTGCGACGCTATGAACGTGCGGTGTGAAACAGCGAAGAAAAAAGCTGGTCCAAGAAAAAAATAACCATAACGCATAAAATAATCACTGCGTGAGCAACCAAGTTTCTGCTGTTACGTCTAAGCAGATATGCCCACCGTCGAGAACTTCTTGACCAACTTGCCCGACGATAAAGAAGCACTGAAGGCCATGCTGCATTCGCTGTGGCAGGAACGCGAGCGCCAGGAGAAGCGCGCGGAAGCGCAGGCCAAGCGCGCAGACGAACTGTATCTGGAAAATCTGCAGCTGCAGAAAGAGCTGTTGCGCTACAAGAAGGCAACCTACGGGCCGCGGGCAGATCGTTTAAGCGAGAACGAACTGGCGCAGACGCTACTCGAGTTCGCCGAAGAACTAGAACAAAAACCGTTACCTGCAGAGAGCGTTCCCCGAGGAGAAGCCAGTCCGGAAGTGCGACGTGTACAGCGGAGCAAAGGGCGGCGAGCCTTAGCGAATTTCGACCACCTTCCGGTCAGCACGCACGTCTATGAGCTGACAGCAGAGCAACGACGCTGTTCGTGCTGCGGCGAGCAGCGGGAAGAGATCGGCAGCGAGGAGAGCTGGCAGATCGAATACCTTCCCGGACACTTCGAGCGCTTGCGGCATGTGCGCAAGAAGTATGCCTGCTCCCGTTGCGAACAAGCCGGTGAAAATCCCCAGATCGCGGCAGCGGCCAAAGCGGAGACAGCGATCGAAAAGGGTTTTGCCGGTCCGGGACTGCTGGCTTTCATTGTTACCAGCAAATTTGCGGATTACCTCCCGCTGTATCGGTTGGAGGATATTTTCGAACGGCAGGGTTTTGAGATTTCACGGGCCACACAGTCGGTGTGGTGCGGCGATGTGGCGGATGTTGTGGAGCCGCTGTACCGACGGATGGCGGAACGGGTGAAGCAGTCGCATGTGGTGGCCACCGACGACACGGTCTTTCCAATGCTCGGACCGGGGCAGACGCAGTCGTCACGGATGTGGGTGTATGTGGGAGACGAGGAGAACCCGTACAACGTGTTTGACTTCACGTTGAACCGCGGGCGAGAGGGGCCGAAAGAATTCCTGAAAGACTACACCGAAGTTTTGCTGGCGGATGCCTATGGAGGCTACAACGGAGTGGTGGCCGGCAACGCCATCACGCGCGCCGGATGTTGGTCGCATGCGCGGCGGAAGTTCGTGGAGGCCGAGAAATCGGCGCCGGAGATCGCTCGTGCGGCCGTGGATTTGATCGGCCGGTTGTTTGCGGTGGAAAAACAGGCCAAGGATATGTCCGTGGCGGAGAGACTAGCGTTGCGGCAGACGCAGTCGGTGCTGGTGCTGGCCGAACTGCGCCAGAAGTTGCTGGCCTGGAAAGAGCAGTTGCTGCCAAAGCATCCCATGGCGGAAGCGGTGAACTACACGCTCGGCCAATGGGAAGAGCTGACCGTGTTCACCAGGGATGGCGCGGTGCCCATCGATAATAATGTAAGCGAACGGGAGATGAAGCGCGTCGTTCTGAATCGCAAGAACTCGCTCTTCGTAGGTAACCCTCGCGGCGGACGGACGGCAGCGATCTTGGCCAGCTTGACCAGTAGCTGCCGCCGGCATGAGATGGATCCACAACTCTACTTCATCCAACTGCTAATGAATCTCGCTTCGTGGCCGGCAAACGACCTCGACGCCTGGCTTCCTGACCGCTGGAAACAAGCTCACGCTGCCAGGTGTGAGGCTTTGGAAATACCCCCTCTCGATTCCTGAAACCTGTGCTTCACGTAGCGCTCACTGTTTAACTCGGGCTAACGCCGGTATTCGCATCACAATCTCAGTGCCCTCGCCGGGGGCGCTGTTGACAATCAATTTTCCGTTCAGGAGTCGCACGCGCTCTTCCATGTTGTTCAAGCCGATGCCCTTTATGTCTTCGCTTCCGAAGACGAAGCCCTTGCCTTCGTCGCGAACGCGCATTTCCAGTTGGTCTCCGTCCAGGTCGAGGGTAACGAAGGCCCTCTTACTCCCAGAGTGCTTCGCAATGTTCATCAGGCTCTCCTGAAGCACACGATAGAGACACGTTGCGGCTTGAGGCGAGGCGTCCTCGTTGGAAGCCGAAGTCTCGAACAACGTCTCAATCCCACGGGTACGCTCGAACTCACTGCATTGGGCCTTGAGCGCGCGCACCAGGCCGAGTAATTCCAAACGTGCGGGGTGAAGCTGGCGCGACAAGCCGTGCAGGTCCTCGGCGACGGACGAGATCAATTCCCTTACGTCTTCCAAATCAGCATTCAGCTCACCGGATGACAAAGCACGATCACTTCCAGCAAGATTGGTAATTTTCATGGACACAAGTGCAAGACGCTGAGAGAAATCGTCGTGCAGTTCACGCGCAATTCGGCGCCGTTCTTCCTCTTGCGAATCTAAAACGCGTCCTGCAGCTGCAAAAAGTTGCTGTGCTGCTTCCTCCGTTTCCTCCTTTTGTTTCTGGAGTTTGATCTGTGCGCGGCGTCGTTCAAAAAATCGAGAGAGCCGGTCACAAACAGCCAACAGAGTATCGACCAGTTCCTGGTTGGAGGCCATGGGGTAGTCACTCCCGAACTCCAGGATTGCTTCCACTTTGTTCTCGACGAGGACCGGAAGGTGAATACCCGCCTTTAGCCCGGCTTCCAATGTCGCAGCAGTCCGGGGATACATCTTTGGGTCCGTATATTTGGGGTGCATATCGTGGATGACGGGTTTCCCTGAACGTAGCACCTCTCCGGGTGCACCCAACTGGGGATCAAAGCTCGTGACTTGGCTGACTTCAAACAGTTTAGCGAATCGCTTCATGTCCTTGCAGTACAGAATGTGAGCAGGTTTGGCTAGTTCTGGCTCGTCATCGTAGATAACAAGTGCATGACCGACGGGGAATGCCAGGGTTTCGCAGGTCGCATCGAGGGAATGCTGCAGGGCTTCGCACGGTGGTTGCGGAGATTGCGATGAGGGCCACGAGGTGTTCCAAACGCGTCTGGCGAGTCGCTCTATAAGCGGCCTCGGTTGCCACCCTCCGCTCGGTAACATCGGTACACGATCCAATGTAGCCAGCAAATGAGCCATCCTCATTGAGTCTGGGTACCCCATTATCGAGAATCCACCGGTACTCACCATCGTACCGCCGGAGCCGATACTCCATGCTGAACTTCTCTCGGCGATCAAACGCCTTTATGTAGGTCTCCAGGCAAGTCTTAAAGTCTTCTGGGTGGACCCCCTCTGTCCAACCGTTTCCCAGTTCCGACCCAATGGATCTCCCGGTAAAGTCCAGCCAAGGCTGATTGAAGTAGGTGCACAGTTTATCCGTGCCCGACATCCAGATCATCATAGGGGCTGCATTTGACAGCAAGCGGAAGCGCTCTTCGCCCTCGCGCCGTGCCTCTTCGGCTTGCTTGCGATCGGTAATGTCCACCTGTACCGAAGCGGAATGCAGGAGATTTCCTTTTGCATCTTTCACAGAGCTTGCGCTGAGAAGCACAGTTCGCCTCTGCCCTTGCTTTGTCACGATGACTAGCTCTTCGTCATGAACCTCCCCGCTTCGTTTCCACTTCTCAAACACATCACCCATTTTCGAGAGATATTCGGGAGCATAAATGTCGGAAACGTGCCTACCGATGAGTTCTTCTTTGCTGTAACCAAGAGCTTTGCAGGCTGCCGGATTGGCGTCCAGAATCTTGCCACTCGGAGAGATCATGTAGCAGTATTCGGGCCAGGTCTCAAAGAACTGCTTGAAGCGCTCTTCGCTGGCACGCAGGAGTTCTGCCAGCGCCTTCGAACCTGTCCTGACTTTACGCGATTCTTGAGGCAACTTGGGAGACCAACGCTGCCTGTGATGATGGGTCTGACTCATCGCAAGCTCCACTCTGCGATCCAAGTGCTGAGTCCCAGTAATGTACTGCAAAGAGCCGCACTGGTCTACACCCCTGAAGGCATGGAGGCAAGAACTGGTTCCAGTCGAAGAGGCAGGTGAACTGACCGCATCCGAGGGTCAGGGGCTTTCCTATCCAACGCGGCAAGAGACGTGTGGAATGAACCCTTGAAGTGGCACACAAGAATGGGCACAGTTTCCGGGAGAGGAAACGAGAGGATGAAGAGGAAACGATACTCCCGGAAATTTCAGAGGATGGCTGTAGAGCGCATGAAGACCAGCGAAGATGTCGAAGAGTTGGCGCGAGAGCTGGGGGTGACCCGAAGATGCCTCTACAAGTGGCGCAGGAAGTTGGAAATCATTGAACCAGGAGAAGAAGCGTTGCGGCCCAGCACGCACGCATCTTCTCACCGCAAGGAGATCCACCGCTTGAAGCAGTTGTTGGCTGAAAAGAGTCTGGAAGCGGATTTTTTCAAAGGTGCCTTGCAAAAAGTAGAGGCTCGACGCCAGAAACGCGACGAAACTGGCGAGACGGCATCTACGAGCAGATCCGAGAAGTAATATTTTTGCAAGGCGGCCTGAGTATCGAGCGCATGTGCCAGCTGGTTTCGGTCAGTCGCAGAAGTTTCTATCGTTCGCTGCAAGAACGGCAACCAGCGGAGGAGGAGATGGAAGTGCGATCTGCGATTCAAACGATTGCATTGGAACACCGCCGACGTTATGGCTATCGACGGATCACAGCAGAACTGCATCGCCGGGGAATACCGGTAAACCACAAACGGGTGGTACGGATCATGCGCGAAGATAATCTGCTGGGCGTGCAGCCGAAGCGATTCGTGAGCACCACGAATTCGAGCCACAAGTTGGAGGTATATCTCAACTTAGCCGGCCGCATGAAGCTGACGGGTATCAACCAACTGTGGGTGGCAGACATCACCTACATTCGACTGAAAGCCGAGTTTGTGTATTTGGCGGTGATCCTCGATGGGTTCTCTCGGAAAGTGGTGGGCTGGGCGCTAGATCGGACCTTGGCAATGCGGCTAACGATGGGAGCGCTGGGGCAAGCCATCGGGAGTCGACAACCAGAACCTGGTCTGGTTCATCACTCGGATCGGGGATTGCAATACGCTTCCGCAGAATATGTGGAAGTCCTCGAGAAAAACCGTGTAATTCCGAGCATGAGCCGGCCAGCAAATCCGTATGACAACGCGAGCTGTGAAAGTTTCATGAAGACGCTTAAGCGAGAAGAAATTTACGCCAACAAGTACGACGACCTGGAACATTTGCGAGCGAATATCGGAGAGTTCATCGAGCAGTATTACAATCGACTGCGCTTGCACTCTGCGCTGGGCTATCAATCGCCCGAAGAATTTGAGCAACGGAGCGAGAGTTTGAAGTTAGACTCGCGAAGTGCAACGATGAAGTTCTTTGAGAACAAGGTTGAGAACGAGGATGAGCACAGGCAGAGGAATTCGACAGCAACTCTGGGGAAGGGGGCGACGTCGCCCCCTTCCCCAGATCCCTTAGCCTGCTAGGAGATGCAAGAACGCCTTTAGAAAACGGAAACTGTGCCCAAATAATTTGTGCCACCCAAGGGGTTCACCCCACGTGTCAGCGCCCGATTTGCGCCCAAAATAGGAAAGGTTCGGACCAGTACCCACACCACATGTACGGTTTCGGCGTTTGGCCAGTTTCCGAGTACGCGACCGGGCGATAGTGAAACCACCTGGATACTATCAGCGAACCTTATTGCCGTTCTACGGGTGGAGGAATGTATTTGCCCTGTGCCGCAATCTCCTTGGGGCTGTAGAGACGTAAGACCATCCAGAATTGACCGGTGGGCGAAGGTAGCCAGTTGCTGGCCTTGCCACCTTCTGGTCGCTTGTTGCCAATGTACACATCGAGTGAACCGTCGCTGTTGTATTTCAATTCCGGAGTCAGGCTACTGACGTTGTAACGATTGATCGGATTGTCCACGAGCTGATTCTCTGGGAAGGTGTACATCGTCATCGACCAGAAGGCTTCTGCAGGCGGCAGATTGTCTTTGTCAAAGTGAAGGCGATAGCTATTCTTGCCACTGAAGAAATCGCCGTTCTTGTCTGTAATATTGTTCAAATACAATGCTTCAACCGCTCGATTAGCGCCATATCCGTAGTAAGCAGTCGTGGCACGCAATTCATAGTTGTAGTTGTCGTAGCTGCCCAGCGCAGTTCGGAAAATCCATCCATTGACCATTCCGTCGCGGGAATTGAAGCAGGCAAAACATATCCGCTACGGCCGCGTCGATCCCCTCTTGAAGCCCACGACGCTGCGCCTCGGTAAGGGCTTTCGCGTCAAACTTCAGGTTTTCACCGATGCCCAACTTGCCATATTGAGTCACCATTGGAATTTCGTCAGCGCGAAGAGTGTTTTTGGTCCACGCCTGATTGAACAGCGTGAAAAACTCAAGATTGTGAAGGGAAGGGTTAGTGTTCTTCGGCGACATAGATTCGTCACTGGAGCTAGCCGACGTCGCATACTTCGCGACTTTGTTCAACGGTGTAAAGGAGAAGCTGCGATTAATTTTCACGACCGCTTCCAGATCGCCTTTAATTGCAGGATCGACCAGAGTGCGGAGTTGCAGCCAAATGATTCCGGTTTGGCTGTCAATCCTCTGTACGCCTGCCGGAAGTTCGCCTTTCCAATCGGCGCGGGCATACGCATAGACACCCGGTTTGCTTCCAACACGACTGCCGATATAGTCCAGTGTCTGTAGGGCATAGTCGGTGGCCTGCATTGTCCAATAGCGATTTTCAATTTTGGGAACCGTTATCAAAATGGGTCCTTGCGTAAGATCGAGCCACCCAAATCCATAAAGCGTATCGCTGTTCGGAGTGGAGTCCGTCATCCCGGGCTTAGCCAGCGCGTCTTGGACGTACAGACTGTTTATTGGAGCATAGAAGCGGTAACTTGGATTCAGGGCTTCCCGCTGTAAAAGCAAGGATGCCCCGGGTTTAGTTGAAACTTGAGAACAAGAAGCAGCGGCTCTCGCCCGAACTCAGATAGAGTTCGGGTTGAGAATCCCTTTTTAAAGGAGAGAGCCGCCGTGAGAAACAAATACCAGAGGAAAGAGCGCAAGTCCAATCACAAGTTCGAGGTGGTGGGAGGGCAAGAGTTGCTGGTGCGGGTGCCGTTGCCGATCGCCGAGGTGTGGGCGGAGATGCAAGCGCAGGTGGAAGAGCTGACCGGGAAAGCCGGGCTGCAGATCCTGCGGGCCATCTTGGAAAACGAAGTCACGCATCGGGTGGGACCTCCGCATCGGCCGAATCCCAGCGCCGGCTGTGTCCGTTGGGGGAAGCAGCCGGGTTATGTGGTTTTTGGTGGACAGAAGATTCCGATGGAACGACCACGGGTACGAACGCGCGAGGGCCAGGAAGTGGAGCTGGAGAGCTACGGGCAGTTGCAGCAAGACGGAAAACTGCAACGAGCGGTGCAGGAACGCATGGTGGCTGGGTTGTCCACACGGAACTATCGGCGAGCGGTAGAGAGTGTTGTGGAAGGCTACGGGATCGAGAAAAGCAGCGTGAGTCGGCAGTTTGTTGCGGCCAGTAGCAATCAGTTGCGGGTGCTTTGCGAACGGCGCCTGGAAGATCTGAACCTGGTGGTGCTGATGATCGATGGCATTCACTTTGGCGGTCAGGTGCTGGTGGTGGCCTTGGGGATCGCGGAAAGCGGAGAAAAGCACGTTTTGGGAGTGTGGCAAGGAGCGACGGAGAACACCACGGTGGTCAAAGGGCTGTTGGAAGATCTGGTGGAGCGCGGACTGGATCAGAAGCGGCGGTATCTGGTGGTGATGGATGGCTCGAAGGCGCTGCGGGCCGGTGTGGAGCGGGTTTTCGGGGATCAAGTGGAAGTGCAGCGCTGTCAGATTCACAAGCGGCGGAATGTGAAGGAGTATCTGCCGGAGAACTGCCAGAAAGACTACGACCGGCGGATGAGGAATGCGTACGCGATGAACAATTATGCGGAGGCTAAAGAGGCGTTGCAGAAAATCTTCCGGCAACTGGAGCGCATCAATCCAACCGCTGCCCGGAGCCTGGAGGAAGGGCTGGAAGAAACGCTGACGGTGCATCGCTTAGGTATCGGAGGGGTGTTGCGCCGGAAACTGGCCACCACCAACCCGATCGAATCGTGCCTGTCGACGGTGCAGCGGGTAGCGCGAAACGTAAAGCGTTGGCGAGAAGGAGATCAGCCGCTGCGCTGGACTGCGACAGGGCTCTTGGAAGCAGAAAAGAAGTTTCGACGCATCAAAGGCTATCAAGAAATCTTGTTGCTGAAGGAACGCTTGAATCCCTCGCGCATTCCGCAGAAGGAGGCCCGGACCGTAGAAGTTGCTTGAACCTCGATGATCGTGTCCCTTCTATCATCACCGTCATGTGCCGCGGTCGTGATTGCAAAACAGGGGATGCTATAGGTCGAACGAGATGGGAATCGTTGCTCCTAGGGCATCCTGGCGCGAAATTGTTTCGAGGAAAACAGAAATCGGCGCAAGAAAGGAAAAACGGAGCATTTCTAAAAAAGTTTGAGCGGACAGTAGAAGTCGCTTGAACTTGGTTGTAGGTAGGCTTACAGTGCCGAACATCGAGAGTCGCTGCAATCAACTAAAACTCGGACATCCTCGTAAAAGCATGGTCTTAACGTAGACAAACCCTTGAATATAGGCTTGATAGCCTATCGAGATTGCTTCTCGCTCCTGCATCTGTTCAGGTGCGATCGTCGCGGTTGCTTTTGTTGCTTGCGCTTGGCTCATAACTGCTCCTCCAACACTGATAAGCACTGCTAGTAGGATCTTCGTTCGAAAACTCATCCGCATGGCTCTCTGCTCACCACGGTAAACTCAGGTTCTCTTACCATGAGTTGAGGGTTCCATTTTGCCTTGGCGCAACCTGTTGAACTATCAGGAGAACTACGCTTGCAACACAGTAGTTTTACGAGTTGTCCACCGTGGCTCCAAGGACTACAGTTCAACTTCCTGAGCGCCGCGATTGCCAGAGCTATCGCTCCCTCGAAAACGGATAATTCGACAAATGAGGAAGCGTGAGCATGTACGGATTGATGAGGAAGGCAGCTATAGTCCTACCGGTCGCCGCCCTTTTCGGGTTGCTGGTTCTCGCGGGCAACACTTGGGAGACTCGGCTTCAGACTAACTCAACAGAGGAAGGGAATCCCAAAATGACCGACAAATCTTCAGCAACAGCTACGGCCACGGCTACAGAAACGCGCCCGGAATGGCGTGAGCAGAACGCCTACACCTTGGGCGTGCAGGCCTACATTTACTGTTTCCCTTGGGCATATATGCCCGACGCACGGTGGACGCGAACCGAAGCCATCAATCACCAGGCAGACGTGTTTCATCATGTTCGCAAATTGGAGGATGCGAAGCACCTCAACGGCGGAGCGCCCAACAACGACACTCTGTACTCGCGTGCCTGGGTTTACCTGAAGGACGAACCGGTCATCATTTCTGTCCCTGAAATCAATAACCGTTACTACACCATGGAAATTGTGGATTTCATGGGCGACAACTTCGCCTATGTAGGTGTTCGCGCCACGGGAACCAAAGCAGGTAACTATGCAATCATCGGACCTGGCTGGAAAGGTGAACTGCCCGCCGGAGTCGTTGCGCTGCCGCCTTCATCAACTCCATGGGCGACGATTCTTGGACGCACTCTTGTGAAGGAAGGCGAAGACCTGAACAACGTATTCGCGATCCAGGACCAGTACAAGCTCACACCACTTTCTCAGTGGGGAAAGGCAGAGACGAAAGCTCCCGCTGGTGCCGTCATTTGGGAAGCTCCCAGTCCGAAGGATGATCCACTCGCCGATTGGAAGACAATAAATCGCGCCATGATCGAGGTCCCTCCCGCTGCGAGCGACGCCGTGTTACTCCATACGTTTTCCCTGATTGGTATCGGACCTGGACTGGACATCACGACTCAGGACGAACCCACTAAGCGTGGCTTGGCCCGCGCCGCAGTGGACGGGAAGAAAATCATTGCTGGAGCGTTTTCTGGTAGCTACGCGCAAAAGCAGGTGAACGGCTGGAATTTTCCGCCACCGGCTACGGGCAGACCGACCCCAACCGGAGACTGGTTGCTCCGTGCGGTGCAAATGTTGGCAGGCTTTGTCGCCAATGATCCGGAAGAAGCGATGTACTTGAATGTGTCTCTCGACAGCGAAGGAAAGGCTCTGACCGGAGCGAATAAGTACGTGATTCATTTCGACAAGGATGGTCAGCCCAAGGTCAATGCGTTTTGGTCGGTGACCATGTACAATCCGCAATACAATCTTGTGGACAATCCGATCAACCGCTATTCACGGGGCGACCGCAGCGGCGTGAAACTGAATGCCGACGGCAGCCTGGACATGTACCTACAGAAGAACTCACCCGGACCGGATAAAGAAGCAAACTGGTTGCCGGCTCCTGACGGAAACTTCTTCTTGATCATGCGCACCTATCTTCCCGGCAAAGACCTCGTCAATCAGACGTGGCAACCGCCGCCATTGAAGCGGGTCGCGAATTAGGTTTGAACACCGCACGTTACTCGGAGTTTTAGAGTTGGACACGCCGCTCAGGCCTCCGCCTACATTTACAGTGCCAAGTGCCGTTCTGGGACGTTCCGGGGCGCTAAGTCCCAATTTGTTGCGTAACCGGCTATTAGTTATTGGCTACCTTCGATAGCCCGCGAGGTCTGCCAGAGGCAACCAATGCCTCGGATGAGGGATCGATACCCCGCGCCGGATGAGCGTTGCGTAAGGGTGAGAAACGTCAATCGCCATGCGTATCCTTTTCACCGTGAGCTTGGACAATCGAGCGAGAATTTCCCGCCGATAGAAATCTTCATCGAGCCATGTCGGGAGATCAGAAGGATTCCAATCTCGCAATGCTTGAGCTTGTCGAGTCTGAGTGGCAGATCTGCGAGCTTCGGCAGTCGCACTATGGGTAGCGATGCGTCCCAGTTTTGCTTGTTCTAAAAGGTTCTCTCGATTCACTGCGGGCACGCACTTTACGCAATACAGTGAACCGGTTGTGACAGCTGCGCCACAGAGTGGACATCGTGGCTTGGTCTTGGGGATCACTGGAGCAGTTGCGACAGGTGCCGACCTCCCATTCGAACAAGGTTACCGAAAGGGCATCGGTTGAATTGCTCCACATCTGGATGTACAGCGCCTATTCCTCACTGTTAGGAGCAGTATAAAGGGTCGTATGCGCTGCCATGCGCTATGACCGCATACAGCCTGAATCAAGCAAGGAAACAAGGTTTTCGCTGTGCCTTCGCTATTCGCTGCGAAGAGTTGTGAGATACCAATTTCTGCCGCAGCCTTTTGTTCTGCCCGAGCAGTCCCATTAACCACTTTATCGATTAGCTCGACTTACCAGGCAATCACTAGAACCTGAGTCGTTGCCTGCGTGCCTCAGCTCGGCCGACGAGAAGATCATGCGTACTAGTCTGCTTTCTCTCAATTTGGTGCCATAGAAGGGCACGAGAAAAAGCCCACGGAACACGTCCTTAAACAATGCCCGCTGCTGGTCGACGCTAATCAAGCCGCGCCAGCCAAGTTTCCTGAGAAGAGCAAGCCGCAAGCGTGCAAGGTCGAAAGCCATCTTCGACAAAGATGCCGCAATGTCCTCCTCACGGTGATACTCGTAGTACGGGAAGTTCATCGACGCGCAGGATTGCACCTTGATGAAGTTCTCGACCGTGCGGTTCTTCGGATTCGCAGCGACCTCCCGAATAAGCTCTTGGATCTTCGTGGAATCAGCCTCAAGTGATTCGAGGCTGGAAAACCAGTTCACCAGTTTTACTCCCACCGGATCCCAGAGATAGTCGTTCATGGCCAAGGGGAGCCCGAGGTGAAAAAGCTTGAGCACCGCCAGATGGACGCGCAGATGGCATTGGTAAGCGTCACCCATACATTCGTACAGTCGCGTCGTATCCCGCGTCACGCTGCGTTGAAACGCGGCCAGAACTGTATCGAGATCCTTCGTGAACTCCGTGGTGTCTAAGCCCTTCAACTCCCTTTGGATGATGGCCGCGATTTGCCGTATCTGAAGCGACGACAGGGCCAGCCCCACACTGTAAAGCGGATCAACCGTATCGCCCGCATCGCCGATGATGTACCAGCGATCGGGTGAATAGCGTTGGCGGCACTCCCACATGTATGACCCGTAGTAATTCGTGTCCACTATCGTGCCGCTTCGCACTAGTTCCACGATCACCGGGTGCTCCCGCCCGACGCACTCGAGAAACTGCTCCATCGTGCGCACCTCGCCATGGGGATAGACGTCCTTACGATAGGTAATGCCGATGCTGATGAGCGGCACGCTTTCCGGCGAGCGCATCGGGATGCACCAGATCCAGTTACCCTTTCCAAAAAAATGATGAGTTGCGAAGTAAGGAACGTAGGCCCGGTTTTGCTTTTTGAGAGCCCGGATGTTGCTCAGAATTTCAGGATCGAACTTTTTCAGCCGGAACCAGAAAACATTTTTCTGTTCCTTGACCGTTTCCTGGAGCTGCAACCGTTTCGCGAGCACCCGGTTCCGGCCGGTCGCGTCGACAAGCCATCGCGCGCTCAGCGTCTGTTCTCCCCCTCCAGGGTCCTGCACTGTCACCGTTTGTAGCCCGTCACTGCCGTTGATATCCACTCTTGTGACGGTGCCGTCAATCAACTCCACTCCGTTCTCCACGTTGCGGTCCCGCGCCTCACGATCGAATGTGAATCGATTGATCTGGAAGGAGAGTATCTGCGGCGCAGTCGGAATCTCGTCGACAACGTAGGTGCGGTCCGCGGGGTTGTCGATATCGGGCTTGAAATAGTAGGTCAGGCCGTACTTCGGATAGTGCTCTTCTACAAGGTACGCGCCGAGCCCGAGCTCCAACATGAAATCGACACTGACCTCGACCAGCGATTCACCGACGATCGGACGATTCTCGCGTCGGCCCTCAACCACCGCCACCTTCAAGTTCGGGAAGCGCTTCCGCAGGTACGCGGCCGCAAGCTGGCCCGTTACGCCGCCTCCCATAACTAACACATCGCTCCTCATGGGCCTCCGGGTTTAAAATCTGCGAGCTTGTTGCTTGGAAATGCCATGGAAAACTACTCGAAACGGGAGATCAGAAATCCTAGCATACCAAAAGGAAATGTACCGAACGCACTCGTTGCCCCATTCCGGATCGAATTGACTTGATGGAGAGGTCGCGAATCTCGTCATCCACGGTTTCCATGCGCTTGGGATAGAGCGTGCCGGCATCCTCAATCCTCTGTTTGCCGATTTTCCCCCCAGCGAGGCATCTCGGTCGGGTCATCCTTGTCCGTGGTCCAGCAATGAACCATGTTGCGCGGGCCGACGACATTCAACAGATTCTGTCGATAGTTGGGATGCGCCGGGTCTTCCATCGCATCAAGGTGATACACATAGCCAAAGAATTCGTCAAAGCCGTGAACACAGGGCAAGTATTCATTGAGATCCCCGAGGTGGTTCTTACCGAACTGGCCGGTGGCGTAGCCCATGGACTTCAGCACGGTGGCAATGGTCACCGCCTCGGCCGGTATGCCTATTTTCGCGCCAGCCTGGCCGACGGTGTCATTCCCGTGCGGATCGGCAGCTCCCCGGTGATGAAGTTCGCCCGGCCTGCCGTGCAACTCGCCTCGGCGTAATAGTCGGTGAAGAGCATGCCCTCCTTGGCGAGCTTGTCGAGGTTCGGCGTCTTGCCAGCCATCATGCCGTGGTGGTAGGCACCGATGTTCCACATGCCGATGTCATCGCCCATGATTGCGACGATGTTGGGTTTCTTCTCCTGTGCCTTTGCAGTCGGTGCTCCTGCCACTCCGAAAAGTGTGGCAACAACCGCCAAGGCGAGGCTCGTTCTCACAGACAAGTTCATAAGTACCTCCTTTAGTTTATTGGCCCGGCAAAAAATTACAGCGTGGGAATTCGGAAGCGGAATTCCCAGGTTGGGTCCAGCGATGCGGGAGTATGTCACTTTTCGAGACGGATGCAAGTATCAAGAGTAACAAGTCCGTTGGGAGAGCCAATCAGGATTCCAACCAGCTTTTTGAGTCAATGCTTGATTAACGGTAATCGCCGAAGTGATGGGTACTAAACACGACGACATAAATAATGCAGCATTATTATGATAGCATTGCATCGTTCGCTTCTCCTGGAGGGGACGATGCGCAAACTGCAAATCGAAGATGCGGAAGTGATGCGAATAGCCCTGCAGCAAGAAATTGTCCGCAGCGAGGAATCGCGTTACGACCATCGTCTGCACGGGCTGTTGCTGGTGACCGCAGGACAATCGTGCCGGCAGGTCGCCGAACTGTTTGGCGAGAATGGTACGACGGTGCAGCGTTGGGTGCGCCGCTTTGAGCAAGGCGGTCTCCAGGCCTTGCGTGAGGGCGAACGCTCCGGACGTCCCTCGGCGCTGGAGGCCGGCCAGTGGCGCAAGCTCCAAGGGGATCTGCGCAAGACCCCGCGGGACTTCGGCATACCGGCCACGCTGTGGGATGGTCCGGTGCTGTCTGAGCATCTGCGTCGACACTACGGCGTGCACTTGGGTGTACGGCAATGTCAAAGGCTATTCCGCCGCATGGGCTTTCGACTCCGCAAACCGCGCCCCCAAGTCGCTCAAGCTGATCCGCTGAAAGTTGCGGAGGTAAAAAAAACTCCGCGTCCTGGCCCGGCGCGCCGACGTTGAGTTGTGGAGCTTGGACGAATGTCACTTTCAGCACCCACCGTATTAGCGGGGAAGCCACATGTACGGTAACCCGACGCCTTCACGGCTCAGTTGGTTCGTGTGTTGGGATTAGTAGTAAATGTTGAAGATGAGGCCGAACTGATTGAGCTGTTCATTTGGGCGCTTGCTGGTAATGTTCTGGTGTTCGTAGTAGGAATCGAACTGATAATGCTTGCCGATGGGAAATAGGCAGCCGGCGTAAAGGGCGGTGGTGTTCCACTTCTGGTATTGGCTCTCGTAGAAAACTTCCGCACTGACATAAGGAGTGGGGTGATAGGAACCTATGCGGATGGAGCGTTCCAGTTCCACACGATTGCGATAGCGCCAGGTAAATTGGTCTTTCTGCCAGTCGAGATCGGCACGATTGCGATCCGTAAGCAGAATTCCCGCCAACAGAGGAAAATGCTGGGTCGCGACCACTTCCATGCGCTCCAGATGGGGCTTATCGGCGGAAGGAACGTAACGGAATCCGGCGGACAACACAAGAGGGCGGGACTTGGCATCATCCAGATCAAAAAGGGTGATTTTTCTCAGGCGGATGAGGGGCTTAAGAAAAAAATCAAAACTGGGGCCGATTTCTGCCTGCGTAGGATCGCCGGCCTCTCGGGTTTCCTTGGCCTGGAACTGGAAACGAATAGCAGAATTTAGCTTGGCGTAGGCATCGACCTCGGGCAAGAACTGAAAATCCTGTGCGCTAGCGGCTGCACAGAACGAGAAAAAAAGAGGTAGGAGGAGAGCCCGCTTGAGCCCGAAGCCTTGCGTCAGATTAAATCTGAGAATTGTGGAGTGCATTGGAGAGCATAGTTCCCGGTGTGGCACTTCCACCGCTGCTTCAGCTAGTCATCCTTCATTCTGGAGAGGGTCCAAACTCTCCCTGAGACCCTGAGGCTTTCTTATTAGCACCGCAATCTAAAGGTACTTTGGGAGGCGCCTTACATGGCATTGTCAAAAGTAACAATCAGATGGGGACCGGTTCACCAAGTCGGGTTTTTCAATGACGAACACAAGATGCTCTTAGGTCCCGGTAAACGCCAACCGTCCAAGGGTACTGGAACGGGATATGGAGCAATGGCTCTTGAGCTTTCCAGAAATCGGCAGTCGGTGAGCCAGGCGCGTCTCTCTTAATGTGGCGACTATTCCGGCGACTACATCCTAGGTGAAATCCAGGGGATTCGCGCGTCTAACCTATTGTAAATGAAGGTAAAGTATTTGTTTTGTGCGGAGCTAGAACTTGAGGAATAGTTTATGAGTCCGATGCTCTAACCGATTGAGCTATGCGCCCCCACGACGCGTAACAATCTGATTTTATATTAATTTAGATGTGTTGCGCGAAAGATTCGGAAGCTCCCAAAACACTGAGTGTCATAAAAGTGTCATAGTTATCTGGTCATCTCTGAGCCAAACCAAACTGAACGAATCAAAATAAGGTTTTCAGCCCACGCAGCTCACGCCGCATTCAGAACATTCTAATTCTGGCTTGACTTTGGCGAGGACAGGCATATCGTATCGGTATTTTGCTGCGCCCATTTCGACCTTGCCGGATAGGCTTCCCTGCATCAGCTTTCGGTGACCTGCGAATACCAAGGTGCCGGTTGGCGCTTGATTCAATTCTTAAAGTCCAAGGAGGTCTGCAATGGCACAAACCCCGCTCGCAACCCCTGAACTAAAGCTCGAGACTGTGACAACCTCGGAAGAGACGCTTGTCCGATGCATCGGCAAACTGATATATACAAGTTCCGAAGCGTTGCGGAGTACAGTGCACAGACTGCTTCCTGAAACAAAGCGCCTGGTCTTGGACTTAAAGGAGACAAGCTACTTGGATAGTTTCGGTCTCGGTGTACTGGTGAGCGTCTATTTGTCCGCCAGGCGGCAGGATTGTCAATTGAGGCTCATCAATTTGAATCAGCAGGCGCAGCAGGTAGTGCGAATTACAAATCTAAATTATCTCGTTGAGGGACACGACGAATCCGTTAAGGGCCAATGATTGCGTTGGAGACCATTCCAAATCCAATTTGGCATTTCGCATGCACCAACAGTGCCATAAAAGTGTCATAGTTTTCGCGTCAAATCTGAGCAGAGCGAAACAGAACCAAAGTTTCTTGTAATCGGCGCTTCCCGCACCTGAGGTGCAAGCATTGATCGGGAAGTCTACGGGAAACAAATTCCCACCGACCGCCTCGTTGAGCCGCTTCCATGCTTCTTTGGAAGGCCACCTTGCATCAGACGGACGTTGGCGGCTAAATGCGGAGCGGGCGAATAACCCGCGAGAGGTAAGTGGCAGGACTGCTGCAGCCCCGCATTTCTTCAAAAAGGATCGTCGTTTCATGACTGTCGCCCTAAGCAGGCGCGTACTCGATGATCATCGTCAAAATTTTACATTTGTCTAGGCATCCGAATCGGGGCCATATTCAACCATGAGTCTCGTTAAAGAAGAAGGTTTTCCCGCTGACTGAGCGAACCATTCTATTTCTTGCGCTATGTCGGGCTTAGCAGTTTGCGGAAAAACGCAAAACCAGAATCCTCAGGAGCTAAAGCTCGATGGAATACACGGGCCTATATCGAAGCTGAAAGCCCCGCGCCTACATACCGCCCGCAGAGACGAGGAGGGTTTTCGCTTGGGCTAGCTCAGGGCGATCGGAGCGGATGCCTTCGCAATTCTTCAGCAACTGGGTGTAGTAGTTGCCCACTTTCTCTTTTTGCTGGACCTGCGTGGCGGCCTGCGCTGCGCCGTAGAGGCCGTTGAAACGATTGGGGTCGGTGCGCAGGGAAATTTCGTATTCGGTCAGCGCTTCTTGCGGACGCTGCAGGTCGAGTAACATGTCAGCAAGCATTTCGCGGGCGGGCAGTTCGGTTTCGGCTTTGCCGACTTTGTCCTGATCGTCGGCAACGGCGCGCAGCAGGCGAACCGCATCGTCGGAGCTGCCCGCGGCGTAAGCGGCCCAGGCTTGCACCAGTTGGTGCTCGTTCTTCAGGCCGTCGACGATGTAAGGCCGAGGACCTTTGCGAGTGGCTTCCAGCAGTTCGTCGTAATGCTTCAGCGCGTCTTGCGCGGCGACTGCGTCGTGAAGATGGCCAGCGGCAACGGCGCGCCCCCAGTAGGTGACCAACTGAACGTCAGGCGGCGCGCCAGCACTGGGTTGCAGGCCTAGCGCTTCTTTCCACTGGCGGCGCTCGAGAGCGTACTTGGCGGGCCCTTCCGCCTGGCGCACCAGCAAATAATTCTCAAATTCGGGATCCATTTGTTCGGGGCGAGTCGCTGCGATCTGCTCGATGGTCGCCTTGGCGCTGGCGTCGTCGCCAATTTGCATGTATGCGTATTCGAGGAAGTCCATGGAATGCACTTTGTGATGCATCACGTGATGATGCGCAGCCATGCTATCGGCGACGCGAATGGCCGCGAGGTTGGAGTTAATGTCGTCCTGCCAAAGTCCAAGGCGTGCGAAGATGTGCGAAGGCATGTGCACGGCGTGAGGGGAAGACGGCGCGATGCTAGCGTATTTGCGCGCGGCGGGAAGAGCGAGACTGGCCATCGCCGGATTGTCGCAACTGTGGATGATGTAGTGCGCGATGCCCGGATGATTTGGTTGCTCGTCGTAGAGCTTGTTGAGGATGGCAACGGCGGCTTTGGCGTTGGTGAGATTGGGGTCGCGGTCGGGACCTGAGGCGAGAAGCGAGAGCGCGTAAAAGATGGCGGCTTCGTGGTCGTTGGGATTGCGTTCGTGGACGCCTTGCATGGCTTCGGCGTAAGCGTCGGCGCGCTGATTGTGGTCGAGTTTATCGGTGTCAGAGTAAAATACGGAGAGCGCCAGGACGTAGTCGCGTTCGCGGGCGGTCGGCGGCTTGAGGGAGCGAGCTTTGGCGAGGAGTTCGGCGCCTTGGGCGAGGTCGGCTTTGGTGGGGCGAGTCCAGAGTTCGTGGTAAAGGGTCATTGCTTGTCCCCAGTAAGCCATTGCGCAGCGCGGATCTTTTTTGGCGACTTCCTCGAATTGCGCGTCGGCTACTTCGTACTCGAAGGAATGCAGAAGGGCGACGCCGCGCTCGAATTGGGATTGGACTGCGGGAGCGCAGGAGGTAGAGAAGGAGACGGTGCCGAGTTTTTCATCGGCGTCGTGATGGTGCTGCGGCTCCTGAGCGAAGAGCAAATCTGGTGAGAGCGACAGAGTGCTGATGAAAGCGAGAAGAGCGAATTTTGGGGCCTTCATGATGACTCCAACGTGGGGCATGAAAAGCGTAGCCACGGCAAGAGGGGATGTCAATGCGCAGCCCTCATTGGCGATGGGCGGGCCGCGGAATTCTTGTTACTCAAGCAATTCAGCAATGGAGTCAACACCTACACCCGCGGAAATGGCGGGACGAGCAGGAAGAACGATACTGTCGGTATCTCTGGGCTTCAAAACGTCGAGCAACCAACGCTCCACTACCTCACGCGTAGCGTCCGCCGCCGGGTGGCTTCGTTCAAGTCCGCTTGTGGGAAGTGATTCTTGGCCGAGATTACCCAATTTCATTTGGATGTATGGCCTTTATTAGTATTGAAGACATTCACTGTCTATCGTTCAATCATTTCGTTTCTGATACCCGTAAGTTCCGCCAGTGGTAGCCAATGTCTTGGATGAGGCATCGATAGTCCGCGTCGGATGAGAGTCGCGTAAGGATGAGAAACATCAATCGCCAAACATATCTGCTTCACGGTCAACTCGGACAAGCGAGGCAGAATCTCCCGTCGATAGAGGATCTCCACGCTTCTTCAAATACTCGAAGGCTGGAGAGTAATTTCACATCCACTTTGAGCTGTACTGCGCCTATTCTTCACTTTTAGGAGCAGTATAAAAGGTCGTATGCTCAGCCATGCGCTATGAGAGCATCAAGCCTGAAAGCAGCGTTTTCGCTGTGCCTTCGCTCGATGCCACCGCAGCTATCAATTCTGGGTCTCTTGCTCAAAGCAAGCGGGATTGATGACGCTACCAGTCGGGCATTCACTGAAGAAAAGCGCGCGTATAATGCTGGCTCGAGGTGTCTGATGCTGGAAGAATTGGATGCAACAGAAGGCCCGGACCTCGAGCGCCTATGTCAGGCTGTATCGCCCAGCGATGAACCGTGTGGTTATCCGGCAACAGTGCACTGTCCTACTTGCAAAAGGTGGTTCTGTGACGCACATGCGGAGGACGAAGCCTGGCATTCGTGTTTGCTTGAACCGGGAGACGAAGGCGGCGAGGCGTAGCTAGTTACGCCGCTGTTTCGAAGAAATGCGCAATTAACATTCGCTCTGGCCAGTACCTTTGGGCCGTCACCCAGGAGTTGGAAGCTCGGAGCAGACTCTCACTTTGGCTTAATGTTCTGATTTACGCGGAACAGGTTCGCCGAATCGTAGCGCTTCTTGATCTTTGCCAGACGGTCGTAATTCTTGCCGTATGTCGCCCGGATGCGTTCTTCGCCCTCTTCCATCATGAAGTTGATATACGCGCCACCAGCAGAGTAAGGATGTAGCGCGCTCCAGTATTCCTTCGCCCACGTGGAGATCTTTTCCTTGTTCGCGGGGTCCGGATCGACCCCGACAATCACTGCGGCCCACATCGCGTCGCGGTAACACCACGGCGTTGCGCTGTTCTTGACGCGGCTCGCCGCGCCGTTGATTGGGTACATGTGCATGGTCGACTGCATGGTCGGTAACTTTGCCGCGTGCTTCAGATGTAAGGCGATGGCTTCGTCGGAGAGCGTGCGCACGAAATCGGCCTTCCAGTACCATTGCAGGCCCGGCGGATAGAGACCATCGAACAGACTTTGCAGTGCCGGATGCGGAATCGGGCCGACCATGTCGAGCGCTGGAACCTTGAAGCTCCGAATCGGCTTGAACACCTTCTCCGCCTTCTTGATCGGGCCCGTGTAGCACCACACGATGCCGCACATCTTCTTGTTGTGCAGATGCTCGGGAAACGGCGGCCCCGGCGGGACAGTGATGAAAGCAAAGAACCCATAGACGTCATCGGGCGCCTTCGCGATGAAGCTGCGGTACCAGCGCATCATCTCTGCTGCGTCTTCCATCGGCCATAGCATCGGCCCGCCGTAGTCGGTGTGCACGGGTTGCGCCTTGAACAAAAATGAGGTCACAACACCGAAGTTGCCGCCCCCGCCGCGCACCGCCCAGAACAGGTCGGCATTTTCCTTGGCGCTGGCCGTGACGAACCGCCCGTCGGCCAGCACCATGTCGACGGCTAGCAGATTGTCGATAGTCAGGCCGTACCGCCGCGTCAAGTAACCGATCCCGCCACCCAACGTCAGTCCAGCCACACCGGTCGTCGAAATGACGCCCGCAGGAACCGCGAGACCGAACCCGTGCGTCGCATGGTCCACGTCGCGCCACAGCGCGCCGCCGCCGACCAGCACGGTCTTCTTCTTCGGGTCCACGCGAACATAGTTCATTGGCGAAAGGTCGATCACTAATCCTTCATCGCACACTCCCAACCCGCCTGCGTTGTGCCCGCCGCCACGGATAGCCACCAGCAGCTTCTGCTCGTGGCCGAACTTCACTGCCGTCATGACGTCGGCCACGTCGGCGCAGCGCGCAATCAGGCGTGGGCGCCGGTCGATCATCCCGTTGTACACCTTGCGAGCCGCGTCGTAAGTGGGTTCTCCTGGCTCGATCAGCCCTCCGCGCAAGCCAGCCCTGAAAGCTGCAATCATCGCTTTATTCAGCATCGTTACCTCGATCCCTCATAGTTTGACCTGAACTACTACGGTTGGGTGCATAGCGGCGGTACGGCGCGTCACTAGGCAAAACCTGCGTCATCCGCCAATTTAGCCGAAACGTCAGGCTTCTTCGCGATCAGCTGGTGCATCCGGCAATGCGCAACCAGTGTGTCGGGTGAAGCATCTGCCTCGTTCATTCCTGCAACCAGCTGTTCGAGCCGCGTCGCGGTCATGCTTCCCTCTTTCACCATCCCACGACCGACGGCGCGCAACGTCCAGTTCCAGAATCCCTTGTGTTCGCCAGTAACGTGATGCGGGTGATAGGCGTCTACGTGGACGATCTCAAAGCCCGCTTCCTTCGCCCACAAATGGACGCGCCGTCCGCCCGAATAATCCACTCCCCGCTGGCGGGCACCTTCCATGCAAATGTCACGCAGTTCCCTATAAGCGGCCGAGGCCGGTTCAGTATACACTGCACTCACATCCGCCTCCTCGCACACCATCACTCCGCCCGGCTTCAAAGCCGCATGGATGGCGCGCATCGCATCTACGGGCCTGTTCAGATGGACCATCAGCCACCGCGAGTAAGACACATCTACGCTCTCCGGCTCTAGCCCAGGTTCGTAAATATTAGCGGAACGAAACTGCACCGTCTTCAGCCCAGCTTCGTGTGCCAATTCCGCAGCTACCGCCAAGTTATCTTCGTTCAGGTCGATCCCCATGGCATGCGCTCCTTCGTTTGCGGCCCATCGAGTGACGTAGCCCAGCCCGCAGCCAAACTCGACGAAACGGTGCCCCGAAGTGAATCCGGCCTTCCGCAGCAATTCGCGAGTTCGGCCATCGTGAATTGCACTGATAACGTGCAACCGGTCGTGGTCACTTCGCCCGGACCCCAGCAGGTACTTGTCTCCAATCGTTGACATGTCCATTTTCTTTCCTTACCTCACTTTCAGTTTATGTTGTTCGTGCCAATGCACTACTTGGAGGTGGCTATGCGCTTCGCAGGGAGCCCGGCGAGTCTCTAGGAGTAACCCGTTTTTCTCCGTGTGATGCAAATGAAGTTCCGTCCAATTCAGGATAGCGGCGGGCCGCTTGAGGGTTGTCACGGAGAAGTCAACTTTTTGTCGGCTCTCCAATCTCTCGAGTGAGTTCGACATGTGCCCTGAACCGTTTACAGTGATCCAGTGCCTGATTTACAGCCATTCCCGGACAAGTGGGTTTTAGTTCCACTCCTCCAAAGTCGACTCCAGCGCCCAGATTATTCCCGATGACCCTGCGAACCTCCCGGGAAGCCCTTCCGTGTATAATCCGTGCGCCTTCAGGAGCTTTTATGGACATCCATTGCGTCGTAACCGGCCACAACCAATCCGGCAAGTCGGTAGTCGTGCGCAACACGCCTATCAAGCCTCTGACCCTCGCTTTCCTTCCTGGCTACGAATTTCATCGCATTTGGGGGAGCGATTCCAATCCTGAACTTCCCTCGGACGGCACTCCTCCCTCGCACCCACGCTATTTCCCCCCAACCAATGGTTTTCGCTTCTGCTTCTTCACTCTACCGCCTGAAGCAACGACGAGCGTCGATCAGATCGCCACACCGACGGCTCTCGTAGAGATTCAGCAAAAGCTGCCGGGCATGATTGAAGTTCTGGAGTTCGATCATCCTGGCATGCACACCACAGACACGGTGGACTTTGATGTCATCATCTCAGGCGAGGCGTATCTTGAATTGGACGACGGAGCGGAAGTTCTCCTCAAAGCCGGTGATTGTGTCATTCAGAATGGAACTCGCCACGCCTGGCACAATCGCTCCTCTGAAAAATGTCTGCCGTTACGCTAGTTGGTGCACACCGCAAACCATGAGTGTCATAAAAGTGTCATAGTTTTTGGTTCAAATCGAAGCAAAACGAATCAGAACCAATCAACACGCGGACCGTGTAAGAGGTTGACAGGACATATATAATCAGAAATTTTCAGAACCAAGCAGAAGGGCAATCTAAATTATGAGTCCGCTGCTCTAACCGCTGGGCTAAGTGCCCTTCTTACGAACATACCACAGCGCTACAACGCCGGCGCACCCTGCCTCGCCGGCAAGGGTCATGCGTCAAACACTGTGCTTGATTTCCCGAAGTGCGGGATAAAGTTTGCGATATTCCGCATATTGCAAATCCATCTTTGCAACCGTTTTCGGATTCGGTGGAACCCGTTTGGCCACGCGCACTGCCGATTCACACGCCGCTTCTACCGATGGCCAGTTCCGCGTGCCTACTCCGGCGAGCAGAGCCGCCCCATACGCCGCGCCTTCCTCTGCTTCGATCAATTCCACCGGGATTCCATAAATATCTGCCTGGATTTGTTGCCAGAGCGGAGACCGCGCACCGCCTCCTCCCAAGCGGATCGATTCGATGGGAACGCCAATTTCCTGAAGCAAGGTGAGAGAATCCCGCAGACTGAACGCAACCCCTTCTAGAATTGCGCGAATTATGTGGGCGCGTGTGTGTTGCGCCGCGATTCCCACCAACGCTCCGCGCGCATTCGGATCGAGGTGGGGCGTGCGCTCGCCCATCAGATATGGCGCCCACAACAGTCCGCCCGCTCCGGCAGGTGTCTTCGCCGCTTCCTCTGTCATTCGCTCATACGGATCGCGGCCATCGTTCGGCCCCGCGCCAAACTGATCGCGAAACCACCGCAGAGACAACCCCGCTCCTTGCGTTACGCCCATCACGTGCCAGCGATTTGGTATCGCATGGCAAAAGGTGTGGATGCGTCCGCGCGGCTCCAGTACCGGAACACTGGTAGCAGCAAACACGACGCCGGACGTGCCAATTGTCGCGCTGACCGCGCCGGGTTTGACGATTCCCATGCCTACCGCCCCTGCGGCCTGATCTCCCGCACCTGCCACCACCGGAATACCCGGCCGCAATCCCGTCGAACGCGCGCCCTCCTCGTGCAAGTGTCCGCTGATTTCCTGGGATTCGAACACTTTGGGCAAGCAGGCTTCGTTGATCCGGGAAATTTCCAGCATGGGCTGAGACCAGCGCCGGTTCACCACGTCAAACATCAGCGTGCCAGAAGCATCGGCAACGTCGATCGCACGTGCACTGGTCAGCCGGAACCGGACGTAATCCTTCGGCAGCATCAAGGAGCGCACTCGCTCCCAGAGTTTCGGCTCGTGCCGCTTCACCCACCAGATTTTGGGAAGTGTGAACCCGGTAAGCGCGGGATTCGCGGTCAGTTCAATCAGCCGCGCCGCGCCAACCTGCTTCGTGATTTCCCGGCATTCTTCCTCGGTGCGCTGGTCGCACCAGAGAATTGCAGGCCGCACGACGCGATCCTGCTCGTCCAGTAGCACGAGGCCGTGCATCTGGCCTGTCAACCCGATTGCCGAAACTTCCTGGGCGGACGCCGGATTTTTCGCCAGACATTCCTTGACCGCCTGGCATGAGGCTCTCCACCAATCCTCGGGTGATTGCTCTGCCCAACCGATTTGCGGTGAGCTCATCGCCGCGTGTTCGGCGGTGGCAGAACAGATCACGTGGCCGTGGGAATCGATCAAGACAGCACGCGTGCCGCCGGTGCCGACATCAATTCCTAAGAGACTCATCTGCTGGAGCGGCCTAGCGCGCCGAGAATCGGAAGACAGTTACGGAGTAGAACTCGCTGCCCGGATTCAGAACCGCTGTTGGAAACGCTGGGTGATTGGGCGAGTCCGGAAAGTGCTGTGTCTCCAGGCACAGCGCGGCATTCCTCGGATAGGCAATGCCTCCCTTGCCCTTGATCGAACCGTCGAGAAAATTCGCAGTGTAAAATTGCACGCCGGGTTCGGTAGTCAATACCGTCAGCACGCGTCCGCTCGCCGGGTCGTAAACCTCGGCGGCTTCCTTCATGTTCTTGCTCCCATCATCCAGCACAAAATTGTGGTCATACCCATCGTGGGCAAGGTGAAGCTGTTCATCATTCGCATGGATCCGCTCTCCGACCGTATGCGGCTTTAGAAAATCAAACGGCGTGCCCGCCACCGGCTTAAGCTCGCCAGTGGGTATCAGCCCCGAATCCACGGGAGTGAACCGCGAAGCGTCCAGCTTTACTTCGTTGGCAAGAATGGTCCCCGTTCCCTGGCCAGAAAGATTGAAGTAGGAATGATTGGTCAGGTTTAAAACCGTGGGCTTGTCGGTGGTCGCCGAATAATCGATCTTCAGCTCATTGCCGTTCAAGGTGTATTTCACGGTGACCGACAAATTCCCGGGGAAACCCTCCTCACCATCCTTGCTCAAGTACTTCATCTCCACGCCATCCGGAATGAGGTGTCCAGTCCACAGTTGGTTGTGAAAGCCGTTGGGTCCGCCGTGAAGGGTATTGTCGCCATCATTCTTCGGGGTCGTATATTCTTTTCCATCCAGGGCAAATTTCGCATGCGCAATGCGGTTCGCGTACCGCCCAACAATGGGGCCAAAAAATGGATTGCCTTTCGCATGATTGCTTTGGTAATACCCGGCGGGATCATCGAAACCCAGAACCACGTCGGCGACTTTGCCCATGCGGTCCGGAACCTTAATCGAAAGCACATACCCGCCGTAGTTCATCACTTGCACTTCGATTTTTTCGTTTTTCAGTGTGTAGATCTCGACCGCCGATCCATCCGGCAATTTTCCACCACTTCGCTGGCGCACTTGAGTTTTTGCCATCACCACAGCTGCCATCCCCACAAGAAAAATCAGCACCGCCACAACTGGTTTGAAGTGTCTCATGAATCCTCGCTTGCACACATTCTAAGGTGACCGGGGAGGTCATACAACCGGTAGATAGATGGCTAAATCTGTCTCCGCTTACTTTGCGGCTTGTTCCTTCCGCATCATTTCCATCGTCCAGATGGCGGCCGGCCGCATATACATTGAAGCGCGATAATCTCCTGTAATGTCCCAGGCCTCCGGCGTGCGGAACCAATAGCCCTTGGTTTCATAACTGGTGTGATACAAGCCCCACAGTGTTCGGTAAGCTTGGTCCGTCATCCCTTCACTGAGCATCAACCCGGCCACTCCCATGGTTGTCCCCGTCCACACTTCGCGCACCTGTTGATTGTCCTTCAGCGTAATCAGCTTGCCATCCGCAGTGATTCCATTCACAGCGCCCATATTGCCGTCGGCAAATTTCATTACGTTGTAGTCGTAAATTTTCTGCAGGGCGCTACGTTGCATTTGCAGTGGCACAAGATCGCCTAATCCCGTCAAATTCGCATACCACTGTCCCGCCAGCTGGTCGGCCTGGATATTGTCCTTGTAATCGCTCTGCGTGTCGTAGCGGAAATATTCGCCATTCCACAATTTTTTGATGTAGCTCGACTGGCTCTTCAGGAACAGCGCGTGATACTCGCTCGCCGCCTTCGAATCGCCCAACTTCTTTGCAATTTCCTCCGCCGCCCGCAGGGACGCCAACCACAATCCTCCCGAGTACGCGCTTTCGCCGCGCACCACCCATTCGTCGTAAGTCTGGTCGGGATAACCCTGATTTTCCGGAATGCCGTCGCCATCGGTATCAAATTTCCCAAGATAGGTGATAGATTCGCGCACCGCCGGCCACGTGTACTTCAAAAACGTCGTATCGCTTGCCCCCGAAAGCACAAAGTCCCGATAAACCAACAGAACAAACTTGGAGTTCAGGTCTTTCCATCCATTCGTATCCTGCCAACTGAATTGGTTGATCTGCTTGAACGGGTCCTCGGCTGGCACTCCCAAATCGTGTGGCACCGCCCCCTTTGCTTTGCGGATTCGATATTGCGGCACGCCGGTTTCCTGGCTCTTCCAAAGCCATGCCATGCGTTCCAGCGATTCTTGCGGTACGGTATCCGCAATTTCTCTCATCACGCCTTTTTCAATTTCCGGCCAGAATTTGATGAGCGGCATCGATCCGTAAAATCGCACATCGAGCGTTTCGTAGAAGGGATAGTCAAAGCACTCCATAAAGGAATACGTCGGGAACTGTTTCCCATTCGCATCCGTAGGACGCCCCCAAAACGTGCCTCCATCGGCCAGGGGATACATCTCGTTGAACAACATGCCGCGATACCACAGCGGCTTGCTTTCATCGTTTGCGTACGGCGCCTGCCACTGATCAATCTCCCCGCTCCACGTGTTGGCATTTTTCAACGCATCCTTCGCCATCGCCCAGGCATTCAGCCCGCTGGTGCCGTAATAATCGGTATAACGCCGATACCATTTCCGCCCGGAACCGAACTCCACCACGGGCAGATCCCACGAGATCACCATCGGGACGATCTTCTTCTCCCCCGGCTCCAGCGTGAACCGCAACGCGATCGCGCCAGCAATTTTCTCGCCGCTGCTAGTCCACGAATCATTGCTGTTCGCCAGCTTGCCGTCTTGCGCAAACGGCTTCCAGATTTCTTCCCCTGATCCCTCCGGACTGTACGTCGTCTGATAGGTGAGTTCCACGCCGGGCCCAGCCACGCTGGCTATGGCGAATTGCCCGTCCCACTCCTCCGTGATCTTGCCGATATGGTTTCGATCAAGAATGATGCCTTGCATAGTCTGATTCGGAGCCAGGCTTTCGCTCTTCATGTGGTTAAAGTCGCCATCGTTCATCGCATCGCTCAAATCCCGCCGGTACGTGCGGAACCACCCGATCATGTTTTCCCATGACAACAGCACGGCGACAGTCACGCGCTTGTTCGTGGGATTCTCCGCGTGCCAGCGATACACCGCCACCGGATAGCTCGTCTCCTTGTAATTGTCTGGAAGAATCGGAGAGAACTGTTCCAGCACGACATGCGCCGGGAATTTTTCCCACCGGTAGTCGAACCACGATTTCGGGTAAAGCGCGTAGTAATCACCCGCCCCGGCCGGATAATCCCATTGCCAGGCGCTGAGCACCCCGTCTTTCGGATGCCCGTTCATCAAAGCGCGCGCCACACCGGTTGTGTCACCCTCCGCTCTCTGGAACATCGCGAACTGATTGCCCGGCACTGCCTTGTATGTGTGCACCCCGCCCTTGATGTGCCATCGCACAAAATCCCCGCGGTAACTGCGTGAGAAAGTTCCCGCCCCGAACCCGCCGACCGGCGCGCCCTGCCAATAGCCATCGTCCACATGTTCCGGCTCCAGGCCTGCCTTCTTCTTGCCGGGGTTTTCCAAAGTGGCGCCCAATGGCCGTTTCCAGGCTGCCCTCGGAATATCGTCATTCGCTCGCAAATGCGAGGTAGCAAGAAAGAGGAACAGGAGAAGCGAACATGCCATGCCCTTTTTCTGAGGGATCATACGACCTCCGGGGTGTAGGGGAAGTTTGGGCCAGGTCAAACCTGCACCAGTCATCGCAAAACATTAGTACAATATCGATTTTGGGTAAAGGATACAGACTGCGTTGTTGCTTAAAGTGAATTCTAACGTTTTTGCTGCACGGCGCCTCGGATAGGACGCATTTTTTCTGTGGGAACGATTCCCTGCCCCTCGAGCACACTGTAGAATTTGTCCGCCTCCAGATCCTTCAGCGTCTCAACTTTTCCTGATGGCCAGTGAATTTCCAGGCTATCGATCTTCGTTGCCTTCCCCAGTCCAAAGTGCGACCTCGTATCATTCTGCGATAGATAACTTCCCCCGCTGTGGATCTCGTCGGTCTGAGTCATTCCACCAGCTACTATTTTCAATCTGGCTCCAATCGCCATGCGGTTGCTTGTGGTTCCCCCCAATTCAAAACTCACCCAATGGTTACCGGCGATGCCGTTGTTCTTCAGCACCAACGGTGCTCCGTCAATGTCGTTGACCACAACATCGATCTGTCCATCATTGAACAAATCCCCGAACGCCAGTCCGCGCGAGGCGTTCGGCTGCATGATCGCGGGACCCGCCTGGGTACTGGCATCGCAGAATGTCCCGTCTCTCTGGTTCATCTGCAGAATTTTTGGTTCCCTATACCGTGTCGCGCCCGGCAGTGCATCGATCTGTGGATACACATGGCCGGTGACCGCAATGAGATCCAGCCAACCATCATTGTCAAAATCCACAAATGCTGTTCCCCATTTCACGTAGGGCAGCGAGGGGACCGCCACGCCCGACTTATACGACACGTCCGTGAAGTTCCAATTCCCGTCGTTGCGGAACAGCACGCTGTATTCGTCAGAAAAGTTGGTTACATATAATGACGGTCTCCCGGTGTGATTGTAATCGCCAACGGCGATTCCCATGGAAGCCTGTTCGGAGCCATCCTCGTCCACCGCCGTTCCTGATTCCAATCCAATTTCTGAGAATTTTCCGTTTCCCTCATTTTTGTATAGGAACTTCGGGGTCGAATCGTTGCTCACATACGCGTCCGGCCGACCCACATTATTGAAATCCGCCCAGATCACCTGCATACCGTAGTAGCCGTTCGGATCGGAAACGCCCGCAACCTTCGAAACATCCGCGAACGTTCCGTCCTTATTGTTATGGAAGAGCGAATCTCCCGCTCCTTTCAGTCCCCTCGGACCACACTGGACGTCCATCCCCCGGAATTTGCAGTTGGCGGCTTTCCCAAATTCCGGAAGATGATTCAATTGCAGGTCGACGTAGTTCACCACCATCAAATCCAGGTAACCGTCGCCATCGTAATCGCCAAAGGCGGCACCCGCCGACCAACGCCCGTCGGTAACGCCTGCCTTCTTCGCCACGTCGGTGAACGTGCCATCACCATTATTGTGGTAGAGCACATTACCGCCCATGCACGTCACGTAGAGATCCGGCCAGCCGTCGTTGTCGTAATCCCCTACTGCTCCGCCCATCGCGAAGCACGGTCTCCCCACGCCCGCCTTCTCGGTCACATCCGTGAACGTACCGTCGTGGTTGTTGTGATACAGCGCGCTGCGGCTCATCTCTCCTTTCTTCATCATTTCCACGCTCGGCGCATTCGTAAAATAAATGTCCAGCCAGCCGTCGCGGTCGTAATCGAAGAGGATCACGCCACCGCTCATCGATTCGATAATGTATTTTTTTTCAGGATCGGATGTATGTTGAAACGTGATCTCGGTTTTGGCCGTGATGTCTTCCAGTTGAGGAATCTCCCGCCCTGCGCAAATGACTGCTTTCGCGCCCGGCGGTGGGGGAGGCGGCTTCGCGTGCCCCTCTTGCCCGAGCGCGGAAGCAGCGCCCACCAGCCATAGTACTGCCGCACTCACACACTTCGCTATTCGCAAATTCAAAGGTGGATTCCTTGCTTTGTCATAATCAGATGAGATGCATTCTAGCAGGTGTCCACGCGCGCTTCGCCGTTTGGCTTTCTAGAATTGGCTGGTTAGGCCGTGGGCTGCAATGCCGGCTTCCGCACGCTGTTCGGCTTCGATCCGCTCAAGGCAAAGAACAGAATGTAAAGGTAGCAAATTACGGGCAGGAAGAACGCGTGATGAATCCCAATCCTATCGGCAATAGCGCCCTGCAGCCAAGGAATGATCGCTCCTCCAACAATCGCCATGATCATGATGCCCGAGCCATCTCCCGTGAGCACCCCTAGCTCCGCCACCCCCAATGTGAAAATACTGGGAAACATGATCGAGTTGAAGAAGCCTACCAGGATGATTGTGTACATGGCCACATGCCCGGTCGTTATCATCGAGGTTGCCACCAGTCCCGCCGCGCAGATGGCGCAAATGGCCAACAGTTTTCCAGTGCTGACTTTTTGCAGCAAGCCCGATCCTATGAATCGTCCTACCATCGCTCCGCCCCAGTAAAAAGCCACAAAACTCGCTGCGGCCTTTTCTGTCAATCCGCCGATTTCCGGCTGGCTGAAGTAGTTCACCAAGAAACTTCCGATAGACACCTCCGCGCCGACATACACAAAAATTCCAATCGCACCAAGTATCAGGTTGGGGTGCCTCCAGATCGAATCATTCACCCTTTCCCCGACTTTGTGTTGGGCGTGCTCGATTGTCGGCAACTTGAACATTCCGATAGCAACGGCCAGCACAACTAGGGTGATACCCAGCCCCACATATGGTGTTTTGACCGTCGCCGCTTCGTGCAATCGATAGGCCTGCAGCGCGTCGGGCATTAACTTTCGTATTTCCTCCATGGTTTTGGGCGCTGTACTTAGAATCAGCAGTCCACCAAAAAAAGGAGCAAGAAATGTCCCAAACGAATTGAACGCCTGAGTCAGATTCAACCGGCTCGAAGCCGTTTCCGGTTTTCCCAAAACCGTTACGTACGGATTAGCGGCCACCTGCAAGCAGGTGATCCCCGCGGCTAAAACGATGAGCGCTCCGAGGAAGAGCCAAAACGACGGAACACTTGCGGCCGGAACGAACAGAAATGCGCCCAGACCCATGGTGAGCAAACCTATGACCATGGAACGCTGGTATCCAATCCAATCGATGAGTTTGGCCGAGGGTATGGAGAAGATGGCATACGCCCCAAAAAAGGCGAACTGCACAAGCATCACTCTTGCATAATTCAAATCGAAAATCGATTTCAGGTGGGGAATCAGGATGTCGTTAAGGCAGGTGAGAAATCCCCACATGAAAAACAATGTGGTCACAACCGCCAGCGCGCCTCCGTAGCTCCTTTGCGACCCCGACACACTCGTGGTCGCTACTGCCGCACTCCCCGTGCTGATGTTGGGCATCGTGAGTCCTTTTCTCCGCTTCCGCGCGGCCCCTAACCCGCCCTAGATACTGCCACACTCTTTCCTCACTCAAAAGGTATCTTGTCACGGGGCACGCGCGCAAAAAATGGTATAAGAGTGTGCCGTATCGTTATTCTTGACTCGAATCTGAGGATCGACCATGAATCATTGCGCCTGGATTTTCTACGCTTCTGTATTCTTTCTCTCTTTGCTAGCTCCGGCTTCCCTGCGCGCACAAAAAGTCTCCAACACAGTGGTCTGGTCCGAACCCGGTCTCCCTTCTGCCGATAGCGCCGTTGCTTCGCCCGCCCAACTTGCGCAGATATTTCCCGACGCCGGCCTCCTCGCTACCGATCAACTTGCCGCCGCGCTCGGCGACCCGCAAACCCGCCTCTTGGTCTTGCCTCAAGGTTCCGCCATTCCTGAATCCGTCTTCTCTGCCATTTCCGACTTTCTGCACCGCGGCGGCAATCTTCTCGTCCTCGGTGGACGCCCCTTCACTCGCGCCGCCTATCACGATGCGAGTGGTTGGCATCTCCGCGACTACAGCAACCGTTTCTCCCGTCCTCTCCAAATCGACCAATACCAGAACACTCCCGGTTCCTCTGGTGCAGTCTTCACTCGCAATCCCGAGATTCCCCTAGAACTCCCCGCCTTCTCCTGGAAACAAGCCTTCAGTCCCATCATTCGCCTCAGCACCACTGACCTTTATAATCGTGGCGGCTCCGCTGGTTCCCTCGATACCAATCTCGAAACGCTCGTCTGGGGAGTCACCGACGGGCGCCGCCTTTCCGCTCCGCTTCTCCAGATCGATCACTTTTCTTCCGGCTTCGATGGCGGGCGTTGGATTTTCCTCTCCGCCGATCTCGCGCCTGATGTCTATTCCTCGGCCGACTCCACAAAACTCCTTCGCACCCTCGCCGATCGCGCCCTGCAAGGCGCTCTGCAATTCTCCGTTCGGCCCGTCCTTCCTCTCTATTTGCCCGGCGAACCGGTCGAACTGGAATCCGTCGTGCATTTGGCCAGCAAACCTGCTGGCCCCCTCACGATTAAGGCTTCCATTCATTCGGAAGAAGAATCCGCCGCGGGGAGCCAAGGGTTGACCATTTCTCTCCCTGCTTCCGAGAACGCCGTATTTACTGCTCCTCATGGCAAAGGCCTCCAGATCATCGAAGCGCGTCTTCTCGAAGGCAACGATGTCCGTGCCATTTATCATTCCGCATTCTGGATTCGCGATGAGGCTTTTCTTCGCTCCGGCCCGAAACTCGACGTCAACTCCGATTACTTCACGATCGATGGAAAGCCTCTCGCCGTAGTTGGAACCACGTACATGTCCAGTGAAGTCCAGCGGCTCTTCTTCGATCATCCCAACGTCTATGTCTGGAACAGCGATCTCTCGCTCATCCACAGCGCTGGCCTCAACATGATTCGCACCGGCTGGTGGACCGGCTGGGACAAGCTTTGCGATGAATCCGGACGCCCGTACGACCGCACTCTCCGCACTCTCGAAGCCTACTTAATGACCGCTCGCAAATATAGCCTTCCCGTGCAATTCAATTTCTTCGCATTTCTTCCGGAGGTTCTTGGCGGCGTAAATCCGTATCTCGATCCCGAAGCGGTCCACAAACAACAAACCCTTGTCAGTTCCGTCGCTGCGCACTTCCATGACGTACCCTTCCTTGCTTGGGACCTAATCAACGAGCCCAGCTTCTCCAAGCAACTCTGGAAGATGCGTCCCAACTACGATCCCATCGAGCTCGCTGCATGGAACGACTGGCTCGCGCAGAAATATCCGGATCGGGCCGCTCTCGCCGCCGCCTGGAATGTTCCGCCAAGCCTCGTCGCCGGCACCATTTCTCTCCCCCTCGAAGAGGAGTTTGCGCCCCGCGGCATGTACGTGGGAGTAAATTCTCTGCGAATAAATGACTACGTTCTTTTCGCGCAGGAGAAATTCGCGAATTGGGTGCGCGGGTTACGGGAAGCCATTCGCACCGCTGGTTCCAACGCGCCGATTACCGTCGGCCAGGACGAAGGTGGCTACCTCGACCGCCTCAACCCCGCCTTCTTCGCGCCCTACATCGACTTCACCACCAATCACTCCTGGTGGCAGAACGACTATCTTCTTTGGGATTCCCTCGTCGCCAAGCAGCCAGGCAAAGCCATGCTCATCCAGGAAACTGGGCTGCAACGCGAACTCACTCTCGACGAAATCGCCCGGCGCACTCCCGAGCAGGAAGCCATGCTCTTCGAACGTAAATTCGCGCTTTCCTTCGTCGGCGGTTCCGGCGCGATCGAGTGGCTCTGGAACTCCAATTCCTACATGACCGAAAGCAACGAAACTCCCATCGGTGCTCTTCACGCCGACGGCACCGAAAAGCCTGAAGCCGCCATTCTCCGCGACATGGCCAAATTCTCTGCCGCCGCTTCTCCTCATCTCGTTGATCCCAAACAACCGGCCGTTGCCATTGTCACTTCGCAAGCCGCGCAATACTCCGTCCAGGCCGATCTGCAAATTGCCGCGCAACAAAACGCCGTACGCGCGCTCGGCTACGGCCTGCACCAGCCTTGCTACCTCATCGCCGAAAATCAAATCGCTAGACTCGGCTCGCCCAAGCTCGTCATTCTTCCTTCTGCGCAAGCTCTCCACGAATCCACGTGGCAAGCTCTTTTAACGTACGTTCGCAACGGCGGCAATCTTCTGGTCACCGGCCCCATCTCCCGTGACGAACACTGGCACTTCGTCGACCGCTACACTCCCCTCGGCATCAAAGCGACTACCGAACCACTGACCTATCAAAACGCGGAGTTCTATGCTGTCTCGAAGTCTGGGCGTCTTTCCGTGGCAATCCCCTTCAGCCAGCAGGATCAACAACTCCTGGAAGGAGTAGAATTTGACGACGGCACAAGGGTGCAAAGCACTATCTTGGGCAAGGGGAAACTCTGGTGGTGTGCTTATCCCGTCGAACTCTCCGAAAATCCCCAAGCCACCGTTTTCCTTTACGCGGGGATCGTCACCGGTATGCAGTCATTTTTCTCCTCTGCGTCCGAGATTCCTCCGGGCATTCTCATTTCGCCCATCGAGCTCGAGAATGCGATGTTGTACGTCATCGAATCGGAATTCGACAAGGATACGGACCTCAACCTGAAGGATGCAGCTACGGGAGCTGACCTCAAGGTTCATCTCCCCACTCAGCGTGCCGCTATTGCTCTCATCGACAAAAAGACCAAACAAATCGTCGCCAAGTACGGCTTCTGATTCCTTGCTAACCATCCGCCTCACCCCACATTACTTATGTGTGAGGCCCTTTGTCTCGTGCTCCAGAGGCGCCCAAAACAATTCGCCCGGCGGAAGTGCCCTAGAAACTCATTGCACACACCTCGCCGCGTGCACTTTCGCCAATCCGCAAAAAGGTCTATACTCCGCTCAAAGACCTGGGCAAAGGAGTACGCCCATGAGCGTTCCTCAACGTTTGAAGTCCTACCTGGATTCCAACTACGTTCCTTACGAATCGCTGCAGCACGCGACGACGTACACCGCACAAGGTACGGCCAACCTCATGCAGATTTCCGGCAAAGAGGTGGCCAAAACCGTGGTGCTTCGAGCCGGCGTGCGAGGCGAAGAAACCATCCTGGCGGTATTACCAGGCTCCAAGCACATTAAGTTCGATAAGTTGGCCGAGATTTTGGGAAAGCCCGTCCGCCTCGCCACGGAGGAGGAATTCAGCCAGATCTTCCCCGATTGCGAACTGGGCGCGATGCCTCCGTTCGGCGCGCTTTACAACTTGCCGGTTTATGTGGATGAATCGCTGGCAAAAGATAAGGAAGTCGTCTTCAACGCGGGCACGCACCATGACGCCGTGCGCATGGCCTATGAAGATTTCGTACGTCTCACGAAGCCGATCGCATCGTTTGCCTGACGTTGCGTCTCGGTTTTCCGCGCCGATTCGCGTGCGATTGTTGAGTGTGTGGAGTGCGCCCGTCTCAGGCGTGGGAAACCACGGCTTGCTGTTTCCCAACGATTTGCGCCAGCCCCGCTTCGATCACGTCGAGCCCCTCATCGAATTGCTCGTCTGTCACCACCAGCGGCACCAGGATTCGCATGATGTTGTTGTTCGTCCCGGCCGTAATTGTAATCAATCCGTGTTCGTAGCAGAACTTTCCTAGCTCTTTCGTTTCTGTGTCCGCCGGCTTCTTGGTTTGGCGATCCCTCACCAACTCGATCGCGCACATCCCACCCAGCCCGCGAACGTCCCCGATGAGTTGCCATTTCTTTTGCCAGCCGTGCGCGCGTTCCTCGAATCGATTGCCGATTGCCGTCGAGCGTGCCAGCAAACCGTCTTTTTCAATCGTCTCCAGCGCCGCCAATGCGGCCGCACAGGACAGCGGATTTCCTGCAAACGTGCTTCCCAATCCTCCGGGCTGCGGTGCATCCATGATCTCCGCGCGACCGGTAACCCCAGCCAACGGCAGCCCGCCACCCAGCGATTTCGCTGTCGTGATCAGGTCCGGTTCTACCCCGTAATGTTCGATTGCGAACATTTTCCCCGTTCGTCCGATTCCCGATTGCACCTCGTCTGCGATGAACACAATCCCATACTTTTTGCAGATGTCTTTCACAATTCCGAAGAATTCCTTCGGTGGCGCCACAAAACCGCCCTCGCCCAGAACAGGTTCCGCAATCACCGCCGCCACCGCATCCGGCGACACCACTCTCTTGAACGTGTCTTCCAGATGATGCGCGCAAGTCACATTGCACGATGGATACGTGAGGTTGTACGAACAGCGATAGCAATACGCATACGGAATCCTGTAAATGTCTGTGGCAAACGGCGCAAACCCCGCCTTATAGGGGTTCGTCTTGCTCGTCAGTGACATCGTCATCCACGTCCGCCCGTGAAACGCGTCCTCAAAACAAATCACCGCAGGCCGCTTCGTGTACGCCCGCGCGATCTTCACCGCGTTCTCCACGCATTCCGCACCGCTGTTCACAAAAAAGGTTTTCTTCGGTCCGCTGATCGGCGCCAGCGCGTTCAGCTTTTCTGCCAGCGCAATGTACGACTCGTACGGCGTCACTCCAAAGCACAGGTGTAGGAACTTCTCGAGCTGCTGCCGCAGCGCGGCCTCCACTCGCGGCGCGCGATGCCCGGTATTCAGGCACCCGATTCCTCCCGCAAAATCGAGGTACCGGTTTCCGTCCACGTCCTCGATCCAGGCGCTCTCAGATTTCGCGGCAAAAATCGGCGACACCAAAGCCGGTCCTCGCGGTATCGCCGCTTCCCGCCGCGCCAGCAGTGCTTTGGATTTGGGCCCGGGCACTTCCGTCCGCAATTGAATTGTTTTCATGTTCATCGTTCCTTGTTGGGACGGCCTTCGGAGGCGCCGTCAGCAATTTCGCGTACTGCAAAAAGCCGCCTCAGTACCACCCAATCGGTGCTTCGTCCAGATTCACGTACACCTGCTTGGTCTCCAGGTACTCGTCCAACCCCCAAGGTCCAAGTTCCCTGCCAAATCCAGACTGTTTGTACCCGCCCCAGGGCGCTTCCACATACGTCGGCTGCATGTGATTGACCCAGATAATTCCCGCGCGCATCGACTTCACTACGCGAAACGCCTTAAAAATATCGCGCGTCCATACCGCACCCGCCAGTCCATACGGCGTGTCGTTCGCGATTTTGATGGCGTCGCCCTCATTCTCGAATGGAATCACCGAAGCCACCGGCCCGAAAATTTCTTCGCGCGAAATCCGCGCGCTATTGTCCACGTCATAAAAAATCGTAGGTTCGATGTAATACCCTTTGCCGAACGCCTTCGGCCGTCCACCGCCAATCGCGGTCTTCGCCTCTTTCCTACCCAGCTCCAGGTAAGAACTCACGCGGTCATATTGTTCTTTGCTCACCAGCGGCCCCATCTTGGTTTCGCGTTCCAGGGGCGGTCCCAGCTTGATGCGTTTGGTCTTTTCCGTCATCGCTTCCACGAACTTCGAATAGATCTTCTTTTCTACCAAAATGCGGCTGCCTGCGCTGCACACTTCGCCCTGATTGATGAACACGCCGAACAAAGCCCCATCCACGGCTGCTTCCCAATCGGCATCCGCGAAAAATACATTTGGCGATTTCCCGCCCAATTCCAGCGTAACGCGCTTCAGCGTATCCGCCGCGCCTTTCACGATAATTTTCCCTACCGCTGCGCTTCCCGTGAACGCAATTTTGTCCACGCCCGGATGTGCTACCAGCGCCGCACCGGTCACTTCTCCTACACCATTAATGATGTTGACCACTCCTGGCGGCAGCCCTGCCTCGTCCAGATAATTCGCGAACTCCAGCGCTGTCAGCGGCGTCTGCTCCGCTGGCTTTAGCACGCACGTACAACCCGCCGCAATTGCCGGAGCCAGTTTCCATGCAGCCATCAGTAACGGAAAGTTCCAGGGAATGATCTGTCCCGCCACGCCCACTGGTTCGCGCAGCGTAAAACTCAGGGCGTTTGCCGGCACGGGCATCACGTTACCCGTCACTTTATTCGCCAGCCCGCCATAATATTCGAAGCAAGTCGCCACATCCGCAATATCGAACTCCGCCTCAACAATCGGCTTCCCGCAATTCCGAGCTTCAATTTCCGCCAGCACCCCCGCGTTCTGCCGGACCTTTTCCGCTAACTTGAACAGGATGCGTCCGCGATCCTGCGCCGTCGTCTGCGGCCACGGACCGGAATCGAACGCCGCACGCGCCGCTATCACCGCTTTGTCCGCATCCGCGGCGTTGGCCGAAGCCACATGTGCGATGACTTCCTCTATCGATGGGTCGTACACAGGGAATGTTTCGTTCGAAGAACTGCCAATCCACTGGCCATTCACATAATTCTGGTAGGTTTTCACTGTTGGTTTCGCTGTGCTGCTCATAAGACGCCTCCTGAACCCTTTCCACAGCCCACGGCTTCAGCCGTGCCGCACTGCACAAATCCAATAGGCTTTCGCCTTGAACTCTCTTATACCGCAGATTCCTCTGCCAGCTTCCGCGCCGTCTTCCTGCTTCCATAAACGTAAAAGAAGAAGGCCGCCAGCCCGATGAACAGCAGCGTCCCTCCGATCATCCAAATCTCATAGGAAACGAGCGACGTGATTTGTTGTGCCGGGAAAAATGCAAGGGCGATGCCGAGAATCGTGGTCAGCAACCCGCTGAACCCTGCAAAGATCAGCGTCCCTCGCCCATAATGCCCGCGTACAAAATTCTCGCTGAACCCAATTTTCAACAGTGCGCCGAAAACGTACAAAAACGGGATCAACTGCAGCACAACTGCCAGCGATAGCAAGCGTTGGAAGGATTCCTGAACCTTGCCCGTCACCATGAAATTGGCAATCACGAGGAGTAATGACACGCTCGCATGCACAATTAACGCTGCGTACGGCGTCGCGTATTTCGGATGAATTTTCCCCAGCCATGCGGGCATGTACGAATCCAGACCCGCCACAAATGGAATCCGTGCCGATCCGCCCAGCCACGCGGACCCAATCCCCGCAATCGACAAGCTCAGCACAAATGCGAACGGCGCCACGATCCAGCCCACTCGTACTTGCGACGCCATGTGGCTCACGGCCTGCACGATCCCCTGCAACACGCTAATGCTGTTCTTATCCACCGCCACGAGCAACGTCAGCGTAGCGCCTATATAAAGGGCACCGGACAGAATGCCGCCCCACGCCACCGCACCGGGTAACGTCTTGCGCGGATTCTCGATTTCGTCGCCCATGATGGATGCCAGTTCCAACCCCACCAGGCCAAAGCAAATCACGCCGAACGAATTCAAAACAAAGCGCGGATTCGCGGGTACCTTAAAGTCGGACCAGTGAATATTCGTGCCGAATCGCGCGCACACAATTACGCCCAACGCCATCAACAAAAATGCTGCAACGAACGTGCCCATCCCGCCCAGATTGTTGATCCACTTTCCCACGCCCAACCCCATCACGTTCAGCACCACAAGAAGGGCGAGCAGCACTACCGAGGCAATCAGGGCGAACATCCGGTTGTCCGCCAGACCCTCGTGCCCCGGGCCGAGCACAAAAACCGACACGCCTACGAAATACAGCATTACTGTCGGGACGTACATCATATTGTTCGTCCAGTAGCACCATCCGGACAGAAACCCGTGGAAGTCCCCAAAAACTTCCTTCGCCCACAGATACACGCCACCCTCACCGGGATACCGATGTGCCAGTTCGATCACTGCAATCCCTTGCGGCCAGAAAAAAAGGAGCAGCGAAATCAGCCACAGCCAGATGGTGACTCCGCCATTCGCGGCGATAGAAGGCAATACGTTGAGGTTGAAAACCGCCACGACAAACAGCAGTACAAGGTCACGCCGCCCTAGTACCCGTTTTAAATGCGGTTGCTCACCGGGAGTAGCGGTGGCAACCGTGCTACTCTGCGTGACCTCGCTGTTCAATCGATCGTCTCCATTGTAGGGAACGCCTTCCGGGGCGGTCCGCACCGTCTGGCCCCTCTTCGCACCTTGACGAATCAACCAAGACGACTCTTTGCCTTACTTCCTTCCCTCAATGCCCGACAGCGCCAACAAACTTCAGTCCACGTTCCTTCTGCGTTTTCGCGAGGCCCGGTGCCACTTCTTCGAACACTGCCAAATGCTTGTCGATGTCTGCCTCGGTATGTTGCACGGAGATGGTCCACTGTTCGTCCCACCAGTACGGCATGGCCAGCACGCCACGGTTCACCATGCCAAACCAGAATTGCCGCCACAGGTCCACATCGATCTTGGTCCAGTCACGGTAGTTGTGAATCTCCTCTGGATACAACATCAGCGCCCCGTTCACTCCGGCTTGCGCTACGTACGCGTCCAGTCGGGTGTTCTTGACGATCGTCCGATAACCTTCCGCCAACTTTTTGCCGAGTCTTTCCACGTGCGAATAATTCTCGCGGGTGAGGACTTCGCGGAATGTCGCGAGACCCGCCGCCATCGCAAACCTGTTCGTGTTGTACGTTCCTCCGTGGAACACCTTGTGCTGCACGATCAGGTCCATCACTGCGCGACTCGCGCCAAATGCAGCCAGCGGCACGCCTCCGCCAATCGATTTTGCCAGTGTGATCATGTCAGGCTTCACGCCGAAATATTCGCTTGCGCCACCCCAACACAGCTTCGCGCCGGTTTTCACTTCGTCAAAGATCAGCAACGCGCCGTTCTTGGTGCAAATTTCGCGCAAGCCCTCGAGGAACCCTGGTTGCGGCATGCAGATACCTACGTTCATCATGATCGGTTCCAGGATGATTGCGGCAATCTTATCCGGGAACTGCTTGAACCGGTGTTCCACGCTCGGCAAATCGTTAAAAGTTGCGACCGTCACGTTATCCAGCACTGCCTGGATCACCCCAAGCCCGCCGGGAACCGAATTCGGCGCGTGGATATCGCCGTAGTCCTCTTCCTTCGGCTTCACGCTCACCAGTGCGGTGTCGTGCAATCCGTGATAGCAGCCTTCGAACCGCAGAATCTTGTCCCGCCCAGTGGCCGCTCGCGCAATCCTGCAAGCGTGCATCGTAGCTTCCGTCCCGCTCGAGCCAAACCGCACCATCTCGACGGGATAGCGTGCACAGATTTCCTCGGCGAGTTCCAGCTCCATGCCGTGGGGCATACCGAAGGTTGCCCCGTTCGCCAGCGCCCATTGCACTGCCTTCACCACGGCCGGGTGCCCGTGCCCTGCCATCAGCGTCCCAAAGCATAGGTTGTGATCGATATATTCGTTTCCGTCGAGGTCCTTGATTCTTCCGCCGTGTCCTTCCGCAACAAAGATCGGATAAGGATCATACGCGCGGTAATTGCTGGCCACTCCCAGCGGTATCCGTTTCTCCGCCTTCTTATGCGCTTCCGCGGACTTCGGCGTACGCTTCTCGTACAAAGCAATTTCGTTCTGCAATGTTTCGTGCATTTTCAAACTCCATCCAGGTAGGCCTTCCTGTGGTCACCTGTGGCAGGTCTGTTCCCTGCGGTCAGTATCAGCGAGGAAAACTTCGCGGTTTCTGGGGCGAACTACACCCCTATTTTACGCCTTTCTCTGTATTTCCCGTACGCCCTGGCCGGCGGTGTGCCGCGGCGCTCCGTCCCTTCTGCGCAGGAAAGCGCCCCGATACGTTCGGGGCGCCTTCCGGTAATTCTTGCGGCTACCCAGCCTTAGAAGTAGAATTTCAACGCAAACTGCACCAGCCGTGGATCGTGAATGTGCAGCACTTGGCCGAACGTGGCGCCCTGATTGCTTACGTTTCCGTCCACGCTGTAAAACTGCGCATGATTCCAGATGTTGAAGACGTCGCCACGGAATTCCATCCTTATTCTTTCCCCCAGCATCGTCTCCTTCATGAAGCTCATGTCCCAGTTGTTGAGTCCCGGTCCGCAGCACAGCGTTCTTGCCGCGTTGCCGATGGTGCCCGGCGCCACGGTCGAGTTGGTGAACTGGTTGGGGTTAAAGGCAAAACCGCCGGTCTGTCGGATATTGGTTCTGACCAGGTTCGTGTATCCCGGTGCAAAATTTGGTTCACCCGCTTGTTCGAACAGGTAGTTATTGTCGAGTTGCTCGACATCACCCAGCGAAGTGATCCGAACGGGGAACCCGGTTTGGAAACTCGCTATTCCAGAGAGCTCCCATCCATTTACGAGCTTGCCCTTGAATCCTTCGGCCTTGGGAATGGGGAGATCCCAAACGTAATTCACCACAAATCGCTGCCGGGCATCGTAGGCCGAGGGGCCATAGGTAGCTCGGAAGTTCAGCGGATTCAGGTTGCTTTCAAAGCTCGAGGCGTTGTCAAGCGACTTGCCGAAGGTGTAAGCAGCCTGGAACATCAGTCCGTGGGAGAAATTCTTCTGCAGCATGGCCTGAAACGAATTGTAGTTCGACCAGGCCACCGTGTTTTCCGTGAAGATCGCAGAAAATACCGGCGTGCCGTTTACCGGACAGCCGGCACCCGTCAAAGGATTACAGAGCGGCGATGAATACGGCCGGATTCCCACGAGTGTAATGGGGGTCCCACCCGCTGCGCCCGTGACGGTACAGGCCGAGGAGGCATTGGTAACCGGGCAAGGAATGTTCTGGCCGTTCGGCCCTCCCGGGGCATAAGGAAGGTGGAATACCTGGCCTGCAGGGAGAACAAAAGAGTAGGCCCCGTCTTCGCCAAATGCACTGCAACCCTGCCCAAGAGCCGCAAGGTCGTTGCAGGTCTGAGGATTCCCTGGATTGAGTTCATAGCTGGCCAGTAGCCGGTGACCCTGCGAGCCGACGTAGGCAATTTGCATCATCAGGTCGTTGCCCAGTTGGCGCTTGATGGTCAGGTTGTACTGGTCGGAATACTGCATGCGTATGTTCGCCGGGAATTGCCCGAAATAAATACTACTCTGGAACCTCGACCAGTCGATGGGCGTACCGCGCGGCGGGTTTAAGATCCCGTTAAAGGGATTGGAATAGACGGTGCCGTTTTGATCGATATACGGGGTCTCGAACAGAGGGGAAGTAATACCACTGCTTCCGCCAAACGGTGGCTCGGCGCTGAACTGCTCCAGCACCAACTGCTCGATAGGATTGTAAAAGATTCCATACCCTGCGCTGACGCTCGTCCGGCCCGGTCCGCCCCCTAACTTTCCGAGAAAGCCGCTGTTCCAAGATGGACTCCAGTTCATTCCGAGGCGCGGTGCAAAGCCCTTGTAATAGGTATTGGTCAGGGCGTTCGGCACGTTCTTGTCGCCCGGAAAAACCAATCCTACGGGGGTGAAACCGTCAGCGGCACACCCTCCATCCGGCTGGCCAGCAATGTAGTAGGGGTTGCTTGACGAGAGCTGGCACGGATAGATGGTTGAAACTTGTCCGGGACGGAACGTCTGCACTTTCTTGCCGATATCTGTAAGCGGTGTGTTCATTTCCCAGCGAAGACCGTAATTGAGCGTAAGATTTGGCCGAATCTTCCAGCTATCCTGCGCGAAAAGGTAGACAGATTTACTGCGCACGCGCTCGTTTTGCGCCGACCCTTGCGTAAGGGTATTGGGTAGTCCAAGAAAATAGTCCGCATAGGAGAGGAAGGTAAACCAGCCGTTGATGTTGTAATAGAGCAGTTGGTTAAACTGTTGGATGCGGAAATCGCCGCCGAACTTGATGCTGTGATTGCCGATGATCTTGCTGTAATTGTCGCTGAATTGGTAAGTGTTGCCGGTCTGGGGCAGTTGGCCCTCGTAGTTATTCCCGATGGTAAAACCGCCGTTCACGCTGATGTACGGCACCCCTTCCTTGCTAGCACCGAGCCCCGAATGCAAACCGCAGTCTTTGATCCCATTGGTAGAGGTCGCCGTTCCCGCCTCACAGATCGCGTTGACCGTGGGCGATTCGCTCGTACCGTTGAAACAATAAGGTGTACCGGCGGTCCCGGTTCCGCAGGAGTCTTGAATCAGATTGGTCTTCTCTGGCGCATTGAACTGGCCCTGTCCTTCGCGGAAATAGGTGAATCGAAACTCATTCACGGCCGTGGAGCCGATCGTCGAAGTGTGCGTCGCATTGATCTGCTGGCTGGTGGTTGAAAAGAGACCCGGAAAGGTCCCCAGTGGATCGCCTGCTGCCTGGAATTTTGCTAACGGGTCGGTCAAATTGTCCTGGTCATAATAGTAATAAACCGAAGTCCTCTGATTGGTATTCCAGGAATGATCGAACCGGCCCTGGTATTGATTCCCATTGTCAATCTTGTTTGGAACTTCAATCACTTGGCCGCTGACGTTTGTCGTCGTGGGCACATACAATTTCGCCAAACTAACCGCCACGGGATCGAAACAGGCCGTCGGAATCTGGCTATTGGGGAAAATGGTGGAATAGAGGGTGCCCGCGACGATAGGTCCTCCTCCGGCGGCCGTACACCCCGGCCGTTCATTCAACATGCTGGCAACAAGAGGAGTCGGAGATGTTCCGTTGACAATTCCAGAAAGAGGCGATTGCGAGAAATCGCCGTTGTTCAACATCGCCGAAGTCGGAACCGAGACCGGTTGGGAGACTACGCCCTGGATGATTCTTCGGCCTTCATACGCCACAAAGAAAAACGACTTATCTTTCTTGATCGGCCCGCCAAGCGTTCCTCCGAACTGGTTCTGATGGAAATCCGGTTTGGGTGCGGGCGAGAACGTAAACGGCTTGGCGTTCAGGTCCGTATTGCGGAAAAATTCGTACACATTGCCATGGAATTCGTTCGTCCCGGACTTCGTGACCACATTGACCACCGCACCCGAGTTGCGTCCGTATTCCGCGTCAAACGAGTTGGTAATCACGCGGAACTCCTCGATGCTGTCCGGCGACGGCTGCACTGCCGGCAGGTTCGCGAACAAATCGTTCCCGTCTCCGCCGTTCACCGAGTAGTTGTTCGCACGTCCGCGTCCGCCGTTCACGGTAACAACTCCCGGACGGTCGCTGCCATAAAACGTATCGTTGCCCAATTGCGATTGCACGCCGGGCTGCAATTGTAGCAACTGGTACACATCGCGTTCGTTCAACGGCAATTGCGTCGAAGACCGCTCATTGACCACCGCGCCTAGTTGCGTGGACGAAGTGTCTATCACCGGCGGTCGGCCCGTCACTTCCACGGTTTCCGATGTGGCGCCCACTTGCAACGTAATGTCCACACCCACAACCTGGTTCAGGTCCACCCCGATGTCTCTCCGCACAAACTTCTTGAATCCGGTCTGGTTGAAGTCTATCTCGTACCTCCCGACCGGCACTTCCAGAAACAGATATTCTCCATTGCCGCTCGTGGTCGCTTCGCGCGTCACGTTGGTTGCCATATTGATCAGCGTTACCGTGGCTCCCGCCACCGCTGCTCCGCTCGCATCCGTCACCGTTCCCCGGATGCGGCCGCCAGTGCTCTGAGCATCTGCAAAAGAAGAGGATGAGAGGAATACGACTCCGAAAATGGCTGTCAACAGCACACTGCGAAAACACAATGACCTGAAATGCTCGTGTATCTCTCGATTCATTCAATCACCCCTAGTTGCCAGAGAATCATTTCCCCGAAAACGATTCTTCGTGGTTGCTACCGGCCCTTGAACCTTACTATAATCTTGCAAACTTAGAGAAAGCCGAGACCCGTGTCAAGCAGAAAGAATTTGTCCAGCGCATCGATTTCTTTACCGGTCCAGCGTCTCCTGCGCATCTCGGAGGTGGCTGGCCGTCTCGGCATTTCTTCCTCCGCGTTGCGTGCCTGGGAAGCACTGGGACTCGTCACGCCACGGCGCACGGCCAGCCGCTACCGCATGTACGCGGAATCGGATGTCCGTCTTCTTCAGCGGGCTCTTTTCCTCCGTCGCGCGCGCGGACTCAATCCTGCCGCGATTGTACACGTTCTAAAGAAACAAGGCGTAGTCTCCACTCCTGCCGATGTTCGCCAATCTCCGGGCCAGCGCTTCCGTCGCTTGCGCATCAAACACGGCCTCTCTCTCGCTCATGTCGCTCGCGCCACAAAAGTTTCCGTCGGCTTTCTGAGCGCTCTCGAACGTGGCCAGATGCGCTCCTCTGTCGCCACTCTCCAGCGCATTGCGCGGTTCTACAAAACCAATATCCTTTCCATGTTTGAAACCAATGGCGACGCTCCTCCCCTCGTTCGCCCGTCTCAGCGCAAAATTCTCGAACCCAGCCCCAACGTCCGCATGGAACTCCTTGCTTGGGGCAACACCGCCATGGAACCTCACCTTTTCCGCATAAAACCCGGAGGCGGCAGCGGCGAACCCTACACGCATGAGGGCGAAGAATTCCTTCACGTCCTGCGCGGTGAATTTGAGATCTGGCTGCACAACCAGGGGCACTACCGGCTGAAATCCGGGGACAGTCTCTATTTCGAAAGCTCAACCCCACACCGTTGGAAAAACCCTGGCCGCTCGGAAGCCTGGATTTTGTGGGTCAATACTCCGCCCACCTTTTGATTTTTCTTTTCTTGACGGGCGCTGGTGTCACAGCGCCGTCGAAAGGGGTTTGTTTGCCGTTTCGCCGCCGGCTTTTCGCAATCTCCCTCCTCGGGGCGCTTCTTTTCAGCGCCGTTTCCTCATTTTCACAACGGTCTGCCCGTGTTGCTCCGGCGGACATCCTCATCGTTCACGCCAAAATTTACACGGCCGACGAAAAAAAGCCCTGGGCGCAAAGCCTCGCTATCCGCCGAGGCAAAATCGTAGCCGTCGGGACGGATGAACAAGTGGGGCGTATGCGCGGCATCGGCACAAAACTGATTGATGCCGGAGGCAAACTTGTCCTCCCCGCTTTCACCGATTCTCACATTCATATGACCGACGGCGGGCTCAGCCTTCTTCATGTCGATCTGGCAGGCGCCAAAGACGTTCCCGATATTCAGAAACGGCTCCGCGCTTACGCCGAACAACATCCCGACGATAAGTGGATTCTCGGCCGGGGTTGGAATTACGCGATGTTCGCTCCGGAAATCTTGCCCAACAAGAAATACCTAGACCAGCTTTTCCCAATTATCCCCGCCTTTCTCGAGGGGTACGACGGCCATACCTACTGGGCTAATTCCAAGGCTCTCGCGCTTGCTGGTATCACCAAAGCCACACCCAATCCTCCCAACGGCGAAATCGTTCGCGATCCCTCTACTGGTGAACCGACGGGCGCGCTGAAAGAATCCGCCGGTGACCTCGTCAGCAAAGTTGTGCCAAAGCCCACGTACGTGGAAAAGTTGAATGCTCTTCGCGCCGCCATGAAGTGGGCGAACCGCAACGGGATTGCTCGTGTTCACAGTGCCGGAGGCGATTTCGAAAATCTCGATCTCCTCCAGGAATTGCGAAACGACAAGCAGCTCTCCGTTCGATTCCACATCGCCTACTTACCCAATCCTCCCGCACTGCTCCCTCAAGACATCGAAACCGTCGAAGCCGCGCGCAAGAAATTCCATGATGAGTGGCTCGACGTAAATAGCGTCAAATTTTTTCTCGATGGGGTCGTCGAGTCCCACACCGCCGCTTTTCTTGAACCTTACATCGACGACCCTTCCACCAAAGGCTCCCTCTTTTGGGATCCCGAAAAATACAAAGCAGCAGCCGCGGACCTGGACAAAAAAGGCTTGCAGCTCTACACCCACGCCATCGGTGACTACGCCGTCCGAACGGCCTTGGACGGTTACGAATTCGCCGAGCACACCAATCACACACATGACCACCGCAACCGCGTCGAGCACATCGAAACCATCACTGCTGCCGACATTCCTCGCTTCGCCAAGCTCGGCGTCATTGCCAGCATGCAACCCTTGCATGCCTATCCCGACGAAGACACCTTGGACGTCTGGGCCCGAAATATTGGCCCGGACCGTGCCTCGCGCGCTTGGGTCTGGAAAAGCATCGCGCAACACGGGGCTCACTACACGTTCGGCAGCGATTGGCCGGTTGTCACCTTGAATCCATTTGAGGGCATTCAGACTGCCGTGACGCGTCAAACCACAGACGGCAAGCCGTCTGGTGGTTTTGTTCCTTCGCAAAAGCTCACCGTCGCGCAAGCCGTCGAGGGCTACACCAGCGAAGCGGCCTTCGCTGGACACCTAGAAAGGACAGAAGGTTCCCTGGAAACCGGCAAAGTGGCGGACGTCATCATGGTCGATAAGAACGTCTTCGAAATTGATCCGCACACCATTGACCAAACGAAAGTCATTCTCACCATCGTTGGAGGCAAAATCGTCTATGAAGCCGACACTCCCTGACCCTCAGAGTTTCGTTTCTTGTAGGGACCGTCTTCCAAGCCGGTCCGCCGCGCCGGTTATACCCTTTGCACTTCCTGCGGGAACACATCCATGACACCACGTATTTACAAATTCTTCGTTTCATCGCTCGCGCTGCTTGCTTGCATTCTGCTGCTCGGCTCCTGTCAAAAGAGCCAACCATCACTTAGCCTTCTGGTCTGGGAAGGCTATGCCGACCCTTCTTTCATCCGCGCCTTCGAAGAAGCTCACTATTGTAAGGTCACCGCCTCCTATATGGGCTCTAGCGATGACCTTGTCGCCAAACTCCGCGGCGGCAGCGCCTCCAACTATGACGTCATTTCCCCTTCGAGCGACGTCGCCTCATCCATCGCCCGCGCCGGCCTTGCCGAGCCGCTCGACCTCACCAAAATTCCAACCTACTCCCAACTTTCCCCGAAACTCCGCGACCTGTCTCTCGTGAAGCTCAATGGCCAGACGTTCGGCGTTCCCTTCATGTGGGGCCCGAATCCTCTTCTCTACGACACCACTGCGTTCGCGCAGGCTCCCGATTCCTGGTCCATCTTCTGGGACCCAAAACACAGGGGCAAAATCTCCGTCTGGGACGACCTATCTACCTTATATATGGCTGCCGAGCTTCTCGGTTATGACAAGCCCGATCCCTCCCAGCTCTACAACCTTTCTGACGAGCAGCTCGCCGCCGTCAAACAAAAGCTCCTCGCTCTCAAACCCAACATCCGCAAAATCTGGTCTACCGGCGGCGAACTCACCAACCTATTCGAAAACCACGAAATCATTGCCGCTATGGGTTGGCCTCTCATGACCAACCAGCTTCGTCAGGCCAATTTCCCCATCGCCGAAACCATTCCCAAGGAGAACACCACCGGCTGGATTGATCATCTGATGATCAGCAAAGCCAGTCCCAACAAGGACCTTGCCTACGCTTTCCTCGAATATATGATTCAGGCGCAAACCCAGAAAAAAATCACGGATGTCACACACTACACCCCCGCCAATTCTTCCGCTGCTAAATTCCTGACTGACGCCGAAAAGAAAGGTCTGCACCTCGACGATCCCGACGCCTACATGCGGCGCATCTACTTCTGGCAGGACGTTCCTCGTCGCGCCAAGTACATCGAAATCTGGAACGAGGTCAAAGCTGCCCAGTGACCAGTGCCCCTTCCACACTGTCCGTGTCCTCTCCGCCGAGCGGAGTGTTGCTGGACGTGCGCCACATCACCAAACGCTTTGGTCCCCGCGAAGTCCTCAAGAACATTTCCCTCCAGATCGCTTCTGGGGAATTCCTAACGCTCCTTGGCGAGAGCGGCTCCGGCAAAACCACGCTCCTTCGTCTCGTCGCCGGTTTCGAACAAGCCACTTTGGGAGAACTCTGGATGAGTGGCGAGCGCATTGACACGCTTCCGCCTTACCAGCGCCGTGTCAACACTGTCTTCCAAAATTACGCGCTGTTTCCCCATCTCTCGGTCGAAGACAACGTCGCCTACGGCCTTCGCGTAACGGGCTCCTCAGCCTCCGAACTCCCCGCCCGTGTCGATGCCGCCCTGCGCATGGTCAAAATGCAGGAGTACTCCGGCGCCCGTCCCGCGCGCCTCAGCGGTGGCCAGCAACAGCGCGTCGCGCTCGCCCGCGCTCTCATCAATCGACCGCAACTTCTTCTTCTCGATGAGCCACTCTCTGCGCTCGACGCCAATCTTCGCAAGCAAATGCAAGGTGAATTAAAATCCCTTCAGCGGGAACTCGGCATTACCTTCCTTTTCGTCACTCACGATCAGGAGGAAGCTATGGCTCTCTCCGACCGCATCGCGCTCCTCAAAAATGGCGCCCTTGAACAGGTCGCCTCGCCCCGCGAAATCTATGCGCGTCCTGCCACCAGCTACACCGCGCAGTTCATCGGCCAAACCAATCTTCTCCGCGCAGAAGTCCACGACAAAATCGCCTCCTGCGCAAGCCTGCGCTGGCCCACCACCGCGCCTAATGGTTCCGCCCTCTTTTCTCTTCGCCCCGAATCCATCCAACTCGACACCGAAACAGGGGCCACGCCGCCGAATGCCGCTCGTTTCCGAGCTCGCATCCTTCAACAATTTTTCTCGGGTTCTGTCGAACAACTCGAAGTCGACTGTTCCGGCCAAGTCCTCCGCGTCCGCATCCCTGCCCGCGGCGTACTCACCGGCGAACACGATTTTCATTTCGATCCCACCGACGCCATCGTCGTGGGCGACTGATATGTGCAAAGGAGAAGTCCAAATGACACTCATCCTCACAAGTTCATCTGTCATCCTGCTGCACAGCGAAGGATCTCGACCGCAACTTAATTCAGATCCCTTCCCACCCCGCAAGGTTCAAAATCGATTGCACTGTCCTGAATAATGACAATTGAAACCTCCCATGTACTCCCGCGCCTACAAGTTCTTCGTTTCCGCCCCACCCCTTCTCTGGGTTGGCCTCTTCCTGCTACTTCCCTACGCCCTCATGTTCGCTCACAGCTTCTGGCTCGTTCGCGACGGTGTCATCGTTCACCAATGGAATCCTCAGAATTACGCCAAGCTCTTTCACAATCCTGTTTACGCTGAAGTCTTGTTCCGCACCGCCCGCATCGCCGCCAGCGTCACGTTTCTTTCGCTGCTCCTCGGCTACCCCCTCGCATACTACATGTCCTTCCACGCGGGTCTTCGCAAAGACCTTCTCTACCAACTCGTCATCGTTCCCCTCTGGGTCAGCTACCTCGTCCGCGGCTACGCCTGGAAAACCATTCTCGGTTCCGCCGGCGTTCTCAACGGATTCCTCCAGTACTTGCACATCACAAAGGAGCCCGTCAGCTTTTTTCTCTATAGCCCTTTCGCCGTTATCCTTACTCTCACGCACATTTATACGCCCTTCGTCTTTCTTCCTCTCTACGCCTCGCTGGAACACATCCCGCGCAACCTCATCGAAGCTTCGCAAGATCTCGGCGCCAGCCCTCGCATTACTTTTTCCCGCGTCATCCTTCCTCTCTCGCTCCCCGGCCTGCTTGCCGGCGCCACCTTCGCCTTCGTCCTGACGCTCGGCGATTTTCTCGGACCCATGCTCGTCGGCGGTCCCTCCAGCATCATGATCGCCAATATCGTCCAAAGCCTGTTCGGCACCGCCTATGATTGGCCGCTCGGCGCCGCTATCGCCGTTTGTATTCTTTTTCTGACAGTCGCGCTTCTGTTCCTGACCGAACGCCTCGAAAAACGGTGGGCCTTCCGATGAGCGCCTCCATTCCAATCCAGAAATCCTCTCGCGGTACCTTCCTCGCCACATTCTCTCTGTTGGTGTTCGCTTTTCTTTATCTCCCCATCGTTATCCTGATCCTCTATTCCTTCAATCGGGACGGTGTCGGAGGCTTTCCTCCCAAACAGTTCACTCTCGATTGGTACCGCCAGCTGCTCACCGATGGTCCCCTCTGGGATTCCGCCCTCAACAGCCTTCTCGTGGCTCTTGGCGCCGTGGCCCTCTCACTGACACTCGGTCTTCTCGCGGCACTCGCTCTTGACCGCGCCGATTTCCCAGGCAAATCCCTCTTCCGCCGGCTCGTTCTTCTCCCTCTCGTTCTCCCCGGCATCATCACCGGCCTCTCCTTATTGATGTTCGTTGACCGCATCGGCATTCGCCTCAGTCTCCTTACAGTCTTCCTCGGTCACGGCACCGCGCTTATTTCTGTCGCCACTACAGAACTCTTCGCCGGCCTCCAGAAAATGGAGCGCGCTCAGGAAGAAGCCTCGCTGGATCTCGGCGCCACTCCCTGGCAAACCTTCTGGCGCATCACTCTTCCCAATCTCAAACTTTCTCTTGTCGCTTCTGCTCTGCTCATCTTCACTCTCTCCATGGACGAAATCGCCGTCACCTTCTTCCTTTTCGGCCGAGACAATACTCTCCCTCTCGAAATTTGGGCTCGCCTCCGCCGGGGCATCACCCCGGAGATCAATGCCATCTCCACCTTAATTTTCCTCATCTCCGTCATTCTCATTCTGATCTGGTACCAAATCCGCGCTCGCACCATCGGCAAAGAAGCCCGCGAGCTTCTGGAGCGCCCCTGATGCACGGATCCGTCATCCCGAGCACAGCGAGGGGTACTACCTTTTTGCTCGCTCCCGCTTGTCTCCCTGCATTGTTTGGGCTGCGTGGGTCGGTGCTTCAGCTCCGACATTTGGGCTTGGCAGGTCTAGGGATTCAGCCCTTGAGGAAACTCTTTTGGAGGACTCATTCCCATGTCGCATTCCCGTCGTGACTTCATCAAATTCGTCGTCGCTGGCTCCCTCGCCTCCGGCTGCCCTGTCGACAAGGCCCTTTTAGCCGACCCGGACGCCAAAGCTCCCTCTACCGTCGAGGGCGAACACTTCGGCATCTGCCATCAGGTACGTGATGGCTATTCCTTTGCCAAGCCGGATGCCACGCACAAGGTCGATATCGCCATCGTCGGAGGTGGCATGGCTGGACTTTCCGCCGCGTATTTTCTGCGGGGGAAAGATTGGCTTCTCCTCGAAAAAGAAGACCATTTCGGAGGCAACGCGTACCAGGAAGAATTCGCGGGCCAACCCTACTCCACCGCAGCCGCTTACGATTTTCGCGACAGCTTCAGCGATCAGCTCGCCAAAGAAATCGGCCTCCATCTTCTCCCCGTCGATATGCCCGATCCCACTATCGACAATGGCGTCTGCACGCCCGACACCTGGCGCAGCGGCCTTCCGCATCTTCCCTACTCCAAAGAAACTGTCGCCAGCTTCAAAAAATTCTCCGAAAACATCATGAAACTCGATCCACACAAAGACATGTTGGAGCTGGACTCCAAGCCGTTCACCGAGATAACCCGCGCCTACGCCCCGGAAATCACAAAGTGGTGGGACGCGTACGGCCTCTCCAACTGGGGTGCTGTCACCGAAGACACCACCGCCTTTATCGGTGTGGTTGATGCGCAATACCTTATCAAGGGCGAAGACTCCGCTCGCGTCATTCTTCCCGGCGGCCTGGGCTGCATCACCCACAAGCTCGTTGAAGCCATGAAGCCGAAATATGGCGAGCGCATGCTCGGTGGAGCCACCGTCGTTTCCGTCGTTCCCGACGCCAACGAAGTCCGTGTCGCCTACGTGCACGAAGACAAGCTCAACACCGTCGCCGCCAAAGTCGTCCTCATGTGCTCACCCAAATTCATCACCTCACGCATCGTGGTGGGCCTTCCCAATGATCAGAAACAAGCGATGCATCGGATGCGCTACGCCCCTGTCCCGATGATCAACATGGTTTTCGATAAGCGCATTTACGAAAAAGGTTACGACAACTGGTGCCCGGGCAATTCCTTCACCGATTTCATCGTCGCTGATTGGACCATCCGCAATCGGCCCGGCTACCACCCCAAGTACGAAATCCTCACCTTCTATTCCACCCTGCGCGAATCAGCGCGCTCGACTTTGCTTGAGGAAGCCGATTGCAAGGAGTTCGCTGGCAGAGTTTTGAAGGATTTTCAGAAGCTGCTTCCCGAGTTCAATGTTGACCCCATCGAGATTCATCTCTACCGACGTGGCCATGCCATGATGATGGCGGTCCCTGGCCAATACACAACAAACCGCATGATTGCTTCCCGCCCCATGGACCGCATCTTCTTCGGAAATTCCGATTCCGGCGGCCCGGAATCGCTTTCCACCGAAGCGGTCCGCATCTCCCAAGCTGCCGCTGAATGGGCCAACCTCGTTCTGGCTGGAAAACCCGGCGCCGCCGACCTGGCCCACAAGGCCCTGACCGCAGTCACCTTCTAAACTATGGATCCAAGCCGATTACCTGATGGGCCTCCAACGCTCCTCTTGCCGACTAATGCCGCTTTATTCGCACCAACCTTATGTGCACGAGGCATTGCGATAGAATCAACTGCGTAACTGCGAGGTCTTCATGGGTCGTGCCGCCGTCATCACTTACGCCACCTTATTACTGTCCACGTTTGCCTTCGCCCAGGCTCCGCAGCGGCCCAAAATCTACGGCCTTGCGTTCGTGCGCGTGAAAGCCAGCGATTTCCAGAAATCCGCGGAAACCTATTCGCAAATTCTCGGCTTCGGAACTGGCACCAATGAAGGCGCGAACGGCTGCACCAATGTCAAAAACCCCTGCTTCGTCGTTAACGTTACCCAGCATATTGAACTGACTCCCGCACATTTGGGCGATCCTGGTTCCTGGCTCGACGAGGTTGCCTTCGACACCGGCAGCGTCCGCTCGATGCGCGAGTACCTCCTTGCCCAGGATATCCCTGTTTCCGAAATAAAGACTGCTGCGAACGGTACGCCTCTCATCGAAACGCAGGATCCGGAAGGGAATCGACTTGCCTTTGTGCAGACACCCCCTGGCACTTCTGTTTCCCGCATTGGGCCCACGCAAGTCAGTTCCCGCCTTTTCCATGCCGGCTTCGTTGTGAAAGATCTCCATCTCATGAAGCACTTTTATATGGATCTACTTGGCTTCCGCCTGTATTGGAAAGGTGGCTTTAAAGATCTTCCCTCCGGCACTCCGGAAAAAGACTCCGACATCGATTGGTTTGAAATCCAGGTGCCCGATGGCTCGGACTGGGTTGAATTCATGCTCAATATTCCAGCGAACGCCGACCACGAGGAACTCGGCGTGCAAAACCACTTCTGCCTCGGCGTCCGCAACATGGAAAAGGCGCTCGATCAGCTTCACAAAAACGGCTTGGCCCTTAATTCCAAGTTCGCTGACGACAAATCCGAAATCGGCCGCGACGGCAAATGGCAGTTCGACATTTTCGATCCCGATCTGACTCGCATTGAATTGATGGAGCCTTCACCTGCCAAGGATCCGTGCTGCAATCCCTACACCGCTCCTCACGCCAAGCTATGAACCCCTGCCCCATTTCCTGCAGAATTTCGCCGGACGAAAATCCGCCATTCAACGGAGTCCGCGTCGTGAGAAAGGTCTTTCCGCTACCCTGCGAGGGAGTATTCGCATGACAGGCCGTAAATTCGCTGTGATTTCCTTGTTCGGCGCGGTCTCTCTCGCCGCCCTATTGCCGCTCTTTTCACAGCAGAAGCCACACGCATCGTTCCTCATCATGAACGCCCAGCTCGCCGACGGCACCGGCGCCCCCCTCCGCCGAGCAAATGTCCGCGTCGCCTACAGCCATGTCGTCGGAATTGGTCAACTCGATCCGGAAAAAGACGAACCGGTCATCGATGCCAAGGGGCTCGTTCTTGCCCCCGGCTTCATCGACATTCACAACCATTCCGAAGAGGGCATCCTCACCGATCCCCTGGCCGAATCACAAATCGCCCAGGGCATCACTTCCCTTGTCGTTGGCCCCGACGGCGAATCGCCCTGGCCCATCATCCATTGGGTGCGCTCTGTGCAACAGCTTCATACCACCCCGAACGTCAGCATCTTCGCTGGACACGCCACCCTCAGGGAACAGGTCATGGGCAAGGATTACAAACGGGCGGCAACTCCCCCCGAAATTAAGATGATGGAGCTATTCCTCGGCCAGGCCATGAATCAGCAAGCTCTCGGGCTGTCCAGCGGCCTCGAATATGAAGTCGGCAGCTACTCCAACACCGACGAACTCGTTGCCCTCGCCAAAGTCGCCGTCGAACACGGTGGCATCTACATGACCCACATCCGCGACGAAGCCGATAGAGCCTTCGACGCTCTCAGCGAAGAAATCGCGATCGGCGAACGCGCGCACATTCCCGTGGAGCATTCTCACATCAAGCTCGGCACCGTGGGTGTTCAAGGCAAAGCTACCGCCTACATCAACGTGATTAATGATGCCCGCGCCCGTGGCGTCGATATCATGGCTGACTGCTATCCCTACGATGCCTGGCACGCCAACCTGAAAGTTCTTGTCCCCGACAAGCAGTATGAGAATCCCAAAAGCGTGGCTAAGGCTTTGGCCGATGTCGGCGGGGCTTCCCACATCACGCTCACCCAATTCAAATCGAATCTCGCCTACATCGGCCACACCCTCGCGGAGTTAGCAAAGTCCGCTCACATTTCCGATGTCGATATGTATATTCGCCTGATTCGGGAAGGGGACGCCGCCAACACGGAAGCGACCATCATCTGCCAATCCATGATCGAATCGGACATCAAGGCCTTTTATCAGCAGCCCTGGGTTATGGTCGGGAGCGATGGCGGCATCGGCTCAGGTCACCCGCGCGGCGCCGGTACATTTCCCCGGGTTCTCGGCGTGTACGTCCGCGAAAAGCACTGGCTCACGCTGCCTGAAGCCATTCGCAAAATGACGTCTCTGCCCGCTCAACGTCTTGGTTGGAAAGATCGCGGCATTATTCGTGAGGGTATGTTTGCTGACTTGGTCCTGTTCAATCCGGAAACTGTGATCGCTCGCTCCACTTACACCGATCCCACCGCTCTCCCCAGCGGTATCGAAAAGGTATTCGTCAATGGCGTCCTCGTCTGGGACAATGGCAAGCCCACTTCCGCCCGCCCCGGTTCCTTCCTGGGCCTCCGCGGAGTTCCCATCGAGATCCTCAACTAATCGACGCTCTTGTAGCAAGGGGTTCCGGACCTGCGCCGTAAGAAACGGCCTGTCCTCCGGAGCAAAACGAAGGATCTCCATCACTTCGTCTGGACGACGCAGACGCGTCACCCTTCACCTCCTTTGCCTCATTCACTTCTTCAACTTCGCTCCGCTAATACTTCGGCACCGTCGCATCCACTTCCTCCGACCACGCCAGAATGCCGCCCTTCAGATTGTGGATCTTCCGGAATCCTGCCTTTCGCAAAAAATCAATCGCTTCTGCCGAACGCTTCCCGCTCCGGCAATGCGCCACGATCTCGCGTGAAGAATCCAACTCATGCACGCGCCGCGGCAATTCCCCTAACGGAATCAAATGGCCCCGCAGGTTGCAGATCTGATATTCGTGCGGCTCGCGCACATCCAAAATAAACAAATCGTCACCGTTTTCCAGCCGCACCTTTAGCTCCCGAGGAGTAATCTCCGGCACCTGCAGGTCGGGTGTTGGCGCTTCTTCCCCGCGCACACCGCAAAATTCGTAGTAATCCATCAGCTTGTGAATCGAGCGATGCTCCCCGCACATTGGGCACTTCGGATTCTTTCGCAGTTTGAATTCGCGGAAGGTCATTTCCAATGCATCGAACACCAGCAAACGCCCTTTCAAGTTTCTTCCGCTGCCCAGAATCACCTTGATCGTCTCCATCGCCTGGATCGAACCCACGATTCCCGGTAGCACGCCCAGCACTCCCCCTTCCGCACACGATGGAACCAACCCCGGTGGGGGCGGCTCCGGGTACAAGCACCGGTAGCATGGCCCATCCGGCATTCCAAAAATGGTCGCTTGCCCCTCGAACCGGAAAATCGAGCCATACACGTTCGGTTTCCCTAACAACACACAAGCGTCATTCACCAGGTACCGCGTGGGAAAATTGTCCGTGCCGTCCACGATAACGTCGAAGTCTTTGAACAACTCCAGCGCGTTCTCGCTCGTCAGCTTGGTCTCAAACGCGAGCACTTCAATATCCGGATTCAAATTCGAGAGCCGGGCCCGCGCCGCCTCGCTCTTCGGTTTTCCGACATCACTGGTGCCGAACGTCACTTGCCTCTGCAGGTTTGTAAAATCCACCACGTCGAAATCTACCAGGCCCAGTTTCCCCACGCCCGCAGCCGCCAGATACAAACCCAGCGGAGCTCCCAGTCCGCCCGTCCCGATCAGCAGCACTCTTGCGTTCTTCAGCTTTAACTGCCCCTCCATGCCCACTTCGGGCATGATCAGGTGCCGGCTATACCGCAGAATTTCTTCGTTGCTCAACTTCTCCGCTGCCACAGTCGTCAAACTTGGGGCTCCCCCCGCAATCGAAGGAATAATATTGATCGTGTCGCCATCTTTCGTCGGCGTATTCTCCTGCGCCAGATACCGAATATCTTCCCCATTCAAATACACGTTTACGAAGCTCCTCAGCTTTCCTTCTTCGGTAAACAAATGCCTCTTCAAATCACTGAATTCGGCCGTCAAATGGCGCAACGCCTCTAAAACAGTCGCCGCCGGAAACTCTGCCGCCGCTTTGCCCGCTGCATGTAGCCGCAACGGAGTTGGTATGACCACTTTCACAGCCATTTTCTTCTCCTCCACCTGTAGCCCAAGGCTAGCGCTCACTTGAACCTTTTAACTTTTCAACTGTTGGATTTTTCCCGCTCACGGCTTCTCTCCCTGCACTTCCTTCACCTCATTTACTTCCTTCACCTCAATCTTCTCCGCTACATACCGTTCCCGATCCTCCTGCAATCTCCACGACGTCATTTCCTTCGCCACCCCTTTCCGCACACTCACGATGATGTAGCTGTACCATGGCCAAGCGTGCTCCCGATCATACGCACTCGGCCGGGCCGGATGATCCGGGTGCGAGTGATACCAACCCACCACACTCAGCCCTCGCGCATCCGCCGCCTTCTCCGCTCCAATCACATCCCTTGTACTCACCGAAAACCGGTTCTGCGGGGAATCGTCCCGCTGGTTCACCAACGGGAAAACCTCGACAATTTCCCGCAGCTTTCCGTCGTCTTCATCTCTGCCCAGCAGCGCCCCACAGCATTCATGCGGGTAGGTGTCCACTCCGTGCGCCCGGATCTTCTCTGCGCACTCCTGATGAATCCAAATTTTTCCCACGTTTCCCATCACTCTACATCCCAAAATCGTTCACTCAAGTATTTCGCGGCCGAATCCGGAAAAATCGTCACGATCAACGCACGCTCACCCGCAGGAATCTGCTTCGCCACCGCAAAACTCCCCACCAACGCAGCCGCGGCGCTGGGACTCACCAGGAATCCCTCCTCCCGCGCCAGCCGTTTCACCATCCGGTAGGCTTCTTCCGTCCCCACCGGCACGTTTTCATCCGCCAGTGTCTCGTCGTAAATCGCAGGACGCAGTGCTGAGGGCATATGTTTCCAGCCTTCCAGCCCGTGAAACGACGAATCCGGCTGCAAGCTGACGCATCGGATCTTTGGATTCAACTTTCGCAAGCGCCGCGTGGTTCCCACAAACGTCCCACTCGTTCCGAGACCTGCTACAAAATGTGTCAACTCACCGCCCGTCTGTTCCCAAATCTCGCCGGCGGTTGTCCGGTAATGCGCTTCCCAATTCGCTGGGTTGCTGTACTGGTCCGGGTAATAATACGCGTCCGGTTCCGCTTCCACGATTTCCCGCACGCGTCGGATCGCCCCGTCGGTTCCTTCGTCTCCCGGGGTCAGTACGAGTTCCGCGCCGTACGCTTTCAAAATTCGCTTTCGCTCCTGCGACGCGCTTTCCGGCAGGCACAGTTTCACCGCGTAGCCCGTCGCCGCACCGATCATCGCGTATGCGATTCCTGTATTCCCGCTCGTCGCATCAATGAGGGTTTTCCCGCGTTGCAGAAGCCCGCTGGAAAGCCCCGCCTGAATCATGTTCAGCGCTGGACGGTCCTTCACCGATCCGCCGGGATTAAACCATTCGGCTTTCGCATAAAACTTTATGTTTGGAAATTCACGACCAATGTTGGCGAGATGAAGTAACGGGGTGTTACCGATTTGTTCAAGGAGGGTGTGACCCGCAAGCGTAGCCCGGCTCCCGTCCCTAGGACGAGACCACGAAACCACCGTTTCGATCTGCTTGCCTGACGCCACTTTCTTTCTCTCCAGCAAATTTCAAAGACCGCTCTGCGCTTGCACCCGTTTCAAAGACACAACAACAACCCATCATGCAGTTAGATGCACCGGTACATCGGCTCGCTATCTCGCTGCAAATCCAGTTGGCTGATGCTGTCTTGGGCAAAGTGGCCCACCTCTTGCGGTACTTTTGCTGAAGTTGAGATTGTGACACAATTCACTCTTTTCCCGCATACCTTTCTCTACCCACCTTTTGCCCGCTCCGGATGTACAATTCTGCTGCTTTCGGCAGCTTCACGACTCCGCCTTCGAGGGCCGTATGAAAACCTTGATCCTTCGCACCCTTCTCTTTTCTCTCCTCTGGCAAGTTTCTCCTGCCTTCGCGGCAGATACTCCCGACCACCCCGCGAAAATCGACAAACTCATGGCCCAATATGCCGAATGCTGCTCCTTTACCGGCACCGTCCTCGTCTCCGACCACGACAAAATCATCTTCAAGAAAGGGTATGGCCTCGCCAACCGCGAGTGGAACATTCCCAACACACCCGATGTAAAATTCCGCCTTGGCTCCATCACCAAGCAATTCACTTCTATGCTCATCATGCAGCAGGTCGCCAAGGGCACCATCAAGCTCGATGGCCATCTCTCCGACTATCTCCCCTACTACCGCAAAGACACCGGATCGAAAGTCTCCATCAGCCAGTTGCTCAGTCATACTTCCGGAATCCCCAGTTATACCGACGATCCCAAATTCTTCGAGGATGTCTCCCCCAACTACTACCCTGTCGACGATTTCGTCAAGAAATTCTGCAGCGACGATCTTCAGTTCGAACCCGGTACCAAGTTTCATTACGATAATTCCGGCTATTTCCTCCTCGGCGCCATCCTCGAGCACGTCACCGGAAAATCCTACGAAACCCTCCTCAAGGAAAACATCCTCACGCCTCTCGGCATGAACGACTCCGGCTATGACCATTATGCCGACATTCTCCCCAAACGCGCTTCGGGCTATCAGCAGGTGTTGGCCGGCGTGGTGAACGCTCCTTACCTCGACATGGCCCTTCCCTATGCCGCCGGTTCTCTTTATTCCACAGTCGAGGATCTATACAAGTGGGACCAAGCCCTCTACACTGACAAACTCATTCCCAGCGATCTGAAGCAAAAACTCTTCACGCCGAATCTGGAGCATTACGGCTACGGCTGGGACATCCGCGCTATCCCCGACGGCGAACCCGAAGCCGGTCAAACGGTCCTCTCCCATGGCGGCGGGATCAACGGCTTCAACACCATCGAACAACGCTACCTCGACGATCACGACCTCATCGTTATCTTCAACAACACACCCGGCGCGCCGCTTGGCGAAATGGCCAAAGGGATCCACGCGATCCTTTATAACCTGGAACCGGCCGCTCCCAAGCGGTCTCTCGTCCATGACCTTGGCTACACGATCGTGAAGCGTGGCGTAGATGCCGCCATAGCGCAGTATCACGAACTCAAACGCACCAATCCCAAGGATTATGATTTCGACGAACGCCCCCTGAATCAACTCGGCTACATGCTTCTCGAAAAGGATCGCACCTCTGATGCCATTGCCATCTTCAAACTGAATGCCGAGGAGTATGCAAAATCCAGTAACGTCTACGACAGCCTCGCCGAGGCCTACGCCAAGAACGGTCAGAACCAGCTCGCCATCGACAACTATCGCAAATCGCTCGAACTCGATCCCAAAAATGAAAACGCCGCAAAAAAATTGAAAGAGCTCGAGCAGAAATAACCCGTCGCTCCGTGTACGCGTCCCGCACAGAAGCGAGCGTGGTTCGTAAGAATTACAAGATTCTCCGCGCCAACAGCGCGAAGTTTCGTACTAGTCCTGCCATTGCGTGCACCCGTGTTTTCAGGTCAACTCCCTATCCTCCTTCCACTTAGCTTATTGGTGCTTTGCGTGCTCACACACAAGCGGGAGGTAGTCATGGACTCTCCACATTCCTTCAAAACGGCAATTTGTACGGAATACGAAAATCTTCTGTTCGCCTGCCAACGAGCTCTGGAGAGCTGGCGCACTCGCCGGGACGAGGTGGTCACGCAAGGTTTTGCCAGTAAGCAAACCGCCGACGAACTCGTCCGCTTACAAGCCAATTACGCTCGTGCCTATTCGCGCCTGGAATCGCATGAAGATCGCTGCGAGCTTTGTCGTTTCGTCTCTAAAATCGGTGGCCGGAATTATTCCGCCGTTTCCACGGCTGCGTTGGAGAAAAAGCCCTTTGCATGAGCACACACCATTTTCCGATGCTCCCCGGAAAGGCCGGGGAGGTAACCAGTCCGCCGGCCTTTCCGGCGCGGGTGTCCTATCACTCGGAAACAACGTCACATTGCGGAGGATCGTTTGAAGCCGGCCATGGAAATTCTTAGCTTGCTCGCTTTTCTTCTCGGCTCACCTATCTACTTCCGTCACCGCGTCGAGCCCACAGCGCCAACTCGCCCCGGCACTGGCCACTTGGAAGTGCCCCTGCCCCCTCAGGAACCAACGCCCCCCGTAAACTGAGCAACTGATTCTTCATTTCTGGTCTGTGAATCCGTGCGGTTAGAGGAATCTTTCCGCTCGCCCGGGAACATCGGGACTAGCACTGACTTCTCTAGTGAACTGCCCCAGGTCCTTGCAGACTGGTCGTTTCGCTTTTGATCTTCGCCAAAATATTGATCGCGCTTCGTATCGCCACGGCCTCGCTAGCATCACTAGAAGAAATCTGCATCTCCAATAGCCGCTGAAATATGGCCTTCTTCGCAACCTTCAGTTTGTGAGGTTCACTGGGCGACTCAACTGCTTCCTGAAACGTCTTTTCCCATTCGCCAAATCCCGCGCTGCTTCGTTCCGTGTTGGATCTGGTGAATCTGGTGCCTTCGTCCACACAATTGCCTTTGATCATGCATATCTCGCGTCTGGCGGCTAGATAATGTCGTGGCCGGCGGCCTTCCACGCCTTGGCGCCGTCGCTTCCCATTACCAGAGAATTCGCATGGAAAGTCCATACAGAGAAGTTCCTAGAACTGAGAGAGGGAATCTGGCAAGCGCATCACGCCCCTGCTCTGGTGGGCTCGTCGTTACTGCTTACCAATTTCCAGCCAAGTGATCGATCGGTGGTCTGTGGTGCTGGCCAATCGAGTGCCGTCACACCCGTACAACACACTCTGTTCTTTCCTCGGGATAAACTTTGTACCGCTGCCTCGATCCAGAGCGAACACGCCCCACCGAATGGCGTGCATTTGCAGGTTCTGTTCTCCTACGAACACGCTGCCATCCTCACAAAGAGCCAGCCAATCCAGGGGCGCTTTTGCGGAACTCTTCCACGCCTTCGCCCGCATAACCTCGCTGCCGTCCAGCGAAAACTCCAAATACGTTCGTGCGCCTTTCGCGTACCACCCCACGCGGTCTTTCGACGAAATCAGAATCGAGTCGACCGCGTGAAAGTGTTGCCCCTCTGTTTCCAGGCTCTCTCCCGTAAAAAACGAAGAGAGAAGTTTCCCCGACGCATCATAACGGCGAACGAGATCCTGTCTCCGGTCCAGCTCCCCGTGGGGTCTGTACTCCCCTCCCGCCACCCAAATCGTTCCGTCTCCTGCCACCGTGACCGCCTCCGCCCGGTACGGCGACAGACGCACTACAGATTGTTTCTTGCCATCGGGAGCAACGATCGCCAGAAAGCTCCTCCCTTTTTCATCCGCAAAGTCCGCGTCCGCCGCGATTGCAATCGTTCCGTCCCAGCCGCGGGCAAACGACCACCAGTTTCTGAGGGAGAACCGGCCGCTCCCGGGAATCGTGAAGGTGAACCGCGAAATCTCTATTCCATCTGCAGCAATCACATGAATGAGGGGGGCGTCCGAATCGCAATCCTCCATCACCACGAGCGCGCCGCCGCTCCACACTTCGTATGTACGGCCATGAAATACAGCATCAATCGCGGCGCTTCTTTCCGCCACCAGAACATTTCCCTGCATCGCCTGTGCCACGCATTTCCCTGCCCACGGGGTAACCAGAACGGCCCAAAGAATCATCCATCGCGCTTTCCTCATGCTGCACCACCTTCGAACCGAACACCCTCCTCACGCTTTGACGCCTCTCCTCTCCCGCAAGGTGGCTCGGCACCTTTGCTCTAATTTTCTTTGCCGGGTTCTGTATCAGATCACTCCGCCCGCAACACTTCGATCGGATCCAATCTCGATGCTCGAAGCGCGGGCACGAGCGCGGCCAAAATCGTGACAATCACCAGCGTTCCTGTCACCATCGCCAGCGTCAGCGGATCGTATGCGGATACACCGTGCAACATCGCTAGGATGAATCGATTGGCGAAGAATAATCCGGCCACACCCAGGAACATTCCCCAACCGAGCATGAAGCGCTTTCTCGCCCTTGATCATCAGGCCTACGAAGACGGCGCGCTGGACACTAAGACTAAGGAATTGCTTGGCTTAGTCGCATCCACCGTACTCCGTTGCGGCGACTGCATCACCTATCACCTAGTGCGTGCCGGAGGACTGGGCTGGGGTCGAACAGAAGTCATCGACGCCCTCAACGTCGCCCTGCTCGTCGGCGGCTCCATCACCATTCCCCACGTCCGCCGCGCTTTTTCACGAATGAGAGAGGTGCCGGGCCTCCAACCTGAGGTAAAATAGTCAGCTTGGTAAACCAATGAGCACGACACCCAACATAATCTCGGTGGAAGACGAAAACCTGCTGCAGCGCATCAAGGGCGCTTGCGGCGCCGTCCTCTTCCTCGTGATTCAGAGTTCCCCGAAGATCCTCAAGCTCTACCGCAACGAAGAATCCTGGACTGTTTTCCGGGTGGCACTCGGCTGTTTTGGCGCCGCCCTGGTGGTTCTACCGTTGAGCCTCTGGCATGGCTATTTCACCGCAGTCTTTGGACTGTGCTTCTTTGTGCTTTCGATCTTGCTTCCCCCCGCTGAGCTGGAATCCGCCACCGACCGCAAGGCCCGCGAACTAGGCGCCAGAACTGTGGTGAGCGGCGGAGGCTATCAGGCCGGAAATACCCCGCCAACCGCGGTCCAATTGTTCATTTCGCCCTCGCACACCTGGGCGATGGACAAAAACCATGAGCCCGTGGTCGTAATCACCACCGGGGAAATCGCTAAAGTGGATGTCCTCCCCAGCGAGAATCACTGGCTGCTGGTAGTGCGCTGGGGCGAACATAAAGCCGAATTTCTATATAAGGGCATCTTCGCTGAACGCTTCGCCCGCCTCGCCGAAGAATCGCTACGCCATGCCAGCCAGGTCACCCAACCGCCCCCGGTCAAAAGCCGCGCTGTTGGCCGCGCGTAATCGGAAAAAAGATGTTCCGTTCTCCTCATACATCATGAAGACAACGCAAGCGGAGGGCACCACGGCAGAAGTGGAGTATCCCGCATCGCGTTGAGCGCGCCGGGCTTGCAGTAAACGAAAATTTCTTCCCCTGCCTCCCCCGCCGCCGTTTGTGCGAAAATGGACATATGGCACGCGGTTGGGAAAGCAAGGACGTTGAATCTCAGGTGGAAGATAGGAAAAACGTGGCAGATAACTCAGGCAAAGGACAAAAAACTCCGGAAGATTTACGAAGGGAATCGGAGCGGCGCGGACTGGTTCTCTCTCGGACGCGGATTCAAAACGACTTGGAAAGCGCAATACATCCGAATCACCGCAAATCGCTGGAAGCCGCGCTGGAACACTTGGATAAAAAGATCGCTGAGTTGAGCTGACGTTTTCCCGGGATTTAGAAGGACGACCGGCACGAATTTAGCGCCGTTTCACTAGTCCGTAAACACAATGCCCACCGAGGTTGTTCCTTTTTCCACACCCGCTTCCAGCCGCACAACATAGCCGCGTAGACACATTTTTTGCACACCGTTGGGTCCGGGCGTTTCCATAACGACTTCAAGCTCCGATTGCAGTTGCGGATTGTGGATTAGGGATATAAGTGCGCCTTGCAGAGCCAGATCCCGCACGGTGGTCTCTTCCTGGAATTTCCGGCCGTCAGACGCGAGGCCGGTAACAACGGCACGGAAGTGAGCCTCGCGACGCAGTGCGGTCCGCGAACCCGGCAAATGCGCTTGAACCGGCTGCCCAGGCGCGCCCAGGGTAATCACCATGCCCTCGCTGGCGGCAAAAACCGAGTCGAATTCTTCGCGAGCGTCCCGCAAAAGGCTGTCCACCACGCGATCAGTGGAGTCGGGATCGTGATGAAAAAGAACCAAGGTTTTCGCGCCTACTTCGCGCGCGATCTTGACACCCTCCTTCCAGGAGGAATGTCCCCACCCCTTCTTACTGGTGGCGAGTTGCAAAGGCGTGAATTGCGCGTCGTTCACGAAGATGTCTGCTCCGTCGGCGAGTTCGCGCAGACTTTTCTCCAGAGCGGGGTCGCCCGGTTCGTTGTCCGTGGCGTAGACAATCGTGCCTGCTGGCGTTTCGATGCGAAAACCAAGACAGCCCTGAGGGTGATTCAGGTGACGCGCAGTGACTTTGTTTTCGCCGACAAGGAACGTTTCGCCGCCTTCGAGCTCGCGGAATTTCCGTTTGGCGCTCATGGCGGAAAAATCGACGGGGAAATAGGGCAATGCCATTTGTGTTTCAAAGACCTGGCGCAAGGAATCGGGGCCAAGGAATTTGGAGCGGAAGCTGTAAAACTGAAACTCGTTTTTGTCGACGTAAAGAGGCACGAAAAAGGGCAAGCCCTGAATGTGATCCCAATGATAGTGCGTGACGAAGATATGGGTTTCGCGGGGCAAGACGAGATTTTCGGCGTTCCAGCGGTTGCCCAACATGCGCAGGCCGGTGCCGCAATCGAGAATGAACTGCGCGCCGTCGGGCGCCACGAAGTCCAGGCAGGGTGTATTGCCTCCGAAGCGCCAGGTGGCGGTATCGACCGTGGGCGTAGAACCGCGAACGCCCCAGAAACTCAGTTTGGCAATAGGAGAGCTCATTGCGATCGATTTTGCGGCGAGGCACTCCCTGTGAAAGCGCGTGAGACGGGTACACCTTACCTTTTCTGATAGTGGCAGCGGCCGAGAGTGTCGTCAATGAATTCACGGGTGGGTGTTGTCAACCATCCAACAATAGGAGAAAGCGAACAGGCTGCACAGCGGCCGAGTCTCGACGTAGAATACAGAGGAATGCACACGCACTCACACGAGCAGCGCTCTCACAACCATACGCATCAGCACGAGCACGGTCACGCACATCCTGTGATGAAGCCTTCGGTATTGGCCTGGGCTATGGCCGCTACGCTGGGGCTCGTAGTGGCCGAGGTATTTGGCGGCTTGCTGGGGAGGTCGGTCGCCTTGCTGAACGACGCCGTGCACAACCTTTCTGACGTGCCGGCACTGGGCATTTCATGGCTGGCGATGCGCTGGGCAGAACGGCCGGCGGATTCTGAAAAGACGTACGGTTACCATCGCGCCGGAACACTGGCTGCATTCACGAATGCCGTGCTTTTGATCGTGCTGGCGCTGTGGCTGGGTTACGAAGCTATCGAGCGGCTGAGAAATCCTGTGCCCGTAGTGGAAGGCTGGATGATCTGGACATCACTAGCTGCGCTGGCCGTCAATGGTGGGATCACTCTCTCGCTGATGCGTGGCCACAAGGACCTGAACCTGCGCAGTATTTTGGTGCATAACTTTGGCGACGCCTTGTCCAACATCGCGATCATCCTTGGCGCGGTGATCATGCAATATACACACCTGAATTGGATCGATCCCTTGCTGGGGCTGGCGATCGGCCTGCTGGTGCTGTACTCCTCCATCGGGATTCTACGGGAGTCGGCACACATTCTACTGGAAGGCCGGCCGCGAGGGACGCGAGTAGAGGAAGTGGCGCGCGCCATCCTTACGGTGGAGCATGTGCAGGAAGTGCATGATATCCATATCTGGTCCTTGGGTGGCGAACACAATGCGCTGAGTTGCCACGCGCGAATTCCCGATATGCATATGGATAGGTGCGAAGAAGTGATTGCAGCTATCGGGAAAAAAGTAAAGGAATTCGGGATCGCGCACACCACGGTGCAACTGGAGCGAGCCGGATTGCCGGCCACCTCGGGATATGTCATGCCGGAACCGATGAGGAAGGTCTGAGTCCGCGTTAGCGAAGCGGTGCCGGAGAAACGTTCAGAGCGACGCCGCCGCCAGGCAGATTCGGAAGATTAATGGTATTTCCGAGTTGCTCGTTGAATTTTTGCGTGGCATCGAGGTCGAGTAAATCGACGCCCACGCTATGACGCACGCCTTCTTTGGTAACATATTGGAGTTTGTCGTTCAGAAAACTATAGGCGACGGCGTATAGCTTGCTGCCATCCCGTTGTACAAACACAAATTCGGCAAGAGAATCGTTGAGGATACGTGAAGCCGAACGCGATGACTCATTTGTAGCGGTCGCCTGTTCTGGCTCCGAGTTGACCTCCTGCTGAGCATTTGAAGCAACATGCTGGACGTCTTCCTGTTCCTGAGTTTGCGCCTGATCCTGCGGCGTCGAATCTACGTAATAAGGTACGGCCACGTAATAGGCTCCGCCATAAAAGGGAAGCACTCCACCAGGCTGTGGGCAGGCACTTAATCCCTGTATCGGATAGCTATAGTGTTGATTGCAGACAGGTCCGCCCGGAGAACCGACACGAGGATGAGTATTCGCCGAGGTGGAAAGCGTCCTTCTGTGAGGGGCCGCCGGAGCAGCAGAGGAACCGCTGCTGTGGGTAGGGGCATGGGCGGGAACTACTGCGTGGATTGGGGCGCTATGTACAGTCCCCGCGGAAGCCAGAGGCATGGAATGCACAGCAACAGATGGGGCAGAAGCGGATAAAGCAGCATGTTGATGGGCAGAAGCAGTAACAGCCAAAGTAAAACTTATGAATCCCAAGAAAAATGGTTTGCGCATGGAGCGCTCCCGAGAGACTGAACCCCCTGCCTCTCAATACCTTGGACGTACAAGGACCCATGAGGGATACAAGGGTCTAAGCGGAATCTTGCACCGAAAGCTTGTGAAAGAGAAGCTCATTTCTCGCAAAATTGTTAGTACTTCCAGCTCATGTCCGCGGCCGGGGGAGCGGTGGCGGCCATGTGTCGTGCGATTTGGGGCATGATGCGCTGGTAGACGGTGCCGAAGCTCTCGGTATTGGAGATATTTCCTCCACCCATGTAGCAATGAGCTTTACCGGAACTGTACTCGAAGTCCGCGATGCGGTACGGGTTCTTCGCCGACTCGACAAAATCCTGCATCAGATGTACAGCGATGTTGAGATACCAGGTGTCCATGTCGCCCACGGCGAAGTGGAGTTTTCCCGCGAGTTTGGGGCCGAGGGATGAGATATCGCGCTCGAGGATGTAACGCAGGTCGTAATGCTCTTTCCAGTAGGCGGCCACTTCTGGATCAATCGCACCGGTCGACGGATTCCAGATCGGCCTAGGATAGCCATCTGCACCAACCGGGCTGAAAACCGCTTGCCAGATACCGAATTGTTCGGTGGAGCGGCCATGGGTTCCCATGACCTCTTCGCGCCGGACGGTGGGTTCCATGACGGCGAGGATCTGTCCCGTGGATGTGCGCATCTCGGCGCGCGGGACTTTGGCAAAAGAGCTTTCTTGCCAGAAAGCATTCTTGTCGGAATAGATGTTGACGGCCTGATACGCACGGAAGTCGATGGGGTCGGGGCAAAAGCAATATGCACCATTGTAAAAGTCGGGGTAGAAAATCTGTGAGGCAGTGGCTTCCCAGCCTCCAGTGGAACCACCTTCGAGAGCGCGGGCCCACGGTTGAGCAATGCCACGAAAGCGTTTTTCGACTTCGGGAAGCAGTTCCTGTGTGATGGCGTCGCCATAGGGACCCAGGTTCGCCGAGTTTACGGCGTAAGAATCGTCGTAGTAAGGATTGGCATGTTGAATGCTCATCAGGAGCATGCGGGGAAGCCGTCCGGAGGTCCAGTCCTGATAAAAGCGATTGGCGAATTGCTGAAACTCCAATTGCCTATCCTTAGCGGATTCCGGGACTTTCTCCTGGAAGAACTCCCAGTCCGGTTCGAAGTGGCCCTGATGGACGAGTAGCGGGTAATGCGCGGAAGGATGCTCATCGAACCCTTCGGGGAGGAGTACAGTTGCCCCCAAGTATACGGGGCGTCCCCAGAACGCGGTCAGGAGTTTGCTTTGGATTCGAATGTGTTTCAGGTACTTCGTATCCTTTGCCGGTTCGACGGGGGGAATTCTTTCGGTGAGCTTGATGCGAATGACGTTGTTCGCTTGCGGATCCAAGTGAACGAGTTGGGGCTTGTTGATCAGGTTGCCCGGTTTGCTAAACCACTGCTGACCTTCACCCAGGTCTGGCGGAAGCTTGATGGTATGGCCATCTGAGCGATGAAAGGTCTCATAGATGTTGAGCACGGCTTGGACATAGTAATCGCCGGGAGGGAGCTGATCGAGAGAGACGAGCGGGTAACCGAGCGTGGAGGAGTCGATCACGGCGGGAATGTCGGGCCTTAAGGCGTCGACATCGAGACCAAAAAATTGGGCGCTGGAAGCTTCTTCCTCGCGCAACTGGAATCGGGGCTCGCTGGATTTGTCAGTGGTAATTCCCAGGAGGATGTGGCCATCCAGAGGCTTAGCACCTTGTGAATCCGGGAAAGAAATCTCGAACCGGAGTTTTCCCGTGGCCTGAGGCGACGGAGATTGCCCGAAGGTGCAGGTGGCGCATAGAAATGAACCGAATGCCAGTAAAGCGAACAATTGGGATGCGGGTTTAAAGGTGACAGTCGAATTCAAACGATCCTCCAGATGCAGCCCCGACCAGAATACAACAGGGAACAGCATCCGTGTTTGCGATGCCGTTGCGGGGAGAGCGATGATACTCTTATGTGGCCATAACACAGGAGGGTGCTTTGCATGTTCGCCCGGCTAAGACAATCTGTCCACCGTTTCGACTCGCTCTTCCGCAATAGGCAGAAGGACGAGGACCTCTGAGCAGAGATGGCCGCCCACCTTGCGTTAGCCATCGAGGAAAATCTTCGGCGCGGCTTCTCTGTGCAGGAAGCACGTCGGCAGGCTCTGATTCAGTTCGGGGGCATCGCCCTGGCAAAAGAAAATCGCCGCGACCGCGATTATCAACGAAACGATGGCCAAACAGTTTTGGCCCGACGAGACTCCCATCGGCAAGCGATTTAGCGCAACCGGGGATGCCGGCCCCTTCGCTGAAGTCGTTGGCGTGGTACGCGATGGAAAATACAGAACTATCGCCGAAGATCCGCAGCCTTATTTCTACCTGCCCCTCACTCAGGACTTTACACCGGAGCGTGTGTTGCAGGTTCGTTCGTCGCTGCCGCCGGAGTTACTGCTTCCCGAGCTTCAGCAGCAAATTCTTGCGCTCGATGCCAACGCACCTATCGAAGAAATGCAAACAATGAAGGAATCTCTCAGTGGAGCTTTGGGATTCTTCCTGTTTCGCCTGGGAGCCTCGCTCGCTTCGGACGCAGCGAACGCAGGAGATCGGCATTCGCATGGCCGTTGGAGGAAGCCCGCGGCAGATCCTGGGGCTTCTGCTGAAGCAAGGTGCACGCCTTGTAACGGCGGGGATGTTGGCGGCTTTGGTGGGAGCCTGGGCGCTTACAAGAGGGATGTCTCACATGTTGGTCGGAATCAGTCCGAGCGACCCAGTCACGTATCTTGGGGTATCGGCGCTGCTGTTTTTGTATCACGCTGTTGGCTTGCTGGATTCCCGCGCGACGCGCCATGCGCATGGACCCCATGGTCGTTCGACATGCATGAAGACAGTTACTCGGATTCGCCGGGACCCGTGCGGCATCCGGGAGTGCGGCCATGCTCCGCGTCGCCAGAGCGAGGGACACGAAGTTCGAGTTGCAGGCGCGCATTGTCCGAACGAATCCCTACCGGCCCATTAAAGAGAGCGTCGTGGCCGACAGAACCTTCCCAGACGAGCGCGTTGTCGGCAAAGACTCTCAACTGATCGCCATTCATTTCCGCCCGGAGGTCGTGCGTGTCACCGGAACGCAAAAGTGGGACGGGTCTGCTCCGCTGAGGCTTGATATTGCGATAGCCGCGATTGCCGCACTCTGTGCTGGTATGCTGGCCGGGATTGCCCTTCACGGAAACTACGAGCTTCGATTCCGGTTCGATGCGCCACATCGTGTAAACCAGATTGCAAGCATCTTGGGCGCGGAGTTTAAGGCCAAACTGGCGGCGGAGTTCTCCGGAACCGAGACGCGCTTCATTTCCAGTTGAACCCAGATAGGTGAACTGAGCTTCCACAAATTGTGGAGTGGAAGCGTTCACGTAGGCCCGCATTTTGGGAACAGCGACGGAGAGGCGTCCTCCGGGAAGTTCTTCGATTGCACCTTCGGTAACACAAAGACTTGCGCGCGAAACTACCATGAGATTTGAACCGGGGGAGTTTGCAACAGCGCGGATCGCCCAGACCCCCAACAGCAAAAGAACCCAAGGACAAAACACTCTTCTTTCGAACATGCGCATCCCCCCTGACCGGCATATCCACGGAGACGGAAAGGAGAACCCAGGGAACAGCGGATCATAGACCCATTTTTTGCCGCAGGCATGGAAAATCCGTGGAGATGGACGCCAGGGCGAGGGTGTGACTGCCGTGGGCTGGAAGAAGGCTTGCGCTTTCATGTAAGCAGGGGGATGTGCTATAACCGGAGGGCCGTGAAACAGGACGGAAAGCAGGAGATGGCCCTGGGGGAACTGCAGGGCGCGGCTGTTGCTGAGTCGCCGGCGAGTAGCATGACGGCAGACAAATCGGCGGCTGAAGTGCAGGAAGATCCGTCCGGCTATTGCCCGGTATGTTCGCACCGGCTAGAGTCGAGAAGGTGCAAGCTGGTCTGCGGCGTATGCGGGTATTACATGTCCTGCGCGGATTACTATTAAACGCCAAGCAGGGCAACGGGCTGCTTTGCGGAAAACACCAAAAACAGATATGCTTCGCGGTTCCGGCCCGGGTTGCCGCCGGATCCGTGTTCGATGAGGAGGAACTAAAAGTGGCATTAAAGATTACAACTCGCGAAGTTGACGGCGTGGTGGTGGCAGCGCTGGACGGCAGGATCGTGCTAGGAGAAGAAAGCAACGCGCTCCGCGAAAAAATAAAATCGCTGGTGGCTGGAGGAAAGAAGAAGATCGTGCTGAACATGGACAATATCACGTTCATCGACAGCGCGGGTTTGGGCACGCTGGTGGCGTCGCATCACAGCGCGAAAGCCCAGGGATCTGCGTTGAAGCTGTGCCACTTGGGTACAAAGTTTCAGGAAGTGCTGCAGATTACCAAACTGATGACCATCTTCGACGTGTACAACACGGAAGCCGAAGCGGTGGCCAGCTTCTCGAAGTAAGGCGGCGCCCTCTCAAATTACAGTTGTGAGGAAGGGCAGGGGTATCCCTGCCCTTTTTTATTCCGGCATGCGATACATGGTGATGCCACTGAGGAGCTTGGGGTAAAAGTCCGTAGACTTTTGCGGCATGACCTCTCCGGCGGTGGCCACCTGGACAACCAGGTCAACCTCGACTGGATTCAGTAAGAAGCCGATCTCGGCAGCACCACGGTCCACGGCATCGAATGCGCTAAAGGCTTCCCGTTCATACGAGAGATTCGCTTCGGATGCCACAGCGTGGGGAGTGATGCCAAGGGCAGGTTCCAGAATACCTTGATGCAGCAGGACGACGTCGAGTTCACGCTGCAAAGGCGAAAGACCCGGCAATATTTGGGAGATGTCCGCTTCCGCCCGCAAAGTAAGCAGATAGAACGCTCGACTGTTGCCTTCCGGTGCAGGGTACACCCCGATTGCACGCTGTGCTTTGGCGCCGGAGAGCTGCTGCAAGAACCTAGCAGCGACCTCCTGACGCTGGGCTTCGCCGTCAAAGGGAAAAACCTGGGTAAGGAACCAGGGCTCGAGATAACGGCGGATGGCACTCCAGGAAAAGTCGCGCAGGTTGGCCACAACGCGATGGGTAGGGAGAATCGTCAGGCCTTCACTGCGGGTATTGATGAAGGTCATCATCGAAAACTCGTAGGGCGCATCGGGAATCAACTTGCCGGCGCGTGTGCGGCTTTCATTGCGGAGGTTGAGGGAGGTTTCGTAGCGATGGTGGCCGTCGGCAATCACCAGCTTCTGGTCGGCCATTGCCTTTTGGATGGACGAAATGCGGTGGGGCTCCACAATCATCCAGAGACGGTGAATGACGGCGTATTCGTCCGCGAGTTGGGTGATAGGAGGCTGCGAAGACTGGACCTCCTCAAGAACGGCGTCCACCTGGCGGTGCGGCTCGGAATAGAGCATGAATAGTTGGCCAGTATGCGTGCGGGTGTGGCGCAATAGCTCCAGACGATCAGCTTTTGGGCCAGCGAGGGTGTGCTCGTGGCGGAAGATCACGCCAGCGGAATAATCCTCGAGCCTGCCCAAGCCAATGAAGCCACCCCGGGTACGGCGCAACGAAGTCCCGGGAACATCGTATTCCTGGGTATACGCATAAAAAGCGGGGGCAGAATCCTGCTTCACAATGTGTTCGGCGATCCAACTGTTCAGACTGGCGGCGGCTCGCGTGTAGACGTTATTTTGTGGCGCCTCGTCTTTTTGGATCCGGCCTTTTTCGATAGCGATCAGATTATGAGGATCGGCCGCGTAGTACTTCTCCTGCATGGCAGGAGTGATCTTGTCGTAAGGCTGGGTCAGAACCTTTTCAAAGGGAGCGAGACTGGGATTGTAGCGGTATGCACGAAAGGGTTGCACCAGAGCCATGACATCTCCAGGATAGATTTCTGCGGAACGGGCAGCTTTCTAGTGTACGCGATGTGGTCAAGAACTGAGAAAACGGATTGGTGAGACTGGTGGGCGACGGTGTGGGAGTCAAGGCTCGTACTACAATGAAAGGTCTATGAATCACGGAAAGAACGGATGTGTGCGGGCGTTCGTCTTCGATCTGGATGGGACGCTGGTTGATTCGAAGCTAGACCTAGTGCACTCGGTGAATGCCATGCTCCGCGAGACGGGCCGAGCAGAGCAGCCCACCCAGCAAGTGGCAAGCTACATCGGACATGGAGCACCGCAACTCATCGCAAGTGTGCTTGGACCAGAGAGCCAGGAGGAGCAGCGGCGGGAAGCACTGGCGGTATTCCTGAAGCATTACCAGGAGCAAAAGCTGAAGCTCACTCGGCCCTATCCCGGAGTCACAGAAGGACTCCAAGCATTGGTCGGATACCCCATGGTGGTGCTGACGAACAAGCCGGTCAAAATGAGTATCGAGATATTGGACGGATTGCAGCTTGCGCAATTTTTCCGCGGCGTATATGGCGGAGACAGTTTTGAGAAGAAAAAACCGGATCCGAGCGGAGCCCGCGCAATTCTGAAGGAGCTTGGCGTCGAGCCCGTGAAAACAGCGATGGTAGGTGATTCCGATGTGGACATCCAGACGGCGCGGAATGTGGGCATGCTGGCCGTGGGAGTGACGTATGGATTTGGACAGCACAATCCAGATTTGTGTCCCGCGGACCTCTATGTGGATACGCTAACAGAGTTGCCGGCTCTGACAACGATACGCGACTGAACTTGACCTCAGCCAAACGCAAAATTGTATGCCCTTGCGTTTGGCTAGTATGGTTTGTCAGACTCAGCGCGTGCTGATTGGACTGTTTCCTGAACTGGACGCGCCCGGCGGAATCCAGCGAGCGGGGCGGCACATGGCTATTGTGCTGAGCGAATACGCAACCTCGAAAAAAATGGAGTATCGCCTGTTGAGTTTGAATGATACGCAGGAACTGCATCGCATGCGTGTCGCCGATCATGAGTTTGTCTTCACCGGAGCCGCGCGAGGCAAAGCAGGCTTTGCCGTGGCCGCGATGAAAGCGGCACGACGAAGCGCGAAGTTGGTCCTGGCAGCGCATCCGAATCTTGCGCCGATCGTACGGTCCTTGAACGTGATAGCTCCACGGATGAAGAGCATCATTTGCACCCATGGAATCGAAGTGTGGGAGCCACTGTCGCGAATGAAGCGTCGTTGTTTGCAACATGCCACGCTGGTGCTGGCCCCCAGCCGCGCGACCGCGGACTATGTGGTTTCGCTCCAGGGTGTGGCCAGGGAGAAGGTCCGGGTGCTGCCCTGGGGGCTGGACCCGGATTTTGAAACGCGCGCTTCGGTGGATCCTTTGGCTAGCTTGCCCGCGCAATTTCCGCAGGGGCGCGTGATTCTTACGGTAGGCCGTTGGCTTGCCACCGAGCGCTATAAAGGAATGGACACGCTGATTCAAGCCATGCCGCGCCTGCTGCTTCGCTGGCCGGATGTTCAGCTGGTAGTGACAGGTTCCGGCGATGACCGCGAGTGGCTGGTGAATATCGCGCGGGATAGCGGGGTGCAGCGCCACGTCCATTTTCTGAGCGGGCTGACGTATGGCGAACTTTCCGCGTGCTATGCGGCAGCGGAACTCTTCGCGCTTCCCAGCCGCGGAGAGGGGTTTGGCTTCGTGTACCTTGAGGCCATGGCATGGAGCAAACCGGTGATCGGGGGAGCCCACGGAGGAGCACCGGAAGTGATCCGGGACGGCGTCACTGGGTACGTAGTCCAACATGGGGACACTGTACAATTGGCGACGTCCATCGATGCCTTGCTGTCCAATCCCGAGTTGGCGCGGCAGATGGGGGTACGCGGACGCGAACGTATAGACAAAGAATTCAGGTTCCCAGTATTCGCCAAGGCCTTCAGGAAAATCCTGCGCGAACTATGCGAATCCTAAATGTGACTCAAAGTTATGCGCCCTTTTTCGAATTTGGAGGGCCACCGGTAAAGGTGAAGGCTCTCGCGGAAGGGATGGCACGGCGAGGGCATGAAGTGATAGTGCTGACCGCGGACTGGGGACTGGAAGACCGTTTACGAGGATTGTGGGACGAACCGAAGACCGAGGCGAGCCCCTTTGGGCGACGAAGGAAGATGAATGGGGTAACGGCACTATACCTGGCGAATTGGTGGCACTACCGGGCTACGAGCTGGAATCCAGCGCTGGGGCGCTATCTGAGCGCCCGGTTGAAAGAGTTCGACATTGTACATATCTTCGGTTTGTACGATTTCCTTGGCCCGCGCGTGGCAAAGGAATGCCGAAAACTAAAAATCCCGTATGTCGTTGAACCTATCGGAATGTTCGTGCCGATTGTGCGGAATCTGCGGCTGAAACGGGTTTATCACTCGCTTTGGGGACGCGAAATGCTCGACGGTGCCGCTGCCATCATCGTAACAGCCGAGCAAGAACGAGACGAAGTTCTTGCAGGTGGATTTGCCCAAGACAAAATTATTTTGCGACGGAATGGCGTGGAGGCGCCGGCGATGATGCCGGAGCGCGGACGTTTCCGGGAAGCACTCAAGATTCCACAGGAAAACGAGCTGATTCTGTTTCTGGGCCGGTTGTCCCAAAAGAAGAGTCCCGACTTGTTGCTGAAGGCCTTCGCGGGACTGGCCAATACACCCCCACATGCAAGTGACATAGCGCATTTAGCTTTCGTCGGGCCGGATGAATCGGGCACGCTCGCGCGGCTGCAACAAATGGCTTCGGATCTTAGGGTATCCGAACGCGTGCATTTTTCTCCGCCGCTGGAAGGAAAGGCGAAGTGGGCTGCCTATCGTGATGCAGATATCTTTGTACTTCCCTCGCAAAACGAAAATTTCGGAAATACGGTGGCGGAGGCGGTAGTCGCGGGAACGCCTGTCGTTGTCACCGAACGATGCGGAATCGCTCCGTTGTTGAAAGACACGGCGGGGTTAGTTGTAAGACATGATGAATTGGAATTGCGGAATGCCCTGGCAAGACTCCTGCAAGATAAAGAACTCCGGAACAAGCTGCAGCAAGGTGGTGCCGCGGCGGTTGCAAAACTGGGATGGGATCAACCGCTGGAACAGATGGAATCCATCTATTCCAGGCTTGCGGGACAGCGCTTGTCATAGGACAATTCGAATCCCAGAGCAGAAGGATTACTTTTGCGGACCCACCCCCTATGTCGTTCCGTACCGTGGCTGAGCGATTTGTCGCTCACGCCGAAGCTGGCGGATACGAACGTCGTTTCCACGCTGCAACTAAGCGCGCTGCTGAATTCGTGGGGCTTCCAGCCGCTTACACCGGAGATCAAGTAGAGCGTGTGCGGAATCTGTGGCTTCGCGTACGCTTCCAATTCTGATGAAGCGGCAACCCGTGTGCGCAAAATGGCCGCTGCCATGGTCCACCGCGGCCCGGATGACGATGGATTTCTCGTGAACGATGCGCGAGCTCCCGTTGCGGCGCTCGGAATGCGCCGGTTGAGCATCATAGATCTCGCCGGAGGCCACCAACCCGTCTGGAACGAAGCCCGGAATGTCGCCGTCGTCTTCAACGGCGAACTTTATAATTACCGCGAATTGCGCGAGCGGTTGCACCTGGCGGGCCACCAGTTCAGCACAAACTCGGATACAGAGATTCTGGTACATGGTTGGGAAGAGTGGGGCGAGGATCTGCTGGGTGAATTGCGCGGCATGTTCGCCTTCGCGCTGTTGGACTTGCGGAAACATTTCGCTACTGTTCCCGTATTGTTTTTGGCACGCGATCCCTTGGGGATCAAGCCGCTCTACTACGCGCAGACCGCCCAAGGGTTTGCGTTCGCGTCGGAATTGCGCGCTTTGTTGGCGTCCGGTGCCGTGGAGCGAAAACTTTCTCCCGATGCGCTGACCTCGTACCTGTTGTTTGGCAGCGTTTCCGAGCCAGTCACCCTTGTGGAAGGTGTGTTCTCCGTTCCTCCGGGACATGCGTTACTCCTTCACTTGCCAGATCGCCGCCGAACACCGCGCGTGCGTCCCTGGTGGGATCCCACGTGCAGTGCGGCGGCGCGTGACCCGAAACGCCCGCGCGATTTTGCGGCTGCATCCGCGCGCTTGCGCACACTCCTCGAAGATGCGGTGCGTGCGCACCTTATCGCGGATGTGCCAGTGGGATTATTTCTGTCTAGTGGGCTCGATTCCAGCGCAATTGCCGTTCTCGCCGGGCGCGCCCAACACGGCATTCAGAGCTTCACGCTGACGTTTCCGGATACCGCGTATGACGAAGGTCCCCTGGCTCGGGTGGTGGCGCAACGGGCGGGGACCCACCACACCGAGGTACCTCTGCAAGGAAGAGACATGCTGGCGCGTCTAGATGAAGCGATCACGGCTCTGGATCAGCCGACAATGGACGGAATCAATACCTATTTTGTTTCGTGGGCGGCGCGCGAAGTGGGATTAAAGGTGGCTTTGTCCGGTTTAGGGAGCGATGAGTTGTTCGGTGGTTACCAAACGTTTGCCGATACACCAAAGCTGGTGCGGTTGGAAGTGGTGTCGCGGTTCATTCCGGGGGCCTTTCGGCGGATCAGCGCGCCGCTGGTGAATTCGTTGCTGGCGCGCAAAGGCTCCGTCGATGCTGCGCGGAAAGCCAGTGACGCGTGGCTGATGCCAGACGCCTTGCCCCATCCTTATTTCTTTACCAGACTGCTGTTTCCACCGTCGGAAGTTTCGCGCCTGGCGAACGCGCGCTACCGTCAGAGCAGCGTTGCCAGTGACGGTGTCACGCTCGATCCGACGTGGCTGGGTTGGTTGGAGCGCACCGCGGATCAAGCAGAGGCTGTAGAACCGATGGCGGGAATCTCCTGGCTGGAGATGCGGACGTATATGGCGAGCACGCTGCTGCACGATACGGATTGTGTGAGCATGGCGCGATCTCTCGAGGTACGAGTGCCATTCCTGGATACGCCACTGGTCGAGTTTGTTACTGCTTTGCCAGATATGGCGCGGATAGAACCTGGAGTTTCGAAAGGACTGCTGCGCGCCGCACTAGCAGGGCTGTTGCCACCAGAGATTCTGGACCGGAAAAAGAGGACATTCACGTTGCCATGGGAGGATTGGCTCCGCAATTCGTTGAAGCCCCGAGTGGAATCGAGTTTGAAGGAACTGGCTCCTGCGCTCAAAGGGCCATTGTATGCGGCGGGCGTACAGATGGTGTGGGATAATTTTCTGAACGGCCGAACGACGTGGTCTCGCCCCTGGTCGTTGTACGTACTGAATGAATGGTGCCGCCGCCATCTCTCCGGAAGCCGGTGATCTTGTTTCCTGCTTGGTTACTACATCAGGAAGTTAAAGTTGAGGTAAACTTCAGGTTGGTATGAACATCCTGGGAATCAACGCGTATCACGGCAACGCCTCTGCAGCGTTGCTCTCGGACGGGAAACTGATCGCCGCGGTGGAAGAAGAGCGTTTCAACCGTGTGAAGTATGCGGCGGGCTTTCCTGCGGCGGCCATCCGTTATTGCCTGAAGGAAGCAGGAATCACGCTTTCGGATATTGATCATGTGGCGGTGCCGCGGAATCCTTATGCGCGATTGGGGACGAAACTTTGGTATGCACTCCGCATGCCATCGTTCGCCCGGGAACGCGCGAGGGTGATCTCCAAATTCACTGGGATACCGGCAGCACTGGCTTGGGCGTTCGACAGCGATCCAGCAAGAATCAAAGCAACATTTCACCGGGTGGAGCACCACCAGGCGCATCTGGCCAGCAGTTACTTCGTTTCTCCATTTGAAAATGCTGCGCTACTTTCGGCGGATGGATTGGGAGATTTCGCCAGTTCGATGTGGGGCGCGGGACGCGGAAACCGCATGGAAATCGACAGCGCGATCGCGTTTCCCCATTCCCTAGGCTTGTACTACAGCGCGGTCACGCAATATCTGGGATTCCTGAAATTTGGGGACGAGTACAAAGTGATGGGACTGGCTGCTTATGGATCGCCAGAAAATATGGAAGCGTTCCGCGACATTGTGCGGTTCAGCCCCAACGGCGGCGAATTCGGATTTCGGCTGGGACTGGATTATTTCACGCACCACAAGACCGGGCCGGAGATGTCCTGGGCAGAATCCGATCAAACACCTGTATTGGGCAAAATGTTTTCGGAGGAGATGGGCAAGCGTCTCGGGGGACCAGCGCGTAAGCCGGAAGAGCCGCTCGAACAACGACATCGCAATCTGGCTGCGTCTCTCCAGGCACGGCTGGAAGAAGTTTATCTGGGGATGTTGAAGAAGTTGGCCGCCAAGACCGGGGCGAAAGCAGTCTGCTTGGCGGGTGGCGTTGCGTTCAACTGCGTGGCCAACGGCAAGATTTTCGATCAGACCCCCTTCGAAAAAGTATATGTGCATCCTGCCGCAGGCGATGCCGGACTTGCGGTGGGGGCAGCGTACTACATATGGCATCAAGTACTGGGGAAACCGCGGTCGTTTGTGATGGAACACGCGTATTGGGGACCAGGTTATTCGGCGGAAGAAATCCGAGCGGCTGTACAGGGGAGCGCGGTTCCAACCGGAGGCTACACCGTGACGGAGTTGAGGGAAGCGGACCTCATGCGCCAAACCGCGGCGATCATTGCGGGAGGAAAAATTCTGGGCTGGTTCCAGGGTCGTGCCGAATGGGGCCCCCGTGCGCTCGGAAACCGCAGCATTGTTGCGGACCCCCGCCGGCCTGAGATGAAGGAAATTCTGAATGAGCGTATCAAGCACCGCGAAATTTTCCGGCCGTTTGCCCCATCGATTCTGGCGGAAAAGACGGGTGAGTGGTTTGAAAAATCGTATGCATCCCCATTTATGACGCTGGCATATGCCGTGCGGCCGGAAAAACGCGACAAGATTCCCGCGCCAACCCATGTGGATGGAACAGGACGCTTGCAGACGGTCGCGCCAGAAGCAAATGCGCGATACCACGCCTTGATCAGCGAATTTGAACGTCAAACCGGTGTTCCCGTGGTTCTGAACACTTCGTTCAATGACAATGAACCGATCGTGTGCAAGCCGGAAGAAGCAATCCACTGTTTCCTCCGCACGCGAATGGATGCGCTCGTCCTCGGCAATTATCTCATCACGCGACCCTGACTTTTTCGACGTGCCACTTCGCGCCGCGCTGAAGCCACCATTTCGCGCATGGACGCTTCCGATACAAGGAAATGCACGGAAGGGAGTCTGGTCATGGGGAGAAGCCTCATCGGGATGGTACTGGCTGTTGCCAATGTTTTAGGTTCTGCGTCATCTTCCTTTCCGCAAGACAAGCCATCTACACCATCGCAGCAGCCGACAAATCCCCAAAAAACAAGTGAAATTCAAGAAAAGATTCGCGTGAACTCTGACCTGGTGGTTCTCTCGGTTTTGGTCAAGGATCGCCAAGGTAGTTTAGTCTCCGGCGTAAGGCGCGAGGAATTCCGCATATTCGACGACGAGGTCGAACAAAGGGTGGACGTCTTCAGCGAAGAAGGCCTTGCCCTGTCTCTGGTCATCCTGATCGACAACAACATGAAATGGAAAGAAGGCACGGAGATGGTGAAGAGTCTCCGAGCAATGACCGGAGGACTCGGTAGCATGGATGAAGCGACTGTCTGTCGCTTCGATACGCTGTTTTATCCCGGTGAAACGTTTACAGGAAACATCGACTTATTGCTGGCGGATCTGAAACAAGCGCAAACCGTGGCACAGCCTACACCTCAACATATCCCGCAGGCAGTGGTGGGTTCCAATTCTACCACTGGACCTCCGTCGATTGCGGCTCCCACCAATTCAGGTGCCAGGCCGAGCAAGGCTCTGGATGACGCCGTGTATTCTGCATCGGAACTGCTCCGTGGTCGCGGAGCGGACCGCCGCAAAATCATTCTGCTGGTGTCTGACGGAGCGAACGAACCCAAACTGAACCATCGGACGTATGAGCAAGTCATCGAATCCCTTCTCCGCGACAATGTATCGGTTTACAGTTTGGCGTTGGGCAGCGAAACAGCGAAAACAAAATTTGCACGCTTGGCGACCTATGCGGATAAATCCGGGGGCGACATCTATTACGCCAAGAAAAGCAAGACGATCGAGCAACTTTATTCGCGGATTACCGAGGAGGCCCGCCACGCATACACGTTGGCCTACGCCCCTTCCGGAAATAACTCGACTTCCAACCATCACAAACTGGAAGTTCGCATCACGCGTGAGGGCCTGGTATCCGAAACACGGGAGGGATATTACACCTCAAGTGCAGAAGACACTCCTCAAAAATAGAACAGTGCCATTTGTGGATCGTTAATCCTTGAGGGACACCAAGTCTTCAATCTGCAGCTTGATCGTGGGAGCGTGCAGGAGTGTGTTGTGAACGAGGCAATGCTCGACCGCATTCTGCACTCCCTTGCGATGCTCGGGGCTTAGTTCCACTGTGGCTTCGACTTCAATCTTGAAATTATCCATGCGCGGAATTGGTTCCTTCACCTTGTCGCACGTGACTCGCACGCGCGTGCCTTCGATCGCCAGTTTGTGCTTCCGGAGATATTGCGCGGCATAGTAACCAGCACAGGAACCGAGCGACGCCAACAGTAATTCTGGTGGAGTCATGCCCTCGTCGTAACCGCCCTGTTCTATCGGCTGGTCGGTGACGAGGGAGTGGCCGCGCGCTTTGATTTGAAACTGTACAGATCCCAGATGTTCAACCGTAATTTCCATGGAGACTCTCCGTCCTGGAGCGAACCATGGTGTCCGAGGGGAAAGGCGAGTCGGTCGCCAAAGTCAGGAATTTATGAAAACACCTATAGCAGAATGCGGGGTGAATGCCAAGGAAGCAGATCACGGGGGTGGTTAGGGCTGGATTCAAGATTTGGGTTATTGCACCTTGCCTATGATGCATTGCGCGGAGACTATTTCAGTGACGGCTCTTTTCGTAGCTGTCGAAGGCTTCCCGAAGGCCGTCGAGCAAGTGGCCATTCTTCACTTTTCCGCCTTCGGTCCTGTGAGTATCGGACCAAAGAACCGTGTTGGTTTTGGGATCGAGCAGGGATATGCGCGTGTAGCCTTTGGGAATCTCACTGTCAGCGATCGCATTCGTACTGCCTGTCGAAGGAAATTGACCTTCGGGAACGGCGCGAACATGGCTACCGCTGTCGAGGCGCATGATGAGGTCAGCTTTATCTGTACTTTCCGCCAAGTCGAAACGACCCCACTTGTTTAGTTCAAAAATAGTGCTGTATTGCAGTTCGTTGAAGGGTGTCTCGTTCACAAGAAAAACGCTGTGGGCGCGAACAACGGAATCTGGGAGGGGTCTCGGCGCCGCCACGACAGAGAAGGCAAAGAGACACGACGCCAGCCCGAACAGGCGTCTCGCTGGAGCGGAGTGAGAGGCCGACTGCATAGGTCCTCCAAAAAGAAGTTGAATGTGGAGGCTCCACAGTAGAGAGGTGATGGGTGGAGGGGAACTGGCCAGGAGAACAGGATTAGGGTAACTGAACTTTCTCTTAAACTACCCTTCCAGCCCGCCGTGAGAGATCGTACCTTCAAGGCGCTCCGTTCTCCCTGTACAATTCCCTGGTGCGTGTCTTGTTGCTGAACCTTTATTACCCGCCAGATACTTCTGCCACAGCAAAGATGGCAAAGACGGTAGTGGACGCTATCGCGCGGAAACACGATGTGGCGGTTCTAAGCGGGCGCCCTTCCTATGATCCGACCGAGCGCCGTCCCTGGCATTTCTATCAAACAGAACGGGTGGGAAAAGCCCGCGTGGTTCGCGTGGGATCCACAGATTACCCGCGGATACAGATGAAAAAGCGCGTCTTTAACTATTTGAGCTATGTTTTGCTGGCGGTCCCCCGCGCGCTCGTCCTGCCTTGCGACGTGATACTGGCAATGACGGATCCCCCGTTCGCAGGCATCGTCGGTGCGTTCGTCGCTATGCTCAAAAATAAGCCATATGTCTATAACATCCGGGATATGTATCCAGATATGGCGGTTGGGGGCTCCATCGTTGAACCTGGGTTGTTGGCCCGTGTGTGGGAAACAGCGCATCGGTGGACGATGCGACGTGCGACAAAGGTAATTGTGCTTGGCGACGACATGCGGAACCGGATTCTGGCGAAGGGCATCGACCCCGCGCGTGTGGTGGTGGTGAGAGATGGTGCCGAGCTTTCGGCGGAGCCAGGCAGCGCCGTTAAGCTGGATGAGTCCGTCATCGAAGCGATTCGCGGCGGATTCAAGTTTGTTCTGCTGCACGCCGGCAATTTGGGATTTTATGGGGCATGGGATACCTTGTTGGAGGGAGCGCGCCAACTCGCCGCAGATGGAGTTGGCTTAGTGTTTGTCGGCGACGGTGCCCAGCGCGAAAAACTGGAGTCCGCGTCCTGCGGAATGCCGAATGTTCGATTTCTTCCCTACTTTCCAGCGAACAAAATCCCGTCCGTCCTGGCGGCGGCTGATGCGCACGTGATCACCGTGAAACGTGGGCTAGAAGGCGTGGTGGTGCCGAGCAAGATGTACGGAATACTGGCGGCGGGCAAACCGATCGTAGCCGTGGCGCCAGGGGAGTGTGACGTGGTTTCCCTCGGAAATCGAAAGGGCTTTGCGATTTCGGCCGACCCGGAAGATCCCCTGGGGTTGGCTGAGCGCGTACGCGAACTCCTATCGGAAGCGAGCCGCGTACACCGGATGGGAAAAGCTGCTGCAGCGGCCGCACCGGAATACGAACGAGAGCAGGAACTGCGGAAGTTGGTCGAGGTGCTGGAAGGGTCAGCCGACTAGCTTCGCACCCAGCAGGTCCGTAGAGGTATGACGCTGAGCATTCGTAGCATTCGTAGTAGTGTACTTACCTGATTCCCCTGGCAGTTTATGGGATTTTACGGTATGTTTTTAGAGCTGCGTGGGGCAGCATCATGAGTTTTTCTCGGCTGCACCGAAACTTGGGAACCGGAACCCAAAACCGGTAACGTGTCTGTAATCACTGGCATTCCTCGCCCAAGCCAGTTTCTTCAGAACGAGCAATGAGGATGAATGAGTGCGGGCTTGCTGGCATTCTTGATCGCTCTATCAGCGTCCCTGCTTTTAACGGCTCCTGTGCGAGCACTGGCCATCCGTGTGGGTATGGTGGACGCACCGGGTCCCCGCAAGGTTCATCTCAAGCCAATTCCCCTTCTCGGTGGTCTAGCGATCTATGCAGGAGTGATCCTAGCGATTTTGATCGTATTTGATGGACCGGCACGAGCGCAGAGCTTTGGGATCGTAACCGGCGCCACTCTCGTTGCAATCGTCGGATTCATGGATGATCGAGGGTGGCTGCACCATCAGTTGAAGTTATTTGTCGCCATGCCTCTGGCAGCCGTCATTCTGCTTGTCAGCGGGGTCAGGGCGAATGTGTTCGAGACACTTGTTGGTGGAAGCACTGGATACTGGCTGGATGGGGCGTTGACGGTTGTGTGGGTGGTAGGCATCACGGCTTCCTTCAGCATCCTGGATCATATGGACGGACTCTGCGCGGGCGTTGCGGCCATGGCTTCGATTTTCTTTGCGATGCTTGCCTACCTTAACGGCCAGACGGTGGTCACCACTCTGGCAGCAGCCACGCTGGGGGCCGCGGCAGGATTCCTCCGCTGGAATTTCAAGCCAGCCAAAATCTTTATGGGTGATGGCGGAGCAATGTTCCTTGGCTTTCTGATGGCCGCGCTGGCGTTGAAACTGCGGTTCGAGCATGCGGCGAACTTGTCTGCGTGGCTTGCTCCTGTTCTGATTCTGAGCGCCACAATTTTTGACACCACGCTGGTAACGATTTCGCGGTCGCGGCGAGGCCTGGTACCCTTTGCGACGCCAGGCAAGGATCATTCCGCGCACCGGTTGGCAAACTTGGGGCTCGGACAGCGCGGAGCGGTGCTGGCTATTTACCTGGCCGGAGCCATCTGTGGCGGGGTAGGCGTGATGGTCAGCTACCTGTCCACCTCCTTGGCAGCGCTGGTGGGAGTGCTGGTGTTGGTCATCATGCTAGTGGCCATTGCGTGGTTGGAACGAGTGCCCTATGAACGGCAAAAGGCGAAGAACGGTGGGGCAGCTTCCTCGGCCACCCAAGCCTCCTAGTGTTCCTTCGAAAACGATCAGAAACTGTGCTCCGTTTGGACCACTCCAAGGGATTCGTTATACTCGTGGGCGCTCCGATGGAGTGTGAAATTCTTCCGTGCGCGGAGCAGACCGAGTGAGGAATTTGGGCGGAATGAGAATCCAGGCCGGCTGTTGGCAGGGTCGTCGAAAATTGTGAACAAATTGGGAAGTACACCGGGAAGTGCCCGGGGGAAAAAAGAGGTTGTGGTGGTTGGGGGATCAGCCGCAGGCCTCTACACAGCAGCGTGTGTGGCACAAGGCGGCCGCGCTGTGCGCGTGCTGGAATCCATGGCCACGCTGGATCCCGCCCCCCGCACTCTGATTGTTACCGACCATTTCCGCCGCCAGGTCAACGGCGCAGCGGGAGCAAGCATCCTCAATGAGATTCGCAGGTTCGAGCTGTTTACCAACGGCCGATCCGCCGTGGTGTCTCTGAAGCGCCCCGACCTGATTATTGAGCGCTCGAGACTGATTCGCGCCTTGGCCCAGGAAGCCGAAAAGGCGGGCGCACAGTTCGATTACGACACCCGCTTTTTGGGACTTACGCCGAACGGTAGTGGCTTGCATGTTCAGATCGACCAAGCCGGCCGACGGGAAGAACTCTATGCCGAAAGTGTGGTAGGTGCGGACGGAGCCGCGAGCCGTGTGGCGCGCGCCTCGGGCTGGCCGCCCGTGGAAACCGTGCCTTTGGTCCAGGCGCTCGTAAAATTGCCCAAGGACTGCTCCCCCGATACAACGCGAGTGTGGTTCGTTCCGGACGACACGCCCTATTTTTATTGGTTGATCCCCGAATCCGCGGAACGCGGGGCGCTCGGCGTGATTGGAGAGCACGGGCGCGACACGAAGCGCTACTTCGATCGCTTCCTGGAGAGAAAGGGATTCGAACCGTTGGAATGGCAGGGTGCCAGGATCCCCGTGTACCGGCGCTGGGTATCGGTGAAGCGCATGGTGGGAAACGCTAATGTCTATCTGGTGGGAGACGCGGCGGCACAGGTGAAGGTATCCACGATTGGTGGGATTGTTACAGGATTCCGTGGCGCGCGGGGTGTGGCTGACGCGATTCTCCAGAGAGGGCAGCGAGAATTGAGGGCCCTGCGACGCGAATTGGGAACGCACTGGCTGGTCAGACGGACCTTACATCACTTCCGGCAAGAAGATTATTGCCGCCTGGTGGACATGCTGAACGATTCGGCGCGTGAATCGCTGGGAGAAATTAACCGGGACGAATCGACGCGCCTGCTTTGGAATGTAGTACGGCGGCAGCCGCGCTTGGCGTTGCTGGGGCTTCGCGGTCTTTTGTTGGGACGTAGGTAGTGGACCGTTGAGTCAATGGACACGGAAGATTGCCGGTGCGAATTCTCAGCCGTCATGGGGTTGAAGTTGAATGAGCAGATAAAGGAGAAGCGATCGTGCGGCTGACTGTAATCGGATGTGGATATGTGGGACTTGTGACAGGCGCCTGCTTGGCGGCTGCCGGGCATGAAGTCCATTGCACAGACATTGACGAGAAACGCATCGACCAATTAAAGGCCGGAAAGGTTCCCATCTACGAGGAACACCTGGACGGGGTACTGAAACGCGCCGCGGCCGAGAAAAAGATCACGTATACCGCACATGCCGGAGAAGCGATTCGCGCTGGCGATGTGATTTTTATCTGCGTTGGCACGCCGCCGAAGGAAACCGGCGAAGCGGATTTATCGGCGATCGATCACGTCGCCCGCCAGATCGCAACGGAAGCCAAAAGCTCCAAACTAGTGGTAGAAAAAAGCACTGTGCCTGCCCTAACCGGCGTACAACTCCAGAAAGCGTTGGCGGCCTATTCTCAGAATGGCTCGCTGAAATTTGAGGTGGCATCCAACCCGGAGTTTCTACGGGAGGGAACGGCGGTGGAAGATTTCTTCCATCCGGACCGGATTGTCGTCGGCGTTGAGAATGAAAAGTGCGCGGCCATTATGCGTGAGGTCTACGGACCCATCCTGGAGCGGAAATTTCACTGTCCGGTGCACGGTGGAAAATGTCCCACGGGGACATCCGGGGAACTGTTGATTACTACAATTAATAGCGCCGAACTGATCAAGCACGCTTCCAATTCGTTTTTGGCCTTGAAAATCAGTTATGCCAACGTGATTTCGGATTTGTGCGAACGCATTGGGGCGGATGTGGAGGAAGTGACGCACGCCATGGGGCTAGATCCGCGCATCGGTACGCAGTTCCTGAAGGCTGGATTAGGATTTGGCGGATTCTGTTTTCCGAAGGACATCCAGGCCTTTATCCACCTGTCTTCTTCGATGGGCGTCGAATTTGACATGTTGAAGGCCGCGGAGCGGGTGAACAAACAGCGTATCGACCGTTTCTTCGAAAAAGTTCACAAAGCGCTGTGGGTGATCAAAGGAAAGAAAGTGGCCGTGTTGGGACTGGCATTCAAGGCCAATACCGACGACATTCGCTTCGCTCCGGCGCTGGATGTGATTCGCCGGCTGCTCACTGAAGGAGCAGAAGTGCTTGCAAGCGATCCGCAAGCGATTTCGCGCACAAAGCCCCTTCTGCCCTCTGTGAAATACCATGAAGACCCCTACGAGGCGTTGCAGGGTGTAGATGCGGCCCTTGTTTGCACGGAATGGAAAGTGTTCCGGGACCTCGATTGGGAAAAAGCCGGGCAAAGCATGGCGAGACGCCTCGTCATTGACGGAAGAAATCTTTATTCGCCGAAGAAGATGCAGGAATTGGGCTTCGACTATCACTCGTTCGGACGGCGGTAGCTCCCAGCCGGACTGGGCGACAAATTCGCGCAAGCAACCGCGACGCAGACAGACGCGTGCTATCGGGTCGGCAACGTCTTGGTGTACTGTTCCTTGAAGAACGCGATCGTCGTTTTCAGACCCTCTTCCAGTCCGACCTTTGGTTCCCAGCCGAGAAGCCGCTTTGCTTTGGCGATATTCGGGCAGCGCTGCTTGGGATCGTCAACCGGCAGAGGCGCAAAGACGATTTTAGGCGCGTTAGGAAAGTAGCTAAGCACTCTCTCCGCGAATTCGTGAATGGTCAATTCCGTAGGATTGCCGATGTTAGTGGGCAGGTGTTCGTCGGACTGGCTTAGTTTATAGATTCCATCGATCAGATCGGAAACAAAGCAGAAGCTGCGGGTCTGCTTACCGTCCCCATAAACTGTGATGGGTTGATTGCTGAGCGCTTGATATACGAAATTAGGCAGAGCACGCCCGTCGTTCAAGCGCATGCGCGGCCCGTAGGTGTTAAAAATCCGTACAATGTGGGTATCGATCCCATGGTAGCGGTGATAGGCCATGGTGATCGCTTCGGCGAAGCGCTTGGCTTCGTCATAAACACTGCGAGGGCCGACGGGATTGACGCGGCCCCAGTACGTTTCTACCTGCGGGGACACGTCCGGGTCTCCATAACACTCGCTGGTGGAAGCCAGCAAGAATTTCGCTCCCTTGGCCTTGGCGAGGTCAAGGGTGTGCATCGTGGCAATGGAGCCAACCTTTAAGGTTTCAATGGGAAATTTCAAATAGTGCGGGGGACTGGCGGGGGAAGCGAAGTGAAAAACGTAATCGACGCGGCCCTCGACGCTGAATGGTTCGTTGACGTCGGTGCGCTTGAATTGAAATTTGGGATTACCGCGCAGATGCGCGAGATTCGATTCGTCACCGGTGATGAGATTGTCCAGCGTAAATACTTCCCAGCCTTCTGCCAGTAAGCGATCGCAAAGATGCGAACCGAGAAACCCGGAACCCCCTGTGACGACAGCTCGCATTCGTCCTCCTGGTGTGACTGTCAAACTGCTAGTTTAACGCGCCAAAAGTTTGCGACCAAACTTCGAGAACGCCTGATAGTGATTTAGTTACCATGGGGCCACTAACCCCGCCAAACCTGAGCGTTCGCTCCTTCCCTTAGCGGGGCAACTCGCGGAATTTGGCGAGCGCGGCACTGACCTGCGTGAGTCCATCTCGCAGCGTCTCTGTCGGTCCACAAAACCCCAGTCGGAAGTGTTCCGGCCGTTCGAAAAATTCGCCAGGCACCACACTGGTTTCGAATTGCTGGCGCAGCACTTCCACAAATTCTGCAACATGGCCCGACCTGAGCCTTGGAAAGATCGTCGTGCCGAAGAGACTTGGTGCACAATCAAGTTCCGCATGTCGAGCCAGGAAATCGTTTACCAACACGCGATTCGTTTCCAGCAGGGTGCGGGCGCGGGCGCGTATTTGATCGAGATTATCGAGAGCAATTACGGCGAGGAGTTCGGCCGGATGAGCCGGAATCCCGTACGTAAAATCCACAACCTGCCACATGCGGCGGACCAAATCTGGCTGAGCCAAAATCCATCCACAGCGAATGCCGCTCAACCCGTACGCTTTGGTCAAACTGCTGGTGATCACAAAATTCGGTCCCAGGTGAAACGCAGAACGCCACCGGCGTTCGAAGAGCGTCTCGAGATAGACCTCATCGACCAGAATCCGCGCACCCATCTTGGCCGCGCTCGCACCAACCTGCCGCAGCGTATCGTCTTCAATTAACACGCCGCTGGGGTTGTGAAGGTTGCAGAGAATCACAAGGCGCGTTTGGGGAGTAAGTTTTCGCTCAATCTCGTCCAGGTCTAACTGGAATCTCTTTTCGGGCAAACGTTCGAAGCGAATTACCTTGGCCCCAATGTGAGTGAGGACCGTGAGCAGTGGGTCGTATGTGGGCCGCTCAACCAGCACCTCGTCCCCGGGGTGAACGAGCGCCGTCAGCGCCACGAAGTTTGCCATGGAAGTACCCAAAGTGTAGACAACACATTCCTGTGGAACATCGGCCTTCGCCGCCAAGCGCTCCATCAGCGGTGGATGACCGTAAGGCCCGGTCCCGCCGATTTCCAGGTCCTCGACATGTACTGGTAAACCGTCAAGCGGATAGTCCAAAACACCACTGCTCGCCAGATTGAACCGCGCATTCGACTGCAGCTTGGCCCAGGCTAGATAGCGCGATGCTGCGTCCGGCCGCAATGCATTCATCTCTTGCTCTCCTGATTCCAGAAAAATCCATTATAAATTCCTAGAACGCGACAACGCTTTCCTGCTCCAGAACAAGTACACCGGGGTGCCTGCCAGCAACAGAGCGAAGCCGATCAAGCTGTTCTGAGGATAGCGGTAAATCGTATTCCCCACGACCCACCAGCATATCGCGACAAACACTGCCGTGCTCACGGGGTGACCGGGCACACGATACCCTTGACTGGCGTTCCTTTCTCCGCGCGCAGCGCGCCTCCGGAATACGAAGATTGTGGTCGCCGTCAGGCCGAAAAACAAAAAATCCATAGAAATAACGTAATTCAGAATCTGCTCGTAGCGTCCTGACAGCGCGATGACTATGGTCCAGACGCTCTGTAGGATGATGGCGACCACCGGCACGCGTGTGCGTGGGTCGAGCCAGGCGATCGCGCGGAAGAACAGGCCGTCTTCGGCCATGGCAAAATACACACGAGGTCCGGTCAGGATCGATTGGCTCAAAAACCCCAGAGTCGAGATGGCGATTGCCGCCGCAATGAACATCGCGCCCCGCTGGCCTAAGGCGATCCGCATCACAGCGCTGGCAGGTGTCGTTGTTGCGGCTAGCGCCTGCGGTCCGAGAGCGCGCAAGCACACCCAGTTCACGCCAAGGTACAGCAGCACGACTCCAAGAACCCCGAGGAGTAAACCTCGAGGAAGATTTTTTTTGGGTTCCTTCACTTCCGCTGCAAGAAAGTTCGCCGTCTGCCATCCTCCGTAGGCGAAAAGTACCGGCACCATCGCTGCGCCAAACGATGTCACCGACCACTCGCGTTCCGTCGCAGTGGTGATGCTGAAATGTCTGCCCGTCAAGGCTAACCCGGCGATGATCAGGGCACAGATAGCTACGATTTTTGTCACCATCAGGGCACTTTGCATACGTCCGCCGGTCTTTACCCCAAAACAATTAATCACGGTCAGGATGGCAAGTGCCGCCGTCGCCACCACCCAGTCGTGCGCATGGATGCCCGTCAACTCGACGAAGTATTTCGCGAAAGTAATTGCTACGGCTGCCATGCCTCCTGTCTGGATCACCAGCAGTAAGACCCATCCGTACGAGAATGCGACCGCTGGATGATAGGCCTCGCGTAGGTAAGCGTATTGGCCGCCCACTTCGGGTAAAGTCGCCGCCAGTTCCGCCCATATAAACGCTCCACCCACTCCGACAAATCCACCGAAAATCCAGGCCGCCAGGATCAATGTGGGAGTGTGAATCTGCTGCGCTACCACGAAGGGATTTATGAATATTCCCGAGCCGACGATACCGCCCATAACCAGCATGGTGACGTCGAAAAGTCCAAGTTGACGTGCTAGGCCTGGTTTGTGAACGGAAGGATGAACCGAACTCGGAGAGTCAATCACAGTGTCGGAATGGAACTAGAGTCCCATTATCTTAAGGATGCCTCATGTGCTAGTCAACGACACGAACACGCCTTGAACTCAGCGATTTCGGAACGGTTGAGGATGCCGGAGAAAGAAACGGAATCTGGTGAGGATTTGTTACTGCATGGTCGAATGCAATCAGAGCGGCCTATTTTCAGACGGGTTTTCCCGCAGAGGTTGCCACCTCGGTGAAGGGTTTAGTAATGGGCAGTGCTCGGATACGGAAAATAGCGACCTGCAGTTTTTTCTACTGGGCGTCAGATGCGGTTGGCGGGACACGTGTCACCTAGTGAAGCAGGTGGCGTGGCGTCGCACGGTTCATTTTTTCTTTTTCTTGAGCTTCCTGCGTTCCAGCACGAGCAGTTGTGCGTTGGCCGCCAGCACTTCGCGGACGGCGTCTTGAAACTCGCGTCCGGCCTGCACCCGGCGTCGCACCTCCTCGACCCAATCCTTGGGGATGTGCTGGACACGTTTTTTCCCCTGAACCATAAAGGTCAGCGACCAGACGGGATGGCCGCGGTCGTCGATACAATGACAGGTAGGCTTACCGCAGCGAAGATGCGTGAGAGAGAGGGAGCCAGGGAGGACGTCGGCAGGGATCGAGAACCGCCGCAACAGCTGGAACTTTCGCTGACGCAATCGAGAAGCTAGCGGTCCTAGGCCTTTATGAATCATCTTAATGTATATATACTATAAGACATAAAAAATGAAGCCGCGTCTGGGAATGCGAAAATAGGAGTGTACTGCGGAAGGGTCGCCAAAAGCGATCAATGAGCCATCCGGCGGAGTGGACTGAGCTAGCTCCTGTCATTCTTCCGAAACGAACACGCCCCAAAGACTAAGTCACCAGATTAGCACCAGATTAGTGCGTTTGACGTACGCTGGGTCGCAGGTTACGATGCGCGGCTATGCGGGGAATTCTTGTGGGCAGCATCCTTTCGCTTCCGCCGGAACGGCGGCCACGTCTGTGGATCGTAGTGTTGGGGTCACTCTTTTTTGCTGGGTTATTCGTTTTCCTGAATGCGGGGCGTTGGTTAATTGTGGAGGACCCCCTCCAAAAAGCTGACGCCATCGCCGTACTGAGTGGCAGGATGCCGAGCCGGGCACTCGAAGCAGCGCGGGTCTACAAGGAGGGCTATTCCAGCTGCGTCTGGCTGACGCACTCGACGGAACCCGGAGCCACGCTCGAGGCGCTTTCTGTGCCCTTTGTCGGAGAAGATTCCTACAACAAGCAGATTTTGATGCATGAGGGCATTCCGGAGAGCGCTATCCGAGTGCTGGACCCACCTATCGTGAACACCGCCGATGAGATGGAGACGATTGGAGGCGCGTTGCAAAAGGGACAACGGCACTCGATCATCATTGTCACTTCAAAAGTGCATACGCGGCGGGTCAGGGCACTTTGGAATCGTATCTCTGCGCGGGATGGCCTGGCGATCGTACATGGAGTTTCGGACGATTCGTTCGACCCCGCACACTGGTGGAGATCAACCAGCGACGCATTGGATGTGGTTCGAGAAGTTCTAGGATTAGTGAACGCGTGGGTGGGACTGCCGTTGCGACACGCGGCTTGATCGCGGCTGAGTTCAGTTCCTGCTAGAAAAAGAAGAAGCGTTTGCGTCTTCGCCGTTTGAGTTCTGTTGTGACTTCCGGAACATATGGCAAGGGACGGCCCTCAAAAGCGGCGAGCGGATTATCTATAAGCAGAAACCGCGCGCGTTCGTCGCCCATCCGGGATACAACTTCGTCATACGCAAACTTCAGCTTCAGAGGGCGCCGGGCCGTGTTGTGCGCATCGCTCGATATGAAATGCACCATGCCGCCGGCGAGCCAGGTCCACGCATGTTGCTGCGGAGTTGAACCAAACACTCCACTGAGAGACCCGGCAGTAACCTGGACATAGCAACCCTGCTCAATCCATTTCTGCAAACGTTCGGGATGAGTGCGGAGGATCACGTTTCGTTCCGGATGAGTTACGATGGGACGGATTCCAACCAAGCGGAGTTCATGGAGAGTCTGGTCCATCGACGGTGGAATCGAAAAATCATTGAATTCCACCAACAGATAATCGTTCTGATTGATGCAATAGGGGTGAGGATCTCCGCGCAACGCGATCAAGTTTTCGTGGTTCAAATGAAAATCACAGCCGCTGGCCAGAAGGAGCTTGTCCCCGAGTCTTCCGCTCAATTCCTGGAGAGCGGAACGGACCCGCCGAAAATCGAATGAATAATCGGAACTGGCATGCGGAGTGGCGACTACGTGGGTGATGCCGTCACTGATGGCGTCCTCGGCCATGGCCAGAGAATCTTCCAAGGTTCTGGCGCCGTCATCCAATCCGGGCAAGATATGACAGTGAAGATCGACCATGCTGGCTTAAGTATGCGCCATCGATTTCCTCATTGCCATGCTGAGAAGCCTTGCTGTGGGCCCAAAAAGACCAACTGAGGCACGAAGACCGATTCAGTTTTTTGAGAAACCCCCAGTGAAATTTGGGAAACAATCTCGACCGCGTTTCAATGGACAAGACCGAAACTGCTATAGTGTTTAGGTAGCATGCCCATGTAGCTTCAGGGCCATTTTCACCCCCGACAAAGCAGGATTGAGGAGCAGGTTCGACCCCATGGCAACGGACAGAAAACCGGAATTTTTCAAAGGCGCTCAACTCAAGGTTGCGATCATTGGATGCGGATACGTGGGACTTCCCCTGGCGCTCCGTTTCGCGGAAGCGGGTCATAAAGTCACTGGATTTGATACCGACCCCAAGAAAGTGCAGATGCTCAGTGCCGGGAAATCCTACATCGAGCACATCCAGCAAACCAAGATCCAGCAGTATGTGAATAGCCGCCACTTTGGCGCGACTACCGACTTTTCAAGACTGGAAGAAGCAGATGCGATCCTGATCTGCGTGCCCACGCCGCTGAACGAATATCGCGAGCCGGACCTGAGCTACGTAGAAGAGACGGCGAAATCCATTCAGCCTCATTTGCAAAAAGGACAACTTGTTGTGCTGGAGTCGACCACGTATCCCGGTACAACGGAAGAATTGCTGCTGCCGATTCTGGAAAAAAGCGGATTGCGGTGCCCGATTGCTTCCGGACCTGAAAATGAAAATGTGCCGGGTGATTTTTTCCTGGCGTTCTCACCGGAACGGGAAGATCCGGGCAACAAACAGTATGGACTGGCCCAAATCCCAAAGGTCGTCGGTGGCGTCAACCCACCGAGCGGACGCGCCGCTCAAGCACTGTACGGACAGGTGGTGGCCAAAGTGATTCCGGTGAGCTCGACGCGCGCGGCGGAAATGGCCAAGCTGCTGGAGAACATCTTTCGGTGCGTGAACATTGCTCTTGTGAATGAGCTAAAGCTGCTATGCATGCGCATGGGTGTGGATGTCTGGGAAGTGATTGAAGCAGCGGCTTCGAAGCCATTTGGATTCATGCCCTTTTATCCGGGGCCTGGATTGGGCGGCCATTGCATACCCGTGGATCCGTTCTACCTTTCCTGGAAAGCTCGCGAATATGATTTTTCGACGCGTTTTATTGAGCTAGCCGGAGAAATCAATACCTCCATGCCGTACCACGTGGTCGACTCCGTGGGCGAGGCGTTGAATAGGCACAAGAAAAGCTTGAAAGGCTCAAAAGTGTTAGTGCTCGGCGTAGCCTACAAGAAGGATGTCGACGACCTGCGCGAGTCACCGACGCTGAAAATCATGGAAATTCTGCAAAAACGCGGCGTGGAATTCGATTACAACGATCCGCACTTCAAGCATCTGCACAAAATGAGGCACTACGATTACTCGCATATGAAGTCTGTACCGCTGAGTCCTGAAAACCTCGCCAAGTATGATGCGGTGATCATTGCGACGGACCATTCGAGTTACGATTACGCCGCAATTGTGGATGCCTCGAAGTTGGTGATCGATACGCGGAATGCTACGCGGCGGGTCATCCGCAACCGAGAGAAAATTCATCTCTGCTAGCCAGAATGCCCGGCAGGGCGCGGTTTACTTTGTTTTTGTAAGCTCGACGCGTGCGGTTGCGACCGGGAGCACCGCTTCCATGAGAACGGGCAAGCGCGTGCCATCATTCGTCAAGTACAGCAAGAAGTGCGCGTCTTTCATTTCCGTCCCGTTATCCAATACGTGGATTTCGATTTTCATTGTGTTGTACTTGCCTGCGGGTACGCTCACTGGAGCAGATTTGCTCAACAGCACGGCCCGAACATCATAAAGCTTGCGGCCGTCATAAACAGGGCTGCGCACTCCTGTCGTGTGGCTCCAGTCGAGGCTTCGCAGATACTCCAGCATGCCTAAAGGATCGCGGGTTCCGGGCAAAACGCGCGCCGCGCTGGTGCCAAGAGGCGGTGGATCGTGGGGTGAAGAGAGCAAGCGCTCTACGCTGTCCACTTTTTGGCCGCGCTCATTGAGATGCATCTCGTACTGAAGGCTGGTCATGCTGCCAGCGTCGCTGTACGAGTCGAACTGGTCGTCCAGCTCAAACACCATACGGTAGGGATTCTCCGTATGCGCGAAGGCTTGCAGGTGCCAGGAGCCCTTACCCCCGGCGTTTCGTTTCTCCACAGCAACAATCTTTAGATTGGCCACGGTGCTGTTGAGTTTGGTGAGATTCGCGTCGTACTCCAGGGTTTCCCCGGGACGAAGTACGAAATCCGATTCCGTCGAGGGAATCCCCTTCTTGGAAGGCGATTCCGCCGCGGCGGGTGGTCCGGATGTGGGGCCGGCAGGAGCAGTCGGGGGGAGAGAAGGACTCGCGGGAACGGTGGCGGGCCAGTTGGTAGCCGCGTTTGGCCTGGGTGGAACCGAACGAGAGAGCTTCCAATACAGAAAGCCACCTGCGACCAGCAGGAGAATACAGATCACCAGCAGCCAGACGAGTTTCTTGATCATGCTTTTTCTGCGACGTTGCCCACAATCAAAGCGTTCGCGTTCCTGATCCCATCGTACAATAAGACGGGCGAGTTCACAGGAGGCGGAGCAAATGCGCTACCTGGTCACAGGGGGCGCCGGATTCATCGGCTCAAACACAGTAGACGAACTCGTGCGGCGAGGCCACGGCGTCGTCGTGCTGGACGATTTGTCTTCCGGCAAAGAAGAAAACCTGGCAGAGGTTCGCAGCAAGATCACATTCTTGAAGGGATCGATCACCGACCTGGAGGCTGTGCAGAAGGCCATGCACCAAGCGGAATATGTGATTCATTTGGCTGCCCGCACCTCTGTGCCGCGCTCGGTGAAGGATCCGCTGGAAACCAACCGTATCAACGTGGAGGGGACGTTAAACGTCTTGGTGGCCGCCAGGGACAATAAAGTTAAGCGGGTGGTGTTTGCCGCGTCGTCCTCGGCTTATGGGGAAACGCCGACGTTGCCCAAGACCGAATCCATGCAACCTCAGCCATTTTCTCCTTATGGTGTGTCCAAATTCGTCGGTGAACTATATGCCCAGACGTTTGGACGTTGCTATGGGCTGGAAAATGTTTCTTTGCGGTATTTCAATATATTTGGCCCTCGCCAGGATCCGGATTCCCCTTACTCGGGGGTGTTATCCCGATTTGCCATGGCTTTTCTCGAAGAGCAGCAACCCATTGTTTACGGGGATGGGGAGCAGACGCGCGATTTCACCTACGTGGAAAATGCGGTGCAGGCCAATCTTTTGGCCTGCGAGTCTCCAAGCCCTTCCGGGGAAGTGTTTAATGTTGGGACAGGCGGCCGAGTCTCGTTAAACCAGACTTTGGAGCTTTTCCGGCGAATCTCCGGCAAAAGGCTGGAGGCCAAGTATGAGCCGTCTCGGGAGGGGGACATTCGCGATTCCCAGGCGGATATCGCGAAAGCCCGCGAATTTCTCGGGTATGAGCCTACCGTGCTTTTTGAAGAGGGCTTGGAACGTACTTTTGAATGGTACCGGGCCCATCATGCAAAAAACGCCGCCAGATAATCCAGCCCTCCGCGCCTATCCCGCATCTACTGTCGGAAGAGGAACCTGTCGGCTATAAATCCTCGATTGTGCATGCTAGGCTAACTCTTCGTTCCTCGAGCGCATTGACCGCGTGAAGACAACTTTTTCCATTTCCAGGTATGGCCCGCAGTGTGGGCTAGTCATTTCCTTGCTGATTGGATTCTTCCCTACGCAGCGAACCCACGCGCAGCAGCTCCCTCCCGCGCGGCAAGGCGGCGCGATCGCGGAAATTACCGCGAGTGGCCCTCAACGGAAAGAAGGAGATCTCTATATCGCGGAGAAAGATGTGGATGTCCACTATCTCGGAATGCACCTGCAAGCGGATCACGTGGAGTACAACACGGACACGTCGCAGGCTATCGCGCGAGGTCACGTCATTTACGATTACCAGAATGAGCATCTGGAAGCCGACGAAGCCCAACTGAATGTCGCCACGAACAAGGGCACCTTCCAGAACGTGCGTGGATCGATTCATCTGGACCGACATCCAAATCCTCTAGTGCTTGTTACAGAGAACCCGCTGTACTTCGAAGCCAAACAAGTCGACCGCATTTCGGAGGACGTGTATCTCGTGCATCATGGGTGGTTCACTGTTTGTGATCCACGGAGTTCCACGTGGCAGTTTTACGCGCCCGAAGCGAAGGTCACCCTGGACAAGTCTGTGGCGTTGATTAATTCGAATTTCCGGATCTATCGGGTGCCATTGTTCTGGCTGCCCTATGCCACCGCACCGGCGGGCGAGCACATCCGGCAGTCCGGTTTCATGCTGCCGATCCTGGGAAATAGCAACAGCAAGGGATTCACGTTCGGCGATGCCTTCTACTGGGCACCAACCACGTGGATGGATGCGACGGTTGCTTTTGAATACTTCAGCAAACGCGGACCGGGCCAGCGGGCGGCATTTCGCGCGAAGCCATACGAGAATACCTCTATCCGATACACCTATTATGGGGTGGAGGACCGAGGTGTACCCGGCGTCAGCCCTCCCGAAAAACAAGGCGGTTATGAACAGCAACTGGAAATTCAGTCTCTGTGGAATCATGGCTGGCGATTCGTCACCGATCTCAATCAGCTCTCATCGTTGACATTCCGGCTGGCCTTTGCAGGAACCTACAATGAAGCCATCAGCTCCGAAATCCGAAGCTCTGTGTTCCTGACAAACAACTTCCGCGGATTCAGCTTCAACGTGGATGGTCTTAACGATCGCAGCTTCCTTGAACTGCAGCCAGAGAACAGCGTGGTCTTGCGCAGCGCACCGGAAGTGGGTTTTTCTTCGGTAGAACAAGCCCCATGGCGTAATCTGCCAGTGTATTTCTCCTTCTCTTCCTTCGCTGGTACTGTCCATCGCGACGACGAATTCATCAACACCCCAAATTTTGTAGGTCGGGCTGAGTTAGCTCCTACAGTTACAATCCCGATTCATTTTGGTGCCTGGCTTGGAGTGACGACTTCCGCTACCTTTCGCACCACCTACTACGGCGATTCGCTTGACGCCGCCGGCAACGTCTCCGGCCAGTCAATTACTCGAAATACCGGTGAGTTCCAGGTGGAACTGCGGCCAGCCACCCTAGAGCGCTATTTTGAACGTCCGGGAACGCGCCATCGTTACAAACACACGATTGAGCCTTTCGTGACATACCGCTATGTGACAGGCGTCAACAATTTCGCTGACTTCATCCGGTTCGACAGCGATGCCACGCTGACGAATACGAGCGAAGTGGAATATGGAATTAACCAGCACTTGTATCTGAAAGAGGGCGATGAGCAACCGGTAGACTTTTTGGCATGGGCGCTGGTGCAAAAGCACTATTTCGATCCCACGTTTGGCGGCGCGCTGGTGCCTGACCAGCGCAATGTGTTCCAAGCCCTGGACTCGATCACGCCCTTTGCCTTTGCGGCAACACCACGAAACTGGTCGCCGATTGTTAGTGACGTGACACTCACTCCCGGTGGCCGTTACGACGCCGAGTCGATCATCGAGTACGACCCGCAGCTCAACAAGATCACCACCATTGGAACACTCTTGAAGGTAAAACCTTACAGCGAGTTCTATGCGACCGTTGCTGATTTCAGGTTGCAAGGTAATCCCGTCGTGCAACCCCCATCGCACCAGATTCGCGGGATTATCGGCTACGGGGATCTTGTACGAAAAGGATTCAATCTGTCGGCCGGATTGAGCTACGACATTCTCACCAACACGTTGTTGAACCAGTTTGTACAAGCGAGTTACAACGGTGGCTGTTGTGGCTTGTCTGTCGAGTATGGGCGCTTCAACCTGGCCACTGTCCGTTCGGAGAATCAGTTCCGTGTCGGGCTGATCTTGGCAAACATCGGTACTTTTGGAAACTTGAGACGTCCGGAGAAGATCTTCTGACCAGCGAAGATGACCAACTCGCCTTTGCATCCATCGCGGAGATTGGCAAGCTTTTCCGGCAGGGCAAGCTATCCCCCGTAGAGCTCACGCGCGCGCTTCTGGACCGAATGCGGCGCTGGAATCCCCGCTTGAATGCATACATTACCGTTTGTGAAGAAATGGCCCTGCAGATGGCGGCGCGAGCGGAGGCGGAACTTTGCGTCAAATCGAATCGCAAAAGCCGCCAGAGGGACCGCGGACCTCTGCACGGGATTCCCATTTCGCTGAAGGACAACATTTACACCAAAGATGTTCGCACGACGGGGGGATCGAAGGTTCTGAAGGAATTCGTGCCCTTCCGCGATGCGCCCGTGGTCACAGCGTTGAAAGAAGCGGGCGTTGTGATTCTTGGAAAGACGAACATGCACGAATTCGCGTATGGGGTGACCACGGAGAACCCTCACTTTGGGCTTGCACGAAATCCCTGGGACCTCTCCCGGATTCCCGGTGGTTCCAGCGGTGGTTCGGCAGCCGCGCTGGCGGCGGGCTTGTGCTATGGGAGCATCGGCACAGACACGGGCGGGTCGATTCGTATCCCAGCATCCCTTTGCGGGGTGGTGGGATTGAAGCCGGGGCTCGGCCGCGTGAGCGCCAAAGATGTGATCCCACTCTCGCCCACACTGGATTTCGTCGGGCCGCTGGCGCGCAGCGTAGAAGATGCGGCGCTGCTGTTGGATCCCATTTTTGTGCGAGGGAAAAACGAGCGCAAGCTCATGCCGGGAAAGATATCCTCGTCCTTCAAACGGCGCCCTCGCCTGGGAGTTCCAAAAGAATTTTTCCTAGAAGTGCTCGGGCCTGAGATCCAAGTTGCATTTGAAACCGCGATCCAAGCGCTGAAAAAACGGGGTGCACGAGTAAAGGAAGTATCGCTGCCGCAAATAGCGGAGACAGAAGAGGCAGGAAACCTTATCGCATGGGCCGAAGCGACGTTGTACCACCAGGAAGCGGGTTGGTATCCAAGCCGCGCGGAGGAATACGGCGAAGACGTGCGCGTCCGGTTGGAAATGGGTACGAAAGTAAGCGCGGTCAGTTATTTGCAGGCACTGAAATTCCGGGAGAAGTTCAAATCTTTGTTGCTGGAAGTAATCTCGGGCAATGATTTAGATGCCTTAGCCGTGCCAACCACCGCGATTGCAGCCCCCCGGATCGGCGAGGAATCTGTGAACATTCAGGGCGTGACGCATTCCACAAGAGCCCTCCTGTTGCGGTTGAACCGGCCAGCCAACCTTGCCGGCGTGCCTGCCATTTCCGTGCCCTGCGGTCTGACCAAGGGCGGCCTGCCATTGGGATTGCAATTTATCGCGGAATGGAAAGAAGAAGCGGCTTTGCTGGAAATCGCTCGCGATTTTCAACGCGAATTCCCATTGACTGCGCGGCCGCAGCTGCAATCTCTCGACTGAACGTCTAGACCGACGAGGCATCGCGCGCAGTCGTGACGGCTGCGGGCCGCTTCATGAGCCAACTACCAACCACATAGCCAATTGTTCCGGTGATGACCCCGGCGATAACATCCACAAAATAGTGGTACCGCCCCCAAACTGTGGAAAGGCACATTCCTACGTACAAAGGAAGCAGCGCCCAGAAAAGCCACCGGCGAAACCTCCAGGCACCCCAGAGAGCCGCCGTTGCACCGGTCACATGAGCCGAAGGGAAGGCAGCGCCCCGCACGCGGCCATAGTGTTCGATGAAACCCATCATGGCAGTGAATGGGCCGCCGTGTAGAGGTTCTTTCCACCAGCCAGCCATGGAGAACCATGGGCTTTCGATGGGGAAAAACATGGCGATGAAATACCCAATCATGTAGCCGGCCATGGAGTAGGTCATCACTGACCAGTAGCCGCGCCAGTCGTTGCGAACATATAGAACGCCGCCGACAATCACCAGGTAGGCAAAGTAGGTGAAATACAAGAGTTGCATCACGTCGTTGCGGAAGGGCGTGGCGAATTGCTCCAACCAAACCGAGGGATGCACACCCGCCAACCAGTAATCGAGCGCGATGAGCTTCGCGTCCTGCCAATGCGGCAGAACGAGCGTCATGAGGTACGCCAATTCTTCAAAGCAGAACAGGAAAAAGAGATGGGGATACCAGTGACGCCAAAAATGCCACCAAGCGGTCGAAAAAGTAGGTCCGGACTTCTCTTTTCGAGCAGCAGAACGCGCTTGCACAAAACAAAGCGTCAGAACGATAGTGGCAACGAAAGCTTGCGCGGCGAGCAGGCGAACCGGATGCGTGAGATTTTCGGCGAAGATGGAGATCAACACGCTGGTGACAGCGAGATAACCCAGCGCCAGCCACTCAAACGCACCGCTAGCGGCCCAGGCCTGCACGAGTGTTCGCTTCCCTACTTGCCACACGCGTAATGATTTGCTTTCTGCCGCGGGTGAAGCCACGGCTCTGCCATAGGGGCCTTCCGGCGCCCAAGTCGAATCAATGGATTGCTGTCTCCATTCTCTGATGTTTTCGCTCTTCATGCTCGTTCCTCGATTTGCTGGATTTCCTTGGTTAAATTCGCGTTTTCCTGCGTAGCGAGCTGCTTCTTAAAATGCCAGTGCCAGATGAACCAGTCTTTTTCGTTCGCGAGGGCAGCCAATTCCTTGCCGGGATTCACGGCGTGGCCCTGACCGACAGCGCTAAGGAGATGGCGGTCCAGCAAACTGTTTCCGTAGGCATGACATTGCCGCAGGTCGATCTTTTGTAGCTTGGCGAGCATTTCCACGGCACGTGCTTTTTGTGGACCCTGGATGACCTCACCGTCAAGGTAGCCCGTCCACTGTCCACGCTCTTCCGCAAGGCGCGTTGCACAAATGCGCAGTCGGACCTGCAATCCACGCACTTCCAGTTCGCATTCGAGTGCAATTACAGCCAGCAGCGCCAGCGCCTCCAACGTGCCGCTTACCAGAACAATTTCGTGGCCTTGGCGTGCGTGCCAAACTACGCGGGCAATTCCCTCCTCGAAGAAAACGATGGATTCCACGTGGCGGAAGACGAGGTCGCGATAGATCCCCGTCAGATGACGCTTGTTGTTGTGTTGCACGGCCAGCGGGCCCTTGGGCAGCAATCGCAGCGCCTCCACGCCCCAGCGCAAGTAATTTGTGAGGGAAATCCTGTGGTTGCGCCGCAATTCAGAAAACAGCCGCCATTCGAGTGACGGCTCTGGGATCAGCGTGCCGTCCAGATCAAAAAAGGCAGCAATACGGCCGTCTTGATTTGATTCAGACGTCATGTCGCATTTCCTTCGGCGCGGCGTTTCGTTCCCTGATCGGGAAATCTTTCAGAGAAGTATTTCCAGCCTTCGAGGAACACCGGCAATCCGCGCAAGACGCAGAAGGCCGCGGTGGTCCAGGCCAGCCACTGCGCACCGGAACGAATGGCCACACACAATTCCATGGTCACCGGGCCAAAAAGAGCCAGCGGTCCGCGGGTCAATGCCAGTTCCAACCCCAGATAGCAGAAGCACAAACATTTCAAGGTTGCATAGACGCCGCGACTCCAGCGAGAGGCCGCCAGCGCGCGCCCCCACCTGTTTTGGATCATGGCATCGGCGCCCCAACCGGAGTGACCCGCTTTCATGGCCAAGCCGCGCAGAAAATCGGTGGCGGCGCCGCGGGCGAAAAAGAGCATGGGCAGCCACAGCGAGACCATACCCACGACAGCGAAGTAGGTGAAGTACATGTTTTCGATCATCCGGTCACCGAGAATATCGATCTGTGCGCCCTCCGAGGTCGCCAATTTCTTTGTGCGGGCGACGTGCCCATCGAGAGCGTCGAGTGCAATAGCAGTAATGGTCAACGCGATAGCCAGCAAATTCATCCACGGGTTTCGTCCGAACAGACCGACGGAAAGAAATCCCACGGTAACGCGGAGGAAGGTGATTTTGTTGGGTGTCCAGATCATTCTCGCAGTCCGTGTGACTCCCGACGGTTAGAGAAGCAAGGTCCATGCCGTTTGCGATCCGCATAAGCACTGTATTTTCAATGCTATATAAACTTGCGCCCGCACGTACATTCTCGTTCTGCCAGCAAAATGCGCCAGTTGTCTGCCTCCGCCTCCGGCACCCCGCTTCCTTCGCAGGCTGCGTCTACCCCGGGTCAAGGCGCTTTGTAACTTGCACTGCCACAGAGCAATCTCAAGAGAGGACGATTTGCACGGGCGCGAACGTGCGTTAGCTTTTGTGCGAGAATAGAAAGGAAAAGGACACGGCGATGAAGGATGTTCCTCTACTCGGTGCATTCCTGGCGGGATTAATTTCGTTTCTCTCGCCGTGTGTATTGCCGCTCGTGCCGGGCTACATCTCCATGCTGTCGGGCATTAGCGTAGAACAGTTGCGCCAGGGAGAACAGCCCAAGTCCGGACTTTTCGCGTCTGCTCTCTCCTTCGTCATCGGATTTTCCGTGGTCTTTATCGCCTTCGGCGCATCGGCCAGCGCCGTGGGCGGATTCCTGAATGCGCATAAAAATCTTCTCGCGCCTGTCGCGGGAGCGTTGATTTTACTTTTCGGCCTTCATTTGCTGGGTGGCCTGATTAAGATGAACGTGCGCGCCGGGCTTGTTCTCGGTGCGATTTTGGTGGCATTGGGAGTGGCCGCGCTGCTTCATGGGGGTCCGCTGTTTGTCGGGCTCGGTGCAGTGCATTTTTTCTCCCTGTCGATCATCGGATTCTTTGGGCCGGTACTGGCACGCTGGTTAAATCAGGATGTCCGCTTGCGAAGCAAGGATACAAAGCCCGGAATGATCAGTGGCTTTTTGCTTGGCTTCGCTTTCGCTTTCGGCTGGACGCCCTGCATCGGACCGATCCTATCCGCTGTACTCGTGCTGGCAGCGGCAAGCGACACAGTAACCCGGGGAGTCCTTCTGCTGGCCGTCTATGCCGCTGGACTCGCGGTTCCCTTTCTTCTTACGGCTGTACTGCTCAATCAATTTCTGCGGTTCTACCAGAATTTCCGCAAGCATCTCCACACGGTCGAATTATTCAGCGGAGCTTTGCTTTTGTTTGTAGGCGGTCTGGTGTTCTTTAACAAGCTGGCGTGGCTGGCGGGCAAGTTGACATTTTTGAACCGTTTTATGATGTGAGAGACTCTTGCTTCGGGTGAAAGGTTTATGAAGAAAGTTGCCATTATTGTTGTGACTGTGTTGGTTCTCGTGGGGCTTACCGTTTATGCTGACCGGGCGACACGCCTGCCGAATAAGCCGGTCGAAGTAGTGCAATCTCTTCAGCCATCTACGCCTGTCAGCAAACCTGCTCCAGACTTAAAGCTGAAAGATGTCAATGGCAAAGAGCTTGCCCTGGCGGATTTGAAGGGCAAGGTAGTGTTCGTGAACTTCTGGGCCACTTGGTGCGGGCCCTGCCAGGAAGAGATCCCTTCGCTCATCGAGATGCAGAACAAGTACGCGGAAAAAGGATTCACGGTCTTAGGCATAGCGATGGATGACGAAGGGAATAGCGTGGTTGCGCCCTTTGTGGCGAAAGAGAAGTATGAAGTGAATGGGCAAAAGGTGCTGATCAATTATCCGATTGTGATTGGAAGCGACGAGGCGGCGGACAAGTTTGGCGGCATCCTGGGCTATCCTACGAGCTTTTTGATTTCGCGTAGCGGAAAGCAGATCATGAAGTTTCAAGGGCCACCGGATCCTGCCATTATTGAGAAAGCGGTTGAATCTTCGGACTAACCCCAAACCATGACGCTCTCTGAACACGATTTCCAAAAAAAGGCGGATACTGCGTTTGAAGACCTCAAGCGTCGACTCTTGACGCTCGGCGACAAGCACGGGTTTGACGTGGAAGGCGAGAGCGGCAAACTCGAGGTAATCTTCGAGGAACCCGAGCAGGCAAAGTTCGTGATTTCACCGAACACGCCGATCCGTGAAATCTGGATTTCCGCACTCTCAACCAGCTTCAAACTCGGCTGGTCCGAAACGCGCGATACCTTCGTTCATGAAAAAAGCGGCGAAGATCTTCGCGCGGTGATGAGCCGCGTTATTTCTCAGCAACTCGGGACACAGGTGACTGTGTGAAATCCTTTGTGACTTTGATTCTTTTCCTTGTCATCGCGGCTGCGCTGGCTGTTCCGCCTGCAGCCGATTCGCAAATGGTCTCCGCCAAGGACGTCTTGGCTCCCACAGCGTACGCCTCCTACGACCCTGTTGCTCGTGGCATGGCGTTCCAGGTGGCCGTGGTGCTGAAAATCCGGCCAGGGTTTCACATAAATGCTCGGGAAGTTTCCGCCGAATATTTGATCCCCACGGAGTTACGTCCCGATGTGCCGGCGGGTTTTAAGATAAGCGATGTGATTTATCCCAAGGGGACATTGCAGACTTTTGCGTTTTCGAAAGACAAACAGTTGAACGTATACACGGACACGGTGACCGTGCGTTTGCCGCTGACCGTTCTGTCGAATGCGCCTCTTGGCCCGCAACATCTTGCCATGAAGCTACGTTACCAGGCCTGCAGCACAGAGATTTGCTTGCCGCCCGTCACCAAGGATGTGGAGGCAACCATCCATGTGGTCGCCAACCAGTCCGCCGCGAAACCCACAAACGCATCGGTCTTTTCAAAGTAAGCTTACGATTGCTTCGCCGTAGCGCTTCTAATTCCACTCCTTCACGGCTTCCCGCAACCGGTGCACCACGCGTTCTTGACCCAGCACTACCATGGTGTCGAACAACGGAGGTGCCACGGCTTGACCGACGATCGCAACACGGGTGGCGTTAATCAGCAAACCTGCCTTCACCCCGGCATCCTCGGCTACTTTGCGCGAAGCATGGTCACAGGCATCGTGATTCCACTCCGGCAACGCCGCCAGGGCTTCTGCAAGATTCTTCAAGAGCGTAGGTACTTTTTCGTCTTTCCAGAACTTGGCCTTCGCCGCCGGATCCAACGGGAATTCATCGCTGAAAAACGCTCGCGACCAGCTCGAGAAATCCGGCAACAGCCGTATGCGGGGCCGCAGCAGATCCACCGTTTTACCGAACCATTCATGCCCGGCGCCTTTGGCCCATTCTTCCTTCCACAGGCCGTCCTGCTTCAGCTGTTGCTGCACCTCGGGGAGCAAGTCTTCGATCGGCAACTTCTGGAGATATTGCGTATTGAACCATTCAAGTTTGGCGCGATCGAACACGCCGTTGGTTCGGCTGACGCTTTCGAGAGAGAATTTTTCCAATAGCTCCTTGGTGCGAAGAAATTCCTCGTCACCACCCGGCGCCCAACCAAGCAATGCCAGAAAATTGCGAAACGCTTCGGGCAAAAAGCCTTCGCGGCGGTACATGTTCACATCGGTGGCCCCATGGCGCTTGGATAGACGTTTTTTGTCCGCACCAAGAATGAGAGGCACATGCGCGAAAACGGGTGGTTCCACCCCGAGGGCGCGATACAGCAGCACCTGCTTTGGAGTATTGGAAATGTGGTCGGCGCCGCGAATCACGTGCGTGATGCGCATGTCGATATCGTCCACAACCACGCTCATCTGATACATCGCCTGGCCAAAGTCTTCGCCCTCTTTGCCGGAACGCAAAAGAACAAAGTCTTCGATTTCATCGTTGGAAAATTCGCTTTCGCCAAAGACGGCGTCAAAGAATTTCGTCGTACCGCCTACAGGCACCTTAAAGCGAATCGCGGGCTTGGCATCGGGCGAAGAGGGCTTGCCGTCGCGACAGGAACAGCGAACCACCCGGCGCACTTGGGACTTTTCGGCGCCTTCCTCCGCGTGATCACCGCCGGCGTAGCGCTCCGGCGGGCAGTAGCACAAAAACGCGCTGCCATCGTTTAACAGTTTCTTCGCCGCGGCGCGGTAGAGTTGCGTTCGCTGCGACTGGTAAAATAGGCCTTCGTCCCAATCCACGCCAAGCCATTTCAGAGCATCGACGATGCCGTCGACAAGTTCGGGCTTATTGCGCTCCGCGTCGGTATCCTCAATCCGCAAAATCATCGTGCCTTTGTGTTTACGCGCAAACAGCCAGTTGAATAGCGCCGTTCGGGCGCCTCCTACGTGCAGGTACCCGGTTGGGGACGGCGCAAAACGCACGCGGACGGTTGTTGTTGGAATCTTGTTCGCTTCTGTCATGGTCTGTGGCTTCCCGTGTGTGGTCGTGAAAACTTCAGTGTAGCGGAAGCTGGGCCACTGCGTCCAACGACGCGGAAGAATGCACTTCTCGTGACGAGTTTTGAATCGCCGACTTCGTGCCGACGCCTTGGCTTTTAACGACAAGATTTCCGCTTAAGGGGTCTTAGGAAGTGGCAAAGAAGACTGGGCAAAAACGTAGCGCCAACCCGAGCGAGTGCGCAAGTATGTATCGCTGAACCACAACGTGTAATCAAATGGCTTTCCGTCCTGCGTGCCTCTTGCCCACAATTTGGCAGTGATGGCCGCTGTATGACCCCAAATTCGCACGGTTTGAGAAGTATCCTCCTGGTGTTCATAACTATATTGACCGCTACGCGCTTCGTTCAGGAGATCGGCTTTTGTGAAGACCTTTCCCGCCCCTGTCACCAGGATGAAGTCGTCAGCCAGAAGCCTGCCCATGGCCGCCGAGTCATTCTTCTTCACGGCCGCCTGGTGTTCGGTATCCAAGGCTGCGATTCTGCAGAAATCGCAAAACAATTTCTGGACCGCCCTCATTGCGGTCTCGTCAGTTCCGTTCCCAAGTGACCGAAAGCCACCCTGCGCTTGATCTGTTCGCGCACCGCGTCCGGAAGCGACGTCTGGAAGCCGGCCGCGTCACCGGACCACGTCCCGTCGGCTTTCCTCTCATCACTGGGAACAGCCAGAAATGCGGGTGTTTCATTGCCTGCGGGACAACCTCCATCCACGATTACACAGGCTTGCCCGGTGATTTCTCCACGATCATTAATGCCTCCCGCGAAGAGCAAGAGCAAAGGCGATCCGCTGGGAAGCAAGGTGTTGAGATCCATCATCTTTCCGTTTTCATACAGGAAGGCGTGAGTGGAAGGAAAGGAGACACCTACCACCTGCCCTTGGTCGTTAATGTCCAGCGCCTCGCTGAGGCTGTCCCCGGGCAGCACGCCAAGGTCCGTCATCTTTCCAGTCTCTTTTGTCCAGAGGAACGCGTGAAAGTTAGGCGCCAGGGTTCCATCGGTGACGTCGTCGGGTAGATCGGAGAATCCCACGATGTCTCCGCGGCTATTGATAGCCATAGGCGTGTTCCAACCTTCGCCACCAAGGCTGCCAAGATACGTGATCGCACCGTTTTGCCACAACAGTGCGTGCTTCGCGCTGAAAGCGCCAACGGAAGTGTCGCAAGTACCGGAGATACCCACGATCTGCCCGGAGTCATTGATCGCAGTGGCTGCGCCGTCTGGATCCCCGGGATAATTCGGAAGCTGCTGGATTTGCCCGATGGCTGGACCGTAAACGACAGGCTCAAACTGCAATACCTGTGGTAGCACGCAGGTGCTGTCGTGAACCGTAGTCTCCGCCCAGCCTGCGATCTGCCCTAAATTATTTGCGCCCGCGGCAAAACCGTTGTTACCTCCAAGCGTGGGCAGCGCTGTCATCATGCCCCACTGCCAGACGAAGCCAACACATACGTGGCCCGTCGGCACCGCGGTAAACGTAAAAGCTGTGCAACTCCATGATTCGTTATAAGGATCCATGGCCGCCATTTCGGACCAACCCGCGATCAGGCCGTGATCGTTTTTCACCGGCCATTGCACATCGCTGTTGGGTCCACCTAAAGTGCCGAGATCGAATCTCAACCCGTAGATCCATACCGTCGCGTGTTCCGTGATATTTTCTGCCTGCGTGCCACTACCCATGGCCCAACCGATGTTGTTGATGGTGTTGCCTTCGCTGGAAGTCCCGCTGAGGGTTCCAAGGTTCACCACCTTGTAATGCGGTTGGTTTTCTCCCTGCTGACCCTGGGCGCCAGGAGGTGGCGCCACAGTAAGTGCTATCAACACGGTTATCAATACAGCGCTTTTCCACTTGCAATAGTTCACATTGTCTCCATTCCGGGCTGTCCCCAAGGAAGGTAGTTTTTCTGCTTACGGAATGTTGGACGCTGTCGGACTTCGATACCTACTTATCTAGACATTCCCGGACTTTAATGTCGGGGAGATAGCGCGGTCCGAAAACGTCCAATTCACTGTTTAGATTGGCTAACATGACGGAGGAACAGAAATGAAACTCGATTGGCAGGTCTGTTCACGAGCAAGGCTGTCCCGTGACGCCCGCTTTGACGGGAAGTTCTTTATTGGTGTGCTTGGCAGCCGCGTGTATTGCCGTTCGATCTGCCCCGCCCCCACGGCCAAAGAAACAAATGTCCGATATTTTCCAACGGCCGCGGCCGCCGCAGAAGCGGGATTTCGCCCGTGTCTACGGTGCCGCCCAGAATGCTCGCCCGGAACACCGGCCTGGTCAGGGACTTCGAATACAGTTTCGCGCGCCTTGCGGCTGATCGGTGAGAGCGGCTTGGAAAATGGCGGAATCGAAGCACTCGCTGACCGTCTCGGCGTAGGCTCCCGCCATCTCCGACGGCTCTTCCTGAAGCACTTAGGAGCAACCCCCAGTGCCGTGGCGAACACGCGACGCCTGCACTTTGCGAAGAAATTGATCGACGAAACCCGTTTGCCCATGGGACAAGTGGCAATTGCGTCCGGATTCGGCTGCGTTCGCCGGTTCAATGCCGCCATCCGGAAGGTTTACCGTCGAACGCCGACGCATATCCGTCGGCTAGCTCGTCCTGCGGCAAGCCAAACAGACAACCGGTACTCTTTTGTGCTACGGTTCCGGCCGCCCTACCACTGGGAGGGCATGCTCTCGTTCTTGGCGAAGCGCGCCATTCCCGGCGTGGAAGCTGTCGACGATGGAATTTACCGCCGTTCCATTTCCTTGAGCGGACAGGACGGCTACTTTGAAGCGTCTCTTGGTAAAGACCGAGAGGCGCTTGCTGTGCGTATCCAGATTGCTGATCCGTGTTTCCTATTTATGATCATCGAGCGCATTGGCGCCATGTTCGATCTGAATGCGGACTGGATTGAAATTGCACGCACCCTGAGAAGAGATCCCTTACTAGCCGAGCGAATCCGAGCTGCGCCGGGCTTGCGAGTCCCTGGATGCTGGGACAGTTTCGAGCTTGCAGTCCGCGCCATTGTCGGTCAACAGATCAGCGTCTCGGCCGCGACCGCCCTTTCTGGGCGCATGGTCAGAGCTTTTGGAAAGCCGTTCTTTGGAATAGGGAAGCTGAGTCATCTTTTTCCGTCACCCGAAGTTCTTGCCGAAGCCGATCTCACCACGGCGGGGCTCACGACAACGCGGGCAGAAACCGTTCGCCTGCTAGCTCGCGCTGTTTGCGCAGGAACGATTCGCTTTGATGGAATCGGAAATTCGGAAGATTTCTTGCAGCGCCTTTGTGAGATTCCAGGAATCGGAGAATGGACAGCGCAGTATGTCGCCATGAGGGCCCTCGGTGAACCGGATGCCCTGCCCGCCGGCGACCTCCGTCTGCTGTGAACTTTGGCAATGACAAGTTCTCAGAAACTGGAAAAGCGTTCGGAAGGCTGGAGGCCGTGGCGTTCTTACGCCACTCTATATTTATGGCATAGCCACACTGGCACCGTTTTACCCGCTGAGACGCGTGGTATTTCCCGCACACGTCCGGCGCGGATCACTAGGACTCGACTCACTCCTCGTGCCAGACGACAGGCAACTCGGCCGGGCGTGACGTAGTCGGCTCCCGAGAAGACACTCTCGTTTCAGGGCTGCGACACCACGCGCAGCAGCATGCCCGTGCCACCTTCCAATTTCATGTCATCTTTCTCGAACTGGAGTGTGAATTCCCCCACGGGTTCCGCTTTCCCGGTACGCGTAATCTTGGTGCCTTTCAAGTCGTAGACACCGCAGGCATCCGAGGAAAAAACCCAGAGCGCCTGGGGATGATCATCTCCCCTCACGGGTCCATCGCAACCCAGAGCGGGATTGGCTTTGACCTGAACCAACACTCCCCCGGTAACTCCCTTACCGACTTTCTGCTTTGCGCGATTCCGAACCGCACCGCCGTCGCCATAGCGAATATCTCCGCCGATTTGTACCGTGTCGCCCCAGCCGGTAGGGGTTCCGCCATCGGCGCCGGTCAAAGGTATCTGCGCGGAATGTACGGCGCGGGAAGAAGCAATCGCCCTCAGGTATGTCACGACGGTCAGAGTTTCTTTGCCCGTCGCAAGTTGGCTGAATATCAGCGTGAGTTTTGTTCCGGAATCCTCACCGTCCTTCTCGACCGATACGATCGAACCTTTCAAGCTCGTTTTGGCGGCAATTTTCTGTCGGTTAGGCAGCGGCACGTCCTGGGAAATTTTAGCCTCAATCGCCTGTCCACGCTGCGCATCCTTCACGGAGAGGGTGTCCTCCAGGCGGACAGGCAGAATTGTACCCGCCGGAAGGGAGGCCAAATGTTCGACGACGACGCTTGCGCTTGCCAAGTGGCCCATAGACGTTCCATTAAGCCGCGCCCAGGACGTCAATTGCCATGCCAAGAGTATGAAAATGACGACCAGGACGAATTGGCTGCGCCGCGCGTTTCTAGACCGGACCCCTGGCATCGCAGAATTCTTCGAGCCGCGACACGGTGTCGACATGAAAGTCCTCCGTGTATGCAACTTACCTTGCTGGGTGCCGGTCGCACAAGACCAATACGAATTGCTACAGATTTTTCAAGTAAAGTGGGCACGTTCAGTGACAAAACAGTCTTCCAATTTGCCGGTCCCCAACTGTGCTTGTCCCCCTACTACCTCTTACGCCACCAGCACTGCGGTAGGCTTGCCGAGCCATTTTTGTGTGCCTCATAATCGCAAATGATTCGTTTTGTGTGTGGTTGGGCTGTTAAGGCGCGCCTCGCAGTTGAGCTTCCCCAGGTCTGTCGCAGCGCGTTTTTGCTGCGGAACTGCTCGACTGCCTGGCGGCGTCTCTAACAGTTTTACCAAGCCGCACGAAGGAAAGTCCCAGACTCCTCATGGTTCAGAGTCTTATCGCACTCGGCTTTTTACTCGCCACTGTCCTTATTGGCGTGTTCTTTGCTTCGATTTATTCTCTGAAACGCCAACTCTACTTGCTTTTCTGGGCCGTCGGTTGGCTCCTGTTTGCCTCTCACTTGCTTCCTGCAGCGCTTTCTCACTGGTTCGCTCCCAATCCGATTCTGGTTGCGCTGAGTCCTTGCTTATTCGGTCTTGCTGGCGTTAGCTTCTTTTGGGGGACCCAGCTTTACACGCGCCAAAAGCTTTGGATTGGACTCGCCCTCGGCGGCGCCGCCCTTTTGACCGCGTGGGCCACGGCGAACGCGTTTGGACTGTTCTCTGTTTCCGCGGTTCTGCCTTCTTCCCTGATCTATGTCGCCGTCGCCTTTTTGTTCTGGCGCGAGGGCCTCCATCATGAGACCTTGGCCGATCGTCTCCTCGCAGTCGCCTTCGCAGTTTGGGGAATCCTGACGTTCATCCTGAATGCTTTGCCCGCCGCTCGCACATTTTTAGGCGAAGCGCTACAACCCATCACGGTGATTCCCACATTGTTTGTTTGCATGCTCCTGCTAATGGCGAATTATGAAGAGGAGAAGCGTCGAGTCGAACGCAATATGCTGGCGCTGTCGAATCTGAACCTGGCCACATCCAGTTTTGTCGGCGGTGAAATCCAGCGGATGCTGGCGCAGGCACTCGACCGCGTTCTGGGCGTGGTTCGCCTTCCGGCAGGTGTGCTTTTCCTGCATCACGGCGATCCCACTGGCCCGAGCTCCGTGGTCTCCGCCGGAATTTCCGATGAGTTCTGTCGAGCCGCACAGACGGAGGGCCTGGACGATTATCTGGTGGGCATGGTGTCACGCCTGGGCGGATTATTGGGATTTCGCGATCTTCGGGATGATAATCTCTCTGCCCTCGAAAAGGATGAGCCCATCCGCCGCTTCCGCGAGCTCGCGTTGAAGCACGGACTGCGCAGCGCGGTGGTGATTAGTCTTCAAGCCAAAGAGCAGGCATTCGGTCTGCTTTTGCTTGGTACTCCGGATAGCCGTCGATTCACGCCAGCCGAACTGCGGTTGCTGCTTGCGCTGGGTCACCAAATCGGCGTAGCCGTCGAAAACAGCTACTTGATCCAGCAGACGTCGCGACGCTCCGAAGAACTCCATGTATTGAACGAGATTGGACGTGCTCTGAGTTCCACACTCAACAAGGAAGATCTTCTTCGCAAACTTTGGGAGGAACTCCGCCGCCTATTCGACGTTGAAAATCTGTACCTCGCCACTTTTGATACAGCCCGCGATCAGATTCAATTCGACCTCGAACTCATGAAGGGCGTACGAATGCCGAAACGTACCCGGCCTGCCGGCAATCACCTGACGGAATACATTCTCAGGACGCGTCAGCCGGTCTTGATCCGCGATAATTTTGTTTCCGAAATACGCAAATTGGGCGTTGAACCTCTGCGAACTGCAGGCTCGTTTTGCGGTGTTCCGCTGGTTGCCTATGACCATGCCATCGGTGCGCTATGCATTTTTTCCGACAATGAACGCGCCTACGATGAAGGGCACCTTGAACTGATGCGCGTGTTGGCCAGCGAAGCCAGCATCGCCATCGAAAATGCCCGCTTGTTTCAGGAAGAGCGAACAAAAGCGCGGCATCTCAGCTTGCTGAACCTGATTTCGCGCGATGCCATCGCGACCCTCAATCCAGACGAGATCCTAGCCAAAATTGCGGGCCAACTCGAACATGGTCTTTCCTACGACCACATCGGAATCGCGATTCTGGAGTACACCACTCGTGAGCTGGTGGTCTCCGCGGAAAGTGGTAAGCGCCGCGGCGCGCTCGGCCGCAGGATTCCTTTGGACACTGGGTTGATAGGGCAAGTGGCGCGCACGGGAAAGCCGGCAACGTTCCGTTCGTCCGTCAATTCTCAAAACAGCCCTCAGCCGGTTCTACCTGATTCCTGCACGGCAATGGCGCTGCCAATCTTTTACGGAGACCATCTTCACGGTGTGCTTTACGTGGAAACATTGGAGCGGGCCGATTTCTCGGAAGAAGAATCCCTGCTCCTTCACACGTTGGCTGACTTAATTGCCGGTGCCTACCACAATGCCCAGACCTTCCAAAAAGCACAGGAACAGGCCATCACGGACGGCTTGACCGGCGTCAAAACCCACCGTTTTTTCATGGAAGCACTCTCTTCGGAATGGAAGCGGTCCTCGCGCGCGGGGCGTTCTTTTGCATTGGTGTTGATGGATCTGGATCGCTTCAAGTTTGTGAACGACTTTTATGGGCACCTGGAGGGCGATCTGGTTCTTCAGCGCGTCGGCCAGATTCTGGAATCCAATTGTAGGCGTTCCGACGTGGTGGCGCGTTATGGTGGAGACGAATTCGTCATCCTTATGCCGGAAACTACGATGGAGCAGGCGCGCCAGCTTTCTTCAAAGCTGCGCGGGTGGATCGCCTCCGATCCCCTTCTTCGGGAAAAAAATATCAGCGCGAGTTTTGGCATAGCCTCTTACCCCTTGCACGGTTCTGCTCCGCAAGAGCTGATTCAGGTTGCCGACGCGTCCATGTACTTGTCCAAGCACCAGGGCGGCAACACGGTATCGACCGCAGAACACATCGATCCCAACGAGGCCCGTCGCTGGAAGCGTGATGTGCTGGAAGCTTATCTGGGAGTTACCCTGAAGCGACTCTTCGCCACCGGACCGGAAGCGTTTGAAGAGATCTACCAGCGGCTGCGGCAGTTCTCCGATTCACTGCCCGCCACGGAAGTTTCGGGTGTCACTCTCGCTGACGGGCTCAATACGCTTCCGCAGTCCATACTGGACACTGTCACTTCGCTCGCCTACGCCATCGACGCGAAGGACCAATACACGCAGGGGCACTCGCAAAAGGTTTCCGCCTATGCCGCTCTTCTCGCCGAGGCTTTGGGCATGTCCGAAAGCGAAGTCGAAGAGATCCGCTTGGGAGCGGTCCTGCACGATGTAGGTAAGGTGGGAATCCCGGAACAGATCCTGAACAAAAGCGGTCCGCTGAATCCTGAAGAGTGGGACACCATGAAAACCCACGTGATATTTGGCGGCAAGCTGCTGGAACCTCTGGCTCCCCTGGCACGCATTCGTCAGATGGTTCTGCATCACCATGAATTCTTCGATGGCTCCGGCTACCCGGAAGCGCTTGCCGGCCAGAACATTCCTCTCGGCGCGCGCATTATTACTATTGCCGACTCCTACGACACCATTACCAGCGATCGCAGTTACAAGAAAGGGCGGACCGCCGAAGAGGCGCTTATTGAAGTCGAACGCTGCGCCAACACGCAATTCGATCCGGAGTTGGTCGCTGCCTTTGTACGGGCGATGCGCCAGCTCCCGAATCCCATCATCGAAGTCGCTTCACTCCTCTCCCGTAATTCCTGAGCAGCTATAGATTCTTGTGTTTGGTAGAGTGAATAGAAGGACCATCTCTCTTCCCGAGGAGACCATGCAAAAGGCGACTGTAAAGTGGAATGGCGAACAGAAATTTGCAGCGAAAAGTCCATCGGGTCATTCGGTGGCATTCGACTCTGACCGCGAGTCGAACACTGCGCCAGGGCCCATGGAGATGGTGCTGATGGCGCTGGGAGCTTGCACGGCAACAGATATCGTCATCATTCTTGAGAAAAAACGCCAGAAACTGAAGTCCCTCGAGGTTGTGTGCTCCGGCGAGCGTGCCACGGACCCTCCCACGGTATGGGTCAAACTGGACGTGCTGTTCCGCCTGCGTGGCGCTGTGGACGAAACTGCAGTAAAGCACGCCATTGAGTTGACGAAGGAAAAATACTGCTCGGTGGCCGCCATGCTGAAGAAAACAGCGAACTTCAGCTGGCGTTACGAACTCGACCCCTCTGCGTGAACGCAGCCTTTCGCTTGTCTCTGCGGAAGCGCTTGCATAGAATCTACGTTTGGTGTCTAGGGCTCATACTTTCCAAGGAGCATCATGTCTCGCCGCATCTCCGCAAAAATTACGGGTGTAGCCGGGTACGTCCCTCCGCGCGTGTTGACCAACGCCGATCTCGAAAAAATGGTAGATACCACAAATGAATGGATTATGGAGCGCGTAGGCATTCGCGAACGGCATCTCGCCGATAAAGGCGTAGCGGCCAGTGATTTAGCAGTCGAAGCGGTGAAGAAGCTGCAGGCGGTTCATCCGTTCGATTTGCAGCAAGTGGATCTGATCGTCGTGGGCACGGTGACGCCGGATATGATGTATCCCTCCACGGCCTGCCTGGTTCAGCACAAATTGGGGATCGAGGATACCTGGGGATTCGACGTATCCGCTGGTTGCTCCGGGTTTCTCTACGCTCTGAACACCGGGGTCAAATTCGTCGAGTCCGGTCAATACAAGAAGGTCCTCGTCATCGGGTCGGATGTGAATTCTTCCATGACCGATTATACCGATCGCGCTGTTTGCATCATTTTTGGCGACGGCGCCGGAGCGGTCTTGCTGGAGCCCGCTAGCGACGGAGAAGCCGGCATTATCGACCACGTTGCCCAAGTCGAGGGCGTTGGCGGCCAATTTCTATACATGCCCGGCGGCGGCAGTCTGAATCCCGCTTCCCACGATACAGTGGATCAGAAGATGCATTACATCCATCAGGATGGAAAAAATGTTTTCAAGTACGCTGTAAAGAAAATGGCGGAGATGACGGAGCGCATCCTGGCCAAGAATGGCCTCACAGGCAAGGACGTCGATTGCTTCATCGCTCATCAGGCGAATCGGCGCATCATCACCGCTACCGCGGAACGTCTCGGCATGCCTTTGGACAAAGTCATTATCAATATCGAATGTTTCGGGAATACCACTGCCGGCACCATCCCCCTTGCGATGCAAACAGCACTGGAACAGAAGAAATTGAAGAAAGGTGACCTCGTGCTGCTCGCCGCTGTAGGTGCAGGCTTCACTTCTGGCGCAACCCTGTTGCGTTGGGTGTATTGACCTTTTGCCTTCAGAAAACCAACGGGCGGAGAGACATCCTCTGCCCGGCGTTACATTCTTTCCTATCCTGGACTGCACTCTTAGCTTGGGATCACCAGTTGTTGCCCGACCTTAATGGCATTCGGATCGGTCAGCTTATCCTTATTCGCCTCAAAGATTTTCATGTACTCATTGGAGTTGCCATAGAACTGCTTGGCAATCTTCGACAGCGAATCGCCGGCGGCGACCGTATAGGTCTGCTGCTTCGGGGCAAGCGCAGGATCTACAGTCAGGTTCAGCGTCAAGTCACTATAGCTGGGATCCACAAGCTTTGCTTGGTCCCAAATCTTGTTCTTGATCGCTTCGCTGCCACAGGCGCCTTCGATGTAAAGCTTATCGTCCTGAATATGCACGTGGGTCAGGCGCACACCGGACTGGTTAATGGCATTCAACACGGATCCATATTTCATTTTCAATTGATCTAGGTCTGCTGGCATGAGGTCTTCCTCTCTTGAACGGTATCGGGCGGGCCATAAGCATAGCACTAGAGGGGAATGCGCACGTGACAATCTTTCTCTGAGAGGAAAGCTTACGAGCGCGTTAACAGGAGCGCATCGTTGCGGCCTGCGCGAGGTTGGCTTCCAGGCGGCGCCCTACCTGGACTGCTGCATAGCGCGCGCACAGAACACGTTCGTGTTCACTCCAACTGACCAGTGCAGGCGAAATCTGCCCAAAAACCTTGGAGATTTTTCCGACGATTTTGAAATAAGAGGGAACAAGTCCAAGACCAACGCGGCTGCGCTTCAGCTCCGGGGTAAGAGTGAGTAGGCTGGCCAGTTTCTCGAAGTCCGCTCCGCACAGGTTAGACTCTTCCACGTGGGCGGCTTCCAGAATCTCGCTGGGGATCGGCTGAGCGGCTACACCTGTGAGCACAGCGCGCCAGTAGTACAGCGCGAATTGCGCCAGGGCCACGCTCGAGATCGCAAGTAGGATTGCGGAGAACATCCCTCAGCCTCCACGTAGAGAATGCCCTCCCGCCCCGAATTCCCCAATAGCTCGACCGTACTAGCGGCATAGCCTTGGGGGTGCCAGGTATTGCCAAGGGGCCCCTGCTCGCATATGCTGCCAACAGGCTGTGCCGAGGTAAGTGAATGAAATTACTAGTGTTATTTGGCGTAATCAGTAGTCTTGTTGTCTGCTTTGCAGCTTTCTCGCCGGAACCTACTCCGCTCATCCTGGCAGCACAGCCTGTAGAAGATTCTCCAAAGGCTGAGATCACAACTGTTCTGACTGAGCAGCAATCCGCGTGGAATCGCGGCGACCTTGACGCATTCATGAAAGGCTATTGGGATTCACCAGATGTTACCTTCGCGGGCAGCAGCGGAATTACCCGTGGTTGGCAACCTGTTCTGGACCGCTACCGGAAAAACTACCCGGATCAAAAGGCCATGGGGCATCTCGATTTTTCGGAAGTGGAGGTGCGGCCTCTGGGGAATGATGCCGCACTTGTCCTGGGCCGCTGGCATCTGCAGGACGATTCCCATGAGCTCGGTGGAATTTTCACGCTGGTTTTTCAGAGATTCCCGGAAGGCTGGCGCATAATTCACGACCACACCAGCCGCTCGTCGGGAATCACAGCCATGGGGCGCAATTGTGCACCTGGATCCTCAAAATGAATAGGTGGCTTCGGGGCACATCACTTCCCGGAATCCCCCTTGCAGCCGATCAAGCGAGCGCAGAAAAAGTTTCTCCATGTCATTCCTCTTTCCACCTTTGCGCCCCGGAAGTGCTCTTTGTTTTTGCCGGATGCGTATACACCGGAACTTTCTTCAGCCATAGCCGGAGGGCCTGCCAGTGGATTGCCCCGATTACGCGCATGGTCATAATCGGAAACGCGCATAGCGTTCTTACGAGTTGCTTCTCTTCCCACGGATGGCGATTCAGTTCCAAAGTCGCGTCAAAGTTCGCGCGTCCATCTTTCAGGGTGTTCATGTGCACTACTGGACGTTCGCCGTGCGGCGCAAGAATCCAGTCATACTCCAGATCCATGGGATGAAACGGCGAGACGTGCATCTCTTTAGTGCTCCGGTATCGCTTGGCAGCGACACTGGGTACGCTGTTCTCTGCGGTCAACCAATAATTTTTCGTTTCGTCAAACGTGTTGTTCACTTCCCCCAGTGTCATGACTAGATTTTCCGCTTGGTCATAGAAATAGAAAAAGGAAACTGGGTTGAAGACATATCCCAGATACCGTAGGTGCGTGAGCAGGAAGATTTTTCCCTCGGGAAGCGCGATGCCTTGGCGTGCCGCATCTTCCGTCAGGCGCTCGCGAAGGGATTTACGTGGGTCGCCGAAATGATCGTGTTCCTTGTAGGACATCCAGTTCCACCGGTTGGAAGAACTGAATGCAGACTTCTCCATCATTTCAGGCAAGCGATCAACATCCAAAAACGCCATGTACACCGGATAACTGAATTCGTGCTTCCGCGGCGTGAAACGACGGTGGCGCAGTTTGCCAATAGAGAGTGCCGATTCCCTGGCGTTACACCTGAACTCCCAGGGTTTTCGCTACGCGCATAGGAATCAATTTCGGATGCTCTTTCTCCGACGGAAAGAAACATGAAATTTCTCGTGCTCGCTTCCGGTACGGTCTCTATTTGGCGACGCGGCTTTGTTCCCCTGTCAACGCTTCCCCCGTTTCGCATGCGACTCCAGTACGCCCGGCGTACTCCTTTTGAATTGGCCATTTCCACCTGGGGAAAGCGTTCCGGCGCCTAGCGAGAAGGAGTGGCTTCTGCCTTGAAGTTCTTTCTGAAATGTCTCTTCGGCTTCATTTTCCTGTTCATGGTCATCATGACCGTCCGCACCAGCCTGCAGGTGCCGTAGTGTCGTGCCAACTTCGCCGGAAATCCCTGCACCTGGGCTACGCTCTACGACGCGTATTGCGGTTTCCTGACGTTCCCGCCAGGCAAGCCAGCAGACAAACGTTCATCAACCGTCAAAGTGATCTGGTTTATCCTGATCATGGCGTTGGGCAATATTGCCATGTCGCTCTACGTTCTCATCCAGCTCTTCTCTTTGCACCCGGAAGAGCCAGTGGCTGCGTTATTCCGACAGAAGGCCGCATGACCAAAGGATTCCTTACCCGCAAGCTGATTCGCCCGCTACTGGAACTCCTGCGCCAGGGCGTCACCCCGGAAAAACTTGCACTGAGCATCGCTTTGGGTGCGGTCTTCGGCATGCTCCCCGCGCTTGGTTGCAACACTGCTCTTTGTGCGCTGATTGCTCTGATCTGGGGATTGAATCTCCCCGCCATCCAAATGGTGAACTATTTTGTGTACCCCATTCAGATCGCCCTTCTGCTTCCGTTGTTTCGCCTCGGCGAAAAGCTATTTCGCGCTCCTCACCTTCCTTTAAGCGTGACCCAGATTTATGAAATGGTGCGCGGCAATCTCTGGGGCTCCATTAAATTGCTCTGGACCACCACGTGGCACGCGTTGGTGGTCTGGGCGCTGATCGCGCCCTTTGTCACGGCGTTACTTTACTTCCTGCTTCTTCCTGCGTTCCGCCGAGTCCTCAAGAAAACCCACGCATCCGTGCCGCCGGCCGAGGTTCCAGTCGCGGGATGATAACTGCTGCTTTTTCCTTGCTTCTACCTGGCGTGGCAATTGGCACCGCTGTGATGCTCCTGCTTTGCGTCGTGCTTCTTGCGATTCGTAATGCCGCGATCGTCGACGTCGGTTGGGCCGCAGGCCTCGGACTCCTCGCTGCGTTTTACGCCTCCGTTGGCCCGGTTATGCCATTCGGCGATATGCGATCGCGGCCATGGTATCCCTCTGGAGTCTGCGGCTCGCCGCCCACCTTTTGTTGTCTAACGTCGTGGGCCACCCGGAAGAAGGCCGCTACGTGCAACTCCGCCAGGAATGGAAAACGCGTCTGCCTTTCCGATTTTTCTCTTCTTCGGAAATTTCAGGCCTGACTCGATGTGATACTTTCTCTGCCTTTTCTTCTGGCCGGCGTCGACACTTCACCCACAAGCAGTTTGCTTATCCGTTTGAAGTCCAAGGCAGCGGCAATTGGATGGCTCAGTACTTTTTCACCGGCGGGATGATGCCCAGCGACGATCTACTCACCTTCTTTGATAAGGCTGCGCGTGGAAGAACACTGGCTGATCGACGGCTCACATTACCAAAAGACCAGCGGGGCTTGGCTACGCAATTTGGACTCCGCGAAACTGCAGCTTCTCCCCCTGTTCCACCTACGGCACTGCTCAGGCTCAGCGCTGGTGGGTTCGCTGGCGCATCTTCTTCATGGCTTGCGCCGAACTCTGGGGCTTCCGATCCGGCAAAGAATGGATTGTTTCCCACGATCGCCTCTGCAAATCCTGAATTTTTGCCCAGTCCAGCGAAGTCCGCGCCTCATCCAAAGTCTATAGAATTTCGACGATTTCTTCGTACCGCTTGAATGGCGGAATTAGATATGCCCCGGCCATTTCCGTGCGCGCCCACTTCAGCATTTCTCGCGCGACTTCAAACCCGCGATCGCGCGCCGCCGCCCCCGCCGCCTCCATCGATTTCAGCAGCGGCTCGGGAATCACGATGCCGGGAACTTCGTTGTTCAGCCGTAGCGCCTGCTTAAAGCTGTTTAGTGGCCACACCCCAATCAATACAGGTATAACCGGCTTGTCCCCCAGTTTTTTCAGGAAAGCATACCAGTGTGCGGGATCGAACAAAGGTTGCGTCATCGCAAAATGAGCCCCCGCCTCAATCTTTGCGTGGAACCTGGCGATTTCATTGTCCAGATCGTCAGCCATAGGATTCAGAGCTACGCCAATCGTGAAATTTGTCTGGCCACCGAGCGTCTTTCCCGCCCAGTCCGTGCCCTGGTTCAACCGGTGCAGAATCTTGGTTAATCCCACCGAGTCCACTTCATAGACGCCGCTGGCCTCAGGGTAATCGCCAACCGAGGGCGGATCGCCCGTGATGCCAAGGACGTTCCGCACGCCGCCAACAGTCCAGGCACCCAGCAGCATGGCCTGCAATCCAATGATGTTCTGGTCTCGCGTGGTCAGGTGAGGAACCGTTTCAATCCCGCGTGCCTCCAAGGCGCCTGCGACGATCAGCGCATCCATCCCCACACGAGCCATGGCACCGCTATTGATGTCGATCGCGTCGACTTTCTGCGAGGCCATCACTTTGTCGACCTGCTCATAAATACGATCGAGGGAGATTCCTTTCGGCGGATCAATCTCCACACACACCACAAACTCTTTCTTCTGCAGTTTTTTCCAGAGCTTGCTCTCGGGCTCACGTTCCGGAACGGCGGCAGCGGGCTGTGCCTTGGCCACTACTGTGGCCTGGCTGTGGGCCTGTACAGGCCGGAGAGACTTAACCGCTTCCGCCATAGCACGGATATGCGCCGGCGTGGTGCCGCAGCAGCCGCCGAGAATCCTCACACCAATTTCCGCGGCTTCCCTAGCGAACTCCGCGAAATACGCAGGCGAAGACTTAGGATAAACGATGCGATCCCCTTCGCGTTTCGGGAAGCCAGCATTCGGCATCCCGCTGACGTTTCCATTTCCGGCGTTCACCAACTCCTGAAGGATAGGCAAAAGTGACTGGGGGCCGAGCGTGCAATTCGCGCCGACAGCTTGAACGTTTTTTTCTTTGAGCATCGCCGCAGCCAGCAATGGCGTCAGATCGCCATAAATCGTGCCTTCTTCGGAGTAGGTCAGCTGGGCAACGATCGGCAAAGAAGAAAAAGAGCGAATCGCGTCGATTGCCAGTTGCAGTTCTTCGATATAGGAAAACGTCTCGAGTACAAAAAGATCCACGCCTCGTTCTTCAAGCGCGAGAGCCTGCTCATGAAAAACCGCAAGAATCTGCTGCGGTTCCGGATGGCGTGCTTGAACACCGATACCCAACGGGCCAATCGAACCGGCGATGAGGACTTCTCGTGCGGCGGATTCGCGTGCTTCTCGGGCAATTTTTACTCCCCGGCTATTCAGGCGCTGGACGTCGTCACCGAGTCCCAAAGGAGCCAGCTTAAAACGGTTCGCGCCAAACGTATTGGTCTCGATGATCTGGGCACCGGCTTCGATATAGGCCTGGTGCACGCGAAAAACAGCTTCCGGTTCGGTGGTGTTCAGCTCGTCAAAGCAGCGCACCGTACCTACCGTATCGTGCAACATCGAACCCATCGCTCCATCCGCAATGAGAATCGAAGTTTTCAGCTGGTCGTTGAAATCCGGAATTTTCACTGGTTCGGTCCTGTGTAGTTAATGGCTGCGCGCCAACTGGTGCTAGCGTTTTTGTTCCATAAGGCCGGCAACGGTGCTCATCAGATCGTACTTCGTGAGGATTTCGAACCGAGCATTATCCATCTCCACGAACACCGCGGGGTTCTCGTGACTGAGAATGTAGGTGATGCGCTCGACCGGCGCATTTTTGGGCACCTTGGGCAGCGGCTTGGCCATCACTTCGCGTACCACCAACTTGCGCAAATCCTTCCCTTGCAAGGCAAGCGTAAGGATCTGGTCTTCATAAACCGTGCCAATGGGCGTGTTTTCCTCGAACACCGGAATCTGGGAAATATCCTGTTCTTGCATGGTCTTTAGGGCATGAAAGACGGTTTGGTACGGTCGCGCTGTAACCAGGTCGCGGACCTTGCCAGACCCTTTCTTGGCGTTAACGACCTCAGCGGCAGTGAGGGGCACGCTCGATTCCACGTAGCCGCGCTCGCGCATCCATTCGTCGTTGTAAACCTTGCTCAAATAACGCATGCCAGTGTCAGGCATCAGGGCAACGACGAACGCCTCAGGTCCAATATCCTTCGCCACACGAAGCGCCCCGGACAAGCATCCACCTCCGGAACCGCCTGTGAAAATTCCTTCGAGCTTCGCCAGGCGGCGCGCGGCGACAAAGCATTCCTCATCATTCACCTGGATGACGTCGTCCAGAATGTTCATGTGCATCGTAGTAGGGAAGAAATCCTCGCCGATTCCCTCGACCACGTAGGTTCTCGCTTTGACAATTTTGCCGTTCTTATGAAAATCGTAGTAAAGCGAACCTTCAGGATCTACACCGATGATTTGCACCTTAGGGTTCTTTTCTTTCAAATACTTGCCTACTCCGCTGATCGTGCCGCCAGTGCCCATGCCGCAAACGAAGTGAGTTATTTTGCCTTCCGAGTCGTCCCAGATTTCGGGGCCGGTCGTCTTGTAGTGCGCTTCCGGATTGGTGGGATTGTCGTACTGATTCGGATAATACGAATTGGGAATCTCTCGCGCCAGTTTCCTTGCGACACTGTAATAGCTGCGCGGATCTTCCGGCTCAACGGCGGTTGGGCAAACAATCACTTCCGCGCCAAGCGCCTTCAGCAAATCTACCTTTTCTTTGGATTGCTTGTCGGTGGTCGTAAACACGCATTTATAACCGCGCACGGCTGCCACCAGCGCCAATCCCATTCCGGTGTTTCCGCTGGTGCCCTCGATGATCGTGCCACCGGACTTCAAGAGGCCTTTCTTTTCGGCATCGTCGATCATCGTGATGCCGATGCGGTCTTTTACGGAACCGCCGGGATTCAGCATTTCAGCCTTTATCCAGATTTGGGGCTTCAAGCCGTTGGCGATGCGGTGCAGCCGGATCAGCGGCGTCTTTCCCACCGCTTCGATAATATTGTTACAGCGCATCGTATTTATCTCTTTGCCGGGCCAGACGGACGATTTTGCCCTGTGCGATACTTCGTTTAAGTTTAGCATGCAGGCTGTAAGCGCACGGCAGGCCGCTTACCGGAAGGAGCCAATATGCCAAGACAGAATTTTGCCAGTGGAACTCCCTGGGAGCCGATTGTGGGCTACTCTCGCGCAGTCCGCATTGGCAATCACATCAGCGTTTCTGGCACGACCGCTACCGGACCGGACGGTCAGATCGTCGGCGTAGGCGATCCTTATGCCCAGACCGTGCAGACGATCAGAAACATTGAAGCGGCTCTGGCTGGCGCGGGAGCGGGCTTGCAGGATGTGGTGCGCACACGCATCTTCGTCATGAATATTGCGGAGTGGGAGAAAATCGGCCGCGCACATGGCGAATTTTTCAAGGACATTCGCCCGGCTACATCCATGGTTCAAGTAAGTAAGCTCATTTCACCTGAAATGCTTGTGGAAATCGAGGCGGACGCGATGGTGAATGAATGAACGAACAAAAGGCCCTCTACGATAGTTTCATTGCGGACTACTACGATACTTCGCCAATCGTGAAGCAGCGAACGCAGGATGTGGCCTTCTACTCCAATGCGGGTAGGAAATATGGCGACCCGATCCTGGAACTGGGTTGCGGCACAGGGCGCATCACTCTGGCAATCGCGGAAGCAGGCTATCGCATCGTCGGACTCGACATTTCAGAAAAAATGCTGGAGCGTGCCGTGGAAAAGCGCGCTTCGTTGCGCCGGGAAGCGCGAGAGCGGGTCCACCTGGTCCAGGGCGACATGACGCATTTTGACCTGGGTGAGAAATTTCGCACCATTGTGATCCCTTTTCGGCCATTCCAGCACTTACTGGAAACCGAACAACAAATAGGTTGCCTGAATTCCGTCCGCAAACATTTGGCCGCCAACGGCCACGCAATCATGGATTTCTTCCAGACGGATCCCGAACGGATGCACGATCCAGTTTTTCTGAATGAAACGGAGTTGCTCAAATATGACCTGCCAGACGGTCGCCACGTGGCACTTTTCGAACGCGTTACCGCGTTCCACCGCGCCTTACAACGAAACGATGTGGAGATGATTTTTCGCGTGACACATCCGGGTGGAAAACAGGAACGGTTGGTGATGGCCTGGACCCTGCGCTACTTCTTCCGGTATGAGGTGGAGCATCTGCTGGCGCGCTGCGGTTTTCGCCTCGAAGCCGTTTACGGGAATTTTGACGGCTCACACTTGGCTGACGCTTCACCCGAAATGATATTTGTGGCGGGTATTGCGTGAAATCTGGAGCTCACTCCATCGGATGAGCTCCGGCCAATATTGCACAAGCATGTTTACCAATGGACGCGGATTCGGTACTTCAGGACCGATTCTCCATTTGGCTTCACCGGAACATTGAATTGCGCGGCAAACGCAGCAGTCTTCTTCGCTTCGAACGTGGAAGAAAGCATTTCCCAGTCGCCACCGATAGGTTCATTGACCTCGACGTTAATTGGAGTGTCTTTGTGGTTTCGCAGCGTGATGGCGAACTCCATTTCATATACGCGGTCGGCAATTTTCTTGAAGTCCGTCTGCTTGCGCTCTGCAACCACGTCGAAGGCGTTTCCAATTTTCACTGTGATGGATTCGTCTTTGGGTGTGTGCTCGATGTGGTCCTCGCCAATGAATAGCAAACCGCCCTTGGAATCCTTTTGGTAGACACGGAGATTCCCTCCGGGCAGCGGGATGCCGAGGCCGGCCTTCTCTTCATTCTTGAATTTGTAAAAAACCATTACAGCGTCCTTTAGCGGGGAACTGGGGTTCTGCGCGTTGCGATAATAGAAATTCTGCCCGTTCACAACGAACAGTTTTTCCACAGGAATACCGGTGCCCTCCAGCAGGCTGATCTGTTTGGTCTCTTTGTCTTCGACGGAAGTACGCCGTCCCAGTAAATAGAGGTGATACTCGCTGAAATTTTCCTGGACGAAACCGTTCGCTGCCTTTGCCGCCGGAGCCGCCGCAACCATCTCCATGGCCCTATATTGGTCCCTGGCGGGGAGACGGTTCAGGTCACCCGCTACGAGTTGCAGTTTCGCATTATGAAAAGCCGTGCCCGAGTTGTTGATTAAGGTCACCCAGCCATCGAGATCGGCAGTTTTATCGTCTCGCGCTACCGTCAGCACATAATCGGCATTCCAGGAAAGGCTGTTCGCCAGGTAAGAGGTCTCAATGGTCTGCTTGCGCGACCCAGAGTTCTCCAAGGACATTAGCAAAGTCGGCCTGTCATACAGGTTCGGAGGAACCTCCGGGAACCGGTACGCTTCGCCGTAGACACCCGTAACGATGTCATTGCCGATTTTCCAGACGGGGCCATTATTGTTCGCGAGGAGCGTAACCTTAATCTCTTCCCGCTTGGTCGTACCGTTCTCCATGTAACTGCGGATGAGAGTGACTTCCTTGCCGACGTACTTGTTGAGCAGTTTGTTCGGTTCGAGCAAGTCGTATTCGTAGTTTTGCTCCAGCACTCCCACCTTTTCCGGTTCAGTCAGAGAACGAAAATGAACAGTGGCAGGATTCACAGTGGCCGCGATGTCCATAAATTTCAGGCGGAAGGTGCCGTTCGGCAATTGCAACTGGCGAACATCGCGCACCAGGGCGATGTTTGAGTTATACACTGTGACAGCCAGATCGGTTTGATCACCCAGTGAAGTGCTCTGATCCGTCGTGCCTACCGCCGGCGCATTTCTCTCTTGTCCTTCGTCTTTCTTACCCGCCTGGTAAGACGGCACCAACGCCGCTGCTCCGGCGAGGGCGATAACCGCGCCAGCTGTAGCCCAGCGTCGCCTGGTGCTCTTGGTGATATGGGAAGTGTTCATGGAAGCTCCTTAGCCAGAATCTGCGTTCCCAGTGAGAACGAATCCGGGGGAATTTCTTGCATCGTGCCGCTACTCGTTTGCCGTTTGCTTCCAGGTCAGGCCGCCGTCACTGGTTTCAAAACTTTTGCGATTGGGAACATCCCAAATTGAGGCGTGGAGGGCATCCGTTGCATGAATCGCACCCAAGTCTTCGGTGATGGGAGAAGAGATTAGCTTCCAGTGCTTTCCGCCATCCGTGGTGAGGAGCAGAGTTCCGGTTTTGCCGATCACCCAGCACACCTTATCCGAGGGAGCGGAACCCGCCGTCAAATCGGCGGTCACTCCGCTCTGCTGCAATTTCCAGGTCCTGCCACGATCGGTGCTGCGTTCGATCTTGCCAGCATCACCAAGACGCCAGGCCTGCTTCTCGCCTGGGGCGACAATGTATCGACGACTGGCGATGGCGAGTTTCATAAGATCGGCCGCATCACGGCCCTCCACGGCTACCATTTCTGCTGAGGTCATGCTCACCGCCGGCGCCGCTGCGGTTACGGCGAGACTTTCAGTCAAACTTTTTCGCTGTTCTTCCTTCTTTTTCTCGGCAGCAGCGGAGTTGCTCACGCTGGGGGCGGACGGAGGAGGTAGCCCCGCGGAATCCAGAGAACGGCTTTTCGCAGCCAGGTTAGAAGGAGGCGAGGCCACCTGCGGCTTTGCCAATCTCCCCCCCGCCGTAGCTTCTTCGTTTTGCTCTTGGATGGCCAAGTTGTTCTCTGAGGAAGGTACTGCACCGGCACCCGTCGAAGATTCTGCTCTCTGCCGGGAAGCCATCTGAGGCGGCACGGGAGCAATCGACTTCGTCCGGGAAACTTCCTTATCTTTTTGTTCAGCTGGCGTTATCTCTTTCCTCAATCGATCTACGGATTCCGTACTTGGTTGTGGCAGTTGCGCAGCGGCTGGCCGATTTTCTGCCATTTGTGCTGTGCTCATTTGCCGTAAGCGCTGCATTCGAATTTCGTTCACACCGATCCAAACGATAACGCTTGCGGCGATTGCCCCGATGGGTACAATCCACCGCCACGGTGGGCGGCTCGGCATTGTTTCCCTTTTTGCGGATGCGGATATGGACTTGGCAGAAGGCGTCTCCGCCAGGATTTTCTCGCTTGAGGCACGCTTAGTGACCGTGGTTGGTGCCGCAGATAACGCCATGTGTTCCACCGGCTCCAATTCGTTCTGGTGCTCCCACTCTTCCGCGGGATGATCTCCGGTTTGCTCTACAAGAGCCAAGGTTTCCTGGCAACGCTCACATCCTGTGATGTGCTCCTTGTAGCGGGACATTTCTTCCAGCGGAAGTGTTCGTTCGTGATACGCCGCGAGGGTTTCCGCATCAGGACAGGCGGAATCAGGAGAAGCGTTGCGCAGGTGCCGCGCTAATGCACGCTCCAATTGCGAATCGCGGTCGTCAGTCGGCATAGCTCTCTCCTTTCTTAGAATGTTTCCGGAACCGTTTCTTGCAGTGACTCACGAGGATTCCTTTCGCGCGGTTTCCCCCGTTTTGGCCGGCTTTTCTGGAAACATTTGGCGGAAGTCGATGGGAGAATCCTCGGCTGCATATTGGAAACAGAGGCCGATTTCCGCATCGCTCATCGCCGGCAGACCAGCGTAGCGTCCACTGCGCAAACATTCTTCCACTTTAGCGCGCAGTTCGCGGCGGGTGCGCTCCAAATGGCGAGAGGCACTCGATTCATGTTCACGGAGCAAACGTCCGGTCTCCGCAAGTGTTTTCCCCCTGGCGTAATAAAGTTCCAAGCGTTTGCGGTCCCCAGGGTTCAGCGCATCGAGAGAGTCGTTTAGGGCAAGGAGGAAGAGTTGCAGATATCGCCCCCGATGTGGATCAACAGAAGGCGTTGAGACAATTTGTGTTGGCAGCGGCTTCTCCTCCTCCCCATCTTCCCGTTCAATCGGCTGCCACCGGCGGCTTTGCCGGATACGATCGATGTAACGTTGCGCCAAAATGGTTCGTAGCCAGGTTTTCAGGGAACTGCGCCCGTGAAAATAACGGAGAAGAGAAGCTTCGCCCCGCTCCCTGTCGACCAATCCGAACAGTTCCGCGAAGAGCGAATCTGCCAGTTCTTGTGCGTCCGTTCCAGACTTACTCCCTTTCGTTATCGTGACAGCCACGGCCCTGAGATAGCCGCGATAAGTTCGAACGAAGTACTCCCAAGCGGGTTCCGAGCCGGTCATACAAGCGGCGGAGAGTACCAGATCATCGATATGGAGGGTTTGCAGATACTCTTCGACTGCCTGGCGATTGACTGGGCATTCTTCGAAGCGCTTGACCACGCTCCTTTCGATGGCGAATACGAATTGGGAACGCGTCAAGCCCCAGGCCGTGGAGGAGGAGTTGGCGTAGAGCAAACCCAGGCGCGAATCTAACTCGTGCAAGGTCTCCACCGAGTCCCGGCGAGGGTTAGGGCTGGGGTCGTGCGGCACACTTCTCCTTAGACCACTCTTAACTCCCTTATTTCTATATCTTGCGGGCCTGCGGGCGCAACCAACGTCTTATACAACCCGTGCATCAAAGTCGTTACCCCCCTGGAGGCACCGGTGCATAAATCAACAGGTCGCTCCCCCTCAGTTTGCGGTATCCTAGGGGACGTTGCGCTCTCCGCCCCGCAACGAAATTCGCCTCGGCGGGTTTATCCCGGTAGTTTTTCGTCCTCAAGTGTGCACTCGCGTCGTCATTAGCGAGTACGCGTCTTTGGTACGAAAGTCCTATTCGGAGGCCTCTCCCTAATCAGTACGCTCGTACTGGCTACCGAGAACCTTCCGAGTTGGGAGTGAGCTTGATTCTCCGGAATCAAGTTCCGGGAGGAACTTATGCATGAGGCGGCAAGCGGATGACCACAATGATCGCTGATCCACCACGTAGAACCTCCTTAGGCGTTGGTTTCAACGCCAATCGGGGCCGCACTGCTAGTACCGAAGCATGGAAGCAGCAGATCGGGAGCAAACCTATTCCCGCCCGACTCGCCTTGCTGCCTGAACAGAAACCCAACTGGGGCCGAGTGGGCGCCAGTGCCATCGTTCAGATCTGTATCCTGGGCTTCTTCATCCTGGTCCCTCTTCTTTATCCGGAGGGAATGAAGACCGCAATTCACTTCTATACTTCCACGCCCATTGCCCAACCAATGACGGAGATCCCGGTAGCACCGCCTCCACCTCCTCCACCCAAAGTGAAGACTCCCGCACCAAAGCTTGAGGCCAAGCCTGAAATTCCTGTGGAACCGCCAAAATTGAATCCCCAACAGCCTCATATTTTTGCGAATCTGGCCACACCGAAAGCCGTGCAGCCTAAGATTGAGAAGATAGAAGTCAAGGCTCCGGACGTGAAGCCTGCCTTTGAGGACGTCAAGATTGACGCTAAAGAAAACGGCCCGAAGCGTCCAAAGGATGACGTGAAGCTAGGCAATATGACGGGCAGCGCGGCCCCCGCAACAGTGAAAGCCCCCGTTGATCAAGTGCAAACGGGCGGCTTTGGCGACCCGAATGGCATCCCCGGAAAGGGAGACCCGAAACACCCGACCAATGCGAATCGCCTGGGCTCGCCGGCGTTGCCGGGGGGTGAGGGCTTTGGCAATGGTACTGGCGGCAAGAATGGTATTGCAGGAACCGTCGCCAGCACGGGATTCGGCAATGGCACAGCAACCCCTCCGACGGGGAGCGGAAAGAAGGGCGTAGTGGTGGCTGGCGGTTTTGCCTCCACCGATACTTCGACCGACGCGCCAAAGAAGAAAACCGGGGCATCTGGCCCGGTAGATTCAGCGCCTGAGATTTTGGAGAAGCCGCGCCCGGAATATACTGCAGAAGGGCGCAGCATGAAAGTTGAAGGCGATGTGCGTCTGGATGTAGTGTTTCTTGCCAACGGTACCATTCAAATGAATCGCGTAGTCAGCGGATTGGGCCATGGACTCGACGAGACCGCGATCCGTGCCGCTCAACAGATCAAATTCAAGCCGGCAAAGCGTCAAGGCGAGCCGGTGGACTACCCGGCCGTAATCCGAATCGAATTCCGGCTGGCCTACTGAGGGAGAATGATCATGCGAAAGTTGTCGAAAAATATTCTCGTGTTGCTCCTCGGTGCATGCGCGAGCATGCCGCTGATGGCGAATACTCCAGCGGCGCCGGCGGCGGACCAGCCGCGAACAATGGATCAGGCGCTGGATCGGGTGATCAGCAATGAGCAGCACCTGTATGGCCAGATGCGCAATTACTCACCCATCGTCGAGACTTACATCCAAAATCTCAAACCGGACAAGGACCTCGGGACAGTGCCCGCGGGCGATAAGTATTTCCTCGGCCGGGCCAACTTCCAGAAGGGTGTCAACCTTGTGCCGTTAAACGACACTACCAGCAAAGGCAAGAAGGTCGTCGGCTCCATCGGCAACTTCTTCAGCTTTGCGATGGAGTATCTGCCGGATGGCTTCCTGCAAATGATCTTCATTGACACCAACGGCTTCGACAAGCAGCACTATAAGTTCGACTATGTTCGCCGCGAATTCCTCGGTGAAGTGCGCTGTCTGGTGTTCGACGTCACGCCCTCGGAAAAGAATAATCGTGGCCGCTTCCTCGGTCGCATTTGGGTGGAGGATCAGGACTTCCACATCGTGCGATTCAATGGCGCATACAGCGGCAATGGGCATTCCAGTTGGTATTTCCACTTTGATAGCTGGCGCACCAACGTGCAGCCGGGCCTGTGGCTGCCTACCTTCGTGTATAGCGAGGAAAAGGATCTGCACTACGCACTCAGCAAGAAGCTGGACTTCAAAGCCCAGACCCGCCTGTGGGGCTATAACCTGACCAACTCCTCCAAAGAAGAAGAGTTGAGCAAGATTCTCATCGAATCTCCGGTCACCGACGATACCAAATCCGCCAATGACCTATCGCCCATCCAGGCGCAGCGCTCCTGGGACCGCCAAGCCGAGGACAACATAACCGACCGCTTGGAGCGTATTGGCTTGATGTCCCAGAAGGGCGAAGTGGACAAAGTTTTGGAAACGGTAGTCAATAACCTGGAAGTAACGAACAATATCGACGTTGATCCCGAGGTTCGCTGCCGCGTGCTGATGACATCGACTTTGGAATCGTTCACCCTAGGCCATACCATCGTTCTCAGTCGTGGCCTGATCGATGTGCTTCCGGATGAGGCAAGCTTGGCTACCATACTTGCGCACGAGCTCAGCCACGTGGTTCTGGGCCACCGGCTTGATTCCCAATACGCCTTCTTCGATCAGTTGCTGGTCGAAGACAAGGACACTTTCCGCCACTTCGGGTTTGCGCGCACCCCCGAAGAAGAGGCCGCTGCCAACGCCAAGGCCATCCAGATTCTCAACAATTCTCCCTATAAGAACCAATTGGGCAATGCAGGGCTCTTCCTGCAGGCGCTTGATACCAGGCAGAAGGAGATTCCGAATCTGATCAGCGGCCACCTCGGCAATCGTGTTCCTCAGATCAATGATTTGAAGTCCACCGCACCGGTCGACCCAAAGCAGAACCCTCAGAAGATCGCCGCACTGCCTCTTGGAGGACGTGTCAAGATCGATCCTTGGAATGACAAGTTGGAATTGATCAAGAGCAAGCCTGTGGGCACAGTGGCAGAACGCGAAAAGATGCCATTTGAAATAACGCCGTTTATGCCCTATTTAGTGCGCTACGGCACTGAGGCAGCGAAGCCGGTCGCGGCCAGCACCGCGTCGCCTCAACCAGGCGATAAACCGGGTGAAGCTCCGGATCCTTCCAAACCGTGAGCCGAATCTTTTCTTCCAACGAAAGGAGCCCGCGAAGTTCGGGGGCTCTTTCCATGGGCTTGAATTTCGGTTGCTCGCAGGCAGCGTCTCACGACGAGAGTGACTTCATGAATCGATAGGCAAACTCGACGCCGTCATAGAAATCCTGCACGCCCACTCGTTCGTCCTTGCCATGAGAGCGGTCGTCCTCCATATCGAAAAACATGCAAGCAATTCCAAAAGTTGGAATGCCGGCGATACGAAGATATTTCCCGTCCGTGGCTCCGGTGGACATGGTGGGCACGACTTGCATTCCAGACCACATGGCGGAAAGCGTGCGCTCGAGCGCGTTCGTCAGTTCCGGCACAAGTGCGGAGGGCGGGACGGCCACGATCGGGATCAATTTCCCGTCTGCTGTTTTCTCTGCGACAGGGTTCACTTTCACGTTGGGATCTGCCACAACGCGTTCTAACGTCTTGCGCACTTCCTCGGGATCTTCCCCTGGGAAAATGCGGCAGTTCACCGTCGCGCGAGCGGATTGGGGTAACGCGTTTGGCGCATGGCCGCCGGCGAGCATTGTTGCTACACACGTTGTACGCAGCAACGAATTGTAATAGGGGATGGTGGATAAATGTTGGATCGCGGATGGATTTGGTGGCTGCTGTGCGGCTCCGCGGAGGTCGGCCGCAAGCGGACCTGAAGCAAAACTGGCTGACTGCGAAAAATAACCTCGCGTAACCTCATTCATTTTTACCGCAAACGAATATTTCTCCAGCTTCCCCAATGCTGCCGCTAGCGCATAAATCGCGTTGTCCGGACCTGGTATGGAACTGTGGCCTCCTGGATTAGAGGTCTCGAACGTAAAGTCGGCATAAACCTTTTCGCTTGCCTGCAGTCCGGCCAGCACCCGTTCGCCTTTTAGGCGTTCAAACTCCCCGCCATCCAGATTGATGCAGTATTCCGCATCAATCCAGTCTTTATGTTCCTTCAGCAACCAATCGATGCCATTGGAATCTCCGGTTTCCTCATCGGCAGTCAAAGCCAAGATCAAATCGCGATCCGGCAGGTAACCTTCCCGTTTCAGTCGCAAAAAAGCCATCATCAGGATTGCATCGCCAGACTTCATGTCTCGCGTGCCCCGGCCATAGAAATTTCCGTCCACCTCGATCAATTGGAAGGGATCCATGCTCCAGTCTTCACGGCGAGCTTCTACCACGTCCAGATGCCCAATGAAGAGAATCGGCGCCCGTTTTCCGGTACCCCGCAGGCGGGCGACCAGATTTTTCTTGCGTGCATCCGGGCCAGCCACCATCACGTCCTTCTCGGGAAACCCCGCATCGAGCAATCGCTTGGCCATGGCTTCGGCAGCTTTGCTCACGCTCCCGGCCGACTCTGTCGTGTTGATTTCAATCAACTGTTTTAAGATCGCGCGCGCTTCCTGGTTTGCCTGTTCGTGGCCCTGAGCCGCCAATTTTGTTGGCCCTGCCAGAGCGCAACTCAGAAGTAGCAACACACAAACCATTCGCCTCATTGGTCTCCCCTGCGCCGGATTCAGCGTAATCGCACGGTTTCCATGCGTCAAATCGCGTCATTAGGCCGGTTGCCGCTCGCCTGATAGTTGCTTAGACTGGAAAGGTTTTCACCGGGGAGGAATCCATGTTGTCACTGAACCGCAGTACGCTCTCATTGCTGGCCGGCAGCGCACTGTTTTTAGCTGGGATTGTGATGGGAAGCGCGGCGACCACTCAGGTGTCTGCGCTAAACAAGTTTGGCCAACCGAAAACCGTCATCCACGTGGTTGCTTACAAGTTCCGTCCTACCACTTCGTTGAACGACCAGGAAAAGGCGATTGCAGGAATCAAGGATATGGCAGCCAAGATTCCGGGTATCAAGAATATTTGGTTGAAGACAGAACGGAATCAGATCCGCGAATTCGACGGTGTTTATGTTATTGAATTCGCGAACGCCGAGGCCGCCGCCGATTACGCGGAAAGCCCTATCCATGAAGCATGGCGTAAGAAATGGGAAGAGTTACGAGAAAACAGCTTGTCCTTCCAAGCCTCAAACTAAGAATCTCAGTCAATTTCAGCGGGTGACGCCGAACCTTCTGCGCAAAAAGAAGTCCAGGAAAGAGTCCGGCAGAATTCGCTTACCGAATGAAATCCATTTTGCGGTCGGGGTAACCAGGTAACGGGCCCTTGGGTGAGGCGCTTCGATGGCCTCGAGCATGACCTTCGCGCAGTCTTCCGGCGTGGTCTTGGAATGTCCCCTGCCTTGATCTGAGCCCGCCAAAGCGCCAGAGTAAATCTTGGCGTACGGACTGGTTTTCCCGCGCTCGAAATAGGGCTGGGCCAGTTCCTTTGCCGTCTGCTGAAAATTGGTCACGATATATCCCGGTTCAATTAGGATGACTTCCACGTGGAAAGCGTACATCTCCAACCGGAGAGCGTTAGAGAAGCCTTCGAGTGCGTGCTTGCTGCTGCTGTAAGCGCCATATGTCGGGGGCGAAACCAGCCCCGCGGCGCTGCTCATCATCAAGATGCGGCCACGTCGCCGCTCGCGCATGTGTGGGAGAACCGCTTGGGTGACACGCAGTATGCCAAAAAGATTGATTTCGAATTGCCTCCGGAAATCCTCCAGGCGTATTTCTTCGATAACCGCCATATAACCAATGCCGGCGTTGTTGATCAAGACGTCGATGCTACCACCTTTTTCCATCACGAGTGCGACGCCACTTTGTACCGAGGTGCTGTCGGAAACATCCATCTCCAGCGAAGACAAGGGGAGGTGCTCTTGGCGCGCAAAGCGATCGAGTTCTTCGCGCTTGGCGGGGGATCTTCCGGCGGCAAAGACGAAATAACCGCGGCGGGCGAGCAGCAATGCCGCCGCCTTGCCAAGGCCATCTGTGCCACCGGTTATGAGTACAGTGCCTTTGGTTCTACTCATATTTCTTGATCGGACGGTTCATTGTATGCAGGAGAGTGAACCGAAGCGAGCAACTTGTCTAGCGACTATCGTTTGCCATGAGGTTTTTTGTCCGGGATGGCGCGCGTTGCCTCCCGCAACCTCTCGAGCAGTTGTCGGGCACTTTGGGACAGCGGGCGACGTCGTGGAACGATTACGTCCAGGCTGCGCCGCAGGGTTTCTGCGTCCGTGATTTCCAGCGCCACAAGCTTTCGGTTTCGCAATTCATCATGCACTGCAATTTGGGGCAGAAAGGCGACTCCCAATTTTCGTAGTACCATCCGTTTGCATGCTTCAATCGTTTCTACCTCCAGAACGATATTTGGGAGCAGCCCCACACGGCGAAAGAGCCCGTTCATCAGCGTCCAATCGCTGGAACCCCGATCGTAGGAGATCAGCGGCAACGACTCTAGTTCCTCGAGGCTTATTCTTCGTTTTGTCGTAGCGGGATGCCGCGGATGGCTTACGAGAATCAAAGGATCGTCACGTAGACTGATTGTTTCCACTTCGGGATGATGCAGAGAGCGGGCCAGCCCGAAATCCACTTCTCCATCCAGGACCATTTTCAAAACCTGGGCAGAGTTGCCACTTCTCACGCTCACCACAACATTGGCATGGTCCGTTTGATATTTCTTCAACACTTCCGGCAGTAGGTAAGTGCAGATCGAAAGCGATGCAGCGATGGGCACAGCGCCGCCGGAAACCGGCCGTAACTCGTGGACTGCTTGCCGGGCGACAGCCACCTGGCGTAGCAACTGTTCCGCATGGGAACGCAGGATTTTTCCGGCGGCGGAGAGCGAAAAACTCCCCGGGCCGCGTTCGAATAGGCGAATACCAAGCGAGTCCTCCAGTGCATGGATGCGGGCGCTCACCGCTGGCTGGCTAACGCGCAAGGCTACGGCAGCCCGGTGAAAGCCCCCATAGGAGGCAACAGCAAGAAATGTCTCGAGTTGCACGATTTCTATGGCCAGCCTCCCGAACTGCAAAGTTCTTTGTATTGGACGTACTGATAATTATTCTCTATCACTATGATAACGACAATTCGTTTGACTGACCACGACCTTTTCCCCACAATCAGATCCCTGTGAAGCAGATTGCATGGTGCCGGGCAAACTACCGGCCCTGCCCACAAGGAGAAACACGCATGACCTCGACGAAAAGCTCGATTGCTCAGGAATTGGAGAGCCGGTGGCAGTCGGATCCCCGCTGGAATGGCATCAAGCGGCCCTACCGCGCCGAAGATGTCGAGCGGCTTCGCGGCACAGTGCACGTGGAACATACGCTGGCGCGACTGGGAGCAGAGCGCTTATGGAAGCTGCTCCACACGGAACCCTATGTGACCTCGCTGGGCGCAATGACCGGGAATCAAGCCATTCAGCAAGTGGCTGCGGGCCTACAGGCCATCTACGTCAGCGGTTGGCAGGTTGCCGCCGATGCCAATCTGTCCGGCCAGATGTATCCGGATCAAAGCTTATATCCCGCGGACAGCGTGCCCAACCTGGTGCGCCGCATCAATCAGGCCCTGATGCGCGCCGATCAGATTCATCACGCTGAGGGGAAGAATGGCAAATGCTGGTTTGCGCCCATGGTCGCAGACGCCGAAGCCGGCTTCGGTGGAAATCTGAATGCATTTGAATTGATGAAGGCGATGATTGAATCGGGAGCGGCGTGCGTTCACTTCGAAGATCAGCTTTCCTCGGCAAAAAAGTGCGGTCACCTAGGAGGAAAGGTTTTGGTGTCCACGACGGAAGCGATTCAAAAGCTGGTTGCAGCACGTTTGGCTGCCGACGTCATGGGTGTACCGACTTTGATCATGGCGCGCACGGATGCGGATAGCGCCAATTTACTGACCACCGACATCGATCCTCGCGATCGCAAATTCTGCACTGCCAAACGAACCCCGGAGGGCTTTTTCGGAGTGGCCGGTGGTCTGAAGGCTGCCATAGCGCGTGGTCTGGCCTACGCTCCTTATGCGGATTTAATCTGGTGGGAAACTTCCAAACCCAATCTGGAAGAGGCGCGCATTTTCGCAGAAGCGCTTCACGCCGAATATCCGGGCAAGTTGCTGGCCTACAATTGCTCTCCTTCATTTAATTGGCGCAAACACCTAAGCGAGAACGATATTGCGCGGTTTCAGCGCGAACTGGGCGCCATGGGATATAAATTCCAGTTCATTACCTTGGCCGGTTTCCACGCCCTGAACCACACCATGTTTGAACTGGCGCGCGCGTACAAGCAGTCAGGCATGGCCGCCTATTCACAGTTGCAGGAAGCGGAGTTCGAAAGCGAGCGCGAGAATAACTATGGGGCGGTGAAACACCAGCGCTTCGTGGGAACTGGATATTTCGACGAAGTGCAGAACGTGATTACCAGCGGCACTGCCTCTACGACCGCTTTAGCAGGTTCGACCGAAACCGAACAGTTCCACGATCTTCCCCGCATACTCCGGCAGGAAGGTCATCCGTTGCAAGGCGCGGCGAATGACTAGTTCGCAGGTTGGTTCGAATACAACGCCTTGGTACCGCTTTCGGCCACGAGGAAAAGCCTGTCGCTCGGCGCGGTCTCCCTCAGGTGTTTTCCTCCAGTTTCCGGGGAAAGCACATAGTACCTGTCGTTGGAGTTCCATAGGGTTTGAAACTGCCGGTCGTCAATAAATACTGGTGGGCTTCCCGGCGCATAAGACCCATACTGCAGATTGTTTTTCCGTCCGTTCCACAGTAAAGCATTTCTGTCCGTGTAGAAAAACACCGACGAAAATTCGTAGTACGGTCCGTCGATGATCAATTCTCCTTGCGGCGCCCGCAATAAGGCAGTGGCTAATGGCCGCGAAGCAAGATAGGGGTCAAAAACCACCAGTGCGACACGACTGGCGTGAATGAACAGCACCATCATCACCGTGACGGCTAGATAGACACGTGGGCCGCGCAAAAGCCAACAGCCCAGGCTGCCCACCAGAAACGCAATTCCTGCCATAACGAGCGGCATCCGCAAATAGGCAAAAGACTGAATCGTCAGATCGCCCATATGACTCAGGGAGAGCGTGTAGGTTCCCGGATGCCGTTGCAACGCATTCGAGATATCGCCGGGGGCCGGGACGCGGCGTACGAGATAGAGGAGAATGGCGATGGCCAGGGCACACAGCACAGTGATGAAACCAAGCACACGCGTTCCCCAACGCGTCCAGGTGTTTTCGATGGTCATGGCGCTGCCTAGCAGAAGAGCCAGAGCCGGATAGATCGGCATGGAATAGTACTCTTGCGTGGTCGAAAACGTGAAAAATATCAGCAGAAATCCGATCCAACAAAGGGCTAGCAGTCGGGTTCTGCCAGCGCGATCGACGGGCTTGAAATTCTGTGTCGCGACTGCCGGAAAGTAAACGCTCCAGGGGAAAAGCCAGACCAGATGCAACAGCCAGAAGGCCGGACGCGGAACCGTGTTGTAATCGCGTGGGTAGCGGAGATTCAGAAAACGCAGAACATGCTCGTTCATGAAATAAAACCAGAAAAATCCGTGATATTCTCCCGGCGCGCTGTGCATCGTGAAGTCGAAATAGGGTGGCATACGTCGTGTGGCCAGAATGTGCCAGGGCGAAGCAATCAGCAGAAAAATCAGCGCGCCGGAAACGACGTGTAGCCGTCTCCACATCGCCAGCGAGAACAGTTGTCCGGTCAAAACGAGGTAAACAAAGGCACCGCCGCCCAGTACCACCAACGCGATCAAGCCCTTCAGCATCACTCCAACGCCGAGACTTGCTGCGAGTACCGCCGCCCAGAATCTTACCCGTGGCTCTTCCCGATCCACCGCACGCTGGAATGCCCAATAGGCAAGGCACGTGGTCAGGGTCAACATAACATCCGGTATCAGTATGCGGGTAAATAGGAAGAGTCCGACGCACGTGGCAAGCGCCACACCGGCGTAATACCCTGCCCTGGCCTCGAAAGCCCATCGGCCATAGCGGTAAGTAATCCAAGCAAGGAGGACCGCGGCCAACGCTACCGGAATGCGTGCGGCCCAATCATGCACGCCGAAAACGCGATAGGAAATCGCTGTCATCCAGTAGATGAGCGGCGATTTCTCAAGATAGGGGACACCATCCAGTCGGGCAATGACCCAGTCGCCGCTGCTCAACATGTTGCGGGCAATCTGCGCCTGAACCGCATCGACGTCGTCCATCAAAGATGGCGGGGAAATGATGCAGCCAAAAAAAACAGCCGCAGCAATCAGGATCAGGAGATAGCTTGACTCGAAACGCTTTCGCGAGCCGAAAGGGGCAGGCTGAGTTCGTTCGAGGTTTGAATGTTCCAGTGCTTTATCCATAGAAATAAAATCATCAGGCCCCAAAGGTGGTAGCCAAAGTTGGCGCGTCGTGCCATATGGTCGCGCATCAAGGCTTCGATGGCGGCGGGGCGGAATAATCCCGTGCGCTTTATGGCCTCCGGGCTTAAGGTCTCTTCCAAGAAGGGCCGCAGCGGGCCTCGGAGCCATTCATGCGTGGGTATGTCCAAACCTGTCTTGGCGCGGCGAATGACGCTGGGCGGCAGTTTCGACTTCATCAGGCTCTTGAGTATCACCTTGAGAGTTCGACCCTTCACTTTGAATTGGTCTGGCAAAGTGGAAGCAAATTCGATGATGCGGTGGTCGAGATAAGGAGGGCGAACCTCGAGAGAATGGGCCATGCTCATGCGGTCGACTTTTTGCAACAAATCATCGGTCAGATAGTATTTCTGATCGAATCCGAGAAAGCGATTAAGACTGCCCTTGCGGTCAGCTGCCGGCAGATCACTGTCAAACAGATCTTGTACTCGGGCTTGATAACTGGTCTGCAGCAACAGCTGTTCCTGTTGCGCTCTCGAGAACGCCCCATTCCAGTACGTATGCGCTTCATCTGGCGATAGCAGCGATCCTTCCAAAAAGCGCTTCAGTTTATATTCGAAACTGATTTTTTCGTCAGAAACCGGCCAATGTCGCAGCGCTCCCAGAAGCAGCCGCCGTGATGGCTCGGGTAGCAGTCGCAGGTAACCGACCAGGTGATCCGCCTGGTAGGTAACGTATCCACCAAAAAGTTCATCTGCGCCTTCGCCGCTCAGCGCGACAATGGCGTGCTGGCGGCTTAGCTTGGACAAATACCAGATGGGCACCGCACCCGCATCCGCGAAAGGTTCATCGGAGTAGTAGGCCAGCTCCTCGATTGCCGCGGGCAAATCGAGTGCCGGATTCAAATCGAGCTCGTAATGATCAGTTTGGTATTGCTCGACCAATCGATGAATATAGGGGGTCTCGTCAAAACTGCGTCCCTGAAACGTGATGGAAAAGGTCATCACCCCGTGCGCGCTTTCCTGCGAGGCGTAATGCAAAACGGCGGACGAATCGATTCCCCCGCTCAGCCAAATTCCCACGGGCACGTCAGAAAGCAAATGTTCCCGGACCGATAAGGTTAGAAGTTGGTCGAGGGTCGCCTCGGCCTTCGGCAACGTCCAATCTTCATTTTGCGTGTGCGGCAATTTCCAATACTCTGCATTGCGCACAACGCCGGCGCGCCACTCGAGAAAGTGACCCGGCTGAACTTTTTCAATGCCTTCAATCAGCGTGTACGGCCCTGGCACATAATTCAGCGTCAGGTAATAGTGCAGGGCCTTTTGATCCAGGCGGCGCGGAACCTCGGGGTGCATCAGTATCGTCTTCAGTTCCGAACCAAAATAGAGATCCTCTCCCGTTCGAAATACGTAGAGAGGTTTAATCCCCACTCGATCGCGAACCAGAACCAGCCTACCCTGGTCCTCCTGCCAAAATGCTGCCGCGAACATGCCACGGAGACGAGTAAAGCAATCGGTATCCCACTGCAAAAAGGCATGCAGAAGAACTTCCGTGTCGCTGTGGGTTGAAAAGGAGTGGCCAAACCCCTCAAGTTCCCTCCGTAATTCGCGGTAATTGTAGAGTTCACCGTTATAGACCAGAACGGTCTTGCCGTCCTCACTAAAGAAAGGCTGCGCTCCCGCCGAAAGGTCGATAATCTTGAGCCGCACGGCCCCTAGAGACACACCAGCCGACTCGAATGTCCCCTGTTGATCGGGGCCCCGATGAATTAGACAGTCTGTGGCTTCCCTAATTGCGGAAGGCGAGACTGAACGACCACGGTGCGTGTAGCCAGTGATACCGCACACAACAGCACATCTCCCTTTGTCGCCAACGGTGCAAAAGCTAGTCCACAAAGATAGCAGAGTCGATGGGATCGACTGCCAACGAGAAGCTTTAAGCGACTTCTTTCTATGATAAACGATTCAAAAATCGCGTGATACGTTTCTCTTGGATTGGCCAAGTCTTCACAAGCCACACTTGATCAGCAGTAGTCGAGGTGCGCACTAAACAAAAAAGGCCCCGATCCGAAGAACGGGGCCTTTCGTAATTTTATCCCGGCGGCGACCTACGTTCCCACACAGTTACCCGTGCAGTATCATCGGCCCGGCGAGGCTTAACTTCCGTGTTCGGGATGGGAACGGGTGTGACCCTCGCGGTATGACCACCGGAAACTCGTGAACTCCATTCGCAACTCGGCGAAGGAGTTTGACAACAGAGGCTGGCGTATACAAGTTCGGCCCGCTGCCGAACATACTGTGAATTCACAAGGATTGCTTGTGAACCCTACTCAACGACGGCTTGAGTAAGTTTTATGATTAAGCCGAACGGACGATTAGTACGGGTCAGCTGAACGTGTTACCACGCTTACACCTCCCGCCTATCAAAGTCGTAGTCTGCGACTGTCCTTCATAGGCTTTATTGCCTTGGGAAACCTTATCTTAGGGCGAGCTTCTTGCTTAGATGCATTCAGCAATTATCTCTTCCAGACTTCGCTACCGAGCGGTGCCACTGGCGTGACAGCTCGTACACAAGGGGTCTGTTCATCCCGGTCCTCTCGTACTAGGGACAACTCCCTTCAAGTTTCCTGCGCCCACACCAGATAGGGACCGAACTGTCTCGCGACGTTCTGAACCCAGCTCACGTACCGCTTTAATAGGCGAACAGCCTAACCCTTGGGACCTTCTACAGCCCCAGGATGCGATGAGCCGACATCGAGGTGCCAAACCTAAGCGTCGATGTGAACTCTTGGCTTAGATCAGCCTGTTATCCCCGGCGTACCTTTTATCCGTTGAGCGATGGCCCTTCCACGCGGGACCACCGGATCACTAGATCCAACTTTCGTTCCTGCTCGACTTGTAGGTCTCACAGTCAAACCGGCTTATGCTCTTGCACTCCACAGTGGGTTTCCAATCCACCTGAGCCGATCTTTGAGCGCCTCCGTTACAGTTTAGGAGGCGACCGCCCCAGTCAAACTACCCGTCTGGCCGTGTCTCCCCACCCGTCACGGGTGGTAGGTTAGAGCGACAGTTCAATCAGGGTAGTATTTCACTGATGCCTCCCTCCCAGCCGAAACCAGAAGTTCACAGGCTCCTACCTATGCTACGCAGATCGGACCGTTACTCATGACCAGAGTGCAGTTAAGGTGCACGGGGTCTTTCCGTCTAGATGCGGGCATCCGGCGTCTTCACCGGAACCACAAATTCGCCGAGCCGCTTGCCAAGACAGTCGCTCTATCATTCCACCATTCGTGCAGGTCGGAACTTACCCGACAAGGAATTTCGCTACCTTAGGACCGTTATAGTTACGGCCGCCGTTCACCGGGGCTTCAGTTCAGGCCTTCGCCTTGCGGCTGAGCCCTTGCTTTAACCTTCCGGCACCGGGCAGGTGTCACCCCCTATACGTCGTATTCGACTTTGCAGAGAGCTGTGTTTTTGTTAAACAGTTGCAGAGCGCGATTCACTGCGACCGCTTCGGGCTATAAACCCTACAGCGGCGTCCCTTCTCCCGAAGTTACGGGACTAATGTGCCTAGTTCCTGAGCAAGCGTTCTCTCGAGCGCCTGTGGATATTCACCTCGTCTACCTGTGTCGGTTTGTGGTACGGGCACCTGGTTGACTCCTTAGAGGTTTTTCCTGGCAGCGTGAAATCAGGAACTTTGCGACCTAACGGTCTCGTCCCCAGCCTCACCGTTAATGCCCCCACGGATTTCCCGGTGGGAACCGGCTTGCGCTGAGCAACCACCATCCATCAGGTGGCTCCCTTATCCTTCTGCGTCACCCCATCGTCAAACGTCACCAGGCGGGACAGGAATGTTGACCTGTTGTCCATCAGTTACGCCTTTCGGCCTCACCTTAGGACCCGCCTAACCCTGAGCGGATTAACCTTCCTCAGGAAACCTTAGACTTTCGGCGACACGAGTTCTCATCGTGTTTATCGCTACTTATGCCGGCAGGGTCTCTTGTGTGGCATTCAGTAGTCCTCTCGGTCTACCTTTACACCCCACGCAATGCTCCCCTACCAAGTACACTAATGTGTAATTTCGCAGCTTCGGTCATGTGCTTGAGCCCCGTTGGATTGTTGGTGCATATCCGCTTGACCAGTGAGCTGTTACGCTTTCTTTAAAGGATGGCTGCTTCTAAGCCAACCTCCTGGCTGTCCGAGCGAATACACTTCCTTTACCACTTAGCACATAGTTAGGGACCTTAGCTGGCGATCTGGGCTGTTTCCCTTTTGACCACGAAGCTTATCCCTCGTAGTCTCACTCCCGCATAGTTGTCCACGGCATTCGTAGTTTGATTGGATTCGGTAACCTGAGTTGGTCCCTAGTCCATTCAGTGCTCTACCACCGTGGCAATTCATGCAAGGCTGTCCCTAAAGACATTTCGGGGAGAACGAGCTATCACGGAATTTGATTAGCCTTTCACCCCTACCCTCAGCTCATCAGAGCGATTTTCAACTCACACCTGTTCGGTCCTCCAGTCGCGGTTAAGCGACCTTCAACCTGGCCAAGGGTAGATCATCCCGCTTCGCGTCTATTCCTACGTACTTGTCGCCCTATTCGGACTCGCTTTCGCTACGGCTCGCTTGCGCTTAACCTTGCACGTAAGAATAACTAGCCGGCTCATTAAGCAAGAGGCACGCCGTCAGGCTTTCACAGACCGAAGTCTGTGCATGGCCCTCCGACTGCTTGTAAGCATACGGTTTCAGGTTCTATTTCACTCCCCTCGCAGGGGTGCTTTTCGCCTTTCCCTCACGGTACTGGTTCACTATCGGTCGCTAGAGAGTATTTAGCCTTGGAGAGTGGTCTCCCCAGTTTCCCACGAGATTTCTCGTGTCTCGTGGTACTCAGGATGCCGCTTCGAGTCCGGTCCACTTTCCGCTACGTGACTGTCACACTCTTTGGTCCCGCTTTCCTTCGGGTTCGCGTAGTGTCCGGATTGGTAACTCTACTTATGCGGTCCTACAACCCCCATATGTAAACACATGGGTTTGGGCTTTTCCGATTTCGCTCGCCGCTACTTTCGGAATCTCTGTGATTTATTTTCCTTCAGGTACTGAGATGGTTCACTTCCCTGAGTTAGCTCATACCGGCCTATGTATTCAGCCGGCTGTAACGGGAGTTCATCCCGCTGGGTTTCCCCATTCGGACATCCCCGGATCAAAGCCTGCTTGCGGCTCCCCGAGGCTTTTCGCAGCTTGCCACGTCCTTCATCGCCTTCTAGCGCCAAGGCATCCACCGTACGCTCTTAGTAGCTTAATCATAAAACTCACTCAATACGTCGTTTCCTAGGGTGTTTTGAATTGCTTGCGCTCTCCAGAACTCGCCGCAGTGGCTAAACTGCGACTTTCCACCAGTTCGTTCGCCCTGTTTCTTCCAGATCCATTATTCCGTGGTCCGATTACTCGGCGCCGGGACTATCGACTCTGCAATTGCCAGGTGCTTGACTGAGTTCGCCTTGTAAATCCACAGTACTGCTCAACATACTCGAGCAGAACTTGTAATAAATCATGCCATCAGTCCCCCAGACAGACCGTAATCGGCCCGAGGTTATCGGCATGAAATTGCCAGCCTTACTGTTGTCAAAGATCGTTGTCCCTGATTCCTTCAGGGGCCCCAGCTTCCGCTGAAGCGTCCTCCTTGCGGAGGACCTGAGCGCTGTTTTAGCGTACAACCGCTAAAAAGCGCCCATAAAATACGAAACCCGGCGCCGAGCGCCGGGCACAATCACTCTTTGCGAGTGATTCCGCGCGATGCTCGACTGTTCTACCCTGTGCTAATTAGGCGCCTCACTATAGGATCTGTTCCTTGGATTACTTCAGACCCGACTGTGAATCCCCTGCACGGTTCGACACTTTTGAGGAAGCCCCGAACCATTTGTAATCTTACTATACCCCGCAAATTATGTCAAGTCCTGTAACAAGACTTTTTTTCAAAGCTTTCCACACCCCTGTGGAATGTTTGAAAATCCCGCGAAAAACATGGGCTTTTCGCTTAAGCGGCTAGTTCTGATCCCCCCTCCACTCCATGATCCGCAGCGTGGGCTTTCCTTCTACATCCTCCAGCGGGAAGTAGACGAGATGGGTTCTCGCATCTACCGCTACGGTGTGTCCGTGCGGCAGTTGCAACTCACCTACAGGCTCCAGCGTGCGATTTGCCTCCTGAAATATCCTCACTTGTCCGGACTCCGCCGCTACGTATAGCCGTTTCGTTCCGGTGTCATACGCCAGAACATCCGGATCTTTTCCCACGGTAAAGGGCGGGCCCGCCTGCATGCTCTTCAGATCCACAACGACCAGTTTATTGTTCCCTTCGCCAGCAACGAATGCGAGCCGGTTCTCTACGTCCAGCGCAATTCCGTGTGGGTCTTCGAGAGCCGCCAAGCTCGTCCGCGCCGTGATTTTTGCTCGCAGCGGATCAATCGTCACCAGTTCGTTCTTTCCATGCACCGCAACATAGATTCGGTCCGCTCCGCTGTCATACACCGTGTTGCCTGCGCTGCCCCCCAGTGGAATCGTGGTAACCAGGGTATTATTCGTCGTGTCCATCACCGCGTCGGCATTTCCGTGTTCGTCAGAAACAAAGACCCTCTGCACCGTGGGTGCATAGGCTAATCCATCCGGGTACTTAATCTCTCCAACGCGCGCAATGGTCTTTAAGGTTTTCCCGTCGACGACAGCAACTTGGTGGTCACCCGTGACTGAAGCAAAGATCCTGCTCAATTCCGGCACATCGATCACACCATGGACGCGATGGAAGCCATCCAGATTCGCCACCACTTCCCGTTTTATGGTGTCGAACACCACCAACTGATCGGCATTCATGTGCGCGATGTACAGCCGCCCCTCCAAAGGATTCAGGCTCTGATAGTCAAAGCGCACGGCGGGGCCAGGCAGTGGTATATCCGCCACGATCCGTAGAACCTGGCGTTTTTGGCCAGGGTTTGAGCGCACGGCCGAGGAGAAACCCATCCACAAAGCGCAAGCAACAATCGATGAAAATCCAAACTGCAACAACCGCTTTCCCAAGAAACTCACCTGTCTTCTTCGCATCCCGAAAACATATCAGGCTCCATAAACTCGCGCCACCACCTTGGCCGCCGGTGACGTTACATCTCCGGGGATTGAAACTCCCCAAGGCTGCAGCAAGCTATTCCCCACGCGAAATCAGCATAGGGGCCGCCCGTCCGCCGCGTATTTGCCCCACGCTTCTTTCAGACCTCGCCTCGCGGCTCAGCCCTTGCGTTTCGCTATCAGTTCACCTCCATCAGGCTGTGAAGAGGATTTTCAACTCCAAGCTATCGACCCTGCGCGGCACACAATGAAAAAGGGTGAGGCTTTCAACCTCACCCTCCACTCCTTGCGACACAGTCCGGAATATTCTAGTTCGCCGCAGGCTTGTCTTTCTTCCTCTGGGCATCCTCTGTCCATGGCGGTGTCACGCCATTCACTCGCGCATACGCGATCGATTGCCCTAAATGTTCGTGGTTATGCGTCACCAAAATGTAGATGACGTCACCATCATTGGCATCCGGACCAAGCTTCTTCTCTGCTTTCGCAAAATCCGCGTTAGACATCTTTTGCACCGCTGCAATGGCATACGCGAACGATTTATTCAACTGGTCGACGATTTTCGTTCTGTCGGTCGTGGATTTTTCGTATCCGTCTTTCTGAAAATCCGGGTCAGCGGCGGTACCCGTCATCATAGTGGGTATGTTGTGGTTCGCCGCGGCCACATGCAAGAACAGTTCGCTCACGGAACGTACGCCCGCCTCTGGTCTCCAGGTAAATTTATCGGCAGGGATCGATTGCGCGAGTTGAGTGTATTTTTTCTGCATGTCCTGAAGATCCACCAGCGCCTGCGCTTTCATGTCATAACTCGGCGCGGTTTTATCTTCAGAGGCAGCGCTTTGCATTTGCCTTTCGGTTCTATTCTTTTCGGTAGCGTTTGCGGAAATTCCAGTCATCAGTGCCAATGCCATGGTCATCATTATGGCGTTCTTCATATTCTGTCTCCTTGCGCGAGATTGAATGGGCACACCGACCCACACCGGTGTGTGCTCCTTAGAGGCTGTTGCGAATCGTTGCCTCCACACCCCGATGCGTTACAAACTTAGACGCTCGGCATTTGATTTTGTTCTCGGCTAATCCAGGCTGGCTACCAAACGTTTCCCGATGTCATCCGTAAATAATGGCGAGTACAGGCTTTACAACTTGAAGTCCAACTCTCAGCTCCCCTGGACGAGCAATCGGCATAGGGGGGAGCGGTCGCCCGCTTTCCCTGCCGCACCATGGTACGTGCCGGGCCGCATACGGCGGTTCAGTGCGGGGAGCCCGTGCGGGCCGGAGGTTCGATTCGTCGTTCGCCACAATGGCCTCGCCGCTCTGCAGGTTTCCGTTTCGGCTTCACCGTCTTCTGAACCTGCAAAACTCAGGCTGGCGCAATGCCACCCGTGGGTTCGACGTTCTACTACTCGCTCTCCCTGTTTGGGCTTTCCTCACTTTCGTGAGTGTCGGGTCGACTTCTCTGGACTGGTTATCTTGCCTGGATGGTCTCAATGTAGCTCACGATATTGCTGATACGTTGCTGCACTACCGTGTCATGGAATTTATCCAGCGATTGAAGTAGTGGCCCCCAGACCGGCATTTCCGCCGAGCCATGTACACCCGGGCCTCCCCCGAATTTCAGCACGCTCGCAACGTTGTTGGCCGGATACTTCCCATCATGCTTGCGGGCTAGCTGCGTCAAATCCGTCGGCTGCGATTTCATCGCACTCGCGGCGGGACCGTTGCCTCTTCCATCCGCGCCGTGGCAAGGGGCGCAATACTGCACAAACATTTCCTTACCAGATGTCGCGCTCGTCTGCTTGATGGTGGTCTGCTTGACCACGGATTTTTGGTTGGTCGTGTCCTGCGCCAGGCACAAGCTGGTGACCACCACTAGCGTACCCAGCAGGATCATGCTCTTTTTCAACATGAAGATTCCTTTCTGTTGGGATAGATTCGCGGGTTCAGGATCCTCTATCCTAGGCTAAAGCCAATATCTCACTCGGGAAAGGCAATGCTTGTGACGTACGTCACATGGGATGTTCCCCTTTAGAGCACTCGTCTCTTTACCTATCTAATTACGTATCTATATTATGATTGACGCGTCGCCTCGGACGCATTCTAGGTTATCCTGAGTTGGCTGAAGAATGAATTTTCTGCATCAGATGCAGGTGGAATTGCGCGAAAATGTCTGGGTTTACTTGACACGCACCAAGAGTCGGTCTACACTACGGAGTTTTTAGGTGGCCCCTGGAGCCATCTGGGGGAGGAGCAAATGGAAAAGAAGCGCCTGGAGTACTACAAAAAGAAATTGCTGACGCGCCGGGACGAACTGGTGAAAACCATTACCCGGACGGAGGAAGAAGGTCGCCAGGCCGACGATGATCCCACCGTGGACCTCGCGGATAAGGCCGCTAACTCCTATACAAAGGAATTCCTGTTCGGTCAGACGAGCAGCGATCGCCATATCTTGAGTATGATCGACGAGGCTTTGAAGCGCATCCGCGGTAATGAGTATGGGAATTGCGCCATCTGCCACGAAGAAATGCAGCAGAAGCGCCTGGAAGCCGTGCCTTGGGCCAAGCATTGCATTTCCTGCCAGGAAAAAATGGAGCAGGGACTGCTTTAGTACACTCGTCGCGGATCGTTTATCTATCTAGAGATAATTTGGTTTCTATGAGGGATCACTTGCCCGGGCGATTTTCCTTCTGAAGCACGATCAAATTGAGCTGCTAGGCCATTGGTTTGCCACATGTCTCGTTGAATTGGTTCATAAACAAGAGGAACGCCTCGCCGCTGATGCCATTGTGGCGGTCCCATTGCACAAACAACACAGACGCGAGCGGGGATACAACCAGGTCGAGCTGCGAGGAGTTGTTTGGGGCGGCCGCTTTCTAATTTTCTTGGCTTGCTTTAGCAGCCTGGGCTCCTGATGCCGTCCCGCCCAAGCCCTGAAAACATCGGCTCCGAAGTGAAGAGCGCTGGGAAGCGGTACGTGGCGCTTTTGCTATTCGCCAAGGCGGTCGGGTTGACAATTTACGAATCTTGCGGCTAGATGATGTAATGACGACGGGAGCGATGCTAGATGCGTGTTCGCGCGCCTTGCTGGAAGCAGGCGCCAAATCGGTCCTGGGATTGACAATCGCCAGGCCCAGCCGTACGCAAAACTCCCTCGCCGAGCACCCGTAGCTTGAAGGGACGGGCGATGAGCGTAAGACGACCAGAGGCGATCGACCACCGGGGGCGACATTCCCCCGAAGCGGTCGGAGCGCTTGCGTCCAACGCTTCGGGGAACATCAGCCGTCATGTCAATTCGCTCTCCCCTGCCCGCACTTCGCTAATGCAGGAACCTGTCCTGGTTCTGAACGCCACGTATGAACCTATAAACGTGACCGCTGTCCGCCGCGCCATGGTGCTGCTCTTGAAAGGCGTGGCCCAAGCCGAAGAGTTGCATAGCGCCGAAGTGCACTCTTCTGCACACTCTCACAAAGTTCCATCGGTGATCCGGCTGCTGGCCTATCGCCACATTCCCCAGCAGAGCCGCGCCCTTTCTCGAAAAAATATTCTTCTCCGCGACCGCAATACGTGTCAGTTCTGCGGCAAGATATTTCCAAGTTCGGAGCTGACTTTGGATCACGTCATTCCGCGTTCCCGCGGAGGGCGCTCATCTTGGGAAAATCTTGTGGCCTGCTGTTATCGTTGCAATAACAACAAGGGAGATCGTACACCGGAGGAAGCGGGGTTAAAACTTGCACGACGCCCGCGTCCTTTCACGTTGCATACTTCTCGGCAATTGATGCGGCTTATCGGCCACCGCGATGAACGCTGGCGTAAATACTTGTTTTATTGAAACTTAGGTTGTTGGTCCAGTCCTCCCCGCGAAACCTAACAATCAATCGTTTTACTTCATTTTGAAGAAACCTTTTTCGCTGTCGTGCATCTAACTTTATAACAACCACTTCGAGGACACACCCCGGGAGGCAGCTAGGGTCCACACCCTAGCTGCTTCTCTCCTTTTCTGCTCATTTATTTTCTATTGACCGCGTTGAGGTTCGCGAGTGCTTGTTCTGTGGCCACTAAGAGAGCTTCCGCGCCTACAGGTTTTCCTGCAGCCTGCATCATCCACGTGTCTGGCGTGACGCGGCCCACTTTCGCCATGCGCTCGAATTCGGAACCAATGGCGCCAGATTTTGTCATTTGCTCTTCGACTTGAAATGCGATCAGATGGCCAATCGCATAGTCCGGTAGATACAGATACGAATCAATCATGTGAGAGTACACGGCCAATAAAACAACATCCCTCTGGCCGAATACCGTCGCGTAATACTGATTCCAGATATCCTGGGCTATTTCTACAGTCGCGTCCCGCAACTGTTCGGGAGTCGCGTTTGGATGCTCATACATCCAATGCCACACATTGATGTCCACCATAGCGACCCCGCTGATCTCGTATGTGTTCCAGAAATCGTTCAGAGTCTTCAAATGTTTGCTCTGCGGATCGGGCGCAACCAATCCCAAAACGTCAAGATCATGACCTTGCAGAACCATCGCCAGTGCCTCGGTGAACGCGGTGTTAGGCACGCCTGCTAGTAAGGTGTAATCCACGTCGTTCAGGGAAAACGTTTGTTCCACGTTGTGGCCCATCTCGTGGAGAGCAATATTGAAACCCTTGTAGTTCGTTCCTCCGTTTTCCATGCGCGTGCAAAGGTGCGCTTTCTCGCTCCGCATGGCTGCACCCATGGCGTGGCCAGCTCCCCGCGCCGAATCCACGACAATATTACCCGCTAGATATTTCGCCTTTTCAAGAGTGAAACCAAATTTCATCAAGATGTTGGGAATGTCTTTCTGGAATGCCTCCGCCGTGGGATATCGTTTTGTAACGATAGCGTCGAGTTGCGCTTCCTCGTAAGCTCCGCGGGCGCGAAATCCGTCGTACCAGATATCAAATGGTTCAAGAGGCCGCCCCAAGCGGGCTTGAATCAATTTCGCCACCGCCGGAACCAGGGGCGAAGCCGTTACTTGCTTCATTCTACATCACCATCTTCGGCCTGCCAGAATTCCGCTACTTGCCGTAGACCGCGCTCTACGCGCGCGGTTTGGCTACCACCATACATGGCGACCAGTTTCTTTTTCAGCTTTTCGGTGGCGCCGTCCATCCAGGGCAGCGTTTGCTTTGCATTGGTGAGAGGCGGCATATGGGGACACAAATTGCGTTTGAAACGTGTAGTTCAGAATCATGCATCCGCTATTACGGGGAAGCCGAAGAACTAAGCCGGTGTGTCTCGCACGGCGGAAAAGCTTTCTAACGCGGACGCTTCGTCCGGGAACTCGGGAAACACCTGGTACAATTGAGTCACCTTCAGTATCTCTTCAACCCTGGGCGCAAGCCCCACGACTTTCATCGCGCCGCCTCGTTTCACGACGCTCATATAACTTTGCACGAGTTCCCCGATCCCGGAACTATCCAGATACTCTAGCCCGGTCAGATTCAGAACGATATTGGTCTGCCCACGCTTTAATAGCCCGTGAATCATTTGCTGGAATGCTTTTGATTCGAAGGAAGTCAACCGCCCGGTTACGTCAACGAGGGAGACATCTTCTGTTTGGCGAACGCTAACCGAAAAATTCATAGGAACCTGCAAGGCCCGTAAGAGCACCAGAATTTTACCCCGAATTCTGCCGAAGGCAAACCTTCTTGTACAACAGTACGATAGATACAACAGAGTCTGACATCCCTTACCGACGCCTGACCATGCGGAGCCCGCGCCGCCAGTTTTCCGCCAAACCAACGCGAATGATCTCTATTTCTGGCGACAAATATCGCAGGAGTGTCTCCGTCGTGACATCGATCTAATCCTGATTTGTCCTCTGGCAGAATCAAGTGGAGGAAAGAGGCATTTCTCTTCGCGCAAAGGGGGGGTGCATAGCGCATTTCTGGCGGTTCCGGAAGGGGAGAAACGTTCGTCTGGTTTCCGACAGCTTTCGCCGGATCTCTTGAGACCCGCAAATGCTGGAGGTCGACCCGCAGTTCTCCCGCGAAGTCCATACCCTAATATAAAGCTAACTATATAATTAATGAACTACTGTTTCTGGGAGGGCAGTTGCAGTTGGGTCACGCGAACCGCGGGGGCCTGCATGTTCCACGAATTGGGCACGTGATCGAAGGAAATCTCCATCGCGCGTCGCTCTCCAGGAGCCAGCGCCGGACCAGGACTTCCCAGAACCCGCCGCGTTTCCCTCAGTACAATCTGGTGCATATCGTCGGAGAATTCCGTCGTGAGTGTTAAACCCATCACGGGCTCGGTTCCCCCGTTAAAGATTTCGCCCGTCAAAGTGGTCACTTCCTGGTGCAGGAAGTTTTCCGCCCGGCTCATTGCGATATTTCCAATTTCGATTTTTTTCACGTACTCTTGTTCCGCCGGACTCATCTTCACGATTACCGTTTCCCGGACCGTGTTGACCTTGCGGCTCTGCAGCGGCTCAAACAAAAACCACAAGCTCAACAGAATCGCGGCGGCGACAACCACGCCCATCCCCAAAGTCACGGGAGAAGATTTGGATTTCGTGTCAGGAGATTGCGGATTTTCGAAGGTTTCCTGCATGGAGAATCTCGTCCACTGCGCAAATAGGACCTAACGACCCAGGGTCAGGCGATGAGCGAGCGGTTCCGGCAATCGCGCGGAGCGCATCCGTCCCTGGACCTGTTTAATATCGTAAACGACACGCCAGAATTCAATGGCATGGTGTTCCAAGTCGGCAATCGCGAAACTCGCCCGTGGATCCCCATCGCGTGGCTGTCCTATCGAACCGGGATTCAGTAGGTATCGCTTCTCATTTTCGATTTGAAGGGCGCAGTGCATCTCATTATTTCTTGGATGTAGTTGTAACACTTCTAATTGCGAATCAAGATAAGCGAACCCACCCTGATGATGGGTGTGCCCATAAAAAGTTACCTGCGACGTGGAGTCAAGGAGACCTTCCAATGCTTGCGAAGGTGTAAACACATATTCATCTTCGTCCTGAACCGCGCCATGCACAAGCATCAGTCCATCGGTTTCCAATGGACCTTGTGGCAAAGCGGCCAGCCAATCCAGGTTTTCGTTGGAAAGCTGGGCTCGCGTCCAATCCACCGCCAGCTTCGCCACGGGATTAAAGTCGTCGGTAGGCATCAACTCGGCAACCGCTTTGTCATGATTGCCCCGGATCGTCAACGCCCCTAACTCTCGAACTTGTGAGGTAACCTCATTCGGGTCAGGGCCGTACCCGACCACGTCTCCGAGACACACCACGCGGTCCCATTTACCCTCCGCTGCTTTCAGGGAGGCTTCGAGAGCTGTCAAATTGGCATGGAGATCGCTTAGGACTAAAGTTCGCATCCCGCTTCCGAACCGCGTCCAAGAGTATAGTTGAACCAAGGCGGGGATGCACGACGCAAAGTAAAGATTTCACTGGCCCTCATTCCTGCTCCTTTATGTAAAAACGACACAAAAAAAAGTGCGCCTACCCGCGAAACATATCCCTAGTGCTTTTCGTCTATACCAGTGCAGCCGGCATTCAGGCTGTAGCGGGATGGACAGAGATTTCAGAATGAAAAACCCCGCGGTGGCAGCCGCGGGGTCAATGACACTCAGTTGTTCCGGCTCGTGACCAGGACGAAGAGGTGCCTCGTTCGTGAGGCTACTCCTCTCCTATCTGTGTGTCAACTCTTCCCTCCAAGCAACACGCTTCCGGTTGACTCGAACGTGGAAAGGACTATGACTCACATGAAAAGACAATCGCTCCTCGCAAATCTCGCGCTCGCCGGCGCTCTCGCCGTGGCCGTACCTGTTTTCGCCAAACCAATGTCAACAACACTTCCGATTACCCACGACGTGAAGGTGGGGCAGACCGAGGTCAAGGCTGGTGATTACCGGTTCTTGATTGATGGCAATCACTTGACCATCCTCAATGGCAGAAAGACGGTTGCCGAAGCCGAAGGACGTTGGGAAGATCGCGACGCAAAGGCTCAGTACAACAGCGTCGTTTCCAATGGCGATGGAAAAGTCATCGAACTTCGCTTTGAAGGAAAGAAAAGCGTTTTTGTGCTGCCTCAGTAAGAGGAGAGCCCGTGTATTGTAATGAACACCTTCGAGGGAGGCTGTTCCTTGTCTCAGCCTCCCTCCTTTTTTCCATCGCAAGCGAGATCCTGAAGTAGCAGTTTCCTGTAGATGCTGCTGCTGAGAAATTTACAATTCTATCCTCCGCTTTTCGGTCGCTCTTCTCGTCTGCCTTATCGGAACCCGCTCCGCACTAACGAATCAGCATGCAGTCACCGTAGCTGTAGAAGCGGTATCGAGCCGCCACCGCATGACGGTACGCGGCCAGGATCTTGTCTTTCCCCGCGAATGCCGCCACCAGCGCAAGCAATGTAGAACTTGGCAAATGGAAATTTGTCAGAAGCATGTCAACCATTCGAAAGTGGTGGCCAGGAATAATAAATAATTGCGCCTCGCTTCGCCCGGCATACAGTTCGTCCCTTGTTCCTGCCACAACAGCACGCGCCGATGCGTCTTCCAAAGCTCGCACTACGGTTGTACCTACCGCCAGCACCGGCCGCCTCTTACTTTTTGCTGCGCGAATCTTTTCCGCCGCTTCCTCAGTGATTTCGTACGCTTCAGAGTGAATTTTGTGCTCTTCGAGAACATCTGTATGAATGAGCTGAAATGTCCCCAAACCTACATCCAGAGTAACTTCGCACGTTTCGCAGCCACGCGCCCGGATTCGCTCCAACATTTGCGCGGTAAAGTGTAGCCCGGCCGTTGGTGCCGCCACCGCACCCGGTATTCGCGCAAACACGGTCTGGTAGCGCTCCTTATCAGATTCTTCATCGGGTCTGTCAATGTAAGGAGGGAGCGGCACATGGCCCAATCTCTCGATATTCGACTGGACCGTTTGCTGGTTGTGACAACGAAAACGAATGGTGCGCAGCCCGAGTTCACCGCGTGACAAAATCTCCCCTTCGAGTTCCCCAGCACCGAAGGTCACGCGTTCTCCGACTTGCATCTTCCGGCCCGGCCGCACCAGAGCTTCCCACAGATTCTCATCGACCTGACGGCTCAAAAATACTTCCACTGATCCACTTAGGTGTTCACGTGCTGTTTTGCGCGAGGCTCTCTGCGCGTGGACGCCCATTCGACGCCCAAACAGACGTGCAGGCAGGACGCGCGCATTGTTGAATACCAGGAGTTCATTTCCCTGCAGTAAATCCGGCAGCTCCGTGAATTGATGGTCCGCCCATGCTCCACTCTCGCGGGGGAGCAGGAGCAGACGGGAGGCATCACGCTCCCGCAATGGCCTTTGGGCGATCAGATCGGAGGGTAGGTCGTAGTTGAATTCATCCACGTACATCGGCACCACAAGCATAACAAAACAATGACCGTGGGACCGAAGACTGAATCATCGATCCCATCCCTCGGGACGACTTGTCTTGCTTAAGGGACCTCCTGTATTCCTAACATATAGAAGGCCTTAATAAGAAAGCGCAAAACTAAAATTATACTTGACACTAGTACACTCATATTTTATTATTGCACAGATATCACTTAAGGAGGATATCTCATGAGAGCCATGCTCACTCAGTTTCAACCCTTTCGTGGGGTTTCTACTCTTCAGGACCAGATTAATCGTCTCTTTAGCGAGACCTTTGATCGCTCCTCGGAGGAAGCCAACTTGACGCCTTGGGCGCCGGCCGTCGACATTTACGAGACCGAGCAAAACCTGGTCGTCAAGGCCGATCTTCCGGACATTAAACCGGAAGAACTCGACATTCGCGTCGAGAACAACATCCTCACCATTCGCGGTGAGCGCAAGTTCGAGAAGAAGGTTAACGAGAACAACTATCTGCGCGTTGAGCGCTCCTACGGCTCGTTCAGCCGCAGCTTCTCGCTGGCTAGCACCGTGGACACCGAAGCAATCCAGGCCGACTATAAGCATGGCGTCCTGACGCTGAGCATTCCCAAGCGTGAGGAAGCCAAGCCGAAACAGATCAAGGTCCGTGTTGAGGGTTCAAACGCTGCCGCCGCTGTTGGCGCAAAGTAATCAGCGAAAGGTCCCCGCGGCAAAAGCCGCTGTGGGTTAGCATAGGGGGGCTGGCGGCGAGCCAAGCCCCCTTTTCTATAGGGATTTTGTCCAAGAGAGGGATTTATGCTGCGATTTGACAAAATGACGGTGAAGGCCCAGGAGGCGCTCCAACAGGCTCAAGAAATTGCGGGCAGACATGAAAACCAGGCTGTGGAACCTATCCATCTACTGGCAGCGCTTGTCGAGCAGCAGGATGGTGTGGTTCCTCCTTTGCTGGCCCGGCTTGGCATACGCAGTGAAATCCTGACCCAGGACATCGAGCGCGAGATTAGCCGGTTGCCCAAGGTTCAGGGATTTGCGCAGCAGCATCTCGGCCACGCCTTAAACGATGTTCTGGAAAACTCCTTTGACGAAGCCACAAAATTCAAAGACGAGTACGTTTCCACCGAGCATTTGTTTCTGGCGATCGCCGCAGCTGATCGTGATCCTGCGGGAAGGCTGCTGAAAAAACATGGGGCCTCACACGAGGCGATTCTGCAGGCCTTGGCGGGCGTCCGGGGAAGCCAGCGAGTGACTACGCAGAACCCGGAAACCACGTATGCAGCGCTGGAAAAATACGCCCGCGATCTGACTGACCTGGCGCGCCGGTCGAAACTGGATCCGGTGATTGGTCGCGATGAAGAGATTCGTCGAGTCATGCAAATTCTTGCGCGCCGCACGAAAAACAATCCTGTATTGATTGGCGAGCCCGGCGTTGGGAAAACTGCCATCGTGGAAGGTCTCGCGCAGCGAATTGTCTCTGGGGATGTGCCAGACGTTTTGAAAACCAAGAAACTGGTAGCGCTCGACCTGGCCGCGCTGGTCGCCGGCGCGAAGTTCCGGGGAGAATTTGAAGATCGCCTGAAGGCGGTTCTGAAAGAAATTTCCGAGGCCGAAGGCCAGATCATCCTCTTCATCGACGAATTGCACACGCTCGTCGGCGCGGGCGCTGCCGAAGGTTCCATGGATGCCTCGAATATGCTCAAGCCCGCACTCGCGCGCGGCGAATTGCGCGCTATCGGCGCTACGACTCTGAATGAGTACAAGAAGTATATTGAGAAGGATCCCGCGCTCGAACGGCGTTTCCAGCCGGTGCTGGTAACTGAGCCCACGGTGGAAGACACCATCGCGATTCTGCGCGGATTGAAGGATCGCTACGAAGTTCATCATGGCGTACGGATAAAGGATGCGGCTATTCTCGCAGCGGCCACGTTGTCCCACCGGTATATTTCCGATCGCTTCCTGCCGGACAAGGCGATCGACTTGATCGATGAAGCAGCAGCCAGTTTGCGCATGCAGATCGATTCCCTGCCCACGGAAATTGACGAAATTGAGCGCCGCATCCTGCAACTGGAAATTGAACGCCAGGCTTTGCTGAAAGAGACTGACGCCCATTCCCTAGAGCGAAGAGCGCAGATTGAAAAAGAACTTGCCAAGCTGCGTGAGGATTCTAGTGGCCGAAAGGCGCGGTGGCAGGCGGAAAAAGAAGCGATCTCCAAAATCCGTAAGCTCAAAGAGCTGATCGAACAGTTAAAAGCCGAAGCCGACCGTTACGAACGCGCCGGTGATCTGGCAAAAGTTGCGGAGATACGCTACGGCAAGATCGCGCAAGCTGAACGGGAAGCTCAGCAGGCCCAGGAGCGTTTCGCGGCCATGCAAAAGGGCGCCCGTATCCTGAAAGAAGAAGTAGACGAAGAAGACATCGCCAAACTGGTCAGCAAGTGGACCGGCATCCCCGTTGGCCGCTTGCTGGAAGGCGAAGCACAAAAACTAGTTCATATGGAGGAGCGTCTGCGCCAGCGGGTGGTTGGCCAGGATGACGCCCTGGCTCGCGTGGCCAATGCGGTCCGCCGTAGCCGCGCCGGACTTTCCGACTCCAAGCGCCCCATTGGCTCCTTCATTTTTCTGGGGCCCACGGGGGTCGGGAAAACCGAACTGGCCCGGGCGCTAGCGGAATTTCTGTTCGACGATGAAAAGCTCATGATTCGAATCGATATGTCCGAGTACATGGAGAAGCACACCGTGTCTCGCCTCATCGGTGCGCCTCCAGGCTACGTTGGCTACGAAGAAGGCGGCCAGCTCACCGAGCAGGTACGCCGTCACCCTTATTCCGTCATTCTTTTCGACGAGATCGAAAAAGCGCATCCTGATGTGTTCAACGTCCTGCTGCAAATTCTGGAGGATGGGCGGCTAACCGATGGAAAAGGCCGCACCGTCGATTTCCGTAACACAGTTCTGATAATGACCAGCAATGTGGGGTCGACGGCAATCTATGAGCTTGCCGGAAGGGATCCGGAACGCGCACGGAAGGAAGCCATGGAGGCGTTGCGCCAGTCCTTCCGGCCGGAATTCATCAACAGAATCGACGAGATCGTGATCTTCAATCCGCTGGGCAAGGAACAGTTGGAACGAATCGTTGGTCTAATGCTGAAGAGCGTGGAAAGACTCTTGGCCGAGCGCCAGATGACTCTCGAGCTTACTCCCGCAGCGAACGAACTCCTGCTACGAGAAGGTTACGACCCGGCCTATGGAGCGCGGCCGCTACGCCGTACGATCCAACGCTTAATCCAGGATCCGCTGGCGCTGCAGATTCTTGAGGGAGCCATTCTGCCCGGCGACCACCTCCGGGTTGATCGCGACGGAAAGAAAGATGTGATGCGATTTGAGCGTGTGCCGGTGAAAAAACCTGCAGCGGCTGCAAGCTAATGAGCTGCATCTCGGTGGGGGGAGTGGGGCGGAGCCTGGCGGCTTGACGCTCTTCCACCTGCCTTCTAGACTAATTTTCCGCCAGGAAGGTTGCTGTCATGAAAGTCGTACGTACCGGTGTCATTCTGATTCTTCTCAGCGTTGTGCTGGTTATCGCCGGCGGCGCGCTCGGTGGACGCGGCGGTATGCAGATTGCGCTGCTCATCGCGGTGGTCATGAACTTTGTCTCTTACTTCTTTTCGGATAAGATTGCACTGAAAACGAGCGGTGCCCAGCCTGTATCGCGTGAGCAACTGCCTCGCCTGTATCAGGTCATGGAGCGTTTGGCAGCTAAGGCAAATATTCCCGTACCAAAACTCTATGTCGTGCCCGACGCCGCGCCGAATGCCTTCGCCACGGGGCGTAGCCCGAATCACGCGTCCGTCGCGGTCACGCAGGGTCTGCTGCAAATCATGAATGACGACGAGCTCGAGGGGGTCATTGCCCACGAGCTCTCCCATGTGCGCAACTACGACATCCTCACCAGCTCCATCGCCGCCACGATTGCAGGAGCGGTTACGTACATGGCCCAGGTGGGAAGATTCGCCATGTTCTTCGGGGGATTCGGGGGGAACCGCGATAATGAGCGGGGCGGAGGCGGACTTTCAGCCTTTCTGATGATATTCCTTGCGCCGTTCGCGGCGCTCCTGCTGCAACTGTTTCTTTCACGAACTCGCGAATATGCTGCAGATGAAACCGGAGTCCGGATGGTGGGTCATCAACAGGGCCTGATCAGCGCTCTCGAAAAGTTGGGCGCGTACAACAAACGCATCCCCACGACAGCGATCTCCCCCAGCACTTCTTCACTTTGCATAGTGAAGCCGTTCTTTGGCGCCGGCACCCTGAGTTCGCTTTTCAGCACACATCCCCCGCTCGAGGATCGGATTGCCGCTTTGAAGCAGATGGCGGTCACCCCCCTTCGGTGAGGTTGGGGAGCGAGCCGATTCATGAAAAGACAGGCAAACGTTCACGTCGCGGTAAAGTTTTCCAGTCCTGGCACTTAGCCCAAGAACTTAGTGTTTATTTGTCGGGTTCTAAACTATTTTCCCTTCAATCACTTAGTACTTTGCTTCATGGACTTTACATTTGGTTCATGAAATGCACTAGCATACGGCGGAAACACAGTCTTCAATGGACAGGGGACTTGGGGGATGAGGTATGAGCTGTCGGGACACTATTCATCTGATTTGTATGTATTTAGAAGGCAAGCTCTCTACCCCAGTACAAGCGGAAATTGAGCATCACTTGCGTGCCTGCGCGGATTGCCGATTGGTTTTGGAAGCTGCGACGAGCACGCTTGACCGCTATTTCAGCGCGAACAAGCCAGCCACCAATTCCCAGGCAGCCTGAACCTTCATATATATCACTTTTGTTTTGAATTATTTACGAACGTACGCATGAACAATGCGCACACTATCTTTCCTTCAAGTTCCAAGCGACGGGCATCTGTTGAACCTCTGAGGAATCCTGCAAAATTTACTTTGAAAACCTGTAGAAAGTAATCTTTACTAGTACTAGTACCTATATGACTCGCCCCTGGACGACCTTCACGCTGTTCCAACCCCTTTTCTTTCTTGGAATTGTCGTCGAGCCTTCCCCTCACCCGACTTTGGTTCCTCAGATGCCCTTTTCCACAGCACAGGGCCGAATCGCCCAAAGGAGATGATGTCCATGAGTGAATTCCAAGAAATGCAGAGTACAAACAGCGCTGCTACCCCGCGTTGGGTCGGACTCGCGATCGCGGCTTTAGGAGCGATTTCCTTGCTCAGCGTAGGGATTGGGTGGAGTGCACTCAGTCAGTCTAAGTCGGTCGAACAGTCCATCCAAGCTACGTTAAAGCAACAGAATGACCAATTGTCTCAACGTCTGGCGAAAGAGGATGAACAGGATCAGCAACTGCAGAGCGACCTCAAAGTCGTTACCGACAAGCTGAATGTCACGCAGGAGGATCTGCAGAAAGCACGTCAACAGACCAAGGCATCGGTGGCTGCCTACAATAAGAAGCTCACGGGCTTGCAGACCAACGTCAATACGCAGCTGGCCACTAAAGCAAGCGCGGAAGACGTGAACAAGCTCGGTGGTGATGTCAGCGGGGTGAAGAACGATTTGGAAGACACCAAATCCAAGCTGGAACGCGCCACGGGCGACATGGGCGTGATGAGCGGACTGATCGCGCGGAATCATGACGACTTGGAAGAACTCAAGCGGAAGGGCGATCGTAACTATTACGAATTCACGCTACAAAAGTCTAAGAACGGCCAGCGCGTTGGACCGGTCCAGATCACTTTGAGCAAGGCCGATCCGAAGCGATCCAAGTACACCGTGACGGTGCTTGCGGATGACAAGTCGATTGAAAAGAAAGACAAAACCGCTGGTGAGCCTGTGCAGTTCTACGTGAAGGGCACAGCACGTTACGCGCCGTACGAACTGGTTGTCTTCGATGTGGGCAAGAACCAGGTGACTGGTTATCTGTCGACGCCCAAGTCCGGAGGAGCAGCCACAGCCGCGAGCAATACGACCGCCCAGTAAATTCCGGAGGGCCAATCGCAATATGGGAGGCAGTACGAAGGGGAGGATCACCTGATCTTCCCTTTTCGCTTTGTGAGTCACTCCCGGGAGTCACAGGACGGTATGGACTCCAAATCGTAGTTGTGCCAACCTGAGTGAGGACTGACGGGCAGGTCAAGAATGAATCGAAGGGGGAGAGGAATATGAAGGCTAAATCCGTAGCAGGGCTTGCTTTTTTACTTTCGGCAGCATCGTTTGCATTCGCAGGCGATAGCACCATGACCGGATATATATCTGACAGTCATTGCGGAGCGAAAGGCGCGAAGGCCGGGCACGAAGAGTGCGCCACCAAGTGCGTTAAAGAACACAACGCATCGTATGTGTTCGTGAATGACGCCGATCACAAGGTCTATGCCGTCGATGCCCAGGATAAAGTCGCCGCCCATGCCGGACATCACGTCACCGTAAAAGGAACAGTGGACGGGGATAACTTAAAACTGGCCAGCATCGATATGGCCAAGTAACAATCGCCGTTACTTCACTCATACGATGGGCAGGGCACGCGTCCTGCCCATTTTGTTTGTCTGGCCGTTTCCGATACGATACTCCTTCTCCCATGACTACAACACTTCTCCATGTTGGTCGTGCCTTTACTCCCACAAATGAGCTTCGCGATGCCGGCATTCTCATCCGCGATGGCGTGATCGAAGCCGTTGGCCCCCGCAGTTCTCTCAGTTTGCCCAAGGGCGCTCAGGAGATTATCGCGACGGACAAGATTGCTTCACCTGGCTTCATAGACGTCCACATTCACGGCGCCAGTGGACACGACGTGATGGAAGGCACAGAGGAAGCGTTACAAGCAATCTCCTCGATGATTGCTGCCCATGGCACGACTTCGTTCGTGGCCACCACCGTAACGGCGGACCCCAACGCCATCTGCAAGAGTAGCGAAGAGATCGCGCGCTATATTGTGCAGCAACATGCTCGATCTCGGTCTGGCGCCGAAATTCTGGGCCTTCACTTTGAAGGCCCGTTCATCAGTCCTGTACGCCGCGGGGTGCATCCGCCGCAATGGATCAAACTGCCCTCTGTTGAGTTACTCGAAAAATTCGTGGCTGCCGCCCAAGGGCACGCCCTGATTCTCACAATCGCTCCAGAGCTTCTGGGAGCCATGCCTTGCATTGATGCCGCTCGGAAGGCGGGAATGGTTGTTGGCGTTGGTCATACCGATGCCACCTACGAGCAGACGCGTGCGGCCCTCGTGCGCGGGGCTCACCACGCCATTCACACCTATAACGCGATGCGGCCATTCTCGCACCGCGACGCTGGGGTAATCGGGGCGGTCCTCACTTCGCCAGAATTTTCCGCGGAGCTCATTGCCGATGGTGTTCACGTGGATGAAACGGCCATGCGGCTCTTGCTTCAGGCCAAGGGCGCTGGTGGAGTCATCCTTATCAGCGATGGGATTTCCGCGACTGGCATGCCCGACGGGAACTACATTCTGGGCGGCTTCGAGGTCACCGTCAGCGGGGGAGTGTGCCGCAACCTGGAAGGCAAACTGGCTGGAAGCACCCTCACTCTGGACCGTTCCCTGCGAAATATCGTAAGACTCGGCGCTTCGCTTGGAGACGTCCTACAGATGCTGACCTTGAATCCTGCTAAATTGCTTGGCATCGAACACAAAAAAGGCGTGCTGCACCCAAACGCCGACGCGGATGTGGTCCTGCTCAACGAAGCCCTGGAAGTTGCCCGGGTGTTGACTCGGGGCTTGCCCGTATAGCGGTGTTCCTCGAAACTTACCTGTTCAATGGAATGTCTAGTTCTTCGGCGAGTTTTTGGGCATTGAAGGGACTGCAGGCGAAGTAGCGGTGTCCGACTTTGACCGTCGGCACTCGGCGCCTCCCGTGATTAGCGCGGAGAACAATTTCCTCGGCGTCTGGATCATCCTCGATATTCACTTCTTGAAATTCAACGCCGCGTTCCTTTAGAAAGGATTTGGCCCTTCGGCAATCGGGGCACCAGCCTGTGCTATAGATCGTGATGGGTTCCATGCGCGCGAGAAAATGTCTGCTAATGGGCTTCCACTGGGACGCCGCGATGTTTCTTTACCACTTGAATGCGAATGATCGCTCGTTGCAGCGCAACTGTGGCGCGGTCCCAGTCAATATTCGTGTCATTCGAGGCCAGCCGCTTTTCCGCTCGCGCCTTGGCCACTTCCGCCCGTGTCAGGTCGATTTCTTCGGCTCGCTCCGCGGTTTCTGCCAGGAGCGTCACACGATCTGGTAGAACCTCCGCGAACCCGCGTAATACTGCCAACAAGATCGGTTGACTAGAAGTAGCTGTGCGATAGCGTAGTTCGCCAATTCCCAGTTCCGTGATCAACGGCGCGTGTCCCGGCAAAATCCCCAGTTCACCATCCAAACCAGGAATGGTCACTTCGACTACGGTTTCCCGAAGCAGTTGCCGCTCCGGCGTGACCACAATCAACTCGATGGCTTCAGGAAGCATTTTTCCTTAAACGCCCGCCTTCATCTTCTCGGCCTTCTCGAGTACTTCCTCAATCGTGCCGACCATGTAAAACGCCTGCTCCGGAATCTCGTCGTACTTTCCTTCCACGATATCTTTGAAGCTGCGCACCGTGTCTTCGATTTTCACGTACTTGCCTTCGAGACCAGTAAACTGCGCGGCAACAAACATGGGCTGCGACAGGAATCTCTCAATGCGTCGCGCGCGCGCCACTGTCCGCTTGTCCTCGTCTGATAGTTCTTCGATACCGAGAATGGCAATAATGTCCTGCAGGTCTTTGTAGCGTTGCAGGATCGACTTGACGCCTCGTGCCACAGCGTAATGCTCCTGCCCTACGACTCGCGCATCCAAAATGCGCGAACTGCTGGCCAAGGGATCCACTGCGGGATAAATACCCCGTTCCACGATCTGGCGGCTAAGGTTGGTTGTCGCGTCCAGGTGAGTAAAGGTTGCCGCCGGGGCAGGATCCGTATAGTCATCCGCTGGCACGTAAATCGCCTGAACGGATGTGATGGATCCGGTCTTCGTCGACGTGATGCGCTCCTGCAATTCCCCGATTTCCGTGTTCAAGTTCGGCTGATATCCCACCGCGGAAGGCATGCGTCCCAGAAGTGCGGATACTTCCGATCCAGCTTGCACAAACCGGAAAATATTGTCGATGAACAGAAGAACGTCGAGATGTTCTTCATCGCGAAAATATTCCGCCACGGTCAGCCCCGTCAGGCCCACGCGCAAGCGCGCTCCAGGAGGTTCCGTCATCTGTCCATAAATCAAGGCCGCGCGCGATTTATCGGGTTGCCCGGGGACAATGACTTCGGACTCCTGAAATTCTTGATACAAATCGTTGCCTTCGCGCGTCCGTTCTCCCACACCTGCGAACACAGACACGCCACCGTGTTTCATCGCCACGTTATGGATGAGTTCCTGAATCAAAACTGTCTTACCTACACCTGCGCCGCCGAAAAGCCCAATTTTGCCGCCCTTCAAGAAGGGCTGAATCAAGTCCACTACCTTGATTCCTGTCTCAAACATCTCCAGAGTGGTCGACTGGTCGTCCAACGCGGGCGACGGCCGATGGATGGGATAGTGTGTCTTGGATTTGACCGGGCCCAACCCGTCCACGGGTTTTCCCAGTACATTGAGCACACGGCCCAGCGTCTCACGCCCTACGGGTACCTCGATGGGGTTTCCCGTATCAAACGCCTTCATCCCGCGAACCATACCTTCCGTCGGTTCCATGGCCACCGCGCGCACACGCCCCTCGCCAAGGTGTTGTTGTACTTCCGCGGTCACGTCCAACGGTTCCGGCACGTTGTAACCCTCGCTGGTAATCCGCACGGCGTTGTAAATGGCTGGCAAATGCCCGGCTTCAAACTGAATGTCCAATACAGGTCCGATCACCTGCACCACGTGTCCTACTGCTGCGTATTGCTCTGCCATGCCTTCTCCTACGCGGTATACGATGCACCGCTGACAATCTCAATAATTTCCTTTGTAATTGCAGCCTGCCGGACCTTGTTCATATGCAGGGTTAGCGCTTCGATCACGTCGCCTGCGTTCTTGGTCGCCGCTTCCATAGCGGTCATACGAGCCGCGTGTTCCGCCGCAGATGACTCCAACAGGGCACGAAGAACCTGTGTTTCCACGTAGCGAGGGAGCAAGCGGTCCAAAATCTGTTTCGCTGGCTGCTCGTAGATGTAATCGATCTGATTGGTAGCAGCTTCTTCTTCACTTTCGTTGCCCGCTTCAATTTTCTCCACGGGAAGCAGTTTCTCCGTGACCAGATTTGGCGCAATGACGTTCTTGAATTCGCTAAATACCGCGTATACCGCGTCGACTTTATCTTCGGCGTACAAAGACGTGACCAGATTTGCAATTTCCCGCGCGACTCCAAAGTCCACGCGCGCCAACACATTGACGTACTCGCCGGCAAATTCTACGCCGGTCTTGCGCAAGGCGTCCCGCGATTTTTTCCCCACCGGGATCACCACGAGCTTCTTACCTTGCTTGCTCTTAATAAACCTGATGGCTTCTCTCAATATGTTCGCGTTGAAGGCACCCGCAAGGCCGCGTTCCCCGGCGAGCACCAACACCAGAATGCGCTCTTCGGCACGTTTAGCGAGCAATGGATGTTGCGGAGCCTCGATTCGCGCCATCGTCGAACGCAAAACTCGTGCCAGTTCCTTCGCATAAGGTCGGGCAGCCAGCGCAGCTTCTTGCGCCCTGCGCAACCGGGCCGCAGACACGAACTTCATCGCACGCGTGATCTGCTGCGTGTTCTTTACGGAACGAATGCGCCGCCGAAAATCGAGTAAGGTAGGCATTAAGTAACGTTATTCGCTGCCATTAGTGCGCCCCCACAGCGATCGTGGCCGAGAAGCGATCCTTGAACGCATCTAGGGCCGTTTTGATATTGGCCTTAATCCCGTCGTCCAGCGCTTTTTTCGTTGCGATCTCCTTCAGCACTCCGCCGTAGTTGGTTTCGGCAAATTGTAGAAATTCCTTCTCAAAACGGCGCACTTCGTTGACCGGAATGGAATCCAGGGCGCCGCTGGTGGCCACGTACAGAGCAAGCACCTGCTTTTCGACCGACAGAGGGACGTACTGATCCTGCTTCAAAACTTCCGTCAGACGCTGCCCGCGCGCCAACTGCGCCTGCGTCACTTTGTCTAACTGGTCCGAGCCAAATTGCGCAAATGCTGCTAGTTCACGGTACTGCGCCATGTCCAGTCGCAACGTTCCCGCTACCTGGCGCATTGCTTTGATTTGCGCGTTTCCACCGACGCGGCTGACTGAGATGCCCACGTTAATCGCTGGACGGATACCTGCATTGAACAGGTCCGCCTCCAAATAGATCTGGCCGTCGGTAATAGAAATTACGTTGGTGGGAATGTAGGCAGAAACGTCGCCCGCTTGGGTCTCAATCACTGGAAGAGCTGTCAGCGAACCCCCTCCCAACTTGTCGTTCAACTTTGCCGCGCGTTCCAGCAGACGAGAATGGAGGTAAAACACGTCACCCGGAAAAGCCTCGCGTCCAGGAGGACGGCGCAACAACAGGGAGATTTCGCGATAGGCCTGAGCATGTTTCGATAGGTCGTCATAGAACACTACGGCATGCCGCTTGTTGTCGCGAAAGTATTCGCCCATCGCGCACGCTGCATAGGGGGCGATGTACTGCAACGAGGCGGGTTCTGCCGCCGAAGACGCCACCACAATGGTGTAATCCATCGCTCCTGCGTCCGTTAGCGTCTTGATCACCTGCGCAATCGTCGAGCGCTTTTGCCCGATCGCGCAATAAATACAGATCATGTCGCTGCCCTTCTGGTTGATGATCGTATCCAGAATGACGGCTGTTTTCCCCGTCTGACGGTCTCCGATGATCAGTTCGCGTTGACCGCGTCCGATCGGAATCATGGCGTCAATCGCTTTGATACCGGTCTGCAAAGGCTCGCGCACGGGCTGGCGATCCAGAACGCCAGGCGCCAGGCGTTCCAGGGGGATGCGTTGCTTTGCCTGGATCGGTCCCTTGTCATCTTCCGGCTCGCCAAGGGGATTCACTACGCGGCCAACCATTTCTTCGCCGACGGGCACGGACATAATCGTATTAGTGCGCCGCACGGTGTCGCCCTCTTTTAGTTCCGAGGATTCCCCAAGCAGTACCACGCCGACTTCTTCTTCTTCGAGGTTTAGCGCGATTCCAAACATGTCATGGGGAAAGGCCAGCATCTCACCATACATCGCCTTTTCGAGCCCGTGAACGCGGGCAATTCCATCTCCCACGCTGATGACTGAGCCGACCTCGTCCACTGAAACGGTCTGCTCATAGTTTGCAATCTGCTCGCGCAGAATCTTGCTGATTTCGTCTGCCTTGATGTGTGCCATACCTGCTCCGTTCCCGAATGCCTATTCGGCGGCCAGCCGTGCGCGCAATTGATTCAACCGGTTCTGCACTGAGCCGTCGTAAATCGTGTCCCCGATCCTTACCACCGCGCCGGCCAGCAACCCTGGCTCCAGCGAGTACTTCGCCTGAATCTTTTTTCCCGACAAGCGCTCCAGCGTCCGTACCAGCTCCGTCTTCTGCTGGTCATTCAACTCCACCGCGGAAGTCACTTCCGCCTCCGCAACCCCCTGCCGCTGCTGCAGGACGAGTTCAAACGTATCCACAATTTCCGGCAGAAGGTGGATCCGCTGGTTATCGGCCATCACAAACAGAAAATTCCGGATAATCTTGCTGGCGCCCAATAGGGCCGCCAGTTTTTCGATGACTTTGTGCTTGGCTTCGCGCGTAATCGCCGGGCTACCCAGAAAGTTCCGGAGCTCTGCCGACTCGTCGTAGGCTGCCCGAAAATCCTCCAATTGCTTCCGTGCGGGCTCGGCTGCTGCCTGTTCTAGGACGATGTCCGCCAGGGACGTGGCGTATTGCAAACTGGCAGATTTCAATTCGGTCTCCCCTGCAGGGTTTGTACGAAATTGCTAATCATGGCATCCTGCACCGCGGGTGTCATCTGTTTCGCCACCAGCGACTCCGCCCGGTCAACCGCCAGCTTCGCGGCTAGCGCCTTCAATTCCACAAAGGCAGCGCGTTCAGCAGCCTCAATTTCGGCTTTCGCGGCAATGCTGACCTTTGCCACATCGGTCTTCATCATTGCGCGCAACCGCTCCAGTTCGGCCGCCGCGTCCTTCTGTGTCTGCGCCCGAAATTGCGCCACGGCCTGCTCCAGGCTTGTCAATTTCGTGGCCGCTTCCCTCAATTGCCTCTCGGCCTCAGCCTTTGCCGCCGTTGCCTTGGTAATCGCCTCTCGAATCTTGTCGGCATTGCGCCGGAAATGCGGCGGCAAGACCTTCTTGAACAACCAATACGCTGCGCTCGCAATAATGACGAAATGAACCCATTTGAAAATGTTCCCCACGGATTGTCCTGCTGGGCTTCCGCCTTCTTCGGCGGCGCACGCGATTGCCGTGAAGCCCAAAAATACGGCCGGCGTAATCAACGAGCGCAGGATTTTGAGGGTTCTCCTCATCGTACCTCTCTTGAGGGACTGCCCGGACCAGGCGTCACTTGCATCGCTCGCCCGGCGATTTCTGCCGCTAGCTGGGAAGCGGTCGCTTCAATGTCCTTCTTCGCCGTTTCCAAATCAGCGGACACGCGTTGTTTGGCGGCCCCTACTTCGGCCGAGGCCTTAATCCGTGCCTCTTTCAGAGCGGCGGCGCGTTCATCCAGCAGCTTCTTGCGCTCCGCTTCCTGCTCAGCGTAGACCTTTGCTTTGGCCTGCCTCAAGGCTTCTTCATATTGCCGGACCTTCTCGGCAGCAGCGGCCTGCGCGGCGTCCGCGGACTTTTGCGCGCCAAGTGTTCGAGCTTCGCGCTCCGCCATCACCGCCAGAATCGGTTTGAAAAAGAGAGACCGCAGGACGAGGTAGAAAACGATGACAATCAGGGCAACGGGCACAGCCCGAAGGAACAGTTCGCCGATTTGGTGAACCAGACTTGGCATCAAATTGTTTCGCCTAAAGTTTCAGGTGGGCAGCCACGCCGTCCTCCGACCCGGTAGGAGCGTACGGTGGGCCTGATGCTGCCTCACAGAACCACTATTTATACCATTCGCTGCAACTTTCCGTCAACGCAACGGCAACCATTTCTCTCGCTTCTTTTCGGACTCAACTATACTTTGCCGAGTGTTCCCAAACAGGGTTTTCCTCGGATGAACGGGGGCAGTTCCTTCGAACTGGCGGGGCCGGGCGCGTTTGGGCAGAAACGAGGTCAGATGTGCAAAAATTGGAAAACGAAACTGATCCACTCTGACGCGAAGATTCCCGCCGGTTACCGCTCGCTCACCACTCCGACCTTTCGCGGTTCGACCACGCTATTCCCTTCTGCCGCTGGGGTCAATGACACTTGGGATCAGTGGCGGGTGGGATACACCTACGGTCTTTATGGCACTCCCACCGTCCTAGAACTAGCGGCGCGCGTTTGTGAGCTTGAGGGCGGAACCCACACCATTCTTACACCGGGTGGCCAGGCGGCTATTTCGCTGATCAATCTCGCTCTGCTGCAGTCCGGCGATCATCTGCTTGTTCCCGCCAGCGTTTATTACCCTAACCGAAAGCTAGCTACACGATTGCTCTCCCGCTTCGGTATTACGACCGATTTTTACGATCCCGCCGTCGGCGCGAATATTTCTTCACTCATCCAGAAGAACACTCGCCTGGTCTGGTGCGAGAGCCCCGGGTCGATCACCATGGAGATTCAGGATCTGCCGGCCATTGTCGCGGCCGCTCACGAACAAAACGTTAAGGTCGTTCTGGATAACACGTGGTCTGCCGGCATCCTGCTGGATGCCTTCTCTCACGGCGTCGATGTAACCATGCAGGCCATCACGAAATACATCGGAGGCCATAGCGATGTCCTGTTGGGCTCGCTTACGGTTCGCGATGACGCGCTATATCAGCGCCTTGGCGCCGCGCAGCAGGTCATTGGCTGCGCAGTCTCTCCCGACGATTGCAGCCTGGCGCTCCGCGGCTTACAGACCTTGGCGGTTCGCCTCTCTGCTATCGAATCCTCCGCCCTTTCGATTGCCCGGTGGCTTCTCACGCGCCCTGAAATCGAATCTGTGCTTCATCCCGCGCTGCCGTCCTGCCCGGGGCACGAATTCTGGAAGCGCGATTTCCTTGGCTCTTCCGGCGTGTTTTCGGTCGTCTTCAAACCGGGCCCTTCGCAACAACAGGTTTTTGCCTTTGTGGATGCGCTTAAACTTTTTCAGGTGGGATATAGCTGGGGAGGAGTTGCCAGCCTGGCCGTTGCCTACGATATCGGCCGCATCCCTGGCCGACCCCATCACGAGCATCGCATCGTCCGGTTGAATATCGGCCTTGAGTCCACCGATGATCTCATCGCTGACTTGGAACAAGCCTTGCCAAAGCTATCGGCCTGATTCGTCAAAGTAAATTCTTAGTCATCCACCGGGTGGTCCACGACCAGGCAGGTTCTATGACGCGCGCGCGGCAACGCTTTTTTCGCCGTTCTCCACACGGATGTCGGTTAGGTCCGACAAAAGACTCGCGGCCCAACGGTACACGTTATGCTCATAGACCCTCTTGCGCATCCGGCTCATGCGTGCGGTCTGTTCTTCCTCATTAAATTCCAAGGCCTGATGGATCGCATTGGCCACCTGGTCCATGTCATACGGGTTTACCAAGAGCGCGTCGCCCAGTTCCCGCGCCGCGCCCGTGAACGTACTCAGAATCAGCACGCCGCGATTATCGTCACGCGAGGCCACGAATTCCTTAGCCACCAGATTCATTCCGTCGTGAAGAGAGGTCACAAGACACACAGAGGCGGCCCGGAAGTATCGCTCGATCTCTTCGTGGGAGTGGTGTCGCTTCAGCAATACGATGGGTTTCCAGCGGCCAGCCTGAAACCGCGCGTTGATGCGTTCTGCTTCCTGCACTACCTCATCCAGAAACTGTTGGTAGCGCGGAATATGCGTGCGGCTCGGCGCACCGATTTGTACAAAGGTGAATCTCCGTTGATATTCGGGATACAACTCCAGAAACCGTTCCACTCCCCGCAATCGTTCCACAATCCCCTTGGTGTAATCCAGCCGATCCACGCCTACACCTAACAGCGATGCTTCGATTCCAAGTTCCGCAAAAAGCGCTCCCCGCCCTTCTCCGGTGATGCGAACCACTTGACCACTGGTGCGTTCCTGCGGGAATGCCACGCTGATCGGGTAAGGCCGCACGCGGGTAATATGTCCTTTGCGGCTTACCTCGAACCGATCCCAGTCCGTCAGCGCCTCGACGGCACGGTCCACCGTCTGCAGAAAATTATTGCAGTGCGTTTGAATGTGGAATCCGATTAAATCTGCTCCCAGTAGTCCGTCGACCAGTTCTCGCTGCCATGGGCAAATTCCAAACGCTTCCGCGTTCGGCCACGGAATATGCCAGAAAACCGCGACCCGCACATCAGGTCGCGCTTCTTTCACCATCCTGGGCAATAACGCGAAATGGTAGTCTTGGACAAGAAGCACTGGCGATTGTGTTCCCTCCATCTCTTCCAGCACAGCGTCTGCGAATCGACGATTGATCCGCTGGTAGTACATCCAATCTCCCGGCCGAAACAGGGGTCGCGTGTGGGCGATGTGGCATAGCGGCCACAGCCCTTCATTGGAGAATCCCTCGTAGTAGCCGCGATCCTCTTCCCCGGATAGCCAGACTCGCCGCAAGGTGTAGGTAGGACGATGCGGCGGCACGCGGAGACGATCGTGTTCGTCGACGACGTCACGGTCCGCATTTCCCGAGCCATTTGCGACCCACGTACCTGCGCATGCTTGCAGCACAGGCTCAAGAGCGGTGACCAGACCGCTTGCGGGCACGAGCACACAAATGGAGTTGTCCTTCTCGTCGAACACGTGCATGTACGGCTCGCGGTTTGACACTACGAACAATGCGTCTCCCTGCAGTTTCGTTTGCAGGCTCACGCGCAGCCTTTCTGCGGTCCATTGTGAAAGCTGCGACTCCCGCAACTGTGCTTCTTCCTGCGCTGCTGCTCTCGCCGAACTCAGATCGCGCGCAAGATGCCGCGCTTCCGCATGAATTTGGTCGAAGATTTCCCCTTGGGGTGGCGCCAGAGGAACATCCGTGGGATCTGCTCGCAGGCTCCGCAGCCACTTCGCAGTTTTTACTAAGGGGGAAGTAAAAGCCCACTGCACCAGAAACAGTGCCAATCCTGTGATCAGTAATGTCTGCACTAGCATGCTTAGGAGAGAGTCGCGAATCGCCCGCATTACTCGCGAATGAATGTAACTGGCGTCGTAAATCACCATCAGGCTGCCGCTAGGTTCTCCTTCGCGATGCAGCGGCACAGCATACATATGTAACGGCTCACCGCCTATGTCCCGAAATTCCGAAGCTCCTTTGTTGCTCTCCCCCGCACGCGCAGCCAGCGGTGGACGGGAAGCAAAAGCTGGCGCAAGGCCGTGGGTGATCGCGACTGCGTTTCCTGATTTGTCGTAAACCGCCACTCCCAACAAGTGTTCCCGCTGCCCATACTTGTCAACGAAATGTCCGAGGGTTTTGTCCGTTGCGTGTACGGGTGTGGCTTCCAGACTTTCTTGTAAATTTTCCGCTAGAACTTCAGACTGGTGCGTAAGGTCGTTGCGCAGGTTCCGCCGCTCCAAGCGCACTTGGTAGAAGCCGTAGAGCAAGGACACACAAAGAACACTGACTGTCAGGGGGACGACGAGTTTGAGCGTCATGCGCAAAGGAGTTTGCTAAGCCCTCTCATACTGCGCTTTTTCTACGCCGTTCTCTACAGTTTGTTTTCTTTATAAATCTCAAACACCTCGCGCGAACCCCGGCACGAACTGGCCACATGCAGCTAAAGAATCACACGAGTGGCCCTAAGTTGCCTGCTTTCAGTAGTAAGATGACTCTCGCTGCGGATAACATAGAGATTTGCGCCACCATGTAATGGAAACCCGGTACATCTTTCTGGCGATTCCTGTGAAGGCACGCCTACTACCAAACGTGCATGGTTCCCGGGATCGCGCTAACTTACTGCGTGCTGAATACGATAGGGTGGAGCGCAGTTCAAGTTCCCTGTTAGTCCGACATACTGCACCGTGGAAATATTACCTTCGTTGAACTGATTGGTGGGATTTCCCTAATGGCGAATATAGATCGAAGAAGATTTCTGCAGAGAGCCACCGTGGGCGGTGCCGGAACCTTTGCCGCGAGTGCGGCTCTTAACGGCATTGCTCCCTCGCTGTGGAAAGAGCAATTGGTCTTTGAGCCCAATCGAAGCTATTGGTCCCGGGCATTCCGCGAACCAGTTCTCGCCCTTCAACAAGATATGGAGACCGATGTCGCCATAATTGGCGGAGGTTTTACGGGCCTATCTGCGGCCTTCTACCTCAAGCAGGCCCATCCGCAGCTCCACGTCCTAGTCCTCGAAGCACGTTGCTGCGGCAATGGTGCCTCCGGTCGCAATGGCGCAATGCTCCTGACCATGACAGAAGACCGCTACATGGAATGGAGCGGTGATCCCCTACTCGACAGGCGCCTTTACGATCTTACGGTGGATAACATCCAGCGATTGACGTCACTTTCTTCGCAGACCGGCATAGACACCGAGATCGACCAGAATGGAGCACTGCAGGTTTGTAACACGAACGATTTGGCTGAACAGGGGCGCAGTTTTATCCAGAAAGCGAGAACTGCCGGTTTTCCCTATCAATTTTGGGACAAGGACAAAATTTCCGCAGTCATCGGCACCACGGTCTATCCTGGCGGATTGTTTGATCCGAATAGTGGTCAGGTTCACCCGGGCAAACTTGTGCAAATGTTCCGATCTGCCGCCACGATGAGCGGCGTTGAGATTTATGAGATGACCCCCATCATGCACCTGGAGCACGGCGAACCGGCACTTTTGCTGACGCAGAACGGCAGAAGTGTTAAGGCAAAGAACGTGATCCTGGCCACGAATGCGTTCACATCCAAATTAGGGTTTCTGCGCCGCGCGGTTTCTCCCCTTTTTGAATATGTCGGCATCACCGCGTCGCTGCCAGACACACTTGTGAACCAGCTCGGCTGGCGCAAAAGAATTCCTTTCAACGATTCACGCACAGAAGTTTTTTATCTCGGCCTGACCCGGGACAATCGTATCCACATTGGAGGCGGTCCCGCCGATTATGTCTTTAATAATGGTTTGCGCGAACCCTCAGGTGCAGAACAGCACTTTGCTCACCTGCACGAAGAGCTCGCTCGTATTTACCCACGATTGGTATCTGAACCCTTCGAGACCACGTGGACTGGCCTTGTCGACTATTCCTTGGATCAGACTCCTTCGGTCGGTCGCCTTCCCGGCCACGGGAATATCTACTACGCCATCGGATTTTCGGGACATGGCGTGAATCTAACTTCTGTGTTCGGTCGAATCCTGGCCGATTTGGTTCGGGGGATGGATCACAACTGGCAATGGCTGCCGTACCTGAACCGCCTTCCGTTATACATGCCGAATGAACCTTTCCGGTGGATCGGAGTCCAAATGGCCACGGAGTTTTATCGCCTACGAGATCCAAAGACACCGTGAAGCCTAAACCACATAGTTTCCTGAGAGGGTTGGAGGGACTCGCCGCGTCCGTGTCCAATGCTTCTGACGGAGGACACCGGACGCGGACTATCCCGTTGGTTCAGAGGGGAAGCCGGCTTCAAGCTTTATGAAGCCTGCCTCCTCTTTGGGGTCGCCTTGGGGCCGCAATTTGGGGTACTGCCCAAAGACGAGAAGGTAACTTCCGTCACGATGAAGCCTAGAAAGCCCCATCGTCAAACGAACTAGGGCTAGTTCTTTTATCAACAATTAAGACATTGCCTCCGTTAAACTTATGCGCTTTTATCAACTGCCCTTTTGGTGTATATTTCACCCCTTGGAGCAAGTGTGGATTGCGCATGGACACCAGATCGACGACAAATCGTCGACTTTATCGCTTCGGCCTCTTTGAGGCTGATCTCGAAATAGGCACGCTCACACGACAAGGCGTCCCTGTAAAACTTCAGGAACAACCTTTCCGGATTCTGGCATTGCTGCTTGAATCTTCCGGGGAGATTCTGAGCCGCGATGAATTGCGCAAGAACATCTGGCCGGATGGGACATACGTCGAGTTTGATGGCAGTTTGAATACGGCCCTGATGAAGCTCAGGGCCGCTCTCAGCGATAGTGCGGATAATCCCCGATTCATCGAAACGGTTCCGCGCAAAGGTTACCGGTTTATCGCTCCAGTCGAGTTGTGCAAAATCGAATCTCCTTCCATAACGACGGCGATTCGCATTGAGGCTGACGAGGCATCTCTTGGACAGCTGGGTGTTCCATTCGCCCCCGAAGTCTCTTTGCAGACGCAGTCGGCCTCGCCAAAGGGCAGGCGTCTCGGCCCTCTTTGGTGGGAAGCCTTATTAATTCTAGCCGGCGTCACCGCGCTTCTGACCTATGGTTTATGGCCGCGGCCTGAACCACGCGTGATCCGAGTCCAGCAACTCACCCACTCGGGACAAGTCGATCCTTGGGGAAAACTCGTCACCGATGGCAGCCGCATCTACTTCGTCGTTCGAGATGTAACCGGATGGAACCTCATGCAGACCTCCGTGGAGGGCGGCGCCGTTCAGAGAACTCCAACTCCCTTCGATAACACACGGATTTTCGATCTCTCACCCGATCATTCCCAATTCCTGATCGGCCAGTTGACCCACCGGGGAGAAGAAACTGCTCTCTGGCTTTGGCCGGTTCAGGGTGGCGCCCCGCGGCGATTAGGGGACGCGATCGCTCAGGAAGCCGTTTGGTCCCCTGTGGGTGACTTGATTGCTTATGTACACGGCGAAAGCATTGAGCTCACAGACCCACAAGGCAACCATGTCCGCCAATTCGCTCGCTTCCACCCTTCGCCACACTCGCTAGTGTGGTCGCCGGACGGCAAGCGTATCCGCTTTACACAAACCAATTTGTTGGAAGCGACCGACTCCATGTGGGAAATGGATCTCGAGCAAGGTGCGCCTCGCCGCGTGCTTCCCGAAGGACAGCATGGGCCTCACGAGGGCAGCGGTACTTGGGTCGGCGGTGGCAATTATTTTGCGTTTTCTTCCGGCGTTAATCTTCGCGCCAGCCTCGCCGTGGATACGCAAGCGAGCCTTTGGTTGATGGACGAAAACCGTAGCCTATTCCGCAGACACACGGGTCAACCGATTCAACTCACAAGAGGCCCGATTGCTTTTGACCACCCCAATGCGATGCAAGATAGCAGTCGAATCTTTGTCATCGGATCGCATAACGAATATCAACTGCTTCGAATTGATCCCAAAAAATCTACGAAAACGGCAATGCTCGCGGAATCCGGGGCCACGGATATGGACTTCTCGCTGGATGGACAATGGGTGGTCTATGCCGCTCGCGAAAATGGCACGCTATGGAAAAGTCGCATTGACGGCAGTGGTAGGGTGCAGTTGACGGCAGGCGCCACCGGAGCATTTGCTCCGCACTGGTCACCGGATCAAAAACAAATTCTCTTCACCGGATTTTTGCTGGACAGCCAGCCACGGCTTTACGTGGTCTCCGCAGAAGGTGGATCACCGAAAAGTGTTCTCCCGTCGAACAACAAATGGGCGTCCGTTTCCGGCGACTGGAGAACGGATGGGCGCCAGATTGTTCTGGATGTGCAGGAGATGGAGTCTGGCCGGGAACCTGATATTCGCATCCTCGATCTGGAAAGCGGCAAGCTTACAAAATTACTCGAATCCGATGGCCTCATTGAGCCTCGATGGTCTGCCGATGGCCGTTACATCGCCGCTCTCAATCCCAAGAACAAGCAAGTGCAGCTCTACGACTGTAAGCTCGAAACATGGTCGGTACTTGCGGAAGCAAATTTCCCAGCAGCCTTGCGATGGTCGCCCGGCGGTGATGCACTTTATTACCAGGACGTCGACGAACTTGAAGAAAGCATCTTTCGCGTTCCGATGGCAACTCGGGAAACCGAACGGGTTTTGGGGCTCGGCGATCTTCTCAGTTCGGGCGCCGCTCGTGGCATCTTCACTGGACTGAGCCCGGATGGTTCGGTGTACGTTACAGTCGATCACGGCGACGTTGACGTTTACGCCGTGGACTTGAAATTCCCCTGAACTCCACTCCTCCATGCCGCGCCTAGCCTGTCCGCGGTGACAGGTTGCTTCCGGGACACACCTTTTCCCTGACCGTGTGTCTGCCTCGGCGGCCGGTCTAAACTGGATGTGGTGCCGGAGGGAGAGCCCCGTCCATGAATCATCAACGCGCCATATTTCTATTGTCAGCAATCACATTCTTGGCCGCTGCAGGACTTTGCGCGCAATCGTCCTCAACCAAATCAGGCACCACGATCACTGGAGTGGTTGTAGGTGCGGACGGAAAGGCGGTTCCCGCGGCCGCGGTGACCTGCCAGTCGTCAGCAGGTATCAGGCCGCGCGTCGTACACACGGATGCCAAAGGGCACTACGTCATTACTGGCTTGAAACAAGATTCCTATGATCTCCGTGCCACAGCGAATGGTGCTTATTCGGACTGGGAGAAAAATATTCCATTACGCTTAGGACAAACCAAAGAAATCACTCTGCGCCTTTTGCAGGGAAATACTGCCCTCGGCGGAACCTTACCCGCAAAGCAAAAAAATTGAGCGCACGAATGAACTGCGTCCAGAGATATATGACGGCCGAGTATTTGGAGGCTCGCCGGACTCTTCTGCAGGAGTAGCTTTGCCATGGCACCCGGAGAGTGGACATTCAAGGAACTACTGTGTAACTGCTTTTAATTGAGGATGTTAGGAATAACCTGAGCGTAGACCCCGTAGCACCTCCGTACCACGACCCACGTACTCTTTTTTTGGCGCTATAGGTCCATTGAGGGAATTGGCGTCTGATTCCATTCTAGAGTCCGACGGGTTGGGGGCCGCGCGGGGACAACGGTCCCGCAAGGGGCCGTGTGCGAGCCACCCAACCCGCCAGAATTCTAATCTCCAATTCCCTTTCCGAAGTCCAATCCAGTCGTCACACCAGAAGGCGCCATTCGGGCTGTCTCGTGCATCCCTTTTACGAGTACGTGTGGTTCATACTAGCGTTGTCAATGATTTACGGGCAGTTGCAGGCTGGTGTACGGTGAGAACAGGCGACCCATGACAGCTTCTACCTCCATATGCAGGCTGGTTTGCGCTACGGGTTTCCTGCTTGTGAATAGTGCATGGGGCGCTAAGGCCCTCCCTCAGATCTTATTCTCTCTTCGGCAAACGACTGTCGAGGCATTCGGGAAATATGTCATGAAGACGGAGGAACAGAACGCTGTCAGCCTCCGCGTAGGTCCCTCACTTTGGGTGGACGGATTACCCCCTAAGGATCGAGTCGCGGCGATTACCAAGTTAAAGGGCGGAGAAGTGGAACTCCGGCGTCTGAGTAAGGATCCAGAGGGAGGAAACCTGAATGTTCCCGGCGGAATGATTCACGACTGGGAAGGAATCATCTTCATCCCTGGAGTGAAGATCGACGACGTGCTGAAAATCCTGCAGGATTATGATCATCAGGCAATCTACTATTCCCCCGACGTGGAAAAAGCTCGTCTTGAATCACGAAGTGGGAATGACTTTCGTGTGTTCCTCCGCTTTCGCCGCCACAATGTCGTGACTGTAGTTTTGGATACGGAGCACTCCGTGACCTACTTTCGAGATTCGCCTCTGAGGGCCCACAGCCGCAGTACTGCGACCCGCATCGCACAGGTGGAAGACCCCGGAGGTCCGAGGGAGAGAGAAAAAGTGCCAGGCGAGGACGACGGTTACCTGTGGCGGATGGAAACCTGGTGGAGGATGGAAGAGCGAGATGGTGGCGTTTATGTGCAGAATCAAGTGGTGACCCTGACTCGTGACATTCCTACCGGCCTAGCGTGGCTCATTGAGCCTTTCATCACAAATGTTCCTAAAGCGACGCTGGAATTCACTCTGCAAGCCACACGCAAAGCGGTTCTGAACGACGTCTCGAGATAATTCTCTTTCAAGTTTGCGCGGCTTGCTATTGGACCGCACCCATGCGGGTTCATCCCATAGTAACGCGTAAATTTTATCCGACTTTGCGCTTGTCTATTGGGCCATCCTGCAAAGTCGCCAATGTTAGATTGGAATTCGAAAAAAGAAAGGCCCACAGCCAGTCGCCCGTAGCGGCCACCTCGGCCGCAAAACGATGAAATTGACTGTGGAATCGGCGGTAGAAACTCGGCTAGAAATACATTCCGACCACGAGTCCACGAGTATACACGGTTTCCGAAGGCTGAAACGTATGCTAGAATGCGTGGGTTCCAGTGAAAGTCCGGTGGCTGTAGGCGCTGGATCTTTCCGTGGTACATCGTTAGGTCTCCGCACAGGTAACCCCGCAATGCGGGTAGAATGAGCCACGAGTCCATTCCTTGGCAGTGGCGGGGTACCATTAAATCCAAATTCAGATGGCCGTTGTGGCCACGAGCAACAAAAGAGGAATTGTCATGTCTGGACATTCAAAATGGGCCACCATCAAGCACAAAAAGGCTGCGACTGACGCCAAGCGCGGCCGCGTTTTCACGCGTATCATCCGGGAAATTACAATCGCCGCGCGCATCGGCGGCGGTGATCCTAATTCAAATCCTCGACTCCGAACCGCGATTCTTGCGGCGAAGAATGAGAACATGCCGAACGAGAATATTGAGCGCGCGATTCTCCGAGGCACCGGTCAACTGGAAGGTGAGCAGTTCGAAGAAGCAATGTTTGAAGGATATGGGCCGGGCGGCGTTGGCATGCTGATTCAGGTCGTCACCACGAACCGAAACCGCATCGTCGGTGAGTTCCGCCACCTGATGAGCAAAAACGGCGGCAACATGGCCGAAGCCGGGGCGGTAGGTTGGATGTTCCATCGCAAGGGCGAGATCAATGTTCCCAAAGAAGCCGCATCGGAGGACAAGCTGCTGGATTTGGTGCTGGAAGCCGGTGCGGAAGATATGAAAGATGATGGCTCAGCGTGGTATATCGTCACGCCGCCGGAAGCGCTAGAAGCGGTGAAGGAAGCGTTGACCAAAGCAGGAATCAAACCAGAATCCGCTGAATTGGCCATGGTCCCGCAGAACTACATCAAGCTGACTGGGCAGCAGGCCACGCAGATGCTGCGACTTGTGGAAGCATTGGAAGAGCACGACGATGTGCAGCATGTGTACGCGAACTTTGACATCGACGAATCCGAAATTCAGGCGGCTGTGAGCGCAACTTAAGTCTGGTTTCCTTGAAGACGGTCACCCTATCTCGGGGTGGCCGCTTTCTTTTTTGGGTGTGTCAATCTACATTTGATTGGAACGTGCATGCTCTTCGCCTTAGACTAGCAGGCATGAGTGAGAATCCTCCCCTCTCTGGTTGCCTGCGCGTGTTGGGAGTGGACCCCGCAGCGGCGGGCCCAACTGGCTATGCGATTATCGAATGGGAAGGCGGAAGGTGTGAGGTTCTTCATTATGGCGCTTTCCAGGTGACCACCAAGCGACAGAAATCTTCCCCCGGCGCGGGGCTCCAGGATGTGCACTCACTTTTATGCGATCTCATCCGCAAATTCAAACCTCATGTCATGGCGGTCGAATCTGTTTTTACAGCATTGAATATGCGGACGGCCCTCCGGCTCGCCGAAGTGAGAGGCGTAGTGCTTCTCGCCGGTGAGCAATTCGGTGTGGACGTCCGCAGTTACTCGCCTCGTGAAGTCAAAGCGTGCGTGGCGGGTTATGGCAACGCCGACAAAAGGCAAATGCAGGCAATGGTGAAAGCGCAACTGGGAATGCATGTGATGCCGGAGCCGTCGGATGCGGCGGATGCCTTGGCCGTGGCTCTCTGCCACTTGCAGACCGATCAATTAGAACGACGCTTTGGTGTCAGAAAAGCGGATCTGTCATCGACTGGAAAGCCTCGGGCGCAGAAGCGGTCGACGCCAGGTGCTCAGACAACAATCGAACGCAACATCCGCATCCAGCCAGACCGATGAGTGCAATCTTCCGTTCCTTCTTGGCGATGGCACTGCTCTTTTGCCTTCTGGCAGGAGGCAACTCGTCGTCACCAACTGGCTCGGCTGTTTTTACTTATCGCCGCATATTCAAATCGAGCTCCCCCGAATTCATTGAAATCAAGATCATTGAGGACTCGGACACAGGATCTTATGAAATCCGGCAGCTTGATGAAGATCCTGGCGCCACGCAATTCCAGATCAGTCCTCCCTTGCGCGCTCGAGTTTTTGAGTTGATTGCGAAACTGAATTACTTCAAAGGGTTAGATCTAGACGTTCACCGGAAGATCGCCAATTTGGGCGAGAAAACGTTTCGCTGGGAACATGGCCCGGATGCTCACGAGGTGAAGTTCAACTACACCGTGAACTTGGACGCAACCCAACTGCTGCAGATCTGCGAAGGATTGGCGAGACAGCAGGACCTTATTGATTTGATACAACGAAGGATGAAGTACGATCGTTTAGGAGTGAATGACGCTCTTCTCGAGTTGGAGACGGATTTTTCGAAAGGCGTCCTTCCCGAACCCCACAGGGTCTTGCCTCTTTTAGACCAAATCGCCGGGGACTCCCGCTTCGTCGAAATAGCCCGTCAACGAGCCCGCACGTTGGCTGAGCGAATACGCCATCCGAACTGAATGCCGCTTGCACGAGGTCTGGTTCCTACAACCGACACTAGGAAGGAGTAACTTCCTTCGAGCTCAATGCGGCACTCTCCCCCTTCCCAGAACCTTCGACCGATCCTCCAGGTCAGACCAGAACACCTGATACTTGTGGGGAAGGGGTCCTTATGACCATAGGCCCTCAAGGGTCACCATCAATCCGGCCATATGGGATCACCAAAAAACCGGCCATGGTATTCAGCCGCGAACGAGCCGCTCGCTAACGCCTTTTCTTTGATTCTAGAGCGAAGAGGGCTGTAGTCTTTCGTTCTACCGACTTGCATATGAGAGGATGTTGTTGTTGAGGTTGTGGGAAAGTGGGAATCGCACAGCGATTTCCACGGCAGCGCAGCTGCCGGCTTTTCCACAACCCCGCTTGCGACAACAATCCATCCCTTCCGGATGGCCGGATGGGAGGTGACCCTGTATGGCCGGTTTTGGGTGACCCCTGAGGCATAGGCAGCAGTCGATGTAATAAGGGTCACCCTAAACTGCATTGCGGACACTCTTACCTTTGCTTGGCTATTCCTGCATGACTCCATATTGGAATCGCGGACGCAGGTTAGCGCCATTCCGTTCAATCATGCCAAGGGTGAGGGCTTGCGGAACGAGCACGGAAGTGATGGCTTCCCAAGGTTCGGGTACGGCATCGAGTCTTACGGATAGAAGTTTGTCAGAAGAGGAACGTTCTTCGGTGCTTAAGAGGATTACCTTGCCGCCTCGTGCGTTGCAATCGTGGGCAAGCTTTATACCGAGTTGTGCCGTGTGACCTAGCGCAAAAATGATCGCGAGGTGAGATTCATTGACGTCAAGCAAAGGTCCGTGACGGAAACCAGCCCCCGAGTGACCAGCAGCGCGTTTTCCCGCCATCTCCCGAATGCAAAGCGCTCCCATGATGGCTGCGCCATAGGCCGATCCGCGTCCAATCAGCTCGATGTTCGCGGCTCCTCGGCAAAATGCTTCCAATTCAGCGTGGAGAGAAAATACATGATGGAGAGTGTTTGAATATACTTCCAGCACTTGCGCCGCATCTTTTCTCCAAGAATACCCTGCCATGTGGGAAGCCAATAAAATGCACGCGGCTGTGGCGTTCGTATACGATTTTGTCGCGTTGCCATATTCCGGCCCGGCGAGAATCGGCAGCCTTTGGCTGGTTAACGACCAGCAGGTACTCTTCGGGTTGTTACAGAGCAGCACCAAGGGCTTCTTTCCGTTCTTCCGGCACAATTCGACAAGCTCCGCGCTTTCCCCCGAGGCCGTTGTGAGAATAGAACCGGCAACTTGATCCCACACTGACGACGAATAATGTAGCCACTCACCCGCATCGACAAAAAAAGAAGATCGTCCGCAGGATCGCATCCAAACAGAGCCGGCGATGGAGGAGCAGTAGGAAGCGCCCATGCCAATAAACAGGATCGGTCCTGGAGTGAGGGCCATTTCCTTCAAACGTTTCCGTTCTTCAAGGATCGTTTCGTCTTGGTCATAGGAGCGGAAGAGATCAACGAGCCGTTCTGGCTGTTCGCGGCATTCTTTTTCGTAGATTGCCGTCATGCTCATGGTCAGCATTTCGCCCGGTGGCGCGATTCCAGCAATCCAGTTCGGTTCTTTGTTCGCTGCGTCTCCCATCGGGCTCCTCACAACTTGATACGCCGCCGCTTCTAAGCTTTCCCAAAGTCCTCTAGAAACCAGTCTTTTTCATGAATCATAACAAAGACTACGATATCATGAGGTCCGGGTGAACACATGCCGGATGCGTCTTCTCCTCCGAAACCTCGCGTAGATCACGGATTCCTTGCGCGAATTTCTTTCATCGCCGCGCTAGGCGGGGTGCTTTACGGCTATGACATGGGCATTATCGCCGCTGCGGTCATTTTTGTGCGACGCGCCTTCGCTCTATCGACTTTAATGGAAGAACTGGTGGTCAGCATAGTGCTAGTAGGCGCGATGATCGGAGCAATGGTTGGAGGTGCCGTTGCCGACCGGATTGGCCGTCGGGCAACGCTGGTCTGGGCCGGCGGAATCTTCATCGCCGGGTCGGTTCTTGCACCTCTGTCACCGAATGTCGCGGTCCTCATCATCGCCCGTGCGATTATCGGTGTCGGCATCGGTTTCACGTCCGTTACCGCACCCGTTTACGTTTCCGAACTGGCTCCTCCCCAGTCACGCGGCATGTTGATCGGACTGTACCAATTTGCCTTGACGCTGGGAATCGCCCTCGCGGATCTCGTAGGCTATTCGCTTGCAACGCAGGAAGCATGGCGGCTCATGTTCGGCATCGCGGCTGTGCCGACCCTGTTCTTTCTCGGCGTCATCCTGACCGTGCCGGAAAGTCCGCGCTGGCTTTTCGCTCATGCCCAGGAAAAAGATGCGGAGAAGGTCCTGCTCACCTACACGGATGCAAGTGGAGCGCAACAGTTCCTCGCCGATATCCGCGATGGTCTCAAAACTCCAATCGAACAGAGTTGGAAGGCTCTGTTGACTCCTGCTGTGCGAGGTCCTTTATTTATTGCCGTTGGATTCACGGTTCTGCAGCAAGTCACGGGAATCAATACCATCATCTATTACGGACCGCAAATCTTCGAACTTGCGGGAATCGCCTCGCATTCCAACTCCATTCTGGCGACGTTAGTCGTGGCTGTGGTGAACGTCATTGCCACTGTGGTGGGAATCACCCTTGTCGATCGAGTCGGCCGCAAGCCGCTTCTGTACGTAGGCGTTGGGGGTATGACCGTCGCTCTGTTTGCGCTCGCCTTCGCCTTCAGTCATCAGACGGCGCTCGCCTCGGCTCTGGGCGTCATCGCCATCGGCTGCCTGGTGCTGTACATCGCGTGTTTCGCCTTCAGCCTCGGCGCGATTGCGTGGATTCTGGTGTCGGAGATATTTCCCCTGCGCGTCCGTGGGCGGGGCGTCGCAGTTGCAACTCTGTTTTCGGGGATCTCCAATTTCGCAGTATCACTGACATTTTTGTCGCTAATCAAATCCATGGGAAGTGCATTCACTTTCGCAATCTATGGAGTGTTGAGCATTGTGACATTGATTTTCATACGGTTTGCGGTCCCGGAGACATGCGGGCGGGAGTTGGAGAGTATCAGTGCTCCCAAAGCCGGCGTGAGTGTACCTGCCGCGTAGTCAATCCGCAGCGAAAAGGTTTAGTTTTCACAGAGCATTTGATCAATCCGCGATTCTGCCGTATCCAGCGCCAAACGAACCGCTCCGATGAGTTGCGCGTCCTCCCCTAGGGCGCTGGTGATCAGCTTAGGCCGGGATGGTTGCGTGTACGGTTCCAGAATGCGTTGTGTTGCGCCGAGAAGTGGGCCGTTCATGCCAACTCCCCCACCCAGAACAAAAAGTGAAGAATTCAGAACGGTAGAAATGTTGTAGACCGCATACGCTAGGATTCGCGCCGACTGGTCAAGAACTCTCTTCGCGCGCGCATCTCCCGCAAGTGCATGATAAAAAATTCCGGTCGCGCTCAATTCCTGCACTCCTTTTGCGCGGGGTTGCCCACCTTCAGAAAGCCATTGCTGCCGGACGCCTTCGCCTCCAATCATGCTCTCCAGCGAGCCGGGGGTTCCGTGTTTGGCTGGAGCATCCGGCGTGCCAGGAACGATCATGTAGCCAACCTCTCCCGCAACCCACTCCGGACCGTGCACCAATTGGCCGTCAACGAAGATGCCTGCAGCAATGCCGGTGCCGATGGCCAGAAAAACAAAATCGCGCACGCCACGCGCCGCGCCCAACCAGTTTTCTCCGATAGCGCCCAATTTCACATCGTTTTCCACGACTACGGGAATGCGCAGTTCCGCTTCTAATAGACTGCCCAACGGAACATTTTTCCAGCCTCCCAAATACGAGGTGGCGACCACCAATCCCGCATCCCGGTTCGTAGCCCCGGGAGCACCGACAGCCGCAGCCAGTAAAGTTTTGTGCGGTACGCCGCAGGGCTGCAACAGTTGGTCTACGCCTTTGCGAATTTCCTGGATCACCGCTGCTGGCGAAGAAGTGTGGTTCGTGGACGCGGTCCATTTGCCCAGCACAAATCCTTTCATATCGGCCAGGGCAATTCGCAGATTGCTTCCGCCAATGTCAACAGCGATGACATGGCCATAACTTGCATTGATCCTCGGCGGGACAGAACGAGAATCAATTTTGAGTTGACCACCGTCGGACGATTCAATCAGTCCCTTTCTTCTGAGAAATGTAAGAGCGGCGGACAGTCTGGCCGCGGGAACACAGGACAGCTGCTTTAGTTCTTCGTGCGAGTTGAACTCATGCTGACGGAACAGCGGCAGAATTTGGCGAGCATCACTGCGTTTCCGCAATCGCGACTTGTCCGACGGAGACGCAGAGCGAAGTACAACTTGCTCTGTCTTCAGATTGGCCATGGTATAAGACTAAGTTATCTCTCTTTAGAAAGTCCGTCAATTGGGGTTCATGGGTGGGATACACGCGCAATTGTGATTCGGGAAGAGCTTCAGTTCTCGGAATCTGAAGGTTGCAGCAGGCTATTCACCGAGGTTTGCATCGCCATAAAAATGGCCCCCCACAACACCGCCGAGGAACCGAGAGCGCCTAGACCCATCCGCACAACTGCAAATTCGCTTCCCTTCAACAAGGCCTTTACTTCCTGCAGTAGGCGGGGGTGGCTGCCAACCTCTCCACCTAGCAGAATCAGACTTGGATTCAGAATCAGGGCCAGGTCCAGAATAATGTCAGACAGGATGGTGGCTCGCTGCAGAAGAATTTTCTTGGCTTGGGCATTTCCAGCCGCCGCAAGATCAAATACGTCCGCCGCGCCGCTGACTTTGGGACGCGACTGTCTACGTTTGCGTGCAGCGCGCCAGCTTCTTAGAATTCCGCTAGCACCCAACACCTTCTCCAGTCTCCCGTAGTCATGCACGGTGGGATTCTCTCTCGAAATATGGGGCACTCGGAGATAGCCGATTTCTCCCGCGGACCACCGCGATCCGCGATAAATGCTTCCATCCAGGAAAATACCGGCTCCCACACCTTCGCCGATGGTGATAAAAACAAAATTGCTTTCGACCTTTGCGGCACCGCGATAGAACTCGCCCTGGGCCGCCAAGTTAGTGTCATTCTCGACGATAACCTGGCAATTGAATTCCTTCTTCAACATCGATTTGAGCGAAACATTGCTCCATTCTTTCAGTTTACTGAAAGAAAAAACGATTCCCTCCTGGACATTCACAATCGCGGGAACGCCTACGGCAAGTCCCAACAATTGATCTTCGGTCTGGTTGTGTTTGCGAAGCAGCCTCCGAACTTCCCTGGCGATTTGGGCGCACACTGCCACTGGTTTCGACGATTGCCGAGGAATCTCAACCTTCGTTCTCCCCAGTTCGTGTCCATCTAGATCCGCAAGCAGGAAACGGAGAAAATCTGGTGCAATCTCCACACCAACCACGCAGCCTCGTTCCCCTCTGAATCGAATAATGTCCGGTGGCCGTCCGCCAGTCGAGTCTCCCTCGCCAATCGGCTCGACCAGTCCGGCAGAAGCGAGATGAGCCACTACATTCGTCACCGTTGGCGCGCTCAAGCCGGAGGCTCGAACCAAATCCGCCTTGGAGCAAGGTCCCGCTTCGCGCAGAAGTTTCAATAGCAAATGTGCATTCGTTTGGCGAAGGAGAGGAGGCCTGGCGACCGAGACCGTCACTTTTTTCACAATGAGACCCCATCACAAGATCACATACGGGCCAGCTCGAAGCACTCATCTTACGGCATTTCTGATCTGGATGTTTCCTTGCTAAATTACGCAAAACCTCCGGCTGGACACTGAACTACCCTGTTTCTGCGGAAATGCAATGCGACGATCGGTGCGCTCCAGCCAGGCGCGTAGGCTGCCCGATTTAGTTCCTAAAGTCGCCGCGGCCGATTTGAAAATTGACCAACAAACAATGAGAGAACTAGGCTCCCTGAAACAAAAAAGCACTAACGTCTGGGAATTTATTTATGAAAAGTTGATCCTCGATCTCGATGTGGAGAGAAACGGCACAGTTACTGGAGCCCACCGGTTCGTGGAGTTCTCGCGTTTGCACCTGAATCGGCCGGGCGACATCTAAAGCGACAGGAGGTCAATCTTATGCATTCGCTCCGTGACATCTTGAAGCGTTCACAAGAAACCCGGGTCGCGATCGGTCATTTCAATATTTCTGACCTGGTGTTATTGAAAGCGGTCTTCGCCGCTGCCAAAGAACTGAACTTGCCGCTCTTGGTCGGATTATCGGAAGGCGAGCGTGAATTTGTCGGAACTCGGCAGATCGCGGCCTTCGTTCGGAGTTTGCGTGAGGAATTCGGCTTCCCCATTTTTCTAAACGCAGACCATACGCACTCCCTCGCGAAAGGAGAGGAGGCTGCAAAAGCCGGATTCGACTCCATTGTGTTTGATTTGTCGGCCTTGCCCTTTGAAGAGAATGTGCGCCAGACCAAGGAAGCTGTCGAAGCGCTGAAAACGATCAATCCTTCCATGCTAGTAGAGGGAGAAATCGGGGATATTGGATCCGGCTCGGAAATTCACGAATCGTCTCCAGACTTGTCCAAAGGAATGTCGACCCCCGAGGAAGCGAAACAGTTTGTTGAGAGCACAGGCGTGGATATTCTGGCTCCCGCGGTGGGCAATATGCACGGCATGTTGAGGAGCATGGTCCAGGGAGAAACGAAGAAGCATCTGGACATTGAAAGGATAGCCGCCATCAAGCAAGCGGCACACACATTCCTAACCCTTCATGGTGGTTCAGGAACGGGTGATGAAGATTTCCGCAAGGCTATCGCGGCCGGAATCAACATTGTCCACATCAATACAGAACTGCGGGTCGCCTGGCGACGAGGTTTAGAGCAGGGTCTGGCCCAGCACCCAAAGGAAGTCGTGCCCTACAGGATTCTGCCACCCGCGGTGGATTCTGTAAAACAGGTAGTCGCGTCGCGCTTGAGGCTGTTCAACAGCGAACAGCACTTGGCTCGCGGAGTATAACATCAGGCGACCGTCCGCTCGCAATCGCCAAGACCATGAGACCGCCAGAATTGACGCAGTAGCTCGAGGGCCTTTCTATCTGAGAAAGGGTTCGTGCCCGAAAGGCCCCAGCTAACACCACGATTGAGGATGCTAAGCCGTTCGAGCCTGGCTAATTAGTTGCCGGTGGGAATGATCCCCGCGTTCTCTACCATGAGTACCACCGTGCGCTGCGGAGCCCGCGTGCGGTGCAGGACACCTTTGGGAACGACAAAGCCCTGCCTCGGGTCGAGACTTACCAACTGATTCTCGAGATCGATCAAGAGTTGCCCCTCAATGACGTAAAAAAACTCATCGTCATCCTCGTGTTTGTGCCAATGGTATTCACCACAGAATACCCCCAAGCGCACGACTGAGCCATTCACTTGGCAGAGCGTCTGGTTGTACCACTGAAATTTGCAGTCATCGGAAAGCTGCTTTTCTTCCACGATTTCCAGCGGCTTATAGTAAACATTCAAACGAGTTTCATAGGGGTAAGGGCGTGTATCGCTCATTCCAGAACTCCCAGATCTTCTACGCGATGATACATCAACAAAAAGCTTGGACCGTATATTCTAGGAGGAGATAGCTAAGAAGTGGCCCAGCAGGGCGACCGCACCTTTCTCAAACTGCCTATCGTCGCCCCACCCCATTGAATCGTGGATATCCATGGAGTATGGTGGTCAACACACATAATATCCAAAGGTGCGGGACGGAGGGCTGGAGTAGAAAAATGCCCTGCGCATACCTCTTTTCAGACCGAAATGGGCGTGAATTGCTTAGCGTAGCCGATCCCGGCGACCAATTGGCTATTCCAACAGCCGGAGAAACGATCAAACTCTATCACCACCGATATAAGGTCGAATCCGTGAAGATAGTTGAATCCCCGAGCCCGACGAGTCTGGCAACCGAGTACCGTATCCGTCTACGGTTCGTTGGTGGATTCTCGCTGGCCGAGAAAGCCAATGCTTGATTATCGTCGATCCCCCAAGACCTGACTGTAGCTTCCCCCAACGTCTATCTCGGTTGCGTTCTCTACTCCGCTGCCCATCCCCAGAGCATCGCCAAACTCACTCTTCCCCAATTGGATTTGCATAAGCCCGCGCCCGCCGCAACCCCGAGCGGCTTCTTTCAAACGGTTCTGGCAATGACCAGCAACTTTTCCAAGTGCCCGCCCAGGACCTAGCCGCAGCTGTGCACCCTCATCAATGCGCGAGTGCGCACCAAAGTGCAGCAAGGCGGAGAATGGAGAGCAGCGTTGCCACGGTAATGCTCAGCGGCCAGCGCGTTAATACCAATTCCTCACTGTCCCGAAGACTCCGCAAGGAAGACCTGTGAGAGATGGCGGCTAGCCCTGTTGCAGCTATCCCCAATACAACAAGGGCAACGCCAAACTTAATGGCACCCTGATGCAGTTGGGCACTCTTTGAAGTTCCGACAATGGCACTACCAACATTTCAGGACGAGCTTGGTTTCAGTCAGGGGCACGCCGATCAAACGTATCGCTTACTGGCCAAGAACAAAACATTCCTGACCCCGACGCTGGTTACGGAACACGCGCTAACGTTTATTGATGATCTCAACACCAATCCCGATCCCAGGATGGTGTATGTCGCCGCCGAAGAGTTGCAGTGGTGGAAACCGGAAAATGGGATGCTGACGAAGTACCGAACCCCTGAGTACATCGCCTTCCGTAAGCGGGAGTACGCGAAGATGTTGGAGGAAATCCCCCGCGCAAAGGCGCTTGGCGTGCGATTCCTTGCCGGGACCGACATTACGATTCCATACACCTACCCGGGATTCAGCTTGCATGACGAACTTGAATTATTCGTCGAAGCAGGCCTCACGCCTATGCAAGTGCTCGAAACCGCCACGACGAATCCAGCCGAATTGCTAGGTCTGAAGGATCGCTGGGGCCAAGTCGCGCCTGGTTTTACCGCAAATCTGCTTTTGTTGAAAGCTGATCCACTCGCCGACATCTCGAACACGCGGAAAATCGAAGCTGTAGTGGTGAATGGAAAACTGTTGAATCGTTCTGAACTTGACCGATTGCTTGCTAGCGCTGTAGTGGCGAGTACTGATAGCGTTTCTAAACACCCAAGTCAGTGAACTTATGCCGCACCGTCGCCTAATCGGAGAAGTCCTATTAAAGGGAATGTCAAGAGCAGGGGCCACCGCTTTGCGGTGGTTGTATGAACCTGAAACTCCAATCGAGAGCTCGCCACTTATGGTGTGGCCCAACTAAAATCTGAGGCACGACGTGGCTCGGCAGCTAAGGCCACCATTTTCAGTGGAGCGTTCCTGCCCGATCAAGAGCATGGCTCCGGCTTTGGCGATTGTGTAGATGGTGGCGGGCGTTGTCCTGAAAAGGAGAACGGCCCGACCCCGCTGGGGAGATTGTGAGGTTTCGCCAACCGGGCCGAGCCAAGTTGAATTTGACATGGGAAGGTTAGCATGAAATCCAAGCCACAGGAGAAAAGCAAAAGAGCAACCAACCATCCAACGCAGCACCATTGGAACGAGATGAACCGCAAGCAACGACGGGAGATGATCCGCAAGATGCAGAGTGAAGACCTCAGCCTGGAAGTGATCCACCCCGACGCCGCTGGCATTGACATCGGCAACGAAACCCACTACGTGGCGGTACCCCCGAGCCGGGACAGCCAACCGGTACGGCGCTTCGGGTGCACCACAGCGGAGCTGAAGGCGATGGCCGCTTGGCTGAAGCAATGCAGGATCCGGACTGTCGCGATGCAATCCACTGGGGTGTATTGGATCTCCGTATACGACATTCTCGAACAAGCTGGCCTAGAAGTGTACTTAGTAAATGCCCGGGATACGAAGAATCTGCCCGGGCGAAAAAGCGACGTGCAAGAGAGTCAATGGCTGATGAAGCTCCATACCTATGGACTGTTGCGAAATTCGTTCCGGCCAGTACAGGAGATCCGCACCATGCGGACCTACTGGCGGCAACGGAATGATCTGGTACAGAGTGCGGGTCGGCACATCCAGCGGATCCAGAGGGTGCTGACGCAGATGAATCTCCAGTTGGCCAATGTGTTGAGCGATCTGAGCGGAATGACGGGACAAACAATCATCAAGGCCATTCTGAAAGGAGAACGCGATCCCCATAAGCTGGCTGGGTTTCGGGATCCCAGGGTGAAGGCCAGTGAGGAGCAAATTGCACGAAGTCTCGAAGGCAACTGGCAGGAAGATCAGCTATTTGTGCTGCAGCAGGAGCAGGATAGCTATGAGTTTTGCCAAAAACAGATGGCCGAGTGCGATCGGCAGATCGACCAGTATCTGCAGCACAGCGAGGATCGCAGCCACGGTGCCCCGCTACCGGAAGAGAAGCGGAAGGAACGGCTCAAGAAGAGGAAGAACGCAAACAAGCCGCACTTCGATTTGCGCGAAGGGTTGTTTCGCATGACCGGCACGGACCTAACCCGGATCGACGGCATCGATGTCATGACCGCGACGACGGTCATCAGCGAAGCAGGATGGGATATGAGCAAATGGGAGACCGAGAACCATTTTGTTTCCTGGCTGCGGCTGTGTCCGGACAACCGCATCAGTGGCGAGAAGATCATTGGGAAAGGTCGGCTGCGGACCAACAACAGGGCCACCATCGCGCTAAAAATGGCGGCCAGCACATTACGTCTAACCAATACGTATCTGGGAGCGCAGTTCCGCCGACTGAGAACCAAACTAGGTGCTCCCATCGCGATCAAGGCCATGGCGGCCAAGTTGGCCCGCTTGGTCTACCGCATGTTGCGCTACGGGATGAAATACGTGGACAGAGGAGCGGAGTTCTATGACGCTGAACACCGGCAACGACAGATCAAGCACCTCAAGTGGAAAGCCGCCAAGCTCGGATACCAGATCGTCCATGCCCCGACCGCCTAAAAATCTGGGGTTTCTGGGGAGAAAAGTGCTCCCCTTCGGCTCAATGCCAATCTTTTTTTCTCGGCATTCAGCCCAACTGATTGGACGTAGGCTTTGCTTCCTCTCTCCAGTGGTGCCCATTTCGCTGTCGTGACGGCGCCCATCTTTTCTGAGACTACAAGCCGGACGATTGTCCACTCGAAGAGTCCTATTAAAGGGAATGTCAAGAGCAGGGGCCACCGCTTTGCGGTGGTTGTATGAACCTGAAACTCCAATCGAGAGCTCGCCACTTATGGTGTGGCCCAACTAAAATCTGAGGCACGACGTGGCTCGGCAGCTAAGGCCACCATTTTCAGTGGAGCGTTCCTGCCCGATCAAGAGCATGGCTCCGGCTTTGGCGATTGTGTAGATGGTGGCGGGCGTTGTCCTGAAAAGGAAAACGGCCCGACCCCGCTGGGGAGATTGCGAGGTTTCGCCAACCGGGCCGAGCCAAGTTGAATTTGACATGGGAAGGTTAGCATGAAATCCAAGCCACAGGAGAAAAGCAAAAGAGCAACCAACCATCCAACGCAGCACCATTGGAACGAGATGAACCGCAAGCAACGACGGGAGATGATCCGCAAGATGCAGAGTGAAGACCTCAGCCTGGAAGTGATCCACCCCGACGCCGCTGGCATTGACATCGGCAACGAAACCCACTACGTGGCGGTACCCCCGAGCCGGGACAGCCAACCGGTACGGCGCTTCGGGTGCACCACAGCGGAGCTGAAGGCGATGGCCGCTTGGCTGAAGCAATGCAGGATCCGGACTGTCGCGATGCAATCCACTGGGGTGTATTGGATCTCCGTATACGACATTCTCGAACAAGCTGGCCTAGAAGTGTACTTAGTAAATGCCCGGGATACGAAGAATCTGCCCGGGCGAAAAAGCGACGTGCAAGAGAGTCAATGGCTGATGAAGCTCCATACCTATGGACTGTTGCGAAATTCGTTCCGGCCAGTACAGGAGATCCGCACCATGCGGACCTACTGGCGGCAACGGAATGATCTGGTACAGAGTGCGGGTCGGCACATCCAGCGGATCCAGAGGGTGCTGACGCAGATGAATCTCCAGTTGGCCAATGTGTTGAGCGATCTGAGCGGAATGACGGGACAAACAATCATCAAGGCCATTCTGAAAGGAGAACGCGATCCCCATAAGCTGGCTGGGTTTCGGGATCCCAGGGTGAAGGCCAGTGAGGAGCAAATTGCACGAAGTCTCGAAGGCAACTGGCAGGAAGATCAGCTATTTGTGCTGCAGCAGGAGCAGGATAGCTATGAGTTTTGCCAAAAACAGATGGCCGAGTGCGATCGGCAGATCGACCAGTATCTGCAGCACAGCGAGGATCGCAGCCACGGTGCCCCGCTACCGGAAGAGAAGCGGAAGGAACGGCTCAAGAAGAGGAAGAACGCAAACAAGCCGCACTTCGATTTGCGCGAAGGGTTGTTTCGCATGACCGGCACGGACCTAACCCGGATCGACGGCATCGATGTCATGACCGCGACGACGGTCATCAGCGAAGCAGGATGGGATATGAGCAAATGGGAGACCGAGAACCATTTTGTTTCCTGGCTGCGGCTGTGTCCGGACAACCGCATCAGTGGCGAGAAGATCATTGGGAAAGGTCGGCTGCGGACCAACAACAGGGCCACCATCGCGCTAAAAATGGCGGCCAGCACATTACGTCTAACCAATACGTATCTGGGAGCGCAGTTCCGCCGACTGAGAACCAAACTAGGTGCTCCCATCGCGATCAAGGCCATGGCGGCCAAGCTGGCCCGCTTGGTCTACCGCATGTTGCGCTACGGGATGAAATACGTGGACAGAGGAGCGGAGTTCTATGACGCTGAACACCGGCAACGACAGATCAAGCACCTCAAGTGGAAAGCCGCCAAGCTCGGATACCAGATCGTCCATGCCCCGACCGCCTAAAAATCTGGGGTTTCTGGCGAGAAAAGTGCTCCCCTTCGGCTCAATGCCGATCTTTTTTTCTCGGCATTCAGCCCAACTGATTGGACGTAGGCTTTGCTTCCTCTCTCCAGTGGTGCCCATTTCGCTGTCGTGACGGCGCCCATCTTTTCTGAGACTACAAGCCGGACGATTGTCCACTCGAAGAGTGGCAATGCATGGTCCTATCGGAGGCTCTTGGCCTATGGCTTTCTTCGATTGTCCGGGAGGGCATAGCGTCTCAAGAGCCCGACGGTCACCGCCTAGAAATGGTTCCCAGGGATAAACAGACTCTTCGCCAGAGGCGCTCAAGCTGCTTGTTGTTTCAAATAATTGGCGTCGAAACGTACCTCCTTCTTCCAGACGATCAAGGTGATCGCGGCAATCTTCCTCGCCAGAGTCAGGCGTGCCATCGTGGGCTTCCTCCCCTTGGCCAGCAAATTCTCGTAGAAATCGTGCAGTGGTCCCGCCGCGGTGCTGGCTCTCATCGCCGCACCCTTGAAAATATCTTTGAGGTCGTGGTTGTGGTCCCTATTTAGGCCACGAACCGTGGCCTGTTTCTTGGCACGTTGCAGCTGCCCTTGCACCGCGCGGTACTCTCCACTGTCATGCGTTTCCAGTCCCAGCCCGCTGTAGTTCCACAGCTGTCGCTTGGTGCGGAAGCGATGAGGCGTCTGCATCACGGCCAACAGCACGGCGGCGCGAATCGGACCGATCCCCGGAATCTGCCGCAGCAGTTTCCAGGCCTTGTGTTTCTTGGCTTCCAGCAACAAATCCCGCCGCACTTCCTGGCGCAGTAGCCGCAAGGCATCGAGCTGCTGGTAGTAAAACTCTGCCCGCCGGCGCACGCCCGATTCGCTGATCTTGCCGAGCCATTCCGCACGGTGACGCGGTGCATACACTTCCTTGTCAGCACAGGGAATGGCCCAACTGCGATACAACGCCTTAATCCGATTCATCACCCGAGTGAGATCCTTGCTGATGGTTAGATAACTGCGCGCCAATTCTTTCAGTGTTCGCAGGCCGTGCTCTCCGTGATAGACCGATTTGATGTTGTTCATGTACAGCTGTTCGGACAACTTGTTGGCATCGATCCGATCACTCTTGCTGCCATCTTTGAGCAGAGCATTCTTTCGCGGATTACAGACCTCGACTCCCGACACGTGCGGCTTCAGCAAATCGTACAACCAAGCGGCCCAGGTTCCTTCTTCGAAGGTGACGCGCAAATCTCCGCGCAGCCCGTCGATGAACTGCAAAATGGTGCTCGCTTTGGTCTCGATGACGCTTTCCATTACTACCTTGCCGACAGAGTTCCTCACACAAATCGAAATGCTTTCCTTGTGCACATCTAGCCCGATATATTTAACGCTGGTCATAAAAGGGTGCTCCTTTCTGGAGAAGTTTGAGAACAACGCACTCAAAACGTACTCCAATGGGGCGCCCTTTTATAATGCGTGGAGGCTTGTACCAGGGAGGAGCCCGCCAGGGCGGGGAATTACCAGGACGCTCGCGGGCTAACACTACCTCGCGACTATTTGTACGTAGCGTTCGTGCGCGCCACTTCATCGCGGTGTTGCGAGGATTCCACCATGGAAGCAAACGCCGGGCCACCCAGCGGGTTGGCCTTGAAGCTTTCACGAATGGCAGCATTCACTTTGTCCAAAGCGTCGGCCGTCGCCCCGATGTAGACGATATAAAACAGTCCCGGAGCCTCGGTGTGCACCGCCTGGGTATCGATTTCGTACTCCACGATTGTGCCGTCCGCCAACATCTTTTCCAGGAGCGGCACGACCAGATTCTTGCTGAGTTGATCCACGGCGTCATCCGGCGCGTCCGCCTTCAATTTATAGGCAGACTCGTAGGTGTAAAGACCTTTCCAGGAGCCTTTTTTCCAGTTGTAATACCGGCTGACGTAAATATTGTCCCAGTGTTTCGTCGCCGTCGATAGCGGCGGTGCTGTGGGATTCGCGGACTTACGGACCTGCTCCAGGACTTTGATCAAACCGCCCAGGGACATCGAGGACCACCAGGTATCGTTGGTGTTTCCATCCTCGTGATGCACCAAGGTCGTGTCGTCGCCATATCCGACTAGGGTTCCATCGGCGAAGGCCTTTTCGAAGTCTGCCTGGGTACTCGCAATGACCTTGTCCATGTCCGCCCATTGCGAGCGAGGTATAACCCAATCGGCGACGTACGTGTACATCCGCGGCTTCTCTTTGACTTCCGCCGTTTGCCCATAAACAGTAATCGCTGAAATTGCCGCTATGAGCGCGAACGCGATTAATGCAAGTACGCTTTTCTTGAACACAATCACACCTCTTCTCTTTCCAAGATTTTTGACAGTGGGTCCCAATACTATGGTGGAATCGCAAAACTGAGAGAGGCTATAAAATCAAAGAATAGCTCTCTCAGTCCTCCGTGTGCGTGAGACTATCAGCTAATTTTCAGCGAGAGTCAAGAAGTCGTATCGCGCCATCTCCGCAGAAACTCAACCCTACTCCCGGCAGCCTGAAACTACGCAGCTGAAAATATGCCTTGACACGTATATGCCTTGTAGAGTATATTAAGTGCATGGAATCTGCCTTCGAAATCATTGCGGAGCCGAACCGCCGGGCGATACTGAGCCTTCTGGCCTCCTCCCACCCGTCGGTGGGAGAGATCGAGCGTCAGCTTCGTATACCTCAGCCGACCGTGTCAAAGCACCTACGGGTGCTCCGAGAGGCCGGCTTCGTGGAATCCAGGGTGGACGCGCAGCGCCGTCTCTACCGGCTGAAACCTGAACCATTTCAGGAGGTGGATGACTGGCTGGCTCAGTTCCGTCGGTTCTGGTCCACTCACCTAGATGCTCTCGAACGCCACCTCGACCGCATAGATCAAACACCAACGAAAAAGAAGACGAGGAAACGACGCGGCTCAAACCGCGAACCTAAATAAGGAGAACGCAAATGAGAATTAAACTGACCAGCGTGTATGTAGACGACCAAACCAAGGCCCTGCGCTTCTATACGGAGGTACTGGGCTTTACCAAGAAAGCCGATTTCAGTAATGGCCCATATCGCTGGCTGACTGTGGCCTCGCCCGAGGAGCCGGATGGCACTCAACTGCAGCTCACGCTGAACAACAACTCCGCCGCCAAAGCGTATCAGCAGGCGATCTTTCAACAGGGGCAGCCCGCAGCCAATTTCTTCACCGACGACGTCAAGGGCGACTACGAGCGCATCAAGAACCGCGGTGGCGAGTTCACCATGTCGCCCACCGACGTGACCGGCTCAACCATTGCGATGCTGAAGGACACCTGCGGTAACCTCATTCAGCTCACTCAACTGGCAAAGTGGTAAGCGCGGCCGTTCGGCGCGATGGCACGCCGGTGAACCTCGACCACGGCCGATTGACCGCTATCACAAGGAGAAGAAGATGAGTGCACACGGGCAGTACACACCGGGACCGGCCAGCGGGGCACAGGTACGAAAGGATGAAAAGAATTGGACGCTAATTCTCACGAGAGAGCTGCGCCACTCGCCGGAAAAAGTTTGGCAGGCGCTCACCGACCCGGCGCATCTCCGCGAGTGGGCGCCCTTTAACGTCGATGCGAGCCTGGGTACGGTTGGAACCGTGAAGCTCACTTGGGTGGGAACACCCACGCCGCTGGAAACCAAAGTGACGCGAGCCGACGCTCCCAAGCTCCTTGAGTACAACGACACGCGCTGGGAACTCGAGCCGCGCGGCAGCGGCACGCGACTCACTCTCTGGCACAACATCGATCACCGCTTCATCGCGTGGGTTGCCGCTGGCTGGCACATCGCGTTCGATGTTCTGGATCGCCTTCTCAGCGGAACTCCCATCGGCCGCATCGTCGGTAGAAACGCCATGAAGTTCGCCGGCTGGCAGCGATTGGTCGCGGCGTACTCGAAGCAGTTCGGCGTCAAACTGCCCAAATGGGCGCCTAACCCGGCTCAAAAGTCTTGAATCGAGGAATCGCAAAACAATGAGCCGATCTCGAAATAAAAGGGAGTTATCCGCAGAACAACGGAAAGAACTATTCGGAACATTGAAAGCCCGTTTTGAAAAGAACATGAACCGCCATAAAGGCCTTGAATGGGCTGAAGTACAAGCCAAGCTGGAAGCGAACGCCGAAAAACTGTGGTCACTCAATGAAATGGAAAGAACTGGCGGTGAACCGGATGTTGTTGGCCATGACAAAAAGACGAGCGAATACATTTTCTATGACTGTTCAGAGCAAAGTCCTAAAGGCCGCAGAAGTCTTTGCTACGATCGTGAAGCGCTGGAATCGAGGAAAGAAGATAAACCAAAAGCTAATGCCACTGATATGGCGGCTGCCATGGGCATTGAGCTTTCAACGGAAGAACAATATCGGGAGTTGCAGAAACTTGGAGATTTCGACAACAAAACGTCGAGCTGGGTGAAAACACCTTCTAAGATCAGAAAACTCGGCGGCGCCCTCTTCTGCGACCGCCGCTACGACACGGTTTTCGTCTATCACAACGGTGCGGAATCTTACTACGCCGCCAGGGGATTCCGCGGCTCGTTAAATGTCTAAATGTTGCGTGCTGGCAAATCAAAAAACGGATGCCGATCAGTCTGTGGTCTCCCGAGTAATCACGCACGTAAATCTCGGTAAGCTTACCAGAGAATCAAGTTCGTCCCGGGACCAGACGGCCCGCTGCAGTGCGGCCCTATTCGGCGATTATGCGATCCGCCCACTCAACTAGAGAAACAAAGATGGCTGGGTTACCGAACTTCGCACTCCAACTGGCGAGATCATTTTCCGAAACCCCACGGGCTCGGGAGCAAGCTCCTCAAGAAAACACAGGAACGTGTTTGGCGACGATTTTCTCGCGCAATTCACTGAGTGGTGGCCAACCAATGGGAATCACTGCATCTGACGTGGCTTTCCACATCAGATACGTGGCGTCAGCAGTTAGGAATATCTGAACTTCGTGACCTGCGTCCGACAATGCGAGCGCATGTGCAAACACAAATGAGGCCCGGCATGCGCAGCATCTAAGGCATCGGCAATCTCAATCGCCAGACTGAGTAGAACATCCGTCTCGATAGGTTTTCCGTTAATGCGGTGCTTCAGCGTCACGCCATCTAGAAATTCCATGGCGATGAACGCCTGCCCGTCCTGCAGATGTTGGGATGATTAAGTGCGGATGCGGCCTGTGCTTGGTGCATAGACCCACGGTTACCTAGAGTTTTGCGTATTGACATTCTTATTGGGGCGAATATGCTTGCCCCCTCTATTGGGAGGTGATATGCCGATGCGGAAACGTTCAATTTTTGTTTTGGCCGTTCTCGGATTCTTTACTGGGTTCCTGTGTGCGCAGGAAAAATTTTCATCGCCCCTCATTCCTCGCGACGTCTTGTTCGGAAATCCGGAACGGGCGGACCCACAGATTTCGCCGGATGGGACGCAATTGGGATATCTCGCTCCGGTCAACGGTGTACTGAATGTTTGGATTCGAACCATTGGTAAGAACGATGACCGGGCCATTACCGACGACAAGTATCGCGGCATTCGTAACTTCCTTTGGCAGTACGACAACAAGCACATTCTCTACACCCAAGACATCGGTGGCGACGAGAACTGGCGTCTGCATCAGACCGATATTGCCACCAAGCAAACAAAGGACCTCACGCCGTACGAAAAAGTTCGCGTCGACATCGTTGCTTATGACTGGAAGACTCCGGACACCCTCCTGGTGCAGATGAACAAGCGCGATCCCCAGCTCTTTGACATCTACCTTGTTGATCTGAGGTCCGCAACGGTGGACATGGATACCCAAAATCCCGGGGATGTCGCAATTTTCCAGGCGGACAATGCCCTGAAGGTTCGCGCTGCCCAGGTGCAGACACAGGATGGTGGCACGATCGTTCGTGTGCGCGATGACTTGAAATCCCCTTGGCGTGAGCTGATCCAGTGGGGACCAGATGAGACCTTCGGAAATGTCGTGGGATTCACGCCAGACAATAAGGGACTGTGGGTCGCCACCAGCCTCGATTACAACGCCGCTCGACTTCTCGAAATTGACATTGCGACTGGCAAGCGAAAAGTTGTTGTCGACGACCCGAATTTCGACCTCGGCAATACGATCACCAACCCCAAGACCAATGCGCTAGAAGCGGTGAGTTTCACCCGGCAGCGAACGGAGTACGAATTCATCGATCCTAGCGTGAAGGCGGATTTTGAAGTTCTGAAAAAAGTTCGCGATGGGGATGTCGAGGGGATATCCGCAAATCTAGACGATACCAAGTGGGTTGTGACATTCGTCAGCGATAACGCGCCAGTTTACTGGTATCTGTACGACCGCGCCAGCAAGCAGGCGTCCCTGCTTTTCAGCAATCGGCCTGCGCTCGAGAAGTACCAGCTAGCAAAGATGAAGCCAATCGAGTTCAGTGCGCGTGACGGCATGAAACTCTATGGGTATCTGACCACTCCGGTTGGCATGGAAGCCAAAGCTCTCCCCATGGTGTTGTTCGTGCATGGCGGGCCTTGGGGACGCGATGTGTGGGGCTTTAACAGCAGCGCGCAATGGCTCTCGAACCGCGGGTACGCCGTCCTGCAAGTCAATTTTCGCGGCTCAACGGGCTACGGAAAGAAATATGTGAACGCAGGAGACCGGCAATGGGCCGGAGCCATGCACACCGATCTCCTCGACGGCAAGGACTGGGCGGTGAAAACCGGCGTGGCTGATGCGAAAAAAGTATGCATCATGGGCGGGAGTTACGGTGGATACGCGACCTTGGCAGGCGTGGCATTCTCCCCGGACGCCTTCGCGTGCGGAGTAGATATAGTCGGCCCCTCGAATTTGTACACGCTCCTTAAGACCACTCCTCCGTACTGGTCAACAATGCTCTCCATCTTTCACAAGCGTATGGGCGACTCTGAAGAGTTCCTAAAGACACAGTCGCCTTTATTCAGAGCGGACCAGATCAAGGTGCCTCTCCTTATAGGTCAGGGCGCGAATGATCCTCGTGTGAACAAAGCCGAGAGTGACCAGATTGTAGCTGCTATGCGCAAGAACGATAAACCAGTCGTGTATTACGTGTTTCCTGACGAGGGGCACGGCTTCGCCCGGCCCGTGAATCGTGTGGCGTTTGATGCCGCGACGGAGGAATTCTTGGCGAAGTACTTGGGAGGACGATTCGAGCCTGCCACCGCAGAGGAAAGCAAGCTTTTGGCGAGTGTCAAGCAGTAGCCAGGCGATCAACAAAAGCGAACGAGGACAGGTTCTTGCTTGCCATGGAAGTGCTAACTCCCGTTATCCATTCTCCACGCGCGATAGCTACACTTTAACTACATTTCGATGCTTTTGCTTGTTGGGCAGGAGTTGAAACAGGACTACTGATTTCGGGCTACCTAATCGAACCCCGTACTTCGTGTCCGGTGAGGATTACACTGCGGCAAGAGATAGTTGCATGGCACGTTGTTCGCAGAGATCGCCAGACAACGTTCCGTTCCCGTCGAACTTGTTTACAAGTCACTCGGGCGCAACCGCGTGTACATCGATGCAGTGGAGGTGCTGCCTTTCGCGTTGCTGTACTGTTTTCTTATTGTCATCGTCACACGCGCGATTTTGCGCCGGTATCCGCCTGCCGACGGTTGGACCTCCAGCGCAATCATGATTTTGCTGCTGTCGATGGGGTTTACAGTGGGAGGGATGATGATCGGCGAAGTGTGGTCGTGGTTCTTGGAAGGGTATCGCGTAGGAAACACACACATGAGCTATCGCGCACAGCGATTGATTTGGTCTCGCCATCCCGCCGCGCTGTCCTCTGGCGCATTGGTGCTCTTCTGGCTGGTAGCTGTAGAAGTCGCGCGTAGGGCAAAATCGACGTCAACTCCCGGTTAGCGAAATCGGAAAGATTGCTCATAGTACCCACTTTGGCGATCACGCCGTTATCGGGACCTACTTATGTCTCTAGATAGAACCTTTTCGGTCTTCATTTCGTAATTAAGTTATCGCGCCCGGCGAGCGTTGTAGTTTTAACAGGAGGCACGCATTGTGCGTGCGACGTCGTGGCGACGCTGTGATTTTCGCAGAAACGAGGAAGGGCCCGTGAAGAGAATGTATGTTTCGTTCGCTGTGAACGTTCGCACGATCGGTGTGCGCCAGCTTATTCGCAGTGTGTGGGTCGCGTTAATTGTTGTGACGGCGGTGTTTTGCCTCAATCCATTAGCCCACGGGCAGGAGTTGCCTACGGTTTTGCCGACGAACGTGAGGATCGTACATTTCCCGAGTGTCACGTTGGCAGAAGAACGGACCATGTTGGTGATGCTGCCAGCCGATTACGACACAGCAGTGCGGCGTTATCCCGTGCTGTACCTACTGCACGGGTATGATGCGGATATCACGGATTGGGCGCGAGGCACGAATCTCTCGGACTATGCGACCCGGCACCAGCTCATTATCGTAACCCCGGACGCCTCGCACAGTTGGTATGTAAACAGCGTGTCGAATCCTAAAGCACATTATGACGACTACATCATGAGAGACGTGATCGCTTACGTGGACAAAAACTTCCGGACGATTCCGGAACCCTTTGCGCGGGCGATTGCTGGAGTTTCCATGGGTGGATTTGGTGCGATGTTTCTCGGGTTGGAGCACCGGGACCAGTTTGCGGCAATCGGCAGTTTCAGTGGTTCGGTTGGTTTTGGTCACGTCACCGCGCATCCGTTACCGGCGAACGCTACGGAAGAGGAAAGGAGAGAGCGCCAAGACTATGTAGCGCTGATGGGGGCACCGGGCTCGAAGGAGCAGAAAGCCCGCGACGTGTTTGAACTGGCGCAGCAAGTGCCGGTCGAGGAAGTACCCATGCTATTTCTGGTTTGCGGCGGACAAGATGGAGGCGTCGACCAGACCCATGCTTTCCTGCAGGTGCTGGCCAAACGCCGCATACCTTATGAATACCGCGAAATCTCTCCTCGTGGGCACGAATGGAGAATCTGGAACGAGGAAATCCCCGTGTTTCTGGACAAACTTGAAAAGTTGGACGGTTTTGAACCGGTGCGGGAACAGGCCGCAGAACGGCGCAATCGTTAGGCAAAACCCGCAAATTTGAATGGTTTCGATATAGGTGTGAACTGGCCTTCGATGTACAAACGGGCGCTTAACCTTCCTCAGATCTGATTCGTGGCCGTTCCTCGCGCGATTGTTCCCGAGTGACGGGCAATTCGGAACCAATCCCTTCAATGATCCAATTCCACATGCCTGTGCAGTCGCGTTACCGGTAAAGTCCGTACCGGGACCCACTTGTACGGCACACTACGATTTTTGGTTCGTTCGCGGAAATCGGAGCGGGACAGGAGGTGGCTTGCTGGTTTTCGCGCGTCGGTGGCGCTTCCGGCACGGTGGCGAAGACGATCTCGGCCTATGACAAGCAGGTCAGCGACCATCTTTACAGAGCCGGGACCCGCTACGTCTCCAAATCGCGCCTCCAGGCAGGCCGAGTGGAACGAAGCCGTTCTGCGGCGCGTGCCAGCCGTGAGCAGCCTCTCTCAAGAAAATCTCCCTACTTGTGCCAAACCCCTCACGAGCATAGAATCCCACGCAGAATTTCCATCCGCGCATGGTTGCGTAACGCAGTTTGGAGAAAACCCATGCGATACCCTCCCGGAACCCTCCAGAATCTATTGCTGGGTGGTGCCGCGTTCTTAGCGTGCTTGGAGCTCGTCGCCTGCGGTGATTTTTGTTTCTCCGGCGTTATCAACAATCCAAACGGCGTCATCATCACAACAAAAAATGCGAGTCCGCCACCCGCCTGTCCACCTTCACCCATCATCTCCACGATGAACGTCGCCGCTGTCAAATCCCAAATTTGCGAAACTTGCACCGCGTCCAGCCGGGCGCAACACATTTTCGTAACCCTCAAAAGCATTCAGCTCCACTCGGTTTTCCCTGACCCTCCAAACACTCGAGAATGGCTCGAACTCGCTCCTCAATTCCTTCGTGAACCTCGCCAAATCGACCTGCTCGGTGATTCAATCCCCGTGATTCTGGTTCAAAATGCGCTTGTTCCTGCGGGCACCTATCGTGAAGTGCTCCTTCAATTCTTGCCGGACACTCCCTCCGACCCCGATGCGCTACCCGCCGAAAATTCCTGCGGCCACAACCGGCGAAATTGCATGCTCATGGCTGACGGCCGCGTCGAGGAGCTTCATTTCACGGGCAACGGCGACTCGCCTGAGCTTCTCCTGCCCTTGCAATACAACGGAAGCAGCGCACTCGCTGTCGTGCCCGGCGCAACCGTCGATCTACGGTTCACGCTGCAGCCGCAGCAGGTCTCCGCCGTCTCCCCGTCGGAAGGTTGGCAAATTCACTATGTCCTTGTAGGAAGTACTTCAGTATCGAGGTAGCAGCGCCACCTCACTCAGCTCTTGATTTCAAATGTTCACTAGATAATGCTCCAGGATTCTCGTGGATTGCCGTCAATCAACCACAACATCAACACGCTAGTGCCGCTCGGCGCGAATGCGACGAGCCGCGGGGCCGGAAGTCGGGCGGAATTTTCTGGGTGCGTAGGTCCAGCTGACCGGCTCGAGCAGAGGGGGAAAAACGACTTCTCTCCGCTACCAGGAAGCCGTATGCGGCAATGCACAGCGTGCCGTGATGATGAAATCCGCGCCAGCCGCGACCCTCGTAATGTCCTAATCCCAGTTCTTGCTTCAGCTCTTCATAGTCTCGCTCAATGATCCAACGATGCTTGGCTAGTTTCACTAGCTCCACGAGCTTGCTATCAGCCGGAAGAGTAGAAAGCCAGTACTTCGTTGGTTCGCTTTCTCCCGTGGGCCATTCGATCAACAGCCACTCTTCCCGATGCGGTTCGCTTCGCCAATAATCCCGATGCGCAACTCGCACGCGTAAAGCTGCAAAGCGTGAGCGGAGCCTCTGCTTGGTTCCCTCGCGCCAGGAAGCGTTTTCCCAAGCGTTTCCCGCCAACGACTCCGCCAGTTGTTTCACGGAAATGGGCTGATGTTGTTTATCCCGGCGCAGTAGTGTCGGTGGGCGTCCCACCCCCTTCCACCGCTTTGCAGACAGGGGAGCCTCTCCAGGCCTCCAGACGGTCATGGATCCCTGAACACCGACGACATACGTTAAATCCAATTCGGTGAGCCCTTCTCGAAACTGACCATCATTGCCATAGGCGGCATCGGCCAACACGGGCGCCAGTGTAACTTCCTCTTCTACCGCTTTGCGAATTTGCTGGAGTGCGATCGTCGGCTTGGTGGCAAACGAGATCTCTTTTGGAATGCCCGTCTCCTTGCGCCGTTTACGATCCTTAGCCCAAATCTCGGGCAAGTACAGACGCCAGGCGATCGGGAGACTGGCCTGTTCGGTGGCCACCGATAAACTCACCGCTACCCGGCAATTTTCTTGCTTGCCCACCTGTCCGCAGTATTGACGTACCACCCCAACCGAATGAGTTCCTTTCTTTACGAACCCGGTATCATCCACAATCCAGGCCACCACGGATCCGTTTCTTTTCATCACCGGCAACACAAAGTGGCGCACTCTTTCGAGCAAGGCTTCGTCACTCCAGGGGGCATTCGCTACGAAATGATGCAGCGACTGGTGCATGCGCTGCACATCCTCCGGGGCCAACCGTGCCGCCATAGGCTCAACGCTTTTGCGTTCGCCGGGAAGGAGTAGACCCGTGCAGTACGATTTCAGCGGCACGGCGCGATCTAGGTGCCCTGCGGCCTGCGCCAGGCTATCGAGATAAGCCGCAAAGCGTTGGTGTTGCGCGCCTGGCGCCGAAGAAGAGGCGCTCATGCGCCCAGACTATCAGCTGAAAATGGAATCCTGCTCTACAAATGTAGGAGGCTGTGCCTTTTATGACACAGTAGTACTAGCGGCGTGTTGCAAAACCCAAGTTCCTGGAGAGTCGCGAGATCGGCACCGGTACACAGGAGGTGTTCCCGTGACCCAACTACGCAAAATGATGCTGGAGGAACTCCAGCGTCGTGGTTATGCAGAAAATACCATACGCCATTACGTTCGTGCAGTAGAAGATTTTGCTCGACGATTCCGCTGTTCCCCCGATCGCTTAGGCCCTCGACACATTCGCGGATACCAAGCCGAGCTGTTTCAGAAGCGCAAGTTGTCGGCGAATTCCGTAGGCCAGCACCTAGCAGCGCTGCGCTTTTTCTACATCAAGACGCTGCGCAGGGCCTGGAGCATTGCCGACACTCCCTATCCGAAAAAGACCCGTTCTTTGCCGACGATTCTGAGCCGGGAAGAAGTCGCGCAACTCCTCCATGCGGCGTGCACGTGCTGTGGTCCGCAGTGGGTCTTATCCTGCTTATCGGCTGCCAGGGCCAGCGCCGTTCTCTTCGGGTTGGCGCCGGCGTTGCAGATGGAGGCAAAAACATTCAAGACGCCCTGAAAGACTCCGGACACGGAACCACCGAAGGCCGCAAGCATGACCGCGTGCGCACCACACTTGTGGTCTCGGAAGTGGCGCTTGCCTGCGTACTCCTGGTCGGAGCGGGCTTGCTGTTGCGCAGCTTTCTTCGCGTCCTTGACGTCGACCTGGGATTTCAGCCTGACCATGCTGCAGCTATCCGCGTGGATTACGACGACAAAGGAACAAAGGGAGCCGAACCGGGGGCCCGGAGAGGCGCGATCTTCGAGGAGATGCTGCGACGCGTGAAGGCCATTCCTGGCGTCGAGGACGCCGGCATCTCAGACATGCTGCCGCTGGATCGCAACCGCAGCTGGGCACTGGCGCGAAGGTCTGCCGCTCTACCCCAGGGGCCCTCGCTCCGATCCGGGTTCTTCTGTCCCAGTCCATCCATGCTTAATCGGCCCCATCCGCCCCACTCGCTGGCACATTCCGATTTCACCGCTTTGCGGCTTATACCAGATGCCTTCGCTGTGCACACTGCGCCTAGGCGACCTTCGAGTGGTTCCACGCTTTCGCTGCCCGTCCTTCTTGACATGCCGTCCTCAACGACCCCGGGGAGATCGCAACCAGTTTGTTCCAGACTTGCGGTTCCGACATAGGCCTTCGCCATGTTATGAGTGGCTCGGCTCTCCCGACTATCCTGCAATCCGCTTCACGCAGGGCCGACTTTTCGGGGCTTCCTGGTTCGCTTTTGCTGCGGCCTGTCAAGTTGCTCGCCCCTTGTGCAGATCTGACCAGAGTTCTTCCGGCCATCGGGACTTTTACCTCCAGGCTTCCGACGAGTCGGTCACCTTCCTCGCCGCTGGGTATAACTACGACAGTCACTGGAATGCTCTGTCGAAGGGACTCGCACCCTTTGGAATGACAGCTAGCGTTGCTGCACCACAACGTGGTCGGCGCTCTCTGGGAAGTGAATGATTCTGCCGCACCGCAAATCATGGACTCTTTCTATGCTGAGATGAGTCCCGGGAAAGATCCAGCCCACGCACTTCGCACTGCAAAACTCGCACCTCTTCACAGCAAGGATCCTGAAGTTGTTTTCAAGAAACCATTTTATTGGGCGCCATTTCAACTTTACGCAGGTTCGTAAGACGGACAGCGGGCGATAGAGTCTCAGGATTTTTTCTCTGTCTCCCGAAGTGGCGGGACATCCAGTTCGCGCGCCAACCAAGGGAGCAAGACTCGTTTGAAAATGATTGGGTCGGGCCACACTTTTACTTGCCGGCCCAAATGCCCACCCGCGGGATTGATCCACGCTTCTTTGGGGACATCACCTGCGTTCATGAGTTCATAAATATCCGAAATGGGCACTTGAGTATCCTTCACTCCTGCGATGACCAACATCGGCGTGGTGGGCTTGCCTAGAATTCCCTGATTTACCAGGGACATTTTCTCGAAGATTGCCGCGATGTCATCCACTGAGTTCACATTGTCAAAAATAGCCATCAATGCTGGGACCTGATCGAAGAGATATTCTCGATTGCCAAGCAGTGATTCCGTCAGGAATTTTTTCGTAAAAAACAGGTCAGTGGGAGGTGACAGAACGCTCACGGCCTTCAATCGATCTCGCTCGACCACCGCCAACTTCGTGCCCCAGTACGCTCCCCAGCTCACGCCGTAGAATGCAATCCGTGTTTTGTCGACCTCAGGCCTGGTTTGGAGATAATCGATCACTTTGGAGAGCAATCGATCCGCGGTGGGGCTCGCCTTGATGGGACACTGGCCCGTCCCTGGCCCGTCCACTGCCAGGAATCCAACGTCATAGGGAAGAATGGCGCCAAAGCTTTCCGTCAAATCTTCTTTCCGGCTATCGAGCCCATTCACCGCAATCACCATGGGCACGGGGCCCTTGGCATTCTTCGGCAGGCGCATATAACCGATAATCTCCGAACCTTCAAACAGGATGTGCACCACCTCAAGAGGCGGGTCCCAGAACTTCGCGTGGGCTAGAAATGCTTCCATCGCCTTCGCGTAGGAATCTTTTTTCTTCGGTGAAGAAGGAATCGGCCACCGCCCGAAGGAGTAAATGCGCCAGGCGCGGATGTAGTCGGCATTGGCCTTCGCGGGATCCGTCTTTTCCAGGGACTTGCCTTCCGCCATGTAGCGGTCCGCCACATGCATGAACGCGATGGCCCACTCGTCCTTATCGCGCGTCTTGATCGAAGCGAACGCCTCTTCCACGTCCGCCGGATCGAGACCGATCATCGGATACATCCCGGTCTGCGCGCGCTTGATGGCTTCCACTTTAATTTCTTCAATGGTTCGTTCCGCCCTTTGCTGCGCAAACGCTGCCGGGGGAACAAACACGGTCAAAGCAATCAGCACGAATGGAGTGAACAGATGTTTCCTCGGAGTTTGCAGATTGAACATGCGTGTTACCTCGATTTGCTGTGGGATGGTTCGCGCTTCACGCGCAACTGACGTTGGGATTTGAGGAGCGCCGCCGGTCAAACGAGACTCCCCGCCGGCGAATCTTCAGAAAGTGAACTTTAATCCCAACTGAATAGCGCGGCTGCCGCCGGAACCGATGATGGGGTTAGAAGCCGCCACGTCGGGAGTAGCGCAGGAGCAACCAAAGCCTCCGGGACCGGGCACGGACGGATCGTTGTGGCCCCATCCGTTCTGTCCGCCATAGGGATTCGCGAAATTGGGGTGGTTGAAGAGATTAAAGAATTCCCCGCGGAACTGAACTCCATATCGCTCGCCAAATGTCCAGTTTTTCATCACCGAGAAATCCACGTTGCGAAATCCAAGGTCGCGGAAGGTGTTTCGCCCCATCGTGCCGAATGTACCTAAGGTCGGTGGCAGCATCATGCCCTGACCCATCACGTAACAGCCCCAATTGTTGAGGGAGGTTGTATATCCTCCTGCCGTGCCTCCGTCCAATGCCAATGCCTTCGCAGCGCATGCCGGGTTGCTTGCCCCCGGGAAATAAGGAACTCCGGAGGAAATTGTTGGCTTGAAGCTGGAGGAATTGCCGAAGAAATCCCAGCGGTCTGTCAGTTCTCCCGTGCCGCTTACGTCCGTGCCCGCATCGATCGGACCCCAGGGCTGAGCACTAAACGTGCTGATAATGGTGTTCACTTGCCACCCTTCCAGCGCCTGGCCAAAGGACTTCTTGCCGGGAATCGCATAGGTCAGAGAGAGCGTGAAGCGATTGCGCTGGTCGAAATCGCTGCTGGCGTATTCGCCCCTGGGATTTAAGCTGTTCATCGGTAGTCCCGAACCGTAGCCGAAGTCCCAGTTGGCGCCAACGTTGTCCAGGGCGTCGGAGTAGGTGTAGCCCAGGAGGAAGCTGAGTCCGTGGTAGTCCCGGCCCGTTAAGGTCGCTTGCAACGCGTTGTAATTGGATCGGTATAGATTCCCCACCTGGTAAATCTGGGCGAGGTAGGGGTACTGCACGTTGAAAGGACGCGCCGTTTGCTCGGCAACGGGATCGGCAGCGGCACCGGCGGAGACTGGACACAGGCTCGCATTCTTATAGTCGGACGCAATGCATGCGTTCCAACCAGCACCCACCGTCGGCTGATTGATATCGTGAATGCCAAGGAGCTTCGAGCCGTGATTACCGACATAGGCTGCTTCCAGAGTGATCTTGGTGTTGAAAGCGTGTTGGATGTTCAGGTTCCATTCGGATACATAAGGAGTCTTGAAATTCGGCGTGATGCCCATGATCGTGCAAGGATTCGCACTGCAGTTCAGCGGACCGGAAGGGAAAATGGTTTGGTTTCCCGTAGCATACCAATTCAGACCGGAGAAATAAGTGACTTGGCCGGTCGAGATATTACCGGTGCCGGGCGTGACCCCCGCGCTGGCAGCGGTCGGAATCGTACTGAGGCCCAGGTTGTTGTTGAGCGCCAAGAATGCCTCCCAGTTGATCGTTTCATAGATGATTCCCGCGCCACCGCGAATCACGGTCTTGTTGTTGCCCGCAATGTCCCAGGCAAATCCCACGCGCGGGGCAAAGTTGTAAGGATCGATGTTGTAGGGGCTGTTGATCCCGTGGTTGACCTGCAATAGGCCTGCGTTGGGATAGAAATTGGCCAACTGTGCGTTCGAATCGCTGATCGCGGTGCTTAGCTCGTAGCGCAGGCCGAGATTCAACGTCAGATGGCTGGTGACACGCCAGTCATCCTGAACGAACAGGGCAAAACTCCAGTTGCCAATGTGTCGCGTAGGATCTCCCACCAGCAACGTTCCGTTAGCTGGCGCGCCGGCGAAGAAATCTTCGAGCGGGGACGAAGAGATGCCATTGTCTAGGTCGGTGAAGGCCCCTCCGCCCAGGAATTTGAATCTGCCACGCGCACCGCCGTAGGCCGCGCCGCTAAACGTGTCATGATGAATCTCGCCGCCAAACTTGACGGCATGTTACAACACATCATTGGCCTTATGCTCTAAGTGCTCTGCTGCCAATAGGTTGCGGCGCAGGGGTAAGGGTTTTGCCCTTACCCCTTGATAGGCCAGGACTTGCAAGTCCATTGTTTTCAACGCTAGGCGGAAAGCCCCTAGTACTAACCCGTTGACAACACAACACTTACCAGGAGACGGAATAGCGCAGGCACCTACGGAATAGCATATCCCGGCCAAGTACTAAGCGCAAAAAGTGTTCCGCCTAGGCGCAGGGCACGATCCGCCGAGTTACGGCAATGGAATCTGCTCCGTAAGGCGTGCATCTGCCTTTGGTTATACTCCTGCTAATTTTCGCTCCGCGAGGAGTGTGTCTGCCTCAGCTGCAAAGCCGCTCTGAGCCGACCCACAGTTGAGCCAGATCTCTGAGGCTGTGTTTGTATTTACGTGTTACCAAGTATTCCTTCCCACCCTTTACACGCAGCCTGTATTCCCCCGTCGGTAAAGGTTGGATCTTCTCCACGGCCGAAATATTCACGACGACCGAGCGGTGGATGCGAATAAAACCGTAGGGTTTGAGCTTCTCCGCCATAGCCGAGAGGGACTCGTGCACCAAATAGGGATTAGTTCGGGGTCGCAACGAAACGTAATTACCTTCGGCTTGCACTACCAAGATGTCGGCTAAATCCAAGAATAGGATGCTACCCTTTGCCTTGAACGCGATTCGAGGGTTAGCAGAAACGTCCGCATTAGCGCGAGCAGCTTGTTGAACAAACATATCGCGTGCAATGGCCTTCTGATCCTGAATTTCGCGGGCGCTCATGATGGAACCCCTTGCTCTCTCGTCTCGACGTCCTACCAACCGAAGTGAGATCACTTTTGCCCAGTGCTCACTGCTGACGGAAAGCTCGATTGCGCGCCGAAATAACACTCAATGGATTGCAACTTTCCGTTCTTGATTCGGAGATACTCCACGTTCCGGAGCGATTTACCGTTCGTGGTGTAGCAAAGATATTTCACAAAAGCATCTCACCCAGCAAGACCTGGTGCCCAATTGGAATGACGCTCAGTGAAGGCTCTATAGCGGCGTCCAGATCTACCTCCTTTGACCTCCTTTGACGCTTACGCTACAACAAGGCTAGCTCGCAGGTCATGGGAATAGCGATGTTCGTGGAACCTGCGAAGATCTGCACGCGTTGGATTGCCAGGGGCCCTTGCTCCGCCACATTGGCGAGGAGCTCGACGTGATCCTTAAAACGCTGAGCGGTGCGAAACGTCTTGCGACGTCGAATGCCGAAGCGCTTCATGGCCTCGGCGCTGCGACGCACTTTTTCCTCTTCCGCGGCGTAGTAAGCCCAGTCTGAACCGAATAGATGGTCAAATACGACAACGTCAGGCGCCAGGGCTCTGGCATGCGCCAGCGCCTTCTGCGGATCGATGATCTCGTGCAAACAAAATTCAAAATAGACCACATCGCCAGACAGAGTGACATCTTCGAAGTCCGCCCCGACAACTTCCACGGAATCCCTCTTGCCCTTAGCGGTGATGTTCTTCTTGAGTTCACCGAGATTTTTGACATTCCGGTCAATGCGGATGAGCTTCTTTGTAATGATGGACGGGTCGAGGAACTGCCTCCCCCCCGGACCGACAAAAAGCACTATCTTGCTCGTAAAGTCATAGAAACAGCGAAGGGTCGCAGTGAGCTCTTTATAATCAGCTGCCAAGTGAGAATCCTTTCTCGGGAGTTGGGAGCGACAAACACGTCGATTGGTTGAGCGCCTTTGAATTGTGGATTCAGCATCACCGGTGATTTCGGCAGATCGGCACCCCACGCCTTACCTTCCAGGCCCGTAGGTTACTTCTGCCCAGTGCTCACTGCTGACGGAAAGCTCGATTGCGCGCCGAAATAACACTCAATGGATTGCAACTTTCCGTTCTTGATTCGGAGATACTCCACGTTCCGGAGCGATTTACCGTTCGTGGTGTAGCAAAGATATTTCACAAAAGCATCATCCGGGCCAGTGGCGACTCGCTCCAGGTCAAAATGCCCAATGAAATTGATTTGTGTTTCCCAGCATTGCTTTTTGAAAGCGCTTTTGCTGATGTGGTCGTCGCCGGCTGCGCTTGAAAAGGTGAAGTCATCGGCGAGCAGGCTATCCAGTGGGGCCCAGTCTTTCTGCCCCCAGCCTGCGTACCACTTCCGGACTACCTCCTCGGTCGTTAAGTTCTGCCCTCCCAATGCGTTGGCACTTGCCAGTCCGGGCAGGCTTACGGCACCAACTAGCGCGCAGGCCCCCGTAGCGAGCAGATTCCTTCGCGACACTTCGATCCTTGTCATTGTTCGTTCTCCTTTTCAGGGATGTAGTTTGAAACGCTCGCCCGATTGCGATGCTGACCGTCCTAGCATACGAACCGGTTGGTACGTAACAGTGCCGACCTGCTCCTTCGAGACACCGATGCGATCAACCTCGCTTGCGGTTGCCCGGTTGGCGCAGAGACCTCAGCCAGCCCACGATATTCTTGATCCCCGCCTTAATCACTTTCGGATCCTGCGCATTCTTTCCCAGCGAGCCATAGCCTTCGACCATCGCAATCAGTAAGCCGGCGGCGTCAGTGGGTTCCACGTCGCGGCGAACGCTTCCGTGGATCTGGCCCTCTCGCAAAACGGAGGCAGCGGCCTCGCGCCAGGCATCGAAGATTGTCTCCAACCGCTTCCGGAATCCCGCGTCAAGAGGTGACATTTCCTGCGCCAGATTGTTCAATTGACAGCCGCCGCATACATCCTCGGGCCGAACGGATATACCTTGAACAATGCCGATCAAAGCGTCGATAGGATCCTTGACGCTCTGTAAAGGCCGCACCCATGTGCCGCGGACGTCGCGGGAGATGACCTCTTCGACGACGGCATATCCCAAGGCTTCCTTGTTATTGAAGTGGTAGTACAGCGCTCCCTTAGTGACGCCAGCAGCTGCCAGAATTGTGTCCAGGCTTGCACTCTGGAAACCCGATCTGTAGATCTCGCGAGATGCCGCTTGCAGCAAACGCTCCCGCGTGCGCTCGGGATCACGCAGCCTAGTCGCTCTACGTTTCGGATTCTTGCGTGCCGCCAGCATACCGATCAGTATGTATCGTAACTATCAGAGCGTCAAGAGAGATCCAACACGCGCTCAACAATATGAAAATCCATCGTGTTCCGTCACACCTATTGAATTGCGTAGGTAAGCCCTGGATGATCATGGCTCATGGTCTTGGCCCGCTCGATTATTAGATTGGCTTCTCCTCGTGACCTGCCTAACATACAGACCGGTATGTATGTTAACCATCTGAAAGTCAATCAAAATGAAGCGTCCTGCTATTGACTGCTGACGTTCTCGGTTCATAACCTCTCGCCAGTGTGTATGAAAAGTTGGAGAAACAGTCACTCTAGCCGTTTTAGGATCGTCTTAGGTTTTTGTTAACCCGCCACTCGTTTTCGAGCTCTGAGATGTTGAGCCTGTTATGTCACGTAATCGTTGTGGACGTGGAATACCACATGCTTCCTCAGTTGTGACTTAGCAGGTATTTGTGGAGTTGTGGCCAATTCTGCTCTCAAGACATTGCTTGCATCAAAAGGAGAAGACATGAGCGCACTAAGACAGTTGCGGAATTTCTGGATACCGGGAGTTGCGACGATTGTTCTGGGTAGCTTCAGCAATGCGTTCGCTCAACAGAGCTACAAAATTGCCGATTTGGGCATTAACAACAGCAAAGACAACTTCAGCATGGCCATGGGCCTCAATAATCAGGGCTGGACGGAGAACATGGATGGGACCGTGAACCCTCCCGAGAATAATCTGTTTACGTCAGTTTCGAGGGGCCGCGCGGTGATAAGCATCTACGGATTCAACATCGACCTGGGCACGCTTGGAAAACCCGACGGCAACAGTTGGATTAACTGGGGCGGGATCAACGACCGCGGGGAAGCCGTTGGTCAGTCCGAAACAGCTGATCCAGATCCGAACGGCGAAGACATTTGCGGCTTCGGCACACACCTTACGTGCGTTCCGTTTCTTTGGCGAGACGGCCACATGAGCGCTCTTCCGACGCTCGGCGGAAATAATGGGCAGGCCAGCGCCATCAATAACCTCGGAGAAGTCGTCGGATTTGCCGAAGACGGTGCCGTGGACTCCACATGCCCAGCCGGCACAACCAACAATCGGATCGCGTTGTCGGCGTTGTGGGAAAACGGCAAAGCCCAAGCCCTTCCTCTGGTGGGCAACGATCCAGACGGTTTCGCATTCGGGATTAACGATCGAGGCCAAGCCGTAGGCTACTCGGGAAACTGCATCGCAGCGACGCACGCCGTAATGTGGAAAGACAACACTGCCTTCGTGCTTCAGGATCTCGGAGGTACAGGTTCCAATTTCGCCTACGCCATTAGCAACCGCGGCCAAATCGTCGGGCAAGTCGGCAGTGCTGACGGCACAACCTTCTATGCCGCGGTTTGGCAGAACGGCGCCGACGGCGCAGTCACAAACCTCGGCGCTCTGCCGGGAGATTTTGCCGCCTTTGCCACCGGCATCAACAACCGGGGCCAAGTGGTGGGAAACAACTTTGACTCCAATTTCAACTGGTCCCACGGCTTCATCTGGCAGGATGGTGTGATGACCGACCTTAACACGCTAATTTCCGCGGATTCCAACCTCTTCATAATCTCGGCTAGCAATATCAATGAGCGCGGACAAATCTCGGGTATGGCAACGGTGCAAACCGGGCCCCATGCGGGCGACATTCACGCCTATCTTTTGACCCCCCTAGACGGACGCATAGGCGCCTCGATGGCAGATTTCGCACGTACACACCCGCATTCCATTTTGCCCGCGAATGCTTGCAACCACTATTTGCAGAGATTCGGACCCGGCCGATTCCAGCGTTAATGGGCATTTTCGGAGCTTCCGTGTTCCAGGCATACGCTGCGCGAAGGCGCAAGGGCGGATGATGTACGGGACATTCTGGGTCACGCAAATATCGACGTGACCCGGAATGTTTACGGCAAAAACTGCTGGGAAGAGCGAGAGGATGCGGTCACCCAAGCTGTCGAAGCAATGACCAATGCCGCTCAAAATGCCGAGAAAGAAGAGAATCAGCCTGAATCAGCCCCAGCAGGCGGGGGCCAGATTTACAAGTTGATTCCACTTGCCCCGCAGGTCGCGTTATCGTCCATTTGAAGTGGAGCTTCACTTCTCCGGTTAGTGCGTTTGATCAGAAGTCTGGCGATTAGACTTGACAACACTCTGTTGTCGCAGTTTATAAGTGAGCCGCGTCGGCCAAAACGATTCGCACGGTGAAGGGAGACGACCCTATGCTGCGTCTGCTGATGCTGGCTTGTGTTTTGGCGTATGCGACTTTGCCGGCGGCCTCCGCTCAAACGACGGACGTTGGCTATGCCGATGAGTTGTCGCCCTCGCTGGCGAGCGGTGCCAGGGCGATGAACGCGGCGATTCGCCGAGATCTAGGGGAGGCGGCAGACAACATGCCTGCGGATGAATACGCCTTTCGACCGACGCCGCAGGTCCGGACTTTCGGCCAGATTATCGGTCACGTGATCGATTCGAACTTCTTCTTCTGTTCGCAAGCTGCGGGCGAAAAGTCGCCAGCAACCGTTGACTACGAGCAGATCACTGCCAAGGCCGCACTCGTTAAGGCGTTGAACGATTCGCTCGTCTATTGCGACCGGGTATACGCAGCGACCAACGACGCTAACTTCAGTCAGCCGGTGCAGATTGCGCATGTTGTGGGCACGGGGTCGAGCAATACCGTCAGGGGCGCCGTGCTGATGTATAACATCGTCCACAATAACGAGCATTACGGCAACCTCGCCGTTTACATGCGGCTGAAGGGCCATGTTCCACCCTCAACAGCTCGGGTCCGGCAGCGAAAAAATCAGTAATGCCTGGTAAATCGTGCGGGTTCAGCCGGTCGGTGCAACACCATCCAGTGCATTGATTCGACAATCACTCCGACTGGAGAACCATCTGCTTGGACGTACTTGTCGAGACCTAGGCTAGCCAGCAATCGCCACAATCTTCGGCCGCACACCGGCAAACCGGTCGCTGGCGTTGGCCGCGCTCCGCGCCTGATTCGACTCCAGGTCCACGAAGGCAGCGTAGAGTTTCATCATCTCCATATTTTCGTGTCCCATGATCTTGGCGATGTCGCGCAGGTCCAGCACGCGAGCGCGAACTTGGTCGGTGGCAAACGTGTCGCGGAAGCGATGGCAGCCGGCATCGACAACACCGGCCACCTCAGCGATGGATTTGATGATGCGAAGGAAGTGTCCTTCCGGTCGCCCGGTGTTCGCGTTGGGGAAGATCAAGCCGGTCTTGCCGCGCTCTCGGAGGTCCGCCAGCAAACCATCGCCGAGGGGAATCTTGCGAGTTCCGGCTTCGGTCTTCGGACTCCAGCCGTACTCCGGCTTGGCTTGCACCTGGATGAACTTCTTTCCGTAATTAATGTCGGAGAACTCCGTATGCGCAACTTCCTGCTCCCGGCAGCCGGTGGCGAGGAAAAATCGGAGCAACAGATGATGCTGTCCGGCTGCGGCGAACATCTTGGTCAGTTCGCCGTCCGTGTAGGGATTCGGTTCTGTGTCGCGTTTCTCGGGCCAGTCTTCGGCACGGAGCAAGCCGGTTATGGAGACGACCGTGTTTTTCTTGAGCCAGGTGCAGATCGTCATCAGCTTGTTAAGAGCCGTGACCGGAGCCTTCCCCGCGTCCAGGAGAGAATTTTTGTAGGCGATGAGGTCCTTGCGGGTGATCTGCTCGACGGTCGTCTTGTCGCAGAACTTGGCGAACAACTCCAATTCGGATTTCTTGCTCTTGATGGATTTCTCGGGACGACGGTTTTCCCGCAGGTTGGTTAGGTAGGCGGTGATGACATCGGGGATACGATGGCTCTTCTCGGCATTCTCGGGCTTGCTCTCCTCCGGAACGACGAATCCCTGGCTATGGGCCTTGAGTTTGCGCTCGGTCCGGATGAGGGCAAGTTCCGCCTCGTGGTAGTCGCCCTTAACCGGGTCGTTCACCATCTTGGAACGGAGGTAGTAGCGGATGTAGTAGCTGCCAGCTGGGTCGGTCTTGCCGTTTGCGTTCACCCAGCCACGGCCTTCGCTGGCCGGGAGCCGTAGAACGATTTTCGCTTTCAGGTTTGCCATTTCAGATTCTCCTCGGTGTTTTAATACTGGCCGCCAAGGAAAATCTGATTTATGTACCCTTACCTCGCCCCTACCTGCTGCTTAACTCCTCCCTTTTCAGGATCTGGCGGAGAGGAGGGGACTTAAACCCCAGGCTTATTGAAAACCTCGTTTTACAAGGGAAATTGGGAAATTGCCGCCATCTCCTTCTACTACCCGGTGTTTTCAAGCTTGACGCGTGAAGCGCCGCGAAGTCCCGCGAAGCGCTAAGAAGCCCCAAAAGTGGCGAAAAACAGTAGCCCGCAGTAGCCCGAAGGACAACTACAACCTAGACCTGCTGACCGAGGTTGGGACGCAGCGGGAGCGAGCCGTCGTCGTTCAGCTTCTGGTGACAAGCCCACCGCACGGGATAGCGCATTCCCTTTACCTCAATCTCAGCTCTAAGTTTCAAACCTTTCCAATCTGTGACGTTTGGAAGCATGAACTGTGCCTGCCGAATCTTGCCCGGTAAGGGGTAACCGGCGTCCAGACAACCGCTCTTGAGCACCTTTCCGTCCTGGCTCTCCACGGTCACCCTCAATATGCCCGGCACACCCGCGGTGCCGTCATTTGCGAAGCCGACAATTAGCCCCACATAACCATCGTCCTTATAGCTCCAGATGAAAGAAGGCCTCACCCGGTAGCCAATTCGGCGACTGATGCGGTCGAAGGCTGCCGGATAGGCCTGGTAGTAACTCATCAGATTCTTTGCGTTGATCTGGTGAAAGTTCCATAGCGACCAGTAATTCGGTCCGACATCAATCACATGAGCGATCATGTTCTCTGCCGCGGATATCCCTTCATCTGCGACATGTGGATCGGGAGGTTTGCCCGGGAGCCCCTGCTCGAGCAATGCCGCGATCCAGGGCGGGCGATTGCTGAGCGCTTCAATCTGTTCGTTCTCAATAAAGATGGTATCGCTCCGAATCCAATTGTTGCTGCGGACCGTGCGGTCTAGTAATTCTGAATTACCAACCCGGCTGAAGTCCGGTTGCGTGTTGGTCAGTAGAGGAGTCTTCGAAAAGCTCTCAAGCTGGAGTTCGAGCATGCCGGTCCAAGTGCGTTCTGCTGTCTGGTAATTAGGGAAAGGATTGTTGGCAAATGGCCAGGTGTGCCCTTCACCCCAAAAGCCATACATGAATGTGTCGATATATTCGATGAGCGGGTTGCCATTGAATTCTGCTGCCAATAGGCCAACCAGTTCTTTGAATGCCTGCTGAAAAAAAGGATGGTCGTACCGGGGCTGATAACGCGAATGCGGGTTCTCTAAGAATCTTTTCCCCGCAGCGACGCTTTCCTGATCGCTCTGCACCAGATCAACTTTCGGCACCTTGTCGAGGACAAAATCTGGGAGGGCCGCTTCGTGTGTATAGTCTGGAGCGCACATCTGAACTCGCAATCCGACCCGCTTGTTGTTCTTCTTCGCCAATTCAAAGACCAGCTTCAGATAGTTGGGCATCTCCAGGCGCCCAGGCCGCGGCTGTATTTCCCTCCAGGTCGGACGGACATAAAGCTGCTGGCCCAAGGGAAATCGAACCAGGTCTTCGATCGCCTGAGGAATATTGTCTGACTTGATTTCCTCCGTGCCACTGTCTGCCGTGATATAGGTGACCAGTCCCATGCCATAGTTCGGCACGACTTCTTCCGAAGAAGTAGTAGTCATCACCACATCGTCAGTGGGAATGACGGCATCAGGTGGGTATTGAGGGAACGGACCCTGATTGAGGCGATCGGACACATGGGGACCGGAGCCGAAGTCGTAGTTTCCCCAGTTGTGGGCAGGAACCTCCGCCGGCGCTTTGCGCATTGCAAGTTCTGCAGCTGCGGCAACGACGACCGTACTTTTTAGAAAATCTCTACGCTGCATCGGAATTCTCTCCTCCCTATCGTTCGATTCGAATTCGGCCGAGTTGGCTAGATCTCCGACTTCAGGGCATTGATCTGACGCTGCGGTATCACTGTCATACTGATCACACCGGCAGGGCCAGGACCATCCCTAATGAACGGATCCGGTTGAGAAAAGAACGGGACGGATCGGCGGTTTTTTTTTAGAGCCCAGTCGCGGACTAGCCGCTAGACGTCTATCGAACTGTTACTATTTACATCGTGTTATTTCGTTTGTCCAAACACAAGATAACTAATATTTCGATATGTTTTGAGGAATATTAACTTGCGGCGCCTGAAAAGGCTAGCAGGGATTCAGACAGATGGCGAGGAATGCAACGACTGGGTGAGGATTCGGCAGACTTTTCTTTCTTGAGGCACCTGAGGCACCCAAATCATTTGACTTTGCAAACCTTTCCTTGTATTACGAATCCTTACGTTTGATTTTATTCAATCTTCTTCCAGTGCCAGGATCCAGAGTGTACAAGTTAGCGGGGTACTTTCTTGGGAGGCCGCGTGTGAAATTTCTGTCTCTTGTTATGTTATTTGTGAGCGTCTCCGGGGCCCTTGGCCAGGCCAGCTCCTCCTTCTACGTGTCGACGACCGGGGATGATTCGAGTCCCGGCACGCAGACCGCACCTTGGCGCACCATCCAACATGCCGCAGATACTGTGCGGGCGGGTAGTACCGTCTATGTGCGGGGTGGAATCTACGAAGAGCTCGTAAGCATCAAGGCATCCGGCAACGCGACTGAAGGATACATTACTTTTCGAAGCTATCCGGGCGAGACGGCCGTTCTCGACGCAGAGCATTTTGCTCCGGATGGCAGGAGCGGCATACTGACCATTCATAACCAGAGTTACGTTAGAATCGAAGGCTTTGAAATTTGCAACTACCGTACCGCCGAACATCGGCTGACTCCATTGGGCATAAGTGTTATGGGGGCCGGCTCCCATATAGAACTGCTGAAGAACAACGTCCATCATATTGAGCAGAATTTCGACGGCCGCGATGCACCGGGACGAGGCGGCAACGGTTTTGGCATTGCTGCATACGGTACCGACGCCAAGACTCCTATCAGTGAACTGGTGATTGACGGCAATGAGGTGCATCATCTCAAAACCGGTTCGAGCGAATCGCTGGTAGTGAACGGGAACGTTACAAACTTTCGCATCACGCACAACGTTGTCCACGACAACAACAACATTGGAATCGACGTCATCGGTTTCGAGCACACGGCTCTCGACCCTTCCGTTGACCAGGCGCGCGACGGAGTAGTAAGCGGCAATCTGGTTTACAACATTACTTCGCGCGGCAATCCGGCATATGGCAACGATGAATCTTCCGATGGCATTTACGTGGACGGCGGCACTAGGATCCTGATCGAACAGAACGTCATTCATGATGTGGATTTTGGAATCGAACTGGCCAGCGAGCACCAGAACCGCGCCACCAGCTACATCACTGCTCGAAATAACCTTATCTATCACAGCCACACCGCGGGTGTTTCTATTGGGGGGTATGCGCCTGAGCGGGGGCACACCGAGCACTGTACCGTGGTCAACAACACGCTCTACGACAACGATACGTCGGGAACAGGGTCCGGTGAGTTCCAAATGCAGTGGAACATGGCAGACAATGTTTTTGCGAATAACATCGTCTACGCAGGACATCGCTGTCTTATCACCCTGAACAAATCGCCGGGCGATAAAGAACAGCCTCCTGCCTCTATTGATCACAACCTTTATTTCTGTGCTTCCGAATCGAAAGCGAGCATCTGGATAGAGTCTCCTGAAACTGTGAAAGGTTTCGACAAATATGTTGCGTCAACGGGGAATGACCGTCATTCCCGTTTTCTGGATCCACATTTTGTTGACGCCACTAAGGACTTTCATCTGCGATCAGATTCTCCCGGGATTGCTGCTGGGACGACTGACGGAATGCCAGTCGGAGAACTGGATCTTGAAGGTTCACCCCGAGTCAAATCCGGAAACATAGACGTCGGCTGCTACCAAAGAAAATAGGAGCAATCCATGTTGAAATCGGACGTGAATCGCCGCGATTTTCTGAAGATTGCCGCAGGAGCCGGGGCTGCCTTGGCCATGCCCGCCCCAGCACATACTTCTGCACCCTCCACAATGATCGGCATTCAAGTCGGAGCCGTTTCGTTTGTGGATGAAGGTACCGAGAAAGTTCTTGATGTCCTTCAGGAGCGCGCCTGCGTAAATACGCTTTTTCTAGCGGTGTTCACCTATGGTCGAGGTATCGCCGGAAGACAGATCCCCGGCCAGCCGTTGCCCGATCACGGCAAGCAGGAATACGACTTAAATTTTCACGGCGGGAATTTCGCCACACCACATCCGCAGTACTACAAAAATACAGTTCTTAAGAACACGCGCGCACCAGACCATGGCGACCTGGATGTTCTGGCCGAAGTGATCCCTGCCGCTAAAAAGCGCGGAATGAAAGTGGTTTGCTGGCTTGAGGACGTGTTTCGCACCGACTTGCCGAACATTGAGAAATTGCAGGAAAAGGACCTGTACGGTCGAAATGCCGCGACGCTTTGCGTGAACAATCCTGACTACCAGAATTTTCTGACCGGTCTGGTCGAGGACTACACGCGTTCCTATGAGATCGACGGAATCATGTGGGGATCCGAGCGGCAGGGTGCGCTTGCTGATAGTTTGGGAGCCACGCATGACGTACCGCCGATCGATCCGGGGGAGGTGACTTGCTTCTGTGAGTTTTGTCAGAGTAAGGCGAAACAGCGTGGTATCAATGTTGAGCATGCGCGACAAGGTTTTCTGGAATTGGAAAAATTCGTTCGTTCTGCGCGGAGCGGCGATCGCCCCGTGGACGGCTACTACGTCCAATTCTGGCGGCTGCTGTTGCGATATCCCGAACTAGCGGCGTGGGAAATGTTGTGGACGGACAGCCTTCGCGAAACTTACGCCGCAATCTACAAAACTGTGAAGACAGCGGAGCCGAGCGTGCCGGTTGGCTGGCACATCTGGCACAACAATTCCTTCAATCCCATTTACCGCGCGGAACAGGACCTTCGTGAGCTTTCGAACTACTCGGATTTCATAAAGGTCGTGATGTACAACAACGTTGGTGGTGAGCGCATGGCTCTATATGCCGACAATATTGGTTCGACACTTTATGGAGATCTTTCGAAGCAGAGCCTCATCGATTTCAACTATGCAGTGATGGGATTTAAGGAAGGCAGCTACGAGCAGATTCCGCACAAAGGCCTTTCGGCCGATTACGTCTTCCGCGAGACGAGACGCTCGCTGGAGGCGGTCGCTGGCACGAACACGCTCATCTGGCCGGGTATTGATATCGATATCCCGACCGAGCCCGGTAACAGCAAGTGTAGGCCACAAAGTGTTAAGGAAGCAGTTCTGGCGGCTTTTCACGCAGGCGCCCCAGGAGTATTGCTATCTCGCAAATACTCCGAGATGCGGCTCGCCGACTTGAGCGGAGCCGGAGATGCGATTCGCGAATTGAAACTATCTGGTTGAGAACCGCTCGCTAGAGCGAGCTCACCATTTATAGCCTTGGCCACCCCTGCGGGGTGGTTGTATGAACCAGAAACTCCGGCAGAGACTGACAGCGAGCAGTCCGGGCGGTAGTTAGATAGCATCTGTGGCACGACTTGGCTCGGCAGCTAAGGCCGTCTGTTCTATGGAGCGTTTCTGCCCGATTTATAGCATGGCTCCGGGAGTGGCGATTGTGTGGGTGGTGGCAGGCATTGTCCTGAAAAGGAGAATGGCCTGACCCCGATGGAGAGATTGAGAAGTTTCGTCAACCGGGCCGAGCCACGTCGAAATTGAACACAAGAGGTTTCCATGAAAGCCAAGCAAAAGGAGCCAACCGAAAAATCCACTGGGCACTCGAACCAAATCAACTGGCGCCACATGAACCGCAAGCAACGGCGAGACCTGGAGCGGAAAATGCAAAGCGCAGACCTCTCCTTACAGCTCATACATCCCGATGCCGCTGGTATTGACATCGGTAACGAATCCCATTACGTAGCGGTTCCACCGGACCGGGACAGCCAGCCGGTGCAGCGCTTCGGCTGCACGACAGCGGAACTGAGAGCTATGGCCGATTGGCTGAAGCAGTGCCGGATTCGGACCATAGCCATGCAATCCACGAGCGTGTACTGGATCGCGGTGTACGACGTTCTCGAGCAGGCGGGTTTGGAAGTCTACTTGGTGAACGCGCGGGAGACGAAGAACCTTCCAGGGCGGAAAAGCGATGTGCAGGAGAGTCAGTGGCTGATGAAGCTGCACACCTATGGCCTGTTGCGAAATTCATTCCGGCCGCCACAGGAGATCCGCACGATGCGGACGTACTGGCGACAGCGCAATGATCTGGTGCGGTCGGCGGCACGGCACATCCAGAGGATTCAGAAGACATTGACACAGATGAATATGCAGTTGGCCAATGTCTTGAGTGATGTGAGTGGAGTGACCGGGCAAGCGATCATTAAGGCCATTCTGGCGGGCGAACGCGATCCGCAGAAGCTAGCGGCGTTTCGAGATCCACGCGTCAAAGCAAGTGAGCAGGACATCGCGCGGAGCTTGGAGGGAAACTGGCAAGAGGATCTCTTGTTTGTGCTCAAGCAGGAACAAGCGGCTTTCGAGTTCTACCGAAAGCAGATGGCTGAGTGCGATCGCCAGCTCGAACAGTACCTCCAGAAGATGGAGGACCGGAGCCAAGGGGCCACCCTGCCGGAAGAGAAGCGGAAGGATCGGCTGCAGAAGAAGAAGGGGAATCAGCCGCAGTTCGACTTGCAACAGCAGTTGTTTCGCATGACGGGCACAGACCTAACCCAGATCGATGGTATTGACGTCATGACCGCCACTACGATTCTCAGCGAGGCGGGTTGGGACATGATCAAATGGAAGGACGAACACCATTTTGTTTCCTGGCTGCGGCTCGCTCCCGACAATCGCATCAGCGGAGAGAGAATCATTGGAAAAGGGCGGCTGCCGACGAGCAATCGAGTGACCGTCGCTTTAAAGCTGGCGGCCAGCAACCTGCGAACAAGTCAGAGCTATCTTGGAGCGCAGTTCCGTCGACTCAGAGCCAGACTAGACACCCCGGTTGCGATCAAAGCCATGGCCGCCAAGCTAGCCCGCTTGATCTATCGTATGCTCCGTTACGGCACCAAATTTGTAGACCATGGATCACGCTACTACGAAGTTCAACAGCGCACCCGAGAGATCAAGCATCTCAAGCTCAAAGCCGCCACTTTGGGGTTCCATCTAGTCCAATCTACCGCCGCCTAAAGCACGTGGAGTTTCTGGAGAGCAGCGGCCACCGCTTTGCGGTGGTTGTATGAGCCTGAAACTCTTGTCGAGAGCTCGCCAGTTATGGTGTAACCCAACTAAAATCCGAGGCACAACCTGGTTCGGCAGCTAAGGCCGCATTTTCCCTGGAGCGTTCCTGCCCGATGGAGAGCATGGCTCCGGTTCTGGCGATTGTGTAGATGGCGGCGGGCGTTGTCCTGAAAAGGAGAACGGCCCGACCCCGCTGGCGAGATTGTGTAGTTTTCGCCAACCGGGCCGAGCCAAGTTGAATTCAGCACAGGAAGGTTAGCATGAAATCCAAGCCAGAGGAGCAAAACAAAAGAGCAACCAACCATCCAACGCAGCACCATTGGCACGAGATGAACCGCAAGCAACGACGAGAGATGATGCGGAAGATGCAGACCGAAGACCTCAGCCTAGAAGTGATACATCCCGACGCTGGTGGCATTGATATCGGCAACGAATCTCACTACGTAGCAGTACCGTCAGGCCGAGATAGCCAATCGGTACGGGAGTTCGGATGCACCACCGCCGAACTCAAGACCATGGCCGCTTGGCTGAAGCAATGCAGGATCCGAACCGTCGCGATGCAATCCACCGGAGTTTATTGGGTCGCGGTATACGACATTCTGGAACAAGCGGGTTTGGAGGTGTACCTGGTGAATGCCCGGGACACGAAGAATCTGCCCGGGCGGAAGAGCGACGTGCAGGAGAGTCAATGGCTGATGAAGCTACACACCTACGGACTGTTGCGAAATTCGTTCCGGCCATCACAAGAGATTCGCGTGATGCGGACCTACTGGCGACAGCGCAGCGATCTCGTGCAGAGTGCGGGTCGGCATATTCTGCGGATGCAGAAGGCGCTGACGCAGATGAATCTGCAGTTGGCCAATGTGTTGACCGATATCAGCGGAGCAACCGGACAGGCCATCATCAAGGCTATTCTGGCAGGCGAACACGATCCGCGTAAACTGGCTGAGTTTCGGGATCCCCGGGTGAAAGCGAGTGAGGAGCAGATTGCGCAGAGTCTGGAAGGCAACTGGCAAGAGGATTTGCTGTTCGTGTTGAAGCAAGAGCATGAGGGTTACGAGTTCTGCCAGAAGCAGATGGCGGAGTGCGATCGCCAGCTCCAGCAGTATCTCCAGCAGCGAGAGGATCGGAGCCACGGTGCCCCACTGCCCGAAGAGAACCGCAAGGGACGGCGCAAGAAGAAGAGGGCGAACAAGCCGCAGTTCGACTTGCGCGAAGGGTTGTTTCGCATGACCGGTACGGACCTAACCCGCATCGACGGCATCGATGTCATCACCGCGACGACGGTCATCAGCGAAGCTGGGTACGACATGGGCAAATGGAAGACCGAGAACCATTTTGTTTCCTGGTTGCGGCTCTGTCCCGATAATCGCATCAGCGGGAATAAGGTCATTGGGAAAGGCCGGCTCCCGACCAACAATCCGATCAGTATCGCCTTGAAGATGGCCGCCAGCACGTTGCGGGAAAGCAAAACCTATCTCGGAGCGCAATTCCGTCGACTGCGAACCAGGCTAGGCGCTCCCATCGCCATCAAGGCCATGGCCGCCAAGCTGGCCCGCTTGGTCTACCGCATGCTGCGCTACGGGATGAAATACGTGGACCAAGGAGCAGCCTTCTACGACATTCGACACCGAGAGTTACAGATCAAGCGCCTCAAGTCCAAAGCCGAAAAGCTCGGATACCGAGTCACCCCAATACCGGCGGCGGCCTAACAAGCAGCAGTTTCTGGCGAGACACAGTGCAAAGGGCGATACAAAACATTGTACTTAACACCTCGGGCTACTGAATCGGGCTACGAACACACCCAAACGAAATTATTAGCCGGGACAGTAGCCCGCACTTTTTGTGTGGCGCAACTTTATGAAGATATGGGGGATAAAGAAGTCTGGCGGAGAGGGGGGGATTGTATCCCACGGCGATTCTGATTCGCTTCGATTTGCAGACGTTTGCAGTGTGACTTGCGATCAAGTCATTGAAATGATTTAAGATATGGCGCGAAATCGTCAGAATATACGCGGGTTCCGACTGGGTCGCGATTTGGTCAAATCGGCGTCCGGTAGTAGCACGGGAGTAGCAAGAGAGTCCGTGGAGCCTCCAGCAAAAGGGAAGGCTTGACACGGTACTAGTAGATATGGTACTATATCTACAGTTGAGAATTACTGAAGCGGTGTTTCTTCTTCGCCGCAATACAATGAAGAAGATATGCGGTCGTTGTCTAGGCACGCAAAACAGCATACCCTGTGCCTCAAGAGAAGCAACGACTGGCGAGACGTTAAGGAATGGAGTTGATGTTCAACTCCTAAGTGCGGTGCGCGGGAAAGGCGAGAGGCGGCGAACACGTGACTGCCGACTCCAGCCAAGTACCAAGTGCTTGACACAATCTCTACGCGGAACCCGCGTGGAGACGTGCCGTGCAAGGAAGAATCCCGGTGTTGCAGTTCCCGCTGTTGTCTTAGACCCAACCCAAAAGTCATTCACCATTCCACAGGTAGCCGCCTATAGCGGACTTACGCACTGGCAGGTCCGCATGGCTATTTGGGAAGGCCGGCTCCGCGCGAAGCGCGTCGGAAAGTGTCTCATCATCCTTCGCGAAGATGCGGACGCATTCCTTCGTGCACTCCCAACCGTAAGAGCCAACAAGGCTGAGTGGCTTGCGCGTCGCAATCGCACTCCCTTCGCGGTGCGTCCGTGTGCTTTTCGCACGGCAGTTCACTAAGCGGATTCGTAAGCAGGACCCGACCCACAGAAGACCGTGCGGCGATGCAGTGATGGCTCCGAATCTCCTGCACGTTGGAGACGGGGCACAAGGAGATGAAGTGATGAAAGTGTTCAAAGTGGTTCTGAAGAGAGTCTACTTAAGTTGGCAGTACACAGTCGTGAAAGCGGAATCCGACGAACAAGCGTTGGAGTTCGCAAACAAAAAAGAGGATTACGTGGCATGGAAAGACGAGGAGGACCGGACTTGGCCCGAGTTTGAGTATACCGAAGTGGCCGAGGCCAACGAGATTGGAGGTCCCCACATGTGGGGAGAGGTACCGTCTAAAGAAGAAATCGCGAACGCAGTGACAGCAAAGTAACCGATGGTGAAGCACCCGTCCGCGTTTGACGATGGGCGCGGACGGCGACGGGATTGTAAGCGCAGGCAGTGACCTCGCTCGCTGAACGAGGGGCGGGCGCGGAACAGGGCCGACCACAGGCGAAAAGCAAAGGAGCACAGGAACAACGCGGGATGCATTGACCAAAGATGGGAAAACGGACGGATCTGTAGCGGTACCCGACTGAGCAAAACAGAACGATTGCCCAGTGGAGCATTGAAGGCTCCGTTGTTCAGCCAAGATGCGGAGCAAAGGAAATGAAACATGGACGCGAAAACTAAAGCAGGAATTCTTAGGGCTCTTGAGATTGCGCTGGACTCAGTTCAGGACGATTTACTCGGCGACGCCGAAGGACCCCTGGCGGAAGCACTCAAAATCATCGAACAAGAAAGTCCAGCGAACCAGGAATCAGACGAGACTGACTTTGACTACGGAGTCCAGGACGAAACGTTCGTCGTGAAGTATCCAGACGGTCTTTTATTGCGATATGGCGGGGAAGCGAAGGGCGACGTTCGTGTGTTCGCTTCGCGTAAGGAAGCGCAGGAATGGTGTGACGAATCCTACCTTCGCTGCGTCGTGCTGACATTCGAAGAAGCGCGTTAAGGCGAGTTGAAGTAAATGCGGGCAGTGACCGTCCGCATTGAATGAGTGATGCGGACCCTTGGCTAACAAACTCCGGGAAACGACGTAAGCAAATACACCGGGCGGAATGTTCATTGCCACAGGTGTGCTCGTGTGCTCGTTCTCTGTGGCGGGCAGACGGCTTTAGAGAGATTCGACGGCGCAAGCCGTTGATGTAGTCAAATCAAACTATGAAGGAACGGACATGGAACCAAACAAAATGAAGAGTAATCAAACTGCATCATCGTGGTTGGAAATCGACATTGTCGGTCTCCGGCGAACTCCGGAACGGAAGGGCAAGGCATGGGCAATATTCGAACTAGTCCAGAACGCTTGGGACACCGACGCCACGCGGGTCGATGTCATCCTGACGAAGCCCAACAAGAACGGCATGAGCACCCTAACCTGCCGGGACAACGCACCCGACGGTTACCGCGACTTGTCAGAGGCGCATACGCTATTCGCCTCTTCCAGCAAGAAGGCTGACCCGACAAAGCGTAGGCGCTTCAATGCAGGTGAGAAGTTCGTGCTCGTGATGTGCGAGAGCGCGAAGGTGACGAGCTTCGCCAGGTCGGACATACGAGTAGGACAATTCACTAAGTGGATGGAAGTTAGTGTCATTTTGGATTTTCGGCCGACTATCAACATGAGCGACGGCGGAGCGGTAAAGTAAAATGATGGATGGGCTTTTGAAAGCAACAACCTCATAACTTGCACGCGTGAACTAACAGCGAACGACCGGCAATGCTTTCCTTGATTGCGTACTGGAAGCAGTGCTTCGCCGACGAGATAGGCAAGGAGATGTGCGAAAGCGTGTCCGCGACCGGGGATGATGTAGCACGGGGCTGGTGCCTCACAAACTAACCCCGAACGCAACCCGTGTGAGGCGGGAATGAGATTATGAAAGCAAAAACCAAAACGAGCGCGCCAATTTTCGACGCGCTAGATTTTCCGCTGGAATCCTTTGTGCTGTTCAAGGATGGGCGGCAGTGGAAGCGAGTCGCACAAGACCGAAAGGCACTGTACGCGCAAATTGCGAAGCACGGTGAAACAGCATGGCCGGGCGTCAATGGCTTGATGCGCAAAACAGGCTTTTCACGGGCGAAGGTTTTTCGCTTGCTCATTGACTTAAAAGAACTCGGATGTATCGCGGACGCGACCGACAGCAAGGGTCGGAAGTACTCCGGTGAGCACGGCTCGCGTGTGCGCGTTGTTAACAACGGAGCTTTGCTCAGACCGGGTCAGGCAACAGGTTGGCTCTCGTTTAAGGGCGCGGGTCTCCTGATTCGTGTCGTTTCAGGAGTGTCAAACTCAGAAGAATCAGGCGAAGAAGGAGTCTCAGACTCAAGTTCAGGAGTCTCAGACTCAAGTTCAGGGGTCTCAAACTCATTTTCAGGAGTATCAAACTCGGCGAGCAGGAGTCTCACGTATGGTGAGACACAAAAGAACTTGCAGAAAGAACGAACAGAAAGAACAGAAAGAACAAACCCAACCCCCAAAGAACAAGACGGGGATGGCGGGATGGATTCCACCGACCAACCAATCACGGCGCAAGACATGTGCGAGTTAAGACCAACACTTCGATTGGTGAAGGACCGATGGGAATACTTCTGGGCAGAGTACATGCCCGCGAAGTATCCGAGAACACACAAGAATCAGAAGGCGGAATGGGCGAAGATGGCGCGAAGGTTCCAGACGTTCACCAACGAAGATTATCGCCTCCTGAAGGAGTTGCTCTCATATGAGAGCGTTGAAGAACTCATCCTACGTTGGGAGCAGTTCATCATCGACAAGGACGCGAGCAACAAGTCGTGGGAGGACGTGATGTTTCCCTTCAGACTGTTCGCTCGGCAGTAATGCATACCCGGCAGGTCCCAGACAAGAAGTAGAAACTCAGATGTCATTTTCGCTCGATCCCCCTGGATACGCGGTCGCGGCCTGAAAGAGATAAGCCTTCAGTACCATTGCCAAGGGGCACGCTCTATGCCAATCTGCTTAGTGAAGAACCACACTGAAAACCGCGAAGCACTCCCCAACGAATTAGAATTGCAAGAATGGCGCGAAGCGCTGCGGCAGAAGTACGTTCGGCAGTGTCAACTCGGTGACCTCAAGAACCACTGGCCGGTTCCCGAATACCTGATTAGCCGCAGCTGGCTCGAAGGGTTCGTCGTTACCTGGCGAGCACGGCACGGATGGGACCCGAGGCCTTGGGAGATCTCGATTGCGCGGTCGGGAGTATTCGGCAAGGGCAAGGACCCACAGTCGCAACTCCGTGAGGCGGAGCAAGCCTGCCTTTCCTGCGGAATCGACCCTCGAACTACGACGCTTGCTTCCAATCATTACTACCGGTATCTAATCGTCAAATAATGGGGCGAATGCACGCGAAGGTACAGTGAAACGCACAGCGCATGGGCATGCGTAACCCTCATTGCCCAGAACGGGACTTCGGGATAGTCAGGAGAGTCCGAATACACTGAACCGAACCCAGATTCTGTATAGCTCTGCCCTAGCCGACATATCAATACCAATCCGGGCTCGATGAGTGACATAGTGATCTCCAAATGCTTGCGTGCTCACTATCTATATGAAGCCTTCAGAGCGGGGTTCGCCGAAGTTCAACATCCCCAGACTATGTTGAGAGCAGATTTCTTAGAGGATTGGCCCTGAAGTGCTTTGAACTTCGCGTAGGCGGCTATTACCCAGGCCCAGGACCCGGCTCAAGCGCCGGCGAGAGAAAGTTATAGCTTCTGCTTGCCGATGGCCTTCAGGCGCGGCAGGAGGACCAAGTCGGCCGCTTCCTCAGCCTCTTTGAGGAGCGTCTTGCGCGGCGTGCCTATCTGCGCACGCATGGTCAGGGCACGAGCAAAATCCGTGACTTGGATCGCGCGCACGGCTACCGGAAAGTCAGGCGGGATGTCTCCCGCGCTGATCCCGTCTCGGAAACGGCGCTCCACCAGCGCCGCGCCGCCCGCGACCGCGCTCTGCAGGAACCGCTGGACCTCAGCGTCGTTCACAATCGGCGCAACGCACATCATAAGGCAGCCCCGGGCGGACCCTTTCTCGGTCGCACTTTCGACGGCGTACCTCAGAAAGTCCGCGATCGAGTCGCGAAGACTCTGTGGCGAGAGGAGTGCCTTCGCGGCTGATGCGCCCTTCCGTTCTGCGTACGCCCTAAGGACGCGCAAGAATATCGCCCGCTTGTCCCCAAAGACGGCATACAGGCTCGGCCGTCCCACACCCATCCCGGCGACGAGATCGTCAATCGTCACTCCGTCGTAGCCTTTCGACCAGAACACCTGAGTCGCCTTTTCCAGCGCCCCCGTCTCGTCGAAGCTGCGCGGTCGACCCCGCGGTCTAGCGGTATTTTGAATCATTTGGTTCAAAACTCCTTGACAATGGTCATCGAACCAATATATAACTGAATAGTTCGAAATTAGCAAGCTGGCTCTGGCCTCACGGCTCGGCCTTCACACTTCACCACGGAGATGCCCATGGAGCATTCGATCGCGCTCGTTACCGGCACCACTTCCGGGCTCGGTTATGCGGCAGCCAGCATGCTGGCCACCAAGGGCTACCGCCAGGTCATCGTCACCGGGCGCAGCCTGGCCGGGGTCCAGAAAACGGCCGCTCAACTCGCGGCTGAGACCAAGAAACAGGTCTTCACGCCGCTGGAGCTCGATCTGGACTCGCCGTCCAGCGTTCAGTCCGCCGTTGCCGAGATCGTCAAGCGGGGTCAGCCGATCGATTTCCTGCTGCTCAATGCCGGGATGGTCCCAGGTAAGAAGCGCGTGCTCACTGCGGCGGGCATCGAGGAGGCTCAGGCCCCGCTGATCGGCCATCATCAACTGACTGTCGGGTTGCTCCGCGCCAACCTGCTGAGCCCCAACGCGCGGATTGTCATCGCCGGCGCGGAACCTGCCCGTGGGGGCGTGCCGATGTTCAGCTACACCGATGTGCCAGCCTTCGCGGCCAAATACTTCCGGGGAGACCGGACCGCCGCTATCGAAGCCCTGATTCGCAACGGGCCAAACGTGAAGTACGTGCCCAACAATACGTATGCCGACGCGAAGCTCATTATCGCTTGGTGGGTCGCGGCGCTGGCGCGCCGGCTACCCTCCGGCATGGCCGTGTACGCTGTCTCGCCCGGTGGGGCGACCGCCACCAAGGTGGTGCGAAACGCTGGCCCGGCGTTGAAGTATCTGTTTATCCCAATCGTGAACCTCATTCCCGGCATGAATCAGACGCCGGAGACCGCGGCCCGTCGGTACCTCCAGGCGTCGGAGTTCGGAACCGACGTCTCAGGGCAATTCTTCGCCTCGGCTCAAGGGAAGTTCTCAGGCCCAATTGAGGTGCAGCGCCAGCCACACCTCTACGATCGCGCCAGCCAGGAAGCCGCGTGGCAGGCCGTCGTCAAGGTCTCTGGCGTCGATTTCTCGCCTGTCAAACCCGCGTCGCCGTCGAGTCCGCCGAAACCAAACGGCCCGTCGTGACATAGAAAAATTCGTCGTCTTCCGCAGCAACTTGAGAGCAGTGTCCTGAAGGAGAGCCGATCGCGGCTGAACTGATCATGGTCAGCGCGGCTATTATCGTACTAAATAGTTCAAAATCAGCAAAGCAACCCTAACCTCGCGAGGAGAATACACATGGAACGGTACCAAGGTAAAAAGGTGGTGATTATCGGCGGCACGAGCGGCATGGGGCTCGCGACGGCGAAGATGCTCCTCGATGGGGGCGCGCGCGTTCTGGTGACGGGTCGCTCGCAAGCCGGCCTGGAATCCGCGCAGAAAGAGCTTGGGAAGGGCGCCATCGTGGTTTCGAGCGACGCGCGGTCGTTGACGGACATCGACGCCCTCGCCTCTCGGGTGAAGGCCGAGTTCGACACGTTCGACCTGCTTTTCGTCAACGCCGGGTTCAGCATCCGAGCGCCTCTCGAGAGCATCACCGAGGCTGTCTACGACGAGATGTTCAACTTAAACGCCAAGGGACCGCTTTTCGCCGTGCAGAAGCTCGCGCCGCTAATAAACCGGGGAGGCGCTGTCGTCCTCACGACTTCGATCGCCAACGTCAAGGGAATGCCCGGCAACGCCGCATACGGAGCCGCCAAGGCTGCGCTGCGATCATTCGCCCGGGTGCTCGCCGCCGAGCTGCTTCCTCGCGAGATTCGAGTCAACGCGGTGACGCCCGGCCCCATCGACACGCCGATCTTGGGCAAGATGTTCCCCGAGAAAGACGCGGCCGCCCAGCTTAGAGAGAAGATGATCGGCATGGTACCCATGAAGCGCTGGGGGACGTCGGAGGAAATCGCGAAGGCCGTCCTCTTCCTCGCGTTCGACGCAACCTTCACGACCGGCGCCGAGCTTCCGATAGACGGAGGATGGTCTCAACTCTAAGGTGTGGACCATCCGGGAGGGTAAGCTGGCATCTAGAACGGTCTTCAATGACTCGCATACCATTGCGCACTTGATGCAATAGCGAACGCAGTGGCGGCGGCTCGGTCGTCGCCACTGCGCGCTCCGCCCAAGAGGAAACATCGTGTTCGGCGCGACCTTCACGACCGGCGCGGAACTCCCACGGGAGGGCACAGCATGAGCCACACCTCAGAGGATTACTGCCGCTCCTGTACAGCAACCGATGAGTATCGGCGCGGAGATGCAGACCGGTAAAAGGAGGACTAAGAAGATGCACAACCTAGTAGTGAGCTCTTTGGCGCTTGCTTATCTCGCAGCGAATACATACGCCATCGTGAAGGTAGGAGTGTTTGAGTTAGCCCGTTCGCGCAAGCATCTCCTACTCTATGGCATTCCCTTCATATTGTGGGGCTCTGTCATTCTGATGGGATGCAAGCTCATGGAGATTATGCGCCGATTCGATGACTGGGTGGCCTGATGGCGCATTGAGAGCAATGCACTCATTGACCTTGGGTTGTGCTTCGTTTTCAGGATTGGTCCCCATAAACGCGCCAGCGTTTACCGAACCGATCATCTCTCGAACGGTCTGAAGTTGACCGGAAACGGCGTTCGAGGATTGCGACCTGTAAAGCTGTTGGAAATGATTGTCTGACAAGGAGGAAATCGATCAGACCGTGCGTCCCGTCGCACGTAGCCTACGAGGTTGGAGCGGCGAGGCAACAGACCGTTCGAAGCCCTCGGACAATGTACCCACACTCGCAAGAGTGGCACCGAAACCGTGAGGCCACGGTGTATCTGCCAGCATAAGGTGGAGAGGGCCTAGGCTTGATGGCAGGGTCAGAATACACAAATGTTCGTAAGCGTCGTTACGCCGAGAGAGCCTAACATGCTGAGCGGCTCTTTTTGCAGTGAGCACAGAGGCTTCCTCGTACTCTGTCATGGGTAAACAACGCTGCCGGCGCACAGAACAGACCTAACCTATCGCGTCATTCCAACGGAACAGGGTAAATCCACATCGCTCCCCGCAAGGGAAAGTGCATCGCAAGATGCACCCATGGCGGTGCGGACAACAGATGAGGGAGAAAGCGAATGCCGCTCTGTAATGGAACGGATACCGGTTGTGTCAGCTACATCGACAACATCACCGGACGCGAAAGCGGGCTGACTTCCCTTTATGGTGCTTCACACGAGAGAACTTGGCTAATCGGCTCAATGAGGCAAGGCAGATGACAACAGCGTGAGCTGTTGGTGCGGTCTCACGCGAGGCGGCGGAATGGTATGCCATTGATTGGCCAACCATTCACCGCAACGTTCGCCGACTCCAAGTGCGTATCGTGCAGGCAACGAAGGAACGCAGATGGGGCAGGGTGCGAGCCCTGCAACGTTTGCTGACCCACTCCTACAGCGGCAAAGTTCTCGCCGTTCGAAGAGTGACGGAAAACAATGGCAAGGCAACCCCGGGTGTGGACCAAGAAATTTGGGATACACCAGAGAAGAAGACACAGGCAGTACATGCACTCAAGCGTAGGGGTTATCGATCTCAACCCCTGCGGCGTGTCTATATACCCAAGTCAGATGGCAAAACGATGCGGCCGCTCGGAATTCCCACAATGATCGATCGAGCGCAGCAAGCACTTTACTTGCTTGCACTGAATCCCGTTGTGGAAACCACTGCTGACAGAAACTCTTACGGGTTCCGTCAGAAGCGGTCCTGCGCCGACGCGATTGGACAGTGCTTTCTTGCACTGAGACGCGCCAGCGCGCAGTGGATTCTGGAAGGTGACATCAAGAGTTGCTTCGACAAGATTTCACACGACTGGCTGTTGGCTCACGTCCCTATGGATCGAGTCATCCTCCAAAAGTGGTTGAAATCCGGGTACATGGAAAAACACGTCCTCCACGAATCGACGGACGGGACTCCCCAGGGCGGAATTATCTCTCCCGCGCTCGCTAACTGCGCGCTGGATGGACTGGAACGCGTCCTGCAGGAAAAGTTTCCTGCAAAGAAACGTCTCAGATCCTTTGGAGGTGAAAAACCTTGTGTCCATCTCGTTCGTTATGCGGATGACTTCGTCATCGCCAGTAAATCGAAAGAATTACTGGAAGGAGAAATCAAACCCCTCGTTGAGCAGTTCCTGCAAGGACGAGGTCTTGAACTTTCCCCGACCAAGACCGTCATTACGCACGTGGAGCACGGCTTTGATTTCCTCGGACAAAATGTGCGCAGATACCCTAACGGGAAACTGCTCATCAAGCCTTCCAAGAAGAATGTTGGAACCTTCCTGAATGGCATCCGAGGAATCATCCACGCCGCACGTAGCATGTCTGCCGCCGATCTGATCGATCAACTCAACCCCAAGATTCGCGGTTGGGCGAACTATCATCGGCACGTGGTGAGTAAACGCATCTTTGGACGCGTGGATCACAACATCTCCTCTTGCCTGTGGCAATGGGCACGACGAAGGCATCCGAACAAGCCCTCACGCTGGATCAAAATGAAATATTTTGAACGGCAAAGGGACCGCGATTGGACCTTCTTCGGTGAAACCTGCGATGACGAAGGACGGCCAAAGAAAGTCTGGCTATTCCACGCTCAGAGCACTCCCATCAAACGGCACGTTAAGGTCAGGGGCGAAGCGAACCCTTACGATCCCGCCTATGAAACCTACTTCGAAGAACGAGAAGGGGCTCACATGCTGGACACGTTTCGGGGTTCTCGCACTCTTCGCTATCTCTGGTATGAGCAACGTGGGCTTTGCATGCTGTGTAATACAAAAATCACCCGGATCACCGGCTGGCGCCTTCATTATTGCGTCGCCCGCGTGAAGGGCGGTTCCACAGGTGCCACGAACTGCGTTTTGCTTCATCCAGAGTGCCATGATCGGGTTCATGGTCAGCATCTTTCCGTTTCGAAGCCGCGTCTCCTTTAAAGAGGCGTTCGAAGGGCTTGAGCTGGGTGAAGGGAAACTTTCATGCCCAGTTCTGAGAGGGCCGGGCGGTCGCAAGGCCGCCTGGCTACTCGGTGATCGAGGTGATCGAGGTGATCGAGGTGATCGAGGTGTGAACAGTACTTCGTATCGCAGCATTTCATCCAAGCGGAATCGTAGGGGCGAAAGGTAACGAACAACCAGGGGCGAAAGGTAGCGAACATTCGCGGCTGTGGCGTAGTAATGCGGTAGAGCTGCCGCATCTCCTGAAGAGAAAGCGAAGGCGTCCTGTCCCGTTCATTCAAAAGGGGATAGGGGGGTCATTTTTGATTTTGAATCGTAACGCGAACCGTGCGCGCCCGTTTCCCAAGCATTGTCATAATTCCTGAGTCGGCAAAATCTGCCATAATTCGAAAAACAGGTTTTCAATCGCAGTCGAAGGGACGGCCATGGGGGGCGTCAGTCGGCTAGATCTCCAGCAGGCCGTTTTGGGACCAGGAGATATCATTTTCACTGCGATCACCCCCAGGCACACGGCCGCGTCCTGAAACTGACAAGCCTTCAGTACCACTGCCAAGGGTCAGGCTCAATGCCAATCTATTTAGTGAAGAATCATCCTGAAAACCGCGAAGCACTCCCCAACGAATCAGAATTGCAAGAATGGCGCGAAGCACTGCGGCAGGAGTACGTTCGGCAATGTAGGGCGGGCGACGGCAATAACCATTGGCCGGATGCTGAATACCCGATTAGCCGCAAGTGGTTCGATCGGTTCCTGGCCACTTGGCGAGCACGCCACGGCAGGGATCCGAGACCTTGGGAAATCTTGATTGCACGCTCGAGAATGTTCAGCAAACAGCCACAGGCGGAACTTCGTGAGGCGGAGCAAGCGTGCCTTGCCTGCGGAATCGACCCGCGAACCACGACGCTCGCTTCTAATCGGTACTACCGTTATCAAATCCTCAAATGATCGGCGAAAGTAGGCGAAGGTGTCGTGAGCTGGAGGACATCAATACCGAAAAACAAGGGCGAAACGGAGCGAAGGGTATGGCGGTGATTGTGTCGAGTTAATGGCGAGCACATTCAAGGATTGCAGTAGAATGAGGAGCCTGCCTCATGTCCACGGTATCTTTTGCCTCACTGTAAGTGAATAGACCCAAAAGGGATAGGGGGTGTCTTTTTTGGATTTGAATGGTAACGCAAACCGTGCGCCCGTTTCCCACACTTCCGCGAAATTCACCAAAACTAGAAATACCCGCGTAATTCGAAAAACAGAATTTTCCAGTGCAGGCAGAGGCCAAGCAGATAATTCACATGGGCATCCAAGCAAGTTCAGAAACAAAAAGGCGCCGACACCAGGTAATCGCATCAACGCGGATGCGTTCCGCGGGGTCGAGATTCCTCTCTGTTCCCTGGTAGTTCTAGCGAGTTCGGAGGCGATTCGGCACCAATTCAGGAGAGTTCGGAACGAATTGGAGGCACTTTCCCAGATGATGGCCTGGTTAGAGTCCCGTCGCTCAACCATGGATCTATCAAAGAACAGTCAGGAGCAGAATGCCGAGAGCACAATAAACAGGTTGGCGCAGCAACTGCCGGCACCAAGCGCCAAGCTCACCTTAGACCCGGGGGTCTTGGCCGAGGTTGATGCTACATCGGCTACGGCTCGACTCTGCCCTCACCAAGTATCTGGCGGATTTCCGCGCTCGATGATCCGCACGAGCGGCAGATCGGCTGGAATGGTTGTTCAAAGATTTTCGGCAAGTCTGCTCCAAGGTACGTCTCCGTTCAATCAACCATCGCGACCGGATTTCCTACATGGCTGACCTCCTGGTTCGAATCTAGGCGGTCAATAAAAGCCCTTGGAAACGCGCTCAATCACCAAGTGCTTCGCAATACCACGGGCGAGGCGGCTCGCGGGGACCTGCTTGAAGAGATTGATGTTGCTGATTGCCTCGTCAATGTCCTGGAACGATTCGATGCTGAAAACCATTCGCGGCGTCTTGTATGTCGATTGCCGGATACTTACCTTCACTCAAGGCCTACATTTTCCCCTCGCCCTGCTTATAAGGTGCATTCCGACTTAGTGGTTTCCTGCTGCCCATTCAGCGAGGAGGCGGTCAGTAGCGACGAACCTTTCGTCGCAATCAAGCGCCCTTATTAGCCAACCGGTCTGCGCGATCATGTGCTGAATGCGCTCGGCGGCGACAGCCCGAGTGGTTATGTCGTCGAGGGACCATCGGTCACGATATAAGCTCAGCAACAAACGAACCCGCTCCCACAATCTGATCATCGCATCCTTGGGTATTACTCTGATAACGCCCGCTGATGCATCCGCCGCCGGATCGATAACAGCAAGGTGCGTGACAACCGTTCCACGAATGGCGTAACCGGCGGGCGTGTATTCCGCCTGAGCACGCGCGAGCTGGTTGTGGACCTGCCCGATATCCTCGGGCACGATTGTTGTTCGGGCGGTGTGCTCGATCTTTGCCTCGAACGTAACGACTTCTTTGTGGTTTCCGAACAAGCCGCGCCATCGGCAATCTGTCGCAGCCTGATAACGCGGACGAGACGAATGGTAGCCCAGTGCGCTTCCGAGTTTTTCAAGAGCCTCCGCGAACTGGTCATGACGCTCAGACCGAAGCCCCTTATCTAGGGCCTCGCACCACCTGTCAAAACGCGTCCCAGAGGCTCCAAGTCGCTCCAATAGATCATCGAACCCACGAACCAATACCGCTGCATAGTCCGCTACGATAAGGAACTCAGCGGGCGCTTGCGTAGCACGATTCAAGGATGCGCGCATCCTGTTAAACCAGGAACTTTGCCCGCCACGCACAATCGCGTTCTCAAAAACCTCAAGGGATTGGGCTCTTGCGCCGGGCTCCCCGAGAAGCGACTGCAAGTACAACGCCTTGGCCCAATTCCAGGCGTGAAAGGCTCCCATCTCGCGGACGTTGGCTGCCCTCGCGGCTTCCCAACATCCCTCAAATTTGTCCGCGGCTAGTTCATAGTTCTGGCTCGCGAATAATGCCGTCCACCCTAGCACTTCATCAGCCGAGGTATCCAGTCCATGCGCTACTTGTATCTCTCGTGGTACCTGAGCTCTATATGCCTGATTCTCTTTGTCGAACTCAACAAAGTCTCGGTTCAAGAAACATTCGACCTTCCGCAGCAGTTCGCGTTCGTCCAATTCCGCGCCGTCCTGCGCCGCGTCGATCTCTGCAACCATGCGTGCTTCGACAAGTTTGTCGTATTTGGCGGCAGACCATTCAATCCGGATACCTCGTATTTCGTTCATGATGCTGTTGTGAAGCTTGACGGAAGAGCTCTGCATGCGCTCGATAACTAAGGCGCGGACTAGGTCACATGTTGCGCGAATTGAGCGCCAGGCGCGCATTTGTTTGCGACGTGGAAACCAAGTTGTACCGGTGCCCGCCGGGCAAAAAGGGCCAAGGCTCCACGAATGGCAAAAACTTCAGCTCCATGAAGCGGACATTGAAGTCTACTTCGGAGAGACGGATAACATCGGAGTCATCCTCGGAAGCGCGAGCCACGGGCTTGTCGACATTGACCTCGACACGCCCGAGGCTATGAGGGCAGCCAGGTTTTTTCTGCCAGAGACAGACCGAATTCACGGTCGGCCGAGCAAGCCGCGGAGTCATCTTTTCTACGAGTGCGAGCCTCCTCCTAAGCCTGCGAAGTTCATGGACGCAGATGGGACAGCGATTGTCGAATGCCGCAGTAACGGTCAGCAAACGCTAATTCCCCCCTCATTTCATCCTAGTGGAGAAAGGTACAAGTGGGAGGCAACGGGACAACCGGCACGTGTAGATGCCCGAGTACTCATTCGACAGGTTTCACGGCTAGCCGCTTGTGCACTCGTGGCACGGCATTGGCTCAGTAAAGGTGCACGGCATGAGCTGACTCTGGCTCTGAGTGGTAGCCTCCTCAGGAGCAATTGGGCGCAGGAAGAAGTCGAGCATTTCGTAACTGCTGCGGCTTTTGCGTCTATGACTGACGAGGAGTGGAAAGTACGCGAAAAAAACGTGAAATCAAGTCTGACTCGTTTGGCGACCGGCAAGCCAACGACAGGAATTCCAAAACTGGCTTCATTTCTCGGCGACGACGTCGTTTCCAAATTTTTGGAGTGGTTAGAGATTTCGCCTGACGTAAACCGTGGAAGCTTCTCGCAAACGCCAGTTTTGTGGCCAGAACAACCCGACTCGGCGGCTTTTCATGGTTTGGCCGGCGAATTTGTTTCCATCATCGAGCCTCAATCTGAAGCGGACCCTATGGCGTTGCTTTCTCAATTTATCGTCGGATTCGGTAACGTCATTGGTCGAAGCGCACACTGTCTGGTCGAGGCGGACAAGCATTTTACGAATTTGTACGCCGTTCTCGTTGGTCCGACGTCAAAAGGGCGAAAAGGCTCGGCTCTGTCGCATGTGAGGCGGGTGCTATGCGAAACGGACAGTGCTTGGGCAGATAACTGTATCGCATCGGGTCTCGCCACTGGTGAGGGGTTAATTGAGTCAGTTCGTGACTCCATCTATTCGAAAGACGGCGAGAAGCTTGTGGATGCCGGAGTAGACGACAAACGCTTGCTCGCAGTGGAGTCGGAGTTTGCCCAGCAACTAAAGCTAATGAGCAGGGAAGGGAATATCCTTTCGACCGTCATTCGACAGGCCTGGGACACTGGCAGTTTACGGACTTTGACAAAGAACAGTCCAGCGCAAGCTAGTGGCGCACACATTTCAATTCTCGGACACATCACTGGGCAGGAACTGAGACGCTATCTCAACCAAACAGAGCTTGCTAACGGTTTTGGCAATCGATTCCTTTGGTTGTGTGTAAAGCGTTCGAAGTTACTCCCAGAAGGTGGCAAGTTGAACGACGACAGCTTGAAAGACTTCAGCGAGCGACTTACCTCGGTTGTCGAATGGGCTCGCCGGGTAAAGAAAATGAATCGGAGTACCAAGGCAAGGAAGTTATGGGCAGATGTGTATCCAGAGTTATCCGAAGGTAGTGCCGGATTGCTAGGGTCAGTCACAAGCCGAGCGGAGGCGCAGGTCACTCGGTTGTCGCTGATTTACGCCTTGCTTGACCATTCTCCAAGAATCCAAACACAGCACCTCAAGGCCGCACTCGCCTTCTGGGAATACTCGAAAGCGTCTGCCGAGTTCGTTTTTGGCGAATCGCTCGGAGACCCACTAGCGGACGAAATTCTCCGTGCTTTGCGCCAGAACGACTCAGGTATGACGAGGAGACGGAGATTTCGAACCTGTTCGGAGGGCACCAGCGAAGCGCTGATATTGCCAGAGCCCTTGTTGTTCTTGCCCAGAGCGGTCTGGCTTCCTGTCGACCAGAGCCAACTGGTGGTCGACCAGATGAGCGGTGGTTTGTGCTAGGAGGAGGTGCGAAAAATGCGAAAAAAGATTGAGACCGAAGATATTTCGCTTAATTCGCAGAATCCTAGCGCTCCAGGACCCGATGATGACCAGCTGCTGACAGTGCCGGAGGCCGCGCAGCTACTCCGCATCCAGCCGACTAGCTTGTATCACTTCATTTCGGACAAGAGAGTGCCGGTGGTTCGGCTTTCGGCTAGATGTGTTCGATTTTCTCGCAAAGCGCTTCTGCAATGGATTGCAAGCATGACCGAGACACCTGATTCCGATATTTGGAAGCAGCGCAAGGAGAAATAAGTATGAGTTTCATCGAAAAGGAGACGCAATGAAAGTACGGAAAAGAAAGGAAAACATTTTAATTACGCTGCCGTTACTCGACCCACCAAGAGAATCTAAGTCTGGAAAGACCATCGTGCTTGCAAGCTCGCATGGGCCGAAACGGACAGCGGTCCGTTTCAATGGGCAGCTGGCGGTCGCCAATGCGTGTCTTTATATCCGTCCCGAAGGCTATGTAAAGAGTTCGGAACGGAAATCCGCAAAACCTAGGAGGCTGAGCCGTAGGCGACGAAAGGCGCGTAAAACCTACTGAGGAAGTACGCCCTCGAAGTCGACATAACGAAAAGGTTGCAATCGGAATATGGCCATCTGATATTGCATTCGTTCAGAAGCCTGAACGAATAGGAGGGCACACAAATGAAAGCCAGAACTGCAAGAGTTGCTGGGCTGTACGCGCGAGTGAGCACAGCCAATCAACAAACCGATTCCCAAGAGACCGAATTGAAAGCGTACGCCATGAAGCGTGGTTGGGACTACCACATGTATTCAGACGTTCAGAGCGGCGCGAAAGAGAGGAGACCAGGGCTTGAAACTTTGCGGGCTGATGCTCGTCGTCGCCGCCTTGATGTAATCGTGGTCTGGTCTCTTGATAGGCTTGCCCGTTCATTGAAGCAACTTTTGCTTTTGCTTGAAGAATTTCAGCGGTTGAATCTCGATTTCGTCTGCCTCAAGCAGGACCTGGACACCTCATCTCCTTCAGGTCGGCTTACATATCAGGTGCTCGGTGCTGTTGCGGAGTTCGAGAGAGAAATTCTGCGTGCCCGGGTAGCAACCGGAATGGCAGAAGCAAAGCGGCGTGGAACGAAGATAGGGAGGCCCGCGAGAAGAACATTCTGTATTCGTGACATCGAAAATATTTGCAGATTGAAGAGTGATGGAAAAACCAGCATCCGCAAGCTTGCCCGTCAGTACGGAACAACTCAATTCACCATTAATAAGATTCTGCGTGGGGAGTATGCAGCGTGATTGAAAGCATTTCGTTTTCGGCGGTCTAAATTGTCGAAATTACGACCTTTGTTTCCAATGAGTTCGGAAGATGCGGAAAAGGAGCTTTTTTTGCAGAGCAAAAACATAGCGACACAGTAGGTGAAAATGGGCTTGTATAAGCGAAAGTGGCGGCGGAAGGACGGGCAAATTGTTACAACTCCAATATGGTGGATGAATTTTGTGGTTGAAAACCGGCAATACTGTTTAAGCACGGGTACGGAAAATAAACAATTAGCACAGAAAATCTTGAATAAACGCCTTGGAGAAATCGTTGAGGGGCGCTTTCAATTGCCAATTTCTAATGCTCCCACGCTGGAACAATATAGCCAGCAGTTCTTGCACTCAATAAGTCATCAGGTCACAAAGAAGCGGTACACATCTTCAGTCAGAAACCTTCTGCAACATCTCGGCGATATTCCCCTTCACAGCATCACATCTGACCGGATTGACCATTTCAAGGACGCGCGCCTAGCGGCCAAAGTGCGCTCGGCGACAATTAATAGGGACCTGGCGGTGCTGCGTCGAATGTTAAAAATTTCAGTAAGAAAAAGACTGATAACGGTTAATCCATTCCGCGAAATTGAAATGCTAGAGGAACGCAAACAGAGAAGACGGGCTCACATCCTAACCTTTGCAGAGGAAGAGAAGATTTTGGCGGTCGCTCCCAAGCACTTACGTGTCCTCGTCATCTTGATAGTTGAGGCCGGGCTGCGTTCAGGAAAAGAAGCCCTTTCACTTCGATGGGAGGACATCGACTTCGCATCTGAAGTTATTCGGGTTAAGGAGTCGAAGACGGCAGCTGGCGTTCGCACGGTACCGATGTCGAGTCGTTGCAAATCGGAGTTGGTGGCTTGGAGAAGCCTGCTTGGCAGTGATTTCTCAGAATACGTGTTTGCAAATCCGAGGCGGCCAGGAACCCATCTGGTCAGTGTCCGAAGTTCCTGGTCAAATACCTTGAAAGCCGCAGGTCTCGGTTATTTTTGGCTGTATGACTTAAGGAGTACTTTTGCCAGTCGTCTCACGGAGGCCGGCGTTTCGCCTCTGTTTGTGTCCCAACTCATGGGTCATGCTAGCTTGAGTATTCTTCATACTTATGCCCGGGCGATTGACGAGTACCGACGTTCCTCAATCTCGAAACTTGAGGCACTCCGGGAGGCTCAAGCCGTCCAATCCCTGAATTTCCACAAACAAACCGACACCAGTACAATTCAGTGAGTGAGCAGTAAGCTCCGGTATTCGAAGGCCGAAGTACTGATACGTACTTGGACGGTTATGCCGTTAACCAGGAGCTTGCATTTATCTGAGGGATTACTCGTACCTCTATCAACCTAAAATCGCGTCTATTAAGTTAGACGTTTGAGTACAGTTAGTTAGAGAGGTCCTCCGCCGCAAATTTCACGCACTCTCGCTTGGAAAAAGAGAGCTCACATGCTTCTCGACGCCCGCATTGTCCTCTTTTCTCTTGTGTTGTTATGCGTTTCAGCAGAGCCACTGCCACTCTCTGCTGCGCAGGATCCGATTCGGGTTCAATCCCATGAGGTTCTGGTGCCTACCGTTGTGTTTGACAAGGTGATTTACGCGCAACTTAACAAGATGAAACCGCATCGTCGGGACTCCTACGGCCATCTGGTGGCGAAGAACGAGAAATTGTGGGACAGCATAGCGGTGAAGGACCTGACGGAGAAGGATTTTCACCTCTTTGAAGATGGGGTGGAACAGAAGATTCAAAGAGCGAAGCTGGAGCCGCCGGCTTTCCGCGTGGTGGAGGACAACCTGGGAAAACATCCGGAGATTGTGGGGAGCGGCGGAGGGCTATGGGCCTATCCGGATACGCCGAAAACAGACATGCGGGTGTGGCTAGCGTGGCCGCAGTACGTGCTGGCGTACGCTCCTGCGAAATCGCCCGCGGGAAGTTGCCACCATATCCAAGTGAAAGTGGAACGAGCGAATCTCGAAGTGTGGACGCGGAGCGAATACTGCAACACGGAACATCCGGCGAGCGATCCGCTGAGTGGCACAGAATTTGGAAAACAACTGGAAGCAAAGGTAAATCCCGGAACGCCGAGCGATATCGACCTGAAGATGAAAGTGTGGGCATTCGCGGACAATCCCGATGCGGCACGGGTATACGTGTCGCTTGATTTTCCGTGGCAGGTGCTGTTGTATGAATTCCGCGACGGAACACTGTACGCGACAGTCGGGTCGCTCGTGATGGTGTACCGGAAGGACGGAACGCTGGCGGCGCGGTACAGCGATTTTGCTTGCTGCGATTACGGGAATGAGAAGAAGAAGTCAAATGCGAGCGAGCAGCAGGCCCAATCGCAACACGTCGTAGCGCAACCCCCCGGCGCGGAATCGTTGCTTCCCGACCGATACCAAACGCAGTTTGCGCTTCCCCCCGGGGAGTATCAGGTTCGCGCGTTACTCAGCGACGGGGTGCACTTCGGGGTGCAAGAGGCACCGTTGACGGTGGCGAGTTACGACGCAAGCAAGTTGGGGATCAGCGACGTGGTTTTATCGCGGCGCGCGCGAAAGGTGCCGGCGGAAGCGACTGAGGTGGCGGCACAAGTGGCGAAGAGTTATACGCCACTGGTCAGCAAAGGCGTGGAGTTTACGCCAACGCCGAATCCGCAATTCTGGTCGAGCGACACGCTATTTGCGTATTTCGAGATCAACGATCCGCTGGCGAATGGACAGCCAGGCGCAAAAGTACAAGTGAACATGAGAATCACAGACACGGAATCCGGCACCGAAGTGGATACGTTTGCTCCGGTGGACACGACGACATACAGCAAGGCGGGCAGTCCGTTGATTGCCGTGGCGCGGGGAGTGCCGCTGAAACACTTGACGCCCGGAGTGTACCGACTAGAGGTGCAGGCGAGCAATGACGAGGGGAGGAGCACGGAATGGCGGCCGGCGGTTTTTACGGTGATGGAAGCGGCACCGCTGGACGTGAGCGAGAGTGCGCTGCCGAAAAAAGAAGAAGTAGTTTTGAATGTTACGGCACTGGACAGCAAAGGCCGTCCCGTGACGGATTTGGAGGGCACAGATTTCCAGATTTTCGAGGATCTGAAGCCGCGGGCAGTCACTTCGTTTAAGGTTACTTCCGCACACAATGCCTCAATGACTTATCCGCCACCAATCGTGATTCTGTTTGACCTGATGAACATGTCTTGGTCGGAACGCGAATACGTCGCGAACCGAATCATCAAAGTGCTGAGCCCGTTGGAAACCGAAGTCGGAATTTATCTGTATTTGTTGACGACGGACGGAGAGCTCTATCCCGTACGGCCGCACGGAACAGGACAGGCCGCAGCGATTAGACAAGGAAGCATCGTGGACCGTGCAGACACTGACAAGGCAGACGATACGCCGTGGACCAAGGCGGTCCGGCCGCTCTTAATGCAGGCCATCAACGAAGTGCGAGGGTTTCAAGACGACGACCGCCAGAGTGAGGCTTGGCGTGCGCCACTAACGTTTCGACGGCTCAGTGAACTGGAGGACGACTTCTCAGCTGTTCGAGGACCGAAAACGTTGATTTGGGTCACGGGCGGCTTAGGCATTCATGTCCCATCTTCCTGTCAGAATGACGTGATTTCCAGCGCAACGGGCACGTATGCCTCCGGGATATGCAGCGGAGCTTGTGCGGGTATGTCGGCGATAGTAGGGACGTGCATGGACTTCACTCCATTTTTGGAGCACTTCAGTACGGAAGCAGTGGCGGCGGATACCACGGTGGTTGGTGTAGGGCCTACGGAAACAGGGCCGTATACCGACTCACTGGCACGATTGGCGGACCTGACCGGCGGACAGGTCTATATGAATACGGATGCGGATTTGGAGAAGGCGGTCCAGACGGCGGTGGCAGCGAGAAATGCGCGCTATCGGCTGACGTTTGCGCCATCGGTGCAGGACGGGAAGTATCATAAATTGCAGGTGCTCTGTACGCGCTCAGGCACGCACGTTGTGGGACCGCGTGGGTACTTCGCTGCGGCACACTGACGCCAGCCGCCTCAACTCCTGATTTGTCGGCTTCCCGGACAAGTGGTCTTGAGCCGGTTTCACATCTACGAGTACCGCGTTTACCAGGCACTGACCCAACTAACTGAGCGAAAACCTGCCTAAATCGTTTTGTCCGAGCGCACTACCCGCTAGATTTGATAGTTTTATTCCTTGGCCTCGAGGATACATTCTCACACAAGCAAGCTTAGGCTAGCAGTTCAGCGGTAAACTTGGCTGCGGCGGTTTTTTCTACGACCCCCGTTGAAGCCAGAGACGGAGTTACCATGAGTTCCATCGCAACCAGCTCGATTGTCTTCGCATGCGTGTTCGGAGGCGCGTTGCTCGGGATGTTTCTTCGCAAGCTTTTGCCCCAGCACCACCTGAGTGATGACTCGAAAAGTGTCGTAATGATCGCAATGGGGCTAGTCGCCACAATGACTGCCCTTGTTCTTGGCCTGCTGATCTCATCAGCAAAAAATTCGTTCGACGCGCTGAACAGCGAGATAACGGCAACGTCATCCAAGATCATCTTGCTGGACCGAACATTGGCGCTCTATGGCCCGGAGACGAAGGAGGCACGCGATCTGCTCCGCAGTACCGTTGCGGCTGTGCTCGATCGGATGGAGTCGAAAAGATCTGCAAATCCCGGGGAAATGCTGGCATCAACCCGGCAGGTGGAATCTGTCTACGACAAGATTCAGGGACTCTTGCCGAAGGATGACAGGCAACGTTCATTCCAAGCCGATGCTTTGAGCATTCTGAAGGAGATCCGACAAACGCGCGTGTTGATCTATGAACAGCAATCCACCTCGATATCCATGCCAATGCTTATCATCCTGGTTTCGTGGCTCACTGTCCTCTTCATCAGCTTCGGCCTGTATGCCCCCACCAATGGGACGGTGGTCACCAGTTTGTTAGTCTCCGCGCTTTCCGTATCTTGCGCGATCCTCTTGATCCTGGAGTTGTACACGCCGTACCGCAGGCTAATCAAGATCTCAAGCGCACCGCTGCGTGCCGCTCTCATGCAATTGGGTAATTAGAGCAGGCGTTGATAGATTTGTTGCTCGCTCGAAACCGAAGGCCAGTGGCCCCAAGTTGCGGCTTGATGGGGGGCTAAGTCCCGTGTATAACGTCGTCGGCGTTGTCAAGAGTTTTTTTATGCGGCGAGCAGCAAGTCGAGAATGTGCAGAGCATCGCGCGGGTCCGTCTTCTGCTTCCGCACCATGGCGGCACGGATCTCCGCCGCATCTCCGATCCAAAGTTCGTGATGATGTTCTCGCAGCGTTCTCTCGAACCACTGCGCATCGCAGGTAGCTTCCATGCCGACTCGGGCCGGACTTGGAAGCGTGGCATAAAACGTCTTGGCTTCTCCGTTCTCATGTTCCAACCGACGATTGATAACCTCACCGGTCGTGGGATCCAGCATGGCTATTTGCTGGAAGCGTGAATGGAAATCACAACCTATAATAAGCATCACTCGGCTCCTTTCCTCCGAGCCTTGGTCGAATCACCTTCGCCAAGTCTACTCGGTCGAGGGGAGCCGACGACGTTATCCAATCAATTAAGTCGGCTTACCGGACAAGTCAGCCGAAAGGCTTCCGTTTTGAACTACCTCCTTACGGCCCAATGAAGTCCGATGCCACCGAATATGTACGCGCGAGCCTCGACCCGCACGTATCCCGTCTGCTGCAGCAGCGAAGAGAATTCTGCCATCGAGACGAATCGCCGCAGCGAATCTGGAATGTAGGTATAGACGTGCGGATTTCCGTGCAGCAGCAGGCCCCAGAATGCGCCCTGCGCATATAAGTACCCGAGAAATAGCCGGCGCAACACGGGGTTCCCCGGCAGGAAGAAATCCAGACTCACCATCAGCCCACCCGGCCGCGTTACTCGCTCGATCTCCCGCACGGCCGCATTTAAGTTGGGGAAATTGCGCAGGCCGTAGCCAATGAAAACGCAATCGAACGACCCATCGGCAAAGGGTAGCGCAGTGGCGTTACCGCAAACCGTCTCGGTCAAGCCGCGCCTGCGGGCCAAGCGCAGCATACGCTCGGTAAGGTCCACACCAACGACTCTCGCCCGAGGTAGGCGCTGGACCACCAATTGGGAGAAGTCGCCCGTGCCGCAAGCCAGGTCTAACACTACCGGGTCATTCGGAAGCGACGCCTTCTCCACGCCGAGCAGCTTCCAGTGCCGGTCCATACCATAAGAGAAGGCGCGCGTGATGAAGTCGTAGCGCGGTGCGATGGTCTTGAACATCTCGCGCATCACACGCGAGTCCTGTCTTTCGGTCGGAAAATTCATCCGCAGTCAGGAACTTTATCACGGCTGGGCACTGATGACTGCGAAGTCCAAAAGGTTTGGCCCGGATGTTAGATGGCCTGGTAGGTCGATTCGCGCTTGAAAAGGGGAGTGAGGATCGCCTACCCTTCCGACACAACCCTCGGGTAGCCATTCCGGCGAATGCATAAGCAACAAGGTCTAAGACCACGACAATCCGGTGAATTGGAAACATCCGGCTTGCCCGCGGTCGGCAAATCGGAAACAGGCTAGGACTTCGGCGGTAATGCCGTTAATCAGGACCTTGTCGGAAAATAGTGCAGGAGTAATGACTTCCGCACATGTTCTGTCCCAAGTGCAGTGCGGAGTATCCAAAAGTTTTTTGCTCCGAAAGAAAGAGATTCAGCGGCGAAAATTCACGATTCCAGAATCTGGCGAGGATCCGTGGGAAGGTTGTTCCTGTATCGGCGAATAGAGGCAAATAAAAAGGCCCGCTGACGGGAAGATGCGGGCCTCGGAGAAAACAGATTGAAGTGCGCGAAGCATAACAAAATGGGACTGACCAAATCAAGAAATCAGAGAGTTGGGTAGGGCATATTGCGAAGGAATCTAGAACCGCGATTCAATTACCTAGGACCAAGCAAAGCAGATAAGAAGCGGGCCACTCCCACTAAAGACTGCCGTCGGAACCCCGCAATCTCGCCCAAGGACCTGCTACGGCGGCAAGTTCTTTGCGTAGGAGAGCAAAGGAGGTGTACAGTGCACGAGCTGGAGGTCCAAATCGGAAATTCCGGTTTAATATGAGGCGAAGCATTTCTGTCCTGGCTGTCCTGTGCTTTCTTTCTTGCGCAGTACCTCTATTCGCCCAGAAAACTCCCGCACCTCCCAAGGCCGCCGACTATGAAGATGCCGATGGTTACGTCGTTCTTTCCATCCTTCTGAGCCACGCTCATTCGGAGATGGATCCAAGTTTTTTACTTGCCCCTTTTCTACTTTCTCCCTTAACCGTATCGGGCATAAACGCCGACTCTTTTCAATCGTGTAGCAGAGTTCCAACGGAGTTTGCTAGTGCAGCCGCCGATTTTCGCGACAAAAATAAGCAAAACTGGAACTTAACAAAGGAAATCAATCTGAAGTTTAGTTACAAATTTACGAATCTCACAGGAAAACACACCCGGCTGGCCCCGACGCAAAACAATAAAGACGTTCCTCACGCGCTCTTCGAGACTTCCGTGTATCAGGTGTCCGCTGTCGGTTTTGACGCTTCCCGAACTCACGCCATCGCCTATGTTGGGGCAGTCTGCGGTCCGGACTGCGGCAGCGGCTCCTATCATTTGCTGGTAAAGGAAAAAGAAGGCTGGAAAGGGACTACCGGCTCCCCAGTGTGCCAATGGATGAGCTTCGGCGATTATGCCGTTTACCAGGACTTGAGAATTACTTCCGGGTTGCTCGTCATCTGCCAAGAACCAGCAGAAATCTGCAATTTGCCTCGACGTTTGCACGATGGCTTCGGGAATTTTGGGATTTCATTTCTCCGAATAGATGACCTTCCCGCTTCGGATTGTGTAGCGCACCTTTGAAAATGCTGTAGCGTCCTGCGCAGGATCAGCGCGCAGGACCACCAGATCGGCTTCCATTCCTTCCGCGATGCGACCAGTGCGGTCGGAGTAGCCGAACTTCCGCGCTGGATTGGTGCTGAGCGATGCGAGGATTTGCTGGAAATTCATTCCCGCCTGTGACATGAGAGTGAATTCCAGCGCGGTATCGAAATGGTCGGTGTAGCCGATATCGGTTCCAAATAGGATATCCCCATGCACCTGTGAGTAAGCGCGCAGTTCCGCCACCATTTTGGCGATCCAAGCTTCGCGTTCTTGATCGGAGCCTTCAGCCTTACGGGCCTCGAAATCAAACAGCGTCAGCGTCGGTATTAGCGCCATGTTCGCGCTCTTCAATCGCGCGACGAAGTCCGGGGTCCAAGGCGGTGAATCAGGAACTGTGTGTGCCAGCACATCCACGCCGCTGTCGATCGCGACTGCAACCCCGTCCAGATTCTGCGGATGCGCAAAGACCGGCATGGCGTGGCGATGTGCCTCCGCGACCGCGGCCTTGGCAATCGCCAAGGGAAGTACTGCAACTTTATCCCCACCCTGGTAAGAACCGGTGAACAACTTGACACCATTTGCGCCTTTCGCGGCATGATCACGCACCAGAGAAATCGCTTGATCGGTGGTTTCGGTGTTCGGAATACGAATATGGTTCTCATTCAGAAAATCGCGGACGTAAACCGGCTCGATTGTCCAAATCGGTTCGCCGACGGTGAGAATATGTGGGCCGCGAAGCTCGTTGCTCTCGATTCGACGGCGGAGTGCGAGGGTGTTGTCGAGCACTGAGGAGATGTCGAACACTGTAGTAAAGCCCCAACGATTGAACATCGTGTCCAACTGTTCATCTAACTCGGTAGTGCGGGAATCATGTACGTGAAGGAGACCGGGAGTGAGGATATGGACATGGCTGTTCCAGAACCCCGCAGTCACGACTAGGCCTTTACAGTCAATCACGGTTGCATCGCGCGGGATTTTGATCATGGGGCGCGGTCCAACGGCAAGAATATGACCGTCATGTATAAGGATTGAGCCGTTTTCGATTGGTGGATCTGTGGGGGAGGGATAGATCTTTGCGTCAATCAAGGCCAGATCAGAGGCGCGGCTCGGACCGCTCGTAAAAATGACAAAACTCAGGAGAAGAGCTAGGGCGAATCGGATTCGCATATCTGCAGTATACGGTCTTAGGAGAGCAATTGTTTCGAAGTATCCTTCAGAGCAGCATCCTCCGTCAGATGCTGCATCGGGAGTGAAAAGCGCGCGCAGTCACACGTATCAGGCTCAGAACGGGCTTGTTAGGAAAAAGGGGAAGTTCCGGAAGGTTTGTCTGCAACTCGGAACTTATCGTCGGACCATGCGGTTAAGTCCCGTGTATAACGTCGTCGGCGTTGTCAAGAGTTTTTTTATGCGGTTCGAAACAAACCTCTAGCTCCGCGAGCCGGAGCGGGGTCAAGGGCGTCCCGCGAAGCGGGACGTTTATCGAAGACCCTTGACGCCGTGTAAGGCTCGCCAAGATTGTCATTGGACGAAGCGCAAGCTTCGCCTTACTCAGGATTCTTTTACGGGTCTCGACCAAGGCTCGTCTCCTTCGAATCCTACGGTGCAGCTACTTCCACCAACCATGTATTCGATCTTCAACAACAAAGTCGCGGTAGGAGCGCCGGTTGCCCAGCGCCCCCCGCGCAGATCCGCACAGGCAGTTTTCCCGCATGCGGCTCTTACCGCGGATGCTTGGCGTCGAAGCGCAGGTAGGGATACGGATGTAGGATTTTGGGGAGTGGAAGCCATTGCTCCGCAATAGCAGTCATGTGCTTCCACGACATCCGGCTCTTCTGACTACGACGTTGCAACACGCGTAGCCAGCGTTTGCTCACCTCAAGCCGAAACCTCTGGAGACTGGCGAAGTTTCCCGGGACTGCGTGATAGTTGAAGTATCCTTGAACAACTCTCTTCAACCACTTCCCGACCTCCGCCAGCGGCTGATGCATGCGCTTCCGAAGTTCATCCTTCACCTGTTTCAGCTTAGCGAGGAGTCGCTTTCGGATACTCATGCGCAGCAAGAGGAACTTGCCGTTCTTCCTAGCTTGTCCACAGATATGTGGTAGAGTAGGCCCGAGGGATCTCACCTCGAGCCTCTCGCAGAACCGGACGTGAACCTCTCGGCTCATCCGGCTCCCATCAAGCAAACGTGCCGATCATACCAAGGCGCCAATGTACGAAGAGATCTGTGCGCTCCGCAGCAAGCCGTTGTAGAAACTGGCTCGCCCGGATCTTATGGTCTGTAAAGCGCTTGAACTTTCGCATCACCCAGGCTACAAGCGTCTGATTGACGTGCCGCAGCAAGGGGTACAGCGCCGATGGGGCGTATCGTCCGTAGTACTCGATCCAACCCCGCAGGAGTGGATTGAGCTGCCGGGCGATGTCCTGCAACGATAGCTGTGTTTGATGGAGAAGTTTCAATTCCCGAATCGTCGACCGCATGGCTTTCATCGCCGAGGAGCTAACCGCGGGATTAAATCCGCAGAATAGCGTGTTATCCCGGAAACGTCTCACCAAACGTGGCCGAAAGCAGTATCCAAGAAAGTCAAATTTGACATTCGGATACATGCCTTTGCGCTTCTTGTCTTTGCAGTAGGCGATTTTGGTTTTCGTTGGATGCATCTCCAGGCGGCACTCTGCCAGGCGAACTTGTAGCCCAGACTTAAGCGCCTGTGCTTCTTGCTCGTTACGGCAGTGCACCAGTCCATCGTCCGCATACCGACACCACGGGAGGTCCGGGTGTGTCCGCGCCATCCAGAGATCGAACGCATAGTGGAGAAAAATGTTCGCCAAGATTGGGCTGACCACACCACCCTGAGGGGTGCCGCGATCTCGCTCAATTGTGGTTCCATCTTCCTGCATCATTGGCGCCCTGAGCCATCTTTCGATGTACAGCAGCGCCCACTTACACGTCACATGTTTCCGAATGGCTCGTAGCAAAAGCTCATGGTCAATGTTGTCGAACAGGCCTTTGATGTCAAACTCTAACACCCAGTCGTACTTCCAGCACCGCTCCCGCGTAACTCCTACAGCGTCGAGTGCCGATTTTCTCGGTCTGTAGCCATAGGAGTCCGCCAGAAATATGGGGTCCAGAATCGGCTCAATGACTTGTTTCACCACCATCTGCGCCACGCGATCGGCTACTGTGGGCACACCCAAAATCCTTTGTCCTCCAGACTTTTTGGGAATGGAGACGGCGCGCACCGGTGGAGGAAAGTAGCTTCCCGAGCTCATCCGGTTCCAGATCTTGTAGAGATTACTCTTCAAGTCGGCTTCGAACTGCTCGATCGTCTGCCCGTCCACCCCGGCCGCTCCGCCATTGGATTTGACCGCTTTGTACGCTTCATACACCAGCTTCTTATCGATGTTGAACGGCTTGTCTGTCGCACGCATCGAGGTCCTCCTGTTTCCAGTTGCTTCGGTCATGCGACCACTTGACCCGACCCCTTCGCTCCAGCCCCATTACGAGCTTTCCTCGCTCTTACGAGTCGGTCCGCCCCAGTGCTCCGCATCGGTACGCTCGCCTCGCAGTTTTCGCCGCTTGGGCTTCTCCCTTCGCATCAGAGCGACTGGTTCCTGCAGTTCCACGCGATAGCCTGCATCCGCTTCACGCCCTCTCTACGCCGGTCGCCGTCCGCTCGGTCATCAGGCACCCCACGGACTTGTCCCAGGTGAGTTACACGCTCCTGGTTTCGACGACTCTTGATTTCTTAACGACGCGTCTTCAAGGGTTCACTTTCGTTCGTCTCTCGAATGCTCACCTGCACGAGTTTGTTCTCGCGCTTTTCCTCCAACGCTCACCACCATGGCTCTTTACCACAGCGGCTTGGAGGCGGCTTGAGACCTGCTCCTGAAAGCCGATCCCGAGGGGCCTTCCCTCATCTATCGCGCAGCTTATTCACACGGTTGATTAGTTCATGATGAACTCCTTCTCCGTGTGCTTCTGCAGCACACTGAACCCCAGGAAGTTAAACGTTTCCGGCTTGCCCTCCCCACGCTGTTTCCGACTTGCTGCAGCATAACGCCCGAATTCGATCAGGCGCGTCTTGTCCGGATGTAGTTCCAGCCCGAATTTTTGCAGGCGGTCCCGCCAGTTCTGGAGGAACCGCTCCGCATCACCGCGATGTTGGAACCCCAGCACCATATCGTCCGCATAGCGGACCACGATAACGTCACCCGTGATCCGGTGCGTCCGCCAATGCTGCACCCAAAGATCGAAAGCGTAATGTAGGTAAACATTCGCTAGCAGCGGCGAAATCACCGAGCCTTGCGGAGTCCCTACCTCCGTCTCCGACCATTTCCCATCCTCGAGTACGCCGGCCCTCAGCCATTTCTGAATGAGGCGGAGGATCCTGCAATCCCCGATTCGATGCTGAAGAAACTTAACCATCCATTCGTGTGAAAAAGACCCAAAGCAGTCACGAACGTCGGCATCCAGCACCCAATTCACTTTCTTCCTCATGATCCCAATCCAGAGCGCGTCCAACGCATCATGCGTGCCGTGCCCGGGTCGGAAACCATACGAGAATCCCAAGAAGTCCTCCTCGTAAATCTGACTGAGGACCATTCCCACCGCATGTTGGACGATTTTGTCCTCCAAGGCTGCTATGCCCAGGGGTCTCTGTCGTCCATCCGGCTTGGGGATGTAGGTTCTCTTGGAAGGTAGCGCTCGATACGTACCTCGGTGCACGCGACTGTGCAAATCCTCCAGCCGTTTGTCCAGGTCCGTTTCGTATACCTGCCACGTCAGCCCGTCCACTCCCGGAGCAGCTTCCCGTTTCAGAGCATAAAAGCTGTTCGAGAGAAGGGCGACGGATACGTGGTGCAGTAGCGCGGTGAATCGTAACCGTTTATCCCTCTTTGCTGCTTCCCGCACACGGCGCAGCCCGTTCAACGCGTTCCCCCAGCTTTGCATCTGGGACGCGGCCGTCTGTTCCGTGTTCTCCTTGGTCAGTCGTCTTCCCTCCGCGCCCTCCGCCGACGATTTTCCGTCTTTGTTCGGGCACTTCGCAGGTACTACACGACCGTCCGACTCCCCACCAGCGTGCATGTTGGACTTATGGTTCATCCCCTTCTCCAACCGGCCCGCTCAGTACCTCGTGTCGGGCGTTGGTAGGGTCTCCCGGTTCTCGCGCGTGGAGTTTCCGTGCATGCGGGGGTCTCTGACCTCACAGAGTCCGATGGATGCTCACGATTTCGTACCCATCGTTGTTGCCTTCCGCCATCATGGACGACGTCGGCCCTCTGATTTAGTAACATTTCGCGGCTGAATACCCCGCCTGCATGTGCTCCTGTCAACGCTTCGCTTCCAGCCTTGCGACTGTGAGCGCATGACTCGGAGCCGGTGTGGCTCGCTAGGCCTTCACCGTATGGCTCTTTCATCCACTACTCCACGCCGGCTTATCCCGGCGCTCCCATGATTCTTTCTCCGAACTCCCTCCTTCACTAGCAAGGGAGGCAGGGCGCTCAATCAATTTGGCGATAGGCTTTCGCCTACCACAGGACTTGCCGGGCTACCCTGCATGCGAGCTGACGGCACGGGCTGTGCTGCTTCACGCAGCTTCCAGTACAGCCGCACCGCCAATTTTCGTGCGATGGCAACTTTCGCCACCGCACTACCACGGCGAAACTTCAATCGTTGATAGTCCCGCCGCAATTCCGGATCCAGCCTGGCGGCCGTCTGGGCGGCTTCGACCAGCAAGTAGCGCATCATCGGGTTGCCTTGCTTGCTGATGGCCCCCAGCCGCTGCCGACCGCCAGAGCTTTCTTCGCTGGGATTCAATCCCAGGTAACTCACTACCTTTTTGCTGTTCGCAAAGCGGCTCACTGGCCCTATGGTCAGCACAAACGCCAGTGTGGTCACCGGCCCCACGCCGGCCTGCTGCATCAGACAGACGGCTGCCGGACGGCTTTCCGCGGCCTGGATTACCGCCTCATCCAGGTTTGCGATCCACGGATCGAGTTGATCGAGCAACTGCAGCAACTCTTTCCGTCGCAGACTAGCCCAAGGATCGAGGAGCAGACCTTCCAGTTCCTTTCGGCCAGCCTTGGCCCACAGCTTTTTCTTCCGGCAAAGGCCTTGCCCCATCGCCAAGGCGTGCAGCTGGTTCATCACCGAGGTACGAAAGCGAACCAGTTTGTGCCGATGCCGCAGCATTTGCCGCAGGTCCCGCTCCGCCGGTGAAGGTACCCAGATTCGGGGAAAACGGTTCGTGAGCAGCAAGTCGAGAATGTGCAGAGCATCGCGCGGGTCCGTCTTCTGCTTCCGCACCATGGCGGCACGGATCTCCGCCGCATCTCCGATCCAAAGTTCGTGATGATGTTCTCGCAGCGTTCTCTCGAACCACTGCGCATCGCAGGTAGCTTCCATGCCGACTCGGGCCGGACTTGGAAGCGTGGCATAAAACGTCTTGGCTTCTCCGTTCTCATGTTCCAACCGACGATTGATAACCTCACCGGTCGTGGGATCCAGCATGGCTATTTGCTGGAAGCGTGAATGGAAATCACAACCTATAATAAGCATCACTCGGCTCCTTTCCTCCGAGCCTTGGTCGAATCACCTTCGCCAAGTCTACTCGGTCGAGGGGAGCCGACGACGTTATCCAATCAATTTGTCGGGAAATCGGAAACATAGGTGCTGGACCCGACGCAAAAATCAACTTCGGCGATTATGCCGTTTACCAGGAGCTACCGAGAATTTTCTCGGTTCTCCGTGTCGATTCTGCACCTTCTCGTTCGACTATCAGTAGAGCAGCAATTAAGCTCTGAACTTGAACGTCAGACCAACTCAACCCGAAAGGACAAACACAATGCGATTCATGGTCATCGTCAAATGCTCCGAAAACGAAGGCGCACTCCCGTCAGACCAACTCATGGCCGACATGAACAAATTCAACGACGAGCTCTTAGAAGCCGGAGTCTTGATAGGCTACGACGGTCTTCACCCCTCGTCCAAAGGCGCCCGCGTCCACTTCTCCGGCAAGAACCGCCCCACCGTGGTTGACGGACCCTTCGTCGAAACCAAGGAACTGATCGCCGCCTTCTGGTTCTGGCAGGTCAAGTCTCTCGAAGAGGCCATCGAGTGGGTCAAGCGTTGCCCCAATGAAGGCGAGACCGACATAGAGATCCGCCAGGTCTTCGAGCCCGAAGAGTTCGCACCTGCTTTCAGCGACGAAGAAATTCAGAAGGAAAAACAGTTCCGCGCTCGAATGGCAGCGAACGCAGCCAAGAAATAGTCCCACTTGCACTGAGGTATCCAAACTGGTGTGACCTGTCTGGCGAACCGTTCCGATGGCCTTGTATCACTTCTGGCTATGCAGATCTGCTAGCGTCATGGGTTTTGTACCGGGAATCTGGCAAGTAGAGGTTGCGCGTGATTTGTTAGCCGACGCGTCTTTGTATCCTCGTTTCGAGCTGCGGTTCAGCGGTATGAGCTTGGCGGAAGAAGGGTATAGAGGACAATCAGGAATAGCCGAATCGCGAATCGCGTGTCACCTGCGCAGGAGCTTCCTCGCTAGGCGCAACGCGGCGCCACTTGGCTAAGTCCCGGTCATCGGAAACTTGGTACTGGTTCCGACTTTACCGGGTTATCCCAGACACTCGCCATTGAAAGAACTGAAAACCTACCCTCAGTGGGAGTGGCCCTAACCGATTTCAGCAGCTATCAAATAGGTATAAGCTAGCAGCGTGCGGTGGTCGCTGGCCTGCTTACCTTCTTCCTAAACAAGGACTTTCGCCATGATGCATGAAGAAAAACCTGGCTGGAAAAAGCGCGCTCTCGACGAATTGCGGAAGCTCTCCATAACCGTCATGTACATCTGGGTACTCCTCAGCGTCTTTACACTCCATCGTGAAATCATCCTTGCGAACTACCACATCAACTACTCGTCGAAGTTTGGCTTTGCCTTTATCAATGCGGTGATCTTGGCGAAATTCATGTGGTTGGGAGAAATCCTTCATGCCGGAAAGAAGGCTGCCGGGAAAGCCTTATTGTATTCGATGCTTTGGAACTCTGCCCTTTTCGCCGTCATCCTAATGGTCTGCCACCTTCTGGAGGAAGCGTTGGTCAAGGTCTGGCACGGTCAGTCTTTAGCCGCGAGCTTTTCCGAAACGGTAGCGGACCCAAGGGATGTCTTCGCTACCATGCTGCTTATGTTTGTGGTGTTAATTCCGTTCTTTTTTGCTAAAGGACTGATTGAGATTTTGGGTAAGGATGAAATAAAAAGACTGTTGTTGAAGGCTCGCACCGAGGGGTACTAAATACTCAACGTCCACTCCGGACGGTCGAAAACCGGAACGGCCACAAGCGCCTGACTCCTGGTTAGTCGCGTTACCGGAAACTTGGGTACCGGGACCTGTTCAGCCGGCCGGCTTTTGCTCAATCCGAACGCGACTCCTCGGGAGACCGCAAGGCCGATGACAACACAAAGAACTGACATAATATCCAGAGAAGTCCAAAACCGTCATCGCCAGCATCATGCTGCAAGAGTCCTATCGGAATGAAAAACAGCACAACGCCGATCACAGCAAACAGTAACCCGCCAAGGGATTTGTGAGGAAGACTTGCTTGTCGCTCATGAAAAATTCAACCACGCCTATATTACAACTTCGGAGTCGCCTAACCGGACATGGACTTCTATCTAGGAAGTGAAGGTGACGTTTGCATCCGGATATTGTGTTTTCAAAGCAAAACAGGGCTGACAGTCGCAACGCATCTTGTGCGGATACTACGAATTTACTACGATTGCGCATTTGCTCAATCAAGCCGGGATTGAGATGAAGGTGCTGCTTCGGGCTAGAGGGTTGATTCTAAAGGTCTGGCGGAGAGGGGGGGATTCGAACCCCCGGTACAGGTTTTGGCCCGTACAACGGTTTAGCAAACCGCCGCCTTCAGCCTCTCGGCCACCTCTCCGCGGCAAATCACTCACAAAATTGTACCCTAGGCCATACCGAAGCGACAGCCCGAAATTGCCCTCTTCAGTTCAGAAACACTCGGGTTTGCTCATGACCACCTCAATGACAAGCCGGCTCGCCCCAGCAGAGATAAAGCCGATCCACCAGCCTCCCCAGAGCAAACCTGCTCCTACCGGCCGACCAAAATCGCCTCTACGGCGTCTAATGAGCAGGGCGCGGGTGCGTCCCAAAGACGGCTTGGTGAGCTGCTACAACTCTTTTTTTCCCTTTATTTTGGACCTACAATGAAGGAGAGCACTCACGGACAGTTCGGTGGCCGAACTTCCAGTACAAGACGGTGAGCAGGTCCACAGAAGGCGTAACGCCTTGGCACCCGTCTGCGAAACATTTGACCCTGTACGGTCGTATTAGAGTTAGGCGCGACAGCATCCCCCTAACCGACTTCAGATGGTCCCCGCGCGGGTGGTCCGCGGCGGAATAGTGAGAGGAAAAGCATGAAGACGTGGCATAAGGTCGCAATCGGTCTCGGCGCGGTAGCGCTCGTAGGCGGGATTGTGTGGTTCAGCATCAACCAGGCAAATAAGGGCGTGGTAACGGTACAGACTGCGAAGGTTGCGAAACTGGGTACCCTCGTTTCTCAGGTAACCGCGTCCGGCGAAATCAAACCAACGACTTACACAAACATTACTGCACAAGGTTTCGGCCGCATCACAGACATTGTTGTCAAAGAAGGCGAGCACATTAAGAAGGGCGACAAACTGCTCCTTCAAGACAATGTGCAGGCCAACGCGGATGTGCAGGCGCAAGATGCCGCGATTAATTCGGGTGAATCGGGTGTGCAAGCCGCTGACGCGAGCTACAGAGCAACGCAAGCCGATCTGCTAATGCAGGAAGCGAATCTGGAGAAGGCAAAGCTGGATTACGAACGGGGACAGGGCCTGTTCAAAGATGGCCTGATCCCGAAGCAGGATTTCGATCAGCGCAAGACGACCTACGATGCGGCGGTGGCCACCGTGGACGCATCTCGGGCGCGCATGCTAGCGCAGAAGGCCCAGCTTGATCAGGTACGCTCTCAACTTGTCCAAGGCAAAGCCGTTCTTGTGCATACGAGGGACGTTCTTTCCAAGACCACTTATTTATCCCCAATCAACGGCATCGTGAGCTATCTCCCCGTTCGAATGGGAGAATATGTCGTCCCGGGCATCCAGAATGCTACGGGAAGCTTTCTGATGACTCTCTCCGATATGTCCGTGGTGACATCGGAAGTAAAGGTCGACGAAACGGATATCGTAAACGTAAAGATCGGCCAAGAAGCGGACGTCACGATTGATGCCGTCCCCGGGAAGGTATTTAAAGGAAAAGTGACGGAGATCGGGTCACAGGCCGTGTTGCGCACTTCCGGCCTCGCCACAACGCAAACCACAACCAGCAACCAGGAAGCGAAAGATTTTAAGGTGGTCGTTACTCTGGAAAATCCTCCGGATAATCTCCGGCCCGGTCTGTCCACAACGGCAAAAATCAGAACTGCCGAGCGCAAGGATGTCATTGGAATTCCTATCCAAGCCCTCGCCGTCAGATCTCGCAAAGATTTGGAAGAGGCCGCAAAGAACGCGAAGAAAGATGGCAATGTGACGTTAGCCGCCCCGCCGCCTGCTGCAGCCGGCGATCCTAAAAAGGATGAAGTGCAGGGTGTGTTTGTCGTAAACGGGAAGAAGGCGGTTTTCCGCCCCGTGGAAACTGGGATTTCGGGTGTCACCGATATTGAAGTGACTAAGGGCTTGCAGCCCGGCGATGAGATCGTCGTTGGCAGTTATAAAGCTCTGAGAACCCTCAAGCCGGAAGCCAGCGTTAAGGTGGACAACTCGGCACCTAAGAAAACCGACGATTCGTCGCAATAAGATCTAGCGTCATTAGGGAGACAAGATGCCCACTGAAACGACAACGCCCGAGTCCTATCGACAGGATCTGGTCGATTCCGGAATAGCCATTCGCACCGAAGGTCTTACGAAAACATACGAGATGGGCGCCGAACTGGTGCACGCGCTTCAGGGCATTGATCTGGAGATCCACAAGGGCGAATACGTGGCCATCATGGGTCCTTCGGGATCCGGCAAGTCCACATTGATGAATCTGATCGGTTGTCTGGATTCGCCAAGCTCCGGGCGCTACTGGTTGGCAGGACGGCTCGTCAGCGATCTGGATGATGACGAACTCGCCTACATCCGGAATCGCGAAATCGGCTTTGTGTTTCAGACCTTCAATCTGTTACCGCGCGCAACTGCATTGCACAACGTGGAATTGCCCCTCATATACAACGGCACCCCTGCCGAAGAACGCGTCGAGAAGGCCAAGCAGGCTCTCCAGCGCGTGGACCTCACCTCGCGCATGACCCACAAGCCCAATGAGCTTTCCGGCGGTCAGCGGCAGCGTGTGGCGATTGCTCGCGCCCTGGTCAATGACCCGTCCATTGTTCTGGCTGATGAGCCCACGGGAAATCTGGACTCGAAAACTGGCGAGGAAATCATGGGCCTGTTTGAAAATCTTCACCGGCAAGGAAATACGATCATCCTCGTGACACACGAGATGGACATCGCGCAACATGCCCACCGTGTGATTTTTATTCGTGACGGTAAAATCGCTTCGGACGAAAAAGTGGTGAAGAAGTAGACTGTCGGGATTCTCTGGGGCATTCCGGAAACGTCATGTTTAGTCCTTATTTCTCCTAATGGCGACTTGCGCTGGCCTACCGTGCAGCGGCCGGACGAGAAATGTCCTTCTCTCCGAAGGATTCAATGCGGGCCAGGTACGTGTTCGATACCCGATCGTGCCAGGTCAAGCCATCTTCATCCCAAAGAACCCAGAGGAAACCCAGAAAACAGGTTCCGGCTGAAAGAAGATACCCGGTCGCACGTAGCAGGTATTGTCGAGGCGTCGGCGTGTCGCCAGTGAAGCTGGCCACGTGTATCCCGGATACCATCATTCCCGGTGTGCTCCCGCCAAACACGGTGAACAATCCGAAGTACTGCAGATAGACAAAGGCGAAGGTAAAGAAGCAGACCGTCGCGCTTAGCTTGCTCAGCGTGAAATGCCCGCCCAACGATCCAAACAGCGCAAGAAAGCCTCCGTAAGCGAACGCCAGGCAGGCCAGGTCTATCAGTAACGCGCGGCGCCGGTCATCCATCGAGGCAATGGGGAAAAAGCTGTCTTGCACAGGCGGCAGCGTTTCTGAATCAGCTTCCGGCTCAGTTCCTTCCGCTCGAGGTGGAACAGACACATCGATCAAAAGTCGTGGGTCGGCAGGCTCCGGCGGTTTCGCAACACGGCCGATTGCTATCGTGAAGGAAAAATCGTCCGCCGAGGAACTATGGTCCAGTGTGGAGCAGTCTTCCACCGCGACGGCGTAATTGTTCCGCGGGGCATGTACCGCGTCATCGTCGAACGGAAGCGCCGATTGCGCTTCGTTTTGCGAAGTCTTCCGCCGGCGGGCACGATACGCCTGCAGACGCTGATTCAATTCGCCACGCCATTTTTCGTGCAAGTTCGCGCTGACCGCTAGATTACCTCTCGTCGAGAGGGTTCCTTCCCGTAGCGAAAGCGCTTCCGTGGATTCACAAAAGGTACAGGCTTGTTCGCCAGAGGCGAGCACTGAGCCACACTGCGAGCAGATTGTATTCACCGGTGCGTTTTGCGCTGCGGACGCTCTCACTCCGGTGAGGAGGAGCCCACCTAGAATACCACCGTCGAATGATCTCGATACACAAGGAAATGCAAGCAGGGAAGCGAAAGAGATAGCAGGGGAGAGCGGCTTAGAATTCGCCCTGTTGGGCGAGGATCTCGCGGCTGAACGCGATGCGCCGGTCTAGCAGAACCGCCGCGAAATTGGCACAACCAGCGCGTTCTTGTTCAGTCCAGAAATGCAGCGAAGGCAACAAGCGGGCCACCGTCTTTTCGAGCAGGCCCAGAATCTGGTAATACACTCCAACCGCCTGGAGACCGGTGCGATCATCCGGCCGCTCCGGGCACAGATGCAAAAGCTGCCTGACGCGAGCGTAGTCGCGGCTCGTCGCAAAGTCCGAGATGCCTGTCACGTCACGCACTTCCGGAGATAGCGTGTGCCGCGCAGAAGAGGCCATCAGCGAACGGCAATAGGATACAAAGAACATCAGCAGCGTAATGAGGGAGACAACGAGAATGAACGCGGCCATCATCGCGGCACCGCCACCAGTTGTGCCGTTACCAGCCGCTCGTCTTCGGAGTGCCTCCACATTGTTACGGTCCACGATAAGGGAAGTAGGCATCCGAGTGCCGGGCCGAGGAACGATATCACCGAATATTTGCTGGCCAGATTTACGAGCGCGTAACTCGCCGCGTACGCGCTGAAATATAAGCCGAGCGCAAGAATGAACTGGACTAGGCGCGTGCGCGTTTCGCGCAGTTTCAAAGCTGCACCCCACAACAGGTACGTCAGCACCAGCCCGACGAAATACAGGTTCTGCGAAAGTTCGTAGGCAAACGAGGTGGATAGGCGATCGCTGGATTGCGCGACGACAGCGTAAGAGAAAAGTGCAGTTCCCAACAGGAGGAGGACCGCGATGAGACGAACATACTTGCCGAATTGCAGCTCGCCGAAAATGTGCGCATACAGGCTGATCAACGCAACATACAAAGCCAGCGTTAGCAGCGCGTCGGTGTAGAAATACACGTAATGATATTCGTCCGAATAGACGCCGAATCTGTTCAAAAAGAAGTGGCGCCCGACACTCGAACCAATTGCCAAAATAAAATACAAATTCAAAAAGAAATAGCGGAGGGAGGATTTTCGGATGATCGAACACACTACAAAGGCCAGCTCAAGGGCCGTTCCCAAGTACCAAATGAAGGAAGCTACGGAACCAGGCATTCTTCTCTTTCACCTGGCTTCTTCCGATGTTCTGCGAAAGCTGAGACCGGAATGAACCAGGCTACGGTTTCTGCGGACCCGGCTTCGGTGGCGGCAGTGGAACTGGGTCCGGACCGTTCGCCACTAATACCGCACCGCTCGAATGATTACTGCCGCTCAAGGCCGTCTTCAAGCCCATCGAGCAAACAAGAATCCCCAAAATCAGGGTAAATGCCCCGAGTTTCCTTGACATGGTGCCTCCGAGGAATGAATTCGGAGACAGTCTATCCTCAATGCGGATAGTGTCAAGTGGGACACACCACGACCCTGTTTAGTAAACGTCAATGGAAACCCTTAGGCCAGCTTCGCCATACATTCGCCGCCCTTTCGGACGGTTGGTTTCCATCGCGAGGAACAGTAGCGGACTGGCCCGTCGGGTAACAACAGTACAAAGGTCCTATCAAATTGGTACCAAAGTACTACGCATCCCTTGCACGTTCCGCCACGCTTGACACTCTTGGCTGTTCATTCGTACGATGGAAAATTGCCTAATGCCGGCGTAGCTCAGTGGTAGAGCGAGGGTCTCATAATCCCTAGGCCGTGGGTTCGATTCCCCCCGCCGGCACCATTCTAACTTCATTGGTTTCAAGAAGTTTTCTTCGTTTAAGGTCCTGAATGAAATCCGCAAAGCCAGCGACTGTAGTAAAATTGTAGTAGTTCGAAGCGCAGTGGTCACTGAATGAGTTCAGAGTCTCTGCGAGATGTAGCTGCTTCGACTGGAACTCAAAAAAGTGACTTCAATGAACTTCCCGCGAGCTTAATTCACCCATCTAGTGGAAATTTGCGAGATTTTTTCTGCAGAAGTTTTTGAAGCCAGAAACGCCTCGAGCTTTGCAGCTGCATCCCGTTTGAAATCGTCATCCGCTTTTGCGTAGGTATGGACCAAACTATTGCCCGCATGACCCATCAGCAATTCTACGAGGACTGGTTGAATCCCCGCCGCATACATTCGGCTACAGAACGTCGAACGACAATCGTAAAGGCGGCGCTTCAAAACCTTCGCGTCTTTCAGGGCACTCGCCCAACTTCTTCGAACGTGGAGCAGATGCTTCGCTGGATTTCGCGGATGAAAGAAGACAAATTCAGAGTTTTTCCTGTCAGTCAGTTTTTTCCAACGGGCCAACTCTGTCCAGACACGGGTCGTCATTGGTAGAGTTCTCCGTCCAGCCGGCGTCTTTGAAGAATTACGTTGACCATCCTGCTGTCGAAATCGATGTCTCGCCATTTCAAGGGCAAGGCTTCTGCATTAGGGCGCAAGCCGCTATCCAAAAGCAATATCAATAGGGGCCGGAGATAGCCCTTAACTACTGATAGCAGCCTTTGCTCCTCTTCGACTGTGAAAGGCTTGGCTTGCACACGCTGCTTCCTTTCGTCCAAGAAGTGCTCTCGATTGTCGAGAGGGTTCTGAGTGATATAGCGTTCCCGTCTGGCTTGTTTCAAAACCTGCCGAAGTAGACCCAAATCCCGGTTCACCCCTACCGGTCCCGTCTTGCCCTGCAGCCTCGCCGTCTTGTAGTCCTCGATTCGGGCGTCGGTGATGTCTGGAAGACGAGCATCAGAGAAGAAGTTTTCCAGGCATCTCTTCGAGACCTTGTACCGCGCGAGGGTATTCGGGTGGAGGTCTGTGCGCGCTTCTAGGTAGCGTGCAAGGTAGTCTTTCAAGGTCGGCGAATGCGACTTCAGGAGACTTGAGAACCGGCCTTCAACGATTTCTGCGCGGCGAATGTCGAGAATCTTTTGCGCCACGCGTTTATCGCCGGTGAAGGTGCTTTCGCAGTGTTGCTTTCCATTTACAACATACGCCATCCACCATTGTGGAGAAGTAACCACTTCTCCGTTTTTCCGCTTCCATCGTCTTCTATACAATCCCATTCTCGCCCTTCTGCAACCAAACTATGGTGAAAACTGGTCGGTTAGAAAACCCTGTTCCAATGCACCTATGGGAATGCAGTAAATTCACCTATTTCGAAGCCGGGATTTGGGCATTAGAAACTTTTAATTTTCTAAGCCGCCCCGTTCCGGCATAACCTAAACGCGGTCCAAACCGAAGTGCCGTAATTCTGTGCGAGCTTTTTATAGCTAACCCCACATCTCCTCTCCATTCGTAACCGCCGAACATCTGTTTTGCTGAATTGCCTGAGAGGTGGACGACCAAGTTTCTTGCCGTTCGCCTTAGCATTTCTCAGCCCAGCTTTAACGCGCTCGCCAATCAATGCGCGTTCCAACTCAGCCACTGCGCCTAGTACGGTAAAAACCATCTTTTCTGCCGGCGTGGATGTGTCGATTTGTTCCGAAAGTGAAATAAACTCGATTCCTAAAGAGCGAAAGGTCTCAAGTGCTTTGAGAAGATGCGTCACCGACCGAGCAAGCCGGTCAAATTTCCAAACCGCTACTATGTCGATACGGCGATGCTGGGCGTCCTGCATCAATCGATTGAGTTCTGGCCTAGTGTCTTGCGCACCTGAGATTCCTTTATCGAAATACTCTTTAGCGATTAGCCAACCCCGGGCTTTGCAATGTTCCCTTAATTCTGCGAATTGCATAGCCCCTGACTGTTCATGCCGAGATACCCTGCCGTAAATCGCTACTCGTGTTTGCCGATTCATGTGTTCCTCCTATTCGTTCATTTCTGAACGATTGAAATATCGGATGGACACTTTCTGACTGCAACCTTTTAGTTTAGTCGACCGACTTTGACGAGTTACGCCAGCGCTTCGTCCGCTTCTTTACCAGCGCAATTTTTTGAACCTCTTTATCTGTTGCGCTCTTGAAACCGAACATTTCGTGTAGGTTTTGCCACTCAACGGGCTCTGGTCGTTTGAGTTTCGTAACATCAGGGTCGTAAAATTTGCGATTGAGTTTGGATTTCTTCGGCGCGTGCTTCTTTTTCATGTTCAAGCTCCTATCCACCAAGTGCTAGACTTGGAGTTGCGGTCTTGAAAGGACCAAATTTCCGTAGCTATGAGCCGATGATTTCAACTTTCACGCACGATTCTCTTCCTTAGTGAATTGCTTATTCCTATTGAACAGTGGGCTGTTGGTTCGCTGTTTCGACTAAATTCGCCGAGCCACTTCTCTATGTCGTCGACACGAAATCGAAGACACCGAGCACTCAAACGAATGCAAGGTATCCTGCCTGCCGCCGACCAATGGTAGAGTGTTCCCTCAGCAATTCCCGTTAGCGCTGACAATTCGCGTATTCCAATCAAAAGCTTTTCATTCGATTCCGTCATCTTTCTCTCCTTCCACAAAACCACCAAAACTACAAAACCTCATTTGTGATTCTTGCGACGGTAGGTCACCCATTCGCCCGTCAACGGGTGGACAAACTTCACCCGCTTTGGCAGGCCGTCTAATTTCTGAAACAACTCATCAGGTTCCGGAAGAAACGGACGATGCTGGGATGGGAGATATAGCTTCAGATTTGCCTTGGCTGGTCGATTGCACCGGAAAATCGTTCCTGCTGATGCTGCTTTGCGGAGGAACCGGTACGCCTGGTCACTATTGATGGTCATGTCCTCGGCCAGGTCAGATGCCCGTACCGGTTCCCCGCCTTTCTGGGCGGATAGATGTCGAACGCGACGCTGGATTTCGAGGTCATGGTCATCGGCACGGTCCAAGCTTTGAGCGAAGACTGGATTGAAAATTAGTGCCGCAATAGCAAAGTCCGAGAATCGCAGAACAATTTTCTTTTGCGATTTGAGTGTTTTGCCGTCTTGCCCAAACGAGCGAATCAGCGCCACTGTTCTACAAGCTTGTAAGAAAGCGGGGAAATAGCGTCGGACCCACAGATTATCATTCGGCACATGCTGGACAACGGGCTTGAACCAAGTGGGAATCTCAATTCGATAAATTGCCCGCTTTTTTAGCAGCCGTTGAACTTCATGCCATGTCTTCCTCTCTTCCGCTGACAAACCACTTCCTTCGTCTATGGCAGCTTCCATTATTCTCGTCGTCTGCTCTGGAGTTTCATCAAGCCAAATCGAAACGTGGCGCGTCTCGTCGTCCACCTCGACTCGGTCTCTTGTTGTGGTCGAAATAGAAGCAATTGGGCCTTTAGTGACTCGTTGTTCCTGAACAAACTGCCCGCCCCGCTTGACGGTCACAGAGTGGACGAGCTCCTTTTCGCTAATCAGTAGACGAGTCGGATGAACGGAACCGGCGAGTTCATTTCTCTCCTTGATGTACACGACCTTATGTACCAACTTGTTGCCAAGGTAGTTCCATGACCTACTGGAAGAACTTGTCAACAGCTGAACCTCAGATTTGGGAAAAAGTCCGAGAATCGCATCTGCGAGGAAATTCTTCCCAACACCACTCGGACCTTTGACGAAGAGACATAAAGGTTTGGGGAGCAACCTAGAGGTACCCGAGATATAGACGACCTGCGCGTTGCGCTCTTCGCCGCTAACTCCCGCCTTGCGCTTTGCGGTAATTAATTCGTTGAAGAAACGGGCCGAACTCAAAAGTGCTAGAGCCTTTCGTTCGAACTCACACATCTCATCCTCCATTCTTGCCACTGGTGTCCCGCCAGTCATCCGACCAGGTCCGAAGTTCGTTCCAAATATTTCGATTGAGACTGAGTGGTCGCAAAAAGCGGTGCACGTTACTGAAACCCGCTTCCTTCCGGAGATAATTTAGAACTTGATGAATTGAAGACACATGCGACTTGGCCTGGCTGATGGTTTTGGTGCCTGATTGTCCTCTGCGCAAAAGATGAGTTTGAACTGATTCCCAATCAATTTCTGCGAATTGAATTCGGGCAAGCGGAAGAAGTAAGCCCAATTTCGATATGTCTTCGAGACTCCGAACCCCGTGCTTGCGCAGCCAACTGCTGTGGAGCTCGAGTTCGACCCGGAATGATGGTATTTGGTTTTTCTTGTATGCCCGGACCATCGTGTCCGAATGGCGTGTGCCGAATCGCAGGTCTTCATGAGGTCGACCGAGCACAAGCCGACTTTTTCCAAAGATGCCATGTCGCAGCACAAAAGCTTTGTCAACAACTGAAGCCTTCGGGAAATCCAAAGCCACTTCGATGGTCAACAGTTGTATAGCCTTGAATTCCTGCAAGAGCTCCTTCAGTTCGGAGCGTTGAACACCTTTCTCAGCGTCCGTCACTACAGTAAGCTTGAACGGTGCCAACCATGGACAAGCGGGTTTACGTTGCACGTAGACCTGTGATTTGGTTTTGAGGTTTTCATAGATTCGCACACGGTTATAGGTTTTCATGGTAGTTTGCTGTCGAACAAAGAAGTCCTTGCGAACTTCAAATCCCGGAATGTCCGGAATGTCGGTTGTCCACGGCCAGGCAAATGCCTGCACCCGGTCCAGTAAGACGCTGCAAAAATGCTCACTCATTGTCTCCTCGGCAGCGTGCCGGTCCGACCGCACATCGAATCTTTCATCAGGAATTGGCATGCGTTTAGTGAAATCAGGTGATTCGGTCAACGTTCTCTCCACGCGACAGTTGTATTCCCCAAAATGGACAAACTTCGGGTGTCACAATATTGAAAAAATGCTGAAGAATGCGTCAGATGGACAAATCAGGACTTTTTGGCGGGTTTAATGGAGGCTTTTGTACATCTTGCTTTTTGTTTCCGATGCCTGGTCTGAGAATCCCGTACGTATTTCCGAATCCGCTCCGGGTTTGGGTCGAGCTTCTTGTTAGGGATGCATTCGGGACCAGAACACAGGACGGCCGCGACTTGGCGAGCAAGTTTTTTCGATTTCTGGCCGCACTCGGCAAATGACTTGAGCAGCTTGAAATACAGGTCGACCTGGTTGTTCACCTCATGAGACCACACGCGCGATTTGTGTGCTGGCTTGAAGTTTTCATTTAGCCGAGGATAATAGCTTGCCCCATCTCTCAGAAGTTGTTTTTGAATCGCTTTGTAATAATCGTGAAACCATACTTGGTCTGGTACATCGTATTTCTCAGCCACACAGGCGATTCGTTCAATATGGTCGAAAAGCAAGTGTAGTATTTCACGATGAAAAGCCAAGGGAAGATTGTGTTGCGACAGCTTTTCTCGTTTTAAGCTGAGTTCAAGCTTGTAAGTTTTCTGAAAGGTCCAAACCATTCTAATGTCCCAGAGCAAAGGTGTGGCAAGCAACGAATTTAACAGGCCCAGAGACTTCAGATGTTCGTAGAAGGTTTTCCCAGATTTGTTTCCTTCCGGATACGGATAATAAAAGCTCTTTAAACGTGCTACGATTTCTTCTTTAGATTTCTCTGGCTCCCCTAGCTCAGACATCACGAATTCTGTAACTGGGTCGCCAAATGTGTACGGCCAAGGCCCGTCAAGCACGACCGGGTCAGCAGGGTCGCTGGCTAAGTATGCTGCGTTTCTTTCCGACAAAAAGTTGGCACACAAACGGACGAGATACGATTTGAATTCATCGAGCTTTGGTCGTGGCATCGGAAGGCTCAGGGATGAAGCATTTTCAAAACCAGAACAAATTGGGACCGCAAGACCAGTCACTGCTACCACTTGTTGCGGAATCGACAACTAGCTATCAACTTCAGAATTCTGCTCGGCCAGCGGACGTTCTTCCGCCTACCGTTGGTCTCATACAGATAGAAAACATTTGCCCGGCCTAGCCCGCCTTTTCTAGCAGGAATCTCCCACCTCCGCGTCCGCATATCGACAGGGAGCAGGACTGCGTCGCCGATTTTGGTCACGGCAGAGTAATGCAGTTTCTCTCGTCGCGAAGAATGAGACGTCTGATGTCTCCTATAAAGCGTGGCTTTCCTGTACCATCCCACCACACACTGCCTACGAATATTAGGGCTTACGGCGACAAAGATAAGAAGGACGCCAGAGATTGAGTTGGAGTTCGCAGGAGCTCCTGGTGCAATTCTCTCCAAATTAAGTTTTCTTGAACGGACCTGAGGCTGAACAAAGCCGTAGAATTTCCGCCCGCATTTCCGAAAATTGAATCGTTCGGTCCCTTGGTTTTTCTTGTTGAACGACCCACCGCTGATTGGCCTGAGGTCGTCCTTTTTCGGATTCGGACCATCGTAATACTTCATCCACCCAATCCTCGAAAATAATACCTTTTGAACGGCGCGAGGCTTGGTCACCAAAGTCACCCATTCATGCGCTGTCGCTTGCCTTTCCGCAGAATATCTCGAGCCGAAATCTTGGCCATTCCGAGCAGGATTCCAGAATTCCTCAGGGGTCACCCAAAACCGGCCAATGAGGGTCACCTCAAAACCGGCCAACGAGAAAGCCCGGGACATTGACTCCGACAGGAGCCCTTATAGGCTCCTTCGGCATGAGCAATGTCTTGAGCGAAGAAAAGAAACAACAAGTCATCGCACTCGGGAAGCTCGGATGGCCCTTACGGCGCATCGAGAAAGCCACGGGTGTACGTCGAGAAACAGCAGGCGCTTACCTGAAGGCTGCCGGGATCGCGGTACGACCACCGGCTGGCTGGGGACGGCGAGCGCCGGCAAAACCGGCCAACGGGGTGACCACCGACTTTAGCCAGCCGATTTCACCTCCGACTGGCAACCAAGAGCAGGCCACCAGTGCCTGCGAGCCGTACCGCGAGCTGATCCAGCAGGGACTCGGTCGTGGCCGGAATGCCATGGCCATCTGGCAGGACTTGGTCTCCGATCACGGCTTTCCCCACGGCTACCAGACCGTGAAACGTTTTGTTCGCAAGTTGCGCGGATCCGAGTCGCCACAAGCCGTGGGGATCATCCTCACCGCCGTCGGAGAAGAGGCCCAGGTCGATTATGGGTCAGGTCCGATGGTGCGTGACTCGCAGAGCGGCAAGTATCGCCGAACGCGACTATTCGTACTGACACTCGGCTACAGCCGCAAATGCGTACGCTTTCTGGTATGGCGTTCGAGTGCACGCATCTGGGCTGAACTTCATGAGAAAGCTTTTCGCCGATTAGGCGGTTGCGTCAGAGTTGTGGTCCTGGACAACCTGAAAGAAGGTGTGCTGCTTCCCGACATCTACGATCCCCTTCTCAATCCACTGTTTCGAGATGTCCTTGCACATTACGGCGTGGTGGCGCTGCCTTGCCGGATCAAAGATCCGGATCGCAAAGGGAAAGTGGAATCGGGGGTCGGCCACACACAGAAAACGCCTCTGAAAGGGATGCGCTTCGAGAACCTAGAAGAAGCGCAGGCGTATCTGGATCGCTGGGAAGAACGCTGGGCAGATACGCGTATACACGGTACGACGAAACGGCAGGTTGCGGTCATGTTCAGCGAGGAAAAACCGCACTTGCTGCCTCTGCCTCTGGAACCATTCCGCTATTACCAATACGGAGAACGCGTCGTTCATCTGGACGGTTGCGTGGAGGTGGAAGCCGCCTATTACAGCTTGCCGCCGGGATGGATCGGACGGCCGGTGAAGGTGCAGTGGGATGAACTGCACGTGCGCATCCTCCATCCGAATACCAACCAACTTCTTCGCGAGCACCTGCGTCAGAAACGCGGCGGATATCGCATCCGGGAAGAAGACCACCCCAAGAAAATGCCTCTAAGTACAGCGCAACTCTTGCGGCGCGCCGAACATGCCGGATCCCAGATCGGCAAGCTCTGCCAGTTGATCTATCAGCGGCAAGCAGAGACAGGCATCCGCCGCATCCTGGGAGTGCTTTCCCTGATCAAGAAATACGGGGCCGCCGCGGTCGAAGACGCCTGCGCCACCGCTCTGGACATCGGCGTTGCAGAACACCGCTTCGTGCGCCGTTATCTGGAGCGCCGCCCACACCCGCAAATGTTTTTGCGCCAGATCGATCCCCTAATTCGCGAGCTCACCGAGTATCGCGATTTCATCAATCTCAAAATCAAGGAGCAACCAGAATGAATCTGATCGAGTTGAATCGTTACTTACGGCAACTGCGTCTCGGCGGCATCGCTGCGGTACTAGAGACGCGCCTGCAGCAAGCACAAACGGAACCGATGGCCCCCATCGACTTCCTTTCCTGTCTGGTATCCGATGAACTGACTCGTCGCAGCGACCGACTGCTGGAACGGCGCCGAAAACAAGCGCAATTTCGCGACCCGCAGGTGACGCTCGACAACTTCGATTTCAACTTCAACAAGAAGATGAATCGGAGCATGGTCTTCGATCTGGCGACGGCCACGTTCATCGCTCGCCGCGAAGATGCACTTTTTCTGGGTCCGCCCGGCACCGGGAAAAGTCACTTGGCCCAGGCCATCGGGCAGGCGGTCATCGGCCAGGGCTATCGGGTGATCTACCGGGAGGCGCACGTCCTGCTCGAGGAAATCGCCGAAGCGGCCCTGGACGGAAAACGCAAAGAGCACATGGAACTGCTGTCCACCGTGCCTCTGCTGATCATCGATGACTTGGGAATGCGCAAGTTAGGGCCCACAGCGGCAGAAGAGCTGCTGGAGATCGTCATGCGCCGTTACGAACGCACCAGCACGTTGGTGACGTCGAACAGACCGGTCGAGGACTGGGGAAAACTGCTCGGTGACAGCGCGGCCGTCACCGCTATGCTCGACCGCCTTCTCCACCACGGCCATATCCTCAAATGCGGGCCGCGGAGCTGGAGAACCAAGTTGCCGGCGGAACAATGAGCACCACGTCGAAAAGTAGCCAGAAAGCCACAACCTGAACTATGGGAGACCTTGAGAAAATGCACCCACGGCCCTGTAAACGAGATTTTTTCGGGCTTCGAGGAGGAAATGGCTCTCCACTTCGAAATCTCGGAGATTAAACTTGTAAGGAAAGCGAACGGCAGAGTACAACATCTAAGTCCCGGGCCACATCCGTTGGCCGGTTTTGACCTGACCACCGTTGGCCGCTTTTGACCTGACCACTGAGGCAGAATTTGTCATCACTGCATCCGGCCACTTCTTGTCCGCTGCCTTCTTCAGCAGCTGGAAATCCTCAGGACTCATTTTCACATTTACCTGAACGCTTCGTTTCATAGCCTCCTGTATCCGCGTTTTGCAGTTGCCAAGCAACGTTACTATTGGTACTTTTCGTACCCATGCCAACCTTCATATCCGATTCCCAAGCCGCCCGATTGCGGAAAGCCGTAAAGCGCTGCAAAGGCAAGGTGAGGCTGGGCAAACCTTGGACTGGGTGGAAGGACGACGAGTTGTGGATAAAAGTGCTCGGTCAGGTGGCTGTGATTGGTAGGGCAGCGCCAGGTGAGCGATTGCAACACGACCCAAAATTCACAAGCAAGGTTTCGCTCAAGAAATTGAGAAGTTTCCGAAATGATGCGGACCTGCAGAAATACCTGCACGAACAGTTCGTGAAACTGAAGGTCAGGTACGTAGGAGGTAATTGGAAAAAGGACTGGAAAGCAGCAGCATCCATGAAGAATTTTCGCAGATTGGTGAAGGATGGAGGACCAAAGAAGTTCTTCGAGCAGGTCGCAAACTTCAAGACTGAAGAAGAGAGGATAAACGCTTTGCAGGGAGCCTTAAAGCGGTATGGAAATAAGAGTGCCAGAGATACGCTAATCGAATTGAGATTGGCAGAGGACTGCATGGCTCTAGATACCAGGATATTCGGAGTACTTAAAAAGGTTGGAGCAAGAGTCGGACCGGATGATATTTATAAACAAGTTGAAAAGGAGCTGAGGGAGAAAGTTGCTGAACCCCTGAATATTAAGGCAGCTCTACTCGACCGGATTTTGTTCAGGAGATACGACGACATTCTCAAACAATTGTGAATTGGGTTCAGTAATCATTAGTTGTTTTTTTGCTTTGATATTATTTAGCTCCGTGAAAAATGACGAAATTATTCCTCAACAAGATACCTCAAACAAAACCGATAAAACCACAAAACTAGTGTGCGAAATTATAATAGTCACGATGAAATCGAGCTGTCGTGCTTTCCAGGCTGCACACTTTGAACATTTTGCAAGGAATCCAAAATGCTCTCTGAGTGATAAGAGGTTCCGCTAAGCAACGACTCGTGATTTCGATACTCTATTTCGGCCCACCAACGATCATCTAAATTGGCCCACCTACTGAAAACCATATACCGTGGATCTCGTTTCGGGCTCGCGAGCCCCCAAGGAGACCCGGTTGAACAGGAGAGCCAAAGTGGAACTATTTGAGCAGATTCGGCGGGAGTACAACCACGGCGTGGGGACTATCCAAGGGGTGGCGAGGAAGCTTGGAATTCATCGGCGCATGGTGCGGGAAGCATTGGCTGACGCGGTTCCGAGGGAGCGAAAAATCAACACTCGACCGAAGCCGAAATTGGAAGCAGCGGCGACTTTCATCGAAGCGATTCTGCAGACCGATCAGAAGGCACCGAGAAAGCAGCGACACACCGCACATCGGATCTGGTGCCGGATCCGCAAGGAACTTCCGGAAGTCAGCATCGCCGAGTCATCAATTCGTCGCTATGTGCGCGAGCGGAAGATTCAGTTACAACTCATCGGGCACGAGACGTTCATTCCGCAGTCCTACGCTTGGGGAGGAGAAGCGCAGGTGGATTGGTATGAAGCTTACGCAGATATCTGCGGAGAGCGGGAGCTGGCCTACGTCTTCTGCATGCGCAGTATGGCCAGCGGAGGAGCGTTCCATTGCGCTTTCCCACACGCAAGTCAGCAAGCGTTTCTGGAAGCGCACGAATGGGCGTTTACCTATTTTGGCGGCGTATTTGCTCGCTGCCGTTATGACAACCTCACGAGTGCAGTGAAGAAGATTTTGCGAGGACACCAGCGAGAGGAGACCACGCGATTCATCGCCTTCCGATCGCATTGGGGCTTCGAGTCGGAGTTCTGCACACCAGGAGAAGGGCACGAAAAAGGCGGCGTGGAGGGAGAAGGCGGTTACTTTCGCCGGAACCACCTGGTGCCCGTGCCGAAAGTCGACAGCTGGGAGGAACTGAACATCCTGCTGCTTGAGGCTTCCAAGAGCGACGAGCAACGGATGATCAACGGGCGGACGCAGACGGTCGGCATGGGGATGAACCTTGAACGGGAACATCTGCGCACGCTGCCCGAGGAAGGTTTCGACCTCGCTGCGGTCCACTTTCCGCACGTAAACGCCAGCGGCTGCGTGAAGGTGCTTACCAACTTCTACTCGGCTCCTCTTCCCGTCGGAGTGGAAGTGCAGGCCAAGGTGCATTCGTCCTACGTGGAGATATGGCATCAGGGAGAGTGTGTGGCGCGGCATGAACGGTGCTTCAACCGCCAGCAGAAAGTACTCAACCTGGAGCACTACCTGGAGGCGCTGACCAAGAAGCCCGGAGCGTTCGCTGGTTCGACACCGCTCGAACAGTGGCGGGCGCAAGGACGTTGGCCGGCCAGTTTCGATCGCTACTGGGAGATGCTGAAGCAACGAAGGGGCCAGCAGCCGGGAACACGCGCCATGATCGAGGTGCTTTTGCTGGGCCGGCAGCACGGCTACCCGCAACTGCAAGTGTCGATCGAAAAGGCTCTGGAGATGAGTTGTTTCGATGTGGAAGCCGTGCGCCTGCTCCTGGATGCGGAACGAAACGGGAAACGAGAGCCGCGTGAAGCGGTGGAGGTCGGGGCCTTGCGAGTGTATGACCGGCCACAACCGACCACCGGGAACTACGACCAGTTGCTCGGGAACTATTCCGGGAACGGGGTGATTCAATGAGCACCGCGACGGTTACCGTGCAACAGGCGACGATTCGGCAGTATGCCAAAGACCTGAGGCTGGCGACGGTGGGAGGGCAGTTTCTGTCGATGGCCGAAGAAGCAGCCAAGCAGAAGCAGGGGCATTTGAGTTATCTGGAAGCGCTGCTCGGAGCGGAAGTGGAAGATCGCTTTCAGCATGGGGTAGCACGGCGGATAACCGATGCCCATTTCCCTAAGGTAAAAACACTGGAGGACTTTGCGTTTGCTGATGCGCCGCACCTTCCTGCGGCCCAGATCCGGAACCTGGCCGAAGGCGGGTACTTGAGCCGCAGCGAGCCAGTTATTTTTCTCGGGGAGACCGGTACGGGCAAAACGCACCTGGCAACGGGGCTGGCGATTGCCGCCTGTCGCCAGAGAAAACGGGTAAGGTTCACAACGGCGGCGCAGCTGGTGAATGAACTGACGGAAGCCAAGAACAAGAGCGAATTGAATCGTGTGACCAACCGGTGGATGCGCTATGAGTTGATCGTGATCGACGAAATGGCATATGTAGCGATGCCGGAAGCAGCTGCCGAGCTGTTGTTCCAGATCATCGCTGGCCGGGCCGAGAGAGCGGCGGTGATCGTGACAACGAATCTGCCGTTTTCGGAGTGGACCACGATGTTCCCGAACGCCAGGTTGTGCAAGGCCATGCTCGACCGGTTGACTGACCAGGCGCACATCATAGAGACCGGCACGGAGTCGTATCGTTTCCGCAGAACCCTGAATAAGAAGAAAGGCGGCAAGGGATGAGGCAACGGGTAGCGAGCTCCTCGGAAAACGGGGATGCTACGGGTCGACCGAGTTGGAGATCGTCGTTCCTGGGAGACGCTGACGCCGCGCTTCTAGAACTTTTCCCGCATCCCGGTCTACGCTAAGCCCTAAACGCGCCGCCCTACGGGCGCCGCAGGGCTTCGCTCCGACCGGGATGCGGGAGTTGATTCACCCAGGGGGTGGCCAGATAGGTGATCAAAGTGGGCCAAATTAGGTTGACGGAATCAACTCGCGCGCCAGTAAATGCTGCATTGTTGGTAGGAAGAGCCGACGAAGTAATTTCGGGATGGCTGTAGGTCAAGCGTTCCACTCTCACTTGGCCGTCGACGATGGAAATGCGAACGGAAGGAAGATTCAGGCTGTTCACAGCCTTTCTGAACCATTCCAGTACCCAAACAGGAGCACGGGCATTTCCAGGACTGGCGGCTTGAGCAGGGATAGACGACGACCGGCCTGCGGAAGCAAACTCAACTTCCGAATTGCTGGCGTTTATCACAATATGCGTATTCCGATGAAGGTAATCAGTGTTCCCGGCTGATCGTGATCAGCGTTCCGGGTTGGTGTGATCAGTCGTCGGAGCGAAGCGACGCTGGTTTTTGCATTTTGTAGAAAGTGATCACGATCGTCAAGCTTGTTGTTGTTGAAGCTGTGCGAAAAGTGGAAATCCCTCCGGGATTTCCAAGGGCGCTTTCTGCCCGCCTTTTCCACAGCTTTTCGCCTGGCGATTGATTCACTTTTCCTCCTTCTCTCCTTTCTTTTTACGCATGGAGTCCCCGCGCATCTCGATGCGATGCGCGTTGTGCACCAACCGGTCGAGGATGCCATCGGCTAGCGTGGGATCTCCGATCTGTTCGTGCCAGCGGGCCACTGGCAGCTGCGAAGTCAGGATCATGGAGCGCGTCTGGTAGCGATCCTCGGCGATCTCCCAGAAATCTCTTCTCTCCGGTTCCGACATCGGGGCCATGACCCAATCATCGACGACCAGGACATCGATGCGGTTCAGCCGCCTCAACAGTTGGCGCAGACTACCATCGGCGCGTGCCAGGTTCAGATCCCGGAACAGCGCCGCCGCCCGCGTGTAGTACACCCGATAGCCATCCCGGCAAGCTTTCTGCGCCAGTGCCGAAGCCACATAACTCTTGCCCACACCGGTCGGACCTAGCACGAAGATGTGTTCGTGGTTGGCCACCCAGGTAGATTCTTGGGCTAACGCACGGATCACGCTCCGGTTCAGTCCTCGCTCGGCACGATAATCGATGTTCTCGACGCAAGCAGTTCCCCGTAAGCGAGCCGCAAGGACTCTTCTGGTGAGGGCCTGGTTCTGACGCCAGTTCCACTCCTGATCGACGAGCAGTGCCAAACGGTCGAGAAAACTCAACTCCCGAGTGGCTTCATCCTGTTCCTGATGCTCCAGCGCTTCGCTCATTCCCTGAAGCTTGAGAGCATAGAGTTTTTCTTTCATCGGTTGTTGCAACATGATCAGTTCTCCTTTTCTACTCGAAGTACTCAGCGCCACGAATGTTGTCATGCGATGGCGGAAGGGACAGCGGTGGTTCTGGGAGTGGTTGTTGGTCGAGGGAGTTCTTCAGGATCGATTTCACGCTCTGGAAGCGGCAAGCACCGGTCCGTATGGCCCGATCGGCAGCCGCTTCCATCCTGGTCGAGGAGTACTCCTCGGCCAGTCGGATGATCCCGAGGCAGGATCGATAGCCCATCTCCGGATGCGGTTTTTCGGCGAGGATCCGTTCTAACAACTTTGCCGTGTGCGGTCCGATCTGTTCGGCCCAGTGCACCATGCGTGAGGGAGTCCACTCCAGATGTGCTTGGTGACTCTTCGGCCGGTGTTCTCTCTGCGTGAACACTTGTTCTCTCCCATGACCACGGACGTGCGAGGCCACCCGATGCCCCTTGTGAAAGATTTCGATGGTGGTTGGTGCCGCTCGAACTTCCACGCGTTCCTGCACCAGCGTGTAGGGCACGCTGTAGAAGTTGGCATCGAAGGCGATGTGGTAGTCGATGTTGACTCGGGCGTAGGACCACTGGCTCATGTCGAACGGCTCGGCGGGCAACGCTCGCAAAGCGGTGCGTTCGACCGCTGCGAACACACTGGCGCGCGATCCCTCGCGCTTCTTGAACGGTCGCTGGTTCAACCGCTCGAGCAGTTCGCGAATCGCATTGTTCAGATCCGCCAATCGAAAAAACGTCTGGTGACGTAGGGCGGCAATGATCCAGCGTTCGGCAACTTGTACGCCAACTTCTACCTTGGCCTTATCTCTCGGACGATAGGGGCGCGCTGGCACAACTCCCACGCCGTAGTGCATGGCCATCTCTTGGTAGGTGGGGTTGAGATCCGGATCGTAGCGGCACGCGCGGCTCACTCCCGTCCGTAGGTTATCCGGGACCAAAAGTCTGGGCACTCCCGAAAAGTATTCAAAGGCATGAATGTGAGCGCTGATCCAGGCAGTCAACTGCTGGTCTTGGGTGGCTTCGGCATACGTGTAGGAACTCGTGCCCAGCACCATCACGAACAGCGAGGCTGGCCAGACTTCGCCGGTAACCGGATCGTGTACCGGAATCGTTGCACCGGCCCAGTCGACGAATCCCTTCTCGCCAGGCTTGTACTCCTGGCGCAGAACCACATCCTGCTTCCCGCGCCACCGTTGGTAGAGCCCGCAGAAGCGACTGTAGCCGTATCCTTCCGCATGCACCTGCCGGTATTCTTCCCAAGCCAACTGCAATGTCAGATGGCGATGCTGCTGCAACTGAGAATGCAAGGCAGGAAAATCCGGGAGGACTTGCTCGGGGAGTCGTTTTATCACCTGCCGCTCTCCGAACAATGCCTGCTCGGCTCGCTGCTCGTCCCAGCCTTCCGGCAGCGGCCAGGCTATCCCGACCGCTGCCGCCCTCTTCAGGTAGTTATGGACGGCTCCCTGACTGATCGAACAAGCTCGGGCGATCTCCCGTTGCCCCAGCCTCAGCTCAAAGCGGAGGCGGAGGACTTCCTTGATCTTACGCATGGACATTCTCCTGGTTGGCACGCTGTCGCTCCTCTAAGTTGCCTTCGGGGAACAGCTTGCCTTCTGTGATGTCCAGCGTCACCTCACCCTGTGGAAAACATTCCGGGGCATCGTGATCACCGTTCCGAGGATCACCAATAACTGATCACGATCATCCCGGAATCACTGATCATCTTCCGTCGGAACGCTGATCACGATCATCCAGGAATCTCGATCACCATCGCTGGGAATCGTTGATCACGATCCCCCGGAATCCGCACAATAAACTCGGTTTGAGTTTTGTGTCCTCGAACACTGGATGGAAGGACGAATTTGAGAGCCTGCCTTAGTTCTTCAGACTTCACTAGAAATTCCGTCATAACCTCGTTTTGCCTCATACTTCAGCCTCGAGCCTATTCTTCTCTTGGTGCCGGTGCCCGTCAAGAAAAGCTAATTTGGACTTCTGATATCGCTGCCACTCTGCTATCTACAGCACCTAGCGAGCAGTAGGAAGGGTCGTATACCTATCCATGCGCTCTATCAGCATGAGTCCTGCCTGCAGGCCATCAGCCTATTTGCAAAATGCGATTGAATTTGGCAGACCACGCTACCTGGACATGTCGCGATTCATGCTACGACGACCTACTCCTCCTTATTTCAGTCGGTTGTTGCTTTCTTTCCTACTGGCAGACCTCTGAACTTGTCTACAGCATGCAAAGACGCGCAGCAACTTCTGATGGGCCAAGTCCTGCCCACCTATCCTCAATGATTTTTTGGTGAATCCAGGGTGCTGTAGGCGAACTGCTTCGTGAATAATTCAGGTGATGGTGCTCGAGTCGCTGTCTGGAAGTCGCGCGTTGTCCTGGAATCGAGATGTTGCTCTACTTATTGGTCACTACGTTTAAGTGCTTACGGAATATTACAGTGTGATTTGTGGTCCTGCGGGACGCCGCGCTGCTCATTTTGGGTGGCGCGGCATTTTTATTCACAACGATTTTCATTTCAGACGCGCTACGGCGCACGCATTGGTAGCGAGATAGGCTCGCCCCCACCGGATTACTTCTTGGAGGGATAAAAATTTACCTTTCTATCGACAACGACCGCAATATACCTTCCGCCTTCTAGGAACTGCATTACCTTTTTGCCGCTCCGTGCCATCGCTGCCCAGCGAGATTTCGTATCAGGATTCTGTTCGAGGCCTCGTAATTCGCTTCCCTCGAATTGAAAATCGATTTGTTTCAGCTTTCGTTTTGCCGTTGAACGAACTGAGAAACTCTTCCCTTCGAGCGAGACTGTCTTCTTATTTTCGACAAGCGATTCCCGCCACACAGTCAGGAGGGCTTCTTCGAGAGAAATCGTCATGGCAGAATGTTACCGTCAAAATTATGCGGATGGTACTTAGGACAAACCACGAGTTGACGCTGATAGGCTATGCACAACATCTCGCGCAGAAGGAAAAAAAATCCAATGTCAGCGCGGCAGTGACGAAAGTTTACAATCCTTCTCATGTCCAAGAATCGTTTTCAGCGGCGTCTGATTTACCACATTCTTCTCGCTGTCGGGAGCGTCGGGCTTAGCGTTCTGTTCATGCATTTGTTTCCACATCGCGACCTCGTTTCGCGAGTGAGTATCGGGACCGCCTACGCTGCGCTATTTCTCGTGACCACGACACTCCTGTTGGGTCCCTTGAATGTTCTGCGCAACAGAGCTAATCCAGTGAGCTTTGACCTGCGACGCGACTTTGGCATCTGGGCGGGAATCACCGCACTAGTGCACACTGTGGTTGGCCTTAACGTTCATCTGCGGGGGAAGATGTGGCTTTATTTCGTGGACACCAGCCATCACGTACGAAAAGACGTTTTTGGCGTTGGCAACTACACCGGAACTATTGCGGCGTTTGTTTTCGTTCTGTTATTGGCGCTGTCGAATGATGTCTCGCTTCGCACACTTGGAATCGACCGATGGAAATCACTTCAGCGATGGGCGTATGCCGCGATTGTGCTTACCGCAGCGCACTCCATCGCTTACCAGCAGATTGAGACGCGTGGCGCTCCCTTCCAAGTGCTTCTATACGGGTTATTTGGGATAGTGTTCGGCTTCCAGATAATGGCCTCCATCAAACACAGAAATACAGCATTGAAAACTTAGACTTCTCAAAACGCGTGCGGGGTTTTCACGGTATTCTCAAACCAACTGCTGATTAACGCATTATAAAAGGGCGCTAACCGGTAAAATGGGTCGCACGACTTAACAAGCACTATCGATTGACAGCAATCGAGTGTCTTGTGGGTAGAGGTGGTAGAATCAACTGGGAATTCACATGGACCGGCTGCCTCTGAAACAGGTGACGGCGATTGCCCTGTCTTTATGGCTTGGGTGTTTAGCGTGTGCCTTGGGTTGCGTGCATCCAGTTTCCGCCTCCACGCCGTCAACTCAGAGAGTCTCCAAACTCAAAGAATCCGCAAGCGAAGGCGATACCAACCGGGTGGCCGATAGTGAGCCCTGTTGCCATCACAGCAGTAAAACGCCGGAGAAGAACAAGCAAGGTACTACAAATTCCTCCTGTTGTGGCTTGAACGGTACGATTACTCAAAAGCAAGACCTCGTACCACCTTTACGTACTTTTTTGTCCGTTTTCGTTCTGTCGCTGTGGGTTCCTCATTCCTCAGTTCCTCTTTCTGTAAGCACTGACACAAGTGCGCCAATTGCTTGGCACGCAGGAAGAGATGTTCTGCTCCAAGCGCACATTCTCCGCATTTAGAAACAAGAACCACATTCTGAGATTTTTCGTGCGGATGGTTTCATCCGTCAAACAACAACTATTTCCATATCCAAAGGAGAAAAATCATGAAGAAGTTAAAAGCGGTGTTATTGATGGCGGTCATCGCACTGGGTCTGGCAGGAGCAGCAAGGGCGGCACAAGGAGGTTGCTGCCCATCTGATGATTGCTGCGCATCTTGTTCTGGGTGCAAGAAGTAAGGTTGACGCTGTAAAAAGAGAGGCGTGGGCAGCTGCTCGCGCCTCTTCCTCGATTCCAGTCAACTTCCTGATTAACGACTTGCAGGAGTTGAGCACACGAGTGACCGCTCGCTTCAAGCGCGGCAGCAGTCTGCAGAAGCTTCCACAAAGTCAGGTACAATTTCTTGGGAGGTGGCCGATGAATAGCCGCTCGTCATTATTGGTTGTAGGATTTTTGGTTTTTTCACCGGCTTGCTTCGCGCAATCTGCCCCGGGCGACTCTCAAACTCTGCAGGCTCTGCTATCTGAAGTACGCCAACTAAGACTAGAGTTGCGCACGACGACTATCGCAGCGCAGCGGTCTCAAATCCTCATCTATAGGTTGCAAGGACAGGAAGCAAGTGTCGCGCGTACCTCGCAACGCCTCGATGAAGCCCGGGAGAAACTCGCGAGAACGCAAGACGAGCGGAAGCACCAGGTGTCCGAGTTGAAGCGGACTGAAGATTTCGTAAACGACACAGAGAATCCTCCAACCCAAAGGAAAGCGGTTGAGAATAGGCTTTCCGAACTCAAGGCAAGACTCGAATCCCTAGAAAGCGACGAACAACAAAATCAATCCCGCGAAATTGAAGCTGAGCAACAACTCCATGCGGAAGAAGTCAAACTGAGCGACCTTCGCGACCAACTCGACCGACTGGACAAAACTCTGGAAAACGCAAGCCCCAGGCCCGATGGTAGCGTCCAGTAGATGCCCCTTCCGCTCTGAGTCCCGATTAACGCGGAACCGTCTGTGTAACGTGTAGTAGAATTCCGGCGCATGTCTGAAAAACAACCCAAAGTCGGCGACATAATCAAAGTCAACATGCACGCGGGTAAACTCGTAGACGCGACAATCAAAGCGGTCATCGATTCCTCCGACGGCGTTAAGTACCAAGTCAATTTCGGCCACGACCAAACCGCATTGGTCCACCAGTGGCAAATCGTGAAGGAATGACGAAGTGGACTCACAGTTCAGGGTCTACCTTAGCGCAGGTGCCGACCTTCCTTCCCAAAAGGGTTACCGAAGGGCATCGGTTGAATCGCTCCACGCCGGGATGTACAGCGCCTATTCCTCACCTTTAGGAGCAGTACAAAGGGTCGTATGCATGACCATGCGCTATGACCGCATACAGCCTGAATCAAGCATGGAAACAGTGTTTTCGCTGTGCCTTCGCTATGACCTAAAATCCGGCGTGAAGTTCGCCGTTTTCGTGCAAATTTGCGCCAAAATCGCTGTTTCCCCCGGAAATTTATGCAGCAGTTGACCCATTCTTACCAAAGTAGCTTCAACCCTCCAGCGGTTTTAGCCTGTGGACGTGATGTAGGATCTTCTCGGCCGGCATGGCGATGAGGGGTGAGTTGACTAACCGCAGAGTAGGTCGATTCTGCGGGCCTGAACGCAAACTCAGGACTGTTCCAGCATCTCACCCGCAGCCGAACCAAACGCCGGTTTGTCTGGCTTCCAGTCTGCTTCGACCTCGAAAACGCCCTGTTGCCGAAGCGCGGCCAGACAATGGTGGCAAAAAAGCAACCGCGCTCTTTGGGGTAGAACCCTCGTGCCCATTACTAAAGTCGGTACAGTCACCGAGTCCGACACGAGGACGCCATGACTATTACAGACGCCGGCCGAGCAATGGCGGCAAATTCCAATTGTCTCAGTGGTAGTGCCTCTCCTTGCGCAATCCAAGCAGTTCATGCTGTAACCTCGTTTCATCTGCCCGTTGGTGCCCGCAATATTCTTTGGCCCGAACACTAGCCTCGGAGCACGTCGCTTGAATAGTTACTCGGAATTCCACACGCGTTCGGATCGGATGGTTCTCCGCGTCAGCTGTGCCCATGCTTATCGCGAGATCATTAGGCTCGATTTACCTGCATGACTTTTGCCCCACCAATAGCGGAGTAGGGTTTCCATTCGCCGAGCGTGCAGGAACCCGCTTCAATCGCTCCTTTCAGCCGTTTCTTGTCTGCCGCTAGCTGTGCCTCGCCTTTGTAAGCGTCTTGCAAAAATTCGAATAAGCGCTTCTTCGTCCTCTGTTTCGGGTCAGCAAGGCGGTAGAAGATTCGGTATCCGTCCCGACGGTCTAGCACAAGACCCGAGTTCTTCAGATATGAAAGATGGCGAGAGACATTTGGCTGTGTCGCCTCCAAGACATACTGGATGTCGCAGACGCACAACTCACCATGAAGAAGTAGGTTCAAGATTCTCAGTCGGTTTGTGTCGGCGAGTGCCTTAAAGTATTGTTCCAGTTCTTTCATGCGTCCCTTCCTCTTCGTCATTACACTGCCATTTCTGCAATTTGCCGCAACCGCTCGCTCCCAACTGGAGCCTCAATCTGCCAGGGAATTAACGCTACACGACTTGCTAAAGTATCGCTCACTTCGGAAATATAGCGCTCTTCGAGCTGTCCGCGTTTAGCCAAGACAGGGTCCCTGGTATCAGTGGCACAAAAGCTTTGATTGATCACCCAAGCATAGGGACTGATTCCCGCACGCTTGAGATCATCTTGTAACCGCGCCGCCTCATGGACAGGTGTCGCCTCTGGTAACGTCACGAGAATAATGCGCGTGAACTTGGGGTCACGCAGTTGCGGAAGCAATCTGCGGACACTCTCGGGAATGTAACTCAGATTGCGGGCAACATCGCGGTGGTACGCCTCCGCCGCATCCAGTAACAGAAGCGTATGCCCTGTCGGAGCCGTGTCAATGACCACAAAACCATCGTTGCCTTCATCCACTCTGCGAGCGAAGGCACGAAAGACAGCAATCTCCTCTGTGCAAGGAGAGCGAAGATCCTCCTCGAGCAAGGCCCTGCCCTTCTCATCAAGGCCACGGCCAGATTCGGCTAACACTTCTTCGGTATAGGCTCGTGTCTCGACAGCTGGGTCAATCCGCGTAACTTGCAATCCGGGAACTTTACCGTTCAGCGCCATCGAAACGTGAGCTGCCGGGTCAGTCGTCGTCAGATGGACTCGATTGCCCATCCTCGCAAGTTCTACAGCAATCGCAGCCGCCACGGTAGTTTTGCCAACCCCACCTTTTCCCATTGTCATGACAACGCCTTTTCCGCTGCCCGCTATTTCAACTAACAAGTCAGCGAGAGGTGGGGGGAGAAAAGTCGGACTACTGACTCCAGCGGTTTCCTGTGTGCTTTGGGTCTGACCGGACGTTAGCTGGCGAATCGCATTCAAACCTATTAGAGCGTTAGAAACAAGCGTAACCTCATCGTGGGGAAGCAAGCGTAGCCCTTGGCGCATCTCTGCCAAGGCCCTCTTGCCCCGCGACTCCAGGGCGGCAGCAACAGCATCCCCTCTGTCACTCGCATGAAAAACACCATTGAGTATCAATCTCTGATTCTTGATGCCAAGACCTTCAAGCTCATTGCGTGTCCTCTCCGCCTCGGCCAGCGCCGAATGTTCGGGGCGACTGACGAGAAACACCGTTGTTGTGTTTGAGTCGGAAAGGACGCGCAGAGCCTTTGCGTAGAGTTCTTTCTGAGCCTGGAGACCTGCTAGAGGGCCAAGGCAAGACGTTCCCGTCACGTTGGTCTCGATGAAATCAGTCCATGCTGCTGGTAGCTGTAGAAGGCGAAGCGTATGACCTGTGGGAGCGGTATCAAAGATGATGTGATCGTACATGAGGGTGCCGGTTTGATCTCCCAACAATTTCGCAAATTCATCGAAAGCAGCGATTTCGACGGTGCACGCACCGGATAGCTGTTCTTCAATGTTGTCCACTGCCGACTTAGGAAGAAGCTCCCGATACGGTCCCACAACCCGTTCACGGTAAAGGCGTGCAGCCTCTTCCGGGTCTACATTCATGGCATGGAGACCAGTCATCTTGGCAATTGGAGTTGGCCGCATTCCGAGGCGTGTTTCCAGAACTTCGTCGAGATTGGAGGCAGGATCAGTGCTCACCAAGAGCACTCGCTTTCCCCCCTCCGCCAGTGACACGGCAATGGCACAGGCAATGGAAGTCTTGCCCACGCCGCCCTTTCCCGTGAAGAGCAGATTTCGAGTCGGATCCTGGAAAATGTTCATAGCTCACCTGCCGCCAAGCTTGTCAGGTGTGCCGATAGTTACGAAGGGCTGCTGTGCCTTTGGCTGAGTGGTCACGGGCCCTGGCTCGAAGTTCACATGCGCAAGACTCGCAAGCTCTTCTCGTGTTGGATAGGCTCCTTCAGCAACGACGGTTCCGTCGAGTAGAATGAGAGGCAGGCACTTACTTCCCCGACTGTTCAGCGCTGTCTTGACGATCGGATTACTCGTGAAGGCAGAAACTTCTCGCGCTAGGTTGTAACGCTCGACTTCAACTCCCTTGCTCTTGGCCCATTCGAGGTCAGCGGCGAACCTTGCAAGGGCGGGATCAACACTCGGTCCACAAACCCCGGTCGAGCAGCACATGGCGGGATCAAAGACTTGTAGTTTAGGCATCGCTTGTCTCCGCTACTTGTATATTCGCATACAAGCATGGACTTATGATACGCCTCTTCGACCATGCGGGTTGTGACCGCCGTCACCTCTGATCCGCACTTTGCGGAAACCCCCCAAAGGACGCCCAGACGACGATTGCAACCTTGGCTCCCTATGTATCGGAAATTCCGCCACCGCCATCATGGCGAAAAGAATCATGAACGGGGATTTTCCAAATTCAGTGCTTACTGTGCAGGAAGTCACCCGACGCCCGCGATTTCCTTTGCTTTTTGTGGGGAACCGTAGCACGGGTACCCCAAACGCCGATTGGCGACAGTCTTTGGGGTCATTTCACCGGCGATCAACAGTTGGGTGGCGGACGTCCTGGCCCTGCACGATATAGACAACATCCTCGGCGATGTTGGTGGCGTGGTCACCGATCCGTTCGAGGTTTTTCGCGACAAGAATAAGTTCGAAAGCGGGGAAAACGAGACTGGAATCCCCCATCATGTAAGTGAGTAGTTCGCGGAATATTTGATCGCGGTAATGATCAACCTGATCGTCACTGGTCATCACCTTCTGAGCAAGCTCGACGTCGCGGCGGACAACGGCGTTCAGGGAATTGCGCACTTGCTCCTCAACAAGCTCGGTCATGCGAGGCAAATCGACATAGGGTTTGACGCGGGGATGGCGAAGGATCCGCAAGGCCCCTTGGGCGATGTTGACGGCTTGGTCGCCGATGCGCTCGAGATCATTGTTGATACGAGAAACCGCCAGAGCGAAGCGAAGGTCCGCGGCCATCAGTTGATGCAGCGCGATAAGCTGTACGACGCGATCGTCGATTTCAAGTTGCATTTCATTGATGGCGTCTTCCTCGTCCAAGACGCGCTTAGCGAACTGTTCATCGCTCTCCAAAACAGCGTGAACCGCCTGGTGGACAGCGCGCTCCGCCAAACTGCCCATCCACAGCAGGCGCTCCTGCAGCTCGTTGATATCTTTTTCGAAGTGACGTTCCATGACATCTTCCCCTTAGCACCATCTCCGGTCTGACGTTGCCGCAAATCCAACCAACGACGAGATCTCATCCGAAACGACCGGTGATGTAGGCTTCTGTCCGGGGATCAGCCGGAGTGGTGAAGAGTTGCGGGGTCGTGCCGAATTCGATGATCTGACCGGTGAGCAAGAAGGCCGTGAAGTCGCTAATGCGAGCAGCCTGCTGCATGTTGTGGGTAACGGTAACAATGGTGCATAGTTCCTTCAAATCCACCAAGAGCTCTTCGATTTTTGCCGTACTGATGGGATCGAGCGCCGAGCAGGGTTCGTCGAGCAAGAGCACCTCGGGCTCGACGGCGAGGGCGCGTGCGATGCAAAGTCGCTGCTGCTGCCCTCCAGAAAGTTCATAGGCGGATTTCTTCAGAAGGTCCTTGACTTCATCCCAGAGCGCAGCATGGCGAAGGCTCTTTTCCACTGCTTCATCGAGCGAAGCTGTCAATCCATTGACACGCCGGCCGTAGGCGACGTTCTCGAAAATCGATTTTGGGAAAGGATTGGGTCTCTGAAAGACCATGCCCACGCGGCGCCGTAGCATCGTGACGTCTTGAGTAAGAATATTTTGATCGTCGAGAAGTATTTCGCCTTCAAGTCGCGCATTTGGAATGGTTTCATGCATACGGTTCATCGCACGCAGAAGCGTGGACTTGCCGCAGCCGGAGGGCCCAATCAACGCGGTGACTTTGTTGACCGCAACGCCGAGGTTAACGTCAAAGAGAGTCTGCTTCGCGCCGTAGTAAAAATTCACATTGTTGACACTCATGCGCCTGCAAAAAGCAGCGGCAGTTTCACTCGCGGCGGGGGTTTTAATGGTTGTAGTGATTTTCACTTCCACGGCTGGCCTCACTGAAGCACTCATGTTTTAAGACCTCGGTACGGTCATACCGCGCGAAAGAACGGTGCGGGCGACGATGTTGATGACCAGAACCAAGGAGAGCAGGACAAAGCCAGCTGCCCAAGCCTGCCGGTGCCAATCGTCATAGGGTGCAACGGCGTACGTGTAGATCATCACCGGGAGTGTAGCACTGGGCTGGTTCCATCCCGGACTCCAAAATTGATTGCCGAGTGCCGTAAACAACAGAGGCGCGGTTTCGCCAGCGACTCGCGCGAAATCCAGCATCGTGCCGGTAATGATGCCTCGAATCGCAGCGGGAATCACCACGGTGACAATGGCTTTCGATTTCGACGCGCCCAAGGCCACCGCAGCATCGCGGAGAGACATAGGCACGGCGTGCAAAAATTCCTCCGTGCTGCGCACTGCGATCGGGATCATCATGATGCCAAGCGCAATGCCCCCAGAATAGGTCGAGAAATGTCTAACCGGATGAACGACCAGCGTGTACACGACGATACCGATTACGATCGAGGGCACTCCGTTTAGGAGGTCGGTAGCATAACGGATAACGAACGCGGTCGTCGAGCTTCCGTACTCGTTCAAGTAAACTCCGCCCAGGAAACCAATGGGAACGCCAATCAACGTCGCCAACAGGAGCACTTTCCCGCTGCCCACAATAGCGTTGGCCATCCCGCCGCCGACCTCTCCCACCGGAGCAGGCAATTTTGTGAAGAATGACCAATTCAAAGCAGTGGCGCCGTGCCAGACCAGATATCCGAGTATGAAGAAAAGGATTCCGACGGTAATGAGGGTACACACGCCTGTAAGACCGAACATCACGAAGTTGGAAACTTTTTTTCGTGTGGCAATCGCGATCACGTGTGCGCTCCCTGCCGGGTCGTGGCAAGGATCAGCAGCCGCGCCAACCCATTGATGACAAAAGTCACGGCAAACAAGACTAAACCAAGTTCGATCAGAGAACTGAGATACAGATCTCCGACGGCCTCAGTGAATTCGTTGGCGATGACGGCGGCGATCGAATATCCCGGCGCGAGTAAAGACGCTTTGATCTTTGGGGTGTTCCCGATGACCATCGTGACGGCCATCGTCTCGCCCAACGCTCGCGCAAGAGCGAGGAAAATCGAACCCATGATGCCTTTCGTCGCGTACGGGACGACAACGCGCCAGGTCGACTGCCAGAGCGTCCCTCCGAGCGACAGAGAGGCCTCCCGCTGGTCACGCGGCACGGACATCAGGACTTCGCGCGATACGGATACAATGAAGGGCACAATCATGATGGCCAGGACGATCCCCGCCGAAAAGTAACTCACGCCGTAGAACGCACCCCCGAAAATCGGCAAAAAGCCCAACGTCGCTTTCAACGTCGGGACGACGTTGTGCTGCAGAATCGGGACCAGTACGAAGATACCAATCAGCCCGTAGATAACACTGGGCACGGCGGCGAGCAGTTCAATCAGGAAAGTGAGTGCATTGGACAACCTGGCGGGTGCAAGTTCGGACAAGAAAATTGCTGAACCCAAACCCATCGGAATCGCGATGAGCAAAGCCAGTGCAGACGTCACAACCGTACCATAGATAAAGGGAAGTGCCCCGAACTGCCCAGCAATGGGGTCCCAAGTGGACGTGACCAAGAAATGCCATTCGAATTTGTGGCGCGAAAGTGCAGACTGGACCCAAAGCTCGTAGAGAATGATGGCAGTAATGAAGAAAATAGTACCCGCCGCTAGAAGCGTAACCAGGTAGGCGATCTCCTCCCCGGCGCGGAGCCGTCGAACAAACTCCCGTACCCTGCCTGTGGGCGGCAGGGCAGGAGAGTCGACAGTGGTGGAAGTGGCCATTTTACTGAATCTGCGAGATTGCTTTCAGCTCTTTCGTCACGACCGGCTGTGGCAGCTTGGCATAAGCCAGTGCCTCGGTGAAGTTTTGTCCGTCTGTAAGCATCCAGTGGAGGAAATCCGTAATGACTTTCTTCTTCGCTGCGTCCTGAATCTTTGACGGAACCAAGAGCCATGTAAAGCTCGACACCGGATAAGCGTCCTTACCGGGCGCGTTTGTGATCGACACACGAAAATCGTCCGGCATATTCTGAGCCGCTCCTGCCGCCGCTGCGGTAACGCTCGCCAGGTCCGCTTTGATCAAATTGCCCGAAGAGTTCCGTACTTTTCCATAGGCCATTTTGTTCTGGATCGCATAAATCAGCTCTACGTAGCCGACCGCGTATTCCGTCTGACGGATTTGGCCCGCTACGCCCTCGTTTCCCTTCCCGCCTAACCCTACAGGCCAGTTGACAGAAGTACCTACACCAACTTTCTGTTTCCACTCAGGACTGATCTTCGCCAGATAGTCAACCCATACGTACGTGGTGCCCGAACCATCGGACCGGTGAACTACCACCAAGTCATTGTTCGGCAGCTTTACGTTCGGATTTGCCTTCACCAGTTCCGGATCGTTCCACTTCGTAATTCTACCTAAGAAAATACCCGCGAGCGCGTCAGGAGTGAAATTCAATTCGGCATTTACCCCGGGTATGTTGTAAGTTGGAACATCAGCACCAAGCACGGTCGGAAAGTGCAGGACCGCGCACCCGCGCTTATCCTGAAATTCCTTCATTTGTGCGTCGTTCATGGGGCCGTCGCTGGCACCGAAGTCCACAGTGCCTTCGGTCACTTGTTTTATTCCACCTCCTGAACCAATCGACTGGTAGTTGATCTGAATGTCGGGATGCAACTTGTTATATGCGTTGAACCACTTTGAATACATCGGATATGGAAATGTGGCACCGGCCCCGTTGAGCAGCATCGCCGCCATGGACGTGCTTACCACCGCTAGCAGCCCGATAACAACAACTGACAAAACTACACCCTTTCGCATTGAACCTCCTCCACTCAACTCTCCCGGCTTATTTGGCTACTCTACCGCCCTCAGTGCTGCATTGACTCACACTTTTGTTAAGCTTCACTTACAGCCGACCGCAGCCGTTTTTTTGCGCACAACCCCAAGTACGCAATCCAAGACTGCCGGTTCATGCTTCCCGGTTACCGCCAAAAGCTGATCCGCCAAGAGAACTAGGTGCGGAAGCGGAATCACGGAATCATTCTCTTTTCAGCGTGTTGCCTACTGTTTTCGGTATTGTTAATTTAATGTTACAAGGCGTGTCTACAATAGGCTGTGGGTTGCCTCAAGCCCTATCTATTCAATGCGTTGCAGATATGTAACAAGCCCAACGAATGTAGGTCGCGAGGCCTTTGAGGAAACAATGTAGAAACCAACAGATCACCTGATCACTGGGCTTTTGGGGCGAGGTGCCCCCTCCGTCGAGTCCTCCCTTCGGAGGATCCCGAAGGGCTTGGCCCCGAAGAGGATCACACTAATCGTGGTGATTAGGCCCGTGCCGATCACAGCACCCAGCGACCACTCGGATATGCCAGTTTTGAACAGCAGTACTACGGAAAACACGACTCCGAAAATCTGCAGCATCCCCAGAAACAATCGCAGCCAAGCCAAGCGCAGCGTTCGCCGAGTATTGACGTTGTGTTCCACGATAAGGCTTTTCGACTCAGTCAGAACGTCGTCGCCGCTCAACCACAGAATTCCTAAAGGCTATCTAGGATATCTCTAGACTCGGCTTGCATGAGGTCGCTTCGACCGCGGCGTGCCCCATTTTTGCCCCATCCCAGGCCCCAATTTGACACGGCTAACAGTTTCGTATTATATCCACAGTTCCAAAATTATGGATACATCTTCCGCACTCGAGGCTCTCGGCGCCCTCTCGCAAGAGACCCGCCTCAACATCTTTCGCCTCCTGGTCAAGAATGCGCCGCATGGGTTGGCAGTGGGAGCCGTCGCCCGTCGGCTGCATTTGCCTGGGCCCACACTGTCTTTTCACTTGAATGTTCTCTCGGCTGCGAACCTCATTCAACCTCACAAGAATGGCCGATCAATCTCCTACTCACCGAATCTGGACTGTGTGAACGACCTCGCAGGCTTTCTGATGGACAACTGCTGTGGCGGCCGTCAGCAATGTCTGCCGTTACCACGAGCACTTAAGCAGTCCTCGTCGCACCGCCAAATTCAAGAGCGACGAAAGGGAAAAACGAAAAGAGGGTAATTGCCATGCACGGAAGGTACAACGTTCTGTTTCTCTGCACCGGAAATTCGGCCCGCTCCATCATGGCTGAGGCAATCATGAACTGGAAAGGCCGCCCAAATTTTACGGCTTACAGCGCCGGGAGCCATCCGTCAGGAACTGTCCGACCGGAGGCCTTGAACCTGCTAAAGGGCGCTCGTTTGCCGGTTGACGGACTGCGAAGCAAAAGCTGGGATGAGTTCGCAAAACCCGGCGCGCCGCAGCTCCATTTTGTATTTACGGTCTGTGACAACGCTGCAAAAGAAGTGTGCCCGGTATGGCCTGGTCAGCCCATGACCGCTCATTGGGGTGTCCCCGATCCGGCCGCGGTCACAGGCACGCCCGAACAGATTGAGCGCGCCTTCCGCGAGGCGTTCATGGTTTTGGAGCGCAGGATCAGTCTGCTTCTGTGTCTGCCCTTAGAGAGTCTCGATAAGCTTGCCATTCAACGCGAAATCGACAAGATCGGTCATCAGTAGGCACTAACTGAATCGCTGTGTCCATTGAGGAAAGTCATCACTACCTCGGCGTCCCGTTGAGCCTAAGAGGCCAATCTCAATCTGGATTTTCTGTGGCGGAGGCGGAGGATGTCTCGCCAGAGATTTGAAAGCTGTAGCCATGACCACGCACTCCGCAAAGCAGTACGGGCTTCTCGGGACAGTCCTCGATTTGCAGTCGGAGCCGGCGAATGAACACGTCCACTGTGCGTGGCGGCACGTCCAAGCCAGCCCAGGCGTTCCTGATCAACTCTTCTCGGCTCCAGACTTTGTCCGGGTGGGAAGCCAAGAAATAGAGCAGACGAAACTCACGCACGCTCAAAGACAACAATTTGCCGGACCGTAAGACTTGGAAGGAAGACGGGTCGAGTACAAGATCACCGACCGCGAGTTCCTCCTGCGGCTGACTTAGTGGTCTTCCTTGGAGGAGTTTCTTGACACACTCAACCACGGAGCGGGGGTGAAGTGGTCGATCCAGATATGCGTCGGCTCCATAGGCGACGCCAGACGGCCCCATCAAACCACTCTCGGCGGCGATCACGAGAATACGCGAGGCACGACAGTGGGCCCAGCTCCGTATGCGAGCGCAGGCTTCTTCCACGTCGCCTACGGGCCCGCCCGATTCTAAGATTACTAGGTCGGGTGCAAGGTCGGGAATTTTGTCGTAAGCCGTCCGGTCACCAAAGAGCTTCACTTCATGGCCTTCCTTGTTGAGCACGTAGACCAGAAATTCAAATACCTCGCGTTGCTGGGCCACGATCACAATGTTCGCCATGCTCGATTCTTTTCTCGTACCTGATCGAACTATTCAGAGCCTGTTCGGTAGTTGCCTACTGTAAACATGGAGTCTATCGCAAGCAGCAGCCACCGGAACGGCGGAGGCGAGCCGCCCTCTTGGAGTCCTTGGCCATAACAGGCTCCAATGGAAAGCGTCTTTTAAGGCACTGGAGCAGATCGTGGTGGAAAGCACAGTGGGCTTTCGATAGCCTGTAGTAGTTCCACAAACCTTGCTTGCGTGTGGCCACCAACCCGGCACGACGTAGATACGCCAGGTGGCGTGAGGCTTTCGCCTGTGGCACTTCCAGCACATTTACTAAATCACCTACGCAGAGTTCCCCGTTGAGCAAGAGTTGCAGGATCCGCAGCCGCGTACGGTCCGAAAAAGCTTTGAAGATCAGGTTGACTTGCGTGTTCGCCATGGTGGTCCGCGGACTTGGACGATTGTATCCGGAATGCTCCGTCTGCAAAAGCTTTCGCCGTAAGGGGACACTGCAGTACCCGCTTTGCCCGTCCAAACTAGCTATTTGGTACTTTTGCCGCCACGAGCGCAGCTCTCTACACCTTGTAGACGCGCACGCAGCACTCCTTATGCAGCGCCTGGCCGGACAGTGCGTCCGATTCGTGGGAACAAACTGGCCGCTCTTGGTGCCCTTCGCCGGCGTCGCGCAGCGCCTTCATGCGCGTTGCGATTTTACCCAAGGCCTCGTCCCAGCTGATTTCTTTCCACTTGGGGTCAATCCCCTTCCCTTTTCGGGATTTGTCCGCCGCAGTGGATGTTTGACGCGATCCGGATCGTACAAGCTAAGGATGTGACCCCCATAAGATCGACAGAGACCAGAACCAGCTAGGCTTTTTCAAAGATTCCAAGAGGAGCGAACCACCGGGTGCGTCACCGGGATGTACTCCCGCCGGTGGCCGACGAGGTCAGTTTAATAGAGAGACTTGGGCGAGGTCTTTACCGCGAGGTCCATCAGCATCGTGCCGGTCGATAAACGATAACAACCATCCAATTCGGCACATTCCAAACACTTCTGCCAAGCATCGTGGTCGACAGTCGCGTCTCGTTTTTGGGCCACTTGCCCTGAATAGTCCAAATGATAACCGAACACCTTGCCTTTAACAGGTTTGTGGTGAACCATCTCCGTAATCGATGGAAACATCTTCCCGTAACATCCCTGTTCTCCGTTCATGACACTACCTCCCCATCGATACAGCGAGTACCGACCATTTCTTCCTGAGGGAACCATGCTCGCGTCCGGTTGCACATGCTGCACACCGACAGCATGACAGGCACTTCCACCAGGACGCCAACCACTGTCGCCAACGCCGCTCCAGATCCCGGGCCGAAAAGCGCTATGGCTGTCGCCACAGCGAGCTCAAAAAAGTTGCTGGCGCCTATCAGTGCGCCGGGGGCGGCTACGGAATGCTGAACTCGAAACAACCTCATCAGGCCATATGTCAGACCAGAATTGAAATACACCTGCAACAGAATTGGGATGGCGATGAGAATCACGTGGAAGTAACGGCTGGTGATGTTGTCAGCTTGGAAGGCGAAGATGAAGACCAGCGTAACCAGCAAGGCCAAAATGGTCACCGGCGCAAACCTGGGCAGCAAGCTCCGTTCAAACCATTCCACACCGTGCTTGCGGATGAACCAATAGCGGAGCGCGGAACCCACGCTGAGCGGAATCACGATGAAGATAAATACAGAATACAGCAGAACATTAAATGGGACTTGCAGTGAAGAGGCTCCGCTAACCAGAAGGCGCACGATGGGAGCAAAAAGAAAAAGCATGATCAGGTCGTTGACCGATACTTGGACGAGTGTGTAGGCGGGATCGCCATCGGTCAAGTAGCTCCAAACGAAAACCATGGCTGTGCACGGCGCGGCAGCGAGGATGATCGTTCCTGCGATGTACTGGTCCGCAAGAGCGCCTGGAATCCACGCTCCGAAAACGTGGCGGAAGAATACCCAGGAAATCAGAGCCATCGAGAAGGGCTTCACCAGCCAATTCACGAACAAGGTGACCAGCAACCCTCGCGGTTTCTCCCGGACGCTCAAGATGGAGGCGAAGTCGACCTTCATCATCATCGGGATGATCATCAACCAGATCACGATGGCGATAGGAACATTGACCTGGCTGCCCCGGCCAAATTCGAGCGAACGCAGACTCTGCACGAACCCGGGCATGGTCTTTCCCAAGACCACACCAACAATCATGCAGAGCCCGACCCACAGAGTCAGATAGCGCTCAAAAAGATTCAGTCGTTTAGCCTGCGCAGTAGCAGGTACCGTATTCAAAGTGGTTTCCACTGGACAGTCGCCTTTCTTTCGCAACTGTATATTCGCATACAGGCATGTACTTATGCTACTCTCTTTCCGCTGCAGGTATGTGACCTCCGTCACCCTGACACGCTCTCCGGCCTATTGCACGCGCAGATTCGAAAATGGCTGACAAGGGCGACCATGCGGGAACTCCCTTCCGTTATATATTCGAGATTGGCAACAACTGGTGAGAGAGACACTTCTTCCTCAGCACGAAAGGATGCCTAGAGGTTCAATTGAAGGGAAGATTACCTAGCGCGTTTCGGTTGAAGCTAGGCGGCGATGCGGAGCGTACCAATTTCCTCCACCAAAAGGACTGAGTCTGGTAAAAGCCAAAACCCACAGTGGAACATTCTTCGTATGGAGGTTTGTTGAGGAATCCTGAATCCAAGGCGAGTTGTAAGGGAGGCGTTCCCCCACTTCGGACCAGCGGCACGCAAGACGGTCTGTCGTTTGCCACGACATTTTCATTGCATCGCTCCCGGGTTGGGGCTCGCAACAGCTCCAGCAGTAGACTACCACGAGTTTGGTAAAACTCTCAGTCGGTTTTTATCGGCGTGGTGCTGGAAATGTCAACGTTAGCAACGATTGCCAGGTCCGGAAATCCCAAAAGTGCTACAACATTTTTGTGACCGCGCTCATTAGGTGCGAACACCTTACCAAGAAAAAGCTTTCCTCTCAACAACTTCTGCACTAGCTGTTTTGACTTCACACTCGAGCATTTGGGCCATATCTCTCTTGCTTGGTCGAAGGTCCTCAACGACAGAGAGCGGAAGCGTCGCTGTTACCTCGTCCCTTTTCAGCCACCCTCGATAATATTCGATTGGTAGCCCAAGGTAGCCCAACTGAGGGACTGAAAATGCTCGTCTCTCCCGGTAAGCGACACCAAACAAGGCATTTAGATTTTGCATTCCTCGGCTGTTAACCGAAGGGTTGTAAGTTCGAGTCTTGCCGGCTCGGTTTTCGGTACAACTTCGGGACAATTGAGAAGCGGGAATCTCGCTGGTTTTCCGTGTAAGCGACACCAGCAAAGCCATTTGGTGTTTTTTGGAACCTGGTTCGGGACCAGGAGGTCGGTGCATCGTAGTAAATTCGTAGTAGAAGCTTGTACAGACTCGGTCAAAAGGAGTATGAACGAAAAAACACGGCTAGATGCTAAGGCATTCACCTGTATAGTACAATCAAAAATTTTCATAACCCTGCAAAATAGCATCCAGG
>CAVZKU010000003.1:0-240004 GCA_963775865.1 Candidatus Acidiferrales bacterium | reverse complement strand
CGGAGAGTAAGAAGCAAAAGGCCTGGAAACGGCTCTGCCAGATCCCCCCGATCGGCCCGATCCGGGCAGCGGTGTTGCTGGGCATTTTGCAGACTCCGCACCGCTTCCGGGCCAAGCGGCTGCTGTGGAAATACAGTGGTCTGGCCATCGAGACATGCAGCAGTGCCGATCATCGTTCCATCAATGGGCAGCTACAGCGATCAAGAAAAACTCGGTTCGTGGACTCAACCAAAATTGCAATCACGACCTGAAGAATCTGTTTAAGGGCGCGGCCATCGTGGCCTCCAGCAAACCCGGTCCGTTTCAGGAGTTCTACACGGCTTTATTGGCCAAAGGCATGCGGCCAGAATGGCCCGACTAACCTTGGCCAGAAAGATTGCCACCATCGTATTGATTGTGTGGAAGAAGGGAGTGTGCTTCGACGCCCAACATCTGAAACCACAAACAGCTTGAGTGTCTCTGACCGAGTCCGCTCCATCCCGGGGATCTTCTCTGGCGGTGGCCGTGGGTTCTCGAGACGCTCTGGTTCGAGAGCGAGTCTCAGCTGGGAAGTTAGGCGCTGTGTGCCTCGGGCACGTAGTCTCACAGCCGACCCTAGGCCCTCTCGCATGACCAGAAAAAGCCATGGGCCACGAGTCCCAGATAGAACTATGGTCGCCATTTGACCGCCGTTCTGGTTTGCTGGTTTCGGAACTGACAGGCTTCGTTGCGATCAAGCAATGAAAACCGCTGGTGAGAGAAAACCCCAATCGCTGGCCCGGTGTCCAGCAACCGAGCACACGGTGTGGCCGGTCAAAACAGAATCCTGCTCATTCAATGGGCTGCGAAGCAAGAAAACTTCCGGCCGCGGGAGAGATTTTTTTCTTGACGGAGAGTAAGAAGCAAAAGGCCTGGAAACGGCTCTGCCAGATCCCCGCGATCGGCCCGATCCGGGCAGCGGTGTTGCTGGGCATTTTGCAGACTCCGCACCGCTTCCGGGCCAAGCGGCTGCTGTGGAAATACAGTGGTCTGGCCATCGAGACATGCAGCAGTGCCGATCATCGTTCCATCAATGGGCAGCTACAGCGATCCAAGAAAAACTCGGTTCGTGGACTCAACCAAAATTGCAATCACGACCTGAAGAATCTGTTTAAGGGCGCGGCCATCGTGGCCTCCAGCAAACCCGGTCCGTTTCAGGAGTTCTACACGGCTTTATTGGCCAAAGGCATGCGGCCAGAAATGGCCCGACTAACCTTGGCCAGAAAGATTGCCACCATCGTATTGATTGTGTGGAAGAAGGGAGTGTGCTTCGACGCCCAACATCTGAAACCACAAACAGCTTGAGTGTCTCTGACCGAGTCCGCTCCATCCCGGGGATCTTCTCTGGCGGTGGCCGTGGGTTCTCGAGACGCTCTGGTTCGAGAGCGAGTCTCAGCTGGGAAGTTAGGCGCTGTGTGCCTCGGGCACGTAGTCTCACAGCCGACCCTAGGCCCTCTCGCATGACCAGAAAAAGCCATGGGCCACGAGTCCCAGATAGAACTATGGTCGCCATTTGACCGCCGTTCTGGTTTGCTGGTTTCGGAACTGACAGGCTTCGTTGCGATCAAGCAATGAAAACCGCTGGTAGAGAAAACCCCAATCGCTGGCCCAGGTGTCCAGCAACCGAGCACACGGTGTGGCCGGTCAAAACAGAATCCTGCTCATTCAATGGGCTGCGAAGCAAGAAAACTTCCGGCCGCGGGAGAGATTTTTTTCTTGACTTCTGCTTTTATAGAACTTCCCAGGACTAATCTCGCCGTGGAAGACGGATAGTTTCTGGATAGCCGACAATTGGCCGTCAAACTCATCTCCAGGTGTGAGATTGGCGATTCTGCCGCCCAAGATGATGCACCGACCGCAAATCCTCTCGCATCGAAGTGCGTTAGGAGGAAGTGTTATGAAAGCTGCAGTCGTTCCTGCTGTCAGCAGTTCGTGGCAGATCAAAGACGTTCCGCGACCTCAACCCGGACCTAATCAGGTGCTGGTGAAAATGCATGCGAGCGGTATCTGCTACACCGACGTGCACCAAACGCTTGGACACCTTCCAGGACAATTTCCTCGAATCCTTGGCCACGAGCCGGTGGGCGAGATCGTCGACGTGGCTCCTGATGTGACCACTCGCAAGGTAGGCGACCGCGTCGGTTCGGCATGGATTCAGTCCACCTGCGGACGCTGCGAATGGTGCCAGCGCGGCCGCAGGATGTTCTGTCCTTATATGAAGGGCACCGGGGGCGAGGCGCAAGGCGGTCACGCCGAGTACATGCCCATGAATGCCGACGCCACCTATCTGATTCCGGACAAGGTTTCCTACGAGCAAGCAGCGCCGATCTTCTGCGCGGGCTATACGGTCTACAGCGGGCTGCGCTGGGCCGATCCCCAGCCGCACGAGCGCGTGGCCGTGCTTGGAATCGGCGGCCTTGGCCACCTCGCAGTGCAATACGCGAAGGCCGCGGGCTTTGAGACCATCGCGATTTCGCACTCCCCCGATAAGGACAAGATGATTCGCGAGCTGGGCGCGGACGAAATTGTCCGCGACGGAAAGAACCTTTCCGCTGCGGGCGGCGCTGACATCATCCTCAGCACCTCCAACTCGACCAAATCCATGATGGACAGCATTCAGGGTCTGCGCCCGGACGGCAGGTTCATCGTTATGGGCGCCGACGCGGAACCGCTTTCGATCTCGCTGATCGAGTTGCTATTCAAGCGCATCAAAATCATCGGCAGCCAGCAAAATGGCCCCGAATATCTCTACGAAGCCCTGGATTACGTAGCCCAAGGAAAAGTCAAATCGGTAATTGAAACCTACCCATTGGCCGAAGCTGCGAAGGCCTACGAGCGCGTTGCGGAGGGCAAGATCCGCTTCCGCGCCGTCCTCACAATGTAATCGGCGATGCGAGCAGTCACATGAGCAAACTTTCCAATAAAGTGGCAATAGTGACGGGCGCGTCCAAAGGCATAGGCGGTGGGATCGCAACGGCCTTGGGAGCTGCGGGCGCGCGCGTGGCCGTGAACTATTCCTCCGACCGGGAAGGCGCCGAACGCGTCGCTCAGGCGATCAACGACAACGGGGGCGAGGCGATCGCGGTCGGGGCCGACGTGTCCAAGGCCGCAGATGTCGCGCGGTTATTCAAAGAAGTGGATTCCGCGTTCGGAAGACTGGACGTTTTGGTCAACAACGCCGGGGTATTCCGCTTCGGCGCCTTCGCGGAGATCACCGAAGAGAGCTTTCACCTCCACTACAACATCAACGTTCTCGGGGCGATTCTCACCGTGCAGGAGGCGATCAAGCGGTTCGGGACCGACGGCGGGAGCATCATCAACCTCAGCTCTATCGTCGGCTCGCATCCGGTGGCGGGAGCCCTGCTGTACGCTTCCACGAAAGGCGCCATCGAAACGCTGACAAAGGGATTGGCGCTCGAACTTGCGCCGCGCAAGATACGGTCAACGCCATCGCTCCCGGTCATACAGAAACCGAAGGCAATGTAGCCGCGGGGACCTTTGAGGGTGGTGCCGGCGCCGTTCTGGCTGGGAAGACGCCGCTCGGCCGGCTCGGTCGCGTCACGGATATCGCCCCGCTGGCGGTGTTCCTAGCATCAGACGAATCAGCCTGGATCACCGGGGAGGTCATTCGTGCCGCAGGAGGTCTCGTTGTGGCCACTTGAGTGCAATATGCTGACCTTGCAATAATGCATTCGAGTGAACGCAGTCAGGGCAACACAGAGAGGAGAATCCTATGCAACTTCAAAATGATTACTTTGCTGCCTATCACAATCTAAAGCTGGCGCGCGATGCCAAGGGTGTGCTGGTTGCTGAATTCCACACCAATGGCGGGCCGTTCATTATGACCGCGCAAGCTCACACGGAATTTGTCGATGCCTTCTACCGGATTGCGCAAGATCGAGCGAACAAGATCGTAATCCTCACGGGCGCAGGTGGGGAGTTCATTACTGATGTCGATTGGTCCTCTTTCGGCGATGTCGCCGATCCCGGCGTTTGGAGCCAAGTTCACGACGAAGGCGTTCAGGTTTTGGAAAATATAGCCAACATACGCGTGCCGGTCATCGCGGCTATCGAGGGACGTGCCCATGTGCACTCCGACTACGCGCTACTTGCCAGTGTAATTGTGGCGGCGGATGGCGCGACCTTCCAGGATGTGGCCCACTTCTCCGCGGGCGTTGCGCCCGGCGACGGAATCTTTACCACTTGGAGTTATCGCGCTGGAGCGGGACGAGCGGAGGCGTTCCTGCTAAACCCACAGCCGCTGACAGCGCGTACTGCACAGGAATGGGGAGTGGTTGCCGAAGTTGTGCCGAACGGTAAGGCGCTCAGTCGGGCGCGGGAATTGGCCGAGCTGTACCTGAAGGCTCCGGAAGTGACGCGCCGCAACACGCGCGTGCATTTCATCCAGCCCTTGAAGGAGCGCATCGTGCGAGAAGTTGGCTACGGACTGTCGCTGGAAGGAGCATCGTCTGCAGCTCTCGTGAAATCAATGCAAGCCAAGAGTGAACCTGTCGCTCGGAAAGGAAAATCCGCATGAAGAGCTCGAAGAACACTTCATCCGCCCAGGCACGTAAGAGGACGCAGCCGGAAGAATTTGATCTCGTGATTCTCGGTGGCGGCACGGGCTCGACCATCGCTGCGTGGATTGAGAAAGCGCTAAAGGGTAGTCACGTCTTTTGCTCGCCCCCCTGTCGGAGCTGACCAGGTTTTCACCCAGCCAACGGGACTTTTACTTCCGGGCTTTCGACGGATTGGTCACCCGCACCGCCGCCGGATATCACTACAGTGGCAACTGGGCAAGTTCCACTGACGGGATTTTCACCCGCTAGAAACGCCAACTAGCATCGCTGCACTCCCACATCGGGACTTCTCGCTGGCGTTCGATACTGGAGGGGTCTGCCCGGTTTGCCTGCACCCGATCACAGGACCGATGACGCATGTGGCTAACCTAGAGACCGACGTGGACACCATTGACTATGCTGCGCACCTCGCAAAATTTGCCCGGCTACACCGAGTATTGCTCCAAAGTGCATTGGCACCTGATACCGGGAATTTTCTAGTTTTTGGCGGAGCCCTTGCATAGGGCTGGACAACTTTGCACCGAAGTGACGTGCCCATGTTCCAGCGTAGAATCCTCAGTATGCTCGCCGTGCTCCCAGTCGGGAGGGGGCCACACCCATGAAGATGACAAAATTCGAGAAGTTCTTCGTCAACAGCGACCACCATAGCCGACGGGTAGCCGACTACGCCGAAAAGACGCAGGGATTGGCGGGGTTTGCGCCAGGACAGAGCTATCTGGATTTTGGCTGCGGCAACGGAGCAGCGGCAATCCGTCTGGCGTCAAAGCTGGGGCTCAACGTGACGGGCATCGATGTTGACCCCGAGCAGATCGACGCGGCTCGGCAGAAGAGCGGGCAGACCGCAAACGTCAGATTTATCGCTGCCGATGGAACCAAGCTACCCTTCGGCGACAACGAATTCGATTTCGTCGCCACGTACATGGTGACGCACCACATCCCGGATTGGCAGAATGCGCTCCAGCAAATGCTGAGAGTCTTGAAGCCAAGCGGCTACCTTATCTATAAGGATTTCGCTCTTCCGAAATGGGTGGCGTCCCTCGGGAAGAAAATCTCTAAGAGCCTTGGCTATCTCACTGCCGAGGACTTAAACCGATTCGCGCAGGAGAATCATTTGGCAGTTGTGCACCTCGCACGCTCATTCAACAAATATGAGGTCGTGTGGCGGAAACCCGCCTAGATTGAGCCTGCTCCGTAGACACGCTTCCGGTGATCGCTTAAGCAGGAGCATGTGCGGCTGTCGATTCCCGCTCTGCGGATTGCTTTGATGGCGCGAGCGCAATCAGCACCGCGCCAACGATGACGAGCGCAGGTATGTCGCCGAGCAGATGTCCGCGTTCGCTCGCATGCTGGAATGCCTGAACAGCCATGATAGCGGCGTGAACGAGGCTCGACCACGCGGTGAATGCGATCAAGCTACGATTCGCCTAGGGGTTACGCGCAGCGAGCAGTAGGAAAATCCCGAGCGTGGCATACACGCCAAGGATCATCTGCTCGTATTCCGGCTGGTTCGGCTGCCATCGCCACCCGCTCGGCCATAGAAACATCATCAGCGGATACACAGCAAACAAGAAAATCAATCCCACCAGCACCAACACAACCTTCAGCGCCCGTTCTCGATTGATGGTGCCCTCCTGCCAAACACTGCGGACGAATTCAGGGTGCAATGTTAGGGATGGGAAGAAGCGGAAGTCAACGACGGACGGCCCGACGCCAAGGCGCAGGCGAATGAATCCACTGCTAGGGCCGCTGCGCAAATCCCGATCAGGAATAGAATAGGGATGAAGCGAGACCGATGCTGCTGCCCTCGCTTTCGCTCGATTCTATTTTCCATAAATTATAGGTCGGTCGGCGGAATCCAAAAGGAGAAACCGTGAAACATGAAAGTCGGAATCGTAGGATCGGGTGATGTTGGAAAAACTCTCGCCGCTGGTTTTCTCAAGCATGACCATGCCGTAATGATAGGCACTCGCACCGCTGAGAAACTTGCGGAGTGGGGGCGAAAGAACCCGCGGGGTCGGGTTGGCGGCTTCGATGAAGCCGCGAAATTCGCGGAATTGGTTGTGCTGGCGGTAAAAGGGACTGCGGCGAGGGACGCACTTCTTGCTGCGGGTGTTGCCAACTTGACTGGCAAGATTCTCGTCGACGCGACCAACCCTATTGCGGACGCCCCGCCCGTGAACGGAGTATTGAAATTCTTCACCGATCTCAACGAATCCTTGATGGAACGTCTCCAACGGGAGTTTGAGGGCGCACGATTCGTGAAAGCGTTCAATTCTGTCGGCAGCGGGTGCATGGTAAATCCGCAATTCAAAGGTGGAACCCCCACGATGTTCGTTTGCGGCAATGACGACGTTGCCAAGAAGGCGTGGCTGGAATTCTCGCTCAGTTCGGGTGGGAAACAGCGGATATGGGTAAGGCCGAGGCCGCCCGTGCGATCGAACCTAATCTCACTGCACTCTGTTGTGTCAGAGAGGTGTAAACTCGAAATTGGTGCGAGTTGCTGCCTTTGGGAAATTTCTGAATGAAAACTCCGGACACCAGAGCCGACATGGCGACGTTTCTGAATGTAGGGCGAATAGATCGCGCTTTGCGCGTGGTGCTGGGGATCGGTCTCGGGATTGCGGGCATCCTCGTCAATGGTCATCCTTACCTTGGCTGGGCGCTTGGAATCGCCGGAGCTTTGGTAATTTTTAGCGGTACCTGTGGGATATGACTGACCTATCGCGTGCTCGGGCTGAGCACGAAAAAGAGTAATGATAGGGCCGCCTGACCCGCTCGTTTCCAGTTTCCAAAGCGATGGTTGTTCTCTAATGCGGGCAAGCACTGGCCGGACTGCCTGAAGATCAGAGTGAGTCCCGCTTGGTAGCACAGATAAGGACGTATCCGAGTTGTCGCCGTTTGACCGCCGCCATTGCGCTGTCCGCCATCCGCTTGGCCGCTCCTAGATCAAGACCGGGCAGTTGGAGTTTGTTCAGTCCGGTCATGATCTCCACGCCGAGCAGTTTGATGCGAATCTGATTCACCATGTCCTCAAGAGCGTAATTCTGGTGCTCGATGCTACCCACAGAGAATCCGGCATCTTGAAGGAAGTGGGTGTAACCTTCCACGGTCTGGGCATCGCCGATGCATGCAATCCATGCCAGTAACCCATCTAATTCCTGTGGGAGTACTCTTTCTCGGGTGAGATCGCTGATGCCTAGGTGCCCTCCCCGACGCAGCACGCGGAAGAACTCTCTAGCTGATGCCGTTTTGTTGGGAAAGGTACAGAAGGCGCATTCACAAATTACGGCGTCGAACGACCCGTCCGGAAAAGGGAGAGTCTCGGCATCGCCGCGCTCAAATTGCACGCGAGCGTCTACATGCTCGGATTGCGCCAGTAACCGTGCAGCCGCGACGCTCTGATCTCCGTAGTCGATGCCGAAAACTTCGCACCCGAACTCTTTCGCTAGGAAGATCGCCGCAGTCCCATTGCCACACGCCACATCCAGAATCCGGCTGGCCGGACTCAGCCCAAGCATGCGCCCGAGCCGGCCCGTCATTTGCAAGCCGCCGGGATGAAACGAGTCGCCCAGCAGAAAACGGGTGAGGTCGCTTTCGTACAGTCTGGCGCAGCACTGTTTCACGTGCTCGTTGCCTAAGGGAACCAGAGTTGCGTCGTCCTTCGTAGCCATGAATTTCACCGCCGCGAGTCGATACTGACTGTCACTGTGGCAGGAACCTCTGCCTGTTTTACGTTGAACTCGATAGGTCGGGGTTCGAACCTGCATCCTTCTGCTCTCGCCCGCCTGCGCTCGGGCTCCATCGCCTCCAGTTGCTTTCTCGCCTGTTCGCGGTACCCGATGGTGTTGTAAGCGCAGAACGGCACCTGCTTGCCGCCCGGCAGCAGGAATTCCTTGCAGCACTTCATCAGGTTCTTTTGGTTGAAAGTCCATGCATCCATGAAATCTTGCAGCATGATCATCATCATGTGGTCCGCCAGATCACCAACGCTGAACCCGGGAACGCTGCACGCCTGACAGGACATCAAAACCTGATCGACCGACTTGTGCGAACCCGCCACCGAGGAAGAGGACCACAACCCCTCCAGAGCCCGCTTTACCTCCAAACTGAAATCCGGTAGTACGCGGTTGGAAATGTAGTCGAGGTAGTCGTGGACATTGACGACCCGGGGCAGTGGCGTGACTTGATCTCCCTCTATGAAAGCATAAGTCACCGAGTTGCACGTAGGGAAACAGCAAGGGACTGGAACAAAATCGCTCGTTCTGAAAGTACCTTTTGTTTGCGCCTCAATCAGCCGAAGAACGTCGGGAATGGTCATCCGCCTCATCGGATCGTGCTGCTGGTGACGACCCGCATGGAAAGCTGGCTGAAAATTGATCCCATGCACTGCCGGGTGTTGAATGGCAAAGTCCACGATTTTTCCTATTTCATGCTCGTTCACGCCCCGCTCTATTGCCGGAACAAGGGTGACGGACAGGCCGATCTCAGCCAGCCGATCCAGTGCACGCAGCTTCTCCTCCAAGATGTCCGGTTCTCCCCGAAGAATGCGATAGGTCTCCGAATCAAAGCCGTCGAACTGGAAGTAGACGGCTGGGCGGACTTCGTTGAGTTGTTCGAGGAATCGGTCGTCACGAGCAATGCGCCTCCCGTTTGTGTTAATCATCACGAAGGAAATGTCGCGCTGCTTGGCTGCCCGGACGAATTCGATGATTTGCGGATGAATCGTAGGCTCCCCGCCCGAGAACTGGATGACTTCGGGTTTCCCCTCGGTTCTCACGAAGTCGTCCAGCATTTGTTCGACTTCTTCGAGCGTCAGGCTGAATCCGGGGCGAGCCTCCGAAAAGCACAGCGGGCAATCCATGTTGCACGCGCTGTTGACTTCAATGATGCCGAGGCAAGTATGCTGCTGGTGGTCGGGGCAAAGGCCACAGTCGTAGGGGCATCCCTCTCGAATATCGGTTCCGTAGGCAAGGGGGATCGTTCCCGGTTTGTTGAATTTGCCGAAACTCGTGTATGCCTCAGCATCGCTGTAAACCAACGCCCCGAACGGGCCGCAGTCTGGGCATCGCTTGACCATGAAGACCTTGTTGTCCCGCAACACGATCTTCGCGTCGATCACTTTCCGACACTTCGGGCAAATGCTGCGCGTTAGTTCGTAAAAGACGTAGCCTGCATCCTTCTTCGAGACCGTGCCAACGGCTGGACTCTGACTGGGCAACGCACCATCACTCATAGATAGCCTCCAGAATCGACAACACCGAGCACGCGGCTCAGCGCAGCCGCCATATCTCCCATAATAGAATCGGAGAAAGAATAGTCGTCAGTATGCAGTAGAAACAAAAGCTCCCGAGATTCACCATGTCACGAACACCGAGGAAGTTCGCAAGCGCAGCCGCGGTAGCAAGAACCAACAGTGGTGCCCATATCCAAAGCTTGGCGGTCGGCCCCATCAGGAGCACAAGGATCACCGCATAGAGAACCGCCGCGATATATCCATCCGGGATGCCGAACGGCTTTGCAAAGGCAGCATCAGCCACCGCCTCGCAGCCCTTGGCAAAGACTGGACACCAAATGTGCCGCACCGCTCGGCTTTGGTAAAGCCCGACATAGAGCATCGTACCCATGCTTACTGCGGCGAGCCCCATTGCCCAAGCGCGATGGTAGGAATGAACCAGATGTTGTTGCATTGATGCCGCCACAGTCTCCAGTTTAACGACGGGCCGATCCGACTTGTAGTGGTCGGAACCGAAAAGGCGGTTCTTGTCGGAGTCGTGAAGGGATGAATCGGTTTCGCGATACGCAGCGTAACTTATGCCGCCGGTGACCAATTCGCGAGCTTCCTCGGGCGTCATACGCCAGTATCGCTCGTTGGATCGAGGAGTACAATCACGACCGGCCTCATCGCGGAGTCCGAAATCGTACCCGGCACGAGGCCTTCTTGGCTTTCAAAACTGTACTAAAACCAAGTGGGCGGAGGCATCCGTCCGGGGTACGTGCGCCAGATTCGTTGCTTGAGTATCTGCAGAGGCCGAACGCGAAGAACGAGCATGAGAGCTGCGACCTGGCGCCAGCCACCGCAGGGACGAGACATACATGCGTCTTGAATCAAGTCAGTCTTGTAGCCAGATAAAGTTGAAATCGTCAGCCGTTCAGAGTTCGATCCATTCCTCGCATTGGCGATATACCCGATCTCACGGCTCCAGCCGTAGGTGACATCGAACGAATACGGTTGCCCTCGCCCATCTGCCCTTACCAAATTAGTGTTCAGAGGGTACGATTTCCTTCTGTTTTCAATCAGCGTGCTGCTGCGCGTTCTTTGGAGCCGGGAAATTCACCTGAGCCCACGCCGAAAACTTGGCTGGCTGCCGGCCTGCGATCCTGTTTGCGAGCGCAATCGAGTCGCGCGAATCGGAACCTAAGTACGTGTGCGTCTGGAAGTAATCGAACATTTCCGCTATCTCGGCGGCCCCAGGAAAAAGACCGGCGAAAACTTCCTTCGGCACTTGGCTGAAAGAGAAGTTGTGACCCTGTCGATTTAGCGCATCGATGATTTCATTGAAGCTCATGAAATCGCCGACTAGGGGCAGATACTCGCCGTGGCCGACCTGATCGGGGTGCGCGAATGCTCCGGCCACGATGTCGCCAAGTTCCGTAATGTCCCCCATGTGAATGCTTCGCACAGTTGGATCAAGCGGGAGAGCCCAGCTCATGGATCCGTCAGTCTGTTTTTGCGGAGCAAGAACGCCGATAAGGTTCTGATAGTAGAAAGGCGCGATGACGAACGTATGATTCGCAAACCCGGCTTCTTTCACTATCCGATCAGCCTTGGCCTTGCCGGTAAAGTGATGAACGTGGAACTTGCCGCGGCTGATCGCTTCTACATCAGGCAACGTGGACCAGACAAAGTGTTTGACACCAGCATTCTTGGCGGCGTGTACCGCAGCGGTTGCCTGCTTGACCTCGTCGGTACCTTCTTCCCCAAAATTAGTGACTAGAAATACGCCATGCGCCCCCGCAAATGCAGGCTTAAGGGTTTCGGGGCGATTCAAGTCCGCCTGAATGACTTCGTCGGCGAGTTCGCGATGCTTGGCCGGGTTACGGGTCAGCGCGCGTACCTTGAATTGATTGCCGGCTTGAAGGGCGCGTACCGCGGCGCCTCCTTGTTGCCCTGTTGCGCCGACTACGGCGATGAGTTTCTTATTTGTCCGGTCCATATGCAGAGTGCCTCTCTTTCCACTGTCTATTGATGCCAAGTCTATTGATATAGATACATGGTGCTGGACATCGGTTATATAAAAGGGCAAAATAGTTTCGTCATGGATAAGACCTCGCGAGACCCGATTCACTGTTGGCTGGTATTGGTGAAGGCCTTTCAGGCGGCTTCGAAATATCTCTATGCGGGACTAGCGGAGACTGGAATCGACGACACCGATTTCCGGATCCTTGAGGCCCTTTTGAACAAAGGGCCTTTGCCGGTGAATGCGATCGGCCCAAAAGTGTTTCTGACCCCCGGTTCGATCAGCACGGCCGTGGACCGCCTCGTCGAAAGGGGCTTGGTAAGCCGGGTCGAGAGTTCTGAGGATCGGCGCGTCCGCGTCGTGTCGCTCACACCAAGAGGCAAAAGATTGATCGCGCCGGTCTTTCGGAAACACGCAGCCGAGATTAGGAACGTCTTTGCCGATGCGAGCCCGAAAGAGTTGCGAGCTCTTGAAACGACATTGAAAAAGATCGGGAAGCGCGCCGAGAGTCTGGGGACCGGCGTCAATCCAAAGTGTTTAAGCCAACGATGACATAGCGGCGTAGTGCGCCGATCAATCGAAAATGACAGTTGTCATGGAGAAGTGCTGAATGGCTCCTCTTAGTGAACGTTGAGTGCAAGCTACTGGCGAAGGGTTGTGGTTTTACCATGGCAATATCGCAAGCCTTGTTCCCGGAGGTTTTGTTCCCAATCCTTTACACTTCAACCGACCATGTCACTCCCCTCGACGTGGGACGTTCGTAGCTCTCCAGAACTCCGGTTGGGGGAAGTCTCACCAGATAGGTAACGAGAAACGCGCCAGCAGCGAGCGATCAATCGCTGGAGAGAAGCCGACTTCACAGGGCTAATGCCGCCGTCGATGCCGGTCAAAGCTAACCCTGATGGCCCGAAAATATTTGATTGCCGGCACACTTTTGGCACAGGTGACGCGTCCCACGGCGTAGCTCGTGCCAGCGAAGCGCTAAGAAGCCCAAAAAGTGGTGAAAAACAGTAGCCTGCAGTAGCCCGAATGATACATTGTCCTTTCTCGACTAGAGCTAGTGCCAAGTCCAATAGGCTGACGGTGTCCAAAGAATTCAACACGCGACCAATCATCAGTGCTTCTGTTCGATTCTCCCAATCCCTTCGTCAGCAATAACTTGCATCAAGATAACGCACTAAAGGCAAACGGCACGTCATGTGCCCTTTAAAGGGTCTGGCGCGAGGTGAAATCGGAATTCGCACTCGGCCAAAGGACAAGTCAACATGAGACCAATTACACAGGAAAATGATCGGCTTGGATTTGTCGGGATCGGCTACATGGGCCGACCGATCGCGCGGAGGCTGCTGGGAGCTGGCTTCAAGCTGACGGCTTACGACCGGGACCACAGCAAGGCGGATGAGCTACTTCGAAATAGCGCCACCGTGGCAAAAAGCCTTTCGGAACTTTCCTCCACTTGCAGTGTCGTGTTGTCGTGCCTACCGAGCGATGAAGCTGTCCTGGAGACTTATAGGGGGGCCGATGGTGTGTTAGCCCAAGTGAATCGCGGCTCGGTCGTCATCGACATGAGCACGGTCTATCCCGGAACCTCGCAGGAACTCGCGAGATTGGGGTCAGAGCGTGGAGTCGAAGTCCTTGATGTAACGATATCAGGGAGCACACCCACCGCTGAAAATGGGTTACTGACGCTGTTTGGTGGCGGCAACAAGGAACGCTTCGACACTGCCGAGTCGATCTTTCGCGTCATTGCCAAGAATTATTTTTATCTCGGGCCGAATGGCTCCGGAGCCACGATGAAGCTTGTGGTGAACACCCTGTTGGGTATCGGTATGCAGGCGATTGCAGAAGCGGTTGCGCTCGGTGAGAAGGCAGGTCTGGATCGTAACCGCCTGCTGGACGTGTTGTCCCAGACGGCAGTGGTTGCTCCAGCCCATGCGGGCAAACTGCAAAGAGTGAAGAAGAACGATTACAGCCCACAATTCCCGATTCGCCTGATGAACAAGGATTTCGGCTTGATTCTTAATCTCGCTGCGGCCGTTGGCGCACGAATGCCCGCAGCGGGAGCTGCTTTCGAGATTAATGCGAGGCAGTCGGATCAGGGGCAGGAGCAAGATTTCTCGGCGGTGATTCTGCAAATGGAGAAGCAAGCTCATCTGGATGTCAGGGACTAGAGGCAGATTCGAGTTGGCGTCCCTTCGACGAAAGGGTAGGTCTACTCGGATGAAGTTTATCCTGACCCTCCGTCCGAGGGAGAGCGTGAAAACTCTTCAACTGACGGTTGGCGGGATTGAAGAGCCGTCTAACAGCGAGCTTGAGCGTAAAGGTGAATTACAAAAAATCAGAAACTTGAGAGGGCAAAACTATGACGAAAATAAAACTAGTGGGTTGCGTTTTGATATTCATTGGGATCGCCGGCTTAGCGGCGTATTCGCGGGAAAAGGGAGATGACTACGTCTCCCCGTCGGAAGCTGGTCCGAGGGGCAAAGCGCCAAAGATGGAGGTTCAACTGTTAAACCCTGGTGAACCGACGAAACAATATGCGGTCATCTTCTACCAGGGAGATGAAGCTTTTTCCGGACTGTTGGAGTTCGCTGAGAAGTATCACGTTACGAGTGCGCATTTCACCGCTATCGGAGCGCTAAATGGAGCAACAGTGGGATGGTTCGATCCTCAACGCAAAATGTACAAGAAGATTCCCATCCACGGTCAGCACGAAGTAATTGGGATGAGCGGCGATATCGCGCTCTATCAAGGAAAGCCCGTAGTTCATACCCACATGGTGGTGGGGAGTCCGGATGGAACAACGCAAGGCGGACATGTTCTCGAGGCTTACGTAGCGCCGACGCTAGAAGTAATGGTTACCGAGGATCCAGTAACGATGCAAAAGAGGTTTGATCCAGCAACGGATCTGACGTTGATTGATCCAGCTATGAAGTAGCATCGCAAAACAAGTCTGAATGGAGGAAGGCAACCATGAGTGAAGTACGCGTAATTGCAAGATCCGTGGCGCGCAGAGGAAGCGAAAACCAACTCAGGGAGCTCCTGCGGGGCATGTTAGCTCCCACCCGCGCCGAATCGGGATGCAGACTGTATGAACTCTATGAGTCGGATTCGGAGGGGCGCTTTTATTTTTATGAAATATGGGAGAGTCAAGCTGCTCTTGATCAACACGCAGCAAGTCCTCACTTCAAGCACTTGGAGCAAACTGTGGGGGGATTAGTGCAGGAGCCGTTCGAGGTAAATATCTTGGAGATGGTATTGACTGGCGCCTCCGCAGCGTGAAATTCGCAGGCTACAAAAATCGAATTCCCGGGTTAGCAACCGATTCATGGAAGCGAAGAAAAAGCCGAAAGGAGGAGTAGGGTACGTCATGAACAACAAGAACAATCAATTCAGCCAAGAGAATGTGCATTATCCGTATCTCGCGTCGACTTCGCCATCTTCCGACACCGCTGATTCCGGCTTATCCCGGCGCGAGTTTCTTGGTATTGCGGCGGCCTCCATGTTCCTGGCGCGGGCTGGTCAAAAGGCTTCGCCAACGGAACCCAGGAACGGCATTCCTTATCGTACACTGGGCCGCACCAGAGAGAAAGTCTCGCTCGTCGGACTTGGTGGCTATCATCTTGGCAAACAGGCGGATCCGCAGGAAAGCATTGGCATAATCCGCAGGGGCCTCGATGAAGGCGTCAATTTTCTCGACAACTGCTGGGACTACAACGGTGGCGACAGTGAAATCCGTATGGGCAACGCGCTGCGCGACGGCTATCGTCAGAAAGCATTTCTCATGTCCAAGATCGATGGGCGTACGAAGGTTGCAGCCATAAGCCAAATCAATGAATCCTTGCGCCGCCTTCAGACGGACAGGATTGATCTCCTCCAATTTCACGAAGTGATCCGCGACACCGACCCGGGCCGCATTTTTGCCGCCGGAGGAGCGCTAGAGGCTGTCTTAGAGGCGCAAAAGGCAGGCAAGATCCGCTACATCGGCTTCACTGGCCACAAGAGTCCGGAGATCCATCTGCAGATGCTGGATACTGCTGCAAACCATGGGTTCACGTTCGACGCCGTCCAGATGCCTCTCAACGTAATGGACGCGCACTTCGACAGTTTCGAAAGAAGAGTTTTGCCGATCTTGCTCAAGAACGATATCGGCGTGCTCGGCATGAAGCCGATGGGCGACCACTTTATTCTCGAGAGCAAAACCGCCAGCGCCGTGGAGTGCCTCCACTACGCGATGAATCTGCCCACCAGCGTCGTCATCACGGGTTGCGATTCGCAGCCGATTCTTCAGCAAGCTCTCGACGCGGCTCGTAGTTTTCAGCCCTTCAACTCTTCCCAAGTTACGGCGCTTCTTGCAAAGACGGCGAAGGCCGCGGAAGCCGGCCAGTTCGAGCTTTATAAGACAACTCATCACTTCGATGGTACGTACGCCAACCCGCAGTGGCTTGGCTAGAAACACACGGATTTCTCAAAAAAAGGAGCAGGAAGGGACAACATGTTGGAATACATCGATATCAAGGGCACGAATCTTATCGCTTCGCGAATTGCGCTCGGTACCTGGGCCATCGGCGGCTGGATGTGGGGTGGAACGGACGAGAAGGAATCCATCCGCACCATTCATGCGGCGCTCGACCACGGCATCAATCTCATCGACACCGCACCTATCTACGGTCAGGGACGCTCCGAAGAGATCGTGGGTGAAGCCCTGCGTCAAACGGGTCGCAGAGAAAGCATCCTCCTCGCCACCAAAGTAGGCATCGACTGGACGAAGGGCAGGATCGAACGCAATTCCACGCGCCGGCGCATTTTTCAGGAACTTGAGGATTCGCTCCGCCGCCTCCAAACTGATTACATCGATTTATATCAGGTGCACTGGCCGGATCCCCTCGTCCCCATCGAAGAAGTAGCCCGCACTTTTCATGAACTGTACGAACAGGGGAAGATTCGCGCGATCGGCGTCAGTAACTATTCGCCAGAAGAGATGGCTCGTTTCGAGGCCATCGCGCCAATTCACACAATTCAGCCGCCGTACAATCTCTTCGAACGCGAGATAGAGCGTGACGTTCTACCCTACGCATTGGGCCACCGCATCACCACGCTCACGTATGGCGCACTCTGCCGCGGACTACTGAGTGGTGCCATGAATGCAGGCCGGTTGTTTGCGAAAGACGACCTGCGCAAGACCAGCGACCCCAAGTTTCAGGAACCGCATTTCTCGGAGTACGTGGACGCTGCGAACACCCTAGATGCCTATGCTCGCGAGCACTTTGGCAAGCGCGTGATTCATCTGGCGGTTCGCTGGCTCCTTGACCAACCCGGCGTTGGCGTCGCGCTCTGGGGGGCACGCCGCCCGGAACAGCTCGAGGCCATCAAGGAAGTCGGCGGTTGGTCGTTGACAAAAGCCGATTTTGCGGCGATCGACACAATTCTTCGCGATACTATTCGCCATTCAGTCGGACCGGAATTCATGGCTCCCCCGGCCCGGGAAATTGCTGAGCCCGTGACCGTTGGATAACTATAAAGGGAGAATTTTGGAGACAATCATGAACAAGAAAGAGTTTTCCGCAAAAACGGCTGGAGAAGTTTCATTGGGCGGGGAGATTTCCGTGCATCGTCTCGGATTCGGGGCGATGCGTCTGACGGGCGAAGGCATCTGGGGTCCCCCTAAAGATCGCAATGGGGCGCTAGCCGTTCTTCGCCGTGCCGCGGAGCTTGGTGTCAATTTCATTGATACCGCGGATTCCTACGGCCCAAACGTCAGCGAGGAACTCATTGCCGAAGCACTGTTTCCCTATCCGGCGGGCCTCGTCGTCGCCACCAAGGGTGGCTGGAACCGTCCCGGCCCGAATCAATGGACCCACAACGCCACTCCCACGCACCTTCGCAATGCGGTTGAGGGCAGCCTGAAGAGACTCCGAGTGGACCGCATCGACGTTTATCAGCTTCATATCCCGGATCCCGTTGTCTCGTTTGAGGCTTCTGTGGAAACCCTTGCGCAACTGCGCAACGAAGGCAAGATTCGCCTGGTTGCGTTGTCGAACGTCACGCGGGAACACATCGAACGAGCGCGGAAGATTGTCCCTATCGTCTCTGTCCAAAACCGCTACAGCTTTGCGGATCGCGAATGGGATTACGTAGTGGATTATTGCGAGAAGAATGCCATTGCCTTTATTCCCTGGTTCCCGCTGGGGGCAGGCAAAGTTGCCGGCGACGTGCTGAACCAAATTGCCCAGGCCCACCGGGCGAGCCCCACACAGGTCGCGTTGGCATGGCTCCTGCGCCGATCTCCCATTATGCTGCCCATCCCTGGGACTTCCTCGATCGAGCATCTCGAGCAGAACGTCGCGGGGGCGTCCTTGCGTTTAGCGGAAGAAGAATACCAATTGCTTGCTCGGGTTCCCGAGCTCGTCGCAACGCGGTGAAAGGTTTTGCACTACAAACCCGGCCGCTTCGTGAATCATCGATTCATGCTTCAACGGTATTTTGCCTCGGCCCACGGGAAGGCGGAAAATCATGCAGGAACTCGGAATTCACCATTCCACGAAGCCTACGTCGGGCGTGAAATAAGCGCGCTTTCACAGCGCCAGAGGATGTGTGGAGAGTTTGAGCCGTTTCTTCGACAGAACGTTCCTCGAAGTCTCGGAGCAAGACTGCCCTGCGAATTGTTGGGCGCAAGCGATTGACCGCCTTCGTCAAGAGTTCCTTACGCTCGCGCCGCCAGCAAGACTCTTCAGGATTTGGGCTCCGGTCAACGAATGGGTCCGGGGTGGACTCCGTCGAGTCCTGAGGAGAATCCGGCAAGACCTCCATGACTCTCCGCTTCTGACGAAGCAACATGTAGGCTTCATTCATGACTATGCGTGTCAGCCAACTGGAGAACCGTGCCTTTTCTTCGAAGCTGGCAAGATGACGGAAGGCCTTGAGAAAACTCTCCTGCACAACATCTTCGGCGTCCTCACGATTCCTGGTAATCCGTTGCGCCGTGGCCAGCGCTCTCCGTTCGTGGCGGGAAACCAATTGCTCGAAAGCTCGCGTATCCCCGCGCTTTGCGGCAGTTACCAGTGCGCCGTCGGAGTCCTTGTCCCTGCTCGTTGCACGAAACGCTTCCACGATCAAAACCCTCCTCGCCATCTGGTCAATGGCCACCCTGAACAAAGCACGGAGGATGCCAGACGTCGGCGGCGAGGAAAGCGCTCAGAACTGATTGGCAGAGAGAGAGATGCGCCCACTCAGGGCTGCCTGGGCAACCTCGGTCTTTCCGTAAACTGTCAGAGTGTTGGCAATGCGTCTATCGAGCGGGACGAACGTCAAATTGGAAGATTGGCTTACGACCCTGATCAGGCTTTGGGGCAAACAACTTTGTTGCAAAATGACTTCGCAACGGACCAAGATTGTCACGGCCTGCTCTACCAATCCCAGGAAGCGACAACCCATGTTCGGGAGCAAAAATATGTCCCGGTATAATCCTCTTCTGTGGCCCAAGCCGCCTGTGATCTGGAGCTATGGGATCGCGGCTCTCTCGGTCACTGCAGTACTGCTCCTTACACAGTGGCCGGGGCTGGGTTTGGAATCCTCTCCGGTACTTTTTCTTCTCGCCATCATGTTCAGTGCGTGGTTCGGCGGAGCTGCACCGGGATTGTTCGCAACGGCCCTCTCCATTGTGGCTTTCTATTACTATTTCCTGTCTCCAATGCATTCGTTCGCGGCGAAGCCCGAGGGGATACCACGGTTTATAGCATTTGCGGTTTCGCTGCTGCTCGTAGGATTGCTGAGCGCCGCGCAAAGGAGTGCCACGGAATCGCTCAAGCGCGCGGGCGATGACCTGAAAGTGAGAGTTCAGGAAATTCAGCAGACAAACGAGGCATTGCAGGCTGAGAGCTGCGAACGGACACAGGTCGAGAATCGATTGCGGCGCAGCGAGGCGTACCTGGCTGAAGCCCAAAGACTGACCCATACCGGCAGCTTCGGATGGAGTGTTCAGAGCGGAGAAATCCGCTGGTCCGACGAAACGTTTCGAATCTTTGAATACGATCCAAAGACTAAACCCACACTAGAAGTCATATTGCAACGGACTCATCCGGAAGATGTCGCCTTCGTGAAAGAGACTATCGAGCGCGCTTCACACGAACAGAAGAGTTTTGATTTTGAGCATCGATTGCTGATCCAGGGCGGTTCCATCAAGTACGTAAGGGTCGTAGGTCACGCAGTAAAGGACAATTCGGGCGAGGTCGAATTTGTCGGTGCGCTGACGGACATAACTTCCACAAAGGAGGCGGAAGACCGCATTCGTCTGATTATCGACACCGTGCCAGCGCAACTCTGGACGGAGACTCCGGAGGGCGTCGTTGATTTTGTGAATCGCCGCTGGGTTGACTACACGGGAATGACGCTCGAACAAGCGATCGGATGGGGCTGGACGAATATGGTGCATCCGGATGATATCGAGCGAGTGCTGAGCAAGTGGCGAATACTCATATCCGAGGGAAAGCCCCGCGAGATAGAGTCGCGCCTCAGAAGGTCCGATGGAACGTACCGTTGGTTCCTCAGTCGTTGCTGCCCGTTGGTTGACCGATCGGGACACATCCTCGGATGGTACGGCAGCGATACGGATATCCATGACCGGAAAGAAGCGGAAGAAACGCTGCGGCGAAGCGAGGGTTATCTGGCGGAGGCGCAGAGGCTCAGCCACACGGGCAGTTGGGCATGGGCCCCCGCCACCGACGACATCACATACTTGTCCGAAGAATGCTACCGTGTGCTGGGTTTTGACCCGCGCGAAGGGTTGCCGCGAGTCGAAACATTCTTTCAACGCATTCACCCGAATGATCAAGCCAGGTCCGTGGAACAGTTCGAACAAGCGAGCCGTGAAAAGACGGAGTTCGAGTTCGATTACCGAATCGTTCATCCCGGCGGCAATGCCAGGGACATCCACACAGTAGGTCATCCCGTTTTCAGCCCATCCGGCGATCTCGTTGAATTCGTCGGCACCGTGATCGATATAACCGACCGCAAGCGGGCGGAGGAAGAGCGAGAGAGATTGCGCCAAGCACAAGCGGATCTCGCACGCGTCAACCGCGTCACTACGATGGGCGAGTTAACTGCCTCCCTGGCACACGAGGTCAATCAACCGATTGCCGCTGCTGTGACCAGCGCCAATAGTTGCATCCACTGGCTGGCGGCCGACACTCCGAATCTCGAAAAGGCTCGCGCGGCTGCCCTACGGATCGTGAGAGACGCCACGCGGGCGGCGGAAATCATTACTCGCACTCGCCTGCTGTTCCAGAAGGGCGCCCCGCAACAGGAGCTGGTCGATATAAACGAAATCATTGGAGAGATGATTGTCCTGTTGCGCGGTGAGGCTACGCGATACTCGCTGTCAGTCAGGACCGAACTTGCGCCGGATCTTCCCCCGGTCCTGGGGGATCGCGTGCAATTGCAGCAGCTACTGATGAACCTCATGATGAACAGCATTGATGCCATGAAGAATGTGGATGGGATGCGGGAACTCGCGATCAAGTCGCAGCAGACGGAAAACGAGCAACTTCTGGTGTCCGTCAGCGATACAGGCGTGGGGCTGCCGCCGGGACAGGCTGACCAGATCTTCAATGCGTTCTTCACTACCAAACCTCACGGCACCGGCATGGGACTGCGGATCTGCCGCTCCATCGTTGAATCGCACGGCGGCCGGATGTGGGCTGCCGGCAATTCTCCGTGTGGCGCGAATTTCTACCTCACCCTGCCCGCCAAATTCGAGGCACATGCATGATGCCTGCCGCTGCCACTGTTTTCATCATTGATGACGATGCTTCTGTACGGGCGTCCATCCAAGACCTGCTGGAGTCGTTGGGATTGCGTTCCGAGTCGTTCGGAACGGCGGAAGAGTTCCTGCGAAGCAAGATGCCAGACGGGCCAAGCTGCCTTGTCCTGGACGTGAGACTTCCCGGAGTCAACGGCCTGGACTTTCAGCGCCGGCTGATTGACGCGGGTTTCCAAATTCCCGTCATTTTCATTACTGGTCACGGGGACATTCCGATGACGGTGAAGGCCATGAAGTCAGGTGCCGTAGAATTCCTCACCAAGCCATTTCAGGAGCGCGAGTTGCTGGGTGCCATCCGCCAGGCTTTAGATCGGGACCGGGCCACGCGCCGCCAGCAAGGCAAGCTTGCCGAATTACGAAAACAATACTCGGCTTTGACCGCGCGCGAGCGCGAGGTTATGGGCCTGGTCGTTTCGGGCATGCTCAATAAGCAGATCGCTGCTGAACTCGGCACCAGCGAAGTCACCGTGAAGATCCAGCGGGGGCGCGCGATGAAGAAGATGAAAGCCGGATCCCTGGCGGAACTGGTCAAAATGGCAGGGACATTGGAACTTCCGCCGCGTGCGAAATAGCGTAATACCAAGGTGTGATTGCGCTGCATTTCAGGAGGCTGGTACATTTCACCCATGAACGCTCTTGGACAGACCAAATTAGTGGCGATCGTCGATGATGATGATTCGCTGCGCACCGCGGTTCAGGATCTACTGGAAGCGGTGGGCTTGCCGGCACAAGGCTTTGCGTCGGCAGAGGAATTCCTTAAGTCCGGCATACAACGCGGCACTGCTTGCCTGATCACGGATATCCGCATGCCGGGAATGTCCGGCCTCGAACTGCAGAAGCAACTGAACGCGGAGCGTTGCCGGATTCCAATCATTTTCATCACGGCACATGGCGACGAAAAAATGCGCTTACAAGCACGGAGAGAAGGCGCGGTGGAATTTCTCTCAAAACCATTCGACAACGAGGTCCTGCTCGACAGCGTTCGAGCCGCTCTGGAAAGCTAGGCCAGCAAACTGAAGTGTGCATCCGATGGCCCGAGGAGGTCTTCCGTGGCAGCTGTTGTCAGATTCGGATCCGCCGACCGGGAAGTGACTCCGCGCCGGTTCGAGCAGATCATAGGCAGCAGTCCTGCCCTGGAATCGGTGCTGGAACAAGTCGAACAGGTCGCGCCCACGGATTCCACCGTTCTGATCCAGGGGGAAACCGGCACGGGCAAGGAATTGATTGCACGCGCCGTTCACGACTTGAGTTCACGGTTCGGACGCCCTTTCGTAAAATTAAATTGCGCCGCCATTCCGTTCGATCTCCTGGAAAGCGAGCTTTTTGGACACGAGCGAGGCGCGTTCACTGGCGCGATAGCGCAGAAGATTGGCCGATTCGAGTTGGCCGACAAGGGAACGCTGTTCCTGGACGAGGTGGGAGATATTCCGCCGGGCTTGCAGCCGAAACTTCTGCGTGTGTTGCAGGAACAGGAGTTCGAACGATTGGGCGGCACGCGAACTCACCGCGTGGACGTTCGGCTGGTCGCCGCTACCAACCGAAATTTGGTTGACATGGTGAAGCGCAACGAATTTCGCAGCGACCTCTACTACCGCCTGAATGTGTTTCCAATCCCCTTGCCACCCTTGCGGGAGCGTCGCGGAGACATTCCGGCACTGGTCGAACATTTTGTCGAGATCTATGCCCGGCGGATGAACAAGCAAATTGAAGATATTCCTCCGGAAACGATGTCGGTGATTTCCTCGTATCACTGGCCAGGGAACATTCGCGAGCTGCAGAATTTCGTCGAGCGCAGCGTCATCCTTTCCTCCGGGAACTCCCTGAAGGCACCTCTTGCGGAACTTGCGCGTTCACCCGAAGCGGAATCGTCGGGAGCAGTTACGTTGGAAGAAGCCGAACGAGATCATATCCGCAAGATTCTCGAGTCCACTAAATGGGTTGTCGCTGGCCCAAATGGTGCCGCTGCGCGACTCGGAATGAAGAGGTCAACCCTCTACTTTCGCATGCAAAAACTTGGGATCTCACGTTCTAACAAGGATCCCTTGTCCTCGTAGCGGCATTACCGATGAAGTTGCGGTCGCCCCCTTTGTGGTGATTGAGACTATTCGAGCTTCCACCGTCAAGTGCGCGCCCATTCCCATACCTCGAGCCTGCCCTTAGTCGAAGCTGTTCGAAGCCGCAAACCCCAAAACAGGCTTTCTGGACTGTCAGCCTGGAGACATCGTGTCCAACGTCCCGGCATCTTTGATCGTGACGGCGCTCCAGATGGTCTCTGTTTCCTGTTACTTACAACCTCCACAGTCTGGCAGTCGATTTGCACTTTCTAGTTCTGCCGAACGGTTCCGTCTATTACCCGGATTCCACGCGGCACAAAAAGGAATGAAAGTTGACCGCAGGAGAGCCGAAACTATGGGCAATCGAAAACTCGCCGTACCGCTTTTCGGTCTTCTCACATTCGGCGCGCTCATAAGCTCAGTGGCCGGTAAACCGCAGGCTGGTGCGCCCATTTCCCGCGAAGCGAAGTCTCCGAGCAACCTCGGCGGTCAGATGCCTTCATCGTTCAATCAGGATGTGGGGAGAGTTGTTGCCGATATCGATCGGATCGAGGCCGACACTCTCAACCAGATGGAACGCACAACGCTCGATCGCCAAGGACAGGTGCGCACCCTGGGAAAGTTACTGCTCTTCGATAAGCGCCTCTCCGTCAATCAGAACGAAGCATGCAGTTTCTGCCATACGCCGGAAACGGGATTCACCGGGCCGATTCAATCTTTGAATGAGACTACCGTGTCGTATCCGGGATCAGTGAGAACGCGATTCAGCAACCGAAAGCCGCAGAGCTACATGTACGCACCCTTCGCGCCCGTGCTCCACTTCAACACACTCCAGGGTGATTTTGTTGGCGGCAATTTCTGGGATATGCGCGCGAGCGGTTACCGCCTCCAGAATCCTAGCGCCGAACAAGCCCAGGGACCTCCGACGAATCCCGTAGAAATGGGCTTGCCTGATTCGGCTTGTGTTGCGTACCGCCTTTCCCAGGCTCCCTATCGCAAGCTCTTTGAGACCGTGTGGGGCGCGGACTCGTTCACCATTCACTGGCCCCCCGACGCGGATAAGGTTTGTTCGACTCCAGGGCCGCCGCCCGCGAATGATCAGTTCCCGGTCCACTTGAGTCCTGCAGACCGAGCTCGAGCCGACCATGCATATGACGAGTTCGGCCTAGCGATTTCCGCATACGAGTTCTCGCCAGAGGTTAGTCCTTTCACGTCAAAGTACGACTACGTGCAAGCAGGAAAGGACCAATTCACGCCGCAGGAAAAGTTGGGCTACGAGCTGTTCCGCGGGAAGGCGCGCTGCAACGAGTGTCATCGCGATGGCGGGCCCGGGGAAGAGCCCCTGTTCACGGACTTTACCGCCAGTAATCTCGGCGTCCCCAGAAATCCGGGATTGCAATTCTTCTACGAGGGCCAGCCCGACCAACGCGGGTACACTCCTAGCGTGGCTGGCAACCTCGCTGGAGCGGCATACGTCGATAGGGGGGTCGGATCCTTTCTGCGCACGCTGCAAAGCGACAGCGGCCAACTGAATCCTGATTCTGAGTGGATCAAACTCGCGCCGAAGTTCGAAGCGAAAATCCAAGTACCCACTCTGCGCAATGTCGACATGCGACCTACACCGAGCTTTGTGAAGGCCTACATGCACAACGGCTATTTCAAGAGCCTGAAAGAAGTAGTGCATTTTTACAACACGCGCGACGTCCTGCCCAAGTGCAACGCAGACGATGCCGGCGAAAAGGTCACTTGCTGGCCAGCGCCCGAAGACTCAACCAATGTCAACAAGCGACAACTTGGCAACCTTGGACTGACAGACGAGGAGGAAGACGCACTTGTCGCCTTCCTTAAGACTCTTACGGACGGCTATAAGGTTCCAGGCGCAAGTGCCACGAAATAAGTTTGCTTAGCGAGATACCAATTCGCCGGGACATGAACCGGTCGTATTGACACGGATGCAAAATGAGTACCTCTCAAACTCTGATGCCAGTCAAGTTGCGCGATTTTCACGAAAGGACTCCGTTAATACCTTTTCTGCGGAAGGATGTGGCTTCCAATGGACCGACGTGGCTGCCGCTCGTATTGGTCCTGGCGGCGATTGCCGCCGTCTCGTATGCTGACCATCGCGTTCTTACGCTCTCGCTTGTATACCTTTACATTCCGCCTCTGACCGTTGGCGCGATTTTCTTCCGCAAGGGAATTAGCTACAGCCTTATCGCAGCGTGTATTTTGTTCCATTACTTTTTCCACTATTTTGATGCCCCGCGGCACATCCACTTGGGAGTCCGCATCTTCCACGATGTGTCAGCGCTGCTGTGTTTCACCTTCGTTGTCTATGTCGTGCGGAGGTACATGGAGCAGCGGGAAGCGCTTGCCAAGACCGTTCAGCAGCAGCGGGATGAACTCCTCAAGGAGGTAGAGCTGGCCGCTCAGGTCCAGCGCGTGTTTCTTCCCTCGGGGAACGCAGCGATTGCTGGACTGGAAATCGCGGGGATGATGCATCCCGCGCGGGGAGTAGCCGGCGATTACTACGACTATTTCCCCATCGACCCACACACCACGCAGATCATCATTGCTGACGTAGCCGGAAAAGGCATTCCCGCCGCGCTTTTGATGTCGGCAACGGCGGCGGCCATGCGGCTTGAGGCGCACCATGGTCGAAACATGCTGGAGCAGGTGGAAAGACTGAACGCGGGAATCCTCTCCGTGTCGGACTCCGATCGCTTCGTAACGTTGCTGGTCGCCGAAATCGACGCTCAGAAGCGGAGGCTTCGCTATGTCAACTGTGGCCACAATCCCGCGCTTCTGTTTCGAGCCAAGACAGGCGCCCTCTCGCTCTTGAACTCGTCTTGTCCACCCATCGGATTGTCTCCGGAAGAGTTTTGTGAACTGACCTCGGAAGAACTCATGGTTGGCGACGTGTTGGTTTTCTATACCGATGGCGTCACGGAAGCGGAGAACCGGCTTGGCGAAGAATTCGCACTGGAGCGCCTGTCGGAGGTCGTGCGGCGAGGTTCTTCATTGTCTGCCAGGGAACTCATGATCGACATCTATAACTCTGCGGCAGATTTTTGCGGCGAAAATTTTAACGACGACGTCACCATTCTTGTGACGAAATGCCGTTTTGACGGCTTTCCCGCGATGACTGAGTAATCCAATCCCCAAAGGAACATCCTTCGCCAAGACGTACCTCGATTGGAGTACGCGCGGCTTTGCCACATTCACTCTTTCTCTTTCGGAGCTCGCCCTTGATGCAGAACGGCACCCTGTCGGCGTGCTGGCAACCGTCCAATGCGCTGGACTCTTCGCTTTTTGGCGGCTGTACTAGATTTCGGACTTAGCGCGCATGACGGTCCGTATTTTCCATGACTTCCGGGCCCCATCGCTCACTTATCGCAATGGCATACGGCCTGCATCGTCTCGAGCATAAGGCAAAAAGAACCGTCAGCAGGTCAGTTTGCTTCGTGCAGTCCGGATAATGCCGGACTGAAAGGATGAGGGCGTAAATCATGTGGATTGTCCGACTCGCGTTACGGCGACCCTACACATTTGTGGTGATGTCGATACTCATCCTGATCATGGGCACGCTCGCGATCTTTCGTACCCCAACGGACATTTTCCCGAACATCAACATTCCCGTCGTCAGCATCATCTGGAGTTATAACGGCCTCATTCCTGAGGACATGAGCGACCGCATCGTCAGCGTTACGGAGCGAGCGCTGACCACCACCGTTGACAACATCGAGCACATCGAATCGCAATCGCTCTATGGCATTGCCGTTGTCAAAGTGTTTCTGCAGCCCAACGCGAATATTCAACAAGGCATTGCCCAAATTACGGCGATCTCTCAGACCCAGCTCAGGCAGTTGCCTGCGGGAACGACGCCGCCTCTTATTCTTGCCTACAGCGCATCGAGCGTGCCGGTTCTCCAGTTGGCGCTCTCGGGGCAAAACCTGTCAGAGCAAGAGCTAAACGACTATGGCCTGAATTTCATTCGCACACAGCTCATCACCGTGCCTGGCGCCTCGGTGCCCTATCCCTACGGCGGCAAACAACGCCAGGTGCAAGTAGACCTGAACACCACGGCGTTGCAGTCGAAGGGCCTCTCCGCGCTGGATGTTGTCAACGCGATCAGCCTTCAAAATCTAATTCTGCCGACTGGAACGTCGAAGATCGGGGCTAAGGAATACAACGTTTCCATTACGAACGCAGCGCCCCAGTCGATTGCCGACCTAAATCGAATCCCGATCAAGACGATTGGCGGCACTACAATTTACATCAAAGACGTCGCCTGGGTACGCGATGGCTTCCCCCCACAGACGAATATCGTGCGCGTTAACGGACAGCGCTCCGTATTGCTGACGATCCAGAAGGCGGGCAATGCGTCAACCCTGGACGTGATCGCCGGCATTAAGGCCCTTCTGCCGCAAATTAAGACCACGGTTCCACCTCAACTCGATATAGCCCCGCTGGCTGACCAGTCCATTTTTGTTCGTGGCGCAATTAGCGGTGTCGTCCGGGAGACTCTGATTGCAGCGTGCCTTACCGCTTTCATGATTCTCGTTTTTCTCGGCAGTTGGCGAAGCACCGTCATCATCGCGACTTCGATCCCACTGGCGATCCTCACGTCCATCATTGTGCTTAGCGCGATCGGAGAAACGATTAATATCATGACGCTCGGTGGGCTCGCGCTCGCCGTCGGCATCCTTGTGGACGATGCGACCGTGGAGGTCGAGAACATCAATCGCAACCGTGAAGCGGAGCCTGAGAAGGACATGGATGAAGTTGTCCTCGACAGCGCCTCCCAAATCGCGACGCCTGCATTCGTGTCGACACTGTCGATCTGCATCGTATTTGCACCCATGTTTCTGCTCTCCGGTGTTGCGCGATACCTGTTTGTGCCTCTCGCCGAAGCTGTCGTTTTCGCTATGTTAGCCTCGTATTTCCTGTCGCGAACGATCGTTCCGACAATGGCAAAGTACCTATTGCGGGGAGAGAAGAAACAGGAAGACGGCTCCAGCCGCAATCCCTTTGTACGGCTCCAAAAGGGTTTTGAAGCGGCCTTCGAGAGGTTTCGTCACAGCTATCGCGGTCTGCTGGAGATTTGCCTCCACCACCGGACTGTCTTCCTGACTGCGTTCTTTGCCACCTGCCTTGGCTCTCTTGCGATTCTGATCCCTTGGCTAGGCCGGGACTTCTTTCCTAGTGTTGACAGCGGTTCCTTCAAGCTTCATCTTCGTGCGCCCACCGGGATGCGCATCGAGGAAACCGCCAACCTTTGCGATCAGGTCGAGCAGTCGATTCGGCAGCAAATTCCTCCAAGCGAACTCCACAATGTCATCGATAACATCGGCTTGCCCTACAGCGGCATCAATCTTTCTTACAGCAATTCGGCTCCAGTCGGCACATCCGATGCCGACATTCTCGTAACGCTTTCGGCCAACCATCATCCTACGGATGACTACATTCACCAGCTTCGACTCGCACTCCCGAAACAATTTCCTGGAGTGACCTTCGCGTTCTTGCCCGCCGACATGGTCAGCCAGATCCTGAACTTCGGCTTGCCGGCTCCGATCGATGTCCAAATCGTGGGAAACGACTTGGAGGGAAACCGGCACTATGCAAATACACTGCTCGAGAAAATGAGGACAGTTACAGGAACGGCGGATCTGCGGATCCAGCAGCCCTTCGATCAGCCTTATCTGCGATTGAGAGTCGAGCGTACGAAAGCAGAGCAACTTGGTTTCACTGCTCACGATATCGCGCAAAATCTTCTCGTGTCCCTGAGTGGTAGCTTCCAAACCTCGCCGACGTTCTGGGTTGACCCGAAGAATCGTGTCAGCTATCAAATCGCGACACAAACGCCGCAATATCGCGCGGATACTTTGCAGGATGTTGAGAACATCCCGATCACGGGTACGGACCCAACGGCGCCTCCGTCGCTCATGGCCAGCCTGGTGTCCACGCAACGCGGCACGGGAATGGCAGTGGTCTCTCACTACAACGTGGCGCCAGTGATCGACATCTTTGGCGCTGCCGCCGGGCGCGATCTGGGCGGCGTAGCCGGCGACATTTACAAGATCCTTAACGACACACGGAAGCAGTTACCGCGTGGTTCTCGCGTGGTTGTTCGAGGGCAGGTTCAAACGATGAAAGCCTCTTACGTCGGCCTTCTGAGCGGACTTGTGTTCTCGATCGTGCTTGTATACCTGCTGATTGTGGTCAACTTTCAGTCCTGGCTGGATCCTTTCATCATGATTTCCGCGCTGCCCGCGGCACTCGCAGGAATTGCGTGGTTCTTGTTTATAACGCACACCACTCTGAGCGTGCCCGCACTCATGGGAGCCATCATGTGCATGGGCGTCGCTACTTCAAACAGCATCTTGGTTGTGAGCTTTGCCACGGAAAAAATAGCGGAAGGGAAAGATTCCGTCAGCGCCGCGTTGGAAGCAGGATTCACCCGCTTTCGACCCGTGCTGATGACAGCCCTGGCCATGATTATCGGGATGGTGCCTATGGCGCTCGGACTGGGCGACGGGGGCGAACAAAACGCGCCTCTTGGCCGGGCGGTTATCGGGGGCTTGCTTTTCGCTACGGTTTCAACGCTGCTCTTTGTGCCGGCATTTTTCAGCGTTTTGCAAGCTTCGAGCAGGCATCCAGCGCAGCCGGAAGAACAGCATTAAGCACAATTCCATGTGGAGTCATTATGTCGTCTCAAATTGAAGATAGAACGCGAATCGACGGGCAAACGCCCTCACGGAGCGATGCGAGACCCGCGAAGCACTCGTCCAGGGCCTGGCTCTCACTAACGATTGTATTGATCGTTGTTGGTGCCCTCTTGGCATCCGGAATCCGCTCGCGCGTCAAGGCCCGCACGACTCTAACGGCAGAAACGGGGCAAGTCGCGCTCACAGCAGTATCGGTCGTTTCGCCCAAGCAAACTGCGCCCGCCCAGGAGATCATCCTCCCTGGAAATGTACAGCCATTCATCACTTCACCGATCTATGCGCGAACCAACGGGTATCTGAAAAAGTGGTATTTCGATATTGGGGCGCACGTCAAGCAAGGGCAACTCCTTGCAGTCATCGAAACTCCGGAAGTCGACCAGCAACTCGAGCAAGCCCGGAGCAATCTGATGACGGCGAAGGCGAATCTGGATCTGGCTGCAATCACCAAGTCCCGCTATGAGGGCCTGCTAAAAACCAATGCCGTATCGCAGCAGGACGCCGATAATGCCGTCGGTAGCTACAATGCAAACAAAGCGATTGTGCAAGCGGACCAGGCCGCTGTTGACCAGTACACGGCTCTAGTTTCGTTTGAAAAAATTTACGCACCTTTCGACGGCGTCATCACGGCCCGAAACACGGATATCGGCGATCTGATTAACTCCGGCAGCAACAGCAACATAAAAACCGATCTTTTCCACATCGCACAACCGGGAACTTTGCGGGTTTACGTGAATGTGCCAGAGGAATATTCGCAGGGGATCAAAGCCGGCATGACGGCGGATCTCAGTCTGGCCGAGTTTCCAGGCCGCACATTTAAGGGGAAACTGGTGCGCACGGCGGATGCGATCAATGTGACGACTCGCACGTTGCTGATTGAAATCGATGTAGAAAACCCGACGGGCACACTCCTCACCGGTTCGTATGCCGAGGTCCATTTGGCTGTTCCGACGCGTGCCTCGACCTTGCTGATTCCAGTCAATGCTCTGATATTCCGCTCAGAGGGTTTACAGGTCGCCGTTGTAAGAGGCGGAAAAACCGTGCTATCCGCCGTAACTCCTGGACACGATTTCGGTAATCAGATCGAGATCGTCTCCGGCCTCAAGCCAGGCGATAAAATCATTATCAACCCGCCGGACTCCATCGTTACTGGGCAGCAAGTCCAAATTGTTCAGGCCTCATTGCCGGGAGATATCAAGTGAGACGCCCTCTGCTCCGCCCCTATTTCGAGAAGACGCGGCTAACCGGCTGGCACAAGGTTCTGCTGGCAATCGCAGTGTTGCAGTTTAACGGATGCATGGTTGGACCAAAATATCAGCGCCCGGCAGCGGAAGTTCCACGGGCATACAAAGAGGTTGGCAATTGGAAACAGGCCCAACCGAATGACCAGAATCTCGGCGGCAACTGGTGGGAGATGTTTCAGGACCCTCAACTGAACGCGCTCGAAATGCAGGTCAACGTCTCCAACCAGAACTTGAAGGCGGCTGAGGCCCAATACACGCAAGCTCGGGCGCTTGTCCGCTACTACCGAGCCGCTTATTATCCCTCGATCGGCGGGGGCGTAAGCGCGACGCGAAACAAAATTTCGAACAATCGGCCTCCTAGTCTCTCCACCAATGGAGTTACCTATAATGACTTTCAAATTCCGTTTGAACTCTCTTACGAAGTTGACGTCTGGGGGCGCGTGCGCCACACCGTTGAGTCTTATCGCGCACAAGCACAAGCCAGCGCCGCTGACTTGGCAGCTGTGAATCTCTCTATGCATGCCGAATTGGCTCTGGATTATTACCAGGCCCGCACACTTGATGCTGAAGAGCAGTTGCTGAATTCGACCGTATCGCAGTATCAACAAGCCCTACAATTGATTGAGAACCGATTTGCCGGAGGCCTTGCTTCCGATCTAGAAGTCCAACAGGCCAAAACTCAACTTGAGACAACTTGCGCGCAGGCGATCGATGTTGGAGTGGCCCGCGCGCAATACGAACACGCAGTGGCAGTTCTGATTGGGGAGCCTCCCGCCGAATTCACTCTCGCTGCTCTTCCCCTCACCACACCTCCACCTCCGATTCCCGCCGGTCTACCCTCGGAATTGCTTGAGCGGCGTCCCGATATTGCGTCTGCAGAAAGGCTCATGGCCTCAGCCAATGCACAAATCGGCGTAGCAAAAGCGGCTTATTACCCGACCATAACTCTAGGAGCTACAGGTGGTTTCGAAAGTGGCGTGATTTCGACGCTTCTGACCGGTCCAAGCGCCTTATGGTCGGTGGGCGGTTCGGCAGTAGCGCCCATTTTTGATGCCGGCCGCCGACGGGCCAACTTGGATCAAGCCATTGCAGCCTACGATCAGACAGTCGCCAACTATCGCGAGACGGTTCTGACCGGATTTCAACAAGTCGAGGACAACGTCGCCGCATTGCGGATCCTTGAGAACGAAGTGCAGGTTCAGGAAAACGCTGTCACTGCTGCCCAGAAATACCTGGAACTCGCCAACACCCGTTACAAGGGTGGCGTCACCAGCTACCTGGAAGTTACAACTGCTCAGAGTGCCGCTCTCTCTGACGAAGTCACTGCCGTGAATATTCTGGGCCGTCGCATGGTGTATGCAGTGACGCTCGTCCAAGCGCTCGGCGGTGGTTGGAATAGCTCCGAACTGCCGCAACACCCTGAATGCTGCGGCAAACTCACGGCGAGCTCAAAGTGATTTCCACCTGAGCTCCATTAGTCGACGTGTTCCTTTCATTTCTTCCGCAATGAATCGCGACAAAACGAAAGGGAGTACCAAACCATGCCGTTAATACGAATTGATGCTGTCGAAGGGCGCACCGATTCTGAAGTGAAAGCTCTGCTCGATGCGGTCCACCGAGCCGTCGTTAAGGCCTTTTACGTTCGAGACCGTGACCGCTATCAGATATACCAGGCCCACTCCAAAGCCCATTTCGTTGTACAGGACACGGGTCTCGGAATTGTTCGAACTGACAAAGTAGTGATTATAACGGTCGTGAGTAAGCATCGTGACGAAGTTCTTAAGCGCAGGCTTTACAAAGAATTGACACAGGAGCTCTCATGTTCCGTCTCGATTGCTCCCAGACGTGATGACTTGTATCATTGAGAATTCCTCCGCCGACTGGAGCTTCGGAAATGGTGAAGCGCAGTTTCTGACGGGCGATCTCGCATAAGCGCGCAAACCGGATTGCATTGCCCACCCACAAAATTTTGGTTTGGGCGGCATCAAACAGAATCCCACGGCAGAATCGATCTTACTTAATAAGTTCAGAACGTCGGACATTGGACCGCGACACAATGCTCGCTACCGGAACCGCAGAGTTACGCCACAGTGCCGGAGGGCCGACGACTGTTCGCCTTCGCCCGATTCCTTTGGACTTCACAGAATATCGGTATCAGAACAAGAGGCACATCTTCCATGGACACTCTTGTTCAAACACTACAAGCCGCGCAGGCCTCCACACCATCGCCGAGTTCATGAAAGGGCAAAAGTGAGGTTTCAGAGGGTTCTTCGCCTCCATAAGGGTTTGAGTAGGTTACTCTCAGCCGATTCGACAAGACACGACACACCGGGGCGGCAGATCGATGGTTATGAGCGAGTTGCCCTCCAGGTGTTTCTCCTCTCTGCGTCCGACAATCACGATATCAGCCTTGATGGTGTGATTGGCGTAGAGTGCCGCTCGGCAGTAACGCCAAGAACCGTCTTTCAAGCGGACATATTTATAGATGGTGTATTTGGGTTGGGCCATGCAGCAAATCCTCAGAAACCTAATACTGACTTGCGAGATTTCTTAGGATGTGCTCTTAGGAAGGAATCTAAGCCGTTGATTCTAAAGAGTTGGCTGGGAGGCCTGGACTCGAACCAGGATAGCCAGATCCAGAGTCTGGAGTCCTACCAATTGGACGACCTCCCAGCCGAAGGGAGACTGCAGGAAGTAGCAGAAGCAAGGAAAGGATTCGCGCCCGCACTTCAACCTTTCTAGAGTAAACGGGGACTCCTTCCCCGTCAACTTGGGTAAGCCTTCGCCAGCCCGCGTACTCGGTCCATGAGAACAGCCTCCCGCAGAAGTTGGTTGCGGGAATAAAGAGGCCATGGTATTTTCCGCCTCATTCCATGCTCTGGCTGGGGGCTTGGGTCGCTGAAGGCAATTTGCGGAATGCCCAAGGTTTGCATCTAATTCGTTGCCCAAGGGGATTGCCTTAGCTGGGAACAACGATATCTGCACTACGGTGCATACTTTACCGGTCAAGATTCCATCGAGTATCAACCGGAGAAGACCAAGCATTATGAGACTTCCTCAGCGCATTTTTGCTCCCACTGGGCGGGTCTCTGCCTTCCTGGTGCTCGGTATTTTCCTGGCCTATCCCTTGGTCCTACTGGCACAAGCACCTGCAGGCGCTGGCACCGGCACCACCTCTTTGCCCAATTCACCCCAGCCGAAGCCACAGAGTTCCACAAATTCTGCAGTGGACACCACCGCTCGCTTTGTTGGCTACGTCACAAACAAATCATTCGTATTTCCCGACATCGCCACCAGCCAAGGCCCCATGACCGTAGACGAAAAATTCCGGCTTTTCGTGAATCAAAGCATTTCTCCCCCTTATATTCTTGCCGCCGGGATTAGTGCAGCTTATAGCCAGGCAAGAGATGTTCCCGCCGCCTACGGTCAAGGATGGGACGCTTATGGCGGCCGCTATGGAGCGACCATCGCCAGGGCCTCCTCCAACAGCTTCTTCAGTACGTTCGTTCTTTCTTCCAGTTTGCACCTGGACCCGCGGTTTTACCCGCAGAATCGTCCGACTTTATGGGGCAGTGTAAAGTACTCGGCCGCCCGAGTTTTCGTCACCCGCACGGATTCCGGAAGAAACACATTCAACACCTCCGGTATTCTGGGCACAGCATTGGCGGAGGGCTTGGCAAATTCCTACTTGCCAGTCTCCGAACAGACTGTCGGAAAAAATGCCGAGCGCATCGGAACAGACCTGGCCTGGAAGTTCGCGGCTAATATGTTCAAGAATTATTGGCCGACCCTGTTTCGCAGCATGGGATTGAATCGCCTGAAGGTCATCCCGGACCCGGGCTCTCCAGACAATCCAACCCCCAAAACTTGAGAAGTCCTTCTTCCTCCGTGAGCTGCCGCTCGGTAGAGCCGTCACTCTTTTTCCAAATGTTTGCGCGCTTCCTTCAACTCCGCCAATTCCGCAGGGGTCACCTTCGGATACTCCAAATTCAGACGATCCAGCGTATCCACGATCGTCGCAACAACCAGAAGCCGGCTGAACCATTTATTATCGGCAGGCACGATAACCCAGGGGGCGTACTCCGTTGCGGTATTGCGGATCATCTTCTCGTACGCATCCTGATATTCATCCCAATACTTGCGTTCTTTCAGATCGGCAGCTGAGAATTTCCAGTACTTATCCTTGTTGTTCAGCCGATCCAGAAAGCGCCGCTTTTGTTCTTTCTTGGAAAGATGCAGAAAGAACTTGCAGACGGCAATTCCGTTTCGCGTCAAATAGCGCTCAAACGCGCTGATGTCTTCATAACGCCCTTTCCAGAAATGGTCTCCTCGGACCGAGTCAGGAAGCCGCTGTTTCTGCAGAAATTCAGGATGGACCCGGACCACCAGAACTTCCTCGTAATACGACCGATTGAAGATGCCGATTTTCCCGCGAGGCGGCATGCACTGGTTGGTTCGCCACAGATAATCGTGGGCCAACTCGACACTCGATGGAGATTTGAACGAATGCACGTCCACGCCTTGCGGATTTACGCCAGACATAACGTGCTTGATAGTGCCGTCTTTTCCCGCCGCGTCCATGGCCTGGAAAACCAACAACAATCCCCAGTTTCCTTGTGCATAGAGTATCTGTTGTAGATCGGAAAGCAGCGAGACCCCCTGCTCCAGCCATTTTTTGGCTTCCGGTTTGTCTTCTGAATTCAGGTGATGGGTATCGTCCGGGTGATACTCCGTCAGGCGAAAGTCTTTTCCTGAGGTAACGACGTACGGCTTGATGAACTTGTGGATATTCTTCAATTTTGGCTTTGCCATCTTCGCTCCTGGCAGTATTTGGGCCTGCTGGTAGGGACGAACTGCGGGCAGCTCAGCAGGGATCATGACACCGATGTGAGGCCGGATTCAAGGATGTTGCACCACTCATCCTCATCGAATTCTTGGAGCCTGCGCGGTTTCCCCAAGATTCTTCGAGCGCTTGGCTCGTCCATTTTTTCCCTGGCAACCTTGTCCTAATCGCTCGAAATATTGTTCACACTGCGAAATTACTCGAAGAAATCGTTCCGCCGGACATCCCCGTAGGCTTGCCCTCTCTCCTTCTGGAACGGCGCCCGGACGTCCTCTCGGCGGAACAGCAGGTCCGGGCCGCCAATGCCCAGGTTGGTGTGGCGATCGCAAATTTCTTCCCGCAAATTGGTCTCACCGCTCTCTTAGGACAGGCGAGCACGCCTCTTTCACAAATTACCGCTGGGAGCGCCAATGTGTGGAGCGTTGCGGCCAACTTCGCGGGCCCCATTTACACGGGGGGCGCGCTTACCGCGCAGAAGCGTCAGGCCGTCGCCGCAATCAGCAAGCGGTTACGGTTTCGTTACAGCGTTATACGGCGGGAAGAGCCAGCTACTTTGAAGTTCTCGATGCGCAACAACAGTTGTACCCGCAACAGAGCCTCTTGGCACAGACAGAGTTGAATCGACGACTCGTCGTCGTTCAACTTTACCTGGCTCTCGGCGGGGGATGGAATCTCACCGATGCCGATTGGCAGAAACATACCGTGACACCCGCCACGGCAAATCCCACGAATCCTCATCCCTGAGTCTAAGTTAGTTTTCCTTTACGCGGGGGCGACTTCTTTCATTTTTCCATTTTCGATGGCGTACTCTGTGCCACCCCATTTCACGCGATTCGAAGTAAAGCCCGCCAGCCACACCACGAAATGTACGGCATCCCGCAGCGGTACCAGCCATAATTTCCTTCGCAACACCTCGTCGCCGACTCCCCATACACCAGCCACCCAAGCTAGCGTCAACCTTAAAATCAAGTAGGCTGCCAGATATCCCGCAGCAATCCCCTCGCTCGGCGCTACCATGGCCGCGGCAACCGCCCACGGTAGTCCGTGCGTGACAAGCAAACCGAAAAACGATGCCGGACGCACCAATCTCACTGTGCGTGCCCACCGCACCTGATGTTCCCAAAAATCCCGTACGCACAAGGCGGGGTACATTGTCCACACAGCTTCCCGGGAAAGCCGCACCTTCCCCCCCGCTTTGTGTACGCGGTTACCGATTTCATAGTCGTCCGCCAGGAAATCCGCTATCCCCTCATAGCCGCCGATTTTTGCCAGCCACGCTTTCCTCGTCGCCACCGAGGCTCCCAAAGCAAAAGTTACTCCCTCCATCCAATCCGCCACCAGGGCACCCGCAAAGAAATCACTTGCCGCCCCCACCGCTTCGAGTTCCGCTTCCAAATTTGGCTGAGCGATTCCCCGATAAAAGCAGCTCACTACACCGACGCCCGGATCCGTAAATGGCGCGACCACTTCGCGCAAATAGTTCGGCCCCACCCGCACGTCTCCGTCGCTCTGCACCAGAAATTCGTGTTGCGCCTCTTTTGTCAGCAGGGCCAGATTGTTTACTTTGCGGTTGGTGCCCAGTTGCGGTGCGTCCGACAAAATCCGAATGCGCCTCTGCGGGAATTCCGCCATTATGCGCTGGATGACCGGAACTGCGGGGTCCGACATTTCGTTTACGCAAAAAAGGATCTCGTATTCCTCGTAGTTTTGTCGGCAGAAGCTCGAAAAATTCTCATAGGAGCCAAAATCGACGCCACGCACAGGCTTCAATAAGCTCACGGGCGGCCGAAATTCAGAGACTACCTTTCTCCTCTCCCTGCGAAAAAATCGCACGGCAGCGAGGATCGCCACCATGTAATAAGCAAGGGGAACAACCGCCAGTAACAGGATCACCAAACGCCATATGGCAAGGTGGGGCATCATTCCGTGCGATAGAACGTGCAGGCTCTCTTTTCCATGCTGAAGAATGGCACGCGCATATCGGTCAAGCCAGCCTGGAAGGAGTGCTCCCGTGGATGGATTGAACCGGCTCTAAAAATGGCCCGTGCAGCCTATAGGATACTCCCCGCCATTCCACTGTGTTCGAAAAGAAACTCGCAAGATACAACGCCAAATTCGCCGTGTCACGTAGTAAGGGAAGCCACGGTCCTCTCCGCACTGTGGGATCGCCCAATCCCCATACACCGATCACCCAGGCGACGGACAAACGCAGCACTAGGTACAGGGCAAAATAACCGGCAACAATTGCCCGTGACGGCACAATTGCCCCAACCAATATCGACCATGCCAGACCAAAGGTCAGAAACATTCCCAGATATCCTACAAGTCTCAGGTTCTTCAATTGAATCATCCACCGCAATTCGTGGTGTAGAAATTCTTTCAATGTTTCTTCTGGGAATACCATCCAAACGGGTTCCCTCATCAACTCAATCCGGTAGCCTTGTTTCGCAACTTCGTGCCCCAAGGCAAAATCGTCTGAGTGCATATTAATTAGTGCTCCAAATCCGCCGATCTTGGCCAAACGCGTCTTAGTGATCGCCATCGTCCACCCTAACGCGAAGTCGAGTTTGCCGAATCTCCAGGCCAACAGCGTGCTTGCCGAGGAATCCGTCGGAACACCCGCCGCGTCCAAGTCCGCTGCGAAGCGCCCGTCTGTCTTGCTACGGAACAATGCAGTGACTACACCAACCTGAGGATCACGCAACGGCCCCACGACGTTCCATAGATAATTCTTATCCACTCTAACGTCGCTGTCGTTCATCACCAGCCATTCATACTTCGCTTCTTTGACCAACCGGCATAGGCTGTTGGTTTTTCGACTGTTCCCAAGTTGCTCGATGCCCGCGATCAACCGGATGCACCGATGAGGGTATTCCTTTTGCAGCTTTTGGATTAGGGCAATCGCGGGATCGTCCAGCTCCGCTACCGCAAACACAATTTCGTATGGTTCGTAGTCCAACTCGCACATGCTCGCGAAGTTTTCGTACGCTTCGCGGTCAACGCCCCGGACAGGCTTTAGGATGCTGACGGGGGGCGCAAAAGAGCGGTCAATCCCGGTTAGTTTCTTTTTTCGACGGAAAAAGCGCCTGCCTGCGTAAATGGCCACAGCGTAGTAAATCAGTGGCGCCAGCGCTGGAAGCAGAATCAGATATGGAATCACAGGCCACACCCTGATGTTTGCTCCTGGCGGAATTTGAGATTCCCCAAATCCGCATGTCTTTACCCAGGGACCTGACAACGAGGTATGGTATTTGATACATAAGATAACGCCCACCATGAAAGGGTTGCTTTGTGGAAGGCCTGTTTTTGCGGCTGGTTACTCCCCGATTAGTTTTTTCCGGTGAGCAGCACCAACGTAACGCCGACGCACACCATGATCACGCCCATCCATCGCTTCACGGAAATCTGCTCGTTCAGCAGGTATTTCGCCCCGAACGTTCCCACAACATAGTTGAATGCCGAAGCCGGGATCACTACGCTCAGCGGCGCCCAGGATAGCAGAATCAGCAGTGAGTAAAAGGACGCGGCGAGTAGCGGTAGCGCGAACCACACCCATCCATTCCTCGCGGCCTTTCCGATAAATCGGAATAGCGCCATTGGCCGGAAGCTGCTCGGTTCGCCGACCTGCTTCATTCCGTGCGTCATCGCGATTTCGCCACCCGTGCTGCAACAAATGAAAAACACCAGCATCGCGCCCACTTTAATCACAGCGCCACCGGTTTTGTTTCTGTGGTGCTCGGATGTGTTTGGCCCACCAGCAACACACCCGTCACGATCAGGACGACGCCAATCCACCGTTGCGCGTTCACCACTTCATGCAGAATCGCCACAGCCAGCAGAGTCTGGACGGCATATCCGAATGCACCCGCCGGCATGACGTAGCTGTAATCCGCCCAACTAACGGCCGTCATATAACAGAGCGTGAATCCGATAAGGAACAGAATCCCCAGCCAAATTGTGCCGTTATGTGTGGTGGAAAGGAGGGCTCTCCAAATGCCCGGCCCGGAAATCTGCACTGCCCCAATCTGCAGCATGCCTCGCTTCAGCATGAGATCGCCCAGATTGGCGCACACCACCATCAGCAAGACCATGAACAGGGTCTTGATCCTAAGCCTGTGCTCGTGGCTCATTCTTTGTGGTTAGTCGTTCCCGCTCGCGGAAGAAGTCCCAGATACCGCCACCATCGTCTTTGGCGCGTCCCCACCGTTGCGGACCCATTTCATGCGTTCGGCGCGCAGTTTCAGGAAGTCCGTAGCCTCATGGTACAGACGCTTGCGCTCGTGGCTGTCCCACAACGCGTCTTTTACGATGCGCCAGACAACCTTGGGCCGGAAATAATATTCGTCGTAGAACCGCGTTACTCCCGCCATCATCTCCGCCTTGGACAAGTGCGGAAATTCAATGTGCGGTAACTGGTGGCCGCCCTGATCGGCCAAGGCTTCGACGCGCAGGAATCCTTCTTTGGACATCTGCTCGTGAAGCTCGGTACCCGGCATAGCGTGGGCTAGGGAAACCTGGATGGTCTCGCAATCCAACTCTTTGGCAAAGTCGATGGTCTTGTTGATGGTTTCCTTGGTCTCGCCCGGCAACCCAATAATGAAGTCGCCGTGAACCTTGACGCCCACCTTCTTGCAGTTCTTCATAAACTCGCGCGCCATTTCGATGGTCGCGCCCTTCTTGATGTTTTTCAGGATCTGCGCATCGCCGGATTCGAATCCCACAATGAACAAACGGGCTCCGCCATCCGCCATGGCCTTCAATTCCTCATACTTGCTGTGGCAACGAGCCGTGCAGGACCACTGGAACTTGAGTGGCTTGAACTTCTTGCTCATCTCGATGGCGCGATCCTTGCGGATATTGAAGGTATCGTCATCAAAGAAAATCTCTTTCAGCTGCGGGAAATACTCGAGCGTATTCTTTACTTCTTGCACCACGTTGTCGACTGAACGCACGCGCCACGCATGTCCCGAAAGCGTCTGCGGCCACATGCAGAAAGTGCATAGCGCCGGGCAGCCCCGAGAGCTATAAAAGGATACGAAGGGATTCAGGAGGAACGGCACGTTGTACCGCTCGATCTGCAAGTCCCGCTTATAGATGTCCGTGGCAAACGGCAGCGCGTCCAGTTCTTCTGTGTGCAACTGCGGCCGCGGCGCGTTGTGTACGATCTTGTCGTCCTTTTTGTAGCTCGCGCCCAGAATTTGATCCAGTGGTTTGCCGTGCGCATATTCCGCCACTGCGTGGTCGAATTCCCCGCGAACGATGAAATCAATGTCTTCGCTAGCATTCAGAGTCTCATCCGGCTTGATGTGCCCATGCGGTCCAACGAACGCCACTTTCAAGGAGGGGTTCGATTCTTTAATTTTTCTCAGCAGTTTGACGTCGCTCTCAAAACCCACTGTCGAGGTGAACAGCACCAGGAACTCATAGTCTTTCGCAATCTGAACGGTTTGCTGCCAATTGATTTTGTGGGGGGAAGCGTCCAACAGCCGGCTACCAGGGATTAATCCGGCGGGGTAGGTCAGCCACACGGGATACCAATAAGACTCAATCTCGCGTGTGGCGGGCCAACGCGAACTCGCACCGCCATCAAAGTTTTCAAAGCTCGGCGGATTTAAGAGCAATGTCTTTAGTACATCTGGCATTCTTCACCCTCAGCCTAATCAAAATTCCGATAATGCGGATCTTCCCCCACATTGGCCACACCAACAGAGCACAGGTCGGCGGCCAGTTTCGCTTCCCAGGAGGTCTAGAGTATAGTTTACCGAACTTGGTTGCATCTCGGCATCCCTTTCTGCTAGTGGCGCCAAAGATGCATCCAATGGCTAAATCCTGCATTAAGTGGGACTTGCCATGCTGCTTGAAAAATGCCTTCCCCGCTTGGCATTGCCGCTGAAGGTCTAACCCTGCAAAACCGCATTGGTTGAGACGGACAAGATTTCCCAGATCCGCGCGATCCACTCCCCATGCTCGGGCTTCATGAGTACGGATCGTAGACAGGTCAAGTTTGCCTGATCCTTCCTTAGGCCTGGAGTCCCCACTTTGAAGAATTCCAAGGGCAGTCCGGCCACGGCCAGGTGCAGATTCCGTTTCGCGGCATCTTCGAAGATTCTCCGGCTCAAAGCGGAACTCGCGCTAACGCTTTCTGCTCGCGGCGCAAAGATCACAATGTCTAGCTCCGGGGAAAACGCCGGCAGGAACCGATCGTCCTTCTCGATTCTTCGTTGAAAGCCCAAGGCCGCTTCTCTGCACCGTTCCAGGCCCTTCGCAAACTCTCCTCCCTTTACCAGTGGCAACAGTTTTTGCGTAGCCCAAAGCGCTGCTGCCGCCGCCCCCGGCCGCGAGCATTCCAAGCTGATCTCTCCGAGGTGCATTTCCTTCGAACTGAAGTAAGTGTACGGCGAATCGTGCTGGTACAACCGCCCCACTCCAGGATCCCGGTATAGAATGCATCCACAACCATACGGTTGCAGACCATGCTTGTGGGGATCGATTACGATGGAATCCACGTCTCGTATGCGATCGAATGCCCCGCGGGTCTCCTCTGCCAGATTTTCTGCCAGCACAAAATATCCGCCATAGGCCGCGTCGCAGTGCACTCGGAATCCGTACCGTTCTCGTAAGGCAAGAATTTCGGGGAGAGGATCAACGGAACCTGTCGCCGTCGTCCCCATGGTCGCTACCACAGTTCCTACATCACCTTTGGCCAGCCGGCGTTCGAGCGCCGTTAGGTCCATCCTTGCAAGCCTATCGCAAGCAATCAACTCGAACGGAAGCTGCAGCACACCGCTGATCCGGTGGTGCGTGTAATGCGCCTGTTCGCTCGCCAGAATCGTTTTCCCAGGCGTGAATTTCCCGGAAACCCACAGGGCTTCCAGGTTGGCCATGGTTCCACCGCTCGTCAAATGCCCCAAATGTTCCTCCCAGCCAAACATCCGCGCCAAATCGCTCACGGCCTCTTTTTCCATCGCTGATGACGCTCGCCCTCCATCGAGCGCATGATTGTTCGGATTGATCCATTGCGCCAACGCGTAGGCCAGCCGCGCCACTGGGTGTGGTGGCTTCAGCATTTGTCCCGCGTAAAGAGGGTGGAAGTAAGGGTAGTTGTCTTGCAGCCGTTCCGCGACCGCGGTTAGAACTTCTGCGATGCGCTCAGAGCCAGGATTGCTTTCGGAACTTTTCGGCAGCCCTGCAAAGCCCGCATCCAGTTTCTCGAGCGCCTGCCGGAGAATATCCAGGCTGTCTTTTTCCAGCATGCGCTCTATTCCAGTGCTTTTTCGAGTTGCCCTGCCGTCCTCAACAGTTCCAATTGGGCCTGCTGCCGCTGGAAGTTGGCATCCAGATAGGCCATCCATTTCTCGTTTTCGTCCAGGCGGGCCCGCTCCACGTCACGTAAATTTGCCTTGCCCTCACCGAATTGCGACTGCAACACGGCCACATTTTGTGTCGCCAACTGTAATTCCAGCCTGGCCACTTCCTTGGCCGCATCGGTTTCTTGCACTTTTCTTGACCGCTGGCGCACCTCGGCGCTGACTTGCGTGCGCTTGTTGGCAAGATTCAATTTTGCCGCGTCCAGGCCAGCCTGCGCCAAAGCAACATTGGCGCGCGTTTTTGCGCTAAAAATGGGGACGTTCACGTTGATGCCCGCGTTCAAGTTGTTGTACATGAAATTGTTGTAGATATTCGCGTAGTTCTTGAAATTGTATTTGGCCAGTACGTCGTAAATGGCGACGAGCTCCAGCGTCGGCCAGTACCCCTTCTTCTCCCCCTCCAGCCGGAATTCTTTCGCTTTCACGTCTGATTCCGCGAAAGCGATGCTGGTATTGCCCTGCGAGGCCATCGCCACCAGGTTGGCGCCTTCTTGTTCCGCCGAACCTGGCAGTTCCTCCGGCGTCACTTCGATGGGCTGGTCTACCCCCAGTCCTAACTGATTGCGCAGGTACACTTCCAGTTCGTCCTGCCTCCCTTCGAGTTGCAGAATTCGCTGAAACACCTGGGCCCTGGTCAGTTGCGCCTTCGTCACTTCACTCGGCAATTCAAATCCTTCGCCTTGCCGTTGTTGCGTGACATCCACAATTTTCTCCGCGCTTTGTTTCTCCTTGCGCAGTAACTCCAGCGAGTGCCTTACCTTCACCAGTTCCAAATACGACGTCGCAACTCGCTCCACCACAACATTCCGGGTGTCTTCCAACAATAAACGCTGCGCCTTGGCCTGCTCCTGCTGCTCCCTGGCCAAACCACGCAGGGGGCCGTTGAATACCTGTTCGGTGTACGTCAGGCTGAAAATCGATGGCGGCCGTCCACCTGGCGTTTCCGGCAAGCCATACGTGTAGCCTGCCCCCGAGCCCGCATACAGATTCGGTAAAAATTCGGCTCTGGTCAGATTCTCCGCATTTTCCGCGACGCGTGCCTGGATTTTTGCCAGTTGAATGTCTTTGCTGTTTTGCAAGGCAAGATCGATGCTGCGTTTCAGCGTCAGCACAATCGGCGTGGCGCTCGATGCGGCGTCTTGCGAACTTTGCGCCCAGGATGGCGCGCAACTTCCTGCCACACACAAAATTCCGCAAGCCACACGACGCTTCCAATCCATAGCTTTTCCTCCTGTATGGCCCACCACCGGTTATGCTACTCGTACCGCAACGATTCCACCGGATCAAGTTTCGCCGCCTGGTTGGCTGGCAGCCATCCAAAAAACAAGCCAGTCGCGCTGGACACCAGAAACGCACAAATTACGCTCATCGGGGACACCGGCACGCGCAGATTGCCGGGCAACAGCTGTTGCACCGCAGCCGGAATCGCCAGTCCGATCAGAATCCCCAAAACTGCCCCACCGCCGCTGATCAGGAAGGCTTCAATCAGGAACTGCGCCATGATCTGGTTCCGTGGCGCACCCACTGCTTTGCGTACTCCGATTTCTCGCGTCCGCTCTCTCACGGTAACCAACATGATATTCATAATTCCGATCCCGCTGATCAGCATGGCGATAAACGCCACCACGACCAGCATGATCGTCAGTCCTAGCGAGATTGAGCGCGCCGCCGTCAAAATCGCCGTCAACGTTCTTACGTCGTACTTCGCGTCTGCAGGATGACGGCTCTGCAAAAGGCGCTTCATCTGGCGCTCCACGCTATTCACTTGATCGGGTCCTGATGCTTGCGCGTACAATGAACTCAGCACTTCTCTGCCTTTGTAAATCGTCATCAGCGGCAGTGGTATCAGGACAGATTCATCCTGTACTTCGGCTAAACCGAACGTGGATGCTCTTTCCCGAAACACTCCGATCACCGTGTATGACAACTCCCCCATCCGCAGGCTCTGGCCAATCGCGCTCTCGACGCCAAACACCCGTGTCGCCAGTTCTTTGGTGATCAGACAGACCTTGCTGTTGGATTCCATGTCGCCGGAATCAAAATACCGACCCCGCAAGATGACCAGCCGTCGGATTTTCTGGTAGCCTTCGGTCACTCCGATCAGGGCAACCGCTCGCGTTTGGCCCGCTACCACCACGGTCATGGGCATATCGGAAAGTCCCGCCACCGTGACCACTCCGGGGATAGTCGCCTTCACCGCGTCCATGTCGGCTACCGTCAATTCATGGCTCAAGGGCTGGACCTTCTCCGGTGTTTTTACCATCTCGGCCCAAACAAGGTTGGAACCTACCGCTTCAATCTGTGAAATCACATACTTCCTGCTCGTCAGCGCTACCGTCACCATCAGCACAATGGACGCGCTCCCGATGATGACCCCAATCGAAGTCAGCAGCGTGCGCAGTTTATTCGCTCGCAGAGCGTCCACTGCTACCGTCAAGGTCTCTCTGACTTGCATGTCGTCACCTCACGCCGGTTCGTTTCACTGCCCTCCGAGTTGTTTCAGCGCGTCCTGCGCTTTTTTGTACTTGGGATTTAGCTTCAGCGCTTCCTGATATTCATCCTTGGCAGCGAACGTATTTTTCTCTGCCGCATACAGCCGCCCTAGCCAATAATGCGCGTCCCAGGGATTCGGATAGGTGGAGCGTAGCGGCTCTGCTGCGAGATAGTCCCGCAAGAGCTTTTCTGCGTCCGGGTACTTTTGGCCATTGAGAATCCAGCCAACGGCGCGATAGTACTTCGCGCGTGGGTCCTGCGGCGCCAACGCTTCACCGGCCGCCGCGACCTCCAGCAACTTGTCGCCCTGTCCTCGCTGTAGGAAATAATCTCCGATGTCGTAAATGCGGTCCGCTGTCTTCGGTTTTCGCTCCAGGGCTTCTGCGTATTCCACATCTGCGCCGGGGTAATCCTTCTTGACCGCCTTGCATACTCCCTCTGCAAAATGCCCTTCCGCGGCGTCGAGGTTCATCATTTTCTGGATCAGCGGCTGGGCCTTGTCCGTCCCGCCTCCCACAATTGAGGGGGCCGTGCAATCGTATTCGATCAGGTCCTGGTTCGCATTGAAATTGTGCTCATCGAGTTGCACCGCGGTCTCAAATTCTTTCTGCGTCTTCCGGGCCCAGGAGTACGCGCTCATCATCGACGCATGATCTGCTTTCGCGCCATAGGCTTCTCCCAACCACTGGTGATACACGGAGTTCTTCGGATCGATGGACACAGCCTGTTCGGCGCTGCTTACGGCATTGTTGTATTGATTGGATTCCAGGTAAGACTTTGTCAGCAGGAGCTGGATTTCCCCGTTCGCAGGTTGCTTCGCGGCAGCGCTTTTCAGGATTTCTATGGCTCTGTTGTAATCGCCCTTTTCATAGGCACTCTTAGCCGCATCCAGGGAGACATCCTGCGCTGCGCTCGACCCTTGCGAAGCCAACAGGCAAAGCACGGCCGTGAGAATTACCTTATAGCCCTGCATCCTTCTCGCCCTCGATATTGGAGGTGTCCATGTTCACCACCTTAACCGTCATTCCATCTTTCAGGTCTACATCGCCTGGCAAGGCTACAATCTCATTTGCTTGCAAGCCGCCAATAACTTCAAAATTCGTCGCGTCCGCAATCCCCACCTGAATCTCGCGTTTTTCTAACTTGGCGTTCCCCACGCTCTCCTTCACCACGAACACGTATCGTTTCCCATTCTCTGTTTCCACAGCGCCACGCGGAACGGTGACCACATTCTTCCGTTCTTTCGAATTGATCCTCACGTTTACGTTGGTGTTCGGAAGAAGTTGCAGTTTGTCATTGTTCACCGAGCACAGGAGTTCCCCCACGCTCCGCGACCCGCGCGCCACCACTTGCTTGGGAACGGTTTCCGTCTTGCCGGGCCATGAGGTGTTCGGCAAACCATCCCAGGTTATTCTTACTGGAAGATCGGGCTCTAGCCCGCCCAGATCCGGTTCATCGATAAACGCGCGTACCCGCACCTTGTGGAGGTCTGCCATTTCTGCGAGCAGCTCACCCGTTTTCACGTAGTCTCCCGCTTTCACGGGCAGAGAGTACAGTGTGCAATCTACTGGGGCCGTGATTCTTCCCTGGCGTACTTTTTCCTCCAGAGCAGCTACGTCGCTTTGATTTTGTTGCACAGCCAGTGCCGCCCGCGATCCGTCCAGGCTGAGCTGACGCGTAAATTCCTGTTTTGCTGCCGCATATTTTTCTACGTCGGCTCGGGCTTTCGTGAGCAGTAATTCGTTCGCCGCCAATTCGTCTTTCGTCGCCGCACCTTGCGCAAGTAGCCGCTCCAGTGCGTCATGCTCCCGCTGCAGACGATCTCGATCCGCCTGAGCCTTCGCCAGGTCGCTCGATACACGCGCTACGTCATCTGCCTTGCCACCCGCTTGGGCCGCTCGCAATTCCTCCTGCGCGTGCAGTAATTTGCTCTTGGCTGCGGCTAACTGGGACGCAGCATCTCTTACATTTAATACCAGCAGCAGCTGGCCCTTCTTTACGTTCTGGCCTTCCGCGGCATATACCTTTTCCACGAATGTATCCGACTGGGCCCGCACGATGTACGGCGCGATTGGCTCCGCCTTTCCATTACTGCTGATCGAGGACATGATGGTCTGCCGCACCGGTCTCGTTGCCGATATTTTTGCGACCGGCTGTCGTCCGGTGGCGCGGATCAGCACAAACGCCACCACGGCTGCCAGTCCGAGCAGCAAGAGCGTCCGGTTTCTCAACTTCCTGTCCATAAGTTTCTGTAACTTTCTTCTTTCGTCCCACACACGCGCGCCGCGGGAATATGCAGGCGGAACAACTGCGTCCGGATGCCTCTTTCAAGGATGGAGCTTGCTGGCCGGTTTCGTGTGGCGGTCGCCTGCTAACCTAAAGTCTATCAGGAGGTTACTCCATTTCTCTACACACTTCCCGCTGTCCTTCATTTTCTGATGCTCCCGGGAATCACCCGGGATGCCGTCCCCCGGGAAATGCATCTGCATGATAGAATGACTGCGATGAATGAGGTCTCCGACGCCCGTCCCAAAGGCTCCACCGAAGCTTCACCGCAGCCTCCGAAGCCACATCAGGGGTACGTCCATCGTGTGTGCATTCAATGCAACAACGTCTTTCGCGTGCCTTCTGATAAGTTCGATGCCAAACAGTGCCCAAACTGCCACAAGGGATAGGACTCTCTTTCGTACGCCATTTTGGGCTTGCTCTCTGATATTTTCCGGCGAACCCTCGCGTATCCCATTTAGCGCCAGGTTGCCTACCACCCTGTTTTGTGACGAGAGGATAGCTGCATGATCGAAACTCGGGGTCTCAGCAAAGTGTTTCAAGACAAGAAGCGAGGCCAAATCCGCGCCGTCGATAATGTCTCCTTCACCTGTAAACCAGGACAGATTTACGGCCTGCTGGGTGCCAATGGTGCTGGCAAAACCACTACGCTGCGCATGCTGGCCACCATTCTTGAGCCGACGGACGGCACCGCCACCGTTTGCGGCCATGACGTCATCGACGATCCGGAAAAAGTCCGCGCCAACGTCGGTTTCCTTTCTACTGCTACGGCGCTATATCCGCGCCTGACCTCCCAGGAAATGGTCGAATACTTCGGCCGACTCAATGGTCTCAGTGAAACGAACCTAAAAAAACGCGTCGACGAGATTTTTTCCCGTCTGGACATGAATTCGTTCCGCGACCGCCGCTGCGACAAACTTTCCACCGGCATGAAGCAGAAAACTTCCATCGCCCGCACCCTGGTCCACGATCCTCAAGTCATGATTTTCGACGAACCTACACTCGGGCTGGACATTATGACCGCTCGCACCATCATCGAGTTCATCCGCGAGTGCCGTCAACAGGGAAAAACCGTCATTTTCTCCACACACATTATGAGTGAAGTCGAAAAGCTCTGCGATGTCATCGGCATCATTCAGTCCGGCAAACTCCTGGCCGAAGGTTCGCTCACCGAACTCCGGGACTGCTATCGCGAAAACGACCTTGAGGAAATCTTCGTCCGCATCGTGGCTCCTCTCTACGTCGCTCAGGAGGCCCACTGACATGAACCTCCGCAATATCGCCATCGTCTATCGCAAGGAACTCCGCGAAGCTCTCCGCGACCGCCGCACCCTAATTTCTTCTCTCCTCGTGCCCCTTGTCCTTTTCCCCGTGCTCACGGCCGGTCTGGGGGCGGTGCTCTCTGAAGTGGTCGCCATGGCACGGGCGGAAATCTCTTCCGTGATGATCCTTGGTGGGGACGACTCTCCGGAGGTTTTGGCGTTACTCCGCACTTCTAAGAAAATTAAAATTGTTCCGACGCAGCCGAATTGGAAAGCGCAGATTGTCAACAAGGACATTCGCGCCGCCGTCGAAATTCCTCCGGGTTTCCAGGAGGATGTTGCCCATCAGCGACCCGCTACCTTGCTGATCCACAATTACGAAGGCAACATGAAATCCGCCTTCGCCACGGACAATATCCAGAAAAGTCTCGAAACGTATCGTGATCGCATCGTCCAGGATAATCTTGCCGCGCAGCATCTCCCTGAGACGGCGCTGAAACCCTTTGAGATTCAGGAACACAACGTCGTCCCGGCCGAAATGGTGGGTGCCGCCGCGTTTGGCGGCATGATCGGTTATATGGTGATCCTGCTCTGTCTGACCGGCAGCATGTATCCCGCCATGGACCTGACCGCCGGCGAAAAAGAACGTGGCACTATGGAGACCATCCTCTCCAGCCCCATTGCTCGTGTAGACCTTGTCCTTGGCAAATTTTTCCTCGTCCTCACCGCCGCGCTTGTGACTGCGGCTCTCTCGGTCATCTCCATGGGTGGTTCCTTCGCCGTGCTGGAACATCTCCACGCCTTTGATAAAGCTGGTCCCGACGCTGCCCAGTTTCAACTGAAAATTCACTTCACGACGATCCTGTCGATCTTCGTCATGGTTCTTCCCGTCGCCGTGCTGTTCGCGGCCAGTCTCATGACCGTTTCCCTCTTCGCCAAGAGCTATAAGGAAGCGCAGAGCTACATCAGTCCGCTCATGTTCATCGTGATCATACCCGCCGTAGCCGCCATGCTTCCGATCGATCTCGACGCGAAGCTCGCTCTGATTCCCATTCTCAACGCCAGTTTGCTCTGCAAAGAAATTGTGACTGGCACTTACCACTGGAATTTCATCGCCATCATTTTCTTTTCCACTTGCGTCTATGCCGGCGCCGCGCTCTTCCTCGCCGTCAAAATGTTTCAGCGCGAAGATGTCCTCTTCCGCTCTTGAACTTATTATCCTCGAATGAGAGGCCCATGCGCCGGCGATACCTTCGGATTCTACTGATCCTTCTATTTTTCCCACCTATCATCGCGATGGTGCTTGGGTGGCTCGTTGCTTCTAATTTCCTGCATCCTCTGCGCCGCCCGCTCACGCCTGATCTTCTCCACCAAGCCGATGTTTCCTTCGCGCAACTCGGTGTTCACCGGGGACCTTTCGACGTTCGCGCTCCGGACGGCGTCTTGCTGCGTGGTTGGAAAGTGCGCTCCGCGCATCCCAACGGTTCCTGGGTCTTGCTGTTCCACGGTGTGGGCGACAACCACATGGGCGTTCTAGAACACGCCCTCGTGCTCCTTCAAGCTGGCTATGGCGTGACACTGATGGACGCTCGCGCTCACGGGGAAAGCGAGGGCCCGATAGCTACGTACGGCTGGCTCGAGCGCAACGACACCCGCGCGATCCTCGACGCGCTCGTCGCCTCCGAACATCCTCTTCACATATATGCGCTGGGTGAATCCATGGGTGCGGGAATCGCATTGCAATCCGCCGGGGTCGACGGGCGCCTCGAAGCCGTTGTGGCCGAAGCTCCCTTTGCCAGCCTACGCGAAGCCTCGTATGACTATGCCGGCCTTCAGAAATACCCATGGCTGGGAAAAACCATTTTCGCCCCGGGCGCTTGGGTGATGCTGGCTCATGGACAATCCCTTGCCGGATTTTCTGCCGCCGCTGTTTCTCCCGAACATGCGGTCGCCGCACGACCTTTCCCTGTCTTTCTTATTTGCGACTCCGCGGACACCACACTTCCCTGCCGCCACTCCCAAAGGATCTACGCCGCTGCCCACGGTCCCCGATCGCTCTGGGTCGTGCCGGATGCGCATCATACTGCGGCGTTTGGCTATCAGCCCGCTGAGTTCAAGCGGCGTGTCCTGCAATTCTTCGCCAATCCGTTTACTGCGCGCCTGCCCTTGCTTCCTTCTGGGAATTCCACCGCAGGAGTCCTTCGCTCTGCGACCCTGCCAGCACCGCGCCGCTCGTTGTGGCCGCTAGCCCGGTAAACGTCCCGCGCTCCGGATCGTGATCGACCCGATTCCAAGTGCCACCACTGTCTTTGGAGATATACAGCCCCCCATCCCGTTCGCTGACCGCCCAAACTTCCGGACGACGCAGCCACTGCTCCACCTGACCTGCCGGCAGTCCTCCTGCCACTTGCTGCCAATTAGCGCCGTTAGCTTGTGAAGTGAAAATTCCTTTGCTGGTGCCCAGATACATCCTCTTCTCCGAATTGAATTCGGCGATATCCAGCCAGGAGACTTGTTCGCCAAAGACAGGAAGGTCCTGCCAAATCGCTGTCTCGCCTCCGTCGGAGGAAAACCCTAGCTTCCCAGTGGCCACCACGCCCATCTCGCGGCCCGCCGAAGACGTCCAGACGGCGCGAATCCTCGTCTCGTGACCAAAGGCCTTAACCTGCGCGCATTTCCCAGACTCCGTGCAGCGCAGCAAGCCCTCGTTTGTAGCGACGAGGGCATCATTCTGCGCAAAAGTAATCGCGGCACCGGGAACGAGTTGTCGCGATACATGGGTTTTTATCGCCCTCGGCGTTTGCCCCACAATGCCCCCGGGTTGTGCCACAGGAAGAATCAACTTCCATTCCTTCCACGATTTTTTCGTTTCGTCCCACATCCAGAATGTTCCGTTTTCCAATCGCACCAACCAGCCCCACGGACTCGCGAACACCTCTTGTACCTCTGCCGTGTTCCGTGTCCTCGTTTTTCCGTTCTCCACGCTTCTGAACGGAACGGGCGCCCAGCTTTTGCCGTCATCTCCGCTTTCCTGAACCTCCAATGTGCTCTTCTCCTCCACCATCATCAGCACATGACCCGCGTGGCGTTCATCAGCGACAAGTTGTTTCACCACGACATGCGTGAACCCGCGATTGGCGTCCACAAAACTCACGCCGGCGTCGTCGCTCACCTGTACGCCCCGTCCCTCGGTTCCCAGCACAACCCGCCCCGCTCCATTGTTCTTGTCGCCAAGCACGACTATGCTGTTCACCACCCAATCTTTCGATGTCGTGCGTGCCCAGCTTTCTCCGCCGTCCCTCGTCACCCATAATCCTTCCGTAGTCCCGGCATACAACGTCTTCGGGCTCCCCGGGTCCTGCACAATCACTTGCGTTCTTCGCGCGGCATAGGGAATGCCCTGCAGCTTCGTCCACTCACCGCCCTGGTTCTCGCTGCGATAGATTCCGGAACAAGCGCTCATGTACACGCGCTCGGGATTGCTCGCATCCAGCCGAAGGCTCATGATGTCCGAATCGTCGATAATTCCCGCAATGACCGGCTTCCAGGTTTTTCCGCCGTCTCGCGTCAGCCAGGGCAGGTGAAACGTGCCTGCATAGATTACTTCCGTATTGCGCGGGTCGATCGCCAGAGAATCCAAATTCCTGATTTCTGCGTCGCCCTCAGGAGAAATCCGTGTCCAACTTTTCCCCCCGTTCAACGAACGAAACACCCCGGTGCGCGTCCCCGCGACGAGTTCTTCCGGCTGAGATGGCGCCATTTCTAAAGCGCGAACCGCTTCCCCTTCGAGCCCCAGCAATTTCCAACTCTGTCCGCGATCTTCACTTTCGAACACACCACCACCTGTCCCGGGCTCCTGATACCAAACGGCGGCAAAGATCCGCTTCTTTTCCCGAGGATCAACCAGGAGACGCGTTACCACGGCATCCAACCGGCGTCCCACGCGCCCGCGCAGCTCCCAGGACGTTGCGCCGTCGCTACTTGCGAACACGTGACCATCCGCTGTGCCCAAATAAACCTCGTCGGTTCGCCCGGCCCCGAGCGACACCACCATGCCGCCTTCCGGCCCCAGCCGTGTCCAGCCCTGTGCGCGGATCGCTCCGCTGACGCCTACCGTCAGCAGCATTCCTGCCAGAATCTTCAATCGCAAACCGCAGCCTCCCTCTTGGACTTCTTTCCCGCAAAGAAAACGGGCTCCCCGAAGCTTTCCTCGGAGAGCCCGCTGTTCGTTGATTTGTTTGCGCCCGTTGCGAGTGCGTTCACACTCGTCCCGGACATGGGTGTTTAGTAGGTCGCCCCTTCGGGTACGAAGATGAATTCGACTCGGCGATTCTCCTTTTCCGAGCCCTTCTCTGTGGACGCCGTCCCGACGCGAGTGGAGATTCGCGAAGCATCGATGCCCTTTTCGCCCAGGTACTTCTTGGCGCCATCGGCACGCTGCTGTGCGAGCTTATCAGCCTTCGGTTCCTTCTTGTCGGCGTAGCCAACAACAACGACCTTGGCATTCGGCTCGTTCTTCAGGCGGAGGGCTACGTCATCTCCAACGCGCTTGCAAGCGTTGTCGAAGCGTCCTGCCCCAACCTTGTTGTAGCCGCAATCGCCAACCTTCGTCGCTTGTGGCGGCGGGGCTGGCTGCTGGACGTCAACGGTGGCCGTGCAAGTCGCACGTCCGCCCTGACCGTCATCGGCTGTGCCCGTGATGGTGTAGCTGCCGGCAGACAACCCGGTGGAATCAAACTGCGCCACAGGGCCATTGCCTGTCACCTGGCCACCTGTTGTCGTGTAGCTGTAGGTGATTGGATCGCCATCGGGATCGCTCGCGGTCGAGTTGATCGCTACGCGCTCTCCGGCGAGAATCGGGGTGCGTTCCGGCGCGCAGGAGATCACTGGCGGCCGGTTCGGACGCTTATTCACAGCGACATCCGCGGCGCACGTTGCCGTGCCGCCGTGGCCGTTGTCCACCTTCACGTTAACCGTGTAGGAGCCGAGGGCCAAGCCGGAGGGATTCCACCGCGCATCTGGCCCTGTGCCGTCCACCGTTCCGCCGGTCGCGGTGTAGCTATAGGTGAGTCCCACCTTGTCCGGATCGGTCGCGTCGACGTGGATCGTGACCGGTTCGGTTGAACCCTGGTAAACAGACGTCGGATTGGCCGAGCAGGCCGCTGTCGGCGGATGAATCGGCTTCGGCGGTTCTGGCGGATAGCCCCAACGCAGGACCAGACCCGTGCCGATGCGGAAGCTGTTCTGACGTCCGTTGGGGCTCACCAACGAGCCGGTGAAGTTCGTCATGAAATAGTCCGCTTCGAAAACGCGCCATGCCAGGTTCTTGATGATGACGGCATCCACACCGCCACCAGCCAGAAGCGCGAAGGAAGACTGCGAAGCCGTGCCGGTCAACTGTGAACCGGCATGTCCTGCGCCAAACATCACTTCCACGAAGGGCGTCATGTGGTCGAAGTGACGGAAGTTTACGCGGGGTCCAAACATGTAGCTCTGCAGGCTGCCCGATATCGTTTCCACGATCTGCCGTTTGAAATGGTACCCGCCGATTTCCGCTGTCAGGCCCAACCACTTATTTGCGTTATACGTGAACGAACCCGTCGCGCCAAAGGTGTTGAAATTCTGGAAGCTACCGGGGTTATAATTAATATATTGAAACATCCCTGCTAACTCAAACCTCGGCGTTAACAAACCCCAGGCATGACGGTTCCAGGGGTTGTTATCCCAATCCGAATAAATGTCCGCTGGGTTGGCCGCAGCGGCTGCCGGCATTGCAAACAGCGTGGGCGAACCTGGAGCGATGCTAAAATCACTCGCTGTAGCCTTGGCAGTTGCCGTATTGTCATCCGTTCCGTTCGTTACATTCCCTGTGCTCGGATCTTTCTGCTGAGCACAGAGCGGCAGGGCTAAAAGCGCACCCATCGCCACAGTTGCACACCAATTGCGCATAGTCTCATCCTCCCTAAATATACCTAAAGAATCCCGTAGATTTCACTTGTCTTGCCTCTGGACCACCTAACGTGATTGACGGAGGCCAAAGAACAACCCCCAGCGTTGTACTTGTTCCGCTAACATTGGGCGGTTCCGTGAAGCACATCACTCGCTTAGCGCGAGACGGATAGAACAAGTCGCTGTGGTCCAAAGCATATTCTATAACTTCATCATTCTGCAAGTATTTCCTCGCAGACCACCCGGCCCTCTCCGCCTCCTCGTCCCCGCATCTCGCTTTCCCGCAATCTCCATTACTTCTCTCTTTCCTTGCGATAGACTAAAGAACTCGTGGACGCGACCACTGTTATTGACCTTCATTGGGCTGGCCATCCTCGTTCGATTGCCTGCGCCCTTCTTCGCTTGAAAGAATTTTCCGCGCTTGTCGACCCCGGACCGGCCTCGACCATCTCGACTCTCCGTCAACAACTCGAACAGCAGGGCTTGCGTGTTTCCGACCTGAGCGCCATCTTCCTGACTCATATTCATCTGGACCATGCTGCGGCTACGGGCCAACTGGTCCGCGAAAACCCGCGCTTGAAGGTATACGTGCATTCGCGTGGCGTTTCCCATTTGATTGATCCGTCCAGACTTCTTCAAAGTGCTTCCCGTTTGTACGGACAAGACATGGGGCGCCTGTTCGGCGAGTTTCTACCTGTTCCTTCTTCGAATCTTCACGCTCTCGACGGTGGCGAGACCATCGCCTTAGGCTCGCGCCAACTCCAGGTTCTCTCCACTCCAGGACATGCTTCTCACCACCTCACCTACTTCGATCCTGCCGACGCCACCGCGTTCGTGGGCGACACCGCGGGCATCTCCATCAATGGTCATCCCTTCATTCTTCCCGCCACTCCTCCGCCCGATATCGCCATCGAACTCTGGGACACTTCTCTTGACGCGATCGCCAACCTTCATCCCAACAGGCTCTTTCTCACGCACTTTTCTTTTTCCGATCATCCTTCGGCCCATCTGGCCAACTATCGAGAACGCCTTCACCGCTGGCGCGATCTCTCGGCCGGCCTCCTTGCTCGTCACCTCGACGATTCCGCAGCCATGCATGAGTTTGCCCGGCAAATTGCAGCGGACGCGGCCCACTTCCTTTCCCCAGAGGAAGTCTCGCATTACCTTTTCAATGGCGCGCTGAACCTTTCGTGGTTGGGCCTGGCTCGCTATCACCGTAAACGCGCGGAAGCGCCCATGAAATTCGCCGAGTCATAGGCAGAGCTCGGCAAAGCTCCAAACCATTTGGTTTCTGAGTGGAGAATCGATACTAGTGAGCAGACTTTTGTAAACCGAACTCTCGGTGTAACGTTCGCAACGCTGGCACCACCGATTGTTCCTCAATCACAAACGAAATGTTTGTCTCCGACGACCCTTGTGCGATGGCAATCAGATTTACTCCTTCTTTTCCCATCGCGTTAAACGTCTTGCCCGCAATTCCAGGGGTGCCGCACATGTTCTGACCGACCACCGCCACAATCGCAATGTGCGGGTCGACGCGAATGTGTTCGACCTTATGGTGAGCTAGATCCTGCGCGAATTCCTTGCGCAATGCCGCGACCGTCCTCTGCGCATCTGCGGAGGACACACCGAAGCAAATGTCATTCTGAGAAGACGATTGGGAAATCAACAGCACGTTCGCTCGTACTTCCGCGGTCGTCGAAAAGGTCCGCGCTACCACGTCAGGCAATCCCACGATCCCTGGCCCGCCGACGCTGATGAGCGTCACATCTTGAATCGCCGTCAAGGCTTTCACGCCTCCGCCGATGTTTTGCCCCTGCGTCGTGATCTTCGTTCCTGCTTTTTCCGGCGCGAAACTGTTCCGGATCCACACCGGAATCCCCGCCTGCACCACGGGCCTGAGCGTCTTTGGATGCAGCACCTTCGCGCCGAAATACGCTAATTCCGCCGCTTCCCGGTACGAAATTTCCGGAATCGTTTGCGCCTCTGCCACCAGTCGTGGGTCTGCTGTCAAAACTCCTTCTACGTCCGTCCATATGATGACTTCATCGGCGTCCAGTGCGGCCCCCAGAATGGTTGCGGAATAATCGGATCCGCCGCGCCCCAATGTGGTGAGCTCCCCTTTTGGCGTAGCCCCCAGAAATCCGGTGACCACTGGCACTATTCCACGTTCGAGCAACGGCAGAATCCGCCCGTGTGACTTTTGCCGGGTCTGTTCCATCTGTGGCTCGGCCCCGCCGTGGAATTCATCGGTCACAATCAGATCTGTCGCCTCCACCGCCTCGCTCTCTAACCCCAGTTCCTTGACTGCGGCGGAAACCAGCGGCGCAGACAAACGCTCCCCCAGACTGGAAATCGCGTCCATCGTCCGCAGAGAAAGTTCTCGCAGCAACGCCGTTCCTTCGCAGAACCGCAGGCCTTCCGCCAACACGACGTCCAGTTTTTTTCTCACTCGCGCCCGTTGGTTTTCGCTCTTGATCAGGCTTGCCAACGCGGTCTCATGCTGTGACCGCAAAGCGTCCATCGCGGCCGTGGCGCCGGTCCCATTTCCGCTCTGCGCCGTCTTTGCTGCCTCAATCAATTTATTTGTGACTCCACTCATGGCAGACACGACGGCCACGCAACGCCCTTCTCTTGCCCCCTGCGCGATAATCTTTGCTGCCCGCGCGATGCACTCCGCGTTGCCTACGGACGTTCCACCAAACTTCATCACTTGCAGCCGAGTCCCCATGTCGCTCCATCTCAACGCTAGTTTGTGCGTTCACACCCAATCGATCTGTGGGTCGTGGTTCTATTCTAACTGTTGCCTGCGCCGCTAGAAACCGATGAGTCTGATGATTAAACTTTTGCATTAATTCAATCGAGTTTTTGTCTGAAAAAGTCATTCCATAAGGGGGTATCGCAGTCGCTTGAGACCAGCCGTACGACGCCACCCTTCATCGAAGTGTGGCGAGTGTGCAGGGGAAGACAACACAGACTGAGACGCCCAGAATCTGGACAGGCTCAATGATCCAAGTTTTGGGTTTAGAGGTATCGCCCGTGGCGATTCAGGGCGCTGGACATACTCTCAAAATCCAAGCCACCGACTTTGGCGATGTATTGGCAAGTTTGGCAAAACTGTTCGTGACTTTCCAGCAAGGCGTGGGCGCGCGCATATTCGTCTTGCAACCGGTTCAGCTGTTCGCGGATTCTGTCGCCAGCCACGGTGCCACGCTCAGCGAGCGTCCGCCTTTGTTGCCAGGCAGCTAAACATTTTTGACAGGAGTCGAGTAAACGTTGGTACTCCGGACAAACTCCAGGTCGGGGCGCGAATGCGGTCGACATAGAATCCCCCTTACCCCCGCTAAGAGCACTCTTTGAGCCAGTCAGCTAAATCCCTTACTTTTGTTTTATTGGCCTATTAATTCACGCGGGATTTTACGGGAGCTAGTACGAAAGAATTCTCTAGCGGTCGGCTTTTTTCGGTAAATCTTACCGGATCGACGATCTCACTCAAGCAATTTATGTTTCTTCGCCAGTTTGAGGAGTTGAAGAAGAGGGCTCTGGCGTGCTGGAAACCATATCCGTCCCACCCGATGCGACAGGGGGAGCAAGGGCGGTGAATCGGGCGAGCAGCGCTTCGCTCAGCAACGCAATGAGCCGTTTTGCGCCCGTTCCGTCGTGATCTTTGTCGGGATTGTATTGGGCTACATCGAACCCAAGCAAATTCTTGTGCTTAACGAATTCATTCAACGAAGCCTGCACATCCGCAGACGATAGCCCCCCGCTGCCCGGAACATTCGTCGCCGGAAACTCCTCCTGGGCGATGACGTCCAGGTCCAAGTGCAGCAGGAACTCCCGGCCATCGGCATGCAACTGCGCCAAAGCACTCTGCGCAGCGCTGGCAGCGCCTTTCAGTTGTATGTCCGCAGCAAAGATGTGGCGGATCGGCGAACGGGACAGAATCTCTTGCTCGGCAGGATCCACCCGCTCTAGTCCATAAATCAACGTGTCCGGCTCACGCACCAGCGGCGGTTCGCTCCAGAATCGTACCAGTTCCGCGGAGCCTCGACCGTGAATCCCGGCGAGCGCCATTCCATCCAGGCGCCCCGATGGCGTACTTGCTGGGGTGTTCAAATCCGCATCGCGATCGAACCACAGTAAGCCGAAGTGTTTGTAGTAGCGTCGTGCCCCCGTTAACAGTGCGACCATCTGCGTGCAGTCGCCACCCAACACTAGAACTAGGGCTCCAGACTTCACTGCTACTTCCGCCCGCGGTTTCAGGTCATTCAGGGATTCGACAATGGCCGGTAGGTTTCGCGCCCGCTTGTGCTCTTCGTCGTCGGCAAACATTTGCGGCGCGCAATCGCCTAGATCCACTACCTCATAACCAATGGCTTGGAGTTTTTCTACCAGGCCGGCGGCGCGCAGGGCTGCCGGCGCTTTTTCACTGCCGGGGGAAAATGCGGCGGCACTCGATGGTGCGCCAATCAGAGCAATCTTGTTCGGCTGACGGACAATTTTGACCGCCAAAGTACGCTCCTTGTGAAACGACAGATTGTGCCGGGCAACAGCAACGACGCCGGGTATTCCCCTGCCCGGCATTACAAAATCCGACTGTACCAGGCCGCCCTAAACCTAGCGGTGCGGCGCTGGCGCGATCGAGGCAAGTTCCGCGGGTAAGGTGAAGCGCACGTCTTCGCGGATCAAGTCCAGATCTCGCTGGTCTGTAAACCCGAATTGCGCGAGTCGTTCGCTGACTTGCTCGACCAGCACTTCCGGCGCCGACGCTCCGGCAGTTAGCCCGATGCGCCGCACTCCGTCCAGCCACGACGGATCGATATGCGCGGCGGAGTCGATCAGCCGGGCTTTCACATTTAAGCGTTTGGCCAACTCCACCAGCCGATTGCTGTTGGAGCTATTCTGCGAGCCCACCACCAGAATCAAATCGACATCCTTCGCCACATGCTCTACCGCTTCCTGGCGGTTTTGCGTTGCATAGCAAATATCGTCGCTCGCCGGCCCGAGAATCTTCGGGAACCGCTGGCGCAGGCGCGCCACAATTTCCTGCGTGTCGTAGAGGCTCAGCGTCGTCTGCGTCAGAAACGCCAGTTTTTCTGGGTCCTCGACTTCGAGAGCATCGACCGCCGCAATCGAATCGACCACCAAAGTCCGATCCGGCGCCTCTCCGGAAGTGCCTACGATTTCTTGATGGTCTTTGTGGCCGATCAGGATGATGGTTCGCTTTTCTCGCGCGAACTTTAGCGCTTCCAAGTGCACCTTCGTCACCAAGGGGCATGTCGCATCAATCACCCGCAGTGACCGCTCTTTGGCCTCCTGCCGGACCGTCGGCGGCACTCCGTGGGCGCTGAACACCAATACGGACCCGGACGGCACTTCGCCGATTGTTTCCACAAAGATGGCGCCGCGACGCCGCAGTTGTTCCACCACGTAAGTGTTGTGCACGATCTCGTGATGAACGTAGACCGGCGCGCCGTAAGCTTCTAAAGCCAATTCCACAATATCGACCGCGCGTACCACTCCAGCGCAAAACCCGCGTGGGCGCACCCGAAGCAATGTTTTTGTCTCAGTTTGTATAGCCATCTGTTCCCTAAGCTGCTGAATTTGCAGAATTCTATCATATCAAAGTCGCTCTTCTGGCGCCTGCTTTCCACAAACTCTGGCAATGGGTCACTAGGGCAAAATTGCCGTCGCCAGTTGCGCCGACCAAGTGTTTGGGGGATCACACCCTGTCTGTTAGGCCAGTCGGCGAAGCCCAGAAAAGGGTAGAATGCCAAATAAGGATTTCTTGATGATGGCCCACCAAGACAATCGGCGGAGAAGCGAGCGTGTGATTTTGCGCATGACTGTCCACGTCGTGGCCGAAGACGAAGATCGCAAGCAAATCCAGGAGAAGGCGGAAACGCAAGTCGTCAATGCTCACGGCGGGCTTCTGAGGATGCGGCAGCACCTCCACGTGGGTCAGTCCTTCCTCCTCAGTAATCCCCAAAACAGCTCCGAAACGAGCTGCCGCGTGGTGCGCACCGAAGAGGACGGACTGGACTTTTATCGGGTCGCCTTTGAATTTGACCGGCCGGCCGCGAAATTCTGGCCGATTGTGTTTCCTCCCGCCGACTGGGCCGCTTCCGGGGTAAAGTAGTACACCACCAAAGTAACAGCCAACTTTTTGACAGCACTGGTGTTTCTTATCATGTGGAGGTATGTGACGTGGAACTGGGGATACGAAAAGCAGGGGCAGGATTCATGGCAGCCGTACTTTTGGGGGGTATGGCGCTGATTGGTTGTAACGATAATGTGGAGATACTCCGCGATCCGGACGTCCGGGTCGCAAAGGGCATGACCTGGGCTTGGCGTCCAATGGCGCCTCCAGCCGCGCAGGTGCAACGCGACACCGACACTCGCCCTGTGGTCTCGCGAGATGTCATCACTTCGGCTCCCCCAGCGGAGCAGCGCATGGAAAGCAATCGCGACTGGAATACCGAGGCCAATCGCAACCAACTCAAGCAAGCCATTGAGCGGGCCCTGAAGACCAAGGGCCTTGTGCAGGTCAATGACCCGGCGACGGCCGATTTCCTGGTCGATTATCACGTTGCCGTAAAGACCCAGAAAGCCACCGTCGGCAACGTGTACCCTGGCGGTTATCCAGGCGCCGTCTGCGGTCCTTACGGCTGCTGGTCTGGTTGGGGATGGGGACCGCCCGAAGTGGAATATCGCACCGTGAGATACCACGCTGGCACCTTTGTGATTGACGTCGCGCTGCGCAATCCAAAGAAGCTCGCGTATCGCGCGATCAGCCAGAAAGACCTGAACAACAAGAACACCATTACCCCCTACCAGGCCGAAGAAGCTGTGAACCATCTGCTGAAAGGGCTCAAAGTAACTAAGTAGAAGGGAATGGAAATGCAAAAGCCGGGAGGAGAGAGACGGCCATTCCCGGCTTTTTGTTTTGAATTCTAACCTCCGCCAGCGGACCGCTTATTGCTGTGGCTTCGCCTGTGGCGGAGTCTGCGGCTGCGTCTGTGGTTGAGCTTGAGGCTGTGCCTGAGATTGAGGCGGAGTCTGCCGTTGGGCCTGAGGCTTCGCTTCAGGTTGCGCATCCGGAGTCGTGGCACCAGCACCCGGCTTCGCTTCCGCCTTCAGCTGGATCGAAACCAACTCCACCTCGAACAGCAACGTCTCGTCGGGACCAATCGGCCCTGCGCCTTTGTCTCCGTAGCCCAATCCCGGAGGAATAACGATTTCCCACTTGGACCCTACCGGCATCAACTGCAGCGCTTCTGTCCAGCCCTTAATGACCTGGCCCACGGGTATCGTCGCAGGCTTGCCGCGCTTGAATGAGTTGTCAAATTCTGTGCCGTCCACCAACGTGCCTTTGTAATTGCAGATGACCACATCGTCCGACGTGGGTTTCGGGCCCGTTCCCTCGGTGACAATCTTGTACTGTAACCCGCTCGGCAGCGTCACTACGCCGGGCTTGGTTTTATTCGCCGCCGCGTACGCTTCTCCTGCCTTCAGATTCTTCGTTACTTGTGCGTCATGGAGCTCCTGTTGGTGCTTGCGCAAATCGTTCTGCAGCGTCGTCAGCGCTGCTTGGGATTCTTCATCGGTCATCAACGGCTTATTGCCCGCCAACGCATCCTTCATTCCCCGCATAAGGATGTCCGTGTCCACGTCAACCGAGTCCTTCTTCATGTTTTCTTTGAGGCCTTTTCCGATATTCAGGCCGATGGCATAGCTGGACTTGTCCTTTTGCGTCTTTAGAACCAGGGGAGCAGGCGTTCTCTTCACTGTGGTCGTCCCGCTTGTTGCTGTTTTCGGCTTCGCGGGAGTCGTGGTCGACGAAGCCGGTGGATTCGTTGGGGGCGTGGCAGACTGCTGAGCAAAGGCGATCCCGCACAACAGTGTTCCCCCCAGGGAGAGTGTCAGAGCGCGATAAGTTGTTTTGCACATCTTTTGATTGTCACACTGATGCGAAATGCACGCAAATCAAGATTCCGTCATGATTTCTGCAAGGGTGGCACGGAAGGTGGCAAGGCTGGTATCGTTTCAGGGTTATGCTATTGCCCAATAAAGTTGCCGTAATTACCGGCTCGGGACGCGGTATTGGCCGCGCGATGGCCAAACTCTTTGCCCAGGAAGGCGCCACCGTTTTCCTTTCGGCGCGCACAGAATCAGAATTGTCGGCGACCGCGGAAGAAATCGCCTCGGCAAACGGAATCGCCGCTTATCTTACCGCTGATCTTACCGCCGAGCCTGATTGTGCTCGCTTGATGGCGGCTGCACGGGAAAAGTTTGGCCGCGTCGATATCCTGGTCAACAATGCGGGGCATTATGGCCCAGTGCTCCCGGTGGAAGAGTATCCCCTCGAGGAATTTGACACGGTCCTTGCCGTTCATTTGCGCGCCGCCTTCATCTTGAGCAAGCTGGTTTTGCCTGAAATGTATGCGCGCAAATCGGGCGTCATTCTCAATATCTCTAGCCTGTCCGCAAAATCCGCCTTTGGTTGGGGATCGGCCTACGCCGCAGCCAAAGCTGGGCTACTAGGCCTAACCCGCGTCATGGCCGCCGAAGCCGCCCGTCAGGGCGTGCGCGTGAACGCAATTTGTCCCGGCCCCGTTACCGAAACGGAAATGAGCAAGCAACTTGGAAAAACGTTGGCGGAACGATTGAATGTGAGCCCGGAAGAACAATTAAAGGGCTTCCTCAGCTCCATTCTCCAAGGGCGCGGCCAGACCGCCATGGAGATCGCGCAAGCTGCTCTGTTCCTGTGTTCCGACATGGCCAGCGCTATAGTTGGCCAATCCATCAACGTAGATGGCGGCGCCGCCTTTTTCTAAATGCTCCCTGCGTCCGCGTCTGATATTTAAGGAAACTCCAACTTGTTCACAAATGTCTCGGAGCCCTACGAGCCGATGAAAGGCCATCGATGCCCTGTGTACTTGGTGCGAAAGCCTCGATCCGACGAAGTGTGAACCCAGGGAATCCAGGGAATCTTCTATCGCAAATCGTTCTTGAACACTGCCCCACCCTTCATCACGAATTTCACTCGCTGCAATTCCGTGATGTCCTTTAGAGGATCCCCTGAGACCGCTACCATGTCCGCCCATTTCCCTGCCTCAATCGTCCCCATTTTCTCGCTCCATCCCAACAATTCTGCCGCGCTGGTGGTCGCCGTTCGGATGGCTTGCATCGGCGTCATGCCGTAGTTCACGTAATATTCGAATTCCTTGGCTTCGTTCAAATCCCGCCAATCAAACCCGCCCGCGTCCGTGCCGAACACGATCTTCACCCCTTTTTTCAGTGCCAACTGAAACGCTGCTTTTTCTGTGTCTACCATCTTCGGCCAGTTTCCTTGCCTTCCATTCGCGACATACGCGCCAACGGCAATCGTCGGGACCCAATAGATCCCGCGTCGCGTCATTTCCTCCATTTCCGCCTCAGTCATCCCGTCACCATGCTCAATGGTGTCCGCTCCAGCACGAAGCGCGGCGGCAATTCCATCGCTGCCAATCGCGTGCGCCGCAACCTTCTTTCCGATGCGATGAGTTTCCTCCACGATGGCGCGCGCTTCCTCGTCGCTGAAATTCACGTGGCTATGCAACACGCCGTCCGACCCATAATAATATCCGTGGTCAGAGTAATACTTGATCCAATCCGCGCCGTACATCACCTGCTCGCGCACGGCCTTGCGAATCTCGTCCATTCCGTCCACGTATTGCACACCTTGCGGGATCCGAATTTCCCAGGAATAGCCGAGCGGGCCGTACATGCCGGTTGGTGTCATCGCCCGTGTGGCCACTTGCATGTGTGGCCCGGGAACCTCTCCATTTGCAATCGCTTGCTTTACATCGACATCGGCGTACATGGCGCCTTCAGTTTCCAGGTCGCGCAACACGGTGAACCCATGCGACAGCGCAATCTGCGCGTTGCGCGCTCCAAGAATGGCTCGGTACGGAATCGACTGCTTCAGTAGTTGCTTGTCGTAGTCTTCCGCTGTGATGTCGCCTTGCAGCAGCACGTGCGTGTGCGCGTCCACAAAACCGGGCAGCAGTGTGGCCTTCGAAAGATCGATCACTTCCACTCCCGCTGGCGCTGTCCCCCCGGGATTCACGCTCACAATCTTGTCGCCTTCGACAAGAATTAGCGCGTTGGAAATCGGGGTGTCACTCTTGCCGTCGATCAAGTGCCCTGCCCGAATCGCAATCCGTTTTGAGGCAGCCGGAGCCGCTTGCCGCGCCCCCGCCACAGTGCTCGAAAAAAATCCGACAAATCCGACCGCAATCAGCCCTGCGCAAACTTTGTTTCTCACACGAAGCCTCCCAAGACCGGCGCAAGCCTAACAGAGCTGCCACCAAAAGAAAAAGGCCAGCCGCTCTCTCAGGACGGCTGGCCTTACATTCGACTGCCGGGTCAGCACCAACAAACCCCAAAACGATGGTCCCCAACCCGCATTCTCAGGAGTGAAGCAGAAACAACCTCAGCGGGCTGGCTCCGAATCCGGTCGCCGGATCGGCGTACGAGCCCAAGTCTCTATGGCGCCCACGCTACGGCGGGCCGCTAAAAACACAGGGTGCTTGCTGGCTGCCGCCCGCATGACCCCGGCTTCCCAAGCCTTGTGGAGAAAATACAGCGTCGCCACGCACAGGGCGATGGCACCAAACCCAAGGATAAAAATGGCAAAGACCGCAAGCAGTTCGCGGACAGCATAAAGCTGCAGCGCGGCTAGGACGACTAGGAACAGCCACATCCACTTCCTGAGGTTATCTTTCCTGATCATTTCCGAGTTAACTCTCTTTCCCAAGGAGCCGTCGTTCAGGTCGAGCCTACGATCTTGCCCAAAAGGAACAATTGCTTGACCTGCCCTATTAGACAGGTGGCTGTGAAGAAAACCTATGGTACAGCAGCACTAAAGTGCGTCTTAAACGAGTGCTCTAGTACCACAGGGAACGTGTGACCGCACGTAATCTACTGAATCAAATAAACTTAGACAACGCCATGAATCCTGTACTTGGCCTACGGAGAGCCTGTACAGGTGCTGTGGAAAACCTGTCCTTGCGTACAGGGTGCGGGTCCTCTTCCCCCCCAAAATGGAACCGCGCCGGGCCCCTTTGGGCTCCGGCGCAGCTCTTCTTATCCGATTCTTGGCTCTGGTTCAGGCCCTCTTCACCAACCGGGTAATCCATACCAGGATGACGGCTCCCACGAACGCTACAATGATGGATCCGAAGATGCCTCCTCCGGGCCAGAGGTGTAGCATCCCGAAGACCCAGCCGCCCACAATTCCTCCCAGGATGCCCAGGATGATGTCTACGAGCACTCCATAGCCCCCACCCTTCATCACCTGACCCGCTAACCAGCCCGCAATCAGCCCGACCACGATCCACGTAAGAAAACTCATACTGTTGCCTCCTTTCCGCGAGATTGACCACACGGGGAATCGAACTTACATAGATCCTTGTCCCTAGAACTTGGCTCCCCAAATGACGCGCAAGCCGGTGGAGAGGATCAGATCGTTGCCTTTCAGCCCCGGGGGCGGATAGCTGATGTACTGGTCTGAGAAACTGGTTTGCCAGCTGAGCCAGTTCTTCATCTGCACCGCAAGCGAAGCGTTGAATTGCATCCGGTAATCACCTGTGTTCGACAGATTGGGGTAGAAAGAGAAGCGCTCGTTCAGCATGACGCGCTTCGAAAGATGGGAATCATACTCCTCGCCGACCACAAATTCTGCGCTGTTCAGATAATAGGCCGCAACCGCAAGGAGGGGGGAGGGGGTGCGGAGTTGACATAGGTATAACTGCCGAACGCGTCGCGATCATAATCCAAGCCGGCAAAAATATCGAAAATGGTTTTGTCGGTTTTGATTACGTGATACCCGAAGCCGCCACCGTAGGTTTGGCGAAGCGTCAGGTGCTGCAGTTGGTTGGTCGTAAAGTCCGCAGTGGCATAGACAAACATGCGCGGACCAATATTCAAGTCTCCACGGATGCCCGCTTGAAACATGTTTGCGGTGGTAGTCGCGGGAAGGGTGGTTTCGTTGTTCGCAAAAATGTAGTTGGTATAAACCGTCAGTTTGTCGCGCGGTGTTGCCCGGACAGCCTTAGCATTAAACGTGAAGTTGGCCGTCGAGGAATTGCCTCGAGTTAGCGCCAACCCTGTGTCAAACAAGCCGCCCCAGAAGTAAGTGAATTTCGGATGCGCCATTCTTTCCGCGGCCAAGTCATACGCTTTCTGCTCCGCGTCGTCTCGCACGGCCACAACTGTATCCTTCGACGGCGGAGGTGCCGTCGATGGCGCGGTCGTGCCCGCCACTACGAATTTTCCATCCACTGTGGTGATCTTGCCGGAAATCTTTGTGCCATCTTTCAATGTGAGGTTAAGGTTTTGCGTGGATTCGATCCCAACGATCGCATCCCACTGAATCGAAACGTCGCCCGCAAATTCTGACTTGATGAGCAATGTCTTGCTATCGGACGAGACAATGTTTCCGCTGATGCGATCTCCGTTTTTTAACGTTACTTGGTCGGCAGCAGCCACCGTAGCCATTAATACCAACCCCAATGCACACAGGAAACTGCGACGCATTTGCGTCCTCCTTACGATTTCTTCATCTAAAATTGGGCACGAGCTGGACTTCACGCGGGCGAACGGGAAGCTGACCCCAAACCAACTCTGTTGAGCGAAACAGTCATCGTTATTCTAGTGAATCCCGCCACTCATAGCAATCGTCTTATGCGCCAAATGCGCCAAACGCAGGTTGACCTTCCCTGCTAGCCATCGCCTATAATTGATGCACGTCAGGGGTGAAGTTCCGCGCTCCACGCAGCGCACATAAAATCACGACCGAACTCTGTGGAAGTGGTGATGTGTATTGCACAGGTTCCCACTCGCTGTGTTCCTGAACCCCTTCAGGCAGCCAGTAGACTAAATGAAGTGAGGCTCGTGTTGAAACGTATAAACAAACTTGGTGTTTTTCACGGATTTCTGGTTCTCTGCTTTTTTCTGATTGGATGTTCCAAGCCCCCGCAGGAAACCCATGGCGCGGTCATCAATCTTCCGTCCAGGCCGAATATCGTCTTCATGACGGATTTCGGCACCGCCAATGATGCGGTGGCTATCTGCAAGGCAGTCATGGTTGGGATTATGCCTGACGCGCGGATCATGGATATCACCCACCAGGTCATTCCCTATTCGATCGAAGAAGGTGCCCGGTTCTTGACTGGAGTCACTCCGTACTATCCCGCGGGCACCGTGTTTGTTGTGGTCATTGATCCCGGTGTAGGCACGTCGCGCAAAGCAGTGATCGTGAAAACCAGAAAGGGCCAATACTTTGTTCTGCCCGACAACGGTCTGATTTCTTCCGTTGTCGACCGCGATGGCTTGGAATCTGCCCGGGAAATCACCAATACCGGCTGGATGATCGGTGACAATGTCTCCTCCACCTTCCACGGACGCGACATCTTTTCTCCCGCAGGGGCGCACCTTGCCGCCGGTTGGGACTACACCCTGGCGGGCCCGGAAGTTCAGCAACTTGTCCGTCTGACTCCTAAAGTGGCCACCGTGGCGGACAATGGCATCGACGGCCAAGTGATCGCCCTCGATGACCCCTTTGGCTCTCTCATTACCGACATTCCAGGCGCGGACTTCAAGAAGTTGGGCTACACGTTTGGTGACAAGGTCACGGTGCAACTGGACAAGAAGCCCTTCGCGCTTCCTTACGTGAAAACCTTCATGGACGTTCCCGTCGGCGAGCCTCTGCTCTATCAGGATTCTCGCGGCCGCATGGGCCTCGCAGTGAACCAGGGCAATTTTTCGCAACTGCACAAAATTACGCCTCCCGTTTCTGTGTTCATCCCGAAAAAGGGAGCGCCCAGTAAGAGAAAGTGATGGCCGTTCAGATACAACATCGGAATTTAGGCATGGGCGACGCGTGGAGACGCGATGCCGCCGCATGTGTTCGCACTTGCGCTGACCTCGAACGCTACGGTTTGGAAGTTTACGCAAGAAACTCTCAACTGTACCGGCGCTCCACCGGTGCATGGGATCCACATACAAATGTTGGCTCCCCTTACAAAGGACACAGGTCATGAGTTCAAGAAATACGTTTTCATTCGCTTCCCGATTCGTTCTCTTTTTTCTGCTCGCCATGTTTCTGTCCGGTTCAGAGGCACTCATGTCGGCGCAATCGTTTCGCGGCGCGATACGCGGGGAAGTGACCGACGCGCACGGACTGCACGTAGCCGGAGCAAAGGTGATTGCCCGAAATCTGGGCACCAGTGAAACACGCGAAGTCACTGCCGACGAAGCAGGGGAATTTCGTTTCCTGGAATTGCCTGCGGGCGAATACGAGGTTTCCGCTGTGGCTGCTGGCTTTGAAGAAGTCCGCACTCCGAAAGTTCGCGTGGACGTCGGTATCGAAACCCTCGTCAACCTGGCGCTCTCCAAGGTAAAGGGCCAGGAAGAGCATGTGGAAGTCGTCGAAAGCGTCCCGCTGATGGAAACGGCCAACACAACGCTTTCCCAAGTAGTCGACCGACAGCTCGTGCAGGAATTGCCACTCAATGGCCGCGATTTTGGCAAACTCGTCGCTCTCACTCCGGGCGTTACCGTGGAAGGTTCCGGCGTCGCCGGCTCAGAAAAGGGTTTTGGTCAGTTCAACATCGATGGCAACCGCGACCGTTCGAACAATTACAATCTCGACGGCACGGACAACAACGATCCCTTCTTCAACAACTCCGCATTAAACCAGGTGGGCATCACCGGAGCTCCCGCCACGCTTTTGCCACTCGATGCCATTCAGGAATTCAACATTCAGTCGCAGTTCGGCGCCGAATATGGCCGCAATACCGGGTCCGTTGTCAACATCATTACCCGCTCGGGTACTAACGAATTCCACGGCTCACTCTACGAATTCAACCGTAACTCTGACTTTGATGCCCGCAATTACTTCAACACCAAATTCCAGTCGGACGGATCATTCAATCCGCAATCGCCCTTCAACAACAACAATTTTGGCGGCTCCCTCGGCGGTCCAATCCTCAAGGACAAACTGTTCTTCTTTCTTGCCTATGAAGGACAACGCGAGACAGTCGGTTCTGATTTTGCTCTGGTTGTTCCTTCGCAGGCTCAGCTTGCCGAAGCGCAAACGCTTGCCGTCACCACCACCGTCCCCGGCGCCGCCGTCCCGTCCGTGAATCCCGCGTTGATTAAAATCACCAACTTGTTCCCCACGAGCGACTCCAATTCCCTTGCCTATTCCGTTCGCGATCTCAACAACGGTGACAATCTCATCGGAAAAGTGGATTACCGCCTCAATCAGAACAATTCTCTCAGCGCCCGCTATGCTTTTGGCCAGAGCGACCAGCAGTTTCCTCTCGGCTCACTGGGGGGCTACGGCAGCGGTTCGCGCCTTGCCACCTTCGAACAGATTTCTCCCACACGAGTGCAAGTTGTCTCCGTGAATTGGCTCACCACTTTTTCGCCCACAGAAATCAACGAAGTTCGTTTCGGCTACTCTCGTTTTCGTACCAGTTTCAATTCTGCCGACGCCACTCCCGGCAATCCCAATTTTATTGACCCCGCCGCCCTCGGCCTCGATATGGGCACGGGTCAAGTGGGCTTGCCCGAAATTGATTTCAACGGTGACCTCGAGAATCTCGGCGCCACCGCCTACAGCGTTCCTCGTGGCCGCGTCAGTGAAACATTCCAGATTTTGGACAATTTCACGTTGACCCAAGGCCGCAACACCTTCAAATTCGGCGGAGAATTTCATCGCTACGACGTACAGAGCTACAACGATAATCTCGAGCGCGGCCTTTTGGACGTAAACACCTGCTTCTCTCTGCCCGACGGCACTTGCCCGGCGCTTTCTGCCGACCCCATCGTCAATGAATTGGCCAACTTCTATATCGGTAACATCTACGCCATCGGGGATATCGGCAACACCCAGCGCTTCACGTTCAACAACAATCTCGGCTTCTTTGCCCAGGATGAAATCCGCGTACGTCCCAATCTCACCATCACCGCCGGTTTGCGTTGGGAATATATTTCTCCGCTCTCGGAAAAGCACAATTTACTTTCGAACTTTGACGCCAGCGGAACTCTGGTGCAAGTGGGATCGCCCACCTTGCCGCTGCTCTATCACCGCGACCTCAACAATTTTGGTCCTCGGCTCGGAATTTCCTGGAGTCCGTTCCGTAATACCGTGATTCGCACTGCCTATGGCATCTATTACGACTACACTCCGCAGAACAATCTCATCGCCAACTACACGAATTCCGCCGGTGTTGCCACGAATCCGGTTCCTTCTCTGGCGAACAGCCCGTATTTCGTCGGCGCACAAGACTTCAATTCCGCTGCCTGGAACGGCACTGCCACTGGCCCCGTGTTCACTCCCACCATCTACCCGCAATCGATCTTCGTCACCGATCCGGGCCTGCGTACTCCCTACGTCCAGAGTTGGAACCTGAATATTCAGCAGGAAGTAAATCGCGCCCTGGCCTTCGAAATCGGCTATGTGGGCAGCAAGGGTACGCGCCTCACGCGTCTCTACGACGCCAATCAGGGTCGCGATCCCAACATCAATATGCCGGCCTACCCGCAATATGCCGCCGTCGACGTCTTTTCCGACAGCGCGAATTCCACCTACAACGGCCTGCAAACCACCGTCCGCTTTCAACAGTTTCACGGGTTCTCCGGTTTCTCCACTTACACGTTTTCGAAATCACTCGACGGCGCTTCCGATGGCATCAATTTCAACTTCGCCAATGCCGCCTTCCCCCAGGATTCCACGAATCTGCAGGCCGAGAAGGGACCATCCACGTTTGATACCCGCCACCGCTGGACGACGGCCTTCAACTACGCTGTCCCCGAGATTCACCACGTGCCGCACGCGCTCGGCGCGGGTTGGCAACTGAACTCCGTTATCACCGTACAGTCCGGCCGGCCCATCAACATCATTACCGACGCCGGAGGTGTAAATTCGAACTTCGTTCAGCGGCCCGACATTGTTCCTGGCGTCAATCCGATCCTTCCGAATTGGACGCCCACCACCGGCTATCTGAATCCGAACGCCTTCGCTTATCCTGCCGTAACCGCCGCCGATCCGTACGGCTATTTTGGCAATCTCGGCCGCGATCAAATCTACGGCCCAGGCTTCTGGAACTACGATTTGTCCACGACAAAACTTTTCCAGATTCACGAACGGTTCCAACTCCAATTCCGCGCTGAATTCTTTAACATCTTCAACCACCCGAACTTTGCCTTGCCTTCGAACGTCATCTCGCCCGGTGGCCCCAGCGCGGGATTGATTACGCAAACGCCAGACGTGGCACAGGGGAATCCCGGGCTCGGCGGCGGCGGTCCGCGCGTCATGCAATTTGGTGTTCGCCTGCAGTTCTAAGTGGCGCGTGACAGAGTCGAGCTTCGCAATTTCATTAACACCCATCCATTTGCTTTTTTTCTTACAGCGGCCGAAAATCAGGGGAAACACCAGGAAAGAAGGTTCGCCATGGCCGAAGCCGTCATCGTTTCTTCCGTCAGAACTCCCGTCGGACGGGGCTACAAGGGCTCACTGCGCACCAGCAGGCCCGATGATCTAGCAGCGCTGGTCATCAAAGAAGCGTTGGCACGCGTTCCTGGGCTCGATCCCAAGGAAATTGACGACGTCATCCTTGGCTGCGCTATGCCCGAAGGTGAGCAAGGGATGAACGTTGCCCGCATCGCCGCTCTCCGCGCAGGTTTGCCCGTAGAAACCTCCGCCATGACCGTGAATCGTTTCTGTGCCAGCGGCTTGCAGGCCATTGCCCTTGCGGCCGAGCGAATTCGTGGTGGTTCAGCCCAAGTGATTGTCGCCGGCGGCACAGAATCCATGTCCCTCGTGCCCATGGGCGGCAACAAAATCTCGCCCAACCCCTGGCTTGTAGATCACTATCCGGATGCCTACATCAATATGGGCCTCGGAACGGAGAATCTCGCGCGCAAATTCGGTATCACGCGCGAACAGGCCGATCAGTTTGCTGTCGAATCCCACAAAAAAGCCGTCGCTGCTCTCGCCGCGGAGAAGTTCAAGGACGAAACCGTCTCCGTCGAGGTAAAAATCATTTCCCTTCCCAACGGTAACGGGGCAAAGGGAAAACCTGCCCCCAAGCCGGCCACACAATCCTTCGTGTTTGACAAGGACGAGATGCCGCGCCCAGACACGTCCATGGTAGTTCTGAGCGGATTGAAGCCGGCGTTCCACATAAAAGGCACGGTCACCGCGGGCAACAGCTCGCCGATGAGCGATGGCGCTGCGGCCGTTGTGGTCCTGAGCGAAGCGAAGGCGGCGCAACTGGGGTTGAAGCCACAAGCGCGCTTTGTTTCCTACGCCACTGCGGGCTGTCCTCCTGAGGAGTTCGGTATCGGACCGGTCTATGCCATTCCGAAAGCCCTGAATCTCGCGGGGCTTTCCCTCAATGACCTGGCGGTGATTGAACTGAACGAAGCGTTCGCCGCGCAATCCCTGGCCGTGATTCAGCAAGCCAATCTCGATGCCGGTCGCGTCAATCCGAATGGTGGCGCGATCGCCCTCGGACACCCTCTCGGCTGCACCGGCGCAAAGCTGACCGCCTCGCTTCTCCGCGAACTCCAGCGCCGCAATGCCCGCTACGGCATGGTCACCATGTGTATCGGCGGCGGCATGGGCGCCGCTGGCATTTTCGAGAAGCTCTAGATATTTCGTTTCTACGTTTTTGATTTCCACAATCCGACGGTGTTTCCTTCCGGATCTTGCATCCACGCAAACGTGCCGGTTGGAATGTCCACGGGGGGCACCAGAACCTTCGCGCCAAGTGACTCCGCTTTCTTCAGCGCCGCGCCGACATCCTCCACATCCACGTAAAAAATCGTGTAGTGGTACGGTTCATGCCCAAGTTGGGTAATGTGTCCGCCCACACCGCCAGATTCAGGCGCGATCATGGCCGCCGGGCCAAACGCCGCGATTTTCCAGTCAAAAAGTTCTCTATAAAACTGTTGGGTTTTCGCCGAATCGCGGCACCCGATCTCAAAGTGAACCACCGGCCGTCCCATAGCGTTTCCCTCCTCCGCCAGATAAGCGCGTTTAGGCGAAGGAGTCTGCCACATGGACCCTGATTTTGCACGCGGCACCTGAGTACAGGGCCTTGACCACCCCTTGCAAATCAGAGCGCATCAGTCCTATTGCAGAATCCCTGCCCGTGAGGGTAAAATCAGCGAATCGGGTTTTTCAAACAGTTGTTTGAATTTTGTGCCGCGCCAGCCAGGCAAGGAGCAAGACTATGGCCACCTCCGTTCTCAGCAAAACCGCAGCAAAAGGCGGCAGTTTCTTACTCGAATCCCCTGCCCCGGAGGACGTTTTCAGTCCGGCGGACCTCAGTGATGATCAGAAGCTGATTGGCCAGACCGCCGAAGAATTCGTCCTCAAGGAAGTCCTGCCTCTGGCGAGAGAGTTGGAGGCAAAAAAGCCTGGCCTGATGGCAGAGTTAACCCGGAAAGCGGCTGAGCTCGGGCTGATGAGCGGCGGCACGCCAGAAGAATACGGCGGCGCCGGTCTTGATAAAGTCGCGGCGACGCTGCTGACCGAAAAGATCGCGATGTACGGCGGCTTTGCGGTAACTCACGGAGCACACGCGGGCATCGGCACCCTTCCCCTCGTCTATTTCGGCACCGAAGAGCAAAAGAAAAAGTATCTCCCCAAACTCGCCAGTGGCGAATTCATTGGCGCCTATTGCCTTTCTGAGCCACAAGCTGGCAGCGACGCGCAGAATCTGCTGACGCGTGCGGAACTAAATGAGGAGGGGACGCACTACATCCTGAATGGCCAGAAAATGTGGATCACCAATGGCGGTTTTGCCGACCTCTTCATCGTGTTCGCCAAGGTGGGCGGCGAAAAGCTCACGGCCTTCATCGTCGAGCGAACTTTCCCGGGCTGCAAACCTGGGAATGAAGAGCACAAGATGGGCATCCACGGCAGTTCCACCACTCCGGTGTTCCTCGAAAATTGCCTGGTGCCCAAAGAAAACGTTCTGCATGAAATCGGCCGCGGCCATATCGTCGCCTTCAACGTTTTGAACGCCGGTCGCTTTACGCTGGGTGCGTCCTGCGTCGGTGGTTCCAAGCACGTTTTAGTGACTGCTTCCAAATACTCCAAGGAACGCAAAGCCTTCGGCAAGCAGATCGGTGATTTCGGTCTGATCAAGGAAAAACTCGCCGAAATGGCCATCCAGATTTTCGCCGTTGAATCCATGATTTATCGCAGCGCCGGCTACATGGAAGCCGCCATGAACGCGGCCGCCGGTTCTGGTAACAAAGCCCAGAACACCATGAAGGTGCTTGAGGAATACGCTATCGAAAGTTCCATCGCCAAGGTATACGGCAGCGAAATGCTGGATTTTGTGGTCGATGAAGCCGTGCAGATTTTTGGCGGTTATGGCTTCCACGAAGATTATCCGGTTTGCCGCGCGTATCGCGATTCCCGCATCAACCGTATTTTCGAAGGCACTAACGAAATCAACCGCATGCTCATCATCCAGATGCTGATGAAGCGCGCCTTGGGCGGCCAATTGGCGCTCATTCCGGCGGCCATGAAGTTGGCAGATGAGATCCTGGCGGGTCCTTCGTTCGAGGAAACGCCCGAAGGTGTCCTCGCGGAAGAAGCGCGCATCATTGCCAGTGCCAAGAAAATGTTCCTGCAAGCCGCGGGCGGCGCCATGCAAAAATACCGCGAAAAGCTCGCCGAAGAACAGGAATTGATCGCCGCTCTGGCCAACATCGTCATGGAAATCTATGCGATGGAGTCTACGCTGCTCCGCGCGCAAAAGGCTGCGGCCACCAAGGGTGAAGGCGCGGCTGCGGTGATGCTCGACGTCGCGCGCGTATTCATCGCCGATGCGGCCGAGCGTGTCGATCACGAAGCCAAGCGCGCGGTGGCCGCTGTCCATGAAGGGGACATGCTGACAACGCAGTTGGCGGTGCTCAAGCGCTTCGGAAGACGTCCCATCGTCGACACCATTGCGGCCCGCCGTCGCGTCGCCGCCGCTGTCCAGGCTCAGGACCGCTATCCATTCGAAGGCCGCTAGAAACGTATCGACTCCACTGTCTCGCGGTGGTCCACCTGCCGCGTTAGACAGTAACCTCGTTTTGTCAGCCGGGCCATAACGAGGCAGACACAGGCCTCAAGACCAGCGCACTCGTCACCTCAAAACGCTCCTACACTGGGTAGGTTGGGTACCAGGACCCCCCCTTGAGCCTAAAGCCATTCCTTCGCTCCCTGGCCTTTGTGGCCCTGCTCGTCGTGCTTACCCACGTTGGCTCGATTGTGTTTCTTGGCACTTCTCCTCTCGGTTCGTTCCTCGGCAACTTTCTCCAGATTTTCTCGAGTTTCCTGGCGGCCGCCATGTGTTTTCGCGCCGCTCGTAAAGCGCCAGGGTTCAGCCAGTCCTTCTGGACACTGATCGGATTTGGAATGGGTGTGTGGGGTGCAGCCGATCTGGGTTGGAGCTATTACGAAGTCATCTTAAGAACCGAACCCCCATCGGATTCTCTCATTCGATTTCTCTTTGACACCCACGGCATGTTCTTCGTGATGGCCATTTTCCTGAATCAGGAGAAAAGAGACTCTCGAGTCGAAACAGAAGAAGCCCTCGACTTCATTCAAGTGGGTATCCTGTTCTTCCTCATCTACTTCGGCACGTACTACCTACCGTCCCTCCGCCTTTCTCGGCAAACGGCGTTCACCCGGGAAATGACCGTCGCGCTTTGCGGAGACTTGGGCATCATTCTGCTGGCACTGCTGCAATGGCGCCGCGCACGCTTTCCGGAAGTCCGAAAACTCTACGGTGGCTTGGCCCTCTGTCATCTGTTCTATACAATTGGCTCGCATTCCCTGGACCTCTATCAGGCGCAACAGGAAATTCCCACAGGCACTTGGTATGACCTCGCTTGGTCCATACCTCTCCTCTACGGTGCGTTTTGGGCTGCCGCCTGGCAACCGAACTCCGCAAACCAGTCGCAAACCAGCTTACGCAGAAAATCACTCACGAACATTTTGTTTACCAACGGAATGTTCGCGTTCGTGCCCTTGGCGATTCTTTTTCTCATCGCGGAGCTGGGACCAGGCTGGAAACTCATTCGCTATAGTCTTTTGGGAATTTCCTTCATCTGTTACGCCCTGCGCATTGCCCTCGTGCAGTTCCGCCAACAGGAGGATGAAGAAACCGTCAGACGGCAAACTCTGGCAATGGACAGCTCCGTCGATGGCATCGCCCTGCTCAACGAAAAGGGCATCCACATTTATGCGAACTCCGCCTTTGCCAGAATGTTTGGCTTCGATAGTCCGGAGCGCATCCTCGGGCAGCCTTGGCGTGCCGTTTATGCCTTCCAGGAAATCAACAAGCTGGAGAGCGAAGTTCGCGACGCGCTCGCAAAATCGGGCAAGTGGACTTCTCCTCTTTCCCTGCGGCGTCCGAACGGAACCACGGTTTCCGCCGAAATGTCTGTGACCATCATGGCGGATGGCGGTACTGTGTGCTCCTGCCGGGATCTGTCGCAGCGCGAGGAAGCTGAAAAAGCGCGCGCGCAAGCCGAAGCCAAGTACCGCACCCTCGTCGAACAGGTGAACGCGATCACCTACATCGCCGAAATCGGCATCCATGGCCAGTGGTATTACGTCAGTCCGCAGGTGGAATCGATTCTGGGCTACACGCCCGAAGAATGGCTGGCGGTCTCCCATACCTGGGCCGAACTCATCCATCCGGATGACCTGCCGATCGTGAAAGCTGCCGAGGAAGGCAGCGAAAGAGGAGAGCCCTTCCAGGCCGAATTCCGCGTGAAACGGAAGGATGGCCGCGAGGTTTGGCTGAACGACACCGGCGTCGTGGTGCAAGGCAACAATTCGCATCGGGTGATGGAAGGAATTATTGTCGACATCACCGAACGCAAAATTCTCGAAACACAGCTTCAGCAATCGCGAAAAATGGAAGCAGTCGGGCGTCTCGCCGGCGGAATTGCCCACGACTTCAACAACCTTCTGACTATCATCACGGGTTACACGGACCTTGCGCTCAGCCGGCCAACGGTTCCTCTCGATTTGCGAAACGACATCGAGCGCATCGAAAATGCCGCGGCGCGCGCGGCCGCCTTGGTTCGCCAATTGCTCGCGTTCAGCCGCAAACAGGTGTTGCAACCGAAGACTTTGGACTTGAATGCCATCGTCCTCAACATGGATAAGCTGTTGCGCCGTCTCATCGACGACCACATTGAGATGATCACCAGCGTCCAGGATAACTTGGGCAAGGTGAAAGCGGATCCCGCTCAGGTCGAGCAAGTCATCATGAACCTGGTTGTGAATGCCCGCGACGCCATGCCCAAAGGCGGCCGACTGCTACTCGAAACCTCGAATGTGGATCTGGATTCTGCCTACTCCATAGAACACGTCTCGGTAAAGCCCGGGCGCTACGTGATGCTCGCCGTTTCCGATACCGGAGTGGGCATGGACGAAGGAACCGTGGCCCATATCTTTGAACCGTTTTACACCACGAAGGAGAGCGGGCGCGGCACAGGGCTCGGTCTATCGACCGTCTACGGGATCGTCAAGCAAAGCGGCGGCTATATTGGGGTATACAGCGAGCTCGGCAAAGGCAGCACCTTCAAGGTTTATCTGCCGCGGGTAGACGAACTGGTCGAAGACGAGCAGCCGAAACAGCCTACTTTGCTCGAACAGCGTGGCAGCGAAGTGATTCTACTGGTGGAAGACGAGGAAGCCGTCCGCGATCTGGTTCGTACGATTCTTACGGGGCAGGGATACGAGGTCATTGTCGCGCTCGATCCAGAACACGCGGAGGCAATCGCCGGCAAATTCCCAGGAGAGATTCACCTGCTGTTGACCGATGTGGTTATGCCCGGCACAAGCGGGCGCGAACTCGCCGCCCGTATCATGGTCACGCGTCCGGGCATCCGCGTCCTGTACATGTCCGGCTACACAGAAAATGTCATCACCAGCGGGGGACTGTTGGAACAAGGATTGGCGTTTTTGCAAAAACCATTTTCGCCCGCCACTTTGGTTCAAAAAATCCGCGAAGTCTTCAGCCACACGCCGACAACCTGAACCTTGCCCTCTCTGAAACTCGACTTAAGGTTTGGCAGGCTCCGCTTCCTTAGGTTTGGCGATGGTATTGAGGGTCTCCACGTTGAAACGCTTGTAATCGGAATACTTCGTCGTGACATTCACTCGAATGCCCTTGACCAGCAAAAATCTCACCCCTACGTGCGCTTCGACGTACGTCGGCAGCCAAACTTCATTGTTCACATAGGCCTGTTCGAATACAAAGCTGGTCCCTTTTTGTAGATTGGCCAGAACCCCACCCCCGATGTGCACGTCGCCCACAAAATAGGCCTCCAGCCGCACGACGTCTTTGGCCTTTTCATCGACCCAAATCACCCCCGCCAATTCCTTCACAACATGTTCTTCCATATTCTTTGGCTTGTATTCGGGATTCGGCTCAAAATCAAACACCAGCACGTCCTGGCCCCGGAATCGCTCTCTCCTCGGATTTACGAACTGGCAGACGCGCAGAAACACTTCGATGCCCGGATCCTCGTTGTCCTTTGCGTCTTTTCCCTCTTCCTTGGCCTTTTCTTCCTTCTGCTCTTTTTTCTTTTCTTGTTTCTGCGCTTCCACGATCCGCTTTTGTGTTTTCTCGTTCTCCTTCTTCTGCTCCTCTTCGCTTAGCGGCTTTCCGTCCTTCTTCACCAGGGTCGTGATCTCGTCACCGTTCAGATAAAAGAATGTGTACTCATTCAATTCCTTCTTGCTTACCTTTCCTGTCTTGTCGTACTCGGTCTCCTCTTCCACCTGCGTTCCAGCATAGTTTTCCTTCACTTTGTCGATTTCTTTCTGATTGGCGTCAATCTCCTCGAACAGCTTTTTCAAATCGGGCAGCTTCACCTGGGATTGAATCGGAAAATCAAACACGCGTTCTCCAATGGTTTCGTTCGTGCCCGCTCGCGTAACGTTGACGGTGTACACCTCCGCACCACGGTGAATTTCCACTTTGTACGGGATCTTCACTCCATTCGTTGTGCGGTAGTCGTCGTAATTCATCTCATTAGGAATTCCACCCAGGGATGCTTTCTCGGCCACGACCAGATGGCTCTGTTGGTCGATGAACACCTCCCATTGAAGGCCCGTCGGATATGTCAATTCAATTTGATAGGTTTCGTGGCCGTGCACTGATGCGGTTCCCTTGAAAGCCGTTCCGATTTTCTTCTTGGCAAGACCCAACATCCGAGAATTGTAGTATTGCGCCGCCGCTTCGAGTTCGAGAGCCGGAGGCCCCAGAAGGGTGGCGATCTGGCCCGATTCCGCCTGGTGCCACGCCGACTTGCCGTTATACGCTTCGATGATCGTCTTCCCGCCACTTCTCAGTTCGGTGTAATAGCGGTTCGGCAACTTCACGCGGAAACTGTACGTGCCGGGTGTTTGGTCTCCCGCGGCTTGGATAGTCCCGTCCACCAAGAGCGTCTGCACCTTGGCCAAATTCTTCGCCCCGCCCGCCGCTTTTACAGATTGGTCGATGATTTTGCCAGCATCCTGCGCGTGGCAGAAGCGAGGGAAAAACAGGGCAAGTCCAAGTAGGCACAATGATCGTGAGTGTCGTCGCATGGCGTCCCTCTAGGATACGCAGATTGCTCCGAAAAGTTGCAGGCGCAGCGAACCTACCTCCGAGTGCTTGCGTTGCTATGGGTTTGTCGTGGGGAATTCTTGTCTCGCGCGTTCAGGCGCGCGGCCGATCCCGACGTTGCAGAGAAGCCAATGCCTGAAAGAGCTTCCCTGCACCGCGCGAAGCGGCGCAGATAACGATGCGCTTCAAAATGCCAACTTAAAGAATCTTAAAGACTTACCAGAGTTCGTTTTGCGATTTCTGCCTTTGGGGGTTGTTGAGTTTCGGAGAAGCGCCGACGTTGTGGCTACCTTCTAGAGATTGCAGGAACGTTTGGTCGTGTATATTCATATAGTATATTACTATACAGTTATTTAAAACTATCCAGCGATTCCGGTTTGTTCCAACCTGGACCGTCTGCCAGGTTTTGGACTGGCCTAGAGGCCAGTCGTCTTCCGTACCCGGAAAGCGTACCTTTGACAGAAATGATGATCTCGCAAAAAGAATGCGGCACTTTGGTGAAATGGTTTCGCGCCAACGAGGAGCTCCTCACAGACCTCAGGCCCGGGGCATCGTTTGATGCTCGCGCGTCGTTCCAAGCCTTCGGCGAGAGACAATTTGGAGATCGCTTCGCCGGCGTAGCTTGCTGTTGCGAGCTGCCAGGTGAGGCCCCACCACAGTGGGAGGCCGCGCTGGAACTCCGCGAAGAGCGAGAGTGAGTCCATGGGGTTCCTCATTGGGTTTCGTTGCGCACGCTTCCGCCCAAGTTACTTGGAGATGTGACATTCAGTGGCGATTACACGATCACTGTCAGTTTCACACGCATTCCACCGCGACCACGATTACCAGCTTTAACATCTCGGTGTCTGGTCCGGATCCTTCAGGCCTTGGGCTGGGGCGGATTGGCCATCTGCGAACCTGCAAATTCAGTGCGCCAAAAATCCTGCACAGGTGACGCAAATTCAAAACCTACAAACATTTTCCCGCTTGGGTGGCGCCAAGTGGAGACAACTTTGCCTTGAATTGACTGATCAGTTTTTGCGTTCGACAGAAGGAGCGCCTGGTCCGCGACTAGGTTCGCCTCGAGACAAATCAAACATCCAGAATCGCTGACGGTATGCGTCTGGAGCTTCCGCCGTGAACTCCTCCCCGCTTCGGGTTAGCCCACAGACGCGCACAGGGACAGCAAGCTGTGTCCTTACCGAACGACGCCTCTCTGGCCCGGGAAATTCAAACGTTGTCATGGCAATCTCCTCGCTTCGGCGCACCAATCCTACCGAATCTCTCGCCAAACTGCGTTTCATTCCTTTGAACCCGCTGGATGGCCGATGTGCAGGTGACGGACATCACTGCAAATTATGAATTTTCGTTGAAAGTGTAAGATACCACTCTGCAGGGACGCCCCGACACCACTCCTCGCAGTAGCGGCAATCGATACGAGACAGACCTGAGAAACCGTAGAGGTACCGCATGAGAGGATTCCCTTCCACGTTTCTCGCAAATGTGGCAGTTACTAAACGACTGCTCCTTTGCATTCTTGCGATTTTTGTTTGTTTCCCTGCTATGGCGCAAGATGTTGAAGTCAACCGCTATACGATCTACACCGGCTTTGATTACATGCTGAGCCCAGCCCGGAACCTCACCGAACGCGGCTTTGATGTGGACTTTGGAGTCACAGTGAAACCGTGGATGGCTCTGGGTGGCGATGTCAGCGCAATAGGAGACAACATCATCAGTGGCGCTGGAACGATTAACGGGAGTGAGACCGTTTACGCTCCTGCGGTCAGCGCCGTTGGCATTCCCCCGAGCTCGATACATGTACCCTTCCGCTCCACCACCTACACCTTTGCTGTTGGCCCGCAGTTTTACTGGCGCAAGTGGAGGAGAATTACGCTCCTCGGCCGTCCGGGCTTTGGCGGGATTCACGAGTCGGCAAACCTTAGCTTCCCACCAGGGCTGGAACCTCTTTTTACACAGCTCGGCATCGCCATCCCCAATTCTCATCAGACCGATACGACTTGGTTCATTGGGCTGGGCGGGGGAGTCGACGTCAACATAACCCGTAAGGTGGGACTGCGGTTTACTGCCGATTGGGTGAACACTCACCTGTTCTCCGATTTACTCACCAACCGGCAAAACTATGTCAGGTTTACCGTCGGCCCCACGTTTAAGTGGGGCCGCCTGTAATGGCGTGTGCGCTGTGATGAACCAGGGAGACGGGCAAAGTTAGCTGACCGGCCGTGACGCGTCCTCGCTGCGCCTGGCCAGATGACCTTCCTCAGCCATGAAACCGGAAACTCTGAACGAAATTTTCTCATCCATTGTGGAACGCGGTCAGGCCCGGGTCATGTTGTTTCGGGAAGGAACCGAGTGGCTTCCGATCAGTGCGCCAGAGCTCTGCCGATTTGTCACAAATACTGCGCGGGCACTCAACCATTGGGGAGTGGTCAAGGGGGATCGTGTCGCAATTCTGAGTGAAAACCGTCCAGAGTGGACGATCACTGACTTTGCCTGCCTGCAATTGGGCGCGGTGGTTGTGCCCATTTACTCGACCTTGACCGCCCAGCAAGTGGCATATGTTCTCTCCCATTCTGGCTCGAAGGTCGTTTTTCTCTCCAGCGCGCAGCAACTCGAAAAAGTCTTATCAGTTCGGAGCCAAACTTCTCTCGAACAAATTGTGGTCATGGATGCGGTGGAGACTTCTTCTGCGATTCAGATGCGACAACTGATGCGAGAGCCCTCCGTGGAACCTGACCCTGCCTTGGCGTCCCGCGCGCAGGCGGTCACCCCCGACGACCTGGCCTCCATCATTTACACATCGGGTACGACGGGAGTGCCGAAAGGTGTGAAGCTGACGCACGGCAACTTGACCTCCAACATGCAGCATTCACTTGACGGCTTTGAAGTTGGCCCCGGACAGATCAGCATCTCCTTCCTGCCCTTGTCGCATGTGACGGCCCGTCACGCCGATTTCGCATTGCTCTACCGCGGCGTAACATTGGCGTATTGCCCGTTCATCGAGTATCTTCCTCAGGCGCTTCTGGAAGTGCGGCCGCAGATTCTGGTCGCGGTTCCTCGCGTCTACGAAAAGCTGTACAACCAAGTCGAACAAAAGGCCAAGGGGTTTCCGAAGCAAGCTGTTTATCGCTGGGCTTTGTCGGTAGGCCGCGTACATACCTCCGAAATTCTGACGGGCAAAACCCCTTCCTCTCTGACCTGGAAGTTGGCCAAAAAACTTTTGTACTCGAAAGTGCGCGCACGCCTGGGGGGCAACGTGGAATTTTTTGTCTCCGGGGGAGCGCCGTTGGGTACGGAACTGGCAGAGTGGTTCGCGGCCATCGGGATTCGCATTCACGAAGGCTATGGCCTAACGGAGACCTCGCCCGTGATTGCGCTGAATTCCCCCGAAGCACATAAGCTGGGCACTGTCGGCCGTCCCCTTCCCAATGTGGAAGTTCGGATTGCCGAAGACTCCGAAATTCTGGTGCGTGGCCCCTCCGTCTTCGCCGGCTATTGGAATCAACCCGAGGAGACCCGAAGCGCATTTGTGGATGGCTGGTTCAAGACGGGAGACATCGGGCATGTGGATGACGAGGGCTTTCTCAGTGTCACAGACCGAAAGAAAGATCTACTCAAGACCTCGGGTGGGAAATTCGTCGCGCCGCAGCCGATAGAGAATTCCCTGAAACTGAATGCCCTCATCGGAGCCGCGGTAGTTCTGGGAGATCGGCGAAGGTACCCCTCGGTCATCATCTCACCGCACTTTCCGATGCTCGAGGACTGGGCCCGCAGCAAGCACATCTCCTGTTCCTCCCGAGAAATGCTGATTGCCAATCCCAAAGTCCGGCAGCTGTACGACGATATCGTGGGCCAGGTGAATCGAGGCCTCGGCCGGCACGAAATGCTGAAGAAGGTGCTCCTCGTTCCACATGAATTCACGGCCGACGATGGCACCCTGACGCCGACAATGAAGATCCGCCGCAGGGTGATTGAGGAACGGTATTCCAAGCAGATTGCAGAGTTGTACGAGGAACAGAATAGGGCGACTCGTCACCGGCAGGCGTGACTGTCCGTCCCTTTTCCGCCTGCTGGAGTATATAAGACCCAAAGAAAGAAAGATCAGTTGTGACCAAGTCCCGAGAGTCGCGGGATGTCCGTAAGCCGGGTTCGACCAGTAGTGCGCTGTGGTGCCAATGGCATCACAGCCATGCTGGTCGCTAATGGCAGGATGTCGCCAACGTGGCGGAATCGTCGGCGGGTGGCCTCTGCCCCGAACTGACTCCTTCCGGAAATCGCTACCCTTCACTCACCAAACCTTCGCCATTGTTGCCACACGCGGGGCTCGCAACGCAGCGCGAATGCCTAGAAATCGTTGGCTGCTATGGCAGGGGGAAGGTCAACCGTCTGGCTTGAATCATCGCCAGCCTGGCAATGGCGGGCGAAGTCTCTCTGGGCGCGGCCATTGCTTCCTCTGATTGGGTGTCCAGTCACGAGAGCTAGGGCGACATCGACGTGGGTTACTTACCCGCCAGCCGACGAGCGACAACGCTATAAACAAGGGGGCTGAACACCATACCGATGTGCGTTGCGGAAACCTCAATATCCACTCGGGGGTCACCCGTTTGACACACCCGCCAGTCCAAAATTCCATCCTTCTTCGTGTAAATCGCGGTCTGACGTACTGATTTTGGAATGTCTCCTTTTAAAGACTCAACAAACTCGCATGTGCACTTCGCTGTATAGCAATTCGGTAACACGCCGCGGCCATGCTTTTCGAGGATCTGTTTGCGCACCATATCGGCAGCACTCATCACTGAAGCGCGCGCACCGATGCCTCGAATGGGCGCACCCAGTGTGATCACCGAAGCAATACGCTCGGGCATCTGTGCAGCGACCGCCCGAGCCAGTGAGCCGCCGAGACTGTGGCCTATCAGATGGATTTTTCCCTTAGAGGAAGCGTTCGCTTCCTCGATAGCGTCGTTCAGATTCCGACGTATTAACAGGTTAGGACAGTCGGCATTGATCGCAATGCCGGAATAAAACGCCTTATAGCCGATGCGCCGTAGCCAGACGGCGAACTGTGACAAGTACAGATCTGTGCCCAAAAAGCCCGGAACCAACACCACTGCCGATCCGTCTCCGTGCGGGATTCCGTACCCCCAGTAAATCGGGGAAACTTGCAAAAACGCCAGTTCGACTCCGGCAAGCCATTCTTGCCAGACCGGAAACTGGACCCGTTCCACCTTCTTGAGAGGCCTCCGCCGAGAAGCTTTCATTTTAAGTTCAGTCTACCCGACGTGTGCTACGACGCAAGACGCATTCGCCGACCGCGTTGTTAACAAGGTTACGGGCTGCAGCCGGTCCTTGCTTGAGTATGCAAAGACCGGCGGGCAATTTATCACAAGAACATTCCAGCCTTTCTTAGCAACGTTCCTTCGGATTAGGCCATGTGGGCAACGGCCTTTGTTCCCCCGGTTGCCTTCTTCGCAGCACGGTGGAGTCTCTGCCGATGCCGCGGGGCTTTACGGCCATTTTCTCCGCTCCGTCCCTTCATGGGCTTCATTGCCAGATCCAGCAGTGATTTTTCCGCGGTCACGAAATTCTTCATGCTCTTTTCCGTCAATTCCCCCAAGGACGGACGTGGTTCTTTCCGTGCCACTTCTTTGACTTTCTCACGACCCGCTTTTACGGTCTCTTCCAACTGATCGATGGCCAACTCCATCAGCTTTTTCTGTGTCTCGATATATTTCTCCGCACCCTCACGAGCAACTTCCTTCAGCACTTCCATGCGGTCCCGCGGTGGCTTGTGCGCGCGCTTGTCGCCCTTCGCTGTCGCGCTGACCTCCTGCGTGGCCAGGTCCAAAAACTTCTTTTCGTTTTCCACGAACCCTTCGATTCCACGCCGCGCCAGTTCTGCTACATGTGCTGCCGCTAGGAACTTCCCTTCTTCCCGGTAAGACTCGGCAACCGCGTGCGCCTGGTCGGCTGTTGCGTCCAGTAGGTTCTTCTGCATTTCGATCAACGTATCCACTCTGTGGCGCGCCACCTCGGCCACCGCCCCGGCCGCGGCAGGAAGGCGCAGACCTTCTTTTACCCCGTCTACGGCCAGCGCTGTCTCCTTCGCAGCAAGATCCAGCAGGATTTTTCCAACCGTGGTCAGGTTTTCCACACCCTTCTCCGCGATCCCTGCCACGGAAGAGCCCAGCCGATCTCCCGGCTTGCTTAACCCTTCCCTTACCATCCCGATCAGCAATGCGTTCTCTTGAGCTGCCAGATCCATGAGGATCTTCTGGGCAGCCACGAAACTCTGCACCCCTTGACGAGCCCAGCCCGTCAACAAACTGGGCGAGGCCGATTGCGTAGCTTTCTTCACTCTCGCCTTCATGATTGTTTCTCCTCTCAAGCTTCGGTATACTGCATTGCAGTATCCAACATGACTGTACGTCCAGGGTATGCCCGTGTCAAGCTATTTGTTGCTATTTGGTATTCGGTGCATCGGACCCACTGCCTTCGGAGACATCCATGGATAACCCCGAAATTCTTATCCGCAAATATAGCGATCGGCGGCTATACGACACCGGAGCGAGCCGTTACGTCAAGCTCGATGACATCGCTCGCATGGTCCGGGATGGTCTCAACGTCCGTGTGGTGGACGGGCGCTCCGGTAAGGACTTAACTCCGCTCGTTTTCACCCAAATCATCGTGGAGAACGCCCGCGAACAGGAAATCGCCCTGCCTCTTCAGCTTTTGACCCAACTCGTCAGGGCCTCGGACAAGGCCACTCATGATTTCTTGACCTGGTACCTCAACAACACTCTCGATCTGTATAAGAAGGCCCAGGAGACCGTGCACACTCGGCTTTCCACCGCGAAGAACGCTGTCGCCAGCCCGCTGGAATTTGTGCGTAATCTTCTTGCGGGACATACCTTGCGCTCGCAAGCGCCTGCGATGGAACCGGAAGAGCTCGAAGAGCTTCGTCGGCGCGTCGAGGAACTTCAGGCACGCCTGAGACAACGTGAAAAGACGACTCGTTCTACCCCCAAACGTAAGCGCCGCTCCCGGTGACCCGCGGTGCGCTCGCCAGAGCGCACGACTTCTAACTCAGGTTGTTACGCCGCGCCCGCGCTTGAGGTGAGTCCGGAGAGCCAGTGCCAGGGGCGGAATAGCGCCCGCGAACACATGCGGGACGTAAACGTAAGGGCGCTCCAATCGAGCGTGACCCAATCACGGGCCGAGAGCAGGGAAAGCAGGCAAGCAACCGTATCCTTCCAGTTCGCGATCGTGTGGTTTGCCATCAACGCGTCGAGCCGAACTCTTGTCCCTGCTACATCCTCCACGACGCCCTCGAGCGTAAACGATGCCTTGCGGAACATGAGCAGGGCGGTGGGAAAACGGATCCCTTCCAGCGCAATTTTGTCCAGCAGTCGCATCGCCTCCATCGGGCCAGGCAATTGCGTGAGCGGCAAGGTGTCTAGCAGGCCGTCAATGTGTTTGCGAATTTTGAGAACCTGCGCTTTATCCCGCGCCGTCCGCAACTGGCACAAGTCTTCAATCGCCTTGGCCATTCCTTCGGCGTCACGCAACATCATCATCAACACCAACAGAACTACGTTTTTCCGTTGTCTCCGGGTGAGTCGCTCCGTCAAAGCCCAGTCCAGGATGACTAATTCGTTGCGTCGTCTGTCGTACAAAAGGTTCCCGGCGTGCGGATCAGCGTGAAAAATCGAATCCTTCTCCCGCGAGAGAGCGGGAACCGCCAACAACGCCTTTGCCAATCGGTCGGCCACAGTCCAGCGAACCTTGGCCGGAACCACATGAACCTCTGTGACTTTCTTCCCTTTTTCGAACGTAAGTGCCGTAATCGTTGCTGTGGAAAGCTGCGGGATCACGCGCGGCACACGCACTCCAGGGAGTGAACGATACTCGCTTAACGCATGCGCCAACGTCTCCTGTTCTCGGGGGAAATCCACTTCGCGCTCCAGCAGCAGCCGGATCTCTGTGAGTGTCTCCGCTAACCGGCCTATAGGTGCTCCTGCCGCCCGGTGCTTTCGAACAAGATGTTGTGCCAGTTGTCCGAGGATTTTCATATCCTCTGCATAACAGTTTGGAATGTGCGGCTTCAGAACCTTGAACACCCCGCGCTCCCGCCGCCGTGTCGCAGGATTTTTCCAGGTGAAAGACACCACGGCACTGACGCTCGCTTCCGAATAGATGGTCGGATCAAGTTTGATTCCATACGTATCAATCTGCGATTGCAGTTTCTTCCCGATGATGGAGCATATCTCCTCCGCAGACACGTCGGAGATCCCGTTTTCCAGTTTAATCAGTGCTCTCCGCAGCCGCGGATGTAAATGACGGTTCCGCGCCAAAACTTGTCCGATCTTCTGCAATCCTGGCACTTTCGCAATAAACCGCAACAGTCGCACTTCTGCGGAAATCTCCGGTCCCAATTCCAGCTGTTCCACGATCTTCGGTGCCAAGCGGGAGGCCGACAACTTGGAAACTACGAAAAGTATGGCTTCCCGCACTAAAGGACGCCATTCGCGGTGAACCTCGGGCACCAGAAGTTCAACTGGCACCATTTCTGCTGCCCATTTCCCCAGTTCTTCCCGCCAGAATTTCCCCTCCGTGCTCTCCAACGCAGTTTGTACGGTATTAATTTTTTCCGCGGTGGTTGCAGGTCCAATCAGAAAGGGATAGAGTCCCTCACGCAAAGGAACATTCCCAACGCTGCCCTGATTTTCCACTTTGTTCCTGTCCGCCCTATGGTAGGTTTTCCGCGCGGCTCGTTCAGCGCAAGGAGGTCTTGCGTGAGAATGAAGACTCCCGTCGCGCGGTCTGACCCGAATCCCGCCACGGGCTAAACTATACTGCCTCGCAGTATCAACTAAACTCTACGGCGTTGTTCTGCTCCCGTCAAGGTCTACAGTGGTCTACAGTATCGGAAAGCATGAGCCAACCCTGAAAGACACCGTCTACTCCACTAACTGAAGATTCAACGCGATGCGCACTCCGTTCACCAGCACTTGCCCTTTATCGAGGAGCTCCTGGTTGGTGATCTCCGAGTTGGCGAATTTCTGCGTGAGATTCTTCGGTAGAAGATATTCAATCGCTTCCGACCTTTCTTTGCCTCCCGTGCCGGAGGCGAGGGGATTTACCACGGAAAAATCATAATAGTCCACCGGCAGGTCGCTCGGGATCCCATCTAGCAGGTCTTTCATTTTAGGCGCGACAAAAAGATCAAAGGTGAGTGCAGCGCGTTTATAGAGCGACGTCTTTTCCGGATCATAGCGCGTGGTGTTTTTAAGCGTCATCTGCAGCACCATTTGCTTGCTCACCACAACAAAAGTAGGCGGATCGTAATCTACGAAGCCATACTTCGCCTGCCCCGCACTTGCCAAAGCATCCAGTTGGTTCTGGTATTGTGCCTGCAGCTTTTCTGCGTCGGCCCGTGTCACAGCTGGCTTGGACTGGGACAAGTCGACCTTGGGCGCCGAGGCGCTCGCATCGAGTGGGTTTGTCGTCGATGACGGCAACAGGTTCGGATTGCTGCGCATCAGGCGGTTCGCCGAACTTGACGAACTCGCAGTGGATGTGGCGTCAATCTTGGTGGATCTCGACCGCGCTTGCGTGTCTACCACCGTGGGATCCTTGTCCAGCAGGGACAAACCATACTCCTCGCCGCCGAGGTATACCAGCGAACGGTTCAGAATCTCCTGGCGTGCATTGTCATCTTTCTCCAGTGCCATTTGAAACGCATCCTTACGATCCAACACCACTACCAGAATGTCTTTCCCCTCAAAGTCATAACTTTTGCCCACATCGCGTACGTGAAACGCCACTTCAATGCCAATGGAATCGCAATCCACATCCGGAGGGATGTTCTTGGTAATGATTTGAAAGATAGGAAGAAACACGTCGCGAAACGTACGCGCGGCCCGCTCGTTCCGCGTGAACTGCTTCGCATCGTACGCGGCGTTGTAATTTCCCGTAGCCTTCAGGATCAGGCGATCCTTGAAACGCCTGAACTCTAAACCGCGTGTGTCTGCTTCCACCTGTTGGGCAGGGTCCAGACCCACCACGCGGTCGAGATTGAAGGGGAACGGATACTTTGCTTTGGTAATTTCCTGATTGATGGTCTTCAGTTGCGCAAAATACTCTTTCTCAAGCGATTTGAGTTGTGGATCGAGGATTTCATTCGGGCTTACTTGCGCGGCCGCGTTGGCTGCGCATCCAAGACTCAGGGCCGCAATGCACACAAATTTCAACAAACTCATCCTTGCGCTTGGCTGCATTGGTTTCATCCCTTGATCTTAGCACCCGCTACTTGGCGGTGTACTGCGACCCCGGGCGGCCCGGTTTTTGGTAGGCAGGCTGGGCGACGGCGCGCGTAAAAGCGATGACGGCCTTAATTTCTTCGGCGCTGAGCGTCTTGCCGTAGGGCGGCATCATCGCCGACTTGCCGAGCGCACTTCCTCCCAATGTGATGATATTCTGCATGTACTCGTCGCTTTCCCCATTCAGCTTCTCGCCATCGTTCATCAGCGGCGGCACGGGTGAAACGTTGCTGCGATTCGACGGGCCGGCGGGGCTGGCGTCCGCGTGGCACCATACGCAATATTGGTAAAAGACGCGTTTGCCCTGCGCTTCCTGGTAACCAAGCTTCACCAGTTTGGTGCCATCGCTCCAGTCCGGTTCCGTGTCGTAGGCGCCAAACGCCACGTCCGGCGCGACCACCGCCGCCGTTTTTTTGCATCCGCCAAGGGCCAGCACACCGAGAATGCTGCACAAGAGAAGCGCGACCGTCAGGAGTTTCTCTTTCATCGACCCGCTCCCTGCGAAACCGAGCGCGCACTTGCCGCGCTCTTTGTTACCTGAGGTTTGATTCCTACGCGCTGCGTCATCAGATAGGCGGTCAACGCCCGGATCTCTTCGTCCGTGAACGTACGTCTCGGTTCAATGGTGTCTGGCTGGAGAGCTTGCGGGTTCCGCAACCATGCTTCGATCCATGCGGGCGTCAGCCAGTTTCCGGCATTGTTCAAGTTCGGTCCTACATATCCACCCGTGGCTCCAATGGTGTGACACGCCTGGCACTGATATTTCACTTCGTACAATTGCTTGCCCATGGAAACCATTGCCGGAGTGAACTGTCGGGCGTCCACGCTTTCGGGATCAATATCCGGCTTCTGCACTGCCATCGCCAGGTATTCCGCGACGATCGCGGCGTCTTTCTCCGACATATTGAATTGCGGCATGCGCAAAATCAGGGCGGGCCGGATGGTCTGTGGATTTCTCAAGAATTCCGAAATCCATTTCTTCTGGGCTCGGCTTCCTTCGTAGGAAAGGTCCGGTGCCAGAGTTCCGCCATACCCGTTAAAGCGGTGGCATGCAGAGCATTTGTACCGCTCATAGACTTCGGCAAAGGCTCCGACCGCTTGGAACGACGCATCTCTGTTCGGTACCACGAGATGTTGCAGCGCACTGGTTGGCGCAGGCCCCGTCTGGCTCAACAACGCGGTGGTTACGGCATCCAGATCCGCCTGATTCCAGCTATATTGCGGCATGCGCGCCACCGGATTCACAGCCACCGGGTCCTGCAATTTCGCTTGGACGTATGACACAAGATTGTGATCGATCTTGGCCTTGCCAAACTCCAGCTCCGACGCATTCTTCGCGCCCAGCGCCGTCAGGTCCGGGCCGAAATCCTTTTGCGTGCCTGCTCCGTTCAGGGAGTGGCAACTGGCACAGCCCTTCTCGCTGAACAACCGCTTCCCAATTTTCACTTCTTCATCGGTGGCAGGTCCGAGATGCGGCAAACCCGTCAAAAGGTCCGAATCCGTGAGCTTATTCATCACATACTGCGAAACCTTGTACAGGTCTTCGTCGCTCCAGCCATAGCGCGGCATATTCGGGTGTGCCAGGTAGCTTTGCGGGTCCCGTAGCCACGCGACCAGCCATTCCCCATTGACTTTGCTTCCTACCTTGGTCAGTTCCGGCCCGATGTTTCCCCCGATGAGTTTTGTTTCTCCCGCTCGGGTTACGGCTACGGGATGGCAGGTGGTGCACATCATCTGGCGGAAACGCAATTCGCCTTCAGCGGTCAGATCCGGTTTCTTGCTCCAGGTGGCCACCACTGCGGGATTGATCTTGTACGTTTCGATAGCCTTGGCTTTCTGCACGCTCACAAAGGCCGAAAGCGCTTTGACCTCTTCTTCTTTCAACTGGAATTTTGGCATGCGAGACTCGTCACCGCTCTCATACCCATTCACCGTCACGTTGCCATCTTTGTCGAGAATGGTGCGTGGTTCCTTCAACCATTTGTAGATCCATTCGCGCGAAACCTTGTACCCAACGCTCGAAAGATCCGGCCCCAGCGGCGGCCGGTTTAGATTGTTGAGTTTGTGGCAACCCTGGCAGTTCAATTGCGCAAGCAGTTCCCTGCCGCGTGCCAACTGCGGCGTCTCTTTGAGATCCGCATGATGGCAACTCCCGCAGGAAGCCTGCAAGAAGTGCGCCGGCAAGATCGGTTGTTCCCACGCGAGCGTGGTCTCATGCGCTTCCGCAACCTCCGTCGCGGGGCCCTGGCCACGGTGGCAAACCGTGCAGCCCCAATCACGAACATTGTGCGGAATCGGCGGATGGGCGCGAAACGGCTGGGGGACAGACACATCGGCCAGGCTTGCTTGCGTGATTCCCTGATGGCAGGTCGTGCACCGGTCTGTCACATTCATTCCCGGCAACCAGACCTGATCAATGTTCGGATTGTAATCGGCCAGAAGTTTTTTCGTGTCTGGTCGGCCTTGCGCGAATTTAGCAAACGAGCGCTTGTAGTGTTTCCACTCGGCTCGAAAATCTTTCAGCGGCGAAATGGCCAGCACTAACACGCAAATCACGGTGGATACCGCAAAGGTAAGCCTTAGTCTCTCGGACAACTTGCCCATCTCTTCAACCGGCATGGGTCCCCCATGGCCACACCCAGGACCAGCCCGGGCCTCGGAAAAATGTCCCGACCACCGTCAGACAGACCGCGGTCGCAATGAACCAGGTCATTACCCACCAGGACAGCGGCTTCGTACGCAAGGCTCCCATCCAACCCTTCGTCGCTTTCGATTGGTATGACGCGAGCACCAGCATGGCAACAAGCACCGTCGGCACGATGATGGTCCAGGCATCAACCACAGCCAGCAGGACTAAGAGGGCAACCAACACGCCCACGATCACTGCGAGTCGCTTGGAAGCGTGTTTGCCCCAGAGCGGCGTGCCCGCCACGTTCACGTGGAAGTAAGGAATGACAATCAACGCCAGTAACACCAGCGTGGGAATCAATATTCCCGCCACAAAGGGAGGAAAAAAGTGCAGCAGTTCCTGCAAGCCAAGGAAATACCATGGGGCTTTTGCGGGGTTTGGGGTCAGTAACGGATTCGCCAGTTGCTCCAGTGGCGCGTCCCAGAACAAAGCGACCAGCACCATGGCAATGATCAAAACTTCGAAAACAATGGCTTCCCGCACCAGCAGGTGCGGATAGGTCATCAGCTTTGATCCGCGTTCGTCCGTAACCTTTGCGGAAGTATTGCGCGTGATGAAGACGATCCGCCGCGGCTCTTTTTTCGCGTCGGAACTGAACCCCGCTTCGATTTTAGCTTTTTCCATCATCGTCGTTTGACCGGACTGTCAGCCCGCCATCCTTCTGCACGCGCCAGAAATGCACGCCAATAAACAGAAAAGCAAGCAAAGGGAGAATGACCACGTGCAACACATAAAATCGCAGCAAAGCATTTTCGCCAACGATATTGCCGCCGAGGACCACAAAGCGGATCTTGTTGCCAACCAAAGGCATGGCGGAAATGATGTTGCTTCCGACGGTTACAGCCCAGAAGGCCAACTGGTCCCACGGCAGCAGGTACCCCGTGTAGCTGAGAAATAGCGTTACCAGGAGCAAGACCACGCCCACGACCCAGTTGAACTCGTGAGGCGGTTTGTACCCGCCGCGATAAAACACGTGGAACATATGCGCGAACACCAGCAGTACCATCAGGTGTGCCCCGATGCGGTGCATATTCCGGAGGAACACCCCGTTTGACACCACAAAACGCAAATCTTTCATGTCGTGATACGCCTTCGGCGCGGCTGGGTGGTAATAGAACATCAGCAGCACACCTGTCACCACCAGCAGAAGGAACAGCAACAACGACAAGGATCCCAGGTAGTACGCCGCGCGGACGCGCAGCGACTTTTCGCGTACCTTTACCGGCAGCCAGTGTAGGAAGAGGTTCCCGAACACTGCGACGCTGCGCGTTCGATTGGTGATTGCAGGTCCCCGCCGGAAGATCGACTTCCAGACTCGCGTGGTGCGGAGGTTCTCCAGAGCCGTATGAAAAGTAGTTGCCATAATTCTCCTCAGGCTTTCAGGACCTGGTCAGGCTTGATCGTCTGCAGTTTGTCCACGAGTAGTTCCCCGTCAGCGGTCAGATTGATCGAGTAATGTGGCAACGGACGTGGAGCCGGCCCCTCGATTTTCTTTCCGCTTGGTTGAAACTTGCTGCCGTGACACGGGCAAGCAATCATGCTCGCTTCCGGCTTCCATTGCGTCACGCAACCGAGGTGCGTGCACACGGCAGATACCGCGTAGAATCCTTCCGGCGTTCGCACGATGTACACCTGCTGGTCTTGGAGGAAGGTCACCGAATTCACGGGATACAGGTCGGGGTTGCCGGCGCGAAACGTCGTCGAGGGCTCAAATAGCACGTTCGGGGAGAAGTACTGGTAGGTCAGTGCTGCTCCGCCCAGCCCAGCTATCCCGAGAGCACCTATCGTGATCTCGTTGAGAAAATCTCTTCGTGACACGCTTGCTTTGCCAATCGCGTGTTCCAACTCCGAGTTTTGCGTCATGTCGCTCATAGCTATAGGACTATCTCCTGATGGGATGGCAACGTTGGCTCCTGTTCGAATACTTCAAAGGCTTCCATCGAGATCGTATTTGCGGGACACCGCTCCGCGCACAATCCACAGCGGATGCAGACGGTTTCATCCTTGACCATAACGGAACCTTCCACCTGGTTCAGTTCTTCCGGGGCAATGTGCTGGAGGTCAACGGAGCGTAATTCCTTCTCTTTGCTGAGGCGCTCCTTTTCCTCTTCGCTAAAGGCAAAACTCTTCAAGGGCACCAAGGACAGGCAGTTCTCAGGGCACACATCCACGCAACCGCCGCAAAGGATGCATTCCGTGCTATTCGCCTCATTCCCCTCAAAAATGGTGTTGATCCAACACTGCAGGCAGCGACTGGCCTCTGTTCGCGCCTGTTCCTCGGTGTAGCCAGTTTCCACTTCCGCCACGCCAGTGCGACGCTCGATGGGCAGTGCGGGTATCGTCAGCCGTGAATACTCGTCATAATTCGCCGCCATCTCGTGGTGATTGATTACGGTGATCTGTACGTACTTCTCTTTCGGTTTCCACTCCGGCCCGCGCAAAAACTTGTCGATTTCTGTCGCCGCTTTTTTGCCATCCGCAACCGCATTGATGATCAAGCGCGGCCCGAACGCAATATCTCCAGCCGCAAAGATGCCGGGTGCGGTTGTCATGAGGGTATCCGGATTGATTTTCAACGTACCTTGACGTGTTGTTTCGATGCCATCTTCCGGTTTCAGGAAGGAAACATCGGAAGACTGGCCAATGGCCAGAATTACCGTGTCGCAAGGGATGATAAATTCCGTGCCAGGTTCAAACTTCGGATTGAAGCGCTTATTCTCGTCAAAAACCGAAATGCACTTCGTGACCTCCAGCCCGGTGAGTCTGCCGTCCTTTCCCACGAATTGTTTTGGTCCCAGTGATGCACGCAGCGTCATGCCTTCCAGGACGCCTTCTTCGATCTCTTCCTCTGAAGCTGGCATTTCCGTGCGTGATTCGAGGCACACCAACTGCACTTCCCGAGCGCCCATGCGCAAGGCAGCTCGCGAAACGTCCATGAATTCCTTCATGGCCACGTCCATCTCACTGGTCGTCAACTCGTTTGGCAATCCGCCTTCGGCCGCCATCTTCTGCTGGGCGCGGACTGCGGAACGCGCCACGTCGATCGCCACATTCCCGCCGCCGATTACCACCACCTGTTTTCCGACTTCAAACCGATAGCCCAGATTGACGTTCAGCAGAAAATCGATACCTTTCACCACGCCATCCAGTTCGTGCCCCGGAAGATTCAGGTCCCGACTGCGGTGCAGTCCAAACGCCATCAGCACGGCTTTGTAGCCTTGTCGCCGCAAGTCTTCGAGCGTGAAATCACGCCCCAGGCGCATCTTGAGTTTCAGCTGTGGCCCTAGGTCCAGAATTTCCCGAATCTGCGCCTGCAAAACGTCGCGTGGCAAACGATACTCGGGAATTCCCAGGTGCATCATCCCGCCCGGCACCGCCGCCGCTTCGAAGATGGTCACGGAATACCCCAGCAGTGCCAGGTCGTGCGCGGCGGACATGCCTGCGGGTCCGGAGCCGATGACCGCCACCCTCTCCGAATACTTCACTTCTGGCCTGCCGCCAAAAACGTCGACGGGGTTTCTTGACTCCGGTCCGTGGCGCTCGGTGACAAACCGTTTCAGAGCGCGGATCGAGATCGGTAGATCGAACTGGCCGCGGCGGCAGGCAGGCTCGCACGGATGTCCACAAACGCGACCGCAAATTGAGGCGAAGGGATTAGGGGTCCGGGCATACCGATAGGCTTCTTCATACCTTCCCTCTGCGATCAGCGAGACGTATCGTCCAGCTTGCGTGTGCACCGGGCACGCCTGCATGCAGGGAAAGTTCGATTCCAGCCATTCGAGATCGACGAGCTTCGTTCGAGTCGTCACCCAGTTGCTCCGGACCTTTGCTCTGCTGCTTACTTCTTTACGGTGAGGTCGGCGGTCACCTCGCCCGCGGCAACTTCCACCGCCTGCGTCGTGACTTTCCCGTCTTCGCTCCACGTCTTCAGCGTGTATTTGCCCGGAGGCACGTTCTTGATTTCGTAATTCCCATTCTTATCCGTCAACGCAAAGTACGGCGTCGGGGAGACAATCACATACCCATTCATCTCTGGATGTACGTTGCACAGCAGGCTCACAACCCCGACATCGTTGAACTGGAAGCTTTTCTTGTCGCCCTTCGGCCAGGTGCCCAAGTTATGCGCGAGCTTTTTATTCCCGCTGATGCTCGGCCAATACACGTTGTGACCCACCGGATCACTGTTCAGGAACTCCACGGTGGTCCCGACTTGCACAACCGTCACGTGTGGCACAAACGTCATTTTCGATTGATCGATGACTGGTTTCGTTGCGGGAGGATCGAATTTCTTGTCGGGAATTGCATCGACATACACCGCGATGTTTTCGGCCGACTTGATTCCTTGTACGCTCACCTTCCCTTTGATATCTCCTGCCAGGCTCGCCCCCGCAAGCAAAAGGACTGCCCCGCTTACCGCCACTGCTTTCATTGCAAAGAAACGTAGCTTCATTGATTCCCTCTCATGTGCCTTGGATTTTGTCCCAGAAAACTCTTGATTCGCGGCCACGGCTAGAACGCGTAGTCGATGCCGGTTATGAATGTGTTCGGGCGATAGAAGAGCGTATTTCCCGATATACCCTGATAGGGCACTCCCCACGAATGGTCGTATTCGCCCACGATCTTGATGTTGGCGCGCACCAGAATCGTGTAGCCCGGGCTGAATCGGTTGCGCGTTTGCGATTCGGAGAAGCCGTTGAAATAGTCTGTTGGCGAATTGACGAAGTCATACCGCATGGTGGCGATCAACCAGGGATAAATCCAGTAATTGGCTGCCGCAAATCCCCCCGTAAACGTCACGGCTTTCGCATTCGTGATCGTTCCCGCCCCTGTGTTGACCAGGTGGTTGTTGTCATGGCCATGCATTCCTACGCCATAGATTTCGAACTTGCTGCGGAACCTGTACCGCAGTTCGGCTCCGACCCGGTAGAAAGGATCGTTGATCGTGCCTGTGAACGAGTAGGGGCTGCTGCCAAAATTCTGCTGGTTGGTTCCGTGATAGTAGAAGGCGCCCACTCGAATCGATGTGTGATCGTGCGGTCCTGTCGGTCCGGCGGCCATAATCGCATGACGACTCTCGGGATCTCTTTCGAGGTCGAACTGATACGAGGTGTGCAGATAAACATCTTTTGTATTGCGCGCGACAAGCGCATTATCCAAGCCGTATGCCGAATTCGTCCCATCGATAACGGCCACCGACCAGACGAAGTTGCCATTGTTCGGATAGCCTCCAAACTCGATCCCGCGTTGTGGCGTGCCTAGAACGAAGGGGTTGTTCGTCGTCCCGCAAACTGTCACCGTGTCGCCGCACGCGGGACCTTGCGCCAGCGCTCCTTCATTGAATACATCGTATGGAGTCAGGTACGGAGTTCGCGCCTGTGTGAATGGCAAATCCAACTCAAACTGTCCAAATCGCACGTTCAGCGCGTTCAGCGGCAAGTGAAAAACGTGCCCTAAGTCGTTGTATTTTAGGTAGGCGTCGCCAAGCCCTCCATTGGCTCCGCTAGCACCCGCTGAAATATCATCATCAATCCAAAACGAAAAGTTCGGACCAAAACTCCCCGCGCTTATGATCGTAAATGTATTCGGCACGAACAAATCTGTTCGCGGCACATAACCTGTCGCTTCGACTGGTGGCGGTTGTTGCGCGTTCCACACGAAATTCCCTTCGTACCGGAACGAAATAGGCAAAGATCCTGGGATTTCCCCCGGATAGACAGCTCCCGGGAACGCTTCTTTCTGAGCCTTTGATCCGAGCAGAACGGGTTCTTGCTTTACAAAGGTCTCGTCATCCTTTGGGAATTTAAAGCCGTTCTTTTTGAACACCACTCCAAAATCATTCAGTTCGGGATAATTGTTATGACAGGTAGTGCAGGAGGTTTGGTACTTCCGGGAGAATGCGGGAATCGCCCTGCCGGAGGGAACCAGGACCAGCAACGCGAACATCACAAACATCCCAACAAGCAGTCCGGCGACAGCCTTTAAAGCCAACTTCTTATTGTTGTGCACGTGATCCAGCCTTGCCCCCTGAACGGGCGTGATATATGTGACAGCTGACCAACGGACTCGTTCAAATGCGCCACCATCTTCCAGGGAATATAACAGTGCTGCCGTGACACTTATCACGTGGTTTTGTGACTATCGTCACAAGAAGGGACTTTCCTGTGCCCGGAATAGAGACCTGTCAGGTCAACTACGACAATACGTTCTAATGCAGCGATGTACTGCTCTTGCCGTTGTTGCGAACGAGACAAGGATTAGGTGAAGGGGCAGAACTACCCCAAATCCGGGGCCGAACACCTGAAGACCGCAGACAAATACAGGCGCTATTTCGAAGCTGTACTTAGGGTTCGGCGCAGTTATCTGGAATGCGGAATGAGCATTCCACCTGGGCTTAGATGAGCCCAACCCGTTGTTCTAATATGCAGGCAGACAGGGCGATGCCCCTCACTCTTCCGGCCTACCTGCCCCCCCTACCGTTTCAGCTTTGCGAATCGCCTTCTCGTGCAGTTCCCAGGAATGAATCGCTTTCTTGCATCCTTCACGGGCCAAACTGGCGCTCAATAGGCGCTCAGCTTCGTCGAACGTTTTTTCCGCATCCAACCTTGCGCGTCTCGCCGCGTCATCTGCTTCCTTGACTTTTTCCACGAGGAGCCGAATTTGCGGGTCGGCTGGTTCTGGTGACTCCTGTTTTTCGTTTCGTCGGGCAGCGCCCCCTGAGGCCTTCGCTGATAATCCCCTAGAAGCTGCTTTGAGGTCTTCGCTCCAACGCGCTTTAATACTCCGCTCTAGTCGGTCTAAGGCTTCATTTGCTCGATCGGCGGTTTCCCGAACTCTCGGTTTTTCAAACATCCACGTGAAAACCGACCAGTCTATGGCCTCCGTCATTAACTCCTTGGCTTGCTGAACCTCGGGCAACTTTCGCATGCGGCCAACTCCTTGTTAAACGCAGGGCAAGTAACTTGATGGGAAGGCCCACCTTACGCAAATGATCGCGCTGCAACCTGCAACTTTATTGTCGAGTCTGGCTTCCCCCCACGATGTGCTCAGTGTCACATGCACGGGAAGTGCCCAAATATTGAATTTGCCACGACAGAGGCTGTGAAGAAAAAGCCCGAGCAAAGTGGCCCATTGGGCGCATTGCAGGCCCCGCAACCAGCTAAACCATTAATTCACAAGAGTTTGTCTACTAGCAAGCCCTCTGTTTTGCCCTTCCGAGTCTGAACCGAATGTCCGTTTGGTCAAGTTGATCAAGCGCGTTCTTCAATTCGAAAGCGGATGCAGATAGCTGATCGAGTCAAGCAAGTATTTGCCCTTGTTTAGCGCACCAGCGTGAGGGTTTTCGTCTTTAGGCTGTTGGAATTCCCTCTCCCTTCAGATGCTGGATTTTTTGCCGGCTTCGGCCGCCTGGGAAATTCGAGGCTTTTCTTCTTACATAGGCGCACGAGCTCGGCCTGATTTCACTCAAAGCAAAGCCGTGTGAGGGGGGTCACTGCAGGTCCATCAGGCACGTGCGCTAATAAGCTTGGAGCGCCGATCGGACGTGTCGCGGAATCAGGTTTGGTAGGCGTATGAGCGCCAGGGAAAGTTTGCTCTGTCTGTAAGCAAGCGAGGGCGGCATACAACCAACTTGAAGGAGCCTAACCTCGCGGCAGTCCGGGAATAGCGTCGTCCGCGAACCTGTGGGCGACCTGAGATGAAAAAAGTCGACGCAGAATTTGGACAGGTTTCCAGTAGGAGTGTGCATTATGGGACCGATCTCAATGCTGTTTCCAAACCCAGCGGTGAAGATTCTGGAAGAGCGCCTTTGGCAGGATGCTCGGAAGCGTTATTTGGCCGACCACCCTTCTGATCTAAAGGAGGACGCTGAAACCATAATGCGCAACGTAAAGACCGCATATGAAGATGGGCTAGACGCAAGGCTTAAAGAGGCAAATCACAAGGTCAGGGCGAAATGGGGACAATTCAAACATGGAATGATAGAAGAGCTGCGAACGGCTCTCGCCACGTTGCTCCGGATGTCCGATCTCGAATGGTATTCGGTTGAGCTTGGACAGCTCCCTCGTCCGAACGTCATTGCTGCGCCTTATCAATTGCTGAAGGGAATGACGACGACCTTACTGTTTCGGCTTCTGAGGAAGGAAATTGATTTCGAAGATCTGGATGACGAGACATTGAAAGCACTGGCCACCTATGCCGCTGATCTGCGGTTTCAAGACCTCTTGGAGGACGCCCGTCGCCACTATAAGCCATTTGAAATCGGTGACCAGCACATGCGCTTTGAAATTGTCGAGATCATAAAGCGGGATAACTATTTCCTCGGCGAAGAAAAACATCATTCTCTAATCGATATGGTGATACTCAGCAGCACTGGCGAAAGTCCATCCAATGGGCACAAGAACAATCAAAAATTCGCAGTCAAGAGATGGTTCGACCAGGACCGAAAGAATAGAAGAAACGACAGGCGCTTTAGCGCTGATGGCTGGGAAATCGAGTTCGAAGAACTCAAGTCCTGGGCCACTCAGCCTTAGGCTCCCCCGGGGTACCACCGCGGTGCGAATTCGCGATGTGGTATCGACGATTCTCGGAAGAATCGAATTCTGTGCCCTTTACGGCCTTTCTGAAACGCGCTAAGGCATGGCCGAGCAATCGGGAACCATAATAGCGAACCACCAGCTATACGCTCTCTACGGGACTCAACCGGTGTGGGGTTTCGCGGGATCCTCCGTGGAATCGTTCCAAGCGGTTTCTGCAGCAGTTGGGATAAAGTTCATGGCCCGTTCGGTTAACGCTGTAATCGTCAGGCTTGGGTTGACCCCGAGGTTAGCGGCTACTACAGACCCGTCACAGATGTACATATTTTTGTAGTTGAAAACGCGGTGACGCGCATCGACCACGCCGCGGCTGGCAGAACCGGCAATGACGCAACCCCCGATACAGTGTGCAGTGCCCGGAACATCGAACAGGATCTCGGGAAGCATGCTCATGGCAAAACCGTCGGTGAGTTGAGCGAATTTTTTTGCGAACTCGTTGGCCTTCGGAATATAAGTAGGTACCTTCTCGCCACGACTTACCAGAAACTTCCTGAACGGCCAGAACCATGGGCGTAGCCAGCGCATCTCAATCTCTCCTTCGAGCGCCTGCATGCAAAGCAAAATCACAAACTCCCGTGCCCATCCGAACGGTTGGAGCACACGGAGTGTCTTGAATGGGTGACGCAGCAGAGAGAAAATGATGTTCTTGAGCCACAGTGCAATTCGCCGTGGACCAGGCCGGCCGCCCGTCAGAATCGTCGTCAAAAACCCCATGGCGTCAGAGCCACTTGGATAACGCACTGCTTCAATGTGCGTGTGCTCATCGATGTAGACGCCCGAGCCGATCGCTATGCCCTCTGAGAGATCCTGGGAGTAACCAGGTGTGCGTGCCCCAATGAGCGATTCGGAATTAGTACGGACATGTTGGCCGAGTTGGCTGCTGATAGCCGGTAGTGAGCCCCTCTCTTTGAGATCAAAAAGGAGTTCCATAGTGCCCAGGGAGGAAGCAGAGAAGATTACTCCTCGGCAGGTAAATCTCTGTGGGTGGCGGCGAATCCGTGCCGTAGACTTTACGGTATCCACTTCGTATCCAACGCTGCCATCGCTGGCGGCACACAGGGGCTTGACGTCAACGACTTTTGTCTCTGGAAAGACCCGAGCTCCGTGTTTCTCAGCCAAATATAGGTAACCGAGGTCCAGAGTATTCTTTGCGCCGTACCGGCAGCCCATCATGCAGCCACCGCAAGCAATACAGGTGGTTCGCATTGGACCGTCGCCCCCGAAGAATGGATCAGGGAAGGTTTGATTGCCCGCTTCTCCGGCTGCGGGCTGGAAGATGCCCACGTTCGTACAATAGAAAGTATCTCCGCAGCCAGCAGCTTCGGCAGCCTTTCTCAATAGATGGTCGGCGGGTCCCAGGATCTTGTTTTTCGTCACGCCTAACATCCGCACTGCGGTTTCGTAGTGCTGGGGCATTTCCCTTTTCCAATCCGCCAGTCCCGCCCAAGTTCCCGCTTCCCAAACTTGTCCAGAGGGAGCGAGCAAAGTGCTTGCGTAAGTGATCGATCCTCCACCCACCGCGCAGCCATGGAAGATGGTCACGTGCCTGAAGAACCGCATGTTGAAAAAGCCGCGCAGTCCGAGTCGGGGACGCCAGAAATAACGATGGATCGACCAATTGGTCCGTGGCAGGTTATTTGGGTTCCAGCGCCGGCCCATTTCCATTACGGCAACACGATAGCCCTTCTCTACAAGTCGATGGGCGGAAACACTGCCTCCGAAGCCCGAACCAATGACGATAAAATCGAAATCGAATGGGTTGTTGGGTTGTACCAGAGGTGCCACAGTACCCTCGTGATTTAAGTTCCGGGCAAACCAGCCTCTCTTCTTTTCTACCCAAACCGGTCCAGTCTTGCCCGATACAAAACTCTCTATGCACGCATGGAAGCTGCTTTGGGAAAGGAATCCGGGATTTGCAGGCGAATCGGTGAATTTGGTGGCGGCGCGGCTACCAGAGTCCGCACCATGCCATTTGCACGCTGCCACCAACCGCAGAAAATACGGTGATCGATATGACGCACCGCAATTGGGCTCCAACCATCGGCATCAAATGCCGCATCGCTGAGGCTCACGATGACATCACGTGTGTCTCGCCGCAATCCCTCGTGCAGCGCTTTGAGCGCACTTTCTTTCGCGCTCCAAAGCAAAGCCAAGACGCGCGGACGATCCGCAGTATCCATTTCCGCAACCAACGATTGCTCAGAGGTGCTGAAATAATCCGCGATGAAAGCGTCGCTACGCATTTCGATTGTCTCCAGATCGCAACCCAGCATCCCGCTCGAACAAGCGATGGCGCACGCGGCGATGCCGGCGCGGTGGCTGAGTGAGACCGTAGCGGCCACAGGTTTGTTCTGGAAATAAGCCTCCGGAGCACCCGACGACGCCGGGCGTATTTCTATGCTCGCGAGAAGCTGTGGATCAGCAGGGACTTTCAGGCACAAGAGGTATACGGCCAGGGCATTCTTGGCCGTCCAGCGTCCCAGCCTCCAGTCGCTTCGACGTTTTGCGATACGCATCGTACTGACTCGGACCGCCTCGTCTGGGCTTAGCCAAACGTCTGTCGTCGGCACATCCCCTTCGGATTGTTCGAACCAATACACTTCCATCAAGACTTCCCTGCAGCGGCCAACGCTGCCTTTCCTTCCACTTTCGGTTTTTCGTCCCCTTGCCTCCGAGAATGCAATTCCTCCTCTCTCGCGATACCGCGTTCGACCGCATCGATGAGATAAGGGCGCAGGTTGGCGGACGGAATTATGCAATTGAGAGCCCCTACATTTAGGGCCCGCTGGACACTATGCACGCGGTCGAACTCCGAAGCCATCTCGCCCAATTGCTCGGAGTGTATGACTTTGAAAAGCTCATCCCACTGTGAGCGCAACCGGCCTTTCTCCGTTCCGTCAGCCCGAGCGATCGCTTGGTTCAGTGCTTCAAGGCGCGCATCTTTACGCGCCCTGGCTTCAACCTCACCCGCGAACACCACAGCCGCAGCCGGAGCGCCGCCGATAACCGAGGCATACGTTCCTTCTAACGCCGCCACTTCGATATTCTCATTCAGCGCTCTCGAGAAAACCACGTAAGCGCCTCCGTGATAACGCGAAATCACGCAAAAGACGATCGGTCCTTTGAAGTTCACCACCGCTCTTCCGATCTCCGCGCCGTACTCCAGTTGGAGTTTGCGCATGGATTCGGGCGACCCATCAAACCCTGACAAGTTGGCTAGGACCACCACCGGTCGATTGTTGCTAGCTGAATTGATCGCGCGCGCCACTTTCTTAGAGGATTGAGGGAAGAGCGTTCCCGCACACCACTGATCTGGCCCGTCGGCAGGGACAAATCCTAACCGCGGCACCGGCTGGGATTCGATGCCGATGAGGCACACGGGGTAACCGCCAAGATGTGCATCCCACACAACTGCCGTCTCAGCCGCCCGCATGCCCGCCCAGCGCTCGAGTGGCGGATGGTCCTGGTCCGCAGCCGCCATCATCATCTTGCGAATATCAAAAGATTTCTTGCGACCGGGATTGGTTTCATCCGATAAGATTTCACCAATCAGTTCGAAGCCAACATCGCCGTTCCGGCCGTGAGGATGGACTCGCAGGTCTCTATCAATGGGATCGGCAGTCACACCCCGTCGGGGGAAACGCTCTCCTGGAGCAACATAGGTGTGTTCATAGTGGCGCAATAGGATGTGGCAAGCTTCATCGATATCATGTGCCCAGTACTGCGCTTGGCCGTTGGGACCCATGATGCGATCGTAGCCGCCGATTCCTTGATTGTCCTCTGCCGATACGCTGCCGGAGTAATCCAATGCACGTTTGCCGGTAAGCACCATCGCTGCTTTTGGAGTCATGATCAGAATGCCCCGCGTGTGCATCAGCATGGTCGCTTCCGCATTCCAGTACGGTTGTGCTCCAACATTGATCCCGTTAACTACGAGATTCACTTCGCCGCCTGCTTGCGTGAATTCCACCAAGCCTCGTAGCACGCGGGCGATCCAGTCCATGTTTTCCACCCCGCTGTCCATAGAAATCTTGGCACCAGCCGAGATGGGAAACCATTCCAGGGGAACGCCCTTCGCCTGGGCCAGATCCAGAGCTGCGAGGATGCGCCGGCATTCCGGTTCGGCTATGGCGCCCAGATCCTTACTAGGGTCGCCCAGCAACAGGACACGGGTCATGCCCTCGGGATATTTCGTCGTAAAGTTGCGGATGATGCCGATAATGACGTTGGCTTTGTTTTGACCATACGGACGGTCGACGGCGACTAGATGGCTTTGCGGGTCAAGGTCATATTCCACAAAATCGCCCGCAGGAAATTCTGCTCGTGTGTGTTCCGGGGCGGGCGCGAGTATTCTGATGATTTCATAAGGGTAGATCAGCCCGCGCTGGCGCATACGAACGACTTTCTGGTCATACTCGGTTAGCGGTTTAATCGGCCGAAGTTTGTCGTCTGTCGGCCTGAAGGTTATGAGCATGCCTCTGCCGCCCGGGCTCGAGATGCGCACCACCATATCGCGCAACTCGCCGGTTGACGGGCTGGGAATTCGTACCCGCACAATTACTTGTTCCAATCCCAGACCCTCGGTGGCAGGTGCCAGTTTATTTACTAGATCACGCAATTCTTCCCGCCCAAGATTCAGCGTTGGCCATACGTTCAGCAGTATCCGGTTCCAATGGAGGCGTTGGTGAGTCGGCCGTCGCGACTGAAAATGCCGTATGCTAGCCGTCGCTTCCAATAACATGCGTTCCAGATGCGGCAGCTGCACGACTTTCCCCTCACCATCGCGTACCGGAGTTACATCGCGCACTTCTGCGCACGCGAATAGACGTTCATCCTTTGGGTTGTCGCGGGCCACTGCGTGGATCAGGTACACATCTTCGACTGACGGTAAACGTTCAATCTTGAAATTGCTAAGACGCCACAGATGCAACCGCTTTGCCAGCATGGGGTGAATGCCACGGTATAGCTTCTCCTCTTCATACGAATCGCCGCTCGGGCGATAGGTGAAATGCATGCTAGGTCTGCCCTGGCCGTGACCGGTGGCGACGGAAACTACGATGCGCCGAATGGGGCGCGGAAAGCCAACCTGGTTCAGTATTGAGCGCACTTCCTGCTGCGTGGTCTCCGGGTCGTCCACCATGCCGGAATGGATAATATAGAAATCGATGACGATATCGTGGGTCAGGGGGACGTCGGCGATCATTGGAAACAGCGCCCGCGCCGACGCTGGGAGTTGGCCGTATTCGGAGTGCGTCGTGAACAGATGAATACGCTTTCCCTCATGATCGTACTCGGCCGATGCGCAGGATTGTCCATCCACAAACAGGGAGTGGAAGTTCGTGAGTTTTCGAATCCGGTAGTACCGCCAAGTCAGTGCCTCCAACATCAATTTGCACATACTTTGATCGGCGGTTACGAAACGGCTGGAGATCAGGGCGAACAGCGGCTGCGGACATTCGACCAACGCGCGGACTCTATCGTGGCGGTCCGCAGAATCGGGGTTTGCAACCAGATAGGCGAGGTGTTCCTCCATCTGTTCGTAAATCTGCTGACGTGCTCGCTCAAACTGCGGTTGATCGAAATAGCGATAGCGCACTTCCCGGGCCAGGTCAGTGATGGCGGGGAAAAGCCCATTGGTAATGGCAGCCATCCGGTCGAGGAGTGTCCGAAAGGACTCTTCCGCGTGCGGCAACCGCATCCTCAAGCGTCGTTCGAGGACGCTCACAACGGACGCAACCTGCTGTTCCACTCGTTGATGCGACTTGTAGATCCAGAGCAGGCTCGCCTCTAGTTCAGGAGAGCGTTTCAGCGTTTTCACGTCGTAGTGGGACAATGCTCTTTCGAGTGAGCTCACAAAAGAACGAGGGAGTCGTTCACCTTGCGTCTCCAGCATGCGCAGGTAAGAAAAAAGATAGGCTTCAGCGCTGGGTTCTTCAGCGCCGGCCTGACGGTTTATCTGTGGCTCACGCTGAAACAAAAAACATATATCTACAAAGATGTTCAGTATCTCTTCTTCGCACTGTCTTACTTCGTCGGCGTCCGCGGGGCATTCCTCGCTCCATTCGGCGAGCCGCTCTGCGGTTCTTGGATCGACGTCAAAACCCAACATGAGCTGACGGAGTTCATCCAGACTCTCGCGCCAGATGGATTGCGCGGCGCCTGTTTTTCCATGTTGGGTTTCCGCCGAGCCTAAGAGCACTCGATCAGCCCTCACACCTATCTCGCCTGCGGCAACTGGGTCGATCTGCAGAAGTGGAGCTCCGGTGTCGACTTGCGTGTTAGGTATGGCCATCACCTGCCGGACCTTCCCGGGAAATGGGGCTACCAGCTGCATCTCCATCTTCATGGCTTCGAGCACAGCAAGACGGTCTCCCGTCGCAACCGCGTCGCCCGGCTTGACAAGAATGGAAACGACTACCGCGGGCGCCGGCGCGTGCACCACGCCACCATCATCTCGATCAATCTGGTGTGATACACCGTCCACCTCGATCCGGTACTTCAATCCCTGCACCACGGACACAACACGAAAACGTCGTCCGAAGACGGTGAGCCAACATTCAAACTCGCCCCAACGCTCGATCTGGGCATCGACCCTTGTTCCATCCATCTCCACACGGTATCGCTGAGGTCCAAGGCGATATGTTTTAGGCGCATAGCCGTTGCCGCGATAGCGCAGCTCCGCGGTCCATCCCACATCGCTGCGGACTTGCGGCCTCCCTCGCACCGCTGACGCATAAAACTGCGCCTGCTCAACGGCGAGCTGCGCATCGTAGGCCTCGATCGCAGCTCGAACCAGGGCCACGTCGGCGTAACATCTGGAGACATGCTCACCCGTTGCCGCCAACTGGTCTAACCACCCGTTATGGAATTCTCCGCACTGAACCTCGGGGCGGTTCAACAAGTTGAGTAAGAACGTTTTATTACTGGTGCCGCCTTTGATGACAACGACGCTCTCGCACAGTGCGCGCTGCAGGCGAGACAGCGCCTCCTTCCGAGTTCGGCCGTAGGCGATGATCTTAGCGATCATCGAATCGAACTCCGCAGAGATCGAATCACCCTCAGCGACACCGGTATCGACACGCACACCAGGTCCTAACAGAATTCTGAAGCGCTCGATCAGGCCCGGGGCCGGAGCAAAGTCGTTATCTGGATCTTCGGCATTCAGACGAACCTCGATGGCATGACCGCTAGTTCGGGGTGGTTCGCCTTCCAGATGGCCACCCCGCGCGACGTGAATCTGAAGTTTCACGAGATCGAGCCCAGTGGTGCACTCCGTGACCGGATGTTCGACCTGCAACCGGGTGTTCATCTCCAGGAAGGAGAAACGATCGATTTCTGGTTCATATAGGAACTCGACGGTGCCAGCATTGTGATAGGACGTCGCTTGACTCAAGCGCACCGCGGCCTCGCGCAGCGCCAAATCTTGCTGCGGAGAAAGTGCCGGCGAAGGTGCCTCTTCGAGTATTTTTTGGTGGTGGCGCTGGATGGTACAGTCACGCACGCCGGCAGCCCACGTCTTTCCATAGTGGTCGGCAATAATCTGCACCTCGACGTGACGCGCGCGTTTCGCCAATTGCTCTAAAAAAACGGTTGGGTTCCCAAAGGCCTTGAATGCCTCAGCCTGCGCGCTTGCAAAGGCCTGTGGCAGTTGTTCTGCCGAACGCACAAAGCGTATTCCGTGACCTCCGCCTCCAGCGGTGGCCTTAATAAGGACCGGATAACCCAAACGCTCCGCATGACGCAAAGCGTCCTCGATGGTTTCTACCGGTCCATTGCTCCAGGGCACAACCGGTATCTGTACTTCCTCGGCCAGCCGTTTTGAGGCGATCTTGTCCCCTGTGCGACGCATCGCATCGCCATCCGGACCGATGAATACGATTCCAAGTTCGCGACAAAGGTCGGCGAATGCGGCGTGCTCGGCCACAAAGCCCCAGCCTACCCAGACCGCATCTGCCTTCGCGATCGCCAGCGCGCGTTCGAGCTGACGGTAGTCAACGTAACTACTCTTGAGCTGCTGTGTGTTTGGGTCAACGACCTGGGCTGGACCGAGGCACACTGCTTCGTCTGCCTCTCGTACAAACATGCTGTGGCGGTCAGGCTCTGTGAAAAGAGCTATCGTGCGTAGCGATGTGCCTTGCTCTTGATTGAACTCGCGGGCTGCGTGGATGAAACGCATGGCTGCTTCGCCGCGATTTATAATGGCCACTCGTTGAAATTCTTGTGGCATAACGCCTCGAATCGTGAAGGCTCAAGTGCAAGAAGTTACGATTCCTACACTGCGACGGCCTGCAGTTGCTTCAACGGCTCCACATCGACGGTCTTAGGAAGCGCCACAGAGCGGTAGCCACGCATTTCGACATATTGGTTTCCTGCTGCGTCCACTACCTCCGCGTCAAAACTCCCCTGATCCGGTTTGGGGGTGACTACGGCGTACAAATCGCCTTCGGCCAGGTCAGGCCTTCGTAACAAGCTGACCCGATCGATGTATTGGGGCAAACCGAGGCGCCCCAGCATGCTCATCTCCCAGAGTCCGGCAGTTTGGAAGCAAAGTTCGGTCAATCGCGGAGCCATGAGTGTTGGCTTTTCGGGGGGAAAATGATTGCTTGGCAAATTCCTAGCCATCTTTCCAAAAATCTGACCGCCATCGAGCCACGCTTGCTCCAGAACCTGGTATGCGGGTCCATGAAAGTAAAGGCGGTAGATGTCAGCAGCCTTGATGACGTGCCCGTTCGGAGAGCCCAAGATCGGCACAGCCACAGCTTTGGGTTCCTGTTTTGTGAGGCGGACCTGAGCGGTAAAGTGCGTTGTCACCTGTGGCGCAATCTGATTCGGGAGGGATCGGCGACCCGTCAAGCGGCACTCTGCCAGTAAGGTGTCGTGCTGCGGATGAATGACTGCTTCGATTGACAATACTCGACGTTCGTTCCGATAAAACTTGAACGGTGCAAGGAAGTTCACCTTCTCTATCCCTGCCACATGCCAACCGGGAAGCAGGCATAGAGCTGCCTCGGCAAACGCTTCGAAACCCATGACTCCGGGCAGCACCGGTGTGCCCTCAATTTGATGATCGTGCAAAAACGGCTGAATTGCCGGATCTAGTGTCGTCTCGATTTTGAGGCCGCTCTGCAGGGCCATACTTGTTATCTTGCCGATCATTGGACCCTGTGCCGGTACGTTGTAAGAGGCTTCGGCCGCCGACGGATCTAGCCCGCCAGTGGCATCCCATTCGTTTAGCAGAACACCAAGGCGCTGGCCGATGACAATTTCGCCCTTGGTACCTCCGTTAGTAAGTTCGCGGCGGATCAAGGGAATCCCCGCTTCTGGTGGCAGCATGTCGATGCCAGCCAGTTCCATCATCTTGGGGATAGAGCCACGTGTGGCCATACCGATGCCGCCCCAGGCAGTCCAATCGATGACGATGCCCCGGGTAGCCGGCCGGGTGGTCCGGAAACTCGATGTGATTTTGCACAACAGGTCATTGGCCGAGCTGTAGTCCGTTTGCCCGGCATTGCCGAACCGTCCGGCAATCGAACTGAAGGCCACTGTCGCACCGAGGGGCATGTCGCCGATGGCATGCAGAAGATTGAACCAGCCGTGACTTTTGACATCGAAGACCAGATCGAATTCCCGAGAGACCTTGTCGGGCAGGAAGTGGCTGCGTTCGATGCCGGCAGCGTGCAGAAGCACATCGATGTGTCCGCTGCGCTCTCGCACTTGCTCGACAATTTTGGCCACAGCCTCTGCGTCCGTGAGGTCGACGCTGAAGTAATGCGCGATACCGCCAGCGGCTCGCACCGCAGTGATCGCACAGTGTGCTGCTTGTGCGCGTTCCAGGCCCGCCAATTCCTTTTCCACGAGGGCGGGCGTGGCGCGCTCACCGCGCGCTTGGATGCGTGCGAAGAGATCACGCTTGAGGCCCTCCTTGTCGCTTATGAAGCGCTTGAGATCCGGACTCTCTGGATCAGGGTCGGGTACCATATCGAGAAGGTAGAATGTGCCTCCGGAGGCCGTTGCCAAATCGGCGGTGATTGCCGATACGATACTTCCGGCCGCGCCGGTGACGAGAAAGACGGTCTTGTTGTCCAAGCTGAGACCGGGATTGCCATCGGCGGCTGGCTGTTCTTGCAGACCAATCGTCCAGCGCAGCCCCTCCTTGTAGCCAATTTCAATTGCGCCGGGATCGAGCAGCGTTTCCTCCATTAGGATGGAGGCGATTTCTGAGGGCTTTCGTTCCGCGTCAAAATCGATCGCTTTGACCAGCGCGTCCAGCCGTTCGCGCTTGTACGCTTTGGTGAAGCCCACGACGGCCCCCCCTAACGGCGCTGTTGCTCCGGCCTCGTCGTAGCCATGCTGACCACCAAGCCTCGTCGCTGACACCAGGAATGTCCCCGGTGCCCCAACCTGCTCATACAGAATGCGCATGGTGGCATAGAGCGATTTGACCCGTGTCTGCAGAGCTCCATGCCATGTGGCGAGGTCCATCGCGCTGAGGTTGCCCTCATTGTCTAGTGCAGGCAGCCAGTACACTCCATTCACCGGGCCAGCGGCCATCCAGCTCTCCAGTAAATTCTTCAACGCATTTTCATCCAGCGTCTCCTGGATGCGAAGGACTTCCACACCTATCGTTTGCAGCTGTTGTTCCAGCGCGTGTGCTACACCAGATTTGTCCGGCATAACGACGACTCGACGGCCGGCACCGAGTGTCACACCGGTCGGTTTGCAAAGGGCCAGTGGAGGACGCAAGTTTGGAACCGGCACGCGGCGTGGAATACGATTGGCCGCATCGAAACTGGTGGGGATTGGACGCACAGTCGCAGCCGGCTTCGAGCTCGAAGAGGCAGGCGCTGCCGGTTTCTCCTGCGCCGGTGGTTGCTTTTCTTGCGTGGCAGAAGAGCGGGGAGCAGGCACTTTGGCTAAGCCGGGTTGCCTCTCCCGAGCGAACTTGATTACATGGACCAGGGTAGGAAAATCGCGCAACTTGAGATTCTCGTCGCGCGGAATGTTGTACGCGGCTCGTACGGCCGCAAACATCTCCGCTTGTTTGACAGTGTCGATGCCGAGATCCGCTTCCAGATCGAGATCCAGGTCCAACATATCCTTTGGGTAACCCGACTTCTCGGCTACGATCTCGAGCACCTTCTCCTTTATGGAATCCTCTGGAACCGCTGGGACCGCTACGGACACTGGTGTTGGCGCAGTTGGCTCGCTGACCGTTGGTGCGGATGCAGTTGCAGGCACCCTTGCAAGGTCGGGTCGCTTCTCATACACGAAGCGGATCACATGCGCCAGGGTTGGGTAATCCCGCAGTTTGCGGTTTTCGTCTCGCGGAATGCTGTAGATCTCGCGAATGGCCGCGAACATCTCAGCCTGTTTGACAGTGTCGACGCCAAGGTCTGCCTCGAGATCAAGGTCCAAATCTAGCATTTCTTTCGGATACCCAGTCTTCTCGACCACCAGCGCGAGAATGCGTTCCTGAACAGTGTCGAACTCGACGACTTGCGTAGACATCGAAGCGGGAGCTGGCTTCTCGACGACCATAGCGGGTTTTGGCGTGGTTAGTTGGACTCCTTCTTTTGAGGCCACTGGCGCCGTAGCCAGGTCCGGGCGTTTGTCATACACGAACCGGATGACATGCGCTAGGGTCGGGTAATCCCGCAGTTTGCGGTTTTCGTCGCGCGGAATGCTGTAGATCTCGCGAATGGCCGCGAACATCTCAGCCTGTTTGACAGTGTCGACGCCAAGGTCTGCCTCGAGATCAAGGTCCAAATCTAGCATTTCTTTCGGATACCCAGTCTTCTCGACCACCAGCGCGAGAATGCGTTCCTGAACAGTGTGGAACTCGACGACTTGCGTGGACGTCGGAGTGGCTGCTTGCGTTTCTGCGGGCACAGTGGCTTTCGGAGTGGTCGGTTGGACTTCTTCTCTCTCCGTCGTCGGAGCGGCAGCCAAATCTGGCCGCCTTTCATGCACGAACCGGATGACGTGCGCCAAGGTTGGGTAATCACGCAGCTTACGGTTCTCATCACGTGGAATGCTGTAAGCCTGGCGGATCGTGGCAAAGACCTCCGCCTGCTTCACCGTATCGACGCCCAGGTCGGCCTCGAGGTCGAGATCCAGATCCAGCATGTCTTTCGGGTAACCAGTTTTCTCGGCCACCATGGCCAATATTTTCTCTTTCACCGGATCGTCGCTTTTCGGCGGTGTTGACGGTGAGGGAGTGACGGGAGCGGAGACTTGAACTTTCAATGCCGGTTCAGGGACTGGGATGAGCTGTGGCACCGGTCTTGCATCGGGGACTGGCGGCGCTTGCGGTGTGCTGGTTGGCGCCTTCGTTTTTTCTGTTGCGTTTTGCAACTGCTTTGTGGCTTCGGAGGCGCGCCCTGCCGAGCCTGCGTCGCGTACCCGTAGGGTACGATGGACTACTTCCAAATCGACGGTTGGAAAGTGCGCGACGCTATGGAGCCAATTATTCCAAGCGGTAGCATTAACCACGCGGTAGGCATAGCCGAGATCGTCCGGCCTGCGGCGTTTCCCGTCTTTGGTGCTTATCCAATGCAGCAAGATCATGCTGATCTGCGATCCGAAGCCCGCCCCCAGGTGCAAGGCATACTCCACGGGATAGAGACCGCCTTTCGAGAGGTTTAGTTCTCCCAACTCTGGATCCACTTCCTTGAAGTTGGCGACCGGTGGCACGCAACCGGTTTCCAATGCTTTGACTGCGACAACATCCTCGATACCAGTGGCCATCGCGTGACCGGTGAAACCCTTGGTGTTAGCGATCACTATACGATCTGCGACCTCGCCAAACACGTGACGAAGCGCGTAAATTTCGGCGGAGGCGCTTCCCCCGCGGGCTGGTGTGTACGTTTCATGCGAAACAAAAACTGTCTGTGGTGCGATCTGCTGACGCGAAATGTTGCCGCGCGCTTCGGCTTTGGCAACGAGGCCCTCCATCACCTGGCCGATATGCTGTACATCGAGACGCGTACCGTGGAAAGCGCTGTTGTTTGTCATGGTCGACAACACTTCGCAAATGGGCTGTATTCCTCGTTCACGCGCGGCGTCTGCGCTCTCCACCACCAATGCTGCGGCTCCCATGCCGATAATCATGCCGTGACGCCGGCGGTCGAAAGGAATGGCCGCATCCGCGACCACTTCGTCGGTGGCTGCCGCTCCACTGGCCAAAAAGCCAGCGCCCATCCAATCGATCAGATGGTCGGAGGTGACGTCGTCGGCGGAGATCACAATCACGCGACTGCATCGCCCGGCGTGGATCCAGTCCTCCGCCAATGCCACCGCCTGTGTGGTACTCGCGCAGGCAGCGTTGACCTGGGTGTTGGGGCCGCGCGCTCCGATGAATTCGGCAAACTGCGAATGCCCCATGGACAGAACTCGGAGCAGGAAACGGCGGTTGAAGACATACGGTTCTTTGTCGAGAGTGGCGCGCAGTTCGTCGATATGCCGGTTGATCTCTTGCACCAGAATGGAATCACCATTTGCTTCGACCGCGCGTGTCAGCAGGCTTTCGAGCATGGCCAACTGCTCGCGGTGTTCGTGCTCCGCGTAATATCGCGCCATTTCCTCAGCAAACGAGTCGAATCCAGGAAAGGCAGAGGCAAAAATCACGCCAGTATCGTCGCGCAAAGCATCCGGCAATCCCCAGCGATCCGGCAATTGCGTGCCTCTGGTGGTTGTTTTGTAGCGCATGACCAGCGGGATGCCGGCATCGCGTAGTGCATCGATACCTGCAGCAATCGCCAGTTGTGTGACACGGTCGAGAGCGCCAACCCGCTCGGAGGGAATGCCGAATTCCTCTTTCAGATCGAAAGCACCTCCACGGCCCGCCAGCTTGATGACGTCCGCGACATCACTGATGGAGTCAAACCTTGCTTCTCCGCTCTCACTCTTAACCAAGCGCGTGATGTGCTTGTCCAGCATGGCATTCCGGAAGCGCGTAGGGATCGAATCGATAAACTGATCGCCCCGCAGAATGCGCGCGATGTTGGCATCATCGAAGATGTGTTCGGTTCCGGGTAGGCCTAACGCCGCTCCCGTGATGACCACCGGGCCGCCATTCGAAATGCCATTTCGGCCGTGGTAAATCTGGTAACCGCGATCGAGAACATCGGCGAACAAATGCCCGAGCTCTATGTAGCGATCGCCGTTTGCGGGCGCCGCTGGTGCCGAAGAGCCTGGCCCGACAGAGGTAGCTGTCACCGTTGCTACAACAGAGGTGGACTTAGAGGTTTCCGCCGGCGAGGAAAGAGCCGGCACGGACGCTACAGCAGGCTCGCGCAAGCTCTCGTCGGTTCCACGCCCGAGTCCCGCCGCATATAGGCCGCACAGCGCCTGGTTGAACGCGACGATGTCACCGACTTTCGGATGATTCGTGAACAAAGAAACGACATCGTTGGGTCCGCCGAGCACATCCTCTGCAAATCCCTGCAGTGCCTTTTTCGGCCCAACTTCGACAAACATGCGAGCCCCGGCATCGTATAGGGTATGCAATCCCTTAACAAATTGGACGGGCGAGGCGACCTGGTGCGTGAGAATGTCCAGCATCTGAGGCACGGCGTCGGGCCCAGTGGGATAGAACTCGCCATTGGTGTTCGCGACGATTGGCAAACGGGGCGATTCGAGTCGCAGGCGCTGCAGAACCTCCCGCAGAGGCTTGCTCGCTCCCGCCACGATCGATGTGTGGAAGGCGTGGCTCACCGTTAAAGCAGCGACGTCGTAGCCAGCGTTCTTGAAGGCTTCCATGGCCTGCTCAACTGCGTTGCTGGCGCCGCCTATGACCGACTGACGATTGCTGTTCACATTGGCGATCACGACGTAGCCCTTGATCGTCTTCAGAATTCGCTCGACTTCTTCCAGTGGAGCAAAAACAGCGGCCATAAGACCGTTGTCGCCCATCGCTACTTGAGTCATTCCGCGCCCCCGAGCGCTGACGGCTTCAAGCGAATCAGCAAAGGGGAGGGCACCGGCCGCGACCAGCGCTCCGTACTCGCCCAGACTATGTCCCATGGTGAAATCGGGCGCGATGCCGTATGCGGCCAGGAGGCGCGTCAGGGCAAGGTCTGTTGCTAGCACGGCTGGCTGAGTAATCGCAGTTTGGCGAAGATCCTCTTCCGCCTTGGCAACGGCATTGGCGTCAGCTAAGTCGACGAAGATGAACTTGCTGAGCGGCTTGCCAAGCAAGGGCATCATCACGCGATCAGCTTCGGCAAAGGTTTCAGCCACAATCGGCTCCGTTGCGCGGAGCAGTTGGAGCATGTTCACGTACTGCGAGCCTTGCCCGGTATATAGGAATGCCACCTTGGGAGCGGGACCGTGACCGCGAAAGATGCCTTGTGCACGCAGGGCTTTCCACATTGCCGGTTGATGCACCGCCAGGGCTTTGAGCGCACTACTGGCTTTGTCTGCAAGTTCGGCGCTGTTGGCGTAGTCGATTGCCAAGCGTTCGGGAGCGCGCAGGTCTGATTCCGCCGGAGCAGTTGGCGCCGGTCCACGACCTGCTTTTGCTTCCATTTCCACCGCCCGCAAACGTTTGACGAGCACGGCCTCGGAAGCAGCACCGATTACCAGTGCTCCGCGTAACGGAGCTTTGTGATTTGAAGAGACATCCCCCACTTTCGTCACCGACAGTAGCACCGGCTCTTCCACCTTCGACGGAGTCTCACTGACCGCAACCCACCGCTTGCCGTTTCCGTTCAACCTGCCGGGAATGTATTCTTCGAGCACCGCGTGGAAATTAGTGCCACCAAAACCAAAGGCGCTCAAACCAGCGCGGCGCACGCCACCTTCGGGCACTGTCCACGGTTTCAGTTCGGTATTGACGCAAAGCGGAGAGTGGGCAAAGTCGATATCCGGATTGGAATGCTCACAATGCACGCTGGGCGGCAGTATTTTGTCGCGAAGAGCCAGGGTGGTTTTCAGCAGTCCAGCAGCGCCGGCTGCTCCTTTAAGGTGCCCGAAGTTCGATTTGACGGAACCAAGCGCGACCGAGCCGGACGGGAGATTAAAGCTGCCGAGCACATCGATCATGCTTTGCACTTCGACAACGTCCCCCACACGTGTGGATGTGCCATGGCCCTCGATCAATGTTGCAGTAGCCGGCGACAATCCAGCATTCTGCCACGCGCGCTCGATGGCCAATTTTTGGCCGATCGGATTGGGTGCGGTGATGCCCTTTCCCTTGCCGTCGCTTGCTCCTCCCATGCCACGTAGTACGGCGTAGATTTTGTCGCCATCGTGTTCGGCATCAGCGAGGCGCTTGAGAACAAAAAACGCGGCGCCTTCCCCCATGACGAAGCCATCAGCGCCGGCGGCGTAGGGCCGAGTGCCGGTAGCGGAAAGCGCTCCGATCTTGCAGAACTTGATGAAAGTCGAGGCACCCATGTTGCGGTCAATGCCTCCGGTGATCGCCACGTCGAAATCGTGTTCCACTAATCCTTCTGCGGCGGAACTGATTGCTGCCATCGCGGATGCGCAGGCGGCGTCACAAACATAGTTGGGCCCGTGGAAGTTGAAAACGTTCGCGATACGGCCGGTAATGCAATTGGCCAATTCGCCGGGCATGCTGTCTTCGGTGATTTCGGGAAACAGCTTGCTCATTCGGTCGTGCAATTCGCGCGTAATGTCTCGACGAATCGCTTCTGGTAACAGGCCGAAACTGACGCTTCCCGCCAGTTCGCGTGCATATTCTGGAAAGTACGCACGCAACGCCGTGAAATAGTGCTTTTCGCCGGCCATCGCATTGCCAAGGATCACCGCAGTGCGATTGGCGTCCAGCGGCCGCTCGGGATAGCCATAGTCTTCTAGTGCTTCACGTGTGCAGCCGATTGCCCATTTTTGAGACTCGTCCATGGCATCGACGACGCGCGGAGGGATCGGCAAATGCCACTTAATGGGATCCCACACGTGCTCACGAACCCAGCCACCGATCTTTGAGTAGGTCTTGTCCGGGACATTGTGATCGGGATCGTAGTAAAGGGCCGGGTCCCACCGGTTGGGCGCAACCTCGCTGATGCTGTAGCGGCCTTCCTTTATGTTTTTCCAGAAACTCGCTACATTCGGAGCATCGGGCAAAACGGCTCCAACTCCCACAATTGCTATGGCGCGATAAGAAGTGCTTTCCATGATGAAACTCCTGCAAAACCAGCTGTAGATGCTATGCGGCCACTTCCGTGTGCTTGGCCGCGCGGCCGTACAGTGCGTCTGCTACGTAATCCATATCGGAAATAAGGCCCGACTGGGCACGGTGAATGGCAGGTAATCCCAAGCTAAGATCGAACGCGGCCATCTCGCCATCGCTTATGCCACCGGCTCCAGCGACCCAACGCAAACCCTCTTCGGCGACCTTGAGCGCGGCATCGCGGGCAAAGATGCGACTGATCGCTGCCAGCGCGGTTGCGTCGAAACGCTGGTTCGCTTTTTCCTTCAGTTTGCCTTCAGACAAAAGCGCAGCACGGCGAGACAAACTGCCCGCGCACTCTGCATAGGCGATCAATTCGCCGAGACGCAGCAGAATATGTTGATAGCGGGTCAGCCGCGCTACTCGTGCTTTTTCCATAACTTCGGCCAATGCGTGCAAAGCCAATGCCGCCATATCAGCGCCTACACTTGGCTGGCGCACATGCAACACCTCGAATTCGCGCGCCCGCTCGTGATAGTGCTGCCCGCGGGTTTTCAGATGAGACTGCCAACGGTCGCGGCTGATCGTCATCTCCATAATTTCGGACGTGCCTTCGTAAATCGTGGTGATACGAACGTCCCGGCTGATCTTTTCAACCATGTATTCGTGCGTGTAACCGTACCCACCGAGCGCCTGAATGCTTGCCTCGGCGGCTCTATTGCCGGCTTCGGTTGCCATGTACTTGGCGATGGCGCCCTCGGTGTTCAGGCTTCCTTCGGTGCCGGCGTCGATGCGCTCTGCGGTTTCCTCGATATATGCGCGGGCAGCCTCAAGATGGGCCACATGCGGCACGATCAGCTTGTGCGTGTATCCCTGTTTCTGCGAGAGCGGCGCCCCCGCTTGGATACGCTTGGTGGAATAAGGAATTGCTCGATCGAGGGCCGCCCAACCAGCGCCCAGACCGAATGCCGCTACCATCAGGCGCGTATAACCGAATACCGCTTGCGCTTGATTCAGCCCTTGGCCTTCGACACCGCCGACGAGCCTGTCGGCGTCGACATAAACGTCGTTAAACGCAAGTGCCGCCGTGTTACTAAGGCGTATGCCGTGCTTATCTTCCGGTTCGTCGTGCGTAAAACCCTTCGCGCCCTTCTCCACAATGAACCAACTCGGACCGCTGGGCGTATTGGCCAAAACCGTGTAGGCATCTGCCACGCCGCCGTTGCTGATCCACTGTTTGTTCCCGTTTATCTTGTAGCCGATGACGCGGCCATCTTGGCTGACTGGGTCCGCGGTAGTACGCAGCGCCCCTAGGTCGCTGCCGGCTTCGGGCTCTGTCGCGCCATAGGCAAACAACAGCCCTTCTTCGGCGATGCGCGACAACCACTTTTTCTTTTGCTCCGGAGTTGCGCCGACAGTGATCGGATCGCTTCCAAGAAACGTGGCCAACACAGCGGTGGCCACTCCCAAATCGATGCGCGCCATCTCTTCGCAGACGCAATACACATCGAAGGCCCCGCCCCCCAACCCCCCGAACTCCTCGGGGATGAACAGGAGTTGAATGCCCAGCTTGTCCGGACTGCACATGTCGTGAACAACATCGATCGGGCACTCATCGCGATCATCAAGTTCCCGGAGTACCTCGTCGGGCAGGCGTTTCTTGGCGAAGTCCCTGAGTGATTTCAAGCTCAACTTGAGAGTTTTGTTTGCGATCATGGGCCGTTCCTCACTTTGCTGCAACGTTGCGCATTTCACGGACTTTGTTGGTCAACTCCGGCAAGAACTCCAGGATGTCGTCGACGATTCCGACATCGGCTACCTGAAAGATCGGAGCCTTCGGATTCTTGTTAATGGCGATCAGGAACGGACTGCCTTTAATGCCCGCCAGATGCTGGAACGCACCACTAATGCCGCATGCCAGGTAGACTTTTGGCTTGACGGTTTTCCCGGATGAGCCCACCTGACGCGCCTTCTCCATCCACTTGGCGTCCACCACCGGTCTTGAACAGCTCACCGCCGCTCCCATGGCTTCCGCAAGTTCCAGCGCGATAGCTACATTGTCTTTCTCCTGAATCCCGCGGCCGATCGAAACCAATACGTTGTACTTCGTGATATCCACTTCCCCCGCTTCAGCGACTACAGTTTCCAGGTAGCGTCTGCCGGATGCGAGAGGGCCCACCTCGCTCGACTTATCGACAACCTCGCCGCGTTCTACGGTACTCTCTGCCACCTTGAATGCCCCGGGACGTATCGTCAGCACTGCGCCCGAGGAAATGTCGCACCGGACATGCGTATTCACCTGCCCCCCGAATTCCTGGCGCACCACCTTCATGTAGGCCGCCTCCACCCCGGCGATATCCACCACGTCGGAAACAAAAGCCGCATTCGTTTTGATGGAAAGACCCGGTGCCAGATCGATTCCGAAATGCTCGTGAGCGACTAACACAATGCTGTTGCTGGGCAGGACCTTCTGCAGGGCCTTGCGGACCAATTCGGCATTGGGGTATGCAAGAGATTCACTTGCGATTTTCCAAACCTCCCTGTAGGAAGCACGAACGCTGTTGCACGCCGCATCGAGGTCAGCACCCCAACCGGTGAGAATGGCTGTCAGCGGAGCAGTAGCATCGATCTTGCGCGCCGCGGCCACCAGTTCGAGCCCAGAATCGGCGGCGATGCCACCTTTGTGTGCGATATAAGCGAAGATGCGAGCCATTATTTCAACCCTCCTTTGGCTGCCACCAACTCCAGAACTTTGTTGACGTTTTCTTCTCGGCTGCCGTGTAGAATTTCGGCCCCTTTCCCCAACACGGGGAGGAAGTAGTCCAGCCGTTTCACTTTCGATCCAGCCTCTCCAACGGTGCTCGCCCCAATTTCCAGTTCCGCTGCGCTGAAAGTCGGGATGGGTACTGAGGCTACCTGCCGGATGCCGCGCATCCCGACATAGCGTGGTTCATTGATGCCGGTCTGAATCGAGAGCACACAAGGCAGATCGATCTCATTCAGTTCCTTGTTGCCTCCTTCAATTTCTCGGCTGATTTTTAGCTTTTGACCAGCGAGCACCTCAATGGAATTGACCAACGAAGCGAACGGATAATCGAGTAGCGCTGCTAGCATTCCGCCGATCTGGGCACCACCATCCTCGGCCTGGACCCCGGTTAGAATCAGGTCGTAGTGTCCCTTCTGCACGAAAGCTTTCAGAATCGAGGCGATGCCTCTGCCATCTGATCCGTTAAAGGCTTCATCCGTGATCAGAATCCCACGGTTCGCACCCATAGCCATTTCCCGGCGCAGAACCTCTTCGTCATCTTCGCCACCAACCGTCGCAACGGTGACGTTGCCACCGACTTTTGCGACGATTTGCAAAGCCTCTTCCACGGCATAGTTGTCCGCCTCGTTGATCGAATAGACCAACTCGTCACGGTCGATTTCGTTTCCCGTGTTGTTGAGTTGAATCTCGTTTTCTGAAGTGTCCGGCACTCTTCTTACGCAAACTAGAATCTCCACGTTCACCTCCACAAATGGCACTTAACTTAATCTCACTTGAGACTATGGGACGACGCCATCACACACTCCTTGAATTCGCCAGTTGGCAGTTTCGTTTCAGGGACGCGTTCGCGTACGATTTGCCGTGCCGCTAGTTCCGCCAGATCGATAGCGGCCATTTTTCCTTCCATACCTGCGACCTTGATGGCATCCTCAATGTTCACCATGCAGAACGGACAAGCCGTGACAATCACATTGGCTCCGGCATCCGCCGCCATCTGCACTCTCTTTACTCCCATCCTCTGGTCTTCCTTCGGCTCATAGAACAACATCAGTCCGCCGCCACCGCAGCAAAATGAGCGGTCTCGGCACCGTTTCATTTCAACTCGCTTCAAATCTGGGATCGCATCTAGAACATTCCGTGGGTCGTCGTAAATCTGGTTGTGGCGCCCGAGATAGCAAGGATCGTGGTAGGTGTACACGTCCTTTGGGTTTTGTATCGGATGGAATTTGATCTTGCCCGTTTCCACTCCCCTGGCAATTACTTGGCTAATGTGCTCGACGAGCGGCACGCCTGTGTAGTCATGTTTCAGCGCGTTGTAAGCGTGCGGGTCAGCCGTGACGATGCGCCGGACGCCGGACGCTTTGATGGCATCGACGTTATGGTCCCGCAAGGCCATGAAAAGCGTCTCTTCGCCAAATCGTCGGACTTCATGGCCGCTATCTCTCTCTGCCGCGCCAAGAATTCCGAAATTCTCATGAACGTGATCGAGTATCTCCGCCGTTGCGCGCCCGATAGCTTGCATGCGGTCATCGTAGGAGGTAATGCTGTCGACAAAATACAGGGTTTCTGCACCATCGTGGTCGCCAAGTGTTTTGACGTGACAGGTTTGCTGGAATTCCTTGACGCTTGCCCAGTCAGCTCGTTTCTTCTCCAACTTACCGTAGGGATTGCCGCGGCTCTCCAGTGCCTTCAATGGCTTTTGCAGGGACTGGGGTACATTCCCTTCATCCACCATGCCCCGGCGCAGATCGACAATCTTGTCGATGTATTCCACCAGCAACGGGCATTCCTCTTCGCAAGCGCCGCAAGTCGTGCAGGACCAGATTTCATCCTCCGAGTAAATGCTGCCGACTAGTGCCGTACCTTTGTTCGCGCGTCCAAAAACTGGATAGTGCTCGAAACCATAGTCTCTCGCTTTGATTGTGATGAATCGGGGTGACAACGGCCTTCCCACCGAATTGGCCGGGCAATTATCAGAACACCGCCCACAGTCTGCGCAGGAATAGAAGTCAAGCATGTGCTTCCAGGTGAAGTCTTCGAACGATTTCACGCCGAAGGATTTCACCTGATCCAGGTGCTCATCGCTGACGCCCCACTTGACCGGTTTTAGAATCTCTCGGTCCAACTTTGCGAAATAGATATTGAAGAGAGAGGTTTCCACATGAAACTGGATTCCGAACGGACGATAGCAAAGCAAGAAGTAAAAGGTCAGCTCATGCACGAGATAGGCGCCGAAGTAGAGCCGCCCTAGCGTGGCCAGGGGAGTGGAGCCGATCGCATTACGCAACATCCACGGAAGCGAAAGTGCCGCCAATGCCTCAACGGGTTGGCCTGGCAGGGACTGTGCGGCAGCCTTAACGGCTGCAAAAAGACTGTCTGCCAGCATGAGCAGCGCAATCAGTGCCAGAAGGAATATGGCATCAGCGGTATGGCCCTTGCCGTACCTCGCCGGCACAGCGTACCGCACAGGTCTGAAAACCAGCCGACGAATTACCGCGATCACCATGCAGAGGAAAACGACGGTAGCGGCATAATCTGTGATGACGTCGTAGATTTGCCCGGTCCTCCCTGAAAGGCCGGGCATAACAAAATTCTGGGAGACACCGACAATCAGCACAGAAAAGGCACGAACGGCCAAAACTAGGAAGCCTGCAAAAATGAAAATGTGCAGGGTGCCCGCAGCCCTGTAGCGTGGTTGTTTCCACTGCCCCAACCAATATTTCAGAACTTTTTGCAGCCGAACCCAAGGCTGGTCAAAGCGAAAATCCCGTTCTCCCCGAATGAGCGGTACCAGGCGCTGCGCCACAATATAGGAAAACAGTGCAATACCTAGGAGATGAATGAGCAGGAACAGGATTCGGCCCGTGACCAACCCGGAAGTAAATTGCGCTGCTGACTGCATCTCTACCACGTCCTCTGCTCACTTGCGTAACGGTCCTTAGGCGGTCAACTGCGTCGGGACTCTTTTCTCCGTATCTGGGGACTTCGGTGCTATGGCTGATTCGACCGAGGCGAGCGACCTCGTCGGAAGGAACGTTGCGTCTGACGCCGACGTGGGGAGCGGTGCTGAAGGCACCGTCTTCTCCGTGCGCACCCTTTTTGCTTTTTTCTTGGCTCTCTTATTTGCGGGTGTGACTTCGGCGGCTTCTCGCAGTTCCTTGAAGCTCAATCTCAGCAACCCTTCCAAACGACGCAGATCCGGTGCCGCATGCACATCTCCGCTGAACCCAAAATAGGCAGTGTCGTTGTACGTCAAGATCGCGCAGTTGAGGGCCATCTCGCCGCCAACGGGTACATAGGGGTAACAGTGCAGGATCTTGTGTCCGAGCACGTACAGCGGATACTGCGGGCCCGGCACGTTCGTACAGACCATATTAAAAGGTGTGAATGGCAATCGATTCAGGATGTTGCCGCCCAGCGCCTGAGCCGAATTCGGGAACATGCTGATCAAACCGCTGGCCAAACTGACCAACTCGGCGGCATGGGCGCGTTTCATAAACTCGGTTCTTTGATGGACCCCGCCGAGCAGCTTCCGAGGATTGCGAATGTCCAGCGGAATGGTGACCGGAACCAGGGAGATGCGATTTCCCAGCTCGCCCGAACTGTCGACGCCTCGTAGATTGACCGGAACCATCAAGCGAAGCAGCCGCCCTTTAACATGGTCACCATGGAGTTCGAGGTAGCGGCGAACCGTGGCCGTGACAAGTGCGAGAACCACGTCATTCACGCTGGTTCCGCAGGCGTGACGGATGGCTTTGATATCTGCCAGGGGGATTTCCGCGCATGCAAATTTCTGTGGTCCTTGGTAGAGCACGTTGAAGCGCAGTCGCTCCGTCGGCGCACTGAGTTCCGGGAGGAGACGGGTGAATTCGTCGTTGGCCAAGTTTCCGCTGTTCGCGACGAATCGCTCGACCATGCTCGACACGTCTGCCAACGCGGCGAGAATTCGGTTAACGAATTCAGAATAAGAGTCGACGCAGCCATTCGCGATCGCATCTAGGACGCCAGGAGGAGGAGGAGGCACTCGGCGGCGAAGCTTCCGTTTGGGCAGTCGTGGCGTCATGGGGCTTTTATCCATCAATACATTCATGATCCCGACGCCAGCGATGCCATCGGCGAGGCAGTGATGAAGGCGGAGGATGAGCCCGCTTCGACTACCCTTCAGCCCGTGCACAACTGTGAGATCCCACAGCGGATGCCGCCGGTCCATCACCGTGCTCAGAATCTTTCCGGCAAGTGTCTTCAACTCTGCGTCAGAACCGTACTTGAGCGTCACCTCAACTACATGGTTCCTGATGTCGAAGGCGGGGTCGTATTCCCAGCTGGGGAGGCCGATGTTGAACAATGAGGGCACCACCCTCTTCAGGTAGCGGGGAATCAGCGGCAACTTTGACTCAACAAACCGAACGCACTCGTCAAAAGGGATGTCGCCCTCACACACGCACACGCAAGCCACGTTGAGGGGCATGCCCTCGCGTTCGAGATTCAGGAAAACTGTGTCACCCCAGGAAAGGCGGTCGCTCCGCCCGTCCCCATGGCCATTACTCTGCACGGTTAGTCTCCTATTCAGTTTCAACCTTCCGTTGCGAAACACTCGCGCTCTTAGTTCGAGAAAACAAATCGCGGCGCCAGCTTCACCAGTTTCAACACCTTATAAATTTCGACGCTCGCAGACCGAAGCACGATCTTGACTCCCTTGCCATCAGCGACTCCCACGAACTCTTCCATCGCTTTGAGTGCGCTCAAATTGATTCGGCGCACAGATGAGAAATCCAAAATCACTTCATTCTCGATACCGTCCAGTTTTTCCGTGGCCTCTTCGAGGGCCTGCACGATGCGTTCTTCATCAAACTTGAGCCACACGACACTCATTGCCATAGGCACCACCATTCACTCCGCGCTTTGTTGCTGAAACGCACTAGCTAATTCCGTTAGACCTCGCCCCTGATAGGCCTTCCAAAACAGTTCGACCAGCTCACTCATCAGCGGCATACGAGGGTTCGACCGCCAGGACGGATCTTCAAAGGCAAGCCTGGTTAAATCAGGCATTGCCCTCTCGAACTCCTCCTTCGAGATTCCCAAGTCGGCGATCGAATGTGGGAACTCCAACTGATCGAGTAGCTGTTCTGTCGCTGCCACTAGGTTCCTCACCTTTTCTTCAATCGTGTGGCCACCCAAACCCAACAAATCTGCCACTGTGGCGTATTTCTTATGCGCAACAAATCCCTTTTGGTACGGGGAGGGCAGGAACTTAGTTGGAACGGACGCGTTGTACGCGATGACATGCGGCAACATGAGCGCATTGGCTCGGCCGTGCGCGACGCCGAAACGCGCCCCAAAGGCATGCGCTAGCGCATGATTCACGCCCACTGACGCGTTGGAGAACGCCATCGCGGCAATGCAGGCGGCATTGTGCATCATGCAGCGCGCCTCTTGATCCTCGGGATGCCTATAGGCAATCGGCAGGTATTTGAAGGCCAAACGGATCGCCTGCATGGCGTTAGCGTCGGTATAGGCCGAGGCGTAAGTCGAAACTCCCGCCTCTAACGCATGGGTCAAGCAGTCGATGCCAGTATCGGCCGTGAGGCCCTTCGGCATAGACATAACAAATTGCGGATCGACGATGGCCACATCCGGGGTCAGCGAGTAGTCGGCAAGGGTTATCTTCCGCTTGCGCTCTTTGTCGGTCAGGACGGCAAACGGAGTGACCTCGCTCCCCGTTCCACTGGTGGTGGAGATGGCAATCAGCCGTACCTTGGTGGTTTTATCGGTCGGATACTGGATAACGCGTTTACGCAGATCCAGAAAGGGCGCGGCCAACTCTTCCAGGTCAGCGTCCGGCGACTCGTACTTCAGTTTCATGATTTTGGCGGCATCGATCACCGATCCGCCGCCTAGCGCAATGATCTGGTCCGCTTTGTAGAGATTGAGCACCTCGACTCCTTGCTTGACCACCTTGAGCTCGGGCTCCGTATCGGGAATCACGAAGACGTGGACGTGGGTTCCCTCGGGAATGTTGCGTCGGACAAGGTCGACGAGCCCGAGATGCTCTAAAGCCGGATTCGTGACGATAATGGTGGAGTGGGATGGAAACTGGTGCACATTTTCCACGGCGTTCATGTTGAAATAAATCTGATTGGGAACACGGAACCACATATGGGCTTGTGTCCTCCGAGCCACACGCTTGATATTGAGGTAGTGATAGATATTTACGTTATCGGTCGTGTTGTTGCCGCCACCGGTGCCACACCCGAAGGAGAAAGTAGGCACCAGATCGTTGTAGACTCCGCCCACTGCTCCGACTGAACCTGGCGAGTTCACAATGATTCGTCCCGCGTTCATCACCTCACCGAACTTGTGGATGATCTCATCGCTGCGCGAGAAAATGACTGCCGTGTGTCCAAGCCCACCGGCATGATTCAAGTCGACGCACACTCTGAACGCCTCATCGACGGACTTCGCTCGATAGACCGAAAGCAGCGGGAAGAGCTTCTCAACCGACAGGGGATGTTCGCGCCCTACGCCATGAATTTCCGCAATCAGGAGTTTGGTGTTCGGCTTCACGGAAAGACCGACAACGCGGGCGATATCGACGGCATTCTGCCCGACGGCCATGGGTTGCATAAACCCGGTCTTAGGGTCGATTACCGTGTGTGCCAACAGTTCCGTCTCTTCCTCGTTACAGATATGTGCACCGAGCTCCGCAAATTTCCGCAGTGCAATGTCGAAAATCTCATCGTCGATCACCACGGTTTGCTCTGACGCACAGATAGTTCCATTATCGAAGGTTTTCGAGACGATGATGTCCACCAGGGCGGTGTTTAGGTCCGCCGTTTTTTCCAGGTAGACTGCAGTGTTGCCCGGCCCTACGCCTAGGGCTGGTTTACCGGAGCTGTAGGCAGCCTTGACTGCTCCCGTCCCGCCTGTGGCGTCAATCAGGCTCACGTCGTGGTGTCGCATCAGGTAGGCGTTGTCCAGCAGCGTATGCGAATCCAGGCACGATAAGACCCCTTCGGGTGCACCATGCTTCAGCGCTGTCTCGTACATGATCTTTACGGCCTCGGAGGAACAACGCCAGGCATTCGGATGGGGGCTGAAGATTACCGCGTTACGCGTCTTGATGGCCATGATGCATTTGAAGAGCACCGTGGAAGTGGGGTTCGTAATTGGTGTCAGAGCGAAGATCACCCCGATCGGTTCAGCCATTTCCACGAGATTGCGCTCGGGAAACTCGCGAATGATGCCGACGGTACGTTTGTCCTTTATATAGTGATAGGCGAATTCGGTGGCCACCATGTTCTTGATGACCTTGTCTTCCATAACTCCAAGCTTGGTTTCCTCAACTGCCAGACGGGCGAGATGTTGAGCTTGATCCAAGCCAGCCAGAACCATCGACTTGACGATGCGGTCGACGTCTTCTTGCGTGAACTGGGTAAAGACGGCGGCGGCGGTTCTAGCCTGACTGACTAGTTTGTCAAGATAGGCAATTCGTTCTTCACTGAGGGATTCTGCGACAGGCGTGAGTTCAATTCGTTCCTTAACCGATTCGATGGTGCCCATTGCTGCCCCCGGGATCTACCTTAGAACCCTTTGCAATGAGGCTCTCAATTACTTTCTATTCCCAGTCTGGGCGACCGTGAGGAAGGTAGTCTGCTGGCAGGCAGAAGTCCCTTGACTGCTTTCAGCCAGCACTCATTGCAGAACCGTATGCGATACGGGTTCACCAATATTGCCTCTGCAGTCGCGGAGCCAATCTCTAGCTTCTCGTAACTCCTCTTTTCCCAACAGCTTTCTGCCCACTGCCTCTCTTTCTTGCGCCATTCCTCACCTATCCTGCGTGTTCCAACACACACCCATTGAGCTGTAATGCTCTTTCAAACAAAATGTCCTGAGGTTCTTCAGTGCCCCCGATCAGAACTCTGAGTATGGAAGCAGAGTTGCCTACCCGACCTGGCGAGGGCCTCCTGAATTCACTCCCCCGCCAGGCGACGTGCGACAACACTGTAGACGAGTGGGCTGAACGCCATTCCGATGTGGGTGGCGGACACCTCCACATCGACGGCCGGATCGCCCGTCCGGCAGACATGCCAATCCACAATTCCATCATTCTTAGTGTAGATCGCGGTCCGGCGCACCGATCTTGGCAGCCTCGCTTTGAGCGACTCGAGAAAATCACAAGTGCACCGCGACGTGTAACACGTCGGCAGCACGCCATGACCATGTTTTTCTAGTATTTGCCTGCGAACAAGGTCTGCGGCGAGCAAGATGGACGCATGCCCGGCAACTCCTCTGATGGGCGACCCCAAGGTAATCACTGAAGCAACGCACTCAGGCATCTGTGACGCGGCGGCCAGCGCCATTGAGCCGCCCAGACTGTGCCCGATAAGGTGAATCTTTCCACAAGTCTGCTTGTAGGCCTGCTGGATGGAATCATTTAAATGTCTTCGGATCAATAGGTTGGGGCAATCGGCGTTCAGTGGGATGCCGGAATAGAATGGCTCGTACCCAATGCGACTCAGCCAGCTGCGAAATTGCATCAAGTAGAAATCTGTACTTAGAAACCCAGGAACCAGAATCACAGCTGAGCCATCCCCGTGGGGGACTCCATATCCCCAGTAAAGCGGAGACAACCGTAGAAACGCCAACTCCACTCCTCCCAGCCACTCATGCCAGAGGGGCAACGTCTCCGGCTTTCGCTCTTTTGGTCGGGTGTGTCGGCGAGGAGCCATGTTTTCCTCACTCTACCTCCAGAGACAGTGCAAGACAGGGCTGCATGGGTGACTCGTGGATCGGGTAACTTGGCGCCAGACGCGTCGGAGGCGGCAAATCGGTAACTGAGTCTCTACCCTGGTAGAAACTCACATCGTTATTTGGTGGCGCGGGAGCGGCCTAAACGGGTACAGCAATCCTCTGCCCTGCTGTCTTGCTCGTTTTCACATGCAATCTCCCCGTCCGCGGGCCACCCTTTCGGGTCTCCCGAGCCACCCCCCTCTTTGGTTTGATGGCCAGATCTAGCAGTGACTTCTCCGCCGCCACCAGGTTCTTCACGCCTTTCTCTGTCAGGTCTCCCCAATATTGCTGCGGCTTCCGCACTGCTGCTTTGCTTTGGCTCCTGGTTTTTCTGACCGTATCCAGCTCCTCGATGGCCAGTTCCAAAAGCCTTTTCTGCGCATCGATATATTTCTCGGCGCCTTGCCGCGCCAGCGTAGTTAACACCTCAATCCGTTCCCGCGGCTTTCCGCTAGGCTTGCCCTTGCTCCCCTTTGTAGCAGCGCTGATCTCATGCGCGGCCAAGTCGAGGAACTTTTTCTCGCTCTCCACAAAACCCTCGATTCCGCGCCGTGCAAGTTCGACTACTTTGGCCCCAGCCATCAAGCTTTTGCCTTCTTGATAGGATTCCGCCATGGCATGCGTCTGCTCTGCAGCCGCATCCAGCAAGTGCTTTTGCATCCCTACAAATGTATCCACGCGGTGGCGTGCGACATCGGCCACAACACTCCCGGCCGCTGGAAGCCGCAATCCTTCCTTCACGCCATCAACCACCAGCGCCGTCTCACCGGCAGCCAAGTCCAGCAGGATTTTCCCCGCTGATGTGAAGTTCCTAAAACCCATGTCCGCCAATCCTGCGAGCGTTGCGCCCGGCTGGGAACTGGGCTTGCCAAGATTCTCTCGGACCATTCCGACAAGCAGAGCGTTTTCTTGAGCCGCCAGATCCAGCAAGATTCTCTGCGCAGCCACAAAACTCTGGATGCCTTGTCGTGCCCATCCCATCAGCGGATTCGCGGGTGGGGAGGCTCGAGGTGATTTTTTTTGTTTCGGGATCATGATTGAATCTCCTCTCGTTCCGCGGTATACTGCACTGCAGTATCCAACTTCACAGTACGGCCGCGTTTCCCCCGTGTCAAGCTCTTTCTGGAAGCGCGGATCGGACGCCTAGGCTTCTCCGAGGGTCAAATGAAAAACCCCGAAGTTGTGATCCGAAAATACATTGATCGGCGGCTCTAAGCGCTCCGTGTGAGGCAGCAACCTTTCTCTCGCCAAGTGGTCCGCTTACTCGCATTCGATTCATGATTGGAGGTGCGAAATGGCGCAAGCTGTAAAGCCCACCCTCTTAAAGCCCGAAACTTCGACTGCCTTTGAAGGCTACATTCAGGAAGCCGAAACAAAAATGAAACAGACCCTACTCGGTAGCAGTTCCTTCCTTTGGTCGGACGCCAGTTCAGAGAGAGCGCAACAGATCCGCAAAGGACAGATTGTGGCGCAATTCTGGTCGGGTCAGGGGCCTATCAAAGTGCCGAATGGTTTGATCCATGACTGGATCGGGGCTGCATTCCTTTCCGCAACGGATATAGACCAGACGTTGGGGCTTATCCAGGACTACGATAACCACAAGAATATCTACAAACCGGAGGTGATTGACTCAAAGTTGATAAGTCGTCACCGCAATGATTTTCAAATTTACTTGCGACTTCTCAAGAAAAAAATCTTGACCGTTATACTCGATACGGATCACAAGGTCCATTATAGTTCGGTGGACCGCACACGCTGGATTTGTCACTCGCAGACCACCAGGATCGCGGAGGTACAGAATGCCGGAAGCCCGAAGGAGACAGTGCTCCCTCCCGACACAGGTTATGGGTTTCTATGGCGCCTTAACTCTTACTGGAGATTCCAAGAGCGGGATGATGGTGTGTACCTGGAATGTCGAGCCATCTCGCTGACCCGTGACGTGCCTTTCGGGCTAGGATGGATTATCGAACCCATTATTCAAAAACTCCCCAAAGAGTCATTGATAAAGACTCTCGAATCTACACGTCAAGGGGTGCGCGCCCGAGCCAGATAGCTTTTCTTGTCTCCCTAGTTCCGTTTGTGGCTGAACGCGTTTGAGTCCAATTGCGGGCGGCAAATATGGAATCCGCACCAAGTGCCGCTGGGCACGCTGTCGGGTGACCCGTGGTACAGCAATTTTGAGCCTATGGCACTAACACCATTCAGGGACGGAATGAACTCTCGATGCTATTCCGCCGGACAGAAGGAGAAGGAGCTGGCGGCATCGCCCTTCCAGGTAAGAAATGGAGGATCCTATGTTTGCGCGCCTTGTCACCATGCAATTAAGGCCAAGTCTTGCGAACGAATTTCCCGTCACATTTGAGAAGGAGATCGTGCCTCTCCTGAAGAAGCAGAAAGGATTTGTGGACGAGTTGCTTCTGGTTACACCACAATCAAGGGAAATGGTAGCCATCAGTCTGTGGGAAACAAAGGGTTACGCGGAGATTTACAATCGGGAAGTGTATCCCGGGGTCGAGAGGATGTTGGCGAAATTCATTGAAGGAGTTCCCATCGTTCAGAATTTCGATGAGAAATACGCCACTTTCCATGAGGTCGCAACTCCGGCAACGGTTGGTTCGTGAGTGGACGGGCTTGCCTTCGGGCTTATTCTGCTCTAATTCCCACTGCAAGAATTCTTCGAGGATACAGGGATGAAGGCGACGTCAATGGTGGCGGTGTTTGATACCACTCTCCGAGATGGCGAACAAGCAGCGGGAACTCGTCTGGGGAGCCGTGACAAAATAACGCTCGCGCGACAGCTCGCCCGGTTGAAAGTAGATGTTATCGAGGCCGGCTTTCCGGCGTCGTCTCCGGAGGACTTTGATGCCGTCCGGAAGATTGCACAGCAGATCAAGGGGCCTACGATCTGCGCACTGTCTCGCGCTGTGGCCGCTGACATCGAGTCCTGCGGCAAGGCGCTAGCCAAGGCCACGAACCCTCGTATTCACACCGGCATCGGCGTGTCTGACATTCACATCATGGGCAAGTTCCGGGACGAGCGATATGGAAAGACGCTCGAGGGCAAGAAGGCAAAACTGGTGGGCTTGGCCGTTGATGCCGTAAAACGTGCGCGCAACTGCGTTGGCGACGTTGAATTCTACGCCGAAGACGCGGGCCGCGCCCTGCGCTCGTACTTATTCGAGATGCTGGAGGCTGTCATAGATGCAGGCGCATCGGTCGTCAACATACCCGACACCACCGGTTATACCGTTCCCGAGCAGTACGGCGAACTGATCCGCAGCATTCGCGAAAATGTTTCGAATATTTCTCGCGCAACCATCAGCGTCCACTGCCATGACGACCTTGGTCTTGCCGTGGCCAACTCCTTGGCGGGCATTCGCAATGGTGCGCGCCAGGTGGAGGGGACGATCAACGGAATCGGCGAACGGGCCGGCAACGCCGCGCTGGAAGAAATCGTCATGGGCCTCCGCACGCGAGCCGACTACTACGGACTGAGCACTGGTGTCGAACCACGAGAGTTCTTCCGCACCAGCCGCATGGTCGCCGACATGCTTGGGATGCCGGTTCCAGCCAACAAAGCCGTCATTGGCTCAAATGCGTTTGCGCATAGTTCCGGTATCCACGTGGACGGATTTCTGAAAGATCGCCAGACCTACGAAATCATGCGTCCTGCTGACGTAGGATTTACAGAGAGCCGGGTCGTCTTGACGGCGCGTACGGGCAGGGCGGGGCTTCGCTCACGGCTCGAGAAGCTCGGCTACGAACTCTCTCGACAGGAACTTGACGCCATGTACCAACGATTCCTTGCCGTGGCGGATAAAAAGCAGGAAATGCTCGACGAGGACCTGCTTGCACTGGTTCACGACGAATTACCTCCGGTGCAGCAGAACCTGAAGTTAGAGTACCTGCATAGTTACAGCGGCACGACCGCGATACCAACCGCCACCGTGCGCTTGCTGGTGAAGGGGAAGATGAAGCAAGGAGCTTCGGTTGGCGACGGCCCAGTCGATGCCGTGTACAAAGCAATTGCGGGACTCACCGACACGCATGCGAAACTCCTGCGCTACGACATTCGAGCTGTAACCGAAGGCACCGAGGCCATGGGAGAGGTCACGGTGCAACTGGAAATCGGCAACCGGCGAGTTATGGGTCGCGGCGCTTCTACAGACATTATCGAAGCTAGCGCAAAAGCCTACGTAGATGCACTGAACCGGCTGGGCTGATTCCGCCACATGAATCAGGGTGGAGCGAGCCGCTTAATGAACAGGTGAGTCTCCCATTGGGCGGTTGGGACACCGATGAGGCGCCAGCGTACGTAACCGATCTTGCGCGTTGGAGAATCCCACTGCCACTGAAATGTGTGGGCCGAACCACCCTGCGTTGTTCACCTGTGTCCCAAATCACAGACAGGTGCTTGCCACCTACATCAAGGTCTTGATGCGTGGGATTCCCCTGTAATGAGGGACAGAACAGCCCTTCCATATAGCTCGTGTTCTAGGAACCCCACTTCAAACTCGGTCGAAACTTGTCGTCCCCTCCTTTCGTATTCGCTGGGGACAGGTTGGAGTTCACGGCATGGCCAACTTGTATGGTATCGACTCAGAAGATGTTTGCCGGGAGATGATAGATGGACTCCTGGAAATGACTCGTCGGGCTGAAAAAGCCATGGATCAGGAGAAGATTTCCGCCTTGAGATCCCGCCTTGAAGCTTACTACGGCCCAGGAAATACCCAGACAGGGCGTGATCAAATGTCCGGCGTTGAAAGCGCCTTCTTCTGGCCCGCCGTCCGTGAGGCATATGTACAGGCTCCAAATCTTGCATCGCCAGCGACATGGCTGGCAGGTTTATATGACGTGGCATCAAGCCTGCGCTACTACCGGCCTAAGGAAAAACGGAATGCATAGATCGACCGTGAAAATCCTTAAAGCTGCACTCGCCGTGATTGCCTTTTTCTGTGGTGGACTTGGCCCATATCTAGAGACTGGCCAGCAGCGATTTCACTGAAATGGGGGACGATCCCATGAAGTTTGGTTATTCCTTTGATGAAAAGGGCAGCTACCAGATCCAACAAGACGAAGCGGCGGTCGTTAGGTTCGTCTTTAAGCATTATGTCAATGAACATAAACCAATGGATGTGGTGTCTTATAGCCTTCCCATGGAAGTGAGACCCGGCATCCTTGGTGGCAACGAGTGGCGCCGCAAGCATGTGCACACCATTCTCTGCGACCCGGACTACGCTGGAGTTCAAGCGACACCCGCAGGATTCGCTCCGGGGCGATACCCTCCTATCATTCCAATCGAGCTTTTCATTGCAGCTCAAGAGAGGCGTCGGAAGCTGACAAGCCCAAATTTTAGGGCAAGAATCCAGAACATCTGAGGTCGACATAAATCCCAAGCAGTTGTCGGCTCTGTGCCTGTCTGCTTCTGAGCCGTTGGCCGACTTAACCAAGCGACAAGTCTGTGGGCTCGCTCATTAGCTCCTTAGCTGCTGAACCTCCCGCAAACGTAAGCAATTAAGAAAATTGTCCCGTCGTAAGCGGCAAAAGTTTAAGCGATTAGGCACATCGATAGTTTCGCCACAAGGGGTTTCTCAATCGGCCTTGCTAAGCTTCTCGCCAGGTGGGGTTGGATTCACGAGCGAAACAAAGGAGCGGAACACAGCGATAGGCGTGATGCCTGTCACAAAGGGGAGTGACCTCTGTCATGGACCGAAGTGCTCTCGAACAGATATCGAGGAAGGATTGGTTGCGGGTTTGTGTTGAAGCCGGTCTGGGGTAAGCGCGTGGTTCCACGAAGTCGTCAGCGTAAGCGCGAGGTGGGCGACCATGGCAGAGCAGCCGGAGAATGGCGAGCAGGGGCTGGAACGGATTTATGCGCGCCTACGGGAGTTAGAGAGGCGTGTAGCGACGTTGGAGAAGCGGCAGGAATTACCCGCAAATACTGCTGTAGAAGATTTCTTCGGAGTAATCCCTAAGAAAAAAGAGCCAGGGAGACCGACCAGCGTTGGGCCGGTGCTGGGTAAGGCCGTGCTGGCGATCGCCGGGGCGTACCTTTTGCGAGCGGTCGCAGAGTCGGGGGTAGCGCCACGGTGGATGATGCTGGTAGCGGGGATCGCGTATGCCGCCGTCTGGCTGGTGTGGGCGGTGCATTGTCACCGAAAGAGCCATGTTGCGAGCGTGATTTTTGCACTGGCGGCCGCGCTGATCCTGGCACCTCTGCTATGGGAAGGAACCGTGCGTTTCCACGAGCTTCCCGCGGGCTTTGCCTCGGTCGTACTGGTGGGAGCCGTCGTGCTGGCGCTAGGTCTTGCGTGGAAGGAAGATCTTGAGGCAATTCCATGGATCGTGACTGTGGTGGCCGCGGGGACAGCCATGGCGTTGATCGTAGCGACGCACGAATTGCGTCCATTGACTACAGCGCTGTTGGCAATGGCACTTGTGGTGGAAGTGGCGGCAGCCAAAGGGCGCTGGCTGAATTTGCGGCTGGTGACTGCCCTGGCAGGTGATTCTGCCATAGTTTTGTTGGGACTAGTGATGGTCTCACCCGAAGGAGTTCCTGAGAGCTACCGGGCCATGGACGCGGCCGAGTTAAACGCATATTGTGCCACCTTGATGATCATTTACGGCTCGAGCATAGGAGTGCGCGCATTTGCACTGGAAAGGAAACTGACGTTTGCCGAAGTGACACAGGCAGCGGTGGCATTTGTCCTCGGAACATGTGTCAGCCTTCGGGCGACACAGGGAGGGTCGTCAAGAACGTTGGGAGCAGTGTTCTTGGTGCTGGGGGTGGTGTGTTACTGGGGCGCCCTGAGTAGATTCTTAGAGACGGAGGCACGACGAAACCAGGTGGTGAGTTCAAGCTATGCGGTGTGTCTCGTGCTGGCAGGTAGCTTGCTATTGCTCAACGGAAATTTCCAGGTGGTGGCGTTGAGCGTGGCTGCGATATTCGGAGTGGTCGCCTTTATCCGAACAAAGTCTTTAGGTTTTGGGATTCATGGAACATTCTATTTATTGGCCGCCGGAATAGCGTGTGGACTATTCACTTTCGCAGCCAGCGCACTTGCTGCGAATGTGCCGGCATGGCCGGAATGGAGTTTCTGGGTTGTAACCTTGGCCGCGCTGCTGTGTTATGTGCTGGGATCGCGGGTCTCGGGAGACGGATGGAGGGCGGGGATGCTGTGGATGCTGCCGGCAGCCGTGGTCGGAACTGCACTGGCTGCCTCGGCGGTGCGGGGTTTTGCGTGGCTTAGCCCGGAGAGTGTCAGCGCGTCGACATTGTCGATGGTGCGCACCGGGGTAACGTCCGCGATGGCGCTGGGGTTCGCTTATGCGGGATCGCGATGGAACCGTGTGGAACTAGGATGGGTAGCGTACGGAGCGATCGGATTAGGAGCACTGAAACTAGTTGTCGAAGACTTGCGTTTCGGAAGCGCGGGAACACTTATGGTCTCACTCCTATTTTATGGATTAATCTTGATTTTATTGCCACGGCTGACGCGATTTGGAAGAGTCGAAGTGTAATGGATTCGCGCCACGTAAGACGCTTTATGGACCTGACTAGAATGAAAACTGTTTTGTGATTGAAATCACTTCCTGCAGTGACGTACGTCATGAACCTTGCGTGAGCCCTGTCGTCTAATGAACGTACGTTCGTTATAGCGCTCCAGCAAGGTATTCCTAATGGCTCCTCAACCTCCTGCAAAACCTAGCGGTCGCTACCTTCTAATGAACACAGACTCCCTTCGAGCAACCTCGCGTTTGTTCACGTTGTGTGTCCTTGATTGCAATAAGGATCAAAATGAATAGGTTCCGGGACTCGGCGCACCTGATTCGAGTAGCTGCCGTTTTTCTTCTTGGTGTTATGGCATTTGTCGCAATCCGCGCGGTTGTCATTCCGAAGAGTTTTGGCCTGTACGGCCCGTACCGCGGGGCCGCGCTCGCCGAGATCACCGCGCACCCCATCGCTTTCGCGGGACACGAAACCTGCGAGGGGTGTCATCCAGATGTTCATGAGATCAAAGCCAAGGGCGTGCACGCGCGGGTGCACTGCGAATCCTGCCACGGGCCGCAGTCGAAACATGCGGATGATCCCGGTTCTGTAAAGCCTGCGTTGCCCGACATTGCTACCCTCTGCGTACGATGCCATTCGCAAAACGCCGCCAAACCAACTGGATTTCCTCAAGTCGATGCCAAGGAACATTCGCAAGGCGAGCCTTGCAAAACGTGTCACCAGCCGCACAGTCCGGGCTTTGACGCCGGAGGCAAAAAGTGATCCTCAATCGTCGTCAGGTGCTTCTCTTGCTTCCCGCCGCTGCGCTTGCCTGGGAATCCGTGCTTGCCGGGAACCCGGAAACGGCCTCCAACTACACCACGACGGAACATTGGTGGGGAATGCTTCTGAACATCTCCAAATGCATCGGGTGTGGGAGTTGTGTGCGTGCCTGTACCATCGAAAACGACGTGCCGGAAGGCCACTTCCGGACGTGGGTAGAGCGTTACCACGTTTCGGATTGGCACATCGAAAATCCTCAGGTGGATTCACCGGATGGGGGTAAAGAAGGATTCCCGCAGAGTGCGGTGACTGATGGAAGAAGTTTTTTTGTGCCCAAGCTTTGCAACCACTGTACCGATTCACCCTGCACGCAGGTCTGCCCCGTTGGGGCTACTTTCCACACACCGGATGGTGTGGTCCTCATCGATTACAATTATTGTCTGGGATGCCGGTACTGCATCCAGGCTTGTCCTTACGGATGCCGCTTCTTTCATCCCACAAAGCACACCGCGGATAAATGCACATTGTGCTACCACCGCATCACAAAAGGGCTAACGACGGCGTGCTGTGAAGTATGTCCCACCGGCGCCAGGCAATTGGTTGATTTGAAAGATCCCAAAGATGCAATCCATGCGTTTCTGAGGGAGCACAATGTGCAAGTTCTGAAGCCGCACCTCGCTACAGGCGCGAAGGTGTTCTACAACGGCCTCGACGGCTCGGTTCGCTAAGGGGATCCGCTGATGGAAGGATTCATGTATCCGAACGAAGTGGAGCTCCAATGGAGCGTGCTAATCGTTCTGTATCCTTTTCTCACGGGATTGGTAGCCGGTGCGTTCATCCTTGCTTCACTGGAACGGGTATTCCGTGTAGAGGAAGTCAAGCCCACGTACCGGCTAGCATTGCTCACGGCGCTCGCTTTTTTGATCGTCGCGCCGTTGCCGCTGCAACTCCATCTCGGACACCCGGAGCGCTCGTTCGAGATGTATCTAACGCCGCACCGCGCATCGGCTATGGCGATGTTCGGATTCGTTTACTTGTGGTACCTCATGGCGGTTCTGGTGCTGGAGATTTGGCTGGATTACCGCCGCGACATCGTGCTGATGGCAATCTCCAGTCAGGGCTGGAAGCGTCCGCTTTACCGGTTCCTCACGCTGGGCTCGTATAATATCAGCCCTGGCGCATTGCGAGTGGACGATCGCGTGGGCTGGTTTGTTACGCTCATTGGCATTCCTTCGGCCTTCCTCTTGCATGGGTATGTTGGCTTCATCTTTGGCTCTATCAAAGCCAACCCCTGGTGGTCCACGCCGTTGATGCCTGTGGTATTCCTATTTTCGGCGATGGTTTCCGGGATTGCGCTGGTTCTTCTCATGTATGTGCTTACTTCATTTATCCGGCGAAACGCAATTGATATGCGGTGTCTGGACACAATTGCCAAATACCTGCTGTACACATTTATTATCGATTTCATGCTAGAAATGTTGGATCTAATTCACCGAATATACGAATCTGACGAATCCTTCCGCAGCCTGGACTTCATGGTGCACACTCGACTTTTCGTTTCACAGATCGTTCTCCAGATTTTCCTTGGCACCTTGGCTCCCATAGGCCTGCTAGCTGTAACGCAATTTGTTAGATTCGCCGATGCAACCCGAAAGCGGGTTTATGCGCTCGCCGGAGTCCTGACGATGGTGGGCATTTTTGCCATGCGGTGGAATGTCGTGATTGGAGGACAGCTCTTCTCCAAGAGCTTTCTTGGATACACAACGTACAAGATGGATTTCGTCACACGCGAAGGACTCCTGCCCGCTATCGTCCTACTTATTCTCCCCTTCTTCATTCTTTATCTGCTTATCAAAATCCTTCCCCCTTGGCAGGAAGAGAATATTGGCGTGCTACAAGTCGACGTAGAGCGGTGAGCACACCGTAGGGAAATGTGTCTAACAGTTATTGTGGGCCTCCTCCGACGTATAGTCGAGGCAGTTGCGATCTGGATGATTGCAAGGTTTGCGGGCCCACCTCCCAAAGCACTTTCCTTCCCAGAGTGCCAGTACTACATGGAGCGCGCGCTTCATCCGAGCTGCTGAGTCGCTGGGAGGCAATCGTGGGCGGTGGGCTCTACCTAGGGTATGAGTCTCCGTATCACCATCACCAACCCTAGCAGCTGGAGAATTCTCACCGCACGCACGATTTCTTTGGTAACAAGGTGAAGGTGATCGGGGTCACCGCATTGGCCCCTGGATTTGATGTATTTATTAGCTGCTCGCCTCTCCGAAGAGCACTCCTCCACGCGGAACGCAACACCCCCCGAGGCGAACGATCCTTGCTCGCAAAGTAGCCAACATGAACCAGACAATTATCTTGAGTACTTTGCTTCTGACTATCTTCACGGCCAGCGGTGGAGATAGGCCGGCTGCGAGTGAAGTACAGACGGAAAAGCCAGATGTGGTGGCCGGCAAGAAGACATACATGGAATATTGCAGCGCGTGTCACGGCGATGACGGAAAAGGCATGGGCCCCGCTGCATCCGCGCTAAAGACGCCACCATCGGACCTCACGACACTCGCGAAGAGGCAGGGTGGCAAATTCCCAGAAGACTATGCCACCGAAATCGTGCGATTTGGCAGGTCCATGCAAGCTCACGGATCGCCGGACATGCCTGTCTGGGGACCTATCTTCAACGTTCGCGATAAATTTAATGAGGTGGCTGTGCGGCGGCGCATTAAGAACCTTTGCAACTATCTTGCGACCCTGCAAGATAAAGAATCGTAAGTGGGTGTGACCTTGCTGGGTAAAGGAGGCTGCCATGTTCTCCATCGCAGGCGGTATCTTGCTGGCAGTTTTTGTTGTCTTCGTGGTTGTCCCGCTCGTGCTTATAACGAGTGTGAGGTTATTTCTCACCATCTTGGACTACAACAGCAAAGCGCCACCACATACTCTCCGTCGAATCCACTGAAGGCGATTCGCTCAAGGTAAGGACATAGCTCGATCTGGTACTGCAAACGTGTGACAGAGTCTGGCACGCAGGACCAAGAGGAGGTTCGAATGACGCAAACGAAAGAACTTAAAGAGAAAGCACATTCACCTGCTGAAGTTCAATGGGCGCACGAAGACTACGCGTTCGACGCAAGCGAGATGAAGTTTGGGGGCAAACACTATGCACAGTGTGTTTGCCCAATCTGCCATAAGCTACGTGGCAAGCATTATTCCCATTGTGTCTGTCCGCACTGTCAGAAACTGGGAGGAGATCACTTTTCGCATTGTACCTGTCCTGTATGTGGAAAGCTCGGAGGCAACCACTATTCGCACTGTATTTGCCCCAAGTGTAACAAGAGTGGATAACGATCAACTTCACCTAGCTCAACATCATTGGATGCGGAGCCTTATCCCGTACGGATGCCAAAGGGGACTACTTCTCGCCCGTCAGTAACCATTCCAGCGACTTGCCAAATTCTCGACTGATTGCGAGCAGGACTTCCAGGTTGACTTCGATGCGTCACTGTATCACGCATCGTCGGTGTAGTATTGGCTTCAGCTAGGAATTCCTTGTGAGGAAGAGAGGCAAACGCCGTGTTGAAGATGACCTGCGGACTGCTTTGCGGTGTTGGATTTGTAATGGTCACTGGAACTTTGATTCTCTCCTCGCCCTCGGCCGCCCAACAATTGACGAACGACAAGCTTTCCTTCACCGTCAACGCGAAAGACGGATCGTACCAACTGGCTCTGCGAGATGGTCAGCCGATATTCGCTAGCTGCGTGGCAGCGCAGATCAATCAGCAGTGGCTGCGTTCGAGCGACTACCCTCGTCACCAGATTTCCGTATCTATGTTCACCGATGAACTTGGTTCCGGGCACGTCGTATCCGTCACCTTCACTGGACTTGAAGGTAGACCCGATCTCACTTATCTCGCCCAAGTTTATGACCAGCGTCCTTATGCCGCTGTCCAACTGCAAATACGCAACACAACCAATAAGGAACTTGCTGTGCAGGCCATCCGCGCCATCGAAGCAATCGGTGATCCACTGCTCAACCTGGGTGGTCCTCCATCCTCTGATCGCATCCTTTCGGACAGTTTCAGCGAAGACTGGCCAGAACTTCATCTCTATGACTTGGGAGAGGCGCCCCGGGGGATGCACCTTGGCGCAGGCAGTCAACTCATCTACAACCGCGAGAGCCAACAGAGTCTCTTTCTCGGTGCGCTCACTTCGAACCGATTTCTCACTCTGCTACGTCTGCAAGCTTCAGGCAAAGGCACGGAAAGGAAAGTTGGCTCCTTTAGCGTTGACTCCACCGGCACCACGGAAGTCCAAAGGGAGTTCGATCTGAAGGATAGTCCTGTCGAAGATCAGATCGAACTAAGCCTTCCCCTCGCGCCCGGAGCCGACATGCACTCAGAGCGAATCATGCTGCAAGCCGGGCCTGACTATCACAATCAACTCCTGGCCTACGGCGATGCGATTCGACGCCTGCATCACGCGCGGGTCTCTGTTGAAACTCCCATCGGTTGGTGGAGTTGGACCGCGTTCTACGGCGGTATCAACGAAGGCGTGACCCTTGCCAATGCCGACTGGCAAGCCGAGCATCTGAGATCACTCGGTTACATATATTTTCAGATTGATGAAGGCTACCAATACGCCCGCGGAGAGTACGCCACAGCCAACGCCACGCAATTTCCCGATGGCATGCGCTTCGTCGGCCGCCGCATTACTGCGGATGGCCTGACCTTTGGCGTCTGGACCGGTCCATTTGAAGTGACCAGTCGCGCTTGGGTGTACGAGCACCACAAGGAGTGGCTGGTCCACAATGCCAAAGGCGAGCCCATCCCCAGTCGCGATGTCTGGAATCAAAAAACGGATTTCCTCTACACACTGGATACGACGCATCCCGGCGCCGAGGAGTATCTGCGTCAGACCTATAGAACCCTGGTCCGGGAATGGGGAGTCCGTTTCATCAAACTTGATTTCATGGATACCACGGCCATCGAAGGCTACCGTTATCGGCCCAACACCACCGCTCTCGAAGCGCAGCGCATTGGCCTCCAAATCATCCGCGAGACTGTCGGTGAGGATGTAGTGCTCGACAAGGATGGGAGCCCCATGCTCAATGCCGTGGGATTCGTCGACACGGGCCGTATCTCAACAGACACCGCACATATTTTTGAGGCAACGAAGAGGGCAGCCTCTGGTATCGCCGCCCGCTTTTACATGCACCGCAATTTTTTTGTGAACGATCCAGACGCCTTCAACACCACAGCGCAGGCCTTCCCCGAGATCCCAGGCCTGCCTATGTCCCTCGAACTGTCCGCGGCTCAGGCGTCCATTGCTCTCTCCGCTGTTTCAGGCGGGATGTATGAGATCGGTGACGACATGCTAGTCCTGGGATCACAGAAAGATCGCCTGGCCCTCGTAGAAAACACAGACTTGCTCAACATCGCTAAGGTTGGACGTGCTTCGACGCCACTCGATTTGATGACCTATGAGCCCCAGGACGAGCAACCCAGCGTCTTTTTCCTTCAGGAAAGCCCGCGCCAGGCCATCTTGACCGTCTTCAATTGGACGAACACCTTGCGCTCGCACACGTTAAAGCTGGCGGACCTCGGCCTTCCCGCACAGCACAAGTTCACAGCAACAGACATCCTGAACGAGAACGCGTCCGTCCCTCTCGCGGGCGCCGTCGTGCGTGTCGACAATCAAGCCCCTAGGTCGGTGAAAGTGATCAAGCTCATCGATAGTACTGTTCCTCTAGGAGCGCCGAACGTTGCGGTGCAAGTGCCCTCGACCGCCAACGCTGGAGATACCATCCATTTCTCGGCGCAGACCGAAAGTGCCGGCGTGCCCGCAATCGCCTATCACTGGGAGTTCGGCGATGGAACCAGCGCAAATGGCCCCGAGGTTTCTCACGCCTACACCCGAGCGGAGCAATTCGCCATTCGCCTGACGGTAAGCGGTGTCGATGGCATACCCACTGTCCAGATTTCTCCAATTAAAGTGACCGGCACTTTGAAGGCGTTTCCAAAACTAACGAGTAATCGGCGCTTCAAGGATCCTGACGAACACTAAAAGATTCGCACCATCGTATAATTTTCACTGTGTGGGGGTTTTTCATATAAGGCGGTGAGCTCTTCTTTAGCCGCTGGGTTTGCCTCTCTCACAAACTTATAGTTCACCATCAGCGCACCGCAGAGTGCCTTGCCTCATCGGATTATTTTATTGGATTAATTTCACTCATCAGGTTTGCTCGTTCCCCGGACTGGAGGAGCCTTTTTACCATTGTCGAGAAACGTGCCTGATCTTCGCTGCGAACAGTCTTGAATTGTAAACCTATTCCCTTCCCAGCCTTAACGTACCGCACGGCGGCATTGGCCCTGATTTCCCCGTCCTCTACAAGAAAATGAAGTTCAACTGTCGCGTCGATCGGACATGCTTTCAATGTCTCGATAAAAAGACCACCCACACTCAAATCTTTCACTCGCGAGGTATCTTCCGTTCGACCGCATCGCCAGAGGACCCATACGCCCTGAGGCGTTTCAACACGCTTGTTGTTTCTTCGCGAATAAAGAACCTGTTTTTTCAAGATGCGCTCGCTCGTGCACGCGGTTTCCCCCTGCGGCCCAGGAAAAGGGATCGCTGGGTAGGTCCGCAGGGGACGCAATGCACTCCTGCAAATCAAGAGTGGCAGTAGCAGCGCCACTCGAGCAACTATTTCATGAAGAATAGTTGTCAAAAATGTACCTGTAACTGGTAACTACCTTTCAATGAAGCCAATGAAGGCGTGCCCTACGCCGATGCTTGGGCGACCTTGTTCAGAGGCACGCGAGCGTGGATCGTGGTACCACGCTTGGGTTGCGACTCGATTGAAAACGTACCGTTCAGGATTCTCAATCGCTCCTGCATGCTGAGGAGGCCGAGCCCGCGGCTCTCCTTCGCCGCTTCCGTGTCGAAGCCCGCTCCGGAATCACCAACCGTGAGATGAATCTCACCCGGCGTTCCCCACAAGCGCACTTCGAACTGTCGCACCCCGCTATGGTTCACCGAATTGTGGAGGGCTTCTTGCAGAACTCGAAAGAGGCACAGAGAAATGTCCGGCGGTAAAGGGCGTGGCAAATCATAGGTTTGAAAGTCAACCTCCACTTGCTGCTCCTTAGCGAACTCTATGCAGAATCCTCTCATAGCGGCCGCTACGCCCAGAAACTCAAGTTTCGCTGAATGCAATTCGTGCGACAAGGATTGGAGATCAGTCGTGATCTCGGAAGTCTGTTTCCATAACTCGCCCATACGGATGCGGAGCCCTGCGGGCCAATCGGGCGCGTTGTGTTGGAGTTGGTCCAACTCTACGGCCAACAGTGCGAGTCGTTGACAGATGTCATCGTGAAGTTCTCTGGCAATCCGCTGACGTTCCTGCTCCTGGACCTCAATCAGCTTTTGGTTTACGTTGGAGAGGGCCTCTTCGGCCTCCTTCCGCTCCGTAACATCGATACACGATCCAATGTAACCAGCAAATGAACCATCCGGATTGAGTCTGGGAACCCCAATGTCGAGAATCCATCGGTACTCTCCGTCGTACCGCCGGAGCCGATACTCCATACTAAATTTCTCTCGTTGATCAAAAGCCCGTGTGTAGGTTTCTAGGCAAGTCCTGAAGTCTTCTGAGTGGACCCCTTCTGCCCAACCGTTACCAAGCTCGGACTCCATGGATCTCCCGGTGAAGTCCAGCCAAGGCTTGTTGAAGTAGGTACACAGTTTATCCGTGCCGGACATCCAGATCATCACTGGAGCAGTATTTGTCACCAAACGGAAACGTTCTTCACTCTCGCGATGCGCCTCTTCGGCTCGCTTCCGGTCAGTAACGTCCGCCGCCATTCCCAACATGCGCTCAGGTTCACCGTTCCGTGAATAACGGAATTCTCCTGTTGCTTCGACCCATCGCAGTGTTCCATCCGGCCAAACGACGCGGAACTCCGCCGCGTATGACTTATGGCTGTTCCTTGCAGCAGCAACAGCTTCCGAAACTTGCTCTTGATCCTCAGGGTGTACGTAACGCTTGAAGTCTTCTGCGCGACCGACATATGCATCGGATTTGATTCCAAACATCGTAGCCAGGTCGCCAAACCAAGAATTCCGCCCGCTCTTAAGGTCCCATTCGGATTTGCCGGATTCCATCGCCGAACGAAGCCTGTCATTAGCAAGAAGCAGCCTGGCTTCGATCTTTTTCTTTCTCGCCCGCTGCCACAGCAGCCCCAAAATCAGCAGCGCCTCTGCCAAGCCCACAAAAATGGCCCCAAGGATCAAGTACTTATGCGATTCCCAAACAGTCAACTGGCGATTGATCACAAGGCTTCCGGCAGGAAGCGCCGACTCTGAAATCTTCCAGCGGCGAAGCTGGCGCCAGTCGAAGACGTAATCGTTTGGGGCCACTTCGTCGCCAGGACGTTTGCCTGCGAGAAATTGAAGTCCCATCTCGCCAGCCTGCCGGCCCATCTGGTCGGACCTCGCTACAAATCCTCCGACCACCCCCTGCCCGACGAGCGTTTCAAATAGGGCGTATATGGGTGTCCCAGAGTCTGCAGCGATTCTGCTCATAGCTTCTGCGGGTATGAAAGGGTGCCCGTTAGCGTCTCTAGACAATCCGACGAACAGTACGATGCTCTCCGGTCCCAGACTCGCAACCCGTCTGCAAATCTCAGATAAGCCCAGATTCGGCAAATAAACGATCTGCAATTGATTCGAGTAACTAGCGACCTGATCGCGAACTTGATCGAGTAAAGTTTTATCGGAAGGGGAGCTGCCTGAGATAACAACAACCTGTCTTGCCTCGGGCCGAAGTCGCTTTGCCACTTCCAGAGTTTTTCGCGCATCAAGTTTGAGCCAAACGGCGGCAAGATCCTTATTCGATGCCAAGTTACCGGGTATCTTCTCTTGGGTGCCCGTACTCACGTAGCCGAGGGGTACGCTTGGAAACATCTCTGCCGGGACGTCGCCGACCGCGATCACTAGATCGAGTTTCGAGTCGGCATACTTTCGCTGAAGCCAGGCTACGTGCTGAGCTTGAGACAGTGGATCCGGAAAATGGATACGATTGAGGTGTTCACTGAAAATTTGAATCCCATCCGGCGAGCCACTACGCAGCGTAGTGCGGGTACTTTCCTCGATGGACCGGAACATTGGCCAAGTGAGGTCCTCCTGGTTGACAATCAGGACCTGTGTGGGCTCGTTAGACTGAGCCGAGCTAAAAGTGGCGATAAGAAGAACAAGGGCGGCGGTCCGCGCAAATATGGCAGCCCCGCAGGAAAAATTAGGGGGAACGTGGACCTCGTTCAACATCGACTTGCCCACTTTGCCCGAGAGCCTTTGCTGCAGGCTGGCTCAGGAACTCGCAGTTGCAGCCAACCAAACACCCACGGATCTCAGGAAGGGTTCGCTACTCGTCTTGTTGCAACTGTTATACCCGCTTCCCTCTTGCCCGGCAATCCTGTCTTCGCTCGAGGAAGAGCGTGACTTTGCGGCTGTTAGGGCGGAAGAAGCGATGGCCTAGGATGCGAGACATCCGGAAGAAGCTGAAGTTGACGGTGAAGGAAACGTGAACATGAGAACCGACTGAGTATCGGGTCAAGACATCCAAGGTGATCGGCAGGGTACCGTCCTGCGCCACTCCCGCCAGCTTGCCTGTACTTGCGGCCAGGTTGATTAGCGAATACTCACCTCGCTTTTTCCCCGCCCGCACCCACTGATCACGCTCTACACTTTTCATAGTGGAAACAACATGTTTCAACACCTTGATACCGTGATTGCTTTTGTCGTCCTTATGCTCGTCGCCAGCCTGTTCATTACGGCGGGCACGCAGTTGGTCATCAGCTTGCTAGGCCTGCGCGGGGCCAATTTGCGGCGTAGCCTGGTGGATCTGTTTGAAACCGCCTGTCCGGATCCGGAAGCCAGACGGTGGGCAAAGAAAATTGCCGGTAGAGCCCTGCGTCACCCAGCCATTTCCGACTCCGTCTTTTCGCGCTATTGCCTTCGCGCGGACCGGCTCCCGTTCCTTCCACCGGAGACAGCAGGGAAGCTGCAAGGCACGGGCGCCTCAATTCCCCTTCTGCCGTGGATCGTGGGTGGGGTTGGAGGTTTCTTCGTCACTCCCATTATTCTGGTGATTGCCAAGCGTCTGTTCGCCGCAGATATTTGCAGATATTCGGACCTTCTCACCGGCTACGTTTCAGTGATCAATTTCTGCCAGCATCCCTGGCGCACCGGGGCGCTCGTCGGCGCCATTCTTGGTGGGCTGCTGAGCCGCTGGCGCCTGGCCACATCCGTCCGTGTCGAAGAGCTGCTCGCCGTCCTCGAAAAACTTTCCGACCCGCTTCCCGGTACCCTGCCTGATCCTGCTCAGCGCGCAATGCTCAAGATCGCATGGACGGAGAAAGCGCTGGGAGCCAGAGTGAAGCCACGGCCTGTCCACTCGAGGGACTTTTTCGATGAGGGCGTCGTCCGCCAAGCCTCGAGCGCTGAGCTATTTCAGAATGAACATCCAGTCCAGGCGGCCGAAGATTTCGACGAAGGCATCGTTCGCCACGCTGAGCCGGTCGAAGCGGAGGGGGGCGTCACCGTCGCGGTCGAAAAGGCGGCAGCACAAGGGAAGGAACCCTGGTCGGAATCCACTGCTGCAACGAGAGGATTGACTGCGGCGCCGGCTCCGGCTCCGTCCGAGCCGCGCTTGGAAGGCTTGCGAGCTTGGTTTGATTACGTCATGGACCGATCCTCGCAGCGCTTCACCTCGCAAGCGCGCCTCGTAACGGTCGCGCTTTCCTGCATTTTCGTCTTTGCTGCGCACTTCGATTCCGTTCGTCTGTTCCAGGCGATGTCTCAAGGCGCCGAATTACGCGCACAATTGGCCGCCAGTGCGGAAAGCATAGGCAAGCAGGCGGAGAAATTCTCACATTCAAACGAAGGCGCTCACACCGTTGTGCCCGACGTCTATCGAAAGGCCATGGCTTCGGTCTTGCGCACGGTCGCCGCCGTCCCCGAACCGGCAAAGGAACTGTCAAAACCCAAGGTTCATCGCGCTTCCCACACTCTCACTCCAGGTTCCAGGAATTCGCAGGAATCGGCTGGTAACAGCCTTTCCCTGGCCATCATCGAAGACAAAGTCACTGCCGAAGCGAAAACCAAAGCGACGATCGCCCTAGAAGCTGTGCCGGAATTTGCCAGCCGTGAGGACGCGGAGTCTTGGCTTCGCACGACCCTCGAAGGAAGCCCCGCGATCGAGAGCCTGGCCGCGGCCTACCGGCAAGAAGTGAACGCCGAGCTTGTCAGCGATTCCGACAAGCTCATTGACGAGTCCGCTTCGCTCAAGAGTGAACTTCTGCACTCCGAGTTCAAGCTCTTCCCGGGCGGACGAGGCTGGGCGCAGTCCTCCGAAGTAGGCCTTCTGATCACAGTGGCGTTTCTCAGCCTGGGTGCGGCGTTTTGGTACAACACGCTGAAGAGCCTCGCGAGCCTTCGCCCGCAGTTGGCATTCAGGCAGGATCGCGAACGCAAATCCGAGAAGCCGGCATAGGGGATTCCCCGCCACCGCCGATTCTACCTGATCAATCTAAGCTTTAATGTCCTGACTTGCGTCGAGATCTTCCGTTGAATGCCTACGCGAAATTGCAGCAACGTTCACGACCGTCACCGTTGTCTTAGGCTTAGCGGTTCTCTGTGTCGCTCAGCTGTGGATGCCAAACGGGGCTACTCCTCGCCCGTGAGTAAACATTTCAGAGACTTACCATCGCATCCTTCATCGCCATGAACTTGTGCCCTAGTTTCAGCACCACGACCGCCTACACGTTGCATTTCTCTTAATTGATCAGCGCCCGATACTGGCCCGCTGCCCTATGCGCCGACAGACTTGGAAAGAAATCGCAACGTGCTCTGCTTCAGGATGATTCCGAACAGTCCCTTTTGGTTGAAGCGTCTTGTGTCAGGGCGGAGCGGCTCGGCTTCACAAATCAGGAACGGGTCGGCGGTGAAAGCCTGGGTAAAGGAACGGAAGCCCCAATTCGCATCGACATCATCAACGACCAGAGCGCCTCCCGGTCTTAAGGCTCTCCAGGCGCATCCCATCTCGAAAAGAACGTTACGTTCACTGTGAAGGCTGTCATGAATGAAAAGATCAATCTGTCCAAGTTGAGAAAGCAGTGCAGGAAGTCGTCGTCTGCTCGAACCCTTAATGTAGGACCATCGATCTGCATAGCGGTCGCCCACCGCGATGGCGATTTGCTTTTTCCAAGCTCGTTCCAGTGGCGGTAGGTCGATGCTGTAGAGATGGCCGTTCCGGTTCCTTTCAAGTGCCGCGAGGATAAAGCGCGAGGTGACTCCGTGTGCGACACCGGTCTCTACAATTTTTTCCGGCCTCAGGAACCGTGTCAGGCACCATATCGTGCGGACAAAGGCAGCATCCCCGTCATTCCAGGATAGAAAACTTCTCGGGCCGGCCTGAACTCCTTTTGACTCCAGTTCTTTCGTTACTTCGGGCCATAAGGACCAGAATTCCGCGTCCGACTTACATGGCCAGGGGAGGCCTAGGTAACCATGAAACCGGGATTCCCAATGGTCATCGGACTCGTAAGGGCACTGAGGTCTTCTCTGCTCGCGCTCAGCGACGTAGGTCTCCCGGATGGTCGTCCATATCTCCAGCGGGTCTTCCGCTAGATCCTTCAGTCCCGTCACGGGGTGCTTTAGCACATAGCGTAGAGGGATTCCGAGCATGTCTTAGGCTCCCCTCTGTTTTGAAAAAGTTAAACGGACAAATTGGGAAAGCGTTGGCGATCGGCTTTCTTGCGCGGCCCCCAAAATAAGTTTGTCCGAGTCCGAACGAGTGTGGCCTCTGATCCACCCTCTCGACTCAGTCTTAACGTACCCGAAATCGCTGCACAGGTACACCTCAAAAGTCCACACCCCAATTGACTCGGTGGCTTGCCAGCACTCTCCCAGGCATGGGGCTTTAGCCCCGGAGGACTCCATGCTTTTTCCGTCAATTCTTGGGATTTTTTGCTTCAGCCGTTCGCTTTCTCCGCCCCCAGCATGGACTGCAGAATCTGATCGGAGACATCCTTGACAGACGCGGGCGAGTGGGACAGAAATAACGTGTTGGTTTTGTCGTTCTCGCCAATCGACTTCAGTGTGTCGAAGTACTGCGTGACCATCACCAACTGCATGACTTCCTTTGCCGACGCCCCCTCCACCACCTTGTGAAACTGTTCGATCGAGACCTGGAGCCCTTCGATGATGGCCTTCCTCTGATTTGCGATCCCCTGGCCCTGGAGAGCCTTGCTTTCCGCTTCGGCCTCGGCCTTCTTGACCACCAGAATTTTCTCCGCCTCGCCCCTGGCGTTGGCGGCTACCTGTTCGCGTTGTGCTGCGTTGATATCATTCATGGCCGACTTTACCTTTGCATCGGGAACAATGTCGGTCACCAGCACATTCACAATTTCATATCCGAATAACGCCATGTCCGCATCCAGCTCCTGCTTGACCGCAGCGGCGATACTGGACTGCGTGGCGAACACTTCGTCCAGCGTCATTCCCGGAACATGCCCTAGGATTACCTGCTCGACATAAGATTTGATTTGCGCCACCGGATCGGCCAATTTGTAGTAGGCATCATAGACTTTTTCCGGACGCACGCGATTCTGGACCGATATAGGAATAGTGACGAACACATTGTCTTTGGTCTTGGTCTCCATGGTCAGAGTGATCTGATTCACACGCAGACTCACTATGCCCGTCACGGAATCGAAGAACGGCCGCTTCCAGTTCAATCCGGGCTGGGCGACCCGAAGAAACTTACCGAATCGTGTGATCACCGCGACTTCGGCCGTGCGCACAGTGAAAAAGCTTGCCAGAATCACGTACAGCACAATCAAAGCGGCGACTCCCAAGGGAAGCCAGTACAGTGCATTCATTTGGTTTCCTCCGCTGCTCCCTGTTGAAAACGGCTAGATTAGATTGACCTGTTCGAGTTTTGAGCTAGGTTCGTGGACAGAGTTTCTCCGGAATTTTCATTTTGAATTCCCGGCCGACCGATAACGTACACCCAACCCCATCCGTATGCAATGTTCGAGCTACGTTAGGTCCTGCCCCATGCATTCTCTGGGAACAAGTTGCTGCCAATCCCCGGACCTAGATCATGGCGAGAGGTTTACATTGAGGGTCGGGGGTACGGGCTGTCCCTTGCGCATTCGCTGCAGTCGTTCCAGTTGGGTCAGGGAGCCATTCGAATGACCGCCTCGCTGAAATAGAAGGAACGCCCGAGTATGGGCAACCCCTTGTTTGCAAACGCTTGCGATGGCTTGACCCTTACTGTCCCGCGGACTATGCTCCAATCTCCCCCGGTACACCATTTATCCACCACGTCAAAGGAGAAAAAATGTCTACAGCCCCGAAACCCCAAATGGAAGTTCAAGACCCCGTCAAAGTGGACCCAAAACATTACAAAGTTGAAGTCGAGAATGAGAAGGTGCGCGTGCTCCGAATCAATTACAAAGCACACGAGAAGTCGGTAATGCACGCACATCCCGACAACATCGCCATTTTTCTGAACGATGCCCACTGCAGGTTTACGTTCCCCGATGGCAAAACGGAAGAGCGCCGTTTCCGCGCAGGCGAGACGCTCTGTGCGCCCGCCGGAAGCCACTTGCCGGAGAACTTGGGTGGTCACCCCATCGATATCATACTCGTCGAACTGAAAGGGTAGTTCGGGAAACTCCGAACCGCATACGAAGGGGATGGTCTACGGAGGCCAGGGTTATTCGTGTGCCCGGCGTGAAGCGCCCTCGTGATTCACGCGGTGGCCGAGGAAGTTTCCACAATCGCACCACCCCGACGGAGTTATTACGAAGCCTCGATAGTTTGCAGACGGTTGCAATGAAGCGCAGTCGTCTTCCAGCAATCAATCAGGAATTTTCTAGCTGTCTGAGTGCGTTCCGTCCCTTCGATGGTCCTCGGCCAGCAAAGTGTCGAGTTTCTTCGCGCACTCTTGGGCAGTGATCCTAGAACCTTAGGAATCACCGACGTCGCAGTTCTAACATTCCCGTCTCTAGCCATGTTCGTAACCGCCTGTGTGGCCGCATTAGGGACTCCGCCTCCGCAGCCCAAAATGGCTGCTATTTTTTGCCGGTCAAGGGAGGCAGATCGCCCGAACGATCCGGAAAAAAGATCCGGAGCAGAAGAAAAATCACGAAGGCGTAACCCAAAACATTCAACACGAAAAACAAAAGCAGTTCAGAGATGAGGTTGTCCGCATACTTCCACGGAATCCATTCGAGGAATCTCTGAAAGAAAGTCTGCATCAGGTAAGATCCGGAATACGTCAGATAGGGAACCGGCCGGTAGATTCCGGCGAACCGCAGCGCGATCGCGAGAAGCGTGATGAAAACTCCGCCAAAAATGGAATACCAGATGAGTTTGCGGCGCACGTGGCAATCCAGCTGAACAGCCTTTAGTGACAGCAAAGCGTTCGCTGAAATTTGAGCTTATCTGGAATTTGCCGCCTGCGCGAGCCACTTCCGGGAAACGCGCATCCCGACTCGTTGAATCCCTATTTCCACTCCCAGACCTTGCTGTGTGTCGTCCCGTCCGCATCCACTTCATACTCGAAGACGCCGGGCGCGGCATTCAATTTAGCCAGTTTCTGCGAGGTCGTTTGATAATACAAAATCCCCCTGTAGCTCACCGCACCACCAGGTAAGATTTTCCCTTTCCCCGACCCCTTCCACAGCACCGCGTCGCCATCCGGGGTGGAGATGATGCCGTGACCTTCTCCGACAGCACTGCCATCCGCACTCACTACGGAGGTGTATGTCCCTATCCCGGTCGTCGCGAATCCCAGCATCTTTCCGCTATCCTCGAAGGATACTTCCACCGTCGGTGGGTTTATTCCCAGAACTCGTCTGACAATTCTCTTACCCTTGGATTCTCCTAGCAATTCTCCGATCATGAATATTTCCTCCGTGTAAGGTTGAGCGGTCTCGTCCTGCTAGGCCTGTTATTGCCCTTCGGTTCTAAAACGGGATTCTGCTATGACCGCCCAAAGGCTCACACTTATACACCCGAGAGTTCTCCACGGATACAAAATTGTTCCTCGGCGCAAACAAATGGGCCCTTGGGTACTGGAACCCACATGTGAGACAACCACATTTATGGGCAGTAGCGCTTCCCCGTCTTTAACGGTCTGCTCGAGTCCATTGCTAGCGCTTGCGCTGGAGTGAAGATCAAGTATTGAATGCTTGCAGCCTCAGTTCGCCGTCGGCGAGGCTGCTAGTCGAGGGAGAGTCCTGTGGATATTCAATTTAAGTGCTGCTTCGCAGTCTTACTTGTCCTTTTGGAACTTGCCTGGGGAAGCTCAAGGACGTTCGCCCAGGATGCCAAGCCGCCTGCGAATCCTCCCTACCTGAATCCTTCCCTACCCATCGACCAGCGCGTAGACGACCTGATCTCGCGCATGACCTTGGAAGAGAAAGCGTCGCAACTTGTGAACCAGGCACGCGCGATTCCGCGTCTGCAAGTTCCAGCTTACGACTGGTGGAGTGAGTCGCTACATGGCGTCGCCGTAAACGGAACGACTGAATTTCCGGAACCGATTGGGCTGGCTGCGACCTTCGACGCTCCCGCCATCCACGAGATGGCAATAGCCATCAGCATCGAAGCGCGCATCAAGCACGCGCAAGATGTCCGCGCGGGACATAGCAACATCTTCGAAGGCCTGGACTTCTGGGCTCCCAACATCAACATTTTCCGCGACCCACGCTGGGGCCGTGGCCAGGAAACCTACGGCGAAGACCCCTTCCTGACCGCGCGCATGGGCGTGGCCTTCGTCACCGGTATGCAGGGCGACGATCCGCGCTACTACCGCACGATTTCCACTCCCAAACATTTCGCGGTGCACAGCGGACCAGAAAGCACGCGGCACACGGCAGACGTGCAAGTAACCAAACACGACGAATTGGACACTTATCTTCCTGCGTTCCGTGCCACAGTGACGGAGGCCAAAGCTGGGTCGGTAATGTGCGCGTACAACAGCATTAACGGCCAGCCGGCCTGCGCGAATGAGTTCCTTCTGGTGGACCAGTTACGGGACAAATGGGGCTTTAAGGGTTATGTGGTTTCCGATTGCGCCGCGGTCCGCAACATTTTCGACGGTCATCACTTTAAGCCTACGCAGGCGGAAGCTTCGGCCATCAGCCTGAAACTCGGCATGGACAATGAGTGCATCGACTTTGTTGCGAAAGTGACTGACGACCACGACTACGCGCCCTATCTTGAGGCTGTCAAGCTGGGATTTCTGAAGGAGAGTGACATCGATGTGGCACTCAAGCGCTTGTTTGCCGCGCGAATGAAGCTCGGCATGTTCGATCCTCCTGAGATGGTGCCGTACTCCAAGATTGACGAGACCTTACTCGACGGTACCAAGCATCGGGCCTTGGCACTCAAGCTTGCCAATGAGTCCATGGTGCTGTTGAAAAATGACGGCGTTCTTCCGCTGAAGTTCGGGGACGTGAAAATTGCCCTCGTCGGTCCTCTCGCAGAGCAGTATCCCGTTTTGCTGGGGAACTACAACGGAACTCCCACGCATTCTGTGTCGGTCCTGGAAGGCATGCGCGCAGTGTTTCCTGAAGAGCGACTCCGTTTTGTGCGCGGCACCCAGTTTCTTACTAAAGAAGCGTCGCCCGTGCCCGGAGAACTACTCACCACCGATGGCAAGCCCGGAGCCAAAGCAAGCTACTACTCCATGAAGGACATGTTTGCAGTGTTGGGTCCGGGGGCCCAACCGCCGCCCCTCACCACTCGAACGGAAACGGGCATTGGAAACTTGACTAGTCCACCGGCGGAAGCCGGCAACCCAGGAACCTTCATGGTGAGTTGGGAAGCCTCGCTCCTACTGCAGAGCACCGACGATTACTACATCGGTTTTCGAGGAAACGGATTGTTCCGCGTCTTGCTCGATGGCAAGGTCGTAGCCTTGGCTTACCCCACCAACAGGGTGGAGACCAAACTTGCGCATGTCCGCCTGGAAAGCGGCAAGCCATACGCGCTGAGAGTCGATTACGGACCGAGTGAAGACGCCAAGGAGCCCGGCCAACTAGTGTGGTCCAGGCTGGACCTGAAGCCCGGCGCGGAAGCGATTGCAGCGGCGAGAGGATCAGATGTTGTGGTCGCCGTAGTCGGTCTCACCAGCGAACTCGAGGGCGAAGAGATGCCAGTGAGCGAAGAGGGATTCCAAGGAGGCGACCGCACCAGCCTCGACCTTCCCAAGCCTGAACAGGATCTGCTCGAAAGCCTCGCCGCGACCGGCAAGCCGCTGGTGGTGGTGCTGATGAACGGCAGCGCTCTCAGCGTAAACTGGGCGAAGGATCACGCGAATGCAATCCTGGAAGCATGGTATTCCGGAGAAGAAGGAGGCACTGCCATCACGCAATCTTTGACCGGCTTGAATAATCCCTCGGGCCGTCTTCCTGTCACCTTTTATAAGAGCGTCACCGATCTTCCACCGTTCGACGATTATTCCATGGCGAATCGTACATACCGCTATTTCAGTGGTACGTATCTCTATCCCTTCGGCTACGGACTCAGCTACTCGAAATTTTCCTACAGCAAAGTGAAGCTCTCCTCGAATGACTTAAAGGCCGGCTCCCCGATAAAGGTAGAAGCGAATGTGAAGAACACTAGTGCGCGCGACGGTGACGAGGTCGTGGAGGTTTTCCTGACGTATCCGAAGATGCCCGGGGCACCCAACCGTGCTTTGTGCAACTTTACCCGCGTGCACATTGCCGCGGGAGAAACCAAGCACGTTAGCCTGACGCTTAATCCGCGAGACCTCAGCTACGTGACCGACGCGGGTGAACGCGTCATCGCCCCAGGCTCTTACATGTTATCGATCGGAGGTGGACAGCCTTCGACAGAAGCCCCTACCGTGGAAGCCCGCTTCACAATCACCGGCGAGGTACATTTACCGGAGTAGGACAGCCTCGGCATTCTAAGGCTTGGACGCGTGTTTAGAGAGAAGTCAAGCGAAAATAACCGCTGCTCCAGAATCGTGCGGAGCCACGCCGTCAGTCCAACGAAGACCACTCTTTGGAGTGAACGAAGAAGTGCGCTCAAAAGTATTTGAGAGGGCCGACATTGTTAGAGATTTCCGGTTTACCAGATTTGACCTCTAATCAGGTGGGCGAGAGCACAAACATCTTATTGATATTTTTCGTGATGGAGTGGCATGAATTTCATGCTGTCTCCTGATACAGGTGAGCAGCTGAAAACGAAAGTGCCCATTGTGTTGGCGGTCGGCGACATGGATACCTGGCAAACTGCCGAAGGCAACTGGTATTCCAAATTCCACGCTAATTGCACGCTCGACACTTGCGGTGCAAGCAAGCCAGACGGAAGATATTATGACCTTTTCACGGGTTGATCGGGTGGCGCACAGCAAGTCGGCAGGCGCTCAGAAAGTAGCTTGATCTCTGCTGTCAGCCAGGCCTCGGATGTTGGACACTGCCATTGAGAAAGGTCGCTGCTGAGGGTTAGAGGAGGTTGGCAACCAGTGCTTTCTGTGGTTCGACGTTCGCTACGATGCTCTGCGCTATTTGCCGTCCTCACATTGACGCTGAGTTTGAGTTTTGTTTCGTGGTCCAGAGCGAAACAGACAACGGCTAGCTCGGCCTGGGCTCCCGTTGCGGACGAGCTGGATGATTTGATTGTTCGGGTGGGGAAAAGAGTAGAAATCACAGCTTCGTATAACTATTGCTGGTATCCAACCGTACATCGATTTTCCACCGGCGAAATATTCGCTACAATGCGCATGAGCCCGGACGAGGCGAACCCCGAGGGAGAGTTTTCCGCGTATTGCCTTTCAAAGGACGGAGGGCAAACGTGGAGCCGCCGTTATGCAATGGGAGCCGGCGCTAACGTAGATGCCGCGTACAGTCAAATGCCTCTCGAAGACGGGGCAATCTGGGTGCTAGGAGCTGGCTATGTCTCATTGGAACCATACCCTCCCGGCCAGAAAACAAATTTCCACGTTGCTCTGACAAAGTTTTCGCAAAATGGAATGGAAATTCATCAAATCAGAGATGCCAGGATTCACTTATCCGAGCCGGCGCAATTCGCCCCCGTCGAACTCTATGCCACCAAGGCAAAAGATGCATCAGAACTCGACACAGTTCCTGTGGCCCAACCATGGGGAGCAATCATTGGCGGTCCGGGCGGCGAATGGCTAAGCACCTTGTACTATCCAACAGAACGCGATCAGCGATACAGACGACTGGTTCTGATTCGTTCCATTGATCAAGGCCGCACTTGGGACGAATATGGGATCATTGCCGCAGTGCCGCCAAATGAAAAGCCGTGGCCTTGGATGGGCAAAGAGGGACCTAACGAAGCGGGGCTGGTCCGGCTGTCGGAAAACAGCCTGTATTGTATCTTTCGGACTGGCAACGGTGAATACTTGGGTGAGGCTTGGTCACTTGACGACGGCAAGACGTGGACCCCGCCCGCATCAAGCGGATTCAAAGGTGTGGCACCCCATTTAAGATTGATGAGTAACGGGCTGTTGGTATGTACCTTCGGGCGGCCCGGCCCGGTGACTATTATGTTTAGCGCCGACGAAGGAAAGAAATGGGTTGGAATCACACCAATTTTCAATGAGATGAGCACACGCTACACCGACGTGATTGAGGTGGAGGCGGGCAAGCTGCTTGTTGTTTACGACAGCATTCCGGATGGAGGGAATCCCCCGAGCTCCCGTAAATTGTCTAAACATGCCCGGAGCTCCCGCAAATTGTCTAAACATGCCATCTACGGCACATTTGTCGAAGTTCGAAGGCGATGATGTCACAAGGAACTGCTGATGTGCCCGAGTCGCTGCTTGCGAGCACTAGAGTCCGCAGACGGGATCATCCCCACTGGATGTGGCGGAATGGCTGTGCATATTCGCCTTCTTTGGAGTTCGGTTCGTACGAGGGACAGCTCAGAAGTGCGTATGGCGTGAAGTACAACACCGCGCCAGTGATTGGGCATCCCGCTCCCTGCGGAGAGAGTTCGAATTATTCATCATGGTCGAAGTACGGATCGCAGAGATGTTTCGGTCGGACTGAAGCCGACCGAAAGATTACGAGCGAGCCGTGGTCGTCGAAGCGAAGGTCAAAGAGAACCAGGAAGACCACTCTTCGGAGTGAACGGCGAAGTACGCGTAAAAAGTATTTGACGCGTTTGATGGGACTTAATCTCCAAGCTTCGCCTCTTCGTTGACTTGGCTTCTGCCCTCAACCTAAGATGGCCGCATCATGGCGGACTCCGACTCGCTCATCGGCCAGACCGTTTCCCATTACCGCATTGTCGGAAAGTTGGGCGGTGGCGGGATGGGGGTGGTCTACAAGGCCGAGGATACGCGGCTGAAGCGGGCAGTCGCGCTGAAATTCCTGCCGGGAGAGTTGGCGCAAGATGCGCAAGCGCTCGAACGATTCAAGCGCGAGGCGCAGGCCGCGTCAGCCATCAACCATCCGAACATTTGCACAGTGTACGACGTGGGCGATGCGGACGGGCACGCGTTCATCGCGATGGAATGCCTGGAAGGGCAGACTCTGAAGGAGCGGATCGCAGCGGGACGAATCACGCAGACACAATTGGTGAAATGGGGAATCCAGATCGCGGATGCGTTGGAGGCGGCGCACGCAAAGGGGATCGTGCACCGGGACATCAAGCCGGCAAACATTTTTGTTACGTCACGCGAGGACGCCAAGATTCTGGATTTCGGGCTGGTGAAGCAAACGGGCGCAGCGGGAGTGGGCGTCTCGCAATTACCGACAGCGACAGACGATTGGATGCTGACCACGCCGGGATATGCGATTGGGACGATGGCGTACATGTCGCCGGAGCAAGCGAGAGGCGAGGAGTTAGATGCCCGGACGGATTTATTTTCGTTTGGAGCGGTGCTGTACGAAATGGCCACGGGGCAGCAGGCGTTTCGCGGGAACACGGCAGCGCTGATTCATGATGCGATATTGAATCGCGAGCCTTTGGGATTGACGGAGGCGAAGACAACAAAAGCAGGCTCGGAGAAAACACCCATCCGGAAGTTGGCGTTCCTGGGGGATGGGCTTTGTCACATTATTCGGAAAGCGTTAGAGAAGGACCGGCAACTGCGGTACGAGCGGACCTGGAACGGCTGAAGCGCGACACGGAAACGGGAGTGGTGACGAAGGCGGATGGGGCTGGCGCCGGCACGGGTGGAGGGCGGAGCTGGATTTGGGCTGGTATGGCTGTGGCGGCGTTGGCGTTGATCGCGGTGGTGGGAACGGTTTTGTATTTGCGGAAAGTGGGAGCGGGAAAAGCGGAAACAGGGAAGTGGGACCAGCTCACCTTTTTCACGGATTCCGCCGTGTACCCGGCACTGTCGCCGGACGGGCGGATGTTGACGTATTTGCGTGGAGAAGACACGTTCCTCGGGCCGGGGAACGTGTACGTGCAGATGCTGCCGACGGGCGATCCGGTGCAATTGACGCATGACGATCTGTCGAAATTGCGTCCGGTGTTTTCGCCGGACGGGACAAAGATCGCGTATGGAACGGTGGACCCGTGGGACATCTGGGAAGTGGGAGTGTTGGGAGGAGAACCGCGGCTGATGCTGAGGAACGCGTCATCGTTGAGCTGGATTGAGGGAGGGAAGCGGCTGTTGTTCAGCGAGATGAAGAGCGGGATGCATATGGGCGCGGTGACGACGGACGAAGGGCGAGGGGAGAGCCGGGACGTGTTTGTGCCGGAGGGAAACCGGAGCATGGCGCACCATTCGTATTTGTCGCCGGATCGGAAGTGGGTGCTGATCGTGATGATGAACGAGCAGGGATCGCTGGTGCAGTTTGGCGGAGGTGGCAAGCCACAATTGGTTGGACCGGACGGAGGAGAATGCAGGGGGGGAGCGTGGAGTCCGGATGGGAAGTGGGTGTATTTGAGCGCGAAAAAGAACGGGGAGTTTCACATCTGGCGGCAAAGATTTCCGCAGGGAGATTTGCAGCAGGTGACCTCTGGGCCAACGCAAGAAGAAGGGATCGCGATGGCAGCGGATGGAAAGTCGTTCATCACGTCAGTGGGAACGGCGGATTCGAGCATATGGATCCATGACAAGAAGGAAGAGAGGCAGTTGTCGTCGGAGGGAAACGCGACGAGCCCAAAATTCTCGAACGATGGAACGAAGTTGTACTACCTGAAGCGGAGCGGACGAGAGGCGACAACGGAGTTGTGGAGGATGGACCTGAAGAGTGGAGAGAATGATCGCTTGCTGCCAGGATACGATGTGGAGAGGAGGGAGGTTTGGAAGGATTATTCGGTGTCGCGAGATGACAAGCACGTGGCCTTCACGATGAAGGATGAGAAGGGAACTTCGCATATCTGGATTGCGGCGACCGATCATCGGGGATCGCCCGTGAAGTTGGCGTCGAAGGAAAACGAGGATACCCCCTTGTTATTGCCGAACGGAGAGGTGATTTACCGGGCGAGCCGGGACGGAAAGAATTATGTGTACAAGAGAAGCGTGGAAGGCGGAGAAGAAAAACAGGTGGTAGAGGAGCCAATCCTGAATTTAGTGGAAGTGTCCCCGGACGGGAAGTGGGTGGTGGTGGAGGTAAGCGACAATCAGAATGCGGAGCATCCGTACCGCACGGTGGCGTATCCGGTGGCGGGAGGGGCGGCGGTGACGTTATGCCGGACGCTCTGCGGGGTGGGATGGGACGCGAATGGAGCGCATCTACTGATTAATCTGCGCGACGCGACGTTTTTTGTGCCGACGGAAAAGGGTTTGGGATTCCCGCCACTGGGAGCAGAGGGAATCGAGGTGAGCGGGGGGTTGAAGAAGTTGGTGAAAGACGGAGGAAGTGGATTTTTGGTGGTGGAATCGGCGGTGTCGCCGGAGGTGTATGCGTTTACGCGGACGAGGGTGAGGAGGAATTTGTATCGGATTGTGCTGGGGAGGTGAGGGGGGAAGCGGTTGGTGGGAATCGGAAGTTTGGGAGTCAGGAGTCGGAAGAAAGAGGTAACGCAGAGGGCGCAGAGGGATTCGGACTAACTCCTGATCCGCTCAGCCCGTAATTCTTAGTCGGCTTGCACCTGTCCGCTCGTTATGCGAGCGCGATGTCTCTTTGCGCTGCCAGCTTTGACTCGAATCGAAATCCTATCATCGACGTTGTCGCGTGCGTAGATGTTCTTTACTACTATCTGAACAGTGCGTCGCGGACGGGCCGTTCCAGTTATGCTTGCCTCGCTCATAATTCACCCCGCTCCTTCCTCCGTTCCTCGCGCCGACAGGGACATCAAAAACTCCGCAAGTCGGTCGTAGCTCGCAGCTACGCCCTTCTCCATGCCGCTCTTCAGGACTGCATCCCGGGCTTCCCGCGATTGATAGACTATCGTCTGCGTGATCGTGGTCGTTCCACCCTGTTCGGACAAGACCAGTGTGCCTACCGCTTCGCCCGGATACCAGGCTTCGTCGAATCGCTCCGTGGCGACCAATCGTTCCGGCACCGCGATTTCGCAATAAACGCCACCCATCCCCATCTGACGTCCGTCCGTGCTAAGCCATACGTAGCGATAGGCTCCGCCCGTTCTCAGGTCAATCTCGCAGACCGGCATCGACCAGCCAGGTGGCCCGAGTAACCACCGCTTGACCAAATCGGGCTTCGTGAAGGCGTCGAAGACCAGGCGGCGCGGCACATTCAAGTCGCGCGTCATCACAATCTCCCGCTCGCCACGTATCGTCAGTTTCAAACCTTCTACGTTTTTCATCGGCGATCTCCTTTATCGCTTGGGGCCTGCACGTTTCTTCTCCTCGGTCCTGTTTTCAACCAGCAAGGTGTCCAGACTTTGGAAATTGCCCTCCCAGATACGACGGTATCTCTACAGCCACAGCTCAACCCGAGCATCTATCGTCGGCAAACAGGAAGTGCGCGCTGAGCAGCGCGTTGTTCAGGAGGGTTGATCAACAACACTTCGGCTTGGTGGCTGCTAGTTTGCGGGCCCGGCAAACAACAGCAGATTCCCATCCGGATCTTTGACGATGAAATTCTTGGAGCCCCAAGGCTGCTTTTTCAGTGTCTGACGAAAGGTAACCCCAGCGGACTGAAATTCAAGAAACAATAGCTTAATCTCGTCCGCTGTAGCCACGGTCATAGATACCGACAGCAGTTCCTCACGATCGCGGACCGTCGACTCGATTACGGGCCCCTCGACATACCTAAGGTTGAGACGCGCCGCGTCGCGACCCATCTGTGCGTAGTAGGGAGGGTCGCCGTAACTGAATACGAGCGAAAAGCCTAACTTCTCCTGGAAGAATTCGCATGATCTCTTGATATCGGTGACGAACAGTTGCGGCTCTGCACAGACAATGGTCGCTTTGGATGGCGACAAGTTCACTCGGCGCGACGTCACGGAAAGTCCAACTTTCAGGGCCTGCCAACTATCGAAGCCGTGCTGTCTTGCGACCATTTCTTGCGCATCGCTGAGCTTAAAGTTCGCCGCAAGAATCTCCGAATCGGACATATTCAAGAAACGAGGCATAAGCCCGCGGATTTGTGCGGCGACGGGGTAGTGCCGTTCACGATGCCAACGCAGTATGAGCTTGGCTTGCTTTTTGAGGTTCTCTAGATTTGGCATGTAGGCCTCCACGATGGGATCGTAGGTGGGCATTGCCCTTCGGCGACGCGCCGATGCACCCTACATGCGCCGATTTCAGTATCGGCTGCCCTGTCAGTAACTGTCAACTAAGAACGACGACACAGTACATGTTGGTCAGCAGCACTTACAGATTTTTGTCGTATCACGGGCAAGGGAGAAAACGGCGAAATGAAATCGCGACACTTGGGTTGAGCGACGGGAAAGCTGCGGAACTACAGCGCTTGCGGAAGGATTACCCCGCTGCGTATTCGCGGCTGGAAAAACACCCGGCCAATTGTGACTTGTGTGGCTTCGTCTCGAAAATTGGTGGACGCGATTACACTGGTGTTTTGGACGCGGCATTGGACAAGAGGCGACAGGCCAGAGTGTCACAGCGAGTTGACGTGCTAACGCGGAGGGCTAAAAACTCTGCCCAGTTCACGGCCTTCGCCGTGGAGAGGAATCCGACCGAGAATCCTCTCGAAAAACGCCATATTCTCCTCGACCATTTGGACTTTCATTGACACTCACATTGCCAGAAGAAGCCCGATGGGAGTTCGAAAAGGTCCATGTGGGAATATTCAACGTATTGTCTGCGATGCGGAAGGATTTAGACTTAACGCCTATGCGCTCAAATTCGTACTCGGATAGCTGAAGACACTCTTGAGCCCTTCAATCAAGCAGGCCGAGAATATGTTTGACATACCAGAGGCTCAGTGACCTCCCTCACATGACTGTGCTGGAACCGTGATTCACATCACAGACGCTTCTTGTCATCCACCATAGCCTGTTTATGCGGGACTCTCCTGTAAAATGAGGGACAGAATAGCCCCCCTTCCTATAGAGCCCATGTCACCTTGGGAGCCCCGCCTTAATACTCCGAAATGGCCGACAGTAATTTTGGCGGGTATCTTCTGTACAGTCGCGTAAGCGGACGCGTTCGCACTGGTCTGAAGATGTCCCCTATATCTGTAATCACTGAAATCGTATGAGATGCGATGCATTGCTGAATGTCGCATAGAGAACAAATGCTGGTAGGCAAATCCTTGTGGCTTTGTTGACTCGATCTCTCATTAAACCTAAAATTAGCATCCTGTGACGGATTCTTCCTCGCTCATCGGCCAAACCATCTCTCATTACCGCATCCTCGAACGCCTTGGCGGTGGAGGGATGGGCGTAGTTTATAAGGCCCAAGACACCCGGCTGGACCGTTTTGTCGCTCTCAAATTCCTACCTGAGGACGTCGCCCACGACCAGCAGGCGCTGGAACGATTTCGACGTGAAGCGAAAGCCGCTTCTGCATTGAACCACCCCAATATCTGCACAATCTACGACATTGGGGAACAGGATGGCAAACGGTTCATCGCCATGGAGCTTCTGGAGGGCGCGACGCTCAAGCATCGCATCGGTGGAAGGTCACTGGAGACCGATGTTCTGCTCACACTGGCGATAGAAATCGCCGACGCCCTGGACGCGGCACATACCGAAGGCATCATTCATCGTGATATCAAGCCCGCCAATATTTTCGTTACGAAGCGTGGGTATGCCAAGATTCTCGATTTTGGCCTGGCAAAGGTCTCTTGGCCAAAGATAACGGCGGCAAGACAAGACAGCGCGCGCACGCTGGGTGCAGGGGAAGAATATCTCACGAGCCCTGGAACAGCGTTGGGAACAATTGCGTACATGTCGCCGGAACAGGCGCGCGCGCGGGAACTGGATGCGCGCTCGGATATCTTTTCGTTTGGCACGGTGCTGTACGAGATGGCGACAGGGACGCTGCCATTCCGCGGCGAGAGCACTGCGGTCATATTCGAATCCATACTCAGCAAGGCGCCAATTCCGGTCACGCGCTTAAACCCCGACCTGCCACCAAAGCTCGAGGAGATCATCGAGAAGGTGCTGGAGAAGAACCCCGACCTGCGGTGCCAGACTGCTGCCGAACTGCGCGCAGATCTTAAACGACTCCAGCGCGACATTACTTCGGGGCGTAACGCGGCGGCCGGAAAGAGCGACACGTCGAATCCACACGCGCTTGGCGTCGTACCCGCGAATAAATCGGTTGCTGTGCTATATTTCGAGAATCAGAGCGGGTCCAAGGAAGACGAATATCTGCGCGATGGTATCACCGAGGACGTGATCACCGAACTGTCAAAGATTCGGGGGCTGAACACGTTTTCGCGGCCCACCGTTCTGGCGTTCCGCGACAAGGCAGTGACACCAGCACAGATGGGTCAGCAGCTGGGGGCGGCGTATGTCCTGACCGGCACGTTGCGGCGCGCGGGGACGCGCCTGCGCATCAGCACCCAACTGGTGGACACGCGCACGGATTTTCCGGTGTGGTCGGAACGCTTTGACCGGGAGATGAAGGATGTTTTCGAAGTACAGGACGAAATAGCGCGGAAGATTGCCGAGGCGCTGCGGGTGACGCTATCGCCACAGGAACTGGAAGCGCTGGCGGTCAAACCGACCGAAAACCTGCAAGCGTACGACCTTTACCTGCGCGGTAAAAGGTACGCGCGTCGGCAGACTCGTCAGGATCTTGAGTTCGCCCTGCAGATGTTTGAGAATGCCGTGACCATGGACCCCAGTTTTGCGCTGGCCTACGCGGCTTGCGCCAACGCCTGCGCCATGTTTTATTGCAATTTCAGCCGGGATCTGGTGTGGGTCGACCGCGCGCGCGAAGCTTCCGGGAAGGCGGTGGCACTGCGGTGGGACCTGCCCGAAGTGCAGGTGAGTCAGGCATGGGTGCTGTACGCGGCGGAACTGCACGATGAAGCCGTGCGCATGGTCAAGAAAGCCATTGAGCGCAAACGGGACTGCGAGGGCGCTTACTATCTGCTGTGCCGCTCTCTGTTCGCTGCGGGACGTCACAAGGAGGTTCTGGAGGTTGCCGACGCGGCGATTAAAGCAAGCGGAGAAGACTATAACGTTTATGTGCCCATCCTGAACGCGCTCGGCGCGATACAGGAGGAAGAGGCAAGGCTCACCATGTCTCGAAGATTCATCGCCGCGCTGGAGAACCATTTAAAGCAAGTGCCGGAGGATCCGCGTGCGCGAGTGCTGCTGGGCGTCAACTACGCAAGAACAGGACGCGAGGAAGACGCCATGCGCGAACTCAACCTGGCCATCACCTTGCGCGCCAATGAAGCTTCAATTCTGTACAATGCGGCTTGTGCGTTCTGCGATCTCAAAAGGAAGCCGGAAGCCTTGGATACCTTGCGCAAGGCGTGGGAAGCTGGTTTTCACGATGCGGTGTGGGCGCGGCGTGACCCCGGGCTTGGCCTACTTCACGGCGACCCAGAATTTGAGCGCCTGTACCCAGAGAAGCCCGCCTCCGGTTCTCACTAATTCGACTCGATCTGTTCAGTTTCGTCTTGGCCTCACTCACGCGTACGCTATCAGCCGCAGTTTCACTCCGCCCTGGACATTTCATTTTGTGCACTTCCCTTCTGGCCACGACTCTCGCGCTTTGATTTGCGGTTATCACCAATCGAGTCGGCGGATTCCCGAGACGAGGTCAAAGTGCTTGTCTCGGCTTAGAACCGGCAGAGGATGCTGTCGACAGAGCGCAGCAATCCAGAGATCATTGGTGGGAATCGGCTTTCCAACCTGCCAAATGCTGATGCCGAGCGGAGCTACTCCTCGCCCGTGAGTAACCATTCCAGCGACTTGCCAAATTCTCGACTGATCGCGAGCAGAACCTCCGCTCCAATTTCGTTGCGTCCGTGCTCGACGGCAGACAAATAGCTCTGGCTTGGAGCGCCCCGAAAGCCCGATAGAGGCCTGGGACTTTTCACGCCTCGGAACACCGTTCCACCGCGTCTCCCCCTGGATCTGCAGTCGCCCCGCTTGTGAGCCTCATACCCTGCGTAAATTTGTCTATGCCTTGTATAGGACTGCGAACTATAATCCGTCGATAGCAAATCTTTGATGCGGCCACGTCCCCGCAACCGACAAGCTACCGGAACATGATCGACCCTCCCGATTCGAGCGGAAGCCTTTTCCTCACCGACCGTCGCAATTGTGGACGCCTAAAGGTTTTGTCTTCTTCCGTGGTAATCGGCGAAAACATTCACGGAAGAGTTCTTAATATCAGCCCCAACGGGTTGGCTCTGCAGACGGACGCGGAATTGATCGAAGATGAATTGCCGATTCGTTTTCATTTCCCGAAAATAGAGCCCGGGATTGAAACAAGAGGGCGAATTGCGTGGAGAAGTGCTTCGAGTGAGGTGGTGGGCATAGAATTCATCGGTCCCGCGGATGAGGTATGCCAAGAGATACAATCATGGATCGCTTCGCAACGGGACTCGAGCGAAGGACCGAAGGCAAGAATGTCGCTTGAGGAGGCTCAAGGCGCCACGGGTGGAGAGGCTAGCTCGGAAATCGCAACTTCAATCCCCGCTCGTGCAGCTTCCAATCGGATTGCCGGGAATCAAAGTCTGTCTGCCGAAACGCAACACCCCGAGAGAGTTTCAGAGAGTCCCATGGACGCGAGTGTCACACGTGATTCCGGCGCGGAACTGGTCCCCGAGGACCGAAGCCAACGGTCGATTTTTCCGTCATTTCAATCCCCTTCCGAAACAGCAAACGCCGAAATAGCTTCAGAGAATGCCAAGGCCGCGCACGTCAAACGCGGTTCAGGAAAGGCAGGATGGCTAGTTGGATTGTCGCTGGCTGCCGCGTTGTTGGTTTTAGCCATTCTTCCCTTGCGCCACTACTTGCAGAACGCGGGGACTAGTCAGAAGGGCAGAGAAACAACAACGGAACCGAGTCGGCCTGGACTCTCCTCCAAGATTTCAGCAACTCCCAGTTCCAATCCTGGATCCACTCCGGACCATTCTGCTCCCACTTCAAATCCAGGCAGCACTCCAGACCATGTCGCTTTCGTGCTTCAGGTGGGCGCCATGGCAAATGAGGAGAATGCGAACGCGCTCGCATCGTCGTTGAGCCAGTTAAACTTTCCTGCGTTTGTTTTCCAAGGCCCAACAGACCGGTTACATTTTGTGTTCGTCGGACCATTTACTAGCGTTGACGCCACACTGACAGCGAAGAAAGATCTCGAGAGACGAGGTCTCAAACCCTTCCGCACACAATGGAAACCAGCATCCCAGTAAACCTCCCGAAATTCTGGCTTTTTCCCTCGGCCTTCTTCCCCCATTCCAGCGACTTGCCAAATTCGCGACTGATCGTGAGCAGGACTTCCGCCTCGACTGGGCGGCAATATTGCGTAATAGATGTCCAGTGCTAGATTACCCGCCGACCCAAAATCAAAATTCCAGTCAGAGTCAGGGAAAAACTATGAAGCGTATAAAGCTCGCAGCAACCTTATGGTTTGTGGTTTGTGTTAACATCTGCCTGGCGAAGTGCTTATATCCGCGCACCTCACATAATTTGCTCGCTATCAGCTTGATCGCGGCAGCCGCCGTCGACGCGATTGATCGCGGACAGCCAGGATCACAGTTATCGCGGCGATGAAGCCCGTTTCCAGAGAAGATGAGTCGAATTCAGTGGAGGACATGAATGTTGGAGTTCAATGTGATCCTTTTCGCAATCGGGATGGGTTTGCTCACGCAGGAGCCGAAAGTCGAGCCCACCTGGCTGCACCGCAACGTCTCCGCGCTCCAGGAGCGCCAGATTGACTTATCCAGTGAGTCCTGCCATTACACTCCGATCTTTGGCGAGGGAGACATGGATTCCAAAGTGCTGCAAAGTGTAGCGCGCTTTGGAGAACTGACCGTCGCACCCCACGGCAACTGCCAGATGGTCGAGTATCCAAAAGAAGAAGAGCTGTATTTCATTCTAGGCGGCAGCGGGATCCTTCACTACGGCGAACAATCGCACTCCTTGGCGCAAAATGATTTCACCTATGTGCCTCCGACGGTCCGGCACAGCATTTCCAATCCTGCAAGCCAACCACTTCAACTAGTCGTCACCACAGTACGAATCCCTCAAGATATTCCACTTTCGCCAGCCGCAGAATTGGCAGTAGCTAATTTAGCCGAGCTCAAGGAACAGACCGTCGAAGGGCATCCGAACTCCGTGCTTTACAAACTTCTGATCGGACCGCGTACGGCAGCGCGTGACCGAATCAATGCAACTTATTCTGTGGCTGATTTTTTCCTGATGGACTTTGCGCCTGGGGGCACAAATTCTCCGCATCACCACGAAGTGGCAGAGGAAATTTATCTGGTGCTGGATGGGGAGGGGCAAATGGCAGCAGGCGGCGGGGTCGACGGAGTAGAGGGCTTACATCCCGCCAAAGCGGGAGATGCTTATTATTTTCGCCCGAACTGTACGGTCGGATTCTACAACCAGAAAGTTTCACCTGCGAAGGCGCACATCCTGGCGGTACGGGTATTCGTCCCGATGCCCAAGAAGCCCGATTGAACTGTGCGTACAGGTCAGCCGAGCCGGGGTCTTTATCATTAATTACGGCAAAGGCCGGTGAGCGGAGCCGCCTCGCGCACGGACGGCGATGAGTGATACTTGTTCCAAGTCCGGGTAGTGCTCTTCCTGGTCGGGCTTACGTTCGAGGGGGGGAAGTTGTTGCACCGTGGTTTGTGCAGGAAGGGCTGCCTTGAAGTATTTCTTATAGACTTTGGCAAACAGAGGAACATCCTTCAGATCGTCCAGATAGATCGTGGTCGATACGACTTGATCGAAGTTCATTTCCGCTTCTTCCAAATTGTCGAGAAGATTGCGCATGGTTTGCCTGGTTTGATCCGCGACCGAAGCGCTGTAAACGCCTCCGTTAGGCCCGGGAATGAATCCACTCTTCGCGGAACAATACAAAGTGTCTCCGGCAAACACGCAGGGGCTGGCTGTGGGGCTCGGTGGCATATTCTTTGGGCGAATGGAGCGCCGCTGGCTTAGATCGCGAACCGCAATGCCTGTGTAAACGATTTGCGTACCATCGGGCAGGCTGGAAACTTCAATCGTGGCGCGAGCCGGAGTATTTCCGAATTCAAATCGACGCGCATATTGGGTGTTCATGACGCGCATGGGCACACCCGCGGTTAGATAGGGATTCACGAAGACCATGTTGGCTAAGGTGAGGCCCGCCGCCTGAACCACCGACTGTAGCCGGTCCAGCGCCATGTTGACCTGCTCCGCCGGGTCCTGGGGGATAACTTCGTTACTGAAATCGTCGGCGGGCATCGAGGAAACAAACAGGCGGTCGTATGTCAGCATGCCAGGCGAGTAGGCGTTGTTCCGCGAAAAATTGGGCAAAGCAACCGGTTGCCTGCCCCGCAGGTCGCGGACAGCAACGGCGGTCATTTGTATCGACGATTCGGGATCTCCCGCAACGCCCAGGACGGCGCGCGCGGGTGGCTCATGGGGAAAGTATTTCGCAAAAACTTCGTTGAGCTCACGATAGTGATTTACGTCCTGAAGGTACACCTGGACATAAACGACGTGATCCATCGAGAGTCCCGCTGTTTCAACTACCTTGCGAATATTCTCGAGACATTGGCGCGCTTGATCCGGAAAATCTGCGGAGATGGTTCCGTCAGCGCGGTGCGGGCCTTGCCCCGAAACATACACATAGTCCCCGGCGTCAAAGCCGTTCGGACCCAGATCAATGGAAGGCATGGGGCCGGGAGCCTGTTGAGCGAACAGGGAGAGTGCGGAGAAGAGCGCGCACGGCGCCAACATCAGCAGGCGTTTCACGCGGCTTTTCTCTTGCGCGCGGCGCTCAGGATTGATCGCAGCCGGTCTCCTACAATCATTTCTTCGCCAGGCTGAATTGTCATGGATACCAGTTCAATATGATTCTGTTTCTTGAGTTCCTTTGCGGCTGGTTTTGGTTTGTCCACGCCTTCATGTACCGCAGACACCAAACTGGGATTGTCTATGCCGAGCACTTCGATGACTGGATCGCCTTCGCGAAGATTCTGAACGCAATCCTTGATGCCGAAACCCCACGCCTCCTGGTCCCAGGAGACGCGCAAGGTCGGATAGCGATTGCCGTCGTCCGGAATGTAGATTTCGGTTTGCACTCCCGGCACGGTGCCAACCAGCTTTGCGATGCGGTCAACGCGCCCGTTCCATTCGTCGTAGAGTTTCTTAGAATCCGTATTCAGCCAGGTCTCGATTGCGGTCAGGCAGCCGATCACCTCTTCTTTTCCAACTTTCATGGGACGGCAGACGGCGCCTTCGTAAGGGCAGGAATTCCGCAAGGCGGCTTCGATCAGGTCCTTTCGACCCAACAGCACGCCGCTGCATTGCGGGCCTCGCAAGCCCTTGCCGCCAGAGAAGGTGTATAAGTCGAGTTTCATCTGCGCGTAGAGCTTGATGTTGTCGATCGGTGGAATACCGGCTGCGTCGTCAAGCAAAAGCGGCACGCTGTGCTGTTTTGCGATGGCCGCTTCGCGTTCGAGCTTTTCTTTCAGATCCGTGGTGTAAATCATGGCGGTGTTGGGCGTAATCGCATTGGCAATATCGTCGGGTTTATCGACGAGGACGAGCTTCGCACCGGCCAGGCGGATGGCGCTGTCAAAGGCGCTGCGGCCACCAACCATAACCACTTCGTGTTTCAGCCCAGTGGTATCGGGCAGTTGCCAGATTTTCTGCGGATCGCTTCCGGCCATACACGCTGCCGTAGCGGCGGCCATGGCGCCCGCGGCGCCCGAAGTGATGATTCCAGATTCCGCTCCCGTCAATTCGGCCAGCCGACGCCCGATAGCTTGCTGCAGTTCGACCATGTTCACGAAATAGCGCCCCGCTTCTGCTTGCGCATCGCGGGCCTCCGGAAATTGCAGAGATCCGCTGAGGTAGGTCCACGTTCCGCGGCAATTGATCACGGTTTTGACACCGAGCCGGCTATAAACATTGCTGTTCGGGTTCAGGCCGATTGCGGCAGCGGACTTTACATAAAGCCCCTGCGCTGCGATTTGAGCTAACAGGGGTGAGGCGGCCAGCATTTTCATGAATCCACGGCGGTTCGGTTCTTTTGCAAAAGACATACGTTTCCCCTTGAAATGAATTTTCTATTTGGTGAAAACTAGAGTTCCAAAATGTTCGGGCACGTGATTAGGATCGCGGTTGATCACACAGGTCGGCTGCCAGCACATAAAGTGGCGCACCGGGTCCGCGCCCAACCCATCGATGCGATACAGGTTGACTCTCCACAGGGTGCCAGCCACGATCTGCTTTTCGCTCACTGAACGCAACGGCACACGCGCAGCGGCATACCATATGTGATTCTTTTCATCGATTCGCCCCTGCCGCTGCCATCCAGAATCCCACTTGGCGTCATAAGTGTCTTTGTTCAGATCGATGGCGAGATCCACCCAATCGCCCGTGGGAGCGATTTCAAATTCACGATAACGTTTGATGTCCTGCCAGTCGTCGCCGAGAAAAAACTCCACCACATCGCGGTCCCAAAGTTTCAAGCGGTCCTTGCTATTGTCCGCAGGCAACCAGAGATTGAGTTCGGTATAGGGCGAAATGAACAAGAGATACAAATCGGAATCCGTCCAAAAGCCTCGCACTTCCGTCTTAAGGCCGGGATAGTCAATGTCGTGGCTACAGTCTTTCAGAATCCACGTGGACGCGGCCTTTGCCCAAGTGGCGGAATTGGGATCGGTGTTCAACTCCCGAGGCTGCGACACGAAGGGAACGGAAAAGCTAACGCCTGGCGGTGAGAACTCGCAGGCCTTCGCGGGAGTAGTATCGTTAGACGACTGCGTCACGCCGTTGCTGGCCGCCCGAAGTCCGGACGCAGGCAACTTAAGAACCACCACAGCGACCACGATTAAGACCAACAATGCGATATTTCGACGTGAGAACATTTGTTCAAGGGCGAGCCGCATTTCTTAACTCGGGCGCAATTTCGAAGGCTTTCTCGAACTCCGCACGCGACTCTGCCTCCTTTCCTTGTTTCTGCAGCGCTAATCCAAGGTTATAGTGCGCTTCCGCATAGGAAGGCTTGAGGCGAACCGCCTCCAGAAATTCCGATTTAGCCGCGCCATTGTCTCCCGCTTGCAACAGCGCCAAGCCGAGATTGTTATGAGCTTCGGCAAAGCCCGGATCGCGGTGCACAAGTTCCCGGAAAACACTGATGGCGCCTGCCGTGTCGTTTTTCTGACTCAAGACCAGGCCCAATTGAATGCGCGCGTCCGTGTACTTGGGATCAAGGCTCAGGGCTTCGTTCAATTCGCGAACCGCTTCGTCGAGCTGGCCGGATTGCGCTAGCGCAAGACCAAGATTATAGTGCGCCTCGGGAAGATCGGCGTCAGACATGACCGCCTGGTGGAACTCCTGAAGCGCTTGATCACGGTTGTCCTCGCGCCAGTAAAGAAGTCCCAAGCTGGTGTGGACTTGGGCATAGTCAGGCTTCAATTGCAAAGCCCTGTCGTAAGCTTCCTTCGCGCGTGCGTAGTCCTGTTTGCGGTCCCAAGTTACACCAAGATAGTAATATCCGGTCGGCAGCTCCGGACTTTGCTCGATCGCCTTCTGAAAGAAATTCAGAGCTTGGTCCAGTTGTTTCTTCTTCAGCGCGTCCACACCCTGAAGGATGAGCAGCTTCGCTTGTGCGAGGCGCGTACGGAAGTCGTGCAACCCACTTAACTCATCGAGTTCCTTGCGGGCCGCGGCGGTGTCTCCTTGGGAACGGAGAGCGATTCCCAAGCTGTAATGAGCTTTCTCGAAATCGGGTTTCAGTTCGATCGCTTGTCGAAACGCGGCGATAGCTGCGGCGACATCACCGTCCGCTTTAAGTTCCATGCCGAAATTGTATTGGGCATTGGGGTCCGCGGGATCGAATTCGACAGCCTTGCGGAAGTTGGCAAGCGCCCCTCTGTGATCACCCTGACGCCGAAGAGTTATGCCTAGCATGACATACGCTCGCGCCAGCTTCGGGTCGAGGCGAATTGCAGCGCGAAATTGCGCCGCTGCGGCATCCAACTTACCGAGCTGGCCTTCCACCTGCCCCAGCTCGAAATGCGTTTCCGCGGAGGGCTTCAGCGCGACCGCACGGTTGAGTTCGCGTTCCGCGGCGGGAAAATCATTCTGCTCCGAATAAAGGTGGGCAAGGAAAAGATGCGCGGGAGCATTCGAGGGCTCGCATTCCACCGCTTTGCGTAGCTCCTTCAGGGCACCTGCCTGATCGTGAAGGTCATACAGAGCTGCTCCCAAGCCATAGTGGGCCTCGCCCCATCCCGGCTTCAGCCGGATCGCGGACTCAAACTCTTCGACAGCCTGCTTCGTATCACCGTTGTAATTCAACGCGAGCGCAAGATTGTAATGTGTTAGCGCGTCTTTGGGATCAAGCTCCAGTGCCTTGCGATAAGCGGCGATGGCCGCCTCCCACGATTTGGAGCGGGCGAATGTATCAGCCTGCTGACGGTAGACCTGGGCCGTCTGAGCTTGCGAAGGTCGTGAATAAGCGAGAGTGAGAACGAGGGCTGACACAATTGGCAAAAGCCCACCACGGCAAATGATCGAATCCGTCCAGCCACGCTTCATCGAACACAGCCTAACCTACGCGCGCCGAACTCAACCGAGGCAGGGCAGGATCACCCTCCCTGCCCTGAACCGCCAGTGCGTAGCGGCGGGTTTATCCTGCCGACGGCATCGGCACAAGCGAACTACCAGTAGAATTTTGCGCTGACCTGCCCAATTCGCGGGTCGCGCGCATTCGTGACACTTCCGAAGCTCGTGTCGCTGATGTTCCCATCAGGATTCATAAATTGCGCGTGGTTGAAAATGTTGAAGAATTCGAAACGCAGATCCAACGCGAATCTCTCATTAATCGCAGTGTGCTTCAATATGCCGAAGTCGGTGTTATTGAATCCAGGACCGTGGAAGAAACGCCGGTTGGCCGTTCCAAACGTCCCCGGTATTGTATTCACCGCGAAGGCGCTCGGCAGGAAGTAACATCCCGAGCCAGATCCAGGCATAGTCGGGTCATATGTCGGACAAGCAGTATTCACCTTCCGCGGATCGACTTTCTGCACCGGACCCACCCGATTCGGCATGTCCGTGCCAGAGCTGCCGTAGAGCGAATAATCACCACTCCCCTGATTCAACTGGATCGGAAATCCCGTCGCGAACCGTGTGATTCCCTGGATTTGCCAACCTTGTGTCAACCGCTTTGGCGCGTTCCCGAAAGCCCGATCGAACGGGATGGCCCAGATATAACTGGCAACGAAATTGTGCGTGATATCCGTCGATGACAGCCCACGACTCCATTTTGGATTTATGAAATTTATAGCGTCCGCGAACGCCGAAGAATCGTCCAGGGCCTTCGCGAAGGTATACGCGGCCAAGAACGTCACATCATTGGCTTTACGTTCCACGGTGATCTGTCCAGCGTTGTAGATTGAATTGGCGTTAAGGAGTGTATTCCCGTTGCCGTACCCAAAACACACAAGGGTCGCCGTACCGGGGCAGTAATTGGAGGTTGAGATCGCGTATGGAAATGTGCTGCTGCGGAGCCGGGTACTGTAAACGCATCCCGGCAGCGGCGTCGGATTTGGTGTGCTACAAGGGACGGTTGCTGTCGGAAGCTGGAAAACGTCATTCTCAGCACCAGGGCCGCAGCCGGAGGTTTGTGCGGTTACGTCAAACGCCCCCTCCGCTGTCAGTTGCTGGCATAGAGCCGGGTTGCCCGCGTTGGCTTCGGCCGACGTAATGAGGCGGTGCCCCTCGGTCCCGACATACGCCAGCGTCAGCACCGTTGATCTAGTTAGCTCGCGCTGGATCGACATATTGAAGTGCTCCGCGTAGGGCAATCTGTTGTGAATGCCATAGCCCGGAAAATAGTTGATCGGCTCGAAAACCGAGAAGTCTAGTGTCTTGTTCGACGGAGCCCCCGGAATCGGCAGGGTGTAAGGAAAACGTTGTTCCAGCGATTGCCCACTGGATCGATTCACGAACGGTTCGTCAAACATCACCGACGCCGGAGACTGCCAATACAGGCCGAACGGCGCGTCGGCCACCTCGTAGAACAGGTTCAGGTCCTCCACCGAAGTGTAGTAAATGCCGTAAGCTGCCCGGATGCTGCTCTTCCCCGGCCCGCCGAAGATCTTGCCCAGAATTCCATCCGTAAATCCCGGCGAGTAAGCCAAGCCCAGTCGTGGCCCAAAATTGTCGTAGCGCGTCGGCGCCAGCGTCTTGGGAATTCCAGAGTCCCCCGGGAATACTAACCCTTCAGGGGCAAGTGGAAACACCGTGGACTGTTTCCCGGGAACCCAGGTCTGGATCTTTCCTTGCCAGTCGTACCAAGGCATGCTGACTTCCCAGCGGAGGCCGAGATTCAGGGTGAGGTTGGATTTCACTTTCCAGGAGTCCTGGATGAAGGCCCCGCCATAACGCGTTCGGGAATCTAGCACTTGTTTGGCAGCCTGGATGTAAGCACCACCACAAGAGTTGCAGGTTGCTCCGAGGAGAAAGTCGGCCATGTCAGAGCCAGTCACCGAACCATCAAATGTGAATTGCCCGTTGGGGCTGGCGTAGTTCCTTTCGTTCACCATTATGTAGCGGAATTCCCCTCCAAACTTCCACGTATGCTTGCCCTTGCTCATCGAAAAAACGTCGCTAGCCGTATAGGTAGTGTCGGGTTGGAACGTGTTCAGCGTGGGCACGCCGATATTCATTCCAATCTGGCTCAAGGTCACCTGTGGCATATATTGCGTGTACCCGGGCAGCGGGACAATGCCCAGGGTGCCTTCACCAGTCACAAAACCGAGCGAGGACAGGTCGGCGAAACTGCCCGCGGGATTGTCCTTATGCACCGCCGTCCGGAAGAAGCTGATCCGTGCTTCGTTCACTGCCGTCGCTCCGAGCGTCTTGGTGTTGCTCATCACGAACTCTTGCGCTCGCGAAGGTGTGATCGTGGGGAATCCAGGCACAGTGGCGAATCCTGCCAAAGCGCTGTCGACGGTAGTGTTATCGAGGTGGTAGTACCACGACCAGTTGCCTGTCGTTTGATTGTTGAGATCCACACGTTCCCCGATCTTGTTGTCGGTGATGCTGCTCCTCTGACTGTTGTTGGAGTAGTTGTTCACGCTTCCGGTTAACGTGGGCGTGGGAATGTACGGGAGAATGTGGCTAGTCGGGGGCGCCCAGGCCGACTGGGGAATCACGCCACCGGGGAACACACACTGCGTCGTCGTGGTACAGCCGACAAAGCTGTACTGTTCGCCTTGCGTGACGGTGTAGCCCAAGCGCTGCGAGAGCACTTGCGCCCAGTAGGGGCCGTCGATCGTCGTTGGCGTTGTGTTGCCATTGGAGTCGGTCGTGGCAAATACCGCTGGGTCGAAATTGCCATTGCGCTGGTCGGGGGTGGGCACGGTAACCAAGCCGGTTTCGGCGCCTTGCACCAGACGCGTGCCCTGGTAATCGGAGAAGAAAAACAGATGATTCTTCCAGACGGGGCCTCCTAAGGTGTAGCCAAATTGATTCTGGCGCAATTCAGATTTGGAAGGCGCGAAATAATTCCTGGCATCCAGCGCGTCGTTGCGCAGGAATTCGAAGACGTCGCCGTGGAAGGAGTTGGTGCCGGATTTGGTGATGGCGTTCATCACCGCGCCGCTGAATTTTCCATATTCGGCGTCGAAGCTGTTGGTAATGAGGCGGAACTCTTCGACGGAGTCGAGATTGGGGACCAAACCGGCGCCAAGGTTACGCCCCTCGCTCACGTCGGCGCCGTTCACGAGGAATGCGTTGGCAGTTTCCCGCTGGCCGTTGACGGAGATGTTGCCCGGACTCAAGTTGCCCGAAACCGGCCGGGCCGATTGACTCGAGCCTTCGTAGATCGTGCCCGCCGACGCGGGCGCAACGCCCGCCTGCAGTCCCAGAAGATCGATGTAGCTGCGGCCATTCAGCGGCAGCGCCAGCATCTTCTTCGAATCGATTACGTCTCCAAGTTGCGTGCTTTCCGTCTGTACTTGCACGGAATTGGCTTCAACGCTAATGGTTTCTGAAACAGATCCCACATCCAGGGTCACATCGAAATGCAGCTGGTCGTTCACTTTCACTTCGATGTCCGTTTCGGTGAACGGGCGGAATCCATTGGCCGTAGCTGTGAGCTTGTAAGTACCCGCCGGCAAAGCCAGGACGTGATACGAACCGTCCGCACCGGTGGTCGTTTCATACTTGAGATTGGTTTGTACATTGATGATCGCAACTTTTGCGCCGGCGATCGCGCCTTGCGATCGGTCGCGCACGACACCTTGGATCGAACCAGTTACATCGGCGTGAATAATGGCAGCGTTACTGAGTAGTATTAAAACGATTGAAATTACTGAGATGATAGGCCTAGAGCGATTCAGCACGGAACACCCCCAATTGGCGCGGAGTTTAGGATGAAATTTTGCGGGAGTCAAGACAATCTGAATGGATGTGTTGCAGAAATTACATTTCTATGCATTGGAATTGGTCAGCGTCAGCACCAGAAATCCCACCGTAATCTATTCGAAAAAGAGATGGTTACGAATTGTAGCGAAATATTTCGAAATGTTGCCCGGGGCTATGGTAGGCTAAACGTGAAAATGTCGCTGCCGGCGGCAATGGCCACGTATTGTTTCGAATTGACTGCATAAGTCATTGGGGACGCGCTGAGGTTTTGCCCTGTATTAAAATGCCATAACGGTTTTCCGGTCGAGGCGTCCACGGCTTCGAACGATCGAGCGTCATCACCGAAAAAAACCAGTCCACCGGCAGTAGTCATGACGCCAGCCGACGAGTGTCCCTCGCCGGATTGCACGTAGCGCCATGTGGGCTTGTCACCTTCGATCGAGTAGGCCATGAGAATTTTCTGATTCTGATCGCCCTCGCTGCGGCGAACTCCGGTAGCGTAGTAAGTCTGGCCCGGTACGAATTTTTCGGCTTTGGCCGTAAAAATGTCGCAGCTCTCCAGCGCCATGAAATAAAACAATGATGTTTCCGGATTGAATGCGGGCGAGTGCCAGTTCGTGGCTCCTACCATGCCCGGACAGATGCGGGTGCCGGCTTCCGTTGGTTTGAGTTCTGTTCGAATAGGACGGCCTGCTGAGTCAATGCCAGTAGCCCAGTTCAGTTTCTCGGCAAACCGCGTGGCTGAGAGAAATTTGCCGTCCCTGCGATCAAGCACGTAAAGAAAACCATTTCGGTTGGCTTCCACAACGAGCTTCCTGGCCTGACCTTTGAAAACCGCATCCACGAGCACGGGAGTTTCAACCGCGTCGTAATCGAAAAGATCGTGCGGAGTGAACTGGAAATACCACTTCAGCTTTCCGTTGTCGGGATCCAAAGCCAGCAGGCAGTCCGTGTAGAGATCGTCGCCAGGGCGCGGATCTCCATCAAAGTCCGGCGCCGGATTGCTGGTGCCCCAGAAAATGGTATTGAGATCCGGGTCAAAGGTTCCGGGCATCCAGGTTGTGCCGCCACCGAGCTTGTAGCTTTCGCCCGGCCAACTCGAGGAACCGAATTCTCCCGGGGCCGGAATTGTCCAGAAACGCCAGGCTTCCTTTCCTGTTTCAGTATCATAGGCGGCGACAAACCCGCGCACACCATCATCGCCACCTGAAGTACCGACGATGACTTTGTCTTTGACCACCAGGGGCGCGCTGGTTGCACCGTAGTTCCTATTCCCGTCCGTATAGGCCACATCCCAGATCAGGTGACCAGAACGAGCATCAAGGCATAGCAAATGTGCATTGTCGGTTTCCATGTAAACTCTGGTGCGCCAGACGGCGACGCCGCGATTGTGATGTTGCGAGGCATCATCAATAAGCCCTTGGGTGATAGGGCGTGAGTAGTGCCACACGGCTCGACCCGTTTGCGCATCCAGCGCGTACGCATCGTTGGCGGAGGTCACGAACATCATCCCGTTTACGACTAGCGGCGTCACTTCTAAATGGCTCGAATCTCTGACGTGAAACACCCACTGTGCCCGGAGTTGCGAGACATTGAGTGTGTCGATTCCGCGGAGAGCGCTGTAGCGGCGACCGCTGTAATCTCCGTTATAGGAGAGCCAGTTATCCTTGATCGGTGTTGCAAACAATTGAGAGGGGTCGACGTCAAGTCGTGCCGTGACCGGGGCCCAGCTAGGACCCTGGGCAAAGCGCATCACAATCACGAGAAACGAAAAGCATAATGTGAATTTCTGCCATTCGATCATTGCCGAGCCTTTGTCCTTAACGGCATCTTATTGTAGACGTCGAGCCAGAAGGGATTCATACACTGTCGAGATTTGAGTCCTTGAAGCCAGCTTCATCTTTGTCAACGATCCAAATCGCTAAATGATACCGGCAAATACACTATAAGAATCCTCTCTATGGACTGCAACTTCTCGAAAACTCGGGAGCCGCGTGAACGGATACCCGCTATGGACGGGAAATGCTTAAGTGCTATTTCAGCCGACTTCAGTTCAGTCAGGAGTTATTCACCTGCAATTTCACCTGCAAGGACTCCGGCTTACGCGTATTTAGGCGTACTTGGGTGTTTCCCTGCGCCTACGCTCCGAGGTCTTGCGATGGTGGACGGTACATTATTCTGGCGTGGGGCGGACACGTGGAAGGCTTGTAATACATAATAATATGGGGTAACATTCTGCTATTATGAGCAAAAATGAGAAAACCATCAGTTTCCGTGCCCTCGCTGAAAAGATCGATGCGCTTGATTCGCTAGCCGCCGCGCAAGACCGTCCACGCAGCTATCTCATTAACGAGGCGATCACCAACTACATTGAACTGCACGCCTACCAGGACGCGTTGGTTCGCAAGGGGCTGGAAGAAATGCGGAAAGGCCGTGTGGTAAACCACGAGGAAGTTGTAAAGCGGCTCAAGAGGACGGGGCGCGCGCGCCAATGATCGCGTGGACGGAGCAGGCGCTCCGGCAATTGGATGAGGCTCACGACTATATAGCCCTCTCCAACAGCGAAGAGATTGCCACACGGATCACGATGCAGATCGTCAACAGCGTTCAACAGCTTGGTGCCTTCCCCATGTCGGGCAGAGCTGGTCGGGTTCCCGGCACCCGTGAGCTGGTCATTTCGAATACGCCCTTTATCGCTGCGTATGCCATCGAGAAGGCCCGAATCGTGATCCTCGCCGTCTACCACAGCGCGCAACGGTGGCCGGAGGGGTTCTAAGCTGATGCGGACCGTGCCTTCGTTCGGAAGGCAACCTCACTGCCCACGGGGCCCACAAATCAGCCTACTCCTCAAGCGTGAACTTGCTCAGTTTAAAGGAACTAGCTGAGTTCGTTTTGCAATTTTGGCTCTGTGTCTTGGGGCAGTGCCAGCAAGACCGTGTGCCGTCGCAACATTAATAATGGGGTCCTGCCCAACACCTTCTGTGGGAGCAGGATGGGGCCAGTACCGGAACCCAACCAGTACCAGCAATTCGTACTCTTCCTTTCTAAACTGCCCTTATGTTATCTTTCTTGGGTCCTCGAGACGTAATTTTCAAGGAGCGGCGCGCATGGAATGGACCACCCCGCAGCACGAAGAAATTGAACTGAATTGTGAAGTCAGTTCGTACGCCAACGCCGAGCTCTAAGCTTGGTGGATTCGAAAGACCCGCCTGTGCAGTCCTGGGAAGGTGTCTGGGATGTGGCGGGTCGTTTTGTGTTTATACTCAATCCGTCGCCTCAGCCCGATGCCGGTGTCTCTAAACGGGGACACGCCTTATGCGCCTGAAAATTCTCGGCTCGGCGGCTGGCGGTGGATTCCCCCAGTGGAATTGTGGGTGCCGCAACTGTGCTGGTTTCCGAGCGGGTACACTCCATTCCAAATCTCGCACGCAAACGCAGATCGCGTTCTCACCCCTTCCAGAAGTATGGTTTCTTGTTTGTGCCTCTCCTGATTTGCGTTCTCAAATCACCATGAGTCCCGAGCTCGCTCCTGCCCCGGGAAACCCAGGCCGCTCTCCGATTGCCGGCGTTTTCCTTTCCTCCGCCGATGTTGACTCGGTTATGGGTCTTCTGCACCTGCGTGAATTTCAGAGTTTCTTTGTGTTCGCTACCGCTGCTGTCCAACGTTTCCTGAAAAACGAAAATCGCATTTTCAGAGTCCTCGAGCGCGCAAGTCCTCCTGTCCAATGGCAGATGCTCTCCTCCCAAGGCCGCATTGGTTGCCACCTTTCCGAGAACCCTGGCGCTGCTCCCACTTTTTTCTACAGCTCCATCCCTGTGGGTGGTTCCTATCCGGACTACGTCAGCGAGGAATTCCGCCGGAATACTAACGCCAACGAGCTCACCGTCGCCCTGCTCCTCGAGCAGGACAACAAGAAGGTTCTCATCGCTCCTTCTCTTTCTGGCCCAAGCCGGGAATGGATCAGGGCCGCTGCATCCGCGGATCTCGTTTTACTCGACGGCACTTTCTGGTCCGAGGATGAACTCAGTCAAACCGGCCGCACGCAGAGAACTGCGACCGAAATCGGCCATCTCCCGCTGTCCGGTCCAGAGGGTTTACTGGAGCAATATCCCAAGAACGCAAAGGGGCGCAAAATCCTCCTCCACATCAACAACACCAACCCCATCCTGGACGAAGAAAGCGCCGAACATCGCACCGTACTGGAAGCAGGCTACGAAATCGCCTACGATGGAATGACCATCGACCTATGAATCTTGCAGCCACTGAGCAGCCCCTACTAACCGAGGCCGAGTTCGTCCTGGGTTTCCACGCCATTGGCGAGGAGCGCTACCACCACAAGCATCCATTCCATCTACTTATGCACGAAGGAAAACTCACCCGAGGCCAGCTCCAGGCATGGGCTCTCAATCGCTACTGTTATCAAGCCCACATCCCGATCAAAGACGCCACCATTCTCGCCCGTAGCAGCGACCCTGCTTTCCGGCTCGCCTGGCGCAAACGTATCCTCGATCACGACGGCGACGACAGCAAACCAGGCGGCATTGAAAAATGGCTCAAACTGGTCGAAGCCACTGGACTTTCACGCGAACAAGCGATCCGTGGAAACGGCATCCTTCCAGTAACACGTTTCGCCGTCGAAGCCTATATCCGGCTCGTTTCGAGGTGCTCGCATCTGGAGGCTGTGGCCTCTTCGCTAACTGAACTCTTCAGCCACAAACTTATCGCTCTGCGCATGGATCGCATGCGTCAGCACTACCCTTGGCTGGTCCCCGCACTGGATTATTTTCAGGGACGTCTCACGCAGGCTCCTGAAGACGCCGAGTTCGCTCTGGCTTATTGCATTCAACATGCACGCACTCGGGAACAGCAGGACCTCGCGCACGCCGCAGTCCGTGCAAAGTGTGACATCCTCTGGGCACAGCTTGACGCCCTTTATTTCGCATACGTTCATCCCGGCTGGCCGCCCCCTGGTGCCTTTGAGCCTGCGAAGGAATCCCAATGAAGCCGGACCTCGATGCCACACCACGTCTCGCTGCTGGAGTTCGCCTCAACGAAAAAACTGAACAGCCCCGAGTGCTCCTGATGCCGGAACGCGTCCTTCGCCTGAATGGTCCAAGTCTCGAAATTGTTCTGCGCTGCGATGGGAAGAACACGGTCCGGCAGATCGCCGAAGAATTGCACAAGCTGTACTCCACAGCCGAGCCGCAGCGCATCACCGAGGACTTAGTGGGATATCTCGCGGTTCTTCACAACAAGCGCGCCATCGATTTTTGAAGGTTCTCGGAGTACTAGTGGTCACTTTGTGAAGCGGGTGTCATTCGTTCATTATGAGCAGCACCCCCACACCTCTCGCTCTCATAGCGGAGCTCACGCACCGCTGCCCACTTCACTGCGTCTATTGCTCGAATCCACTCGAACTGGCCAAGCGCAAGGCAGAACTTGCCACAGAAACCTGGGTTCGTATTTTTCATGAAGCGGCAGCGATCGGAGTTCTCCAAGCCGACTTCACCGGCGGCGAACCGCTGGCGCGCAATGACATCGTCGAACTCGTGCGGGCCGCCCGCAAAGCCGGGCTCTATGTCAGCCTTATCACCAGCGGCCTTCCACTTGACGAGGGGAAACTCGCCGCACTCGTCGAAGCCGGCCTCGACCATGTGCAGCTCAGTTTTCAGGGTGCGAGCGAGGAAACTGCCCGCGAAATCTCGGGCACAAGCACGCATCCGCACAAGCTCCGCGTTCTCACCTGGCTAAAACAGCATCATATCGGTGTGACTCTGAATTTTGTCATTCACCGCCAAAACATCAACGAGCTGGAAGGAATGCTCGAACTCGTCGAGGAACATCAGCCGGGATGCGTCGAATTCGCCAGCGTTCAGTATTACGGCTGGGGTTTCGCCAATCGGGATGGATTGCTTCCCACCCGCGAGCAACTGGACTACTGCATCTCGACACTCAAGTGTGCCGAAGTCCTATTCGAAGGAAAAACTCGTGTCGTTTTTGTCGTTCCGGATTATTACGCGAAATTTCCCAAAGCCTGTGTTGGGGGGTGGGGACGCCAGCTCATGCTTATCTCGCCAGACGGAACCGCGCTTCCGTGTCACGCCGCGATGGTGATCCCGGGTCTAAGCTTCGATAATGTAAAAGAGAAAAGCCTGCGGGAAATCTGGGAGACTTCATCGGCATTCCGTAAGTTTCGCGGCGAAGACTGGATGGAGGAACCTTGTAAATCCTGCGACCACCGCCATCAGGACTTTGCAGGCTGCCGCTGCCAAGCCTTTCTCCTTACCGGCAATCCGGCCGCAACGGATCCAGTGTGTTCTCTCGCACCCACGAGGTCAAACGTTGATGCGATCCTCGCTGCTATCCATCGTCCCGTCTCCCCGATTCCAGAAGAAAAGCCGCAGTGGGTGTACCGGCCGAATCCGGCGTGAAGCTCTCTAGCGGTCAGATCCTTGTCGGCGGAAGTAAGCGCTGCAAAAATTGGGACTCTTCTTTGTGTAGGTTTCGATCCCTTCCCTAGTCGATTCAGGTGCTAAGTGCTTCCCAGCCACGCAGTATGAATGGCTAAAATTGGGCGCGCTTCCACGCCGCTCGATCTGATGACCTGCGGGTCCGAGGATGAGCAGGCCAACATCTTCTTCGGCTGTTCGCGTACAATGAGTGTATGAGGATTTTGTTGTTCAGCGGCAAAGGCGGCGTAGGCAAAACAAGCCTCGCTGCGGCAACAGGCATGAGACTAGCCGACTTGGGCTACCGGACCCTTGTCATGAGTATTGATCCCGCTCACAGCCTAGCAGATTCGTTCGATCTGGATGTCGAGCTATTTCAGGCCCAGACCTCGGATCCGTTTCCAATTCAGGACGGCCTGTCCATTTTCGAACTAAACATTCAGAAAGAGGTCAAGCGCCACTGGCAGCAGATCTCCTCTTATGTCATTTCGGTATTGCGTACGACGGGAATAAGCGACGTCGAGGCTGAAGAATTGGCCATTTTGCCGGGCATGGAAGAGCTCAGCGCCATGATGTACATCAACCAATATCGCCGCGAGAACCGCTACGACGTCATCGTACTCGATGCAGCGCCCACTGCTGAATCCATGCGTTTCATTAGCATGCCTACCACGCTGGACTGGTACATGAAGCATATTTTTCCGTTTCAACGTAACTTGCTTAAAGCCGTGCGTCCGATTGCCAATCGTGTCGCCCCGTTCGAACTCCCCACGGACAGTTATTTTGCAAATATCCATGATCTCTTTGAAAAACTGGAAGGCGTTGACGAAATCATGGAGGATCCACACACCACTTCCGTCCGGCTGGTCACCAATCCAGAGAAAATGGTCCTTCGCGAGACGCAGCGTGCTTTTGTGTATTTTTCGCTGCATGGACTCACGGTGGACACGGTCATCGTCAACCGTGTCCTGCCGCCAGAGATCCGGGATGCTTGGTTCAACGAGTGGCACACCTCCCAGGACAGTGTATCGCGCGAGCTCGAAGAGTATTTTGCGCCCGTGCCGGTGAGGCGTGTGCCCCTGTTCGCGCACGAGGTGTTGGGCAAACTGCGGCTGCAGGAGCTCGCCAAAGTGCTGTATGCTGAGGGCGAAGATCCGTCCGCCGTGATCCAGACCGAGAAACCTTATGTGTTCGCGAAACGGGACGACGCGTATGAGGTGCGGCTCCGTTTACCGTTCGCGACCAAGGGCGATATCGGGCTGTTCAAAAAGGGCGACGAACTGGTCGTCGAGGTGGGCACGCTGCGACGTCATATCGGCCTGCCCCGCTCGATGGCTGCGCTGGTACCCGTTCGAGCGCGGCTAGAAAATCGGATTCTCACAGTCGAAATGAAGGAGGCCCAATGAGCGAACAAGAAGCAACTCAACAGAATGCGACCCAGCCTTTTATTCAAGAGCGCTGCCTATGCCGCGAAATTGTGAACCAGTTACGGGAAGCCTTCGGTGTGTCCCCCGAGGTGCGGGGACACTTCACCAATTCCAGGATCGAGTTCCTGAAGGGGATTCGGGCTATCCTCGACAGTCGCATCGAGCACCTGTCCAACGCCAGCCAGCGCGGCACCAAGATCGCCGTCGAGTAGTTCGAGCGATAATCTAGGGATGGTCTGCTCGCATTAGGCAACATGGAAGGTCTGTGCTGGTATCCGGAAGCAAGTTGGGCGTGCAAATCGCCCCGCCAGTGACTCCCCAAATTCTCGACTAATGGCGAGCAGCACTTCCACGCCGACTTCGGATCCCCGTTCCGCCTTCGTTGGCTTTGGACAGGCACTTGCTGAAAAAGAATCAGACCGGCCTGCATTTCGCAGCGATGAGAAAGCTTACTCGACAGACCCGCAGTTGCTGGACTCGTGCCAGCGAATGCATTAAGTTTGCGAAAACCGCTAGCAACCTGAGGCAAACCGCTTTGGACATTTCATTTTGTGCAGTTCCTCGGGCCACGACTCCCCCGCTTTGATTTGCGGTTATCACCAAGTGAGTCGGCGAATTCCCGAGACGAGATCAAAATGCTTGTCTCGGCTTAGAACCGGCAGAACATGCTGTCGACAGAGCGCAGCAATCCAGAGATCATTGGTGGGAATCGGCTTTCCAACCCGCCTCAGCTCGACATTTACAGTTGCATAGTGATGTGTGGTTCCCTCATCGATGTCCAGTACTCTGCAGTCGGCGATGAGGCCGTCCAACCACCGCTTGTACTTGGCCCGATGACGGGATTGCGCGATGCCGTATCGATATTCCCCCAAGACGATGACCGGAAGCACTACGCGCTCCGCACGGGCAAACAGTTCAAACACGGCCGAATCTTCATCTGCAGCGGCAGAAAGTGCATTCGTGTCGACGATCAATCCCACATCTCCGCATCGATCTGCTCGAACGCTTCTTCCACTGCCTTGTTGATCCGTTCCGTCTCTTTACGCAGGTGCTTCAGCTTGCCCAAGTGTTTCATCCACGGTTTGTCCCCTGGGGCGGGCGGCGCCTTCAGTCTTTCTGCTACCGCCTCACTCACGAATTGTCGCAGCGGAACATTCTGCTCGGCCGCTTTGGCCTTCGCACGCCGGAAAATGTGATCCGGGATCTCCAAAGTCGTCTTCATCCTTTGAGTCTCCCATATTTATGGGAGACGGTCAATCACGATACGCTCGAGCCCTCTAGTCTCTTGTTGGACGGCACCCTTAAAGACTTGCTCAACCTATCAGTCTCGCTTGAGTTCGAAAGACAAGGCAAACGGCTATTACCAAGACAGTGCTTTCGACCGGCCCTACTCCTCGCCCGTAAGCAACCATTCCAGTGACTTGCCAAATTCTCGACTGATTGCGAGCAGGACTCCCGCCCAACACTTGTTGTGTCCGATCCGTTACTGCCCCAGCTTCTTTCCAGTTTCTCGCTCCTCCTTTCCTGTCTACAATTCCATCAAATCAGTCCTTGCCTACGGGGCGTTAGGCGAAGAAATGATGGACGAACAATTCTTCAACTTCATGGGCTTGCGCGAGGCCGCAGCCAGCAGACTGTTCTAGAATATGGCCAACACTTTTCAGTTCGGCGGGAGCCCTTACATCTCCGAACGGCGGAGGCATTGGCGGCAAAAGGTTTTCCTTTCCTCTGTTGAATTGGGCGAAAACAATCACGGCGATGTCCTTAATATCAGCCCCAGCGGATTAGCTCTGCAGGCCGTCGAGGAATTGACCGACGATGTGTTGCCAAACATGCGTTTTCAATTGTCGCAAGCGTCTGCATGGATCGAAGCAAAAGGACGGATAGCGTGGAGAGATGATTCGAAGAAAGTGGCAGGCGTGGAATTCGTCGATATATCCCCTCAAACACGTAAACAAATACTGCTGTTGATCCTCTTAGCGAGTGACGAGAGCGAATTCCCGAAGACAGATGCGCCACTTGAAAAGACTGAACAGGTCAGCGGGTCAATGGCCAACTCGGAAGCAATAAGTGCATTCCCGTTCCTGGAATCCACGATGGTGGAACTGGTTCCCGAGGATCAAAGCCATCCGTCGACTCCCTTGCTAGTTCAATCTCCTGCCGAATTGCAAGACACCGCAACAGTTTCAGATCGTGACATGGCCGCGAATGTCATAAGCGGTTCCCGCAAGGCGGTACATCTAGTAGGGTGGTCGCTGGCTGCCGTCTTGCTGCTCTTAGTCTTTCTTCCGCTGCTCCACTACTTGCAGAAGGCAGGAACTAGTCAGAAAGGCAGAGAAACAACAGCGGAACCGAATCTGCCCGGACCTTCCTCCAAGATCCTTGCAGCTCCCAACCCCGGAGCCACTCCGGACCATCCTGCTCCCGCCTCCAATCTCGGGTCATCCCTGGGCCACCCCGCTTTCGTGCTTCAGGTGGGCGCGATGGCTAGTGAGGAAAATGCAATCGCGCTCGCGGACTCGTTGGGCCAAACGAAGCTCCCTGCCTTTGTCTTCAAAGGCCCTACTGACCGATTTCATCATGTGTTCGTCGGACCGTTCACTAGCGTTGACGCCACACTGACAGCGAAGAAAGATCTCGAGAAACGAGGTTTCAAACCCTTCCGCACAGAATGGAAAGCAGCATCCCAGTAAACCTCCCGAAATTCTGGCTTTTTCCCTCGGCCTTCTTCCCTCATTCCAGCGACTTGCCAAATTCGCGACTGATCGTGAGCAGGACTTCCGCTCCGACTTCGTGGCATCCGTGCTCGACGGCAGACAGATAACTTTGACTGACAATGATTCGACGTCTCCGCGCGATCCAGACCTAAGAATTCACGATTGGCCGTCAGCCCACCAAAAAGTGGATAATTGCACGCCCTTGACAAGGATCAACTTACATCGCTACAAGTATCAACGGCACGCCGTCGCGCGTTCTCCGGTCAACTGGAAGTAATCGAGAGTTCCAAATGCAACATCCCTTTTCACGCCGAGAGTTCTTGATCGCTGCGGGCGCGGCGGCAGTCTCCCTCTCTCAGGACGCCCTTGCGACACCCCCTACCGGCATTATTCGACCCGGCGATGTGTCGCCTACTCCTGAGAAGCCTTCGGACCGCATTGTCGATATTCACGTTCACTTCGACGACAAGAATCCTGATTTCATCAGCGATCTTGTGAAAGTGTCAAACCGGCTGAAGATGACAGCGTGCGTGCTCACTCCCTATGTCAACCGTAAGGTGGTCGCCGATGCTGCGGGGCAATATCCCGAGCGGATCGTTCCTATTGGGTTTGTGGATCTGGACGCGCCCGACGTCGTCCAGCAGGTGGAGGAGTTTCACAAGCTCGGTTATCGGGGCCTTGGTGAACTCGAGTTCGTGAAGAAACCTTTCACGGATCCCTCGTACACGCCTGTCTACGAACTCGCGAACAGGTACCGCTGGGTCGTTTTGTTCCACACAGGCATCGTGTTGCGGAAGAAGTTCGATGAGCCTGAAGACGTGGCATCTTATCGGATGCGTGCTTTTCACCTGGAGGAAATTGCGCGCCGATTCCCCAACATTACTGTTCTCGGCGCGCACTGCGGCAATCCAGAGTATGAGTGGGCAGCGGAAGTCGCACGATGGAATCCCAACGTGTTTTTCGACCTCAGTGGCTCAACGCTCTCGAAAATGCAGGACCGCCTGGGTGATTTCCGGAAAATTTTCTGGTGGTCCGATGCCGAGTGGGGAACGAAAACGCCCGAAGGCAACCCCAGCGCCTTTGTCAAATTAGTATTCGGATCAGACACTGGCCTGGACGGTATCGAGCGAGTATTGGGTCAGTATCGAGCCCTGTTCGAAGCCTGTAAGGTTCCGGCCCGCACGCAGAGGCTCATTTTAGGCGGGACGATTGCCAAAATCCTGGCCCTGCCCGAGTGACGTTGGTGCTGGCGATCTCGAGATGACCGGCTACGACCGTCCCGCCAATCTCGTCCCCTAATCCGCGGCAAGTGCGATAATTCGACACTACGTGTAGTCCGGGTTTCAGGACTTCCTGGGGAGCCTTTCTTAGGGGGAAAGCTATGCAGAAATGGAATCATTCTCTTGGGGCCACTGTCGCCGTCATGGCGCTGGCATACAGTTCCAGCGCGCAGACCCACACTGCCGCCCACAAATCTCAACTCACTATCGAGCAGTTGATCGACATCAAGCATCCCTCCAATCCGATTTGGTCGACCGACGGCAAGCGGGTCGCGTTTGTCTGGGACCGCGCGGGCGTGGGCAATCTCTACGTCGCCAATATCGATGGCCGCGAACAACCGATGCCGCTCACTTCGTTCACCCAGGGCCAAGTCGAGGGCGCGTTCTGGGGTGAAGACGGCAACATCGTCTACTTTCCTCACGACGGCGATCTATGGCAGGTCGCCGCATCTGGCGGCACGCCGAAGCCGGTATGGACCAAACCGGATCCGGGGAGCGATTTCGTCCCATGCCCCGATGGCAAGCGTGTTGCCTTTGTCCGCAGCAACCGCACAACGCCGGAAGGCGCGCCGCATGGAAGCGATCTGATCATACGCTGGCTTTCCGACGGGACTGAGTCAACTACCGCGCACGATGGTGGAAGTATCCAGGACATCATCTGGTCCGCAGATGGCTCATCCATCGCTTATACGGGTGGCTCCAAGGTGATGCACCACGATGAATCGCCCTCTTATTCCGGCGCCAAACTCATCTATCGAGTTTCCGAATATGTGCCGGGCCAAATCTATGCCTTGAAACTCGCGGGCGGCAAATCCGTCGCGATTGGCAAGCCAGGAGAGTACGGCGGATTGGCCTGGCTTGACGCCACTCATCTTGTCTTCGACGGACAATCCGCCGACTTCAAGAAATATTTCATCTACCTTGCTGACGCTATGGATGGTTCAATGCGCGCGATTCATGAAGTGGACGAGGAGAAATTCTGGAGCATTCCCGACTGGGGCGAAGCAGGAGCGCAGCCTTGGCCGTCACCCAATGGCAGGTGGATCGCCTTCTTGAGCGATCAAGACGGTTGGGACCATCTTTACGTCATGTCCGCCTCCGGTGGTAACGCCGTTCAAATCACCAAAGGTCACTTGGAAGCTTGGCGCCCCGCGTGGTCTCACGACAGCACGCGCATAGCCTTTGACGCGAACGGAGAAGATCATCCAGGTGACCGGCAGATCGGCATCGCCACCATCGCCGACGATCCCACGCACGCAACGCTCGTGTACATCACTTCGGGGCCGGGCACGAATATCGAGCCGCGGTGGTCCGACGGTGACGCGCGCCTCGTCTACCAGCACACGGATACGCACAACAGCGCCGATCTTTTCACCATCGGCACGAGCGCAGGCGCAAAGCCCGTCAGGCTCACTGACTCCATGCCTCCGGAAATCGACCGCTCACAATTTGTCGAGCCGCAATTCGTCCACTACCCCGGACCCGACGGCCAGCAGGTTCCCGGCTGGCTCTTTGTGCCGAAAAATCTGGATCGCACCAAAAAGCATCCCGCCATCCTGTGGATCCACGGCGACGGTGTAAATCAAAACTACGATGGCTGGCACACGCAGCGGAATTACGCCGTCTATTACAGTGTTCATCAGTATTTCCTTCAGAAAGGCTACGTCGTTCTTGCTCCGGATTATCGCGGAAGCATCGGTTACGGCCGCGACTGGCGCACCGGCGTGTACATGGACGTTGGCGGCAAGGACGCGAAAGACGCCTGGATGGGCGCTAACTACCTGCAGACTCTTTCCTACGTCGATAGCAGCCGCATCGGCGTCTGGGGCTTAAGCTACGGCGGTTTTTTCACGCTGATCGCCATGACGGATCAGCCCAAGCTTTTCCGTTCCGGTGTCGATGTTGCTGGCGTCGTCGACTACGCGATGTATTACTCCGACCCGTACCATGGCGATTGGACCGCAAGCCGCATCGGAACTCCCGAGCAAAACCCGCAAGCCTATGCGAACGCCTCGCCGATTTCGCACATCGAGAGGCTCGAGCGCCCGCTTTTGGTGCTCCACGGCACCGCGGACGTCAACGTTCCATTTCTGGAATCGGTCTGGCTCGTCGACGAAGCCTTAAAGAAGGGCAAGGGCGATCTCATTACCTTCATGATGTACCCTGGTGAATTTCACTATTTTAGCCGCGAACTCGTTTTGCGCGATGCCTGGCATCGCGTCGACAACTTCTTCGAAGCCACCTTGCGTGCGCCTGCCGCCAGCGCCGTTAAGCCTCGTTGACCGCCTGCCGCCTATCGGCCGGGAAATGCGGGATTTGTACTAGGGAATCCGTCTCCTCCAGAGCCATCCAAAAGCTCGTCAAGAACGACCACCGTTGTCCTAGGCTTACCGCTTCCCTGCCCGGCACTGCCAAACGGAGCTACCCCTTGCCCGCGAGTAACCATTCCAGCGACTTGCTAAGTTCTCGACTGATCGCGAGCAGGACTTCCGTCCGACTTCTTTGCGCGTAACAGTCAGGCAGACGGAATCATTCAGTCGTCGATGCTGAGCAGCAAGCATGGAGTGATTAAGCGTGGTTCGCTGCTGTTGTCCGTCGACCCCCGGAATCATCGCCCATGGAAGCTATGAAAATAAAACCCCATGAATTACATTAACTTCTGATTGGTCCGGTAATCTGGCGGAGGCCCATGAGACGATTCCTCATCGCGGTTTATTCTTGCGTTCTATCTTCCTTGCCCCTCTTATCTCAGACACCACCCGAAGCCACGAAAGCCTTCGAAGAACAAACCCTCACCATCAACGTCTCCCAGTACGGTATCAATTATCCGGAAAAGTTCGTGCTCATGCAAAATCGCATGGGCATCCGCATCGAGTATGTCGTCGACCGCGGCCGCCTTCAGCTTTGGATATCCCCGCAAGCCGGCAAGTCCATGAGCTACAAGGACCGCAACTTTTCTAACCGCGATGACCACTCTGACATCTTCGAACGCATCCTGTTGCCGGGTCTGAATCCCGCCGACTTCCTGAGCTGCGACTACGATCCGTTCCACTCGATCCTTCACTTTAAAGACCAGACTCTGCATATCGCGCAGGTCTACGACAAGCCTGTCGTCCTACTCTGGTTTGAAAAGGATGGCTTTGTGGACCTGAAGAGCGCGAAAGACGACACGGTCATCGATCGCGCGCCAAAGCTCTTTCATGTCGCGCACCCCGATCGTGGCTACATTTTGGATCATGTTGCCGTAATCGGCGCTGGTGACGGCGCATTCCAGCATCAACATGCGCTGGATGCGGGCCGGCCCACGTATGCTCGTGCATATCTGAAGGCTGGGCAGCCCCTGGCCATTGCCGCAGAGTTACAGCGCGAAAACATGACGAAGGACGCCACGCAGGTCGTGGCCGAGGCCATCGACGCGACCCTGGCCGCCAACGAGAAGAAAATCATCCAAGCGCTGGATACAGGTCGCTTCACCCTGAAGGGCCGCCCCGAGATGCAGCAACTACTCGACAAAAGCCGCAGAGTCGCACTCTCCATGCAAGATGAGCGCGGCTTCATGCGCTCCACCAATCAGTACATCTACTATCTACTCTGGTTCCGCGATGGCGGCAAGAACACTTCGCACCTCGCGCAATCCGGATGGATTCAGCCCGCTCGCTGGCAGGCCGACTTTTCTCTGCGCAATCCCAACATCAGCACGCAAGATCCCATGGGAATCTTCTTCGGTCAGGTCATGGCCGGTCCGATTACCAAATGGGAAGAAGACGGCCTCTTCTATGTCATTTGGCCGGCTTTTATGTACTGGACCCAGAGCGGCGACGACATCTTCACCAAAGGCACGTACATCAAAACCATGGAAGACGCCATGGACTGGCTCGAGCGGTATAGCTTCGATGCCCAGCGCGGTCTCTTCTATCGCTACTACTACAGCGAGTCCATGCTCACGGGCAGCCGTGATGATGGCTATGACGACGCTACCGGTGCACCTGCGAATCGCTTTCCTTCTCTCTACGAGGGCCAGCTCATCAAAAAGAGCTACGACCTCTACATCAACAGCCTGAATCTTGCCTCCTATTACATGCTCGCAGCGATGGAGAATGGCCAGCGTGCCGATCTGTACCTCAAGAAGGCCAACGCGCTCGAACAGCATCTCGAGCCGTTCTATCAGACAACGGAGCGCTTACCGATCTATGGCGAGCTCGTTACAGACAAAGGATCTGTCGTTCAGGCCAAGCCCTACGGCCTGGAGCGAGGGGACTATCAGTGGAGCTTCGCTCTGCCGATGTTCCAACCCTTTGCGCCGAAGAACTTTCGTCGCTTTGGCAACTCGCTCTACGACGACCTGCACGCGGATCCCACCGGCATGTTCATCAGCGCCTACGCCGCCATCCTCACCAGCATGGACACCGAGCTATACAGTGAGGATCAAATCACGGCTGCCCTGGACTATCTGGTTCCGCAGAGCGTGCGACCCGGAAAGTATCTGCCGATGGGCAACACCGTCCCCGAGATCGTCAACATGAAGGATGGCGACCTGTATCACGACGTTCGCCCCATCGTCTTCTCCATCGCGCCCTGGTTCTCGGCCGTCTCCAATCTCGGCATCCGCCGGTTGTCCTTTGGCGTCGCTGTGCGCGGAACCAAATTTCTCGACAGCATCGATCACTACGAATACAAGGGTGGGCTACTCGACGTAACATTCCGCGGACAAGGTTCCGTCTCGCGAGTGCTTGTCAACGGGCGTCCGCTCGAAGACACGCTGCAGATTCCCGAAGATCGGATTATCAAGGGAGAGAACAAGGTCGAAGTAGAGATGACTCCCGGCGGCAAAGTGAAAGACTGCCTGATCGCCTCCACCGTGCGCCTCGATTCGATCGAAGACCGGCGTCTTCACATTCACGCCTTTGGCAAAAACATGCTCACCTTCAAGGGGCTCACCAAAATCGTCCAGGTCACCTCGATCGGTGGTGAGACGGTGTTTGGGAAAAGCGAGAGCGAAGGTGACATTACCTGGATCGACTTCCCGGGAAGAGGCGATTTCCTCGTGACGCTTCTGGCAAAATGACACGGCGAACGCGCTTTACATTGAGCGTCGGGGGTACGGGCTGTCCCTTGCGAATCCGCTCCCGCGCCATCGCTCCCGGCCTGCGTCGAGATCTTCCGTCGAACGCCTCCGCCCAATTGCTGCAACGTTCACGACGTTCACAACCGTCACCGTTGTCCCAGGCTTAGCGCTTCCCTGCCCCGGCATTGTCGCTCAGGTGCTGATGCCTAACGGACCTACTCCTCGCCCGTGAGTAACCATTCCAGTGACCTACCAAATTCTCGACTGATTGCGAGCAGGACTTCCGCCCGCAGTTCGTTGGTTTTTGTGCCTGGGGCGATGCCGGCAAAACCTTGCCCTATGTGCCGAGTTGGCAGAGCTGTGCGCTAAAATCCGGGCGCCGGCGCAGCACGGATTTGAAAATCTTACAGCGGGTCGAGTGGCTTCTCGCGGACCACAAGCTTGCCGGCGACCTCGTCGCACGCCGCAACTGGCCGCGAATCGTGGCTGTCCAAGGAAAGGCGGCAGTTGCCGGAGACACGAAAGCCGCGCAATTTTGCAAAGAACGGGCGTGGCCTGAAGAGCCTATTCTCGGTGGTTTCCGCTGAGCTGATAGTCATCGCGGAGTACAAAGGAAAGTTATCAGCAGCAGGTTCACGAATTTCTTCTCCCCTTTGACTTCGACGACGAACACTCACTCATCCTGCTTAATGTCTCGGTCAGTCCGTTTTTGTCAGTCGATGATGGATTGCGTAGAGCGCGAGTTCGAGGCGGTCAGAGACTCCGAGCTTGTCAAAAATGCTATGCAAATGATTCTTTACGGTCTGCTCGCTAATGAAAAGATTTTCAGCGATTTCCTTATTGCGGAAGCCCTGGGCCACAAGTTGGACAATCTCCTTTTCGCGTTCACTGACAAGAGGTTTTTCGCGGCGCGGCCCTGCCTCAGAAAACTTGGAAAAAGCTTTCATGACCTCTGCGGTCATGTGGTTATCTAGCCAGATTTCCCCCGCATGAACCCGACGAATGCTTTTCACGAGAAGGTCGGTGGCGGATTGTTTCAGGACGACGCCCCGCGCTCCCAAGCGCATAGCACGAACAACATCGCGGTCGTCTTCTGCGGCAGTCAGGACTACAACGCGAGTCGGCAGGGTATCGAAATCTATTTCTTCAAGGACAGCAAGCCCACTCTTGTCGGGCATGCGTAGGTCGAGCAGAAGAATATCGGGCTTCAGTTTGGAGAGGAGCTTTATGCACTCGTCGCCATTTTGAGCTTCACCAATGGTGGTGACCCCTTCGGCGGTATCTAAAAGTTTGCGAAGGCCATCGCGAAAAACCGCGTGGTCGTCGGCAATCAAGACCCTAATTGCGGACTTCTGTTTTGACATGAGAAGCAACTTGCCCTGATGGAGGGCCTTACGCAAGGCGGAGTGGACGCTCCGCCCGAGAAATTAAGCGGTGGCTGGCTTGGCCTTGCCGTGGTCTTCAATATGCGCCTTGGCCGCTTCCGCAGCATGGTGCATGGCGTATTCGTGGTGACCGCGTGCTAGGTGTGCGTCATGTGCTGCGGTCTCGCATTTTCCTGCTTCGTGGTGCTTCGCGGCTTCCCTGTGGTGTCGTGCCGCGTGTTCGTGATGCTCTGCTGCCTTCAGATGATGCTCTGCTGCCTTCTTTGACATTTGTCCTCCTGTCGGTTGCCATGAAAGCAACCGAGTAATCCGCAACGACGTTGGGCGGGTAAAATAAGTTGGTTTTCCCAGGGTCCAAAGGAGATGGACGGCAAGATGACTGATACCGTCAGGCCCCGCCCAAGAGCCGCAGCCAGTATCGCTCTTTCTCGTCGTCCCACACGCATCTTAGAAATTGTAGAAAGCGTGCGCTGTTCAAAATTGGACAACCTTGTGGAAATCCTCTTGGTAGGATTCGCTATCCCCCGACCCAATTCCACAGCTCAAGGTTAGTCTGTTCAGAAGGAATGGATTAGCTTCTCGCCATCCGGACAGTTCATTCTTGTCAGCCGCGACCTGCTAGGTATTTGGCCTGTTCGCTCTTGGGAACTTGCCACAGACGTGGGCAGCGAATTCCTTATTGCGGTCAGCTTCGTAAGTCCGCTTCATTTTATCCCGCGACACGCCAACGAGCGCACCAGTAGGCCTAGACACCCATCGACATTCGGAGCAGCCGAAGCCCTGAAAATTCTGAGCCTCCATCCATACCAGTTTGCATGCCATTGCCGCGCACCTTTATCATTTGCGAAATAGAACAGCTTCGTCTTATGGGACAGGTAGGACGTTCCCGGAAAAAGCACTCTATCACACCCAGCACTCTGTGGCGGGCAAGTCTCCGAACGACAGGTAGCTAACTCCGGAGAGGCTCCGTAAAGGGAATATCCTTTCTGGTTGGGTAACGGAACCAACTTGGACGGCTACCCCTTTCTACAAAAGTGACCGTCAGGAGAAAAACTTCCCCGGCGACTGTTCCCTCTGCACTTCCGCCGAATACAGGTCGAGCAAGCGAAAGTGAGTAGCCTCCAAGCGGTGCCCCACTATTTCAACCGACCGCTTGAGGAGTTCGTAACCAAGCTGGGAGTTCTTTTCGCATTTCGCGCGCAGACATTTGCCATTCACAGCGATGGCGCGGACAGGTTCTACCGCGCGTGCGCCGAAACGCCAGCAATATGCAGGTACCAGCCAGCACCACCCCAAGACCTCACCCGCCTCGACCGTTTCCACAGTACGCAGCGGATCTTGGGATGCAAGAACTTCCAGAGAAACCTTGCCTTCGCGGATCAGATAAAACTGGTTGGCTCGGCCGCCCTCCCGAAAAAGATGGTGACCCTTGTCGAACAGGACATTCGAGGCGCAACCGGTTAGCAAGTCAACGCAGTCGGGCTTGAGGCCCTTGCAGAAAGGATGTTCGGAGATGACCTGTCCCAGGTTTTCCACGGCGGTCTCTCCCTCATAGAGGTCCACGCTAGGTGACAGCGAGGGTCGTGGGAACGGTTACACGCTGCGCACGGCACTGCTGTGTCACGCGTCACAGCCCCGTGTGATAGCTCTTCCAGGGGAAGTAGATCATCATTCCCAAGCCGACAGCGAAGACCGCGCTCAGCTTACAATGGTCCCTGCTCACCTAAAAAACTCGCAGGTGTTCTTCGTGGCGCAGGACTCGCAAAACCCCTTCCGTGAGCGCTTGCAGTTCATCCTCCCCCGCGTATACCACAATGGGAGCGATCCAACCTACGTGCTTGCTCACCGCGGAGACCAGCCGCTGTGAATGTGCCATGCCGCCGGTGAGGAGTAAGGCATCCACGCCTCCGCTCAGGACAGCGGCCATCGCCCCGATCTCTTTTGCGATCTGATAAACCATCGCTTCATACACTATCCCGGCTTTTGCTTCACCGCGCGTAATTCGGTTTTCCACTTCCTCTAGGTCTTTCGTGCCCAGATATGAGTACAGCCCGCCATCACGGCACAAGAGCTCTTCTACTTCCTTCCGGGTGTACTTGCCACTGAAGCAGAGATCGACCAACTGCATCGCTGGTACGCCGCCCGCACGCTCCGTGGAGAATGCTCCCTCCTCACGCGAATTTGTCACCTCGATCATGCAGCCGCTATTGTGCGCCGAAACCGAAATTCCGCTGCCCAAGTGGGCCACAATCAACCGCAGTGATTCGTATGCTTTACTGCGTTCGCGTGCATAACGCTTCGCTACTGCCTTGGAATTCAGAGCATGCGACAAACATTGCCGCTCAAGCAGCGCTGACCCCGACAGGCGTGCACTGACTGACCATTCGTCAACGCTGACCGGGTCGACCACATAGGCTTGTACGGACGCCTTTTGTGCAATGTCCTGCGCCAGGAATGCACCGAGGTTAGAGGCATGTTCGCCGCGCCTGGCCAAACGCAACTCGTCCAACATCGCCTCGTTCACAAGGTATGTGCCGCTGGCTAACGGAGGCAGAAGGCCGCCACGTCCAACGACTGCGTGCAGCTCCCGGACGTCGTCCCCTGACTCGGCGAGTGCAGATTCGATTTGCGCACAACGAAACTGCTGTTGATCAACAATTGGGCGTCGACGGAACTGTGCCATCTCCACCTCAGAATGCCGGATGTTCTTTGTGAACTTAGGGCGCTCGTCCACGTACAGGCCTAACTTCGTGGACGTGGACCCGGGACTAAGGGCGAGAATTCTAAAAGTGCCGGGACGCAAAGATAACCCCCAAGGCAATCGAGTTCAGCTTGTCGTCGACGCTTTCCACGCGGGAAGGAATCAGGATTGGCACCTTCGCGCCCGCAACCACGTGAGCGCACTGCGATCCGCCCAGGTACTTCGCAGACTTACCCAGAAGGTTGCCCGCCTCGATATTGGGAACCACCATGCAGTCCGCCCGACCAGCCACCGGGTGCGCAATGCCCTTTGCCTGGGCCGCCGACCCCAACAATGCGCAATCGAGCGCAAGCGGGCCGAATACCTCTGCATCACCAAACTGACCGGCGTCGCCCATCTCGGTGAGCGCCTTGGCATCTACGGTCGAGGGCACTGACGCACTGACGGCTTCGGTGGCGCTCATGATGGCAATCTTCGGACGCGCCAGTCCCAGGGAACGCATGACTTCGATTCCGTTTTGCACGATTTGCTTCTTCTGTTCCAGACTTGGTGAGACATTTAGCCCGCCATCGGTGATCCCAACCAACCTGACATTGCCCGCCAGCTTATCCTCATAAAGGAAAACGTCGCTCAAGAGCCTCCCGGAGCGCAGTTCCGCCTTATTGTCGAGTACCGCCCGCAAAAGCTGATCGGTGCGCAGGTGGCCTTTTAACAAAAGGTCCACGCGGTTGTCACGTGCCATGTGGGCAGCGACTACCGCGGCGTCATCCGCGTCCACAAACTCCGCTTTGGCTATCAGGGCGCAAAGCTCCAGCGCATCCACCATCATGCGGGTTTTGCGCTCATTGCCGATTAGCACCGGTATGGCGATACCGAGCCGCAGCGCCGCAGCGGCGGCGGTCAGGGCAACCTCGTCCTCAGCCACAACTACACCAACGCGCTGTGGACCTAGCGCATGTGCACGCAGGCGCAGGTCGCTGAAATTATTCAGTTCTCGGCGGTCCTGTGATGCAGCGCACATCATCGTGAATAGCATACTTACTCGCTTCAGCATTACCTTACAGTGAGGCAGATCACAACAACCTTCGTTCGTATGGCGTCCTGGCTAGGGCGCCTCGCTTGGAGCACAGTGATTACAAGATCGAGCGAGTAACGATCTCTCTCTTAGCGAGGGGTGGGGCAAGGGCAAGATCTTGTAATACACAATAATATGCGTCATCGTTCTGGCATTATGAGCAGGAACGAGAAAACCATTAGGTTCCGTGCCGTCCCTGAAACCATCGACGCGCTTGATTCCCTGGCCACCGCACAAGACCGTCCGCGCAGCTATTCTCATCAACGACGCGATCACCAACTACATTGAACTGCACGCCTACCAGCAGGCGTTGGTTCGCAAAGGGCTGGAAAATACTAGGAATCGCTGAACGCAGACGGGCGGCACCCACTAAACCAGGGATCACACTAACGCTGAAACACTTGGCCTGTTTGAGCAAACAATTCCTGTTCTACCAGTTCTGACAGAATGTGCCCAATCAAAATATCGCATTCCTGAATCCGTGGCGTGTCGTCGGAAGCGACGCGAATATAATCATCCACCGCAAGTCTAAGCTTGCCGCCAGTGCAGCCGGTTAGGGCCACCGTGTGCAAGTTCAGCTTCTTCGCCGTCGTGATAGCGCCAAGCACATTCGGCGAGTTGCCGCTGGTGGAAATAGCGATGGCCACGGGATGCGGAGTCGCTGCTGGGGAGCTGCGTGCGGTCAATCCTCGAGGGCGAGATTGCCGAAAACGGGTCGGCCGGCCAGGGCAGCGCGAAAACCATACAGAGCGAGGCCAATCAGCAGTAGCAGGAATAACAAAGAGCGGCCGATGTACCAGCGGGAGAAGTTGAGCGTTACGGGCAGAGTCAAGAGCAGGAGATGGTACGCATCAAAGACGAACAGCGCTAGGAGTCCGAAGCGAATCAAGCCGATCAGCATTAGCGCCACAATAACGGCCGTGAAGGGCAACGCCACCCAAAAGTTTTCACCCGTTATTGCGAGTTGCAACACTGTCAGGACCAGGCCGGTGACCGCGATCGCCAACCACTGTTTGTGCAGAAAAACGCGCGCCAGAAAAAGGAGCGATAGGGTGATAAGTGCTAAGAGCACGGCACCCAAGAGGTCATTAAGGCCAATCGACAGGAAGCGGTTTGGCCCGCCCAGCGAATAGGGCGCCGTGGGAATGGGAGTCAAACCCGGGACATTTAACCAGTACGGCAAGACATCCAACGCGTAGTCGGAAAGGGCGGCGATTGTTCCCAGCAGTGCCCCTGCCAGGACGTCCCGGCCGACCAGAGGATCCCAGACTTTGCCGGATAGGAGTCGCGTCCAGGAGATCAGCTCGTCCGGCCAGCGTCGCCGAACATAAGGCTCGAGCGCCATGTAGTTCACCCAGACAAACACTGCCGCACCCGCAGCCACGCAGAAGGATATGATGAACTTTACGAACTCGCCGCCCACATCCCAGACGTGATGCCCTCCCAGAATCCAATTGAGCATGATGGCCGAGAAGACGAATGCAGATACCTGAAAGGATCCTTTGCGGTCACCGCGTCCCATGCGGATGTTTCTGCGCGCAAAGATGGCACCGGCCACAAGCAAGGAAACAATCATGATGGCGAAGGTCACGCCGCCGATGACGGTGGCAAGGGCAAACGTGGGCTGTTTAGCTGCCCCAGGGAGATTCCAGGGCCCTAGCACATCGAAATAGACGGGCTTGCCGCGGTAGGCTGCCGCCGTTACGTGCAGCGGTGTTGCTGGATCCTGCGCCGAGCTGCCGTCCCATTCGGCGCGCGCGTCGAAGGGCACCAGCGGAAGCAGTTCCGGCCCCGAAATTTTGAAGCGATTCATATCCAGGCCCGCTGCGGTAAACAACGCTCCCCAGTCCGGATCGGGCGATGGACCTTTCGAATCTTCCACCTGAGGTGGGAGAGCCTGGAACTTGATCAGTCTCCCCGACGAGCTGAGTTCCACCAAGGCCATACCCGGAACATCTATCGGCGGATCACTCTGCGAGACGTCGGGTGGCCCAACGGGAACCATCGGACGCGGGCTCTCCCGATACCAGAAATTCATGGGTCCCAGTTCGGCTGTAGCAAGCTCCCGGACGCGCGGCGGAGAAGTCTCGTGCAAAGCTCGGTACCGGAGGAAATCGTAGGTCCGGAAGAACGAGGAGTCGATGTCGGCCGGCTCATCGGCATAGCCGAATTGCCTGGCGAGCTCGCGCGCCCGCTCGGTCAGAGCATCTGGAGTCTTCGAAATAGATTTTAAGCCCAAGTCTGAGGCCTTGGGGGCGATAGCCACGACGAGGGCTAGCGCGACGAACGTCCCCGCCAGAAAGATCCACGCTGTGCTCGAGGAGAGAGCGCCTTCGTCTCCCGCGGCCGCGACCATCTCCGGCGATGGCGTTTCGCCTGCTGCCAAAGCCGCCGCCAGCGGATCCCCGCCGGGAAGCGCCGCGGCCAGTTGCAGCGCAGAGGCAGGACGCTTTGCGGGATCTTTTTCCAGGCAGCGCAGAATGACGCGCTCAACGAGTGGATCAATGTCTTTGACGATGTGCGAAGGATGGGTCGGCGCGCTTTGTTCACGGCGGCGCATCATGTCGGCGTAAGTCGTGGCCTCGAAGGCTCGCTTGCCGGTGAAAATTTCATAGAGCATCAGCCCGAGTGAGTAGATGTCGCTCTTCGGAGTAACTTCCCCTCCGGAAAGCTGCTCCGGTGCCATAAAAGCCGGAGTGCCCGCGCGGTCTCCGTCTTCACCAGAAAAACCGGCCAAGCCGAAATCGGTGATGCGCACGCGTCCTCGGCCGTCGAGCATTGCGTTGGCGGGCTTCAGGTCGCGGTGCACCACGCCGTGTTCGTGCGCGGCCGCGAGACCCGCGCACAATTGCCGGGCAATCTCCAGCCCTTTATCGGCGGGCAGGCGGCCGATGCGCCGCAGCAACGATGCGAGATCCTCGCCATCGACATATTCCATGGTGAGGAAAGTGCGCCCGTCGGCCTCGCCGATGTCGAACACCCGGCACACGTTCGGATGCGAAACTTGACGCGCCAGGCGAACTTCACGCGTGAACCGATCCAGCGCCTGTTCTGTCTGCGCCAGCGACCGTGGCAGAAATTTCAGTGCCACCGATTGCCCGAGTTTTAAGTCTTCCGCGCGATAGACTTCGCCCATTCCACCCTTGCCAAGTGGAGAAACAATTCGGTATCGATCGGCGAGAGTGGTTCCGGGAACGTAGCGTGCTTCGTAATCGGAGGAGGAGGGGGAGGAGGAAATCTTGCCACTGGGAGATGCGATTCGTTTGCGCGGGATCGCCTCAGCCTCGATCGTGGGCCCGGAGTCGATCTCCACGGCGCTGCCGCAGGATGGGCAAAATCGCGCTGCGCCAGATATTTCACTTCCGCAGGCAGGGCAACTCATAGGTCGTCGCGCGAGTATACCACTGCCTGCTTCCAAGCGCGGACTCTGTAGCGCGATCACTCCCGGGAAAGGTGCTACACGTAGATAGGAATCCCGCGAAACTTGTCAGATGCCCCTTGTGGAAGCTCCGTTCGCGCTTGCCTTCGATTGCGGGCGGGTCACGGGCTACCCGGAAGTAATTCTGCCAGTTGGCCACACGCGACTCTTAGTTGCGCTCCCGACTTGCGTCGAGATCTTCCGTCGAACGCCTCCGCCCAATTGCTGCAACGTTCACAACCGTCACCGTTGTCCTAGGCTTAGCGCTTCCCTGCCCGGCATTGTCGCTCAGGTGCTGATGCCAAACGGAGCTACTCCTCGCCCGTGAGTAACCATTCCTGGGACTTGCCAAATTCTCGACTAATCGCGAGCAGGATTTCCGCCCCGAGTTCGTTGGCTTTTGTGCGTTGGGGCGATGTGTGCTATCGCAACATAAATAAATAATAGTACGGTCCTGCCCCTTACATCTCGAGTCTGTCACTCAGGCTGCGTATCCCTCCCTTGCCAAATTCCCTAGGAAAAGCGCCCTTACTGATGAGTTCCATTACCTTTTTATGTCCAGTCAGACACTACCCCCAGCTTCTTTCCAGTTGCCCGTTCCTCCTTTCCCTTCCTACAATTCTATCAATTCAGTATCTTGCCTACGGGTCGTTAGGCGAAGAAATGATGGACGAACAATTCTTCAACTTCATGGGCTTGCGTGAGGCCCCAGCCAGCGATAGTCTAGAACATGGCCAACACTTTTCAATCCAGCGGGAATCCTCCCATCTCCGAACGGCGGATGCATTGGCGGCAAAAGGTTTTCTTTTCCCGTGTAGAATTGGGCGAAAACAATCGCGGCGATCTCCTTAATATCAGCCCAAGCGGATTAGCTCTGCAGGCCGTCGAGGAATTGACCGACGATGAGTTACCAAACATGCGTTTTCAATTGTCGCAAGCGCCTGCATGGATCGAAGCAAAGGGACGGATAGCGTGGAGAGATGATTCGAAGAAAGTGGCAGGCGTAGAATTCATTGATCTATCCCCTGAAATGCGTAAACAAATACTACTATCGATCATTTTAACGAGTGACGAGAGCGAATTTCCGAAAACAGGTGTACCACTTGAACAGACTGAACAGGTAAGCGAGGCAATGGCCACCTCGGAACCAATAAGTGCATTCCCGTTCCTTGAATCCACAATAGCGGAACTGATCCCCGAGGGTCGAAGCCAACAGTCGATTTTCCCGTTAGTTCCATCTCCCGCCGAAACAGAAGACGCCGGAACAGTTTCAGAGAGTGCTATAGCCGCGAATGTTACAAGCGGTTCTGGCGTGGAAGCAGTCCCCGAAGATCGAGGCCAACGGTCGATTTTTCCGTCATTTCAATCCCCTTCCGAAACAGCAAACGCCGAAATAGCTTCAGAGAATGCCAAGGCCGCGCACGTCAAACGCGGTTCTGGAAAGGCAGGATGGCTAGTTGGATTGTCGCTGGCTGCCGCGTTGTTGGTTTTAGCCATTCTTCCCTTGCGCCACTACTTGCAGAACGCGGGGACTAGTCAGAAAGGCAGAGAAACAACAACGGAACCGAGTCGGCCTGGACTCTCCTCCAAGATTTCAGCAACTCCCAGTTCCAATCCTGGACCCACTCCGGACCATTCTGCTCCCACTTCAAATCCAGGCAGCACTCCAGACCATGTCGCTTTCGTGCTTCAGGTGGGCGCCATGGCAAATGAGGAGAATGCGAACGCGCTCGCGGCGTCGTTGAGCCAGTTAAACTTTCCTGCGTTTGTTTTCCGGGGCCCAACGGACCGGTTACATCATGTGTTCGTCGGACCATTTACTAGCGTTGACGCCACACTGACCGTGCAGAAAGATCTCGAGAGACGAGGATTCAAAGCCTTCCGCAAAGAATGGAAACCGCACGCCCAGTAAGTGACATCCCAAATTCTCCAAGGATCGCGAGCACGACTTCCGCCCGACTTCGTTGGCGCTTGTGCCTTAAGGCGATGTCGGCAAAACCTTATGCCAGCGCAACATTAATAATATGGACCTGCCCCATATCTTCTCCGGTGCCAATTCCGGCACCCGGATCATCTCGAGTCTGTCACACATGCTGCGTACGCCAGAAACAAATCATGGCTGGGGGTTCTCTCGGCGCGAACCTGTCACGTACGAGGAGGATTTCTCTTCACGTGGGTGGCGTGAAGGTAAAGAACTCCCACATCTTCGGTGCCGAGGCAGCGGCTGCGGGAAGCGTGGTGACTCCCAAACCTTCGAGCATCAAGCGCAGGATGCTTTCATGCTGGTAGAACGTGGTGGACTTAAACCCGAGCTTGGCGAACGGGCTGATAACGATGGCGGGCACCTGGCCTCCACCGTTTGTGTTATCGGTGTTCGACTCGTCGAACACGATGATGAGGAGTCCGTCTTTTTGAAAGAGTGCGCTGCTTATCAGCGGGCCAATATTTGTATTCAACCAATTATCCGCCACACTGAGGCTGCAGTCATGGGCGTCATCACATCCGTTCGGCGTGATAAACGAGTAGCTGGGCAAAGCATTGTTCGCCAGGTCCACTGCGAATTGCGTGAACGGAACGATGTTCTGCCGTTGGGCCGTACTGTTCTGCACGTCGGTCATGTACGGCAGGGGCACGTGTCGTGTGTAAAAAAATCCACCGTCCGGCCCAGTCGCATCGCCACCCACATAGCCGACAGAAGGAATCGATTCCGCATAGGCTTTCCATGTATTTCCCGCCGCCAATAGCTCGCGCACCGCGTTGTCCGCAGAGATCGGGAAGCTCAGCGGCGTCTGGCTGTCGTCATTCGTTAGGATTTGTCCTGTGGTCAACATAAAGTAGTTACCAATCGACGGGTGCGTATTCGCGTAGTAGTTCGTCGCAAGACCATACTGATTGGCCAGACTATTCATGTATGGTGCTGACGAGCTGCCAATAACATCTGAATAGTTCGTATTCTCCTCGACCACAACGATGACATGCCCGAACGGTACCGTAGACGGAGGCGGCACTGTGGCAATGTTTATGCTAAACGCCGACGAGGTAGAGAGCCCGGCGCTGTCGTTCACTCCTATGCTAACGGTAAATGACCCAGCGAGAGTTGGTGTTCCGGAGATGGTTCCGTTCGCAGCCAGGCTGAGACCGTTGGGGAGCTGGCCGCTGAGGACGGCCCAGGTATACGGCGGAGTCCCGCCGGAGGCCTGCAGCGTCGCGCTGTAGCTGACCTGTGCCTGACCGCCAGGCAGGGCCGAGGTGGTGATCTGCAGGTGCGGATTATTGACATTGATGGAGACGGCCGCACTGGTGGTGGTCTGCCCGCCCGCATTGCTGGCCGTCGCGGTCAGCGAGTGAACGCCATTCGAAAGGGTGGTGGTGTTCAACGAAAAGCTGAATGGTGCACTCGTTACTGTGGCACCAGCGCCAGTGCCGTCCACGCTGAACTGCACCCTCGTAGTGTTCGCCGACACATTTGTGGTGATCGTGATGGTGCCCGAAACGGTCGCGCCCGAGGTCGGTGAGGTAATGGAAATGGTTGGCGGCGCAGCATTATTGACATTGATGGAGATGGCCGCACTGGTAGCCGTCTGCCCGGCCGCCGTGCTGGCACTGGCAGTGAGCGAGTGGCTGCCGTCGCTAAGCGTTGCCGTGTTGAGCGAAAAGCTGAATGGTGCACTCGTTACTGCGGCGCCAGTGCTAGTGCCGTCCACGCTGAACTGCACCCTCGTAGTGTTCGCCGACACATTTGTGGTGATCGTGATGGTGCCCGAAACGGTCGCGCCCGAGGTCGGTGAGGTAATGGAAATGGTTGGCGACGCAGCATTATTGACATTGATGGAGATGGCCGCACTGGTAGCCGTCTGCCCGGCCGCCGTGCTGGCACTGGCAGTGAGCGAGTGGCTGCCGTCGCTAAGCGTTGCCGTGTTGAGCGAAAAGCTGAATGGTGCACTCGTTACTGCGGCGCCAGTGCTAGTGCCGTCCACGCTGAACTGCACCCTCGTAGTGTTCGCCGACACATTTGTGGTGATCGTGATGGTGCCCGAAACGGTCGCGCCCGAGGTCGGTGAGGTAATGGAAATGGTTGGCGACGCAGCATTATTGACATTGATGGAGATGGCCGCACTGGTAGCCGTCTGCCCGGCCGCCGTGCTGGCACTGGCAGTGAGCGAGTGGCTGCCGTCGCTAAGCGTTGCCGTGTTGAGCGAAAAGCTGAATGGTGCACTCGTTACTGCGGCGCCAGTGCTAGTGCCGTCCACGCTGAACTGCACCCTCGCAGTGTTCGCCGACACATTTGTGGTGATCGTGATGGTGCCGGAAACGGTCGCGCCCGAGACCGGCGAGGTGATGGAGACCGCTGGGGGGGAGTTGTTGACTTGGGGAGCGGCAGTGCCACCACCGCAACCCGCGCAAAGCAGTCCCAGCACCAAAAATGAGCACCACCATTGCGCCGCTCTAGGTTGGGCGGTTGATGTCCCCATGAGCTCGGTGCGCAAACTCATTGAATCTCTTCTGTGAGGTTGGCGGACTCTAGCAAAAGTGCCCGCGCTACTGAGACACCGGCTTCGAGTTCGAGGGGACGCACCCATATTAGCACCGATTTGGTAGCCTGCTTCAAGACGTGGGTGGTCTGAGAATCGACAGCCGTCTTGTCCGGCAACGGTGGCAGGAGGGGTTCTAAGCTGGTGCCGTGTCTGCGTTCGAAAGGCAACCGCACTGCCAGAGGGCCCACAAATCAGCCTACTCCTCAAGCGTGAACCGCTTGCTGTTCCCGCACGCGCAGGCCGCCATTTGTCCGTCTTCTTACACACTCGAGCGGCCAGGCAAAGATCAGGCAGATCAGCCACTAGAACAAACCCATGAACGGAGCGCGCAGAATCCGGGCAGGATGGAATAAAGCTCTACACCGTCCGTGCCGATGGCCGCGGTCTTCGGCAAATATCCTGGAGTGGGCTTTCATCGGCCAAGCAGTCTGGACACGCGACTCCAAAACCTTGTACTTCAGCGGTTTCCTAAAGGATCCAGCGAAGGAGGTTATTTGGAAGGCGAGCGCCGACGGCTCAAGCGTCGAGACGTTTGCGGAAGGATGCGGTTATGCCTTGGCTTTAAAGGCCTGCCCCCTACCTCAGTTGACCAAGTTCCGCCTGTCGCGAGATCTCTTGTGATAGATATCCACGTTCTCGCCCACCACTCTAGAAAATGAAAACCATGGGTCCTGATCATCCTTAACAAGGTGTACTACGTGGGCGTAGAGGGTATTTTCGCTACCATCCACTGCCTCCACCTTAACCGGCCATCTCCGTTGATTCTCCGCTTCCTCGTACCCGATACCACGTTCAGTCCCTCGTCAGCGAGTACGATTGCACCACCGTGAATCGGTTCCGTAGTCATTGTGTCCACTACCCACCCCCACCGTTGTAGACGCTCACGGCACGCATCGCTCGGTTACACTTCAAACACATATTACTCAAATAAGCGGATTGGTCTTTCAGAATACAGATAGGGTAGAAAAGGGCGGGTTGGGAAGCTCGCACACGGCCCCTTACGAGACCGTTGTCCCCGCGCGGGCCCCCAACCCACTGTGCTTCATCCTAAAATGCTCAATGAACTCCCCCCAATGGGCCAATAGCCACATCTAGGAGGTACCGGCAGCTTAGTACCGATGTGCTAGGGAGTGGTCCGTCCGCGTCTCATCCTCTACAATCAAGAAATGAAGAGGGATCGTAGATTTGTCAGATTCAAAGCCTTCCGCACAGAATGGAAACCGCAAGCCCAGTAAGTGACTTCCCAAATTCTCGACGGATCGCGAGCAGGCCCTCTGCCCCGACTTCGTTTGCGCTTGTGCCTTAGGGCGATGTCGGCAAGATCGTGGGTTGTCGCAAAATTAATCAGGCGTCCTGCTCGATACTTCCACTAGGAGCAGGATCGTGCCAAATCCGGAACGCAAATCATGTTGAGGTAGTCTCCAGAGTTTTTCAAGCCGCCGCGCTGAGCCGCAGGCCCGTCGTGTACTCCTTCCAATGCCCCGCATGTGCCACCAAACTCCATGTCAGTAGGGGTCTGCCGATCTACATTCATCGATTCAAAAGTATTTAAACGTGAGCCGGCTACTTGCTGCGGGCCTCGTGCAGAGTTTTCCCGTCATCTTTCAGGTACCCTTCGAGCGTCGCTTTGGGGTCTACATCCTCAGCGCCGACGGTGGCCGCCAAAAAGGAGTCCAGGAGGGTTTTCATTCCTTTGCGGAATTGTTCCGTCGCCCGTTCAGCGGAACGCGCCACCTCGGTCTCCAGCGCCTGGCGCCGTGCATCACAAGTGGCTCGACTATCCGCATCGAGCGAGGAGAGTTCGGAAACTGCGCGTTCCCTCGTCTTGGCGAGCGCCATATTCACATGCAGGTCCGCCTCCCGCCGGAATTCCTCCAGACCGGAATTCACCGCACTTTGCACGAGCGCCTGCACTTCTTGCACGTTTGAACGGCGGGCATCATCAATCAACCTGAGTGCCTCCCGAATTACATCGTTTACCTGTTTCGCCACCGCTGCATGCACCGCCTTCTCCGCCTCTTGTTGCAGTTTCCCTTGCAGCGCGGAAATCAGCCCGTCGGGTGTGACCACGACGCGCTGTGGTTGCGGAGCCTCCGGGACCTTTGGGGCTGGGGGCCGAGAGGCTACTGGCGACGGAGACGGGAAACTGGCGACCTCGGCCATCTTAGGCTCTCGCTTCATCTGGATCTCACCGAGGCCTTCCTTCTTCGTCGCAGATTCTTGAGCGGGGGCATGCATCGCTGCGAGTTGAGCCGTCGACGGATTCGTTTCTCGGGCGCTTAGCCAATCCGCTGGCGGCGGCGCAATCCCCCACACATTCTCAGGTGTTTCCAGCTCCACGCCAACCTGTGGGAGTTCGCGCAAACTCGCGGGCGGATGGATCGACCGCACCATCGCCCGCACTGTCGCAGGTTTTTCCTTGGAATTCATTAATTCCACCACCTGCAGCGTAACCCAGGTTCCAACGCCGTAATCATGGCGCGAGGGATACCGACAACCGTGCATATTGAGGCAGAGCGAGACCGTCCTCTCCATGAAGGGCTCTCCGATCTGATTCTGACCTAAGACGATCAGTGGGACGGATTTCTCGATGCGCGTGCTGCGGCGCGACCCTGCCGCCACGGAATTTCTAGGAGTACTGATGAGGGGTGATTGGCTCATGTGACCCCCTAAGCAACCGACTTCCGGAAGTCATTCGGCTTGACCGTATTTTGTATTTTAGGCTTCCACGCCAGGCAATTATCCGCTCAGATTGTCAACCAATATCGCATCGGTTAGCCGTTCTTTAGGTCAGGTGGACATGCAAGGGCTAGCGAGTCAGTGATCTCCTTCCTCCCCGCGCCGGAGGACATCGAAAGGTGAAACACTCTACTCCACGTGCTCTCGCCGAAGCGAGGCGACAATTTGACCGATGGCCCGTATTGACTTGGGAGTCGCAAGCATTTCTCTTTGGGAGGCTACGCAGAGTATTGAGCAAGTGTCCGGTGCCATCGACCATTCACTTGGGCGAATATCCATGAGTCGGAGAGACCCTGTGCGGGGAAGATCGGCATCGAATGGCGCTGCTTTCACGGACAAGAAGGGGGATTCTGAATGAAACGAATCGCCTGCGTTGTGTTTGTGTCGCTACTGCTCTGCGGCTAAACACGGGAAGCCGTGATCCAGTGCTTTAGTTTCTGTTCGCACCGTTTCGAAACGAATTAAGCGGAAGGCGCTTTTTCCACGAGCCGGGGGTGCTTGGCTTCCCAAGCCTTGTGCATCTCTTCGCGCCGCGCGACCACATATTTTTTAGCATCCTCAAAGTTCTTGTAGACGCGCTTGCCCTTGATCATGTTGCAGGGACGGCAGCAGGCTACCAGGTTGGCAGGATCCTTCTTACCCTTGTGAGCGCGTGGCATAACGAAATCAACCGACATGACCAGCGCGTTTTCAAAGCTGGCCTTCCCGTCCAATCCGCAGTACCTGCAGCAGAATTGATCGCGTTCCAGAATTTTCAGGCCTTCGGCCTGGCTTATGGGCATATCCACTCTTGACAGGGTCATGACATTGAATGGCATGGAACACCTCCAAATCGGAAACCCGTTTGCATGTTAGCACGCTTGAGAGCGGAGAAGGAGTGTCCCATCGACGGCGCCCAGTCATCCGTCTCAACAAGAGGAACACGGAAGTCGCTGCAGTAAAACCCCTGCCGATACTCCGCCTTGCACAGAGGTCAGAACATCCTCGCGATAAAGCTTACTACGGGCCGAGCAGAATTCACTCCGGCGGTGAGCCAATTTCTCGCGTGCGGAGCCAATTGTTGCGAAAGCATTCAGGGGTGAGTCGTCTCCCAAAAATCGGGTACTGGTTGAGGAAACTTAACCACGATGTCAGTCCTATCCAGGGAGGTGGACACTTCGCGAACCACTGTACACTTTTCCTCTTTCAGGTTCACTTCGTTTATAAGTAAAAGTGTCTGGCCGGGATTTACAGCAGTAGTTAGGGTGATTTGCCCGCCTCCTGCGTTAACTGAAAGTGCTTCCGTTCGTTCGTGAAACGGGTCATCTGTGGCTCCATAGCCGTAGACCAAAACGGGCGTATTAGCCAAAAAGCGCTTCGAGGACCGACGCTCAGGAATCGCGTCCCGGTAGTTCTGCAGACCTTCTTTGTAAACGCGTTGATTCCTAAGCCGTTGAGCTTTCCGGAGGGCGTCCCAAATCTTGCTCATACCCCCTCACTCAAAGACTTCTACATATCCTCAGCCCAGATACTCGCCGGGAACATCATCCTGCGGCACTTCATGGGTGCGAACTTCCTTTTCGTCAGCGTGCTCGGCGTCTTCCACGCCCTTCACCACCCCGGCCTCGAACGAGTTTCCTTCCTCGAGCAACTCGTCCACACTCTCGGAATCCGCAGCTGGGACTTTGGACAATCCCTGCAAATCTCCTGATTGCTGACCCGACCGCGCTCCCAGTCCCTCCGGTGCGAATGCCAACGTATCTACGCTCTGGTCTTTCTCCCGAACCCATCTCTTGAGTGCGCCCGCCGTTTTCGCGCCGACCTCCACCTTTTTCGGAGCTGTCCTCTTCTTCGCTATCTTCTTCTTCTTCGGGATTACGCTCCTCGTACCTAGCTTTTTCTTAATCGCCTTCTTCATTGGCGCCACTTTCTTGCCCGCAGTTCTCTACGATTTCGTCTTCTTCTTGGTCTTTCCTTTGGGCAGCCATACGCGCAGTCTACACCCGTTGGAATGGAAATCGATGAGGGGCAATCAGAATCTTCCTTTGCTCTCTGTAGCCATGAAGAGAATTGGCATCCGACACCCGGTGACCTGGGTCACACCCTCATTTGCCTCCCGTACTTACAGAACTCGGCACCTTATGGCATACAGTAAACGTAAGGGGGTGCCCTATGGTCGCCATCAAACTCCCTAACCTCACCAGCACTTTTCTCTTCACGTTTATCGCTGTCCTGCTTATCGTCGGATTACTCTTCTGGGCTGTGGGCACTCGTTAGGCCTAGAAAAAAGCAACAAGCGAACGCTCGTGACTCACGGTGATCCAGCAGGAGGTCAATTCCGAAGGAGTAACCACGAACAAAGTACAGACGGAAATGCCAGATGTGGCGTCTGGCAAGCAGACATATAGGGAATATTGCGCCTCGTGTCATGGCGAGGACGGAAAGGGTATGGGGCCTGTCGCATCCGAGCTTAAGACCGCACCATCGGACCTCACAACGCTCGCCAAGAGGCATGCTGGCAAATTCCCTGAAGACTATGTCGCCAATATCGGGCGACTTGGCAAACCTACCCAAGCTCACGGTTCATCGGACATGCCCGACTGGGGTCCCATCTTCAACGCTCAGGTAAATTCAACAAAGTGTCTGTACGGCGGCGCATTAAGAACCTTTGCGCCTATCTGGCAACTCTGCAGGAAAATGAATCGTAAGTGGCTGTGACTTTTTGTATGGAACTGCGCATCACTTATCCTAGCCCAACTTGACCAGCTGCAGGCGATTTTTGGTATTTTCCCCATAATTTTGAAGGTTAAACCGCGTGTTTCCATCGCCGCGCTGTGAAAAAACGGTAGAGTGAAGACCAAGTGTCTTCCCTCCGAGACCAGACTTCTGGCACTCTTCGCTTGTCATGTTTCTACGCAGCATCCATCGCAAGAAAGACGGTAAAGATCACCGCTACTTCAGCATTGTAGAAAACCGTCGCATCGCGCCCGACAAAACGGTGCAGCGAACCGTTCTCTATCTCGGAGAGATCAACGATCAACAACAAGCGGCATGGCGCAAGACGTTGTCGGTGTTTGATGAACAGGAGCAAGAGTATGCAAACTTGAGTTTGTTTCCCGATGACCGCGAGATTCCCGCCGATGCGATCGACAGTCTGCAAGTTAAACTGAGCGGTCTCGAACTGCGGTGTCCTCGCCTGTTCGGCAGTTGCTGGTTGGGGTGCGCGTTGTGGCGCCAACTGGGCCTGGATGAGTTTTGGGACTCTCGCCTTGCCGGAACACGGGAAGAAGTTCCTTGGGAAAAAGTATTGCAGCTACTGGTCGTGAGCCAGTTGCTGGATCCGGGGAGCGAGTTTCGTGTACATCACCAGTGGTATCTGACCACCGCCATGGATGCATTGCTCGGGACAGATTTCTCCGTGGCGGAGAAAAACCGCTTGTATCGCTGCCTGGATCGCGTGCTGGAGCACAAGCAGGATCTCTTTCTGTGGCTGCGACAGAAGTGGGCCGATCTGTTTCAAGCGGAGTTCGAAGTGCTGCTCTACGACCTGACGAGCACGTATTTTGAAGGCGCAATGGAAGAGAACCCCAAGGCCAAGTACGGTCACAGTCGCGATAAACGGACCGACTGTTTGCAGTTGGTGATTGCGCTGGTGATCACCACCGATGGTTTCCCGTTGGCCTACGAAGTCCTGGACGGCAATACCAGTGATCGCACCACACTGCGCGATTTTCTCGACAAGATTGAGAAGACCTACGGGAAAGCAAAACGCATGTGGGTGATGGATCGCGGCATTCCGACCGAGGAGATTTTACAGGAGATGCGAGATCCAGCACGCGAGATTTTTTATCTGGTGGGAACGCCGAAAGGCAAGATCCAGCAGTATGAAAAGAAGTGGCTCGATCTGCCCTGGCAGCAGGTCCGAGATTCGGTGGATGTGAAACTGTTTGAGCAGGACGGCGAACTCTATGTGCTGGCCAAGAGTGAAGGAAGAAGAGCCAAAGAGACCGCCATGCGTCGCAAGCGTCTGGCTCGATTGCTCAGAAAGCTCCGCGCCATGCGGCGAAGCCTGCCCTCTCTGGTCCAGCTGCTGATGCGTTTGGGCGCCGCGAAAGCAGCCGCGGGCCGCGCATTCCATTTCGTGCAGATGCAAGTACCTGGGGAAGGCCAGGAGGTCACGCGGGAGACCTTCCAGTTTCGTGTGGATAAGAAAAAACTTCAGGAGGCGGAATGGCGCGACGGACACTACTTGCTGCGCTCCAACCTTACCGCCGGAGATCCCAGCGTGCTGTGGACACGCTACGTGCAGCTGACCCAGATCGAATCGGTATTCAAATCGCTGAAAAGCGAACTTTGCATCCGCCCGATCCGCCATCAACGGGAGCATCGCGCCGACGCGCACATTCTGATCGCCTTTCTCGCCTACTGCTTACAAGTGACGCTGAAGCAGCGTCTGTTGCTGCACGCACCAGGGTTAACGCCTACGGCGGTGTTGGAGAAGTTGGCGGAAATCAAAATGATTGACGTGTGGATTCCTACGGTCGATCAACGATGGTTGATTCTGCCACGCTACACGCAACCTTCTACAGACACCAAGATACTCATCGAGAAGTTGAAATTGCAGTTGCCGAGCCAGCCGCCACCGCGCCTGGTGGGGCAAAAACAGGGCTACGAAATCGAGGTACCAACCGTAAGGTAGGAGGCTGTTTTGTGGTGAAGACCTTTCCCTAACCTCGACTGATTCCAAAGTACTTAACCAGAGCAGATGTGCCCAAGTGGGAAAGTTCGGCTAGGAGACAAACTATGCCTAGGGTGATCATCACAGCGGAGGTTCATGACCCGAGTTCGTTCGGGAGAACCCGTTGACTTAGAATCTGTGGCTTACAAACGCCGGGTGCTGTCCGAGGCCGGAACCAACATCTCCAGTAAGTGCGTTCATCTAGACTTAGGGGCAAGAATGGTGGAGACGCTTGTCGATATGCCTTGGAGGTCGGCTTCCAGGCGTTGTTTCAGTTTCTGCCAACTTCTATAGCCGTATTCCCGTGCGACTATGTACTGGGCGTCGGCAAGCCTTGCCGGGAACTTTCCCGCTTCGCAATCCAGCGAATGATGCCGTCTGAGTGCGGCGGCGTCCTGTCGTCGCAAGTCATGTAACAGTTCTCTTGCTTCCTTCCTAATATCTTCAAAATTTCGTTGGGAGGGTAAACTGCGAGACATCTTGGAACCCCCTTCGTCGCCCCGGTTTCACGTTGGACGAAAATAAAGAGCAACTGATTTGTTGGGAGGCCAATGATGGAATTCCGCGTAAGCGGATGCTACTGGTCAAAAGGTCAGTTTCGGAACAGGGGAATCAACATGCTCGGCTCCTTCCTCCCGAGCTGCGGGCGAACCACAGGCTACTCGGGTCAAGGAGCCGACATTGTTATGCATCATTCCTAGCCGCCGCCTAAAATTCTTTAATGTGACGGTCTGCTGCGGCAACATGCTCCAGCGGGGGAGGCTTTCATGGAGCGGATTCAGGCACAATTCATCGGTGTCGAACTCTACTTCGAGAATCTGGAGACGGCAAAGAAGTTCTATGTCGAAACGATGGGCCTTGAAGTTTCCGATGGACGTTAGGCTAAGGAGAGCCCCTAAATGTCAAAAAAAGGTGAATGCCTGACATCCGGTGCATAGTTTAGACCGAAAGTTTTGGCGGCCAAACACACGCTTCAGTCTGTCCTGCCGAGCGTGAATCGTTCGCCCAATGAGGATCAGGGCATCCCGAGATCTTCTGGGTCACGCCCCTCAGCCAAAAACTGGCCCAACCTTGTAATACTGAAAAGTTCCTTTAGGTGGTGGTTCAAATTGAGAAGCTTTAACTGGCTGTTAGCAGTTTTCGCCGAAACGTACAAACCGACAATCGCACCCAAGCCGGAACTGTCCAGGTAGCTCACATTTGTCAAATCCAGCACGACAGTTTTGCTTTCCGAAAACAGCGGTTTGACCGTCGTTTTTAGGGGCTGGCTTGTGCCCGACGTGATCCTGCCGGTGCAGTGGACGATTGTCTCGGTCGGCGTCCTGTCGGTAGTCAAATTCAGCTCGGAGATGGGAGCAGGATTTGTGGCCATAGCAACCTCCTCGAGGTCGAATGCCCCCGCGATTGCGGCTCGGTTGCAGAGCGCGATTGGAGCAAGCAAAACTAGTGAGCCGTATCCTCGCAGTGAGCTGCGAATCGCCGGATTATACTGCGCGTGAACGATTTTGCAAGGCAAAGCTACAATCTGCGACAAAAGGCGGAGTGATGCCGCACCTTGGGGCATCCACGGCGTCCGATTGCTAAGTAGCAGACTTGGCTTGTGACTGGAACGAAGATATGAAGAGTGGAGACGAGTGTCGATCACTCGAGCAGTCGCTTCACCAGCTTGAGTATTGAGTCAAATGCTCCTGACTCCATACCCACGAACTCTACGCCGATGCCCCTGCCGGGCGAGAAGGAGCGGACGACGGCCGGGAGCAACGATTCCCCACCGTTCACGGTGTCAACTTCCGGGTAGGACGCGAGAACGACGGAAGACCGTCCTCAGCGTTTCACTTTTTTCTTTCTTTTCTTGCAGAGGTCTTCGAGCAGATATTTCAAGGAGGCGCATTCCTGAATGACGGCCTCCAGTTTGGGAACTGTTACGCTAAGTTCGCTCTCCTCGACATTACCATCTGCCAGCGTCGCGGCGACACTTTCCAGCGCCTCGCCTACCTCCCTCAAGAGACCGGAGATCGCGAGAATTTCCTTGTCAGAAGTAAGATGCGAATCCGGGATCTTGAATCCTATGCGGCCGGCCTGGCTCTCCAAATAATCCAATGGTTCGTAAGTCTTTAGAAGAAGGCAGATCTGAGGAAGCAGGTACGCCGGGATCTGGCGTTCACCCCGCAGCCAGTACATCAGGGAACGATAATTGGTGCCGAGTTGCTGTGCCATGAGCCGAATATCGTATTCCGCCTTGGCCTCTATCGCGCGACTCAGTATCGAAGAAAGGTTTTCCGCAGGCACTGGAACCTCAAGGTCTTTGAATATTAGAGTTTACGTGTTCAAAAATGCGTTCAGTTTGAACATTTATTCTACTATTGTAGCTGAATTGCACCCCAGGTGATGATGGCCTTAAATGAGAGACGGGCAAGAGGTTTCGCGCGGGGTGCAAGCGGCAAAAAGATCGCAACGATTCCGAGGCGTTAGCCGGAAGTCTATGATACTAATTGACAAATACTTGGTGCGGAAGTACTTTCCAAGGTGGAAAGTCCTCAGAGCAGCCTCCTGTGTCTGACGTAGGGTAAACTGCGCTCCAAGTTTTGTGTGTCCAGGCGGAGGTACCATGACGAAAAAGTGGTACAACTACTTCGTTTCCGTTGGCCAGAACGCTGGAGACGACCGGAGTGCCGGAAGTTCAGCAAATCCCGCTGCACAAAAGCGTGCTTCGCAGAGTGTTGCGGAAATCGCCGCGAGCGTAGCCGCCGAGCCAAAGTTCACGAACCCTATTTCTGATCCCACCTCCTTTGACCAGATCTACCACGCCGCGGAGATTCCAGAAGCCCCGCAGGGATATTCGATCCTGAAGGTCGCCCATATGATGGAGAGTGAACACATTCGTTCCTTGCCGTCCGATGTGAAGCGCTCCTCTGTTCTCGTTGCGCTAGACGCAGCCGGCGTAAATATTAAGGATGTGATTCAGGACGCGATTCAGCGGGATCGCGCTCTAGACACGTATGAGCGCGTGCAGCAGCGGGCGTTGGACGAGCTTGAAAGTGCGAAGAGCAAGGAAAACGCGCAAATCCAGGCAGAGATTGACCGCTACGTCACAGAGCAGCGCGCCAAGATTCAAGAGAACAATGATGCGATAAGCCGGGAGAAAGAGCGTGTTACGGGCTGGCGACTGAAAAAGCAGCAGGAAGAAAAGAAGATCGCCGAAGCAGTGGGATATTTTGTGTCTGAGAACCCCATAACGACGGGCGAGGTAAAAGCGGTTTCGCCAGGTTCCAAGACAGAGCAGAAGTCCTAGTCAGGAGGACAATTATGTGGGAGCGCTTATCGAGGGTGATTCGGTCATTCGTCGGATTCTTTATCTCGGTTGCGGAGGATCCGGAGCTCATACTCCAACAGAACATCCGCGACATGAACGACCAGGTGCCGCGAATGAATGAAAGCATCGCCATGGTGAAGGCCAACGTGACGCTGCTCGAGAAAGAAGAAGCGAAGTACAACACTGATGTCGCCAACCTCACGGCAAAGGTGAAAGCTGCCATCCAGGCAAATCGGGATGACCTTGCCGGCAGCTTCGCGACGCAACTCCAGCAAGTCAAGAGCGCTCTGGCAAGAACGCAAGGGCAGCTCGTGACAGCGCGAGCGGCCTTTGAAAAAGCGATGACCGTCAAGCAGGCATTCATGCAGGAAAAAGAGCGCAAGACACACGAAGCCCTTGCTGCGATCGCGGATTATCGCAGAGCGCAGTGGCAAAAGAAAGTTGCGGACGCGATGGAGCAGTTCGAGGTGGCGGGGATCAGCCAGACGCATGACGAGATGGTGCGCAAAATCGAGGAAATGACCGCTGTCAACGAAGCCAGGATGGATATGGCGATGAGCAACGTGGATCAACAAAAAGTGAAAATCGAGGAAGAAGCCCAGAAACTTCAGGCCAACGAACTTGTAAAGCAATTCAAAATTGAAATGGGGATCGCCACTCCGGAGGCTGCAACCGGGAACGCGCCGACCGAAAAGACCATTGGTGGGAAAGAGCCGCAGCGCACTTCCTAGATACTGCCATCGGGAATTCCACGAATTATGGCTCTTAGATTGAGCCGGGAGGAAGGCAATGGCCGTAAAAATTGAGAAGGGCGGATGGGTGTTGATCTTCCTGATCGGACTGGCACTGGTGGGTTACGGCCTGAATAGGTACAACGTCATCGATTTGGAAAAGTGGACGGGTAAGAAAAGTGCCGGCTCCGGTGGCGAAGTCGTCGATGCGACGAAGCCTTTGGTGCTGCCGGTTTCCTCAAGCGACTCCGACGCCGAAGTCCGGGTTCGCGTGAATATCTGGGTCGGCTGCGCGGGTGGCCTAGTGGCCAACGGCGGGCTGGACACAGCTCCGGATTCGATCTTTGGGAAGAAAGGACTGAAAGTTTCGTTCAAGATCATTGATGACTGGACGGAAGGAGCAGCAGCGCTTGCGACCAACAACGTCGATGTCATGCTGACCACGGTGGACGTTTACGCGAAAGACTACGCTCAGTTTAAGGAAAAGGGGTTCGGCTCGCACGCCTTCTTGATCGTGGATTGGTCGCGTGGTGCTGACGGGGTCATCGGTAAGCAAGGGATCAACAGCATCGAAGATCTCGCGGGCAAGTCGATCGCGTTCGCCCCCTACACTCCATCACATTTTCTGCTGTGGAATGGGCTGAAGACTTCGGGCTTGAGCTCCAGTCAGCGCAACGAGATTTTCAACAAGGCCATACACACGAAAGACGGTATCGAGCCCGCGACGCTGTTTGCCCAAGAAAAAGTGGACGCGGCGGTGGCCTGGGACCCCGACATGAGCGACGCGGTGGCCAAGCGCCCTGGTTCAAAGAAAATCTACGACACCAGAATCGCGAACCGGCTGATTGCCGACATCTTGGTCGTTAGCGACCGTTTTGCCGCACAACATCCGCAGACACTTTTGAAGTTTACCCAGGGATGGCTCGAAGGCGTCGAGTTCATCAAGACGGAGCCAGCACGCGCCTACAACCTTATCGGCGCGGTCAAGGACTTCAACATCCCATCCGACCTGGCCAAGACTATGCTAGGCGGAGTGAAGCTTGCCGACTACGCCGACAATCGCGCGATCATGGGGACTCCCGGCTCCAATTCGGACTATGCCAATATTTTCGGGATGGCCCAAGATATGTACAGGGAATTGCTCATTATCAAGCACACGAACAATCCGGAGGAAAGCTTGGATCGGCGGTTCATTGAGAAATTGTCCGGTAGCTTTTCTACCGCTTCCAGCGAATCCCCCATCGAGTACCGAGAACCAACAAAAGGGACGATCCCGCTGGCGACACAACACCGGTCTATTTATTTCGAGCCCAACTCGTCGCACATGAGCCTGGATTCACGGGCGGTGGTGGACGAACTTGCGAATACGATGCGGGCTTATGAAAACACCGTTGTGGACATCGAGGGAAATACGGATTCGACGGGCTCGCGTCCCTTCAACATTCAGCTCTCGCATGCGCGGGCCGACGAAGTAAAGGATTATTTGATGAAGAAGTATGGCTTCCCCGAGGCACGCTTGCGCACCGCGGGCAATGGCCCCGACAAACCCATCGACAGCAACGCGACTCCCGAGGGCCGAGAAAAGAACCGCCGCACGGATATCAAGTTGTACGCCAATCCAAGCTAATCCGGCGCCCAAAAAATGAGTGACCTTTTCACGATCCGGAAAGAGGTTTCACCCCGGGCCCGGGTGGCACTGGCCTTTGTCAGTTGGGGAACCATCCTCCTCATCTGGATTGCGCTGACGCATTGGGAGATCCTACCGCCATTTTCATTGCCCAAGCCGCTTGGAGTGGTCAGAGCGTTTGGAAAGCTCTGGACGGATTATGATCTGCTGGGGAACGTGATGAAAAGCTGGTGGAGGATTGCACAGGCGTTCTTCTGGTGCACCGTTTTTGCCATTCCCTTGGGAATTTTCATGGCCAGCTTCCGATGGGTCTTCGACCTGGTCAACCCAGTTGCTGCGCCCATGCGCGCCATGCCACTAACTGCCTTCTTGCCGGCGTTCATTGCCCTGTTTGGAATGGACGAAACGATGAAGATCGCCTTTCTGTGGTTCGGGATGTTTTTCTACTTGCTGGCGGTCGTCGTTGAAGAGGTCAATCGCGTAGATAACTCATTGCTGGAAACGGCGTACACACTAGGTGCCAAACGCCGCCATGCTCTGTGGCTGCTGTTCCGAGCCTCGTTTCCGGCGATATTCTCTTCCTTCCGCATCCTCTACGATATCGGATGGACGTATGTGATTCTCGCGGAAATGGTCAACGCGCGAAAAGGCGTGGGCTACATGGTGGAAGCAGCGCGAAAAGTGCTTGATTTCGAACGCGTCTATGCCGGCATTTTCGCCATCGGCGTTGCCGCTTTCCTCTTCCGGTTCTTGCTCACATTTTTGGAAAAGCGACTTTTTCCCTGGCGCCAGGCCGGTTCGCCTCTGGCTCCCTCGGGCGCTGGCGTATCCAGCGCCAGCGCGCACTTGAAAGCGGTGAAGCATGGAGGCTAAAAAGTCCAAAATCGCGGTTCGCAACCTCGCCAAGTGTTTTGTTTCGGCTGATGGCAATCGGGTCGACGCTCTGCAAAGTATCAACTTCGAGGTGGAGGATGCTTATTCTCGGGAAGGACGGGACATCGGAGAATTTCGCGTTATCCTTGGACCGTCCGGTTGTGGGAAATCCACCTTGCTGCGGCTTATTGCCGGCCTCGACCAGCCGGATTCTGGGGAGATCCTCGTGAATGACCAGCCGGTGCATGGCCCAGGTAAAGATCGCGGCATGGTCTTTCAAAAATACACGTCGTTCCCTTGGCTTACCGTGGCTGATAATATTGCCTACGGATTAAAGATCAGTGGGGTGGCGCCAGAGAAGTGCAAGGAGACCGTCGCGCAACTCATTCAAGCTATTGGCTTGAGTGGATTCGAGAACGCCTATCCCGAAACCCTTTCCGGCGGGATGCAGCAACGAGTAGCCATCGCAAGAACGCTTGCGGTTCGGCCCGCGGTGATTTTGATGGATGAACCCTTCGGGGCTTTGGACGCCCAGACCCGCAGCGAAATGCAACAACTGTTGTTGCGTATCTGGGACGAGACGGCAAGCACGATTCTATTTGTGACACATGACGTAGAAGAAGCCATCTACCTGGCCGACAGGATTTTCGTCATGAGCGCACATCCCGGCACAATAGTCGAAGATGTGCAGGTTTCGTTCGACCGGCCCCGAAGTTTGGAGCTGAAACAGCGCAATGAGTTTCACGAACTACAAAGCTACGTTCTGGGGCGCCTGCGGCGCGCTCCCGGAAACGGACAGGTGCGAGTGAGCATATAAATGACCTTTAACGGCCTCCAGGACCCATCGAGCACGCCGGGCGACCGCGAAGAAATCAACTTCGTGAAAGAGGCATTCAATCTACAGTACAACTGGATCGTGTTAGCCGGTGCTGCTCTGTTTGCGGTGGTGAGTGGCAGCCTCCTGCCAATCATCCTGGCTGCGGGGGCAGAGCTCATGTACCTTGCGGTCATTCCGCAGAATAGCCAGTTTCAAAGACTGGTGCGGTCCTGGAAATTCGGAGACGAGCTTCGGCAGCGGCAAGAGCAATTTGCCGAACTGCTGAACAGCTTGTCGCCCGAAGCCAAGGCCCGCTATACAAAGCTGGCGCAAGTTTGTGCTTATGTCCGCGGCAACTTTTCGCAGTTTTCCTCCACATCGAAAATGTTTCTTCAACAGATGGACTCCCGTCTAGACGGTCTGCTCCACGGATATGCCCGGCTGCTCCTGGCGGCTTCCCAGCAACAGCAGTATCTGAAGGGCACGGACCCCAATGAAATCAAGCAGGAAATCGCCGCTCTCCAAAAAGATATGGACGGCGATCCCCCGAAGGTGCAGGAGATCAACAAAAAGCGGATCGAGATCCTGACCAAGCGCGTCGAGAAGTATCAGAAGATTTGCGAGAATCAGCAGGTAGTCGACGCGCAGTGCTCGGCGGTCGAAGACGTTTTGCACCTCGTCCGCGACCAGTCCGTGACCATGCGCGACCCACAACAGGTAAGCGATCAACTGGACAATCTGGTGCGCGACGTCGAACAGACGGAGCAAACGGTGCAACAGGTGGAAGCAATATTCGGAAGTATGGGATCGGATCTTGAAGGATTAATGTCTGTGGAAGGCCCGCCGGCTGATTCCGGCGCTGCCCGCCGCACCCGAATGACAAACTAAGTGGACACACCGCATTCATTATCGACCGCCGCTCTCGATGTTCTGCCATCTTGGGCGCGGGAGCTTTCGGAAAAATACTACTCGCGTTCCTTCACGATGTTTGTTTTGCACGGCAATGTGCGAGACCTTGTGCCCTTGCGTCGGCAACAGGGGACGGATTTCGTTCCCCTGGAGCAATTCCTCTCGACGGCGCTATTCGGGCAGCGAGACTTAATTCTCCATTACGACCGGGGCGGCTTGAGTTTTGGGTCGTCCGATAGCCAAGCCGATTTCCGCAGGGCCATTGAAGGTTACGACAGTTTTCACGGCACAACCTATGGACAGGGTCTGCCTCGCAATCCAGATGCCGTCCTGAATGTGCTGGACAACTATTTGCGCCTGCGCATTCAGGACAAGAAAAAAATTGCCTTGATTCTGGATTTTGCAGAAACCATCGCCCCTGCCGCGGATGTTTCCGGCATGTCCGCCGAAGACCGGAATTCGCTGGTCATTCTTAAGCGCTGGGCGCGGAATCCGACATTTCTGAGTGCCGACCTCACCATCTGCCTGATCGCGGAAAATCAGATTGAACTAAATCAAGGAATCGTCCAGAACCCCGGCGTCTCCTGTATTGAGATTCCTCTCCCGGACGGCGATGATCGGCTTGAGTTCATTCGCGCTCAGCTGAAGAGTAACGGCCTCCCTGAAGGGTCCGAAGTTTCCGATCAAACTCTGGCCACACTTGGTGCGGGCCTGAAGCGCGTGCAGTTGTTCAGCCTCATCGCCCACGCAGTGCAGAACCGGCAACCACTGACCCTGAAATTCCTCGCCGCGCGGAAAAGAGACTTGATCGAATCGGAATCCGGAGGTTTGTTGGAGTTCGTGCAGAGCCGGTTCAATCTCTCTTTCGTTGCGGGAAACGATCAGGCAAAACGGAAACTCCAGGATGCGGCAACCGCTATCCGTACCGGAAACACTGATGTTCTGCCGATGGGCTACGTAATCTGTGGACCGGTTGGTACCGGAAAGACCTTTATCACGACTTGCTTCGCTGGGGAGGTCGGCATTCCCGCGGTAACACTCAAAAACTTTCGCAGCATGTGGCAGGGTGTTACAGAAGGGAACCTTGAGCGGGTTCTGACTTTGCTGAAGGCAATGAGCCCGATTGCAGTCATCGTCGATGAAGCCGACGCGCAGCTTGGGGATCGCTCCAGTTCCGGCGACAGTGGTGTCAGTAACCGAGTCTTTGCCCAAATCGCACAATTCATGGGCAATACCGAGCTTCGCGGGAAGGTAATCTGGTTTCTTTTGACTTGCCGCCCCGACCTCTTGCCGGTCGACCTGAAGCGGCAAGGTCGTGCTGAGGAGCATATTGCGCTTTTCTATCCGGACACGCCAGAGGAGAGGCTTGCGCTTTTGCGCGCCATGCAGAAAAAGATCGGAATGTCACTGTTTCCAGCCGAAATCGAAAAGTTCTTTCTGGAACGTTCCGGGAATCTTTCCGGAGCGGATATTGAAGCCGTGCTTATCCGCAGCGAACTCAAGAGCCGCTTGCTCCAAAAGAAATCAGTCGACACCGAGGACTTGAAGTCCGCCCTGGAAGATTTCATCCCACCCTATTATCCAACCGAGATCGATCTGCAGAATCTCGTTGCCGTGCTCGAATGCACGAGCAAGAGCCTGTTGCCTCAAAAATACCGTGATCTGGAGCGGAGCGAACTGATTCGCCGAGTCAACGAATTGCTTGCATCTTCGCGCTAGATGTTAGCGCCGACAGCGTAGAGGTAATTCCGTGCCCCTAGGTGCGCCAGGAATGAATTTCGGGACTGCGCTTCTCAGATTACGATTCCATCCATGCGGAAAGTTCGCCTCGCCGGGATGAACTTTGGAACAGGTTTCGGCTCAATAAGAGGGGCGTTATCCGGCCAGAAGCTTCGAAAATCTCCTTTTTCTCCTGTTCGGTAGTAGTGCAACAGATATGCCTGATCGCACGCGGTGTAAGCGGAAAACCACGAGTCAATATCGCGAATCTCAGCCTCGTGAAGCAGGGAAAGGCCGTAGCTCGCGGCCTCACGTTCGTACTCGATGATTTTGGGAAAGAGTCGCTCATCAACCGGCGGCCCATACTGTCTGCCCAATTCAAATGCCCTGGAGTCTACATTCCATTGAACCGTGTGCCCAAAAAGGTGCGCCAACAAGAACAACCGCTGCTCAGGAGTCAACGCGTAATCGACATGGATTTCAATTCCATCCAAGTCCCCAGTGAGTGGGTCCGGAATGTCTCGTGTCACCACACGTACGTGATAACCGTCCTCAATTTGACGTTGGACCGTCGTACAGTATCGCGCAAAGGGTATCACCATCGCTCCATTTTACACCGACAAATATTTTTCCGGTCTGAACTGGTTGGCTCACCAAGGACGGATCTATCGAGCCGCGTGGAATTGGTTCTCTATGCCTTCAGCGGCGCTGAAGAAATGGCAGCTCCAGTGAACTCCAAGGCGCACGTCTCGTCGGACTTGGTCTGGCCCTCGGGAACTGGGCCGGACTTCTCGCTCTTCTTGCCTGCATGGCAGCCGCCTACACATACCGCATATCCGTTGAGGAAGCCGCGCTCGTTGCAGCTCTAGGCGAGCCTCACAAGGAGTATATGCGCCGGACGCGACGCCTCGTCCCATTCTTGTTCTAAATGGGCTTTCATCGCGGCGCCGTACACCGCGATGAAGTCTCGGGTTTAGGTCAAATAGTGAACGATAGACTCCGTAGTGCTGGCTGAACCAATCAACTCCTGTATCGCCTCAGTGGTGCTCAATCGTTCTCGTGCAAGAGCCTGGACGAGTTGTGTTTTGTCCCGGGCGACTTGGTCGACAAAACGGTTGGCGTCTTCCTCAGATAACCCGCGGACTTGGTAGCTGAGCGATAGAACTTCTCGTGCTTCAGGCTCGTTGTATTCAACGGCCTCGCGCTCGCGCGCGTACTCTGCCTCATAGATTTCACGTTCGCTCTTGGCGGCGAGATATGCGCCAGAACTTATGGAGAGTGCGCTCGCAATCATGCCAACCATGCCTGCGAGCACGACGACTTTGCTGTTTCCCAAGGTAGCGCCAGAAACTCCCGAGACAATCCCGAAGATGGCACCGAGGCCGTCGTTGATGCCGTAGATGGCATCCCCGATCCAGCCCGCTGCTTTGGTGCTCCCTGCCAGCCTCGCAGCGAGAAGTTCGTCGAGCGCTTTTCTCGCCTGGTCCGGAGAAAACGGCGGGAGCGGGCGGCGATTGCGGATCAGGTTATTGAGTATCTGATAGTGCTGGCGTTCGTCCTTGAGCACCTGCTCGAGGATCACAATGCTCTGCTGGTCGGCGATATCCTCGGTTTGCTTGGCGTACTTGGCGATGTCATGGGTCTCGTCCAATTCCAGGCGCCGGAGCGCCATGTTGATACCGCCGATGCGATTTGCAAGGTTATCGGCTTCACCGGTTCTGGGCCCGTCATAAGTAAGTGGAGAACCTCCCAAGGCTCTGATGCGCCCAGCCCAAAGATCTGCGTGGCGCTGTTCTGCATCGGCAAGAGTCCGAAAGGCCATGCTCCGTTGCAGGTCTGTTTCTCGTTCTGCCAGCACGGCGAAAGGTCTCACGCCCACGCATCTCGGCCTGCCAATTACTTTCCAAGATGCGAAGGATTCGTTCGCGTTCTTGTGAATTCAGGTTCGAGCTGGCGCCAGCGGAGTTTGTATTCATCGAGCCATCCTCTGCGTTTCTGCGTTCCGCCGATTCGACCCACTCGTAGCATCCAAGAGTGGCACCGGCGGCGAGCTACGGCGTACTCTACATCTCCCGAACTACCGCCAACATTAACGAAAATGTACAACGACATATTGCATGTGACTGGCCATTCTCGCGGTACCCAAACCGGGAAGGTCAAGTGCTTCGGCGACCGCGCACCTTGGTTCCGGGCTCCACTTTCTTTATTGCAATACAGAGGGTGAGAAAAGTTGAGAGGTATTCAGTTTGTACGTTTAACACGCGCTTCATTTGACGTCCAACCAGAACCGCACTAAGCTCCGTTGGGAATCACAAAATGCCGAAGCATCCTCCTGCTCGCTGCTCCGAAATTGGCTGCCGGATTCCCAACGAATATTTCTGGGTGATCGGCTGGGGAGAGAGCGATGTCGGTATCGAGACCGGTTCGTACGACGCAGCTTTGCACATGGCCGGCATCGAGAATTACAACGTGATGCTTTACACCTCCGTGCTGCCGCCTGAAACGGTCGAACTCTCACACCTGCCCGACATCCACCATGGGTCCGTGCTTGAGGGGATCATTGCGATTCAGCACACCGATCAGCCAGGAACACGGATCACCGCCGGCCTGCTTATGGCCAAGGTCTATCGCAATTCCGATGGCTCTTACCTTGGCGGTTTTGCGTGCGAGTATGCCGGCAACGGATCGGTCGAAGAAGCCGAAGCTAATCTACGGGAAGCGATGAAGCAACTTTTTGAGCGGCGTTATAAGACTAGGTTCTACCGACTCGAGTTCGGGAAATCGGTCGTTCGGACATATACGCCGGAAAAATCGTTCGGAACGATCCTTGTCGGCATCGGATTCGCCAGTTATCTTGTCCCGGTATTGAGATCCGAAGTGGCGATAACTCCTTCCCACAAAGACAAGTCGCACGTGAAATACACGACCAAATAAGAAAGCATCGAGTCTCCTGTTGCTCGCAGAGGGCCTGTCGGATCCAGCCGCATAACCGACCGATGTCAGTCACCGCGCCCATGCCCGCGAGTGCTGGCTTATCGTTAACGGAACACTCAATTCCCCTATTGTCGGCGACCCGGAAGTGATTCCGTTACTTCCAGCTTGCCCGTCATCTGGGACGCGTAATCGATCCTCACAATAGGGTCGGCATTGAGAGATTCCCTTTGTCCGTCGGTTCTCCCAATAATCGGGGGAGCAACTGACTTGCATCTTTCAGTTAGACTTTGCCGCTGACTCGTCCATCGGTTTCACTGGCCATTGCCCAGTAAAACAATCAAGCCGTCGGCAAGCGTGCCGCGCCAACTCAAATAATCGTGGTTGCCCATGAACTCCTGGAAGTGAACCTCATAGCCCTTTGCCAGCAGCACATCGCGCAGGTTTCGCGTGCTCAGCAGAATGGAATTGCCGGTTCCGGAAAAGTCTAATTCATCGCTGCCGGCGTCCAGGTAGAAGCGAAGCGGTAGCTTGGGGCTGGCGATGAATTGTTTGGCCACCCAGTTGGTCTCCGAATCGGTTTGTGAATTGGGGGAATTGGGACTCTTCGGGGGAATCCAATGGAATGAACCGGATTGCGACAGGATGTTCCCAAATGTTTCCGGGTGGCGCAGACCGGCATACACGCTGGCGAGTCCGCCGAAACTGGAGCCGCCGACCACCGTCTGCCCGGGATCAGTCGTAAAGTTGTAAAGACCGTGAGCCCACGGCAGCACTTCGGAAACAAGGAAGTCCGCAAATACAGGATTGCAGGGAAGCTCGCGACTCCGCACATCATCGGGACCATTGCCGACGAACAGTGCGACCATCGGTGGAATTCGCCTTTCCGAGATAAGGTTATTGAGGATGGTGGGCGTGGGCACAAGCGCGGCTTGATTCTGGTCGCCCAAATAGGCTTCTTCGTCGAAGAGCACGAGAAGCGGATAAGCTTTCGCGGTTCTGGAATATCCCGGGGGAAGATAAACGGCAATCTCGCGTTCGTTTTTCAGCAAGGTACTTTTGAATTGGTGCTTTTCGATTTCGCCTGCGGGAACGCCGGGCCTTTCTGCGATCCACGGCTGCGCCGGCGCATCAGGCATTTCGAGAATGGACCTACCCAGATACTCGGGCGCATCTACGCTCTGCTTGTCAACACGCCAGCGCTTCGGGTTCAGCGGATCCGGCTTGGCCGCGGTGGCGATCATCGCGATCGTGTCGCTATCGATGCCGTACGCGATTCCTTGGAGCCGCCCAACATTGGGGGCCAGAGTGTAATCAAATCTCATTTTCCTATCAACCACGACGCTCGCGTACCAAACGTCCGTCTCCCCCAGTCGGTTCATGAAATAGTCATCCGGCGTGGCAGCAGCATTAGGAATCCGCAGGACGATTACGTTCTGTGTGTAGGGGGTTCCCTTCCAAAGAAAAGTTACCAACATGTTCTTGTTATCACCGGGCAGCGGTTCGAGAAGCGGTGTGCCCTGTGTCTTAACCTCATCCCAGAAGGCGTCAATACTTTCCTGCTTTCCAGACTCGAGAGACGCTTTTAGAAGTCTAATCCGCGGGCTTTCATGTAGCGGTTTGGGCGGAGCCAAACGCGCACTTAACGTGACGACCTTCTCGAGTGTGATTGTAAAGGCGCCCGCCACACTCTCGTTGCGGGCCGCAACCTCCACTCGGTACGAGCCTGGACGTTCCGCTACGAAGTTGAACGTGTCCGCGTTGGGTCCTAGCGTGGTTCCGCGAAACTTACTACCTGACGGATCGTAGGCGATGACAACAAGTTCTTTTCCGCGAGGGTCCAAATTGATCTGGGCGAAATCTCCAGCGTTGAGCGAGACGGCAAACGACTGCGGTTTGCCCGCGCTCAGGACACCCTCTCGAACTTTCGCGACAGAGAGTTCAGCGTCGTTTGCGAGCGAGCCGGTACTGAAGAGCAGGAGAATCAAGGACGCGATTAGCGACAGTTGTTTAGCAGACAAGACAGTGCTCCTTACACACCTGGGATACTCTATGCAAAGTTATAGCAGCGTTCTCACTCATCGATCAGTGACTGACGCACATGATCTCGCTGCCGGAAGAGCCGCGCTGGTCGCAAGCGGCAGCTGCCCCAGTAGACTCTGGGAGGATTGTCGGCAACCCTTACCTTAGGGTTGCCCGTTATCCGCCCGCAATAGAGCCCCTAGTTTGACCTAGTGCACTTTGTATCTGGACCAGGGCGTGCCTCGGATATTTGACCTCTCGCAGCCACGCTGCGCAAATCAACCACAAAACAATTATCAGCAAAGTGCAGAGCAAACTTCCTTCGGGGCCCACGGTGCCACCGGAGAGCCACGCGGGACCGGTCGACGTCGAATTCAGAAAGTGCCCCGGGAGCACATTGCCGCTGTCGGGCACACCGTAAAAGTACGTCTCGCCCCAATCGAAGGCCATATGAAGTCCGATCGGCATCCAGAGATTACCGGTTCGACGGAGCAAAAAGCAGGCAAGCAACCCAAACAGGCCCGCGTTGACCAAGCCGATCCAGTCCTCTCCCGAGTTACCGTGATGCGAGTAGCCGAAATATGCTGCCGACAGAACTGCGGCGGGCCAGAAACCGATGCCGGTTGAGAGCGTGAAAAGTGCGTATCCGCGAGCGCGGAATTCTTCGCGAAGAGCGACGAGGGTGAAAACGAGCGCGTAGATGGTCGCCCACTTCGCGATGTCGGAACCGTGCAGCGCGACCGCCCCCAAATAAAATACTCTAGCGACGCGCATCGCCGCCAGCAGACCTGTGATCGCTCCGAAGCCCAGCAGTGCACCTTGCCAGAATTGGGAACGGAACATCGTGCGCCAGGGCAAACCGTAATCGGCAAGAGTCCTGCCTTCGAAGCGTCCCATGATCCAACTAGCGAGAACAAAGATGAGGAAGTCCATTATTTCGCGGACCAGAAACAAGGTGTCCTGGTCGGTCCCACCCAACAGGCGGCGAACGATGAAATTACTGGCATTGATCAAAGTGACCACGATTGCCAGGAAAATAAGCAGACGCCAGCCGGCGTGGAGACTGAAAAACACGCGGCGCAGGACAGTGAAGCGAGGAGATTGAACGAACTGGGTCATCACGTTGCGGCGCTCCTTTCAGGTGAATACGGTGCCGATGGTAGGTTTGTTCCTCGAATTGTCTGCAAAGGAGGCGGAGGCACGAACCGCGACTGAAGATGTAAGACCTGGTAGATGTGCATTCGTCAACAAGACCGGACAGTCATTCGATCCGGACAACTTGCTAGAAGCTATTTCAAAACCCTCCGTAAGGTGATCATGAAGCAAGCGATATGAAAGAAACCGCGATAAACCGTCAGCGAACGGTCGTAGCGCACAGTCAGCCGCCGGAAGTTGCCCAGCCAGGCGAACGTGCGCTCGACGATCCAGCGCCTTTTGTAACGCCGCAAGGCTCGACCGTCTTGCATCGACGGTTTGCGCCGACCTTTACGATGCGGGACGATCGGTTCGATGCCCCGTCGACGAAGTTGTCTGCGCAATCCATCGCTATCGTAGCCGCGATCCATAATTGGTCAAGGCGCTGGTGTTCCCCTGCAGTGGTATCATCGACCCCACCTGGGATAAATTTGCTTTGAATCTTTTCCTCCGGAACTCATGAAACGGCACGTGCTTATCTACGGGTTAATCGGTGGGCTCTTGATTGTCCTGCTGAAGTGGACGGAGTATCGCTTCCTGATAATCGAGCATTCCATCGAGATCTACGCGGGACTGATTGCGGCCACCTTTGCCGTTCTCGGCATCTGGCTCGGCCTCAGACTCACTGGACCCCGGCAGAAGATCGTAGTGAAGGAAGTGTCCGTCCCGTCAGGGGAACCCTTCGTCCCAGACGAGAGAAAACGAAAGGACCTCGGCATCACACCCCGCGAGCTGGAGATCCTACAACTGATTGCCCAGGGCATGAGCAACCGCGAGATCGCCGCCAAGCTTTTTGTGAGCGAGAACACCGTCAAGACCCACTCCAGCCGTGTTTTCGATAAAATAGGGGCCAAGCGCCGGACCCAGGCAGTGCAGCTCGGAAAGCAATTCGACCTGCTCCCTTAAACGAATCATGCGAAGGGGTGATTTTCGTCTCCTGCGACCAAAATCATTCGAAAGGATGACGACAAAGACCCCGACAGATGCGCTATGGTGCCTCCGCATTCGCGTTTACTCTCACAGGAGTACCCATGAAAAAGACCATACTCACGTTCGGACTGATTTCCGGCGCTATTTCCTCACTAATGATGGTGGCCACCGTCCCGTTCGCGGACAAGATAGGCTTTGACCACAAGGCCGAGGTTATCGGTTACACCACCATTGTGCTTTCATTTTTGCTGGTGTTCTTCGGCATCCGCTCCTACCGCGAGAATGTTGGCAACGGCCAGATCACCTTCGCCAAAGCCTTCGCCGTCGGCATCTCCATTACGCTGATTTCCTGCCTCTGCTATGTCGTGACTTGGGAAGTTCTCTACTTCAACTTCTTGCACGACTTCATGGACAAATACAGCGCTCATATGATCGCGAAGCTTCAGGCCTCGGGCGCAAGCCCGGAAGCCGTCCAGGCACAACTTCAGCAACTGAATAAATACAAGGAGATGTACGAAAACCCGCTCTTCAACTCTCTCATTACGTTCCTGGAGCCCTTCCCGATTGGGCTCGTCATCACGGTGCTTTCTGCCACGGTCCTTCGAAAAAAGGCCCAATCGCAACCGGCACAGTCGCCCTTGCCGCATCCTGATTGAACCTGCTCCCAGTGAATCTGCTCCTCGCTTCTCTGGCGTTTTCCTTGACGTTCATAAGAAAGTCCCTAACACGGCGATTCTGGCCGTTTTGTCGGTTATAAGGACACGCGCGTGGAACGCGCATGACCGCTGCAGGATTGCGTTCCTTGTTCCGTTACCATCGCCAAGGCACCGGCATCCAGCTCGCCAACCCTCATCGATTTCGACACACCTTTGCCTCGGACATGATCCGCGCTGGTATGAGCCTGCCCGCGCTGATGCAGCTGATGGGTCACGCAGACATCCAGACCACGCTCATCTATGTGCAGGTCACTCCACAAGACGTCTATCTTGAGTATGCACGTGCCGTGGCGCAGCACATTCGTCCCCTTCCGGTGATCTCCTCATGAACCGCGCGCGACGCCCTCCGCTCCAACATCCTCTTGCTCCGGTCTTCGATCGCGCGGTCGATTCTCTCGGCGTGGCACTCAGTCTCGACACGACTCGCCACTACCGTGGAACCGCCCGCAATTTCCTGAGCTATCTCGGCGCTGATCATCCTGGGGTGCAGCGCCTGGACCAATTACGCCGTGAACCCCACATCCTCGGCTGGATGTCCCGCCTGCACTCGCAGACACCCGCGCTCGCGACAGAGTCCTATATCAACCTGCTCATCGGTCTGCGCGGCATCTGCAACGAACTGGCTTGGACCGAACAGCTTTCTGAACTCGCTCATCTGATCCGCCGCGAAGACATTCCGCGTCCCCCGCACAGACTTCCACGCCCACTCACTGCAGAACAGGATGAACTCCTGCAGAAGGAATTTCTCCGCCGCAACGACCTGGGTGGCAATGCCTTTCTGTTGATTCGCCACACCGGCATGCGCATCGGTGAGTGCGCCGATCTGTCCTCTGACTGCCTTCGCTCTGCGGGCCCAGGTCAATGGGCAGTCCACGTGCCGCTCGGCAAACTCAAAACGGAACGTATGGTCCCCGTGGACTCTTTTGTGTGTGAACTCGTCAAACGCCTCCGATTCTTTCGTTCCCTTGATTCGCTGCCTGCCGATGGACGTCTTCTGGCCCGTCCGAACACCAAAGCAGCGCTCGTTCGTCACTTTCGTGATTACTTGCATCAAGTCTGCCACGCGCTCGGCCTTTCCACACGCATCGTCCCTCACCAGCTTCGCCACACCTATGCCTCGGAGATGCTTCGAAACGGTGTTGGCTTGCCTGCCGTGATGAAATTACTCGGTCACACCTCTCCCGAAATGACCATGCTATATCTTGATGTGACGTTGAATGATCTCCAGCGGGCATTCGAGCTGGCTCGCTCAAAACCTCGGCATCTGGTTCCACAACCGAGGATGCCGTCTGCCCCGCTTCGAACTGGCCTCGGTGGAGTGATCGATTCTTTGCTTGCTACTCAACATGTGCTCGAGATGTTCCGCCGCGCGCTGCCAAACGGAACTTCTCGCCGTCACCTGGACCGGCTCTCCAACCGCCTCACCAAAATCCTTAGCGAAGCTCGCAAGCTCACGACACCCTGAACATGGGCAGAGATTGATGTCATAACGACGCCGGCCTCGCGACGGTCCGGAGTAGACTGTTTCGGTGTTCACCCTAACAGTGCTCGGACCGAAGGAGGCCGAGATGAGAATTATAGGATGTGACTTGCACGCTCGCCAGCAAACGTTGGCGATGCTCGACACCACAACAGGGGAGGTGGTGACCATGACTCTGAAGCACGAAGGCAACAACGTGCGGGAGTTTTATTCCAAGCTTCCACGCCCGGTGCGTGTGGGGATCGAAGCCACGGGATCGATGCAGTGGTTCGTGAACCTCATGGAAGAACTGGGAATCGAATGCCAAGTCGGTCATCCGGCAAAGATTCGGGCCGCCGAACCACGGAAGCAGAAACATGATCGGCGAGATGCGGACCTTATTCTGAAGCTGCAGGTGGAAAACCGCTTTCCGGCGATCTGGCTGCCTTCGAAGGAGCTACAAGATCTGCGGGCCTTGTTGCGGCATCGTCATCAGTGGGTACGCATACGGACGCGAATACAAAATGCGCTGCAGGCGATTGCCTTGGCGAATGGTCTACGACGAGGTCCCTTGCTGTGGAGCCAGGACGGACAAAGCAAGATAGCCGCGTTGCCGTTGGCGCCACATACCGCTTATCGGCGGAGCGAGTTGCAAGCGATGTACGCGAAGTTCGAGGCGGAGATCGAAAAGCTAAACCAGCGAGTCGAGGAGCAAGCTTGCGAACGTCCCGGAGCACGGTTGCTGATGACTCACCCTGGAGTGGGACCGATCACGGCGTTGGCAACCGAGGTATTCCTGGGCGATGCAGCACGATTCGCTGACAGCAAGGCCCTGGCTAGTTATGTGGGGATGATTCCGAGTGAATACTCCAGTGGAGGGCGGCAGCGATTGGGTGGTGTGAGCAAACAAGGCAATCCGCTGCTGCGGTTTCTCTGGGGTGAAGCGGCGGCACACGCGGTACGCCGGGATCCGGAGTTGCAGCGTTTCTACCGCCGCAAATTGGTCCAGAAAGGTCTGGGGAAGTCGAGAGTGGCGGTGGCTCGCAAACTCGGGATCCGGCTGTGGATCATGTTGCGGGATGAGATTGATTATAACGAGTTCTGTCGTCGCGGACAGAAGCAGCAGAAAAGCAGTGAAGCCTGTGCGGGGATGCCAGATACCGGCCATGGTGCGAAACAGTCACCGGCAGATTGATTAGGCTACCTGCCTCCCTTGCAGAAGAGGGAGTTCGAATAACTCATCATGGTTGATTCGTGATCGAAGAGATGTTTGGTGGGCAACACTGAATTGATGAACGGAAACGGGCTGAGCAGGTTAGGGTGCCACAGGTGAGGAGAGAAGACCGGAAAGGACACGCTTCGTGCGTGAGCGGAGAAGTGTGCGCGAATTCAGTGATAAGCAAAATAAAAAAACTTAAAAAAACTCTTGACACGGCCGGCGTCGTTAGAGATGGCCGGTTATGTCGCCAATACGGAAGGAATGGCGCAAACCGGCTCTTCTGGAGATGAGTTCCGGCTTGCCCGTGATCCAGGCCAAATCCCGTGAGGAGCCAACTGCGAACAATCATTGTCCAATTCGGGTGTCTTTGTTCTACCCCGGGGTGCTTACTCCCTTTCTAAGCATTTCAATGGCTTTCTCTAATCTCTTTAGCCGTGTTTCTTCCTTCTTGGCTTCGGTGATCCAGCGGCAGTATTCCTTGCGGTGGGTGTAGCTCAGTTTATTGAAGACTTGCAGCAGCCCTGCTTTCTTCATCAACTTTTCAAATTCAACCGGCAGTTCGACGGTTCTTACCTCTTCATCTTTCCAAACAACCACTTCAACAGTATCGCCTGGGGCTTTCCCCGTTTGCTCGCGCACGACTTTAAGCATACCCAGCATATGAAGTGGATTGCTGTACTTGACGAGCGAGCCCGTATAGGGAACACCATCGAAAGTCGCCTTTACAGGCACCCTCCCTTTGGCGGCGAATTCCTTCTCGGTGTCGTACGGAAAAAAAACATAGGCACCACCGCCACCGCCTGCTTCAATTTTCGCTTTGAATTTGTATTTCTTCATTGCTTTAAAAGTGAAAGCCCCGTTTTGAGAAAAATATGAACCACCATAAATGTCTTCCAAAGCCGATTAGAAGGTCGCGCCGCGATGAGAGCCCTATTCGTGGTTGA
>CAVZKU010000002.1:0-1519922 GCA_963775865.1 Candidatus Acidiferrales bacterium | reverse complement strand
TCAAGGCATTCAACGAAATTTACAAGCGCTACTTTCCCAAGAATCCGCCAGCCCGCATTTTCTTCTGTGTGCCGGTATGGACGGGCCCGTTTGATATTGAAATCGAGTGTATCGCGGTCCGGAAAGACTAGTCTTATCCCGGCGGTTCGTTAGCCTGTCCATCGGCGAGCACCTTACCCACCCCCAGAGTCCTGATTAACGGCATAACCGTCCATCTTGGTATTATGAGCCAACGGGTTGCGCGTCACCGGCCAAGTGGAGAGCCGGAGGACACGGCGTGCCTGCGGCGGCGAACTGGTTTTGTTGGGAGCTTGACTATACAGCTCGGCTTCCGGCCGCCACCCATCGGGCGGCAGCATCGGCGCTATCTTCGGGCCGAGTATTGAAGGCAATCGCCGCGCCCGGGGCAGTCTTACGAATAGCGTTGATGACGACTTCGAATAACGCAAGGTTGCGGGGCGGCAGACGCACGCCGCCTCCGATGACCACACAATCATAATTCGTCGAACGTAACTGACGCTCCACTGTCGGTCCGGCGGTTTCGTCCGGGCAGATAAAACCAAAGTCGGACTCCCATCCGCGATCAGTGAACTGCTTCAGCGCAACCGCGATGCCAGCGCGAACCTTCTCGGCAGTCATACCTGGCGGCAATGCAGGGTCAGAATAATCCACAGTGTCGGGATCGAGGCCTAGCAGCAGAATCCGCGTCATGAGCTCTCCCTTGTTCTGGCTTTCACTTAGCGCCACCTTTGCAACCAGTTTCGCCGGAATTTGCGAAGCAATCATAACCGACATTTCCGGTTTAGCAACCGGTTCCTACACGCATAGGCACAGAGATTCGGTGATCGGTTGTGATTTGGAGTAGACTGTAATTCCTTCCTCTGCCGCAAATTCCCGCGGAGAACTTCAATGACCGAAGAACGTAAGCACGCCATTTTGTTTGCGACGACACTCTTGTGTGCACGCAAGATCATCGACCTGATTGACACTAATTCGTCCGAGAGGATGGGAAAGAAACACTGGCTTGGAGTATTCGAGAATGAAGCGATCGATCAAGTGTTGCAGCTCATGGGCAAGATCGACGAGCGATTGCCCAAAGCCTAGTCCTTCACGATCTGCCATTCATGAATCAGCGCAGTTTGGTCGTGGCCAAAATCAACTTGGTATTTCACGCCGTCGGTGGATTCAATAATCGCCTTGATAGTCGCGTCTACGATCTTTCCGGCATGCATGTTGACTTGGATTTTGTCGCCGACTTCGTGTTTGCGTGGAGCCGGGTTGGGCTTTTTCGGCACGGCGTGATTGTACGACAGAATAGTTCGTACGACGCTAGCACGAAGGCGGATTCCTGCCTGTAATAGGGAACTACTTCATCGGTCGATAATCACGGCACTTGCAATCGGGATAGTTACACGGACTGCAGACCACATACTTATTCCTGACTGTGATTTGATGGGTGTGATGAATGGCTTTGCCATGGCCACAGCGGCGGTAAGATTGCTTGAGAGCTGATCGACGCATGACGGGGTTTGGCATCGGATTCGCGATTTTTTCGTGGGGCTGCAAGACCGAAACTGAAATAGGGCCCCTCGGAGTGTGACTTTCTCGAAAGCAGAGGTGCAAAACCACCCTTTACATAACTATTCGATTATCTGGAAGACGGGCATTGCATACCGAGAATCACTAAGCGTAGCCTATGTGTTGGCCGGTCAAATCGGGAATTCCGGGCGTGGCTCCATGCCATCAGCAGGGTAATTATGATTTCTCGACTAACCATCGCGCTGGCGCTTGCCTTGCTTGTAGTGGGGCTCTTCGCGGCATCTGCGCCTGCCCAAGTTCGCGGCATGGGATTCGCTGGGGCTCCTCATCCGGGGTCCGCATTCAGGCTCAGCGGAAGAACGAGGCTGGTCCGTCCGGCTCGGCACCACTCTTACGCTGGTTTCGCCTATTATCCATACTACGACTCCGACTATGAGCCGGTTACGTCGGAGGAACCTCCAGTCAACCTTGTGGTCGCGCAGCCCGAGCAACCGCCCGTTCCCGTAGCACACCCAGTCGAATCGCTCATCCTGGAAAACCGTGACGGGCAATGGGTGCGGATTCCGACCGGTAGCCATTTGCCAGTTAGCCCGGAATATATGCAACCACAAGCGTCCAGCACTAGTCCTAAAGAAGCGTCCCAGCCACCCACCAAATTGCCGCCTGCTGTGCTCGTGTTTCGTGATACACACCAGGAAGAAGTCGGAAGATATGTCGTCCAGGGCAATTCTCTTTACACGAGTGCGGATTACTGGAGCACCGGCTCGTGGACGAGAAGAATCCCCATTGCTGAATTGGATGTTCCTGCAAGCGTGAAACTGAACGCAGCACGAGGCGGGAGCTTTAGTCTGCCGACCAGACCCAACGAAGTTGTGGTCAGGTTTTGAATATCCAAAATCTTTCAGGACAGCCAACAGGAAATTCCTGCCTACTGAAATCCTGCACGACTTCACTGCCCTCGAACGCTTTCGACGTGAAGCACAAGGCCGCTTCGGTGCTCATCCCAGAGGCCATGAGAACGGGCAGAGTGAAGTGCTCCCCAACATTCGGACCACTCATTAAGGTGCAAAATCGCTGCCTCGGAAAGCGAGCAAAGATGAAATCGAGGCAACGGCGAAGCTTCAGCGCGGAAATGAAAGCACGAATCGCGCTGGAGGCCATCAAGGAACAGAAGACCATTCAGGAAATTGCTTCGTATTACGGGTTGCATCCCAGCCAGGTGACGAACTGGAAGCGGCAAGCGATTCAAGGAGCGCCGGAACTGTTCGCGGATCGGCGTTCGCAGCCAGACACGAGCGAGGAAGCGCCACGTTTTAAATACTTTTCTATCCCTACTTTTTCGCTGCGGAGGAATCCGTGCTACCCTGCGGATGACCAAGTGATCGACGTCGTGGAAAATCCAGCGCAAATCGAAAAAAGAACCGAATGACAGTGGTCGCGTTTTGGTCAGGGAGGAAGAAGCAATGACACGCTTAAAGTCCATGCTCGCCTCCGTCATCCTGACAACCGTCATACCGGCTGAGCTCCTCGATCGATTGCTGTCTCTCGCGCGAGGGAACCAGCGTTCATTGCTGCGCGAACTCACTGCCGCGATCGAAGTCCACGTTCATCTCGCATGCGGTGCTTCTCCGACGCGAGGAATGCGTCACTAATCACCGCGATAAGACGCGCCCCGGTCCCATAGCGGGGGCACGCGCAATGTCTGGCGAACGCGTCCACTGCGCCAGCGATGGTCTGAAAGCGTCAAAACTGTGCGTTCGGCGCCGTTAGTCACCTCGGGGAATGGGCAAAAACGCCGGCCCGTGAAGGAACGCGTGAATCCGTCGCGCCTTCCGCAAGGCATACTGGACGACAGTTTGCTTCTGGAACCGACGAAAAGAACTCAAAACCGCACTGGAACCCAGGGCTTCATCTTGCGGGATTCGGAAGCGAGGCAGGCCCCGGATTGTGGCGAGTTGGTTCAACGAGGTCGCGGTAGCAATGGCGGATGGCACTCCCCTGGAATCGCGCTCCAGCGCCTCGGAATCACCTTGGATTCTCGGAGTTTTGTAGGTCCTACCGATGGCGGTAATTTCGCAATTACATCGGATGTGGGGCGAAAATGGAAGTCGTGTGGTGCTCACACTGCACGGCGCGGCATGTCTAAAGCCTTTCCCGCCCTTCGACACAGCTTCCCCCAGGTTGCGTTCCGATTCCGAGAGCATGTTAGTGTTAGACTCTTCGCGCGCGAGGATTCCGAACGATGGCTTGGCAAGATGGCCTTACAGACGAACAGAAGAAAGCAGCTTCTTACGCAGGCTCCCATGCAAGGCTGCTAGCAGGTCCGGGGACCGGCAAGACTTTTACGCTGACTCGCAGAATTGTTCGGCTCTTTGTTGACTTGAAGAAGCCAGCGGGGTCTATCCTCGCCTTCACATTCACGAAGTTTGCGGCAGCGGAATTGAGAAAACGAGTAGCAGCAGAAGTAGAAGCAAAGGACAAGGAAGAGAAGACAAAGACCAAGAAACTGCCCCGCATTTCAACCTTGCACTCGTACGCTCTGCGCGAGCTACTGCGTAACGAAAGCCGGACCAAGCTGCCTCAACCAATTAGAATCTCTGACGACTGGGAAGATGAAGTCATCATCATTTCAGAAATGCAAGCACTGATGGATAAATCAAAAAAGGTAACGCGACAATTATTCGGTAGATTGTCGGCAGACTGGCAGCAGTTATCAGCGGACCAAAAAGACTGGGAAAGAACATTCCCGGACCCAAAATTTCTTGGAGCTTGGCGTGAGCACCGACAGATTTACGGTTATACGATGCGGGCGGAATTAGTTTATCAGCTAAAGACCGGGCTTGAAGAGGGCGATGTTCAAATTGAAGGCCCGCCAGAGCATGTACTAGTCGATGAATTTCAAGACCTGAATCCATGCGACCTTGCGGTTGTTAGTCTGCTGGCTAAAGTAGGTTGCGAAATTTACGGAGCGGGAGATGACGACCAGAGTATCTATGGGTTTCGTTACGCGGAGCCAGAAGGCATCCGGCGTTTCCCGAACGAGTTTAAGCCATCCCAACAATTGGACCTGATGCATTGCAAACGCTGCGACAAAGCCATCCTCGACTTCGCTTTGTATGTGGCTCGTCAAGACCCTCGCCGAATTGAAAAGAAACTTGAAACGGACAGCAAGGAGCCTGGGCAAGTCAACATTTTGTCATTTGCTGACCAGGGAGAAGAGGCGCTTGGCATCGGGAAAATATGCCGCTGGCTCGTAAAGCGAAAAGGGCTGAAGCCGCAAGACATTCTGATACTTCTACGCACTGACAGATATAAGGTGTTTTCCACACCTCTGTCAGCGGCTTTGTTGAGCGTAGGCGTGCCGGTCAATATTTCATCGAATCCACTTGAGCCTTTGGAGACAGAATCCGGGCGAGAGTTTTTGTCGCTATTGCGGCTCATCGCAAACCCTAAAGACGACCTTGCGTGGCGCAGCATATTAGAAGTGCGGAAGAACGGCTTAGGCGAATCGAGTTTTCGTGCCGTCTACGAGGTTGCGCGGCGAGAAGGCGTTCGATTTATCGCTGCGCTGGAAAAGATAGCACAAGACCCTGCGCTTTTCGGAGTAAAGGCCAAAGTTATCAAGACCGAGCTTGATGCAATAAAGGACAAAATTAAGGGCTACGGTCCCGCTCCAACAGATGAAATTCTGAAATGGCTTCAGCAAGTAGCAGAAGCGGAAATTTCCGACGCAACTATTCTTAGTGATGTGCTCAAGATTTTTGATAAGCCCGAAAACGCAGGCTGCCATTCCCTTGATGAGCTATTAAAGGCTGCAACTGTTTCTCTCGGACAAATGGAGCAAGACGTACCCGAGAACGTAGCTTCCATCATGACAATGCACCAAGCGAAAGGTCTGACTGCTAAGGCAGTGATTGTGGCAGCCGCCGAAGACGAGTACATTCCGGGCCGTGCGATGGGTCGGCAGGTCGAGGATGAGAGAAGGCTGCTGTATGTCTCGTTGACTCGCGCATGCCACTATTTATTCGTGACGTACGTTAATAAACGAGGCGGTCAACAGAGGTATACAGGTCGAAATAGCGAGAGCGGAGGCAGATGCGAGACAGAACGAGCGAATCGATCAAACTTCCAAACGGCTACTACATCGAAGCGCCGCTTGTGTGCGTCCTGCATCAACCGGTCTAACTCTGGCCTGCGATCTTTCGCTCCGCTGAATCCCGCGTCAACGTACTCCCCAGCGACGGTCCAGCCCCGCCGCTCACAGTATTCGCGTAATTCGCGCAATTGCATCTCGGGGGATTGGCCGTTATTCGATGTACTGATTCTTGCGTATAGGGCGGTGCGGATTATCCTATGGGTAGCCACGTTGCCTCCAAACCAGGTAACCGGTCAGGGGCGTGTCGGTGTTACTAGCACCGATGCGCCCCGTATTTTTTAAGCTTTCTTTGCCTTTGGCCCCGTCTTGTAATTCTTCCGAGGTCGTTCTGTACGATTGCTTCTCGTTATCTTTTTTACGTGCCGGGTGCGCCATTCTTCGCCATGTTTCTCCCAGGAGGTGGCTCGCGATTTTCGACGCGCCTCCACGGAACAGCGACGGGAGCAGAATCGTCTGGCCGGTTTGTCCGCGACGAATCTCGCTCCACATTGACCGCAAAAACGAGCACGCCAAGGTTCACAACCCAGAAACATCAAGGCCCGTTGGTAGGGCCAGACCTGTATTGACCCCAACGGAGGGGAAGTCGAGGCGATGAGATTCACGCATATTTCAAGAGGAAAGCCACGCTTCCAGGCAACGCGCACTCTCTGTTTAAGCCACCACCAGAACGGGACCGAACTGGGACGGCTCTTCAGTCCCATCGCCAGTAGCATGTCTGAGGCGTCAGTGCCATACAACCCGAACAAGGGATCCCCTTCAGGTATCGGGTCATCTGCTTCTGCTGCAACTCTGTTTTTCCAAAAATGAGGCGGGAAAAAATCGTCGTTTTTTGCGCGGAACCGCTTCGCTTCTTGCGGCCCGTTTACATTGGAGAACATTGCCAGCCTATCCAGGTCCCAGAGAATGTATTTTCTTTTGTGCATTGCAGTACACTTCAGAAGACACTAGTGATTATCATAGTGACCTGCACAATGCAAGGAGTAAAATCATCTTAGTTTGCGAAGCCATGAAAATAAAATGGAGGAGAGCGAGATGAAACGACCTGAAGTCACAGCTACAGAGGCGGCGAAAATATTAGGCGTGGGAAGGCTCTATATGTACGAGTTGCTTGCGTCAGGCCGCATCGAAGGGCGTAAAGTGCTGGGCCGCTGGCTTGTCTCAATCCGAGAAGTCGAAGCGTACCGGCGAGAGCACCCTCGGGCCTGAACAGGGTGCATCTCAGATGGGGAGAAGCGGCCATGAAATTCATGAGGCGGGCCTGGGTAAAGCTTTGGGTTAACGAATGGCTGGATGGCACTACTCGCTATCAGATGTCCGGGGCGCAACGCGCATTCTGGATTGATCTCCTAGCGATGGCAGGGCGGTCACGATACCCGGGAATCATCTGTGCCGGAATGGACGGTGACCACCATGTGGGGTATCCGTTGAAGACATTCGAGGCTCTTGATGCAGGAGCCGAAATCGATCTCCTACCTACTTTTGAACTTTTTTGCACAGACCGGAAAAATCAGTTTCCATGTAACAACGGAAGAGCCTGTAAGGCTGTACATGATCACGATCTGCAATTGGGAAAAGTATCAGTCAGAGTATCAACGGCAGAAGGTCTATCAGAAAACTTACAGGAGAAAGAACAAGAAGCTATCAAAGAAGCTATCACGCAAAAGAAGGTCTAACTATCTCCAAGAAGGAGAAGGAGAAGTAGAAGGAGAAAAGGAAGAGCAAGAAGAAACGCGGAGGCGGAAGACCTCCTCCACCGCCGACGCTGCGATCATAGAGGCTTTTTTGGCTATTGGCCACAAACCGTTTGGGGAACCAAGATTTCAGGAAATCTGGACCGCGAACTACTCTTCGGCGGGAGCAGACCCAATCTGGACCGATATCATGGAGGCGACGATTCAGCAATGCAAAAGGCGGGGCGTCGAAGTGCCAGGGCTCTTCTATAAGCACAAACACAAGGTCGAGGAGGAAGACGTAAAGAGGCGTTACAAGCGGACACCGCTGTGAGGGCGATGACTAGCGGTAGATATTTGAAATGGACACGGTGGTCCAATTCGGAACTGCAAGGGGTACCTGACCATGCTGCTCACACCTAAACACACCGAAGAACGGCGCTCGATGCCCAATGGCTGGACGCCTGAGAAGGAAGACCAGCGGTAAAACTACATGGTCAGGGTGCTCCAATTCGACGGCAAGGCGAGGTCACGGAACGCACAACTCGACCCGGCATTGCGTGAATTTCTAGACACGATTGTAATTCCGGCACTCGTGAAAGAATATGTCCGGGAATATGAACGTGAAAATTGCCTTGCTCCCATACCTCAAGGTATGAAACATTTTTCTCCGGAAGATTTGGCCTTAACCAAGAGAGTCCTGTGAGCCAGCTTCGCTGTGCCATTTATGCTCGCTTCTCAAGAGAGAAACAAAGCCCACTGAGCATCGAAGACCAGGTGCGAAAGTGCCGCGAGTATGCAGAGCGACGCAGCTGGACCGTTCTTGATTCCCACATCTACAGCGACGAGGCCGTTTCAGGTGCGACCGATGACCGCTTCGGTTTACGCCGAATGCTTGTCGCCGCCACCAGTAAGGAAAAACCGTTCGACGTTGTGCTTGTGGACGACACTTCCCGTATGAGCCGCACGCTCAAAGATTCCTTCACGATTCACGATGAGCTACGCTTTGCTGGCGTGCGCCTTGTCTTCGTAAGCCAGGGAATTGATACTGACTCCGAGCAGGCGGAAGTGCTGCTCGCGACGCACGGCATTGTTGACTCCCTGTACCTCAAGGAGCTCGGAAAGAAGGTCCATCGCGGTGTCGAGGGTAAAGCAATCAATGGCTTGCACACCGGGGGGCGATGCTTTGGCTATCGCAATGTACCAATTGAAGACCCGTCACGGGTTGACCAGCACGGCAGGCCGCTTATTAACGGAGTGCGCTTGGAAGTGCGCGAAGATCAAGCGAGCATCATTCGGCGAATCTTCCAGATGTACGCCGATGGCAACAGCTTACAGAGAATCGCCAAACAATTGAACGCCGAAAAGATTCTTTCGCCTCAGCCGCAGAAGGGAAGAATCTCCCGCTCTTGGTGTCCGTCGTCGATTCGCACGCTTCTAAGGAACGAACGTTTTCATGGGCAAGTGATCTGGGGCAAGACAATCAAAGTTCGCTCGAAAGCGGGGAAACGCATCTACAAACGAACTACGCCGGACAAGTGGGTCGTGCGCGAAATACCGGAGCAACGAATTATCCCCGAAGAACTATGGAACGCAGTGCAGGCGCGTATCGCAACAATCAAACAGCTTTATGGCGAGATAGGGAAAAAAGGCGGGATGCGGGGCCGATCAGCGAGCTCGCCCTACCTGTTCTCTGGTTTGTTAAAGTGTAGCCAGTGCGGCGCGAATATCAGTATCGTTTCGGGGCGCTGGCGCGGACGGAGCGATGTCGTCTACGGCTGTCCGCAAAATACCTTCCGTGGAGCGAGTGTTTGCACAAACGGCGTGCGTGTTTTTCGCAAGGTACTCGAAGAAAAATTGCTCTCCGCGTTACAGGAGCAAGTAATCCGACCCGAAGCGGTTGAATACGTCCTCGATAATTTCGAGGTTGAATTTCTCAAGGCGTTGGACAAGTTGGGTGGCGAGCTTGAGCAGATGCGGGGTCGCAAAGAAGAACTAGAGCGCGAGATCGTGAACCTGACCAATTTTGTAGCTCAAGGAGAGTCTTCAGCAGGATTGAGAGCGGCACTTGTGGACCGTGAACGCCAAGTAAGCGAGATCACCGGGAGGCTCCTCGGAGCCCATCCGGATTCTCTTCGCACCAAACTACGCAACATTCGGGATTATGTCACAGAGCGCATGCAAAATCTTCGGACCATCATGAACTCAGACATTGCCAGCGTCCGTGCGGAACTCGCGAAGCACATCGAGAAAATTACTCTAACTCCTAGTGGGGAATGCTACATAGCGTCAGGGACTTGGAACTTTGTGGGGCGTGGCAGTATCGGTGGTGCCGGGGGCCAGAATCGAACTGGCTACGCCCGCCTTTTCAGGGCGGCGCTCTACCAATGAGCTACCCCGGCTTTTCAACGACTTACAGGTGGTCCGTTCTGGCTGGTGTCGGCAGAGGTGTCGGTTGAAATTCCCCCGCGACGGAAAAAGCCGCGAACTTCACGAATTATATCGGCCCAGGCGCTCAACTGCAACCTGCTTGTGCTCCGGCGAGAGATGGCTGTAGCGCATCGTCATCGTCAGCGACTTGTGGCCGAGCAGCTCGGCGACAGTGCGAATGTCTACATCAGCCATTACCAGGCGCGAGGCGAATGTATGCCGCAAATCGTGCCAGGTGAAATCGGTGATATCCGCTTTCTTGACCGCCCGCGGGAACCAATGCCGCGCGCTCAACAACCGCTCCCCGCTCTTGCCGATGAATATCGGGCCGCTGGCACGGATCGGCACGGCTCCCTTGCCCACGCTTTGTTGGCGCAGGGATTCAAACGCGGCTCGTGCTGCGTCGTTCAACGGAATGTGGCGGCCCTTGCCGTTCTTACTCTGCGGGATGGCAATATCCTTGCGAACCAAATCGACGCATGACCAATCGAGGCGAGCGAACTGCTCCTTGGATCGCATCCCGGTATTCAGGCCGATTACAAACTCCTCGAAGTGCTCCGGGAAATCGCATTCGATGACAGCGCGCAGCCGTGCTTCTTCGGTTTGGTGTGGCTTGAGGAAATCCACTTTTATGGGTAGGGGAGGGAATTGATTGAGGAAACGTACGCGGTCATCGGATACCCTTTTCCGCTTAAGAAGTTTCGCAGGATTGACGATTACTTTTTTGTTTTCGATGCCGAGGCGATAGATCGCAAACAGGACATTGCGCGTTCGATTGAAAGTTCCGGGCACCCAATTCCGTCCACCGAAAAACGCGCGGATGGCTTCGATGGGGATGGATTCGGCCGGCCGCTGGCCGAATGCCTTTTTCAGTTGCCCGATGCGCTAACAGTCGTTCTTAAAGCCCTCAACCAGTGTTTCTTTCCCATCCTGTCTGAGGCGCTGGTGTCTATCAAATCGATAATCCTGCGAGCGCACAAAAGTGTCGTCGCAAACAAAATGGCGTGCTTACGTTCTTCGGCCATTGGGTTCTCCGCAAAAGAGTTTGCGGCAGAGGACAGGCAAGTAGAGTCTGTCTGCCATAAACATCAACAATCAACCCGAGGGCGGCTCCATGTGAGACGCCATTTCATTTCTATGGCGCACGATGGTCAAAACAACGGAAGACGGAGAGTACTAGGAGCCCGTTGGCAGGTTAGCGGACTTGCCATCCAGCGGAATTGGCCCGTCGCAAACAATGGTTTTTTTTGCAGCCGTGGAAAACGAACGGCGGAATCCATCGCTTATTTCACCGGCCCAAGATAATGATCCAGCCAATCGAGGGTCTCTTTCATCAGCGGTAGCTGCGGAGGCATGTGCCCAGTATCGTAGAGGACATGCCTTTTGTCCTGTGTCGCTGTCCCCAATGCACGGAAGAGTGGCTCTTGGCAAGTTTCAAGCGGGATCTCGAAATCATACCGCCCGTTGGTCATTAGCACGGGAATTTTCACCCGCGGCGCATAATTCATCGGGTCTGCTTCTGGGAGCACGCTCTCGTTGTCGCACCCTCCCATCTCAAACACTGCCACCTTGAAGCGTTTTTCGAGCGCGGTCATAATCGGGCCCAGCACAGCTCCCCAACTGATTCCAAAATACCCCAGCCGCGTCATGTCAATGTCTTTTCGCGTCTCCAGATAGTCGATGGAGCGCCGAAGGTCAGCCGCTTGCTGAATGGTTTCTTGTCTTTCCGCAATCGTACCCGGGTCAGGCGGATTTCCCAGCCGTTCGTACGTATCCTTGTATATAGGAAACACCAGTGCGCGCCCGCTTTTCACTAGAAAATCAATCATTGCAAGTTGAGTATCTTCCAAGGTGTGAAAATACTGCGCCCCGCTGTGCGGGAAGTACACCACGGTCTGGTAGGGAGGAGAAACATTCTTGGGCAGAAAGAGATACGCTATTACCCGCTCCGTTCCGTACGTTGCATTTAATGTGATCCGTTGCCTTCGCCAGTAGAGCGAACTGTCGTCCTCGCTCTCCAGCTTGGCGTCCAGCGGGGTGCGATCGTAGGCATACATTCCTTCGTAAATTCGGAAGATCGCATCAGACACCGGTTTCACGTTGCGGTAGTCTGCCTTTTCAAAAGAGACGGGAGCGGTGAGATTTTCCGGCAAGCGGCCCTGACTTTGGATATTTCACCAGCCGTATGCCATTTGTCGCCGAGCGGTCGAAAGGCAAACGCGCATCAGGCTCCTGGTACATGTAAGGAGGATCCGTCGAAGCACCCCCAAGGATATATCTACGGTCTCCCTCTAAATTCAGGCACCATTCCTTCACATTGCCCGCCATATCATACGTACCGTACGGTCCCAGCCCCGGATAGCTGCCTACCTTCGCTGGACCTTTCCTGGCAAAATTGCTCGCCTGCAGAATGTCCGAATATAAGCCCATGTTGGCCGCACGGTACCAGTGAAACACTGTCGGAACGCTCTTTCCCGCAAATTCCGCAAACGCTGCCGCTTCATACCAACTTACGCCGCTTACCGGGAAATCCTCTTCTCCCGCTGGATAGTTGCCAAGTTCCCAGGTCGAAGGTCCTGGTCGATCCGTTTTGTCACGGAATATTTGCATCGCCTCACGGAATTCCAGTGTGCGTCCATCTTTGATGAACGGAAACTTCCAGTTCCTCGCGTCTTGATATCCGCCCCCGTCCACGAACTTCTTGAATTCGCGGTTTGTCACTTCGAATTTGTCGATCAGAAAGTCATCCACTTTCATATTGGCGTGTCCTGTTGGGTCCGCTTCTCCGGCAGGTACCCGCACCATTCCCGTCGGGAGGGTCCCGACGCGATCCAACACGACGTTCGAGAGCCTGCTGTCGCCAGGGTAGCCCGTCGCATACACCGTTTCGTATCCATCCTTGCTGATTCGAAATGCATAGACCGCGTGCGGCAAGCGATTTTGATCCAGCGGCGTTTCTCCAAGAAGCACCCAATTACTCTGTGCATCACTGTAGTCCCTCATGTAAACGTCAGCCCCTGGAGGTTCCGTATGGACTCTCGCCGGCCACAACGTTTCCGCTTTCAACTTGCTTACTGCTGGGTCTCCGGTGGCATATCGCTCTACCTGCTGCAGCAGTTTGTAGGCCGCCACTCCTTTTTGATCCATGACCAACTGCTGGATTTTCGGAAGGGCCTCCTCATGCACCCAGCGAATCCGCTGGTTCCGCCGTATGATCCATCCCCCCAGGAAAATCAGGCCGACGCAAACGAGCGCGAGTGGAACGGCAAATTTTGGCTTCCGGACTATCTTCGCTATCGGCACCGGGCCGCTGGAAGCCTGCCGCAAGCTTTTCAGGGCTTCTACCATTTCTTGCGCGGATTGGTAGCGTTTCTCTCGTTTCTTGGTCAGGGCTTGCAAGATGATTTTTTCCAGTTCGGCGGGCAATGCTGGATTCTTCTGAGCGACAGGCACAGGATCGTTGTGCAAGATGCCGTCAAAAATTGAAGCAGCGGTCGTCCCGGGGAAAGGCAAAGTTCCGGTCGCCATTTCGTAGAGCACCACCCCAAAAGAAAAAATATCCGTGCGCGCGTCCAGTGGCTCGCCCAGCGCCTGCTCCGGCGACATGTACGCCACCGTTCCTAACGTTGTTCCCGGACTCGTCAATTCCGCATCCACCATCACCGTCGACTGCGATTCTTTTCCCTGTCCCTCGAAATTTTTGAGAAAAGGGGTCAGTTTGGCCAAACCAAAGTCCAGAATCTTCAAGCGGCCGTGGGTGCTTACAAAAATGTTGTTTGGTTTGATGTCGCGGTGGATTACCCCTTTGGAATGGGCCGCTTCGAGTCCTTCCCCAAGCTGAATTCCGAATGCAAGCACTTGCTCCAGAGGAAGGGATTGCCCTTCGATGGTGCGTTTCAGCGTGTGCCCTTCCAAATACTCCATCGCCAGGAAGGAGCGGCCCTCCGCGCTCCCTATCTCATACACCGTGCAAATGTTGGGATGATTTAGGGCCGACGCCGCTCTCGCCTCGCGCCGGAATCGCTTCAAGGCTTGAGGGTCTTTCGCAAGGTCATCGGGAAGAAATTTGAGGGCGACGGATCGGCCGAGATCGGTGTCCTCGGCTTTATAGACTACTCCCATCCCACCACCACCCAGCTTTTGGATAATGCGGTAATGGGAGACAGTCTTGTCGATAAACGCATCGGAGCCCGTCATAGTGCCGTCATATTAGGTTGCGACAAAGGGTAAGTCAACGAAGCTGCATTCAATCCTACGAAATGCAGGCCTAAGCTACGCGCTCGACAAGAACTAACAAGCCATTTCCCAGCAGAGTTCAATTTCGCGACTATGATTTATTTCTGACTCAAAAGATAGAGGTCGGCGTGACCGCCGGGGCGCGCATAGACGATGGTGGAAAGGTCCCTCGAAAAATCGTCGGCGTTACCGCTGGCGTAAACCAGGGAAAGGGCAAAGGGGACCTTTAACGTGACCTGGGGCGCTCCGATGGTTTTACCGTGCGAAGGAATTGGATGCGCGGAGCGACCTGTTCTCGTTTGGCCCGGTAAACTTGACCTTCGCTAGACCGAAATCGAGAATTTTCGCGTGCCTGCGCTCGGTCACAAAGATCTAGTTCAGTTTGGCGTACTCGGCTTTCGCAGCGATGAGGATCGGGATGCCGGGGTCGGCGTCTTTCCAGAGCGTGAGGAAATCCTGATACGCCGCCTTGGCCTTGGCGGTGTCGCCTTGCACGGCATAGGCGCGGCCCAACTGAAGGTGAGCGAGTGCGCCGATAGGTTCGTTGGTTACAACTCCCCGATGGTCCGAGAATCTTCTGGAACTCGGCGGCGGCTTCGCTGCCCTGATGCGAGGCCAGATAGGCTTCGCCGCGCATGTAGACGGGATAGAGAGAGGCTCCCGTCCCTAGCTCATAGGGTACGGCGGCCTGAAGGACTTCAATGGCTTTAGATGAATCGTTCCCATTGAGGGCAAGCTACGCGTACAGAGTCGGAAGGTAATTGAACTGCACCGTTCGAGGTTGCCAGTAATGTATTGGTATTCAGATTCTATCCATAGCTTCTCTCGCTCGCTCACGCCTGCACGCAGTCCGAATGCTTTCCGGATGTTTTCAGATGCCAGAGCCGTTTCTCCGACGGCCCCGGAACTGAGTCCAAGGCCGAGGTAAGCCATCGCAAAATTCGAGTCGAGCTTTATCGCTTGCTGAAACAAATGTCTTGCTGCCGCGAAATCTCCCTGACCGATTGCCGCCCGGTACCCTGCGCTGTAGGCCTGAAGGGCTTCCAGCGACGGTGTGGTAGCCTGGACAAGCGGCGTGTCGTACTTCTGCACCGTACTCAGGGACTCTCCCAGTTTGTTCCGAATTTCCGAAGCAGTCTTCCCCAATGCATCGAGCACATGACTCTTGTCGCTGGCCTGAGCTTGCGTGCTCGCCAGCGATTCCCCGTTTGAGCAGTTGACCGCTTTGACTGTCAGAAGATATGGTGTGCCAATCTGCGTTATCGAACCGTCGAGGGTAGCGGCGCTACCCGTCCGTTGGCAGAGTTCCCGTGCAATCTCCAGCGTGAGTTTCGCATCCGGCTTCTGGCCCATCATCTGCAAGGTCTGCTGGATTTGCTGGTCAGAGATAATGCTCAGAAACGGTGATTGCTCCAGTTGTACCGATAATCCCTGCCGCAGCGTGCCATCAAACACCGTATCGCCAGTCGTATTCGTGAAGTCGGCGAGGACGATGGTGTCCTTGTCGGTGAGCTTCGGGGTTCGATGGAAATAGAAGTATCCGCCAACTGCAAGCGCCAGCAGCACCATGACAGCGGGGGCAATCACTATCCTGCTGACGCCCCCTCGCCTGCCTGGTACAAACTTTTCCCTGACTGCGGCGTCGGTCGCTACTGGCAGGCGTGCGGATTCTGTGTCGCGCTTCAACCGCTGCAAGTCCGTGCGAATATCGGCAGCATTTTGGTAACGAAGCTTGCGGTCCTTTTCAACTGCCTTGCCAATGATTTCGTCCAGCTTTGGTGGGAGTGATTTATTGATCTGCGACGCCGCAACAGGACTGCGATTCAGGATCGCTTCGTAGATGACCGCAGCACTATTCCCAGGAAAGGCCATCCGTCCTGTCGCCATCTCGTAGAGAACTGCTCCGAACGAGAACAAGTCCGTCCGTGCATCCAGTTCCTCGCCCCATGCCTGCTCCGGAGACATATAGGCAATGGTGCCCATCGTGGAGCCGGGGCTTGTGAGCAAGAAATCCGCCGTAGCCGTCGGCATCGCAGAGATACCGCCCTCGGCGACAGGAGCAAATTTCGCCAGACCGAAATCGAGGATTTTGGCGTTGCCCAATTTGGTTACAAAAAGATTTGCTGGCTTGATGTCACGATGGATGATGCCCTGAGCGTGCGCTGCACGTAGCCCATCGGCAATTTGAATTGCTAGTTCCAGCAATTCGTCGAACGGCAGAGGCTTGCCGGAAATACGGTGCTTCAGCGTTGCGCCGTCGAGGAACTCCATCGCAATGAAACGCTGGCCGTCCTGTTCGCCGATATCGTGAATGGTGCAGATGTTCGGGTGATTCAACGCTGAAGCTGCCTGCGCTTCACGGCGGAAGCGTTCAAGAGCGGCGGAGTCGTGGAGCATTTCGGCAGGCAGGAATTTCAGACCCACCGCGCGATGGAGCCTGGTGTCTTCGGCCTTATAAACGACACCCATCCCACCGCCACCGAGTTTCTCGACGATGCGGTAGTGGGAGATGGTCTGTCCGATCAGAGATGAGGAATCCGGCATTTGGCGCACATCTTAGGTTGCCCCACTAGGCAAGTCAACGAAGAGGGACGAAGAGGGACGAAGAGGGACGGCTTGCGCGGTTACCGGAGATAGGATCGAGATGTTCTGTCTTCACCGAGAACCGGCCGCAGCCGCTGACCGCGAGGGAACGTTTTTGTCAGCTTCTTTTTCCGTACCCCTGTCGATTTCGATCGAACCTCTGAAGTCCGCACCGTCTTCGATCAAAATCTGCGCTGTCGTCAAATTCCCATTCACCGAACCGCCCTTCTTAATCTCGATCTTTCCGGTAGCGTGCACGTTCCCCTTCACATAGCCGTACACAACCACGTCGCGGGCGTTGATGTCAGCCGTTAGTTTCGCCGTGGTTCCAACCGTCAGCTTTCGTCCATCAAGCTGGATCAGTCCTTCAATCGCGCCGTCGATCAGCAGATCCTCAGTGCCTGAGATGTTGCCTTTCACACGCAGGCTTGACCCTAGCCACCCATTTTTGCGGTCACTCGTCTCATCTAATGGACGCATCGCATCTGTACTCTTCATTTTTGTCACCGCGTCTTTCGGTTCTGGAGCGGCAGCTAGCGGCCCAGCCTGGTTCTTCTTACTCCACATCGGACCCTCCTGGTCAAAGTGCATCCCGTGTAGATTTCCCGACGAAGAGCATCAGATTCGATCCCTTCGACTCGCTCACAGAAATTCCCTGCGAGTGTTGGACGATTAGAGAGAGTCGATGCCCCATACGTAGCACATGTTAGGTTGCGTCAGAAGGCAAGTCAACGAAGGGCGTGCCGTGCTTGGTTGAAATGGCCAACAGATGAGAAATTCGACGAGACAGATGTGGCGCATGTCGAATGCCCAAGTTGCCTTTTCGAATTCGCCAAGACGGGCGACACGCTGTGGGGTTGGGATTTTGCGGCAATGAAGTGGCAGGTCGTGTGACGAGAGTGGAAAAGATCGAGGCGCGGTGAAGCGGGGCCGCAACCTACAAGGACGACGCACGCCGGAGCTCATCGCGATTACTACCTCGGCGAAATGGCCAACGATGGATGAGCGACATTCTTACTCTCGCGCGGCGTCTCATTGACTATTTTGGGAAAAGGACACGCAATTGGCCGAGCCCCTGGAAATCCAAAAATTCGACGGAATTGCTCACCAATACCTCGCCAGTGCCTGGTAAGGCGCAAACCGGAAAATGGGTAATGGTACGGGAGCTAAGGGTGAGTAGGCAGGTTGCTCGACTGACCGCAGCGCTTAACTCGCGGCGGAAAAGTAAATTTTCTCAAAAAAGTTGTCCGCACAGGATAAGCCTACGCTGACCGGGTGAGGTTTGTGGGTGCTTCGGTCGGTTGGCTCGGTGCGGCTGGTGCTCCTGAGGAGCTATCCGATTTTCATTTTCATGCAATTCTGTGCGTCGGCATACGAAACGTGGAGCAGAGTGGAAAAGACTACACGGCTAAGTTTTCAATCGGATGCGCTTCTGTGCGATTCTGTGCGAAGAAAACGGAAAGTGGCATTGCGGCAAGCGGTCCAGTTGCCCGATGTCACCTGTTTATGTTCGACTACTCTTCATGACCACAACACAATCCAAATCCACAGACCTGATGCCTACTCTCGACAGCCTCGCCAAATCGTCAACTTCCACCGATGCTTTCATGAAGGGCATCGTCGCTCTTCTGCACGGAAAACTTACCCGGTACAACTGGGTCGGTTTCTACATGCTCGAAAAAGAAGATGGACGCGACATTCTCGTGCTTGGTCCGTTCAAGGGCACCATGACCCCGCACACGCGGATTCCCCTCAACCAGGGGATTTGTGGCTCAGCAGCTTCCACGGGAAAGACGATCGTCGTGGACGACGTCAATGCCGATTCCCGATATCTCGCCTGTTCGCTCGAAACCAAGTCCGAAATTGTCGTTCCCGTCTTCGTCCGCGGCAAAGTTGCGGGCGAACTCGATATTGACTCGCACTTTCAAGCTGCCTTTGGCCCGGACGACCGCAAACTCTGCGAGTACGCCGCCTCGCTCCTTGGCAAATTCATCGAGCGCCACTCCTGAAAGCTCTCACAACCGCGCTTGCCGGAAGTTCGTGCTCATTCAATCCGGTAGCGGCCTGTTCCTCTTACGCTATCTCCGGAGATGGACAGGTTCGAATTTCCGCGTTTCTTTACGGTGATTCCCTGAGTCGAGGATGCGTTCACATCCACGGTCCCAAACGCCAAGCTTGCTGGTGACTCGCGTCGAGCACTTGCGAGCTCAGTTGGCTGTCCGACGCAGTAGAGGTCAGTTCCACTGACCCACTATAACTACCCGCAGATTCAGGCAAAAATGCGGCTGTCAACTGCACCGTGGCTCCTGAGGCGATCGAGATCCGTGTAGTGTCACCCGAGGCCGAAAATCCGTTCCCCTTCGCCGTAACGCTGGAGATCGTCATGCTGTTCAGTCCGGTATTTTGGACTACGATGCTCTGCGTATTGCGAGTCCCCACGGGCACAGTTCCAAAGTGCGTGGCCGTGGCATACCCTACCTCTTCGTTGCCTACCCCGCGCTATATAACGGGACCTCGAACGTCGCATCCGGTCCCTTGCTGAGCAATTGCAGGTTCCCAGAGGCAGTCCCAATTTTAGTTGGTGTGAACTTTACGCTGAATGTCAGCGTACGCACCCGCGCTCAGTCTCTTTGGGAACGTGAGCCCGCTAGCGCTGTAGCCGGTCCCGACGGAGTCTCGGCGGAAAGGTTGACCGTAGCGTTCCCGGTGCTTTTTACTATGACGCTGATCGTGTAGGATCGCCCCATCCAAAAACTGCCGAAATAAAGTGCGCTCGGTTCTAACGTCAGTCGCCCGCCCGCCTCAGCGCGCGGGGCAGTGCTCATCAGGATGAGGGCGGTTAAAAAGTATGGTTAAGAATGAAAAGGTTGCTCGGAGCGTCTGTCCTGCGACTCCGTGAAGAGCAATCTGCAGAATAATTCTGAAAGAGAAAGGTGCCCGGGCCCGAGGAAATTCATAACTTCCACAGTTCACTTCTCCCGGTCGTCGAACTCTCGCATCCAATCACTGCCTTTTAGTACCTCTCGAGGACGTGTTCCGTCGGGTGGCCCCACAATTCCATCCTTCTCCATCAAATCAATCAGATGCGCAGCGCGCCCGTATCCAATCCGCAATCGCCGCTGCAGAGTGGATGTCGATGCCCGCCCCATTTCGCAGCAGATGCGCACTGCGTCGTGGTACAACTCGTCGTCCACATCCTCGCCGCCCGTTCCGTCTCCACTGGATTCCTCAACCTGCGTGCCACCCTTGCCCTTTGGAATTTCCTTTCCGTCTTCATCTTTGGGCGCTTCCAGCAAGGCTTCGTTATATTTGGCTTGCGCTTGCTCTCTCCAGAACTCACATACGTTGGTGATCTCTTCCTCTGTCACCAACGGCCCGTGAATCCGGTGCAGCCGTGCCGAGCCTGCCGGCAGGTACAGCATGTCACCCTTACCGAGCAGCGATTCCGATCCATTTGAATCGAGAATCGTTCGCGAATCCACCTTGCTGGCAACACGGAACGATATGCGGGCAGGGAAGTTTGCCTTGATCAAGCCTGTAATTACGTCTACGGACGGTCTCTGGGTCGCCAAAATCAGGTGGATTCCCACGGCGCGCGCCATCTGCGCCAGTCGCGTGATGGACTCTTCCACGTTGTTGGTGTCCACCATCATCAAATCCGCCAACTCATCAATGATGATAATCAGGTAGGGCAGTGGCTTGTGTTCGCTTTCTTCGACATTTTCGAACAGTGAGAGCGACTGCTGCTTCTGGAACGTCCGATTATATTGATCGATATTGCGCACGCCGCGCTGCGCCAGCAACTTTAGGCGGTTTTCCATCTCTCGCGTTGCGTTGCGCAGTACATTCGACGCCACCTTTGGGTCGGTGACCACCGGCGCCACCAAGTGCGGAATGTCCCCATACAGACTCAATTCCAGTCGCTTCGGGTCGACCAGCACCATCTTCACGTCATCGGGTGTGGCCTTATACAGAATGGACATCATCAGCGAGTTGATGAACACGCTCTTGCCAGTGCCCGTCGACCCCGCGATCAGCAAGTGCGGCATCGAGGCCAGATCCGTCACGCGGATGCGTCCGTGTAAGTCCCGGCCCATCGCCAGTGTTAACTTGCTTGGCGAATTTGCGAATTCCGGCGCCTCAATAATCTCCCGCAACGCAATGGTTTGCCGCCGGTCATTTGGCACTTCAATTCCAATCGTGGATTTCCCGGGGATTCTTTCAATCAGGATTGACTCCGCCTGCAATGCCAAGCACAAATCCTCTGTCAGCCCGATAATTCGACTGTACTTGATTCCCGCTTCCGGCTTGAACTCAAACGTCGTTACCACCGGACCTGGGTTAATCTGGGTCACACGGCCTTCCACACCAAATTCGTGGCACTTTGCTTCGATTGCCCGCGCCCGCAGCTTTAATTCGTCTTCGTCCAGCTTGTGGCCGGCCTCTCCTTCGCGCAGCAATTGGACCGAGGGCAAACGGTACTGCGTCGATCCTTTAACGATTTTCGAATCGGCTTTACCCGAAATGCCCGCGACGAGCCTCTTGTCCCTGTCCGGTCCCAGCATTACCACAGGTGTTTTGTGTCGTGTCTCCCTCGTTTGTTCTTTCTCGTCTGGTTCTGGCGCCGCCTGCTTTCCCTTAAAAACATCTCCCGACTCTTCCAGATGGATAGTTTTTGCGGGTTCGCTGGTCTCCGCCTTCCCGACAATCTGCGGGGCCACAGGTTTTCGGCCGCTCAGCTTTCGTTCTTCTACCTCGCGTCGCATGCGCGCCTCTTCGCGTTCATCCCGCCATTCTTCCCACCGTGCCCGCGCCCGCTGCAATATCCCGAGCTTCTCCATCTTTCCCAGCGGTCCCTTTGCGCTACTCGCCCAGGCATGCGCACCGCTGAAGCTAAATCTTGTCGTCAGGAACAACGCCACCACGATCATGATCAGCGCTACCAGAAACGCACCCCAGAAGTTAAACCCCCGCTGCAGGCCGTGAGACACGACGCTGCCCAGGAACCCCCCCGCGGGAATGGCCCCTCGCACGTCGGGAAAATGAATCATCGAAAGCAGGGAAGGTAGAGACAAAAGCAAAAGTCCATAACCGGCCAGAGTCGCCCACTGCGAATCAATTGCGCGGCTCCGGAACCACCGATAGCCCAGGATCCCGATCGCCACCGGCAGCAAAAACGCTGCAAATCCAAACACCTGAAACGATAGATCTGCCGTGTAGGATCCTGCCGGCCCGATCCAGTTCCGCACGGCGTTCTCCCCCATGGAAGCCGCGCTCACATTCAGCGCGGGGTCCTGAGGCGAATACGAAATCAAAGCCAGCGCCAGAAGCACTGCCGCCATGATGCACACAAATCCTATGAGCTCATTTAGCCGTTTGTTTTCGGTTGGTGTCAGGAAGCGCACAAAATCTCTCCTCAGCTCTAGGGGGAAGGCTGAGTGCCGCCAGGGGCGCGGCGCTGTTGCGCCCCTCATTGGAGGAACGTCCAAATGATACCATTCGCGTCCCATCGCACAAGCCTATCTTCGCGGCTGTTTCCAAACCGCCTCAGCATACCCTCAGGTTCCACTCTTCCAGTCTGTCGTCACCAAATTTGACGCTATAGGTCACCCATGCTAGATTGCAGCACCCTTGGTCGGTTCACGTTACACACCATAAAAATCAAAACGTTTAATCCCCTGGCCCTTGCGTTCCTCTGTGCGTTGGTGCTGTTGCTCCTGCTCTTGCCCAAAGTCCCAATTACGACGTGGGGCGCGTCTGGCGTGTTACCTATTACCACCTCAAGCCAGGCATGGGAGATACCTTCCGGAAGGACTTTCACGATCATCTCAAACCGCTTCTTGAGGAGTACAAAAAGGCAGGATTGATCTCCGACTACAAGGTCTTCACCAACGCCACCACCAATGGCCTCAATGACTGGGACGTCGCACTTGGCCTTCTCTTTCCCAACTGGGCGGCTATGGATCAAATCGACGCGAAAGCCGCGACCATCGTGGCCAAGCACTACGGCTCACGCGAAGCCTCGCAGGAAGCTGCCCGCAAGCGGAGTGAATTCCGCGAGCTGGTCGCCAGCCACCTCGCTCGCGAAGTTATGCCCAAGTAATCTGTGGACGTGTAGTTTGGAGAGGCCCTGCCCTTTCTGCTCTTTGCAGAGGGCGGGGTACCTCATCCCACCAGTTTCGAGGCAAAAAACAAGACCGCGATTCCCACGATAATGCGGTAGATCGCGAACGGACCAAATCCCCGCCGCCGCACCCATGCCATAAACCACGCGACGCTTCCGTACGCCACGATGAACGAAACCACAAAGCCAATTGCCAGGACGAACCATCCGTGTGCGTCGATGCTCGACACGCCAATCGGATTTTCCGTTTTCGTTCCGTGAATCGACTTGTATAAGGTGTACAGCGTTGCCACCGCCATTGTCGGCATCGACAGAAAAAAGGAAAATTCCAGCGCCGACGCCCGCGACATCCCCGCCACCTGACCTCCGGCGATTGTTGACATTGACCGCGACGTCCCCGGAAACACCGCGGACAGAATCTGGCATGCCCCGATCCACACTGCCTGCCCCAGGCTCATCGCTTCCATATGCCAGGTGTGAATGAATCCGTCCTTCGCTCCCTCTCCCGCGGCTTCCGATTTCGCGTTTCTCGCATCGATGAACCACATAACGATCCCCCCGATGAGCAACGCTCCGCCAATTACATACGGATTCTCCAGATTCTTCCCAATCACCTTGGTCAACAGGAAAGAAGGAATAGCGGTGACCACAAAGGCGATCATGACCAGGCTAAGCGGGTGCGTCAGAATCGTCCGGTCCCCCTTTTCTCCAGTGGGAAACGTAGACAAAAATTTCGCTATCCGGTGTCGGAAATAAATTGGCAGCGTCAAAATGGCCCCCAACTGGATCACGATCGAATACATCTTCCAGTACCCGCTTTCCAGGCTAAGTTGGGGATAGTGAAAATGAAGCAACGCCTCAGATAACCGCAAATGTGCGGTCGAACTAACCGGAATAAACTCCGTCAAACCTTCCACAATCCCTAAGATCACACTCAAAAAGTAATCGTTCACACTCTTCTCCTGGTTTCTTAGCACTGCCACTGTCGTTTTTCTTGCGCTTACCGTCGGGCTAGTGCTCTTGAGTTTCTAGCGTCGTGCCTTGGGGCCGGCATCTCCGGTTTACTTCTTCATTCTGCCGGTTCCCTGCACCTGAGGGTGCCATCCTTCCTACTCTAGCGAAGGGTGGGTCGCTGCGGTCTTTTCGTCAGACTGCATCCAGTCGTTTGCGCATCTCGTAAGCGTCAACGCGGCCGAGATAATACCGCTTCAATACTGCTTCTGTACGATAACCATGATGTTCCCAGAAGGCAATCCCGCGGGCATTGTCCACTGCCGTTTCCAGTAGCACCGAGCGCACCTCGTTATACCGAAAATGTTTCTCCATCTCCCCTAGTAATGTGGACCCCAACCCCATTCGCCGTTTCCCCGGTGCCACATCCAACGTGATAATGTGCGCCAGCGGCGGATTCTTTTCCGCCAGTATAAATCCCACGATGTGCTTGTCCTCTTCCGCCACCAGGCAATCCGCCGCCGGTAAACTCAGAAAGTATTGCAGCGACCATTTGCTGTAGGCGATCCCTGGCGGAAAGCACGTTTGGTCGAGCCTGTACATTGCCCCAAAATCGCGACTCTCGTACTGTCGAATGGTTACGCCCGTCATCGCGGGCCATCCTACCACGCTACTAGAGCCATCTACGGATTCGGCAGTTCCTTCAACCCCAGTGCTTTCAGGGTCACATCATCCACCGTCGTCGCTCCATCCTTCCTCAGCACCACGCTGAAACCCCCGGCGTAATCCCACATGGTCCATCCGATCCCATATTTCTCGAGCGCCGAACGCACATCTTGAATCCATGCGGCCCGGTCTTCTGGCGCGGCTGCCAATCGATAGACCCCAAACTCGTTGCACGTCAGCGGGACATGCCAGCGCTTCGCCCATGTCGCCGCCACTGCAATCTCCGCATCAATTCGCTCCGCGTTCCATCGATCCAGCCCATACTCGATAACGGACAATTGGTTCACCGCGTCCGGTTCTTCTGCTACCGCGCTCTTTACATTCTCGGGTGTGGATGGATACGGCAGCTTGCTCAGGTAATGCACATAATTCGTGCTCCACGTCGCGCCCTGGTGCGTGAAGATATGAGGATCGTAAAAATGAAAATTATAAATTACATTGGGATCTTGAACTGGCTCGAGAAATAGCAGCTCGTTAAGCGATGACCAATTCGCTCCCGCAGCAATAATCGTGTGCTTTGGCGCGCCCTCACGAATCGCCCGTGCCAGGCGGGCTTGCACTCCTGCCCAGCGGTAACGGTCGCGAAATTCCGGCTCATTCAATATCTCAAAAAATACCTTGTCCGGATCCAGGGTCGAATAATGCGTTGCCAGTGCCCGCCAGTAATCCCCGAACTGCTCCACATACGCGTCATCCGAGGCCAATTTGGCTTTGAAGTCGCTTTCGGGATGAATGTCGATGATAACCGCCAGGCCCTGGTCGAGGATCATTTTCACCGCCGCGTCGACCATCCTCAGGTACTCCGGCGGTATCCGGTCCGCCTGGCCACGCCGGAACATCGGTTCGCTGTTCAGAGTGAATCGCACATGATCAAAGCCCATCGATTTAATCAGCGCCATATCCTGCGCCGTGTCGTACGTGTCGAAGTGTTCCTTGGTGTACTGCCCCCCAGCCGCCTGCGCAAACCAGTGGCTCAGATTGATTCCGTGTCGCAAGTGTTCCGCGCGCCGGAAGGCCACGCCCGCGTCCTGTGCCAAAAAGGAATTCGTGATAGCCAGCGCGAGCAAGGTCGCACAAATGAAACGGGCGGCCGTCTCGGCCGCCCGGAAATCTCTACCACCGATTTTCGTTGCTTTCATGGTTCTACAGTTTTACCGTCACCGTCTTCACCTCGGTGTAGTTCGCGAGCCCATATTCTCCGAGTTCGCGCCCAATTCCCGACTGTTTGAACCCGCCAAAGGGTGCCGCAGCATCAAACACGTCATAGCAGTTTACCCACACGGTACCGGCCCTGACGCCATCTGCGATCGCGTGCGCCTTGGTAATATCCTTAGTCCAAACCGCTGCAGCCAAACCGTACAAGGACTTGTTTGCGCGGTCGACCACCTCGTTGATGTCCTTGAACTTCAGGATCGACATAACCGGTCCGAAAATTTCTTCCTGGGCAATCTTCATATCGTCCTGCACGTCGGCGAAGACCGTCGGCTCGATAAAATATCCCTTCTCACCCACGCGCTTTCCGCCTGCGAGAAGCTTCGCCTGCTCCGACTTGCCGGACTCGATATAGCCCATCACCTTATTGAATTGTTCCTGATCGACTTGCGGCCCTTGCTCCGTATTCTTGTCAAACGGATTTCCCACCGTCCGCTTTTTCGCTCGCTCCACGCTCTTGGCCACGAACTCGTCGTAGCACTTTTCCTCCACAAACAGCCGCGAGCCCGCGCAGCAGCATTGGCCCTGATTGAAGAACAGCGCAAAATGGGCACCTTCGATCGCCTGGTCCATATCGGCATCTGCGAACACAATGTTCGGGCTCTTTCCGCCCAATTCCAAGGTCACGCGCTTCAGGTTCGATTCCGCCGAAGCCTTCATAATCAAGTGGCCCACTTCGGTTGAGCCTGTGAACGCAACTTTATCTACATCCATATGGCGAGCAAGCGCGGCGCCGGCCGTTGGCCCATATCCCGGCAGCAAATTCACTACGCCTTCCGGAAAGCCAGCTTCGAGAATGAGTTCGCCAACGCGCAACGCTGTCAAGGGTGTCTGCTCCGCCGGCTTCATCACCACTGTACATCCTGCGGCGAGCGCTGGACCCAGTTTCCACGCTTGCATCAGAAGCGGGAAATTCCACGGGATAATTTGCCCCACTACGCCGACGGGTTCATGCTTCGTGTAGCTGAAATACCGCCCCTGCACCGGGATCGTTTTCCCTTGAATCTTGTCGGCCCAGCCCGCGTAGTAGCGGTAGCACGCTATCGTCAACGGCAAATCTGCGGCCAGCGCGATGTGGTACGGCTTCCCGTTGTCCAACGATTCCAGTTCAGCCAGCTCTTCTTTATGTTTTTCGATCAGATCCGCCAACTTATTCATAAACATGCCACGCGCGGATGCGCTGAGTTTCCTCCGCCAGGGTCCGTGATCGAACGCAGCGCGTGCTGCCGCTACCGCCTTATCGACGTCTGCGGCATCAGCTTCCGCTACTTGCGCGATGGCCTCTCCGGTGGAAGGGTTAATCGTCGGAAATGTTTTGCCCGACGACGCATCCACCCATTTGCCATTAATCAGCAGTTTTGTTGCGCTTACCTTCACTTTAGGTTCAATCACGCTCGTCGCTGTCGCCATGGTGTCCTCCCGGCCGGTTTGGAAAGGCTACACCCCTGGGCTTCCAGAATCAACTTTTACGATACATACCATCCAATTAATGGGACGGTTCTCATCGTTGCAGACCCTCTTCGCGCTTCGGTCGGCGCAGCGACACCACGGAGCACCGGATTTGCCGTTCAATCTGCAGTCCCGGCCACACTTGCCAACGCGTGCCGCCGAGTCACCACGATCGCCATGATCATCGCCGAGAGCAAGAGCGCCGCCGCCAGATAATAGGCGGCCCCGGGCAGATGCAGCTTTGTGTCCTGCGCGATCGAAGCTGAAAACACTTGTGTAAATAACACTGGGCCTGCCATTCCTGTGAGCGCGCGCAGCGAATTAATCGCTCCCTGCAGTTTCCCCTGCGACGTGGCATCCACCCTCTGCGACATCAACGATTGCATTGCCGGACCCGCCACTCCCCAGAGCGCAATGAACGGTATTGCCGCGAGTGCCCCCCAACCCCGCCAGGCCAAGCCAAAGCCCACAAAGCCCAGCACGCCGTACAGCAATCCGCTTGTCAGACTGAATCGTTCTCCGAATTTCTTTACATACGGCCCCACCAACCCACCGGACACGATTACGGCGCAGACTCCCACGGCGGCCAGCGACATTCCAATACGTCGTTGATCCCAGCCGTAGCGATACTCCGTATACAGTACCCATACACTTTGCAGCGCCTGATGAGCTAAATAGTACAAAATCACCACGAGCGATAAGCCTGACAACTCTGGATGCGATCGCAAGAGCGCTAGAGATCCCAAAGGGTTCGCCATCTGCCAGGCCGTCTTTGCGCGTTTTTCCTTCGGCAACGACTCCGGAAGCACAAATACGCCGTAGAGAAAATTTGCCAAGCTTAGCGCCGCGGCCGCCCAAAACGGGGCGCGTAAATTGTGCTGCCCGAGCAGTCCTCCAACCGCGGGCCCCACAACGAACCCCACGCCGAAGGACGCTCCCAGCATTCCAAACCGTTTCGCGCGTTCTACCGGCGCCGAGATGTCCGTGATGTACGCAAACGCCGTCGATACATTCGACGCTGTAATACCTGAGATGATCCGCCCGACAAACAACCATTTCAGCGATGGCGCGAGCGCCATGAAAATGTAATCCAGCCCTAACCCCAAGCACGAAATCAGAATCACTGGCCTTCGGCCGAACCTGTCGCTCCACGCTCCTAGTACCGGCAGAAACAGAAATTGCATGAGGTTCCAGATCAAGCCGAAATAACCCACCATGTCGGAGGCGAGTACGATGTTCCCGCCCTCAAACTGTTTGATCAGATCAGGCAAGACCGGTGCAATAATCCCGAACGCCAGAAAATCCAGGAGTACCGTCACCACGATGAAAATCATTGCAGCGTGTGACCCGGATGGGCCTGCGTCTGTCGGAGGAGGGCATTGGTCCGTATCGGGAACGGGCTTTTCGATGTTCGCCATGCGCATTAGAGTTTAGCCGACTTTGTGTAACCCCCGCCTTCCGAGGGTGCGGCCGGAGTTTAGACACACCGATTCTAGCGCATACAAAAAAACTCCGTCATCCGAAGGGGTTCGGTGAACAAGGAATCCCTCTGTCAAAAGCAAGAATTGCCGGGATTTGGCCAGCTTTCTAAACTTCCAGTATCACCGGCAGGATTAGAGGACGTTTCGACGTTTGCTTATTGATGTACTTCTTCAAATCCACTCGGATCTTCTCTTTAATCACCGACCAATCCGCTCTTTCCTCGAGGTTCGACGATTCTACCGTCCGAGACACCACATCCCGCGCCCCGGCCAAGAACTCGTTTCCATTTTCGCTCATCAGCCCGCGAGTCACGATTTCCGGCGCTGATTCGACCTGTCCCGTATGCTTGTCAATCGCGATGATCGGAATCACCACACCTTCTTCGGACAGATGTTTGCGGTCCCGCACCACCAGCTCTTCAATTTCTTCCAGCGATCCCGAATCTACCAGCACGCGGCCCGCCGGAACCGGATCCCGCCGGTACGCCTTATCCTCCGTAAACTCCACGCACTTTCCGTCTTCCAGCAACAAGATCTCTTCGCTTACACAGCCCAACTGGTGCGCGAGCGCGGCGTGCCGGAACAAGTGCCGGTATTCCCCGTGGACGGGGATGAAATACTTCGGCTTGACCAATCGCAACAGCAATTTCTGCTCTTCCTGGCTGGCATGGCCGCTTACGTGGATTGGCCCATTTGTATTGTCGTAGTACACCAGCGCCCGCCGCCGGAACATGTGGTCCAGCATCCGGAATATTGCTTTCTCGTTTCCAGGGATGATTCTTGCCGACAAAATGATCGTGTCGTTTTCGTCGATAGTCACCAGCCGATGGTTGTCCACCGCGATCCGTGACATTGACGACATCGGCTCTGCCTGTGAACCACTGACCATTAGCAACAGTTTCTTCGGGTCGAATCCGCGGATATCCTGCGGCCGAACCACCATGCCATCGGGTATCCGCAACCGTCCCATTTCGTGCGCTATCTCGACATTGTCCACCATGCTGCGGCCGACGAATCCGATCTTTCGTCCCACTCGTTCCGCGATGTCAATTACCTGCTGGATGCGATGGATGGACGACGCGAAGCACGACAGCACCACCCGCCGCGGCGCCATTCGTGTCAGTTCCTCGATTCGCGGCACCACCACGCGTTCCGAAGGCGTAAAGCCGGGCCTTTCCACGTTTGTGGAATCGCTGAACAACGCCAGCACGCCCTCGTTTCCGTAGCGCGCGAACGCGTGAAGGTCAAACGGCGCGCCATCCACCGGCGTCTGGTCTATCTTGAAATCTCCTGTGTGAATGACTACGCCAATCGGCGTGCGAATCGCCAGGGCCACGCAGTCTATCGTGCTGTGCGTTACCGGGATAAATTCAATCTCATAGGGTCCGATCTCCACCAGGCGGCCAGGTGTTACCTCGAATAGTTTGGCCGACTCGAGCAGGCCGGCCTCTTCCAGCCGTTTCTTGACCAGCGCTAGAGTGAACCGCGTTCCATAAATCGGTACATTCAGGTCGCGCAAGAGATACTGCAATGCCCCAATGTGGTCCTCATGCCCGTGCGTCAGTACGATTGCTTTTACATGCTCACGGTTTTGCTTCAGGTAGGCGATGTCCGGAATGACCAGGTCCACGCCCAGCAATTCCGATTCCGGGAACATCATTCCGGCGTCTACCACGAGGATATCTTCCCCGTAACGGAACACCATCATGTTCATGCCAAATTCGCCGAGTCCACCGAGTGGTATTGCCGTCAGGGTCTGTGTCAGCTTGCTCAATGAGTGTTTCTCTCCATCATTAAACCTCAAATCCTATCACACTGTTCTGCGGAGCGTCGGAAACACCACGATCCCTGCACGTGCGTCGCAGACTTTAGATTCGCTATGGTCACCGTCCTCTGCTGGCTCTCGTAACCCAGTCGCGTGATTCCTCATCCAACCTGTCGCTGAGTCGCCCGTGGCTCTACCAGGTTCAACATGCTTGGGGTATCGTTGGTGTCCAAATTTGGGAGCAAGGAATCACCATGAAGCGGTCTCTTGCTCCAATTGCCTTCGCGGTCTCTCTAGTTTTCCTTTTCGTGTGTTGCGGCTTTGCTCGAGCTCAGGAATTAACGCAAGCCGAGAAAGACAACGCGCTTCATTATCTTGAATCCACCAAAAAAATGTTCTCGACGCTGTCAAGGACCTTTCGCCGGCGCAGTGGAACTTCAAGCCCGCTTCCGATCGCTGGTCCATCGCGGAGTGTATGGAGCATATTGCCGCCGACGAAGACTACATCCGAGGCGCAATCGCCAATGGCGTCATGAAAGCCCCAGCTGTTCCCGGGCGTGATGTCGCCAAGATTGATGCTTCGATTATGGAAAACATTCCTGAGCGTAAAACGAAGGTCCAGGCGCCTGACGACCTCAAACCCACCAACCGTTTTGGTTCGCCAGAGGGTTCTGTCGACCACTTTGTCGAAAGCCGCGCCAAGACCGAGGAGTTTCTTAAGGACACGCCGGGACTTCGGGATCACGCCACCGATAGCCCGGATGGCAAAAAGTGGGATGGGTACGAGTTCATCCTTCTCATCGCGGCTCACTCCGAGCGCCACACCAACCAAATCAAAGAAGTAAAAGCCGACCCAAACTACCCTAAGAGTTAGTCGGCTCGCCGTCGGGGCGCAGGGCTCTTCGCCCCATCTCCACGACTACCCGTGCTTCCCTCCGAAGAACAAGTGCGCGATCGACACCAAAATCACCGCCCCCAGCGTCGCGGCGGCCAATGAAAACAAGAACGTATTCGCATGCACGATCCCGAGCTTTGTAAAAATCCAGCCACCAATGACTGACCCGATTAATCCCAGCACAATATCTCCAATGCAACCAAAGCCGCGTCCTCGCGCCAATTTTCCCGCCAACCATCCCGCAATCAATCCAATCACTAGCCATCCCAGAAGGCCCCGCTGCCACTCCACAACCACAACCCGCTCTTGCAGCATCACCATCGCGTTCAAGTCGACCATCTCGCCTCCTCGTTTCTCATCCTGCACATCTGCTTCTTCTGTTCGTTCCGGGTTTCGTCCGCCTTTTTCCTTATCCAAATTTCTAGGTTCTTCCTTTTTCTCCCACTGGCTCCTGCTGCGTCATGCAATGCAGTGTTCCCAAACCCAGCACCAGGTCGCGGCAATGGATCCCCACCACCTCCCGCCCAGGAAACACTTTCGCAAGAGTATTTAGCGCCAGGCGATCATTCGCATCATTGAACGTGGGTACAATCACCAATTTGTTGGCAATATAAAAGTTGGCGTAACTTGCGGGCAAGCGCTGCCCGGCAAACTCCACTGCCTTCGGCATTGGCAGTGTTTCCACCTCTAACGCCCGCCCGTCCTGATCCTTCATTTTACGCAGTCGCTGCAGATTCTCTTGTAGAGCTGAATAATTGGCGTCTTGGCGATCCTCTTCCACAATCGTTACCACCGTCGTTTCATTCACAAAACGGGTGAGATCGTCCACATGTCCGTGTGTGTCGTCGCCTGCGATCCCATTTCCCAGCCACAACACATTCGTCACTCCCAGATATTCCCGAAACACTTCCGCATAATCTTGTTTGGTAAATCCGTGATTCCGTTCCTGCACCTTGCTCTGTAAACATTCTTCCGTTGTCAGTAGGGTCCCTTTTCCATTCACATCAATCGATCCGCCCTCCAGAACGACTCGTTTGCCGTTCCGCATAGGCAAAAACACCTGCCGCTTCAATCGCGCGTTCGCCTTGCTTACGGCTGCGGCATCTTTCTTATGATTTGGGTATTTGGCCCAGCCATTAAATACAAAATTGTTGTAGGCCACTTCTCCCGCCGCATTCTTCACGCAGATCGGCCCTGAATCCCGCATCCATCCCCGGTCCGTCGGCACGCGAAAAAAGTCCACCGACTCCAATTTGGCTCCAGCCTTCTTCAAAATGCCTCTTGCGCGCTTCTCTGCCGCGCCATCTTCCACCAGCAAAAACACTCGCTCCACCAGTGAAAGCAAACGCACCATTTCCGCAAATGCCCAAAGGATCGGCGCAAATTTCCCGGGCCAATCCGTCAATTCATGTGGCCAACCCAACCATGTCGCCGCATGCTTCTCCCATTCCGCCGGTATGCGAAACCCCATCTCCCTCGGCGTCTTCCCGTCCGTCCTGTTTGTCATAATGAAGTTAAGAGTCTCCGTCACCTCGACTGGCCCAACCTCCTTCTTATTTTTCTCCAACCCAGCGCTCCAGCAAGGGTGCAAAGGCATCAATCCTTCGATCCCGGAAGAACGGCCAATTCCTGCGCGTGTCCTCGCTCTTTGCGGGATTGCACTCCACTACAAGAATTTCCTCTTTATCGTTCGAAGCTTCTCCCAACAGCTGCCCCGAAGGATCCGCTACAAACGAGTTACCCCAGAACTCGATACCCGGGTCCCCCTTCTCCGGCTTTCCCTCAAAACCGACCCTATTCACCACGGCCACGTAAAGGCCGTTCGCCACCGCGTGCGCCCGCTGAATCGTCTTCCACGAATCCAGTTGTGTCGCGCCAACCTGCGCTTTCTCGTGGGGGTGCCAGCCAATACTCGTCGGATAAAAAATCACCTGTGCCCCTTGCATTGCCGTAATACGCGATCCCTCGGGATACCACTGATCCCAGCAAATCTGGACGCCAATGCGCGCGTACTTCGTGTCAAAATTCAAAAAGCCTAAATCCCCCGGCGTGAAATAGAATTTCTCGTAGTAGAGCGGGTCATCCGGAATGTGCATCTTCCGGTATTTGCCTAGATAGCTTCCGTCCGCATCCAAAATCGCGCACGTATTGTGATATACCCCCGCTGCGCGTCGTTCGAACAACGAAACCACCAGGGCCACTTTCTTCTCCTTCGCCACTGCCGCTAGCCGTTCGGTCGTTGCTCCCGGAACCGCCTCTGCCAGGTTAAACAGTTCGGCATCTTCCGTCCGGCAAAAATATTCTCCCGCAAACAGCTCGTGCAAACAGATTACCTGCGCGCCGCGGGCTGCGGCCTCGCGAATCTTTTCCATCGCTCGCGTCAGATTTTCTTCTTTGTTCGTTGTGCACCGCATCTGCACGAGTCCCACCGAAAACTTATTGGCCATTCGTTCGTTCCTTTATTCTTGTTCCTGGGTTTCTGCTCTCAACCAAAGACTGCTCCCGATTCTACTTTCCTTCTTTCTATGTTTGTACTATCAAATCCTTTCGCATTACAATTCATCCGCAAGCAGCGAAACGTTTGGAACCGCATTTATTACAAGTCTTTCACAAAGATGTAGTGACGCGTGTTCGGCGCGCCAGCACCTGCAGCTCGCAGCAATATTTGATTTGCAGTGGGTCTGTTTATAAGGAGTCTTGCTCATGGCGAAATCATCCTCCAAAACCGTCACCGGCCGCGTCCTTCATGATCCTGTGAAAGACAAGCTTCGCCCCATCTATCCACTCGATCTCTCCAAAATCAAAACCATCGACGGCCTGGTTCGTGCCATGGGCAACACCGCCTACACCGCTCGCCAGATCGGCGATGCCGCCGACGTTCTTGAAGCCATGGCCCGCGACAAAGATTGTTTCGTGGTGATGACGCTTGCCGGCGCTCTCACTGTTGGCAAGATGGGGCTGATCTTCTGCGACCTCATCGAGTCTGGCATTGTTAAAGCGATTGTCTCTACCGGCGCTCTCATGGCTCACGGGCTTGTTGAAGCCACCGGCCGTTCCCATTTCCGTTACGATCCCTCCAAAATGGACGATAACGAACTCTTCCTCGCTGGTTACAACCGCGTCTACGACTCCCTTGAGCCGGAAACCAATCTGGACCACGTCGAGAAAGTGGTCGACGGCATTCTCGAAAAATGGGATCCCAACGAAGTCGTTTGCAGTTGGAAACTGCACAAACGCATCGGCGAATTTCTTAAGAAAACCACCAAGGGCCGCGGCATTCTCAAGTCCGCCTTTGAGCACAATGTTCCCGTCTTCGTCCCCGCGTTTTCCGATTCCGAGCTCGGCCTCGATTTCGCTCTCAATCAGTATTCCCGCAAGCGCGATAAGCGTCCGATCCTTCGGTTCGATCCCTTCGAAGACTTCGAGGCATTCGCCGGCACGATGATGGCCACCAAAAAAATGGGCATCTTCACCGTCGGCGGTGGTGTGCCTCGCAACTGGTCTCAGCAATTTGGCGTCTATGCCGAACTGATGGCGCGCCGCGGCTACGAAAATCTTCCCCTCAAGCGTTACAACTATGGTGTCCGCATCTGCCCCGAGCCCGTCAACTGGGGCGGCCTTAGCGGCAGCACCTACACCGAAGCCGTAAGTTGGGGCAAATTCGTTCCTCCCGAGGAAGGCGGCAAACTCGCCGAAGTTCTAGATGACGCGACCGTCGCCCTTCCGCTGATTGTGGGCGCCGTGCTCCAACGTATCGGCTATCTCAAAAAGTGATCCTCATTCATCGCCTTTCCTCGAAAGGCCGGGACCAGACGGCGTAACGTCACCGATGTTTTCCTCGGTACTCTTGCGTTTGGCCTTTTCTGGCCCTCCGTCGGAAAGACTTTCTCTTCTTTTCTTCCTTTGTTACACTCCCCGCTTTAAACCCTTCTGCCGGTCACCAGGAGGCTCGATGCCAAAATCCGCTTCTCTCTACGATGTTCATCCCGGCGTGGCCATGGTCCAAAAATGGGTTTCTGAACTCAGATGGAAGACCGGCCGCTCTCTCGAAGAGTGGATCGCTCTTGTGGAGAAAGATGGGCCGAAGGATTACGCGTCGCGTCGCACCTGGCTCAAGTCGAAGCACAAACTTGGCACCAACTCGGCGTGGTGGATCGCCGATCGCGCGGAAGGGAAGGGCGGGGAAGAAGACACGCCCGAAAGGTACCTAGCCAGTGCAGTGAAGTATGTCAAAGAGCAGTAACTCCGGGAAAAAAGCTGCCATGCGTCCCATGTACGATAGACTACTTGAGCTTGCTAAATCTCTCGGCCCGGACGTAAAAGCCTGCCCTTGCAAAACCATGGTTCCTCTTTACCGCAATTACGTTTTTGCCCAGATCAAGCCAACCACCAATTCGCGAATCGATTTCGGCCTCTGCTTCACTGATTATAAGGGGAAACTCCCCAGGCGCCTCATCGACAGCGGTGGCCTGGCCAAAAAAGATCGCATCACCCACCGTATCGAACTTACCTCTCCTGCGCAGATCGATGCAGATCTGAAGAAATGGCTTCTGGCTGCTTACCACCTCGATGCCTGAGTTTCTGTGCTAGACTTTCCTTCCCGCTTCCCGAATCCTCGGAGCTCAAATTATGAACAGTGTTCATCGCTCTCTTGCTGTAGCTGTCGCCTGCGTCCTTGTTTCGCTGCCATTTGCTGTTTCATCCAACGAATTTTCCCGTTCTCCTCAACCAAACAAATCACAAAAGGACTCTCCCATGACGCAACACGCCACAGGACCATTCGAAGTAAAACTCACGCCGATCGATCCCGCATTCAAAACGGAGGATAATTCTCTCGGTCGCATGTCCATCGACAAGCAATTCCATGGCGACCTCGAAGCCACCAGCAAGGGGGAAATGTTAACCGCAGGCACTTCCGTCAAGGGGTCTGCCGGCTATGTCGCCATCGAACGCGTCTCCGGCACGCTCAGCGGTCGCCCTGGCGCCTTTATTCTCCAGCACTACGCCACCATGACACGCGGAACTCCTCAACTCAGCATCAACGTTGTGCCTGATTCGGGCACAGGACAACTCACAGGCATAACCGGCACCATGAACATCATCATCAAGGAAGGTAAGCACTCCTACGACTTCACCTACACTCTTCCCAACATGTAAAGGCAGATCATTCGGCGCGCCACCACGGAGGCTTCAACTTGCTCCCGCAGGTCCCGCTTCTTTGGCAACAAAAAGGGCGCCTCGATGAATTCGAAGCGCCCTGCAATCCCGTTTCACAACTACGAACTCCCAATTTCTCTAATCGTCGTCCCCGTGCAACACCGCAGCCGTCAACACTGTGGTCCACAATCCGCGCTTATCCCCCACCGCCGACTGCGTGATGTTCATCGTGCGTACGATCTTGTTCGAAATCCGGTATACCTCTTTTTTTTCGTCCCAGGACAAATCTGGATCGAATTCCACATTCAAAGTCGTCGCCAGCATTTCCGCGGCTAGCTCTTCCGCGTACTCGCCCGCCACTTCTTCCGTCTCTCCAAACGAGTGATGCTCGCTCAGGTAACCGTACATCGGCCGTTCGCTCGGTAGCGCCAAGCCAATGCTTGCTGCAATCAACCGGTGTGGCTCTTTCGTCGAATTCTCGCTGATCACCGTGAACGCCACCTGGCCCGGCTTGATCAGCTTGAGCCCTTCGCTCCGCGAAATCAGTTTGCAGTTGGGTGGAAAGATCGAGCTCACGCGTACGATGTTGCACGCAGCGATTCCGGCGTTCCGTAGTGCCAACTCGAAGCTCGAAAGCCTCTCGCGATGTTTCCCCACGCCTTTGGTTAGGAAAATCTTCTTCGCTACGAACGCCATTTTGCTGGGTCACCATCCAAGTAGATTTTTTTCGCGCAAAATATTCTGCGCCATTCAAAAAGTAACAAGCTTGCTCTCCACTGTCAATGCACAATGCTCCGCCACTGCTGCGTCCTCCCACTGCTTCCATTCTCGCTCCGGCTTGTTCGCGAAAGTTTGCCGCGCGCGGCTCTTTGCTTCTTGAACGCGCGCTGGCTGCTTATTCTCCGGCCAGAAGATTTACCAATTTTCCTAGCGGCCGGCTGATCGCCTGCACTTTTCCCAATTCTTCGGCTGTGAAATCAGGCCCCGCGGTCGCCGGGCTATCGCCTTTTCGGCTGATCTGAATCACCCCAACAACTCTTCCTTCGTTCAAGATTGGCGCACTGATGATCTTTTGGATGGATTCGCCGCTGGTTGTCGCGGCTTTCACACCTTCAAACACCGTGGCGTGCCGCACCGTCGAGAAATTATTGTTAATTTCTGCGCGGCTCTCTCGTGCCGTACGCGCTGCCAGCGCGGAGTTGCTCGTCAACGGAACGAATCCCACATTTTTCAGCGCCGCAGGCACTAGAAAATGAAGGTGACGCCAGCGGTTTGACACGGCAAGAATCGCCACTTCATCCACCTTCACCCGCAGTTCCTTCGAAATCTTCTCCGCGAGCGCCGGCATGGACACTTCCGCCCCGCTCGCTTTGTCTGATTCAAGAGTACTCGCAAGCTTCTCCAACTCCGACACTAAACTCGTCGCCATGCTTTAGGAATTATCTCCGTTCCCGCAGGAAGGAAGTCGCGGGGTGCACCGGATAGATCCTCCGTTTTCTTATCTTCCATGTTCATCCCTTCTCCTTCTTCTCGCAAGAATTTTTCGAATTGTTTGTGTCTTCCCACTAGACAGTGCGCTTGCATACCCTCCGCCAACTCCCTATACTGAATTTGCCGCGATCCCATCGCGTCCCTGCTTTGGCACTCCACACGATTGTTTCGGGACTCTGGCGGCGGAGAGGGCATGTCTCCTACGGCAACTCGGCCTGACTCAAGCAATCTGTTCGGAAAGCCCCAATCTTTCTCAGGAATCCCTCGTTGCGGACAGAAGGACTAGTCTCTTCCATGAGCGCTACCGTGGTAAATCTTCCCGCTGGCAGCCTGCGTTTCTGGCAGACCACCGTCGGCAAAAAAGCGATCATGGCCGTCACCGGCTTCATCCTGTTCGGCTTTGTGATCGGCCATTTGCTCGGCAATCTCCAAGTTTTCGAATCCCCTGAAAAACTCAATCACTACGCGGCTTTGCTGAAGTCTCTCCCGGCACTTTTGTGGGGAACGCGAATCATTCTGCTTCTTGCCGTGGGCCTGCACATCTGGTCCTCATTCCAACTTTGGCTCTTGCAGCGCAAAGCCCGGCCAATAAAGTACGTCAAGAAAACCAATATTCACTCCACCTACGCCTCCCGCACCATGTTGTGGAGCGGCCCGATCCTCCTCGCTTTCATTCTTTGGCATCTCCTCCAATTCACCTTCGGCGCTGTGCACCCTGGCGCTCCGTTCGACGAACTAAACGTTTACAACAATGTCGTTCTTGGCTTCCAGGTCTGGCCTGTGTCGCTGTTCTACATCATCGCCATGACCATGCTTTGCTATCACCTCTATCACGGCCTGTGGAGCATGTTTCAATCGCTTGGGTTCAGCCATCCTGTTTACACGCCCTGGCTCAAGACGCTCGCCAAAATCGTCGCTATCCTGATTGCCATTGGTTACATTTCGATCCCGGTTGCTGTTCTCGCCGGCGTGATCAAGCCCGTTTAGCCTATGCTGAGAACCTACAAATTCGTCATTCCGAACGGAGTCCGCGAAGTGAGGAATTCCTATTCTTCCTGGTTTTTCGGTCGCGACCTTTCCGGGAGTCCGAATCCATGGAATTGATTTCCCACGCCCCGACCGGGCCGATTGAGCAGTCCTGGGAGCAACACAAGTTTGGCCTCAAGCTGATCAATCCGGCCAACAAGCGCAAGTACAACATTATCGTTGTAGGTTCCGGTCTAGCTGGCGGAGCCGCCGCGGCGAGCCTTGGCGAACTCGGCTACAACGTCCAATGCTTCTGCTTCCAGGACAGTCCGCGACGCGCCCACTCCATCGCCGCGCAGGGTGGCATCAACGCTGCCAAGAATTATCACAATGACGGCGACAGTGTGTTCCGCCTCTTCTACGACACCGTCAAGGGTGGCGACTTCCGCGCCCGCGAAGCCAATGTCTACCGCCTGGCCCAAGTCAGCGTGAACATCATTGACCAGTGCGTCGCGCAGGGGGTGCCCTTCGCCCGCGAATATGGTGGGCTGCTCGACAATCGCTCCTTTGGTGGCGCGCAAGTCTCCCGCACCTTTTATGCTCGCGGCCAGACTGGTCAGCAGCTTCTTCTCGGAGCCTACCAGGCACTCGAGCGACAGACTGGCCTCGGCACGGTAAAAATGTATCCGCGCATGGACATGTTGGATCTGATCGTGGTCGATGGTCAGGCCCGCGGAATCGTCACGCGCAGTCTTTACGACGGCAAGATGGAAGTCCACATGGGCGATGCCGTCATCCTCGCCACTGGCGGCTATGGCAACGTCTTCTATCTTTCCACCAACGCCAAAGGCAGTAACGCCACTGCCATCTGGCGCGCCTACAAGCGCGGCGCGTTGTTTGCCAATCCCTGTTTCACGCAGATCCATCCGACATGCATCCCTGTTGCCGGCGAGTATCAATCGAAGCTCACCCTGATGTCAGAGTCTCTGCGCAACGACGGGCGCATTTGGGTCCCCAAACAGCCGGGCGATAAGCGCCCACCCAGTCAAATTCCAGAATCCGATCGCGATTACTACCTGGAGCGCCGTTATCCCAGTTTTGGCAACCTCGTTCCCCGCGATATTGCTTCCCGCGCCGCGAAGGCCGAGTGCGATGCCGGGCACGGTGTTGGCGAATCCGGTCTTGGCGTTTATCTCGATTTCGCCGATGCCATTAAGCGCCTCGGTAAACACAAAATTGCCGAGCGCTATGGCAACCTCTTCGAAATGTACGAGCGCATCACGGGTGAGAACCCGTACGAAGTTCCCATGCGCATTTATCCGGCCACGCACTACACCATGGGCGGCTTGTGGGTGGACTATAACTTGATGTCCACTATCCCCGGTCTATTTGTTCTTGGCGAAGCCAATTTCTCCGATCATGGTGCCAACCGCCTCGGTGCCAGCGCTCTCATGCAAGGCTTGGCCGACGGCTACTTCGTCATTCCCTATACTCTCGGCAATTATCTCGCCACCACGAAGCCGGGCACGATTTCCGCCGACGTGCCCGCGGCCAAGGAAGCCGTGGCGAATGCTACGGCAATCACGAAAAAGTTGCTGAACGGCAACGGCACGCGATCCGTAGATTCCTTCCACCGCGAACTGGGCAAAATTGTCTGGGATTACTGCGGTATGGCTCGGAATGAAGCTGGCCTTAGGAAAGCCCTGTCCCTCATTCCGGCGCTCCGCGAAGAATTCTGGAAGAATGTTCGCGTCCTCGGCGCCAACGAAGAGTTCAATCAATCGCTCGAAAAAGCCGGACGCGTAGCCGATTTCTTTGAGCTCGCCGAATTGATGTGCCTGGACGCGTTAGACCGCCGGGAATCCTGTGGCGGTCATTTCCGTGAGGAGTACCAGACGCCCGAAGGCGAAGCCCTCCGCGATGATGCCAACTATTCCTATGTTGCTGCCTGGCAGTACCTGGGGGAAGGGCGCGAGCCAGCTCTTAACAAAGAGCCGCTCACCTTCAACTACGTTCACCCCTCCCAACGGAGCTACAAGTGAAACTCACTCTTCACGTCTGGCGCCAGAAGAATCCCCAGGATAAAGGCCGCATGGTGCGCTACGAGCATCCCAACGTGAACGAGCACATGTCTTTCCTCGAAATGCTAGACGTTCTCAACGAGAGCCTGATCCTGAAGGGCGAGGACCCTATCGCCTTCGATCACGATTGCCGCGAAGGTATCTGTGGCATGTGCGGTTTCATGATCAACGGTAAGGCGCACGGCGGTTTCAAAGGCACTACCGTCTGCCAGCTTCACATGCGTCACTTCAAAGATGGCGACGAGATTTATCTGGAGCCCTGGCGCGCCAAGGCTTTCCCGGTGGTTAAGGACTTGGCGGTAAACCGCGGGTCATTCGACCGCATCATCGCCGCTGGAGGATTCATCTCCGTTCCAACCGGCAGCGCCCCTGACGGAAACGCGATTCCCGTCAAAAAGCAGGACGCTGACCTCGCCATGGATGCCGCCGCTTGCATCGGTTGCGGTGCCTGTGTCGCTGCTTGCCCGAATGCGGCCGCCGCACTCTTCGTTGGTGCCAAGATCTCCCATTTAGGCCACCTGCCGCAAGGGCAGCCGGAGCGGGATCGCCGTGCCCTCGCTATGGTCCAACAGATGAACATCGAGGGCTTCGCTAACTGCACCAACATTGGCGAATGCGAAGCTGCCTGCCCTAAAGAAATCAAACTCGAAGTTATCGCCCGTACCAACCACGATTACATCAAAGCCGCCTTTACTGACCGCCCCGAAGCTGCAGTGGCCGGCGCCGACTAAGCTGCCGGATTGTCATCCTGAACGCGTCTTTTGCGCGAAGGATCTCAACTCCTACGCAACCTCCCTCGCCTCGCCCCTCTCGGTCACCTTCTGCTACTCTACGTAAGCTAGCTTTCACATTCGCTGGGGGGCAAATGATTCGCGCGCTCGCATTTCTTTCCGTGTGTCTCGGGGGGGGCATCGCCATGCTGGTTTCCGCTCAGTCTGATTCCGCCTCTGATAAGGCCAAAAAGCTTCAATCCTCCTCCATCGTTATCGACACGCATGACGACACCACCCAGCGCTTGCTCGATCCTCATTTCGACATCTCCGTCCCGCACACGGATGGCAACATCGATGTTCCCCGCATGCGTGAGGGTGGCCTCACGGCCATCTTCTTCTCCATCTGGATCAATGGAAAAATTCTCGGCCCCAATGCTGTCAAACAAGCCCTCGATCAAATCGACGCCGTCCGCGAAACGGCCCGCAAGCATTCGAATGAACTCCTTCTGGCAACCTCGGCCGATGACATTCGCGAAGCCAAAAAACAGCACAAAATCGCCGCACTCATGGGTGTCGAAGGCGGACACATGATGGGGAACGACCTCTCCGTCCTCCGCACGTTCGCCGCTTTGGGCGTTCGCTATATGACTCTCACCCACATGGAGAATAACGAATGGGCCGATTCCTCAACGGCCACACCTGCACACAATGGCCTTACCGACTTCGGCAAAGACGTTGTCCGCGAAATGAATCGTCTCGGCATGATGGTCGACATTTCCCACGTCTCCGACAAGACGTTTTACGATGCTCTCGCCGTCAGCAAGGCTCCACTCATCGCCTCGCACTCCTCCTGTCGCGGCCTCTGCAATGCCGCGCGCAACATGACTGACGACATGATCCGCGACCTCGCCAAACACGGCGGCGTCATTCAGATCAATTACCACGTTGGCTTCCTCAGCCAGCAATTCCGAGACTTTGAAGCCGCGCATCCCGAAGTGGAAAAGGAAATTAACGAAGAAGTGAAAAAGCGTTGCGGCACGGACGAAGCCTGCTCCGGCGTCACCGGAGATCAGGTCGTTCGGGATTTCATGAAGGCAGGCAAACTTCCCAAAGTCGATTGGACTCTCATCGTCGATCACATTGATCACGCCGCCAAAGTCGGCGGCGTCGATCACGTCGGCCTGGGCAGTGATTTCGATGGCGCTGTCATGCCCCTGGGGATGGAAGATGTCACCCACATCCCCCAAATCACGGACGCCCTCCTGAAAAGAGGCTATTCCGAATCCGACATTCGCAAAATCCTTGGCGAGAATACCCTCCGCGTCTTAAACGAAGTCCAACGAGTCTCCCACGAATTGAACAAATAACTCTTGAAGGGCGGAGCTGTTCAAATCCAGCACCCAACCTGTCATTCGAGGCGGAGTCTGCACCCAGTTACCTCGCGCCTCCTGCTAGCAGTGCCCGAATTTTCTCCTCGGTCGCATCCTTTTCCACGATACCCCCATGAGAATCTGCAATCTTTCCATCGCGCCCGATCAGCACTGTCAAGGGCATTGCCTGCAGACCATACTTCTTTCCCAATTCATCGCTTCCAATCACGATCGTATAGTTCACGTTTTTTTCTTTCACCCAGGGCTTCACCGACTTCCATCCGTCGTCGTCCATCGACACGCCAATGACCACCAACCCCTTGTCCTGGTACTTCTTCGCAAACTCGAGGAACCAGGGAATTTCGACCTGGCAGCCTTCGCACCATGTCGCCCAAAAATTCACCAGAACCACTCTCCCCTTCAGAGCAGAAAGCTTCACCCCTTTCCCGTCCGCTTCCTGCAATTGGAAATCCGGCGCCACCTGCCGCTCGCTCTCTGGCTTAGCCTTGTCTGACTTGCCCCTGCCGCGGACAAACTTTCCCACACCGCCACGGAACATCCCAGGCAGCGATGTGCCAATACCTGCGGCGAAGGCACAAACATCACCAACAGAAATGCTACTGCAGCAGCCATTGCCACTAGCGCCCAACGGCCCGGCACCCAGTTTACCGTCGTTTGCTTTTCCAGGAGCCGGGCCCAAGTCGCGTTCACGTTCGGTTGCCATTCCTCCGTAAGATTCAGAAGGGCCAAACGTTCTTCCACCCAGCGATCTGTATGACCAAAATTATTCTTGTCCAGATCTCTTGATATATTCCTTTCGAAACGCCTGCTGCGCCCGGCCAAGAAGCGTTCCAATCGACGTGGGGCTCATTCCCAGGACGTTCGCCACTTCGTCGTAACTAAAGCCCTGGCTCCGTAACAGCAAGAACTCCGCATCTCGTTGCGACAAGGCGTCCAGCACGGTCCGCACAGGGCCCTGCTCTTCGGTCACGCTGCGCACATCTTCGGGTGTTGCGGGTGCATCCGCCGCTCGCGCCCACGCAAGCAGGCCTTCATAGCGAGTTCTCCGCTTCTGCCGGCGTAGTTCATCGAGTGCCGCGCGCGTCGCCCCACGGTACAGCCACCCTTCCAGTTGCTCACCTTGCGCGGTGGGCGTCCGCCACAATTTCAAAAACACCTCCACCGCAAGCTCCTCGCCCCGTCCACGATCGCGCACTAGTCGCCCGATGATTCTGGCCACTTTGGCGTAATGGACGCGAAAAACTACCTCTATGTCGAACGCCTTTTCTGCTGCGTTCATTTCGCCTGCAACTTCGTTTGATCTCCCCACACTATACATAACGCCACTCAAACAGAATTTGTGACAATCCGTTCCTCACAAAAGGCACCGCTATCCTCCCCTGTCTCCACCTATGGCTAGATCCTCACCTTCCACCTTCGTCGCTTCCCAACTTGCGTTAAACTGTCTTCAGCATTTCACTCAAAGCACAACTCGGAGGTCTGTAGCCCCATGCGTTTGACCAGACAGTTCGTTTGTTCCGCTCTCTTTCTTTTCGTCGCTTCGATTCCTTGCTTTTCCCAAACGTCCACCACGACTCCTGCGAAACCTAAGACTTCCGCGACCAGCAAGCCCGCAACTTCGACCTACGATCACGCACTATTGAAACCGGCTCTTCTCAAAGACACCGCTCCCGCCACGTACCAGGTGCAATTTGTCACTACGCGGGGCGACTTCACTGTGACCGTCACTCGCGCTTGGGCCCCCAACGGTGCCGATCGCTTCTATAATCTCGTCAAGCATCACTACTATGACGGCGCCCGCATCTACCGGGTCGTTCCTAATTTCGTCGCGCAATTCGGCATTAGCGCTATTCCTGCAGTTAACACCGCCTGGGCCAAAGCCACAATTAAAGACGATCCAGTCACGCAGAAAAATCTCCCCGGCACGCTGACGTTCGCGAAAACCTCCCTCCCCAATTCCCGCACCACTGAGATCTTCATTAACCTCCGGGATAACAGTGGCCTCGATTCTCAGGGATTTGCCCCGTTTGGCGTACTCGACGGCAAGGGCATCAACGTCGTGCAGATGTTCTATGATCAATACCCCGATCCCGCCGGCGCTGGTGAACAGCCCAACATGGAAAAGGGCGGCGAACAATATATCGCGTCCAAATACCCTAAGCTGGACATCATCAAATCCGCTACGATCGTTGGCGGTACATCTTCCACGGGTCCAGCGAAAGCCGCCACTACCCCGAAGCCTAAACAATAGACATGTAGTTGCGGCACGCTTCGTGGGGAGTTCCTGGGCATTTGAACTCTTCTGTGGCGCAGACCGAGACACGTAACCGCTAAATGCATGTATCCAAACTCCCGATTACCCGCATCCAAACTTTGCGGTCACGTACTGGTTGACGCTTCACGCAACCCTGCGTAACCTCTTCTGCATATGTCGCACTTTTGCCAGACCAACGCTCTCTCTCAGGCCAGCTGTTGCTGCTGCTGTTGTTGTCGGCCTGCCCACTCTGGCAAACCGTGCTTCCGTATGTAACTAGATCTGATCGAGGATTTTCGAAGCCCGCGTGCCAGAGTTTTGGCAACGTGGGCTTTTTCTTTTTCCGGTTGTTTTGTTCGTGGGGCCGCGGCTACGGCGAACTCTGCGGTCCATTTCGAATGTTTTGTAATTACGAACGGATGTTGGAAATCAAATGCCCGACCTCAAAGAAAGCAAAACTCAGCGCGTCGAACGCCTCAAGCGAGAAAAGAACGCTTGGAATCATCTCGACGAAATCCGCCAATTCGCCCGGATGGGCCACTCCTCCATTCCTTCCGCGTGGCTCGGCACCTATTTCCGCTCCTGGGGCATTTACACCCAAGGCGACGGCCTCGGCGTAGTCGGCGGTTCCGGTGGGGAGGGGAAGTCCACGCCCTTTTTTATGATGCGCATCCGCATTCCCAACGGACTTCTCACCAGCCACCAGCTTCGCACCATCGCGAATCTTTCCCGGCAACATGGCAACGGCGTTGCGGACATCACCGTCCGCCAGAACATTCAGCTTCACTGGCTCCGCATCGAATCCATCCCGGAGATCCTCGACCAGCTCCACACCATCGGCCTCACCACCACCGGAGCTTGCGGCGACGTGACTCGCAATATCACTGGCTGCCCGCTGGCCGGCGTCCATGCTCAGGAACTCGCCGACGTTACCCCCATCGTCCAAGCGCTCGACAGGGAACTCGGAGGCAATCCCGAGTTCTACAATCTCCCCAGAAAGTTCAAAATTTCCGTGACCGCTTGCCCCGACTGGTGCTCCTACCCGGAAATCAACGACATTTCCCTCATCGCCAACCGCCGCTCTCTTGGGGTTGTAGGAACCGCCTTCCGAGGCGCTCCGCCAAGTCAACCAGAAACCCTCTTCGATCCTCGCACCCACTTAGCCTCTACCCACGAAATCGGTTTCTCCCTTCGCGTCGCCGGCGGGCTTTCCACGCAACCTCACCTCGCTGTTCCGCTTAACGCCTTTATCCGCTCGCACCAGGTCATCCCCGTCGTTCGCACCATCACCGAGCTTTTCCGCTCCAGCGACGTGCTCCGCCAATCCCGTGAAAAGGCGCGCCTGAAGTTCCTCTTCCTCGAGCACGGCTGGACCGCAGACTCCTTCCTGGCTGCCCTCGAATCCCGCCTTGGCTATTCTCTCGATCCTCCCGTATCGGTTGAGCCTCCCACGCACGTCCACCGCGATCATCTCGGCATCGTTCCACAAAAACAGCCCGGCTACTTTTCGATCGGTTCTTCCGTCATTCGCGGCCGGATTACTCCCGCCCAACTCACTACGGCTGCCGACCTTGCCGAGCTCTATGGCGATGGCCACGTCCGCAACACTCCTATGCAGAATCTCCTCCTCAGCAACATTCCCGAGGCGTACGTCCCCACGGTTGTCGCCGAACTTTCGGGTGCCGGTCTTCCGGTGGAATCTTCTGCTTTTGTTCGTGGCACCGTTGCCTGCACCGGTTCTGAATTCTGCAAGCTAGCTCTCACCGAAACCAAGTCCTATGCCCGTTGGCTCACCGAGCAACTCGAGGAGCGATTCCCCAATTATCAGGAGCAACTCCGGCTCCACATCACTGGTTGCCCCAACTCCTGTGGTCAGCACTGGATCGCCGACATCGGCATCGAGGGCAAAAAAATCAAATCCAACGGCAGAATGGTCGATGCCTATTACTTCTGTGTCGGAGGTAGTGTTGGCCAGATCGCTTCCATCGCCCGCCCGGTTGGCTACCGCTGTCCCGCCGACGAAGTTCCTAACGCGATTACGCGTCTGCTCGATTTCTTCCAGGACCAGCGCGAACAAAACGAATCGTTGCAAACATTCCTTGCCCGTCACTCCAGCGAATCTCTCCGCACCATCTTGGCTGGCGGGTCCACGGAACTTGCCGAACGTGACCTCGTCACCGCCAGCACTCCCCATTCCGTCGAGGACCGATGACCCTTTTCCCCACCTTTCTTAAATTGGAGAACCGCCCCGTCCTTGTCGTCGGTGGCGGCACCATTGCCACTTCCAAAATCCCTTCGCTCCTCGATGCAGGCGCTCACGTCACCATCGTCGCTCCCAAATTAAACCCGCAACTCGTCGAACGCGTCCGCAATCGAGAAATCAATTGGCTCCCCAAGCCCTTCGAACCTGCCGATCTCACCGGGCAATTCTTGGTCATCGCCGCCACTTCTCTCCGCGAGGTCAACGAATCCGTTTTCCTCGAAGCCGACAAACGCAGCATCCTCTGCAACGCTGTCGACGACATAGAACACTGCCATTTCTATTACGGCTCCATCGTACAGCGTGGCGATCTGCAAATTGCCATTTCTACGAACGGCAAAAGCCCAGCCCTCGCCCAACGCCTTCGCAAGGAACTGGAACGGCAGCTCGGCCCCGACTACGCTGCATGGCTCGATTCGCTCGGCGCTGCTCGCGAGGTCCTTCGCGCGCAATCCACGGACCTCGAAACCACCAAACAGGAACTCCACCGCCTGGCCTCCGCCGACAGCTTCACCCGTTTCCTTGAGGATAAGCATTCCGAAACTCCGGACTCCCCAGTCCCGACTCGTACCTCGCCTCGTGTCTTCCTGATCGGCGCCGGTCCCGGCGACCCTGACCTTCTCACACGCAAAGCCGCACGCCTTCTGCAGTCCGCCAATATTGTGTTCCACGATGCGCTCGTCAGCGCCGATATTCTCGCTCTCATCCCGTCCACGGCCGAACGCATCGACGTCGGCAAGCGCGCCGGATTTCGACTCCTCGCGCAATCCGACATCAACGCTCTCCTTGTCGACGCTGCCTTCAAACACGAAATCGTCGTTCGTCTCAAGGGTGGCGACCCGCTCCTCTTCGGCCGCGCTGCGGAAGAAATCGAAGCGCTCCGTGCCGCGAAAATCGAAATCGAAGTCATTCCCGGTATTTCCGCTGCGTTTGCTTCTGCGGCCGCCGCGCAAATCTCTCTCACCGATCGACGCTGCGCCTCGCGCGCCCTATTCACCACCTTCTCCCGCTCCGAAGACGCCCGCTCTTTCTCTGGCGTTCCGATTGCCCCAGACACGACGGTCGTCGTGTATATGCCGGGTCCTGATTACGAGGAAGTCTCCCACTGGCTTTCGGAATCCGGAATAGTTGCTGAAACGCCCTGTTTAGTGATTTCCAAAGCATCGCAGCGCGGGCAATCGGTCCGTTTCACGACTGTCTCTTTACTCGCTTCGCTCCCACCTCTTCCTGCGCCTGCCTTGCTGATTGTGGGCCGCGTCTCATCGCAGTCTGCTGCTGCCATATCTGTTTCGGACTGGTCGCCGCAGTTCGCTCCTGAAAAACGCAAGGAACTTTTGATCTCGTGAATCACCACGGAGGAATGAATGTCTGATCCAAAACACCAGGTTGTCGCCAAACCAATTCCCAAGCTTTCTTTGGACATGTGGGCCGTCCTACTCGCCCTGCTGGCCGCCGCCCTGGTCCGCTTCGGCGTGCTTCCTCACATCCCCTGGTAGTGCGACTTACCGATGGTTACTGACTAAAAATCTTCAAAGCAAAGGATAAATGGATGGCTGACGCAATCGCTCTACCGCAAAATCCCCCGATCTCTCTCAGTTCCAAATTTCTCCGACTTATTCCCGGCGTCACTCTTCTCGCCGCGATTGGTCTCGCGGGTAAATTCCTCGAACGAAATATCAATGCCTACGCCAAAGCGCATCATGTTCCTTTCCCGAACATCGAGTACGTCCTGTGGGCCATTCTGATAGGCTTGGTCATCTCCAACGTCTTTGGCCTCGCGGAAATCTTCAAACCCGGTGTGGCCACTTACGAATTCTGGCTCAAAGCCGGCATCGTCCTTCTTGGCTCTCGCTTCTTGCTTGGCGATGTCGCCAAACTCGGCGGGGTCAGCCTCCTTTTGGTGGCCATTGAGATTTTGGGTTCTCTGGCTTTCATGACTTGGCTGGGCCACCTCTTCGGTCTCAAGCCCAAACTCACGACGCTCCTCGCTGTGGGATCTGCCGTCTGCGGAGTGAGCGCCATCATCGCTACCCAAGGTGCCATCGATGCTGAGGAAGAAGATTCCTCCTTCGCCATCGCTGCCATCCTGGCTCTCGGAGCCATCGCTCTCTTCACGTTTCCACTCATAGGCCACGCCCTTCATCTCTCCGATCATGCCTATGGCATCTGGGCCGGCCTTGCGGTAGACAATACCGCTGAAGCCACTGCCGCGGGTGCGCTTTATTCCGATGCCGCCGCCAAACTTGCCGTACTCACTAAGACCACGCGCAACGCGCTAATTGGATTTGTCGTTCTGGCGTATGCGATCTACTGGGCCAGCAAAGGACAGGCCCATTCCGTCAGCAACAAAGCCGGTTTCCTCTGGCAGAAATTCCCGAAATTTGTCTTAGGGTTTCTTCTGGTCTCATTGCTCGCCACGGTAGGCTTCTTCACCAAAGACCAAAATACGTCTCTTGGCAATCTGTCGCGTTGGGCTTTCCTACTCACCTTTGCCGGCGTCGGCCTGCGCACCAATTTCAAACAGATGCGCCACCAAGGCGTTCGCCCCTTCGCCGTCGGCTTCATTGGCGAAATCGCCATCGCCCTCTTCACCTTAGCGCTGGTAATCGCCGGGGCCCACCTCTTCGGCTTCTAGCTCCGACATATTCACATCCGTCAATCGGAACAAAGCCCGCAAGTGAGGCGGTGTTTTCCATCGCCCGCTTTGCGACGATGAATCCCTATCCGTATTTTGCGTCTTGCCTCCCAACGCGACTTCTGCACGCAATCCAGGGGCTCCCCCAAAAAAAGGGGCACATCGGCGCCCCTCTTTCTTCATTTAAAACTTGATTTGACTGTTTCTAGATCCCCAGTATCGTCACCAATTCCTTCACGCTCGCCGCCGACTTTTGCAGCGCCGTATTCTCCTCCGGCGTCAGTTTAATCTGCATGATTTCCTCCGCGCCCCGTGCTCCCAATTTTACGGGCACGCCCACAAATAATCCTTTGATCCCGTACTCGCCTTCCAAATACACCGCGCACGGCAGGATCTTCTTCTTGTCTTTCAGAATCGCTTCCACCATCTCTACTGCTGCCGCGGAAGGTGCATAATATGCCGACCCCGTCTTTAGCAGATTCACGATCTCCGCTCCGCCTTTCCGCGTGCGGTCTACGATCGCGTCAATCTTCTCCTTTGGTAGCAAATCAGGTAAGGGAATTCCCGCCACGGTCGAATACCGCGGCAGGGGCACCATGTCATCGCCATGTCCGCCCAGCACAAAGGAGTGCACGTTTTCCACGCTTACCTTGCATTCCATGGCCACAAAGGCGCTCATCCGCGCGGAGTCCAGCACCCCGGCCATACCCAGGACGCGGTTCTTCGGAAACCCGCTCACCTTCAACGCTGCCTGCGCCATCGCATCCAGAGGATTTGTCACGATCACCAGGATGCAATTTGGGGAATGCTTGACAATCTGCTCGACCACGCCCTTCACCACGTCATAATTCGCTTTCAGCAAATCGTCGCGGCTCATCCCCGGCTTCCGCGGAAATCCCGCGGTAATCACCACCACATCACTGCTCGCCGTGGCGCTATAGTCGCCTGTCGCGGTCGATACCCCCGTTGCGTGCGAATCCGTCCTCGTGATCGGCCCACTCTCCACCATATCGAGAGCTTTCCCCGCCGGGGGCCCATCCAGAATATCCGTCAGTACCACATCGGCCAGCTCCAGATCCACGATCCGTTGCGCCGTAGTCGATCCCACAAACCCACCACCTACTACCGTCACTTTCTTCCGGCTCATCTCGTCTCCTTATTCACCGCAACAAAGATCACGCCATTCCTGGCCAGCGATTCGCCTACATATTCTCGATAATCGCGGAGGCAAACGCGCTTGTCCCTAGCTTCGTCGCGCCCGTCATCAGTCGCTCTAGATCGTACGTTACCTTCTTCTGCTGAATCGTCTTCGCAATCCCGTTCTCGATTAGTTTTCCAGCCTCGCCCCATCCCATAAACTCGAACATCATCGCCCCGCTCAGCATCACCGAACTCGGGTTGATCACGTCCTTGTCGGCATATTTCGGCGCTGTCCCGTGTGTAGCTTCAAACACGCCATATCCATCGCCAATGTTCGACCCGGGCGCAATTCCCAATCCTCCCACCTGCGCGGCGCACGCATCGCTTAAATAATCTCCATTTAGATTTGGCGTCGCCAGCACACTATACTCATTCGGCCGCAGCAGCATCTGCTGGAACACCGAATCCGCAATCCTGTCGTTGATCATCAGCTTCTTCTTCCACTGTCCCTTGCCGTGCGAAGCCCCAATGGTGTCCAGCACGCCTTTTACTTCCGCATAAATGGTTTTCTTGAAGTCGTCTGTCGCCTGCTCCAAGCCCGGCTCGATCATCGCAGCGTTCTGTTCCACCGTGAGCCCCGGATTCTTGTCCACATTATCCAGGATCCAACTCTCCCGTTCCGTCACCGTCTGCCCCCGGAATTCTTCCCGGGCCAGATCGTATCCCCAATCTCGAAATGCGCCTTCCGTAAATTTCTGAATATTTCCTTTATGCACCAGGGTCACACTAGGTCTTCCATTGTCTAAGGCATACTTCACCGCGCGCCGCACCAGTCGCTTTGTTCCCGTCGGCGACATTGGTTTGATGCCTACCCCCGAATCCCAGCGGATCTGCTTCTTGCCGTCCTTCAACATCTCTTTGTTAAGGAAATCCAGCAGCTTCTTTACTTCCGGCGTCCCGCTTCTCCATTCAATCCCGATGTATACGTCCTCTGTGTTCTCTCGAAAAATCACCACATCCATCTTTTCGGGTTCGCGAACAGGGGAGGGAACTCCCTGGAAATACCGCACTGGCCGCACACATGCATACAAATCCAAGATTTGCCGCAGCGCCACATTCAGCGAGCGAATCCCGCCACCCACTGGAGTGGTCAACGGTCCCTTGATGGACACGCGAAAATCCCGCGCCGCGTCCACCGTGTCGTCCGGCAGCCATTGCTTGAACGTATTGAACGCCTTCTCTCCCGCGAACACCTCAAACCAGGCCACGTGCCTTTTTCCGCCATAGGCCTTCTGCACTGCCGCATCAAACACCATGCGCGACGCCTTCCAAATATCTCGCCCTGTTCCATCGCCCTCAATAAACGGAATAATGGGATTGTCCGGTACCTGCAGTACCCCGTTTGCGTAGCCGATCGCCTTCCCGCCGGTCGGTACTGCCACTCCGTTGTACGTCGCCTTCATGTTTTGGGCCCCCTGTGGTGCAGGGCCAGTGCATTCTTGCGAGCCCTGCGGCCTTACCCTGCTTTTGTGTGGATCGCCTTCGCTCGCCCTGAGACACGAAGGTAGGCGGTCCGTTCTTGCTTTCGTAGTGGCCAATCTTCAGTTCGGCCAGTGCGGTATTTTCTGTCGCGCCGGCTGGCTCTTGTTCCCACGCACTCGAGACGCTTTCTCAGCTCCGCGTAGACAGTTATCCTCTCTAGTTCGCGGAGCGATGGCGAACCAAAAACTCTATCACACCGCGAACCATCTTCGAAATGCGCGTCACCGCACGAACAGTGGAAGCGCGCCCGAATTGTTCTTTCCCGGACCTGTTGGCGCAGTTACTTCTTTGGCTGCCCCGCCGCATACACAAACAGGCTGATCAGCAGCTTCCCTCATCGCTATCGACGCCTCAAACCTCATCGGCATTGTTGCAACTTCGCGGTACCAGCGGTTTCGCGCAACGAAAGGCTACCAAACTCTCTCCGCCGCCAACTCCAAAAACTCTTTGCTCGGCGAGAAAGTCCAGCAACTAGTTTCCATCGCCGTTGCGCTAACCACGCGATGCGATACTTACATCACGTTTCACACCGATGCTGCCCTTGAAAGCCGGTGCCTCTAAACAAGAAATCGCCGAAGCCCTCGGTGTTGCGTCGCTAGCTACTTGAGCTCGTCGCACTGCTTGTATACACGAACGCTCGCCAGCATCAACTCGCGCGGAGTTCTAAATGTGTAGGGAGAACAATAGACGGGACGCGGAAACTGCTCACGATCCTGGTTTTCGGTTTTCCAAAAATGAACTTGTGATAGAAATAACAAAAAGTGCTAGTACGGCTATACAAAGGATAATGACAATCACTTCTTGACCCTCCCTCCACTCATCTAAACAGCAAGGGAAGGTCCACTTGTACCTTTACGTCTTTTCAATGACTTACGCATCCATAGGAATGGGCTTGTGTAGTCAATTCGAATCACTGTGTTGGCCATTTCTTGCATTTATCTTCCTAGGAGTGGCCGTTTAGCTCTTGCTCAAATGGATGGATCCATCCCCCGTGTGAATCGACAGCGAGGGCCCACCACCGTTCAACTTCCCATGAATGCTGGATGAGCTAAATGTTCCTTCCACTGTTACCTCTAGTCCCATACTGATGTGCCCGTCATGCGTGCTGGCATCCAAGTTCGCTTTCAAGTCTCCCGGCACTTCCAAATCCACGCTGCCATCGCCGGTACGAATCGACCAACTCGACGCTACCTTCGATCCTGCGGCAGCCCGCGCTGTCACGCTTCCATCTCCGGTTTTGATGCTCAACCCGTCAAAGCGCCCTTCCAGGCTGATGTGCCCGTCGCCGCTCGACGCCTCCACCATTCCATCCAATCCACGGGCCTCAATGTGGCCATCGCCCGAATGAAAATGGATGTTTCCCTTGGCGCCCTGGACCGTGATACTCCCATCGCCTGTGGTCACGTCCACGTTTCCGTTGATCGAATCCGCCTCCACCGATCCATCCCCGCTGCGTACTGTCAGGTCAGCGTCCTTCGGCATGTGGACTTCCACGCGCAAGCTACTATGCCGCACGCCCCAGTTGAAGAAACTGCCTCCCGACGTCTTCGCTACTACATCCACGGAATCCCCATTCTGTTCTGTGCTCACACGCAAATCCCGGTCCAGCTTGTATCCCGTGTACACTACGCGGATCTCCACCTGCTTGATATCTCCCGTCGACACGCGCACCGCCCCATCATCCGTTTCCACTCTGACCCGGGCATGTCCGCTGATCGTGAAGGTCTTGGTTACCTCTTCGCCGCGCGCCGTCACCGCACTCGCCAGCGTCAAAACTCCAAATGCCGCTATACTACGCAAGAACCTGCCTTGGCGCAGGGAACCACTCTCTCGCGTCCTCATCTTCATCTCCCTTGGACCTCCGTCTGTCGTCCTATAACCTAGAACGCACGTTCGCCCCGAAATGTTCCCCTGGGACTGCGCCAACCCCTGAAGCTATCCCCTCTGGCGTCGCCAAACACACAAATCCGCTGGCTTTAGCTCTAACTATCCTCTGGCTGCGCTTTTCTTCTCACTCGGCTTGGCTCGTAAGACACCTAAAAACTCCTTTACGGGCAGGGTATTGATCACATCCTTCTTCTCCAGCCATCCTCGCCTGGCCATCGTCACCCCGTAGTGAATGAAACTTAGGTTCCCGGTGTTGTGCGAATCCGTCGAGATCACCACCATCACGCCCTTCTCTTTGCACATACGCAAATACACGTCTTTCAAATCCAAACGATCTGGATACGAGTTGCATTCCATCGCCACCCCATGTTTCGCGCACGCATCCAGGATTTTCTCGACGTCGTAATCGAGAGGTTCCCGCCGCAACAAGAGTCTCCCCGTCGGATGACCGATGATCTGTGTGTAGGGGTTCTCAATCGCCGCCAGCATCCGTTCCGTCATCGCCGCCCGGTCCAAGTTGAAATACGAATGGATCGAACACACCACCACATCAATTTGCGCCAGCATTTCCGCCGAATAATCCAGGTTTCCGTCCTTCAAAATGTCCACTTCCGAACCCACCAGCACCCGGATCCCGAGACCCTTGGCGTCTGCTACCCGCAGATTCTTGATGTGCTTTGCCATCCGCTTTTCATCTAAACCATTTGCCACCGTCACCGCCTTTGAGTGGTCCGTGATCGCTATGTACTCGTGACCCAGCGCCTTCGCCGCTTTCGCCATCTCCTCGATCGAGTTCTTCCCATCACTCGCCGTTGTATGCATCTGCAAGTCGCCTTTGATGTCCCGCAGTTCCACCAGTCTTGGCAAGTTGTGCGCCTCCGCCGCTTCAATTTCTCCTGAATTTTCCCGCAGTTCCGGTGGAACAAACTCCAGTTTCAACTTCTCGTAAATCTCTTCCTCTGTCCTGCCCGCCACGCGCACCCCGGCCTTCGCAGAGGCCGCCTTCTGAGTCGGTCCGCTTTTGGCTTTGTCCTTTGCTTCCTTCTTCTCCGTAACGCTGGTCCTCACTGGAGCGCTGGCGCTCCTTGCACCTGGGACCTTGGCGCCGCTTGCCCCCCGGCCCTCCTCGCTGTCTGGTCCCAGCGTGGCCAGCTCGTATTCATTCAACGTCCACCCCATATCATTCGCACGACCGCGCAGGCGGACGTTGTGCTCTTTCGATCCCGTGAAATACAGCAATGCGGCCCCAAAATTCTCCTTCTCGAGCAGCCGCACATCCACTTGTAGGCCTTCCGCCAGAGTAAAACTGACCTTGTTTTCTCCGTGTGCGAGTGTCTGATCGATTCCGGGAAATGTCAGAATGTGTTTTGCCACCGCGTCAATCACGTCCTGCCGGCTCGCACTGCCGCCCTGGGCTTTCCCCTTCTCCTCCGCCATCGTCACCAGCAGATCCAAATCTCCCACGGTCTCTTTGCACCTCCGCAACGACCCTGCCGGCGTCACACTTTCCACCACTTTTCCGACCTTCATAATGTGTGCCGTAATGGCCGCAGCTGCCGCCTCCGCCGCGCTGACGAGGAATCGCCCCGAGCCCTTCTTGAATACTTCCACAGCCTTCAAAATGTTCAGTTCGCTCTTCTCTCCGAATCCTGCCAGATCGCGCAGCTTGCCTTCTTTTGCCAGTTTCTCCACATCCACCACCGTGGATGCCTTGAACTGTTTCCAAAGGAACGCCACCTTCTTCGGCCCCAGCGACTGCAGCGTCAGCAGATCCAGAATCGTCGCCGGATACTTCTTCAGCAGCTTCAAGCGCAGCGAGTAATCGCCGGTCTTCACTATTTCCGTCAGATGATCCACCATCCCCTGCCCAATCCCCGGCAATTCCAGCAATTTCTCTGGTGTGGACACCAGTTGCTCCACCGGCTGCGGCAGTCCCTCAATTAACTCCGCCGCTTTCTCGTAACTCCGGTACCTCCCAATGATGGCCCCATCAATTTCCAGCAACTGTGCGGTCTCCCGCAGGATCCGCGCGATTTGTTTGTTATCCATGCCGCAGATTGTAGCGCAGCTTGATGTGGCCAGTGCACTCCTGCCTTTGGTCCGCTTCCCTACTTCGCGCCCTATTTCCCCACGGTCGTACTCCGTTGGCCCGACAAATCGCCGCTAGAAGCGAAGTTGCCCTCGGCATCAGTCCATTTTTCTCTCCCTAAATCGACGTAGGTAGCGGTCGCCCGCGTGCCCTGTCGCATCACCGTACATCACGTTCTGCAGAGGACTTGCACCTCCAGGCTGCTCGGCACACAAACAAAACCGGCGGAAGCTTTCGCTTCCGCCGGCTTTGGGCTCTCCAAACTCTTATGAAGCCGGTTTGGATACGTTCGAGGCTTGCGGGCCTTTCGGGCCTTGTACAATCTCGAATTCTACCGGATCTCCTTCCTGCAATGTCCGGTAGCCATCCCCGACAATCGCGGAATAATGTACGAACACATCAGGTCCATCTTCCCTCCCGATGAATCCGTATCCCTTCGAATTATTGAACCACTTTACTGTTCCTTGCACTTCGTGTCTCCTTTGGCAGGTGACTCAGATGTTTCTTACTCTTGGGGCGGTTCAGAAACCAATCGCCGCCATGAGCACGAATTGCGCGGAGTGTACCAAAATGGTTTTCCCAGTTTCAATAGTTCACTGCAAAAAAAATCTCCCCTGTGCATTTTTATACGAAAAATCGTTTTAAACCCGCTTGGAACCCTACCTTAGAAAAGTAAGGTAGTACAATATCCCTGCAATCGATTTTCCATCTCGCAATTTCCCGTTCCTCATCATTCGTTTCAATTCGTCTGCCTTGTAGGCATGGGAAATTATTTTCTCATCCGCTTCTGGCTCGGCCTCTCCCTCCGTTAGTCCTTCCGCCAACAAAATATGCATCCGTTCTTCCAAAAATCCCGGGGTCGGAAATACGTCCAGAAACTCACTAAATCGTCTTGCTGTATACCCCGTCTCTTCCTTCAATTCCCGTGCCGCTGCTGCTTTTATGGATTCCCGGCCATCGATCCGTCCTGCTACCAATTCCCATAGATACTGCCTTGTCGCGTGCCGGTATTGCTGGATCAGCAAGATCCGACCGTCTGGGAACACGGGCAGCACCACCACCGACCCTGGATGCGTAATCACTTCCCGGGTCGCCCGCAGTCCTCCCGGCTCCAGCACTTCATCTCGCCTCACACCGAACACCTTCCCCTGAAACACCATCGTGCTCTTCAATATCTTCGCTTCTCCCTTTGCCATCCTTCGCCTCACGCGTTTCCAGGCTTTCGCCAGCCCTTTTCTTCCTTCACTTCCACTTCCTTTACCTGCAATCCCGCTGCATCATATACTCAACTGGTTCGCCTTCCATGCCGATCAACACCATCATCGTCGACGACGAGAAACCTGCGCGCGAAGAGCTCGCTTTTCTTCTGAAAGCCTTTCCCGAAATTAATGTGCTTGCACTCGGCAAAAACGGAGTGGAAGCTGTCAATCTCATCAAAGAGCACACCCCCGACCTGATGTTCCTCGATGTCCAGATGCCCGGCCTCGACGGCTTCGGCGTCCTGCAAAAACTGGTCGAGCGCAAACTCAGAGTTCCGCACGTTGTCTTCGCCACCGCCTTCGATCATTACGCCGTGCAGGCCTTCGATGTGAACGCCGTCGACTACGTCTTGAAGCCCTTCGACAAAGCCCGCATCTCCAGAGCCATCCAAAAGGTGAAACGCGAAATCGAAGCGCAGACCAGCCCCACCGAGCGCCTGGAACAGCTCGTCAACCAGCTTGCTGCCCCCAAATCTAACTCTTCGCAACCCTCGAAAGTCCTGATCCGCTCCCAGCAGCGCATGCTTCTTGTCGATTCCCGCGATCTCATTTTTGCGTCCATCGAAGGCGGCCTCATCTCCATCACTGCCAAAGATGCCGAAGGCTCCTCCAACTATCGCACGCTCGATGACCTCCTCGACGCCCTGGACGCCGACTCCTTCTGGCGTCCTCACCGCTCCTATCTGGTCAATATCCATCACATTAAGGAAGTCGTGCCCTGGTTCAAATCGTCCTTCATGCTGAAAATGGACGACAAAAAACAATCCGAGATCCCGGTCAGCCGCCAACAAACCAAACGCCTCCGCGAGCTCTTCAACCTCTGACGCCATGGACTTCTCCCTTTCCGACCACCATCTCCTCATCCGCGATACCGTTCGCGAGTTCATGCACACCGAAGTTCACCCTCACGTCAAAGACTGGGAGCGCAACGACCACTTTCCCCTGGACGCCATCCAGAAACTCGGCGCGCTCGGTTGCTGTGGCATGCTGATGCCGGAAGAATGGGGGGGCCCCGGACTCGACACGGTCTCCTACATCCTCATGCTTGAAGAAGTCGCTAAAGTCCACACCGCCATGTCCACTGCCCTGGGTGTGACCAACTCCGCTGTGCAACTCCCCCTCCTTGCCCACGGTACCCAAGCGCAAAAAGAACGCTACCTCCGCCGACTGGCCACCGGCGAGATTCTGGGCGCCTTTTGCTTAACCGAACCTGCCGCAGGCTCCGACGCCGCTGGAATCCAATCCACGGCCGTCCGCGACGGCGAGCATTACAAGCTCAACGGCACGAAAACCTGGGTCACCAATGGCTCCGCTGCCGGCGTCTATATCGTCTTCGCGAAGTCCAATCCCGCCGCGGCCGGGAAAGGAATCACCGCTTTCCTCGTGGAACCGAGCTTCCCTGGCCTCAAAATTGGTCGACATGAAGACAAAATGGGCCAGCGCAGCTCGCCCTCCGTGGAAATTCTTCTCAACGATTGTGTGGTCCCTGCGGCAAATCGCCTGGGAGACGAAGGCGCCGGCCTGAAAATCGCACTCTCTGCCCTCGATGGTGGACGTATCGGTATCGCTGCCCAAGCCGTTGGCCTGGCCCAAGGTGCACTCGACGAATCCGTCAAGTACGCGCACGCCCGGAAAGCTTTCGGCAAATCGATCGGAGAATTCCAAGCCATCCAATGGATGCTCGCTGACATGCACACCGAACTCGAAGCTGCCCGTGCTCTCGTTTACCAGTCCGCCTTCTTCAAAGACTCGGAAGGCAAGATGGGCTCCGCCGCCTCCCGCGCCAAACTCTATGCCAGCGAAATGGTCAATCGCGTGGTCTACAAAGCTGTCCAGATTCATGGCTCCCTTGGCTATTCCCGCGAATCCGAAGTCGAACGCATGTACCGCGACGCCCGTGTCCTCTCCATCTACGAAGGCACTAGCGAAATCCAGCGCACCATCATCGCCCGCGATTTGCTGTCGAAGTGAGAGAAGTTTAAAGTTGTAAGTATCAGTCCTAAGTAAAGATTCGCAAACGTTGAAGTTCATACTTCTTTGCCCAAAACTGAACACTGATTATTTGTAACTCTGACCATCGAAGGATGATCCTTTGACGCAACCCACCAAACGCGTACTTTCCGGCATGCGCCCCACCGGCCGACTTCACATTGGCCATTTCTTCGGGGCTCTCCAAAACTGGGTCAATCTCCAATCCAATCCCGAGTACCAGTGTTTCTACTTTGTCGCTGACTGGCACGCCCTCACCAGCGACTACGCGGATACCTCCGCCATCGCCGAAAATTCCCTGCAGATCACTATCGACTACCTCGCCTCCGGCCTCGATCCGCAAAAGTCCATAATCTTCCTGCAATCCCGTGTCCCCGAACATGCGGAACTCCACCTCCTCCTCTCCATGATCACGCCGCTCAGCTGGCTCGAGCGCATCCCCACCTACAAAGAAGCCCTGGACAATATCACCAACAAAGATTTGCACACCTACGGTTTCCTCGGCTATCCCACTCTCCAAACCGCGGACATTGTCATGTACTCGGATCCCGGTAAGGGCTTGTTCGTCCCCGTCGGCGAAGATCAGGTCTCCCACGTTGAGTTCTCCCGCGAACTCGTCCGTCGCTTTAATCTCTACTATGGCTTCAACGTCAGCCCCGAAATCTTCGCTCCGCAAAATCGCAAGCTTGGTCGTCATGTTCTCTTCGAACTTCTCGACGTTCCCGTCAACGAGCCCATCCTCCCGGAAGGTCAGGAAATTACTGGCGAACAGAAAAACGTCGCCACTGCCTATATCCGCCAACGCGTCCTTCACATGGGGCTAGCCAATTTCTTCGAGAAACTTCCCCCCACCCTCAAGCCTTTCTTCTCCTTCACCAGTGTTCTCGAAGAGCCCGACGTCCTCCTCACCAAAACTCCCCGTATTCCCGGCCTCGATGGTAGAAAAATGTCAAAGTCCTACGGAAACGCCATCACCCTGTCCGAATCCGACGCCGACATCCGGTCCAAAACAAAAGTCATGGTCACCGATCCCGCCCGCAAGCGCCGCACCGACCCCGGCAATCCCGATATCTGCCCCGTCTACGACTGGCACAAGCTCTTTTCTCCCAAGGAAACCCTCGACTGGGCCGCAGAAGGTTGCCGCACCGCAGGCATCGGCTGCATCGAATGCAAAGCCAAAATGGCCGACTACCTCATCCATTGGATCGAGCCTGTCCGCGAACGCCGAGTCAAATGGGAGAACGATCCGAAGGGTGTTCTTGAGATCCTCGACCAGGGCGGCCGCAAAGCCCGCGAGTCCTCCAACCGGACGATGCAGTGCGTCCGTGACTCCATCTTCCACTGGCCCGCGAAACGAGCCGAACTGTAGCGCTGGCTTGCACGCCATCGTCCCCGGGGACGCCATTCTTCTGAATGGCATTCCTGTCTACAGGGACCGCTTTTCGCGGCGGTCCGCGCCCCCACTTGCAACGTTTACCTCTCTCTCTTCTCCCATCGCCGTTATCTGCTATTCTTTATCGTGCCTTTCCACTCATAACTAAAGGGACATGGAAATACTGACGACTCAAAAAATGGCCTCGCCCTACAGAATTAACATCCCCCTCTACGAAGGTCCCCTCGACCTCCTGCTAGATCTCATCAAAAAGCAGGAAATGAACATTCACGACATCCAAATCTCCAAAATCACTTCGCAATACCTCGACTATCTCCATCAGCTCGAAGTCCAGAACATCGATGTCTCCGCCGAGTTCATCTACATGGCCGCCACACTCATTTACATCAAATCCAAAATGCTTCTTCCGCCCGACCCGCTCGCCTCTCCTGAGGAACAGGCCGGCGACCCACGCGAAGAGTTGGTGCAGCGGCTTCTCGAACACGAAAAATTCAAGAACGCCGCCCAACTCCTCTATCAGAAGCAGCAGATCGAAGAAAATGTTTGGTCCAAGCCGGATAAGTCTCTCTACAACGACGAAGGAACCGAAGGCGAACTGGTGGTTTCTCTCGTTGACCTGGTTCGTGTCTTCCAGCAGGTGCTCGAACGCAAAAAAGAAGTCGCGCGCATCGAACTGCAGCACGAATCCTTCACCGTCGCCCAGATGATCGCTCAGCTCCGGGGCCAAATCCTAGCCAGTGACACCAATTCCGTGAGCCTCATTCAATTCTTCGAGGCCTGCCCCTCCCGCCACGCCATGATCGTTGCCTTTCTGGCTGTCCTCGAAATGGTGAAACTCCAGGCCGTAGCGCTGTTCCAGGAAAAACAATTCGGCGAGATTCTCATCAAGAAAGCCAAAGCCTTCGACGTAGCCTTTGACGATTCCGGCGCCCTCCGCATCGACGCCGAATACCAGTAAAATGAGGTTAATCCAAGGAAACAAAGCCAAGGATTTTAACTGCTCCCCCAGGCGGGTTTTAATCTTTTCCTTTATCTCCTTTACCTCCTATACTTCCTTAGCCCCGATTTGCACTGTGAAACGTTAACTGTAAACTGTTAGCTACCTATGACCGACCTCGAACTCAAAGCCGCTCTTGAAGCGATCATTTACGCCGCCGACGAGCCCGCCACGCTCGATCAGCTGGCCACCGCTCTCGGTGAAGACAAGCTCCCCGTCAAAGCTGCTCTCGACCAGCTCATCTCGTCCTACGCCGGCGACGATCGCGGTATTGAAGTCCGAGCCGTGGCTGGTGGCTACAAGATGTACACCAAGCCCCAGCACCATGATGTCGTCCGCCGTTTCATCAAGTCCCTTCGCCCTCCGCTTCGCCTCTCGATGCCCGCCTTGGAAACTCTCGCGGTCATCGCCTACAAGCAGCCCGTCACTGCCCCGGAGATTTCGGAAATCCGCAGCGTGAACACCTCCGGCGTCATTTCCACTCTCCTCGACAAGAAATTAATCACGACCGCTGGACGCAAGGAAGTCATCGGCCGCCCCATCCTCTACAAAACTTCCAAGGAATTTCTGATGCGCTTCGGCCTAAGCGATCTCGATGAACTTCCTAGCCTGAAAGAGTTCGAAGCCCTTGCCCGCGAAGCCCTGGGCTCCGATGACGCCACCCCCGCAGATATCTCCGAAGACCAGGTCTCCGAACTCCGCCCCGAGACCGACGTCGCTAATGCGGGCGCGCCCCCCGAATCTACGAACGCTATTTCGGAAACCATCCATCATGTGGAACAGGAACTCAGTGCGGCTGAGGAACTGCGTGAGCATGAGGCCTTGGCGACCTCCGAAGGCATGCCCTCTGGCGCCCTCGACGAAGATCCACCACCGCCTCCCAACGCCAAGTCGCAATCCGCCTCCGACTGATTCGCGCACTCTGTTCCTGTGCGCAATCTAGCCTTTCCTTACTTATGGACTCACCCGCATCCTGGATCTTCCGTTCTCATTGGTTTGTCTGGGTCGGCACGCCCTTTGGCGGGTCGGGTCGGCCGCCCCTGAAAAATCCTTGATGCACCATGTTTAACGCCAGCATGTAAAACAGGAGAGTCAAGACAACCGCGAACAGGAAGCTCTTAATTCCGAACGATGGCGGCTTTTGTTCTTCCGTTGTTATGGCCATGTGGCACCTGCGAATCTTGGAAAGTTTGGAGCTTTGGCTTTGCGAACACGCGCGATCAATCGGGCCTGCTTCTTCGCCTGCAAGTGTGTCTCCATTGCACGAACCACCTGGCAGTTCCCCTGGCAGAACTCTCCAATTGAGACTCAGTCAGCCCCATGCCTGTAAGCGAACAGAAACGAAATAACCAAAACGTGCGCCAGACCCACTCGCCTGAAATTCATGCATTGCTGCTTGGCAGGAGGGTATCCGTGTTTTCTTTTTCCATCGACACCAACGAGTAAAACGTTCGCTTGTTTCACACGGCCGTTCGTTTTCTTTACATCCAAGCCGCTCGGCACTCCTTATCTCTGCACCACGAACTCCCCTCCCTCTGGCTGTTTCCTGCTATTCTGGTTGCCCATGCTCGAACGCCTCCAAAAAATTATCTCCCGAGCCGGCATTGCCTCCCGGCGTCACGCCGAACAACTCATTGTCTCTGGCCAGGTTTGTGTCAACGGCAAAACGGTCACCGAACTCGGTACAAAAGCCGACCCTGCTATAGACAAGATTGAAGCCGCGGGGCGTCCCATCGATTCTGCGCCGCGCAGTGTATATCTCCTTCTCCACAAACCACCGGAAGTCGTCTCCACTCTCGCCGATCCCGAAGGGCGCAAAACCCTGCGCAACTTCCTTCGAGGCTTTCCAGATCGTGTCTACCCCGTTGGCAATCTCGAATACGCGGCATCCGGCCTGGTCTTCCTCACCAACGACGGTGATCTTGCTGCCCAGCTTCTCAAAGGCTGGAACCATCTCGAGCAGACTTACCACATCAAAGTGAAAGGAATGCTCACGCTCACTGACCTCGAGCGCCTTAGCAAAGAAGCCGGCGTGCATCTCAAGACCGTTCGCCAGCCGGAAGCCACGCGCAAGCACAGCGCCAACTACTGGTATCAACTCAAGCTGGCAGGCGCCAAACTCGAATCCCTCCGCCGCGTTCTCTTCCGCGAACATCATCCCGTTGAAAAAGTGATGCGCATCGCCCTCGGACCCCTCAGCATCGAAGGCATTCCCCGCGGCCGCTACCGCCTTCTCGAAAAGCGTGAAGTCGAATCCCTGACCAGGCCTCCCAGAAGGTCAACCAAACCGAAGTCCCGCTGATCCCACCTTCGCCAAGTGGCGCGGCTATCCCGCGTCTTTTTCCTTCGGTTTCACATAGAATTGAAGGCCGACATCATTCCATGGCCGACCGCCTCCAAAAAATCTTGGCTGCCGCTGGCATCGCTTCCCGCCGCAAAGCCGAGGAAATCATCACTGCCGGCCGCGTCACCGTAAACGGCCAAGTCGTCACCGAACTTGGTAGCAAGGCCGATCCGTCGACTGACACCATCACGGTCGATGGCAAACTTCTCCAGCGGGCACAACGCTTCGTCTATTTTTTGTTGAACAAACCGAAAGGCTACGTCACGACCGTCAGCGATCCTGAAGGCCGGCCCACGGTCATGCAACTTCTAGGCAATCTCCCCGAGCGCGTCTATCCCGTCGGTCGCCTCGATTATGCCAGCGAAGGTTTACTCCTTCTCACCAACGACGGGGCCCTCGCGCAAAAACTCACCAAAGCGGGCTCCCACGTCCCCAAAACCTATCACGTCAAAATCAGCGGCAAGCCCAATGAATCCGCCATCCAAAAACTTCGCAACGGCGTAACCATCGTGCTCGACGACAATCGCCGCGTCAAGCTTTCTCCCACGAGAATTCGCCTGATCGAAGATGTGGAAAATCCTTGGTACGAAGTCGTCCTCATCGAAGGTCGGAATCGCCAAATCCGCCGGATGTTCCTGGCAGTTGGCATCCTTGTTGAAAAAATCAAACGTGTTCAATTCGGCCCGCTCACCCTCGATGTCCTCCCGGGCAAGTTCCGCCCCCTGACGGAAAGGGAAGTGCACCGCCTCAAGAACCGGGCCGCTCCTCCCGGAACCTAATATTCTGTAATTTGGATTGTCATCCTGAGCGCGGCAAAGGAACTCGACCATGGCGTCTTGCTTAAACTCCACCAGATTACGTTCTATGCCGCCCGTTTCATTCTCCGCTCTTCACTTTCTGACCGCGCTTTCTTTCCACATGTTGGCCAGAACCCCAAACAATGCCAAGCTCGCACCCAAGATCACGAAAAAATAGACCAGCTTCAGCGTCAACGCGAACGCCACCACCGACGCGGCGAACCCCCAATACCAGGATTCCGCTTTGCATCCTTCGCTCCACTTCGCTGCCCGCCGGCTCGCGGCAATGTTCGGCCAGAGCGCAGGCCACATCCGCGGTGCCGCCCTGCGGTACGCATCATAGACCTCCCCTTGGCTCGCCTGTAATTCAGACTCCTCCCGAAAGATCAGCCGGTAGCAGAACAGCAACATCGCAGCCATCGCCAAAATAAAACCAAGCCGGCTCATCATCGAACCGAACCCCACGGCCAGTAACACATTCGCGAAGTACAGTGGATTGCGCACCCGCCGGTATGGCCCGTCCGCCACCAGCGCCGCCGTCTTTACTTCCGGTGCGTACACCACTCCCGCATGCAGGTACGCCAAAGCCCACGTTCGAATCCAAGCCGCCAGGATCAAAACTCCCGCAGCCACCCAGAACAGAATCCGCCCCACGGAATCCCCATCGACATGCCAGCGCGTTCCAATCCAGTCAGCCACCGCGGCGGTCACATTTTGTTCATCCAGGGTGTATCCCGAAGGAAACGCCCAGCATGATTCCAAACACCATCGCCCGATTCATGAATTCCCAGTTCGTTGCTCTCATCGTCTGCAAATCATTGCCCACGTTTGATGGTCGGATAACTTAAAGCTTCGCCAATCTCGCGCCCCATTCCTCCGGGCGCACGTCCTACGGCACAGAACGATTGTCAATCCTTCGCGAATACTAGTCTTTCTCCTCCCACCAGAGATCCCATCTTGCATATGTCGACATCCCACAGTGACGGTTAACTTTCTCTCCCACCCCCTACACATTCGCTAATCTTGAGCATAAAATAAACTCATGACGCACACCCTCGAAGAACTCATTCCCGATTACATCCAGGGCCTCCCTGCCTACGTTCCTGGCAAGCCCATTGAAGAAGTCGAGCAAGACCTCAAGATTCACGCCGTTAAGCTTGCTTCCAACGAGAATCCCCTCGGCCCCTCCCCCAAGGCCATGGAAGCTGCCCGTCGCGCTCTCGGCGAGGCCAACTGGTATCCCGATGGTGGCAGTAAGCGTCTCCGCGAAGTCCTGGCAGCCCGCAACAACGTCCGTTTCGAAGAAGTCTTCGTCGGTCTCGGCTCCAGCGAAATCATCGACCTCGCCTCCCGCACTCTGCTGCGCCCCGGGCTTGAAGGCATTACCAGCGAGGGCTCCTTCGCTCTTTTCTCTATTGCCATTCGCGCCAGCGGTGGCCATCTCGTCCAAACGCCAATGCGCGATTATGCGTTCGACCTCGATGCCATCGCCGCCGCCGTAACCCCGCAAACCCGAATCATTTATATCGCCAACCCCAACAATCCCACGGGCACCGCCTTTGGCGCCCGCGAATTCGCAGTCTTCCTCAAAAAGGTTCCCGGTGATGTTCTGGTCGTCCTCGACGAAGCCTATCGCGAGTACGCCGCCCGGCCTGACCTGCCCCACGCGCTAGCTCTCTTCCGCGAGTACAACAACATCCTTACGCTCCGCACTTTTTCCAAGGTCTACGGCCTCGCGGGACTCCGCATCGGTTATGGCATTGGCCATCCCACCCTCGTTGCCGAAATGAACAAGCTTCGTACTCCGTTCAATGTAACCAGCATCGGCCAGGCTGCCGCCCTCGCCGCGCTCGATGACAACGACCACGTGCAACGCTCCGTTGCCTCCAACCGTTCGGAACGCCAACGCTTGTTCGAAGAACTCCACAATCTGGGTCTTGCTCCCGTTCCCAGCGAAACTAACTTCCTCTTCGTCCCCATCGGACCGAACGCCAAATCCCTCTGCGATCAGCTTCTCCTCGAAGGCGTGATCGTTCGTCCTCTAGGCTGGATGGGTTTCCCTGAAGCCATCCGCATCTCCGTCGGCAGCCCGGCGGAAAACACAAAACTCCTTCTGGCACTGGCCTCCACGCAACTGCGCCTCCGCACCACCAACTCCAACCCCGTCCTGACTCCCCGCTAATCCCTTGGATTTGGGGTGAGTCTGTGATCCCTCTGCGCACTCTGCGTCTCTGCATTTCTTCCCGGTTTTTGCCCGCTACTCTTTCTTCTTGCTACCATAACCGCTTGTGTTCACCGCCCATCTAACGGTCATATGATCCTCCAACCCTCGGCTGATGCTCCTCCATCCGTGGATCCGATCACCGACTTACTACGCACTTCCAAATCCATCGCTGTCGTCGGTCTCTCGTCGAATCCGCGCCGGCCTTCCTATGAAGTCGCCTCCTACCTCCAGCGCGCGGGCTACAAAATCGTCCCTGTAAATCCCAACGAGTCCGAAGTCCTGGGCGAAAAAGCCTACGCCCGCCTCGAAGACATTCCCTTCCCAATCGACATTGTCGATGTCTTCCGACGGCCCGAAGCAGTTCCTGCCATCGCCGATTCCGCCATCGCCCTCCACCCCAAAGCCCTCTGGCTCCAGCAGGGAATAACGAATGAACAAGCCGCCGCAAAAGCCCATGCCGCTGGCCTCTTGGTGGTGGAAGACGCCTGCCTATTCCTAGAACATAAAAAAAGGCGCCCTCTCTGAGGCGCCACGCATTCTCTAAATTGCCAAAAGTCGGCTGTACAATCTGGGGCTTTTCCCCTTCTTCTTTTCTGCCTTCCTTTATTTTCTGAACCTCACCTTCACCCTTCAGAATCCGAACACCTGTAAATTCCTCTTCCCCGGCAGCACCACCGCCAAATACCTCCCGTCCGCCGATAATCCATACTCCCGGATCGCCAATCCATGCAGCAATTGTCGCGGCTCTGGCTCTAAGACGGGGACCACCTGGCCTCTCCGGAAGGCCACAAGGTCGGGCACGCGAAAGCTCACCAAATCCGCCGACTTCTTCTCGACGGTCCTCTTCACATAAATTTGCGTTTCCTCTGCATTCCACTGCACGACGCCCAAGCCCACACGCATTCGCGCAACACGTGCCGGGTTTTCCAGATCGCGAATCTCCAGCACCTCCCGATCCAGGAAATACGCCGCCTTTGTCCCGCTGGGCGAGATCGAAAGCCCTCCTAGGTATCCATCCAGGGTCGCCAGTTCCTTGTCTTCCTGCTGCAGCAATTCCAGCTTCTGCATTCGCGGTGGGCCTTCCATATTCCGGTCGCGTTCTATCGCAATCGCCGAATTACTTCCCGGGATACGCACGGCCGCGGAAAACGTTCGCCCTTCGAACACCTTCGCTTCTGGCCCGCTTGACATGTACAAGTAATGCATCGAAAACAATTCGCGCGTGGAAATCTCTTCGGTTAGATATACCAATGTGCCGTTATCCCTCAGCCACATCGGCTGCTCCGCGTCCGTCACGAGGGAATCGTTTCCCCTAGGATGCAGTTCGTGCCCCGAATCGTCCAGCAACAGCAGCGCCCGCGCATCATCGTGGTGCTCGTCCTCCGGATCCACGGTCGTCGTAAACAACTGCACCGCCACAATGTGCCCGTTGGGCGACCAGGTGAACGACTCCACTTGGTACGTGAACGGCTTGTCTCCATGCGTAAATTTCTGTCCTTCCAGGATCCTTCGCCGTTTTCCATTGGGTTCTGCAATGAAGATGTCGTCCCGTTGCATATCGTATTTCTTATTCTTGAACATCCTCCGCACCGAAAACACAATTCGTCCGTCCGGTGCATACGCAAACGCCGTCACCTCATCGTCCACATTCATCACTGGCTTATCGAGATTCTGTGCCACCATCCGTCCCGTGAAGGGCAGGGAACTACCCACCATCAGCAGCAGAATGGAAAAAATCACTTGTACCGGCAGCCTTCTACCCGTGGCCTCGAAAGGCACGCTGCCATCCATCTCTGTGACGACTCTCATCCTCGCTCTAGCTCCCTTCTTCTCTGAACCTGTCGACTGCAGATTCACAACCATAAACTGTTCTTCATGGCTTTGGATGCCTGCCCGTAAACTCCGCGCAGCACGGCTTCTCTACAGGAGTAAACTCCATCAGCTCCACCCTCGTTTCGTCCGGATCATACAAATTCAATTGCCACTTCCCATCTTTTCCCATCTTCGGCGGTTCAAACCCGCTATACCCTCTCTTTTCCAACTCTTTCGCCGCCTCATCCACGCTCGGCACTCCCAACGATATGTGATACATCACTCCCCGCGTATGCTTGTCCGGGTCAGACGAAATCCTTAGCATGTACTCAATCCAATCCGTCCCATCCGGCACCTGCATCGCCATCCAGTCGGTCTCGTTTTCCTTCATCCCGCCGCGCCAATAGATTTGAAATCCCAGCACACCTTCGTAGAAACGGTTCTCAGCGTCGGCATCCTTCACGATGAACCCTGCGTGATTCAGTTTATGGCTTAGGGCTCCCGGCGGCCCTGTCTCTGTCCGGTTCCTCTGTTGCTCCACGAACACGATCTTGTTTCCTTCGGGATCCCCAGTCTCAAAATACCGCGACCCATCCCCTCGGGTTATAATGCGATCCGCAGGCACTCCTTTCGCCGTCAAATACGCCCGCATCTTCAATAAATCATCGGTGGCCAATCCGATTTCCACCAGGTACGATCCACCCGTTCCCGGCGCCGTCTTCGTAAGCTCCACCCGCTGGTCCTGATTCACGACAATAACCGCCTGTTGTGCGGTAGGGGCGTTAACCACGCCTCCGCTCGCTAGCCCCAACTCGCCTTCATAAAACGCCCTCGTCTTCTCCAAATCCGTAACCTTGAACTTTACATAGGCAATTCCCAATATCCTCGGCCGCCCCGCCGTTTCCCCCGCCCAGCACGCAGTCACGGCCAATCCCACTGCCATCCCGAGCCACACGTACCCAATCCTCTTCATCCCCACCTCATCCGTCCGTCTTTTCTGGCCAGAGTCGCTGCCGCCCGCTTCTATTTCTATTTTCCGTCTCGCGCCATTTTCTTCTTCATCTTCGCAATCTCTTCCATCCTCGTCCGCAATCTCGCTTCAAAACCCTGGTCACTAGGTTTGTAGTACACCCGTCCGGAAAGGTTGTCCGGCAAACACTGCATCTCAGTCACCTTCTCTTCATAATCGTGCGCGTATTGATACCCCTCGCCGTACCCCACATTTTTCATTAGCCCCGTGACGGCATTTCGTAGATGCAGTGGCACCGGGTCTGTTTCCGTTTTTCGTACGTCCTCCAGCACATTCCCGTACGCCACATACACCGCGTTCGACTTCGGCGCGAGTGACAAATACACCGCCGCCTGGGCCAACGCGAGATGCCCCTCCGGCGCTCCCAGAAAATCAAATGCTTCTTTTGCGGCCAACGCCACGGCCAGCGCCCCCGGTTCTGCCATCCCAATATCTTCGCTGGCCATCCGCACCATCCGCCGTGCCAGGTATAACGCATCCTCCCCGCTTTCAATCATGCGCGCCAGCCAGTACAACGCCGCATCCGGATCCGAATTCCTCACACTTTTATGAAGCGCCGAAATCAGATTGTAGTGTTCTTCCCCTGCCTTATCGTACCGCAGCATCCTTCGCTGCAGCACATCCTCCAGCAATTCCACGGTGATCCTCTTCATTTTCAAACGCTCTCGGAGAGGGGGATTCCCCGTGTCCCCTGCGTCTCTGTCTTGCGATTTTCTTTTTTCTCCCCCCGCCATTCGCCACTCGTCACTCGCCACTTCCTCCATCGCGCTCTTCACGCACAATTCCAGCGTGTTGTATGCCGTGCGTGCATCCCCATTCGCGAACGCACCGATCCGGAACAATACTTCCTCGCTGGCAACTACATTGTCCTCGGCCAACCCGCGTTCCTTATCCTGCAGTGCCCGGCGCAACAGCTCCACGATCTGCGGCGTCGTCAACGACTCCAGGACATACACTTTCGTTCGCGACAGCAGCGGCGAAATCACCTCAAACGATGGATTCTCCGTCGTCGCCCCAATAAACAAAATGTGCCCCGCCTCCACATAGGGCAAAAAAGCATCCTGTTGTGCCTTATTGAACCGGTGTACCTCATCCACGAATACAATTGTGCGCATTCCACTCCGCGAACGCTTCTCTGCCTCCGCCATCACTTCTTTGATCTCTTTGATCCCGCTCAATACCGCACTGAACGCCACATACTCGCTCTTCGTCACTCGCGCAATCACCCGCGCCAGCGTTGTCTTCCCACACCCAGGCGGACCCCAGAACAGCATCGAGCTCAAATTGTCAGTTTCGATTTGTACCCGCAGCGGCTTTCCCGGCCCGAGCAACTTCTCCTGCCCCACAAATTCATCCAGGGTTCGCGGCCGCATCCGTTCCGCCAGCGGCTGCAATCCCGCCGCCGCTTCCGGTTCCGGCAATCTCGCAAACAATCCCATGCCCCAAGTCTATATTCTTTCGCCCTTCAATTTCGAATCGATGGTCATCCAAATTCCGTCTTTTCTCGCCGGGCGAGCAAGCGCTTCGAGCGGCCTCATGGCTTCAGGACATGCAAAACATCCTCTCGAGTCACTCTTTCCATATAAAACCTCAAGAATGCATCACTATCAGACACCAAGCACACGCTCGTATTGGCCTCCCCATCCTCCACCTTCGTGCTTCCATCCGCCTCCACCCGCAGCCGCATCGGCTTCGCTGGGCATAAGTCCGGCTGGATCGCATACCCCATGGCCACCGCGTCAAACATTGTCGGTGTCTCTTGCCTCGTTCCATACGCCCATTGGTGATACAGAATCGTCAACGCGTCTGTCAGTGCCGTGCCACGGCTGAACAGCCGCGCCCTTTCTAGCTCCTGCAATCTGATCTGCGTCGAGTCCAGGGGCATCACGTATAAGGGGACGCCAGACGCAAATACCATCTGCGCTGCTGCCACGTCGCACAAAATGTTCCACTCCGGCATAGGCTTCGGGGCAACCGTCGGATACGGAAATCCGTCATACCCCCGATACACCGACCCACCCATCAGCACCACCCGCTTCAATTTTCGGAAGGTTGTTGCATCTTTTTCGATCGCCGCTCCCAGATTCGTCTCCGGCCCAATCGCAATCAGCGTAATCTCTCCCGGGTGCGTTCGAATCTGATCCAGCAAAAAATCCACCGCTGCAGGCAAGTTCTGCGATGGTTCACGCTGGGCGTAGGCGGCCTGAGAAAATGTCAGCGTGCCCTTCGCTGGATATTTTTCGATCCCCACTGCAACTGGGATATCCCTATGCCCAGTTTCGCGCAAAAATCGCTCCACCAAACGAGCACGCAGCGCGGTGTCACCCCAACCTGTCGTTATCCCAAGTATCTTTAATTCCGGGCTCTGCAAAGCCAATCCGATCGCAAACGCGTCATCAATGTCGTCTCCCATATCCGTATCGATGATCACCAACTCTTGCTGGGGATGTGGCTCTCGCGCTGACGATTGCCCCGCACCAGCGCCGGATGTCAGCGCGGTTGTAGTTCCTGGGGTTGCTATCTTTGGCAATTCCTGACCCCATGCACTTCCTCCACCGACCAGCAAGCCCGCCAATAAAACTCCCGCACGTCTCCACGAGGTCATCCTGATCCTCATTCCTGTGCTTTCTACAGTGAATTTCTTAAACTTTTGAGTCCTCTATTTCTTCTCACTCCTCCCTGCCCTTTGCCGGTACGCCTCGTATAGCACCACGGTCGCCGCTGCCGCCGCATTCAAGCTCTCCGCCTTCGTCGCCATCGGTATGTGAATCCGTCCATCCGCCGCATGCACCACATCTTCGGGCAGTCCCGCACCTTCATTACCCACCAGCACAGCCACCGGTTCGCACCACTCCACTTCCCACGGCGCCTTCGCTTCCGCACCCTCCTCATGCACACACGACGCCACTGTTCGAATCCCCTTCACCTTCAACTGCGTCAGCAAAATCCCCAGTGCCATCCCCGTCAAAATCGGTAAATGCAGCGCTGCTCCCGCCGACGCCCGCATCGCCTTCGGTGCAAAAGGACTCGCCGTCCCGCTCTGTCCCGTAGCCGCCGTTACCACTCCGGTTGCGCCGAACGCCGCTGCCGTCCGCAAGATGGTTCCCACATTTCCCGGATCCTGTACCCCCGCCAACACCACTAACAACGCTGCGCACGCGCCTGCCGGATTCGCCAGCACATCCGAAATCTCAACCTTCCCCGGCACCACCAATGCCGCCACGCCCTGTGGGTGCTCGGTATCCGCGATACCTTCAAATAGCCGGTCCGTCGTCCGCAACACCGGGAATCCCAGTTCCGTCTTACTTACCAGTGGCGCCAACCGCTCCCGATATCTCTCTCCGCTTTCACTGAACAGCACCGCTTCCACGTGACATCCGGACGCCAGCGCCTCCTCCACCAGCCGCACGCCTTCCACTCCCACCGCTCCATCCGCCGTTGCGACCCCTCCCCGCAATGCCACGCGAAATTCCTTCAGCCAGCGATTTTCCCGGCTAGTCAACAACACTTCCGCGCTGCCCGCACTTTGCGATTCCCCTGCACTTCCGGTTTTTCCCGTTCGCCCTCTCGTCATCGCCTCACCCATGCCGCGAGCCTATCAAATTTCCCGTTCCTCCCGCCATGCATCCTCTGGCATCACCTAGCCTCCGCTCTGTTGCCGCGCGTCTTTCTTCTCACCTGCACCACCGCTATCGCTGGTTGTCTACCATCACCACCCAGGACGACGCTCGTCATTGCACCTCGCGCATACGTATGATAGTTTCGCCTTCAGCAGCGAGTTTCGCTCCTGGCCGCCGCTCCAGAAGAGGATGGGTACCTTCGATTGTCTGCTGAGATATTGAAGGTGAGTGCCGCGAATCCCGATCCACGAATCATTCGCTATGCCGCAGGATGGTTGAATCGTGGTGCTGTCATAGCTGTGCCCACAGACACGCTCTACGCCCTCGCGGCTGATCCCGTCAATCTCGCGTCTGTGGAAGAGATCTTTCGCGTCAAAGGACGCCCTGAGCATCGCGCCCTCCCGATCCTCATCAACTCGCTCATTTACGCTCAGGTCTTAGCCAAAGATCTTCCCGATAATTTCTACCGTCTCGCGCAAGCCTGCTGGCCTGGCCCGCTTACCATCGTCGTCGACGCGTCGAACCGCCTTCCCCTCAAAGTCACTGCCAACACGCGGCGCGTAGCGCTGCGTTGGCCCAGACACAAAATTGTCAATGATCTCATCGCGGAACTCGGTGTGCCTCTGACCGGTACCAGTGCCAATCTTTCCGGCTCTCCCACCTGCGAAAGTGGCGACGAAGTGTTCCGCCAACTCGGCGATCGCATCCCGCTCATTCTTGATGCCGGCGATACCAACGGCGCGATGCCTTCCACTATTGTCGAACTCCGCGGCGACCTCTGGTGCATCGGCCGCGAAGGAGCCATTCCCGCCGACGATATCCGTGAAGCCCTCGAAGGCGACGACGTTGTTCCCGCTTAAGTTCCGCACCTTTATCAGTGCAAGACCGCTCCTGCTTGTGGGCGATCCCATTTACGCAACGGGTGACTTGGTGTTCAGACAAAGGACAGAAAGTAGCCGATTACGCTGTTCCACTTGTTCTCGACGTATTTCCAATTCCTAGTTTCCAACTCCGCCATCCCCGCTCAAAAAATCAAAATCCCCTGTGGGCGTCAATTCCACTTGCAGGCTCTTCCGGTGTACGCTGACCTGATCTACATACCATAGCGGAACGTACGGCAACTCCTCGGCCACAATCTTCTGCACTTCTTGGCACAATTCCTTCCGTTTCGCCCGATCCATTTCCCCACGAATCTCTACAATCAATTCATCTACCCGCACATTTCGATAATGTCCGCGGTTCTTCCCATTTGGCGGCGTCTTCTTTGATGAAAACACCAAATCAAACACGTCTGGATCGTTATTCGCTCCTATCCAGATCGAATAACTCAACTGAAAATTCCCCTTGTCTAAATCGGAAAATAGCGTCGCCGCCTCAAGCGGCCGCACTTCCAGTGCCACGCCCACTTTCTTCCATTGATCCTGTAGCGCCGCGCCGATCAACCGTGCCTGCTCCTGCGTCGATACTTTCAGCAGCAACCGCACACGCAGGCCATCCGTCCCCCGCGGAAATCCTGCCGCATCCAACAACCGCTCCGCTGCCGACGGGTCGTATGCATACTTCCTCACATCTCCGTCATACGCCCAATGATTTGGTGGCAAAATCCCGGTCGCCAGCCGCGCCTCGTCGCGAAGTAGATATTTTACCAACGATTCCCGGTCCGTCGCATACGCCAGCGCTTGCCGCACTTGTTTCTTCGCCAGGATGGGATCCTCAAGATTCATCCCCAGATATGCAAAATTAGTTCCCGGTTCCTCGGTTACTGCTAACTCCGGCCGCTTCGCCAGCACCGGCACCATATCTGGCGAAAGGGAACTCATCTCCACATCGGCCGACCCCTTCCGCAACTCCAGCGCCCGTACAATCGCATCGGGCACCACGCGAAACGTCACCCGCTCGACTCCGCCTTTTTCAACTGAACTTGCGTCTTCGGTGTCTTTGGAATTTCTCATTCCGGGCGAAGTCTTCGCAACGAGGAGTCTCCCTTCGTTCTCTGCTCCATTCGGGGGGCGGACCTTCAAATCCGACATTTGAAGCACCGACACTTGGGCTTTCGCCCCTGAAGACTCTGTTTCTTCTTCCTTACTCCGGAACTCCGAACTCCCAACTCCCAACTCTCGACTGCGTTCCAACACCACAGCATCATCCTGCGCCTGACTTACAAGGCGAAATGCGCCCGTCCCCACCGGTTTCTTCCCGAACGCGTTGCCCGACCCCGCCGGCACAATCCCCACGGCGCTTCTCTCCAGATTCCACAAGAACGACGCATACGCTTCCCTTAAGTGAAAAATCACCGTCTCCGCGTCCGGGGTCTCAATCGAGTCAATCATGTTAAAAGAACCGCGCTTTGGTGATCGAGTTGCCGCATCCATCATGTACTCAATCGTGAACTTCACGTCCTTCGAAGTCAGCGCGCGCCCATCATGGAACCGAATCCCCCTCTTCAGCTTGAATGCATAGGTCTGAGGATCTGGCGTCTCCCACGATTGCGCCAAGTCCCCATGCAACTCCATCTTTGTATCCCGCACCACCAGCCCGTTGAAAATCAGCCGGTCAATCCTTTGCGACACACCATCGGTCGCATAGCGCGGATCCAGATTTGCCGGATTCGACTCAATGACAAACACCACGTCCCCCGGAGCCCGCTTTGCTCCCCCGCAACCGCACACAAGTGCCAGCGCGCCCACAACCGCGATTCCTGCCAAGTTGCGCATTCCCATCCGACTCTTACTTTCCACTCTTATAGTTCTTCGTCCTTTTCTTACTTCCCGATGCCCAACTCCCGACCAACTAAAAACAAATCTTCCCCAACACCACCGCCCGCTCCGCTCCCGTAGCCGACGGCAGATTCCCCGTCCGGCGATGCCACGCCTCGTACGCCAGCAACGCAAATGCGTACGCCTCCTTCGCCTCTTCCGGCACTCCCAGCTTGCAGGACGCCATCACTTCCACGGGCGCTAGCGCCGCCGTTAGTTGCGCCATGATCAATGGATTCTTCGCGCCCCCGCCCGAGACAATTAATTGCTGAATCTTTGTCTTCCGCAGCACAAACCGTTTCAGCGCGTCCACCACCGACGCTACCGTAAATTCCGTCGTCGTCCGGATCAAGTCGTTTGGCCCAGCCCCATACTTTTTTCCCATGCGCAGCAATTCCTGGAAATACGCTCGTCCGTAATATTCCCGACCGGTCGATTTCGGAGGTCCCAGTCGCAAGTAGGGGTCCCGCAGCAATTCCTTCAATACTTTCGCGTTCGGTTGACCCTGCCGCGCCAGCCTCGCCCCGCGATCAAACCTCTGCTTCTTCCTCGTAAAGTGCCACACCAGCGCATCCATCAGCATGTTCCCCGGACCCGTGTCGAACGCTACCACCTGCCCTGGTCTTGCCCCCGCCGGCAGCACCGTCAGATTTCCAATTCCCCCAAGATTCAGCGACACACGCCCGATTTTGTCGTCCCGGTACAGCAAATAATCTGCGTACGGCACCAGCGGCGCCCCCTGCCCTCCCACCGCCATGTCCGCCACTCGAAAATCGCCCACCGTCGGAATCCCGGTTTCCCCCGCAATCACCGCTGGTTCGCCAATCTGCAGCGTCGATGCCGTCGCCCTACCCAAAAAAGGAACTGCCCGACCCTGATGAAAGATGGTTTGCCCGTGACTCCCAATCACCGTCACCCGCGAAAGCGCCACGCGAAATTCCCGGCAAGCGGCCATCGCCGCATCCGCAAACGCCATTCCCAATCTAAAATTGAGCTGGCTAATCTCCCCCGACGTGCACGCCGCTCCTTCCGCAATTCGCAGCACTTCCTTGCGCAACACATCCGGCATCCGCCGCGAAGCATGCGCCACCAACCGCGTCTTCAACTTCGGAGGCGCTCCATGTACCTCCGCCAGCGCCACATCCATTCCATCCGCCGAAGTTCCGCTCATCATCCCGAGCACTAACATCGATCTTCCCTCTCAAGTTCTCTCACACGAAAAACATCATGCCGGACGAAGTCTGCGAAGTGAGGAATCTCTCTTGGTTCTAACACACCTGCACCAACGGCATCGTGCATTGTGCTGCCACCGTGTCTAATTTATTTTGTAGCGGGAAGTTCTCACTGTAGGAGGCGAGGAGCTACGCCGTTCTTGGTTTTCCCTGGAACCCCGGCCTGCGGACCGGCTCTCACGATTCTCTTCGTCTGGCAAAGCGTTACTGTCTTCTCAGCGCCTCTTCGATTGCGACTCTTCTTCCGCCCACAAGTACTGTCTCTCGTGCCCTCGGCTCAACTGACCTGCTTCTTCAACTCAGCCAACAAATTCAGCGCCTCAATCGGCTTCAATTCATCGAGATCCGCGGCCTTCAACTTATCAATCACCGCCCGGTCCAGCGCGGTGAACATCACGCCCTGATTGCCATTTCCGTTTGCGCTCGCCCCCGGCGTCAACGTTTCGCTCAACTCATGCTCACTCTGTTCATGCTTCTTCAACACTTCCCGCGCCCGCTCAATCACGCTGCGAGGCAAACCCGCCAGTCGCGCCACTTCAATTCCGTAACTCTTGTCCGCGCTTCCCGGTTCTACCTTCCGCAAGAAAATAATCTCGCTGGGCGTCTCCTTTACGCTCACATGCACATTCTTCACGGTCGGCAACAACTCCGCCAATTCGGTCAATTCGTGATAATGGGTCGCGAACAAGGTCCTTGCCCGCGTGTGCTTCTGCAAATGCTCCACCACCGCCCACGCAATCGATAATCCATCAAATGTAGCCGTTCCGCGCCCCACTTCGTCGAGCAGCACCAAACTTGCAGGTGTCGCGTGATTCAAAATAACTGCCACCTCGCTCATTTCCACCAAAAACGTCGATCGTCCCCGTGCTAGATTGTCGCTCGCGCCGATCCGCGTAAAAATCCTGTCAGTAATCGGCAATTTCGCTTGCCGGGCCGCCACATAGCATCCCATCTGCGCCATCAGCACAATCAACGCGGTCTGCCGCAAATACGTGGATTTGCCCCCCATGTTTGGCCCGGTAATCAGCAATAATTGCTGGCGCCCCGGCTCAAAAAACAAATCATTTGGCACAAACCGTTCGCCTTTCTGCTTTAACAACTCTTCAATCACCGGATGCCGCCCGCCGATGATGAGTAATTCTCCGGTTCCGTTAAACTCTGGTCGCACATAGTTGCGGTCCGCCGCCAATTTCGCAAACGATGCCAGCACATCCAATTTCGCGACCGCTGCTGCTGTCTTTCTCAGTCTCCCGGCCTTTCCCGCAACACTTGACCGCACGTCCACATACAGCTGCCGCTCGATCTCCGCGATTCGCTCATCCGCTGCGAGAATCTTCCTTTCGTACTCCTTCAACTCCGGAGAAGTAAACCGCTCGGCATTTACCAGCGTCTGTTTCCGTTCGTAATCCGCCGGAGCCAGGTGCAGGTTCGGCTTCGAAATCTCAATGTAATATCCAAACACCTGGTTGAAGCGGATCTTCAGCGATGCAATCCCGGTTCTCTTGCGCTCTCGTTCCTCCATCGACGCAATAATCGTTTTGCTGTGCTGGCTCAAATCCCGCAGTTCATCCAGCTCCGCGTTATACCCCGCACGAATCACCCCTGGATCGTTTGCCACTGCCGGCGGTTCTTCTGCAATCGCCTTCTCCAGCAATTCCCTCACATCACTGAGTTCGTCGATCTCTTCGTGCAATTCCCGCAGCAACTCGCTTCCGCCGGTCGGCTGGGGCGTCACGAAATTCTTCAGCACCGGCAATTGCGCCAACGACTTCCGAAGCGCCACCAATTCCCTCGGCATGGCCTGTCCCAGGGTGATCCGGCTTGTCAGGCGCTCCAGATCCTGAATCCCTCGCAACTCCTTGCGAATTTCGCCGCGCACCACCGTTTGTTTTAATAAATGCTCCACCGCGTCCAATCGTGCCTCGATGGCATCCTGATCAATCAGTGGACGCAAGATCCACGACCGCAACAACCGGGCCCCCATGCCCGTTACCGTGGAGTCCAGCGCGGCAATCAACGTCGTCGGGCCACCCGACTTTGATTCTTCCGTGAAAATGGGCGACAGCAGCTCCAGATTTCGAACCGAAACAGAATCCAGCACCAACGCATCTTGCTGCTGGTAAAAGCGAATCCGGTCCAGGTGCTGCAGCGCCTCTACGCTCGGCGCGTCATCTCCGCGCGCAGCATTCTCGCGCAAGTAGTGCACTACTGCTCCCGACGCGCACATCGCCTGCACATGTGCATCCAAGCCAAATCCCGTCAATTCCGCAACGCCAAACTGTTCCCGCAAAATCCGTTCTGAATAATCTCTCTGGAAAATCCAATCTTCCAGGCGAGATTCCACCCCACCCGCGCCATCCAGGAGTGTATTTTTCGCAGTCTCAAACAATTGTTGAGGGCGGGGAAGTAACGTCTCACGTGGCCGCAACAATTGCAGCTCATCACGCAGGTCTTCTTCCGCCCGCACTCCCTGAAATTCCGTAGCCAGAAACTCTCCCGTGGATAAATCCACCAGCGCCAGCCCGATGGTCGCAGTCGCGGTGTTCTGTGCCACCGCCGCCAGAAAATTGTTTTCCCGGGCGTCCAGCACCGCCACATCCGTAGCCGTGCCTGGCGTGATCACCCGCGACACTTCCCGCCGCACCAGTTTTTTCCCTGGTCCCGGCTGCTCCATCTGTTCGCAAATGGCTACCTTGAATCCGGCCCGAATCAGCCGCGCAATGTACCCATCTGCCGCGTGATACGGAACCCCGCACATCGGAATGGGCTGACCCTTTTCCCGGTTTCGGGAAGTCAGCGTAATCCGCAACTCCCGCGAAGCAATCATCGCGTCTTCGTAAAACAATTCGTAAAAGTCCCCCAGGCGGAACAGCAGCAATGCGTGCGGGTACCTGCCCTTCACGGCGTTGTACTGCTGCATCAGTGGTGTCGTCGTTTCGCTCATTCTCGCTCTTTGCAGCGCCGGGTCATTCGACCCGTTCTGTTATCCTGGGCCGCGTTGCCGTGAAGGACCGCAACCCCAGAGTCTTGCCTTCTGCCCGCATTCCCTCTCGGGTGAACTCTGACCGCCTAACTCCCGACTACCGACTATTCTCCGATTCCCAGCTCCCTCAGCAGGAACGCATAATCAAACGCAATCTCTCGCAAGAAGTCGTATCTCCCGCTTGCTCCACCGTGCCCCGCACCCATGTTCGTCTTCAACAACAAGACATTCCCATCCGTCTTCATCGTCCGCAATTTCGCTACGTACTTCGCTGCCTCCCAATACATCACCTGGCTGTCGTTCCACGCCGTCTTCACCAACATCCGCGGATAGCTCTTTCTCTCCACATTCGTGTACGGGCAATACTTCTTCATATAAAAATAATCGTCCGCTACTTCCGGATTCCCCCACTCCTCATATTCCCCAACGGTCAGTGGCAAAGACGCATCCAGCATCGTGTTCAGCACATCCACAAACGGTACGTGGCTCACCACCGCGTGGAACTTTTCCGGCGCCAGATTGGACACCGCGCCCATCAGCAATCCTCCCGCGCTACCCCCCTCGATCACCAGCCGTTCCGGCGATGTGTACCTTTTCGCCACCAGGTAATCCGCGCAGGAAAGAAAGTCCGCGAACGTATTCATCTTCTTGTGCATTCGTCCCGCATCGTGCCACGGCTTCCCCAGCTCCCCGCCCCCGCGAATATGTGCAATTGCGTACACCATCCCTCGATCCAACAAGCTCAATCGGTTCGAACTGAAAACCACCGGCATGGACAAACCGTAGCTTCCGTACCCATACAGCAGCAAGGGCGCGTTGCCGTCCCGCATCGTATCTTTCCGCCGCACCAACGACATCGGAATCATCGTCCCGTCCGCCGTCCTCGCGTGCAGCCGTTCGCTTACATAATGCGCTGAGTCAAACTTACCCAGGACCGGCTGCCGCTTCCGCAAGGTCCATTTTCCGGTTTCTAATTCGAAGTCGTACACCGAGCGCGGCGTCACCATCGACTCATACTGAAACCGCACAATCTCCGTATCGAATTCTGGATTCGTTCCCAGCATTGCGTTATAGGCAGGCTCAGCAAAAATCAATCTCTGGGACGCTTCCAGTGCGCTCGTGGCCTCCCGCGTCAAATCTACAATCCGCAAATGCGGCAATCCATCTTCCCGCTCCGTCAGTACCAGGTGCGTTCGGAATGTCTCCAATCCCGCTAGCATCACCCCCGGCCGGTTCGCCATCACTTCATGCCACCTTGAACGCACGGGATCTTCCGTCGGCGCGGTCACCAGCCGGTAGGTTCTTCCTCCACTATTGGTCCGAATGAAAAAGATCCCGCCCGCCGCATCCCTCGAACTTCCCGGATGATGGTCGACAAAATATTCATGCTCGTCTTCGCGCTCCGCCACCAACTGAAACCGGCTGAACGGCGAATCCGCTCGCAAATACCGCACTTCGCTTGTCGTATGGCTATGAATCATCAAAAACAAATACGCCCCGCTTCGGCTCCGCTCCACATCCATTCGAAACCGCTCGTCCTTCTCTTCATAGAGCAACTCATCCTTCGAGTGCGCTTCTTGCTCCGCTGGGGACCCCGCGCGGTGTCCAAAGTCATGCCTCCGCAACTGGTTCGACCGCTTGGTCACCTCATCCTCGGTCACATAAAACAGCGTCCGGTTATCCATCGCCCAGGCCGCGCTCGTCACCCGCTCTACGCGGAAGGGCAGCAACGCTCCACTCCGCAGGTCCTTTACCTCTAGCACGTACTGCCGGTATCCGGTTGTATCCGTCGCATACGCCAGCCACTGGTTGTCGTCGCTGACGTCGAAACTTCCGAGTCCCATAAACGTATGTCCCGCAGCCAATGCATTCAAATCCAATAGCACCTCTTCCCCGGGAACCTCGGCACCGGGCTTTGGCTCCGGCGGTCCGACTTCTTCCTCTACGGGCCGCGCACCGACGTGCCCCTTTGCGGAGAGGGCTTGCTCTTCCACCGGCTTGCCCTTCATCTCCGAGCCAAACCCCTGGCGCACTTCCTCCCGCAATTTCTGGAGCAACATCTCCTCGTCACCCAATTCTCGCGCTGTTCGTCCATCTGCCCCGCTTCCCCACGCACCGGCGACCGTCGGCTTGCGGCCATCTTCGGCACGCACTTTCTTGCGGCAGTAAATCGGGTACTGCTTTCCCTCCTCGGTCCGGGTGTAATACTCATATCCCCGCAACCGGTACGGCACGCTCAAGTCTGTCTGCTGAATTCTCCCCAACATTTCCTGGTACAGCTTTTCCTGGAACTCCTCCGTCCCCTTCATTCCGGCATCCGCGTACGCGTTCTCCGCTTCCAAGTACGCCCTCACCCGCGGGTCCTTTTTGTGCTTCATCCATGCGTAATGGTCCACGCGCCGGTCCCCATGGATCACGTGTTCCACGGGTTCCCGCTCCGCCAACGGTGCTTGCATCCTTGTTCCGCCTGAGCTTCCCACGGCTGGACCTCTCACGTTCTTGGGCCCGCCCGCGGCCTGGCCTTCAAATTCTCTCTGTGCATTCATTAAGGAAAAGCCCACCCTCTCGATTTTTCAAATCGTTTCTATCCAATTGGAATTGTCGGAATCTCGCTTCGCGGTCGTGCACCAGCCGGTCGTCCGACCGGCCAGTCCTGTTACCTATGGTTCGCCCCAAAGAGAACGCCTCCGCCCTCCCTCGCACCAAGGCAATCTCCATCGTCCGTTATCCTATCCGAACTGCGCGCTCTTTTGTAGCGCTGGACTTTGGCCTCTTCGGCCTCCTTGCGTTTAACTCTTACCCCATCTGCCTTACAATTCCTCTATGCCTCCCGAAATCGAAATCAAGCTACGGATCTCCCACCCCAAATCCTTTCTGCGCACCCTCGCCAAGGTAGGCGCCAAACCTGTTTCGCTTCGCGTCCGGGAAATGAATCTTCTCTTTGATACCCCCGACGGCGGTCTGGCCAAGCACGGACAACTCCTTCGCATTCGTACCGAAACACCTGCCCCAGCAGGGAAGAAGGCCAAGCCCAAAAAGGCCTCCGAACGCTACCTCCTCACTTTTAAATCCCCCCCGGATCAACTCGCCATTGTTCCGGCCCCTTCGCCTTCGGACCGCCGCCACAAGGTCCGCGAGGAATTGGAAACCGTCCTCACCGACGCCGTCGCCCTCCAGAAAATCTTTGAAGGTCTCGGCTTGCGCGGCTGGTTCCGCTACGAAAAGTTCCGCACACCCTACCACCTTCCCGCCCGCCACAAATGGGCCAAAGACCTTTTGATTGACTTCGACGAGACCCCCATCGGTACCTTCATCGAACTCGAGGGTCCCCACCAAGCCATCGACCAAGCTGCCCGCCTCCTTGGCTTCCACCCCCGCGACTTCATCAGCAAAAACTACCTCGTCCTCTACCTCGACGACTGCAAACGCCAGGGTCTGCAGCCCTCCCATATGCTGTTTCCCGTCCGCAAATAATCTCCTCCAACCATAAATCTTCAGACCCGAAGGCTACTTTAGCCCTTCCTGGTACCGCCCATCCCCCCCATCACACCAAGAAAACTCTCTCCGTTCCAGTTCGCGCACTCTTCCAAGCCGGATCATCGTCTCTGTCGCACAATTTTCCTCCTCTTTGCCTCTTTCTTCTTGACAACCCCTCACAGCGCGGTTTATTCCTAACCTCGGAGTGAATTTTCTCTGATGAGCGCGTCTAGCGAACTTGAACCTCACCCTGCCTCCCCCAGGATGACGGTCCGCCTCTCGCTTGCTTTGAGCGCACGCGATGGAATCGCTCAGCCGGTCTTTTTCCCGGCTTCCATGCTCGTCGTCCGGCCCAATGTCGGCTCCGCCCTCCAGGGGGGGCATTCCCGATTTTTGGCCGACAGGGGGCTCACCCTGGGGTAGCATTTCTTCATTCTCGGATTTGCTTACCCGCGCCGGTTTCCCCGTTCGCGGGTTTTCTATTTTTGCCCTGGCCATTTTTTTGTGCGGTCCAGGACTCCGTCGGCGCGCGTCTGCCGGCAGAAAGGATTCACCGAAATCTCATGATCTACGCCACCGAACTGATGGGCGCAGCTGCCTACGACGCTCAATCCAACTACGTTGGCCGTGTCCGGGAATTCTTTATTGAACCCGCCGATCAGCCCAACCGCATCTCTCATTTCCTGATTTCCCGCGGCCGCTTTCAACCCCTGGTTGCCCGCTACAACCAGGTCGCCAAAGCTGTCCCGGGCCGCATCGATCTCAATGTCAACGAACGCGCTCTTGACGCCTACCAGCCCAACGAAGCCTGGCTCGCCGTCCAAAAAGATCTACTCGACCAGCAAATTATCGATACCTCCGGCCGCAAGGTTGTCCGCGTGAACGACGTCGATCTTTCCGAATTTCCCACCAATGAACACGTCGAACTTCGCGTCGCCCAGGTCGATGTTGGCGTTCCCGGCGCCGTCCGTCGTCTCCTTCAGGGTATTGCTCCTTCCAGCCTTGTGCGCAAGCTGCAAAGCAAGCTTCCGCAGCGCTCCATCCGCTGGGAATTTGTCAATCTCATTGAGCCCGACCCCCTCCGCCGCGTAAAGCTCCGTATCACCCACGAAAAGCTCGAGGATCTCCACCCCGCCGATCTGGCCGAAATGATGGAAGAACTCTCCGCGGCTGAGCGTCAGGGCATCATCGCCTCCCTCGACGAAGAGACCGCGGCGGCCGTCCTCGCCGAGCTCGATGAACGCTTGACCACGCAAATCGTAGAAAAGCTCGATCCGGAAAAAGCCGCCGACATCATCGAGGAAATGGCTCCCGATGCCGCTGCCGACCTCCTCGCGGATCTCCCCAAAGAAACCTCCGAGGAACTCCTCGAAGAAATGCCGAATCAAGAAGCCAACGACGTCCGCGAATTGCTCGCCTTTGATCCTTCGACCGCAGGCGGCATGATGAACACCCAATTCGCCTTCGTCAGCGAGTCTATTTCCCTCGAGGAAATGCTCGAATGGCTCCGCAAACAGGAGTTCAACCTCGAGCAGTTGGACACGATCGTCATTCTCGATAAGCTCGGCCATTTCGCCGGAACGGTTCCCATCGCCCGCCTCCTCCTCGCTGCTCCCGATCAACACATGACCGAGCTTAAGACCGACCCCCTCGTGTCCATCTCCGCCGATTCTCACGAAAAAGATGTCTTCGAACTCTTCGATAAATACAATCTCCGCATGCTCACCGTCCTCGCCAACGACTCCCGCCCAATCGGCGTAATCACGGTCGACGACGTGGTCTCCCGTCTGGTGAATGCATGACCTTTCGCCCTTTGGTATTCCGTTATCCCCAACGGAGTCCGGGAAGCGAGGGATCCCACTTCGCTCCCCGCGTTTTCTCTCCCGGCACTCCGTTCGCTCGGAGTTTCGCCCGCCGCACCCCCCTCCTAAACCCAGAACTACGAACTACCAATTCCCGAATCTCCTCATGACTCTCGCCTCCATTAACGCCACCATCGACCGCCTCCGCGCTGGCGTCCTCCGCTTTTTCTCCCGCGGCAATCAGTGGCGTCACCGCGTCTTCCTGTTCCTCGCGGTCATCGGTCCCGGCATCATCACCTCCAACGTGGATAATGACGCCGGCGGTATCGCCACGTACACGCAAGCCGGGTCCGCCTACGGGTACACCCTTCTTTGGTCGCTGGTTCCCATGACCATCGCCCTGTACGTCACCATGGAAATGTGTGCCCGCATGGGTGTCATTACTGGCAAAGGTCTTTCCGATCTCATTCGTGAAGAGTTCGGCTTCCGCTCCACCTTCTTTGTCATGATCACCGGTTTCCTTGTGGATCTCGGCAACGTCGTTGCCGAATTCGCCGGTGTTGCTGCGTCGATGGAGATTTTCGGCATCAGCAAATATGTTTCTGTCCCCATCGCCGCCGTTCTTGTCTGGATTCTTGTTTTAAAAGGGAACTACCGCCAGGTGGAGATCGTTTTTCTAATCGCCTGTGTCTTCTATCTCACCTATCTGTTTTCCGCGCTGTTGTCCCATCCCGATTGGCTTCTCGCCGCGCGCATGACCGTCATCCCCAGCATTCACTTCGACACCGGCTATCTCATCACCCTCACCGCGCTCGTCGGCACAACCATCGCTCCTTGGCAATTTTTCTATCTCCAAGCTGGCTTCGTCGAAAAAAAGGTGGGTCCCCGCCAGTATCCGCAAGCCAGGCTCGACGTCCTTCTCGGCAGCATCTCCTGCATGGTCATCGTGTTCTTCATCATCATCTGTACCGCCGCTACGCTCCACGCTTCCGGCCTTACCAACGTCACCGATGCTGGCGAAGCCGCCAAAGCCCTCATCCCCTTGGCAGGGAAGTGGGCCGCCTTAACCTTCGCCTTTGGTCTTCTTAACGCCTCCCTCTTTGCCGCCACCATCCTTCCGCTTTCTACCGCCCACGTCATTTGCGAAGGTCTTGGCTTCGAAGCCGGCCTCGACCACAAATTCCGCGAAGCCCCCGCCTTCTATTGGCTCTATACCATCCTCATCGTCGTCGGTGGTGGCATCGTTATGCTCCCGAACGCCCCGCTCTGGAAAATTTTTATCTTTTCGCAGGTCGGCAACGGCGTCTGGCTGCCCATCGTCGTGATCTTCATTCTTCTTCTTGTCAACCGCAAAGATCTCATGGGAGAACACACCAACGGTTTCCTTTTCAACCTGGTCGCTTGGATCACTGCCGTCGCCATGATCATTCTCACCTTTGTCCTCGTCTTCCAGTCGCTCTACCAGGCATTCCACCCTCCTGCCACTTCGCTCGCGCTCTAACACCCGGTCCGCGAACGAATCGCTATTCACCACTCCATCAACTACAGCACCTTCTCAATTGCGTCCCCCACCCTCCCCATGTTAACTTTGCGCCGTAAAGAGGTCTCACTCGGAATTCATCGTGTCGCACTCTCGTACCCATCTCGTTTCCCCCGGAACCCTCGGCCCGGTTACCTCTGAGGAGGCCCATCTCTTCGAAAAACTCGATCTCTCCCGCCTGCCCCGCCACATTGCGATCATCATGGACGGCAACGGCCGCTGGGCACAAAAGCGCCACCTTCCCCGCGTGGCGGGTCATCGCTCCGGCACGCAATCCGCCCGCATGGCCATCGAAACGTGCGCTCGGCTGCACATCGAAGCCCTCACCCTGTACGCCTTTTCCGTCGAAAACTGGCGCCGCCCTAAGACCGAAATCGAATTCCTCATGCAGCTCCTCCGCGAATACCTCCGTAAGGAGATGCCGCTGCTGCAAAAAAACAATATCCGCATGCGCTTCCTGGGCCGCGCTGACGAACTTCCCGAAGGCGTGCAGAAAGATACGCGCGAAGCAACGGAAGCCACCGCCAAAAACACAGGTATGGTGCTTTGCATCGCCCTCAATTACGGCGGTCGCGCCGAAATCGTCGACGCGATGAATTCCATCCTCTCCGAGCGCAATGGCCACGGCGGATCAGCCATCACCGAGGAACAACTCGCCCAGCATCTGTACACTGCGGATCTTCCCGATCCCGATCTTCTGATCCGCACCTCGGGCGAAATGCGCGTCAGTAATTTCTTGCTTTGGCAAATCGCTTACGCCGAAATCTTTGTCACGGAGACGCTGTGGCCCGATTTCAACCGTGCCCGTCTCCTCGAAGCGCTTCTGGAGTACCAGAAACGCGAACGCCGGTACGGCGCCATAGCCTCTCCCCCCGCTTCAGCCGCACGCTAAAACGATCCGCAGTCTTTCGGGATTCCCATCCTTTCGTCTTGTTTCTTGTTTCACTAGGCAATCGTCGCCAAGTGCTTTCCACTCTTGAACTCCTAAAAACTCAAACACTTAGACTCTCTCCCTCTCGCCCTGCTGATCCTTTCCGTATCGCTCGCCAGCCAAACGCCGCCCCCCCCCGATATCTGCTATGCTTTCTGTCCGACACTATGACCGGCACTCGCGTTCTCACCGCACTTGTTCTCGTTCCGATCGTCATCGCTCTCGTCCTCTTCACTCCTACCTGGACCGTGGCCATCGCGCTCGCCATCATCACCATCCTGGCCCTTGGGGAGTATTTCGCACTCGGTGACGCCATCGGCCACCGCCCCTACCGCCTCTGGACCATCTTCTGTTCGCTTTTATTGGTCTTCTTTCAAATCGCGGAATCGCTCAACGAACGCTATCCGGCCTCCCGGTTCAGTGTCGGCGAACAGGTGACCCGCTCATTACCGTCGCTTACGTGGATTTTCTTTTTGTTCGTTCTTGGCCTCACCGTCCTAACTCTCTTCACTCGCCGTCCTCTCGTCGAATCTCTTCCCGCCGCCGGCATAAGCTCCAGCGCCATTCTCCTTGTCGCGTTTCCGCTTTCCTATGCGGTCCGTCTCCACGCCTTTTCGGCGAACGGCCCTCGCCTCCTCCTCTTCGCCCTGGCCATTACCTGGGCCGCCGACACCACTGCGTACTTCGTTGGCCGGTCCCTCGGCAAGCATCCTCTCGCCCCGCACCTCTCCCCCAAAAAGACCTGGGAAGGTTCCCTCGGCGGCATCATCGGTTCGCTCCTCGTCGCCTACGGATTCAGTTTCTTGATTCACATCCCGCTCCCGCATCTCCTCGCCATGGCCACAGTCGGCAACATCGCCGGACAAATGGGCGACCTACTCGAATCCGCCTGCAAACGCTCCGCCGGCGTGAAAGACTCCGGCCACCTGCTGCCCGGCCACGGTGGCATCCTCGATCGCATCGACGCCTTAATTCTCTGCATCCCCGTCATCTGGTTCTACTTGGTCATTGTGAATCCACCGACGATGTAGTCGCGGCTCTTTAGGCCGGTGCTTTTCCTCGAGACATTCCGGCCGACGCGTCTTGCGGGTGGGTTCTTACGTTCTAACGACGCAATTCCCGGTCTCCCACTTTCCCCTTGCCTCTTCCTCCTCTACAATGATCAAAATGTTCCAAAAGACTCTTGCCATTCTCGGTTCCACCGGCTCCATCGGCCGCCAAGCTCTATCCGTCGTCGAATCCCTCCCCGATCAATTCAAAATTTCCGCTCTAGCCGCAGGCAATAATCTCGACGAACTCCTCCCCCAGATCGAACGCCACCACCCTGAAGTAGTTTCCGTGGCCAATGAAAAACTCGTCGACGATCTCGCCCGCCGCCTACGCGAAAAAAATCTCTCTCCGCTTCCGACCATCCACCATGGCCGCGAGGGAATGCTTGCCGTCGCCACTCACTGCAACGCCGAAATTGTCCTCTCCGCCGCTGTCGGGGTCGTCGGCCTCGAAGCCACCTACGAAGCGGTAAAACTGGGACGCACCGTCGCCCTCTCCAACAAGGAAGTCCTCGTCGCTGCCGGCGAACTGGTCATGGCCGCCGCCAACAAAGCGGGCAGGGAACTGCTCCCCGTCGATTCCGAACATAACGCCGTCCACCAGTGCCTACGCGCCTCACTCCACAATTGTGTCGACCAGGAGAACAGTTCGTCATCCCCATCCTCACTCACCACTGCCTCGTACCCCGAGGTCCGCCGCATCGTCCTTACCGCTTCCGGCGGTCCATTCCGCAAAACGCCTCTCGCTCAACTCGCCAAGGTCACCGTCGATCAGGCCCTCGCTCACCCCAACTGGAAAATGGGCAATCGTATTACTGTCGACTCCGCTACCATGATGAACAAAGGCTTCGAAGTCATCGAAGCGCGCTGGCTGTTCGGCATGCGTCCCGATCAGATTGACGTCATCATTCATCCGCAGTCCGTCATCCATTCTTTTGTCGAATTCGTCGATGGTGCGGTCCTGGCACAGATCGCCCCTCCCGACATGCGCATGCCCATCCAGTACGCCCTGACCTACCCTGAGCGCGTTCCTTCACAGCAGGTCCAGCTCGACTGGTCCAAGCTCCGCCGCCTCGATTTCGAAAAAGCCTCCGCGCGTCGCTTTCCCTGTCTCCGCCTCGCTCGCGAAGCCATGAAGAAAGGTGGAGCCTTGCCGTGTGCCCTGAATGCCGCCGACGAAGTGGCCGTAGCCGCCTTCCTCGACCAGCGCCTTCCATTTTTGGCAATTCCTGAAGTCATCGAATCTGTCCTGGCGGACACTCCCCGCACAAAATTCTCTTCCATCGAGGACGTGCTCCACGCCGACGCCGAAGGCCGCCGCCAAGCCCATGAACACGTCGCCCGCCTCTCCGCCAAATCCGTCGCCGTGTAACCCTGGCTGCGACCCCACTGGCGGTTATCTTTCCTGTGGAATGGCCGCTGTTCAGATCGGCCTTTTTGGCTTGGCGTGTTGCCAGCATCCGCGTGTTAAAGGATTTACTCTTAGATGGGCGGCTCTGAGATTGGAGTCCGCCTGGTTTGGTAAGCACTTGACCCCCTCTGCGTCTGTCTCCCAGCTCCGATAGCGCCTTCTACCGTTATCCACCTACCACCTTACGGCATTTCCTCCACCCACCATGCCCCGCCCCGCGCTATCGGTTTCCCGTCTTCCTGCATCCAATATTTGTCGCCGTAGTATTCCCGGCACAATCCAGTCACCCATTTGTTCCGTGCTGTTTGGGCTTTTTGTTACAATAGATAGTTGACGGAGTCACTCGCTCGAATGAACACAATTATCGGCATGATCCTGGTTCTCGGTGTCATTATCCTCGTTCACGAATGGGGACATTTCATCGTCGCTCGTTTCTTTGGCGTTCGCGTCGATGTCTTCTCCATCGGCTTCGGCCCTCGCCTTTTTGGCATCAAGCGCGGTGACACGGACTGGCGCGTCAGCGCGCTTCCTTTGGGCGGCTACGTCCGCATGGCTGGGCAGGACATTACCGACATCGACTCCGGCGACCAAAAGCCCACCGGGGCTCCCGATGAACTCCTTTCCAAGCCTCGTTGGCAGCGAGCCCTGATCTCCCTCGCCGGCCCTGCGGTGAATCTCTTATTTCCTGTTCTGCTTCTCGGTGTCTATTACTCCACCGTGGGGATCCCCAAGGAGATTTCTCTTTCCAGGCCTCTTGTCATTACTGGCCTTCCCGCTGCTCAGTTGAACGATCCCTCCGGCCTCCGTGTCGGAGACACGGTGCTCTCCCTAAACGGCACCAAGAATCCCACTTGGGAACAAGCTCAATCCATTTCCCTGCAGGCTGCTCAGAGCAGCGTCCTTAAGCTCCAGGTTTCCAATAACGGCGTCACGCGCGAAGTCGACGTTCCTTCCAGCACCAATCCTTACGCCCGCACGTTTGGCTACTCGCCCATTCCGCCGGTCATCGGCGAAGTCGCTATCGGCACGCCCGCGGATCGCGCCGGCTTGCAGGACGGTGATGCCGTCCACGCCATTGACGGCCAAAAGATTGAGCATTGGGATCAATTTGTCGATTTCGTTCGCAATTCCGGCGGCAAGACCCTTCAACTCGATGTCGAGCGCAAGGGTACACACCTCTCCCTCTCTGTGACTCCCCTAAAAGGCGTATCGGATGGTGCAGAGAATACCTACCAGGTTGGGATGCTGCCAGAGTTCGTTTCTTCCTATCAGCAGGTGGGACCCATCGACGGCGTGAAAGCTGCGAGCTACCAGACGGCATCGCTCGTCACCCAAACGATTGGCGTAGTTGGCAAACTTCTCAGCGGCCGCGTCTCGGTCAAGCAACTGCAAAGCGTCGTCGGCATCTCCCGCACGGCCGGGCAAGCTGTCGCCCAGGGAGCCTACGCCGTCATCGGCTTCATGGCCCTCATCAGCGTCAATCTCGGAATCTTGAACCTTCTCCCCATCCCCATCCTCGATGGTGGCCACATCGTCCTTTTGTCCCTCGAAGGACTCTGCCGCCGCGATTTCAGCTTGGCCTTCAAAGAGCGCCTGATCCAGGTTGGCCTCGTCTTTCTCCTGGCCTTGGTCGTCTACGTCACCTACAACGACGTCGCCCGCATGCTGACCCGGCACTCCTGAAACTTACCCGCATACGGCCTTTCCGAGCGGAGCAAGCAATCCCTCTTAGCGCCAACCGCTAAGGCGATTTCCAATTTCAATTTTCCTGAATCTTTCACCGCGCCCTTAACCCCACTCGCACTTCCTGTTAAACTAGCCCTCTCGAGGCACGCGCGCCATGTCTGCCACCCCATCTCGTCGGGTCTCTAGCGGCGAACGCATCAACGCCGCCGAACCTACCAGTCATCTTCGGGATGCTCTCCGCCAGCGTGGGATTCGTCTTACCCGCCAGCGCCGCGTCATCCTCCAGGTCATGGATTCCGCCGAACAGCATCTCGACGTCGACCAGATCCTCGAGCGCGCCCAAAAGATCGACCCGGAAGTTCATCTCGTCACGGTCTATCGCACCATCGATCTTCTCAAGCGCCAGGGCTTGATTGACGAACTCGATCTCCTCCACCTTCGCGGCGATCGCCACTATTACGAAACCCATGGCCCCCGCGACCACATCCATGTCGCCTGTCTGCGCTGCGGCAAAGTCCGCGAATTTGAATCGCGCCTCTATGAGCAGCTCAAACAACAAATTGCCGCCGACTGTGACATCCAAGTGACCGTCTCCCGCACCGAAGTAGGGGGTATCTGCAACGATTGCCTTGCCGCCGAAAAAAAATCACCCACCCGCTAATTTCTCCTTCGTCAGTTGGGGAGGCGAATCCCCGGTGTAGGGAAAATCGCGAAACACAGCCGTCCTCCCCGGCGGGTTCTCAAAGCAACCCCTGATTTATCCCGCTCCGGACTCTCCGCACAAGTTGTCAATGAATGGGAACCTCAGGCCAGCCGCTCTTTAAACGATCCGCCTCGTTGCATTTCTCTCGGCTTACTCCCGGCCATGCGCGCGCGTACCTTTTGCAATCTCAGCTGTGTTTCGCTGTGGTTCTTCCGAGAACTCACGAGCACAGGCCCAGGCCGCTCGAGATTCATGGCTTCTCGTTGTGCCGCCAATTTCTTCTCGATCGCCCGTCGGTTATCCCCATACATCCACTGAAACAGCACATAAATCAGGAAATCGAGGCCCAGTATGCAGAGCGCAAGAAATACGGTGAGCGACATCGCGGATCTCCAATAGCGTAGGAGACTTCCCCTACCTCCCAAAGCCTAAAATTGTCAGTGCTGGTAAGTCCTGAAGTCTTCGTGAGGAATTTGTTAAGACCGTCCGCCGCTATTTCTACTCGGCCATCCGCATGCTTCTCGCTCGAACCCGCCGCAATCTCGTAAAGTACGTGTTCGCCCTGACAATATCCTTGGCAATCTGCTCTTTCAACTCCTCAGGTCCTGAAAACTTCTTCTCCGCCCGCAATCTCTTCCAGAACCGCACTTCAATCGTCTTCGGTGTGAAATTTCCTGAGTAATCCAGTAAATGCGTCTCCACGCTCAAGCTAGCTCCATTGAACGTCGGCCGAATTCCCACATTCGTCACGCTTCGATGGCTGCTTGTCTCCCCCTCCAGCATCGTCCGCGTGATGTATACGCCCCGCGCCGGCAACAGCTCCTGCTCAGGCTTCAAATTTAGCGTCGGAAACGTAAATTTCCGCCCCGTCCCCGTTCCGCTAACCACTTTTCCGGTCAACGCGAACGGCCTCCCCAGCAATCGCGCCGCGTGCCCTACTTCTCCCTCGCTCACCAGCTTCCGGATTAGCGTGCTGGACACCATCTCCCCATCCAGCATGACCGGCTCGTGCACCACCACTGCAAATCCTTCCCGCATGCCCATGTCCCGCAAAAACTTTACGTGGCCTGCCTGTTTGCTCCCAAACCGGAAGTTATCTCCGACCACCACCGCTTTTACCCGCAACTGCCGCACCAGGATCTCCCGCACAAAGTCTTCCGGAGAAAGCGCTGCCAGGTCCTTCGTGAACGGCAACACCACGGCCGCTTCCATCCCGATCGCCCCAAACCAATCCATCCTCTGCTGATTCGTGGAAATCCGCGCCGGCGCCGCTTCCGGCCGCAATACTTTTACCGGCGGAGGTTCAAACGTCAGCGCCGTCGCCACTGCCCCACTTTCTTTTGCTCTCTCGATTGCGTATTCGAGCACCTTCTGGTGCCCCAGGTGAATCCCGTCAAACGTCCCAATCGCGATGACGCTTCCCCGTCCGCTCTTCCCATATTTCTCCGCCCAATCCGCCGCCGAATAAAACACGCTGATCCCGCTCCCCGGGATGTGCACGTGGACGGACAGCGCCTTCGCCGCGCGCTCCACTGCCGGCGAGTCCGTCGCCACTTCCAACTCCAGCCCATCATACGCCAAGTGAACATGCGGATAGCCTGCCTTCCGCAGCCGCTCGTTGGTTGCCTCGTGTGGTAAGTCATGCGCAATGTGCGTAAACCACGCGCGCTTCGGCTTCAACTTATCAATCAGCGCCAAAGCCTGTTCCACCGTCTGGTGCATCGGATGCGGAATATCCCGCAGCGCGTCGAGAATCAATTCGTCCAGATCCTGCAGCAGCGGCATGCTCGATTCCGGCAATCGACTGAAGTCCGTCATGTACGCCGCTCTGGCAAACCGGAAGCCCAGCACCTCCATTTCTCCATGCAACAGCGGAACCGGAATGAACGGAATCCCCAGCAGGACAAACGGCCCATCCACCTTGCGCAAGTCCACGCTCGGTAGGCTGCTCAATGTTGGTTTGTTATCGAAGACATACGAGAACACGCGCCGGATTACCCGGAACGTGTCAACCGCGCCATAAATGGGAATCGCGCCCTTTTGCCGGAAGTTGTATGGCCGCAAATCATCAAATCCCAAGATGTGGTCCGCGTGACAATGCGTCAGCACTACGGCATCCAGTCGGTCCAGTCCCACGCGCAACGCCTGTGTTCGAAAGTCCGGCGTAGTATCGATCACCACATTCTGCCCGCCCCGTGATAGCAGCAGGGAAGGTCTTAGTCTCTTGTCGTGAGGATCCGTCGACTCACACACGGCACAATGACACCCTAACGTCGGCACTCCCATCGAGGTGCCCGACCCCATCACCCTGACGCGTATCTTTTCCGCTTCCATCCCTCTATTGTATCCATCTCCCCTACGTATCGGCGGGTCTTTAGACCCGAACTCTTAAAGCCGTGGCATCTCGCCCTCACATGTCCATCAATGGGGATAGGGGGGACGGTCACCCGTCCTCCCCTCCCACATCACCGTACAGGCGGGTCTGCATACGGCGGTTCAGCGAGTTGAGCCCTCGCGGGCAAGGGCTTCGCCGCTCTGCAGGTTTCCGTTTCGGCTTCACCGTCTTCTGAACCTGTAAAGCTCAGCCGTAGCTGATTGGCTGGCGCAGTGCCACCCGTGAGTTTGACGTTCTACTACTCGCTCTCACTGTTTGGGCCTTCCTCATTTCCGTGAGTACTACGCCCGCTGCTGAACTTCTGTTGCAGGATCAGCGTGAATTACTCCACGCTCAGTCACGAATCCGAGACATGCAACAGATCTCCCGCGATAAGTCGACTGCTTTCGATACGCGACCGCCGGATTTACCACCAGCGCCCTTGCTGGAAGAAGCCCACATCAAGCTGTCCAGCCTGGTCTCGGATCTGCTGGGCGCCAGTGCTCGGCGCATGTCGGGGCCATTGCCCATCGACAGTGTCGGTTGATCTGGTTGATCCTGCACCAAGCAGTCCGTTACGAGGAACACGGTCCAGCGGTTACCAAACAATCTCAGCAAGCACGCACCGCCAGAATGATCCGCCAACTCCGCAAACTCGGCTACCAAGTCGAACTACCAAATCCGCAACCCGCTAACTCGGCAGGAAGGTGATTTTCGACCCTGCACGGCGTACAACAAAAACGGCGCGATCCTGAATCGCGCCGCCGGAAATCTTTTTCCGTTGATTCTTAACGGTAGGCTTTCGGCCGTCGGCTGCTCCTACTTTCTCCCGCCCTTTGCTTGCGCCGTGGCCTTGGCCATTTCCGCCGCCATCGCTTTCTGTATCTCCACGTAGGTCAATTTCAGTTTTCCCAGCAAGTCCAGCAGCATCTCGTCTTCTTCCGGCGCCAGATTCCCCTTTGTTTTCTGGTGCAACGCGTCCAGCATGTCGATCAACTCCCGCGCCCCATCCGGATCGATCATCGGCTGTCCCGTGTTCGGGTCCGCGTACGCGCCCAGCACCATCGCCGCATTACTCCCGATCATCCGCACCAGATTCTCAAATGCTGCCAGTTTCTTCGGTGTGTCCGCTGCGGGCTTCGCCGCTTCCGCATTGGCGGCTGCCTTGGCCTCGGCTTTCACTTCTTCCCGCTTTGCTTCCCGCTCTTGTTCTTCCACCACTTCCTTGCGGATCTCGCCCTCAGCCGTAAACGGCCGCCGGTCGATTACCTTGAATCCATCCTCTTTGTTGTCCGACACGTCGGTCTTCCTCTCTTTCCGAACTTGCCCCCAGTTTATCACGGGAAGGGAACCGGCAAACCCACAGGTTCGGCCTGGGCTGCTTACGGGGGGCCTGAGGATCCTTTTTGGCTTCTTGAACTCAGCCCGAAACTATTTTTCGGTTCCTAAGGTACCGGCTTCATGGTGAACCCCAAGTTCGACTTCCGGCAGCGCGCGGGCTATCCGGAGACGCACCTATTTTAGGACCGTCAATTGTCCGTGCTATTCTTTTCTTAAAGCCATGCGACGCTTACTGTTTCTTTTCATAGTTCCTTTTCTCGCAATCGGCGCCATCGCCCATCAAGTCGTCGCTCCCGCCACGTTTCCCGCTTTCGAAAAGTGGCGCACAGCCATCCTCGCTGGCGATTCTGCCACTCTCGCCGAACTCTACTCCAAATATCCCCCCGCGCAAACCACGGACGCCGACAACCGCCCTGTCTCGCTGCAGGATGAGCTCGCCTTCTGGGTCTCGTGGAAATCCAAGGGCCTTACGGAGCTCTCTTCGGAACTCACTGGCGAATACGACCCCAAGCCCGATCTCCACGTTTTGATTCTCCGCCTTGCATTGATCAGCAAGAATGGATTCACAGAGAAGAAGCAGTTCGTTAATGTCGCCCAGGGCTGGTCTCATCAAGGCGATCAGTGGCTTTTGGCTTTCTCCCGCCACTCCGATCCCACTCTTCTCCGCCAGCCCCTCGAAGACAAGCCCATTTACTCTTCGGGCGCCGACGCCAGCACCGAGATTAGGGGCGCCCTGCACGACGCTGCAGCTTCTCATAGGCGCGTCCTGCTCGTCTTTGGTGGCAACTGGTGCTTCGATTGCCATGTCCTCGACGAGGCGTTTCACAGCCCGGAAATTGCTCCCACCCTGGACAAATCGTTCGTCGTCGTTCACGTCAACATCGGCCAGATGGACAAAAATCTCGATATCGCCAAAAAGTACGACATTCCACTCGACAAAGGAGTTCCCGCCATCGCCGTTCTCGACTCCAACGGCAAACTTCTCTTCAGCCAGAAAACCGGTGAATTCCAGGCTGCACGCTCCATGGCTCCGGAAGACATCCTGTCTTTCCTGAACAAGTGGAAGCCAACATCCGCCAACTGACCTTGGCTTCATTTGTGCATGGCATCTTTGTACTGTTTCTTGCGCGACTCCTTCGTGGGGCTGCGCTTTTTTCTCTAGGGTTTGCTGGTCACGGCCGTGTCTGGAATGACATCCAGCGTCGTCTCTTTCACCATGTTCGCTTCTACGGTCATCCAGTCTGCTTTGCCGTCGTGGACGAACGTCGCGGATTCCACTGCTGACGCGGGTAGGTTCACGTCTTTCCCGAGCCCCACCACTTTGAACACTTTGCCCCTCGCCGGCACCACCACTGGCACAGACACCGCCTTCTGGCTCGTTCCTGCTCCCGGCCTCACTGTCAGCACTCCCGTGACCTGGTAGTTGGAACTATTGATGAAACTGTACGAGCCCTTCGGCGCTTCCACGCTCTGCGCGGTATCCACGCTGAATATCTTGAAGTCGCTGAATGTATGCCGCCGGTAATAGCGCCGCACCTTCATCTCCACATACATATCTGCCTCGTGTGGCAACCAGATCTCGCTTCGCGCCGACCGGAATCGCACCGGCACATAGTCGATCCCGATATGCTCTGCCAGAAGTCCTATTTCCGGTATCGGTTGCTGCAACTCCGTTTCCAACCTGACCACCTCGTAATTCCCAGGATCGATCCACGCCCGACCCTTCAGCCGAACGACATAGGTCTTGTCGTTGACTCTGTACGAGCGGATTCGCACCGGGCGGTCCTCCCGCTGCGCGAACTCCACTTCCCACGCCGGTTTTCCTCCGGCTTGCCCTAGCCCAGCGCACTTAAAATCGAAATCCCCCGCCATGAGCGGATGAAAAATCAAAGCCAGCGCGGGCAACCCATACGTCCCCACCTTGCCGGGAAACGCCGAAGGCGGCATATACCCGTTTCTGTCTTCCTCCAGTAAAAACGTGCCAAGTCGATTCTGGGAAACCGTGACCAGATAGGAGAATCGCCTCTTTTCCGCAGAAGGCGCATGCTTCCCCGAACCCAACGAGTAGTGCAACACTTCTTCCGTGGCCGTAAACTTCTCGAGGTTACTGAGGAACTCTCTCATCCGTTCGCCGGCACCTCGCAACATCTTCTCCGACGGGCAACTCACGCTGGAATCCACTATCCCTGACGACAATTCCAGCTCATTCAGAATTGGAAAGTCTTTTTGCCACTCGCTTTTTGGTGGGACTCGTTCCAAGAGCGCATTCGCCGCGGCAGGTTGAGGGACAGGTCGGGCTGCTACGGGTCTCGCCTTCGGCTCTTCTATTCCCAGTGTGAGGCCCCTCGGTTTCATCACCACATAGATCGTTCGTTCTCTGCGCCCCGCCGCAATCTCATTGCGGATTTCCGCATCCGCATAACCCACTGCGGTTGCTTCCACCCTGTACTGTCCAGGCGCCAGTTCAGTAAAAAGTGTTTCCCCGGGGGATCCCGTTGGTCTCCCCAGGACCGACTGCCCGTCATTGGTTACCAGGCGTACTTCGGCATCGCCTAAAAACGGGCTTTCGTCTTCCAACCGGAGATCTACCTTCAATGAAGCTTCGCCCGTATTCGTTTGCGTCTTCGGTCTTATGAGGGAATCATCAGAACTGCCGGGAACCACCGGCGGGGCTACAGGAGCGTCCTGGGTCCTACGAGCACCTGCAGAGGCGACAGACAACCAAAACGCAACAACGGACAGGAACCTGGCTTTCGCTTGACGCATGATCGTCCACTTCCAGAACGCCACCCGTGCGCTCCAGTCAAACGCCAACCGCCTTCCCTGTCAAGCCCATTTCCCCCGTTGCCACACCCTCATGTAAAATCCTTCAATTCGTCCCAGGAGGGTCCGATGCGCCTCACCCGTTACGCTGTGCCCGTCGCATTTCTATTGTTCTGCCTCACCCCAGCCCTGCTCGCCCAATCCGATAAACTCACAATCCAGGGCAAACTCACCCGGGTCCTGGCCATCGGCGGCGAATCCTCAGGCTGGGCCATCGAACTCAATCCTGTCCTTACCGTGCAGGGCAAAGAAGTCAGTTCGATGGAAATCGTCTATGCGGACACCAAGAAACTTGAAGCCCTCGAAAACAAAACCGTCAAAGCCACCGGTACTCTCTCCAATGCAACCGGCATTGAAACCGGGCAGCGTCCCGTTCTCAATCTCTCCTCCATCAAACCCGTCAAACAAAAACCACCGAAAGATTGATCTCTTTCACCTCACCACCCAGAACGCTTGCTTTGCCGGTACGAATTCCACCGGCACATCCTTTACCACTCCCTTCAACCACTGCGTGCACTCTTCCATCCCCATCTGTTCACTCGGAATGTGTCCAATTACAATCAACGCTTTCTTCCGCCCCTGGGTCACCGCATCCGCCACATACTCCACCGTCTCCCATTCCCGCGTTTCTCCGAGGAGCAACACCTGTACGTCATCCCTTTCGAGCGCGTGTGTCTCGTGCTCGAATCCCGCCGCTCCTGGACTCAGCCCCACTTTTGTCACTTTCATCTCTGGATCGCCGACCACCCGCACCGTCACGGAATCCAGCTTCTTCGCCACTTCTTCCGCCAACTCTTTCACCGTAGTCTCCGGTAACACAAATAAATACTGATTATCCGCGTTCTGATATTTCGCCCATCCCAACGCGCGCACCGTTCCCGCCTCTATCCCGTCCGGCTTCCGCATGTGCCAGTGATCGTGAAATCGCCACACCACCATTCCATGCTTCTCGATAAAGTCCCGTTTTTCTTTCCACACCGGATCGTTCTCCGGCATTCCTTCCGGCGTATCCAGATGCGCATAAAACGTGGGTTCGTGCGTGATCACAAAATTCAATCCCTTTGCCGACGCGCGTTCCAGTACGTCCATGGTCGCCATCATCGTCACCGCTATCCCGGTCACCGGCGTGTCCGGATTTCCCGCCTTGAACGTATCCACCGTCTCCTTCCTCCACGGCACGCCCACTTCCTTTTGGATCTCCGCCACCACCTCACGAGCCGTCGGTTTGCTCTGTGCTTTTGCTTCCCTGCACATCATCAGCAGCACCGCCGCCATCACTCCTGCCACTGTCCTCACCCGCATCGAGGTCCTCCGAATTGCCGACATTTTCGATTCCATTTGCCGCGACGGCGTTCCGCCGTTTTTCCGCGAACAGCAATCTCCCGATCGGCTCTTCACGGTGTTTTCTTCCCAGACAAAACTTGCGGAGAGATCGCTATCCAAAATCGGTCATCCTGAACGAAGCGGAGGATCTCATTGCACGGCTTCCCGCCTTATCTCTGGCAAGACCTGCACCCCTTTTTTTCTTTCCTTCCTCACCCTCATTCCATCTTCACCGTTTTCCCCGTTTTCGCCGATTCCCTCGCCGCATCCAAAACCTCCGCGACCACCACATTCACCTCCAGCGACGATTGCCCCGACGGTTGCAATCCCTCGAGCACGACCGCCCGCAAATACTTCAACTCGTCATCCGCCGGTGGCATCAACGCCGGTGCCTGCACGGTCTTTGCGGAGTGCTCGCCGGCCTTCCGTACTCCCATCGCATCCCGTCCCACGGTAATCACTTCGCCCGTCTTCCCATACACTTCCACATCGCTTCTCCCGAACGGCCAGTTCCACGACCCCTGGACAATTCCTACTGCCTTCGCATACGTCAGCACGATCGTCGCGTCGTCCTCCACCTTCGGGTATACGTCTGGCTTGATGTGCAACGTCACGGCCGTGACTGTCCGCGGCCGTTCTCCTCCCATCAGCCACGTCATAAAATCCACGCCATAGCATCCAAAGTCGTACAGGGCCCCGCCGCCATTCAGCTTCGGGTCTGTCAGCCATCCCAGAAACTCCGGTCCGACGCCAATTTCCTTCGGTCCCCCATGCCCGTCGTGCGCCACGACCCTGCGCACTTCTCCGATCGTGCCCTCCTTCACCACATCGTAAGCGCCCGTCCGGCTCGGCTCCCACGTCGTGAAATAATTCACCAGCACAGGAATCTTCGCCGCTGCCGCCGCTTTGGCTATCGCGTGTGCATCTTCCGCGCTGACCGCCAGCGGCTTTTCCATCATCACCGCCACGCCCTGTTTCGCGCACACTTCGACTACTTTCCGGTGATCGTAAGTGTCCGTATACGCGAGCACGGCCTGCGGTTTCGTGGCCGTAATCAGTTCGTCCAGATCCGCGTGATACAGCCCTGCCTCCAGCCCATACTTCTTCGCATATCGGTCAAACAACGCCCGGTCTGCCTCCGCGATCCCCACTATCTGAATATCCGTTCGCTTTACCGCGCTCGAGAAAAATCCCTCCGCATGTCCATGCACCAATCCCGCAATCGCCACCCGCAGCGGCTTACTCGCGTCACTCTGATCCGCCAACGGCACTTCGCGCGGTCTCACCGCAGGCACTCCTGCAGGCAGTTTGTCCTGCGCCACACTTGCCAAGCCCCCGCCCATCGCCATCGCCATGACCACCACAACCATCTTAGACCGTCGCATCTTCCCATCCTCCCATCCCCAATCGTCCCCGGAGCACGCATGTCCGCGCGCTTCAGCCGTCTGCTTTACTCCCTTTCCTTTCTCCCCTCCCTTACTTCCTTTCCTCCGCGAACTCCCACCTCCCCGAGCCCACCTCCTCCACCTTCCCACTCGGCATCTTCACGGTTGCGGTCGTGTTCGCGGGTATCTCCACCCGCAATGTCATCTTTCCCCCGGTAATCTCCCATCCTGACGCAACCATCCCGTACACGCTCTCCACGGAAGCCTTTGCATACGTCAAGCCGCCGCCTGGCCGCGGGGCAATTACAATGTGTTTATATCCCGGCTTGGCCTCGTCAATTTCAATTCCCGCCACCACACTGTACATCCACATCCCAATCGCCCCATACGCGTAATGGTTAAAAGAGTTCATTCCCGGGTCCTGAAAACTTCCGTCCGGCTTGATGCCGTCCCAGCGCTCCCAAATCGTGGTCGCTCCCTTTGTCACCGGATACAGCCATGACGGATACTCCGTCTGGTTCAGCAGCATGTAGGCCTCATCCAGATGCCCGGAATCACTCAACGCCTGGCACAGATTTGGCGTTCCCAGAAATCCTGTCGTCAGATGACCAAATCTCTTCACATCTGCCGCCAACCGCGTCGCCGCATCCGCCCGCATCGACTGCGGCAACAGAGCAAATGTCAGTGCGAGGGTATAGGCCGTCTGCGTGTTCGAACTCAGCCTTCCATTCGGGGTGACGAACTCCCGCAAAAACGCCGCCGTGATTTTCCCTTCCAGGGCTTCATACTCCGCCGCGTCTTCTTTCTTCCCGAGTATCGCCGCTGTCTTCGCAAGCAGTCCCGTCGACCGCGCGAAATACGCCGTCTGGATAAAATCCTTGTCCGTCGTTGCTCCCGGATAATCCGAATCTGTCGTCGCATACGCCAGCCAGTCCCCAAACGTAAATCCTGTGTTATACAAATATTTGTCTCCGGCCTGTTTCCGCATGTATTCCACCCAGGCCTTCATGCTTGGCTACTGCTCCGCCAAAACGCGTGTATCCCCAAACGCCTGGTATACTGTCCATGGCACGACCACCGCCACATCCGCCCACCCCGAAGACGCCGAATCTCCTTTCCTTGTCGCGTGTGACAGGATATTCGGAATCACGTGTGGCACTGCCCCATCGTCCTGCTGGTCCAGTGCGAGATCCTTCAGCCACTTCTCGTAAAACCCCACCGTTTCGAAATTAAACGAAGCGGTCGGCGAAAATACCTGCGCATCCCCGGTCCATCCGAGCCGCTCATCTCTCTGCGGACAATCTGTCGGCACATCGAGAAAATTTCCTTTCTGTCCCCAGATGATGTTGTGTTCCAACTGGTTCAGCAGGGAACTCGCGGTTTCGAAATGCCCCGTCCTTTCGATCGTTGAATGCACCACCACTCCCGTAAAGTCTTCCCGCTTTACTTCGCCTGGCCATCCGCTGACTGCCACATATCGGAATCCTTGAAACGTAAAGTGCGGCTCAAACACTTCAGTTTCCTTGCCATTCGCTGTGTACCGCACCGTTTCCTTCGCGTCCCGCAAATTCTCGGTATAAAAATTTCCCGCCTTGTCCAGCACTTCCGCATGCCGCAACGTAATCGTTGTGCCCGCCGGGGCTGTTACCTGAAACTTCACCCAACCCACCATGTTCTGCCCCATGTCCACCACGGTGTCTCCCGCCGGGGTCCGCAATACCTTCACGGCCTTCACTTCTTCTATCTTCCTCACCGCCGGACCCGCTGCCGCCACCAGCTTTATCTTGGGCGGGTCCATCACCGTCACGCCTTTCCAGTCCTTGTCGTCATATCCCGCCGCGTCCCATCCGCTCTTCTGCAAACGCGCGTCGTACGTCTCTCCGTCATACATATCCGAAACCAGCACCGCTCCCGTAGACGCTTTCCAACTTCCATCGCTCCCCACAATTTCCTGGCTTGCATCTGTGTACGTGATCACCAGCTGGGCCAGCAGCGCCACTTTCTTTCCATAGTTGTTTCTCTTTCCTTCGAATGCCATGTGCCCACGGAACCAGCCATCCCCCAGCATCGCCCCTAAACAATTCGCGCCACTCTTCAGCATCTTGGTTACGTCGTACGTCTGATACTGAATCCGGAAATCGTACGCTGTCCATCCTGGCGTGAAATACTCGTCCCCCACGCGCTTCCCGTTCAACTCCAGCTCATACAATCCCTCAGCGGATGCGTAAAGGCGCGCTCGCTCCACCTTCTTCTTGGCACTCGCGGTAAATTCCTCTCGCAAAATCGGCGCCGGGTTCGACTTCGTGTCATCTTCCACCAAGTTCGGCGTGATCCACGAGGCTTGCCAATCCGAGGCCTCCAACAATCCCATCTCCCACTTCGCTGGTTTGCTCCACTCCGTCTTATGGCCGTGGTTATCCCCCACTCGCACGTGCCAGTAATACGTTCTCCCGCTCACCAACATCGGTCCGGCATATTCCACTCCAACCGACGCATCCGATTTCACCTCACCGCTCTCCCAAATAACCTTTTCCTTCTGTAACTCTTTCTCTGACCGCGACACCTGCACCTCATAACTTGCCTGCACCACATTCTTTTCCGTGCTCTGCAACTCCCAACTCAGTCGCGGTTTTCCTACGTCAATCCCCAATGGATCCACCTTGTACTCGCAACGCAAATTCTTCAAGCCCAGTGGCCCTTGACCCCACGTGCCCGTCGCCCCCACCATCAGTGCCACACACGCGAACCCTGCACGCGCCCATCCACCCGAACCTTTCCTCATCATCTCCGCCTCTCCCGGCCGTTCTGCGTCACCGCAGGTTGCTGTAAAGATTGCTTTGTCGTGCGTTGCCTCAGCCGCAAACTCCTCCCCTCACGGGCTTCGCCAAACCGGCAGCCTAACGCGTCTTCACCTCATTGCAAACGCCTTTCTCTCTTCCTCTTTCGGCTATCCTCCTACGTAAATGTGAATTTCCCTACTTGTTTCTGCCACACGAACGGAACTCCTTTGCACATCTTGTTTTTACCCTTTTTCTCGAGCGGCAACTAACTTCCGTTCTCTGACGGATTTACCTTTCCCACAATCGACTTCTCCTTTTGGACAGTCAATTGCTCTCTAATCCGCTGCATCTCCTTTGTCCCCGTTGACTTTCTCAAGTTCCTGGCTCTTTTCGGCACCAGCCCCGAGAAGAGTCCGGGGAGGACTGCCCGCAATCCCCCTGACGAATCGCCGCTCTGCCCCACGTGGAGCGGCGATTCTCTTTTGCATCCACCCCTAGCCACGCACGAATCGGTGCGTTGCCATCCCGAGCGAAGCGAAGGATCTCAACCCCTTCGTTTTGCTCCACAACTCTCCAGATCCTCTGCCCGTCTCCCTTGTAATTCCCCCACTCCCCCCGTACTCTAATTTCTTCATGCCCACAAAAAAATCTAAACGCAAAGCTTCCAAACGCCGCGCTCCCCGCAAAGCGAACTCCGCTCCCAACGTCGGCCACGCGTTCCAGAAACTGGTCGCTGTCATGGCTCGTCTCCGTGCCCCCCATGGCTGCCCCTGGGACCGCGAACAAACCCACAAGACTCTTCGCACCTACCTTATCGAAGAAGCTTACGAAGTCCTTGACGCGCTCGATAGCAGCGACGATTCGAAATTCGCCGAGGAGCTAGGCGATCTTCTCCTCCAGGTCCTCTTCCACGCTCAAATCGCCCACGAAGAACGTCGTTTCGACATCTCTGACGTCATCCGCGAGATCTACGAAAAACTGATTCGCCGCCACCCTCACGTCTTCGGCACCACTCGCGCCAAAACCGCTGCCGACGTCCTCCGCAACTGGGAACAGATCAAAAATCAGGAGCGCCAAGCCAAGGAGAAAGAGGGAAAGAGCACTCCGGGAGGAACGCAAAACGCGATGGCTTCTTCTATCGCCTCCACCGAACCGGCATCTTTCCTTGACGGTGTCCCGCGCAGCCTTCCCGCTCTGCTCGAAGCCTTGCAACTCACACGCAAAGCAGCCCGCATTGGATTTGACTGGTACACCATCGACGGCATTTTCGAAAAGCTCCAGGAAGAAACTTCTGAACTCCAAGCCGTCTTGGCCACTCGTGTTGCCCAGGGTGACTCCGCGAGCCCCATCCCCGCACGTTCCGCAGGCTCTTCCGAAAAATCGGCACGAATCGAGTTTGAGGTAGGGGACATCCTCTTCGTCGCCGTCAATCTCGCTCGCTTCCTCGACCTCGACCCCGAAATCGCCTTAAGAAAAACTTCAGCCAAATTCTCCCGCCGCTTTCGCGAAATGGAACGCATCGCCCGCGAGCAGGGAACGACACTCGCGCAAATTCCACGGCCGCAAATGGAAGCGCTCTGGGAGCAAGCCAAACTCCAGGAACTCTCTGCCTCCCAAATCCAGCCGGTCTCCGCGCGCAAACGATTCCGTCACTCACCCTCCCCTTAAACGCATGTCTTCTTGATCGCAGTCCGGGCTGCGCTTTTGGGGCTGATCCCTCTCTGTTCTGATTTCTGGCAAAGAAAGACTACATCATTCCGAACGGAGCCCGCGAGTGAGGGATCCCTCTTTTTTTCTTTCCCTGTAAACTCGACCCTCTCCCTCTCTTCAGATTTCCCTACGCAAAACTGATACGCTATACGCGAAAACCTCCATGTCCAGCGACATCACGATCCGCCAACTCCACGCCCTCGACGAATTCCATCGCTGCGTCCAGATCGCCCGCGAAGTTTGGGGTGACGCCGAACTCGACACCGAACCTCACGTCACCTACGTCATCGCCAACCACACCGGCGGCCAGGTTCTCGGCGCCTTTGAAGGCGCCACCATGATCGGCTTCACCAAAGCCTTCGTTGGCCTTCACGACCACACTCCCTATCTCCACTCCCACATGGCCGCTGTTCTTCCTTCCCACCGTAATCGCGGCGTCGGCCGACAGCTAAAACTCTCGCAACGCGAACACGCCCTTCGCCGTGGTATTCGTCTCATCGAATGGACCTTCGACCCGCTGGAAACCAAAAACGCTCATTTCAACATCAACCGTCTCGGCGCCATCTCGCGTCGCTACATCCCCAATTTTTACGGCATCACCACCAGCCCTCTGCACCGTGGTATGCCCACCGATCGTCTTCTCGTCGAATGGCCTCTCGATTCTCCCCGCGTCATCTCTGCCATCAATGAACTCGCCGGCGAACCTCGCAATTGCCCCGCCCACATTCATCTCCCTAACCTATCGCAAGGCGAGTCCTCTAGCCGGGCTGACGATCCGCTCATGGACCTGCAGTCTCGCATCCGCGCTGAATTCACCGACTGGTTCTGCAAAGGCTATGCCGCCACCTCCGTCCGCTCCACGCCCTCTGGCGTAGACTATTGCCTGACCCCCTACTCCGATTTCTAATTTCTGTGGACCGCCTTTCCAAGCGGTCCACCGATCGTCCCAAAATCCCATTCTTCGTCGAAACTCATTCCTCAACCCTCGCTTTTCTTTTCTCACAAAACTGCTAACGTATACGTCCCATGCGCCTGCAATCCCTGACTCTCCGCGAAATCCATCTGAAACTGATTGCTCCCTTCGAAACCAGCATGGATCGCGTCACCGCGCGTCGCATCATCCTCGCCGAGGTGCAGGCCGACAACGTGTCCGGCTGGGGCGAATGCACCGCCGGCGAAACTCCTTACTATTGCCCCGAAGACACTGACACCGCTTGGCACATCCTCAAGAATTTCCTCTGGCCCCGCTTGAAGGGCAGGGAACTCTCCTCTGCCGCCGAGGTTTGGCCTCTTCTCGAGCAAGTCCGTGGGCACAACATGGCCAAAGCCACCGTCGAAACCGCCATCTGGGACGCGGAAGCCAAACTGAAAAATATTCCGCTCTGGAAATTAATCGGCGGAGAGCGCCAGGAAATCCCTTGCGGCGTTTCCATCGGCATAAAGGATTCTCTTGATGAACTTTCCGCCGCTGTCAAAAAGGAATTGGCCGCCGGTTACCAGCGCATCAAAATCAAAATCAAGCCGGGCAAAGATCTCGTGCCCGTCCAGCGCCTTCGTCAGGAGTTTCCCCGCATCAAACTGATGGTCGATGCCAATTCCGCCTATCGCCACGACGACATCCCGCTCCTCAAACAGCTCGACGCCTACTACCTCATGATGATCGAACAACCGCTCGGCTGGGACGACCTCTTCGGCCACGTCGAAGTTCAAAAAAATCTGCAAACCCCCCTTTGTCTCGACGAATGTATTCACACGTACGAACAAGCCGAAGCCGCCATCGCTCTCGGGGCCTGTAAAATCATCAATATCAAACTCGGCCGTGTTGGCGGCCTCTTGCAAGCCAAGCGCATCCACGATCTTTGCCAGCGCAATAACATCCCCGTCTGGTGTGGCGGCATGCTCGAGTCCGGCGTTGGCCGTGCCCAGAACATCGCCATGTCCACTCTTCCCAATTTCTCGCTTCCCGGTGATGTCACCGCCAGCCAGCGCTACTGGTTCGAGGACGTAATCCAACCCGAAGTCACGGTCACCCCTCAGGGCACAATCCAAGTGCCGCAATCCCCCGGCATCGGTTTTACTCCCCGCCTCGACCGCATCGCTTCCCTCAGCATCCGCCAGGACCACCTCACCTGATCTTCGGGAATAGCCAATCTCCACCCCCCGCAGCCCGCAGGAGGTATCTCTTGTTGGTGCGCAAGAGTTCGCAACCTGGTGACACTACAGCCCGGGCAAGCTTCTCCCGTCACTGACACGTAAACTCTTGGACTTTTAACTTCTTGAACGCTCGCACTCTCTGACGCCATCCCCGGCAAAACTCCCTTGACCGCTACTGTCCTATCTGTAATAGTACACGCGAACCCCATGATCCCTTTTCACGTAGACTTCAAGCCCGGCGTCCCCCTCTACGAGCAGGTCGTCTACGCCGCTACAAAATCCATCATTTCTGGGCAACTCCGCCCGGGTGATGAATTTCCTTCCGTCCGCGCCCTCAGCCGCCAGCTTAAAATCAATCCGAATACTGCACACAAAATCGTCACCTGCCTTGTCGACTCAGGTCTTCTCGAAATTCGCCCCGGCGCGGTCGCTGTCGTCGCCAGGCGTCCCGCCGCAACCAGAGCCGAAAGGACCGTGCTCCTGGAGGACCAGTTCGAAGAACTCGTCGTCGAAGCCAAGCGCCTGGGCATCGCTCTCGAAGACATGCAGGAAGCCATCGCCAAACACTGGACCCGCCTCACGGCAAAGCGGGAAGGAAAGTCCGAATCCAGCAAAGGAGGACGCCAGCCATGACTGCGGCTATCCAGACCAGCGCGCTCACCAAGAAATATCGCAGCCTTACTGCTCTCGATCACCTCAACCTTGAAGTTCAGGAAGGCGCGGTCTATGCTCTCGTCGGTCAAAACGGTGCGGGAAAAACCACCGCCATCAAAATCCTCATGAATCTCACTCCCGCCACCGAGGGCAGTGCCCAAGTCTTTGGCACCGATTCCCGCAAAATTCGCGGCAAGTCCTACGCACAAATCGGCTATGTCTCCGAAAATCAGGAAATCCCCGAAGGTATGAAAGTCGGTGCTCTCCTCGCCTATCTTCGGGAGTTCTATCCCAACTGGGATTCCCCTTTGGAGCAATCGCTCGTCAAGCAATTCGATCTACCGCTCGACCGCAAGATCAAAGCCCTCTCCCGCGGCATGAAAATGAAGGTAGCTCTTGCCAGCGCTCTCGCCTTCCATCCCAATCTCATCGTTCTCGATGAACCGTTTGGCGGCCTCGATCCCCTGGTCCGCGATCAACTCATTGAAGGTCTCCTCGAGCGCGCTGCCGAATCCACCGTCTTCATTTCCTCCCACGACCTCGCCGAAATCGAAAGCTTCTCGAGTCACGTCGGCTATCTCGAATCCGGTAAGCTCCTCTTTTCTGAAGAGATGGCTTCGCTTGCCACGCGTTTCCGCGAAGTCGAACTTACCCGTGTTTCCGACACGCCGCTTCCTTCCCCCCTGCCTGCGCATTGGCTTCAGCCGAAATCTTCGGGCGCCGTGGTCCGCTTCGTGGACTCCCGCTTCGACGAGCGTACCACTCCCGCCGAGATCTTCCGCCTGTTCGGCAACGTCAAAGAAGTCCAGTATCGCGCCCTCACTCTTCGCGCCATCTTCGTAGCCATGGCCCGCAAATCCGAGGAGTTCTGAACATTGCCATGAACCAGGTCCTCCATATCTTCAAAAAAGACGTTCGCCGCCACTACCTAGAAATTCTGCTCTCTCTCGCATTCTTAGCCCTGTTCATCCGTAGGCAACTGTATTTTTGGCCGGAAGGCAGGTTTTCTGTGGATGTGCGTTCGCTGCTCTTTGGCCAACTGACACGCATCATCTCGCCCATTTTGCTCGTCTTCTGGGTGTTTCTCATCGTTCGTGTCATTCAAACCGAGTCCCTCGTCGGCGATCGCCAGTGGTGGGTCACCAAGCCTTACGAATGGGAGAAGCTCCTGCTTGCCAAGCTCCTTTTCATTTTTACTTTCATCACCGTCCCCCTCGGCCTCGTCCAACTCTTTCTTCTCCATCACGCCGGGTATCCGCTCCGGCACAGTCTCCCAGGGGTTCTTTTGATGCAGTTTACCCTCCCTCTTCTTCTCATTCTTTTCTCTGTTTCTCTCGCTTGTCTCACGCGCAATTTAGGTCAAGCCCTCATTGGCGTCGGTCTGGTTATGGTCGTCTTGATCGTCGGCGCCGAACTCACCTCCCGCCTTACCCTCAACCCGTTGCGGGACCCTTCCAAATTCTCGCAAATACTTGAAAGCTTCCTTCCGTTCGCCGCTCTGATCCTCGTGCCCATCTGGCAATTCGCTCGGCGCCACACCTGGGCCTCTCGCGGCACTCTCGCCGCCTCTTTCGCCGCAGCCGCTCTCATTTCCATCCTTCCCTCCAGCAGCAGCGTTGAGAAATCGCATCCTTTCGTTGTTGCTAAGGATGCTCCCGCGCAATTCGCCATCGAATCGATTCCACAAATAACCGGCGAGCAGAAGCCCTGGCCAGACTCTGTCGAACTTGGCCTTCGTATCCCCGTCACCGTCTCTGGCGTGGCTCCGGGCACTCTCATTTTCGTCGACGGCATCAACATTGCCGCTGGCGCGCTTGACGATGCCCGCTGGAGTCCTGGCTGGTCCGTCCAATTCCTGCAAATCTGGCCTGAAGATCGATACAAAACCCTTACGTATTCGGCGAAACGCACGGAGTACGAAAAAATCAAATCGAAGCCCCTCAACTTGCACATCCAATTGCTTCTCGAGGAGTATGAAGGTGGGGATCCTCGAACGCTTCTCATTCCCCCGGGTCCTTTCCGGGACCGCTCTCTCGGGATTTGCTGGCTTACCCCGATGGGTACGTCAGTCCTTCAGTGTGTTACGCCCTTTCGCGCCCCCGCCTACATCGCTCGTTTCGACGCGCCAAATTCTCCTTGTGCCCCGACCAAGGATAGTCCCCTCGCCAATTTAACGGTTGGCTATGCCTGGGGACGCACGAGTAGCGGGCTCCTGCCTGATGCCGGACTCAACCCCCTTGTCGATCACACGATTTACTTTGGTCCTGTTTCCGTTGTCCCGGAAGAAGACGCCGCAAAGCAACGCGTCCCCACCATCATCAATCTCTGTCCCGGCGCCGAAATCCGCGTAGCCCGCCCAGTACTCAAGCGCCAAGTCCGCATCCAGTTCGACCTGCCCAACACTCGTCTTGAAGACCTGGTTCCACCCTTCCCCGGCGGCCTCAGCTCCAGCTACGCAATTGGCATTGGGATGTGAATCCCTGCGCCAGCCGACTTTTGTCCCTGAGCTCTTGAACTTCTTAACTCTTTAACGCCTGAACTCGCGCCGCTCCCTTCTCCGCGGAAACCCTCACGTATAATCAGGATAATGCCTCCCTCCCGACTCCCACTCCCGTGTTCATAGAATCCCCCAACGGCCGCGCCCCCTCTCGCACCGCCATTACCATCTCCATCACACTCCTCATGGCCATCTGGGCCATCAATTTCCTCATCATCAAAATCGGTCTTCGCCATCTCCCCGCATTGACCTTCGCGTCGTTCCGCATCGTAGCCGCCGGTCTTTTTATGCTGGCCATTGCTCCCCTTTGCCGCCGGCTCCCCATGTTTCGCGAATCTTATTCGTCCCTCGCCCCTCGTCCCTCTCCAATTTTTCGCGATTACTGGACCTTCGCCTACCTTGGCCTGTTCGGCGTCTCCCTCAACCAATTCTGTTTCACCCTTGGCCTTCGCTACACCAACGTTACTCACTCTTCCATCATCGTCGGCATGGCGCCCATCTATACACTCGCCCTCGCTGTCCTGTTTCGACTCGAACAGCCCACCTGGCGCAAAGCGATGGGCATGGCCATCGCGTTTTCCGGAGTCGCTATCCTCGCCGCCGCCGCAGGCATCACGCACCACTCTCCCACGCTTCTCGGCGATGCCATCACCATGTGTGGATCCCTCGGGTTCGCCATGTACGTCGTCCTCGGCAAACGTGTGGCTGCCAAATATGACCCGCTTACCATGACCACCTGGAACTTCCTGTTCGGTGCGCTCATCATCCTCCCCATTGCCCTCCACCAAGCCGTCGCCATCCAACTGCTGCAAACTTGGCGCACTCTCCCGTGGCAAGCCTGGGCTTGCGTTGCGTTTACCGCTCTGCCAACTGGCCTCGTTTTCCTATCTCCTGCCCGTTTCCGCCTCGGCCCTCAGCATCCTCTTTTTGGGGGAACGCGGCTCCTACTTCGAACTTCTCGGCGGTGCCCTGGCTCTCCTCGGGGTCTATTGGATCGAGTCCACCCGCAACCACTAGCCCCTTCGATTCGCTTATCCCGGGACGAAGCGAACGATCTCCACCGCCAAGTCTCGCCCGCTTCCGACCCCCGCCTCCAACTGTAAACTTCCTTTTATCTTCCCGTAACCACGCAGGTTCAGCCTGAACCCGACCCGCCCGGTGCACCTATCCAACTTTCGAGGAGGACCAATGTCGAAGCAAGCAGCCGAGCATCACAACAAAGCAGCCGAACACCATGACCGCGCCGCTCATCATCATCGCGAAGCCGCGCGTCACCATGAAGCCGGTGACCATCATCTCGCTGCGCATCATGCGCACACAGCGAACGGTCATCATCATCACGCTACACATCACGCCGCGGAAGCCGCCAAGCTCCACGCCGAGCACCATGGCGAATCCGCAAAAGCTGCAAACGGCTAGCGATCTCCTGCCAATTTCTCCATCTTAGGTTCGTCGTAGGGGTCCAGCGCGACTGGGCCCCGCGAGGCTCCCTGCGAACCCTGCGGTGAACTCTTTTCTTCCTTTTCTCACTTGCCAAAAAGAAAAAGGGCGCGGTTTACTCGCGCCGTTCGGAATTCGACCAACCTTCTGACTCTTAATTATTGACTTGCGACCCCCACCTGTTCTCGCCTCGCTTGCAACTTCGCCAATTCTGCTGTCTCCCAACGCAACTCATCCTGCTCGTACCTGCGGCGCTCCGCCACCGCCCCATACGCTTTCGCATTCGCCGGATCCATCAAAAACGCCCGCTCATCATTCACAAACAATCGCAATAGCAGCGCGATTCGCTTCTGTTTGTCTTGAATCTGTTGGTCCAGTACCGCAATCTCCGCAGACTTCTTCGTCGCGTCGTTTTCTGTGGCGGTTTGCTCTTTCTTCGCCGGCGCGGCGGTATCGCTAGTGTCGCGCAGGGCCAGTCGCGCGATCGAGTCACTCGTGATCACCTGATCCGGCTTCCGCACCGGTCGCTGTACCGCAGGAGTATTTGGATTCTGACTACGGTCGGGAATTTCCTGGCCCGGTGCTCGCGTCCCGGCAAACATACCCAGCGCCGCAACAACAGGGAGGTACACAAAGCGACGCAATTTCATCGGGGACTCTCCGTCGCAAATTCTTCCTTGTCGTCAACCTACCCTCCCGTCCGCACGGTGTATATAGGCCAGAGGTACTCCCAATCAGTTACTTTCTCCACGCAACTCCTCTGCGTTGCCCGGACGGTCCCGCACGCAGTTGCATTTTCTATTTCCAATTTCTCCTCTCTCGTATGCTATTTTGCTTCTCCATGCGGTGGCTCGTTCTTACCCTATTCCTCTTCGCCGGCCCTACTTCCGCACAATCGCCCCTCGTCCCAACTCAAGAGATCTGTCCGCGTTCAATTCTTGACGCATCCGCGCTACAATTGGCCCTCGTAACCCCCCAGCCTCCTCTCGCGTCAAAGGAGAATCTTTATGTCAACCGCTCTCCTCACTCGCCGCAGTTTCCTCAAAGTCTCCACCGCTACCACGGGTGGACTGTTTCTTTCTCTCTATTCTGATCCTTTCGACCCTCTCTTCGCGCAAGCTCCATCTTCCGGTCAGAATTACGTCGCCACGGCCTTCGTTCACGTTTCCCCAGACAACCTCGTCACCATCACGGCCAAAAATCCGGAAACCGGACAGGGCGTCAAGACCATGCTTCCCATGCTCATTGCCGAAGAACTCGACGTCGACTGGAAAGACGTTCGCATCCAGCAAGCCGACCTCGACGAATCCAAGTACGGCCGTCAGGTTGCCGGTGGCAGCACTTCCACTCCCGTCAACTGGGATCCTCTGCGTCGCGTGGGTGCCGCATGTCGCGCACTCTTCGTCACTGCCGCCGCACAAACTTGGTCCGTCCCTGAATCCGAGCTGCGCACTTCCTCCGGCTGCGTTCTTCACGCGGCATCCAATCGCAAAGTTACCTATGGCTCCCTCACTGATAAAGCAGCCACACTCACTCCGCCCGATCTCAAATCGGTCACTCTCAAAGATCCCAAGGATTACAAAATCATTGGGCACACCACCCTCGGCTACGACACTCCCGCCATCGTCACCGGCAAGCCCATCTACTCCATCGATTTTCGTATTTCTAACATGCTCTCGGCTGTCTACGAGAAATGTCCCGTCTTCGGCGGAAAAGTGGTCTCCGCCAATCTCGACGAAATCAGAAAAGAGCCTGGCGTCCGCCACGTCTTTGTCATTCCGGGGACCAGCGATGTTCTCGGTCTCATGCCCGGCATTGCCGTTGTCGCCGATTCCTGGTGGCAAGCCAAATCCGCGCGTGAAAAACTAAACGTTACTTGGGACGAAGGTCCCACCGCGCAACAATCGAGCGTCGGGTTCCTGCAGCGCGCGCAGGAACTCTCCACGCAAACTCCCACCATTACTCTTCGCAAAGATGGCGATGCCGACGCCGCTCTCAAATCTGCCGCAAAAACTGTCGAAGCTTTCTACGCCTACCCCTTCATCGCTCACGCGGCTATGGAACCGGAAAACTGCCTGGCGCACTATCACGATGGCAAGCTCGAATTCTGGTCTCCTTCGCAGACTCCGGAGCGTGGCCGCGAACTCGTCTCCAAGGTTTTGGGCATCCCCGCCTCCAACATCACCGTCCACATGATGCGCACCGGTGGAGGCTTCGGCCGCCGTCTCACCAACGACTACATGCTCGAATCCGCCGCTATTTCTAAGCAGACTGGAGTTCCCATCAAGCTTCTCTGGACCCGCGAAGACGATTTCCATCACGATCACTATCGTCCCGCCGGCTATCACTTCCTCAAAGGTGGACTCGATTCCTCCGGGAATCTCGTCGCCTGGCACAATCATTTCGTCAGTTTCGGGGAAGGCAGCAACTTCGCGCCTTCCGCCGGGATCAACGGCGGTCAATTTCCTGCCACCCTTCTTCCCAATTTTTATTTCGGCGCTTCTCTTATGCCCATCGGCATTCCTACCTACGCATTGCGCGCTCCCGGCAGCAATGCTTTCTCCTGGGTCTTTCAATCCTTCACCGATGAACTCGCGCACGCCGCAGGGAAGGACCCTGTCCAATTTCGTCTGGACATCCTCAACTTTCCGCGGGTCAACAATCCCGAATACAAGCCCGAAGATCCGGCCTTCGATCCCGCTCGCGCTGCCGGTGTGGTCAAACTCGCCGCCGAAAAATCCAACTGGGGCAAACAGACTCTTCCCAGAGGCTCCGGCATGGGCGTGGCCTTCCAGTTTTCTCATCGCGGTTATTTCGCGGAAGTCGTTCAGCTCAAGATCAACCAGCAGAAACAGGTCAAAGTCGAAAGAGTCTGGGTTACCGGCGACATCGGCAGTCAGATCATCAATCCTGGCGCCGCCGAAAACGAATGTCAGGGTGCGGTCATCGAAGCGCTCAGCTCTGTCATGTCCTACGAAATCACGATCGCCAAGGGCCGCGCCACACAATCCAATTTCCACGAATACGAACCTGTGCGTATCAATCAGGTTCCGCCGGTAATCGAAGTCCACTTCCTGAAAACGGACAATCCCCCCACCGGCCTCGGCGAGCCTGCGCTTCCACCGGTTCTTCCCGCCGTGTGCAACGCTATCTTCGCCGCCACTGGCCAGCGCATCCGCAGCTTGCCCTTAGCCAAGCAAGGCTATTCCTGGGCCTAGCCAGGTTTTTCTGAGTTTTTGTTTTCACTTAACCGCGGTGCTGGTACAACCCAAACACATTTCCGCTCGGGTCCCGAAACTTTGCCGTAATTTCCGGTGCATCCGCGCCCACTCCCTGCACCATCGTTCCGCCATTGTCCTTAAGCAGCGCCAACGTGGCGTCCATGTCGTTCACCAGAATGTGGATGGTCAGCCCGTTTCCCTCAAACGCTGGTCTTTCCGGCACCCACATTCCGCTCACTTCACCTACCCCATCATCAAACGACACGCTCCCGTCCTCGCGCTTCCGCACGTTCCATCCAAAGACCTGTCGATAAAATTCCGCTGACCCTTCCACATTTACGCTTGGTATCTCGATATAACAAATCTTCCCATTCCCAAAAGTCGGCGCCATCTCTCCTCCTCCCCATTTCCAATTGCTTCCCAACTCTATCCCGAAACAAAACCACGGTGTCACCCCTTTGTTGGGACCGCCTTCCGAGGCCGTCCGCTCCATTCTGCCGCCACCTTTTCTTACACTTCGGCTCTGCGGCCTTTCTGTTTTCGACTATCCTCTCCCCATGCCCAGCCTACCCTCCTTCTTCCACAACAAATCCATCCTCATCACCGGAGCTTCTTCCGGGATCGGCGAAGAATTGGCTTGGCAACTCAGCCAGTTGGACGCCCAACTGACCCTCACGGCGCGGAGGAGGGAAGTACTCGACGCCCTCGCCCGGAGGATCGTTTCGTCCGGGAAGCCCGCCCCTCTCGTCCTCGTTGCTGATGTCACCCGCGACGCCGATCTCCCCAACGCCGTCGCTGAATCGCTCCGCCGCTACCACAAACTCGACGTGGTCATCGCCAATGCCGGTTTCGGCGTCGTCGGCGCTATCAAGAAACTTTCTCTCGACGACTACCGCCGTCAATTCGAAACCAATGTCTTCGGTCTTCTCCGCACTGTTTACGCCGCGCTTCCCGCCGTCGAACAATCCCACGGCAACATCGCTCTCGTAGGCAGCGTCAGCGGCTGGGCTGCCACTCCAGGCGCTTCCCCCTACGCCATGAGCAAATTCGCCGTACGCGCCCTCGCCAACGCCATCTCTTCCGAACTCGCACTCTCGGGCGTGAAAGTCACCCTCATCAGCCCCGGCTTTGTTGCCAGCAACATTCGCCGCGTCGACAACAAGGGCGCTCTCCACGCTTCCGCCCAGGAACCCATTCCTTCCTGGCTCGTTATGCCCACCGACAAAGCCGTTCGCCAAATCTTGCGCGCCATCGCCCGCGGCCAGCGCGAAGCCATCATCACCGCCCACGGAAAATTCCTTGTCGCCATGGAACGGTTTGCCCCCTGGATCCTTCGTACCGCTGGCCGCCGCATTGCCGCCAATCGCGGCGGCTACCGCACGGAACCCAAAGCCGCTCCGTAGTACGGTTCTTCCATCTACCCGGAGATGCAAACCGCCGTTGCCCCTCCCCGATATGCCATTCTAGGAATGGGGCCTTTGTAATCCCCCACGCCCCACCCGCCGCGGTCGGTTACTCATCCGCGACCTTCCCTCTCTGACAGTCTTTGCGGGATATGTTTGCAAACGCCTTACCGAGAGAATCGAAAAAGCCAAAACGAGCCTTGAGCACGAGATTGAGGCATATCAAGAAACGATGCAGTACCACTCGACCCAACTGGATCAACTGTCGCAGCAAATCGAATTGCAGATGGTACATCGCAAACTATCGCCAACAAGCGATTTCAGACCCGAGATCATCAAAGACACCTTGAAGGTAAAGCAGACGCAAAGTATGGCGCAGCAATCATCTGAGAAGGTATCTCGTTTAATTGAGAAGTTGATGTTCGGACGGGAACCGTTCAGAAAAGAATTCGAGAGACTAAACGCGGAGGTCAATAAGACCAGCCCTCAGCAGCAAATTCCTCAAAACGCAGATTGGACAGAGACTGTTAAGGCCGCTGCTAAAGGCAAACTCGCTATCGTATCTGCGGCGCTCGAATCGATCCCCATGCTGGTTTTTGCAGATCAACTCATCACAACCGCCAAGAAAAGAATCGGTCTCTTGGAGTCCGTCGTGCGGTTGGGGAAATGGACAGAATGGTTTCTTTATTTTGCAGGGTTGTCGCTAACTATCTACCTCTTGCGAAGGGGATAAAAATACCCGGAGGTTCCGAATAACGCATAGTGGATGCGAACGCTTCAGAGCGACCAAGACCCTTGCACCTCTTCTTTTCCAAGACACCACTGTGATAGATTGAGCGCATAAGGAGTTCCGCGAGTGGACGCAAAGGATAAGACTATGAAACAGAAAATTCGGAAACGTCGGAGACGTAGGTCACGAAGCAAACTCGTTCGCAAATATGCTGAGAACATGCCGGGGACTTTGCTCGGAGTCTTCTGGAAGGAGTTTAAGGATTTACTTCAGGGACAAAGCGGAGTCTACGTACTCTACAAGAACGACGTTCCGCATTACGTGGGAAAGGCTTCCAGACTCGCTTCGAGAGTTCGCAATCACCTGAAAGATAGGGTGATCTCAATGGGTCGACGCAACACTTGCTCGCAGTTTACTTGCGGGAGTTTCAAAACCCAAGGTTTTTCGCGGGCGTTGATTTAAACGCAGGGCTACCTTGTTGAGTTCAGATTGTGCATATCCGGACAGGTCGGTCCTTTTGGGGAAGTATTGTCGCAGCAGCCGGTTGGTGTTTTCGTTCGTGCCGCGCTGCCAGGGACTATGGGGATCACAGAAGTAAACTTTCACGTTTGTAGCCACCGTGAAGGTCTTGTGTTTGGCCATCTCCAGCCCACGGTCCCAGGTCAGAGAGCGCCGCAGCGAAGTTGGGAGTTTGCGAATTTGCCGGCTCAGTGCAGCGACGACCACCGCCGTGTCTTTGCTGGAAACTTTGACGAGCGCGGTAAAACGCGAATGTCGTTCCACCAAGGTCGCAATGTGACTGTTTTTTGAGCCGCTCAAGAGATCGCCCTCCCAATGACCTGGTATGGCGCGGTCCTCAACTTCAGCGGGCCTTTCCCTGATGGAGATGGCATCCACGATTTGACCGCGCGAGTCTCTAAAGATACGAGAGTGCTGCGAGCGGCGTATGCGGCGTTTGGATCGCAGGTGCCCCAGCAGCTCTTTTTTCAGCACTCCTCGCGCTTGAATGAATAGGCTTCGGTAAATGGTTTCGTGGGACACATGCATGCTCTGGTCATCGGGATAGTGGATTTTCAGCCATCCGGAAACCTGTTCCGGCGACCAATCCAACATCAGTTTACTCGCAACGATCTTCTGCAACCTCACCTGGATCGCAAGCAAGCACCGCTTGGGCCGCAAAGCGGATTCCCAGGCCTGGGAATCGGCTTCATTGGCTCGATACTCAGGACGGCCTCCATGACGTGCGACCTCGCGGCGCACTGTCGACACCACTCGATCCAGGCGTTTAGCTATCTCGCGAATCGACGAACCGCAAGCGAGCCCTCGAGAGATCTCCTCGCGCTCACGCAGCGTGAGCGCGAGGAGCGAGCGCCGCCGGACCGCCGGAACAAACCCACCGTGACGCGACACCAGACAACGAATGGACGAATGCTCCTTGCCGAAGGCGCGCCCGATCTTATGCAACGACTGTCCGGCCTTCCAACGGCGCCACACGTCCCTCTTTTGCGCCGCCGAAAGCCCAAACCGTTTCCCTTGGGTCATTAAACACCACCTTTAGTGAAAAGATTTATATCAGATGGTGTTGCATCGACCGGTTGAGCTGGCACGACTTATCAGGCAGGTTGAATTTGTTTGGGAAAATGCAAAATATGCCGACAGGGGGAACCCCTTGCAGCAAGTCGTCTTCCATTCCGCTATTGCTGGAAAACCAACCGAGGTCCGCTAACCTGATGGCCCTGGAGGGCAACATCGACTTCGACGCGGTCGGCTATCTTGATGAATGGGATCCCGCTGTTTATGCCAAATTCCTTGCGGTCAAAAGCCATGGTGCCCTTAACATGGCCGGTGCCCGTTCCCTTCTCCTTGGCGTTAATTGTTAAGTTCAGCGTTTCGGGCTTGGACACGCCCCGGATTGTGAACGTGCCTTGCACATCAAAGGTAGTCGGACTAGTCTGCACAACTTTGGTGGAATGAAACGTGATATACGGATCATCTTTGGCGTTGAAGAAGTCCTTGCTCTTCAGCTTGTCGTCCTTCATGCTGCTTCCGGTGTCCACGGAGTCGGCATAAATCTTGATGTCGAGTACACCTGACGTGGCGTCGGTCGATGAAAAGGTAAGCGTCGCTTCCCACTTTTTAAACTTACCATCGATGGCCACCGAGGCTTTGACGAAGAACTTAACGTCGCTTTCTTCCGGCGTGATCGTAAAGACGGGAACCTGGGCGCGGCTTACGGACGGGAGCATGGCGGACACCAAAAGGCAGAGAACAGTGAATCTCATGAAACCTCCAAAACATAAATTGCGGAGACAGCCTTGCAGTTGTAGATGCTTTCACCTTAAGGTGCCGATGACTATTGTCAGAAATAACAGGTTAGCGGGCAAGTCGGTACTGGGAGCAACACGGGAGTTGACTTTTCTTCGCCGAGCAATTCTCATGGTCTTGATGTGTTTTCGCACCTTCAACGCCTGTGCGCGATGATTCCGCTTTTGTTCATCCGAATCTGAACTGCGGGAGGAACTGAGAATGAAAAATCCATCTTTCGATAAGGAATTCTTCTCTTTGGCTGTTGTCTGCATCATGCTGATGCCGGCTTTCGCGTGCCCCCAGCAAGCGCCGCCGCATTGGAGTTACAGTGGACACGAAGGGCCGAGCGAATGGGGAAAACTCGATTCCACTTACGCTGCCTGCTCAAATGGCAAAACGCAATCTCCCATCGACATTAGAAGCGCCCAAAAGGCCGACCTGCCAGCTCTTAAATTCGACTACCATTCCATCCCGCTCAACATAATCGATAACGGTCACACCATTCAGGTGAATTATCCCCCGGGCAGCACTTTGACGGTGGGGAAGAAACTTTACACCTTGAAGCAATTTCATTTTCATCATCCGAGCGAGGAGCACGTGAATGGGCACGGCTACGACATGGAAGTCCACTTGGTTCACGCGGATGCCGAAGGGCACTTGGCGGTGGTCGCCGTTTTCTTGAGCGAAGGCAACGCAAATCCATTGATAGGTTTGCTCTGGCAAAACCTTCCGACAGAGAAGGGGAAGGCAATAGATGTTTCGGGAGTCACTCTCAACGCAAAAGACCTGCTTCCGGCTGACCATGGGTATTACACTTTTTCCGGTTCGCTGACCACGCCGCCGTGTTCGGAGGAAGTGACCTGGTACGTAATGAAAAACCAAGTGGCTCTTTCCGAGGCTCAAGTGGCCGCGTTCGCCAAGTTGTATCACATGAATGCTCGGCCCATCCAGGCGCCAAATGGCCGGGAGATTTTGGAAACCCAATAAGCCTGCGAGAAGTCCTGGAAACCGGTAACTTGAAGTACTAGGCTGGACTTTTCCGATTTGCTTACCAGGCACTAATCGTTCATCTGTGAGGTTGGCTCCACGTCAGAATGCAACCACGCTCTCTGAACTACTGTGAAGAGAAATGCAGTGGTCAGGCCAAATAGAATCCAACCATTCAACGCCTCTAGCGCACCCATCAATTGCCAGTGTGGCGCTAGATGGAGTTCCTCGTGACCGTAACTCGTAAGGGCATTTAGCGAATAGAGCGCCGCAGATTTGTTGTCTGTGGATGCCCCGAGAAGACGGTAAGCGGCCGCCCAGATAGCACCCTCCACCCCGTGCAGCGCAGTGAGCGAAAGCGCCGTTCCACCAATGAGAAGACTTGGGACAGACAAAGGACGCCCGAGCCGCCCTCTTTTATTCAGCCTAGTGGCTACCTCGTTATTGAGAAGACCCAGGCTGTAGGCATGAAAAATCACCGTGAATACGATGAGCGGCAAGCCCCACGCCCAATTGGAGCTCCAAAGAGGCATATCTCCGGGATTCATGTCTAACCTCTCATGCGCATCCCCGTCGAGCGGGTGTGCGCAACTCCCTTATGTTCGAGTTAAACCGAGGGACAATCTTGTTCGAGAGAATAGCACTTGATTCCAGTGAGCCACACGAAACACCGACGGCCTGTGCCTAATGCACTTCCGCAGGATCGTGCCCCTCTTCGTCGCTTGGGGTGAGCGGCTGCGGTTCGGCGAACACCCTCCCGCCCGCGACAACCCGCCAGGTGGTCAATGTGTTCGCGATGTCATCCAGAGGGTTCGCATCGAGAAGCACGATATCGGCTAGTTTGCCAGGCTCCAAGCTGCCCAACAGATCCCCCGCTCCCACCGCCGAAGCGCTGCGCTGAGTGGCCATACGCAGTACCTCGATCGGTGGAATGCTAGCTCGCACGAAATTCTGGAGTTCGGCATGTAGCCCTTGGCCGTAGTTGTCTTTGGGATTGAGTGAATCGGTGCCCGCAAGCAGAGGTACGCCCGCTTGATAAGCACGCCTCAGCTCGGCAAGCATAGCCGTCCGAAGCGGTGACCCTTCCGGAATCAGCCCAAACTCGACCACTAGGGTTGGGCTCCAATAGGTCCCGGTTGCGGTAAGGAGTTGCAGGAGATCATCGTAGTACACGTTAACGGGGAGCATGTGTGCCTTCATCGCCTGGCCGAGGAGAGCCCCCCTGATAATCTCCTCGCGGAAAAGACCGTGAGCCGACACCGGCAACCCCTGCTTGAATGCCTCAGAAGCAACGGCACGGTGGAGCGGCCACGACAACGTAAAGTACGACTTCACACCGACCGCACCCTCTCTTTTCTCCAGGTCAACGATTTCTCGCGCTTGTTCATCTGAGGTGGCAAAGACCGAGCCGCCCCAGATGAACGGGATTCCCTCAATCATGCTGCCGTAGGAGAACACCCGTGGCACAGGCGCCCCGAAGCCATTTCGGCGGTCCGCCCAGGCGTTGAGCGTGCCGAGGTCGCTGCCCATGTCTGCCACCGAGGTCACGCCATAGCCGATCCAGAGATCCATCTGGCTGACATCGCGAGCCGACTGGGAATGGATGGGAGTCGCGGTGTGCGCGTGCATGTCGAACAGGCCCGGAATAGCGAACCGCCCGCCGCCGTCCACCACCTTCAGGTCTACTGGTAGCGTGTGACTCGCCTCAGTTCCGATCCACTTGATCCGGCCGTCCTCGACCAGGAGCGATGTGGCCTCCGTGAAACCACCAGCCTTGAAATCGAGAACGCGCACGTTGCGGAGCAGTACAGGTGGCGGAGGTTCTGTCGTCAATTTGAGCTGGATAGAGACTTGTTTCGGTCCGCCACCCTTAAGTGGATGGATCCACACGTCGGCCCCCGTCGAGTAGACCAGAGAGGTACCGTCAGGCGTGAAGCTGAAATCGTGCCCGCCCAAAGGAGAGAAGCGAAAAGGTGTATCTTCCTTCACCGGTTGCGAGCTGAGCGGCGCTAGCCAGATCTCGTCGTTGCGACGGAGCGCAAGCCACTTCCCGTCTGGAGAAACCTGCCCGTTCCCCACAAAGGCTGTAAACGCGGTGATCGGTTCGCTGGCGCCGGGTGTCTCGGTCGGGTAGCGATGCACTTGTCCGTTAGCAGTGAAGTTCACCCACTTGCCATCGCCGGAAAACTGGGCGGCTGGCTGCCAGCGGGGGGAGCCGTCAACAAGCTTCTGCTGCTTGCCGCTCACGAGATCGGCGAGGTAGATGCAGGGCACCTTCGGCTTGAAGGGGGCCGCGGGGGGATCGAAGTGCGTGTAAACGAGCTTCGTGCCATCGGGGCTCCAGGCAGGCTCGTAGCGCCCGCTGCGAGCTTCCGACATCAAGGTGGAGCTTTGGCCGGTCGCAAGGTCCACGATCCTAAGTTGCTGCGTATCCCCTTCACTGAGTTGATAGGCGAGCCTCTTTCCGTCGGGGGAGAGCACCGCCGGGCCCCACTCAAAGCCGCTGGTGTCCAGCAGTCGCTGAGCCACGCCTCCTGAGAGCGACTGCCGCCAGAGATAGCCAGCGGCGGTGAAGATCACGCTTTTACCATCGGGAGTGAGACGCGGAGTCAAAATGCTTGTGGGGGACGCGGCCCGCTTCTCGGAATACACCGGTGGCGGCGAACCAGGGTAGAACTCAAAGGCGATGTCTGCGGAGAACGTCACCTCGTCGCGTTTGCCTGTCTCTGCATCCATGCGCCAGAGCTTGCCTTTTTCGCCAAAGTAGATCGCGCCGTTGGCGGCGCCAAATGCCGGGCGCGGCTGAGGATTTGAAAGCTGGGCCACATAGACGCGCGTCCCTGGGCCGCGGTTCTCAACTGTCTGCGTCAAGTCTGTTGGACGGTCCAACAGGCCTTTGACTGTGGCCGTGCCAGCTTCGGGGAGCGTGAGGTAAGCGAAGTGTTCGGGCTGCGGTACAATCCCTGCCATGGGTGATGCGGACTTGTAGAGCCGCTGAAAGACACCATGAGGATCTCCCGGGTCAACCGCAATGCGGTCTACTACGCCTTCAACCGTTAGCGCAGTCGTTACGTTGCCTTTCTGGCTCAACACCTCAAGTTGGCTCGTGGCGGGCGCCTCTTTGGTCTCTGTGGCTACAACCGACCACACGGGACGCCCATCCATGAGAAAAGCGACGGCGCGCACAAATCCGGGCTCGGTCAAAGTTTCCAACTTGGCGTCAGCGAGCCCGATCCTGCGAACTTGGGTCTTCATCGTCATGGGGCCGACGAACCTGTAGTTGCCCGCCGGACCAGTCACCTGATAACTAAGGAAGACAAGGCTCTTGCCGTCCGGCGACCAGACTGGTCGGTCAACCCAGGCCTCGTCGGTGAGCTGGCGAATCTGCCCGCTCGCGAGATCAAGCACAAAGACGTTGCCCTCGCTGCTCACTTTGCGGTCGGATATGAAAGCCACTCGCGTTCCGTCGGGCGAGATCGCTGGCGCCGAATCGTAGTAAGGACCGGAAGTCAGTTGCTTCGCCGCACCGCCTGTTGTCGGCAACTGAAACAGGTGGCCCAGCGCGGTAAAAACCAACCAACGTCCGTCGGACGATACCGCCACGTCGGGATCAGTAACCTCTTTGGTTGAGATTTTGATGGACCGCGTTGGGGGATTCTCAACGTTTTGCGCCAACGCCGAACCGGCAGCGCCAGGCAGCACACTTGCCAGGAACCCGCTTATCAGTGCAGCGAGCACGAGGGTTGGCCAGCATCCGCGAGGATATATGCACGCCGCAAAATCACGCTCCGGCTTTAGCTTGGAACTCACGGATACAGGCTGTCCCCTTTTGTTGAGCCAATGCGGATAGGACGCCTCGCAAAAAAATGCAAAACAATTTGCGGCATGAGGGGATAGCATTCTCGTGTCCTTTCGCCTCAGAAGTTCGTGACGCTAATAGCGCGGCCACGCGAGGATGGCGATTCGACCCTTGTTGACCGGTGCGTGGGTGCATCGGTTCCTAAATCAACTGGGACCAGTCGCTTCAGGTGCCGGCTCCTTTTTACGTAAGGATCGTATGGGTCCGAGTCGTATCGCCTTGGTTGATCGTCCTTATACCGTGCAATCCGTGCATAGGCTATGCGTAGTGGACCATAATCCTGTGTGACACAATCTTCAATCGAAATTGTATTTTGCAGGCTCAACAGAGTGTCGAACTCAGCTTAAAGTCCTGATAAGCGCGGGAATCGGAAACTTGGAGTACTATGAGCCACCTTTCCGATACCCGACGCAATCAGGAGTTGAGGACAATTTCCTGCTAGGATTGCTTTTATTGTTGCTATGTGAAAAACAGGGGGCCCCTACAAAGCAGAGTTCCGGAAAAGGTCCACGGTGCAGACATGCACAAAACACTAATTTCCCCCTGGTATCAGGTCCTATCCGGGAATTACAATCTCTCGCGCTTGCAGCCCAATTCCCTTGGACATATACTCTTGCCCCGTAAGGGTCTCGTCTGCTTCCTTGTTGAAAGTTGATCGAATTAAAATCACTACTTCCAGTTCAACTCGCGGCGCTTTGGGCCAAATGCGGTTTGCGCAAGTCCTCGGTTGAGAAATTAGACGAAAGGATAATTGACATGAAACTCTCGATTCGCATGTTACTGGCGACTCTCTTTGTCTTGATACTTGCCTCGCCACCCTCTGGCCGTGCGCAAACAACAGCTCAAGAGCCAACCAGCACAGCCGCGGCCCCTTCCGAAGCCGACACACAAAAGAAAAACGTGCAGTCTTACATAGACCTCCTGCGCAAGGACGTCCGGCAGCAGAAGGATGAAATCATGGGCTCGATGATGCTGCTCAGCGCTGCCGACGCCGCCAAATTCTGGCCCATCTACAGTGACTACGATTTGGCTCTCGACAAGCTGAACGACCAGCGGATCGAAAACATCAAGCAATATGCCCACAGTTACAACGACTTGACCGACGAAGAAGCGGACCGCCTGATTCAGAAATCCGTGGCCTTCCAGAAAGAACGTGCAGAACTCCTAGCTGCCACCTACGAGAAGGTTAAGCAGGCTCTCGGCGGAGTCACCGCGGCACGCTTCGCCCAAATCGAACACCAATTGCTCTTGATCATTGATCTCCAAATCGATTCATCGCTGCCCATCGCCGGTCAGCGTTCCTGAGTCAAGGGCGGGAGGACATACACATGCGAAAGGCACTTTTGGGGGCATTGACTTTATTCCTCGCAATTCCGGCTTTCTATCCAAACTCCTCGAGTGCGCTGCCGCAGACCAAGAAACGGATTACCGTTCCCGCAGGAACGCGCATCTTGATCCGTACCGTCGACGCGATTGACTCCTCCAAGCAGAAAGCCGGCTTTCGTTTCACCGCTACACTGGAAACCAATCTCCAGGCCGAAGACAAAGTAGTCGCCCCACGCGGCACGACCATTTACGGACGCCTCGCGCAAGCCTCCTCCGCAGGCCGGATGTCCGGTAGTTCCGAGCTCACCCTGGAGCTGACCGATATTGTGATCAACGGCACGGCCTATCCGCTTCTGACCAGCACCTATGAGCTAAAGGGCAAGGGCGAAGGTGGCAACACCGCAAAGAAGGTGGTTGGCGGCGCGGGTTTGGGCGCGCTGATCGGTGGCATTGCCGGAGGTGGAAAAGGTGCGGGCATCGGCGCTGCTGCTGGCGCCGCCACCGGTACGGCGGTTGCTGCCTCCAAGAAGGGACAGCAACTCCAGATTCCGAGCGAGTCCTTACTCGAATTTCGCCTCGAGCAACCCGTGGCCTTGCCGGTCGCAAGCTAGTCGCGCGCAAGGACATGATCAGCGGCTGCCATGTACAAACTCTCACACAATACCCAAGCAATCTGCTGCCTGGCCTGACCAGTGGATTCCTCTGCGCCTACCACACATTGCTATGTTTTTGATGTAGGGTGGGAACAAAATGGGGCACAGCCTTTGCGTTTGATTGAATTTGATTTTCAATGTTAACTTAGGCCCCCGCCCTTTGCTAAGGATCGATCAAAAAGGTGGAGCTTCATGTTTTTTTTCCAGGAAGCACTTATTAGCGACACTTCTCAGCTTCTCAATGGTTGGAGTGACGGGATTTGCGTCAACCGCGAGAGGGCAATCGCAGACCCGTAAACGATATACACAGCTTTTCCCAAGGCCACCGGCGTCGCGAGAGAGGAGATTTGCTCTACCCTTCGCGACTTTGCGGGAGGATAGACCAAGGAGTGAGTCGCGCGCGCGGGGAAAACGGTAATCAAAGTCCGCATTTGTGATAGATTTCTCGGAGTTAGCAAGCTAGGAGCGCCCATGAAGCAACTACTGGCGGTATTCCTCGTCCTTCTTTTCTACATGTCGCCTGTTCAGCCACAAGAATCGGCGAGCCAAGCGACTTCACAGACAGGCCTAGATGCGGCCTCCGCCGAACTCGTGTCGTCAACAAATGCTTGGACCGAAGCCATTAACGCTAATGACCGCGCGAAGCTAGAAGCGCTTATCGCGCCGGAATTCGCGGCCTACGGTTGGAGCGGTAAACTGCGGGCAACTCGATCGCAATGGCTGGATAATGTTCATTTTTACCGTGAGAGTACCTTGCACGAAATCTCCCCGAGGGTCTACGGCGACTTTGCAATTGTGACTTCCGTTGCCACTTTCGCTGTCACTGATGACGGCCATCCTTACAATCTAAAAGCTATTCTCGTGGACACATGGCGGAGGATGAATGGACGGTGGCAGGTCGTCACGCGGACCATTTGTGGCGTAAGTCCTACCTCTTCTTCAACTGCCAGCACTTGTAGCAGCTAACTTGTCTAAACTCGGTGCCGGTCTAAAAAGGAGCGTTGTCGCAGCTTAGCGCGAGCGATTCGGGAACTCCCCAACCATAGAGTCGGGCACGCGCTAGTGTAAAGGGATATAACTTTAGGCATGACAAAACCCAAACGCAGTCCCGCCCCAGCCGCCTGGATACCATCAGTCGCCAACGACGTCGAAGATGGCTTGCTGCTTCGCCTGGGAATCCTCATCACTCGTCCACGTATCCGCCGCCAGATACGAAGGGATTAGGTCCTTCGAATCCATCCCTGAAACAGTGAGTCGCCTGTAGCGTTCGTCCTAACGATTCCGTTTGCAACGACGGCAGGCGCAATGTTCAAACTTTCCGTCTAATCCTTTCCACTCCACAATGCCTTCGTCTCCCGCGAGTTCATGCGCCCTTTTGTCTGCTTGGTTTGCAGTCAGTCCTACGTCTGCCGCTCTGTCTTTTCCTTTGCCAATTACGGCGTATCCGTCCTCTCGTTCTTCGGCGTAGTAAGTCATAGCCCCTCCACGACCAAGTATTTAGTCCGTTACGTCGGGGGCGTCAATTACTGAAGGCAGCAGTGTGCCGTGGGCGTTAGTCTCAGTCCCGCCCGAAAATTCAACCCCTGTTGGACTGATTGGCGAAATGTGCCCTAAATGCGGATAGCATTTTGAGCAGATACCATTGCAAGAACTAATACGGTACCCGATTCTCCAACCAGGGGGAAGCACTCATGAAGTGGCTGACGCTGGTCGCGGTTTTGTTTTTGGCGGGATGTGGAACCGGTTCCAAATCTTCTGTGTCGATACAGCCAACATCGACACCGACACCGACAGTCACTTCGGTTACCGTAGCACCGGCCACAGCCTCGGTGATTGTCGGCGGCACAGCGCAATTCACCGCAACGGCGGCGGGAACCGGAAATTATTCAAGCGGCGTGACGTGGTCCGTGACCGGCAACGGCACGATCTCTACAACCGGCTTGTATACTGGCGGCAGCACCACCGGCACAGCGTTCGTCACGGCGACGTCCACACAAGACACATCCGTTTCGGGTCAGGGGCAAGTGACGATTACGCCAGCACCGATTCAATTGTACGGATGGTCTGGGTCACTTGGTGGGGTCCAAGTTGATTTCGACCTGACTCAAACAGGTACGGCGTTAACTAGTCCAGCAGTGCTGGTCGCAGCACAGACTTTTGTCTCAGGATGCTCCAACATACTAACAAATCCGGCAAACGGTCCGGCTGAATACGGCAAAGTGCTTCAAGGTCTGCCGACCATGTCTGGATCGCTCACTGGTCAGAGTGTCGTTCTGAGTTTCATAAACGTTTCGCTAGCCAGCACCCAAAACAACGCCAGCGATCAAAAGCAGCCGTTCACATTGAGCGGCACGCTGGGCACAGACAACCAGGGTTATGGCGTCATCACGGGAACGTTCAGTGCTCCAGCGGGAGGATGCTTTCCAAACGGCGCAACCAATGAGCCGTTCACACTGAACCAATATCAGGAAACCAAAGAACAGGTCTCCTATCCAATTATCGAGGGACATGACTATGTTGGCACATTCACCGGTCTTGCTGGAGGTTTAACTCAAGATGTTCCAGCCACATTAACAGCGGGTGAATTTTATTACGCGGCAACCTCAAACTTCCCGGCATCGCCTGTTTATGACATGAACTGGGAACATGCTTGCTCGTTCTTTCATCTCTGGGGTTCATTGCCTTATCCTACATACGTATGGTCCGTACCTACGACTAACCTGGTTGTGTGGGGATTCGTCAGCGGTCCCGATTCCCAAGGCACAACTCTCTATCCCGTCTACCTCGGCACAGCAGGACCCGGCACAATCGGCCCGGTTGATCCCACTACGCCGATGACTGCCGCAACACCAGGCTTGGTGCAGCAATAGAATTTGCGGGCAACCGCTACCCAATTTTTCAAGACGCCGAAGGCCACGAATACGCCGCCCTCGGTGGGCGGTCGCTCACAAGAATAGACAAGCTGAGTGACAACATGCGCCGCGACCCTGTGGTGCGCATGTTCTCGGCAAAGCCGTCTGCCGCTCATCTGCCAAATTCGGCTGCTTCTGCGCTTTCCACGCCTTCTGGGAGTACTGGACGAATCGACAATACAAAGGAAATATGACAAACGGAGATGTTCGCGGAGCCTATGGCGTCTTCCTCCTCAATCCGCCGTTTGAATCCGAACGCAAAAGCCTCGAATACCTCACCAAAGAATCCGAATTCAAAGAGCGTTTCGAACACCTCCTGCTTCGCTTCACGGACGCTACGTATGATGAACTGAAAAAGGCAGGCACTCCTGCGTCCGCCAGTTGTGATGCCGGCATCTTGAAAGACTCCCAGCTCGTCACGCGCCACAGAATTAAGCACAACCTCGAAATCGACATTCTGGCGGAGATCCTCAGCCCCAAGCCCCGGCCTCTCTTTATCGCCTTCATCCATGGCAAAAACTACAACGACAAGGAAATCTTCCAGCTCGATTCCAATCAGGACGTCGATCAGGTCGACTTTGCTACCTTCGACGAAAACAAGTGGGGCAATTGGGCTTCCTTCGGCTTTACCGAACCTCACTCCCAAGGTTCCGTCGGTAAAAACCTCCGCATAGAGCATCACGTCCTCGAAACTTCGTTCGAGAAAAGTGGCGCTTTCTCCGGCAAAGCCACCACCACCTTTGTTTCTTTACGCGATGGTCTTTGCGTTGTTCCGCTCTCTCTGTTCCCTACGCTTCGCGTTCAGAGCGTCACAGCGGCCGATGGTCAAGCACTTGCCTTTATTCAGGAAGATAAGCATGACGACGCGGACCTCGCCGTCGTTCTGCCCAAGCCTCTCGGCGCGGGCGAGAAATTTACGTTTACCACCACCTATGCTGGCAAAGAGGCCGTCAGCAACGAAGGCGGCGATAACTACTTCCCGATTGCCCGTCAAGACTGGTATCCCAACAGCGTCGCTGCTGGTTTGGGCGAGTACGCCACCTATGACATGACCTTCCGCATCCCGAAGGGATTCAAGATGGCCGCCACCGGCGCTCTGATCAGCGATACCAACGACGGCAATCAAAATGTCACCGTCTGGAAAAGTGAAGCACCGCAAACCGTTGCTGGCTTCAATTTCGGCAGGTTCAAGGTCGAAGAAGCCAAGCTCACTAAGCCCCCGGTTTTTATGCAGTCCTTCGCCAACGAGGAACTCCCCGCTTCCATTACTCAAGTCCTGCACCGGGTGAACGGTGATCTTCCTGGACAAGGTGGAGTGGAAGGCTACACTCTCGGCACCATGAACACCACGCTGCTTAACAAAAAAGCCCTCGCCGAAGGTGAGCTTGCCGTCGAGCTGTACACCGACTACTTCGGGCCCTCTTTATTCACGCAAATCCACATCACGCAGCAAACCGCCTGTAATTTCGGACAATCCTGGCCTTCTCTTGTTTGGATCCCCATCTGCTACTACTTCGACGACACCGTTCGTCATCAATTCGGCATGGACTGGGGTTCGCGCGGCTATTGGAAGGTGGTTACACCGCACGAAGTCGCTCACCAGTGGTGGGGCCATACCATCGGTTTCAGCTCTGGCCGCGATCAGTGGATGAGTGAAGGCTTTGCGGACATGTCCGCGTCCCTCTACATCTCCTTCATCGAAAAGGATCCCAAAAAATTCATCACCTTCTGGAATGACGAGCGCGAACTCCTCCTCGAGAAGGATGCCCAAGGTTTCCGCGCGATTGACGTTGGCCCTCTCACCATGGGCTATCGCGCCAACAATTCCCGCACTGGTCCCAGCGTCACCCGCCGCCTCATCTATCCCAAGGGCGCATATGTCCTCCACATGCTCCGCATGATGCTCTACGACAATCGGACCGGTGATCAGCAGTTCAAGGCCTTAATGCAGGATTTCGTCTCCACCTATCGTGGCAAACCTGCCACCACCGAAGACTTCAAGGCCATGGTGGAAAGGCACATGACGCGCGAGATGGATCTTGAAGGCAATCACAAGATGGACTGGTTCTTTAACGAATACGTCTACGGCACCCAGCTCCCCTCCTACAAACTCGACTATACATTCGATCCCGACCCCAGTGGAGACACCGTCTTCAATTTCAAAGTGACCCAATCCAACGTCGACGAGAAGTTCCGTATGCTTGTTCCCATTTATTTCGAACTCCCCGACGGCAAAATGCTCTTTCTCGGCCGCGCTCGCCTCGCCGGGAATAACACCATCCAGCAAAAAGTCCCTCTCAAAGGTATGAAAACCGCTCCCCGCCGCGCCGTCCTCAACTATTACGACGACGTGCTAGCCTCCCCTAATTAAAACCCTGCCAGCGCAGGTGCTCCTACCTGCCAGAGCCTGGCGGTTCCGCTGTCGTCCCGCCGCCTCCTGTGCGACTCTTAAACTCCTCCAACCCACCCGAGCCCTCCGCAAACTGTCGACTGTTGACTTTGCATTTCCCTATTGCTTTCCCATACGAATTACCCTATCCTCCTCTTGCTTTCCCATAGGAGCACCATGTCTCCCAAGAAGGACGTTTGGCAAGGCACCCTCGCCCTCATGGTTCTAAAGACCCTCGAGTCCCTCGGCCCTCTTCACGGCTACGGCATTGCCCGTCGCATCGAGCAAACCAGCGGCGATTTGCTCTCCGTCAATTACGGTACCCTCTATCCCGCTCTCCTCAAACTCGAACAGGAAGGCTATATCTCCTCCGCATGGGGCACCTCCGACAACAATCGCAAAGCACGCTATTACAAGCTCACCCGCGCTGGCCACAAACAACTCGCGCGTGAAGCCAACGAATGGGTCGAAACCACAGCTATCCTTGCCCGCTTCCTTTCGAAGGAGCAACCCTCATGACCCGCGGCGTCTGTGCTCCTTTCTTCTTTGCTCGGGTTTTCGCCCATGAGGCTTATCTATGAACCTCCGTTCCTTTTTTCACGGCCTCCGCAACCTCTTCCGCAAATCCCAACTCGATAGAGAGGTGCAAGACGAACTCGCCTCTCACCTCGCACTCCACATTGACGACAACCTGCGTAAAGGCATGACCCCCGACGAAGCGCGCCGGGACGCCCTCCGCAAACTCGGCGGCCTCGAGCAGACCAAAGAATCCGTCCGCGATCACCGCACGTTCTCCTTCTTCGAATCGCTTCTCCGCGATTTCCGTTTCGCGACCCGTCTTCTTCGCAGCAAACCGACCTTCACCGTGGTGGCCATTCTCACTCTCGCTCTCGGCTTCGGCGCCAACGCTACCATCTTCGCTATGGTCTCCCGTTTCGTTCTCCACACCGCGCCCGTCGGCGATCCTCCCACTCTGCTCTCTCTCCACACCACGGACCGCAACGAATGCTGCAGCAACTTCTCTTGGCCGCTCTATAGCGACGTTCGCGACAACGCCAAATCCTTCTCCGGTGTCGCCGGCTTCTACGAACTTCTCCCCGCCTCCATCTCCGGAAACGGCGATCCCGAACGCCTCTGGGGCCAGGCCACCACCACAAATTTCTTCGACGTCACCCAACTCACCCTCCCCCTCGGCCGTGGATTTCGCCCCGACGAACAAAACTCTCCCGTCATCGTCCTCGGCAATCGCGTCTGGAAATCGCGTTTTAGTTCCGATCCCAACATCCTTGGCAAATCCATCACGCTCTCTGGCCATCCGTACACCGTCATCGGCGTTGCCCCACCCTATTTCCGTGGCATCGATCTTATCCTCGACACGCAATTCTGGGTTCCCATCGGCAATATTGATCAACTCCTTCCCAACACCGCTCATTTTGACCAGCGCAATTATCATTGGATCGCCGTGGCTGCCCGCCTTAAGCCCGGCGTCACGCAATCGGCGGCTTCCGCGGAACTCAATCTTCTGGCCCAGCGTTTCGCGCAAGCTCATCGCGATCCCGATAAAAATCTCGGTTTCCATTTCGAGCAAGCCGGCGCGCTCCCTCCCCGCGATCGATCCACTATCCTGCTTTTCCTCTCAACCCTCATGATCGTCGTCTTTCTCGTCCTTCTCATCGCCTGCGCCAACGTGGCCAATCTTTTCCTCGCGCAAGCTGCCGGACGCCAGCACGAAATGGCCGTCCGCATTGCTCTCGGTGCCACGCGCACGCAACTTCTTCGCCAAGTCCTCACTGAATCCGTTCTTCTCTCGCTAATCGGCGGTGCACTCGGCGTTCTCATTTCCTTCTGGGCCACCAACGGCCTCTCCGCCTTTCGTTTTCCCGTTCCCGTCTCCATTGATCTCAACGTCGGCGTTGATACGAAAGTTCTGGCCTTCACGTTCGCGCTTAGTCTCGTCACCGGTATCCTTTTCGGCCTCCTCCCCGCCTGGACCGCTGCCTGGCGATTCCCCTCCACCGCGCTCAAAGGCGAAGATGTTCTCGCGCGCCCCGGCCGCTTCTGGACTCTGCGCAACTTCCTCGTCGTCGCGCAAATATCCATGTCCCTCATTCTTCTCTGCGTCACCGGGCTTTGCCTGCGCAGCCTACGCAGCGCCTCCAACATCAATATCGGTTTCCGCTCCACCGGCATGCTCGCCATGTCCATTGATCCGCGCCTGCACAGCTACACGCCCGAACGCACCGCGCAATTCCTCGCCGAACTTCAACGCCGCGTCGCCGCAATCCCCGGTGTCGCGAGTGCCGCGGTCACCGACACGCTTCCTTTGAACGGCGGGCATCGCAGCGACGGCTTCCAGGCCATTGGCAAAAAAGCGCTCGATCCCACTCCCAGTGTCGAACTCTACATGGCCACTGCCGGCTATCTCGAAACTCTTGGCATTCACCTCCTCAATGGCCGCGATTTTTCCAACGAGTCCGCCACTTCGCCCCGCGTCGCCATCATCAATCAGGTTTTTGCCGATACCTTTTTCCCCGGGGAAAATCCTGTCGGGCAAACCGTCACCGGCGGCGGTTTCACCTACGAAATCATCGGCGTCACCAACAACATCAAATCCCGTTTCCTCGGGGAGGACCTGCGCCCTGTGCTCTTCCGTTCTCTCCCGCAAGCGATCGCCTGCGATCCCTCCTTCGAGGGCTACACCATCCTCGCATCCACCATCTCCGATTCCGCTTCCGTTGCTAGTTCTGTCCGTTCCTCGATTCGTGACCTGGACCCGACCTTGGCCGTCTATAACGAAGAAACCATGGAACACCACATGCGCGGCGCCCTCTTTCTTCCTCGTCTTGCAGGAACGCTCTTTGCCGTCTTCGGCTCCGCCGGCCTGCTTCTCGCCGCTATTGGCCTCTACGGTGTCATGACTTACACCGTTAGCCTGCGCACCCGCGAAATCGGCATTCGCATAGCCCTCGGCGCGCAAGCCCAAAACGTTCAGCGCCTGATCATCCGTCAGGGACTGCGCCTCCTGCTGATCGCCCTGACCATCGGTCTTCCCGCTGCGCTCCTCATTGCCAAACTTTTCAACTCCATCCTCTATGGCATTCGCCCACACGACGCCTTCACCTTTACCGTGATCCCCATCTTCCTGGCCGCCGTTGCCACACTTGCCTGCTACATCCCCGCTCGCCGCGCCTGCAAAGTCGACCCTGCCACCACCCTCCGCTGCGAGTAAACCGCCATGCCCGTTCCTAACTACAAACTACCGACCACAAACTGTTTCTCCGAGGTCCAGCCATGAGTCTTCGCTCCCTCTTCCTCCGTCTCCGCAATCTCTTCCGCAAAAACGGCCTCGATCAGGATCTGAACGACGAACTCGCCTCCCACCTCCAACTCCACATCGACGACAATCTGCGTAAGGGTATGACCCCGGAGGAAGCCCGCCGCGACGCCCTCCTCAAACTCGGCGGCATCGAACAGACCAAAGAAGCTGTCCGTGATCAGCAAACTCTCCCGCTCCTCGAGACGCTTCTCCAGGATCTTCGCTTCGGTTTCTCTCTTTTTCGCAAATCTCCCGCCTTCACCGCTGTCGCTGCCCTCACTCTCGCCATCGGTATCGGTGGCACCGCCACCATTTTCGGCGCGATCAATCCCATCCTCTTTGCGTCCCTGCCTTACCCTCACGCCAACCGCCTCATGGCAATCTGGGAAATACGCAATGATGGCTCGCGCAATCAAGCCACCTTTGGCATGTACCGCGGCCTCCTTGACCAGCAGCGCTCCTTTGCATCGCTCACGGTCTTCCATCTGTGGCAGCCCACGTTGACAGGAGCCACCCGCCCGGAACGCCTCGACGCGCAAAGCGTCAGCGCCAGTTACTTCCAGGTGCTCGGTGTTTCCCCGCTTCTCGGTAGAGACTTTCAGCCATCCGACGATCGTCTCCACGGCCCAACCGTCGTCATCCTCAGCGATTCTCTCTGGCGCCGCCGATTTAGCGCGGATCCCAATCTCATTGGCCACCAGATCACGCTTGAAGAGTCCGCAGGATTTGCTGCCAGCAACAGCTACACCGTCATCGGCGTGATGCCGCCTCGTTTCGAAAATGTTCTCGCTCCCTCCGCCGAGCTTTGGGTCCCCCTGCAGTACGACCTGTCACAGGATCGCGCCTGGGGTCATAACTTGCGGTTGGTTGGACGCGCTCGTCCCGGCGTCACCCCGGACCAGGCTGCACGTGAGCTAGCGATCCTCGGGCAACGCGTCTTAAGCGAACAGCATCCCGATTCCTACGGCCGCGATGTTCGATTCCACGTCACCCCCCTGCAAGACGACGTCACGCGCGCCGTCCGTCCCGCGCTTCTCGCCATTCTCGGCGCAGTTCTTCTCGTGCTCGTCATCGCCTGCATGAACGTCACCAATCTGCTCCTCGCCCGCGGCGTGCTTCGCAAAGCCGAATTTGCCTTGCGCTCCGCTCTCGGCGCGAACCGCACTCGCCTCGTCCGCCAGTTGCTTACGGAAAGCCTCCTCCTCTCGGCGCTAGGTGGTTTGGCGGGCATCGCCGTGGCCTTCTTCGGCGTCCACGCGTTGGTCGCTCTTCGTCCCCCCGGGTTCCCGCGCGCCACTTCTATCGCGGTCGATGGTCCTGTTTTTGCTTTCGCCTTTGGCATCACCACGTTGATCGGTTTGCTGTTTGGTGTAACGCCCGCGCTTCAGGCTGCCCGCAGTGATCCCAATCGCGGGCTTCGCCACGGAGCACGCCTTACCGTCAGCGGTCACCGCCGTACTCGCAGCGCTCTCGTCATTGTTGAGGTAGCTCTAGCTCTTGTGCTGCTTGTGTGCTCCGGACTGCTTCTGCGCAGCATTCAGCGTCTCCTTGCGGTCTCTCCAGGGTTCAACGCCTCCCATCTCCTCACCATGCAAATCGAAGAGGTCGGCCATCGCTACGACGCTGACAGTGCCCGCTTTCAATTTTTCGCGCAGGCTCTTGACGCCGTGCAGCATGTCCCCGGCGTCACCTCTGCGGCACTCACCAGTCAGCTTCCCCTCAGCGGCGACGATGACGAATACGGCGTCGCTTTCGAACGCGACAACGATCCCGTCTCGGCGGAAGATACGCTTCGTTATGCTGTCACTCCCGGTTATTTACAAACCATGGGGATTCCGTTGCGTCGTGGCCGCCTGCTCGACGATCACGATCGTACTGGCGCGCCGCGAGCTGCCCTCCTCTCCGAGTCTTTCGCCCTGCGCAAATTTGGCGCGCAGGATCCCGTCGGCCAGCGCATTTACGTCGGACCGCGCGATGCCTGGTACACCATCGTGGGCGTTGTCGGTGATGTCCGCCAGGTTTCGTTGGCACTCAATCAATCCGATGCGGTGTACGTTTCTTCCTCACAGTGGCCTTGGGGAGACACCGTCATGTCCTTCGTCATTCGCACTCGCGGTGATTCCGCCGCGCTCGCCTCTGATATTCGAAATGCCATCTGGTCGGTCGATAAAGACGTCCCCGTTGTGCGCATCTCTACCATGGAAGATTTGCTCGCCGCTTCGGCCGCGGAGCGTCGCTTCGCTCTGCTACTTTTTGCCTCCTTCGCGCTCGCCTCTCTCGTACTCGCCGCCGCCGGCATTTACGGCGTTCTCTCGGGCTCCGTCGCCGAACGCACCCACGAAATCGGAGTCCGCGCTGCTCTCGGCGCTTCTCCCGCGAGCGTCCTCACATTGGTCCTTCGTGAAGGTCTGCTTCTTACCGGCATGGGTGTAGCCATCGGCCTCGCCGCCGCTGCTGCCGCCAGCCAACTCATTGCAGCCATGCTCTTCGGAGTTTCGCCGCTGGATCCCTTCACGTATCTTGCGGTCGTCGCGCTCCTTCTCCTCGTTTCGGCCATCGCCTGCCTCGTTCCCGCCTCGCGTGCCGCCCAAGTCGATCCCATCATCGCCTTGAGGTACGAGTGACCCACATGCCCCAACCGGCGATGCGCGACAAGCATTGTCATCCGGAGCGAAGGGAAGGACCTCTCCCCCTCATTCGAGGTCCCCTCTGCGCGTTCCTGCGTCAGTGCGTTATCCTTCCTCTTGAACTTCTGACGGCAGACGTCTGATCAAGGAGCCCCATGCCACCACTCATCCAACTCAGGAACATCGAAAAGTCTTTCAATGCGGGTCTGAACAAGTTCTACGTCCTACGTCGCATCAGCCTGGACATTCAACCCGGCGAGTTCGTTACCTTCATGGGTCCTTCCGGGGCAGGGAAGTCCACTCTCCTTTCCATCATCGGGATGCTCGACGCTTCCTGGGCCGGCGAATACTATTTCCTCGCTCAGCCCGTCCACAAACTCAACAACAAGCAGCGCAACGAACTCCACAAATACAACATCGGTTTCGTCTTCCAGTCCTACCATCTCATCGACAATCTCACCGTCTACGAAAACCTCGAAATTCCGCTCTCCTACAAGAACATCCCGCAGAAAGAGCGTGCCAGCCTGGTGTGCGATGCGCTCGACCGCTTCAACATCGTCGCAAAGAAAGATCTTTTCCCCAATCAACTCTCGGGGGGACAGCAGCAACTCGTCGGCGTTGCCCGCGCCGTCATCCAGAATCCCAAGCTGATTCTCGCCGACGAGCCCACCGGCAACCTCCACTCCACGCAGGGCGAAGAAATCATGCAGCTCTTCAAGAAATTGAACGACGCTGGCACCACCGTCATCCAGGTTACCCACTCCGAAAAAAACGCCGCTTACGGCAATCGCATCCTCAATTTGGCCGACGGCTGGCTCCTCCCCGAACCCCAATCCACCGCCGCCACCCATACAAGCCCATGACCCTTATCCTGCAACCAAGCTCGATTCACCATGTCGTGGCGGGTTCACCCCGCCTTGGTGTTTCCTTCTTGTGGAGTGGCCAATCTTTAGATCAGCCTCTCCCAACGACCCACTGTCTTCCCGAGGTCCTCCAATGAAGGTCCGCTCCCTCTTCCTTCGTCTCAAAAATCTCTTCCACAAGGACGCCATCGACCGCGACCTCGACGCCGAACTCTCCTCCCACCTGCAACTCCACATCGACGACAATCTTCGTGCCGGCATGTCTCCCGAAGAAGCTCGCCGCGACGCACTCCTTAAACTCGGCGGCCTCGAGCAAACCAAGGAATCCCTCCGCGATCTCCAACTCCTCCGTTGGCTCGACTCTCTGTGTCGCGACGCTACCTTCGGCTACCGCCAGCTTGCTAAGAATAAAATCACCTCGCTCGCCGCCCTTCTCTCTCTCGCTCTCGCCATCGGTGCCTGCACTTCCGCGTTCCGTCTCATCGACGCTCTCCTCCTTCGCCCCCTCCCTATCGCCCATCCCGAGCGCCTTTACTCTCTCGGTCGTCTCGGCACGGATTTCGACGGCAAGCCCAGTGACTTCGACGGCTGGGCCTACCCCGATTTCCAACTCATGCGCGCCGCCGCCAAAGACCAAGCCGATCTTCTCGCCATCTCTTACGCTGACCGCGTCGATCTCACCTACAAATCCGATCAGGAAATGGAGAAAGCCAATCTCCAATATGTTTCCGGCAATATGTTCGCCGCCTTTGGCCTCCAGCCCACCCTTGGCCGCCTTCTCTCGCAAAATGACGACACCACGCCCGGCGCGCATCCCGTCGCCGTCATTTCTTACGAGTACTGGACCCGCCGTTTCGCCCAGGATCCCAACGTCGTCGGCCGCACCTTTCGAATTGGCAACGATATCTTCCAGATCGTTGGCGTCTCCCAATCGCCCTTCACCGGCAGCGAACCCGGCACCATGACCGACATTTTTCTTCCCACCATGATGCATTCCCATGCGATTCGAAAGGATTCCACCTGGCATCGCGCCTTTGCCATCGTCCAGCCCGGCGTCGCCCTCGAACCGCTGCGCGGCAAACTCGATTCCATTACCCGCGCCTTCGAGACTGAACGCTCCAAATCCTGGGTCAACGAAACTCCTCAGGAAATCGCCCGTGAACTCGATCAGACCCTTTACTTTGCGCCCGCCTCGTCCGGGGCCTCCGGCTTCCAGCAAGAAAACCGCCGCGCCCTTCTTGCTCTCGGCGTTCTTGTCTTTCTCGTTCTCCTCATCGCCTGCGCCAACGTTGCCAATCTCATGGTCGCCCAAACCTCCGCGCGCGCCCGCGAAATGGCCCTGCGCATTTCCATTGGCGCTGGCCGTCGTCAGCTCATTCAACTTGTTCTCATGGAAAGCACTATCCTCGCGCTTCTTTCTTCGGCCATCGGCGCGATCTTTGCCTGGTGGTCCGCTCCGTTCGTCGTGAGCATGATCAACCCACCGGACAATCCCGTTCGCCTCGCTCTTCCCGCGGACTGGCGCGTTGTTCTTTTCGGCGTTGCTCTGACCTTCGTTGTTACCGGCCTCTTTGGCGTGATCCCCGCTCTCCGCGCTTCCACCATTCAACCCGCCAGCGCCCTCAAAGGTGGCCCCGATGAAGCCGGGGATCCCCACTCGCGCCGCCGCTGGATGTACGCTCTCATCGCAGCCCAGGTTGCTTTCTGCTGTCTTGTCCTTTTCGTCGCCGGTCTCTTCGTTGCCACCTTCCAACGTTTATCGAACCAGCCTACCGGCTTCTCCACCGATCGCCTTCTCGTTCTCGACACCGTCACGCATGCTCCCGTCTCCCCGGTCACTTGGCTGCAGCTCGCCGATCAACTCCGTTCGATTCCCGGTGTGGAGCGTGTCTCCGTCGCGAATCGCGCTCTCCTCGATCACTGGTCGAACAACAACTCCGTCTCCATCAACGGCTCCGCGCCCGCCGCAGCCCTCGGCTATTTTCTCCACGTCTCTCCCGGATGGCTGGAAACCATGAAAATTCCTCTTCTCGACGGCCGTGATTTCCTACCAACGGACAGGACGCCCGGCGCCGCTATCGTCAACCAAACCTTTGCGAAGGTCTTTGTCCACGGGGAAAATCCGATCGGCAAATCCTTTGACGAGCTCTTCCCTGATGGCGACCGCGCTCACTATCAGATTGTGGGCGTTGTGCGCGATGCCCGATATCGCAACATCCGCGAAAACACTCTTCCCACCGCGTACCTTCCCTATCTTTCCGCCGACCCCAAGCCTTGGTGGAGCGCCGCCGGCGCCACCTTCCTTATCCGCACCACCGCCGCCAATCCGCTTGCTCTCGCTTCCACGCTTCGCCGGGCCGTCCCCCAGGCTCGCCCCGAGTTTCGCGTCAGCCGCATTCGCACCCAACTCGAAATCAATCAGGCACAAACAGTTCGCGAGCGTCTCCTCGCTACCCTGGCCTGCTTTTTCTCCATCGTTGCCCTTCTCCTTGCCGCCGTCGGCCTCTACGGCGTCCTCCACTATTCAGTTCTCCAACGTCGCCGCGAAATCGCCATCCGACTGGCCGTGGGTGCCCAGGCCCCCAGCATCGCCCGCCTGGTCACATTTCCCATATTTTCCATGATCCTTTTTGGCGGCATCGTCGGTCAAACCTTAGGTATGCTCTCCGTCTGGTATGTAGAGGAACTCTTTTACCAGGTGCGTCCTACCGACTTGCCCATGCTTGCCTTCCCCGCGGTAGCCATCCTCGCGGCGGCCTTCGTCGCGGCCCTTCCCGCGGTTTTCCGCGCAATCCATACGGATCCCGCCACCACGCTCCGTTCGGAGTAGCCCATGCTTCTCACTTTGCTCTCCAGCCAAGAATCCCAATTTCAAATGCGCCTTTCTCCGCGCTCTTTCGGCGTCCTCTGCGTCTCCCGGCCCGTCGTGCCAGCCAGGTCGATCCCCTGGTCGCCCTTCGCCACGCGTGACCAACCCATGTTCTTGCTCCGTCCTCAACCGGTCATTCCGAGCGCGGCGAGAGAATCTAGGCGTTCTATTTTCTATCGCTTTTCTCCTCCGAGGTTTGCCCATGAACACATTTCGCCCTCTCTTCCTTCGCTTGCGCAATCTCTTCCACAAATCCCAACTCGACAGGGAACTATCCGCCGAACTTTCCTCCCACCTACAACTCCACATCGACGACAATCTCCGCCAAGGCCTGACCCCTAGCGAAGCCCGACGCCAAGCCCTCCTCACTCTCGGCGGCATGGAGCAAATCAAAGAAGCGGTCCGCGACCAGCAAACCCTTCCGTTCCTGGAAACCCTCTTTCAAGACCTCCGCTTCTCCCTCCGTAGCCTTCGCCATTCCCCCGCCTTCACGTTCGCCGCAGTCCTCACTCTCGCCTTGGGCATCGGTGCCATCACCGCGATTTTCAGTTTCGCGGATTTGCTTTTACATCATCCGGTTTCCCTGCAACATCTCGATCGTCTTGTCTCCTTCACGATGTCGCGTTCCGGCAGCGAAGAGTCCTCCCTCTCTCCCGCGAACTTCCGGGATCTCCGCGGTTCCACCGCTACCTTTGAAAATCTCTCTGCCTACCAGGAATGGCCCGCGCATCTCTTGGGCACCAACGGTGCCGAGGAAGTCGCGGGCGTTCGCGTCGGCGAACCATTCTTTGCCACGCTAGACGCCCGGCCTGCCCAAGGCAGGCCGTTCCTCGCCGACGAATTTCTCCCCGGGAAAAATCGTGTGGTGGTTCTCAGTTACGCGTTTTGGCAACGCGAACTCGCCGCCGATCCTCAGTTCACCAACAAAACCCTCACCCTTGATGGCGACTCGTACAGCATCGTCGGCGTCATGCCCGCCAAGTTTCAGTTTCCTCCCGGGGGCCCTCAATTCTGGATTCCTCTCGTTCTCGACGATGCCCAGGCCAGCGACCGCACGCACGCCAGCCTCTCGACCGTTGGCCGCCTCAAACCCGGAATCACTCTTGACCAGGCTCGCGCGGAGCTCAACACCGTTTGGAGTCGGTTGCAGCTCCAATATCCCGACGCGAACCGGCAAGCTTCCCTCACGCTCCTGTCTCTTCGCGATCGGCTCGTCGACGAGGACAGCCGTCAGTTCGTCATCCTCTTTCTCGTAGTGGCTGGCTTTGTTCTTCTGATCGCTTGCGTCAACGTTGCCAACCTTCAATTGGCCCGGACTGCTGGCCGTCAGCGCGAACTCTCCACCCGCTCCGCCCTTGGCGCAGCGCGGTCTCGTCTGATCCGCCAGCTTTTTACCGAAAGCATTCTGCTGGCCGCTATCGGCGCCGCCGCTGGATTGCTGCTCGCTTTATGGGGTGTTTCTCTGCTCCGCGCCAATATGCCTGCGCAAGTCCGCGAAATTTGCGACGTCAGCGGCATGCGCATCGATTTCCGCGCTTTTCTGTTTACGCTCTTTGTTGCCACCGTGGCGGGACTTTTGTCAGGCGCGATTCCCGCTTTGCGCGCTTCCACGCTGGACTTACGGAACGCGCTGGAATCTGGTGGCGCCCGAATGGCTGGGGCAGGGAATCGCCTCCGGCGCGCCTTCGTCATTTCCGAAGTCATTCTCGCCGTGGTTTTGTTGATTGGCGCGGGCCTGATGGTCAAAGGGTTTTATCTGCTCGCGACGCATCAGACCGCCATGGCCCCCCCAGCGCTTCTCACCTTTCGCCTCAACCTCGCTTCCAGCCGCCAGGCCTCGCCGCCACTGCGCCTCGCCTTTTACGAACAGCTTCTCGCTCGCCTCAAAAATATTCCCGGCGTTGAGCGCGTCTCCGCCGCCAGCGGCTTGCCCTACAGCTTCTACGAGAATGAAATCAATTTCCGCTCAGACCAGCCAGGCGAACTTCCCAACGCCGATTCGCCCACCGCCAGGTTGGAATCCATCTCTGACGACTATTTCGCCACGCTGCATCTCCCTCTTCTTGAGGGCCGCAGCTTCGATTTCCACGACGCATCCACCACTAACGCAGTGGCCATCGTGAGCGAAAGCATGGCTCGCCGTGCTTGGCCTGGAGTTCACGCGGTCGGCCACCGCCTCGGGCTTTCAGACCGCCCTTCTCCTGATGCATGGATCACCATCGTCGGCGTCGTTGCCGATGCTCGTCACGAAGTCTACGATCGCTCCTTCCGCTCCATCCTTTATCTCCCTCTGGCACAAGCCCCGCCCTCTTCCATCGATTTCGCTCTGCGGACTTCCCGCGCCCCCGATGTCCTGATCTCCGCCGTCCGCTCCGCTGTCGCCGATTTGGATTCGACTCAGCCCGTGACTCTGCTCCAAACCATGTCCGACAAAATCAGCGCGCAAGCCAGCGCTCTCCAATTTGTCGCTCGCCTGATGGCGCTGTTCGGACTCATCGCCATCCTTCTCTCCACGGCCGGTATCTACGGTCTTCTCTCCCACTCCATCATCGAGCGTCGCCGCGAAATCGGAATTCGTATGGCCCTCGGTGCTCATCCCACACAGGTCTTAGCCATGGTCCTTCGGCAAGGAGCTGTTCTCGTGGGTATCGGCGGCGCCATCGGCCTCCTCCTTGGACTTCTTTAGCTCGCATCCTCTCCAGTTTTCTCTATGGTGTCCAAGCCTGGGATCCCACCGTTTATCTCGCCGTCCCAGTGCTCTTGTCCCTGATCAGCCTATTCGCCACCATCGTCCCCGCCTTCAAAGCCGCCACCCTCGACCCCGTCATCGCCCTTCGCTATGAGTAAGACTGGGCACGACTGTTGTAGGGACCGCCTTTCGAGCGGTGCCTCTTCTTTCTTCTGATTCGCCACTAGGCATCACGCTGAGCAACCCATCATGATCGGAGCGCACCGAGGAATCTCCTCCCTCCCCGCCGCTTGCCTCCCAACCCAATTTTTCCTCCCACGCCATCAAACTTTTCCCACTCTCCCCGCGTATATACCTTTGGAGGCTTCCTGTGGCATTCCCACACAAACACATGCTATCCTCCTGTGGTTAGCACACAGGAGAATCCCATGTCTGATTCCAAACTCGATCTGCTCCAGGGCACCCTCGACCTTATGGTCCTGCAAACCCTTTCCACCCTCGGTCCGCTTCACGGCTACGGCATCGCCCGCCGCATCGAGCAGGTCAGCGGTAATGAAGTCCTCCTCAATCAGGGCACCATTTACGCCTCGCTCGTTCGCCTGCAGCAGCGCGGCTGGATCTCCGCCGAATGGGGCACCTCCGACAACAATCGCAAAGCCAAGTTCTATTCCATCACCAAGCGTGGCCGGAAACAGCTCACCGAAGACGCCGCCTATTGGCAGCGGCTCTCTATCGTGATGTCACGCGTCCTTTCCATGCCCGAAGAGGAGCCCAACTCATGAGCCCGCGTCCCGCCCCACGCCGCGGTCGCAGGGGCGGCTGTTTTAATGTCAGATCCTGCGTCGAGGTCTACCCATGAACCTCCGCCTTTTCCATCGCATCTCTGCTCTCTTCCGCCGCGACTCTCTCGACCGCGATTTCGACGCCGAAATCTCTTCTCATTTCGCTCTCGCCATCGAAGGAAATCTCAAAGCCGGCATGTCCCCCGCCGAAGCCCGCCGCCAGGCCCTGCTTCAGTTTGGTGGTGCCCAGCAAGCAAAGGAGAATCATCGAGACTCCCGTAGCATTCCTCTTCTCGACGCGTTTTGGCAGGATCTGCGCTTCGCTCTCCGCGTGTTTTGCAAGAGTCCCGGTTTTACCGCCGTCGCCGTGTTCACCCTGGCCCTGGGCATCGGCGCCAACACCGCCACCTTTAGCGTTTCCAACACCTTCTTGCGCAATCCCATCTCATTCCCCGAAGTCGACCGCCTGGTGACCGTCGTCAACTTGGCCCCGGGCCAGACCGAAGATTGGAGCTCGGTTTCTCCCGCGGATTTCGAGGACTGGCGCTCCCAAAGCCGTTCGTTCGCGTCTCTCGCCGCCTACGATTGGATCGATCTCAACATGACCGGCGTCGGCGAACCCGTAAAGCTTCAGGGCTTCCGCGTCACCGCCAATTTCTTCGATGTACTGCGCGCCACGCCTCTCCTCGGCCGCGCGTTTCTCTCCGGCGAGGACGAGCCTGGTCGACAACACGAAGCCATCTTGTCCGCCGGTTTGTGGCGTCGCCAGTTCGCTTCCGACCCCCTCATCGTTGGCCGTACCGTTCGTCTCGATGGCACGCCCACAAAAATCATCGGCGTGATGAAGGAGGAAGTTCGCTTTCCTATCAATGCGGAACTCTGGGTTCCTATGGCGCTCTCCCCGCAAGAGAAGGCGCAACGCAACGAACACTTCCTCGTTCCTGTCGCTCGCCTCAAACAAGGCACTTCGCTCCCGCAAGCTCTTGCCGAGATGCACACCATTCAGGACCGCCTCCGTGCTTCCTTCCCGCAATCAGAAACGGGCTGGACCGTGAAGATGATGACGATCGGCGATTACGTTGCTGGCCGTGGCCACAACTACACCATCTTCCTGCTTTGCGCTGTCGGTTTCGTTCTCTTGATTGCTTGTGCCAATGTCATCAACTTGCTCTTGGCACGCAGCACTGCCCGCCAAAGCGAATACGCCATTCGACTGGCTCTTGGTGCTTCTCGCTCTCGGCTCATCTCTCAAGCCCTCGTCGAAAGTGTTCTTTTGGCTATGGGTGGCCTTGTTGTCGGACTCCTTATCGGTTCATGGGGTATTTCCCTCATTCGTGGCGGTATGCCTCCCGAAGTAGCCCGCTACATTCCAGGTTGGGATCAGGTCCGCCTGGATCGCAGCGTATTTTTCTATTCCTTCACCGTCGCTTTCGCTGCCGGACTCTTCGCTGGTCTTTTCCCCGCTTTTTACGGATCCCGCGGCGATCTGAATGACACCTTGAAAGAAACAGGTCGTGGACCCGCTGCCAGTCGCTCCCGCACGCGCCTCCGCCACACCTTCGTTGTTGCGGAAATCGCTCTTTCTCTCGTCCTTCTTGTCGGCGCGGCTCTCATGGTCAAAGGCGTTCAGACCCTCCTGGGCCTCCCTCTCCAATTCGATTCCCAGTCTGTCCTCACCTTTCGCGTCGCACTGCCCGCTTCTCGCTATGCCACGCCGCAACAGCGCTCCGCCTTCTACACCCGTTTGACAGACCAACTGAATCTCACTCCTGCCGTGCAATCTTCCGCTGTTTCTCTTCTGGTTCCTTTCTCAGGCGGAGATTCTGGCGCCTTTTCCTTGGAAAATCAACCGGCCCAGCTTGGCGAATATCGCGTCACCGAATACAACCACGTCAGTCCCGCATTCTTCGGTCTCCTGCACGTCTCCATGATCGAGGGCCGCGAGTTCACTGGTCGCGATTCGGCGGATTCCCCCAAGGTCGCCATCATCAGCGAAGGTCTCGCCAAACGATACTGGCCGGGCTCCAGCGCCCTCGGCCATCGCATCAAGTCCGGCGATGAGTCCTCCAAAGATCCCTGGGCTACCATCGTCGGCGTGGTTTCCGAAATCAACTACAACCCTTGGAGCCACGATGTTTCCTCTGCCGTCTATTTTCCGTTCCAGCAGAGCCCCCAAGCAGACGCCTACATATCCGTGCGTTCTTCGTCGGACACCCTGGCGCTTCTTCCGGCCGTCCGTGCCGCTGTGGCCAATGTGGATCCCGACCAACCGATCTATGACGTGCTTCCCCTCGATCGCCTCATGTCTGACCAGATCGTGGGCTTTACCTACGTCGCTGTCTTGATGGGCGTGGTTGGCCTCATGGCTCTCCTACTCTCGGCTGTCGGTGTTTCCGGCGTGATGGCGTTCTCCGTCGCTCAGCGCAAACACGAAACCGGCATTCGCATGGCCCTCGGCGCGCGTCCCCAGGACGTTCTCCGCCTGTTCATCCGGAATGGCTTGAAACTTCTTGCTCTCGGCCTGATCATCGGCCTCCCCATAGCGTTTGCCCTCGCGCGACTCCTTTCCAGTTTGCTGGTTGGTGTTCACGCCAACGATCTTGTCAGCTTCTTCGGCGGAGCGCTTCTCCTCGTCGTCGCTGTCATCCTTGCGTGCTACATCCCCGCCCGCGCCGCCACCCGCATCGATCCCATGATTGCCTTGAGGTACGAGTAACATGCCCACCACAAAGAATCCGTCATCCCGCGCCAAGTCTTCGCAGCGAGGAATCCCTCTTTGCTCTCCGCGGTTTGCCTCCCAACGCTCCGAAGGAATTGCTTTGCTCCGCGCTACCCGGTTTTCCCAGGCGGTCGGAGCTTTTGTTCCGCCATCAATCAGCGACTCACACCGCGCTTCAGCCCCTGAGGAGAGGAAGTCTTCCGACAAACAGGTGTCCTCATGAACCTCCGTCTCCTCCATCGCATCGCTGCTTTTTTCCGTCGGGAGTCTCTCGGCCGCGATCTCGACGCTGAAATCTCCTCCCATCTCGATCTCGCCATCGAAGAGAATCTCAAATCCGGCATGACCCCGCAGGAAGCACGCCGCCATGCTCTCATCCAGTTCGGCGGCACTCAGCAAGCCAAAGAATCCGTCCACGACCAGGCCTCCCTCTCGTTCCTCGAAACCTCCTTCCACGACCTGCGCTTTGCGGCACGCCTCCTTCGCAAATCTCCCGCCTTCACCGCTGTAGCGGTTCTCACCCTAGCCCTCGGCATCGGGGCTACCACCGCCATTTTCAGTGTCGTTTACGGTGTACTCCTCCGGCCGCTGCCGTACCACAATCCTCAGCAAATTGTTCGCTTGTGGGAGCAGGGCGATACGGGCGGCCGCAGTAACTTCGCGGATCCCAATTTCGAAGATCTGCGCGCTCAGTCACATTCCCTCGTTGGCTTGGCGGAATACAACTCCGGAATCGAGACCGTTACCGGCCACGGCGAACCGTCGCGTTCGCAAGTCGCCTCGGTCTCTCGCGATTTTTTCCAGGTCATGGGCGTGCAACCCATCTTTGGCCGCACCTTCGCTCCCGACGAAGAGCGCCTTGACGCCCGCGGCGTCGCCCTCGTCAGTTACGCCTATTGGAAACAAAATCTCGGCGGCACCGACGATCTTTCTTCGTTCCACCTCAAAATCGGCAGCCAACCCGCCTCCATCATCGGGGTCTTACCACCGGGCTTTCGTTTTCCTGACAATTCCGACATCTGGATGCCTCGCGAGCTCTTCGAGCGGCTGCCTAGCCGCACTGCCCACAACTGGAGCCTCATCGGGCGGATTCGCGATGACACAACCCTGAACGCATCCCGCGCCGAGCTTTCTTCCATTGCGCAGCGGCTCAAACAGCAATACGGTGAAGACACTTCCATGGTCGCCGTCGCCACCGAGCCTCTGCGCGAGGCCATGACCAGCGACGTGCGCCCCGCTCTGCTCATTCTTCTTGGTGCCTCCGCCTTTCTCCTCCTCATCGCCTGCGCCAATGTTACGAATCTCATGCTCGCTCAAGCTGCCGGACGCGAGCGCGAACTAGCGATCCGCGCCGCGCTCGGTGCCGAACGCAATCGCCTCCTCCGGCAATTTCTCACGGAGGCTTTTCTTCTCTCTCTGATCGGCGGCGCCTTGGGAATTTTGCTCGCCAACTGGGGGTTGAATGGCCTTCTGGCTCTTGCTCCCACAAGTCTCCCGCGACTCGAAAATGTCTCTCTCAATCTTCCCGTTTTGTTGTTCTCTCTGGCCGCGGTTTTTCTCGTTTCCATGGCGCTGGCCGCCTTCACCTCTCTGCGTTCCGTTTCCCGCAATTCTCGCGAGGCGCTTGGGGAAGGGAATCGCGGCGGCATCGCCACGCGCAACAAACAACGTACGGGCCGCATGCTCGCCGCTGCCCAACTAGCTGCCGCGCTCATCCTTCTCGTCGGCGCAATCCTTCTTGGCCGCAGTCTCCTCCGCGTTCTCTCCGTGAACTCTGGTTTCCGCACAGAGAGTGTCATCACCATGGATCTCGGCCTTCCCGAAGATTCCTCGAAATCCGATCGCATCGCCTTCCTCGACAAACTCCTCGCGCAACTTCGCCAGATTCCCGGTGTCTCCGAAGTCGGTGGCACCAACAATCTTCCCCTCTCCGGGGCTGGCTTTTCCGATGGCTCCTTTGTGCTCATGAATCCTGGCCAGATTTCCCCGCACACGCAGGATCTGATCCAACGCTCCGTCTCGGGTGATTTTCAAAAGGATCCGGCTCTCCTCGCCGACCTTACCCGCTTTATGGAAGACCTCTTTCACGACAAATCCCATTTGGGATACGCCGACTTTATTGTCGTTTCCGGCGGCTTCTTCAAGACTCTGGACATTCCTCTTCTGCAAGGCCGGCTGTTTGATGATCGCGACACCATCGATTCGCCACACGTCGCTCTCATCAGCCAATCCGCCGCAAACGATCGTTGGCCCGGCCAGGATCCCATTGGCCGCACCATCGAGTTCGGCAACATGGACGGCGACCTTCGTCTGCTCACGATTATTGGTGTTGTCGGCGACGTACGCGATCGCAGCCTCGAACTCGCCTCACGACCCACTGTCTACGTCGACTATCGCCAGCGTCCACTGGCCGCCTGGCGTTTCACCGCGGTGATGCGCACCTCCGGCAAGCCCGACACCGTCTTTTCTGCGGCGCGCTCCCTGCTTCATGACATCGATCCCAACATTCCCCCGCGCTTCCGCACCCTCTCCCAGGTCTACTCCGCTTCGCTGGATGGGCGCCGCTTCAGCCTGACTCTTGTCGCGATCTTCTCCGCCGTCGCCTTCTTCCTCGCCCTCGCCGGAATCTACGGCGTCATCTCCTATTCTGTCTCCCAGCGCACTCGCGAAATCGGCGTCCGCATGGCTCTCGGCGCCACCACCCGCGAAGTCCTGCTCATGGTCCTCAAGCAAGGTGCCATCACCGGCGTCATCGGCATACTCGCTGGCCTAGGGGGTTCCTTCGCCATCGCCCGCCTTCTGCAATCTCAACTGTTCGAAATCAGCCCCACAGATCCACTGACACTCGTTGGCGTTGCGGCTCTCCTTCTGATCGTCTCCCTGGCCGCCTGCTGCATCCCCGGGCGACGTGCCACCCGCATCGACCCCGTGGTCGCCCTGAGGTGCGAATAGATGTCAACCTCTTCGCCTAATCCGCGCTCCGCCAGAACCTCGTCATTCCGGGCGGAGTCTTCGCAGCGCTCTCTTCGCTCTCCGCGTCTTGCCACTCCGCGCCTCGAAGGAATGGCTTTGGGGGTCGGAGCTTTAGCTCCAACATTAATCAGCCACTCACACTGCGCTTCCACCCCTGTGGTAATGAATCTTGCCGGCAAACAGGTGTCCTTATGAACCTCCGCCTTTTCCATCGCATCGCTGCTCTCTTCCGTCATGACGATCTCGACCGCGAACTCGAAGCCGAAATGGCTTCTCATCTGGCTCTCGCCATCGAAGAAAATCTCAACGCCGGCATGTCCCCGCAAGAAGCCCGCCTCCGGGCCCTCGTCTATTTCGGCGGCACCCAGCAAGCCAAGGAAAGTCATCGTCACTCCCGGAGTCTTCCCATGATCGAAACATTCTTGCAGGATCTTCGCTACTCCTACCGCACGCTCCGTAAAGATCGTTCCTTCACGCTGATCGCCATCCTGATCCTCGCGCTCGGTATCGGCGCCAACATCGTTGTCTTTAGCGTTGTCAATACGCTGCTCCTTCGCCCGCTTCCGTTCGCGCATTCCGATCAACTTGTCTGGTTCACCGGCGGTCACGGCACCGGGGGACTCTCCGGTGTCACTTACAACGTGGGTTCTTACGAGGAATTCGCTCGCCACGCCCAGTCCTTCCAGGAAGCCACTTGCTACCAGGCTTTCTGGGGCAGCACCGAATACAACATGACCGGCCACGGCGATGCGCAGCACGTGCAAGCCGTCATGGTCGCCAACAATTTCTTCCACACTCTGGGCATCACTCCCACGCTCGGCCGCACGTTTTTCCCCGAGGAGCATAAGAAAGGCGCCGCCCCGGTCGCCCTCCTTACCTATGCCTTCTGGCAACAACAATTCGCCGGTGATCCGTTAGTCCTTGGCAACACAGTCAATTTTGACAATGAAGCCGTCACCATCGTCGGCGTTCTCCCGAAATCCTTTGATTTTGCTTCCGTCTTTTCCCCCGGCCTTCGCGTCGATTTCTTTATCCCCGCGTACATGGACCAGATCCGCACTTGGGGCAATACCGTCGCCATCGTCGGCCGTCTCAAGCATGGCCTCACTCTTGCGCAAGCCCAGTCCGAAGCCAATATTCTTTCCCCACAATTCCGCGCGGCGCATCCGGATCCTGATTGGTTCATGGAATATACTGCCGACCTTTCCTACCTGAAGGACTACGTCACCGGCAAACTCCGCCGCTCTCTGTTCGTTCTCTGGGGCGCCGTCGGTCTCATCCTTCTCATCGTGTGCGTCAATCTCTCCAATCTTCTTCTCGCTCGTATGGCGTCTCGCAGCAAGGAATTCGCCATGCGCACCGCACTCGGTGCCAGCCGTGGCCGCCTGATCCGCCAACTGGTCACAGAATCCCTCGTCTGTTCCGCTTTCGGTGCCGTCCTCGGTGTTGTGCTGGCCTTCGGTGGCGTTTCCTATCTCGCGCACCAGGGCTCCATCGCGCTTCCCCTTCTCAACAGCATCCGCGTCGATGGCGCCGCTTTGGCTTGGACTCTGTTCATCACCCTTCTCGTCGGTATTCTCTTCGGCATCGCTCCCGGCTTTGTCCTCTCCAGCGATCATCCGCGGGACACTCTCAAGGATGCCGGCCGCGGTTCCAGTGAAGGTCGCGGCCACGGCCGCATGCGTTCCATTCTCGTCGTCAGCGAAGTTGCTCTCGCCTGCATTCTTCTCGTAGGCTCCGGCCTGCTTCTTCGCAGTTTCCTTCGCCTTCTCGATGTGGATCTCGGTTTCCAACCCGCCCAGGCCGCCGTGGTCGACGTTCAGTACGACGCTGGTCCAAAGGGAGAAAAAATCGGCTCCTCGCTCCAACAAATTGTCTCTACGGTGAAAGCCATCCCCGGCGTCGAAGCGGCCGGTGTCTCGGACATGCTTCCCCTCGATCGCGATCGCGGCTGGGGCCTTCTCAATCCTTCCCGCGAGTATCGAAAAGAGGAAGATCAGGGCGCCACCGTTCGCATCGTCACTCCCGGCTATCTCCAGGCCATGGGGATTCGCTTAATCGAAGGTCGCGACATCTCTTGGCAAGACACGCTCAACAAAGAACCCGTCGTCATCATCAACGAGTTCGCCGCGCGCCGTCATTGGCCCGGTCAATCTCCGATCGGTCGCGAAGCGCGCGGCTTCGACTCCAAGCCCGGCCGCGTCATCGGCGTTGTTTCCGACGTGCGCGTCAGCAGCCTCGAATCTTCCCCCGGCTCCGAAATCTATCTTCCCGTCTTTTACGGTCCCGAAGGCGCCGAACTCGTCGTGCGCTCCAAGCTCCCCCCTGACGTGCTCACGGCCTCCATTATGCTCGCTCTGCGCCAGCAAAACCCTGCGCAGCCCAACAACACCTTTCGACCCCTGCAATCTCTCGTCGACCACTCCGTTTCCCCGCGCAAATTCTTCGTCTACCTCGTCGCCATTTTCGCCATGCTCGGCCTTGTCCTCGCCGCCCTCGGCATCTACGGCGTAATCTCCTATTCCGTCACCCGGCAAACCCAGGAAATCGGCATTCGCATGGCTCTTGGCGCCACGCCTGGCATTGTCCAACGCCGCGTCCTTGCGCGTACTCTCAAACTCGCCCTGATCGGTATTGCCGTCGGTGCTGTCGCTTCGGTCGCTGTCTCGCAGATCATCGCCTCTCTCCTGTTCCACACCGAACCCAACGACCCCACTACTTTTATCTCTGTCATGCTTCTCTTGGTCACGGTGGCCCTGGCCGCTGGCTATTTTCCGGCACTCCGTGCCACTCGTATCGATCCCGTCGCCGCCTTGAGGTCGGAATAACCATGTTCCATCTCCAGTCCAACTTGAAAATACCTTGTCATCCTGAACGAGGCGAAGGGTTTCAACCTTCGCGTCTTGTCCCCCGTTGCTCAAGTCATTTCCATCATCACGCTACCCTTAGAGTGAGATAATTAACTATGGACATCCAACGACCATCCAACGCTCACGCCAAAAAGGTTCGCCGTATCCTCTACGCCGCCATTGCCATCATTTCCCTTGCTGGCGTCACCTACGGTGTCTCTCGCCTTCGTCCCGCCGCCCCCTCCGTCGACAAAGCCACGATCTGGACCGACGAGGTGAAGCGCGGTCCCATGATTCGCGACGTCCGCGGCATCGGCACGCTCATCCCGGAAGACATTCAATGGATCCCCGCGCAAACCGATGCCCGCGTCGATAAGATCGTTCTTCACCCCGGTGCTATCGTTCAGCCCAACAGCATTATTCTCGAACTCAGCGATCCCGTCCTGCAGCGCGAAACTCTCGACGCCGAATATCAGCTCAAAGCCGCCCAAGCAGACCTGGAGAGCCTGAAAGTCACCATCAATAGCGAGCTGCTCAACCAAAAAGCCACCGCCGCCTCCGTCCGCAGCGATTATGAGCAAGCCAAAATCCAGCATGAGGTGGACATCAAGCTTCGCGCTCAGGGCGTCGGCGCCGATGTCACCGAGCAACTCTCCAAGGTGAAGGAGCAACAGCTCGCCATCCGTCTCCAACTCGAAGAAGATCGCACCAAAAACGCCGAAGACTCCGCTGGCGCCCGCATCCAGGCGCAACAATCCAAAGTCGATCAGCAGCGCGCTCTCTACGACCTCAAGCACGGCGAACTCGAATCCCTCCACGTTCGTGCCGGTATCCAGGGAGTCCTTCAGGTCGTTCCTGTCGAAGTCGGCCAGCACGTCACGCCGGGCACCAATCTCGCGCGTGTTGCCGATCCCAAACGACTCAAAGCGGAAATCAAAATCCCGGAAACTCTGGCAAAGGATGTCAGCATCGGTCAGCCCGCCACGATCGATACGCGCAATGGCGTCGTCCATGGACAAGTCTCCCGTATTGACCCCTCCGTCCAGAACGGGACTGTCACCGTCGACGTCCAGCTTACCGACCCGCTTCCCCAGGGTTCTCGCCCCGACCTCAGCGTCGATGGCACCATCGAACTCGAAAATCTCAAGGACGTGCTCTATGTCGGCCGTCCTGTTCATGGCCAATCGGATTCCACCATTGGTCTCTTCAAGCTCGTCGACGACGGCTCCGAAGCCGTCCGCGCCAACGTCCAGCTCGGCAAGACTTCCGTCAATACCGTCGAAATTCTCAAGGGTCTCAAAGTCGGGGACAAGGTGATACTCTCCGACATGTCTTCCATGGATGCCTATGACCGCATCCGCCTGCGCTAGGAACCAAAATGAACATCCTCGCGTCCAATTTCGTATCATTCACGAGCCGCCCAGCAAGGGGTGTACTTTGCCCGTGCGCCGCGACCTTCGCAGCCGTAGCTCTACGCCGCTGCCAGCTTTCTCTTGGGTTTGTAGGGACCTCCTTCCGTTCACCCTGACGAAGGAAGGCAGGCGGTCCGCTCTTCGGTTTTTCTGTTCGTGTAGTGGCCGGCCCTTAGGTCGGCCGGAAGGTCGCAAGAGGTTTGGACGAATCCGGCTCGGAGGCTAAACGATGTCTACAACCAACGACACACTCATCAATCTGCAAAGCGTCAGCAAGGTCTTCTTCACCGACGAACTCGAAACCCATGCTTTGGATGCCATCGACCTGGAAATCAAAAAGGGCGAATACCTGGCCATCGCCGGCCCTTCTGGCTGTGGCAAATCCACCCTCCTCGCCATCCTCGGCCTTCTCGATTCGCCCACGGAAGGGAACTACACGCTCAACGGACAGCCGGTCGCCAGCCTGAAGCTCAGTGACCGCTCCCGCATTCGCAATCGCGAAATCGGCTTCATCTTTCAGGCCTTCAATCTCATCGGCGATCTCACCGTATATGAAAACGTTGAGCTGCCTCTCACCTATCGCGGCATGGCCTCCGCCGAACGCAAGGAAAAAGTCCAGAACGCCCTGGAGCGTGTCCAAATGGCCCATCGCGCGAAGCACTATCCCGCGCAGCTTTCCGGTGGGCAGCAGCAGCGTGTTGCGGTGGCCCGCGCACTCGTCGGCGATCCCATGATTCTCCTCGCGGATGAGCCCACCGGAAACCTGGACTCCAAGAATGGCGATTCTGTCATGGATCTTCTTCAGGACATCCACGCCACTGGCGCCACCATCTGCATGGTGACGCACGACCCGCGCTACTCCAATCACGCCGAACGCACCGTTCACCTCTTCGACGGCAAAATCGTCAACGAAACGTTGTCCAATTCCGTCCACGCCTGAGTCTCCCGGCACCCTTCTCGGGATGGCGTGCAACCCACGCCAAATCATGCACCGGCGGGTCGTACGGCCCGCCAGCCCCCAACAAAGCGCGTTGTCATCATGAGCCGAGCGAAGGACCGTAACCCAGGCGGCCTGCCTCCCAGTTCACCCGCGTGCGTAGTCACGTCATTCCGAACGAAGTGAGGAATCCCTCTTAACGTCTTGCCTCCCAACCACTCCTCTACCTCCTCCTCAGTTCACCATCCCTCTCCCCTTCAACCAGTTCCGCAAAAGCATGCCCCATTCCCCCACCGCTTCATCCTGCAAATCCAACCCCACCCCGTGCGGCGCCTCCGCAAAAATATGTAACTCCGCCGGCACTCCGGCTTTGTGGAGCGCCAGGTAAAACGCCACGCTATTCTCCGGCGGCACTACCGTATCCGTGCTGCTGCTCCACAAAAACGTCGGCGGCGTCTCCTTCGTCACCTGCAGCTCGTTGGAAAGCTCCTTCAACAATTCGGGCTTCGCATTTTTTCCCAACAAATTCTCCCCCGATCCCGCGTGCGAATATTCCGACACAAACGAAATCACGGGATAGCACAGCACTGCAAAATCTGGCCGCGAACTCACGCGGTCGATGGGGTCCGATGCTTGTGCATTTCCTGCATCAAAATGCGTCTCCGCCGTTGACGCCAAATGCCCGCCCGCGGAAAATCCCATCACCCCAATCTTGTCCGGCGACACCGCAAACTCCTTCGCCCGCGCCCGCACCATCCGTACCGCCCGCTGCGCATCCCGCAATTCCACCGGATGGTGATACTTCGGGCCCAAGCGGTAGCGCAGCACGAACGCCGTAATCCCCATCGCATTTAGCCAATTCGCAATCTCTCGTCCTTCATGATTCGTGGCCAGCCATGTATATCCCCCGCCCGGCAGGACAATCACCGCCCCCGTCGGTCCTTTCGAGCCAAACGTCGGATAGATCGTCAGCGTCGGGCGATCTTCCTCCGCATCTCCCTGTGCCCCCGGCGCAGCTCCCTCCCACAATCGCATCGTCCGTGTCTCCGCCGACGTATCCTCGCGCCTCGCCTCCGCGGCGGCTTTCCCCGGTTTCAACGTAACTTCCTGCCCTACCACCGGCAAAGCCCAGAGCACCAGCACCCCCACCCAAGCGTTTTTCACGTCATTCCTCCTTCTCCTCAGTGTGTTCCCGTTCCTCCTACGCTACGCCAGTTGTTCGGCGGTATAGAGTCCAAGATCCTCTATTTTCTCGGGAGCCTCCATGAAGTGGCGTCGGGGCCGTGTGTGCCGCTTGGTGCTCGCCCTCATCCTTCTTCTCTCCCTCTCTTCTCTCACGCGTGCCCAGCAGCCAGCCCCGCACAAACGCAACTCCATCGATGCCGCTCGTGTCCAGCAGATGCTCAAGGATGCCTATTACGGGGTCAAGAAAAACCATTACGACAAGAACTATCACGGTGTCGCTCGGGATGCCAAGTATCGCGAAGCCAAGGAGCAACTCAAAGACATGAGTTCGAACGCTCAAGGCTTTTCCGTCGTCGCCAACCTCAGGATGACCCTCGAGGATTCTCACTCATTTTTCTTTCCTCCCAGTCGTGGCTCTTGCGTGGAGTACAGTTTTCGCGTTCAGAGGATCGGCGATCGTGCGCGGCAAGGTCTGCGATCACGATATCAAGATCGCCGATCGCCTCCGGCCCAAGGATAGGAAACCTTGCCAAATCCCGCGGTCAGGATGCCTTTTCCGGTAAGATCAGCGTGCTCATCGACAGCGGTTCCGCCTCCGCCTCCGAACTCTTTGCCCGTGACCTGCAACCCGAAAATCGTGGCACGAAAAACTCCCGCCCCCTCTTTCCCGCGGTGCTATAATCCCCACACTCGGCCGGTGTGGAGGTGGCATGATCCGGCTTTTCGTTTCGCTCCTTTTTGCCTTCCTGCTGGTTCCGCACGGAACCCTCGCCCAGAAGCCCGCCACAATCGCGGGAAACGTCTACTACGAAAGCGATTACCATCCCGCCAAAGACGTAACGATTAAGTTGTCCGACGGCGAACACACGTTCCTGGAATCTCAATCCACTACCGACGATGGACTCTTCCGCTTCGGCGGTTTGAAGCGTTCCACCTACCACGTCACCGTCGAGGCTTCGGGCTACGAGCCCGTTAGCCTTGACGTCGACATTTCCATGGTTTCCGACAAAGGCCTTGTCATCTATCTCAAGCCAATTTACAAGAAGCAAGATTCCCCCAGTTCCAAAACCGTCTCGCTTCACGAGCTCTCCATTCCCCTCAAAGCCCGCGAATGTATGGATTCCGGCAAGAAAAAACTCTATCAGGATAAAGATGCCCAGGCTGCCGTAGAGGACTTTCAGCAAGCTGTCTCGCTCGCCCCCGCCTATTTCGAGGCCGATTACCAACTCGGAATGGCTCAGCTCACGCTCGGCAATCGCGGCGAAGCCGAAACCAACTTCCGCAAAGCCGTCGCGCTAAGCGGCGACACATATCCCGAAGCAGAAGTCAGCCTGGGTGCTGTGCTTCTGGATCGCGGTGACGTTGCCGAAGCCAACAAGTTCATTCGTCGCGGCCTTCAGCTCAATCCCAATTCCTGGCTCGGTCACTATGAGCTCGGTCGTTGCTTGCTCAAGCAGGATCATCTATTCGAAGCGCACACCTCCGCCGAACAAGCGCGCCTCCTCGCTCCCAGTGTCCCGATCATTTATCGTCTTCTCTCCAACATCCATCTGCAGCAAAAGGACTATCCCGCTCTGCTCGAAGATCTCGACACGTATCTCACTCTCGATCCCAACAGTCCCGCCGGCATTCGCGCCAAACAACTCCGCGAAGAGGTCCAACAAAAAATAACCGCCGAACACCTGGGCCCCACCTCTGCCCACCCCTGACGCACTCCACGCATCCGTGACCCCGTCATTCCGAACAGAATCTGCGGAGTGCGGAATCTCTCTTCGCTTCTTTTACGAACCGGGTTTTATAACTACGCTCCATCGCCCCAAGGCTCCGCCCACACCCCCACCGAACCACCCTGCAAAAGGGAAGTCCCACCGAAAACCGTGCTACCGCGACGGGAACATGTACGATTCCAGCAGATCCGCTCGCCCCTTATGATCCGCCGTCAGCACCTTCAACAAATCGCTCACAGACAGCATCCCGCGATACTGGTTCTGCGCATCCAGAATCAGTAAGTGATACACGCCGTTCTTTTCCATCGCCAGTAAGCTGTCTTCGAACGTCATGTCCGGGGTGACCGTAAGCAATTCCCGCGTCATAATCTCTGACACTTTCATCCATGCCGGACATTTGTTCTCCGCCGCCACTTTGTCCGAGATGTCGCTTTGCGAGACCACCCCTGCCAACTTTCCCGCTGCATCCATTACTCCCACCGACCGCACCTGTTTCTCTCGCAGGTACTTCGCAGCGTCCATCACCGTCGTCTCTTCTGAAATGAAATACACTTCCTTGCGTGACCCGATCAGTTCGGAAACCTTCATGGACACCTCCGGGATCAAATTTGCGCCATCCTATCCCCGCTCTAATCTCCGTGCAATCAATTTTATCAGGTAGGCCCAGCGTCCAGCTCTGCATGAACTAATGATGAATTCTGACACTGGAGACCCCTTATGTAACTTACAGGGAATCCCCGATTGACCCCGTTCGCCTCTAAGGGTACTGTCTTGGCCGTCCTGCGAGGATTAGGGGTGCTCTCTCTGGGCGGATGGGGGTGCCCCGAGTCCTCGTTTTTTTCCTCTGCCGAAACGCCTGGGACAGCTTCTCTTCCTTCCTCTGTTTTTTTCCTTCTCTTCCCGGAAACTGTTAACTGTGAACTAAAAACGGCGTTTCCCACCCTCTAGCCCTACCAAGCCTTATCAAGCCGTATAGAGCTGTGAAATCAACACATTAGAAGCCCCAGGAACGTTTTGCTCCGCTCTCTGTAGTTCTCTATACGTCCAAATAGTAGTGACGAAATCAGTGACATCTCGATTTAGGTTGAATTGTCTGCCAGCTCCTCTCCGTCTGGGAGAATAATGGTGCGGAAACAGAAGGGAGGCGGTGATGCGATACTCTTTACCCGAATGCCTCGTGGGGCGCTGCACAGAGCTCGCATATGTGAAGTGGCTCGGACGCAAGGCCGTGGCCCACGTGCTGCGCGACAAGAAGAGGATCGAAGGCATCACCGTCGCCGGATACAAAAGGGCGATCCACGATGCCGTGTGCTGTGGCGGCGGCTTGGACTACTACACTGGTGAGCCGCTCGACTGGTCGCTCATCAGCACGTACCGGAACGCCGAATCGGCTGCGGGCAAAAGGAAATACAAGACGCAGTTCGCTCGACTGCCGACCGTCGACCACACAGAGGACGAGCACGGTCAACCCAAACTCGTGATCTGCTCTTGGCGAGTGAACGACATGAAGAGCGACATGACCGAGAGCGAGTTCCGCCGACTCTGCGCTCGTGTTCTGCGACTCCCGGGGGGCTGAAGGCGGCCCGAAAAGTCACTGCAGTTTCCACCACAGGTCGGCTTCGGGCAAGAAAAAGGCGATTCCTCGAAATGAGAAATCGCCTTTGTTTTACTGGCGAGAAGAATGGTTGCGGGGGTCAGATTTGAACTGACGACCTTCGGGTTATGAACCGGATTCGACGTGATAACCCGTGGGGGCCTGGGATGTTAAATGATGGTATTTTCATGGACTTAGCCTGAAGGTGGGAAGGCTCCTGATTGCCCCTGCTATGTAGTGAGAGGCCACGTTTTCGGCCACAGGTCTGGACCCGGTCAGTGGGGTGATAGCGGTGGCGGCGGCGAGTGCGCCCGTCCTTACTGAAACACGGCAACATCAGATGGATGGCCTAATACATTTGATAGACCATGAAATGAACTTATGCCAAAACCCTTGTAAATCGCACTTTTGTCGGACAGGAAACGGTCTGGTTTACTCTTGTTTACCAGCGGCTCGACAATGAACGTGATGGACACCTCCCTTGCTCTGATGTTCCTATTAGGAGGAAAGGAGTTCACCATGAAGCGACTGGGCAAGTGTTCAAATCCAGACTGCAAGCGACGTGGGCTGAAACAGGAGATCACGCGAAGGAGGGAATGGTGCGAATGCGGAAGCACTCTCAAGCCGTTTGGGTCTAGCCTTAGGTTCGGCGCGAAGAGACAGGCAAGAACATTTGGAAAGTGATGCTGGCGTCAAGTATCTTGCCCAGAAGATTTCGCGTGATTCGTCGGGACTAGTTGGGTTTCGAGTGCTTGGAATGCCCCGGCGAAGAAGAGACACCCTTGGCTGAAAAAAATGTCTTTTTGCAGGGCTGCCTTCGCTTCGTCGGGAACCGCTAGGACTCGCATGGCGGTAGGATGCGCGAACTTGGACAACATTCGGTATTCCACAGCGAAATGATTACCGAGCCCAACCTCGTCAGCCGCGTGCCTAACGTCCTTGAAAGGCGCATCGAGAGATGCGATTCCTTCCGACGCAGCCTCTTGAAATAGCCTTCGCCGCGCTCCAGTAATCGCATCGATCCATTCGGGGTCTCTGCCGCGTTCCTTGCCCCATTTTATGAATGCACCAAAGATCCCGTGGATGTCGCGGCCGGAATCTTCGTAGAAACGGCGTGCATTTTCTCTGCTCGTCGAGCAATAGATACTCCAGACAGACAACTCCAGCAGGTTCCTTGCCCGCCAAGCGAGTAGCGAACTGTCCTCCCGCTTCTCTTCGTAGGCATGTTTCAAGGACAGATACTCGGAAAAAACCTGAAAGCACAAACCGCCGAATAAATGCACCCACCACCAGTTATCGACGTCGGGATTTGCGTTCAGACGCTCGATTTTTTCATTCACGGCGGCCCATCTGCCAGATGCGGCAATATTGGCGGCTTCTTCAACCAGTCTCGAAAGTTCGGGGTGCATTTTAACCAATGTTGGTTCTTAAAATTCTATTTTAAGCTTTTCGGGGCACCGATCGAACCCGGGCAAAGAAAGGTATGTAGAAGTTATTAATGCGTATTATTGTCAGGCGTCCGCGTCGACATCTATACCCAGTTGTTCCGCCAAGCGATGGTATTGCTTTGTTATGCGAGCCTGAAACGCCGAATCTTCAGGAATGTCGGAATCCAGTAACGCGTCCCACGCGTCTTTCTCAGGGTTAGACAAAAGTCTGTTCTTCAACACTTCCACAATTCTATCTATGAAAAGTTGTTGCCTAGCAAGTAGCGTTAGCAGCATGAGTTGATCTTCTTTCTTCATGTCTCACGACCTTCGTTGCGTATCGAATTTTGGGGCGTAATTCCAAGTCATCAAAACGGATGAGTCGCATTATCGGCACTTACTTACGTCAGTCAGCCCGGCTTGCGCCCACCAGCTTGTATACCACCGGTTAATTGACGTGAGAAGTCCCTCTGGTAGAGTAGAGCCCGCGCCTTACGCTTCGCTCGACATGGTGGTAGACTCCCCTCCCAACGAGAACCCTGCTCATGCCCCACGAACGCCCCGCTGCGCTCGCCGCTAGATCACTCGCCGTGGCTGTCATCGTGTAAACCTGGTCCTTATCTGCACCAAGTTGGACAAGGAATGCCTACACGCCCTGCCCGACACCCGTCACTTAACCTCGAAGTTTGCTGCGTAGACAAACGAGTCGCCCGTCACCGTGAAATTGACTTTGTATGTCCCAGTAGACAGTCCCGTCGTTTTGAGGTTGAAAATGTATCCGCCGGTGCTACCCAGCGTGGCGTCGAAGCGGAAGTCACTATCCGGGTTTGAGTTTCCAGCGTTTTCGACCGCGCCGGAAGCGGAAGTGGAAATTTGGCTGATGCTGATGGCGTGGACCGTGATGCTGGAAGAAGACAGGTCGTTGCCGCTGCCGTCGCAGAGTTGCAATTTGATGGGTATGGTGGCTCCACTGTGTACGGCCTTGGTCGGGTCATAAAGGAGGCAGATGCTGTAGCGTGCAATTGAACCAATTTTGGCCACGAAGGCGTCGCCGTTGCCGCCATATGTTGGCTGGAAGTGTATGCACCGCGTCACCGTGCGGAATGGCTCGGCAAGATCAGCGAATCGGGCGTGCGCCGGCGGGCAGAGTTTTACTACCAGCAGCTCGATGCCTTGCGGCTACTGCGCCAGGAAGTGCGGCGGGATTTGTTGCTGGAAGCCAAGAAACACAAGGCCTGGAAACTGCTGCGGCAGATTCCGGGGATCGGTCCGATTCGCGCCGCCGTGCTGCTGGCCGTGATGCAGACGCCTCATCGCTTCCGCACCAAGCGACAGCTGTGGACCTACTGCGGGCTGGGGCTGGAAACGCATGACAGCGGAGAGTACCGCGCGGTGGCGGGACAGCTGCAACGTGCCAAGAAACAGGCCACGGTTCGTGGCCTAAATAGGGACCATAACCACGACCTCAAAGATATTTTTAAGGGTGCAGCCATGAGAGCCAGCACCGCAGCGGGACCGCTGCACGATTTCTACGAGAATTTGCTGGCCAAGGGGAGGAAGCCCACGATGGCACGCCTGACCTTGGCCAGGAAAATTGCCGCGATCACCTTGATCGTCTGGAAGAAGGAGGTACGTTTCGACGCCAACTATTTGAAACCACAAGCAGCTTGAGCGCCTCTGGCTGAGAGTCTGTCCATCTTTGGGAACCATTTCCCGGCGGTGACCGTCGGGCTCTTTGAGACGCTCGATTTCGGGGGGAAGTAGCAATCGGAAAAGTCAGGCCCGTGCTTAAACACGCGAGTCTCCGGACCAACCCTATGCCCTCCCGGACAATCGAAGAAAGCCATAGGCCACGAGTCTCCGATAGGACCATGCATTGCCACTCCTGGAGTGGACAATCGTCCGGCTTGTTGTTTCAGAAAACGATGGCGCCGTCACAACAGCGAAATGGAACCACAGGGGAGAACCATACTTTGTTGTTGAAGATCGAATACATGGTTGGTGGAAGTAGCTGCACCGTAGGATTCGAAGGAGACGAGCCTTGGTCGAGACCCGTAAAAGAATCCTGAGTAAGGCGAAGCTTGCGCTTCGTCCAATGACAATCTTGGCGAGCCTTACACGGCGTCAAGGGTCTTCGATAAACGTCCCGCTTCGCGGGACGCCCTTGACCCCGCTCCGGCTCGCGGAGCTAGAGGTTTGTTTCGAACCGCATAAAAAAACTCTTGACAACGCCGACGACGTTATACACGGGACTTAGCGGCGCGGCCCGACAATAAATTAAATTCCGAGTAATCGAGAATGCGCTCTGAATATAGGGGTACCACTCCCGCTTGAGTACAAGCTCAATCGCGCGTGAACTCGCCCGTCCGCGTCTTTCAACAGAAATTCTTGGGCCTCCACCGTCCGCGCTCGCATAACTGGTGTTTCGACAGAATCCGAAGGTCTCGCTCCCATCACCACCAGCGAAGCGCCCGTCAGGGCAATCAACACGCTCGTCAACTTCAACCGCCGGTTCTGCGCTTCGAGGTTTTCCACTCGAACGGCCAGCGCCTGAAAATCTCGATTGGTCTCTCCCATTGGCATCCTCCTCAGGGCAGGTATGTAGCACACCACTGGTAATTTCGACGCCCCTTCATTTTCTAGGTAAGCACTCCCTCACTGGTCTTGGCGTCAGAGTCCACTCTTCCGCCGGGTAATCGAGCAACAGGAGAAGTGTGGGTACTGGATCGAGCAGGTCCGGTTAGGGGGATCCCTAGTTACGCGCGCGCCACACGCCGTCGTAAATTGCCCGTATCGGGGAGGTGCGAGATGAATTGCAGGAAGCGAACCGCATTTTGGTGCATGACAATGTTAGCCGTGGTCAGCCTTTCCACCGTGGCACAAGCTCAAACAAATCCGTTTACAAAGGCGCAGGTCGGCGACCGCATCCGTAAAGTGGAAGACGGCGTGGACCAATTCGAAAAGTATCTCGAAAATCGCGGACAAGACGCCACGAACCGCGCCGACTCGGCTAATAGCAGCGGAGCGACAACGCGCCGCCAGCGTTCGGATTCAGCGAACACAGACGCTCGGGCGAACCAAGCCAAGCAAACAAAAGACGACCTTGAAAATGCCATGGACGATTTGAATCGCACGACAAACCGTCTTCGGCGCAAGTTCGACCCAACGTCGAATTATCTTGAAACAAAGGCACAAATGGAGCAGGTCATGGACAGTGCGCGCCGCGTCAATCAGGTGATGACGAAGGGGAATTACGGTAGTCAGGCAGAAAAATACTGGGCCGCTTTGCGCGCGAATATCAATGACCTTGCGCGATGCTACAACTTGACTCCCATGGGCGCGTAGGTCTTACCAAAGTTTGATTAACGCGGAGACAATCCTGACGGCGGATAAAGACATCGCCGGAGGATGTCCGAGTTTTAGTTGATTGCAGCGACTCTCGATGTTCGGCACTGTAAGCCTACCTACAACCAAGTTCAAGCGACTTCTACTGTCCGGTCAAACTTTTTTTGGAAATGCTCCGTTTTTCCTTTCTTGCGCCGATTTCTGTTTTCCTCGAAACAATTTCGCGCCAGGATGCCCTAGGAGCAACGATTCCCGTCTCGCTCGACCTATAGCATCCCCTGTTTTGCAATCACGACCGCGGCACATGACGGTGATGATAGAAGGGACACGATCATCGAGGTTCAAGCGACTTCTACGGTCCGGACCTCCTTCTGCTGAATGCGTGACGGATTCAGGCGTTCCTTCAGCAACAAGAGTTCTTGATAGCCTTTGATGCGTCGGAACTTCTTTTCTGCTTCCAAGAGCCCTGTCGCAGTCCAGCGCAGCGGCTGATCTCCTTCTCGCCAACGCTTTACGTTTCGCGCTACCCGCTGCACCGTCGACAGGCACGATTCGATCGGGTTGGTGGTGGCCAGTTTCCGCCGCAATACCGGTCCTATACCCAGGCGATGCACCGTCAGCGTTTCTTCCAGCCCTTCCTCCAGGCTTCGGGCAGCAGTTGGATTGATGCGCTCCAGTTGCCGGAAGATTTTCTGCAACGCCTCTTTAGCCTCCGCGTAGTTGTTCATTGCGTACGCATTCCTCATCCGCCGGTCGTAGTCTTTCTGACAGTTCTCGGGCAGATACTCCTTCACATTCCGCCGCTTGTGAATCTGACAACGCTGCACTTCCACTTGATCCCCGAAAACACGCTCCACTCCGGCTCGCAGCGCCTTCGATCCATCCATCACCACCAGATACCGCCGCTTCATATCCAGTCCTCGATCCACTAGATCTTCCAACAACCCTTTGACCACCGTGGTGTTCTCCGTCGCTCTTTGCCACACCCCCAAAACGTGCTTTTCTCCGCTTTCCGCAATCCCCAGAGCCACCACCAGCACCTGGCCGCCAAAGTGAATGCCATCGATCATCAGCACCACCAGGTTCAGATCTTCCAGGCGCCGTTCGCACAGCACCCGCAACTGATTGCTACTGGCCGCCACGAACTGCCGGCTCACGCTGCTCTTCTCGATCCCGTAGCCTTCCACAACACTCTCTACCGCTCGCCGATAGTTCCGTGTGGACAGCCCGGCCACCATGCGTTCCCGCACTGCTCGTTGCAGTTTGCCGTCTTGCTGCAACTGCCCGTAGCTCTCCAGTTCCACTTCCTGGCCCTCGCGCGTTCGTACCCGCGGCCGTTCCAGCGGGATTTTCTGTCCAGCAAAAACCACATAACCCGGCTGCTTCCCCCAGCGCACGCAGCCCGCACTAGGATTCGGCCGATGCGGAGGTCCCACCCGATGCGTGACTTCGTTTTCCAGGATGGCCCGCAAGATCTGCAGCCCAGCTTTCCCCGTCAGCTCTTCCACCTGCGCTTGCATCTCCGCCCACACCTCGGCGATCGGCAACGGCACCCGCACCAGCAACTCTTGCCCTCCCACGACCTCGAACTTGTGATTGGACTTGCGCTCTTTCCTCTGGTAATTCTTTCTCACGGCGGCTCTCTCCTTTAAAAGGGATTCGCAACCCGAACTCTAACCGAGTTCGGGCGAGAGCCGCTGCTTCTTGTTCTCAAGTTTCAACTAAACCCGGGGCATCCTCCATCGCCGAGTGCGCCGACTTGTCGTAACGTCGCGAACGCCCGGTGAGGTCAAAAGCCGAGTTTGCTCATCAAAAAAAACGTCCGTAATACGGGTACTGACCTCGGAGCTCAGTTGTACCCTTCCACCGCGCTGTGGGATGGCTTCTGCTTCTGCCAGATAATTTCGGAATCGGCGACTTCATTCGGATAGAAGCGCTCCGACTCGGCATTTGTGGGAACGAGGACGATATCAACCCGACGATTGTAAGCGAGCCATGTTGCTCGGGGATCGCGGACTCGCTTTTCAGGAGCTCTGTTTGGATTTCGACTTTGCAGGTCGCTAACCGTGGCTTCGTCCAGCGGTTTTTGCTCGCCATACGCATTGGTATCGATCTTCTCGGCTGCGACTCCTTGCGAAACTAGAAACTCCTTAACCCGTTGCACGCGCAGTTCCGATAAGGACTGGTTGTAATCATTTCCCCCGCGCTCGTCCGCGTTTCCCCCAAGCGACAGCTTCGCTTCAGGGTCATACTCCAGATACTGTTTAAATCCGGCGGCAAGGTTGGTCAGAACTTCTTGTTGACTGCGAACCAAGCCTAGCTGCGGATCGTCCTTGGTTGGGTAGGCGGTCGGGAAGAAAACGCTGTGGAGCAGCACAGTTGGAATGGGTTCCATGGAGCCCTTCATGTGCACGACCACCGTTTTGGTCTCCGAACCGCCGCACGCATTCGTTGCTTTTAGCGTGTATTGGAAGTTTTCGTCCACGGAACCATTGCCACTTTGCGTTGGGCTGAGGGTGATGGATTTGGTCCCACTGGCATCCACGGATCCACCCGGATCCAGCGATGCCGCGTCAGAATTGGACGACGACCAAGTGAGAGTGGTGGTGCCTTGCTCGATTATCTTGTCACCGATGCGGCGGTAATTCACTTCCATGGGCGAAGCGCTCAGCGACGATTGCACCACCGGGTTGACTTCCACTGTCGTGCTCGGCGTTATAACGCCACCTGGTCCTGAAGCGGTAAGCTGATACACGGTGGTTTGCCGCGGCGAAATCGTTTTCTCGCCTGACGTCGGCACCGGGCTCATGCCGCTCATGTCGGCTTCTACGGTTTCTTGGGAAACCCAAGCTAGCTGCGTACTTTGATTGCAATCGATTTTCGACGGATTGGCAGAGACCGACCCACTGACAGGCGCAACAACGATGGTGGCGCTTGCAATGCCGGCCTTAAAGCGTGGCGCCAATATAGGCATCTCGCATTCGGGACGATATGTTGGGCACGACGAGCCACGTGCCCAGGGCTTGGTCTTTTCTTTTCCATTCGAGATATTAACAATCACGCGCTGGTCCGCCGCGACCGTGATCGGGCCAGACCACAGTTCCTTGCCCTCCCGAGTGACCGTCACTTGGTGCGTTCCTGGTGGCACAATCAATTCCTGATGCCAAATAATGTCGTTATTGAACTCATCCACGTGGCCTACGAAGTACAGGGGCTTCTTGCCGTTCAGAAGAACGGCGGCGGCTGTTGCCCCGTGGAGTTTTCCTACTTCAATCTGGATGCGACCACGCGGGCCTGGTACGGGCGCACCAACGGGCTCAAGCTTTATATCCAGAGGCACCGTCTTGTCCGAATCCAGCGAGACGTCTTGCTCGGCAAACTTGTAACCGTAGTTCGCAACAACCACATGGTGGGTGCCGACATCGAGCTTGATGACCCGATTCCCCGGGCCAATCGCCTTGCCATCAACAAACGTGTAGGCCTGCTTGGGGATCACCGACATTTTCAGCTTTCCTGACTTTGGTTCTTGCGCAAAGGCAACCGACCCAAGTAAAACCGTTGTGCCTACCACTAAGCAAAAAGTTTTGACTCTTTGAGCGTTCATAAAAATACCTCCTGCACACCTCTCCGCACACAATCAGGCACATCGCGCTGACTGGGGAAGAGCTTGGAGGACCAGTGGCGGCCGCACAACTAGGGATTCTGCCAGTCCGAGTGCCATCCTCCCGAAGTTGCGCGGGATAAGAACGCCCGCAGTGTTAATCGACTCTGCGCCTTCCTTGTCATTGTGGGCCAGGGCTTAGGAAGCAGTGTTACATTGACTCTAGTAGTCCTAGGACTAGATGCTGAAGCACCTTCGCAGCTGAGTGATTTCAATGCGAATCGGTGGCTGGGGACTACCGCTGGGTTGCGCGGCGCTTTGTTGGGCTAGCGAAATGGGAACATTGCACGTCAAGAGAAGCACGGCGAGCCTGAGCGCTTTTCGAGCCGCGCCAATCCACCGTGAAATGAAAGTCGCTAACCGGACCATGGTCTTTTTCATTCTCATAGTTCGCCTGCGATTCATCGGAGCCCGACGGCCAGGTCAACGCGCGACTTGTATCCACCCCAGGCAAATGAGCAAGCCAATTCCAATCAACACGGACTTCCCCTGCCAGCCAAAGGCGTCCGGCAAGTAGTTCTTCCGCATTTTTTGGCCAAACATAAAGATGTCCAGCACCATGATAATTGTAAACACCGCCATTCCTAACCCAAGTTGCGAAAGGGTGAGATTTCCGAGCAGGTCCGTGGACTTCTGAACGAAAAGTTTCGCGACCGCGAAGGCGCCGCCATTTACGGCAAACAGCAGGCTATAGCGCCTGTGCTTACCCTCTTCGTACGCTTTGAAGCTTTCCGGAATGTCCTTGGGATCGGCCGTTGGTCCTCCCATTCACCCGAACAAGAATCCCATGTTGCCTCTGCACTCTGTTCGGATTTGCTCGCAATGAAAATGACAGTATAGGCCGCCGGGTGGAGTTTTTGTACCCACATTTGCAACCGATTCAGCGGATTAGTCCTGTGAAGTCGGCATCTCGTCAGGAAATCAAGCACTGAAGAGATGCGCGTTTGTCGTTACCTATCTGGTGATCACTGGCGATGCCCTCGAACGAGACTTCTGGACAGCGAGGAGAGTCTGAATTACACCGAACCGAACCCAGCATCCTGGATAGCTCTACACTGGCCGACTTCCCGGTACTGATCGAGGAGTTAGCCCAAAATTCTGTTATCGGTTGGAAAATTTCCTCACAAACGCTGAATAGCTTCCGGAAGCGGAAAACAAATCGCGGCGCGCTTCAATTTTTTGACGCGTAAGCCTGCTCAAATAGCTTTCCCATCGCTTTGTCGTACCCGTAGATATCTTCGAAGAAGAATACCTCGCCATTCTCCTTGGCAATCGCCGTGCCATAGACGATCAACACGGGAATCTCGTGTGCCAGATTTACCTGTTGTTGCTTTTCTGCCTTAAACGCCGCTTCAATCCGTTCTAGCGTCCATCCCGGATTATTTCGCAGCACCCATTCCGCCAAAGCCTTGGGATCCTCTACGCGAATGCAGCCATGGCTGAAATCGCGTCGACTCTCGCTGAAGAGCGACTGGGACGGCGTCGAGTGCAAGTAAACGTTCTGATCGTTGGGAAAGATAAACTTGATCAGGCCCAGCGCGTTCTTGGGTCCCGGTTTCTGCCGCACCATCAGCTTCCCCGTGCGCAACTGTGCCAGCACCTCTTCGCTCACCAATCCATCGGTCACCACTTGCCCAGAATGCGTCGCCACTTCAAAATTGTTTTTCTGAATATACGCCGGATCCTTAGTGATCTTCGGAATGATCTCCGCGCGCAAAATGCTCGGCGGCACATTCCAGTATGGCCAGAAAATCAGATACTTCATGTCTTCTTCAAGCACTGGTGTCGGCGTCCGCAGAGCGCGCCCCACCACCACCCGCATAATCAGCGCCGGCTTCCCCGGTGCGTCGAGCGCGTCGAAAGCTCGCAGAACAAATTCCGGAATATTCACGAGGATTGGCGGCTGTGTGAAGTTGTCTGGTATCCACCGCCAGCGTTCCAGGGTTAGCCGAAGCGCTTCCACGCGCTCACTCATCGGCCGGTTCAGCTCCGTGATGGTTTGTGGTCCAAGCTTGCCCGCCGCTTCCAACCCATGTCGCATCTGGAACCGTTTCACGCCCTCCACCGCATCGCCGGAATACGACTGCGAATTCTCCGGCACCGGCTGCGAAGCCGGCAGGTCTCCCAGAAACTGCAGTCTGCGGAGAAGTTTTCCTGTTCCTTGGTATTCTTGCCCCGGCGCGATCGGCTTTTTCACCTGCGGTAGGGGATCGGGCACTTCCTCCTTTGCCATCTGCATATACTTCTGAAGCGCCATCAGTGTCCGCTGGTAACCCGGGTACGGCGGTTCGATCGGGTCCACCGCATCTTTCACGCTCCGCGCCCCCACCACGCTTTTCCAAAGGAATTCTCCCGCATTATGTTTTTCGCGTTCCGGGTCGAAATCCTTGTGCAAGATTTTCGGATCCACCTTTCCCAAGTGCAGGTCGGTACCATAACGAATCGCAGACACCGTCAGCGCCACATCAAATTTCACCAGCGCCGATTCCGTCGCCCCGCCCGGGCTTTGCAAAGCTTTCAACCGCTCCGGCCACTTCACGCCGTCATAGTCTCTACTGTCGAGTCCCTTTTGATCCGCCTTCTCCAAGATTCCAATCGTCTCTATGGCCTGTAGCGTCGGCTTCCCGCCACGGCTCCATCCCAGCCGGTCGCCGGACTCATCGTAGAATTCCTTCACCGCCGCGCTGTTTTCCGAAAAATTGGGCCACTGCAGATCAGCTAATCTCCCGCTTGCCACGATGGCCCGCAACTCCTGCTCCCCGGCAGCGCTGAGAGACTCCGGTGTGCCAGAGTTCTGCGCTTCAACCGTTCCTTTCCGCCGCGCGCCGGAGGATGCTGTCCCGCCAGAACATGCGGTGAAGCCCAGTCCGATTGCCAGAAATAACACCAGCCGCTTTTTCATGGGATAGTTCATTCCTCCTCCCAAGTTTCAGGATTGTACCTGCAATAGCGCTGCCCCGGGTAACGCGTCGTTCTTCTCGCAGACAGGTTGATCCCGATTTCAGGAAAAACTGGTACCGTACAAAGTCCTCTTCATCTGCCACCGCGAAAAGAGACTTGAGTTCCTCGACAGTGTAGGGAACCACGTCCAAAGCTAACAAGCCCAACGATTCAGTCTAGGAGAAGCGAAATCCAAGTGCCCGGTAACCGCCGTAATTAGGTGACCTCCGCCGAACTATTCTCGGAGTTGCGATTCAAGGCGAAAAAGCATCGCCTCGGCGCAGCCGCTAGCGGATTCGGTCCTCGCCGCTCTGCAGTTATTTCAAGCCAACCACGGTGACCTCCAGTGTCATGATTCCCGTTGCTGCGGCCGTAATTTGGCCTAATGTTTATGGGATTCTCCCTGTTGACATTCCTCAGCGATTTGTCAACTGGCGTTGCGGCGGCCGTGCCGATGTCCGCATCACTGACCTGAAAGTGCTGTTCTGGTTGCATCCATATACCGTGTCAGATATTCCCGCGGGATGGAGCGCATGTAGGGATTAACAAGCCACGCGAAAACGGCAGGAACCCTGCGGCTCAGAGCCAGAAATTCAACTTGCAGGTACACGCCTCCATCGCGCTCTATCCAGCGCGAATCGAGGTTGAGGCGCCACATGTAGCCGTGGTCCTTGCCAACCGGATACTCTCTTTCACTCGGCTTCCCCGGGTCCTGTAATTCGGCTATTCGAATTGAACGTGCCAAGCTGTAGTTCTTCGAGCTGTCCGGTATGCAATAGTCGATTTCGAACTCCGTGTCGTAGACGACGGAAACAATTGTGTGCCGGTAGAAACGATAGGTGACCCGAAAATGGTCCCCGTCACGGTTGAGGATCTTTGCATACTGCACGTCCGGTTTGTATAACTCGCCGTACCTCGAATAGTCCTGCGACAACTGGAGAACCTGCCGCGCGGTTACGCTAGGGATAAAGGCAATCGCGAACCAGTGATGAACAAGTCCACCGGGAACTTGCACGGGACTTTCGTGTTCAGTCGTGGTTATCGGCTGGATGACCACCTCGCCACTTCGTAGTCGCAGTATCACTGCCGCTTTCTGTGCATCGGGGAGCCCGTCGATCTGGAGGAAGTGCCCAGGATCGTTGACCTCATTCTGCATCCGTGTCTCTGCGGTTTGCGCATACTCTTCGAAGGCTTGGGCAGTAGCCGGTTTCAGTTCCGAGCCGGATGTCCGGAAACAGAAAACCAACCAGGTGAGCACAACAACGGCCAGTGATTTCTTGCGTGGGCTCATGGAACGCATCCTGTCATGCATGACGACGATTTCCTTGTGCGAAACGCGACACTCCACTAAAGAATTCCACATCTTGCGTACCAGTTCGCCATCGCACCGTTCTTTCAATCGGGGCAAGTGCTGGTGCCGAGTTTCAGCATTTCGTGGACGCAGCAAAACCATCGACTCACAGTGAACATCGGCGTCAATACGGAAAACCGGAACGGTAGCCATAAAACGCCCCTCCATAGAAGCCGAGCAGAACTGAGACCCGTTGCTCGCAAATCTCTTCCTGACCTTTTAATTCGCAGGTTGCTCGCCAAATGTGCAGAAGAGCAAGTCCTTGCCATGCAAGAACCTGAGGAGCTATAAGCCTTCGGACCGTGCCCGCATTGCGGCAGTGCCCTGGCAATGGCACTAACGGCGCTCAGCAAAGCGCATTAAGTACTAATGGCGCTGGGGCTTAGGCAAAGCTCGGTTTGGCAAACGGGCTGCACCATGTGTGGCGGAACGCTACAGCGAAGGCTAGGTGCACAATGAAAAGACAGAAATCCAGGGAGAACTTCTGGCTGGTGCTGGGATTGATCAACCTGTTAGCCATGGTGTATCCAATCAGTTCTTACTTGCAGGCTGACGGCATGGATCAAGTTTTGTGGGTGTGTGTCCTCTTTGGAATTGGATTAGTTCTGGCGATCGTCGACACAGTCAGCATTGTGGTGTCCTATTCACAATGAGTGTTTCGGTTTTTCCAGCCGCGCCGCCGAGATGCAGTGCCCTCACGAGAAACCCACCGTAAGCGACAATGGGTAATGGTCGGACGCCACAAACACCGCCTCGGCAAAACGACAAGCCAGACGAGAGGTGAAGTGCAACAAGATGGGTTCCTGCTTCGTCGACGAGATCAACAAACGAGACGTGACCACTGCCGCCGCTGGTGGTTCAGGTGCCAATGAGGTGCTTGTCGCTCCCCCCAAAGACGGAGACGAACAGGCATTTGGAGTCCTCATAGAGCGGCACCACCAAGGAATACTTGACCTTGCGCTGCGCTACATACGAGTCCGTGAAGACGCCGAAGACATTGTCCAGGAGACCTTCCAAAAAGCGTTCGTCTACTTGCACCGGTTCGAAAAAAATCCTCCTTCTCTACCTGGCTAACGCGTATCGCCATCAAATGAGGCTTTGATGTTGCTGCGCCACAGCCGCGTGCTGCGTGAAGTATCGATCGACGAATCGAGCAACCGAGAAGAAACCTCGCGCGATCGGGAATTAGCCGATTCCAGTCCCGACCCCGAAGCCAGCTGCTTGCGGCGGGAGGCAGCACGAATTCTGTCTGCAGCGATGCACAAGTTGAAGCCGCCGGTGCGGACAGTTATTGAGTTACGGGAGTATTTACACGGGAGACGGTGAAGCTCTCTTTGCTGCAAGGCCTCGACGAGTCGATAGAATGAAGATCTCGCCCTTCCGTAACCGAGAAGGTACCTCGGCCTTTTGAGTCTCGGGGAGCGAATCAATTTGCGAGGAACCCATTCGGATCCGCAACCTCGCGCCGAATCCGTGCCTCCATTAGAATCCACATGGTGCTGGAAAGCCCGGGCATTCGCTGCTTTCAATTCCGTTCCAAACGTCTTGGGCCAAGCAAAGCATCACAACGAGAACCTTGCTGGCAAGACTTGTGAACTGTGTCGAAGTGTCATGGTCGAAGATTGGATGAACCGACATCGGTTCTAGCTGTCGAAGCTGCGCGCTCCCGATTCTTTACGATCTGTTCTACAGGTTACTTAGGGCTGCGACGCCGACCGCCTGGGGCGGTTCGGTGTCAACTTCGAAAAAACGAACTCTTGAAGGACACCTGCGAGAGACGTTTCACCAAGCCGGATCAGCGCCGATGAAACGACAAACCCGGATCCACGGCGATCATTCTCGGGAAGGTAAAGAGTCTGCATCCCTGCACCAGCAAAACTTCCAATGACATTAGAGTAGTTCGGCTGCCAGCGTCCATTGTCACCTTTGCATATCACCGAACTCGCTAGCGCGTAAAGAATCCTCGATTTCTTATTACCAGTTCCCTTGTAGAAGTACCGTGGATCCTGTTTGAGAAGCGAAGGCATTACCGCGCCTCCGATAAACGTAGCGGAAAAAACATTCGCGTAACTTGCGCCGTAGCGCTTTGCATATCCTTGCGCCCCTTGTCCGTACGCCCCCCAACGATCTGCGGCCTGGTCAATTCCCGCAAGGACCCCAACCCCGGCAAGCGTGACCGGGTCGCTCGCCGATTTCCAAGCAAGTTCGAATTTGTGCTTCGCCGAAAGAGGAGCTGCATTAGGCTCGTAGCTGACATAGAAATTCGGGACGATCCCGAGCACTCGCTGTTTTTCTTCTTCCTTGATTTGCACATCTGCCAGCTCTTCCTGCGTGAGCCCAACGACCACCTCGGTTACCTGCGTGGGAATGACCAACATGATCAGCGGCGTGACGAAAAGCTCCCCAGATTGCAGAGTCCCGGAGAACCCTTGCGACGCGAGACCCTCGGATGAAACGGTGAGCTGGAATGGGCCTGGAGGGACATCGGTAAACGCGAATAGCCCATCCCCATTCGAAGTAGCCTCGAGCTCCGAAGATTGGCCTTCACGCTTAAGTGTCAATACGGCTCCCGCAATGTCGGTTCCGGATTGATCAACCACTTTGCCGCTGATGCTTCCCGTTTGTTGCTGAGTGTATTGCTGCCCACCGGCGGAAGCCTGTGTGGCCTGAGGGTCAGCTAGTGCACTCGTCGCTCTTTGGTCTAGCGGAGCCTGTTGAGACCAGACGGGAAAGCTGCAAAGCAGTACTGCCAGGGCCAGCCAAAACGGCTTTCCGAGGACAAGAATCGAGCTCTTTTTTCCAAAAGAATCCACGATCATACCTTTCTCTTACCTTCCGTTTCTATGTCGGCCGTCTGATTGGATGCTCTTGTCTCGCTCTCCGACACAGCGCGCATCACTGATCCGAAAAACAGCGCTGTCGCAGGGGAGATTCCCGGCTTCACATGTCCAGCCGCCGCCTCAATTGCGCCAACCACCAGATCGCGTTCTCTTGCATGATCCAGCAGAAAGCACCCGCTGTCTCAGTTCCTGCCAACCATTGCTTTGAAATATAGGTCATAGCATGTTACCGGTCACGGTAGTCGATTTCGAGTCAAGCGCTGCCCGCATTCGGGCACCGGAATCGCGGCGGCGTCTCGAAAGCTCGTGTTTCTCATCTATTTCCTTTGGCACTCTAGTTGCGGGTCGTACCGGCGGCTCAACGAAAAGGCACGCGACCTGCCATGTTGGGAGCGGGACGTCGGCACACCCCGAGCCGTCATAAAGGAAAATGAGATATGCGTCGAAACGCGATTCGAACATCGGTGATGCTAGTGGCGATCCTGCTGCTGCCATTGCTGATCCTGGTGGCTCAGGAGACGAGTTCGCTCCTAATCGAGGGGCCGCAGGGACAGACAAGAGTGATTCAGGTGCAGGGGAAAAACTATGTGGAAGTGGACGAACTAGCCCGGATTACGGGCGGATCGCTGCGCTTCGCAGGGAATCAGATCATGCTGACACTGCCCGGGAGCGACGATACGTCAGCGCACGCAGAGCAGTCGCCGCCCCAGCCAGCGGCTGGCTTTTCTAAGGCATTCCTCACAGCGGGGATTGAGACCATGAGGGAAATCCTTGAATGGCATGCTGCGTTAAAGACCGGCATCGAGCGAGGGTATCCGTTGTCGGATGTTTGGATCGGGAATTACAGGAGGCAAATTCAATCGAGCTTAAAGCTGACCGAAGCGGCGGTAAGCACGGACCTGGATCAGAGGGCGCTTCCGCTACTGACCAACGAGTTCAATACCATGAGCGCCTTGACGGACAAATACCTGAAAATCACGGTGAGTAGGGACTATCTTGCCCCCGACTCCCTGAATGGCGACCCTCTGGATCAGAAATTATTGACGTGCTGGCAGTCGCTAGCGTCGATGGCCTCTTCGAATCAGTTTGTGGACGATGGTTCGTGCCAGTAGTCACGCAGGTGAGACTGGTAATCACTCATGCCGATTCCGGTAGCAAAGCGGCAGGAAATTTCTGCAACCCAACCGACTAAAGCGTTGGTCTGACCGCATGCCATCGGCATTTGCCAACAGCCCGCGGCCAAGGCGATCGGAGACATTCAACCAGCTCACCAGGTGGCCTCACGCGTTCCGGCAGATATGCTGGCGCAGCTCAGCGGATCGCTGCAGCAACTCGGCCAGCAAGGTTTCTCCAGCCGTCGTTCAGATCGAAGTTACCGGGATCAGACAAGCCGAGGAGCAGGGTCGTAGCGATATGGCGCTCATCGTGCGCCAACACACAATCGGCGCTGGAATCATTGTGCACCCTGACGGATACATCATGACCAACGCCCACGTGGTGAGCGGGGCGCATCGCATACGTGTAGTTCTGTCGGCGCCACCTACCGAATTGTTTGACGCCTCCGGTGCCCGCAAATCGCAGGTCCTATTGAGCATTGCATAATATAGTTACACAGGAAAAAGCTCGGCCTATTGCCAGAAGGCCATAACCAGGGTTGGACGGCGACGCATGCGTTTGAGGGCGCGGAGCGCTTGCAGGCTTAACTCGCTAAGGTTCTTGGGGCAGAGATTAGCGATCTCCTGTTGCTTCAGATGGCCCCAGATGCATTCGGTCGGATGCAGTTCCGGGGCGTAAGCAGGAAGAAATTCTAACCAGATGCGTCCTCGCTGTTGGCGCACGAAATCCCAGACGGCACGGCTGCGATGCGCGGGCCACGAAGCAGTGGAAGGGCAGCTCTCCCAAACATGAAGTAGTGTCCAGTGATGACAGTTGTCGCACGCGCTGAGCGACCACATGGGATCGTGAGAGGCTGTCCTTATTAGGGCACTGCTCTGAAGCGGGCAGTGGAATTCTGCGCCACAGGCCGCAAATGAAGCACTTATCTGAAGTCTGAATTGGCACCTAACCTGCCTAGCACATCGCGTAGTTAGTCGAGGCACGAAATGAAAGGGAATGGCCGCATGACAGGTTGGACGATCCGACGAGGTCTCGGTTTGCTGTTGTCACTTTCGCTGTTCTTGACAACTTTGCCAGAAGGTCTGCTGGCGAGGCAAGATACGTCGACCCCACCCGCCAGCTCACAAGAGCCTCAATATGCAACCAAGACTCCCGAGCAGTTGCAGCAGGTGGTCGCGCCCATAGCGCTGTATCCGGATTCGCTGGTGGCGCAGATTCTGGCGGCGGCCACGTTTCCCGAGCAGGTGGTAGAGGCGGATCGCTGGGTGCAAGCGCACCCGAATTTGAAGGGCGACGCGTTGGCGAAAGCCGTTAATCAGCAACCTTGGGACCCGAGCGTTAAGGCGCTGACGGCGTTTCCATCGGTGCTGGAAAAGATGGACAAGGACCTGTCGTGGACCTCCACGTTGGGCGACGCTTATTTCAACCAGGAAGCGGATGTGATGGAGGCTGTGCAGGTGATGCGGCAGAAAGCACAAAAGGCAGGCAATCTGAAGACGACGCCGCAGCAGGTCGTAAAGACCGAAGACTCGACGATCAGTATTGAGCCAGCGAGCGCGGAGGTAGTGTATGTGCCCGAGTATAACCCGACGGTGGTCTATGACGAGGATTCGGACGTCTCGTTTGAAGTTGGTGTTGTCGTTGGGTTCCTCGTAGCTTATGAATGGAGCTGGTGGTATTGGGAATGTGATTGGCACCACCACTATGCGGAGTACTACCACCACCGATATTATTCGCGAAGCAGAACATATTATAACCGGGAAGCGTATTATCGGCGCGAACAGGAAAGAAGTGAGGAACGGGAAAGACGTGAAGGGTCCAGCCGGGACTCGAATCGTTCGTCCAGCCGCGACTCGAACCGGACGTCTAGCAGCGAGTCGGAACGTGCATCCGGCCGCGACTCGAACCTTCCGTCCGGCAGCGAGTCGAGTCGTGCGTCCGGAGAGAGCCGCTCGGCTCGCGGATATGGGGAATCGGGCGGGCAGAGCAACGGCCGCTCGGGAGCATTCAGCAATTACGATCACGGGGGGACGGAGAGAAGCTATTCGACCCGAGGAGCCGGCAGTTTAGGCGGCGTTCATGCGGGAGGCGTGCCGCGCGGCGGCGGTCCTCCTCACCGTTAACAAGGCGAGCGGCGAACCGTAGCTGGGAGAGCGGAAGACTCGGAAGGAAGGAGGCAATATGCAGCGAGCGAAGTTGAACCTCGACCAATGGAGGTTTGACCATTTCCTGAAATCAATCGCGGTGGCACTTCTGATGACGGGGATATTTGTCGGTCCAGCGGGGGGGCAGCAAAAGGACCAGAAGACCTTCTCGTCACCGGAAGAGGCCAGTGAGGCGCTTTCTACTGCGGCAGAGAATAATGACGAAAAAGCAGTGCTGGAAATCCTCGGGCAGCACGGAAAAGAGATCATCTCGTCAGGGGACCACACCGAGGATGCGCAAAACCGCGCCAATTTCGTGGAAAGATATGAGGAGATGCATCGCCTGGTGAAAGAGCCGGATGGCATGGTAACGGTGTACATCGGGGCGAAGAATTGGCCGGTTCCGATTCCGATCGTAAGTAATGGCGATGTATGGTATTTCGACACGGAGGCTGGGAAGCGCGAGATTTTGATGCGCCGCATCGGGCGAAATGAAATCTCGACCATTCGCGTTTGCTCCGCGTTGGTTGACGCGCAAAAGGAATACTATTCGCAGTACAATCAGTACGCGCAAAAGATCTTCAGCGACGCAGCGAAGCACGATGGGCTGTATTGGAAAGCCGGTGAAAATGAGCCGCAAAGCCCAATTGGACCATTGGTCGCGCGGGCCGTCGCAGAGAAGTTTGCGCCGGACCGGGTAGATCCTGCAGTTCCCTATCACGGGTATTTCTTCCACGTTCTGACCGGTCAGGGGAAAAATGCTCCCGGGGGCGCCAAGAATTACATTGTGGACGGCAAGATGACAGCGGGTTTCGCATTCGTGGCATACCCGGCTGAATACCGGTCATCGGGCGTGAAAACTTTTCTGGTAAGCACGGATGGAGTTGTTTTCGAGAAGGACCTGGGCAAAAACACCGAAGCAATTGGCAACTCAATGAAACGGTTCAATCCCGATTCCACTTGGCAAAAAACCGATGACGAACAGTAAAACAAGGATTGGCGCTGAATCGCGGTCGAGCCCTCCATCGGGTCTTCGGATTCGGCACAGTCGCGTTCGTTGGGCACATCGCGCGCGCATTACTTCTCGGAGCGCTCGCATTCGCAGTTCTTGCAGGGGCACCCAGGGCGATGCAGCCGTCAGGGATACACCGATGACGACAAGCACAGCCACGCCCCACAGGTCTCCGCGATAGCCCCCTTCGAGAGTGCCGTCACCGCCATAACAGCGGCGTGAGCGAAACACGACCATGCTGTGAAGGCGATCAGGCTGCCAATGCCTCCTCTCGCTGATTCTCCACATCAGAAGCTAACGCGGAGGTGGAGCTGAAAGTATCGTGGACTAAATTGCCCTGTTGCTTGACCAAAGTTTCCCGCCGACATCGAGTTTGAAACATTATTCAAGTTGACTCGATTGAACAGATTAATAAATTCACCTTTGACCTCGAACTTCAACTTTTCAGTCGTGAACACTTTCTCGACGGTGAAATTGAGGTTATTGTATCCCGGGTTGTCGTAGGTGTTCCGACCAAGGTTCCCTTCCATCCCAAGGGGAGGTGCCGGAAAATGTGCCGCAGCAGCGCCACCTGCTGGTGGGCCAAAGACTCCGTTCAAAAAATCTTTCTTGTGTTTTCCACTCAGGTGGCTGCCAAACGAGGGCACATTGGGGATGTCGATGTTGTCGCCATCTCCGTTATAGTCACCGCCGGTATTTCCGACAATGGTGCTGCCCGCAGGACAGCCACCATTAACAGGAGTTACGTTTCCGCTGCAGATGGGAGAGAAGGACGCCGTATTTACGACTGTGAACGGCAGACCCGTGTGCAAAATCCAAACACCGCCGAACTGCCAGCCGCCGAGTATATTCCTGAGTACGGTGCTGGTGTAGTGATTAGGCACCGTCCAGACCCCAACGACCGAAAACTGCTGGCGGATATCGTAGTCTGACCGGCCGCGCTGCACGTGAAAATTGCCATTCTGGTAGATGGGTCCACTTTGAGTCGTAGGCACGACGGATCCTGCGTCAATCGAGCCGGAATTACTTAGAGGCTCATCCAATGACTTTCCGTAGGTGTAAATACCTCGGATTGCCAGACCGTGCGAGAAGGGGCGCGTCAGAGACAACGAACCGAAGTTGCCGACTGAATTGCCATCGGACGTCGCATACGCAATTGTGGCAAAGTTCGGGTTGAGACGCGTCAAGGATCCGTTGTTCACAATCAAGTCGCCTGCGAAGCGGTTCAAGTCCTCGTTGTAGACAGGTAGATGATGAGCAACTGACGCCGAATAGTTCACTTCGAGAATGAGGCTGTTTCGTAGTTGCTGCTGTAAGCTCAACGTCCAGTCGTAGACTTGCCCCAGCTTATACTGCGGAGTGTACCCACCAACATTCGATCTCTGGCCAGAAACCCCGCCCGCCGGGTTCAGGGTCACGCCGCTCGTGTCGACGACCGGACAGGACACTTCAAACCCGTTGGGAGGGTTACAGAATTGGAACACCGGTTGGGTGCCCGACCGCACATCGAGAGACGGCGTGAACACGTTGGGCAGATTGCCCGCCACGAGGTCCGTAATGTGGAGGTAAGGGGGCTGGTCCGCGAACATCCCGACTCCTCCGCGAAGCGCCGTCTTACCCTTTCCGAAGACATCCCAGGAGAACCCCGCGCGGGGCGTGAGGCCCCAAATATTGTGATCCAGGACGTGGTCGTTCGGAGTCAGCCCTGCTTTGCCAGCCGCAATCCTGGCCCCCCATGTAGCGCCCTGTCCAAAAGTAAAGTTAGTTAATTGAGGGCTAAGGATCGAAAAGAAGTTGACCATCTCGTCGTATCGAAGGCCTGCATTCAACATGAACCTTGGGTTGACCTTCCAGGCATCCTGAACAAAATAACCCTGGTAGAGTTCGCGATACCGGCGATCATAAGACGCTTGCTGGTGGGAGATCAGATTGACCGGCGTAGCACTCTCTGAAACCGCCTCATCCTGCACGAAGTCGAGCAAGCTGTTGAAGTTATAGGTTGGGCGATCGAACGCGCCGCTCTGCTGGTCGTACTCCCGGGTATTCATGAAATCAGCCCCGAATTTGAGGGTGTGCCGGCCGATGATGGCCGTCATGACATCGTGCCAGACGACCGTCGTCTGAACGAAGTTTCCCGGTCCCCAGGCTGCAAATCCGCTCGCTCCGTTCACGTTAACGTAGGGAATCTGAAGTGCAGGAACCGGCTTAAATGCGCCCTGCGGCCGGACAACAGCGACCCCGGCCTGATTGACAAGGCGAGGGGAGAATGTATGCGTCCAGTTGAGATTGACGAAATCGGCAGGGGAAGCGAATGGGAGGTTCATCGAAGGCCGTACTCCCGTAGATCTGGTGTTCGTGCTCAGCCGCATGGCATTCACGTAAATTCGATCGTTTTTGCGAAGTGCCGAAATTCCGTATCGACCTTGATGTTCACGGCAAATTGATGTCCTCGCCATCCAATGGTCCGCAAGCGCCGACAGCAAAGGGTCAGGTGCTTCCGGAACCGGTATTTCCTCAGTATGCGCAGAAATTATTGGACCCAGGTCCGGAAACGCCGCCAGAGAAGCGCGACTGGACGATGTCCCAAGTCTATCGCAAGATGCAAGGCTGGCTATTTCCGTATATCCGCTCCCGCGTTCTCCCGGGCGATTTCCACCCCATCGTCGCGTATTTGTTTGTCGAGTATAAGTGCAATCTCGATTGTTGGTACTGCTGGGCCTTCAACAACAAGGTAAAGGGGATGACGGAGGACACGGCACGACAGTCGATCGATTGGCTGTACGATCGCGGATGTCGTGTGCTGGCTCTCATGGGTGGCGAACCCTTGCTACGCCCCCAATTTGTGCACAAGGTCGTTTACTATGCCGCGAAAAAGGGTTTCTGGATTTACATCGGTACCAACGGGAGGCTTCTGCGGCCCGAGGTTGCGGATCGGCTCGGTGATGCCGGTGCGGCGGTGTTCAATCTGGCCTTGGATGCATGGGACGAGAAGCCCGGCCTGCCCAAAGCTCTGGTCCCTGTCGAGTCTCACTTCGCTCACCTCCTCAGGAAACAATATGTGTACGGATACATGGTGTTCTTCAACATCAACATCTGCCGCAATAATACGGAAGACGTCCGGCAGTTGACCGAGTACGCCTACGCCCATCACATCGCCACGGACTACCACATCAATGAAACCCCGATGCTCGAACAGGACGACCACTTCAAACACCTGCTGGAGAACCCAACTTATATACGCCCGGAGGACTGGCGGCAGACTGACGAGCTAATCGACTGGCTCATTGAAAAGAACAAAGCCGGATACCAGATGGTGAATTCCGTGCCACGACTCGAGGAGATGAAGGCTTTCATTCGCATGGCAGGAAGCGGGACCGACCTGGCGACTTTCGGTTGGAATGGCGATGGGGACGGCAGCAATGGTACGGGATTGCGTCAGATTGTAATGCCGGGGATCGTCCAGGATTCCGCCGGGAATCTTCATTTCGCAGACTGGAATTGCCGCGCGGGACAGAACAACGTGGTTGTCCGTACCGACGGCACTGTGGCCCCATGTTTTCCGATGTATTCGTCTTCGTTTGATTGGGGGAACATCGACGACCCGAAATTCGATCCAGGGCAATTGGCGGGCATGAAAAAAGAATGCCAACGACACTGTTTCTCCACTCTCAACCACAACCTTGCGTATTGCTACAACGATGCCCGCGTGATCAGGTTCGTCTGGACGCAGGTCGTGAAGAACCGCCTAAAGGGCGGGGCTCAAGCCTTTGATGATTGAGCTAGTGGAGGAGTTGGTAGTGAACGGAAGGAGGTGACATGACTCGTACCTTAAACACTGAGCGCAACTTCAACGTGCTCGAGAGGGAAGCAAGGGAACTACTGCATGACTTGCAACGGATGGATCCTAGCGCACTGCAACGGTACTCGTCCCACGACCCTCTAGCAGGGGCTTTTCAACCGGGACTCGCCGATGCCCGCTATGTCGTCGCGCGAGAATACGGCTTTAGGAGTTGGCAGGAACTGAGACAGCGGGTGCTTTCTGCTGGATCATGCAAGAGAACGCGATCTGGTGGTTGGCGCAATTGAGGCGGCGGCTGGACATGTGAAGCCGGGAATCTCCCCTGCGACAGCGCTGTTTTTCGGATCAGTGATGCGCGCTGTGTCGGAGAGCGAGACAAGAGCATCCAATCAGACGGCCGACATAGAAACGGAAGGTAAGAGAAAGGTATGATCGTGGATTCTTTTGGAAAAAAGAGCTCGATTCTTGTCCTCGGAAAGCCGTTTTGGCTGGCCCTGGCAGTACTGCTTTGCAGCTTTCCCGTCTGGTCTCAACAGGCTCCGCTAGACCAAAGAGCGACGAGTGCACTAGCTGACCCTCAGGCCACACAGGCTTCCGCCGGTGGGCAGCAATACACTCAGCAACAAACGGGAAGCATCAGCGGCAAAGTGGTTGATCAATCCGGAACCGACATTGCGGGAGCCGTATTGACACTTAAGCGTGAAGGCCAATCTTCGGAGCTCGAGGCTACTTCGAATGGGGATGGGCTATTCGCGTTTACCGATGTCCCTCCAGGCCCATTCCAGCTCACCGTTTCATCCGAGGGTCTCGCGTCGCAAGGGTTCTCCGGGACTCTGCAATCTGGGGAGCTTTTCGTCACGCCGCTGATCATGTTGGTCATTCCCACGCAGGTAACCGAGGTGGTCGTTGGGCTCACGCAGGAAGAGCTGGCAGATGTGCAAATCAAGGAAGAAGAAAAACAGCGAGTGCTCGGGATCGTCCCGAATTTCTATGTCAGCTACGAGCCTAATGCAGCTCCTCTTTCGGCGAAGCACAAATTCGAACTTGCTTGGAAATCGGCGAGCGACCCGGTCACGCTTGCCGGGGTTGGGGTCCTTGCGGGAATTGACCAGGCCGCAGATCGTTGGGGGGCGTACGGACAAGGGGCGCAAGGATATGCAAAGCGCTACGGCGCAAGTTACGCGAATGTTTTTTCCGCTACGTTTATCGGAGGCGCGGTAATGCCTTCGCTTCTCAAACAGGATCCACGGTACTTCTACAAGGGAACTGGTAATAAGAAATCGAGGATTCTTTACGCGCTAGCGAGTTCGGTGATATGCAAAGGTGACAATGGACGCTGGCAGCCGAACTACTCTAATGTCATTGGAAGTTTTGCTGGTGCAGGGATGCAGACTCTTTACCTTCCCGAGAATGATCGCCGTGGATCCGGGTTTGTCGTTTCATCGGCGCTGATCCGGCTTGGTGAAACGTCTCTCGCAGGTGTCCTTCAAGAGTTCGTTTTTTCGAAGTTGACACCGAACCGCCCCAGGCGGTCGGCGTCGCAGCCCTAAGTAACCTGTAGAACAGATCGTAAAGAATCGGGAGCGCGCAGCTTCGACAGCTAGAACCGATGTCGGTTCATCCAATCTTCGACCATGACACTTCGACACAGTTCACAAGTCTTGCCAGCAAGGTTCTCGTTGTGATGCTTTGCTTGGCCCAAGACGTTTGGAACGGAATTGAAAGCAGCGAATGCCCGGGCTTTCCAGCACCATGTGGATTCTAATGGAGGCACGGATTCGGCGCGAGGTTGCGGATCCGAATGGGTTCCTCGCAAATTGATTCGCTCCCCGAGACTCAAAAGGCCGAGGTACCTTCTCGGTTACGGAAGGGCGAGATCTTCATTCTATCGACTCGTCGAGGCCTTGCAGCAAAGAGAGCTTCACCGTCTCCCGTGTAAATACTCCCGTAACTCAATAACTGTCCGCACCGGCGGCTTCAACTTGTGCATCGCTGCAGACAGAATTCGTGCTGCCTCCCGCCGCAAGCAGCTGGCTTCGGGGTCGGGACTGGAATCGGCTAATTCCCGATCGCGCGAGGTTTCTTCTCGGTTAAACCGCAATGCCCCAAGAGGATTTGCGAAGGAAACGCAGCTTTTTCTGCAAGGCTGGATATAACCGTACTCAGGCCTCTGACAGTTCATTCACTAAAAGGAGCGAGTCATGGGCGACCTGGGTGTACAGACTGCAAATTCGAAAGATGGGGCGGCAAAAGCTCTTGAGCAGGACTTGGTCGAGAGTGGCTCGACACTCAGTTCTTGCGGTGCTAGTGTCACAGGTATGCCAGGAGAGAGCAGTGCAAGGTCGGCACTGGCCGATAGCAGGTACAGAGCCTTACTCGATGTGTCCAGCACGATTGCCCAGCAACCCTCGCTACAAGCCATGCTGCGCAGTGTACGTAACGTTCTGTCCAAAATCTGTGGTGTCTACTCGGCCGGACTGTACCTGCTGACGGACGACGGCAAGGCCTTGAAAGTGATTGCATTGGATCGCGCCTCCGAGGGGACGCCCATCCCGATAGGGACCGAGATTGCCTGCACCGGCGTGGCCGCCCAGGTATTGCAGACACGCGAACCTGCATATCTTCCCGACGTAGCAGAGGTGATGCTGACGTTCCCGTCGCTTGCACCGTTCGCATCCAGAGTTCGTGGGCGTCACTGTTATCTTTTCCCGCTTGCGACTTCGCGGAAAGAGTACGGTTTTATAGCCTTCACCAGTGAGCAGGGCCGGGAGTTCGGCGCCGAAGATGTGGAATTGATGGGAGCACTTGCGGGGCATGTCGCTGTAGCCCTTGAGAACGCGGTATCGATCGACGCTGCGGCAGCGTATCAACGGCTGTTGGCAGAGGAGCGCGACCATCTCGGCCTGTTGCTGGAGATTAACAATCACATTGTCACCAAGCTTGAGGTGGACGACCTCTTTCAGGCTGTGGCAGAATCGATGCGCAAGCACTTGGGCAGCGATGCCACCGCCTTCTGGCTCCTTAACAAGCAGTCGGGCTGTTTGGAACGTAGATTTCTCGACTTCCCAACGGGCAGAGGCTTTTTGGCGAAGGTTGTCGTTTCGGTAGCCAGCACCATGGAGAGCGAATGGTGGCGCCTTGGGAAGCCGCAGTTTTACTCACTGCAGGAGATGTCAGACTTACCTCGGGCCATCCGCGAGGCGATCAAAGCTGAATCGCTCCTTTCGCGCGCCTCTGTGCCCCTGGTGGGCGCCAACGGCCCGTTGGGCCTGATGCACATGAGCAGCCGTAAGGCGGATGCTTTCAGCGAGGCGGACAGCGATCTGCTGACTCAAATCGGCACTCAGATATCCTTGGTGCTTGATAATGCTCTAGCCTATGGACGGCTCCGCGCGTCGCGCGACGATCTGGAAGATCAGCGGCTATATCTGGAATCAGAGATTAGCTCAGAATTCAACTTCGAGGACATCGTCGGCAAGAGTGCCGCTCTCCGCAAAGTACTGGATCAGATTGCGATTGTCGCCCCCCCCAATCAACCGTGCTCCTGCACGGTGAAACCGGCACCGGCAAGGAACTATTCGCCCGGGCGATTCATAACCTCAGCCCGCGTCGCGAGCGCACATTTGTTCGACTGAACTGTGCCGCCATCCCTTCTGGGCTGGTGGAAAGCGAATTGTTTGGGCATGAAAAGGGCGCTTTCACCGGCGCCCTCATGCAGAGACGAGGCCGCTTTGAGTTGGCCGATCGTGGCACTCTCTTTCTAGATGAAATTGGCGACATCAGTCTCGAACTGCAACCCAAACTATTGCGTGCGCTGCAGGAACACGAATTTGAACGCTTGGGGAGTGCGAAAACCATCCACGTCGACGTTCGCCTGATTGCCGCAACGCATCGCGATCTGCCGGCAATGATCCACAATAATCAATTCCGCGAAGACCTTTTTTACAGATTGAATGTTTTCCCCATCGAAATCCCTCCGCTTCGCGAAAGGCGCGAGGACATTCCGCTCCTGGTGCACTATTTTGTTTTGCGCCTCTCCCGGCAAATGCAAAAGCGCGTCAAATCCATTCCGAAGCAGGCCATGGAGGCGCTGGTGAACGCCGATTGGCCGGGCAATATTCGGCAGCTGGAGAACTTCATCGAGCGTTGCGTGATCTTCACGCAAGGGGACGAATTGAATGTCCTTCGTGCAGAGCTGAGGAAACCATCGGTCGGCTCCGTTGCTTCAGCCGCGCCAAGTTTCGAACAGGCTGAGCGGCAAGCCATTATCGATGCTTTGATAGCCGCCTCCGGGAGAATCGCCGGCAAGGGCGGGGCGGCAGAGCGCCTGGGACTGAAACGAACAACACTCCAAAACAAGATGGACAAGCTGAACATCAGTCGTGCTGGCTATACCCAGTAGCAATCCGGCAGCTCCAGAAACGTTGCTTCTGAAGCTTCTGAACCTGGCCTCAGACCGGCCATGGAGCCTCGCGCCCGCATGGCGGCACTGCCCGTTGGTCCGGCACAGGTGACCCCCGGCACTCTTCAATATTCTATTGTAATTTCAATAACTTACGTTGACCAATCCGTGGCATAACACGTGCGACAGTTTGACAGGGAAGCTCCCCAGCCGACGCTCGTGGCTGCCCTAGGCACTCTAAGGAGGCGCGATGCTACGCGTCGAGATACACAATTCCGCGAACAGTTTGGGCCTCAGGCTTGAAGGCCGATTCACCGGTGACGACGCCGAGAACACTCGCACGCTCATAACGCGCTGCCGCGAGGGAATGAGACTAGTCGTAGATCTAACAGATGTCACCTTCGTCGATTCCGTGGGAGAAGAGGTACTATCGTTTTTTGGCCGGTCCGGGGCGGAGTTCGCTGCTTCAACATCCTATACACTCGACGTATGCGAGCGCCTTCATCTGCGCCTTGCTCGAGATGGGGCATCGGATACGAACACGTCAGGCGCTTCCCGCACAAACGGTCGCCGACGCAGGGCCCTCGCACGTCAGTCGGAAAACGAGAAAGTCTGAAAACGCTGGCAAGTACATCATTGCGAGAATCACGATGCGAGTTTCCACGGCGATTTCGTCCGTCCCGCTATTTCCTGCCGCCGCAGTCTGTCATCAGCTTCGTCCTCACTGAGGAAGTCCCGAAATGCCCGGATGCGGGCAGCGGATGTCGCCTCTATAACACCCGTGCCCTCTCCTCCCGCTGATCTCAACAACTTGTGTGGGTGTTCTTTTGGCACGCGCATTGCCCATCAACATGCGAAAGCGCAACACTCGTGTTGGGAGGTTTCGGTTCTCGGAGGGTTTATGTCACTGATTCTCGTATTCGCTCGCAAGTGGGTCGGGTGGTATCGCGTGCTGCGATACAGCAAGACATTCAGCTTCGCCGACTCCATTCGATACGGCCTGTGGCTAGCGCGTGGCTGACGGGGATACTCGCTATGAATACAGCCTGTTCTTCGAATGACATTGGACCCTCACAGCCAACATTTGGTTGCACCGTTGCGTTCAGTGATCCAGCCACCGACGAGACACTTGTGGCCACTGCCAAGATGGGAGATGAGGAGGCATTTGAAACGCTTGTGAACCGCCATCGGCCAAGAATTTTTGCGCTTGCGCTGCGCTACACACGGGTCCGCGAAGATGCTGAAGATGTTGTCCAGCAGACTTTCCAAAAAACGTTCGTCTACTTAAACAACTTCGAAGGGAAATCCTCGTTCTCAACATGGTTAACGCGTATCGCAATCAACGAAGCCCTTATGTGTTTGCGCAGGGCGCGTGCGCTACGCGAAGTATCAATTGACGATTTGAATGGCGATGAAGGGATACCGCCCCACTTCAATATAGCCGATGCGAGTCCCGACCCCGAGGCCACCTACATGCAGCGAGAGGAGGCGCAGATTTTGTCGATCGCGATCAGACGGCTGACCCCGAGAATGCGGAGCGTGCTCGAGCTGAAGGAACTTCGAGAATTATCGGCTCGAGAGACGGCCCGACACATGGGTGTCTCGGTCGCGGCTGTCAAAGCTCGGGTGTTCCACAGCAGAAGGAAGTTACGGAAGTACATTGCAGTTGTAGGGGATTCCCGAAAGTCCAAAAGAGCTTTTCAACGACCGTGATAGCTCGCCAACAACAATCGGAAGGTCTTCTCACTTTCAGTCCATCTGGCTAGGCCGCAAAGAAGCAGAAAGACTTCTTATCCCAATCGGCTCTACCTAGCCTGCCTGCCTCGCCTCTGTCCGCACTCGCGGTCCATTTCGATCAGCCTTCAAAAGTACAGGAAAACAACGACCGGCGGAACTGGTCTCGACATCTCGGGCCGCTTCCGTTGCTCGCCTATTGACGGCAGCACTCAGCCGTGGCTACGCATTTACCAGTTTAGCTTGACCGACACCCAGTTCATCGACCTGCCGAGATCGCAGAAGGCCTCTGGCATCGCGATGTTTGCTGGCCATGTGCACCTGCCGCGCGACGCTGCCCGCATACCGGCAGCACGGTACGGCCTAGACCTGTCCTGCCCATGTAGATCAACCACTTGCAATGCGCGCGAATTGGCATGTGATCTGCATTACTCACAATCCGAAACAAGCAGGCATGTGGATGTCGGCAACATTAGGTATCGGCACTGTCCACATTTCTGGTGAAGCGATCTTTCGGTGACTAGTGCAATGAACAACTCAAAACTGCGGACACACAGCCTGGATACTTACCACCACGGGGACTTGCGTAGAGCCCTCGTTCAAGCCGCGCTTGAGCTCGCGGCGGAAGACAAAGATTGGAATTTCTCCCTGCGAGAAGTCGCGCGAAGGGCCGGGGTAAGTCACAACGCGCCGTATAACCATTTTCCTCACAAACGAGACCTGCTGGACGCTGCGGCTGCGGCTGGCCACGATCTGCTGCGCAGTGAATTAACGGCTGCCGTCGCGAAGATCGCTGATCCTCGAGCAGCACTGTCGAAAATGAGCTCCGCGTATGTCAGCTTTGGCATTAAGAATCCCTTGCTTTATCGCCTGATGTTCAGTGTGGCGCCGAGTGGCCCTGCCTGGCGTCCAGAAGAAGTCCTGACCGCGTGGGTGGCTTCGCGTGCCGTTCTGGAGAACATTCTCCGTCGTGGCGCCCGCATCGGAATCTTCGACCCCGCACTCACTCGAAAGTCGGAATTGCAGACCGCGGCTCTCTACACGTGGGCCGTAGTTCACGGCCTAACCATGCTTGCGATCGATGGCCTCGCGAACGTCGAGCGTCTGTCCATCGAGCGCATTGCGCAAAAAGTGGTCACAACGACTCTTCGAGGGCTTGCAGGAAAGCCTCAACAAACGGATCAACAATATGAGATTTAAATATTTATCAGTGATCGTTCTCGCGTGCGCCCTTGCATTGCCGAAGGGCTCATCAGCCCAAGAGCAAATGTCGAATGGCGATAGTCAGGAGCCCGTGCTCACTCTCGATGAAGCGGTGACTCTGGCACTCCTGCACAATCGACTTGTGAACAACTCGGTCCTGGAAGCTCAGAAATACGACTTCCAAGTGAGTACCGCGCGTAGCCGGCGGAAACCACAATTTCAATTCACCATGCTGGGCGGAGAGTTGCTGCACCCGTTTGACTTTACCATCCCGCAAGGTTCCCTGGGCACTTATGCGGGCACTGGGCCAATCCCGTCAACGAACGCCAAAATCCACACGCCGGCGGTGTTCACCACCTACATCACTGCCAATGCCGATCAACCGGTTACACAGCAATACAAGATCGGCCTCGGCATTCACCTTACAGAACTCGGACGTGATATCGCTCGTGAAGATGTGCGTGCTGAACGCCAGAAAATCGCTGCCGAAGTCCGCAATGCGTACTTCAACCTTTTTGCGGTTCAAGCGAGTGTGGATGCCGCTCGTGAGGCGGTAAAAACATTCGAAGAAGCACAGCGGGTCACAGTCCAATACGTGTCAGAAAAGACGGTGCTGCGCGCCGATGCATTAGACGTCGACGCCCGCCTAGCCAAATCGCGCTATGAGTTGTCCGTCGCAGAGAATGGGTTGGCGACACAGCGTGAAGCCTTGAACCAACTCCTTGGGCGCGATGTTTCGACACCTTTTCGTGTCGAGTTCGTTCCTGAGCAAGACACGAGTGATCTGACTCTCGACTCAGCCCGGCAGGAAGCAGTGGCGAACCGCCCCGAGTGCCGGCAGGCGCACCTTAAGGAGAAGCAGGCCGAATATGATCGGCGTCTCGCGAAAGCCGAGTACATTCCGGACCTGAGTCTGTCCCTGCGCTATCAGGGTATCAGCAACGTGCAAGTTCTCCCGCAAAACGTTACCAGCGCCGGCTTTTACCTGAGTTGGGAGCCATTTGATTGGGGACGCCGCCACAACAAGGTTGTCGAGGCAACGAAAACTATCGAACAGGCGCGCAACGGGATCCAAGAGACGGAATCGAAGGTCGCCGTAGAGGTGGGCGCAAGATACCGTAAATGGCGGGACGCTACTTTGCTGCTTAAGGCTTCTCGCACCGCCCACGAAGCATCTGCAGAGCAGCTTCGCGTCACGGGCAACAAATATAAGGAGCAGGCCGCACTCTTAAGAGACCTTCTCCAGGCGCAAGCTCAAAGTTCCGAAACGAGTTTCCAGTATCAGCAAGCGCTTTCCTCTTATTGGAGCTCTTTTGCCGAACTGCGCAAAGCGATGGGAGAAGAATAACGATGAGAGCAAGAATTGTTTTAGGCGCGACAGCCAGTCAGGGCGGAGTTCGAGAAAGCGATTGGAGAGGAGTAGACGTTATGGGGAGCAAATTCAGAAAAGGGCTCGGACCAGCAATAACGGCTGTGCTTTTCGTCATGACCGCAGCTACAAATGGCTGTCATCAACCCACGCAAGTAGCCGCCAAGTCGCCCACGCCGGTTCATCTGGTGGATGTGGCTTTGTATTCGCCTTCAGAAGATTTGCGCTACTCGGCTTCCGTTCTGCCTTTCGCGGAAGCGGTTCTGTCATTCAAGTCCGCGGGATATGTGACCGAAATTAAACAGGTCGCGGGTGCTGACGGGCGGCGTCGCGACATAGGTTCGGGAGACTATGTTGCTAGGGGCGCCGTTCTCGCCCAGATTCGCCATCAGGACTTGAAGAATCAACTCGACCAGGCCACCGCAACATTGAATGCCGCCCAAGCTCAGCATGTCGAGGCGACGAAGGATTACGAGCGCGCGAAGACGCTTTACGCCTCAGAGAGCTTGACCAAGCCCGATTTCGATCGAGCGCAGGCCAAATTCGATTCGACCCTCGCGGCTGTGGATCAGGCCAACGCAAATGTGCACCAAGCGCAGTTGGCTCTCCAGGACGCGGATCTGACGGCGCCCTTCTCGGGGTACATCCTCGCCCGGAACATCGAACTAGGGAACCTCGCATCACCCGGGACTCCGGCCTTTACTATCGCCGACACGAGTTCAGTCAAAATCGGTTTTGGCGTTCCCGACTATGCCGTAAGGCGTCTGCGCTTGGGGCAACAATTCAGCATTCATTTGCAGGACGATCCGAAAGAGTACACCGGGCGGGTCACGAGTATTGCCGCGAGCGCCGATGAGAAAAATCGCGTTTTTGCCATCGAGGTGACCGTCCCCAACCCCAAAGCATCATTGAAGCCCGGGATGATTGCTTCATTGAGTCTGACAGGCGTTCACAAAGCCCAGGTTCCCGCAGTGCCCTCTTAGCGCCGTTGTTGCCGACCCCGGCTCAGCCGGACACTATGCGGTTTTCGTCGCAAGCGAACAAGGCGGCAAATGGGTCGCGCATTTGCGCCAGGTCGCACTTGGTGAAACACACGAGAGTGATGTGGCAGTTGAAGGTGTAAATCCAGCCGAGAAAGTTGTCGTCGTTGGAGCCGCTGGTCTGAAGGACGGCGATTTCATCCAGGTTATCCCATAAAGGTATAGAACAATGGCACTCGAACACGAACAAGAGATCAGTAATCGCCGCAATATCCCGAGGTTTTTCGTCGAGCACCCGCATATCTCCTGGATCCTTCTTCTCGGAGTGCTCATTTGGGGCTGGTTCGGCTATACATCCATGCCGCAGCGCAAGGACCCGGACATTCCCGTGCGCCTCGGCGTCGCGGCTTGTCCATGGCCCGGAGCCACCGCGCAACAAGTCGAACAGTACATTACCCGTCGAATTGAGGACGTTGCCGCCGAGAATAAGACCATCCATCCTGGAACAGATGCAGACTACGGCATTAAATCCATCTCTCTTCCCGGCTATTCATTTGTGACCATTCAACTGGATGAGGGCATCACCGATACCAAGCGGCAATTCAGCGATATCAACCTCAAGCTGAATGCTCTAAACGCTCAGCTACCGCAGGGCGCCGGCCCCATCAGTTTCCAGAGCGATTTCGGAGACACCGCCGCGCTCATGCTGACCGTCGCGAGCCCGAAGGCGGACAACATCGAAATTGCGGCTCGTGCCAATTCCGTTGAAGCGGCGATTCGCAAAGTTCGTGACGCCAAACATCAGAATCGAAGGGACCAGCTCGTAACAGTAACTGTAGTGAATTCTTTTCCCCAATCGATTTCGGCGCGTGAGGTCCTTGACAGCGCATACTTGTTTCAAGAGGAGGCGCAGAGGGCCGGAATCATTCGCGATTCGCAAATCATTCAGGGAAGTGGATTTATCGGCGTCGATGGTGTTTCCGGAGCAGATGACAGTTCCATTCAAGCGTTTATTCAGCGGTTTATCTCCGAGCGCCTAAAACGGTCCGAATTGCATCCCGATTCGTGGGACCCAGCGATCATCCGCGATCCGAAGGAAACACGAACGAAGCTGGCCAGCGTTGCCGGGGACAAATACAGTTATGCCGAACTCGACAATTTTTCTGACTTGATTGGCCGAACGCTGCAGGGAGCTCCCGAAGTTTCCAAGGTGGAGCGGCGTGGCGTTTTGTCGCAGACCATCTATCTGGATTACTCGCAGGATCGCCTCGCAGCCTACGGCCTGCGTCCTGCCGATCTCTCCAAAGTGCTTTCGGCTCGGAACATCATCGCGCCGGGCGGAACGGTTGAAAGCGGCGAGCGCAGGGTCACTCTCATTCCCTCCGGACAATTCGATACCGCAAAAAGCATCGGCGATGTGGCGGTATCGACCACGTCAGAGGGTACCCCCGTATATTTGCGGGATCTCGTCCAAATCAGCCGAGGCTATCAGGCTCCTGCCCAGTATCTCAACTACTACACTTGGCGGGACACAAATGGCCACTGGCAGCGCAGCCGCGCGATCACCTTAGCAGTGTACATGCGCGATCGAAAGCAAATCGCGCGCTTCGGACAGTCCGTGAATTTGAAGCTTTCGGAGCTTCGCCAAATCGTTCCCGCCGACCTGATTCTGGCGCACACTTCCGATCAACCGCTACAAGTCTACGAGAACATTCACCTGTTCATGCGGGCGCTTCTCGAAGCCATCATTCTCGTGGTTATCGTTTCGCTGATCGGGTTTTGGGAGTGGCGGCTGGCGCTGATTATGGCGCTGGCCATACCGATCACACTCGCGATGACGTTTGGCATCGCGTATATGTTGGGAATCGATCTTCAACAAGTCTCCATCGCATCGCTGATCATCGCGCTGGGCCTTCTCGTGGACGTGCCGGTGGTCTCAGGAGACGGCATCAAACGTCACTTGGCGGAAGGGTTTCGGCGCAACATTGCCTGCTGGCTTGGCCCGACGAAGCTCGCCACAGCGATCTTCTACGCGACAATCACGAATGTTATCGCCTACCTGCCATTTTTGCTGCTCACCGGCAATACCGGCGAGTTCTTGAAGAGCCTGCCTGTCGTGATGACGGTTTGTCTGCTGTGCGCGCTCTGTGTCGCGATGACCTTTGTTCCGTTCCTGGGCTACTACATTTTGCGCCCTCCGGCAAAGCGAGAACCGACGATCGAGGAGAGACGGCAACGAGGATTTTACGGCTTCTACAACAGACTCGTCGGCAAAGCCATAAAACACCGTTGGGCTGTCCTCGCCGGGTCCTTGGTTTTCCTGATTCCAGGCGCCCTACTCGGTTCTCGGCTTAAGACCCAATTCTTTCCCGAAGATGTCCAGTATTGGTTTTATTTGGATATTTGGCTGCCGAATGATACTCCCTTGGGCGTCACCAACGATGCTGCCGTACAGGCCGAAAGAGTCGTCCGACAAGTGATCGACAATTCGCCTGACGTAACTGCGAAAGAGAACCGTGGGCATCTTCTCAAGTCATTAACAACCTTTGCTGGCGGCGGGGGACCTCGCTTCTGGTTCTCCGTCTCGCCCGAAATGCCGCAGACCAACTACGCGCAAATGATTGTTGAGATCACGGATAAAGAGGCTTCGCCAAAGTTAGCTCGTCCGATCCAGGACGCACTGGACAAGGAAGTACCGGGCGCGTGGATTACGGTTCGCCAGCTTCAAACCAATCCCGTGGATAACCCCGTCGAGTTGTTGATCTCTGGGCAGGCGGACGTTGACGCGAGAAATGAAGCTAGCGATATTCGCACTCTTCGGCAGATTGCCGCGCAGGCTCAGGACATCGTCAGGCAAGCTCAGGGCATCGCCGTTCTTCGTGATGATTGGTTCCCTGACAATGTTCAGCAGAGGATTCAGATCGATCCAGACCGCGCCAACGTGGCAGCCACTACCAACGCTGATGTCGCAGACGCATCGGCCACGGCCATGAGCGGCGCAACAGTGGGCATCTTTAAGGAAGGCGACAAGAACATCCCCATTGTGGCGCGCCTTCGCATGGAGGACCGTGCCCAGCTTGCCGACATCAAGAACCTGTACGTTTACTCTTCACAGACAAACAACCGGGTGCCTCTGCTGTCAATCGCAACGGTCGGAAATTCTCTGGAAACGGGTCGCGTCAGGCGCCGCGAGCATTTTCGCACCATTTCCATACTGTGTTATCCCCAGCCCGGAGTTCTCGCCTCTGAGGTGCTTAACCAGATCCTTCCAAAAATACAGGAATTTCAGAAAAATCTTCCGCCCGGTTATCAGCTCCGGATTGGTGGCGAACGGGCCAAACAAATCGACGGATTCGAGAACCTCAAACTCGTTCTGTTGATCTCTTTACTCGGGATTTACCTCGCGCTATTGATTCAATTCAATAACGCCGTAAAACCTCTTCTGGTATTCGCCGCTGCTCCCTACGGAGTGATTGGCTCTCTGGTCGCCCTCTCGGTAATGCATACGCCGTTTGGATTTATGGCCTTTCTGGGCATCGCCAGCTTAATCGGAGTGATCGTAAGCCACGTCATCGTACTCTTCGATTTCATCGAGGAAATGCATGAGAAAGGGGAGCCTCTGGAGCAGGCCCTTCCGGACGCAGGCATCCAGCGTATCCGGCCCGTAATGATCACTGTACTAGCGACCATCTTGGCCCTCCTCCCGCTGGCGCTTGAAGGAGGGCCCCTATGGCAGCCTCTTTGTTATGCACAGATAGGCGGGCTTGCCGTGGCAACGTTCATCACGTTGCTTCTGGTGCCCGTTCTTTACAGCATCTTCGTACTCGACCTGAAAATCATCCGCTGGGAAACGAAGCAACCTGTGGCTGAGACTGAGGCTCGCCTGGCCCCCGAAATGGCGCCACACAGCAACTGATGACGAAGTCTCGACTGGGGCGTAACGGCGATGGAAAAGACCCTCGAATGAGAGCAAGTCTAGTTCGTTGAAGGCTTTTGCGATGATTCTTTTTAATCAAGTTGCCGCGGCTGCTCTCCTGCTGAGTCTTACACTCTGCTTGCAGTGCGCCGGCGTTGCTGCGCTGATCGAGTGGCTAAAACGCGTCTTAACGCGCGATACTCACAACTTTCGTCCGATCCACGCAGCCGCGCTGGTCGTGAAATCATCCGTCGCAGTGATCGTTCTGCACGGCTTCGTGATTCTTCTTTGGGCGGGTTGGTACCGATTGCGTTGCTTTTCCTCGTGGGACCTTGCCTTTTACTTCTCCGCGAGCACTTACACCACAGTCGGATGTGCGGATGTCATGCTTCCGTCTAACTGGCGACTCCTAGGACCCCTGGAGAGCATGACCGGGGTGTTAATGTGCGGCATATCCGTCGCGGTTCTGTTTGCCATAGTTACCCGATCGATCGCGATACACGAGCGTCACAGACACATCGAGAGTTCAGCGGGGCACTCGAGGGAACACAGTCATGGCTAACGCCCACATCCAAACTCCGGATTGGCTTCGTCAGATGGAGAGTATTCTTGAAGAGCTCAACGAGGGAGTGGTCATTGTCGATGATCAGCTTCGTGTAGTTTTCGCCAACGAAGCGCTGCTCCGGCTGGGAATGTATAGCCGTGAAGAAATCCGCGGCCTAACGCCCGATGCGATTTTCCCAGCGAAAGATATTCCGTATCTCCTGCGGCAACATGAATCAGGCCATCGCTATGGACGCAGTCGAAGTGAGTTCTACTTGCCTCGCAAAAATGGCGAAAGGATCCCGGCGATCTTCAGCGGGCGATCGATTCAGGGACCGGACGGACAGGAATACGTCTTACTTATCGTGACCGACATCAGCGCACAGAAGCGCGTCGAGGAGCAACTTCGCGAATCCAACGCCCAACTCGAAAAGCGGCAGATGGAAATTGAGGCCGAACTCTCACTCGCTGCTCGTGTTCAACAATCGCTCGCACCACAAAACCTGGTTTGGAACGATGTCTCGGTCGAGACTTACTACAGTCCCGCGCGTACCATTGGCGGTGACTTCGGCGTGGTTTTTCCACACAGCAACGAAGCTTTAACGATTCTCATGTGCGATGTGTCGGGTCATGGCATTGGTTCAGCGCTCATGGCCAACCGCATTTACTCCGAAACACTCCATCAGCTCGAACGCAAGGTAGGGCCGGATACATTACTGCGACACGTCCACGACTTTGTGCATGATCGTATTGCGACGGACGGTTTTTACTTCACGATGGCTGCCGTACGTTTCAGTCAGCGTGGGCGGCACATGGCTATTGCTGCCGCAGGCCATCCGCCCGCAATGCTCGCTTCGAAAGGGCACGTCCGCCTGCTCGATTCGCAAAACGGCATTCTCGGCTGTCTTTCCGAGACAGCACCATCCAATTCGGTGGAGGAGATTAACCTCGAGCCCGGCGACCGTCTGGTTCTCTACACCGACGGGCTCGTCGAGGTCTTTAACCATCACGACGACATGCTCGGCGTCGACGGTTTTGCACGATTAGTCCTCGATTCGGCAAAACATAAATTGCCGGACATGCGGCAAGCGATCCTCGACGGCGTGACCATGTGGCGGAACGGCCCCCTCGCCGACGACGTGTCCCTCGTCATCGTCGAAGTCTGCTAGTGTGCCGTCCCGGAAAGACGTTCACATAGTCGCTGGACTTTGGCAAAGATCGAATCCGCCGTGGCAGTCCAGACGAAAGGCTGCGCGTGAGTGTTGGAAGCTTGCACATATTGATCGATTTTCTCCACCAGTTCCTTGACGCTGCGAAACGTCCCGCGACGAATGGCCCGTTGCGTAATCCGGTTGAACCAGATCTCTACTTGATTCAGCCAAGAGGCATAGGTCGGCGTGAAGTGCACGTGGAATCGTGGCCGACGGCGAACCAGCGTTTTACTCGTGGATGTTTGTGCGTGGCGTAGTTATCAACGATGATATGCACCTCCAAGGTCTCCGGCACGCTTTTCTCGATCTCTCTTAGGAAGCCCAGATATTCCTGATGTCGGTGACGCTGTCGGCATTGCGTCAGCACTTTGCCCTTCGCCGTGTCCAGGGCGGCAAACAGTGTCGTGGTCCCGTGGCGTCGGTAGTCGTGGGTCACACCCTCGACATAGCCCAGTCCCATCGGCAACATCGGCTGGGTGCGTTCGAGCGCTTGAATCTGGCTCTTTTCATCCACGCACAAAACCACAGCATTTTCCGGGGGATGCAAATACAGCCCTACAATATCCCGTACTTTTTCTACAAAAAATGGATCCGTCGAGAGCTTGAAGTGTTTCTGGCGGTGCGGCTCCAATCCAAAGGCCTGCCAGATACGGTGCACCGTCGATTTCGACAGTCGCGTCTCCGCTGCGATTTGCCGGATACTCCAATGCGTACCGCCTTTTGGTTTCGTCGCCAGGGTCTTGCGCACCAACTGCGCCACACGCTCGTCGCTGATCGGGCGCGGGCGCCCGGGGCGCAACTCATCGTGTAATCCGGCCACATCGTACTTCAGGAATCGCCGTCGCCATTTGCCTACCGTGGCGTTTGTCAGTCTCAACTGGCGCGCAATCTGCAGGTTCGTCTTACCGGAAGCACTCAGCAAGATAATCTTGGCCCGGGTCACCAATCCCGCCGGAAGGGATCGTGAACTAGCCAAGCCTTCGAGCTGTTCGCGCTGTTCCGGAGTCAAAACCAGGCAGGTCGTCAGTGCCTGAAGCGTCTCTATTTTCAGGTTCACCAGCCCGAACTGGCAACGGAGCCGGACGCCGCCAGCGAAGCGGTCATCGAGCAGGGACGCGAGGTCGGCATGCTCGCCCGCCAGTTGTTTCCGGGTGGGGTGGAGGTTCGCAACGAAGGACTCGATAAGGCGATCCGCACCACGCGAGAGTTAACCGCGAACCGCGAAGTCCCCGCTATCTTCGAAGGCACTTTCGAGCACGGCAGCGTGCTCGTGCGCGTCGATATTTTGCATCGACGCAGGGACGGTCGATGACGGCTCATCGAGGTCAAATCGACCACGGATGTCAAAGACCATCATGTCCCTGTTCAAATTTGCGTCGATCGGTACCAGGGCAATCGCTACGTGAAAGATTTCTCCTGCTGGGATCAGTTCCTCTGTTTGGCCTTTGCTCAGCTCACCTATCGCGAAAGCCTACGCGAAACTTGTCTTCGTGCCCAGCAACCCAAGCTCTATCATATGGGCTTCCGGGGACAGGTTTCTCGTCTCGCAGCGCGGTTTCAAGGTCACCGACAACGGCCAACCGATTTGCATGCCCGTAGGCGAGGGCGTGATGGGGCGGGTATTCGATGTCACCGGCAACCCTGTCGATGAACGTGGACCCGTGAAAGCCGAGAAATATTATCCGATTCACCGTACGCCGCCGCCACTGACCGAACAAGCGACTTCTCCGCAGATCCTTCCAACTGGCATCAAGGTAATCGATTTGATCTGTCCTTTCCTGAAAGGCGGTAAGGTCGGCGCATTCGGGGGAGCGGGCGTGGGCAAGACCGTCGTGATCATGGAGCTGATCCACAATATCGCCAAGCTACACGGTGGTGTCTCGGTTTTTGCAGGTGTGGGTGAACGCACCCGTGAGGGCAATGATCTTTACCACGAAATGTCCGAGGCCGGAGTCATCAAGCAGGACAAACTGGATGAATCGAAGATCGCTCTGGTGTACGGGCAGATGAACGAGCCGCCGGGCGCCCGCTTGCGCGTGGCCCTCTCTGGTCTCGCTATCACGGAGTACTTCCGGGATGAGAAAAATCAAGACGTATTGCTGTTTATTGACAACATTTTCCGGTTTTCCCAAGCGGGCTCGGAAGTCTCCGCTTTGCTGGGCCGCACAGCCAGCGCCGTCGGCTACCAACCGACTCTGGCGGCAGAGATGGGAACATTGCAGGAGCGCATCACTTCGACCAAAAAAGGATCGATCACATCGTTTCAGGCGGTTTATGTACCAGCCGACGACCTAACCGATCCGGCGCCGGCTACGACCTTCGCCCATTTGGACGCAACCATCGTCTTGGATCGTGCGATTGCGGAGTTAGGGATCTACCCAGCTGTGGATCCCCTGGCTTCCACTTCCCGCGCTCTAGCTCCGGAAGTGGTCGGCCTGGAGCATTATGAGGTCGCCCGTGGAGTTCAAAAGGTGCTGCAGCGGTACAAGGACTTAAAGGACATCATCGCCATTCTCGGTATGGACGAGCTCTCGCCGGAAGACAAGCTGACCGTATTCCGAGCTCGCAAGATTCAGCGTTTCCTGAGTCAGCCATTTAGCGTCGCGCAGGTCTTCACCGGCCGCGAAGGCAAACAGGTGGCAGTAGCCGATACTGTGCGCGGCTTCAAGGAGATTTTAGTTGGCAAACACGATGACGTCCCCGAGGCCAACTTCTACATGAAAGGTCCAATCGAAGAGGTCAAGCAAGCTTGATCCTGCTTTGGAGCTTCGCATGGCATTGACACTAAAGCTCGAGATCGCGACCCCGGAAGGAACGGTATGCTCCGAAGATGTGGAGCTGGGAACACTCCCAGCCGTCGAGGGGCAGATGGGAGTCTATCCGCAGCACATCCGGCTGATGACGAAATTGGTGCCGGGTGAGCTGAGTTTCCACAGACATGGGCGAGATGATTTCCTCGCAGTTGGTGAGGGGCTCGTGGAGGTCACTGGCAATCGCGTCTCAATCTTAACCGACATGGCTGTACCTGCCGAAAAAATCGACGAAGCCAAGGCGGAGCAGGAGCGACTGCGTGCCCAGCTTTCCGCACAGGACCTAGCGACGGTCAACGCTTTCCTTGCACGATCCCTCGCTCAGCTTTCGGTGAAACGGCGGAGTCGGAAGGTGTGAGCTGGAGTTCCAAAGACCGAAGAGCACACTACCCGCATGGGCCAGGGCTACGACCGCAATCAGCGGTAGCGACAAAGAGGTAACTCTCCGGAACGGTTCGATATCTCGGGAGCTTGAACAGACCATAGTGTGCCGTGTCAGGGAGCATGTACCCGAAGATAATGATGAGTCCGAGCACGATGTCGCGATAAGCGAGAAGCAAGGACTGGTCGGCGTAAGCCATTGTTCGCGGAGAGCATGACCACTCGAAGCTGTGTTCGGTGCCCACATTCGGACAAAGCCCGCATTGAGGCACGCTAAACTTCTCAGCATCGGACCCATGTCCGCGGATGCGAAGCGGTTAGCACTTTTCTGCTGTTGGCACTCAAGTTGCCTCTGATAATGATCAGGCGGCGCAGTCTCAGGCCCGCGCGAGAGTTTCTCGCCGAGCCTGTTGTCGGCCTTTCGCTGAGCCACAAAAGGCCGACAAAACAGTCGCACTTCAGCGCGCAGGAATACAGGCCGGCCTCTAAACAGGCGCGGCCGACACCGAGGAAACCGGAAACAACGATGGGCAAGAAATCCAAGAACGACAAGAAATCAAAATCAAGGCTGGACAGCGACATTAAACTCTCCGGCGCCAACGACCAACCGAAGATCGGCAAAAAAGAGTACGAGGCCGAGATTTTCAAGCTACAAGTTGAGCTGGTCAAGCTCCAGGACTGGGTCAAGGCGACCAACGCCCGCATTGTGATCATTTTCGAAGGACGAGACGCAGCCGGCAAAGGCGGGATGATCAAGCGCATCATGGAGCGTGTCAGCCCGCGCATCTTTCGCGTGGTCGCCCTCCCCGCGCCAACCGAGAGGCAGAAGACGCAGCTCCATGCCCAGCGCTACATTGAACGACTGCCCGCCGGAGGTGAAGTCGTCATCTTCGACCGGAGCTGGTACAACCGCGCCGGTGTTGAGTACGCGATGGGCTTTTGTACCAAGGAAGAGCACAGGGAATTTCTCAGGGACTGTCCCGTCTTCGAGGGCTTTCTTGTCAGCCAAGGCATCATCCTTCTAAAGTATTGGCTCGAAGTATCGGAAAAGGAACAGCACAAGCGGTTCCTCGCGCGAATTGAAGATCCTTCCAAGCGCTGGAAGCTTAGTCCTATGGACTTGGAATCGCACCGCCGTTGGTACGACTACTCACGTGCCCGGGATGTGATGCTTGCAGCCACGGATACAGCAGCGTCGCCCTGGTACATCGTTCCGTCAGACGACAAAAAGCGTGCCCGCCTGAACTGCATTGCGCACATACTCAGCAGCATCCCGTGGGAGGAGATTCCTTATACGCCCCCCGAGCTTCCGCCAAGGCAAAAGCCGAAAGGGTATGTAGAGGCAAAGCAGACACATCGAACTGTCCCGCAGCTTTGGTAGGCCGGCAGCATGTCAGAGCATCGGTGGTTCCGTGTCTTACCAGAGTGGCTGGTCTCATGGCGTGCGGATTGGCTGCGGCCCGACATCGTCGCGGGACTGATCACCGGCGCCGTAATCATTCCCAAGGCGATGGCGTACGCGATGATGGCCGGGCTGCCGGTGCAGGTCGTGCAGGTAGGCCTCTATACCGCCCTCGTGCCGATGGTGATATACGCGGTGCTTGGGACCTCGCGCGTGCTCAGCGTTAGCACGACAACAACGTTGGGTGGGAGCCGCACTTTTGCTGGCGTGCCTGCTGCGCCTGGGAATCGTGGCGAACGGTGCTCGTCGGTTTTAGAGCCGGCATCGGGCTGGTCATTGTGGTGGAACCCGCAACCCTCGCACTTTTGAAGGGAGCTCCCATCTATTCTTCGGGAATCAAACACGAACTGGTCACGCCAACCGGTGCGGCCATGATCCGGGCGCTGGAATGCCGGTTTTCTCCATTTCCGGCGATGAGTCGAAGCCATTGGATATGGAGCTGGAAGTCGCAATCTAAAAGGTCGTCCTAATGTTCTTCGCATTTCTGTCGGAGAGCTCGATGGGTCGGTGCAAGCACTGGACGGAGGCAGCCGGATTGCAGAAGACCGAGAATACCTGTCCCGGTACGGAAGCCTCGAGGAAGGGATGACAACGGCAGCCTGCGAAACAACAACGGACAGTCGGTGCTCTGTCCGAGTGACGCAACTGAAACAACGAAAAATGGAGGGTAGCCCTGCCACGATTTATCTTGCGCGACACTGCAAGACGGCCTGGAATTTGGAAGGCCGCCTGCAGGGCACGGTCGATTTACCGCTCGCCAAGGTTGGTATTGAGGAGGCTAAAACCAACGTTGCTGGTGTTTGTAAGCTCGGCGTCAACCGGATCGCCTGTAGTACAGCCCGGCGGGCGTACCAAACGGCACAACTATATGGCGGATCGCTTGAATTACCCATTTACAAAACGGCGCAATTACGCGAGCTAGACCACGGAAAATGGGAAGGCAGGAAAGTGAGTGAACTGCTGTTAGATCAAAGCTCCGGATACGGCAAATGGCTGTCTGACCCGGGAGGCATTGCCATACCGGGTGGCAGTGAAAGCGTACAGGCTGCACAGCACCGCGCCGCGGCGGCCATACGGGACGCGGCATTAGCATTCCGCAGCGAGTCACTCCTAATTATTAGCCACAAACACATCAATGCTCTTTTTATGTGTGCACTGTTGAAGGAGCCGCTCACGAGCTTTCGAACTCATATTGTCGAGGACACGTTACCATACCTGCTCGCCGCTGATGCCGTTGAAGCGCTTTGTTTTGGAACTGGGCCGGACGACAACAGCAAATCGGCCTTATAGCTGTGGGGTCTTTCCGACGACTTCCAGTTGCGCTGACTTGGCGTCCTCTGGATTCGACTTAGATAGGCCAGTAGCTGGCGAGACAAAAACAAAAGAATTCGAGAATGTGACTACGTGACCTGTGGGCTGCTGTGTTTCGTTGTCAATCTCTTGTACCCGAAATTGCAGCCAACCGATATCGATTACCTTCCCGGTCACCCCCGAAATCTGTACCCGGTCTCCGACTCTTATTCCGCGCCTTCCAACCAGCAAAAAGTATCCGAGAGCGGAAAGGATGACGCTTTGAAGCGCAATGGCTACCCCCGCCGTCAGAAGGCCGAAGAAGGTCGCCAACGATGTCAAGTCGGACGTAAACGACAGTGCGGCGACCAGCACAATCATGACCCAGGGGACCACCCTCTCGATCACACGAATAACGTGACGGCGCTCAGCGTCGCGAACATGACGCTCGGTGAGGCCGCGCAGAGCGGCGCCAATTAGTAGCAGGGCGCCAATAACTACTGCAACATCCACCACCCGCAAGATGAGGCTCTTCCACGTTTTCGCATTTTCGTTTTCGACGGTGGCACGCCATGTCCTCAGGCGCTTAATGTATGCAGCAAGCAATACGTTCTGCTTGTCTAACGCTACCATGGCCGGAGCAAGTGTCTTGGCCACAGCTATGAGCGCATCAGGTTCTGCCTTCTGCTGTTGCAATACGCCAAGGTCGCTTGTCTGAAGATAGTTTTCAGTACCTACTGGAAAACGTTGGTTGGCATAAGCCACCAATGGATTGCGGAGAGCGTCGGATGATTGCCGCAGCTTGTCGGTCCGGCCGATTTCGTCATCGAGGATGCGCAGTTTTCTTCCGAGTGCTGACACCTCCGAGCTGAGGCCGAGAATACCGTAATCGCGCGGCTTAGCGAGTGAAACAACCTCAGAATTTTGTATCTGCGACCTTGCAGCGGTGAGACTGATCACCTCGGGCACAGTTCGTGCCAGGTCCTCGATACTCGATACCAAATCGGTCTGACGACCTCCAGTCGCTTGCACGAATTCAACCAGCTCCCGGAGGCTGGCTGTGCCTGCTCGCAGGAGGTCGAGGCGACGCTGAGTCACATCCAGCGAGGCTTGCAAAGTTTGGCGCTCTGCTCCGTGAGCGGTTGCAAGCTTCTCCTTGATTGTCTCGATTTCCTGGCTTGCTTGCCGGCTCGCCAAGTCGGCATTATTTTCCAACCGAACGAAATGCGCCAAGTCTGGTGAGGAACCGCTCGCAATCGCAGCACTCGCTCTCTGCTTACCTGCCTTGAACGTGGCCGCGAGGGATGCGTCAGCTCTGGCAAAGTCAAACGACAGTTGTACAATCTGCGCAGCAACCGGGCGAGTGTCCTCCAGGAGCACAAGGTCGACCGGTTCGGTTGCGAGGTGCTCCTCTACCGCACGATGCCGATACCAGTCGATTGACTCGCTCAAAAATGCGAGTACCTGCTGGTCTGATGGGAGATCGGACGCGGGCGGCGAAACTTGGGCGGAAATCTCGGCCGTAAGCACTGCCACCAGGAGTGCATAACAAGCACCGCGCAGCTTGAATTTCTTCAACAGGGCCTTACATAGAGGGCGGGAGTTGATCCACATAGCGTGATCCCTAACGGCCACTAGGATACAGCCTCAAATGTCTCGGCTGTGGATTTTTCTTGACCGGACTCGCGGGCTGAGGTCTAGGGAAGATTTGCGGCTTCGCTACAGTTGAAACCCGGATGCCCGAGGCATAAGATTTGGTTACACTCCGCGCAGCCGAATTGCGATTCGCATTATCGCATCACCGGATGCAAAGGAGGTCCCGCTATGGCAATCACCTAAGAATTTACTGTGCTCATGGAGGATCGGCCTAGCATGCGAGGAAAGGTCTGCCAAGCACTTGCCGACGGCGAAGTGAACATGCTCGCACTTCAATCCCTCCCGAACCGTGGAAGATTTGTAATTCGACTAATCGTAGACAAGCCAGATATCGCGAGGACGGTGTTGAACAGCGGCTTGGAGCCAGGTACGAATGGCCTTTGGTCTTCTTCAGCGTTTTTCGTTCCCGCTTGGAGGCTCCCAGGAATGCGCGTAGCAGAGAGTGCAGAAGAGCACTCTGTCAGCTATTTCAAGAATCAAATAAACTTCTCCTCACGTTTCGTGGCTCTCATTGCAGCTCATGATGTGGATGCGCGCCAGCGGCCAGGCGCGCGGGTGTGCTAATGGACGCGAATTATATGCGATCAAAAGTCGCAAGGAGGTAGATGAGATGGTGGAAGGATTTTGGACTGTTCAAGCTGATTCGTTGCAGGGAAGCACAGGCGGCGTGGCAGTGTTTATGAAGGGTAGCGTCTTCGGCGGGGATAGCGGTTTCACGTATATTGGTCACTATGAGACAAATGGAAAAACCATCAAAGCACGCCTGACGATGCATCGGTTCATGCCCGGCGTTGTCGGCATTCTCGACATTGTTGGAGACTATCAACTGGATATCACCGGGACCATGGAAGGTAATGTCATAACGGCGTCCGGTGTCCCGGTGGACCTAAAAGCAGCGAGTCTGGATTTGACGCTGACGAGAATAGCCAACCTGCCGACATAATTCCTTTGGTTCTTGTAGGGCCGGTTCTGGACGGACTTGATTGCGGCTTCATCCCGCGAGCAAGGCAAGCTTCGTAAAAATTCTGGAAAGGTCCGCGGTTACAGCAGCCCAATCGTACAGAGCATGGCGCTCGCTGGTGACTCAACTTTGGGTCTTCAAATTGCAATAGAATATGGAAGGGTGTCGGGGATCACCCGTGCCCGACCGACGGGCAGTGCCGTCATTGTGGCCGCGGGGCTCAATGGCCGGTTTGAGGCCAGAGTTCAGAAGCTTCAGAAGCAACGTTTCTAGAGATGTGGGATTGTTACTCGGTGTAGCCAGCACGACTAATGTTCAGCTTGTTCATCTTGTTTTGGAGTGTTGTTCGCTTCAGTCCCAGGCGCTCCGCCGCCCCGCCCTTGCCAGCGATTCTCCCGGTGGCGGCTCTCAAAGCATCGATAATGGCTTGCCGCTCGGCCTGTTCGAAACTTGGCGCGGCGGAAGTAGCGGAGCGCTCGGACACTTTCTTCAGCTCCGCGTATGGCACATTTAACTCTTCGCCTTGCGTGAAGATCACGCAGCGCTCGATGAAGTTTTCCAGCTGCCGAATATTGCCCGGCCAATCGGCGTTCACCAGCGCCTCCATGGCCTGCTTCGGAACAGATTTAACCCGCTTTTGCATTTGCCGGGAGTGGCGCAAAACAAAATAGTGCACCAGGAGCGGAATGTCCTCGCGCCTTTCGCGAAGCGGGGGAATCTCAATCGGAAAAACATTCAATCTGTAAAAAAGGTCTTCGCGGAACTGGTTGTTACGTATCATTGTGTGCAGATCGCGATGGGTTGCGGCAATCAGGCGAGCATCCACGCGAATCGTTTTCGTACTCCCCAGTCGCTCAAATTCATGTTCCTGCAGGGCGCGCAACAGCTTTGGCTGCAGCTCGAGACTGATATCCCCAATTTCATCTAGAAACAGCGTGCCGTGATCCGCGAGCTCGAACCGGCCTTTCTTTGGCATCAGGGCCCCCGTGAAAGCGCCCTTTTCGTGGCCGAATAGTTCGCTTTCCACCAGTCCAGAAGGGATGGCCGCGCAGTTCAGCCGAACAAATGTGCGCTCGCGACGCGGGCTGTAGTTATGAATCGCCCGGGCGAACAGTTCTTTGCCAGTCCCGGTCTCGCCGTGCAGGAGCACGGTTGATTGGCTGGAGGCGACAATCGCAACCTGATCCAGCACTTTGCGAAGGGCGGCACTTTTACCGACGATGTCCTCTAAGTTGAATTCTGAGCTAATCTCTGATTCCAAATACAACCGCTGATCTTCCAGATCGTCGCGCGACGCGCGGAGCCGTCCATAGGCCAGAGCATTATCAAGCACCAAAGATACCTGAGTGCCGATCTGCGACAGCAAATCGAGATCCGCCTCGCTGAAAGCATCCGCCTTACGGCTGCTCATGTGCATCAGGCCCAAGGCGCCGTCGGTGCCCACCAGGGGAACAGAGACGCGCGAAAGGAGCGATTCAGCTTTGATCGCCTCACAGATGGCCGGAGGTAAGTCTGACATCTTATGCGGTGCGTAAAACTGCGGCTTCCCAAGGCGCCACCATTCGCTCTCCAGGGTGCTGGCTACCGTAACGACAACCTTCGCCAAAAAGCCTGTGCCCGTTGGGAAGTCGAGAAATCTACGTTCCAAACAGCCCGACTGCTTGTTAAGTAGCCAGAATTCAACGGCATCGCTGCCCAAGTGCTTGCGCATCGATTCTGCCACAGCCTGAAAGAGTTCGTTCACTTCGAGCTTGCTGACAATGTGATTGTTGATCTCCAGCAACAGGCTGGAACGATCGCGCTCCTCTGTCAATTGATGTTGATACACCGCCGCAGCGTCGACTGATACCGCACATTCAACAGCTACAGCAATGTGCGATGCAAGCGAGCCCATCAGCTCTACATCTTCCGTGCCGAACTCTGCGCTCTGCGCACTGGTGAATGCTACAAAACCATATGTTTTCCGGGATGTCGCAAGCGGGAAAAGATAACAGTGACGCCCACGAACTCTGGATGCGAACGGTGCAAGCTGCGGGAATTTCAGCATCTCCTCCGCTACGTCCGGAAGATAAACAGGTTCGTTTTTCTCCACTACTCGGACGGCCACGCCGGTACAGGTAACCTCGGTTCCTATCGGGATGGGCGTCCCCTCGGAGGCGCGATCCAATGCAATCACTTTCAAGGCCTTGCCGTCGTTCGTCAGCAGGTACAGTCCGGCCGAGTAGACACCAGAGATGTTCGACAGAAGGCTACGTACACTGTGCAGCACGCCTTGTACCGTGCGTTGCTGGGCAATCGTGCTGCACACATCGAGTAAGGCTCTGTACCTCTTATCGGCCAGTGCCAGCCCTGCACTGCTTTCTGCTGGCATACCCATCAGAGTAGCACCGCAACAACAAAAGTTGAGTAGGGTTACCTATCGAGCCTTGGAGAAAAACCACCTTTCGAAGCAATCCTCCCTGGGGCATTGCGGTCTTGTCTGTGACCCGCATCACGTCCCTGTGAAACGTTCTGTCGCGGGCGTTTTTTCGACCTTCAAGAAAGGTGGATCAAATCTTACGCGTGTAACTTCCAGATTGGGCTTTCGGAAATGGGCATGCTGCGCTTCTTACGCATCAATGCAGCCAATTCATGCTAGGGCGGAATAGGAGCATCTGCTCACTCGGCCAACCTTGAAGAATCAGGAGCAAGGCCCGACAAGCATTGGCGGCAGCACGGAAGACGTGGCGAGTACATCTGTGTGTCATGGACAGGATGCGCCATGAACAATGCGGCGGAAAACGCTTGGTGCGAATTGTCACGATGCGAACCGTTAAGCCTGTGGTCGCGCTGCTTATTATGACGGCTGCGACTTGTCATGCACCAACTACGGTTCGAGTTCTTCCGTGAACGTCTGCGGTTCGGCAGTCAGGGAATGCCGTCACTCACCTTGCGAGTGCTGCGATTCCAGCTTTTGTTTTATCGTCACGAGGACCCGCTCGAGTGAAGAACGGGTCTTGTCTACGGCCACCTTGCGCACGATGCTCCCTTTCAATCCGGTAAGCCCGGCCTGTTTCGACCCTCTCCCAATCGAGGTCGGAAAGCTGCGGCGGATCGCTGAAACACTGGATTGCGAGATTAGCTGGGGAGCTTGCGCAACGGGTCGATGTCAGAGGCAAGCTTGAGGTAGAGCTCTCTGGAGTCGCCTCGACGTGCACCGATCCGAAGACGTACACTTCATCAGGGGAAGGCGACTCGACGACCTTGGCAACCGCCTTCCCCGAGCGGATCGCAGCTATCTGCTCTTCATTCAATCCAGCGAACCTGCGGAAAAACGTATACGGCTCGCCCACAGTGTCTGCCTCGATCACACAAGGCAACAGCAGCAATACAACCGGAACCGTGATGCAAAACGAGACCCTTCTCATGGGCCTTCACCTCGATTCTGCTTTGCCCCACTCGGTCCCCTTCATCACCATTAGACATACGGCCCCTACTCCTGCCCAGAAAACGGTTCGCGCACGTCGGCACAGTGCCAACGTCAAGCCAGCAGTGGCAGTCACACCGAACATTTTTGCAATAAGCATATTCCCACCTTCAAAGGTCCCGACGTTACCTGGATTAACTGCTCCTACGAGGTTGATCACCTTTGTCAGCCCTTCCAGCGCAAGCGCGCCGACCACGGCGATACCTGCCCCCATGAAGCGCACGATGACATAGACCTCCAAGACTGCCAACGCGTGCCATAGGAGACTGAAGATCAGGCTCGCCCAGAATGCGGCAGGCGCTTTGCGACTAAAGGTGAGGAGGTTGTGTTCAGCTGAATCAATGGTCGGCTGTTTGCCGATGACCCAGTTGTGAAGCTGAGGCAATCGCCCAATCGCTCTGGCCGCGTTCCCCATCAACTGCCAACCGCTCGCGACGGCAACAGCCGCCAGGATCACCAGTGCGATGAGCACGGCAGAGAGCAGCAATGCATAGACTCGCCACTGACCAGAAAGAGGGAAATGCAATAGAGTGATACTGATTCCCAATACAGCAACGACCGCGGCCGTCAAGAGATGCATTCCTCCGTCAATCGCGCAGGACGATAATCCACGCGCCACCGGCACCACAGGACTCAACAGAGATACGCGGATCCCCTCCCCGACCAGCTTTCCTGCAAAACCAAGTTGCCCACACACGTCCGAGGCGAGTTGCGCGCCAACACTGCGTGACCAGCGAAGCCCTTTGATATCGTATGTGATCGTCTGCCGCCAGGCGCATGTCCTGATCAACTGAGACAACCCTCCCACAATGATGATCAGGGCTAGACCCCAGCCAACCGCATGCACGCCGCGCGATCTGCATCCGATTCTTCGCGACGAAGTCTACCGTATAACCGGAGAGAGCATACGCAACGCGTTCCGTCACGCGGATGCGAAGCAGATCGAGGTAGAAATCCACTACGACGACCGGCGGCTGCGAGTGCGCGTGCGCGACGACGGCAAGGGCATCGACCCGAAGCTACTGAGCGACGACGGCCGCGAAGGGCACTTTGGCTTGCGTGGCATGCGGGAAAGAGCCAAGCTCATAGGCGGCAAGCTAACAGTGTGGAGCGAACTGGACGCCGGCACGGAACTGGAACTGAGCATTCCTGCTGCACGCGCATACACGACAGTTACTGACGGACAGCAAATATCCTTAACCGAGAAGCTTCTTGCGAAGCTATCAGGCCGAGGCACAATGAAAAAGCCATGAGCGACGAGCCGAGTCAGATTCGGATTCTGGTGGCCGACGATCATCCAATCGTCCGGGAGGGTGTTGCTAATCTCGTCGGTGGTCAGTCGGACATGCGCGTTGTAGGCGAAGCATCGAATGGACGTGAAGCGATCCAGCAGTTCCGAGCAGAGCATCCGGACATTACGCTGATGGACCTCCAAATGCCAGTAATGAGCGGGCTGGACGCATTGATCGCGATTCACGGCGAAGCTCCGGAAGCGCGGATCATCATGCTGACTACCTACTCCGGGGACACCCAGGTGCAGCGGGCAATCAAAGCAGGCGCTCGGGGGTACCTGCTGAAAAGTTCGTTGCATGAGGAGCTGTTGCAGACCATACGAGCCGTTTATGCGGGCAGAAAGGCGATTTCCGCTGAGGCTTCCTACGAACTTGCCGAGCATGCCACCGATGACGCCCTGACTCCGGCGGAAGTTCGTGTGCTGCGGCTGATTGCTGCGGGGAATCCAAATAAAGAGATTGCCGAGCAGCTATCCGTGAGCGAAGAGACGGTCAAAGGCCAAGTCCGAAACATCCTGTCCAAATTGGGTGCGAAAGACCGTACCCAAGCCGCCATGATCGGGGTGAAACGGGGCATCATCGAGTTGTAATTCGCTCGAAAGAGTCCCTCGCTCGGGCCGTTTGGGGGTTATGTCTGTAGAGCGAAGCGCGTAATCTTGATCATGTCGTGCGTCGACTTTTCTCAACTTTCGCCCACGGTGCGCCTGGCGTGGGTCTTTTATTGCTGCGAGCAGTAGCGGCCGTTGCCGTGGTTTTTCACGCTGCGATGGCACTCCGCGGCGGTCCCCCGGTTGGACCAACCATACTGAATGCGCTCACCGGAGTTGTAGGAATACTTTTGCTTGTCGGTCTGTGGACCCCCGCGGCAGGAACCGTTCTCGCGATCCTTGCGTTATGGAAAGCCTTCCTGCATCCTGCCGATCCTTGGACCTCTATCTTCTTAGGGACTCTCGGTGCTGCCCTGGCCCTCCTGGGACCCGGGGCCTGGTCGGTTGACGCTCACCTGTTTGGATGGAAGCGCGTCGAGCTTCCGGACCGAAACAGCTAGCCCCTACCCTCATCGAAGGAATTACCCCCCAGCCCTCTTTTGAGGCCATTCCTGTCACAAAAAGGGGATCCCATCCCCCCTGTATAGTGCCCACCGCAAACCGATGTAGTGTCCACGAACTACCGTTGTGGGGTTGTCCACGGGCGGGACTGCGAGCACACTCCCGTGCAGAGATCAGGGCGGTCCAGCAAGAAACGAACAAAGTTCATCGGGCAGCTGACCGGGTTCACTGAGTGGAGCGTTGTTATGGATTACGACAAGATGATGGCGTTGATGGAAGCGAGCCGCGAGGAGTCAACGGCGCAACGCAAGCCGCAAGTCAAAGAGTTTCCCAAGCCGGATTCTAGGCCGGATTGGAAATATCTGGATTACGTACCAAAAGAACGGATAGCAGCTTAGTGGAGGTAACAGTCATGAAAACGCCGACGATATTTCAGTGGTTCCAGATTTTGCGCAAACATCATGGATTTGCGTTGTTCCAGGCAGTGCGGGGCGCGCTTTGGCTGGTGAGCTAAACAATTTAGGGGGCCATTCCACCCCCGAAATGACCGCCGCAACTCCTTTGTTTAGGGTTGCCCAAAGTGCCGATTCCGACCACACTCCGTGCAAAGAATAGGTTATTCCGAATAGTTTTGAGGAGGCAAGATGAGCGCAGCAGCAGCCAGTGTCACTCAATTTAATGGATATCAGCCAATTCCGCCGATCAACGGCGTATTTCGTCCTGCCGATAAATCACTGATGCACGGGCCAGAACAGGCTCAGGTCTCGTTTCTGGACACAATTGTCGGACGGCACGGCGGGTTGCGCGCGGTCCTTTCGCAAGTGGACATAGTGGCTCCCACCAACGCCACCGTGTTGATCTCCGGCGAGACTGGGACCGGGAAGGAACTCATCGCGCGGGCGATTCACGAACTTAGCCCGCGGCACAACCGCAATCTGGTGAAGGTGAACTGCGCGGCGATTCCGGGCGGGCTGCTGGAGAGCGAACTCTTCGGACACGAGAGAGGAGCGTTTACCGGAGCCCTGATGCAAAAAAAAGGCAGATTCGAGCTTGCGGATGGGGGCTCGCTGTTTCTGGACGAGATCGGGGACATTCCGCTGGAACTGCAGGCGAAACTGTTGCGCGCGGTGCAGGAGCAGGAGTTTGAACGACTGGGAAGCTGCCACACCATCCATGTCAATGTACGGATGATTGCCGCGACTCACCGCAACCTTCCAGAGATGATTCGCGAGGGAAAATTCCGAGAGGATCTGTTTTACCGCCTCAACGTGTTCCCGGTTGCGATCCCGCCACTTCGCGAACGGCGCGAGGATATACCGCTGCTCGTGAACTATTTTGTGTCGAAGCTATCCCGAGAGATGGGAAGGCAGATCAAGACGATTCCTCCGCGCACGATGGAGGTATTGACGAATCATCCTTGGAAGGGAAATGTCCGGGAACTGGCGAACTTCATTGAACGCGCCGTCGTCCTCTCACAGGGCGAAGAATTAACGGTACCAACTGGGGAGCTTATAGCCTCGTCGCCCGAGATGACTCCGATCTCCACGTTCCAACAAGCAGAACGCCGTGTGATCATCAATGCGCTGCGGGCCGCTTCGGGAAGGGTCGCCGGCAGGGGCGGAGCAGCCGAGCGCCTCGGATTGAAACGAACAACACTCCAAAACAAGATGCAAAAGCTGAGCATCAGTCGCGCTTGCTATGCCGTGTAAGTGTTTGCGCAGGGCTCGTGCGCTACGCGAGGTATCTATTGACGATTTGAATGGTGATGAGGGTAAGCCAATGAGCACAGAAACCAGGATGGCAATTGAGCAATCGAGACCAATGCCACAGCGTTCCGAGAGCGGGGCGAGTGTGCGTTACGAAACCAAAGTTTTCTCGCATTGGGATCGGCAAGCGTTGGCCGAAGTAAATGACGCTTTCACGTATGAAATTGCCTGGCGCCTAGGACAGCCTCAATACGGCTTGATTTCCCGCGCGATCACAAGGCCCATGGAGGATAGTGACGTTTTCAGTGACATCGGGTGTTTTTAGGCGAAAAGGCGGTTTCGGGGAAACTCGAAATCGCCTTTGTTTTACTGGTGATTTAAGCGATTCGCTGCTTAGATTTCGAGCCTATAACTTGTTAACTGTGAACTAAAGATTGTAAACTTCTTCTATGGGCTCTCACGTTCCACTCACTGCCTCGGACGGCCACTCTTTCCGCGCCTACACCGCACAACCCCCCGGTCCCACCAAGTCTTTCGTCGTCATCCTGCAGGAAATCTTCGGCGTCAACAGTCATATCCGTTCTCTCGTCGACGATTACGCCAGGCAGGGCTTCGCCACCATGGCTCCCGCATTGTTCGATCGCGTTCAGCCCGGCATCGAACTCAAATACAACTCCGCCGATGCGTCCCGTGGCACGCAGATCACTACGCAGATCGGCTTCGACAAGGCTCTTCTCGATGTCTCAGCCGCGATCACATATGCTTCGCAGGGGAATCCGCCTCGCAAGGTCGGTGTTGTCGGTTTTTGTTGGGGTGGTACGCTCGCTTGGCTTGCGGCTACGCGCCTGAATCCCGCAGCGGCGGTTTGCTACTACGGCGGGCAAATCTCAAGATTTCTCAGCGAACAACCACGCTGCCCCGTGATGTTGCATTTCGGCGCGAAAGACAAACACATCCCCGCTCCCGAAATCCAAAAAGTTCAGCAGGCGTATCCCGGTCTCCCGCTCTTCCTGTACGACGATGCCGGCCATGGTTTCAACTGCGATCAGCGCCCCGACTACAATGCCAAAGCGGCCTCGCAAGCTCGAAAGCGCTCCATCGACTTCTTCCGTTCTCACCTATAGCCGCTGCCCGCCCCGCGGTTCGAGCAATCGCTCCCCACTTCTTCCTTTCTTAACTTCTTAACTCCTCAACCCCGCCTCCTCTGCGTTAATCTCTCCCTCACAAACCGAATACGTACAGCAGCAGTCGCGTAATAAATAAATCCACGACCAGCACAATCACCGAGGACACCACAAACGCATTAATCGTTGCACGTCCCACCCCCGCAGTCCCGCCTTCGACACGAAATCCCTCAAAGCATCCCACCGTCGCAATGATGAATCCGAATACAATGGGTTTCGTGAACCCGATACACAGGTCGCCAAAAACCAGCGCGTTGATGGCCCGTGTCATGAATTGTTCTGCGCCAAGGTGCAGCACCAGGCTCGCCACCACAAACCCTCCCAGCAGTCCGGCGCAAACTCCCACTGCGACCAGCAAGGGCAGAATCATCACGGTCGCCAGCACTCGTGGCGTCATCAGCTTCCGTATCGGGTCGATGCCGAATCCTCGCATCGCGTCCACCTGGTCACTCACCACCATCGACCCCAGCTCCGATGCCATCGCCGTCGCATTCCTGCCCGCCACCAGCAGCGCCACGAACACCGGCCCCAGCTCCCGCGTCAGCGCCAACGACACCGCGTCGCCCGTCAGCACCGTTTCTCCAAATCTCGCAAATTGCGACGCCGCGTTCAGCACCACTACGCCGCCTACGCAGAACAGCGCTACGACGACGATCAGCAGCGAGCCCACTCCGATCTGGTCCATTTGGTCCACCAGATCCGTGAAGTACCGCCGCCCCGCAAACATATTGGTCACTGACCGCAGCGCCAATATCGAGTAATTCTGCAGGCGGTATGTCCATTCCTTTAGCGCGTCCTGCACCACCGTCGAAACGGAAACCGAAGAAGTTGCGTCATCCATTGTCACTCCCCCATCAGACATTTCGCCGTGCGCACGAGCATACACCGCTCCCCACACGAATGTACAAATCTCCGCCCTATTGTTCTCCGTGAAGTCCTGAGCGTATAGGTACCGTCGTCGTTGGCCAGGCCTGACGCAGAAACCAGCGCCTGCCGCGTCACCCACCCAAGAAGACCCGTCGTTCGGAACGGACTCCGCGCGAGCAATCCCTCTGGTCTTCTGCTATTTACGCCAACAGCAAATCCCATCCCTGCAATCGTCTCTTCACTCTTAAACTCTCTAACACCTAAATCCCCACTCCCTCCTCCTACCCCTGTTCCTCCCCATTCTTCCTGACCTGATAAACCAGGTATCCCACCAGCGCCAGATTAATTCCCAGCACCACCACTTTCGCCGCATTCGGATGCCGGAAAATCTCCCAGATCTCCACGGGCACCAGCGAACTCGTGATCACAATCGTCAACCACTCGGCCCACCGCTTCAACATCCACAGCCCGATGCCTTCTGTCAGAAACAATCCCGCGTAAATAAAACTTCCCACCCCGACGTCCCGGATCCGCGTTGGCGTCAGCGTGGCCGCCTCCACCAGCACCCGCCCCACGTACCTGCCTCCCGGACTTAGCCCGATCCTCGGCACCCACTCTTCCAGTATTCCCGCAACGTCCATATGCACCAGGCGCAGCGCCGTCACGCCCACCACAAGCATCAGCAGCGCTTTCGCCAGCTTGAATATCGCGATCCCCCGCAAAACTCTTCGATCCGCCTTTTTCATGTCCCTCGCCCGACCCGATGGCCCTCACTTCTACTTCGGGCCTCGTTTTCGCCCGCTCTTGTAGGAACGGCCTTCTGAGTCATTCCGCTCTTAAGGCTGCGGTCGACCTATCCGCATTTTCTCGTCAGCCACCCTATTCCGAAGTCAGCTTCCGAAACGGACACGTCATTCGACTTCACGCGCAAGCCCAGACTCACTCCCTCGAAGATGCCCTCAGCGAACAGCTTGCCCAATCCGTGGATCAGACATGGCTCCTCATGATAGCCGCCCTACACCTCTCCATCGATCCGGTCTTCGTTGTAAACCGTGACCACGTGACTCCCAAACGATGCACCCGGGCACCCAACACTCAGTACGGTCCCTCGCATGCGAGCCAGGCCTTGGCGGTTCGCCAGCTTGCTTGCCCGCGCGCACATGCCACAGATGTGCATCCCAAGACGACATCTAGAAACCAACCGCCCATAGGTTTGGAAGCGTACCAGAAACTCTCTTCCTCTTCTCTCCTTGGTCTTTTCCTCTCGCCTGGCCGTCGTCCGGCCGACGAAACCTCTCACCGTGCGCCCGCATCCCACACGCCCGCACCTAGAGCCGCGCAAGGACAGCAAACCTTCGCCGAACCAAAAAATCAGTTTGTCATCTTAGGAAAACAACAGGCTATCGGCTGGCAACAACGATCTTCCTCCAACCCTTACGGCAACTGCAAGATCCATCCACTCATCTTCTCCAGCGCCACTGGCGACATCGTCTCCTCAATCGCCCCGTACTCCGCGGGCGATCCTGTCTTTGCTGTCTGGAACAGATGATTCAGCCCCGGCAACTCTACCACCTCAAAATTCTTGTTTCCGCCAGCCTCCAACGCTTTCCGGATCGTCGCCAGATTCTGTTTCGGTGGCACCTGCAAATCCTTTTCCCCATTCAACGCCAGCACCGGACACTTCACTTGCCCCAGCGCCGGCCCGGGATCATACGCCAGAAAATAACGGAACCACGGCGACGTCAGCACCTGCACCTGCGCTCCCAACTCCGGGTCCTTCACATATTCCGCCAACTTCTGCCGCAAATCTTTCTCTAACTCCGGACTATCCTTTTCCTTCACCACCAACGCCAGAACTGCGCGTTCTTCCACGGCGTCTTTCTCCGCCTCTTCTTTGCTCATCCCCCCGGCTTCCGCAATCAATGTCCTCTGTTCCACAAGAATCTGATCCCCCGGAACGCCACTTCCCGCCAGCATTACAATGAATCCGACGTCGGGATTCCGCGCAGCCACCATCGGCGCAATCACTCCCCCCTCGCTGTGGCCGATCAACCCAATCTTCTTCGGATTCACTTCCGGACGCGTCTTCAAAAACGCCACGCCCGCTTCCACGTCGGTCGCAAAGTCCGCCGTTGTCGCTGTTCCAAATACTCCCGTGGATTTTCCTACGCCTCGGTCATCGACCCGCAGCACTTCAATCGCATTTCGCGTCAGCCAGTCGGACAACACCAGGAACGGCTTGTGCCCCATCAAACTCTCGTCGCGATCCTGCGGCCCCGAGCCCGTAATCAGCAGTACCGCCGTAAACGGCCCTTTCCCCGGAGGAATGGTCAGGGTTCCCGCCAGCGTGTCCCCCTGCACTTTGTTCTCGAACGACACTTCCTCCTCGCGGTAGGGAAGTGGTCTCACCGGATTTTGCGGCCGCTTCAACTCCAACGCCGCTTTGTCTTTTGCCCGCGTCAGCACCAGCGGCCGGCTGTCTCCATGTTGCGTCCATGTCCCCGCAACCGTGGTCTTGTCCTCGCTGATCTTTCCGTCGAATACTCCATCAATCTGTTTTAACGCGATCTTCAGCGCAGTTCCGTTTCGCGTCACCGAAGTCACCAGCACGCCCATCGCCCCCTGGTCCAAGCTGTCCATCGTCGCTTTCAGTCCATCCGCGGTATTCATAATGTGAAATGCCAATCGCAGCTTCACCGACCCCAGATCCAACGCGCCCGTCCAAACGCCATCGATATCCGACGGCGCCACTTTCGCCTGATCGCTCTTTACTCCCTCTGCCACGCGCGCGAAGTTCAATTCCAAAGGCTGCATCTGCGTCCACGTCCCCTTAATCTCTGTCGCCTCTTTGTTCACTACGCCTTCGTACTTCCCATGTACCGCGTCCACCGTCATGTTGAACTTGTCATCCTTCACCGCAATCGCGCTCACCGGAATCCCATTCGCTCCTTGATCCACACTGTCCAGCGTCGCGCCCAACTTCCCGTCCTCTGCCTTCGTCACATGCAGAACCAAATGCAATTGCGACCCGCCTGCGTTCAGCGTCCCTTTCCAATCGCCCACAAGCGATCCCGTATCGTCTGCTTTCTTGCCCTGCGCTTCTTGCCCCCAACCTGCTCCAGCCAGTCCTGCCCCTAAGACCGCCATCACCACCCATCTCCCGAGTTTTCTCATTGCCTGCACTCCTCTCTCCTCCTGACTGTTCTTCCGACCGAATCCGCTCCCGTCAACCTTTCACGCCGTTGCAGGGCTTGCTGTCGATGTACCGGCGCATGCGGCACTTGGATGTAACCTTTGACTTCCTACAACTCTCCCCGCCTTTCCAACTGCTTATAAAACATCAACGAATACGCCACCGGCACCAGCGCTCCCGCCAACACCACCCCGATCACCGGCACGCCCTCCAGTCCCGTCGCCGTCAACAACAATCCCAGCAATCCGCCACCCACCAGGGTCTTTGCGGCAAATCGGTGCGTTGCATTCCATACCCGTTCATTCGCCAGCGTCCACGGCGTCCGAATGCCCACATAAAAATTTCGCCGTACTTTCCCCATCAGATTTCCCAGCAGCACAAACAACAAACACACCCCGCCCACAATCGCCCGGCCTACATTCATCGGGTGTCCCAATCCCGACCAGAGAATCACTAACTGGAAATACCCCATCATGCACACCAGCATCAGCATGATCTGCAAATACGTCGCGCGAAACGAATCTACCTCAAAGTTCTTTGGCGATAGCCAGGGCAGCGCTCGCATCAGCAACATCATTCCGCACATGATTCCCGGTCCCAACACAAACAGAAACCATTTCGCGCTGTACCCATTCGGCTCGTTCCGCATATTCCAATGCGTCGCCACGTACTCCGGGAGGTGTCGGTACGCGGCCACCGTCGCCAGCGTCACCAACGCGGTCACCAGCAGACCCAAAAGGTAGTATTTCCGGCTCATGGTTTCTTTCCTTTGTTCTTTTTCCCATCCGCCGCCAACTGCATGGCCCAGGCCATCAGGTCTTGCACCACCGTGGTATTCAGCCCATACCAGATTTGTTGCCCCTCCCGCCGGCTCGTGATCAGGTCCGCCTCCTTCAGTACTTTGAAATGGTGCGACATCGCGGGTTTGCTCATATCAAACTTTTCCGCCAGCACTCCCGCCGTGACTTCTCCATGCCGTAGCAATCCCAGAATCTCCCGCCGCGTCGGATCTGCTAGCGCCCGAAATGTCTTGTTCCCGCGCACGCCCTGTATTTAAGCCTCCCTATAATTAAACAACGGCTTAACTATACGCCCGCGCCTCTCCGCCGTCAATCACCCCGTCTTTCCTTGGTTTTCACTTTTTATGGGGACTTTTGCTCTTTGGATTTCGTGCTGTTGTACGGACCGCCTACCGCCTGCCTGACGGACGAAGGAACGGAAGGTGCGCTCCCACTACCTTCCTCTAAACTCGTCATTCTGAACGGAGTTTGCGAAGTGAGGAATCCCTCTTCGATGCAGTCGCGGACACTCCCCTGTGCCACAGCCAGGCCTGCCTATCGTCTGGGGGTCTCGCTTGCAGGTACCGCCCGCCCGCGCCTCTTGCTCCCACCACTCCTCACCGCTTACGTGCTCGTTCCTTCCGAATTCGCGCAACCCTCACCTTTTGCCTGCAGAATCGGCAACGCATTCTTCACTTCATACTTCGGTCGGCTCCCCGCTCGCTTTTTCCCGATCTTGATGGAGGCCCTAAAAATCGCTCCCACCGGAACCACCCCACCCAATCGGTGCGCCGCCACCGCCGCCAATCCCATCGACGCCACGCACCCGCACGACCCGCAGTCCGGCGTTCCCCCAAACTGACACGGGGTGATCTTCGTTTCCAGGTCCGCAGACAACGTCTGAGTCGTCAGCGCAAACACGCAGTCTTCCGGGCTGTGCGGTGGTCTGGCGAACTGCCGGATCACCGCCTCCGGCATATCCAGCTTCGCATACCGTTTTCTCAGGTCCAGCATCGCCGCAATCGCCCGTGACCGCTCCTCCGCGCTCAGTATTTCCGGTAATTGCTCGCCCACCTGCGGGGTAAACAAACTGAACCAAACTTTCTTGATCTCCGGCCGGGGTGTCCAGAATTTCAGGAACTCCTCCAGGTAGCCCGGCCGTTTCATCATTTGTGCTGTGATCGTGCAATGCACCGTCACTCTTTGCCCGACAAGGTTTTTCAAAATTCGCTCGTATGTAGCGGGAGCTCTCCGCGCATCGTGTTCCGGTTGCAATCCGTCAATCGACACCGCCACGTGCAGTCTCTCCAGGCTCGCCCACGTCGGCCCCATGGCCCGAAACGCGCTCGTCACGACCTGCACATGGACGCCGCGTTCCATCAGCTTCGGAATCATCATCTCTAGCTCGCGGAACCGTACCAGCGGGTCACCGCCCACGATCGACAAGTGCAGTGGCTTCAGCCGGTCCACAACTTCCAGCACTCCATCCACCAGCGCTTGGCCTCTTCGATCGTTCAACTCTCGGAGCGTCCGTCCCCCGCCTAAATGTGCATCTTCATATGCGTAACATCCCGGGCATTTCAACGGGCATTCCTTCGTGATCTCGATCGAAAGGGAAGGGTACTCGCCCTTCAGGATCTTGCCCCACGCTTGCACGATTTGATGTATGTACACTGCTGCTGGCCTTTTCCGACCGTTTGAAAGAGTCTGCTTCCGCCGGCGCTGCTGGTGTCCCAGCCTCGCCCTCAGACTGCCGGTCATGCGTCCTGATGTAAGTCGATGTCGAAAAGCCCGGGTTCGTTGTACTGGAGGGAGTCAGCGAAAGGAGGGTTCTCCTACAGCACCCGTGTCCAGGCCAGGAATTCCTCACTGCCACTCCGCTCTGGTTCGTTTCGGTAGTTCGGAAGCCGGAAAAGTGGTCTCTAGGAAAAACGCATCGCCTTCGCGTTTTTCTCTAGGCGCAACACGGTAGGGGAAACAGCATGAGTAGAATTCGGTCTGTAGATGAGCGAGTATTGGAATATCCCTTCCCGGCCACCTTGAGTATGCTCTCATTCGTCCCTTAAGTCCGCTCTTTTGCTCTTCGACTTCCGCCTGTCCTTCCGTCAACTGTCCCTCCCTCGTCTTTCGTACGAAGCGTCCCTCCGTGCCTTCCTCCGCTACTGTCGGCTAACCATGAATAACGGTAAACTCCTCCTCCCCCTTACACGCGAAACACCGGTTCCAACTTCGCCACTTTCACCCTCAGCGCTTCCAACTCCCCCTCGCTCAAGGCCGGCAACGGTCGCGACGCCAGCTCCATCGCCAAATCGAAAATCTTCTCGTCTCCCGGAGGGACCGCCGCGGTCACCTCCTGGTTCAGCGTAAAGCGCAGCGCCATCTTCGCCATTTCCGGATCATCAATCGGTTCGTACCAGCACTTTGGATATTTCCGGTCTCCCTCTTTCATGTCCGCGGGCCATTTCCCTAACGCCAGCGCCTTCAGCGCCATTCGTGCCATTCCCTTCGCTTTCGCCTTTGCCAGAATCTGCTCACCAAACCCGCCGTTCTCCCACGCGTTCACATTCACCGGAAACATCACGCTGTCCAATTCCATCGCGTCCATCAACCGCAGCGCCGCAGGTGCATTGTGCGCCGAAAATCCCAGGTGCCGCGCTTTGCCCTCTTGCTTCGCCGCCAAAAATAATTCCGCCGCTCCGCCGGGCGCGAGAATCTTGTCCACGTCTTCCATCGAACTCACCGCATGAAACTGGTACAGATCCACGTGGTCCGTGTGGAAGCGATCCAGAGTCCGCTCCAATTCCGCTCGCGCTCCTTTTGCATCTCGCATTCCCGTTTTTTCCGCCAAAAACACTTTGTTCCGGTACGGCCGCAACGCCTCACCCAGTTTCGTCTCCGCCTCGCCGTTGAAGTACGACGGCGCGCAATCAAAGTAATTCACCCCGCGTTCGTACGCTTCCGCCACTCGCCGCGAACTCTCTTCCTGCGGCATCTTGCATACCACAATCCCGCCCAGCGCCAAAATCGAGAGTTCAATTTCGTCCTTCCAAGGTCGTTTCGGCAAGGAATTCATCGTCTTCCCCCAGGTCGTCCCAGCAGCCGTCAATGCCGCGGCCGCTCCCACCCCCGCCTCGAGAAATTCACGTCGGTCCATAACCATAACCCCACCTCCCGAATAAAGTCTATTCCCGAGCTCCAGCCTCCGCAATACGGTCCTGTCTTTGTAAGGGGTCGACTGTCCACCCCTAGGCATCGGCTCTCCTTTGCATCCCTACCCCTGCATAGGTAAAATACCCCTGATTGGGGGCGTGCAGTCGAAGCCATTTCCCATCTCTTCCGTCTGACCTTGTATTTGTGTATTTGCGCCACACCGAACTTTGCTTTCGTTCAGGGAGAATACCGTGAATTACATGTCATGGAGCACCCGCGCGACCCTTCTCGTCGCCCTCGCCTCGATTTTCTTCGCCATTCCCGTTCCTGCGCAGTCCGGCCCAACGCCCAAACCCGAACCGAAGCCCACCGTTTCCACGACCAAGTCCAACGCCATTCCCATACCCGACATCCCGTACACGAAGTTCGTCCTGCCCAACGGCCTTACCGTTCTCGTTCACGAAGATCACAAAGCTCCCATCGTTGCCGTTAACACTTGGTATCACGTCGGCTCCAAAAACGAAAAACCGGGAAGGACTGGCTTCGCCCATCTCTTCGAACACCTCATGTTCAGCGGTAGCGAAGATTTCAATTTCACCTACATCAACGCGATGGAGCGTATCGGTGCCACGGACCTGAATGGCACCACCAATAACGACCGCACGAATTTCTTTGAAAATATTCCTACCTCCATGCTGGACTACGTCCTGTTCGCCGAAAGCGATCGCATGGGCCATCTTCTTCCCGTCCTCGATCAGAAAAAACTCGATCTGCAGCGCGGCGTCGTCCAGAACGAAAAACGCCAGGGCGAAAATCAGCCCTATGGCGTTACCGAGCAACTCATCACCGAAAACACTTACCCAGAGGGCCATCCTTATTCGTGGACAGTGATCGGCTCCATGAAGGATCTCGACGCCGCTTCTCTCGCCGATGTCCAGGAATGGTTCAAGACCTACTACGGCCCTACGAACGTCATTCTGGTGATCGCTGGCGACATCACTCCCGAAGTAGCAAGACAAAAAGTCGAAAAATATTACGGCGCCATCCCGGCCGGTCCTCCCATCGCGCACCAGCAGGTTTGGGTCGCCAAGCGCACCGGTACGCATCGCGGCTGGGTTCAGGACCGTGTCCCTCAAGCGCGCACCTATCGCGTCTGGAACGTCCCACAAACCGGCTCGCCGGAGGAAGCGTTGCTCGATCTCGCGGCCCGCGTTCTAGGTCAGGGCAAAACCTCGCGCCTCTATCGCCGCCTCGTCTACAAGGATCAAATCGCCACCAGCGCGACCGCGACCGATTCCAACAATGAAATCGCGGGTCAGTTCGATTTAACTCTCACGGCCAAGCCTGGCGTCGAACTCAAAACTCTCGAAACTGCTGCCGATGAAGAGCTTCAGAAATTCCTGAAGGGCGGTCCTACAGAAGCGGAACTCGAGCTCGCCAAAACGCAAATCTTTGGCCAATACGCGCGCATTATGGAGCGCATCGGCGGGTTCGGCGGCAAAAGCGACATCCTCGCCAGTTGCATGACTTACGAAGGCGACCCCGATTGCTACAAGACCTATCTCAAACGCATTCAGGCCGCCACGCCCGCCTCCGTCCGCAAAGCAACCGCCGACTGGCTAAGCGATGGCGATTACATTCTCGAAGTTCAGCCCTTTCCCAGCGATCTGACCACCAGTGCTCCCATTGACCGGTCCAAAACGCCTCCGCTCGGCTCTGCCGAACCACTCAAGCTTCCCGCCATGCAGAAAGCCACGCTCTCCAATGGCCTCAAAGTCGTTCTCGCGGAACGCCACACCGCTCCCGTCGTCAATTTCTCTCTGCTCGTCAATGGCGGGTTTTCTTCAGACTCTGCCCTAGCTCCCGGAATCTGCAGCTTCTCGCAGCGCATGCTCGAAGAGGGAACTCCCACACGCGACTCCCTCAAAATCGGCGAGGAACTTGAGTCCCTCAGCGCCAACTTCAATGCCGGCGCCACTCTCGATTCTTCCAGCGTCAATCTCAATGCCCTCAAGCTCAACATGGATAAAGCTCTCGATGTTTACGCCGACCTCATTCTCCATCCCGCTTTCCCGCAAAAAGAGTTCGCGCGTTTGCAGAAAGAGCGCCTTGCGGCTATCCAGCGCGAAAAGGTCACACCCTTTTCTATGGCCCTCCGCGTCCTTCCCACCATCCTCTATGGGAAGGGCCACCCGTACGATGAGTCCTTCGTCGGCACCGGCACCACCGCCAGCGTCAGCAAAATGACCCGCGAGGATCTCACCAAGTTCCATGACACGTGGTTCAAGCCCAACAACGCCACACTTCTTATCGTTGGCGACACTACCCTTGCCGAAATCACGCCTAAGCTGGAAAAACTCTTTGCATCCTGGAAGCCCGGCGATGTTCCTTCGGTCACCATTCCCAAAGTCCCTGAGCCGGAAAAGGACGTTGTCTACCTGATGGACCGTCCCGGTTCCGGCCAAAGCGTCATTTTTGCCGCGCAACTCGCCCCGCCGTTCAACAATCCGGACCAGATTCCTCTTTCCCTCGTCAACGACATCTTCGGCGGTAACTTCAGTTCCCGCATCAACATGAATCTCCGAGAAGACAAACACTGGTCCTACGGTGTCGGTTCGCGTCTCGTTCCCGCTCGCGGCGAACGCCCCTTCGTCAGCTTCTCTCCTGTGCAAACCGACAAGACCAAGGAATCCATGGCCGAACTCGTCGCCGAATACAAAAATATCGTTGGCGACAAGCCCATCACCGAGGCCGAGCTCAAGGACGAGCAGGCCAACTCCACGCTCGCCCTTCCCGGCAGTTTCGAAACCGTTCAGCAGCTTTCCGGTGCCTATGGCAACATCCTTCTCTACAATCTCCCGGAAAATTATTACAACACCTACACCGAAAAAGCTCTGGCCGTAACGCCGGCCGAAGCGAACGAAATCGCTAAGAAATACATTCTCCCTGGCCACCTGATCTGGCTTGTCGTCGGGGATATGAGCAAGGTGGAAGCGGGAATCCGCGAACTCAACGTCGGCGAAGTCCATAAAATCGACGCCGACGGCAACCCTATCAAATAACAAAACACCCTTCCCGCCAGATGGGCTGGGCGTGCTGAATGGATTGTTGCCGCAGTTTTATCCGTAGCTGCCGGCCCGGATATAGCTGACAGTCTGTAGCTTTCCGCGACGCAGGAAGGAACGCGCCGCAAGCAAAGTCTTTCTCAAATTGTTTCTCTGGACCCAGCCCAGCCCGTCTGCGTAGTTTTTCCGGGAACCCCATTCTCCAACGATAGGCGTTTGCGCGTCCTGGTTCCCTCCACGCCTGCACTGCGTCACCCTACGGCCATGTCCATTTCCCGTCAAGTCTTTCTGTATGGAGGAACAAGACTAAGCGGCCAGGACACTTCTCCCCCTTATTTCAACGATCCCGCCAGACTCACCAGATTCTGCGGTCGCACCCGGATCAACCCGCCTCGCGGACTATCTATGTCCGCAACCAACATAAACGACACTGACACCACCAGCGGCATCACCACCAAACGGATCCATCGCCGGTCCGCTGGACGCACGTAATACCCAATCATGAAGTTGCAGCAGATCGCGATCACCCACATCAGCCCCCACGCCGCAATCGGGATCCGGTTCCACCATGCGGCTTGTGTGTATCCCTGCGAGTTCAGCACATCATTCATTCCCGAGACCGTCAGCGCGGCAACCGCGCTCTGCATGGTCTGTGCAGGCGTCCGGACTTGGTTCCACAATTGCCCCTGCAACTCCGCGGTTCTTGCGTTCACGGCGTGCAATTCATCCTCGTCGCGCGTTTGGTAGAATATCATCCGCTGCTCCAGGTACGCCTTCAATAACCCGCGTACCTTTTCTGCGTTGCCTGCGGGTAGTAGGTCGGCCCGGACATATTCGGTCCCAATCGCATTCGCCTCTTCTTCTTCGTAATTCTTTCTTTGATCGTATCTCCCGATGGCCATCGAAAACGTGAACCCGATGATCAACCCCAGCAGCGTCAGCGTTGCCGTCAGGATCATTCCGAAGTCCTCTCTTTCCTCCGCGCTAAGCGCTCCCTGCTTCTTCCGACTCGACGCGCCCGCCCATGCTGCCACTCCCAACGCCAGCAGTGTGAACAACAACACCAGGATTGGTCGATTCATTAGACTCGCCATTCTCCCCAGCCCCCCTGCGTGTGCCCGCCTCTTTATATCACTTCTCGCAACGCACCCGCGAGTCGCGTCGGCCAATCTCGGCCAATCTCCCCGCTCGATCCTTCCCGAAAACTGTCCACTGCGAACTGAAAACTGTAAACTTCTCCTCGGGACCGAATGGGACGCCGCACTCTGCCTCAGTGTGAGCCAGTTTTCGCAGGTCGCACCGGGCAGTCCCACCTGCGGACCCTTTAGCGAAGGCGACCTCTTCACCAAGCCAACGGCCAAGTCATACAAGTGCGCGGGCCCTTCAGTTCGCAATTTGACGCGGTCACCTTCCAGAAGACCATCGGCAGCTCGAACTTCAATTCCCTCGAGGTCAATCTCCGCCACCACAGCAAGTCTCTCGAACTTCTCGCCAGCTACACCTACAGCAAATCCCTCGACGATTCTGATTTTCCCTTCGGAAATACAAGGGCAGGAAGAGTGTAGTTGAACGAAGCAAGGAATTGTGGCGGAGGTCGAAGGCGGGAGAGGGCTTTGCTGAGGGCGGGCGCAATGGGATTCACTTCTTCAGAGAGGCCGGAAGAACATGTTCAACTCCAAACGCGCGCTCCAGAAGAATCTCCGCCTCACGGAATCGAAACCCCTGCAATTCCGAGTCGAAGCTTTCAACGCCTTCAACCACACCCAGTTCTTCGGCCCCTCCGCTGTCGATGGGAACATCAACGATTCCACCTTCGGTCAAGTCGGCAACAGCATGCCGCCCCGTCTCGTCGGAGCTTGCCGCTAAGTTCGTTTTCTGATTCCGATTGCCACACGCCTATTCTCGCTGCGCCTGCAGCCAGACAAAGTTTGGCTAAACAGGGAATTCCTCAGGGTGAAAGATCTACCGCTCTGCCAGCGGTACGCGCACCACAATCGCCTCATCTACGCGCACAATCAGTTCCGAAAATTTCGCCTTCCCCACGTTCTGCATCGCCCGATACCTTGGATTCATCGCCTCTACATTCACCCGCAACGGCACCTTGCGATCTTTCGGCACGTCAAAACTCACTCGCACATCCGCCCGGCCATCTCCATCAATATCCACCATCTCTTCCACGTGCCCGGGCAACGACCCCGCTGGTGTCCAGTCCATCTGCACAAACGGTTTCTCGGTTTGTAAAAAGTGCGGATACACGGCCCGGTGAATTTCAATCTTGTATCCCTTCTTCTCAATCGTCCGCACCGTTGGTCCGCCGGAATACATCTCGTCCACGTGTAGTCCCAGCTTCGTGAACCCCTTCGCGAACAATCCCATCAGTAGGAACGGCACCAGCATTGCCGCTACCAACGTCATTCCCGCTGCCGTGTATCCCAGCTTTGCTCGCACCCATTTCATCCCGATCTCCTAGATCACCCGTTGCAAAATCGTCGCTACTCCTTGCGTGATAATCGTTCCTCCAAACATCACTGCGGTTGCCCACGTGGCATACAGAAACATCAGTCGTGCACGCTCCGGCTTCACCGCCACGTCCGTCCCCTTGATATGCCACACGACCGCGCCTTTCGGACATGCATCCACGCATGCCCCGCACTTCATGCAGGAAAGCAGTGCTTCGCCTTTTTGGATTGAATCGTCCGTCAGCGACATCGTCGGGCAGCTTCTCTGGCACAGCAGGCAGGGCGAACACGCTGCTCGGTCGATCTTGATGTCGAACACGCTTGTCTTGTTGAAGATCGATTGGAAGGCCCCGAAGGGGCACAAAAAGGCGCATTGCGTCCGCTTCTTCGTCAGCACCGGCAGCACGATCACCAGCGTAGCGAATAACACCACGAAAATTCCGTTTTGTAGCAGTCCCACGGTATTCCGCGCCGCCACGTACTCCGAAACCGCTTTAAACGGGCACAGCCACATGCAGTACGCCGGTTCAAACAGCGCCAGGGAGAGCAGCACCATCGCCAGCAGCACAGCCCATGGCACCAACCTCAACCGCGGATTAATCTTTTTCCAGTGCGCTTTCTTTGGCAGTGCCGCCATGCCCTCTTCGATCCCCCCAAAGAAACACGCATAGCTGCACCAGCCCTTGCCCACCACTAAGGTGATCGCCAGCCACAGCCCCACCATCATTGCCATTCCGCCGCCGGCCATGCCGCCTCCTGGCAGAATCGATCCCGGAAACACCAGCGTCTTCGTCAGTGCCGCCGGAAGAATCAGCAAAGGGATCGGCAAAAAACAGAAGGGGGTTCGTCCCGCAATCATCTCTTCAATCGGAATTCCCATGCTCCCGCGCAACACCATTACCATGTGAATGAACTCAATCGGGAAGAGTACTCCTAGCGCCACGAAATACCATCTCCTCCACCGGTACGTGCTCGCCGTCTTCATCATCATCAGGAACAGACCCGTCAGGAATACGACCGTCAGCGCGCTTGCAATCTGCACGGTGCGATCCGGCTGCCGCAATCCCCGCATCGCAATCAGCAGGGACCACGCCGCGATCGGCACCGTAAGCAGCACCGCTCTTCCCCAACTCCGTGGCGCCATCTTTTCCTGCATCCCTGCGCACGCGGCTTTACCCATAAATCCTCATTCTCGCCAGCATCGCGATTCCCGCAAGGAAGTAGTAGAGCCCCACCAGCACCATCGCCATCCGCGCCACGAACATCACAGAGTCATTGCGCTTCACGCATCCCAATCCCAAGAACGGCACAAACCACACCGTCGTCGCCCCAAAAAACACCGCGAAAAACAGCAGTGCCGCCAACAAGCTTCCGAGTTCCGCGACGCGTAACGCTGCCGCCACAAACGGTGGACACAAACTCACCCCTGTCAGGAATCCCAGTAGCGCCGCCCCAGGCACTCCACGTTTTTCCGTCTTCCCCAGGCTCACCAGCCCGGAACACCCGCAATTGTGTGTGCATCGCCTTCCCACCGAAACTGCATACCAGAACAAGCACACTGCGAGCAGCACATGAATCCCGCCGTACATCACAACGCGCAATGCCCCCGCCGGCGACACCAACACTCCCAGCTCCCACGCGATCGCTGCAAACAGCAGATATCCCAGCAGCCGTGTCCCTAGAAAGTAAGAAAGGTAGCGCGCATTCAACCGCCAACCTGCGCCCTCGGACAGCAAGGAAGGAACCACCACCGGCCCGCACGACGCCACGCACGCGGGCCCGGACGCCAATCCCAACAATAACGCTTCACCAACCAGAATCGGTCCGCCCATGCGCCGAACCTATCACCGCGGGCCCGCCAAGTCTGTGACCCACGGGCCGCCTCGCTACCGCCTTCGCGTGTGATGGAAAGAAAAATCCGCAGGGTCATCCCGCCGTTGAAATCCGCGGAGAATGTGTTCGTCGCAACTTCCAGTCCAGCAGAAACAAAAGACTGGGAAGTGCCGCGATGGCCAGCACCATATAATTCTGCATATGCACCACCCCGGCAAAGGTTCCCAGGGCACACAGCGAAACTAACGCCCCCGGAAATTGCCACTTCCAGGCCAGCACCATTGCCACGATCGTCCCGAACAGCAGCAGCATCCCCGCCCACTCTCGCACAGCAATCCCCCGCAGCGATCCAGAAGGCTCTCCAACTACAAACGCCAAAAATAGTGCGGCAACAAGGAGTCCAGTCCCGCGCGCAGCCCATCGCACAGTCGTGCCCAGATACAAACGCATGGTCGCATGCTCGTCCCGTGCGACCGGGTACACAATGCCGGCAATCACCCGCTTATGTGACGTGAAGCTGAAACAGCCGCTATCTCAGCTATCCTCTCCCGCCTTCGTGACTTCTCGTGCTCGACCGGAACCTCCCGGGCTCGTACCAGATCTCGCAACGCCTCGTGAGCCGCGTCAGGTACCCACACCGCCGTCAACTCTCCGGCCCGATAATTCCGTGCCAGCTTCACTGCATCGCGCCGATCGGTCGTCACCCGCTCGCCCGATTTCACCGGTACCAGCGTTGGTGCCACCACCTCACATTTCGCTCCCAGGGCCGTCAGCTGCCAGTACACGACACCCCGTTGGGCCCGCCTCATAACAAAAACGCAGCTGCTCCACAGGCCCCAGTTTCTTGACCAGCTTCCGAATCGACTTCTCCCGGTTCGGAATGACCCCGAGCGTTCTCACCTCCCCATCCTGCTCGGCAACCGCCACTGCAATCGTTTCGGCATGGACATCCAAACCAACAAATTTTATTCTTTTCATCGACCGGAGGACGAAAGGCAGCGTTCCATCCAGGCCCAAGCTCTGAGTCTTTTGTCGGGCCTTCAACAAACCCGTTGGCTGATTTATGAACAGGAATCCGCGTCCATCTCCATGCCCATGCTCGTACGGCACCGTCACTTTGCATCACAAGTTTCCTCTTTTCCTCAAGCTCCACCTGACCACATGGGCCCGTAGAGTATAAACCTTTCCCCCAGTTCCGCCGTCGTTTGCCTCCAACCCAGCGGGCCACCTGTCACTTTTGACAATTCCCATCCCCCCGCCCTCCCGCCACTCTGGCGACAGCATCTGCCTGCTCGTTCCGGCAAACTCCAAGAAGGAAAGTGAGGACCCCGTGAGGGTAACAACCATCACCTTAGCTGTAGCACTGCTGTTTGCAACCGCCCCCCCTCAGCCCGTATGCGCGCAAGACGCCGCAACCGCTGAGGGCGTTGACGCCGTTGAGGTCATGAAGGCCACCGCGACTGTCGAGAACATCGATCTCCAGAAACGCAAGGTCACGCTCCTGCTCGATAACGGCAAAACCAAAACCTATAAAGTTGACAAAGCTGTCCAGAATCTTGATCAGGTCAGACCCGGCGACCACCTCAAGATTTCCTATACCGAGGAACTCATCATTCTCGTTGGCAAGTCCGCCCAGGCGCCTGCCGCCGGGGAAGCCTCCGCAGTGGGTGTTGCTCCGAAGGGCGCTAAACCCGGCATCGTCATGGTCGATACGACCGCCATCAGCGCAAAGGTCCTCTCCGTCGACCCTGCCAAACAACGTGTGGTCCTCGAAGATCCCGACGGCAAGAAGAAAAAAATCAAGCTCAGCAAAAACGTCACCAACCTGAATCAGCTCAAGCCAGGCGAAACCGTCGACATGGTTATGACGGAATCTCTGGTCATCGAAATCTTGAAGTAGTTCCGCTCGCCGGCGAGGCGCCTCTTCCGCGCCTCGCGGCATTTTTTCGTGTTACGCAGGGTAGGGACCTCAGACCTCATCGGATAGGGAATATTAGTCGTTTTCGGCCCCAATGAGGTATATTGCCCCCGGAAACGGAACACTTGTCCGGGCTCTTTTCTTGAGCCAGTTCCGCAGATCCTCGAGTGACTCGCCCACACTTCGATTGCCTCCCAGCGCACACGCGGCGGAAGTAGGTCATGGACACACACTACCCAGATTCACAAGGAAGAATTGCGCGTCTCGATTCCCGCCTCCGCATCGCGCTCTTGGCCTGTCTTCTCGCCGTCCTTTCCTACATGGCCGCCCGCTTGGGTGGCACGCTTGAGATTCTTCCCCAGGCCGACTGGCCTTTTTGGCCCGGCAACGTCCTTGTTGTGTCCATCCTGCTCCTTGTGCCTCGAAGGGTCTGGCCCATACTCATGGCGGCGGCCTTCGCGTCCTTTGTCTTTTTCAACTTGCAGACCGACGTGCCCACTCATTCAATGGTCTGGCTCACCCTCTCGGATGCCGTCGAGATTCTTATCGCCGCCTTTGGCCTCAGCTACGTCTTTGACGGTTTGCCTCACCTCAACAATCTCCGCGCACTCGCCAAGTATTCTTTCTTTGCCGGTCTTCTGCCTTCCGCCGCCGGTGCCTTTTTCGGCGGCCTCGCTACAAGAGGGAACTACTGGACCAGTTGGCGCATTTCCTTCTTTTCGGAAGCCATCGCCTACTTCACAGTAATGCCCGCCTTGTTGGGTTGGATTAGACGCGCTCGCTCTGGCCTGCCTGCCTCTCGTGCCTCTCTCCCCGAAGCCGCCGTCTTGTTCGCCTCCACCATTGCCCTCAGCTATTTTGTCTTCGTGTCTCGTTGGGCCGGCACTCTGCCAGCTCTCCTCTATTCTCTTGTGCCCTTTCTCCTCTGGTCCGCCCTCCGTTTTGGCTCTGCGGGCGCTGGCAGTTCGGGAACCATCGTGGCCTTCTTGTCCGTCTGGGGCGCGGCCAACGGTCGAGGGCCCTTCGGCGAATCGGCTCCGATTGACAACGTCCTGTGGCTCCAACTCTTTTTGTTATCCTCCGCCGTGCCCTTTATGGTTCTCGCGGTTCTGGTCGAGGACCGCAAGCAAACCGAGCAGGTTCTGCGCGAAAGCGAAAAACGCTTCCGCTTGGTGGCCGACACTGCCCCTGTGCTGATCTGGATGTCCGGCACAGACAAGCTCTGCAATTTCTTCAACCAGGGCTGGCTGAATTTTACCGGCCGTTCGATGGCGGAAGAGTTGGGCGACGGCTGGGCTTCGGGAGTGCATCCTGAGGATTTCCACCGTTGCGTCCAAATCTACTCCGCCTCCTTCGATGCTCGCGCCGACTTCGAAATGGAATACCGTCTCCGCCGTTTCGATGGCGAGTACCGCTGGGTCGTTGACTATGGTGTTCCCCGCTTCGAATCCGATGGCAACTTCTGTGGCTACATCGGTTCCTGCGTCGACATTACCGAACGAAAATTGGCCGCGGAATCGCTCCAGGCCTTGAGCGGTCGCCTGATTCAGGCCCAGGAAGAAGAACGCACTCGCATTGGCAGAGAATTACACGACGACTTCAGCCAACGCCTCGCCATTCTCGCCATTGCCCTCACCCAGTTATCGAAAGTCCTTCCGAAGTCCTCCGTCGAAGAACTTGCCAAAGTTCAGGAAATGCTGGATGACACCAAGGAATTATCTTCGGATCTCCATTCGCTCTCTCATCAACTCCACTCCAGCCGCTTGGAGCATGTTGGCCTTGTCTCGGCTCTCGCCGGTCTTTGCAGGGAAATGAGCAATAAGTACCATATTGAAATTAAGTTCTCGAAGAGTGATCCGCTTCCCACATTCCCGAAGGATGTGGCCTTGTGTCTTTTCCGTATTGCCCAGGAGGCTATCGGCAACCTCGTGAAGCACAGTCAGGCGACAACCGGTCACGTCGAACTGGGTGCCAACGCAACTGGCGTCAGCCTTCGTATCCGGGATGACGGCAGGGGCTTCGACATGGACCACACCGATCCCGTAGCCGGCATCGGCCTCATCGGCATGCAGGAGCGCGCTCGACTTGTCGCTGGTCGTCTCCTGGTCAACTCCCAACCCAATTCCGGCACCGAAATCATCGCGGAAGTGCCCCTCTACCTTCCGGCAAGCAAACCAGCGGCCAAGGCCCACGCCGCCGGGAAATAACTAGTCCACAGAAGGGAATCGCTCCTCGGTTCCAGCCCCCCGGTCCGTCATATAAGTTCATCAAGCACTTTACAATACAAAGTAAGTCTGGTACCTTGTCCCCGCATCTCTCGGGACGGTCACAATGCGTCTTCATCGCTTTTTCACTTGGTTTTTTCGCGCACTGGCTGCTCTTCTCCTCTTCTCCCTCGTCGGATTTGTCACCCTGTTCGCCCTCCTCTGGCATGAGCATCGGACACCCCTCACTTTGCCTCAGCCCAGCGGTCACTTTCCCGTCGGCCGCACTACCTTCGCTTGGGTGAATCACGCGGAAACCGACGAATTGGATCCTTCTCCCGGCGCGCCGCGCCAAGTCTTGGTTTGGATGTGGTATCCCTCCGCAACTCCTGCCACCGCCCCACCCGCGGAGTATCTGCCCGCCGCTTGGCGCGTCGCTCTCGCGCAGCACTCGGGCGCCCTGATGACGAAATTCCTGACGCGCGATCTATCTTTAGTGCGCGTCCACAGCACTTCCGATTTGTCCCTCTCCTCAGAGCAGCCCTCTTATCCCGTGGTGGTCATGCGTGCCGGTGGTGGGGCCTTGACCACCGACTTCACGGTTCTCGCGGAGGATCTCGCCAGCCACGGCTACATCGTCGTGGGCTTTGACGCGCCCCATCGCACCAGTCTCGTCGTCCTTCCCGACGGCCGCGTGGTCCTGCGACCTCGCACCAACGATCCCGAAGGTCTGTCGTCGGACCAAGCCGATCGCCTCATTAACAAACTTCTGCCCATGTGGACCAGCGATACGAAATTTGTCGTCACCCAACTGCAGCACCTCAACCTTGCCGATCCGTCCGGCAAGTTTGCAGGCCGGCTGGATCTCCAGCACCTCGGCATGTTCGGGCATTCGTTCGGTGGGGCCACCGCCTTGCAATTCTGTCACGACGATTCCCGCTGCAAGGCGGGCATCGATGTGGATGGCGCGCCCTACGGCACTGTCGTCCAAGACGGCCTCTCCCAGCCCTTCATGTTTATTCTCAGTGACCACGGTCGAGAACTCTCGGATCCCGGGGGCAGGCAAATCTATGCCAATATCCGCTCCATTTACGACCGTCTTCCCGACGGTCGCCTCCTAATTACCATTCGCGGTGCCCACCATTTCAGCTTCAGCGACCAGGTCTTGTTGAAGAGCCGCTATCTGCTGAAGCTCCTCACCTCCGTTGCCGGTTTTGGTGGACTTGATGCCCACCGCGGACTGACCATCACCACCACGTACCTACATACCTTTTTCGACGTCTACCTCAAGGACGCGCCGCCCACTCTCCTGACCGGCGTTTCCTCTCAGTTTCCGGAAGTTCAGCTCAACCCCCACTAAGCCACGCATCCCTGAGTGCTGGGACGAGGTCCTTCGCAAGTTCCATCCCGTAACGCGCAGTCCTGGTAACCGATGCTCATTCTGTTACTTTTGACAATGGCGTCTCCCCTCCAACCCTGTCACAAAGAACTACCTCGCCCCAGCAAGCGTTGCGTCACCGCCCATCGAAAATTTACATCAAGTCGATGTGCGTTGGCCGGCCGAAGTTGTACCAGGCAACTACTTTTGTTTGGCGAGGCTTTGCCTTGAATTGAAGGAATTGCAATGGCGTTGCTAAGTAGCAAGTGGAAGTCATCCGTTTTAGGCTGTGCACTCAGCGTGCTTCTGCTGGGAACGCTGACATCTGCGCGCCCCACCAGCTCCCCGCAAATCACCGCGGACCAGAAATCCAAGGTCACCGGTACCATCGTTTCCCGCAGCGGCGACTTGGTAAAGGTCAAGGACAAGAAATCCGGTCAAACGGTGGTCATCAGCATCTCGGACAACACCAAGATCGAACGCAAAAAAGGGAAGTATGAATTTTTCCGCCACAAGGATATGGACCTGACCGCTATGGTCCCGGGTTTGACCATCGAGGCGGAAGGCGTTGGAAACGCTAAGGGGCAACTCGCCGCCCAGAAGATCTCCTTCGTTCCGGATGTCTTCGCTATCGAAGTTGCCGAAGAGCAGCAGATTACAGCGAATAAAGCCGCCGCCGGAAAAGCCCAAGCGACCGCCAACCAGGGTGTAGCCTCGGCAAACGCCGCGCAGGCTTCCGCGAATCAGGCGCAGAGCACCGCCAATGCAGCCGGTCAGACGGCTACTGCGGCGGGTAACATTGCCGTGGTGGACGCAGAAGCGGTGCAAATGGTGAATCAACGCGTCTCCGACCTCGACGATTACAAGGTTGCTGAAGCCGGGATTTATTTTGCCAGTGGCAAGGCGGATCTCGATGCCGCCGCAAAATCCGATCTCGACATGGTAGCGGCCGCAACCAAAGGTGTAGAAGGCTACCTGATCGAAATCGCTGGCTATGCTTCCAAAACTGGAACGAAAGGCGAAAATCAAAAACTGAGCGAAGAGCGTGCCGCCAACGTCACGCAGTATCTGCGCGAAAAGGGAAATATCCCCATGCGCCGCATCATGGCTCCTGCTGGCTACGGCGCAACCCACCCCGCCGCAACTAACAGTGATCCACAGGGACGCGAATTGAATCGCCGTGTGGACGTGGAGGTGTTGCTGAATAAAGGTGTCGTCGAAGGAATGTAATTCGGCGTCTAATTTTTCTCACACAACAGCAGAAGGGGGCCGCGAAATAACATGGTGTGGACGGCTCCCCTTCGCAGGATTTTCACTGTCGGAAGTCTGTCAACTTCGCTCCTTCCTCCGGTCACGGCATTTTCGTGTGTAGCCGGATTGTCTGCCTTTCCATGCCTGGCTCACTTCGTGATTGTCGGCTCCTCTTGTCTGTTGTACCTTAGCTCCGCGTCCCGCATGTCCCAGCCAGAACCTGTCTAAATCCTTCTCGCAACCTCGTGTATAGTATCGACGCCCACTCTTCTAGGGACCTGGATCATTGCGATGACCTTCAACCAAACACGCCTTCGTCATACACTTTCTATCGCCAACCCAAGACCGTACTTGCTCTCTTCCCGCCTCTCCCGGCTCTGCGCCTTCCTCCCCTTGCTTCTCTGCTCCTTGCTTTTCGCGCAGCAACCTGCCTCCTCCTCTTCTCGCGCTGCCACGATTCTGGATTCTATGCCTCGCGCCAAGCGCATCGCCGAAGTCGCGCTCTCACCCGACGCCACTCAAGTCGCGTACATCGCCGATCGAAAAATCATCGTGCTTCCTTCCGCCGGCGGTACCGCTCAATCCATCTCTGTCGAGGGCAATCTCTCTCTCCGCGACGTCGCCTGGTCTCCCGACGGCAAGCGTCTCGCTTTTGTCGCCGATCTTCCCGGGGATGTGCCCGCCGCCCAGGTCTGGACCGCGTCCCCCGACGACACGGCTCTTACGAAGCACGCCGAACTGAAAGGCAACGTCGCGTCTCCGCGCTTCTCTCCCGATGGCGCTAGGATCGCTCTCCTCTTTATCGAAGGGATGCCCCGCGCTGCCGGACCTCTCCAGCCCATGACCCCGCTCTCCGGCGTCATCGACGAAAAAATCTACGAACAACGCATCGCCACGCTCGACCTCGCCACCGATCGTCTCGCGCAGATCACTCCCGCAGACATGTATGTTTACGAGTACGAGTGGACCCCCGACGGCCAATCCTGGATTGCTACGGCCGCTCATGGTGCCGGCGATGCCAACTGGTACATCGCGCGTCTGTACCTATTTCCTGCCCAGGGCGGTGAGCCCAGCGAAATCTACAAGCCGAGGCTGCAAATCGCCGACCCGCGCATCTCTCCCGATGGAAAATCCGTCGCCTTCATCGAAGGCCTCATGAGTGACGAAGGTTCCACCGGCGGCGACATCCACATCGTTCCCATCACCGGCGGCACCGCACGCAATCTCACTCCCGATTTCAAGGCGTCCCCCTCTGCGCTCGCGTGGACTGCCCCAGACTGCATCACGTTCACTGAAATCATTGACGGCAATTCCGGCTTCAGCACTGTCAGCGCCAAAACTGGTGCGCCGCAAACACTCTGGACTGGGGAAGAGTTTGCTTCTCACGCGGGTTCCGCTTGGACCACCACAAATTCTTCCGCCGGAGGCAAACCCTTCACTGCCATCGTTCGTCAATCCGCCAGCATTCCACCCGAAGTCTGGGCAGGCCCGGTAGGGAACTGGAAGCAACTCACCACGCTCAACGCCTCCATCAAGCCGGCTTGGGGTGAAATGCACAATGTTCACTGGATGAACGGCACCACGCGCGTCCAGGGCTGGTTGATGTTTCCCAAAGATTTTCACTCCGGCAAATCCTATCCCCTCATCATCAATGTCCACGGCGGCCCTTCCGCTGCTTGCCTCTCGCGCTGGGACGAACGCAGCATGGGCGCCCAATCCGCTATGGGTTACTTCGCGCTTTGCCCCAATCCCCGCGGCAGTTACGGGCAAGGCGAATTGTTCACCCAGGGAAACGTAAAGGATCTCGGCGGCGGCGACTTCCGCGACATCATGGCCGGCGTCGACGATCTTTCCAAAAAGTATCCCGTCGACACGCATCGCCTTGGCCTTCGCGGGCACAGTTACGGCGGATACATGACTATGTGGGCGGAAACCCACACCCAACGTTTCGCCGCTGCTGTTGCCGGTGCGGGTCTATCGGACTTGCTTAGCTACTACGGTCTGAACGATATCGACCAGTGGATGATTCCGTTCTTCGGGGCTTCCATCTACGACGATCCCGCCGTTTACGCCAAAAGCGATCCCATGCACTTCGTCAAATCCGTGAAGACTCCCACGCTCATCCTCGTCGGCGACCGCGACGGCGAAGTGCCTATGGAACAATCCGTCGAGTGGTGGCACGCCCTTTCCACTCTCCACGTTCCCACCCAACTTGTCGTCTATCCCAACGAAGGCCACGCTCTCATTAAACCTGCCGACGCCCGCGACTATCTGCTGCGTTCCCTCGACTGGTTTGACTATTGGTTCGCCAAAGCCCCTCACCCTTCCAATTAACCTCGCGTTCCTCATAAGGGCAGAAAATGAACAAATTCGCATATTTGCCGTGTCGCATAAGCTGCCTCCGCTCGGGGCCGGAATCGCTTTCGGCGCTCGTCCTTGTTTGACTTGCGACGTAGCGCCCCCAACGGACGAACTCCGCTACGTGAAATACTGTATTGGTCTAAATTCCGTCCTTGATCCAATCAAATGCTGTGCCGTTGTTCACCTCAAGCTCTGGGTAGTTATGGGGGTTCGCGCGTGGGCATTGACGGTATGCGTGAGCGCGTCCGCCAGTTCCGCGGCAACATGAAAATCGCATGCAATTCCTCGGGCACCACGATACTCGTCAATATTGCCGTTTAGCTGGTTCCAGCCCCTCGGACTTGCTTGCAGGAAATCGGTATATACTCCTTCGCGTTTTACTTGTGGGGTTCTGACCGCTGGCTGCCTGCTTGCAGCCAGTTCGTGGGAGGACTGATGCATCCCAAGCCACGCACACACGCCGCACTCTGTTCGATCGCTTTCCTTGTGCTTCTCGGTGCCCGTTCCACCCTGGCTCAGACGGCAGCGAATCCCCCGCAAGACTGGCCCGCCGCACAGGAGGGCGACTACACCGTCCACGATTTCCATTTCCAGTCTGGCGAGACGCTTCCCGACGTTCGCCTCCACTACTACACCCTCGGCACACCTGTGAAAGACGCGGCCGGTCGCACCACCAACGCCGTCCTGATCCTGCACGGCACAGGTGGCAAGGGCAGCAATTTCCTTCAACCCGTTTTCGCCGGACTGCTTTTCGGTCCTGGCCAGCTCCTCGACGCAACCAAATATTTTCTGATTCTTCCCGACAACATCGGCCACGGCAAATCCAGTAAGCCTAGCGACGGTCTCCATGCCCATTTCCCGCATTACGAATACGCGGACATGGTCGCCCTCCAGCACGAACTTGTCGACAAAGGATTGGGCGTCAACCACCTTCGCCTCATCCTTGGCACCTCCATGGGCTGTATGCATTCCTGGGTCTGGGCCGAAGCCTACGTCGAGTTCATGGACGCCCTCATGCCCCTCGCCTGCTTGCCCGTGCAAATTGCTGGCCGCAATCGCATCTGGAGGAAAATGGTCATTGACGGCATCCGCCAAGACCCCGACTGGAAAAATGGGGACTACACGACCGAGCCGCGTGCCGCTCTGCAAATCTCCGCCGATTTCCTCATCATCGCCGGCAGCGCCCCCTTGCACATGCAGGAAGATCTTCCCACTCGCGGTGCCGCGGACCAGTTTCTCGCTACCACGATCGTTCGCATCACCAGTACTCTCGATGCCAACGATTTCCTCTACGCCGTCGATTCTTCCCGAAACTACGATCCTTCCTCCAAACTTGAAACCATTCAGGCGCACGTCCTGCACATCAATTCCGCCGATGATTTCATCAATCCGCCCGATCTCGAGATTGCCGAACGCGAAATTCATCGGGTCAAGCACGGGAAGTTCGTCCTCCTGCCCGTTTCCGAGCAGACCTTTGGCCATGGCACACACACCCACGCCGCCGCCTGGCAACAATATTTGCAGGAACTTCTCGCCCAATCCGCTAAGTGAGGCTGCCGGGCAGTGACTCGCTCGCAACTTCACCATGTGTAACCTGGTTTCGTTGCTTGACTGCCTAGACATCCGGGAGTACGTTAGTCGCAATACGTTACATCTTTTCTACGAAACAGAACCGGTCCAGGTTGCGTGGATGACGGAGTGGGGGACGCAGAATCCGCAAAGGAGCACCATCATGTATCCGCTCATCCCTCGCCGCCAGGTTAAGCGCCGTGCCTTAGGAAAACAAATTTCTGACTTCGGCGAACGCTTGGCCGTGAGTGCTCTCGAGCAGGTTGATTCCGCCATCGTCGCCGGTCTCAACGCCATCATCTCCTTGGTCGATGCCGACCGCCTCTGTTGGTACGAAGTGGACGAACACTCGGCGAATCTTCGCCATCTCTACACTGCTAGCGCCCGCAACGCTCCTCTCTCACCCAAGGTCATTGCTCCGGGATCCATGCCCTATCTTGCCGAACACTTGGTCCGTCACGAAGTTGTTGTCGTGGCACGCTTGAAGGACATCCCCTCGCAAGGCCACGCGGATCGCCGATTCCTCGCGAACCTCGGTGTGAAATCTTTGCTCCTCATTCCCTCCAGTTACAGCCAGTGCCGGAAGGGTGTCTTGGGCATGGCCTCCTATTTTGCCGAAGCCACCTGGTCCGAGGATTCCATCAATCAGTTGTCCATCGCCGCGAATATCATCGGCGCAGCCCTGGAACGAAAATATGCGCAAACGGCCAGCCAGGAAAGTGAGGAGCGTTTCCGCTATCTGTTCGCCCAGGCCTCCATCGGCATTGCCATCGAGACCATGCAAGGCCGTATTCTCGAGGTCAATCCCGCGTTTTGCGCCATGATTGGCTATTCCCGCGAAGAGCTTCTCTCTTTGACCTGCGATCGCCTTAGTCATCCGGACGACGAAGCCATTGAGAAGGTTCTCTTCGAAGAGCTTTGTTACGGACGCAGACCCAGCTACCGCCTGGAGAAGCGCTTCTTTCGCAAAGATGGCTCGCAGATGTGGGGCCAGGTAAGTGTCTCGCTTCTTAACGCGAATCATGGAAGGGTGCCCCTGGTCATTGGTATGGTCACTGATGTCACCGCGCAGAAGACCGCGGAAGCCTCGCTGCATCAGCGTGACCGCGAGTTACAGCAGCTCGCCGGTCGTTTGATTGAGGCTCAGGAAGAAGAGCGCAGCCGCATCAGTCGCGAGCTACACGACGATATTGGCCAGCGTGTTGCCTTGCTCGCCAGTGAAGTGGACTTGGTGCGCCGCCAAAGGTCCCCGGCCAGCCAGCAACGCCCCGCCGCGCTGCTCCTCAAGCTCCACAACGAGCTCGATGCCATCGCCACCGACCTCCACGAACTCTCTCACGAGCTCCATTCCGCTAGCTTGCAGTGCTGCGGCCTCAAAGTTGCTCTCAAGGATCTCTGCTGGAAGTATGCTAACAATCATCATCTCGACATCGACCTTCAGACGGAAAAGCTGGAGTCGAATCTCGCCCCCGACGTGGCTCTCTGTTTGTTTCGCGTTGCACAGGAAGCCTTGGCCAACGTCCTCAAGCACGGCCGTACCAGAAACGTTGTGGTGAAAGTCATTCAGGATTCGGAAAAAGTGTGCCTCACCGTAAAGGATTTCGGCGCTGGCTTTGACCCTGCGGTCCAATCCGGTGGCATTGGCTTAATCAGCATGCGTGAGCGACTTCGCCTCTGTGGTGGCCTGCTCTCTGTCCAATCCGCTCCCGACCAGGGCACAGAGATCACTGCGGAAGTTGCCGCGATAAAAAAACTTGCCGTCGGCGCCAGCGACTGACCTAGGAATGCAATCGCTCAATTCATCTTGCTCAGGCAGGTAACTCGTCGGGAGAAGGGAACTAACGCCCGCTAACTCATCGTGCGTGCAACTTCAGCCCCGGCCCCAACCGGTGCGCCTCTCCCGCGTTCCGCGTGTCACGCGAACTTCCTTCCCGACTCTTCTTACGCGATCGCTTTCTTTGCCTGCGCCTTGACCTTCGCCCAGCGCTTCTTGGCAGCTTTTGAGATCTTCGCTCGCCCCGCAGCCGTCAGCACCCGCTTCTTCGCCCGGGTAATGTCTCGGTTCGCTGTCTTACCCAGTGCCTTCGCCGCCGATTGCAAGCCGACCAACTCGTGCTGCAGCTTTGCAATTTGTTTCGCCACCTTTTTCTCTTCGCGCTTGATTGCTGCCAGAATGCTCATGGATTCCTCCGAAAACAATCTACCTGAGAGATTCCATTCCACCAATCCCTGAACCTTTTGAATGTCTTATCCCTTTCGTCAGTAGAAACCTGTGCGGGTCGACCACTGCGTCGAGTTATACCACCCGATGACTCACAAACCATCCGGCTCCCGTCTCACTCCACGATGCTTTTTTCGCTCGACCTCTGCCGCCCGCGCCTTCACCATCCTCTTCACCAGCCCCGCCGGCAACGGCTTGCCGATAGGGAATTGGATGGTCCCCTTCGATAAGGAATAGCCCTTCAGTTCGCCTTTGAACTCCTCAATCACCGCCGCCGTCGGGAAAAAGCTGCAATGATCCGTGAACGCCGCGAACCACACCAGCACCCCTTTGTGTTTGAACGCGGGAATCCCATAGCTGATCGTTTCGGTCGCTTCCGCCGGAACCGCCGCCCGGATCGCCGCGCGTATCTTCTTCAAACTGTCACGTGCCGGCCCAGGGATACCCGCAAGGTATTCATCAATGGTTTTTGGCGCGCCCTTGCGCTTTGCCCCAGCTGCTCGCCTGCCAATTGTCGTTTTCATTCCGCCATGCTACAAGAACTTCCATCCGCCGTCGATACGGCAAACCTTTCATTCAGCTACGCACTGGTCGATCGCACGAAATCCCGCATCCGCGCGTTACCCAACTCCATTTCGCAAATAGCGTGTTGGCGTCGTACCCAACTGCTTGCGGAACATCGAAATGAACGCACTCGTACTGTTGTATCCCGCCTCCAACGCCGCCGCGGACACTTTCTCCCCGGACGCCAGCAATTGCAGTCCATGCAGCAGCCGTAATTGCTGCCTCCACTTCGCGAAGGTCATCTTCGTCTCGTCAAGGAACAGCCGTTGAATCGTCCGCTTGCTTGCCCCGCAATCTTTGCATAGCGCCTCCAGTGTCTTGTCATTGCTGGGATCCTGAAACAACGTCCCCACCACTCGCTTCGCCCGCGAATCCGTCGGCCGCGGTAGCTGCAATGGGACTGACTCGACCGCCTTCAGTTGGTCGATCAGTATTCCCACAATGCGTCTCTCGTTCGCTGCCTTCTTGTGCAGCTTCGCAAAGGTGCATGCATGCAGGATCAATTCCTTCAGCAACGGCGACATGTTCATCACAAAACATTTCGCCGGCAGGCCCCGGCAAAGGTTTGGCAGAAAATACAGCGTTCTCATCGAAACTTCCCCCGACATCCTCACGGAATGCGGCGTCTCCGCGGGAATCCACACTGCCCGCATGGGTGGCACCACCCACACGCCCTGCTTCGTTCTCAGCGTCATCACGCCTTTCGAAGCAAACAGGAGTTGATCTTCTGGATGAGAGTGCTTGGGAATCACGTGGCCGTGGGCCAGGTCCGCGGATACACTCGCGATTTCCGCCAGCGGCCGCCGGTTCTTTCCCTGCAGAATGCTGTGGCACTTATGCGACATTCTTTGTCACAATAGCGAGAGAAGTTCTGCCCGACAAGTGTTATTCCTGCCCTGCACTTTCTTTCACCGCGGAGGAATTCATGCTCGCTTCCAGCAAACTCGTTGGCTTTGTTCCCACAAAGGATTACGACCAGGCCCGCGCTTTCTATGTAGACAAACTCGGCTTCGAATTCGTCAGCCTCGATCAATTTGCCCTGGTTGTCCGTGCGGGTGAACACAAAATTCGCATTACCAAACTGCCGAACTTTACACCTCTGCAGGCCACCATCCTGGGTTGGGAAGTCGAAAACATCGAAGCGGCCGCCACTTGGCTCCGCGGTCGTGGCGTCGCCACCGAGAAGTTTCCTTTTGTTCAGGACCAACAACTGGGAATTTGGGCAGCCCCCGGCGGCGATAAAATCGCTTGGTTCAAAGACCCGGACGGCAACATCCTCTCGATTAGCCAGCACCACTAGATCCGGGCCCAACATAATTAGGCACACCGCTGCGCTGTTGCCCCCGCCGCAACGTCGGTTTGCGCCCGATCGCAATCAGTCGCTCGGCATTCGCGCCGTATTCGTCTCCGTCCAAACTCCCGTGCAGTTTCACTCCTACAAACCCTACGCGCTCCATCCGGTCCCGCAGTTCCTGACCGGAATAAATCGTGTGATGAAATTTGAAGCGCTTCACTCGGCCACCCCGCACCAACATCCATTCGTTCCGTACGCGGGTCCAATCATCAAAAATCTCGTGCCGTTCGATCACCACGGTCCCGTTCGGCAAAACGGTGGACAGCGTCGGCTGAAGGATCCTCGCCAGCCGCTCTTTCCCCAACATTTCAATCAGGCACGCTCCTCCCGGCTGTAGCGACCGGAACATGTTCTCCAGCACCTGGATATCGTCTTGTTTGTCGTCGAAATACCCGAACGACGTGAATATGCTCACCACCAGCGCAAACGCGTCTGGACGCAAAAAATCCCTCATATCTTTCTCAACCCACTCGATCTTGACGCGCGCCGCCTTCGCTCTATCCCGCGCTTTATTGAGCAAGTGCGTCGTTCGGTCCACTCCCGTAACCCGGAATCCCTTTTTTGCAAGCGCGATGCTGCATCTTCCTGGACCGCAGCACAAGTCCAGCACTGCCTTGCCCTTAGGCTTGGTCAGTTTCAGTGCCTTCGTGATTTGCTCCTCGGCGTCGGCCATGCGTTTCTCAGAAAACATAAATGGATACATCTCACGCCAGAACGAGTCATCGTCAAACCATTCTTTTTTGCGCGTCTTCGGTTTCATGGAATCTGCCCATATACTAGCAGAGCCACCCTCGCCATCCTCGTCCATTGATTTGTTCCACCTGCCACGCGCCCCACACGCCTTGCGCACAGCGCGCTGGACCGGTGGTACATTGGCAGCGTGCGCTCCCTCCTTACCGTCATCGTGTCCTTGTTCCTCGTCACAAGCGCGGTGGCGCAAAAGACCGTTTCTTTTCCCACCGAGGACGGCGGCTTAATCTACGCGGATATTTATGGAGACGCCGGCAGAGCGGTTGTGCTCGCGCATGGCGGTCGTTTCAATAAGGAAAGTTGGGAGAAGCAAGCGCGTGCGCTCGAGTCCGCTGGATTCCGCGTTTTGGCGCTCGATTTCCGTGGTTACGGCAAGTCGACCGGTCCCGGCCAGGCCGATCCTTTGGGTGCGCCCCTCCACCTCGATGTGCTCGCCGCCGTCCGCTATCTTCACAACTCTGGCGCACAAACTGTATCGGTTATCGGCGGCAGCATGGGTGCAGGCGCTGCCGGCGATGCCTCCATCGCGTCTCGCCCGGGCGAAATCGATCGCCTGGTCTTTCTCGGTGGTGCTCCCAACGGCCCCGCCGATCAGCTCAAGTCGCCCTCACTCTTCCTCGTGGCTCGCGACGATTCCAGTGGCGATGGCCCGCGTCTTCCTGGCATTCAGAAGCAATACGATAAGGCCCCGGAACCCAAATCGCTGGTCATTCTCAACGGCTCAGCTCACGCCCAGTACCTGTTCCAAACAGACCAAGCCGCCCGCGTGATGCGCGAAATCCTCAAATTCCTCTCCGCGCAGTGAGCCCCTTGGTGTGCGGGCTAAATCCTCTTACTGCTGAACCTGTGGCGATCCACCCGGCCCTTTTCCCGGCGACGTCGTGGCCTTTTCCCGTTTTGGCCGGGCGGACCCGTTCCCTCCCCGTTTTGCTGCGGCGTTTGCCCCGCGCGCTTAAATGGCGATTCCAATTCCGACCCGATTCGCTTCAGCACCAACACGTTCTCCCCGCCCTCCAGCACCAGTCTTGCTTCGTCCTTGCTGATCCATTGCACCACCGCCGGTGTCGCAGTTCGGTCCGGAACTGGAAATGCATCGACCACGAAGTCGCTTCTCTTGTGTCGATTCGGTACGTCCCCTGGGCTTCCAACTGGTGCAGCACGCCTTTCTGAAATTCTGTTTTGCCGAAATACATTCGTTGTGGGTACGCCTCTGCCGGAGTTTCCTCTCCCAGTTCCCCTTTTTCCAGAATTGCCCATGCCCCTTGCAGTCCGTTCTCTGGAATCTCCGACGCAAGTTCCGCAGCCACATTCCGATCGAGTTGTTCTTTACGTGCAAACTCTTGTGCCCGTCTTGTCGCGTCGTCGGAATCGCTGAAAATCGACAACCGCAAGGGTGCCGTCAACGTTAGGCAATGGACCGCCCCTTGTGCTTTTGCTGCCTCCGTTGCTTCCACGGTCACAATCTCTGCCCTTGGACCAAACGCCTCGCGAATTTCCTTTACCGCCGAAGCTTGTATGTCGGTCTCGTACTCCCTGTACGAAGGAACCAACACCTGCTTCGACCCGTCGCCGCCAATACGTACAAGCACATTTAACACGCTCGGATAGTATGTGTGCCCGTTCGCCGGCATCCGCGGAAACGGCGAAGCCAGCGGAATCACTTCATATCCAAGTTTCCTCAGTCGTGCCGCGTCCCGTTCCATAACCAGTTCCGCGTCCACCGCCAACTCGCGTTCGGCCTCGCTCAGTTTGCTCCAGTACTCTCGCGCAAACGGTTTGGCCAGGTCGTACGACGCCAGCAATATCCGTTTTCCACCCAGCGGCAAGGCGAACACATCGATATGTTCAATCACTCCACCCGGCAAAGGATCCAGGTATGTCACTTCCTTGCACCCGGCGAGTTTCTCTAGTTCCTCGTCAACATTTGTGTTTGTATCTTTGTTCCGGGAGAGCAGCACCCGCGTCGTCAGGCATCTTCCGTCTTCCAACGGGAATAAATTTCCACCATCCAGCGCTACATCCGAACGTTTGTACTGGAAATCCGGTGTCGCCAGAACCGCGTCTGCGATTTCGTAGGCGGAAGTTTCATCATTCGGTCGTTGCAGCGAAGCTGCATTTAAAATCTCCGAATACTCCTTCAGCAGATACAATTTATCGTCAATCGTGGATACCGCTGCTTTATGCGTCCCCAGAGTCGCTCCGAACTCGTCTGGCTGGTCTTCCCGTTGTCGCGTTTCCAGCAGTTTCAGTCGCGCCGTCTCCAATTCTTCTTGCTTTTCCCGCTTCGTCTCTTCCGCGCGGCTATCGAAATACCGCCAGTGCACAACATACGCCGAATCCCCCTTCGCCTCGATTTGCGGTCCGAAGTCGCGGATCCACACCCCGTCATGCGCCACCACCTTCACGCGGACCCGATCGTTTCGCAACAGTTCGCAGAGCTGAAAGTCCTTGCACCTTTCGTTCACCACTCTCTCGGTCGTTTCATCCGGAGCCAGCAGCAACACCGGCCCGAACTTCGCGGTTTCCCGCACGATGTTCATCTGAATCTCAAGTAGGTGTTTCTCTTCGTCGATCGTCGCGGCGGAACCTCCTAGCAGTCCTTCTCTTACGTGTTGCCGTCGCTCCACGCGCCCACCCAGCCCTCCGAGCGCCACCACCACAACATCGTTCGCTTGGTAGCTTTCCCCTGTTGTCCAGCTTTGTGCATCTGCGCCAGTCGCGGGAACAAGCAACAGAAACAGCAGAGAAGGGAAGCCGACCGACCACCGCCGATTTCGACTCGTTCTCATGCAACTTCTCCGCTCAACAAATTCCTTCCTTCGCAACCTTCGCTAGCCTTTGCCCCGCGGACATACCTCTCCCCACGTTTCAACCCCTATTCTTCTCATTACCCTGAATGCCAGAAAAGGTTCCCGAACCGCATGGACAGCCCCTCGCCAACCGCGCCTTACTATTCGGATGGAAACAGGCCAACGCATTGGTCCAGGGTCTTGGTGGGAATGGCAGTATACTCCGCAAAGGACACCCATGAGAACGGTCAAGCTTCTGCTCTTAACACTCTCGCTCGCGGCGACAGCGTTCGCGGGCACCCGCGACTGGAAACCCGCCCGCGTCGTGGATTCTTCGGAAACCGATGTTTCCGGTGAGATGCGCGCCTCCAAAAACACCGTGCACTACACCATTGAGACCCAGGACGCCCTCTATTTTGTTGACTTTACCTATAAGCCTGACCAGCACTCGGACAACCGCCCGCCGGATCTTGCTGTGAATGTGGAAACCAAAATTGCCATTGAGGGCAAGCATGCCTACATTCTCGACGTAACCGGAAAAGAAGTGAAACTGCATATCGTCAAGAGAAAGGTAAAGCAGTAGCCTTCCACCCGTCTTTCGGCCTCCGAGGTCCGTTTCCCTCCCTGCCCGCCCCTAAATCTCAATTCGAGTTGACTTGTCTTCCCGGGCATCATATTGTTCCGCCAGTTCTTTCCAGGGCCGAATCCAGGCCCATATCCAGGGAAGTTCCAGAATCAAAGGCAATTAACCAGGAATAATTCAGATAGGACCTTAGGAGGGTCATACATGAAGCGTGCCTTAGTGTTCGTCGCGATTGCTCTTTTTGCCGTCATCGGTTCCACTTCCTTGCTTGCTCAAAGCAATCCGCTTGTCGGAACGTGGAAGCTGAATACGGATAAGTCCAAATTTGATCCCGGCCCCGCGCCCAAGAGCATGACTCGCACCGTCGTCGCCCAGGGTGATGGCGTGAGATATACGTTTGACGGCGTCTCCTCGGACGGGAAGCCGATTTCTTATAGTTTCTCCGTGAATTTTGACGGCAAGGACAATCCGGTCACCGGTTCCGTCCCCAACGCCGCAGACACCGTTTCCGCCAAGCGCATCAATGCCAGTTCCTACGAAGCTACCTTGAAAAAGGGCTCCAAGGTCCTGGGAACCTCCAAAATGACCGTTTCCAAGGACGGAAAAGTCACTACCGTCGACTCCCAGGGGATGACCGCCGCTGGCGTCAAAACCCACGACGTGCAGGTCTACGACAAGCAATAACCCCCTTGATCCCCTAGGTAACTGAGTTGGGAGGCAGGCCAGGTCTTCCTGCCTCCCTGTTTTCCCCTTGCGGGGAATCCGATCAGCCTGACGGAGGGTGGCCGATCGGTTGTGTGTTGGCTTACGTGGTTGGACTACCGCAGCCAGAAAAAAGTTTCACAAATTTCATCACAATTATTGCGAAACTCCTGTGCCCCATAATTCATCCAACTGGTAGAACTTCGTACGCATTCTCGTTGTCTTACTCCTGAATCCGACCCGCCGCTGCTCGTTTGCCGTCTCTCTCCCTGTTCTCCGTTTCGACTCGGAACGCTCCTTATTTCCTGCTTCCGTCCTTCGGTCCCTTCTTCCCCGGTGAAGGCCGCGCTTCTGTCCGTCTCACAAATTTATGCGCCATACCAAGTAAGTCCCGCAATACCTCGCGGCTCGCGCGATCCAGTCGGACCAGCACGCTCGAATAGCCCACATAGTGTTCCGTCACGTAATACACGTTCGGGTCCGCCGCCAGCAGCTCGTCCCTGTCCGCGAAATCTACGCATACCACCAACGACCCGGGCTCCGCCGACCGGTGCGAGGCAATGCACGCCAGTAGTTTTCCCCGGATCTTCAGTGCCGGCTGCCCAAATGCCGTGCTCTCCTCCACGCCCGGTAAGATCCTTCCAATTTCCCGTACCAGCGCGAATGGATCGGCACTCTTGCGTGTACCTTTCCTCGGTTTTTTCCCGCGGTTCACCATCTTTGCTCTCCGCGTCATTCCGCGGAGTATAGTCGTTTCCCCTCGCTGCCGCCACATTCATCTGTTTCCTTCGAGAAGCTTCCTCACGTTTTTCCCCGCCTCGTTCCGCATATGGTCACTTGAACGCTTGAGAATTACCCCCGCCAGCGTAGAATCGCCTGGCTTAGCCGAGCCATCTTCCCTCCGCCCGCATGTGACTCGACTGAACCGGCCTCCCGTCCCAACCGAAATTCGCACCTGGTCCAGAGCGCGCTCGGGATGGGCCACCCGTTCGCGCACTACCCTCTTAGCGATCATGCTCAGCGAAAACAAATTCGCTCGTCTGCCCTTCAGCAAAAACTTCATGCAGCCTATTCACCGATTTCTTGACGACCCCCGACTTCGCATCTGCTACCATGTGCCGACAAGGAGGGAACCATGCCTGTCATCGCTAGAATTTCCCCAGGTTCAGCATTCAAAGTCGGATTGGTCTTATATGCTCTGCTTGGCTTGCTTCTTGGCGTTTTGGTCGCCCTCATTTCCTTGATGGCCGGCGGTATTGTCGCTCGCCTCTCAGAACGCACCTCCGGTCTCTCCACCGTTGTCGGATTTGGCGGCGGTGTTGGGGCCATTATCGTCATGCCCATCATGTATGGCCTCATCGGTGGCATCGCTTTCGTAATTAGCGCGCTGATTTACAATCTGGTGGCCGGTTGGGTCGGCGGCCTCGAAGTCGATCTGAAATAAATTGGCCGGCGAGATGGCCATCGACTCGCACATGCGCAACAAGCGGACCACGCGGGTTCCCGTTCTTCAGGTCCGGGTTCCAAATGAAATATTGCTCGCACTGAACGTGCATTGCGGATCCTGCGCCGGCGCCCCGCTGCAGTTCAGCAGCACGACGCCAAGGCCTACTCTCAACGACAGCACCCGCTAAACTGGCTTGCTGCTCGAAGCTGGATTCACCGCCGCCCTACTCCCAACACCTCTGCGCCAAGGCAAATGGAAACGCATGACTATCCTCTCTGATGGGTTGAGTCCTTTGGGCGGCGGGAGAGCGAACATCGATACAAAAGCAATCCCTAAAGGGAAGTCGATGTGGCAGGCAGCTTCGACGAAACTCCGGTCTGTGTCCAGAAACCAGTTCTCGCCCGGTCACCGCAACTCCTCGCTCAGGTCGTCTCTACCGCAAGCAACCATTCCCAGCGATTCCTCAATCTCATTGCCCATCTACAAAGCGCATACTTGGGGCCAGCCAGTTCGCTAGAATGCCAATGCTTTGTGGTTTCATGTGACCAAAGGAGAGAAATCCATGGTTTCTATCAGTGTTCTGCGTGCTGCCGCGTTCGGCCTCGTTTGCCTGCTCGGCACAACTGCCATTCCCGCTCAGAATGTTGCATCAGCTCCAGCGGCAAGCAAAGTCGGTGTCATCAATATCCTTCTGGCCATCAGTTCCACGGCGGAAGGGAAGCAAGCCGCCGCACAACTCGATGCGCAGTTCGCAGCGCGCCAGCAGGAGCTGCAAACCATGGATAAACAGATTAACGATTTGCAGCAACAATTGAATCAGTCCACCCTCAACGACGACCAGAGGGCTCGCATCTCCGCGCAAGGCACCCGTTTAGCCCAGCGCCTCGACCGCAAGAAAAACGACTATCAAGAGGATGTCACTGCCGCGCAAAGAGAAGTTGTGGACGCGATCGGCCGCAAAATGATCGATGTTCTGAATCACTACGCCCAGCAGAACGGCTACGTCGCCGTCTTCGATTCCTCCGCCCAGAATTCCCCCATTCTCTACACTGCAAAGAATATCGACGTCACGCAGGACATCATTCGCCTCTACGATCAGGCGTATCCTGCGAAAGGTGCCGCTGCCGCGCCGCCTCCCAGCAAGCCCGCGCCTGCTCCCAAACCAACCACGCCGCCACCCACAAAACCGCAATAAACGGTTCTTACCGAAGGCCTCGGCCACTTCGGCAATACTCTTTGTCCTGACCACAATCGACTGCTGCTAAAATCTCCTCCTCCCGGCCGCCTCGAGGGGCCGCACCTTGCGGCGGACGCCAGCCGCGCTCGGGAGAATCTCTAGCGCAAACGCACCGCCCACAGCCCCGTCAGGAGCACAAGTTCCAACAAACTCTCCGACTTTCTTTTCTCCATTCTTCCGTTCTCTCCGCTCGCAAGCTCTTCGCCTTCCCGCGATCCCGCATCGGCAGCGGCCGTCCCTGCGACGGCGCAAACGGCACAAGCACGCGCCTGTTCCAACATTCCCTACAATCTTCAGGAAGCTCAGTCCGGTGCCGCCGTAGGGAAATGCGCTCAGCTCTCTCTCCGCTTGTCCGCCCGTTCCAGCCACTGGTGCAACACATTCGTGAAGCACGCCGGCATCTCCGTAAACGTCAGGCCCATCCCTTCCTTCGGCTCCAGATACACCACTGTCGCGTGCGTTTCCAGAAATTCCGTCTCCGTATAAATTTCGATCAGCACGCTGGTCCCTGGGGGAAAGGGATCGATCATTTCCACGTAGCAGCCGTGCAAACTTAGGTCGCTGACACGCGAACTCACACGAACGGGTTCCTTTTCGTGCACAATCTCGGCCATCGCTCGGAACGGATACCTCGGCGCTTTGCGTCTTTCCCATCGCATCGCTGTTCTCCCGAGGGGAAGGGTTTCGCGATGCTAGCTGACTGTTTTGCCCCCATCAACTGGCCGCCGCCAGATACTTTCCACGCGACAGCGTGAATACAATCAGCAGACATACCAGCGCCAGGATCGGTAGAACCAACACGCTGCCTTCCGGACCGGTCGTTCCCCCGCTCATCAGCGCCTTCCCCAGCGGATGCGTCGCCAGCAGATGATGCTGCACCATCAGCCCGCTGTCCGCCACTCCGTACAAAAACGACTGCGCCCAGTCCCACGATGTGTGAAAGCCAATCGCCCACCACAGCGAACCGGTCCGCCACAAGCTCAGGCAAAACACCACGCTTGCCAGCCCCGCAGATAACAACCCGATCGGCGACTCACCCGGATTCTTCCCATGTCCCAGACCAAATAGGATGGAAAGCACGATCGCCGCCGTCCAGAAGCCCAGTGCTTGGCTGTGACGCGTCTGGAACATCCACGAATACAGTCCCGCCAGCCCGCGCGTCAGCGTGAACAACAAGTACCCCCGCGTGAGGTATTCCTCCAGAAGCCCAACGCAGAGAAAGCCCATGAGCCACAGGGCTCCATAATGAAACATCCCTACGCCGAACAGTAGTCTTCGATCAATCAGCAGCAGTCCGCTCAACCACAGGGTCAACACCAGCAGCGTAAGGCACGTCACTCCCCACGCCAGTCCGCTGATAAAATTAGAAGCCTTCCGCGTTCCCCCCAACCCGTACACCGAATTCGGCCGTCTCTCAATCACCGACATAATCCACGTAACCAGCAGAGTCACCAGGAAGGGCAACGCTTCGGCAAATAAGAGGTAGCTGGGAGGAATTTCTCTCACCACGGCATTCTTATTCGGCAGGATATGCAGCAAGCTACCGAGGGTGTTCACTCCACTCAGCACAACGACCATCAGCACCACGAAGATCAGCAGCCCCCACCCTGCCCGCAATCCGTCTTTGCCAAAAAAAATCGTATAAAGCGTGGATGGTTCCCTGGGAGCGATCTGTGCCTGAGGAGTTGCGCTCAGTTGCGCGTCTACCACTTCCTTCGAGGGAGGATCTATTGAGTCATTCAAAAGGCGCTCCTTGTGTGCTGTCTGGAATACGGAACCACGGACCCGTTACTTCCACAGTATCGTATGTCGGAAACGTATGCCTCACCCACTCCTCGCCATCAATGGGAAGCAATCCTGCTCGACATTCTGGCTCCAATCAAAAGTCGTTCCGCCCTCATCAAATTGCCCCGTTGCCGCACTTAGGTCCGTAGGCCTAGCTTGCGTATCCCCTTCCGCTCCGGCAAGTTCATGCGATACCTGCATCCTCGAATCGTGCCAGCACCGCCGACACTTGCGCTGGGTCGTCGAATCGTGCAGCACCGTCACCCGGCGTCCCAGCACATACACACCAATCCGCTGCCCCGGTTGAATCTGGTGCAGCACACTCATCCGTTGTTTCTTTGCATAGGCCTGGTCGAAGAATGGTGTGTTCAGAAGATCAAACAGAACCAGGATCACGCCCGTCGCCGTTTTCCCCTTATCAACCTGGTTGGAAAAAACATTGTCCGGCAGATCTGTGACCTGGGCAGTGGTAGGCTGTGTCTCCATCGCAAAAAACCGCACGTTTTGCGCTTTACCGTTATCGAGGAATTCAATGTCGTCCGCAGTCAGATCCCGGATCGCCACTCCCGCCCTGTTCCGCGCGATCACGCTTACTTGCACCAGTCGCGCGTTGACTTGAATCGCCCCAGGCGGCTGACCCCCAAGCATCCCGGCTAACAACATGGCCACGATGATTCGCTTTGTGGCGTTTCCCTACTCTTACCTTTACTTCTCGTTCTTCACCAATACGAATTTCTGAATCCTTTTCCCCGTATCCACTTCACCGGTATACAGGTTGCCTTCCGAATCGCTTACCAGTTGATGCAGCCAGTGAAATTGCCCCGCATTCCGTCCATTGTGTCCCGTCTGCCCCAACACCTTCCCATCGTCTCGCCTCACCGTCCAGATCACGTTGTTCTCTCCATCCGCTATCAGCACAAACGCTTGGTGCTCGTCATTCGAAAATGCAAACTGCCACACCGACCCCATCCCCAGCGTTTCCGGTCGTACCGTGAACTCCTTCACGAATTTTCCCTGTTTCGTGAACACCTGCATCCGGTCGTCCGACCGGTCGCACACATATACCAGGCCGTCTCGCGAAAGATGCACACAATGCACTGGATTGCGAAATTGCTGGCTCAGTGGTGCGCTCGGGCTGTACGCCCCGGTGTCGGCATCACTCGGCGCGTTTCCATACGCTCCCCACATTCTCTTGTACGCGCCCGTGTCCGCATCAAACACAATCACTCGCTTATTCATGTAGCCGTCGGCGATGTACACCTCGTGTGTTTCCGCGTCCACCTCAATTCCCGCAGGTCTCCCCAAAATGTCCGTGCGTGAGCTGTTGGGCGGGTCCGAGGACGAGTGCCCGATCTGCAACAGAAAATGTCCATCGCTTTTGAACTTCAGCACGTGTCGGTCCGTCGGTGCGTTCCCTCCGATCCAGACGTTTCCATCCTTGTCCACATAAATGCCGTGCTCCGTTTTCGGCCAATCATATCCCTCGCCCGGTCCGCCCCAGGAGCGCAGCAAACGCCCCTGTCTGTCGAATTCCAGCACGGGCGGCGCGGCAAAGCAGCACTGCGAACGCGGCGGTTTCTGCGAAGCCCCCAACTCATCCACCGTATTCGAAGCGGGCCGCTGCAACACCCAGATGTGATCCTCACGGTCTACGGCCAAACCGCCGATTTGCCCGATGATCCAGTTGTTCGGCAATTCTTGTGGCCAGGACGCATCCACGCGATACTTCGGCGCTTCCTGTGCACGCATCGCAATCGCACCAGCGCTCGCCACGATCGCAAGTCCAATGCCACCGCGCATCAAGCGATTCGCAAATCTCGTAGGGAAAGGGAAGTAGCGCATCCGGAACTCCCACGAACAATCTTCTTCTTCATTTCAACGCGCGCCGGAGTATAGGTCCGCCAATCCACACTGTCAACGCAGCCCGCGCAGCCGGTGCTTGCAGATTCCCCGGATCACTTTAATTTCTTTGCGCGTTTCGCGGGATTGCGTAGAGCACGACCCGGTACAAGCCGACTTGGTGAGCGGGTAGGAACAGCTGCCTCCCCTGGTCCGTTTGGTCGCCATTGAGCCACTGCACAGTAGCCCAGTTGTAGAGTAGCCGGACGCCATTGCTGGCGCCCAGCCCTCTAAGAACCGGACTTGAAAGTTTCCCCTCATCCGGCTCGAGCACCCAAAAACGCCCCCATGAACAACGAGGACGCGGCCCGATACAAAACGGAATCAGACCTACTCGATACAGACTTGCTGCCGATTCGCACGGCGGAGGGAATTCCGCCCGCTGTGTGTGAAGCCGCACCAACGGGTTGCCCCGTCGTCATTTGCTTTGCTTCATTCATCGGTTCCTCAAGCGTTCTCGAGTTGAGCACCAACAGGAAGTCAGCTCCGTTTCCGGCGAGGTGATCTTGTCCCAACCTGGCGACGCAACCTCTATCTGCCCCGTTACAGGGCAGCCTTCGCTTGCTCCCATTTCCGTTACCCGCATCGCCATCGGTTCCATCTTGCGATGGTCCTTCCCCTTGCGAGGAGCGATACGGGCTTACCCTGTTCCGCTGAAATGACGCGATCGGTTAGATTTGCTCTATACGCCGGCAGTGTTGATTACCCATGGCCGAGGAATCGGAAGCCTCGGCACTCACTGCGAGAAGAGCCGCGCAGCATTTTAGGCTCTCTTCGGGTGACGACGCTTAGGAGCATTTGTATATTCTGATCATACGATCAAGCCTAGGCCCGTCTCCGCCTAATGCTGGCAGATACACCGTTACCTCGCGGTTTCGGCGCCGCTCTTGCGAGCGTGGATACATTGTCCAAGGGCTCCAGAACGGTTCGTTACCTCCCCGCTCTGCCTTGTAGGCTACGTGCGATGGGACGCACGGTCTGATCGAGTTCCTCCTCTCCAGACAATCATTTTCAGCAGCTTTCCAGGTCGCACTCCGATTGTCCGACTTACCTCTTCGACGCTTTCGATTCGACGACCGCCGTATCCACATCGGGGTTACGAGAGAACGACACCTCCAGCCCGGTCCCCGCGATGTAAAACTCGTTCTCTGCAGTCTGCACCACAACCATCGCTCCCTGTTCCGTTAACAGCGTCCTCGTTGGCCAGGAGCGCGAAAGCGTGGCTTCGAAAAGATACTTGACGAGTGCCACCGTCTGCGCCGGCCGCGGACTATGACTGTGTAGCACCAAGCCTCGTGTGCCACGCGGAGCCTGTCGTGCAAGTACCGGGTCACTGATACTGTCCAGCACTTCGTAGACCTCCGCAATCGAGGGTCCGGTATCACTCCCCCCAGGCGGGCTCTCGACGCTCTCGATTCCGAACGGCGAAAAGCCAAACGCGCCTGCCTCTCCATATGCATAGAACGCGTTGTACGGTGCGCTGTCCAGCCGTGCCTCCGGAACAAACACCGCGTTCCCGCTGAACTTGTACTGGTCGATCCAATACTCGAAATTCGGCCAGTAAATGTCCGGCGAGTAAAAGTCCAGCGCGGGCGCCGTCGCGCGGTACACCTCCAGGTAGTACGGATGCGGACCTCCGCCCGGATATTCTCCGGCCCGCTCCCCTGGCGCCGGCAGTTGGCAGTTCACGTACATCGGCAACGGATACTCCTGTTTGCCCTGTGCCGCAACGCTCTGAATGTACCGCGCATAATCCCACGTCATAAACACCTCGTCCGCGGCCTCCCCAAAAATCTCCGTCCGTGTCGTTCCCGTAGGGTTGAAATGTGCGCGTAGCTCCGGTGAGAACGAATCGCGGCGGCTCTGCAGTGCACGGAGCAACTCCGCCGGCACGGCACTGCGAAAGAGCCGGTTCGCCGCTTCGGATCGATCGCGTCCTCGCCCGACATACCCAACCTCGTTCTCGACCCGTACCATCAGCACCGTCTGCTGCTCCTGATCTTTTTCGCGAATGTGTTTCATCAATTTTGAAAACGCCTGCCCGTCGCTCTTCTGCGTTTCCGTTCCCAGCGTGGAGAGAATGTCCAGTTCCTCCCTGTCTGCCGAGACCGCTCGCGGGAATCGCTTTGGATCCTTCTTCACCCACGCCGGTACGTAGCTAGAGAATCCGTTCTTCCAGCTTCCAAACCACAACACCACCAGGTACAGCTTTTGTTCTCGTGCCACATCGATCCAATGATCCAGAATGCTGAAGTCGAACTGTCCTTCCACCGGCTCAATCTGTTCCCACGCCACGGGCATAAGCACCGTGTTCACGTGCAGCTTGGCGATCCGCGGAAGGATGCTGTCTGCCTGCGCCGCCGTCCCCACCGAAGAATTTCCAACTTCGCCTCCCAGGATCAAGTACGGCTTACCGTTGGCGATCAGTTGCCCCCCCCCGCAGCCGGCTTCGAGATTTTTGGGACTTCGCTTGCATGCGTAAGCAGCGCACTTAGCACGCCCCCGGCAACAACACGGAAAAATACGTTCAAGAGCGAAGCAGTCTCCTCCACAGCTCGCCAACTGTATCTGATCTGCCGAGAAACTCAATTGCCCGATGCATATCGAAAATCAGGGCGCAAATAACGCCAGCGCAACCGCGCTGCCCATTGCCTTATACCCGGCAGGGGATGGGTGGATGTGATCGCCGCAATCATACTCAGGCAAGAGTCGATCAGGATATTGCGAATCACGCACGACACTGTCGAAGTCAATCACACCGTCGAAGTGCCCGGCGGCGCGAATCCATTGATTTACCGCTTGCCTGTCGGCTTCGCTCAGTGGACCGGGATGATAGTAGGTCGAGCCCACGTAAGGCGTAATCGTTGCTCCATATACGCGCAGCCCGTGTGCATGGGCGCGTACGACGAGTTGCTGATACGCGGACAGCACCCGTTGCACCAGCGCCGTGTGTTCTGCCGCAGGCACTTCGTTGTCGCGTGCCAGTCCGCCCAGATCGTTCACGCCTTCGAATACGATCACCCATCGCACCTCCGCCGGTGCCAGCACATCCCGATCGAATCGAGCCAACGCACTTTCGCCTAGACCATTGGTCAGCAAGTGATTGCCGCCGATCCCTTCATTCGCGACCCCGATGTTGCGCGTTTCCGACGAACCCTGCAGTCGTTGCGCCAGCACGTCCGTCCAGCGGTCGTTTCCGTTCGTTGTCGCGCCGTGTCCGTCGGTGATTGAGTCTCCGAGGACCACCACTGCTGCCGCCCCCGTTGCAGTTTGCACATCGATCTCTGAAATTTGGTACCAGTGTTCCACCGGCTTCGGTTCCGTCAGCTTCGCAGCACTTACCGAGTTTCCGTGTACATAGTAGGAAGTGGCCCGCGATCCCGGGTGCCCGGTCTCGATCGCTGGCGGCACGCCGAGGTGAAACGTGACCGCCACATCCGACAGCGGCGCCACCGTAAACTCCAGCGGGTCGGAAACAAACTCTGCGCCCGGCGGAACCGTCACATCCACAGCGCCGGCGAAGGTCAGCCCTCGGTCGCTCGCCACGTCAATGGCCGATGAGGACGGCGCAAGTGCTCGCGCAACATGTACGGACGTGAAGTGCAGTGCCTGGCTTCCATACGCATTCGAAAGATGCACCCGCACAGCCGGCCCGCCCGCGGACAAATGAAAAATCTGTCGCACCGTGCTGTCGCGCAGATCCTCCAGCGGCAACGCGTTCCCCGGTTCCGGGACCTGTTGCGACGCTGCCCAACTCGCGATCCATACCGTTTCCGCGCCCGCCCGCTGTGCCACTGCGGGAGCCCAAACCCCACTCACTACCAAAGCAAATATCGTAAAGATCCACGCACCCAATTTCATGCCACACAGTGTACGCCGTTTGTCTCGCTACCTGCTCCCTGAACGCACAACCCTAAAGGTCCGGCACGCCGCGCGCCCGCATTGTTCGCGGCTTGAATTCCGCGTGCAGTGACAACGCGTTTGCCCGCCACTGCTCACCGTCTTTGTGGACGCTTTGGGGAAGGTTACGATTGGACCCCGCTTTATAGCGTGCGTTCCGGTGCAGTGAAAGATCACGCGCTCTGCCTCCGGGTCCAACGTTGCTCTCCCCTCGACTTGCTTGGGAAAATGAAATTCCGCGCGCTCCTCTTCCTGCGCCGTCTTCTCTACAAAGCGCACGCTTTCTAAGTCCACCGTCGCACCTCGTGGCAACTCCAGAAACACGGTGTCGTGCAAGTCTTCCTTGGCATCGCGCAGTATCCGTAGCGGCTCTCTTCCTTGAATCACCAGCACGTAGTCCGGCAGTTCCTCGGCCCGCAGTGGCTCAGTTGCCAATCCAGGCTCCACTAACTGCCGTAGTCGTTGTTGTGCCAGTCGCACGGTCTTCGCCGACCACCAAAGCACAGGCACCCGGGGCTGTTCTTTGCTCCGGCTCACCTGAAATCCTGGAATCATATTCGTGTCATTAGGATTGGAGGATCCATCAGGCGCTCGACCGGTTTTCGGGTCGCTCAGGCCCGCCTTGGGTTCCAGTTCCAGCTTTACTCCCGCGGGGATCCACGGCGAATCTTGCAGAATCCGGTACACGTCCTCTGGCTTCCAGTTCGACGGTTCCTTGTCCCAGGGCGATCCGCCGGGTGAAGCCGGGAAGGCAAGCAACGCAACAAGAAGCAATCGCGCCATCATCGCTAAACTCACCCCACTTGTCCGGCTAGGATGCCATCGTCGCCCCTCGCGTTGTAGTCCCGCACCGGCCGCCGCTCGTCCCCACATTCAATTGTGAATTGAGCGTTCTGTGTGCGCGCGGGGTCATGTCATTTGCAAACCGCCCCCGTTTCGCCCCAGCTGTGTGAACTTGCCTTCAATATCGCGGAAGAGCCGATACCCAGCACCAAGACGCCCAACAAACCCACCCACACGGGATTGCCAACTTTCTTCGGAGGCTTCATCACGTGCCTCCCATGTGACAACCAAAAGTATTAGCGACGTCTTAATCCCCAAACCGCTGCGCCGCGCGCGCCTTCGCTCGAGCTGCTTCTTCTTCCCGATTTTTCGGCGGCGCGTTTGTCTCCAACGACTCTAAAAGGCGCAACGACACCTTCGCAATTTCCTCTACAGCTCCGGAAAAGGCCGCCTCGTTCGCCTTCGACGGCTTATGGAACCCCGTAATCTTTCTCACAAATTGCAGCGAAGCCGCCCGCACCTCTTCCGGCGTCACCGGCGGCTCAAAATTGTAGAGTGTCTTTATATTTCTACACATGGAAAGCTCCCCCCAGAATCCTAGTGCATTCGCATTCCTTCGTCACCGGCCACCCCACTCTAAGCAGCACCAAACTCCACCTGCCAACCTGCTCTCCGCCCCCACTTACCTAACTCCTTCGCCAGCTATGCTCTTTGTTACGTTTCGGTGAACGCCCCTCCGTTCTCGCCGATACTCTCGATTCGTTGTTTTCCTGAAGGATTGGTACTTTTGACAGTTCTCAAGCCGCCACCGCTAAGTGTAATCTCCCGCCAACAGCAACCTACGGGAGGATCCGGTTCTACACACCCCCGACCCCGGAAGAATGGCTTCCAAGGCAATTCTTTCATTTAGTCGACCGGATCCTCTCCCCCTGTTTCTCTCCCCATTCTTCCGTTTCAGTTAGACACTAGAAATCGTGCCCGGGGCCTCCGGTCCTTGCTCTACTCACACGTTGTACAATCCCGCATGGCCACTTGGAGACGCGGAAAAACTGGCCCTGGCAGCTTCGTCTTCTCTGTTCCTCTGGTCATGGTCCAGGGAGCCGGCCGCATGTATTTGCTGGAGATTCCGACGGGAGTCACCAAGGCCATAGGCCGTCGAGGTCTCGTCCCGGTCATTGCCACCCTGGATGACTGCGTCGAACTCCAGGCCAGCCTCGTTCCCATGGGTGGCGGCAAGCATCGGCTTCAATTAAACGAACGGATTCGCCGCGAGTTGGACATCGAGCCTGGTGATCGCGTGCATGTCGCACTGCAGGTGCCAGAGAAACCGCCAACCCTCCCGCTGCCGCCGAGCTAGCCGTCGCCCTCCGGGAAAATGATCTTCAGGAAACGTTCTCGCGCTCTCCTGCAGGCAAACAGAATCACATTATTCTATGGATTGAGGAGGTGGCTCATCCGCACACGCGCCAGAAACGTATCGCGAAAACCATGGAAGTGACTTTCCGCTCCCGGGAGCATGCCTACGACAAGAAAAAATCCTCTTAGCGTTTCCATTCGCTCACAAGCTTCTCCATCACTTTCATAACTCATTGATGACTCCACCCCAAACCCATCGCTAAACTTCGCCCCTCCTCCTCGTAAAATAAAAGGGCTACGGAATCACCCGGTTCCGCTGCCCTGGAACATTCGCTTCAAGTCTTGTGCGAGTCCGTCGGGTCTCGGCTTCCACTTTTGACCGTCGCGCGGGAGGAATCTGGCGATGCCCCTGTTCAGACTGCTTCTCGCTTGCTCCGCTGTTTGTTTGCTCGCCTCTCCCTTTCCCGCTGCACCCGACAGCGGCACACTCGCTGGCATCGTCACTTTCAAGGGAACCCTCCCCAAGCCCAAACCCCTCGACCTGTCCAAGGACCCCGCTTGTGCCAAACTGCACGCCACCGATCCTCTGTTCGACGAAACCCTCGTCACCGGTCGCGGCAATGGCCTCGCCAATGTCGTCGTTTATATCTCTGCCGGCGAACCCGAAACCATTCCTGCTCCCGCCAACAGCGCCGTCTTCAAACAGCAAGGTTGCCGCTATAAAACCCATGTCCTCCCCGTCCGTGTCGGCCAGGAAATCAATATCGTTAACACCGATCCCGTCTCTCATAACATTCATCCCGCCGCAAAAGCCAATCGCGAATGGAGCCGCCTCCAGCCTTCCGGAACTCCCCCCTTCTCGTACTCCTACGAGAAGGACGAAATCATTCCCGTGAAGTGCAACATTCATCCCTGGATGCAAGGCTATTTCGTCGTCTTGAAAACAAGCCATTTCGCGGTAACCGCTGAGGATGGGGTGTTCCGCCTTCCCGATCTCCCCCCCGGCAAATATACGTTCACCGCCTGGCATGAATCCTTGGGAACCCAAACTCAGGAAATCACCATAACCGCCGGAGAAACCACAACTATCTATCTCGTCTTTCCCGCGAATTCCTGAAATCTCTGTTCTTCCAGTGCGTAACACCAGTGGACTCTCGTGAGATAATGCGCGCAGCCACCCCGAGCGCAAGGACCGTTTCATGACCTTCCGCCTCAAATCCATTTTTCAACCGAGCGACCGCTACGATAGTGTCCGCCCCATCCATATTTATCTCTTGCGGCTTCTCTACGTCCTGATGTTCTTCGTTTTAGGCAAGGAGACCTGGACCCACATCCTCACCCATCAGGGTCCGTGGGAACCCATGGCTGCCGTCGCTTGGTGTGTCTGGACGGCTTTCGCCACCTTGGCCGGCTTGGGGATCCTTCGTCCTTTGAAAATGCTGCCCATCGTGTTGCTGGAAATCTTCTACAAACTCTTGTGGCTCTCGCTTGTCGCCTACCCGCTCTGGGCCAAGGGTGCGTTGGCCGGTTCCCCAGCCGAAGGTATCACCTCATCGTTTTTGTGGGTGCTCTTGCCCATCGTGGCTGTCCCGTGGGGCTATGTCTTCACCAATTACATCTACAAGCCAAAGCACTAGATCACCCTGCTTAGGCTAGAAAAAACTCGGGCCAGCAGGGAATTGTCCCTTACCTTTTACGCGTGAACCGCCATGCGTCTAGATCCGTTAACTCCACTCGCGCTCGACCACCGGGACTTCTCCATCTTTGTCTCCCGCACGGCCGGCAGGTTCGCCACAAACCCCCGTTGAAACACGCCCACTTGCTTGCCCGGATCTGTTCGTGACGGTCCGATCGTCATGATCCTCCGCGAAAATCGCTCTTCGATCAGCATGGCTTTGACCTCCCCGCCGCTCAGCCCGCTACCGGCCAACCAATTCGCATCCCTTTGCCGCGATCTCCCCTCCCGACGCTTTCCAGTGACACCTCCCGCCCACTTCTTTACAATCCTTCCCAGCAGGGAAGGAGCGCCTCGCATGCGAACAATCCTCTGCTTGTTGTTGCTCGCGGTCTTACCCAGTTATTCCCCGCCACAACAAAGTTCACCGCCCGATCCTGCCGCGCGCCAGGACGCCGTCACGCAACGCGCCGATCACGTGATGGGCTTTTCCCACGACCTCACCACCCACCATTTCCGCCTCCTCAAAGACGGTGGCGAAATCATCGTTCAGGCGAACGATCCCAACGACAAGGCCAGCATCGAGCTGATTCGCGTCCACCTCAACCACATCGTTGGCATGTTCTCCAACGGCAATTTCAATGCGCCCATGCTGATTCACGACACCAATCCCCCCGGCGTGGCCACCATGACTCGCCTCAAATCCGATATTCGCTACACCGTCACGGAAACTCCCCTCGGCGCAAAGATCCGTATTCTCACCAGCAGCCCCGAAACTACCGACGCCGTCCACGCCTTCCTTCTCTTTCAGATCATCGACCACCACACCGCGGATCCTCCGACCATTGCGAACTAACAAACCAGCCTCGCAATAACCCCATCCGAGCACCAACTCTGCACCGGCTTGCTCTCTCGCCGGTGCCAAAGTGCAGATTTACCAAACTCTGGAGGGTCGTGTCGCCTTCTACTATGGCGACGCCCGCCTAGAGCACGCAGCCATACCAGGGGGGTGACAGATTTATGTTGCCCTTAGGGTGACAGAATTACGTTGCTACAGCACTTCCTCGCAAGGTCCTACGACCCCTCCAAACCTTCGCCCTTGCTCATCAGCCTGCATCCCGCTGGCAGCGGCCCGCCGTCGAAATGCACATCAGCGGCTGGAATGAACTGGCAGACCAGAACGGATTTCTCGTTGTCTATCCCGAAGGCAGCGGCGTCTTTTTCGGTGGATTTGGCCCAGGGTCGCAGATACGGCCGATGGACACGGATACTCTGGCTCGCGACGTCACGTTTATTTCTGCTTTGATCGATGAGCTCGGGGCGCAGTGCAACTGCCGGAATGAATCCCCGGGCGCACCAATCGCGACCTCAGTGTCTCCCACATGGGGGAGTTCTTCACCCAGCCTCCGCGCCAGTCGAGCTAAGAGTTAATCTCGCTATTGCTTCTCGTAGATCGAAACGCTGCCTTCGGCTTTGCCTTTCGCGTTGACGCCTTTCGATTTCAACGTCGCCGTCTTGCCGTCCGCGGAAACGACCAATGTCCCGTTGCCTATTTGTTTGCCGCCCCGCCACAACGTAAACGTGAGCGTATTCGACGTGGTGAGCGTCACTCCGATGGAATCCGCTCCATACGGCGCCGTGCCCGTAATGGGGTACGCCTTGCCATCGAGGTTCGCGGTATAGTTGAACTGCTGGTTGCTCCCGTCTGCGTTCGTGCGATCCACGTTGACCTTCATTCCCGTTGGCGATGATTCCACAATCCGCGTTTCGCTTTTCCGTGCCGGAGTGGACTTTGCTGTGTCCAGTTTCCAGGTTCCGACAAAGGGATCGGTCTGCGCCGCCAACCCCGAACTGGCAAGAGTCAGAACCAGCATTCCAGCCGCGGCAAGCAGCCCGCTTGCCAACTTTCCCTTAAGTCTGCTTGCGAGAGACTTCCATGTGCCGAATTCCACGTCTGCCCTTGGCCCCATTTCCTGCGTCAATGACCTCAACGAATTCATGTTTGGTTCCTCCCCTCTCAGTTTTGTTTCACTCCAACTCTCTCTCACTACTCGAATCGCGCCCACGTACCCATGCGAGCCTTCCAAGCGCGCTATCGTGTAACGCTCTCGTCTACTCCGTAAGTGTCAAAACTGACAGTGCCATGCATCCAATTTTGCTTTCACTTGGTACTAGCCTGCTGTTTTAAGTGCGGCTTACCACCTCTCAGATTGCCCGGGCTCCGCCTTCTGAAAGAGCTCGCCCAGCCGGAATCGGCGCGACGGCCGCGGTTCTTCTTGAAATCCGCGACGCTCTTTGTGGTCCCATCCATTTCCTAACCCCGGCGCGATCTCGCTTGACGTTTCAGCAGGGCAACCACCCCGTTCGGTGCAAACATATGGCTACTCGACATCGAACCCCCACACGGGTCGTCTGGATAGTACACAATCGTCCTCCCCACCGCGTTCAGAAACACCTCCGCCGACGCCATGCATCTCCCCAGGTGCATTCAGGAGTGGCTGCACTTCCACGCGCTGTCCCAACTCCGTCACGTGTCCAGTTCCCGGTTCGTCGAACGGCGCGACGTGCCCCAGCGCTAGCTCTAGGTCCATCGGATTTCCAGTTCCGCAACGCACCGGTTCGGTAGAACCGGAGCGGGAAGCCAGGGCAATTTCCGCACTACAACATGCGAACATCTGCACACTACACGACATAGGGGTGCAACCGGTCCGAGGACGCGCCGACGGGAGAAAAGATTTCCTAAAGTCCGAGCCTGGTTCCAGACGTTCGGGTCATCTGCGAGCGAAATCGTAGCACCACCGCTTGCACCGAGTTACGCCCCCGTCAAGTTCTAGCAATTGAGTTTATCCCTCGACTTGATACATGATTCTGCAACCGCAAAACGGCGAAACCAGGAGCGCCTTTCATGACCACTCACATTGCTTCCCCTACGAATCCCTCGCCATCCCACGCGCACTCGCGAAAGCCGCAATCTTCTACCCTCCTGCGCTGCCTCGCAATTGCGTTCGCCCTTCTCGGCACGTTGCCCGCTCACTCAACAGACAAGACCGACGTCGTGCAGACCGTCCAGCAATTTGTCGACAGTTTCAACAAGGGTGACGTCAAAGCCGCCGCAGCCTCCTGCGCCGACCAGACCTCCATCATCGATGAATTTCCTCCCCACGAATGGCACGGCCCGGATGCCTGCACAAAATGGATGCAGGACTATGACGCCGACGCCAAAAAGAATGGCATCACCAATGGCATCGTGACCCTCGGTGCTCCCCTCCATGTCGATGTCACCGCTGACCGTGCCTATGTCGTCGTTCCCGCCAATTACAAGTTCCAACAGAAGGGAAAGTCAGTCCAGGAGACTGGCTCCCTCCTCACTATCGCCTTACAAAAAACTTCCTCCGGCTGGCACATGACCGGATGGGCCTGGGCCAAACATTAGCCCCCTCGCCGGCAACGCATCCATTCGCCAGCTAAGCGCAGGGACCTTTCTCTGCGGTCAGCTCCGCTCCAGCCTCACTAGCCAAGCGAAACAGGGCCTTAATTTCTCGATTGCCCGATTCTTCCGCCAGTTGTCGAAACGGCTTTCCGTTTATATCTCTACCTTCGCGAAGGTTCGGAAAGCGTTCCAGAAATCGCTCTACCCATCGCGCATCCCCAGCCTCAATCGCATAAGCAAGGTCGCTTAGCTCGATGCCAAGGTACCCTCCTCTCTCCCGCAAATATTCGATGGCCCAACCTGCTGGTGTCGCCCCAAAGCGGCGATCTCGCCCGTTGATCTCCGCTCCTCTATCCAGCAGCAGTTGTACAATTTCGCGAGACCCATCAAACGCCGCATAGTGAACTGGGGTTGCTCCCGTTTCGTCGTACGCGTTCACAAGTTCGCCGTCCTCGTCCAGAATTGTCTGGATTTGCTCTATATCCCGAGCCTTTATGGCCGCGATCAATTTGTCTAGCTTGCTCATGGAGATACATCCGGTCTTAGGATTCCACAAACACCTCAAGCCCAAGAAAATCTACCACATTTATATGTTGTGCTTGTTCATCCGCTTCCCGGGTTTGGAGCGGCCGGTTCTCCGTGTCGTCAAAACCCTTCCATGCGATCAAAAGTTTTCGGGGAATCGACGCCAGCAAGTATCATTGCTCCAGGAGTAGCGCGCCGTGACCACTCGTCAACGCAAGGTTCCAACCCCACTCGGCCGAGCCGCCGCCCAGACCTTTTCCGCCAATGATTGCATCAATCAGATGCTCATCGAACATATAGACCCTTCCGCCTGGCGAGCCAAACCTACCGGCAACGCCCGCTCCATCTCCGCGATCTTCACGCACATGCACAACGTCCGCACCAAATGGCTCCGTCTCAACGCTCCGCACTTGAAAGTTCCACCGAAACTCCACCGCTCCCACTGCACGCCGTCACAGGCCCGGGCAGCCTTGGCGAAAAGCGCCGCTCGCTGCTCCGACATGCTCACAGAAGCCCTCGGCTGTCCTGGCGGCCGCGTCCGGAAATTCCTTAGAGATGGTTGGGCGAAGCCTTGGCCGGTTGGCCCCGAAATGTTGTGCTACATGCTTTCTCACGAGGCCCACCATCGCGGACAAGTGTGCATGCTCGCGCATCAACTCGGTTTCCCCTTTCCGGACAAGGTGGCCTACGGCATCTGGAATTGGGAGAAACTTTGGAAAGAGTGCGGTTCGGCTCGCGGCCCTGGTTTCACTTCGTAACGAGTCGCGCATCCGCGCACCCGGCCGGGTTCAGTTCGGGCACTTCTTACTGAACCATTCCACTTCATTGAACAGATGATGGACGTTTCCATCCGGATCGATCGGATACCGCCCCGTTCGCGATTCCACAAACACAGACTTGCGTAATGTTTGCGCGGACTTGATATCCAGGGGCGCTCGGTGTCGATTCTCCGTACTTGTCATGCACGTGAAGTGTGCCCAGCGCCGTTTTGTTCGAAGCTAGACTCAAACGCGTCGCCGTCTACACCGTCGTAAACAGGCTGAGTTGCACACTTCCCGGGTGGCCATCCTGATCGATTGAGAATCCCGCTTCAAACGGCGCATCTCCATTGTGCGCTGCCCGCCACGCTCCGCGGCTCCTGGAAGGGCTCCGAGTGTTTGGCGAATCTCTTCAGGCTCGCCGTGTTCGTTGCAGGATGCTTCCTCCAGGAGTGTGGGTTTGGCGGCGGACTCGTTTTTGCGACACCCCGGAGGCCTGTATTCCCCGGCCAGCCCTCAGGGAACGGAACTCTCACTATTGTGAAACCGTCATGCACGCCGGGACGTCTACTAGGCATCGGTGGGGGGCCATCTTGACACAAATAAATAAGTCTGCGCGTCTGGGGCATGCACCACGTGTATTCGCAAAAACGGAGGGCGATCAGAATGACTGAGAGGCGAGCGCTCGAACTGCTGGTTGTGCTGCTGTGTTCCTTCTCTTGGGCTTCAACGATCCAGGCCCAGGCCACCTTCCGCGTCGGCGCGGCCCGCGTGGACATCACTCCCGCCGCCGACCCCGCCCATCCTCCCTCCGGCAAATATGCCCACGAAAAGCTGTACGTGCGCGCCATCGTGCTCGATAACGGTTCAGCCCGCGCCGCTTTAATCGCCGCCGACCAGGGCGGCCTTCCCGAAATCGTTTGGGAAACTGCCTCCCGGCAGATCTCCGAGGAATTGAATTGTCCGGTCGCGAACATTGTCATGTCCGCTACGCATACTCATAGCGGTTGGGGTCCTGGCGGTTTTCCGGGCATGCGCGGTCTCCGTCCCGATCCGAATGCGCCGCCACCGCCCATCGTCGGCCAGATTCTCGACGCTGTCCGCCAGGCTAAGGCCAATCTGCGACCGGCTCGCGTTGGTTTCGGCACCGGAAAGTCCTACCTCAATGTGAATCGCGACGCCATCGATGGCGACACCCATTTGTGGACCCAGGCTCCCAACCTCGAGGCGCCTTCGGACAAAACCGTGGCCGTCCTCGAATTTCTGTCTCCTTCCGGCGCGCCGATCGCCGTCTACTTGGACTATGCCATGCACCCGGTCAACGGCTTCCTCGCAGGACTCACTAGCGCGGATTTCGCCGGCGCCACCTCCCGCTATGTCGAGCAAGCCTTCGATGACAAGATGGTTGCGGTCTTCGTCCAAGGCGCCAGTGGCGACCAGAATCCCCTGTATCTTCGCGCCGGAACCAATGCCATGGCCTCGCAGAGTGGCGTCCCCATCACCGGCTATGTCATGACCCGCGAACCAGTCGAAGCGCCCATTCGCGATGGGAAAGTGAAACCCACTCCGGTCGACCCCAAGGTCGAAGATGTCCTGGAGCGCGTGATGGACAGCGAAGGCGTCATCCTGGGCGAAGAGGTCATTCGCGTAATGACCAACATCAAGCAACTCCACGCTACGCCTACCATTGCTGCGGCTCAGAAAACCGTCACCTGCCCCGGTCGCAAGCGCATTGATACCGGCCGCGAAGGAGCGCCCGGCACCTACGAAGACGGAGATCCCGTCAACATTCGTCTCGGGGTCATCCGCATCTCGAATGTTGAACTGACTTCTGTCGATGCCGAGGTCTACACCCCCATCGCGATGCGCCTCAAGAGCGAGTCGCCCATGGCCAACACCTTCATGGTGACCTTAGCCAACGGCACGGCCAATTCCGGCTACGTTCCGAACGATACTTCCTTCGGCGCGCAAACCTTCCAGGTCCTCGGTTCCCGCCTCAAACCAGGATGCGCGGAAACCGCCATCGTCAACGGCTTGCTGGATCTCATCTCCGCCACCCAAAAGTAAACTAGGTTGAGCAGAATCCCCTGGACGGGGCATTTTTCTTAGTCCCCGCGTTATCGACGTCGTTATCGCCATTCGGTTGAATCTCGCGGGCACTTGTTCGCACAACAACAGTCTTTTGCTTTCTGTGGCGTAATCCCTTCCAGACTCAGCCGTCAGTGACCGCATTAAAGAACTTGCTCCCCTGAGAGTTCGTCCATCTGGGGTTGCTTCACAGTTCGGTGCCACCGACTATGTGGTGCACACTGTACCTTTAGCTTTGTACTGCGCCCAGTTTATTTCGGAGAAGCCCTTGTCCACGGTCTTGGCACGGGCGATTGAGGCGGGCGGCGATACCGATACCATTGCTTCTATCACCGGACAGATTGCGGGAACAGTAACTGGTTATCCTTCCGATTCCTCGGCACATTTCTCCAGCATCATCAATAACGAGGAGATCATGCGAGTCGCCGAAGCCTTCGCGCAATTTCTCATCACGCGCGAAGAACAAGCCGCAAGCCGCCAAGTAGGGAAGTATTAAGTTCGACCAAGACCGCTCGGTACCACAAGATTGCGAGAAGGGACGACCCTAACTGTTTGACCTGCAGGGTGCGACTTCTCGGATCTGATGTGCGTGGGAGTGTATGTCCTGGCCCACAGAGTCAAGTGCGCATTTTCGCGCTCGCCAAGATCGTGGAAATCCACTTCCGTCGCTTGTTTCACACTACCCGCCACTGGGCTACTGCTTAATTTTTTCCGGGAAGGGAAGCGATGGCCACCAGATACTTTCCTCCAGCCTGCCCCACAATTGTCTTGTGCGCGCACCTGCGAGGGAACTCGCGTGTAAAATGGTCCCGCCCGACTATGCCGGCCTCGCTCCACTCCTCTATTCGCCCGCGCGTCGAATCCGTCGATCTGCTGCGCGGTCTCGTGATGGTCGTCATGGCGCTGGACCACACTCGCGATTATTTCGGTTATCCCGGAATCAGTCCCACAGACCTCACGCAGGCCACCGCCACATTGTTCTTCACCCGCTGGATTACCAACATCTGCGCGCCCGTCTTCTTTCTTCTCACAGGCACAGGCGCTGCCTTGGCTCTCGGGAGAAAATCCAAACCCGAACTCGCCCGCTATCTCTGGACACGTGGCCTCTGGCTCATCTTTCTGGAAGTCGTCATCCTCCGCTGCTTTGCCTGGCAGTTCAATTTCGATTTTCATCTCATTCTACTGGTCGTCATTTGGGCGCTTGGCTGGTCGATGATCGTTCTCGCGGGTCTCATCTACTTGCCCCTCCCCGCGATCGCGGCTCTCAGCGTCCTCATGATCGTCACCCACAATCTGCTCGACCGGATTCCTCTGGAATCCCTCGGAAAGTTTCTTCCTTTATTTAATGTCCTTCATTCCCCCGGGTTTCTCTGCCAGGGTCCCGCGCACACCGTCTTCGTCACGTATCCACTGATCCCCTGGATCGGTGTGACCGCACTCGGCTTCTGCCTCGGACACGTTTTTTCCTGGGATGCGCTCCGCCGTCAGACGTTCCTTCTACGCTTGGGCTTGGTCCTCTGCGCGGCGTTCCTCGTTCTTCGCGCCATCAATCACTACGGCGACCCCCAGCCCTGGTCTCACCAAACTTCCACCTTCTTCACCGCTCTCTCATTCCTCAATACCGTAAAATATCCGCCGTCGCTCCTCTTTCTTCTCATGACCTTGGGCCCCGCCATGCTTCTTCTCTGCGCGTTCGAGCGATGGCCTTCCCCTGTGTTCCGTTCTTTGCTGGCGTTTGGCCGCGTCCCGCTCTTCTACTACTTTCTGCATGTCGTCCTCATCCATTCCTTGGCAGTCGCCATTTGCTATGTTCGTTATGGCAACGCCCACTGGATGTTCCAGTCGCCCGATGTCGCCAATTATCCCGTCACCCCTCCGCCTCGTTGGGGATTCAGCCTCCCCACCATTTACCTCTTGTGGCTGCTGGTCGTGCTCCTGCTCTATCCCGGGTGCAGATGGTTTGCCGCACTGAAGCAGCGCCGCCGCGATCCCTGGCTCAGCTATATTTAGCGTGGGTTTGCCCGCGCATGCCGAATCACATCGATGACGATTGTCGTGATGTCATCCCGGAGACCAGCGAAGGGGAAAGTCGAATTTTAAATGTGGAACCCGCAGCCTTACCTCCGTGTGGCCCAGGCCAGCCCGTCAGGATTCTTTCCTGCGTCGATGTGCCCCGTCAGTTCCAGGGAATGGAGATCGATGATCGCCACGTAGCTGTCTGGTGTGCATGCGACAAACGCCCGCGAACCGTCCGGCTGCATCAGGATCCCCGCGGCGCCTTGCCCTACGGGAATTCGTTTGACCGTTTTCCGGCTGGCGGTATCGATCACCACCACGTCCGGCCCGTTCAAAGACGAAATCAGCACAAGCTTTCCGTCAGGCGTGAATTTCAATCGGTTGGCGCTCCGCACGTTCGCCGCCAGCGTTTGCGTCACCGTCTTGCTCGCTACGTCGATGATCGAAACGGTTCCGTCAGCCGAGTTGGCCACCCAGATTTCTTTGCTGTCCGGCGAAACATCAAACCCTTCCGAGCCGTTGCCAACGCGCACCACCGTCTCCTCCCAATTTCCACCCGGCGCGCCCATCGGGGCACGCGGCGCCGGACCCATTCCTCCCGTAGCTCCATTCGATGGGCCCGGTGGTGGACCGCCGGCGGTCTTTTCGATGAAGCTCACCGTGCCAGAACTCACATTCGTCGTAACGATTCGTTTCAAGTCCGGCCAAACATAAATCATGTGCGTGCGATTCTGCCCCGTGCCCATGATCCAATCAATCTTCTGTGTGGCAGGATCGTAGCTCCCGATCGCCTTCGCCGCTTCTGCCGTGAACCACGTCTTGCCGCCCGCGAACATCAATCCGTGCGGCCCGCGCAACGCCCCCAGGTCAATCGCAGGAAGCGCTTTTTGCGACACGAGATCCACCACAGCCAGCGTGTTGTACGCGCCGCCCCCATAGTTGGATACATAGGCAGTCTTGCCATCCGCGGACGCGATCACTTCGTGGGGATCGTTGCCCACGGGGATCCGCACAATCGCTTTCAAGCTCGTTGGATCGACAATGGCGAGAGTTTGGTCGGCTTTCGACAGCACCAGCAACGAATCTGTGGGTGTGCTCTGTGCGCGTAGAACGCTGGTACCGGCTAGGCCGACGAGCAGTAGAACTGCAGCGATTCTGAGTTTCATGATGGGAGATGATACGTTAATCCCCCTCGCTTCCACAACGTGTCCAACCCCGCTAACCCCGCTTTCTCTCTGCCCCTCGCACTCACTTGCTACTTCAAGAAAGTTCCCCAGGGATGGAAATTCCGGACCAAGATTCTCGACTAGGACTTGAAGCTCGTTCTGAAAACCGGTGTTGCCACCATCATGCCGGATGGAATGTCCAACGTGTACGACAAGACTGGCCCTGGCTACTCCAGCTACAAACCCTAATTTCGCGCAGTTCGTCGCTGATCGCCGCCGCAAGGGGTTCACTTAAAACGGGGGAAAACTCCGTCCATACCCGCACCTGGCAACTCGTGTCCCTGTTCGTTGACTTGCCTTCGCTCGCAACCTAAGATGAGCGCCGCATGCCAGCCACTGATGCCCTTATCGGCCACGCCATTTCCCACTACCGCGTCCTGGAAAAACTCGGTGGCGGTGGTATGGGTGTTGTCTATAAGGCCGAGGACACCCGCTTGCGCCGGTTCGTTGCCTTGAAATTTCTTCCGGACGATGTCGCACACGATGCCCAGACCTTGGCGCGCTTTCAGAGAGAAGCGCAAGCAGCCTCAGGCCTGAACCATCCCAACATTTGTACGATTTACGACATCGGTGAGTCCGCAGGAAAAGCGTTCATTGCCATGGAGTATCTGGAAGGAAAAAACCTGAAGCATTGCATTGCCGGCCGGCGCATGGAGATGGAAACGCTCCTCGCGCTCGGCATTGAAATCTCTGATGCTCTCGACACCGCCCACGCCAAGGGGATCGTCCACCGCGACATCAAGCCTGCGAACATCTTTGTTACCTCCGCGGGTCGCGCCAAGATCCTCGATTTCGGCTTGGCGAAATTAATTACGGCAGGAGCCGGCACCGGCGAAACTGCCACACTCAGCACGGACGCTCTGGACCTCGACCATCTCACCAGTCCTGGCAGCACTCTCGGCACCGTCGCTTACATGTCCCCGGAACAGGCCCAAGCAAAAGATTTGGACCTCCGTACCGATCTCTTTTCCTTTGGCACCGTTCTCTACGAAATGGCAACCGGCCAGTTGCCTTTCCAGGGAGCGAGCTCTGCCCTCATTTATGACGCCATCCTCAACCGCGCTCCCCTGCCTCCGGCCCGTTTGCATCCCAATCTCCCCGAGGAGCTCCAGCGCATCATTTCCAAGGCTCTCGAGAAAGATCGCACCCTGCGCTATCAGCACGCCGCAAACATCCGTGCAGACCTTCAGCGCTTGAAGCGAGATCTGGACTCCGGGCGTCCTTCAATGCCGGTTGCCACCCCTCCGGATTCGAGACCGCAACCAGCGCCCGTGGCCTTGTCCCCCTCTTCTTCCACCAGTTCCATCGTGGTGACCGCGGCACGACAGCACAAACTGGGTCTGGGCCTTACCACCCTGCTCGCGATTCTCGTGCTGGGTGCCGCAGGCTACGGTATCTACTCGTTTCTCTCTCGCGCCACGACCACTCCCTTCCAGAATTTCCTCGCCGGCAAAGTGGACGTACCAGTCCGCGAGCAGCAACAGCCAAATTGTTCCTCCCGGACCCTTTGAATATCGCAGCGTCCGATTCTCTCCGGAGGGCAATTATGCCTATTTTGTCCGCCGGCAGTCGGACCAGAGTCGCTTCGAGCTACTTCGCGTCCCTATTCTCGGTGGTGATGCGCAGAAACTCGTCAGCGGTTTAAACACGGGCATCTCGTTCTCCCCAGACGGCCTCACTTTCGTCTACGCCGTGTCGAATAATCCGGAAATGGGCAAATTCCGTCTCGTACTTCATTCTCTCGAGACTGGGGAAGAACACGACCTGGTCACCGGCACCGTGGACAAATTTTTGGCCGACCCCGCATGGTCCCCCGACGGCAAAGCCATCATTTGCATGGTCTATCAACCCAACGCCACTTCCTTGACTGGACTCGTCTCCATTGACCCGCTCACGGGCGAGCAAACTCTCGTCTTTACCAATGTTGGCTACGTCCGCCGGCCAACATGGTTGCCCGATGGCCGTGGCTTGCTCACACTCTTGCGAGACAAAGAAACCAACTACATTCGCAGTCAAATCATTTACGTCTCTTACCCGGACGGAAAGTTCCACCGCCTCACCCATGATCTCGGGGAATATTCCGATCTCAGCATTTCCTCCGACAGTCATGCCCTCGCCACTGTTTTTGGACAAAGCAATTACGCCCTCTTCCTCTCTCCAGCCGCCTCCATGCAAAGCGGTCAAGCCGATAAACTTCTCTCCCTCTCCACTTCGGTTGGCTTCTCATGGACCCCCGACGGGAAACTGATCATCCCCCAGGAGAACTTTCGTCTGGACCTGTTCCACCTGGATTCCCGCAATCGCACACCTCTCACCTCCCTCGAGCGGAACGTACTTGCCTTTTCACCTTCCGCGTGTCCGAACGGACACTATGTTGTCTTCACGGTTGCTGGCGATCACACGGTGCCGAGCTCCAATATCTGGCGCATGAATTCCGAAGGCGGCGATGTGAAGCAATTGAGTTTTGGCAAACTCGATCAGCACGACAGATGCTCGCCCGACGGTCAGTGGGTGTACTTTCTGGATATGGCGCATGGTGGAACGTTAAGTCGCGTCCCTCTCGAGGGTGGTGCCACCCAGAAAGTTACGGAGTTTCCTGCCTTGACGGATTTCGATCTTTCGCCTGACGGTAAGGTCGCCGCCTTCGCTACCTACGCCTCTCCTACCAGCACAGAATTGGTTCTGGCCCTCGTGCCGGTGGATTCTCCGCAGAACATGCGGCCCCTGAAATTCCAGCGCCCTCCCAATTCTGGCATTCCTTTTAGCCATGACGGCAAAGCGGTCCTTTATCCCTTCCGGGAGAAGAATGCGGACAACCTCTGGTACCAGCCGTTGGATGGCTCAGCGGGAAAACAACTTACGAACTTTACCTCCGAATTTATTGACGATTTTCATCTGTCGTTTGACGGTACTCGGGTAGCCTTGGTCCGTGGCCACACGGATTCCGACGTCGTGCTGCTGCGGGATATGGAAAAACAGTAAGCCCTGTTCCGACGCATTCCGCCATATAGGAGGATGAATATGCTAACGGGCGCGCACATCGTGATCTATTCCACGGATCCCGAAGCGGACCGAAACTTCTTTCGCGATATTCTTGGATTTTCTTCCGTGGACGCCGGCCACGGTTGGTTGATTTTTGGTCTTCCCGCCGCGGAAGTCGCATTTCATCCCCACGACAAGAACAACCAGCACGAAATGTATTTTGTCTGCGACAATCTGAAAGCGCAAAAGGCGGCTCTGAAAAAGAAGGGTGTGCAGTTCGGAGATATCGCCGAAGAGCGTTGGGGAACTCGCACCACAATAACCCTTCCGGGTGGTGGCGCACTCGGCCTCTATCAACCGAAACATCCCGTCACCTTCGGCCAGACCGCCAAACCACGAAAGGGAACTAAGCCTAAAAAATCAAAGCGCCGTTAGCTCTCTAGTGAACTCTGGCCGGCTGAGACGTCGCCAAGCCCGTGCGCGTTCCAACGATTGGTCCGCCACTCCAGCCATGAATTCCCTGCCGCTGCGCGATTCGCACAACCCCGCTATAACTGAAAACTGCTGCCGACGATCCATTTCTACTTCTTAACCACCACCTCTACCTCTCCTGACTCTTCTTTCACCTTCGCCATGCCGCAGGTCGTTGGGTGTCCGCTCGCGTCGAATCGGCACCCGTACAGCCCCGGCTTTTTTTCGCCGCATTGTCCCGCTTTCACCGCCACCACGTACCATCCCGACCCCGACGGATTACCCGCGCCATTTCCCTGCGTGTAAATGGCCATCAGCACGTCCCCATTTTGTGACGTCCCGTTCCCGCACTGGTAATTGTCCTGCTTGTACGTGTACAAAATCCCGCGCTGCTTATCGAACAGAAACTGCGTGTCCTCTTCCACCCCATCGCCGTCGATGTCCACCAGGTCCGTCCAATACGCCGAGGGCCCGGAAGCTTTCACCGTCGCCGCTCCCACTCCGATCGCCGTCTTTTGACTCTGATTTTTTGCCGATGGGCTCGGTGCGGGATTCGCTGCTTTCACCGCTGCAACCGGACCCACGTTTACCGTGGGCGTTGACATCGGCCCTGGCGGAAGTCCCTGCCCTGGCGCCACTCCCGCCATTCCCGCGGCGGTGATCATTCCCGCCCAAATCCATTTCTTTTTCATCGCGTCCCTCCCGTTCTCTTTACGTTCCGCCGGAAAGTTCTGTTAATTCCACGTACGCCAGGTAAGCGTAGTTCGGCGCCTCAAAGCCCGTGCTGCAAGTCCATCATCGGCTGCTGGCTTACCCGAATGAACCCCGAACGCGGCCGGTCGAGATCGATAATCAGGGCGAGAACCAGGGTGATCGCCAAGGCCAGCACGCACATCGAGAACACCTGACGCCGTCCATTCAATCCGAACGTGTACCCTACCAGCATCGCTGCCAATATTCCCACGATTCCATTCACAAAAATCACACTTGGTGGCACATGATTTTGGAAGGCCATCCGGCGTGCCGCTTCCAGATCGATGGTCTGGTTCAGAGATTGCAGCAGTAAGCCGCTCTTCACAGGGTTGGGGTCTTTCTCCGCCGATGCGACGGCCCGCTTCCAGAACTCATTCTGCAAATGCGCGCTTTCTGAGCGCAGCCTCTCGAGTTGCGTGGCATCATCCCCCGTAGTCCCATATTCCAGCCGAACCTTGATGTACTCGTGAAGTACTCCCGCAATCTCCGCGCCTTCCGGTGCGGGAAGAAGCTGCGTACGTAGAAGGGAAGTTCCAATGGCATTCGCTTCATCGAGCACAAGTTGCTTGCGCGCCTCAAACCGGGTCACCGCCATGGACATAGTGAATCCCAGCAATAAACCGAGCACCGCCAATATCGCCGCCTCCACCGTGGAGACGAGTGACTTGGTTTTCTCCGGAATAGTTGCAACGGACCTTTGCCCGAGATGTAACCCAATCTCGGCCGCTGTAAGCATCAACGCGCAAAATATGGCGAAGATGATGAGTTCGTTTGTCCCGTAGAGGAAACCCGTGTTCACAATCCTCTCCTGACAAGACTGTTTTTCACGCGAGCCTCTCTGGTTTCTTGTTTTTTCGTTTTGCGGTGGACAACTTGCAGACTCTATTGTCTTTCGTGAACAAGGTCAATTGCGTGGCTCACCTTCCCCACGCACTGGCAGGCCAACACCCAGAACCATTTGGTCAATGCACAGAAACTTCCAACTGGCGGGCCAAAAGGAGAGAGGCGCTCGGCAACTTCACAAGCGCCTCCTCTACTGCGTCAACGTAAACCGTACCTCACTGGATCACCTCCTCCTCGGCAAGTGCGCCGATGTCGACAAGAGTGTCGAGTCCCCAGATTGTAGCGCGGCGTCAGCCAGATTTCCCTATAATCCTTTCCTTCACCTCAGCCTGATGCCTTGCCTGGGGACTCACTGCCCCACAGACTCCAGCACCAGCGTCGTCTCCTTATCCAGGACGATGTTTCCGCTGTTCGAGTTGATCGTAGCCGTCGGCGGCGTCATGCTCACTAGCGGATGGAGCGCCACGCCTTCGTATCCGTAAATCCCTGTCGATTGTGGCGTTAGATCCAACGCTTGCGGTCCCCCCGCCTGTCCGGATACGCTTGCGGAATTGGCCAGCCCCTGTTTTCCCTTCGATGCGTAGATGTCTCCTGGTTGTTCTTCCACTTTGGCGGACAAGGCGAAGATCGCGAAATGGTTTGGAATGGGTGTCCCATTCTTCGGAACCACGCTGTCCAAAACAATCTCGAGGTCCGCGTTCGAGTGCCCCTTCGAATACGACTCCACTTTGCTGAGTGTTCCCTTGATCTGTGATCCCTTCTTCAAAAGCACCTGGTCACCCGATTTCACGTCTTTGCTGACTTCCACGATCACCGCATCGCCGGACTTTGCATGTCTCGTGTCCAGTTTTGTCATCAACTTTCCCATCAGCCTCGTTCCCTTGGGAAGAATGGTGGATCTAGCCGACGGCTCAGCCGCAGTGCTGGCTTGCGCTGAGGTTGCCGAAGGGTTCTGTGTCGCTGGACCTCCCTTGGAAATCGCCGCCGTCAGTCCGAGCAGAACAAAGGTTGAAGCAAGTCGTTTCATTGGGCGCCTCCCATGTTACATGATTCATACCGTGTCATACATAGTATCAAAGACTCCGGCCTTCTCCGGTAATTTTCAGAAGTTTCCACGCTCGTGTCCGACAAGTTCACAGCAGTCGTGGACCAGAGGGGACACCGATAAAGACGGATTTGACAGCACATTGGTTTCGTTTGTAGTGCGGTTCACTTTCGTGCAGTCTTGCGCGCCCTCCCGTTTTGCCTTACCGCAGAACGAGAGGAAGCCAGAAACTCTTGGGCGGAGATTTTCTAGGTTGCGCAGGACTACTCGGCAGTGAACTCACCAGACCCTCTCCTTTTGCCCAGTTCATTTGCTTTTTGTACAGGAGCCTCGTGAAGAACATCCAGGTCGCACGTGTGTCCGTGGTCCCCTCTTTGAATATGTTTCATTCGTTCGTTGTCTGGTTCGCCATTCTCTTCGTGGCCTCCACCTCCTTCGCGCAGTCGGCAGACAAAATCTATGTGGGCGCCAACATTGTCACCATGAATGACGCACAGCCGACTTCTGAAGCGCTCGCAATCAAGGATGGAAAGATCCTGGCCGTGGGCGCCCGTCAGGAAGTGGAAGGGAAGTACAAGGGCAGCGCCACCCAGGTTGGGGATCTCGGCGGCAAGGCCCTGCTTCCCGGATTTCTCGACGCGCACAGCCACTACATCAGCTCACTCTCCGTCGCCAATCAGGTCAAGCTGTATCCCCCGCCATCAGGTCCGGGTAGGAATGTGCCCAGTATCCTCGCCGAACTTCAGAAGTATCGTGACGCGCACCACATCCCCAAGGACCGGTTGATTCAAGCCTACGGCTACGACGAGAACGTCATGCCCGAAGGCCATCAGTTGAACCGCGACGACCTCGATCGCGCTTTTCCGGACAATCCCGTTCTTGTTCAGCACATCTCCATGCACGGCTGCGTCCTGAACTCCGCAGCGATGAAGAAATTTGGCATCAGTGCCGCCACCAAAACCCCTCCCGGTGGCGTTATCGTGCGCAAGCCCAGCACCGACGAACCCTACGGCTTGATCATGGAAACCGCATTCCTCCCAATCATGGAGCAGTTGCCGCAACCCACGAAAGAACAGGAAGTCGCCTGGTCACGCGCCGGCCAGATGCTCTACGCCGAAAACGGCATTACCACCGCCCAGGAAGGTGCCACGCATATCGCTGACCTGGAAGTCATGCCTATGTGAAGTACAAGTTCACGCCCTCGTTCTACACTCTTCACACGTTTTACTTCGCGAACGCGCACCTTGCCAATCGCGGTCCGAAGCAAGCCGCCTACATCAGCCCCATGCGCGATGCCCTGGATAAAGGACTGAAGCCTACCAACCACACCGACTTCGTTGTCGCCCCCCTGGATCAGATGTTTATGCCCTGGTCGGCCGTCAACCGCGTCTCGCGCGCCGGGGAAGTCCTTGGACCCGATCAACGCATCATCCCCTTGGAAGGTCTGAAAGCTATGACCATCAACGTCGCCCAACAATATCTCGAGCAGGACTCCAAGGGCACTCTCGAGCCCGGCAAATTGGCCGACCTCGTCATTCTCGATAAAAACCCTCTCACCGTCGATCCGCTCGCTATCAAGGACATCATGATCGATGAAACCATCAAGGAAGGCAAAACCATCTACAAGCGAAACTAAGCCATAACAACACCGCGCCGCCAATGCTGGCGACGCGGTGTACATCTTCTTCTTGCTGGACTACTCAACTTTCTCCACACAGGACAAGACTCCTCCCCGCGTTCTTCCTACCGTTTAACGCCGCACCCTCAAACTGATCGTCGTTGTATGCGTGAGCGTGCCCGAAACGCCCGTAATCGTCACGGTCCTGGTTCCGGTCGTCGCTTGGCTGCTCGCTGCCAACGTCAACGTACTCGTCCCGGTCGCGGGATTCGGGCTGAACCTCGCGGTGACTCCGCTCCCCTCGCCGCTCGCCGACAACGTCACGCTCCCGCTGAACCCATTCGACGGTGTGATCGTGATCGTCGCCGTTCCTTGGGAAGACCGCGTGATCGTGAGGGTCGTTGGTGACGCCGACAGGGAGAAGTCCCCGACTGCCGGAGCGCTCACCGTCAACATGACCGTGGTCGTTTCCGCTAGGCCTCCGCCTGTGCCCGTGACCGTAATCGGGTATGTGCCTGTCGCTGTGGTTGCGGCTACCGTCAAGGTCATCGTCGAACTGCCCGACCCTGGCGCCGTGATTGAAATCGGATTGAAGGTCACCGTCACGCCTGTCGGCTGCCCGCTCGCGCTCAACGAAATCGCGGAGTCAAATCCGCCGGATATGCTCGTCGTAATCGTCGAACTTCCGGCGTTCCCCTGCACCACCGTCAGCGAAGCAGGCGAAGCGGACACGCTAAACGAAGGACTCGTGCTCGTTGGAGCCAGTGCGTTGATGAGCCCGGTTCCGTTCGGACTCCCCCAACCCGTCACGAGATCGTAGCCGACTACTGCCGAGTAGCTGCCCGAAGTTCCGCCGCTGATATCGTGAAAATCCGTGTCATAGCGGGATGTCACATTCTGTGCGTAGATCGTGGGGTTGATGAACCCAAACGTCGAGTCGCCATTAGCCGCCAATTGCTGGTTGACCAGTGCGATATACCCCGCCCACATCGGCGTCGCGAAACTCGTCCCCCCATATTCGTTGGCTGTGCAGCTAGTCTGGTCCGCGCACACGTAAAATGTGAAGTTCGCGTTTGCCGAAACGTCCGGTCCGTTGCGCAGCGTCGTCGATCCCTTATTGCTCGAGTTAATCACCCCTGACAGTTGTTGCCACGAGGGGATGGGGATTCCATCGGGCGAGATTCCCCCGCCACTGTCCACCCACGCCGTTTCGGATTTCCACGGGCCGCCCGCGCTGGCCGTCACTAGGTCCGTCCCCCCTACAGAAACGACGTACGCATTGTCCGCGGGCCATGCCTCATTCCGCGACGACCACGTCGACGAGTCTCCCGACGCAGCAAAGAAGTTTTGTCCTTGCGCGGCCATCTTTTGGAAGTACGGGTTCAGCGTGCTCGGGTCCGCGGGTGTCCACCCCCACGAACAGCCTATCGTCGTCGGCAGGGGATTGTGCGTGGTCATCGCGCTGATGATGGCCGTATCGGTAGATCCAATGTACATCACCAGACTCGCCAGCCCCGGCGCCATCCCGATCGCCTGCGTCATATCCAGCGTCTGCTCGGTGTCGTCGCAGAAGCCGCCCCCGGCGGAATATACGCACGACGTGCTCGTTCCATCGGTTGACAGCAAAGTAATCGGCACGTTGTTTGTCTGGCCCGCGTTCTTGAAATACGTCGTCAGGTCTGCCAGGTCTGTTCCCACATACTCGAACAATCCCAGGTTTTGTCCCGCACCCGTCAGCGCCGTTCCGCCGTAGTACGCAGCGCGCATATCGCTCCCCAAAAACGATGCCGAAGGCCCGGATCCCGTCGTGGCATGCGAAACGACTTTTTCCGCTTCGATTCCATGTGCCTTCGCGTAGTCGCTCTTCTTCACGTACATCGGTTTTGGCTGTGAGTAATTGTCCAAGCCCGAAATGTGCCACAGCGAGAACGGCAACTCTGCCGTAGGTTCGCGGTCGGGTGCATAAAATGTCCGGCTCTCGGTGGGGTGCTGGTAGGTGCCCATGCGCACATGAAACGCATTCTCGACGGCTGACACCGGACCCCGGATCTGCACCTCCATGCCATCGCGTGATCCGCCCACCACCTCGAACCCGTTCACTTGCGCGAAGTGCACCACCTCGTCGTACTCCGCCTGCGTCGGTCCAAAGCGTTCCGTGAATTCCGCCACTGTAAGGAAATGCCGGTAAGAAGCACTGCTCGGATCGTAAAGTTCCTTCAGAAACGATCCGAGTCCGGCCTGATCCCTCAATTTCAGAACTATGTCCAGGCTCAGGATCTGGTCCGCCGGTAATTTCCCGACAGGCTTGGCCTCGCCCGTCCTAATCGCTTCCCGCACATGTCGCGTCAGTAGAGGCTGCGTCTGTGCCGGGCTGATCCCACTCGCGCCCAGCACCATCGCCAACAGGGTCAGAAAAGATACGCTCAATCTTCGCATCACGAGCTCTCCTTTTTTTCCGGAATTTCGTGAGTGTCCACCACGATTGATTCGCTATTCTCGACTTGACCAAATTATGGCGGATACTAGCGCAGCGGTTAATAACATTCAATCTTTATCTCCCTGTTCCGACTCAATCGTCCCCGCCACAGAAACGCCAGCCTCCCCACCGCAACACGCAGCCACTCCTTGCGCAAAATATCCATAGCTTTCGATTGCGAGCGAATCGCGTGCGGTGGTCTTTAGTGCACGCAGGTCACGGAATGTCACGTTTACGAACTCTTCTGGCAAAATTCTCGTGCAAGCCTTGGTCGCCCTCTTGCTCTGCGTTCTAGTTACCGTGGAATTTCCGGAACTTCTCACCCTCACCGACGACACCAGCAACGACTTTACTGTTCCCCGCACGAAGGCCGTCGACGTACTCGTTCTCCAGGACTCTAGCGGCCATCTGCGCATCCCTGCGATCTGTTCCAGCGCCCTTGTGGCTGAGCCACATTTGACGTTTCGAAGCCCCTTCGAAGAAGCCTCGGTGCCTTCCTCAGATCTTTCCATTCTTCACTCGATCCTCCGTACGTAGCCCGAACTCTCTTCACTTAGCATTCCAATTCCCGGTTTCTATTAGCCTGTTTTCATTCTTGCCATAGCACTCCGATCAGCCCTCCGTTCGGAGTGAATAACTGTGCGTCAGTTCAACCTCTAACGCTGGGTCGCGTCGAGACACTCAGGGTGGGCACGCTGGAGGTGCAGTCAAAATGTGCGGCCTGCCCGTTCGTCTGCACTACGGCGAGAACGGTTTCATGCGGGGATCATTCGACGGTGAAACGGAGAAAATCGCTTGAATTGCTTGACGGAACCTAGTTCCTTGGATTGGTTGTATTGGCTCGTGCCGCCGGTCGCTGTTTGTGCGTTACTCATTGCGGGCAGCGTTCTGTATTTCCTCTATTTGTGGAAGGCCAGGAGAGTCAAATGAGCGCCCGCTCGCTCGCTCCTTCAGTCCGTGGCAGACTTTTCTGCCGTCACAGACGTTTGCCGTACCAACGCGGCGTGTCCCACCAGCACGTTCCCTGGGCGCCATCCTTCGCTGCTCCAAAACATAGGCCCTTGCTCGGGCGCCAGGCTACGCCACAATTCCAGCTTGTCATCCGGCAAAACCTCCACCACCTCGCCATCCGGGAAGGGAAGCAGCACCACGTCCCGCGCGTCTCCCGGCAAGCGTAGCGGCTCAACCCGTCCACCTCCTCTGATCAGGCAATTCCGTCGCCCCCTCTCCGCAGACAGTCTCACTCGCAACCTCTTCGGCACTCGCGGGAGACTCTGGAACAAGTTGCAGTCGCACCTCGCTGTAGCTCCCCGCAGGTATCAGTGCGCCCTCGTCCACGAAGCTCAATCCCTCGCACGGTCACATAGAGATGTTCCACGCAGGCCGCTGCCGTGCACGTCTCACACACCTGCGCCTTAAGCCCACATCTTCCTGCGCCTACGCAGGTCCTACTGCTTTTTCTTCGTCCCCGGGCTAAGCAGTGTCAACGCGTCTTCCGCATTGAACGGGAACTGCCGCACGGACTGTTGCCCGGTACTGCTTAAGGTAATGTCCACGCGCCGGTTTTGCGCAAGCGTCACCACCTTTAAGTTGCTCAGGATTTTGTCCTTTTGTTCCTGACTCAGGTTGGGATGTTGTTCCACGAGCTCTTTCACCTGCTCGGGCGTCATGTTGTCTTCTTCCCCATACGCTTTGGTCACCAGATTCGCTTCCGGAATGCCAAGTCCCACCAGGAAGCGTTTGGTAATTTCCACGCGCCGTTCGGAAAGGGCTTGGTTGTAGTCCGGGGTGCCCCGGTGATCCGCATGCCCTTGTAACTCGAGATGCGCATCCGGTTTGCTCGCGAGGTATTCCTTGAAGTCGTTCGCTAGCGACGTAAGGGTCTTTTGCTGACTCTCCACTAGCCCCACATCTGGCTTTTGTGGCGAAGGTAGCGCTGTCGGGAAATAGATGCTTCGGATAGCCAGCTTGGCTTCTACGGCCGGTGGCGCTTCCAAAGTGACTTCGGCTCGGCAATCCGCCGTGCCTCCTCGTCCGTCATTGACGTGGCCTGTCACCGTGTAGTTCCCCGGCGCGGCACCCGTCATATCCAGGTCCACTTCCGAACCAGACCCGGCGATTCGTCCTCCGTTCGATTCCCAGCTATACGTCAGCGGATCGTTGTCGGGGTCGCTGGCCGTTGCCGTGATGTGTGCGTGGCCTCCCGGTTGCACCGAGCTTGGACTCGCCGAGCAGCTCATCGACGGCGGCCGATTGGGTCGCGGATCCACTCGCACATCTGCTGTGCAGTTCACGCTTCCCCCGCGACCATCATCCACTCGCGCCGTGATCGTGTACGTTCCTAGCGCCACACCAGCGGATCTCCATCGCACCTGGGCTCCCGTCCCATCAATGGTTCCCCCGGTAGCTGACCACGTGTAGGTCAGCGGATCATTGTCCGGATCGCTCGCATCCGCGCGTACCATCACGCTGTCGCCGCTTCCATCGATAACTTGCGTCGGGTTCGCCGAGCAGGACGCCACCGGCGGACGATTGGGCGGGGGTGGCGGTGCGCCACCCCCGAACTTGAAAATCATCCCCGCTTGATACCGGAAGTTACTTTGGTTGTTGTTACCAGCGGTGAAGGAATTTCCAAACCTCGTCAGCAAGTACTCAAACTGCGCTGGCCGGATTGTGAAGTGTGGCGTCACCGGAATGTCGATGCCTCCGCCAATGAGAAAATCAAACGCATTGTTGCTCGGCGACTTACCGGCAACATTGCAGCCGGAGATGGTGCAATCCTTGTAAAGGTTCCCGTAAAAATTGCTGTGCGCTCCGCCGAACATGGTTTCCACAAAAGGTTCCACGTACTTAGTCCGGTATTTTACGATCGGGCCTATGTTGTAAGTGAACAGGTTGCCTTGCGCCGATAGGGTGCAAGGGGTAGGACAGTACGTGGGGTTCGTGATCCTGAAGTCGTGCGTATAGCTTTGATACCCCTCAAACTCCGCCTCGATTCCGATGTATTTGTTGAAGTAGAAAGCCCCGCCCCCGCCGCCTCCGGTTAGCGAGAAGACAGGAATAATGTTGTTGTTTTGCGGATTCGCGCGAATGTAGGAATAATCGAGCAAAAGCTCAACCTTTGGGGGGCTGAACGGTGCGTCCTGCGCATACGCCAGCGCTCCAAATAGCAGGGCAAGTCCTAGCACGATTGCATTTCTGACTTTCATGGAAATCTCCTTGCAGCTTTGGCGTTTTCTCAATCGTTCTTATGGCCGAAATCCCGGAGGACTCGCAAAGACTCGGGGCGGAGAGAGCTTGTGTCCCGGGGCCATCACCCAGATGGCATCATGTTGCACAGGAGACGAGTGCCCTTGGTATTGTCAAAACTGACAATCCTCACGCTTTCCGGCCGCAAAAACTCCCGCGAGTTGCGTATCCACAACTCTTCCTGCGCAGGAGAGAATGCTTGCCAAATCTGTGGATAGGTATGCGGAAAACTACGAGAGCTTGCCCCGAAGAATTACTGGCCGGCAAACCGAGCGCCCTCAACTTCCGATGAATTTGACGTACTGGTGCGTACTGCAGCGTGTTTGTTACAGTTCTGTGATGTGCCTGTAACAAAACCAGACATTTCCGCGTATTTCCGTCCGCAGATGAACAATTTTTGTTTCTAGGAATAGCGATTACATAACGAACGCATCATCCCCCACGCCCGTAACCGATCCACGCCAGTTTGCCGATCGCCGGATTCGTTGCGGCAACCTGCATCTCCTCACTCGGATGCTGACCCGTGCTCACCGCAACCGCAGCACGCGGCTTACCTGCGTTTGCGTCAGAAGCGCACACGCGTCGTCCCCGGCCGCCATGGCTACGGCACAACCGAACAGCATCATCAACCCTCCGAGAGCCGCAATTGCCGGTCTGTTCCATGTCATGTAGGTTTTCTCCCGGCGGAAAAGTTCCGGACAGTCTACAGGCAAGGGGGGTGAGTTCCGTCGCAAATGGTACGAAGTACTTTACAATACAGAGTAGAAATGATAGTTTCGTCTTTGGCCATCAATCCACTTGTTGGGCCAGGGAGAGCACCCCATGGAAACGATTCCGTCAAACGGGCAGGGAACTGACACCTTGCGCGGCCAGCAACTCAACCGCGTCAGCGCCAGAGTCCTCATCTTCCTCTCTCTCTCCGCGTTGCTTGCGGTGCTCAGCGGGTACACGCAGCCGCTCCAGCCCGACGAAGGTTCGGCCGCTCATATTTTTCAACTCTCTATTGTCCTCATGGCCCCCGTGGGCTTACTTTTCCTCGCGACCGCCGATTGGACCCGGCCCTCGCGCAGCGTCCGTCCTTTGACCTTTCCCGCCGCCACTTTGCTTCTCGCCTTCGCTGCCCTCTATTACCTCGAGCACTACCGCTAACCTGCCACGCGAAAGTTAAATCGCACGGTCCGCCGAGAGGAGCAGAAGCATCGGCACAGAGAATGCCTGCCAGACCGGCGCAAACTTGAAAATGTTCCCAAGATCAGAAAAAGGGAAGTGCAGACCGGCGAGCAACCACAGTCCTCCCGTCCGTCACTGACAACTGTTCTTCAATTCCGTACGTTGGAATCAGATGTTCGGAGTTGCAATGCAATGAGAACCGCAATCATCGCACTGTTCTTTCTCGCGACACTCGCCTTTGGACTCGGACTGAGCCGAAACCTCCGCCTGAACGACCCGAGGCCCGCCGGGATGCCCGTTGCAGGGGCGATAGCCGCTTTTCATAAACTCATCGCGATTGCGACATTGATTCTCGTGGCAGTGACCATTCGCAACCTGCATCGCGGTCAACAGTTCACAAGCATCGAACTAACTGCCGTTGTCTTCACTGGATTGTTTTTTCTGCTTATGATTATTTCTGGCAGTGTGCTGAGCCTCGGCCGGGCAAGAAGCGACGGCCTCCTGGTGGTTCATAAAATAGTCTCGGTTCTCATGCTCGTTCCCACATTCGGGGCCATTTACCTTCTGGGACGTGGGAAGGTGTAATCCGTAATGCGACTGATTGTTCGTGGGATACATATCAATTCTTCGGGCGCGACCCACGTCTCGTCGCCCATTAATCCGGACTCGAAAACGCCGACACTTCACCGCGCGCGCCCTCTGCCCAAGGGCGCGAATCGTTCCGCAATCTCGCGATATCCTTCGTCGGCGCAGTTCCGAAGAACCGGCTGTATTCCCTGCTGAATTGGGAGGCACTGAGATACCCCACCCGTTGACTCGCGGTACCCGCATCCATCATGGCCGACAACATCAATCGCCTCGCCTCCTGCAGTCGCAGCACCTTCTGATACTGCAGCGGGCTCATCGACGTGACCAACCTGAAGTGTTCATGAAACGACGAGACACTCATATGCACCAACTCAGCTAGCTCTTCGACTTTCATCGGTTGCGCGAAGTTGGCGCTCACTTCCTTCGTGATCCCGGCCGCCGTGATCCGTCCTTGCTTCTGTCGCACCGCGGCCTGGTACCAACGCGACTTCTGCCCGTTGTAACCGCGCACGTACAGCGCGTCATCCACCGCGACCGACCAGATCCACGTCGGCGTTCCGTAGGTCTTCCCGTCTTCGCGGAACGGCGAAATGTGCAAATCATCGGTCTCCGCAATCTTGCGCAGTTGCTCATTCGCCCAGTTGCTCATCGTCGGCTCTCCTCATCGCTCAACTCTCGCCGCTTACAGCCCAGTCATTTTCTCGAGCCGTTCTGGATACCGCGCTCCTTCCACCTTGATTTTCGACGCGGCCGCATCAATATCCCGCAGATCCTCGGGCGTAAGCTCGATTGCCTCCGCGCCGATGTTCTCTTCCAGGCGGTGTACCTTCGTCGTGCCAGGGATCGGAACCATCCAGGGCTTTTGCGCCAGCAGCCACGCGAGGGCGATCTGCGCGGGAGTCGCTTTCTTCCGCTTCGCAATGCTGGCGAGTAGATCAGTCAGCGCCTGGTTCGCTTTGAGTGCCTCCGGCGTAAAACGAGGCAACGTGCTCCGGAAATCGGAGCTGTCGAATGTCGTGTTTTCTTTAATCGCTCCCGTGAGAAAACCCTTCCCCAGCGGGCTATACGGCACGAACCCGATCCCTAGTTCCTCGAGCGTGGGGATCACTTCCTGCTCCGGTTTCCTCCACCACAGCGAGTATTCGCTCTGCAGCGCCGTGAGCGGCTGCACCACGTGCGCACGCCGGATCGTCTTCACGCCCGCTTCCGACATGCCAAAGTGCTTCACCTTGCCCTGCTGGATCAGTTCTTTCACCGTGCCGGCCACGTCTTCAATAGGCACGTTTGGGTCAACGCGATGCTGATACAGCAGGTCGATGGTCTCCACCTTCAGCCGCTTCAGCGACCCTTCCACCGCCTGCTTGATGTGCTCCGGCTGGCTATTCAGACCCGCCGCTCCCGGCCGCGTGTCGCTCCCACTCAAGTCGAACCCGAATTTCGTCGCGATCACCACTTTTCCATGGAATGAAGCAAGCGCCTCGCCCACCAGTTCTTCATTTGTGAACGGGCCGTATACTTCGGCGGTGTCGAAGAACGTGATGCCTCGTTCCACAGCCGCATGGAGAAGATTGGTCATCTCCTTTTTGTCTTTGGGCGCGCCATACGAAAAACTCATTCCCATGCAGCCCAGCCCAATGGCCGAAACTTCTAAATTGCTCTTTCCTAGTCTGCGCTTTTTCATGGTTTCTCCTCAAAAGTGCTTGCCTCAGGTCGCATCGCTTCATGCCGGGTTCTCATCGATCATTTCACTCAACGAACAGTAGTGTAGCCTCCACGCACTTCGTGGGCTTGCCTATTCCACCGGAGTATTTGCCGGATCCTCCGAACCGCATGGGCGTTCGTCCCAACGGAGAAACCTGTCTGCGCCGCTCACTTCTCCGCTCTTTGGGCCCGAAATCGCCCGCCTGCCTGTAGCCTCATTTTTCCCCACGCGCAAGCGAAATGCTACTTCGTGTCGCGTCGCTCACATTCCCTGATCCCAGCCCCCCACATCTCCCCCACGCCTCTCCATCGAATGACAAGGAAGTGGCAGACTTTCGCAGGCACAGTCTTGAAAGGGAAGAGTTCCCTTGATCGCTGCAAGGAGGTCACACCATGAAGCGTTTTTCTTAATTTGTCTGGCATGCTCTTCGTCGCCACCGTCGTCAGATCTCGGGATTCGATGATGAACGATAGCCAGGTGAAAGCCCAGCAACTCGCCGCCGAACAGGAAGGCGATGCGCACAATCCTTTGGGCCTCAGAACCGTCGTCGGTTGCCTCGCAAAGACTGCAGGCACCTACGTCATCTCCGGCGGCGGCCAACTGCAGCGCCCTCGGCAAAGAATGGCCCGCCCACCATAAATAACTCGGCTGCGATCTCACTGCACCGTAATTGTAACCGCCTTCTCTTTCCACGTAGAGCGCAGCGTCCAGTACGGACATATACGCCCGGGTTGACCGAATACGGCCCGGCTTTGCTGGGTGTCCACGAAAATGCGTAATTCTTGGTTTGCCGGGCGGCGAACGTTTCTTTCTCGGCGGCGCACCGGTTCGCTTCTTCTCTACTGCGCCGAGTATTGTCACCGACCCATTTACAAGTTATTCGTGACCCGCGTCAGACTCCCCGCCGTATTTGTATTGAAAATGTACAAATCGCGGGTGGGCGGTTCCTGCGTCGAGATCGACGTGGTGGCCTCGATGAATCCCGTATCTCCGTTGCCCCGGAACGTGCCGCTCACGAACGTGGCCTTCGAGGTGGGGAAGGTGCCGAGGATGGCGCCGGGCTGATTCGTGGACGTGTTGATCGCGATCATCGATCCTCCACTCACTCCATCCGCCGTGTACACCCAACCTGTGGTCGTATTCGTCACCGTCACCGGCGTTAGTCCCTGGATCTGAAACACCGTGATCGTGGGCGTCACCGTCGTCGTTGTGTCCGCGGGCCACGGCTGCGCTTCTCCCCCGCTCAGGAACGTGGAATTTGCCAGCGGTGACTGAAGCACCGTCCCATTCACGCTGACGATCCCGGTTTGCGTTCCGGTGCGCGTCGAAATCATCGTCGCGGAATCCGAAGTGCCCATCCACGTCGTGTAATACACGGTGGCCGCCGTCGCGATAAATGTCCCGTCGTTGTTTGTATCTGTAATCAGTGTTACCGGAGTGTTCCCGCCTTGCGCCAGGGTTCGAATCGTGTACCCCGCGCCCGTGCTTTCCACGCCCCAGATCAGGTTCGAGCCGTTCACGGGGAAGACCAGCGTCGCTACGTGGCCGGCCTCGCTATCCACCACCGAAGGTGCAGCCGAGCCGTTCGCCGGCATCGAGTAAATCGTTGTCGCGGCAGGGACGGTGTTCGTCCCCGGTGTGTTGATCGCGAAGTACAGCGTCGTCGGCGAAGCCGCGAACGTCGCTCCCGCATTCGTCGTCGTCCAATTCGGAATCGTGAACAGGCTTGAGGACACCGTCTGCGCGGTGTAGTTCACATACACAATGTTCCCGTTGACCACATACAATTGTCCCGTCGGATAGCCTTGCGTCGTTCCAACCGGGAGTGCGACCGCCACGCCAATAGGTGCAGAGAACGTGCCCAGCGTCGCGGGATTCGCAAAACTGCTATCCACCAGAACGAGATTTGCCCCGCTGGTGACCACAAAGCCCGTCAGTCCGCCGTTGGCGTTGTGTACCGCCGCCACCGGAATCCCGCTCGCCACAATCGGCGCCGACGTCGCTGACATCCCCGTCTTGACCATGTGGAAAATGTCGTCGGAAGTGTTGCACACACCATCCGGTCCCGGCAGGCGATAGACGTACGACGAATTTATCGGACTCTGTAGGTCCGCGGAGAAAAAGATACCCGCGTAACTGTAATAAGCCCCCGTGCCGGCCGTGGTTCCCGTGAAGCTGCACAGGTCATCGACTGTCGCGGCCGTCTCCGACGATAGCTGTTGCGAAACCGGCGTACTCGTCGACGTCAAATTCAGCGCATAGATATGACCGTCGCTACCTTTATATACCTCGATCCCCGCCGGCTGAGACAGGCTCGTGCCGCTCATGAAATCCACCGTCCCATGCAGCGACTGCTTCTTTGCCGCATACGTGCCCATCGGTGCGTAGGAAGATGCGCCACCCGTCGCGTCGGCCCACGCCGCAAACACCCCAGTCGTTCCCATGTAGCTCACCAGAGCTGGCGGCGTCCCTCCACCCCCGCCGGAGGATCCACTGCCGCACCCCGACAGGGAACCTGTCAGGGCAATGCCGAGTGCAACCACAAAAGTAATGCGCCGCATCCATGACCTCCTCAATTGTAATGAATAGAACTTGCCTGACCACTTGGGGTCCGGGGGTGGCCCCGATCCTTAATTATCCGGCAACGAAAACGGACCTCCTCGATTTCCGCGAATCGCGTGTCGAGCCAATAACGCTTTTGCCTGCGTTGCCGAAAGAAAGAAGCAATGGACCAGCTCGGGGAAAGTGCGCCGTTTTTCAGCGCTTCCTCAAGGACGTGAAACCCCCTTCAACCCACTGCGATTTGTCGCTTTCTCTTCAAAACACTGTTGCCCACAAGAAGTTGCGCCTCTCATAGCCCTGATTTCACGGGAACTTGCACCACCCCGACCCCGCGTTCCCCATTGTTACTTTTGCCAATTCCGGCTTCCTTCCAGCTCTAAGAGACTATTCCCTATACAAGACTTTCCCGGCTCCTCGATGAACAGGATGGTTCTCGCCGTGACTCATTCCCGGCTCAGAAAGTTCATCTCGTATCCTTCAGATGTAGGGCACATCCGACACGCTGGGAGGTGCAATGAAGTCTCTCCTTGCCTTGGCAGGGTTCAGCGAAGCCGCTACTGGACTGCTTCTGCTCCTGTTTCCCCCTCTCGTGGTCTCTTTGCTGTTTGGCACCGAGATCGCGGGAGCGGGAATTTTCATGAGCCACATTGCGGGCATCGCTCTGATAGGATTGGGAGCAGCCTGCTGGCCCGGCAACGACACTCGCCACGCATTCTTCGGCATGGTCACGTATAGCGCGCTCGCAATGTTCTTCCTTATCTACGTCGGCCTGCGCGGTGAGCGCGTTGGCTTGCTTCTTTGGCCGGCGGTGGTGGTCCATGCTCTCCTGATCGTTCTTTTGTCAGGCGCGTGGTGGAAGCAACACAAAAGTCCAGTCACGTAGGAGCAGGTTCATGGCTTGGTTTTGGTACAACGGACGGTCAAACCGCACGAAACCCTGGGAGTTGTTCCGCATGCATGAAGTTTCTGTTGCACAGGTCTCGGGCTCACAAAAAGCTGTCTTGACCGCCAAATGGCGCGATTCCTTTCCTCCGCTGTTGAAGTTCTGGTTGCGTGAGCCGCTCCTCCACTTCCTCCTCATCGGCATCGTCGTCTTCGGACTTTACGCCTACATGCACCGAGGTCGCGGCGGCGTTGAGTCCTCGCACCAGATTGTTCTCAGTCTCGATGACCTCACCCAGATGGACAGCTATTTCGTTTCCCAATGGCATCGCCAGCCCACTCCCGCCGAATTTCAGGCCATGGTCGAAGACAAGGTCCGCGAGGAAGTCCTCTACCGCGAAGGCCTGGCCATGGGACTCGATAAGGACGACACCATCGTCAAGCGTCGCATGGCTCAGAAAATGCAATTTCTCGCCGAGGACGTCGCCACTGCGCACGAGCCTTCCCCCGCGGAGCTTAAGACTTGGTTTGAGAAAAATAGCAGCAAGTTCGCTCTTCCCGGCCGCTACAGTTTCCGCCATCTTTATTTTTCCCCGGACAAGCGCGGAGCGAGCGCGCAGGCTAACGCTGCAGACGCGCTCACAAAAATCTCTGGCCAGCCTGAAGGTTCTAAACTCGCGGCCTCTCTCGGCGATCCCTTCATGTTCCAGGACTATTATGGCGACCGCACTCCCGAAGCTTTGGCCAAGGAATTTGGACCGCAATTCGCCGTCGCCCTCGAAACAGTGAAACCCGGCTCGTGGCAAGGACCGATGGAGTCCGGCTACGGATGGCACTTGGTGTTTGTCGACACCGTCATCCCCGGCCGCATCCCCGCTCTCGAAGAAATTGAACCCGATGTGAAGGCCACGTGGCTCGGCGAGCAAAAAGCCACAGCGTGGCAAAAAGCCTACTCGGAAATGCGTGCCAAATACGCCGTGCTCTTGCCCGTTCCTTCCGACAAAGAAAAAGAATCCGCGCAAGCCCCCGTCCCTCCTCCCAAAACACAAACCCCCGTTCCGTCTCCCACCAATGAGGCTCCGCTGTGACCTGCGTTCCTGCCCGCTTCGCTTGCTTCGCTGCTGTTTTGCTCCTTGCCGTTTCCTTCGTCTCGGCTCACGAGGCGCGCCCCGCTTCTCTCGAAATCAAGGAAACTGTGCCTGGAGAATTCAGCGTGCTCTGGCGTACGCCCGTTCTTTCTGGCACGCGTTTGCTCGTACTTCTGAAGTTGCCGGACGACGTCAAGAATTTGCGTGATCCCAATGTTCAGGAATTAGCGGACTCCTTCGTCGAACGCCGCTGGATTGCGGCCGGCCCCAACGGTCTGGCAGGCAAGCGCATCGAGTTCCCCGGCCTGCAAATGACCATCACCGACGTCTTGGTGCGCGTCGAATTGCTCGACGGCCGAAACTGGACCACTATCGTCCATCCGTCGCAGCCCTATGTCGACATTGCCGCCTCGCAATCCCATCTCTCTGTCATGTTGGGCTACATCGCTCACGGGATTCGTCACATCTCCCTCGGCGCCGATCATCTCCTCTTTCTCCTCGGCCTCCTTCTCATCGTCAAGGACCGCTGGATGCTCATCAAGACCGTCAGCGCCTTCACGGTTGCCCACAGCATCACTTTGGCTCTCGCTACTCTTGGGTACGCCAGCGCTCCGGTCGTCCCGCTCAACTTTGCCATTGCCCTCAGCATTCTTTTCCTCGGCCCCGAAGTTGTTCGCGTCTGGCGCGGCGAATCCAGTTTTACCATTCGCCATCCCTGGGTTGTCGCATTTGTTTTCGGTCTGCTTCATGGCTTCGGCTTTGCCAGCGCCCTCACCAGCGCCGGTCTCCCGCGCGCCGAGTTGCCTCTCGCTCTCCTCAGCTTCAATGTTGGCGTGGAAATTGGTCAGATTGGCTTTGTTCTTTTGATTCTCTTGCTCGAACGCGCCTTTCGCATTTTACAAATCCGCTGGCCCCATTGGGCGCAGGCCCTTCCCGGCTACACCGTCGGCTCGCTCGGCGCGTTCTGGACCGTCCAACGTCTTTTCATTCTTCTCGGAGGCACGCAATGAACGCAACAAGAGAAACTTCCACGCGCCTCCTCCTTCTCTTATTCACCTTCCTCCTCTATGCCGAGGAATTGCAAGCGCACGTAAATAAAGGAGAAGCCGTCAGCTTCCTCAGCGGCTTCAAGCATCCTGTTTCCGGCCTCGACCACGTTGTTGCCATGGTCGCCGTTGGCCTTTGGGGTGCCCAACTCGGCGCTCCCGCCATCTGGGTCCTTCCTGTTGCCTTTCCCATGGTCATGGCCTTCGGAGGCATGTTGGGATTACTTGGCGTTCCTCTCCCCGGCATGGAAATCGGGATCGCCGCTTCCGCCATTCTCTTGGGTGCCGCCGTCATGATGGAACTCCGCCCTCCTCTCGCGCTGGCTGCCCTGCTCGTCGGATTCTTCGCCATCTTCCATGGCTATGCGCACGGCAGCGAGTTGCCCGCTGGAGAAAGTGGATTGCTCTACAGCCTCGGCTTCGTTATGGCCACCGGCTGCTTGCACGCGGTTGGCATTTCGATCGGTCTCATTCATCGCTGGAGTTGGGGCCAGCGCGCGCTCCGGGTCGCCGGGGCCGCGATTACTCTCGCGGGGATTTTTTTTATGTGGAAGGTCTTCGCATGAGCGGCATCCCCAAACACCGCCGCGCGTTCACTCTCGCCATCGCTCTCTTCTCTTTACTGCTCCCTGTGCGTGCCGAAGCTCATTTGCCTTCCATCGGTCTTGGTCCGGTCTACGACGGCATCTTTCACCTTCTGTTGAGTCCGGAAGATTTAATTCCTGTCATTGCCCTTTCTCTTCTCGCCGGGCAACGGGGCGCAAGACCATCTCGCCGCGTGCTTTGGGTTCTCCCCCTGGCTTGGTTTGCCGGCGGCTTCCTTGGCATGTGGCTCGCTACCGCGCGTGGCTCCGCCTTGACCTGTCTCTCGTTCCTTCTTCTCGGCGCTCTGATCGCCACGAACGCCAAACTCTCCGTGCCCCTCACCACCGCCTTGGCTGCCGTGCTCGGTTTGTTCCACGGCTATTTGAATGGATCGGGCATCAATCGCTTCAACGGTGGCGTGTACTTCCTTCTGGGACTCTCTCTCACCGTCTTCGTCATCGTCGCGCTCTTCTCCTCGTTCGTCATCCCCCTTCGCCGCCAGTGGGCCCTCATCGTCGTTCGCGTCGCCGGAAGCTGGATCGCCGCCAGCGGTCTGCTCCTGCTCGGCTGGGCCCTCCGCTAACCTCGCCCCGCGTTTTCGCGAAGCGTAGAATAGGGCTCAGACCACTACCTGCGAATACCCGCGGAGGAAAGGGGTAATCCGATGATTGTTTGTGATCTGTGCGGTCAAGCAAAAGCATGCCTGCAGAAGGAAATTGAGGGCAGGGAATATGACATTTGCTCTGAGTGCTGGACTCCCCTTGCCGAAAGGCTCAAGGGAAAAGGCAGGCTGAAGAACCGCGAAACTGTTTTCCTGCCGCCACGGCATGTCAAAGAACGCGAAGAGGAAGAGCCACAGCCACTCCCCGGAGAACCACCTAAAATCTGGGGGCAAGGACAAAGAGCCTAATAGTTCGTGGATAGATTCGTTCTTGGCCGGATCAGCCTTTTTCTGCTTCGGAAAGTTTCTGGACTGTATTGCTAGCGGTAAGCTCACCCCTTGCCCGAGGATTTTCTCCCTTCCCACAGTTTGCCCGCCAGAACGAGCCAGAACGCCCGCTACTTGCGCCCACCATCTCTACGCTGTAACAATCGAACCCGCGCATACGTCTCTCATCAGGAGAATACTCGCACGGCAACTCTGCCGCCGCTGGTACGCATCCAACGGCGCACGTCCTCTCCAGGCCGCAAGGAGCCTGCTCTATGCGCAGTCCAGTCCGCACGTCCGTGATAGCTCTGGTTTTCATCTTCCCCGGTCTGCTTGGCCTGCGCCCCGCCTCCCCCCAAGACAAAACCGGGCAGGGAACTGCCTTCCAAAGTCAGGTCGATCTCGTTTCCGTCTATTTCACGGTGCGTGACGACAAGAAACGCCTCGTCAGTGATCTGGCCCAGGACAGTTTCAACGTTTCCGAAGACGGTCAGCCCCAGGCCATCAAGTTCTTCGCTCACCACAGTGACGTGGTCCTCAACGTTGGTGTGCTCCTCGACACGGGCACCAACATGTCCTGGATTCTCGGCGAGGAAGCGCAAGCTTCCGAACTCTTCCTCAAGCACGTCGTTCGGCACTCGGATCTAGGCTTCATCGTCAGCTACGCCTCGCGCGTCGAAACCGTCCAGTTGCCCACCTCCGACATCGTTCTCCTGCGCCAGGCCGCCGAAACCATCGGCAGCGGTCGAGCCGCCATCGGATTGCACGGCGAAGACTCGGAGTCCGAGCCGCACGTCTCGCTTCCCGGTGGCGGAACCGTCGGCATCAACGGCCGTCGCATCGACCAGAACCGCTCCGCCCACCTTTACGATGCCATCCGTGTCTCCACCCACCGCTACCTTGAAGGGGAAGTCGGGCGCAAAGCCGTCGTGATCGTCGCCCTCTCCGGCGATGCCCACAGCGAATCCACCATGGCCGACGCCCTTGAAGCTCTCCTCGCAAACGACGTCATCGCTTACGTCCTCCAGATTTACGATGGCTCCAAGCACGATAATTGCGACGTCCTCCACATCTACGAGAAGGACAGCAACGGCGAGCCCCTGCTCAAAAAATTAGCCGAAGCCACCGGCGGCCGCATGCTCGAAGTCCGCGGCATCGATAAACTCGAAACCGCCCTCGACGAAATCTCCGACGAGCTCCACCACCAGTACAGCCTCGGCTACTACCCCGAAAACAAAAACTGGGACGGCAAGTTCCGCAAGATTCAGATTTCCGCCGCCGACAAAAGCTATAAGGTCTATGCCCGCAAAGGCTATTACGCCAAACTCCCCGCCCCCAAGGCCGCCGCCAACTAACTCTCGCACCCCGCCGCCACCCGACAACCACGCAACGTCCTCCGATACCAGGGGAAAAATTGCATTTGGCGATGGCGTAACAAAGCTCCGATAGGCAATTGCAAACCTAGCTGCTGGTGGGCGCAAGAAAATTATCCTCAATCTCAACTGCGTGGACTATGTGGACCGCTCCGGCATCGGCGAAATGGTCCTAGCGATATGACGATTTCAAAACAAGGTGGCCAACTGTAGCTACTACCAGATACGTCTGGCAAACGCCAAAAATTGCTAGCTCCACCGGAACGGCTGACCTTCGCGTTTCAAGCGGGCACCCGTGGGGCGGGGACCAAGGTCCTCAAGGTCCAAAGAGGCATTGCAGAAACCAGAGCAGCCGTCGGCCTAGCTATAGCTAAGCTCGCGACCCGAGGCCGTGTGTTTGATCGTCATTTAGGGTGAATCACTTCGTTTGGATGCATCGGAATGCGCAGACTGAGCATGGCAATTCATGGCCGATATGCTCCAGCCACTCGCGCAATGCGCTACTCCCAACGAAACACCTTCGTCGAGAGGGCCGTACAAACCACAAACACAAGGATCAGTGCCGCTACGTCCCCCCCGTGCGCCCACCACTCCTCGCCCTTCCAGATTCCTTCCAGCAGTGACACCGCATACGTTAACGGCACAACTCTCGCCACCGAGCGAAGCACCGGCGGCAGCGATGCAACCGGAACGAACAGTCCTGAGACTCCGATCATCGGATACACAAGGAAGGCGCCGATTGGTTGTGCGAACCGCGCCGTGGGAACGATGCTCGCAATTAGAAATCCCAGCGACAGAATGCTCCAGGTGCTGATCAGCAGTGCAATCGTGAAAGAGAACAAAGGGGCATGAACGCCCGCCGGGTAGTAGCGCTTGCCCGCCAGCACGAGTAACGCCAGTGTCGCTGCGGTCAGCATCAGTTTGACGATCACGTGGGCGGTTAGGATCGTCTGTGGACGCAGCGGCGTCGCGCGCAGTCGTTTGAGGATTCCGCCCTCGCGGTAGATCGAAATGATCGTGACCAGTGACAGCACGGCGTTTACCGCGATCAAAACCGAAGCGAGGACCGGTAGACCCACCTGCAGAAAACTGTTCGCGGCAAGTGAGTTGGGCGGGAGTCCCCGGCCGACTACTCGACCCACCACCACAAACACCAGAAGGGGGATAACGATTGTTCCAAACGCGCCAAGCGGCTCACGCAGGAAGATCTTGATCTCGAGCCAGGTCAGTTTCCACAATCCTCGCAGCATCATTTTCTCGCCTACTCCCGAATCGAACGACCAGTCAGTTTCAAAAACACATCTTCAAGATTTGGCAGAATCGTTCGGAAATCCGTGACCCGAATCCCATTCTCGGACAGGCAATGAATCACTTCGGTCACCAGATCGTCGCCCCGGCCCCGAATGGTGAACTGCAAATCCGTGCGCATCACCGTATCAACTCCTGGGATTGCTCGAAAGCGCTCTTCCGCGATCGGATTGTTCGTACCAAGCACCACGGTTCGCTCCGGGCAATGCCGGTTAATCAGGTTCTCTGGTCGGTCGACGTCGATGATCCGTCCGTGCTCGATGATTGCTACCCGGTCGCACAGTCGTTCGGCCTCCTCCATCAGATGAGTGGTCAAAAAAACGGTCTTGCCGCGCTCGCGGATGTCACGCACCAGATCCCAGATCGCCCGCCGAGACTGGGGGTCCAGCCCGGTGGTCAGCTCATCCAGAAACACAACCTCCGGATCGTTAACCAGCGCAAGGGCAATGAACAGCCGCTGCTTCTGGCCTCCGGAGAGGTTCATAAACCACGTGTCCTGCTTGTCGGCGAGCCCGAGTTGTTCAAGCAATCGTTCGCCGTCGATCGCCTTTTTTAGGTAAAGCGCCGCCCACAGGTCAACCGCCTCCCACACTTTGATTCGCTTCTGCAGCTGCGCCTGTTGCAGTTGTACTCCAATGCGCTCTTGCAGCTTGTACACGTCCTTGAAGGGATCAAGTCCCAGCACCAGGATGCTGCCCCGGTCTGGCGTCCGCAGTCCCTCGATGCACTCCATCGTCGTCGTCTTTCCCGCGCCGTTCGGCCCAATCAAACCAAAAATCTCTCCCTCATTCACCTCGAACGACACCTCCTGCACAGCCACCGTCGCGCCGTAGCTTTTGCGCACCCCCGAAACTTGAATGACTGGATGCATGCCAATCTGCAAAATTATGTCTTCACGGAACCGGAGTGTTTATATCACGAATCGAGGTCAAGTCCTGGTTGGTTCGCGTAACCGGATACCTGGGATACTCCGTCTCGAAGGATATCCGTAAACACTACGCGACTTTCGGGGACTGATGCCACTCTATCTTTCGAGTGGGGTAGTTCAATGTGATTCAGGACTGAGGGGCTATGTCTCGAGTGGCCTGAGTAGAACGCAGCACTCTCTGTTCGCACGCACAAGATCATCCATCAGCGGCAACCCCGCCCAGGCTATCATTCAGAAATATGACTGCAATGCCGAACACACAGACCAAGACCCTGCTTCAGACGGGGTTCCTCCGATACTTTATTCGATGGCTTGTCATCGGCGTGGTGCTTCTTTGGTCGCTCGCCGCGCTGTTCCTTGTGGCCGCCCGGTGGGTCGACCCACCGACAACCGCAGTGCACATGCAGCGCCGCGTACAGGCCTGGATTCACCACACCCCGTATCGCAAACACTACAGATTCATTCCGATCAATCAGATCTCGGCTGATCTCCAGCACGCGGTAATTGCCGCAGAGGACGCGCACTTCTATCAGCACCATGGATTCGATTGGCACGAGATCCAAATCGCTGCCGAAGACGATATGGAAGGTGATCGCACTCGCGGAGCCTCTACCATTACGCAACAACTCGTAAAAAACCTATTCTTCGGAACAGGCCGCTCTATCCTCCGCAAGGGTGCGGAGGTCACACTGGTACCCGTGGCCGAATTCGTCCTCGGAAAACAGCGCATTCTAGAGATATACCTCAACGTGGTCGAATGGGGCCCTGGTATTTATGGTGCCGAGTCGGCCTGTCGCTACTATGACGAAACCCCAGCCCGGAATATCGGCCGGCAGCAGGCGGCACGGCTCGCTGCAATTTTGCCGGCTCCTCTGAAGCGACGACCCGAGCGCATGAATAACTACAGCGCGATTATCCTTAAGCGGATGGAGCAAATGGGTTGGTAAGCGGGCGACCATCCGACCGGAACCCGTCGCGAGAGTAATTCAAGCCGCAGCATTGGACAATGCTATCCACGCGCTGCGCCAGCAAATGGAAGTCTGGTTCTATCTGAAAATAAAAGCCGCGGCCGAGAGGCCAACACACGCGGCGAAGAACGAGAAGGGAATTGCACCTGCGCTCCTCCCACGCGCGGCTCTGCCCTCTTGACATCGTACTCCTGATTGGTGTGTTCCTGGGACGGACTCTGCTGCCCCATGGTTGCCACGAGTTCTCGCTCGGTGGGTGCTATGCCTCTTAGTTCCGAAAGTCACCAATCTACAGTCAACTCGCTGCCTCCATCTGCTCAACCCTTCCTCATCTTGGCAATCTGCCAAGGCCAGCATCCTTCGATTTCGACCGTGATCGACCAACTCAAAACCGTTCGCACGACGATCAACAATCCAAGCGACAATATTTCTTCCCTCGTCGGGGATACCGTTACGTCCTGATGATGTCCGCTGCCACCAGAAACTCCAACCCCAACTGCAAGGCTCTCCCAATGTAAATTTTTAGGTTTTCGTAGGCGTCTGCTTTTCTTTGCTTAAGCTCCAGCAGGCCGCGAAGTGTGGCATAGAGAAAAGCAAATCCGATGACCGCTACGCCAACAATTTCCATCCCTAACGCAATCAGTTCAATGCTTTTGAAAATTGGAGTAGGTTCCATGAAAGTTGGCCCTGATCGGCCCGCCTCGCAATGAGTTGATGCCGTGGCTCTCTTCAATCGACTGACGGCTCGAACGTCATCTGGAGTTCATTTCGACGAGAATCGTTGCCCCACTTTTCGGTGTCTCTTTGGAGTATTTGTGGGTGTAGTGGCCCTGGTCTCATCGAACTTCCGTGCAAGGACTGTGCGAATCTGGTCTTCATCGTACTCAATGTTGTCGTACTCGAAGATGGCGTCCGCATGGATGCGCGTGCAGATCAGGCTCGATATGAGTACCGTGACGTTTTTATTGCCATTATTGACCACAAAGGACCGCGTGCCGGTCTCCGGGGCCGACATCTGCTGGAGATCTCAATTCTGGGCCTTGCAGACAGCTGACAACTGGACCTGCATGTGGTCAAGCCACTCTTCCTTGGTTGGCATAAACCACCTCGTAGTTTGACTTTCTTGTCGTTCTCGCTTGCTCCTCTTTGGTTGAAGGACACTTCGTGGACTTCGTACTCGGGCCGGTGACCTAGCAATTTATCCTACCAGAAGATTTAGGCCGTGACGCAAGGTCACAAATGCCTGAGTCTCATACCTTGAGCAAGGAGGGGTGGCACCAGCGCCGTCGGAATGTGACTCACGGAAAGAAGAAAGAGAAAGTGCGCCTTGACACCAACCGGCCTTCTCAAGGAAGGACTTGGGCCGTCCGAACTTCACTGACGCAGCCAACGGTCGCAATTTCGTCGCAATTTCGTTGTACTGAAGGCTTGAGAAGCGTACGATGCGCACAAGTATGAAGTCTAAATCGGAAATTCCCACTTTGTAGCGGAGGATTCTCGATGGCTGGATCGGTGAAGCGTACTACGGTTGACCTGAGCGGCTATCCCGATCTGGTGGTGGTCTATCTTGGGATGCGCGTGAATTTGCTGATCGGGCTCAAGACCCTCTTCGGCTTCGGACCCAAAATACAGAGCGCTGTGAAAGCCAATCCCGAAGGACTGTTGCGGCACGAGAATCTACTCATTTCGCTCTTTCCTCCGCACTTAGGCATGCGTCAATACTGGCGCGATTTTCGATCGTTGGAAGCCTGGACGCGTTCAGAGCCGCACCGAACCTGGTGGAAACAATTTCTTCGCGACTCCGGTGGCACCGGTTTCTGGCACGAGACGTATTTTCTGCGCGGTGGGATCGAAGCGATCTACGACGACATACACAATCCAATCGGCCTGTTGGCATTCGCGCCTTCCCGCGAAGCGCGCGGTCCCATGTTTAGCTCGCGCCAGCGCCTGGGCATCACCGGCTCCGCCGCGGTCCCGCCGCCGGTATCCGAATCGGAGCTGAACGATAAGCGCTGAGGTTCGGCCTCTCCTCCCGGTATCAGCCTCAACTTTTCCGAGTACCGCTTTAGTCAGGACTTGTATTATGACGAGCGGTACACCCACATCTAAGATCTTTAGCGTCGATAATCAGGCGGATTTTGTGTCTAAAAAGGATCTGGTGCTATTAGCGAGCCGTGCGACTGCTGGACCAGTCTCGGCAAGACCATGCTTTTATTGATTGCAATATTGCCCTCTGGCGTGATGGATACGAAATTCTGTGCTCCATTCAGTAGATACAGAGACAGCAGCGGCAGTGCGGCCGCGAGCTTCGAGTCGAGCATGGCGACTTTCTCTTGCTCTGATGGCGAGAATACACCTTCGTCTCCAATGTCTTATTAGTCCTAATTAGCGTTACCGGACAATTCGCTACTCCTTCTCCCGATCGATCGGCCACGGTTTAAAATGCGAAATCCAAAATGCAATGACATTCAAGCCCGGAAGATTGAAAATCGTTGTTAAGCAACTTCCAGTCGCAGTAGCGTACCAGCTCACCGGTTCCCTGCATCAGAGTAGAAAATGCCGTCCTTACGTCCACGGGTTTGGTCGGCCATCTTTCAAACAAGAGGAGGAGTACCATGTCCCATCACCTCGATTCACCCATTGCTCGGCAAGATATCCGCCTCTCCTCCCCCCTACGTAGTCGGCACACCCGCGCACTTTGCGTTCGCCGAGTGGAACGGTCGCTCCCTCACCGACAACGCGCATGTCATGTTCTCCATCGCGGCAAATACTCCCGTTCATCTCGGGATCGGCAAGGGGTCGGTCACTTCAAAGCCTTCGAAGGCGTTTCGTCCCGGCAACTGTGTGCGTGTGCGCACCAACGCGCCCGTCAAATTGTCATCTTAAACGAATTGCATTCATGCTAGAATCCCTTCTGATCACAGGTCCCGCCCGGGCACAATTCAACGTTTGGCTACCATATAGGGAGGGCGTATGGCCTGCAAGGATTGCACATCCGAGAACCAACGGGAGGTCCCCGGAGAGTTGGCGCTCGCGTTTCCCGGGGTACAACGAGTCCATTTGGCTCCCGTCCATATCTCCAACAAAGTAGTAGTGTGTTTGGACTGCGGCTACACAGAACTGGTCATCCCTGCCGGCAAATTGCAGCAGCTCCGGCAAGGCATGGCGCGAGCGCACTCCAACGTGCCATTCGCCACCGAGCTTTCCCGGTTCCTGTGAAACGCTTCCCTTCGATCCTCCATCCGCACTCCTCCTCTTTTTCAACCCACAGCAGGCTGTCACTTCTGACAATACCCACGCGTCTCCGCGGGTGAAACTATTCAGCCGCAGGGAGAAGATTGTGAAAATCCCAATCCTGAGACGACTCCGCAAGACAAAGCTCCTCTTTCTTGCTTTGGCCTGTACGGTGGCGACGTTGGCAAATGCCTCCACGGATGTGGAGAAGCAGCAAAAACAGATACGCAGCATGACCCAAGACACTCTTCAACTTTATAATGCCGACCCAAGAACCAAAGCGGCAGTCAAAAATGCCTATGGCTATGCGGTCTTCAGCGACTTGGGCGTAAAGATCCTTTTCGCTGGTTCCGGCAATGGAAAGGGTCTTGCCGTGAACAATAGGACCAAGCACGAAACCTTCATGAAGATGATTGAGCTTCAAGCTGGACTCGGAGTGGGGGTAGATAAATTCCGTGTCATCTTTCTGTTTGACAACAAACAGGCGTTCGACGGCTTCGTTAACTCCGGCTGGGAATTTGGTGGGCAATCCACTGCCGCTGCAAAGGATGGAGACAAGGGCGCCGCGATGGGTGGAGCCGTCTCCGTCGCCGACGGAGTCTGGATGTATCGATTGACGGAAAAAGGTTTGGCTGCGGATATCAGCGCCACCGGCACCAAGTACTAACAAAGATGACGACCTGAATTGACACGGTCGAAATCCTCACCATTTACCAGGACCAACGCCAGGTGATCTGGAGTTACTTCGCGCCTGCTTGGATCATGCCTTCCATGCAGGCAATATACACGGGTTAGGCCCTCTTCATTCCGTCCGCAGAGCCACCGCCGGGTCCACGCCAGAAGCCCGCCAGGCGGGCACCAATCCTGCCAACAACGCCACAAAGAGTAGTACCAGCGAAACGCCCGCAATCGTCGGCACATCCCCAGGCGAAACTCCAAACAGCGTGCTGGCGATCAGTCGCGTACCTACAACCGCCGACGGAATCCCAATTGCAATCCCTAGCAGCGCCAGCACCAACGTTTCTCGCAACACACTCCACAGAATCGTTTCCCGCCGTGCTCCCAGCGCCACCCGAATCCCAATCTCCCGCGTGCGGCGCGTCACTCGATAGGACAGGAGTCCATACAGACCAATGCACGCCAGCAACACCGCAAGAAACGCAAAGAATCCGGACAACATCCCAGTGACGCGCTCCTTCGACAGTTGCTGGCTCAGCACTTCATTCACGGTTCCTGTCCAAAACGGATATTCGCGCCCCAACGCATTAATCTCCGCACCCACCAATCTTGCCAGCCGTTCCGGTGGTTCTTTTGTGTGTACGACCAACCCGCCCCACGCCGGGGGAACTTGCAAATAGGAAAGAAAAAGTACCGGTGCGGTCTGATCGCGCAGATCGAACATCCGTGCATTGCCCGCAACGCCCACAATCTCAATATTCCGTTTCGCCGCGATGCGAATGCGTTTCCCAATCGCGTCCCTGCTCGGGAACAGCCGCTGCGCCAGGCTGCTGCTCACGATCGCTACCTGCGGATGCCGCGCATCATCGGCCGGAGTAAAATCTCTCCCGCGAAGGAGTGGAATCCCGAGCGTTCGGAAGAAGCCCGGCGACACCATCGTGCCATACGTCCTCACTTTGAGAGCCGTCTCTGCATCGCGTGACTCTGCTGACACGTCGTCCTGCCACCCAAGCTCTCGCCCTCCCACGATCGAATTGTTCGAATACCCGACAGAAACCACACCCGGTATCCGCGAAACGCGCTCCAACAGTTCTGTGTGGTAGCTATTCATGTCCACGTCTTGGTACGCGCCCGGCCTCGGATACAAGCTCACCTCCAGCACGTTGTCCTTTGCAAAACCGAGATCGGCCGAGCGCAATCGCTCCAGGCTTTTCGCCAGAAGTCCTGCACCCAGCAGCAGAACAAGCGAAAACGCCACCTGTGAAATCAGCAGCAGTTTTCCCAGCTTGCTCGTTTTCTCCGCCAAATGGTGTGCGCCCTGCTGTAGCGCGCCTGCGGGATTGCGCAGTGAGCAACGCCATGCCGGCACCAGTCCAAACAGAATCCCGGTCAATACCGCCAGCACTATCGTGATTCCCAGCACCCGCACATCGGGACGCAAATCCAGTGAGACCAGCTTTGCGTTCCCCTGCGTAATCATCACCAAAAGCACGCGACATGCCCAGTACGCGAAAGCCAGCCCCAAAAGTGCGCCGCACACCGAAACCGTCAGGCTTTCGATCAATACCTGCCGCACCAACGACCACCGGTTCGCCCCTAGCACCACCCGAATATTCATCTCTTGGCTGCGAGCCTCGGCGTGCGCGAGCATCAGATTCGCCAGGTTCAAGCAAGCCACGAGCAACGTGAATCCCGCCAATCCCATTAGAACGGAGAGCGGTCTCGTAAACTGGGACCGTATATCCTCGACCACACCGACCGCGGCGGACTCCACATCCAGCCTCATCGAAAGATACGTCTGCAGTCGCGACCCCTCACGCGCCTCCGCTGTTGCTCGAAGCGCTTCCGGCCAGAACGATTGCAGTTGCGCTCGCGCCTGCTCAATGCTGACGCCATCCTTCAACCGACCGATTACGAACAGCCAATAAGCCCCGCCCCGTTCGAGGCTATTCGTTCCATCCTCAATCAGCGGCCCGGCCGTGATCGGTAAAGTGATTTCTGGCGGCTCCCCGCGCGTCAATCCCGTGAACCACTTTCGCGTCACCCCCACAATCGTAAATGGATGTCCTTCCACGCGAATCTGCCTTCCCACAACGTCGGGCAGGCCTCCCATCCGGCTCTGCCAGAATTCGTAGCTGATCACTGCCGCATCCGATCCCGCGCCGCTCCCGGGATCCGCATCCGCCGGCGTCAACAAGCGTCCCAGATACGGAGCCACGCCCAGCTCAGAATAAAAATTCCCTGTCACCCAAAGCAGATGATTCTGCGAAAGCGCTCCGTCCACTTCCACGTTCAGCAGCTTGCCCGTATGCCATTGGTAGCCTAAGTCGACTCCAACCAGCCCGCTGAAAACCCGTTGCCCGCGCTCGAGTTCTCGGAACATCGCATACGGGAAGGGAACTTTACTGTCTTGCCGGAGCAGGGACACTTCGACCAGTTGATCGGGTTGGCGAACCGGAAGGCTGCGCAACAGCAGCGCATTCAGCAACGTAAAGATCGCTGTATTCGCGCCGATTCCCAGCGCCAGCGACAACACTGCGACCACCGTGAAGCTGCGACTCTGCCTCAGCACCCGCATGGTATACCGCAGGTTTTGCCACGCCGTCTTCATCGCCACCACTCGCTACTCGCCCCATCCGACAACTCACTCACCTTTATCCCAACCCCCGATCTCTTTCAAGCTCCTCGTTTCCACCCAGCACCGCCAAAGTACCCTTCCCACCACAACCTCCTTGCCCGATCACCTCTTTGACTGCACTGGCTCATCAAGACCTCACAAGTCTCGCTCAACACGCAAACCACTGCCTCCCATTGACCCCACTGCCAGCGAATCATACTCTGTACCCCGGATGGTCGCTCCAATGCCCACGAAATCCCTGTTCCGCTGGAGTTCGCTGCCGCGTCCCGCCCTCCTCACCCTCGCCGTTATTTTCTGTGCCGCCACAACCCTATATGCGGTTGCCTGGATGTACGACGCGCAACATTCTGCTCTCCATCCGGTAGGAATCGGCTTCAATCAGTCGCGCCCTACCTTTTTCGATCCGGCAACCGCTTCGATCCCCATCTACAACGTCGAACCTGGGGGCCCCGCCGAGCGCGCCGGACTCCGCGCCGGCGATCAGATCACCGCACTCGACGGCCGCTCGTTGACCTCCTATTCCGCCTTCGACGATCTCTGGAGCAGCGCCCATCCTGGAGACGCCGTCGACATCACTGTGCGTCGTCCCGGCGTACCCCAGCCACAAACCTTCCGCACCATCTTCCGCTCCGTCGAGGCCGGCAGAGCGGCGAAGGGTGTGGCACAAACCTCGGCTCGCGAGGTTCTCGGTATTTATCCCATCTTCTTTTTGCTTGTCGGGTTTGCCGTTCTCTTTCAGCGTCTCAACGACCCCAAAGCCTGGCTCTTGGCTTTGCTCTTCGCCGGATTCGTGGCTGTTCCCGGTTTTAACAAGCAGCTCGCTTTACCCAGCCCCCTTCCCACCTTCACCTGGTTCTATCGCTCCATTTTCTTCGCGCTCATTCCCGCGTTGTTCTACATTTTCTTCGCGCAATTCCCCGAACAATCTCCGCTGGAACGCCGCGCCCCCTGGCTGAAGTGGATCGCGCTCGCCAGCGCCGCCTTTCAGATGTATCCCGGTTTGCCTTTTGGTGATGCTCGCCTGACGTTTGTCGGCAACCTCATCGGCAATGCCGGCTCCGCGAAGCTTACCTTTCTCGTCCTTCTTGTTCTTGGCCTCATCTCCCTGCTTGGGAATTGCTATAGTTCCGAAACTTCTTCCGAAGCGCGGCGCAAATCTCGCGTTCTGCTCGCCGGAACAGTGTTTGGCGTGTTCCCCTTTGTTCTCGAGCATGCCCTGATTGATTTTTTCGGCTACCGGCCGCGCTTCTGGATCGATGCCACTCTCAGTCTTCTCGTCTTGCTCTATCCGCTCTCGTTTGCTTACGCCATCGTCAGGCATCGCGTCCTCGAAATCCCCGCGCTCCTGCGTCGCAGCGCGCGTTACGTCCTTGTGCAGCGTGCCTACTTCCTTGTCCTCCTCTGTGGCGCGTTGCTAGCCATTTTTCTGTTTACGCGATTTTTTTCCGGCTTCTTTGCCGACAATTCACAATTCGCCATGGCTCTCAGCGCCACCTTCGGTGTTGCCCTGGTTTGGCTTTCCTCGCCGCTCGTCAAGCGGGGCACAGACCGTATCGACCGCGCCTTTTTCCGCAGCTCCTATGACGCCCGGATGATCGTCCAGGATCTCGGACAGAAAATTCGCACCGTCTCCGACAGGAAGCAACTGGCCTTGCTGTTGGAGCAAAATCTCACCCAGGCGTTCCACCCACAATCTCTCGCCATTTATTTTGGCGCGGCAAACGGGGAACTGCGCGCTATGGGTCCGGTAGTTCCTCCGGGACTTGCCACCTTGCCCGCCGACACTGTCATTCTCCGAGAGTTAACCGTTCGTGGCCGCCCCTGGGACATTCCTCCTCCCGGTGATGCAGAAGCACAGGATTCTCCACTCGCCCGACTCGCCCCGGAATGTCTCGTGCCCCTCCTGGGTCACGACGCGCGCCTGATGGGGCTGCTGGTTCTGGGCCAGGCGCTCTCGGAAGAGCCCTACTCCAGTGAAGACAAGCGTTTGCTCGATTCCGTCGCGGGTCAGGCCGCCGTTGCGCTCGAAAATATCCATCTCGCCGAGCAGATCGCCGACCGCTTGGACCTCGACCGTCGCGCCGAACGGGAAATGCAAATTGCCCGCGACGTCCAATCGCGCCTCTTTCCCCAGACTATGCCTGTGCTCGCCACCCTCGACTACGCCGGTAGTTGCCTTCAAGCCCGTCAGGTTGGCGGCGACTATTACGACTTCCTCGATCTGGGCTCGGCCCATGTGGCCTTCGTCCTCGCCGACATTTCCGGGAAGGGAATTGCGGGTGCACTCTTGATGGCCAATCTGCAGGCCAATCTGCGCGGTCGTTCCGAGCTCGCCCTCGTGGATCTGCCCCGCCTGCTGAAATCCGTGAATCAGCTCTTCTACGAAAATACGCCCGAGGATCGCTACGCCACGCTCTTCCTCGCCGTCTACCACGATGTTTCCCGCCAGCTTACCTTTGCGAATTGTGGGCAGAATCCGCCGCTCTTGTTTCATGCCGACGGCAGCGTCGACCGCCTTACGTCGACCGCCACGGTCATTGGCCTCTTCCCCGAGTGGCAAAGCGCCACGCAAACCATCACCCTGCTCGCCAACGATGTTCTGGTCATTTATACCGATGGCGTTACGGAAGCGAATGACGCGGAGGGCAATGAGTTTGGGGAAACGCGCCTGCGCGAAACCGTCTGTAGAAATCTCCAGCGTCCGCCCGCCGTTCTGCTCGCCGCCATCCAGGAAGCCGTCCAGAAATTCAGTGTTGCCGAACAGTTCGACGATCTCACCCTGGTCGTAGCCCGCGCCCGCTAACTCCAAGCCCGCTACAAACCCCCACCAATGCCCTCTGAATCAGGACTTGACCCTTTCAGCAATCGAAATTTGCTACGGATATTCCGCCCGCCAGCATAGGAACAAGCCGATGTTAGCGGCTTGCGGTCATGTCCTCTACCTTTACGGCAACATCCCTGCTCGATTCAAAATCTTCGATTGAAGCAAGATATTGCAAAGATAAAATCAAAGAATTGTGATGACCAAAGCAATTTTGAATAAAGCAAAGCTGACACAGAGGACCGACATTCCGGAAATAGCCCAAACCCTGAATGCATTGGCCGAGCCATTGACTGCTTTTTCCGCGAACAAATTACACTGGAATTCAGCGCCAAACGGGATCGCCACCTGCCTTCTTATCTCTTCGCTCTCGACCGAACCGGAAACGCCGCCGCAACGGCAGTTACCGCCGCCGTCAGAATCAGTAGCAGTAGCAGCATCAGGAACCAGCTCTCGTTTCTCAGCATGCTTTGAATCTGCCCAAAATTCTCCGCCAGCAACGCAACGAACACTGCTCCGCAGGTGGCTGCCGCTAACTGCCGCATCACCACCAAGGGATGCTCGATTCGTTCTTTCTCTCTTTGCTTTCTCTGGAGCTGCCCCCGCCACCACAGCAATCCAGCACTGGGAAGTTGCGCTTGGTGCTCCGCAGCCATTTCTTTCAGCAATTCATCCAGCGCACGATCATCCATGGCCCCTCCTCCATCGCGCTTTTTCCAGTAACTCCCTGGCCCTGCTCCGGGCCCGGAACAGAATCACTTTCAAGCTCTGCTCCTTCAACCCGAGGATCGCTCCAATCTCCCGGTGACTCAGTCCTTCCACATGCGCCAGCCAAAGCACGGCGCGGTCCTTGGCAGCAAGCTGTTCGAACACTGCCGCCATGTCCAGAGGTAAATTCAAATTCTGCTGCTGTTCTTCCGAAGGATGGCTCCGTACACGCTTGTGGCCGTTTCCGAAAAACTCATGAGGTATTTCTGCCCCGCCGGTGATTGCACGAACTCAGCAAAATCTTTTGCCGTGGCAAATTTGTCCAGCATGTGTCGTTGCATCTCGTTCTGTTGTTTGCGCCGCAATGCCGCGGCGATGGTGTAAAGCACCGCGCCGCTGAATGCAAACGTTACCCCCATGAGGACCCACTCTTTCACCTGCCTCTGCAACATTGGATCCATTGGCTAGCCTCCGCTGCGAAGACGCCCGTAAGTGCCCAAAGGTTAACAACCCGCCCTTCCCCAGCGAAGCCTCTGCGCCTTCCCTGGCCGAAAACGGCACATCGACACCAACAATGCGCCCCAGTAGAATTACTCGCAAGTTGGCACGTGCTCGTGGGGGATGGATATAGCGAAATCGAGAAGAACGCCGGTCGACTGGGTTCTGGCCTCCACGACCAACCCCCCAACTCCCAGCAAACACCCGCGCCAACTTCAGTTTCCCCTAGTACACTCCCGGAACCAGCCGCCACGTGTGAGCGCAATAGTTGTCGTACTCGGCGCCGAAGTGCGCTCGCAGCACCCGCTCTTCCGCTCGGATTCGCGCGATAAGCGGTGGAAGCAGCAACGCCATCAGCAGCACTCCGGCTCCGCCGCGAAACGCCAGGGCCCACCCCAGCATCATTAGGATCATCCCCAGATAACTGGGGTTGCGGATGTGCTCGTAGATACCGTGCGTCTCTAGAGTGTGTCCCGGCTGGATCGCCACCAGCCCGCTGAAGCGCGGTCGTTCGCTGCGCTGGCAAGAGATCGTCGCGCCCGCGAGGCCGCAGGTTCTGGAAAGCGCAGCCAGCAACGAGCGCCCGCACGTGCCGATGGCCGTCAAGAAGCGGAAGTGGAAGCCGCCGGCGAACCATCCGTGGCATGAAAAGGCCCGCTGCGAGGTGCAGACGCGAGCCCCCAAGTGGGCGGCCAGCGCATCGCGTCCGACGCTGGCCTGGTCCTCCACTCCGCCCTAAGCGCTCCGCTCTGCGGGCTCCGCAGGGCTGCGCTCCAGACCAGGCCAGCAAATAGGGGGATGGCCCAGGTCGAGCGAGATGAGATCATCGATCCTGAAGCCCCCTGGCACGAGATTTTTCGGGGGACAGCAACTCGGAAAGAAAAAGAGAGGCAGAAATCGAAAAAGGGGACATTTCTAACGAGCTTTGACAATCTACGGTTGCTACGGGTGTCTACGGGTGTCTACGTTGACTTGGCTTCCTACCCAACCTAAGATGTGCGGCGGCAAAGGACCGACGCAGCCTCACTTTGCACGAACCACTCTGCCAGGAAGGCCAGTTTCTGAACCAAGGAGGGACGCTATGAAACCAACACCCCACGACTCGGTGGATACTCCGGTTGTCGACCGTCGCCGATTTCTCGGCACAGCGCTCGGTGCCTGCGCCATCAGTCCTCATCTTTCTTCTTTCTCACCGCAGCTTGCCGTCAGCTTGAGTGCTTCTTTGACCAAAGAGCAACGCGACAGCATGACCCCTCAGCAGGTCATTGATGAACTCAAGAAGGGAAATGAACGCTTTCGGGCGGGCAAGATGGCTCCTCGCGATTATTTAGCCGAAAAACGCTCCAGTGCTTCCGGCCAGTATCCCGCCGCCGTAATCCTTGGTTGCGTCGACTCGCGCGTCCCCTCCGAAATCATTTTCGACGTCGGCATAGGCGACACCTTCGTTGGACGCATCGCCGGCAACGTCGTCAACGATGATCTCCTCGGCAGTATGGAGTTTGCCTGTGCGGTTTCCGGCGCAAAGCTGGTTTTGGTTCTGGGTCACACCGCCTGTGGCGCCATAAAAGGCGCGATCGACAACGTGGTTTTAGGTAATCTCACCGGACTCCTGGCAAGGATCAAGCCCGCCATTCCCGAAACCAAGTTTGACGGCGACAAGTCCAGCAAGAATCCCGCCTACGTCGACGCTGTGGCCCGCACTAATGTTGCGCTTGCGCTCGCGTACATTCGTCGTCGCAGTCCCGTCTTGGAGGACCTCGAGAAGAAAGGCTCGATCCAGATCACCGGCGCAATGTACGAACTCGCGACCGGCATGGTGAACTTCATCAGTTAAACCCGTACCGCAACCGACTCTCGCTGTCGCTATCCCTCGGCACCGAGTCAGTTCTCGGCACGTTTTGCAACACAACCAAACAAAAAGGATACAGCCCAGATGAAAAACTTCGCTCCCATGAACTTCGTTCGTCTCCTGTTAGCGCTCTTTCTCGGTTCGAATGGTGCCATCGCTTTACCCGCTCAGGACTACGTGCGGGATTCCGAGCCCAAACTTTTTTCCTATGACGAGTTGGTTCAGCTCGGCTCGGACCAGGAGATGAGTCCGGAGCTGGCGGAAAAACTTCGGGTCGTCACGACCACTCCCTTCGTCAACAATGAAGCGTACTTGAGCGGCGCGAGACCGCGGCCTTTGCACCTTTCCCATCTCGGGCCTTCACTCCGTGTCGCTTTCTGGAACATCGAGCGCGGCCTCGAGCTCGATTACATCGAACTATTTCTCAAGGACAAAGAGGCGTTCATGGCCAAAGTGGAGGAGGAGCGCAAAGCGGCTAAAGAGAACAAGAAGAGCCTGCGCGCCGTACAGATAGAGAAAATCCCCGAGGAAATCGAAATTCTCAAGTCGGCCGATGTGTGGATCTTGAACGAAGTCGATTGGGGGGTGAAGCGCACAGAATACCGGGAGGTGATTCGCGAACTCGGTAAAGCTCTGGATATGAATTGGGCCTACGGCGCGGAATTCCTCGAAATCGATTCGAAACAATTGGGCACAGACTCCTTCGACGATGGCGAAACCAAGGCCGAGCAGCAGCAGCTCCAGGAAGTCTTCGCCGTCGACAAGGATCGCCTCCGCGCCCTGCACGGGAATGCGGTGCTCTCCCACTATCCCATTCACAGCGCCCGCTTGGTTCCGTTTACCGTTGGGTATGACTGGTTCAAAGAGAGCAAGATTCGCCCGTTAGAGAAAGCCAAACGCAAAGCCGCCGTTTTGATTGGCGAAGATCTCCTCCGTGAAGTCCGCCGCGGCCAGCGAACCACCCTCTACGTGGACCTCGACGTTCCCGAAGCGCCCAGTCACCGCGTCACTGTTGCGTGTACGCATCTCGAAAACCGTGCTGGGCCCAAGGTCCGCCGCCAGCAAATGCAGGAACTGCTCAACGCCGTCAGCGATATCTCCAATCCGGTAATCATCGCCGGGGACATGAACACCACCGGAGGTAATTCCACGCCAACCAGCATTGAAAACATGCTCTATAAACGCTACGGCAGCCTCGATTTCTGGACCACCAAAGGCATTCAATGGGCCACCGGAGTGGGCATGATCTATTCCGCCACCAAAGCGGCCATGAGTCTTTCCGGTATTCAGTACCGCATTGACCCGACTTCCGCCAACATCCCCGGCGCTTCCGCCAATCTCGAGCGCGGTTTCTTCACCACGCTTGAAAAATTCCGATTTGCTGACGGCAAGGCCATCGATTTTCGCGGTGTTCCCCAGCGCACCGTCAACGGCACCGCGGGCACGCTGGCAGACTCCAACCAGAGGCAAGGCGCGGGCTTCAAGCCTACGTTCAACGCCGAACTCATTTGGGGCAACGTCAAGCTCGCCAAGTTCAAACTCGATTGGTTTTTCGTGAAAGCCGATATCAATTCGCCGCGCGACGTGAAAGGACCCTATATCTTCGCGCCGCACTTTGCCCGTACGCTCGTCAACCTCAACAACTGCCCCCCGGAACCCATTGCCGACCATAGCCCCATGACCATTGATCTGCCCTTTGCCGAGGCCGCGCCACCGCCGACCAAAGAGAAGGGGCAATGACCATCCCGCGAAAGGAGCTCCATGCACAGCCAGGTACCCTCCGTGTCCCTTAGTCATTTCGTCGGTTTCTCTTTCCTGACTCTCCATGAACCGCAACGATAACCCTCTGACCAGTGCCGGCGAACGTGGCACGAAATCCACGTTGCTCGGCATCGCCGTGAATTCAGCGTTGGGTCTGGCGAAATGCACCGCTGGCTTCCTCGGCAATTCTTTCGCTCTTGTCGCGGACGGCCTCGAATCCATTACCGATGTGCTCAGCGGTTTGGTCGTCTACTTTGGCCTGAAAATCGCCGTCAAACCGCCGGACGCCGACCATCCGTATGGGCACGGAAAAGCCGAACCCATTGCGGCCGCGGTTGTGAGTCTTGCTTTAATGGCCGCGGCTTTCGGCATCACTTATGAAGGCATTCGCGAAATCCTTTCTCCGCGCCCCGCGCCTGCACCCTACACGCTGGTCGTTCTCGCGGGCGTGCTCATCATCAAGGGCTTGGTGTTCCGCAAAGTGCAGTCCGTCGGCGAATCGATCCAAAGCCTCGCGGTCAAAAGTGATGCCTTGCACCACAGAAGTGATGCGCTCACTTCTGCCTTTGCCTTCGTCGGCATTTCTATCGCAATTCTCGGAGGACCCGCTTGGTCAACTGCCGATGGATGGGCCGCCGTTTGTGCGGCGTTCGTCATTCTTTACAGCGCTTGGAAGCAATTCCAACCTGCTGTCCTCGAACTCGGCGATCGTGCCCCGGACACGACCCTGGAATCTCAGATCCACCAGATCGCTGGCCATGTTCCCGGCGTCCTTGGCCTGGACAAGTGCCTCGTGCGCAAAATGGGATTCACTTACTACGTGGATCTTCACATTGTCGTGCAAGGCGACATGAGCGTCCGCGAAGGGCATCGACTCTCACATAAGGTCGAAGACGAAATTCGCACAACCTTGCCGCAAGTAGCCGAAGTCCTGGTCCACGTTGAACCCGAAGAGGAGCTAACACGGCACACCAAATGAGCACAAAGCCAAGTCTTATCTTCAGTCAAAGCTCGTCGGTTACCCACGACCGTCCGTACCGGAACTCGCCTTCACCCCACTGATATAAAGTCGCTCTCCCCCACGTACTAACAAATGTCAGCGCAGTGGAGCACCTATGACCACGCCAATGCCAATTTCGGCTGCCGACGCCATCAGCCCCGCATTCCAGCACGCCAAGCAGCAGCTCTTGCAACCCTTTCGTTTCGCCCAATGGGTGCGTCTCGCTCTCGTCGGAATCCTGGCCGGGGAGTTGGGTTCCAGCGGCGGTTTCAACTCGCATGTCCATCTGCCACCGACGCATCACCATGGCTCAGCGCATCTCTTTGGCACCATGTTCCCTCCGCACTTCATGCATCACACAGCTCTGTCCGCCGGCCTTTCCGCCTTGCTCTTTGTGCTCGCTCTCGGCCTGTTTTTTCTCTTCCTCTACATCAGCAGCGTTATGCGCTTCATTCTCTTCGATAGCGTCATTGCCAAACAGTGCCATATCCGCCAGGGCTGGATCCGTCGCAAGCACCAAGGACTCCACCTGTTTGTCTGGCAGATCTTCATCTGGCTCGCGTCATTCTCGGCTCTCTTTCTCGTCATCGGAATTCCTGTTGCTTTTGCTTGGTCCATGGGCTGGCTTGCTCTGCCGCGGCAACATCTCTTGCCCATGATCCTGGGCGGCATTGCAATGTTTTTTCTCCTCTTCGTCCTGCTCGCCCTATTGGCCGTTGTCCACGTGATGACCAAAGATTTCGTCGTTCCTCAAATGGCCTTGGAAAACATCAGTGCTTTGCAAGGCTGGCAAAGAGTGTGGCAGTGGTTCAAAGCGGAGAAAGGGAACTACCTCGCCTACCTCGGCCTGAAAATTGTCCTCGCCATCGCGGCTGGCATCGCCTTTGGCATTGTCTCCATGCTTGTCCTGTTGCTCCTGCTCGTCCCCATCGCCGGTATTGGAATCACCGCCGCCGGCGCAGGCATGGCCGCCGGATGGACTTGGAATCTTCACGCCATCGCGCTGGCCGTAGTGTTCGGTTGCATTGTGTTCTCTGTATTTGTTTTTGCCTTCTCGTTGCTCTCTGTTCCTGTCATCGTCTTTTTCCCAGCCTATTCCATCTATTTCCTGGCCTCACGCTATTCGCCATTGGCATCTGTCCTGTGGCCGCAGCCTCCCGCTTCGGATGCGCCTGCGTCGCTCCCACCGCAACTCCCGCCGCTCTCTCCCGCGTAAGTCCTGCGGCAACGCGCAGTCTTCGTCCGCAGAATTGCTCTTGACCCGTTCCTCCCACTTCCGCCGACCAGCACTCGACTCGCAACCACTGTTCCTGGTTGCCCCTACCTCAATGACCTGGGCCCGTAACTCAACTTAGGAGGTACCCCGTGATGCCTCTCGTATTCCTCGCTTTGCTCTTCCTTGCTCTCACCCTTCCCGCATCGGCTCAGATCACCGCTCCGCAGCCGCTCACTTCCATCGTCGTCAGTGACGATAACCCTGCTCCCGATTCCGAAAGCCTCGGTGGCCTCTTGGCCCAGTCCTTCAGCCTTAGTTCGGGAGCGTACATCAGCGGTGTCCAGATCGGGCTCTCTGGCACCACCGCGGGCCAGCGCCGCGCGGCGTAACACATAGCGGTAAAATTGCAGCCTGAGGAACCTCTTATGCACTCAAGAGAGCAATTGGTGAATCACTTTCGCATGTTGGGTGTGGAACCCGGCGACACGGTAATGCTGCATGCCTCCGTCCGCGCGGTTGGCGAAATTGCGGGTGGGCCCGATCAGATTCACCTTGCCTTGAAAGACGCATTAACGGCGCAAGGCACTCTAATCATGTACCCCAGTTGCCCGCAATACTACGACGAGGTCTGAAGCGGAAACCTCACCAGGGAGCAAGAGCAGGAGATTCTTGAGAAATTACCTGCATTCGATCCTCTCACGGCAAGATCGGATCGCGAAAATGGTACTCTGGTCGAGTTCTTCCGCACCTATCCGGATTCGCGAGTCAATCGCCACGTTGCCCGCTTTGGTTTGGGGTAAGCAAGAGGATTACTTGATCTCCGCACCGCCGTGGCACTACGGCTTCGGCTTGCACTCGCCGATGGATCGCTTTCTACGTCTCGATGGCAAGATTCTCCTCCTCGGGTCCGACCACGATGCGGTGACCTTCCTTCACTATGTCGAGCATGTGACCGAGATTCCTGACAAACGCATTCGGCGCTTCCAGGTGCCGATCGAGGAAGAAGGTCGCCGCGTATGGCGCGCCATGGAGGAGTTCGACACTTCAGGCGAAGGCGCCCACGCACATTGGCCAGACCGGTTTTTCGCAGAAATCGTGGAGGCGTATCTCACCGCGGCCGCGAATCATGGCGGCCAAGTCGGAAATGCGCTGTCCTATCTCTTGCGCGCTCGGGGTCTGCTGATGCGGGCCGTTGCAAAAAATCCCACCGCGGCGGATCGTTTGCGCGGGTCTGCGACAAATAAGTTTCTAAGTGACGAGAAGCACGGGGAAATGTCTTGAAACGTTCCATCCCGGCTTTGATCAGGATTTTCACCTCCGGGAGGTTTAAATGAGTTCGCGTCGCACTACAAGGCGTTGCGGCCACCGGAGTTCCGCCAATCTGGGTGACCGCTCGACCCGTAGTTTTTCCGGCCAGGCGGAGTGGTGACAGGCACCTGGCCATATCCGCAACACTAGCACCGTGCGCATAAGAATGGAGGCTATCTTAGGATTTTGCTTGCACGGCACGGGAATAGGCCAGAAACTTATCGGTACATCTAATCACTCGCTAGCTCAACTCTGCTTTTTTCGCCTCCAGACAGCATCAACCGAATAGTCGTTGTGCTCGAGGAAGCCCAGCAGTGCCGCGTACACGACGGCATACATCAACTGCAGTCCAGCCACCTGCCAATCCTGCCGAAGCGTAGTGCCGAAAGTCAGGACGAACATCACCGCCGCGCCCGCGCAGAGCGCCCATCGCGTTGCGGTTCCCACCATCACCAGAAAACCAAGCACAAATTCGGCCCAAGGTAAGGTGTCCGCGAACGCGCTCACCATTGCCGAAGGCAGCGGCGTGTCACGGAATAACTGCACCAGATTCGCGGTGAACGCCGCGGGGCCCGCCACGAATCGCATCAATCCGTGCATGAAAATGTTCAGACCGAGCGTCGCCCGGAGAAACAGGTAGCCGAGGGCCGCATCTTGGTTAAACGGACGCGCTTGCTGATCCATGGCGCCTCCAGGGCGAATTCATCGTAGTTGGACCGTTAGAACGACGGGCGTCAGCGCGCTCACGGACGTTCACCGGTCACCCAAACGAAACGTGCGGCTTAACTGGCGCGCTGTGCAACTCTCTCCATCATGTCCTCAGGTATTTGTTGAAAAAATCAAGCGTGCGTTGCCACGCTAACTTCGCCGCCGCTTCGTCGTAACGCGGCGTCGTGTCGTTATGGAAGCCATGATTGGCCCCTTCATACATGTACTCGGTGTACGTCACGTGATTTGCTTTCAGCACTTCCTCGAAGGCCGGCCATCCGCTATTGACCCGTGTGTCCAGCGAGGCGTAGTGCAGTAACAGCGGCGCCTTGATCTTCGCCGTGTCCGCCGCCGACGGCTGGCGGCCATAAAAGGCAACTGCCGCCGTTAGATCTGGTAGCCGCACGGCCAGTCGATTGGCCGTCGTTCCACCAAAACAGAAACCCACCACCCCAATCTTCCCCGTGCATTCCGGACGCATCTTCAGCCACTCCGCCGCCGCCACAAAATCTTCGAACATCTTGCCTTCATCGACCCTCCCAAACAGCTCCCCGCCCTTCTCATCGTCCCCCGGGTAGCCCCCCACAGACGTTAGCCCATCCGGCGCCAACGCGATAAAATTCGCGATTCCTAAACGCCGCGTCACATCCTCTATATATGGATTTAACCCGCGGTTCTCATGGATCACCAGCACCCCGGGCAGCTTTCCTGCAGCGTCAGCGGGACGCACGAAATACCCGCGGATGCTCCCGTTTCCTTGTGGAGAGGGGACTGTCACGGATTCCATCTTGAGTCGCTTGTCGTCTTTCGCTACTTGTTCGGCCAGCGCGTACTTCGGTCTCAGGCTTTCCCAAATCCCCATCGCCGTCACGCCACCCACTGCATACTTCGCCGCTCCATCCAGGAACTGTCGACGGGTGATTTCACCGTGAACGTAATAATCGAACAGGTTCAGCAGCTCTTGCGGATAATCCGTAGCTTTTTTTCGCTCCATTCGGTGCCTCCTTGAATCGCTCATTCTAAATGACGCCTGACTCCGCAGACATACATGACAATATTGAGTCGGTTGCATTCACAAATTCACTAACAGGAACCCTTTTTTAGCGTACCCCTACATCTCCGGGCAAGTGTCAAATTTTTAACAGGGGCCCACGGGCAGACTAAATTCATTCTGCGGCTGCGAGTGTTGGGGTCCAGCATTCCGTGGCAGCGGATCAAAAATAGGAGCTGTACATGAAGGTGACGAGAATATGGATCGCGTTGGTCGGCGGCGCACTTTTGTCTTGCGCGGGCGCCATCGCAAAGGAAAACAACAAATCCACCTTGACCATCACCATCACCGAAAAGGTGAATGTCGAAGGGCCCGGTAAATACAAGATCGAGTGGACCAGCACCGGACCCGCGGTTCAGGTCACCGTGCTGCGCGGAAATGATACCGTAGCCACATTTCCGGCGCATCTGACCGAGCAAGCCAGCCAGAATCCACGGGATGCTTACGGAACTACCCAGCAGCCCGATGGCTCCTTAGCCCTGACGACCCTCTTTCCGGGCGGCCAAAAATTCATCTTGCAGGGCGAGCACATTCCATCCGCCACCCAGCAGGCAGGAACCCAGGAATCAAACTAACCCCAACAACAACGCCACTTCTCGCCGCTCCCGGCTGGGAGTGGCATTGCCTTCTTCACGTAAACTGCTCGGGATTTAAGCAGGGCTTCCGATCGCTCTGGCTTCGTAGCAATAAGGCCATGCGCGCACGTTTCCACGGTTCGTCGCTTCACCGCGTTACTCAGCGATTAGCTCGCTAGGGAATATTGCCTTACTGCGCCTGCACCACCCCGGGTGGCTGCCACGTTCCTTTACCTGGCGGCAGGATCGAAGGTGGTGTTTCCTTCGGCCAGTACAAACGCATGACCAGATAAATCGGCCCATCCGGCGCGGGCAACCAGTTGGATTCCTTTTCTTTCCCCGGAGAGTCCTTCTGGATATACAACGTCAGCGAGCCATCCGCATTCTTTTTCAGCCCCGGCAGCATCGGCGAATTGACAAGATATCGATGGATCGAGTTGTCGATCAGGAACTGCGTCTTCCCGTCATACATCGTCACGGACCAGAACGCGTTCACCGGCGGCAGCCCGTCTTTCGCGAACGTCAGTGTGTACTTGTGTTTGCTGCCGTCCAGCGTCTCCCCGTTGGGCTGCACCCGCGTCAAGGGATACATCGCTTCAACCGCGCTGTTGCCGAAGATTCCCCCCTTGGCCGCAGCCGCTCGCTTCAGCCAGTCTCCGTTGTAGAACGCGCGGTCGCCGAAGAACGATCCCACGTTCCATCCATTGATCACGCTTCCTCCGCTGGCAATATACTTGTCGACGGCCTCGTCTCCACCCTTCATTCCCAACAGCATCGCGGCCTTGTGCTCCACCGACAAATCCTTCAGGTCAAATTTCTTCCCCGGACCGATGCCGATGCTCACCAGCTTCGCCCGAATTCCTGCCTCTTCCGGGCTCGGCGGAATGTACTGCAGTGCAAAGTCCAGCACTTGCCAGAACTCTTTCTTCGCAATGTCCGCATCCACTCTGAGATATTCGATGTTCGCAGGTGCGGCAGGCGCGGCTTGCTTCAAATACTTGGAGAGTGGCTGCAGTTTGTACCCAGCCTGGATCTTTACGACATTCGGCATATCCGCCGCATCGAATAGCTGTGTCCGAAAAATCAAGGCCGAAAACGGCGTTGTTGAGTGGAACACTTGCTTGATGTGCGCTGGAGTCTCGCCTTTCCAGTCTGGGCCCACAATCATGTAGTCGCCCGGACCCGTGCCTGTCGTCCTGCTGCCGATGTACCCGTAGTTGAACGTATTCGCATCCGTCATTTGCACCGAGTAGTAGCGCGGTTTCGGCACCGCGGGGACAGAGATCACCGTCGGTTCGGCACGCAGGTCAATCTCCGCCATGGAATACGGCGTGTCGCTGTTCGGTGTGATTACCGCCGTGTCCTTGGGTGTAAACACGCGCGCTTCGTTGAACAGCTGTCCCACCGGCGCTTTGTATTGCGACGAGGTCGGATCCCCGAATAATTCATACGCCGACGTGTAGTACATCACGATCGGCAGCCCGAACACGAACCCGTCTTGCGCGATCGCCTTGGTCTCCGCCAGGCTCGGAACCGCAACGCCGTTGATCGCGTCCTGCTTCTCCGCCTGGCTCACCGCATCGTTCTTCCCGCATCCGGCCGCAAAGATCAGTCCGAGTACGCTGACAGTCGTCGCCCACGATTTCGTAAATTTCTTCATTTTTTGTATTCCTCCGTCGAAGTGCGCGTTTACAGATACTACTAGACGGTTCCTTTCTTACGAAACATGCTTCCGACGTTGGTCAGGCAGTAATCGAATACGCGTCTGAACCGCCACTTTTCCGTAAGCGTTTTAATCAGAAAGTGCTCCGAAACCTAGCCTTTGGTTCCGCTCACAATGAGCACCTCGGCGGGGAAGCTCACCCCGCCGTCCCTGGAATACTCGCGAATCGATTCGAGCACTTTCTCCTTCACTTCCGCCTTCCGCTCCTCGGGAAGCGTGCCGATCTTTTCTCGAAGCTTGTCCGAAATTTCCAGTCGCAGCGCCCAATAGTCTTCCACGGACAGCGGGGCGTTGATAGTGAATCGAAACAAGCGCTCGGTTGCCGCCATCATGCCAGCCTCGTTCAGGACCCCTCGTAATCTGCCTGGGCGCGCAAATCGAAAAGCATCCCGCGCATCCGGATCTGGCGGTGGCGCAGCGACATAGCGATCCACCACGCGCGACAGCGAAGAGTGGAACGGATTTCTTTCCTCGGAATGCCACACCGCCAACGCCACCTTTTGTCCCCGCTTGGCCACTCTCGCCATTTCCCGTACTCCTTCGACCGGAGAAGGAAAGAACATCACCCCAAACCGGCTGGTCACCGCGTCGAACGTATCCCCCGGAAATGGCAGATGGTCTGCAAACGCCACCTCAAACTGGACGTTTCTTATCGCGAGACGGCTTGCCTCTCGACGCGCCGCTGCCACCATCTCCGGAATCGGATCAACCCCTACGACTTTGCCTTGCGCCCCCACCAAAGTCGCGATGGTCAACGCCGGTTCTCCGGGTCCCGTCGCAATATCCAGGACCGTTTGCCGGTCCCCAATTTCCCCTTCTTTGACAAGTGCATCCGTAACCGGTGCAAACATTTGTCGAATCATTTTGCGGTGCTTTTCCCAGTACGGAGCGGATCCGCTCCATCGGTTGATCACTTCTTGGTCGGGTTGCATGTCAAGGAGTATAACTTCTCGCCACCATTTGTCATCCCGCCCTTTTCCGGCGCATTTGTCCTCAGAGCGATTCCGGTAAGTGCCTGTCTCAGACCGTTGCATATTTTACCTTGGTCTTCCGGAAATCTGACCCGTGGCCTCACCTCCGAAAGACTGGCAGCTCCACCCGCAGTGAGCCGCAGGGGTGCTACATTACGTTTATGAAGATTGTGCGCGGGGTGAAGCCTGCAGATGCGGACGCGATCTGGCGGATTTTGGAGCCCATTGTGCGCGCAGGAGAGACCTACGCGCTGCCACGCGAAATGAGCAAACAAGAAGTGCTGGCCTATTGGATGGGAGCCGACCATGAGGTGTTTATCGCCGAAGAGGATGGAGAAATCGTCGGCACTTATTTTTTGCAAGCGAATCAGAAGGGCGGCGGAGCGCACGTGGCCAATTGCGGCTACGTGACCGCGGCAACGGCGCAACGACGAGGCTTTGCGCGGATGATGTGCGAACATTCCATCGAACGCGCGAAAGCGCGTGCATTTCGGGCCATGCAGTTCAATTTTGTGGTGGCTACAAACGAGAATGCCATACGGTTGTGGCAAAGCTGCGGCTTTGCGATTGTGGGCCGGTTGCCAGATGCGTTTTTGCATCCGAGCCTGGGCTACGTGGATGCCTTAGTCATGTATCGCTCTCTGTCAGCGCCCCCGTAGCGCGGCAATAAACCATAGAGGACAGTCTCGCGTACAAATTCCAGGTATTTTTCCTCGACCGTACGGACCATTCTGGTTCCAGATGCATCTTGTCAATGGGACAGCATTCGCACATCCGCGAAATCAAGTTTGTTCGCAAGCGTCAGTTTCTCCTCGCTCCCCCTCGTTCAACTCCTCATCACGACCTTCCCCACGATTTCCCCACCCTTTTCGTTCTACCTGTTTATAATGACCCAGCGACGAAAGCGCCGAACAAGCCCTGCAAGGAGAACACGTGATGAATGTCAGTTCGAGGAGAATCATCGCCAGCATCGGCGCATTGGCCGCCCTCTGTTCCTCGGTCACGGCCATCGCCGCGCAGATTCCAACGTCCCGCACCGTCAGCTCCGCAAACACCTTCCTCTCGACCCTCGAGGACAAGCAGCGCCAAAGGGTTCTCTTCGCCTTTGACGATGCCAAGCAACGCGCCAACTGGTCCAACCTTCCCGTCACGTTTGTCCCGCGCGCCGGCCTCAGTCTCAAGGACCTCAACCCCGCCCAGCGTTCTGCCGCTTTGGCTCTGGTCGCCTCGGTGCTCAGTCCCCGGGGCTTTGAAAAGGTTCAGCAAATCATGGAAGGCGACGAGCTCCTCAAACTCAAAGAAGGGAATCCGATATTCGGCAAAGATCTCTACTACATTTCGATTCTCGGCAAGCCTTCTGAAAAAGATCCTTGGATGTTGCAGTTTGGCGGACACCACTTAGCCCTCAACGTCATCATTGCCGGTGACCGCGGCATTCTTACGCCCACTCTCACCGGCGCGGAACCTGCTCTCTACACCAGCAATGGAAAAACCATTCGCCCTCTCGGCCAGGAAAGCGACAAGGCCTTAGCCCTCCTCAATGCACTCGACGACACGCAGCGCAAGCAAGCGATTCTCAGCTACCACTTGGCCGACCTCGTCCTCGGTCCCGGACAGGATGGCAAAACCATTCAACCGGAAGGTCTCCAGGCTTCCGCCATGACCGACCAACAGCGCGCTATGCTCCTCTCTCTGATCTCCGAGTGGGCCGACATCATTCACGAAAGCGCGGCCTCTGCTCGTATGGCCGAGCTGAAAGCCGATATCAACGAGACCTGGTTTGCCTGGAGCGGTCCCGTCACCGCCGCTCCCGGCAGCAACATCACCGCCTATTACCGGATTCAGGGCCCGCATCTCGTCATTGAGTACGCTCCTCAGCGCTTGGGCGGCGATCCCTCCCTGCATGTTCATACCATGTACCGCGATCCCACCAATGACTACGGACGGAGCATCACCGCAAAATGAACAAGAAGCTCCTGCTCGCTGCTGCGCTTGTTCTCTCACTCGGCGCGGGTGTCTTCGCACACCGCCTCGATGAGTACCTGCAAGCTACGCTCCTCTCCGTGGAGAACGATCGCGTCTACGCGTCGATGCGCCTCATCCCCGGTGTCGCGGTCGCATCCACCGTGCTCGCCACCATCGACACCAACGGCGATGGCGTGCTCTCGGCCGCGGAGCAGCAGTCCTACGCCGAGCGCGTTCTTCGCGATCTATCTATCACCGTGGACGGAATAGGTGCCCGCCCCACGCTCCTTTCCTTGAAGTTCCCCTCGATCGAGACGATGAAAGAAGGGCTCGGAGAAATGCACATCGACTTCACGGTGGATCTTCCCCCCGGCGCCCCCGAACGCAAAATCGTTTTCGAGAATCATCATCAGAACGCCATCTCTGCCTACCTGGTGAACTGTCTCGTTCCGCGCGATCCCAATATAAAAGTCGTGGCGCAGAATCGAAACGAAACCCAGTCCTTTTACCAACTCGAGTACGTGCTCGCCACAACGGCAGGCCCTGCCTCCACAAATGCATGGCCAAACCTTCGTGGCAAAATGGAGGCTGTCGGCTTCGCCAGCCTCTTCCGTCTCGGAATGAGCCACATCGCGGCAGGTACGGATCACCTTCTCTTCCTGCTAGCTCTGCTTCTCCCCGCCCCCCTGCTGGTTGTCGGTGCCCGTTGGGCCGGATTCGCCGGAGTGCGCGAAAGTCTGATGCGCATTTTGAAAGTGGTCACTGCCTTCACCGTCGGCCATTCCATAACTCTCGCCTTCGCCGCCTTCGGACTTGTCCACCTTCCCAGCCGTCCCATCGAAGTGCTGATCGCCGTGTCGATCTTGGTTTCCGCCGCTCACGTCCTCCGCCCGCTTTTCCCCGGACGCGAAGCCGCAATCGCCGCCTTCTTCGGCCTGATTCACGGTTTAGCGTTTGCCGCCACCCTCGGCGATTTGGGACTCGGCCGCTGGCAGCAGGTCGCCAGCATTCTTGGATTCAACCTCGGAATCGAGACCATGCAGTTGCTCGTCGTCGCGCTCACCCTGCCATCTCTCCTCCTCTTGAGCCGCACGAGCTCTTACTCGCTTCTCCGTATCGCCAGCGCTCTTTTTGCCGGTGTGGCCTCCTTAGGCTGGATCGCGCAGCGCCTCCTCGGCGTCCCCAACTCCGTGGACCTGGTAGTCAACGCCGTCGCCAATCGCGCCCTTTGGCTCGCCGCCGCCTTGCTCCTCCTTAGCCTCCTTTCCTCGCTGCCTCCACAAAATTCTTCGTGGTTCCCCAAATTGCTTCTGAAGCAGCGCGAGCGCGCCCTCTTCGCCCCCGATCCCAACCTCCAGCAACGCAACGGCTGACCATGCCGATATCTAGCATGAAGGTGTGAGTGTTGGGGCTAGTAGCGCATGCCCACTAGCGACGAAGAATTTCTGGCAGCTACGCAGAAATTCACCGATGGCTCCGTGAAGGTCAACAAACCCTTCTTCGTTTGGTTCAATACCACCCGCATGCATGCATGTATTTACTGATCGAAAGCCCGAATCCGTCGGGCTGACCGGCGAGGGACTGGAAGCCGACGGCATGGCGGAGCGCGACGCGATGATTGACCAGCTGCGGAAACAACTCGACGACCTGAAAATCACCGACAACACCATCGTCGTGTACACCACCGACAATGGTGCGGAATCCAAGGTTGCTCCTTGTACAGGTCCATCATGGCGACGGTGCGCCCGGTGCCGGCGTCGAAGGCGGATTCGCCTCCGGCGGCGATTGCGCTTGCTTCTGGAGCTTGTCTCGCGTCCGCCGAACCGCGTCGCTGCTCTGTCCGTTCGGCTCGAGCTTGTACGCATCAAAATCCTGCACCGCCGCCTGGTAATTGTGTTGCAGCACGTGAACGTTGGCCAGCACCAGATACACTTGGGGATTTTTTGGGACCAGGTCGCGCGCACGCAGGGCATTGGTTTCCGCGTCGGATGCTCGTCTCAATCCCACCTGCGCCCGAGCCAACTCGAAATAACAGTTCCAACTGGCGTTATCCAGACCAACAGCTTGCCGCGCCAACGGTTCGGCTTCCTGATACGTCATCCTGCAGCCCGCTGAACAGAAATTCCCCTTCGAGTCCCGACATCACCTGCGCATGAGCGGGACTCCCCGAACGCGAAATCTCCAGTGCCGCTGCCGCGATGGGATCGTTGCTCCCATCTTCTCGCACATACCCTGTGATGACGTGGTCGCCGAGTTCCTGCGCGGGCAACGCTCTGACTCCCAGAAGGGTAGTGATCAACAGAAAGGCATGCCAAACGCGCATACTGCCACCATTCTGGACCGGTCCCCTGCTCGGAAACAAGTGAGCCCTGCCTTTCCCACCTACACGCGCCCGGCACGTCCCTAGCTTCTCCTCACTCCCGCTGGATTTCTCTTCCGTCTCTCTGCTATACGTTCCTTGTCGCACACTCCACCAGAGGACCTCGTCAATGGCAAGAATCCCGAACCCGTCTCCCACCTACTTTCGTTGGACACAGTTTCGATTCACAGGTACTCGCGCCGCCCGCCAGAGGGAAGCCCCCGTGGAGGTTCCCTCCCTCGGATTTTCTTGGAACTCCGATCCACTGCAAACATCGAAGTGCGCCTTCTCGATCCTCGGTGACAAATCCAATGGCCGCGATGACGACATTTAGCAGGAAGCTCCCGATTTCTGAGCGGATCCGGAGGAAGCCTTTGCTCCTCGCCCTCTCTATCCTGTTTGCCTGCAGAGGGTTGACTGCGCAGACACCCACCTGGCAGCCATCGCCGGGTCATAGGCAAGTGCCGATCTGGCCCGGCCCGGTGCCTGACGCACACCCTGTCGCGATGCCCGAGGACGAGACCACGAACGTGAGGGAGTCTCTAGTTGCCGGCAGACCGTGGATTTCCGTGGGCAAAGTTTCTCATCCCACCATGACGGTCTATCCGCCAAGGGAAAACAATACCGGCGCCGCCGTAGTCGTATTTCCCGGCGGGGGCTATTGGATTCTGGCCATCGACCTGGAAGGCACAGAGGTTTGCGACTGGCTGACCTCCAAAGGAATCACCTGTGTGCTCTTGAAGTATCGCGTCCCGGGAGATGGTCTCTATCCGCGATCGGGGCCGTATCCGAAATCACCCATGGCGTTGCAAGACGCCCAGCGGACCGTTGGCCTTGTCCGCTTTCACGCCGCCGAATGGCACATCGATCCTCACAAGATCGGAGTGCTTGGCTTTTCGGCTGGCGGCCATCTGGTCGCCGCGATAAGCACGCATTTTGCCCATCGTCTGTACCCGCCTGGTGATGCCGCCGACAAAGAAAGCTGCCGCCCGGATTTTGCGGTCGCTCTTTATCCGGGACATTTGTCCCTGGCGGACAACAGCATCGCCTTGAACCCGGATATTCGTGCACATATCACGCACCAGACTCCGCCCACGTTCCTGCTCCAGAATGAGGATGACCACGTGGACCGTGTCGGCCGATGTTCCAAAATTCAACCAGGGTGCACTCATTGCCGCGTTGCGAACCGACCAGGCAGGGAAGGGCACCTTCCCGGAGTTTCTCCAGGCCTGCTGGCACGCCGGAATCGTGCGCTACCATGTCGATTTCACCGCGCATACCTGCACCTATTTCGGCTGTGAAAATGAGCACTACGTCGAAGCCTACGCCGCCGTAACCACCGATTAGCCTCCCATTTTCGCGGTGCGAATACTCACTTTTGACAGTTCCCACCCCGCCTGGGCCGGTTTTATCCTTCGTCAACTGCTACGTGCAGGAGGATCCGGGACCTACACCCCGAACCGGGAGAATCGCTGCCAAAGCTGGATTCTTTCATCCGAATCCTCTCTCATGAACACGGCCCTCATCTTCTGTAGAGCAAAATCCGCCCCGCGAGACTGACCATGTCGAATTGAGCTATTTCGGGCAAGCCAGTTTCACAGGTCTGGTTGGCAGGAGTTTAGGCATGGAGGGGATGTGACGTTGTGCGCACGATCACATCGCGACCGTTCTTCTTATCGACCGTCACCGCAAGGTCAACCATCATCATCCATCGACGTCCCAGTCACCGGCCATTGGTCTGAATCAACATCACTCCCGCGATCGCCACAAACACGATCACCATCACCACCACCCACGTGATCGCCGAAATGAATTTATGGCCGCAGTACGGGCACACCCGCTTGTTCAGACCTTGCGCTTGCTGGCATGCCGGGCAGGTTTTCATTGGCGCCAATGTAGCCTCGCCCTTCGTCGCTGTCAATCAGCCATTCCACGCCTTTATCCGGTTCGCCCTCCCCCGCTCCCAATCCGGCATCTACCTCCTCGCCCGACAATAGCCGCCGCTCTCCCCTACGGCTTCCCCAGTAAATTCTCGAAACGCATCGCACGTACCTCCCGTCTAACTCGGCACTCTCTCGACGGAGGATTCCTTTGTGCAACATCCAGAACATTCTGTCGATGCGCTTTCTCCCCGAACACCCGCAGTTGGCCTTGGCTCTCTTGCGCGTGTGTACCGGCGCGCCCTTGTTCTTGCGTCACGACTGGGAAAAATAGCCGGCGCACTGGGCGCAGTTGCTCGCGCACTTTCCCGCTCCAACGTTCTTCGTCGCATTTTTCTCCGATTTCGTTTGCAGCATTCTGCTCGTCCTCGGCCTGGGTACCCGCTGGGCCGCTCTCTACTGTTTCGGCAACATCTTTATCGCGTGGGCCTTCATCCCGCACTTCGCCTTCTTCGCCAAGGGCCCCGGCACAGATCACGGCGAACTCATGGTCCTTTATCTCGGCTCGCTCTTCACCCTCCTCATCGCCGCCCGGCTCTCCCTCCCCGGACCGCCCTCTCTCGCAAATCCTGATTTCCCACCAACCCTCCCCGTTGCATGACCGCGCAGATGCCCACCTGCAATTCCGCTCGTCATTTCTCCGTCACGTCTCCCCCACACTCACGCCCTGTTGAGATAACTCACCCGCTATGGTCTGATGGCCTTCAACGATAGCTACGGAGAACACAACATGAAACTCCTGGGTCGCTGGTCCCTCGCTTCTTTCCTGAAGCTCATGGTCGATGTTCCCTACTACTTTCTCCTCGTTCTTCTTCCCCTCGTCTTCGCTGGCGCGCTCTGGATGCTGCTCACCGGCCACAGCGGCTCCATCCAGTTCGATATTCCGGTGCGCTTCCAACTCGACCCCGCGACTCATCCGTTCTCCTCCGCTCGCTCCGACATTCAGGTCGTCGCCATCACCGACGCGCGCGGCTCCCTCCAGTTTCGCGGCGGAGTCCCCAGCATGGCCGTTGCCTGGGCTGGTCTCGGCTACGGCATCATCTCCCTCGGCGTTTTTCTCTTCGTTCTCAATCGCCTCCGCGCCATCTTCCGCACCCTGCGCGATCAGAATCCCTTCGTCGAACGCAACGCTTCGCGCATCCGCATGATCGGCATCGTGCTCGTCGCCGGCCAATTCGCCAGCAGGGCCCTCGGTGCATTGTATGCCGCGCGCATCATCAGAGAAATCTCCGTAGCTGGCCTCACCCTCACTCCTGACTTTTCTCTCAACGCCTGGGTCATCCTCTCCGGCTTGATCCTTCTCATGCTCGCCGAGGTGTTCCGGCTAGGTGGCGCGATGAAAGGCGAACTCGAGACCGCGCGCAAAATTCAGTTCGATCTCGTCCCCGGCGAAATCTTCCACAAGCACGACGCTGTCGTTCACGCCCGCATGCGTCCTGCGGAAATCGTAGGAGGCGACCTCTACGATGTTCTCGATCTGGATGACAAGCGGCTCGCCTTGATCGTCGGTGACGTCACCGGCAAAGGACTTCCCGCCGCGATGCTGATGGCTTCCGTTCTTGGCAGTGTCCGTGCCCTCTGTTCCGCTGGGCTCCGCGGACGCGACTTGATCGTCGCTCTCAACCGTCATGTCTGCACCACGAATAATTCGGGCGACCGCCTGGTCACCCTCTTTTACGCCGAACTCGACACTACCACCGGCCAGATGCTTTACGTCAATGCTGGCCACAATTCTCCCATCTTGCTGCACTCCAATGGTCAGGTGGAGCGCCTCCTGCCCACCGCTCTCGTCCTCGGCGTAAAGCCCGATGCCGTCGTGGAATCTCAGCAATTGGAAATCAAGCCCGACGACCGTCTCTTGCTCTTCACCGACGGCTTCTCCGAAGCCTTTAACAAGAAAAACGAAGAGTACGGCGAATCGCGTCTCACCGACTCCTTCCTGCGCGTCCGCATGCAGCCTCCCTGCGCCGTTGTCGATCGTCTCATCGCCGACGTCCTCACCTACTGCGGCTCTAGCAAGCCCCGCGACGACATGACCTTGATGGTCATCGCCCACCAACCCGTTTGACCGACTCTCCCGCTTTTCGTCGCCCACCGCAGTTGACGCGCCAACTGTTTCCGGACTCCTCAACCCTTTGGAACTTATCGGAATGATACGTCCCGTTCTTAAATACTCCCGGAAGGGAATTGCCCGGTTCTCCATAGTCTCCACGGCCGCAGGCACGTTGGTGGTGGAGAATGAGGCGGGACAGATCGATGTGTACGACTTGAAATCTCTGGAAAAGCGTAACCTGCTGACCTTTGCCTATCCCATTGCAGCCTGGTCGTTCAGTTCGGATGGAAAGCGGTTGCTTGTGCTGACGTCAAATCAGGTCGCATATACCTTTGCTACGCAAGCCCTGAATAAGATGCGAGCTCCGTGAGGCTCGGGGTAGCCTACTCTGCTCTGATTTCTAAGCAGTAGGGCGATTGAGGCGTGGAAGCAGAGACCCATCCTTGCGGGCGGTCTCCGCGCCGCGTTGCCCGCCTTCGGCCACAACGCTGCGCCACCTTCGCGGCTGATACTCCCACAATGCCCATCCCTGTCCATTGGTAAAAGTAACACCCTCTGTTCATCTCTCACTTTTCATGCGCTTGGCCGCGCCTGTGGCATAATGACCGCCCAGTGAGGGCTTATGAATCCAGTTTCCGCTCCAGCTCAACCTTCTCCCGAACACATTCTCCAGGTTGGTTTCGGCTTTTGGGCTTCTCTTAAGCGCCATCGAGCTGGGTGTCTTCACCGAACTTGCCATGCATCCACTTCCACTCTCGGAATTGCAAGGCCGCCTCGGTTTGCATTCCCGCTCCGCTCGTGACTTTTTCGATGCGCTGCTGGCCTTCTTCCTTCCCGCTCCCGCCGCCTTTCGCCCGTCGTTCAGCCTGGACTTCTGCTCCTGGAACGCCACGCATATCGTTCTCGCCGAAATCACCCCGCGCGACGACGAGTTCCACGTCCTCGAATCCTGGAAAGGCCGCAGAAGCCGAAGAGTTAACCAAAGCCTATTTTCAGGTCTTCCGCACCTCCCCCTGACCCAGTTTTCCTTACAAATTCCTGACAAACTCCTCAGGACATTTCAGTGCCATTTCCCTGATTCTTTCTCTGAGCGATTGCACTCCGACTCGTGGACGCTTTTAGCGCAGCTCAATATTTGCTGTTCTTGGCCATAGTGACGGCCCTCGTCCTGACATTGGGTGGGTATATGGAGCGCGTCTTTTCGCGCAAACGTACTCTCCTCGATCCCCTATGCGTTCCTCTCGAACGCTTCGTCTATCGCGCCAGCGGCGTCGATCCCCATCTCGAAATGACCGGCAAAGAGTACGCTATCTCTTTCGTGCTCTTTGGCTTTGTCTGCACTCTTCTCTTGTACGCCCTTCTTAGAATCCAGCGGTTTCTCCCCTCGTTCTTTCCTCAATACCTCACGACTCCCATGACTCCAGACCTGGCACTGAACACCGCCATCAGTTTCTCTACGACCACCACATGGCAGGCCTACGCCGGCGAAAACACCATGAGTTACTTCAGCCAAATGGTGGGGCTCTGCGCGCAAAATTTTCTCGCAGGTGCGGCTGGATTAGCCGTGGGTATCGCCTTCATTCGTGGACTGGCTCGCCAACTCTTCAGCACGCTCGGCAATTTCTGGGTTGACCTCACGCGCGCACTCCTCTTTATCCTCCTGCCGGGGGCATTGTTAGGCGCTTTTCTTCTCGTTTGGCAGGGCGTGCCGATGAACTTTCACCACTACGTCACCGCCGCTGCCGTCCAGGGTCCCCCGCAAGTCATCCCCCAGGGTCCGGTCGCCGCATTGGAAATCATCAAGAATCTCGGCACCAATGGCGGCGGCTTTTTTAACGCCAATGGCGCGCATCCGTATGAAAATCCCACGCCGCTGTCCAATTTTATCGAACTGCTGGCGATCATCCTTCTTCCCGCCGCCTTGACCAACACCTTCGGCCGCATGGTTCGCCAACCCCGCCAGGGTTGGCTTCTCTATTGTGTAATGTTGTTTCTCTTCGTCTGCGGCCTGGGTTTTGTCCACCATTTCGAGCAGAAGGGAAATCCCCATCTCGCGGGCGTGGATTTCCGAACCGGCTCTCTCCAGTCCGGCGGTAATATGGAAGGCAAAGAAGTTCGCTTCGGCCTCAGCGGTTCTGCGCTCACCGCCGTCGTCACGTCCAATACCTCCACCGGTTCCAACAATTCCGCGCACGACAGCTACACCTCGCTTGGCGGCATGGTGTTGCTCGTCAACCTCTTGCTCGGGGAGATTGTTTTTGGTGGCTTGGGCTCCGGCCTCTACAGCATGGTCATGACCGCGGCCATCGCCGTCTTCCTTGCCGGACTCATGGTCGGTCGCACGCCGGAGTACCTGGGGAAAAAAATCGGCCCCAGTGAAAACAAAATGATCATGCTCTTCGCCCTGGCAGCGCCCCTGTTTGTATTGCCGCTCACCGCCATCGCGGTCAGCACCAGGCCCGGCCTCGCCGGCTTGACCACAAACACGGGCGTCCACGGCTTTACCGAGATTCTCTTTGCCTATGCTTCCTGCTTCGCGAACAACGGCCAGAGCTTTGCCGGTCTTAGCGCCAACAGTTCCTTCTACAATCTGACCACGGCGCTCGCGATGATGGCGGGCCGCTTCGCTTTGGCGATTTCTGCACTCGCCTTCGCCGCTTGTTTTGCCCGCCAGAGAATCACGCCGTCTTCCTCGGGAACCCTTCCCACGCATTCCTTTCTCTTCGGCGTATTGCTCACCGCCTGTTTGATCATCATGGTGGCTCTCAGCTATCTCCCCGCGTTGGCTCTCGGCCCCATCCTCGAACGCTTGCTCTTCGGTTCCTAACGTACCGCACCCGCGCGCTTGCTAATTCGCAGCCTTACCCTTGAACCCTGCATCCCGCCCCATCTCCCGCTTCCAGGTTTCGTCGTCACTCGCGTGCAAGTCCACCCACGCTTCATCGCTTAAACTCTTCCTCCACTCCAGTAAGGGCATCGCGTCCGGTCCCACGGGATGCCGCAGTTGCCACGTCCCGTTCTCCGCCACTTCCAGAATCTTCTGCGCTACCAGTGACGGTGGCACCGGATTCTCCAGCGACGCTGCAAACAATGCTCCAAATCGTTCTCTCTGCCGGTACGGCGAACCATTCGGTGATTTGCTGATTCGCCGCGCCATGGCCGTATCGATGATTCCGGGCTCGACGATTAGCACCCGCACGCCGAACGTTTTCATCTCGCCGGCAAACCCCTCGCACAACGCTTCCAACGCCCACTTGGACGCCATGTACGCCGTCAGCGGCGGATTCGCGATGCGCCCCGCCACCGAGCTCACGCTGATCACGCACCCACTTCGCCGCTTCCGCATTTCCGGTGCCACCGCCTGCATGCACCGCAGCACCCCAAAATAATTCGTCTCCATCACCGCGCGAAATTCCGCCATTGGAAGTTCCTCCACCGACCCGGCCCGTTCCACTCCCGCATTGTTCACCAGCACATCGAACGCGCCGTGCTCCTTCTGGATCACCGCGATGCCCTCGCGCACAGATTCGTCGCTGTCCACGTCCATCTTCGTCACCGTAATTGCCAGCTTTTCTTCCGCCGCCCTCCGCGCCAGTTCCGGCGCCTGGTCCGGATTCCGCATCGTCGCGTGTACCCGGTACCCCGCGCGCCCAAACGCCAGCGCCGCCTCCAACCCAATCCCTTTGCTCGTTCCGGTAATGAGTACCGATGCCATCTTCGTCTCCCCGAGGCGCAGCCCTCCGCCCCTTCATCGTCGTGTCAGTATACAGGTTCACCCGCCCATACACTCTCTTCTTCGATTTTCTTGTGAGAAGCAGTTTAGCTTTGGTGAGTCCCCCAGCAAAAACACAGAACGCACACGCCACGCCTAGTGCGTCATCGCATACACCACGTAGTTCACCCCAATGCGGATCCCCAGCGCCGCATACTTCTCCGGATAGCTCGCGCGATCCGACCACTCCCACGAATCCCCAATATCCGAATTGAACGAAATCGCCACCATGATCCTGCCCTTATCGTCGTAGATCGCCCGCCAGTGCGCTCCCTTTCCATCGTTTGGTCCCTGCGGGTAGTCCGGCACTTTGTACCCGCGCCGCAAATGCGCCTCGCCCGGTATCTGGTACCGGTCATCCAGATCAAACAGCGTGTGAAAGATTGGGTCGTTATCCGGGATATCTATGATCGGGCGGTCCGGAAACACCATCCGCATCCGCTCCGTAAACATTTCCCACTCGTACGCCCCGTGAAAATCGTCCGCCATCAAAAATCCCCCGCGCAACAGGTAATCGCGCAAGACATCTGCCTGGTGTTGATTGATGCCCCATTCCCCCACCTGCACCGCGTACAGCCACGGCCAGTTGTACACTTCATCTCCATCGTCCAGATTCACGTCTTGTTCCACCGAACGCGCGTCGATCCGCGTCAGACGCCGCACCGCTGCGGCAAACTCGCGATCTGCCGGCGGTCCGTCCTGGGTCCACAATGACATCCCTTGTCGCCAGTCGCCATCAAACCGTCCTCGATACCCATCGTTCGGTCCCGGCGGATACATCATCCGGGCGAACGTCCATTCCCCCGGCTTCTGCCAGTCCGGCGGAAGCGGTGTCGATTCTCCATATTCTACGGAAGGGTATTGCCGGAATGGTCGTTGGGCTAGCATCACTCCAACGAACCCGAGACTGCAGCACAACGGCAAAAGTACTTTCATCAGGCGTCGATGGGACTCTTTCATACCGCTCCCTCTCGCCACTCGCCACTCGCCTCGCACCACCGGTCTCGCCTAATTCTAACTCACCTCCTCAGAGTACCCTACAGGGAAGCCAGCACCCAGCTCGACGGCCGCAACGCACACCAGAAGGGAACTGCGCTCGGCATGCGCACGAGCTGACAAGCAACAGAGTGGCAAATTCTCCGCGGATGCTTACTTCAGGTACGTCCTTACGATTTGGATCATATCCTCAGCCGCTTCTTCCGACGATTTCGAATTGGTCGGCATGTGGTTCAGGATATGGTCCTCCATCAGTTCCGCCATCAGGCTGTTGATCGCCCCCCGTGCTGCCGCCAGCCGCCGCAGCACCTCGAAACATTGCTCATCGCCATTCAAGCCCTTGAGCACCGACTCGAGTTGCCCGATCACCTTCTTCGTCCGATTCACCAGATCCAGTTTTTCTCGTGAAATATGTGACATGGTACTTGCTTACCCTAGGAACGTAGGACCAGTACGCTGGACCATTTACCGCCTGCGGTCCAGCACACCTCCTCGATCTCGCGGCTCTGCTCTACTCGGCGCGCGGCGGCAACGTCAGCGACTTCGACAAACTGAAGCTCAGCGCCGTCTCTGCCGGAATCTCAATCTGCTTATTCCCGGTCATCGCGCCGCCCACCAAACCTCCCGCTGCTCCCACCAGTGCGCCGATGCCCGCTCCTTTTCCTCCGCCTGCGATTCCGCCAATCAACGCACCTCCCGCAGCTCCACCCCCCGTGGTCACCGCGGTTCTCTTGCCTTTTCCCTTTACTGTGCTGTCCAGTGGGCTCGTTTGGATCGTGTAGTTTTGCCCGCGAATCGTAATGCTGTTCAACGTGATGGACAGCTGGCCCTCTCCCTTGATCTTGCCCTTCTCCTTGGCCGTCAGCACTGAACCCGTGACGCTCGATCCCTTCGGTATCGCCGTCTTTCCACCCACCGTGATCGGCTGCGCCAGGGTCGCCAGAAACGTTTGCCCGGCCTTGCTCGTCTTCGAACTCAACGATTGATCCACCGTCACCAGCAAGGCGGTCCCCGCGGGCACCACGATAGGCTCGGGTTTTGCGGCTTCCACAGGAGGTGGCGCCACCGCAGGCGCCGGTGCATTCGCCATTTGGTCCGCCGGAGCGATCGGTCCCGGCACAATCGCAGTCTCATCGCTCACGCCCGTGGCGCCCGGCTCTTCGCTCGCGATCTGCTCTACCCTCTTCTGCGTCGCTGTATCCTTCACGGTTCCTTTGATTGTGACCTTGCCTTCTTTCGCAGTCACGCTCACTGCGGAATCTTTCGTCACCGGATCCGACGCCACTTTGTTCTGCACATCCTGGACAATCGTGTCGTCGCTCACCTTCTTCGAACATCCCATGAAACCAAACAGCGCAGTGACAAGGAGACTTGCTACTGCTGTTTTGCAAATTGTCGCCATGTACCCTCCCTTGTTGACAGACTCATTCTATCTGCTTTGTATCGTTTTCCTTGCCATTTCCTCGGGCATATCTCCACGCAACTGGAGTGCCACGTTTTGTCGCCATTGTAGAGGACTGCGCGAGGCCGCCACTCGTTCGTGGCTGCTTACCTCGGCAAGGCGCTTCGGCTTCGCGTAGCTCACAACCCTCGTACGTCCGGGCGGAACTGCTTCCCTCTTGCATAGTAAACTATTGCTCCCGCTCCTTGTCCACCATCCCCTCCACCCCCACCCCCCTGTTTCCCCTCCGAAACCTCTTTCTCTCTCCATTTTCATGTTGACACTACAGAACAAACTGAAAAGATGCCTATCCGTGGACATGTACCTTCACATCCGCGTTTTATTCTCCATGATCCTGGGACTGGGTGTTTCCCGCCTCCTCAGCGGCGTCGCGCGTATCGTCCAGCATCCCAAGCGGTACAAAGTCTACTGGGTACACCTTCTCTGGGCACTCTTCCTCTTCCTGTACTTGATCCACTTCTGGTGGTGGGAATATCGCCTGCAAGATGTCCAGATTTGGACGTTCCCGCTCTATCTCTTCATCGCCTTGTACGCAGTCCTTCTCTTTCTCTTATGCGTGCTGCTTTTCCCGGAAGAGATGACCGACTACGACAGTTTCAAAGCTTATTTTTATTCTCGCCGCCGCTGGATCTTCGGTCTGATGGCCATTCTCTTTGTCGCGGATTTTGCCGACACTCTCATCAAGGGTGGCGCCTACGTGCGTGCGCTCGGTCCCCTGTACTACCTGCGGACCATTTTTTATATCGTCTTCAGCTTAGCGGCCATCAAAATCGCTAACAATCGCTTTCATGCCGCCTTCGCTGTCCTCGCCACAGCCTTAGAAATCGCCCTCATCCTCAAGCTCTACATGACCCTAGCCTGAACCCCCTCCCCTCCTGAAATCGTGCGTGGTCCAAGTCCTCGTCGCATTCGAATCAGCCAAATTTCAGCGAACACAGGGGCTACTCCAGACAAGGCGTAGCCAAGAGCCAGTACGAATTGCGTTGCATTGGGTTACCAGGTTGCACTCAACGAATCAGGCTGTTGCGAGAGTTGCCCGCGTCGTTTCGGTGAGAATTATGTGTGCCTTCCGATGAAGCACCATCTTAGTACCGAGGGAATGCGAAGAACGATCGAATACCAATGGTGGATCAACAACCGGTGGTGCACCATGGCTGCACAAGCGTCGTCAGATCCCGCGCTTCCCACAGCAGGAAGTCGGGAGCAATTTATTACCGAACACTTGGGATATTCGACGCAACGTGGCGGCCACTCTCGCGAATATCAGACCTCTCATGTGCCATGGCAAGTTTGGTCTAGTACAGCGAGTCGTTTTGCAGGGGACACACGCTCCCTCGATGATCACGACTTGGCCAAGGTTCTTCAAAACCCTCGCGACGCCGCATTCATTGCGGATGCCCCATCGTCGTCTTCGAAGGCACAAAGATCTCAGAGTGAGCTGCACCCTGAATCGAAACGAAACAGCTCTTTTCAAATGACAGCAAGCGCTTATTGTCGCTGACTAAGGATAATGCCTAGCTCGCGCGCGAAGCCTTGTTGCAGGAGAACAGACTCAATTTGTTATTGGAATAAAACCTCTTGCGGCATCACTCTTCCAGCAACCCCGCCGCCTACGCCGCGCCTTCCTCGTTCAGCCCCACCAGCTTCCGGAACTCCGGATTATCGTGCAGACAATCCAGGTCCGAATCGCGTGCGGCCCAGTTCAAATTCCCATACCCTGCTGCGAACGCCTTCTTCAACGTCTCCAGCGCCTCGGCCTTTCTCGACAGCACGCCAAACGTGCACGCGGCGTTATACAGCGTGTTTCCATCGTTCGGCCGCAGCGCAACCGCCGTCTGCAGGTGACGGATGCATTCCTCCGTCTCTCCCGAATACGCCAGATTCGTCGCCAATAAAATCCGCGCCCGCACGTCTTCCGGCACCAGTTCCAATTGTTTCCGCAACACCACGTTCATGCGGTCCCGGATGGCCCCGGCCTCTTTCTTCCGCCCCAGCCGTTCCACGCACACGTTGTATGGCACATACGTGTTGTAGTCGTCGCCATTCGCTTCCAGCGCTTGTTCCACCACGTTCGCTGCATCCTCGTATTTGCCGCTCGACAACAGCGCGCGTCCCAGGATATTCCACGAACCGTCGCAATCGCCCTTTCTCTCGATCGCGCGCCGAGCCATCAACTCCGCCTCTTCATATTTCTTTTGCGCATAGAACAGCCGCGCCCGCGCCACCATTACTTCCGCCAAATCCGGCGCCAGTGCCATCGCGCGATCGCATGCCGAAAGTCCCCGCGTAATCCAGTCTGGGTTCTGCTCGCGCAACTCGTAAATCAATCCGCACAGATGTGCGATTCCCGCGTGTGCCAGCGCAAAATTCTTGTCCAGTTGGATTGCTTGCTCAAACATTTGCAGCGCGTAGTCCATATTTTCGCGCCGCGTGTAACTCCGCCCGCGCAGGTAAAAGTCGTACGCCTGCGTATTCTCCGTCGGCTTCAACCCGATGGTCTTGTCTTCTTGTGGGGTCAGCGTAATCCGTAGCGCTTGCGCGATGCTCCGCGCGATTTCGTCCTGGATTGCGAACACGTCTTCCAGTTGCCGGTCGTACCGCTCCGCCCAAACCGAATGTCGCGTCGATCCTTCCACCAGTTGCGCCGTAATCCGCAACCGGTTCCCCGACCGTCGGATCGTTCCTTCCAGCACAAACGTCGCCCCCAATTGCTGTCCCACCTGTGGCGCCGCCGTTGGTTTGTCGCGGAAGGCCAGCATCTCCGACCGCGGGAAAATCTGCAGCTGCGTGATCTTCGATAGTTCCGTGATGATGTCTTCCGTCATTCCGTCGCGGAAGTATTCATCTTCTTTCCCACCGCTCTGATTCTCGAAGTACAGCACCGCCACCGACTTCTTCACCGGTGCCGCCATCACCGCTCGTGAGCTCGAAGAGTCGCTGCTCTCCGCCGCCGCGGGCCGCCGATTCGAATCCAGGTCCCGTTTCAGGCGCTTCAGGTCCGCGCGCATTTCCGCGGCCGTCTGGTACCGTAGGTCGGTATCCTTCTCCAGCGCTTTCGCAAAGATATTCTCCAGCGCCATCGGAAGCCGCGAATTCAGTTTCGTCGCCGGTGCGGCCGTCGCGTTCAGGATCCCGTCGAAAATCAGCGCCACCGTCGACCCCGGAAAGGGAACTGCGCCCGTCGCCATTTCGTACAGCACCACGCCAAGCGAAAACAGGTCCGACCGCGCGTCCAGTTCTTCCCCGCGCGCCTGTTCCGGCGACATGTATGCCACGGTTCCCACCGAGCTGCCCGGACTCGTCAGCAGCCCATCGTCCCCAATCTGCGTTTGCAGCGAAGATCCCACCGATTCCGCCAACGGCTGCCGTTGCGTCGCTAGCTTCGCCAGCCCGAAATCCAATATCTTCGCGGGACCTCGGTTCACTTGGAAAATGTTCGCGGGCTTAATATCGCGGTGGACGATTCCCTTGGTGTGCGCGGCTTCCAGTCCGTCCGCAATCTGAATCCCCGTATCCAAGATCTCCGTAAGCGTCATCTGCTTTCCGGAGATGCGATGCTTCAGCGTCTGCCCTTCGAGCAGCTCCATCGCGATAAACGGACGCCCCTCAAACTCCCCCACGTCGTAAATCGTGCAGATGTTCGGATGGTTCAGCGAAGATGCTGCGCGTGCCTCTCGCCGGAATCGCTCAATCGCCTGCGCATCCTGAGAAATGTCGTCTGGCAGAAATTTCAGTGCCACACTGCGACCCAGCCGCGTGTCTTTGGCTTTGTAGACTACGCCCATGCCTCCGCCGCCTACTTTTTCGGCGACGCTGTAATGGGAGATGGTGCGACCGATCAGGCTAGCGGTTTCCGCCATTGGCAACCCACTTTACCGCAACCCCAAAAATCTCGCAAATCGGCCGTTCTCGCTCCCTTCGCCTTCCACTCCGCTTCCCGCACCGGTGGTATACTCCGGCTGTATTCTGCGAAGGGTAAACCGCCCATGCATCCTCGCAATCGCTTCGGTGCCCGTCTCGCGGTCTTCCTCGTATTCGCCCTGGCCCTTCTTTTCTCCGTCACCCTCCAGGCCCAGAGCCAGAAACCCTCCAGCTCCACCACCGCCCCTACCAAGGACGAAAACTCCCAGGAGACCACCACATTCAAATTGCATGTCAATCTCGTCGAAGTTCACGTGGTGGTCCGCGACAGCAAAGGCAACGCCGTCCCCAACCTTAAAAAAGAAGATTTCCGCCTCTTCGACAAGGGCAAGCTCCAGATGATCACCACCTTCGGCATCGAAACTCCCGAGACACGCAAGGAGCGCGCGTTGGCCGCTGCCCGTACCCAAAGCAGCGAAACTCCCGCCGACTCCACTGAGAAAACGCTCCCGCCCGACCATTTCATCGGCATGCTCTTTGACGACATGCACCTCACCGCCAGCGATCTACTCTACACGAAAAAATCCGCCCTCCAGTTCCTCGACACACTCGGCCCTACCGATCGCGTCGCCTTTTATTCCACGTCCGGTCAATTCACGCACGAATTCTCCCCCGACAAGGACGAACTCAAGCGTTCCCTCGCCTCCCTCGGCCCGCATCCCTCCCTCACCAACACCGCCGGCGAATGCCCCAAAGTCTCCTTCTATCTCGCCAACCGCTTCGAGAACCTTCAGGATGCCATTGCCTTTAACATCGTGTTTCAGGATGCGCTCAATTGTGCTTTTGGCGGTGATACCAGCGCTGCAAGCGAGATGGCTGCCAGACAATTGGCACAATCCGCCATTCAACAGACTTATTCCTTCGGCCTGGGCGATATGCAAATCGTCTACGACAATCTCCAGGCGGTCATCCGCCGCCTCGCCGTCACCCCCGGTGAACGCACCTTGATTTTTGTCTCTCCGGGATTTTCTCTGGCCACAGATCACAGCCGTGCCTGGGATGTCATGGATCTTGCCAATCGCGACAAAATCGTCATCAACACTCTCGACGCGCGCGGCCTCTATACCCCCGACATTTACAGTGGCACAAACAGCGGCTCGCAAGATCCAATTAAGATTAACTATCTCTCCGACGCCCAATTTGACCAGGGCGTAATCCTCGGTGACTTGGCCTACGGCACGGGAGGCACTTATTTTCACAATTCCAATGACATCGCCAGCGGATTGCAGAAAATGGCCGCCGCCCCAGCGGTCTCCTACGTCCTCGGGTTTTCCCCGCAGAGTCCCAAAGCCGATGGCTCGTTTCACAAGTTGCAAGTCAAACTCAGCGACGCCACGAAATACGAAGTTCAAGCTCGTCTCGGTTATTACGCCCCGAAGAAAGCGGCCGACGCCGAAGAACAAGCCGCCGCCGACATTGACGACGCCATCCTTTCCCGCAGCGAACTCCTCGACATTCCCATGGAATTACAGACGCAATACTTCATGAAATCTCCCGGCGAAGCCGAACTCAGTGTCCTCACGCGCCTGAATATCAAAGGGATCCGTTTCCGCCAGCTGGACGACCACAATTACGACAAATTGACCGTCGTCACCGCCGTCTTCGATGACAACGGCAATTTCCTTCTCGGCGAACAAAAAAAGGTCAACCTCAAACTCTCGACTCTCAGCTACAACCATTTCCTCAACTCTGGGCTCACCATCCGCTCCACTCTCGCCTTGAAGCCCGGCAAGTACACTCTCCGCCAGGTCGTTCGCGAAACCGAAGGTTCGCAAATGGCCGCTCGCACAGGCACCGTCGTCATCCCCAATTAATTTTCCTGCTTTCCTCTAGCTGCTAGCCGGCGCTGGTGCTTTGCTTCTTCTTCCGATACGCTAGGGCCCACAGCACACCTTCAGGTTCAATCTCAGGAGCTTCGTGCATGAACATGAAATCGAAAGTTTCTCGCTTCGCCTTGCTCGTCTCTTTTCTTCTCGCTTGCCTCTGCTTTACCGCTTCCACGCAGGACAAGCCGCCTGCCGAAGCCTACTCCGGCGTCGCCATGGGCACCGGCGGAAGCGTCGGCGGCAAAACCATCCAGTTCGATTTTCGCGTCACGCAATACACCACCGACGACGAGGTCCAGGCTTTCGCTCCGCTCGTCAAGGACAAGGGCACCGACGCCCTTCGCCGCGCTTTGGAAAAGGAAGATAAAGGCCGCGTCAGTGCCGTCGGTACTACCGGCAATCAGATTGCCGTTGCCCGTAAGCGTGAGGTGGGATCAGACACCATCATCACCATCGTCACCGCTCGCAATATGCCCTTCATCGAGCTCTACAACAATGGACGCACCACCGATTACCCCTGCGGCTTTCTTCAGGTCAAGCTCAACGCTAACGGCGAGGGAACCGGTCAAATTATGGCCGCGGCCAAAATCCGCTTCGACAAAAAGCAGGGTCAGTATCAGATCGAAAGTTACGGCAACCAGTACATCAAGGCCGTTAACATTCGCCCCTGGAAATAATTAGTCTCCGTTTTCGAGTGTGCTTCGTCCCAGGATCGTTGGAAAAATTCCTTCACTTCACTTCCGGCGTCCGATCTTTGTCGTTCCCGTTCTTTCCCGGATCGCTAAGTTCCGTCTGAATGGAAGTCCCCAGCCCGCTCGCCGCAGCCGCCCCGGCTGGTTTGTCCTTCAATACCGTTTCTGCCACTTCCCGCAGCCGTACTCCCGCGTCGCTTTTGTTGACCACTTCTCGTAAGTCCACTTTTTTGCTGGGCACGGATCGCCCCCGGCGTCAGCCCCGCCGCCTCCATTTTGCAGAAAAGGGAACTGGTCTCGTACTCCCGGGGATCCGTGCAAATCCTCGATCGCAAAAGCCTCGAACCGTTCGCCTGCGAGTGCTATGCCATCATCCGCCAATACAACACCTCGCCCCCTCGCCCATCCACAACTCGCCGCGGCTACGCTATCCACGGCGGCACTGCCAAACTCAACTGATCTTTTGCCCTGGCTCCCCGCTCTTATACAAAATCACATTTCTCCCCGGCACTCCCGCTTCCAACCGGCGCAACCGGTATCGGAACGGCCGAGCGCCATTCTCTACCGTGCCTTCTTCCAACCGGTAATACACATCATCCACGCGCACTATTTTCGGCGCCACCCACTCCGTCTTTCGCCGGGTCGCCCAAATCTCCAGCGTCTCTTCCGTCCCATTCCTGTCGTAATGCAATTCGTCCGGCAGTTCCTTCCGCCCCACCGTCAGCAATTCCTCACGCACGCTCTCCGCAAACGAACGCGCGTTTCGTCGCACCACGTCTCCAGGCTTCACTTCTTCACGATGCTTTACCAGGAAAATCATTCTCGCCAGGAGGTACAACGGCGTTGTCCCAAGCACGTTCTCCGTAAACGCTGCCCCGCACAGCCGCACCGCGCCCTCGAAAAAGAAAAAGAATAAAATCCATGTCAGCGGGCTCATATAAAACAGCGTCAACGCCGCCCCGGACACCTGGTGTTCGTCCAGTCCGACCTGAGTTGCCCCCTTCTCCCACAGATCCATGATCTGTCCCATCCGCCGTCCCATCTCGTACAAATACCAGTAGCCCAGCGCGACAATTGCCAACAGCATTTCCCATATTCCGCTCAACGTCGCTGCGCGTTCCCATTGCACGTGCCCCGTCATGGGCAGAGCTTTCCTCCATCGTTCCGGCAACATCGCCAGCACCGGACCCGCCACGTACGTCCAGAAAACATAACTCGACATCTCGCGTTCGCGCCTTTCCGGCTTGCTTGTCGCAACGAGGGTACAACACTTAGACGCTGAGCACGGGAATGGGCAACGCGCAGATGATGGCGTACCCGTGCGTTCGCAGGTTCCCGCCATACGGGTAGCAGCCCGTCACCAGCAGATCCGCCTTGGTCTGCTTCGCCACTTCGCTTAGCACCTTCGGCACATCGCCGCTCCCGATGAACACGTCCGCCTTGATTCCCGTATCGCGTTCCAACTCAGTCATCCGCCGCGAGGCGTCCCGCACCAACGATGCTTTCCACTTCGCATCGTCGTGCCACCCGCCGGGTCCAAAAATGTCCATCCCCGCGGTCACGTGCGCCAGTGTCAGCTTTGCCCCAAATTCCGTGGCGATTTGCGATGCCCAAGACACGGCTTTGTCGCTCCGTGGTCCCAGATCCACCCCGCACAGCACGTTGCGGATCGCAAATGGCTGCGCCGGAGCTGCCTCCACGTGCGCCCCTGTCCACACCGGACACTCCGTCCCATTCAACACTCTCGCTGCCACCGCCCCCATAAGAAATTGGTAGAACGTGAAACTGTGCGACGGCATCATGATCAAATCCACCTTCAGTTCCGCCGCCGTCTGCACGATCGCGTTCGCCGCGTCGCCCGTCGCCAGCTTGAACTGGATCGTCAATCCATCCAGTGCCGGTTCCACCGACTCTTGCTTCTCCTTCTGCGCCTGCTTCAAAATCGCGCCCAGCAAATCCCATCCCAGGAGTTCTCGGCCCTCCACCGGCACGCCCGCTTTGTGGCTCCGCGCCGTCACCGCATGCAACAGCACAAGTTCCGACTGAAAATGTCGCGCCAGCATGGCCGCCTGATGGATCACGCTGAACGTTGCAACCGGATAATCCACAGGTAATAAAATTTCCTTGAGTTGCAGCATCTGGCAATTTTCCTGAGTCCGAATTCACGTCCAATTCCGCACCACTCACCGCCGTTCGTCCATTCGGGACCCTGCCCATCCTATGCTTCTCCGGTTACGGGCACAATAAGGCATCGTCCACACGAAGCGCCGCCCTCCACGCTCTCGCACGCCACAAAAATCAGCATTTCCCCCGCGTTCCGCGCACGCCTCCATTTCCCCTCGTTTGACACCCTTTTCTGGCCAGCATAAAATGCACGCCGATGTCTTCGCCCTCACTCATTGGTCAGACCCTAGGTCACTATCGCATCATCGAGAAACTTGGCGGCGGCGGTATGGGTGTCGTCTACAAGGCCGAAGACACACGCCTCGGCCGCAGTCTCGCCCTTAAATTCCTCCCCGAAGAAACCGCCAAGGATGCTCAAACCATCGAGCGCTTTCGCCGCGAGGCCCGTGCCGCTTCGGCCCTGAACCATCCCAACATCTGCACCATCTACGACATCGGGGATCACGACGGCCGCCACTTCATCGCCATGGAGCTTCTCGAAGGCAACACGCTCAAACATCGCATCGAAGGGCGCCCCCTCGAAACCGATACCATCCTCGACCTCGGCATCCAGATTGCCGATGCACTCGACGCCGCCCACGCCAAGGGCATCGTCCATCGCGACATCAAGCCCGCCAACATTTTCATTACCGAACGCGGTCAGGCCAAGGTCCTCGACTTCGGCCTCGCCAAAATTTTCCGTTCCTCTCTGGAAGAGCCGCTCGCCGTTTCCGCCGGCCACACTATGGACGCCGGTGGCCACGACAATCTCACCAGTCCCGGGACCGCCCTCGGCACCGTTGCCTACATGTCCCCCGAACAAACTCGCGGCGAAGAACTCGATTTGCGCACTGATCTCTTTTCCCTCGGCGTCGTTCTCTACGAAATGGCCACGGGCCGCCAGCCCTTCGCCGGCCACACCTCCGCCGTCATCTTTGATGCCATTTTGAATCGCACTCCATCCTCCCCGGCGCGCCTGAACTCGCACATTCCTCCCGAGCTCGGCCAGATCATCGAAACCGCCATGGAGAAAAGCCGCCGCTCTCGCTATCAAACTGCCGCCAAGCTCCGTGACGATCTTAAAAAACTCCGCCACGAATCCGATTCTGGCCGCGTTGTCGCCGAAAAGGGCGCCGAGAAATCCTTGGCTGCGCTCTATTTCGAAAATCCCGGCGGCGTCAAGGAAGACGAATATTTCCGCGACGGTATCACCGAAGACATCATCACCGAGCTCTCCAAAATTAAAGAGCTTTGGGTGCTCACCCGTTCCGCCGTCATGGCCTACCGCGACAAGCCAGTCACCGCGCCCGAAGTGGGTCGCGAACTCAACGCCGCCTACGTTCTCGAAGGCAGCCTTCGTCGCGCCGGCAACCGTTTGCGCATCACCGCTCGTCTCGTCGAAACCACCACCGCCCGCTCCGTCTGGGCCGAGCGTTACGACCGCCAGATGGAAGACGTCTTCGCCATTCAGGACGAAATTGCCCAGAGCATCGCCAAAGCCCTCAAGCTCATGCTTACTGAGCAGGAAAAGCGCGCCATCGAGAAAACGCCTACCACCGATGTGCAGGCTTACGATTACTACCTCAAAGGGCGTCAGTATTTCCACAGGTTCCGGCGCAAGAGTTTCGACTTCGCCCGCCAGCTCTTCGCCCGTGCCATCGTCATCGATCCCAAATATGCGCTCGCCTACGCCGGTGTCGCCGACTGCTGCTCCTTCCTCTACCTATGGTGGGATGCCAGCGACGACAACATGAAGGAAGCCGAAGTCGCCAGCCGCAAAGCCGTCGAACTCGATCCCGAATTGGCCGAAGCCCATGTCTCGCGCGGCCTGGCGCTTCAGATGAACAAGAAGTACGACGAAGCCCATCAGGAATTTGAGACCGCCATTCGTCTCAACTCCAAACTGTTTGATGCCTATTACTTTTACGCCCGCCTCCGTTACCAGCGCGGGGAACTCGAGGAAGCCGCCCAGCTCTACGAAAAAGCCTGCTGGGCCAATCCCGAGGATTTTCAATCCCCGATGCTTCTCGGTCAGACCTTCTTCAGCCTCGGCCGCAAACTGGAAGGCGAAGCCGTCCGTCAACGGGCCTTGCGCATCATCGAAAAGCATCTCGAACTACATCCCGACGATGCTCGCGCTCTCTACTTGGGTGCCGCTGGATTGTTCCAGGCCGGGCAACGGGAACGCGCCCTCGAATGGGCTCGCCGCGCCCTTTCTGTCGATCCCGATGATCCCATGGTTCTCTACAATGTGGCCTGCAGCTACGCCCTCCTGGGACTCAACGAAGAAGCCATCACCTGCCTCGAAAAAGTCATGGCGCAAAGTTCTTCCGGCTCCCTGCACAAGGTTTGGGCCGAACAGGATTCGGACCTCGACCCTCTTCGCGGCGATCCCCGTTTTCAGGCTCTCCTGAAATCCTGGTAACGCGTCTCGCAGCGCTCGCCGCCATTGGCTCGCTGCTCCTTCGCCTCGCCGACTGCGCTTTGTAAATTTCCCCACCTGTCCTCGCCTCGTTGACTTGCCCTCCGGACCCGCCTATCATCAGCTCCGCGAATCCCCCATCTCCGCATCATTTTGCTCTCGTATCCGTCGAATGGGATTCCTGATATATAAATCTTGATTCAGGCCCAACGAGTTGGCACCTTTTAGTTCAGGACCAATAAAGCATGAACTCAGCCCTTCGCTCGCTCCTCGTTCTCCTCTTCCTTTTCACCCTAGCCTTCCTCGCCGCTGCCGTTCCGCGCACATCCGCTCCCCCACTCACCCCCGAGCAGCTCGCCAGCATCGATCAGTTCGTCAACGCCGAACTGCAACGCGAGCACATCCCTGGCGTCGCCATCGGCATCTACAGCCGGGGACAGCTTCTCCTCGTCAAAGGCTACGGACTCGCCAATGTCGAATTGAACGCCGTCGTGAAGCCGGAGACCATTTTTCAATCCGGCTCCGTCGGCAAGCAGTTCGTTTCCGCAGCTATCATGATGCTGGTCGAGGAAGGCAAAGTCGACCTCGACGACAGCATCACCAAATATTTCCTCCATGCTCCCAATACGTGGCAGGACATTCGCGTCAAGAATCTTCTCTCGCACACTTCCGGCCTCGCCCAGTACGAAAGCAGCGAGCGCATCGGCCCCGACGGCCCGTTCTACCTCCGCCTCGACTTCACCGAGGATCAGCTCCTCGAAAAAGTGGAAGCCCTTCCCATCGAATTTAAGCCCGGAGAAAAATGGAATTACCGCAATACCAACTATTTGCTGCTCGGCATCCTGATTCATAAAGTCACAGGCACGTTCTACGCCGATTATTTGCAGCAGCGCATTTTCCAGCCTCTCGGCATGACCTCCACCCGACTCATCAGCGAATCCGACATCATTCCCAACCGTGCCGCGGGCTACGACTACAAATATGGCAAGCTGCAGAATCAGTCCTGGGTTTCCCCAACCTTCAATTCCACCGGCGACGGCGCTCTCTATTTCACTGTGATGGATCTTGCGAAGTGGGATGAAGCCCTCTATGGCACCAAGCTGCTCAAGCAATCCAGCCTCGATCAGATGTGGACCATCTTTCCTCTCAATGATGGCAAGCCCAATCCTGCAAACTACGGGTTCGGCTGGCGCATCGACACCGTCAACGACCACAAACTCATCGACCATGGAGGCGCGTGGCAGGGCTTTACCTGCCAGATCTCCCGCTACGTTGACGACAGCCTCACTATCGTCGCGCTCACCAATTTGAACGCTGCCCGCCCCCCGAGCTCGCCTCGCTTTTGAAGCCCGAAGGGAGCGTCGCCTACCTCACGAAAGTCGTAAATCTCATCTGGCCCTCCACGTCGCACGTGCTCGTCTCCCGCACGGATCGAAGCGGCAACACGGTCTCCAGCTACCGCATCAGCAAAAACAATGAATCCCGCATTGTCATGTTTGCTTTGGCGTCCGACGGCAAAGTCGCCGTCTTCGGCATCCGTCCCGATCCCGACGTGCGCTAACCTCGCACATCCAGCGTTGTTTCGCCGACCTCGGCCGCTGGCCGGCCAACTGGACACCGCCAAAACCGAGTGGAAAAATTAGAAGCCGCGGATCTGGTCCAGTCTTTGCGTCCGCCTTGCTTCTCGGAAATCTTTGCGTGGGAAATACCGAAAGAGCCTTTGCCTACCTGCAAAAGGCCTATGCGCAGCACTCCAATTCAATGACCACTCTGAACGTCGAACCTGCCTACGATCCTATGCGCAACGATTCTCGCTTTCAGGACTTGCTGCACCGCGTAGGGTTATCTCAGTCGACGAAGTTCCGTCCTTGGAAACTTACTTGTCCGCGTTCACCGTCCACGTGGCGCCGCCATCGTTCGTCTCGAAACTCTGCTTGTGCGACGCCGTCCAGATCGACGCGCGCTTCCCATCTTGCGCGTACACGCCGGCGATATCCTCTTTGATCGGCGACGTAATTTTCTTCCAGTGCTTCCCTTGGTCCGTGGTCAGCAGCACTGTTCCGGCTTTCCCCACCACCCAGCAGATCTTTCCAGACGGTGCCGAACCCGACGTCAGGTCCGTCGTCACTCCACTCTTCTGCATTTCCCACGTCCGACTGTAGTCGAAGCTGAATTCAATCTTCCCCCTCGGCCACACTCTCCACGCATATTCGTTCACGGGGGTGAGTACAATCACTCCGCCTTCCGGCAGCACATCATTCATGGATTGCGCCGAACCAAGAATCGAAGATGCCGCCTCCCCCGGCGCCGCTGCATTTCGTGCGCTCCCCATTCCCACAGCACCAAAAAACAAAATTCCCATCGCAACCAAACGCCTCATCCAGAGCCTCCTCTTTCTCCCTCCTCAACCTGACCATTGTATAAGCATATTCATCTCCGGAATCAAATCCCTGCTCCTTGTGTTACATCGCCAACTGAATCCGAATCGCCGCTCGAGTCCACCCAGGCTGAACTTTTTTTGTTCAGCCGTACTCTTCCTCGCCATCCTCTGTCCCTGCGTCTCCGGACTCAGAGGCGGGGACGGCGATTTTCTTTGCACACACGCTCCCTATTTGCCCCTCTCGATTCCCTGTGATAGCTTCTCCCCACTCTGCCTATGCCCGGCTTTCTCCATCGCACCGATGTCTGGTTGTTCACCTTCGTCCTTGCCGTTCTCTATCCTCTCGTCGATTACTTCCTGTACGACCGCCTCAAATCCGTGTTGCAGGTATATGTCTGGAATATTCTCGCTGCCTGGTTTCTCTCCGCCGTCGCGGCATGGCTCATCTTTCGCAGTGGCCTCTCCCTCGCCGACTTTGGCCAGACACTCGGCACCTACCCGCGCACGCTCATTGTTTGTGGCGTCCTCGTCGTGCTCATCTCCGGCGTCGTCCTCATCAACAAAGTACAGAAGCGCAAGCCTTCTCCAGAGAAAATGGCGAAGTCCCTCGAAAAACTGCGCAAGCTTCTCCCGGCCACCGGAAGGGAACGATTCGCTTTTGTGTTTGTGGCTCTGACCGCCGGCTTCTGCGAGGAATTTCTATTTCGTGGTTGGCTGCTCAACGTGACCGGCCGCGCCCTCCACTCCATTTGGCTCGGCTTACTGCTTTCTTCCATCCTTTTCGGTTTCGCGCATCTCTACCAGGGCCGCAACGGAGTCATCGGCACCGCCGTGCTCGGCCTCATCTTCGGTCTCGTCTACATCGCTTCCGGCACCCTGCTTCCCGCCCAACTTTTCCACGCCACCCTCGATCTGAACAACGGCATGGCCTTCGGCAAGATCCTCACCGCCGCCAACTCCCAACTACCAGAATCCTCATAGAAGCCCTCGGCTATTTCCCCATTTCTTTCTCCAACTTCTTCACCAACCGCGCCCCCGCGCTGTTTGCTCCTGTCAGCACCCCGCCCCACACATGGGACTCACTCCACAACATGTCCCCGCTGTTCGCATCAATTACCGATAGGTATGCATCGCGCGTCGGTGCCTGCGCGTTGTAGTTCGGTATGCGGTCTTCCTGCACATTTCCCTTGTCGTTTACCGTTCCCGTCTGTCCGCTCGCCAGCAACACCTCTCCTCCGTGATACGGGTCCGCGGTCAGCACAAAAATCACGTCTGCATCTTTCTTCTCTTTCACCACGTAAAACCGTCCCCACTTTTTCAATTGTGCTATCGTCGCCGCCGCCACCGCATCCGCCCCCGTGTGATCCTCGAAATATGCGGTCTTCGCCGCCTGCAGCTTCGGCGACTTCGCCATTTGTTTTTGGGACAACGCCGGAAGCGCAACCGCCAGCACGACCGCCACGCCCCCAACCACCCGCTTGCCGCTTCCTTTCACGCTCCCCCTCCGTGAAACCCGACTCCCGCTTACAATACCCCCGAACAGCTTCTCTGCGCTTGACTTCCATTTTTCTCCGGAGCAAAATCCCCCAACGGCTTTGCCTCGGCGTATCCACCTCCCAGTTATCTTTCCGTTGCATAGCCGATTTTGAACCCGGGGTGTCCGTCTTTAGGAGAGAACACACCATGGCTATTGCTCCGCGTCCCGCACTCGACATGGATAAACTCAATGCGTTCATCGGACGTTTCGTCGGCGATCTCGGTGCCGCTGTTCACGCCGGCATGGTCGTCATCGGGGAAAAATTGGGATTGTACAAAGCACTCGCCGCCGGTCCCTTGACTTCCGCCGAACTCGCCGTCAAAACACAAACCGACGCACGCTACGTCCGCGAATGGCTTGCCTCGCAAGCCGCCGGAGGCTACGTCACCTACGATGATCAGACCGACAAGTTCAGCCTGACCGAAGAGCAGGCCTTTGCCCTCGCCAAAGAAGACAGCCCCGCCTATCTTCCCGGCGCCTTCGAACTCGCTTTGGGCTCGCTCACCGCGGTTCCGCGCATTGCCGAATCTTTCCGGACCGGTGCAGGAATGGGCTGGCATGAGCATGACGACGGCGTGTTCCATGGTTGCGAAAAATTCTTTCGTCCCGGCTACGCCGCCAATCTCGTCAACGCCTGGATTCCCGCGCTCACCGACGTCAATCAAAAACTGCAAGCCGGAGCCCGCGTCGCCGATGTCGGGTGTGGCAAAGGTGCTTCCACAATTCTTATGGCCAAGGCCTATCCCAATTCGCAGTTTTTCGGCTTCGACTACCACGACAAATCCATTGAATCCGCCCGCGAAACCGCCAGGCGGGAAAACGTCTCTGACCGCGTCACCTTCGCCGTCGCCAAAGCCAAGGAATTTCCCGGAAAGGATTACCACCTCGTCGCCGTCTTTGATTGTCTCCACGATATGGGCGATCCCGTCGGCGCAGCCACGCACGTCCGCGAATCGCTCGATAAGGATGGCACCTGGATGATCGTCGAGCCCTTCGCCAACAACGAGCTCAAGGACAATCTCAATCCCGTCGGCCGCGTCTACTACTCCTTCTCCACGCTTTTGTGTACTCCGTGTTCTCGCTCTCAGGAAGTTGGCCTGTGCCTTGGCGCGCAGGCTGGAGAGAGTCGCATCAAAGAGGTCGTCACCGCGGCAGGCTTCACGCGCTTCCGCCGCGCCACCGAAACCCCATTCAACATCGTTTACGAAGCCCGGCCCTGATTCTCGGCCGCGCCTTCTCTTCACCCAGGGTTTCGCCCACAACTGATTTGGCCACTGCTGACGACTGCCCTCACACCGTCGCTGCTTTCGCGCGGTTCAATTGATCGCGTGGTGCCTAAGCCCATACACGGCCATGCCCACAAACAGTATGAAACAAGCCGTAGCTGGCACAGCGTCGATCCACAAAGACCTGGCGTCCACCTTAAGCCGATGCGCCCACCACGCCTCGAATCCAACGTAGGGCAACAACACCAGCGACGTAGTTATCGTCCAGTTCACCCCGATGCCCCCAAGCAGGCTATTCGCAAACGCACGGCCTGCTAACGGAAAATACTTATCGCAGACTGACCACTCGCGTCCCGACAGCCTTCCCTGTTGACATCCCCCGAACCGCGCGAATATCCTTCGCCGACCGCTATCCCTCTCCCACGAGGTGCTCCTTGTCCGCAACAGCTCGCCTCTCCATCGCGCTCCTGCTGTCCTTCGCCTTGTCCGTCTGCACCCGTCCCCAATCCTACTACCCTCGCCAGAAACTGCTGCTTGTTAGGCCGCCGCCGGTATTGGGGTGACTCGGTATCCGAGCTTTTCGGCTTTGGACTTGAGGCGCTTGATCTGTAACTCTCGGTGTCGAATCTCGTAGAAGGCTGCTCCTTGGTCCACGTATTTCATCCCGTAGCGCAGCATGCGGTAGACCAAGCGGGCCAGCTTGGCGGCCATGGCCTTGATGGCGATGGGAGCGCCTAGCCTGGTTCGCAGTCGACGGAATTGCGCTCCGAGATAGGTTTTGCTTTCCCGCAACGTGCTGGCGGCCATCTTCAAGGCGATACTGATCGGATTGTTGGTCGGGAGCCGGCCTTTCCCAATGACCTTATTCCCGCTGATGCGATTATCGGGACAGAGCCGCAACCAGGAAACAAAATGGTTCTCGGTCTTCCATTTGCCCATGTCGTACCCAGCTTCGCTGATGACCGTCGTCGCGGTGATGACATCGATGCCGTCGATGCGGGTTAGGTCCGTACCGGTCATGCGAAACAACCCTTCGCGCAAGTCGAACTGCGGCTTGTTCGCCCTCTTCTTCTTGCGCCGTCCCTTGCGGTTCTCTTCGGGCAGTGGGGCACCGTGGCTCCGATCCTCTCGCTGCTGGAGATACTGCTGGAGCTGGCGATCGCACTCCGCCATCTGCTTCTGGCAGAACTCGTAACCCTCATGCTCTTGCTTCAACACGAACAGCAAATCCTCTTGCCAGTTGCCTTCCAGACTCTGCGCAATCTGCTCCTCACTCGCTTTCACCCGGGGATCCCGAAACTCAGCCAGTTTACGCGGATCGTGTTCGCCTGCCAGAATAGCCTTGATGATGGCCTGTCCGGTTGCTCCGCTGATATCGGTCAACACATTGGCCAACTGCAGATTCATCTGCGTCAGCGCCTTCTGCATCCGCAGAATATGCCGACCCGCACTCTGCACGAGATCGTTGCGCTGTCGCCAGTAGGTCCGCATCACGCGAATCTCTTGTGATGGCCGGAACGAATTTCGCAACAGTCCGTAGGTGTGTAGCTTCATCAGCCATTGACTCTCCTGCACGTCGCTCTTCCGCCCGGGCAGATTCTTCGTGTCCCGGGCATTCACCAGGTACACCTCCAAACCCGCTTGTTCCAGAATGTCGTATACCGCGACCCAATAAACTCCGGTGGATTGCATCGCGACGGTTCGGATCCTGCATTGCTTCAGCCAAGCGGCCATGGTCTTGAGTTCGGCGGTGGTGCATCCGAACTCCCGTACCGATTGGCTATCTCGGCCTGACGGTACTGCTACGTAGTGAGATTCGTTGCCGATATCAATGCCACCAGCGTCGGGATGTATCACTTCTAGGCTGAGGTCTTCGGTCTGCATCTTCCGCATCATCTCTCGTCGTTGCTTGCGGTTCATCTCGTGCCAATGGTGCTGCGTTGGATGGTTGGTTGCTCTTTTGTTTTGCTCCTCTGGCTTGGATTTCATGCTAACCTTCCTGTGCTGAATTCAACTTGGCTCGGCCCGGTTGGCGAAAACTACACAATCTCGCCAGCGGGGTCGGGCCGTTCTCCTTTTCAGGACAACGCCCGCCGCCATCTACACAATCGCCAGAACCGGAGCCATGCTCTCCATCGGGCAGGAACGCTCCAGGGAAAATGCGGCCTTAGCTGCCGAACCAGGTTGTGCCTCGGATTTTAGTTGGGTTACACCATAACTGGCGAGCTCTCGACAAGAGTTTCAGGCTCATACAACCACCGCAAAGCGGTGGCCGCTGCTCCCCAGCAACTCCTCGACCGCATCACCCCGCTCGGCATCCGCGCTCACATGGAATATCTTGCCGACGACCTCCTCGAAGGACGCGGCACTGGAACGCGCGGCTACCAACTCGCCGCCAATTATGTTCGTGCCCAGTTCGAGCAAATGGGTCTTCTGCCTGCCGGAGAATCCGGCACGTACTTTCAAGTCGTCCACTTCCGTCGTCAGACTCCTCGTCCCGAACAGGACTCCTTCGAAATCCTCCGCAGCGACGGCAAACAAACGCTCACCTTCGAAAAAGATTTCGTCATGGAAGGGAATCCCGCGCACGAACTCGCTTCCCTCGATGCGCCTATGGTGTTTGTCGGCTACGGCGTCACCGCTCCCGAGCGCCACTACGACGACTACGCCGGCATCGACGCGAAAGGGAAAATCGTCGTCCTCCTCGTCGACGCGCCTCCCGACTTTCCTTCCTCCGATCGTGCCACCTATTCCGATGAAGTCACCAAACAGCGCAACGCCGCCGCTCACGGCGCTGTCGGCGCAGTCGCCATCTGGGCCGGCGCCGTTACCCAAAACACGCCCTGGGAGCGCATCGTTCGCTTCAGTCACGAACCTTTCATGCACTGGATCGATGAGCACGGAACACCGAATGATTACGTCCCCGAATTGAAAGCCGGAGCCCTCATTAACGAAAAAGCCGGCGAAGTTCTCCTTCAGGGTTCCGGCCACACGCTCGCCGACGCTCTCGCCAGCCTCAAAGCCAGCAAGCCCATGAGCTTTCCCTTGCAGGGCACCGCTTCCCTGAAAGAGGCCTGTCACTTCTCCGAATTGCAAAGCCCCAACATCGCCGCCATTTTCCAGGGTTCCGATCCTACCTTGAAAAATGAATATGTCGTGTTCACGGCCCACGCCGATCACATCGGGATTGGTGAACCCATGAACGGTGATTCCATCTATAATGGCGCCGTCGACGATGCTTCCGGCACTGCCGCGCTCCTCGAAATCGCCCACGCCTTTGCCGTCACCAAGGACCGCCCCAAGCGTTCACTGCTTTTTATCGTTGTCACCGGAGAAGAAGCGGGTCTGCTCGGCTCCGATTACTACGCCCACCATCCGACCATTCCCATCGATCAGGAAGTGGCCAACATCAATATGGATGGCATCTCGCTCTTTTACGACTTCAAGGACATCGTCGCCTTAGGCGCCGAACATTCCTCGCTCACGCATCAAGTCGACGATGTTGCCCAGCACATGCATCTCGAAGTCAGCCCGGATCCCATGCCCGAAGAAAACTTCTTCATTCGCAGCGATCAATATTCGTTCGTCAAGCAAGGCGTTCCCGCTCTCGCCATCAGCGAAGGTTTCAAAACTGTCGACCCCTCTCTTGACGGCAAAAAAATTCAGGTCACCTGGGAAACCACGCGCTATCACACTCCGCAAGACGATATGGCCCAGCCGCTCAATTTCAACGCGGCTCGTCTCTGCACCCAGGTCATCCTTGCCGTCGGCTACGAAGTCGCCGAGGATCCCCACCGCCCCACCTGGAATCACGGCGACATCTTCGCCCAGCGCTTTGCGCACCACTAACCCCCGCGTCTTGTCTCTCACCCCTCCCAGAGGAGCGACTGACCTACTGTCCCTGACCACTCCCTCCGCCTTGCGCTATACTCGCCTTGATCGGGCAGGACGGCCGCGCCTGGCCGGAGGCTTTCCGTGTTCCTGGATCTCGGCAGAGTGCTCTCCTTTTTCCTCAGCATTCTTTCGCTCTGGTATCTGCTGGACACGGCCTTCTTCCTTCCTGCCACCACCTGGGAACAGCGCCTTGTCGCTTCCCTCGCCCGCGTCGTTCTCGCCGCCTGTGTCTGCATCGCCAGCGGACTGCTCTTCCGTCGCTCGGCGCGCACTGACGTCCCTCTCTCGCGCACTCTCCCCATCCGCCTGCTCCTCTGGACCCTTCTCGGTGGCACGGTCCTCTTTGCTCTCGCTTGGTTCCTCGATGTCTATTACGTCCCGCTCCTCTGGCGCAACCAACCGTGGCTTTTCTAACTCTGTACCTCGCGATCCGCGTTCAAAATAAATCGCCTTGGCGCTTCCCCTGCCCCGCATACTTCCGTTCGTGTTCCAGCAACCACTGCTTCCGCTCGATTCCTCCGCCATACCCAGTCAGTGATCCATCCGAGCCAATCACCCGGTGACACGGCACCACCACCCCCACCGGATTCGATCCGTTCGCTAATCCCACAGCTCGCACCGCCTTCGGCCGTCCGATTCGTTCCGCCAGTTCTGCATACGAGACCGTTGTGCCGCACGGAATCTCCCGCAGCGCCAGCCACACTTCGCGTTGGAACGGCGTCCCTGGCATCCCTACGGGAAGGGAATCGATTGCCGTCAGCTCCCCGCGGAAGTACCGCCCCATCGCTTCCGTCAAACCATTCGAAGGTCGAGTCGGCACCAGCGTGAATCCTTGTTTTCCATACCAATGCTGCAACTCAGCCTCCAGTCGCGCTTCGTGGTCTGTCCACATCGTTGCCCGCAGACTCCCCGCCTCATCCGCCACAAGCAACATCTCGCCAAGCGGCGTCCCAATCCGATCCATCCACAATCGCAATACCTTCGCCACGCCCACCTCTGTTTCATCCGTTGTAGGGACCGCCTCTGCGGCGGTCCGCCGAAGTTCCACAAAAGATTGTCACCATAAGCTCTGGACATCAAGCTGGCGTGGGTTTGTTTTTTTCTCTCTCTTCCTCTCTCCGCCCTACTCCCTGCCCCTTCGATTTCCCAGCATCATCTGTGCTACTTTACTCGGTACCTTTCCATCCGCGGAGGCACTCCTGCTGCCCAACATTCCTCTTCGCAAAGGTGGTCCCAACGCGCGCATCGCCGTCATCCCCGGTGATGGGATCGGCAAGGAAGTTACCCCGGTCGCTGTCAATGTCATCAAAGCCGCCACCGCCAAACGTCACCATCACATCGACTTCGTCGAATTCGACTGGGGTGCTGACAAATACCTTCGCGAGGCAATCTCCCTCCCCGAAGGCGCCGTCGACATGCTTTCCGACCAGTTCGACGCCATCCTCTTTGGCGCACTTGGCGATCCCCGCGTCCCCTCGAACCAGCATGCCGCCGACATCCTTCTCGGCCTCCGTTTCAAGCTCGACCTTTACGTCAACGCCCGCCCCGCCGAGCTTTTCCACGAACGCTTTTGCCCGCTGAAGGACCGCATCCCCAACGACATTCGCATGATGGTTTTCCGCGAGAATACCGAAGGTGTCTACACCGGTTCCGGCGGCTTCTTCAAGAAGGGAACTGTCGATGAGATCGCCACCCAGGAGGATATCAATACGCGTAAAGGCGTCGAGCGCATCCTCCGCTTTGCCTTCGACTATGCTCGTGGCACTGGCATCGGCCGGTGTTGTGGACGAACTTCAGGTCAGACCCCGGGCGAATCCATGAACCCTGTCGTTCCGCCGCACCCCGCCGCCCACAAACCGCTCCGCCTCTGTATGTCCGACAAGTCCAACGCCATGACCTTCGCCGGCGACCTCTGGCAGCGCACCTTCAAGCTCGTCCGCGCCGAATATCCCGACGTCGACTCCCGCCACCTTTATATAGACACCCTCGCCATGGAACTCATCCGGGATCCCCGTCAGTTCGACGTGATCGTCACCAACAATCTCTTCGGCGACATCATCAGCGACCTCACCTCACAACTCGCCGGAGGTCTCGGCCTCGCTCCTTCCGGCAATATCCATCCGGGCGGCAGTTCGCTGTTCGAACCCGTCCACGGTTCCGCCCCTAACATTGCCGGGAAGGGCATCGCCAATCCCTTCGGCTCCGTGCTGGCGTCCGGCATGATGCTCGAGTACCTCGGCTGGTCCGCCGAAGCCGAACTATTAAAGCAAAGCGTGAAGTCCGCCCTCCACGAAAATTTCACCACGCCCGACCTTCACGGGTCTAAACAAACACTTGAAGTTGCTGACTGGCTCACTAACTTCATCTCCCGGCATTCATGATTCACTGGAACGGTAGAATGCGGGAGCCCCGCTCACGCGTTACGGGCAGAGCCAATCGCCCTTGCGACCGTGCGCGATCTCTTCCTAGCTTAGCTAAGCTATAATAGCTAAGCTAAAGAATCACTCGAAGCACGCCCGTGCCCTCTTCACACGTCACTTGAAGTAGGTGGACTCGCGGCGCGTCGTCCATGTCATTTCGAGCGCAGTCCTCGCAGCGAGAATCGGGTTTCCATCTCGCGCCTTTTGCGCGATGAATCTCTCTTCTCTTGGGGCATCTCTCCGCACCTTTGCGTTCTCTCGGTTCAGTTCTTGGCGTTTCTCAATCGCCTACCTCTTCTTCACCACCCACGCAATCAACACGCCCATCAAAAAACCCCCAATGTGCGCCCACCACGCCACTCCGCCCGTATTCGCCGCACCGAACTCTCCAATCCCCTCCAAGAACTGCAGCACGAACCAATACCCCAACACCAACACCGCGGGGATCGGAATCAGAAATACGAAAAACAGCATCAGCACATTCGCCCGAGGATACAGCACCAGGTATGCGCCCATCACCCCGCTGATCGCCCCGCTCGCCCCAATCGCCGGCAGGGAAGAGTGTAGGTTAAACAGCACATGGATGAATCCCGACCCCACCCCGCAGAGCAAATAAAATAGGAGGTAGCCCAGATGCCCGAAATAATCCTCCACGTTGTCCCCGAACACGTACAGGAACAGCATGTTCCCCAGCAAATGCATCAGCCCGCCATGCAGAAACATGCTGGTGAACATCGGATAGAACGCCATCTTGAATCCCAGGTAGCCCGCCAGAAACGCCGGAATGCGCATCGGTACCGTGGCATTCGTCAGCAAAAATGCTTTCGCGGCGTGCGGCGGCAATTGCACCTGGTAGATAAACACCAGCACGTTGATCGCAATCAACGCCCAATTGACGAGAGGAAACGTGCGTGTTGGATTGTCGTCCTTCAGCGGGATCATCGAGTCAGCCACCGCATCTCGCGGAATAAGGGAAACCTGCTCCTGCTCTCAGAGTTTCATTCCAGTCACTATTTGCTGCACAGGGAGCCAATCTCCCGCGCTCACCCGTTTTTCCGCACTTCCGAAATGTCAGCGCGCCGACATGCAGAATGAGGAATCCCTCTTCGCCGGTGGAGTGGCCGACCTCCAGATTGGCTAGATCGGGACGTAGCCAACATTCAGCTCGGTCATGGTCATCACCTTCTCCTCCGCCCGGTTCCTCTCGCCTCCTGTCGGCACGCCGACCATTCCGCGTCATTTATAGCCGCCACAAAACGCCGGGGCATCGCGTCCCAGTAGCGCGCAACTCCGTCGAATTTCATCCACGATCAGGTCGCACGAATTCTGCGCGTTGCACGGCGGGTGCGTCGCCGCCGAAACCTGAAGGCATTGTTTCACCAGTTGGTCGGCCCGCTGCTTGCCGACGGCCTTCAGGCATATGGCATCTTTCGCCGACGGCCCCTCCGCCGCGCCGGCTGATCCGGGCGCTTGCGGAGCTGCTCCTAACGCAAAGTCCGCGCTGCATCCTTTATCTACCCAGATCCCCAACCCGTCATATCCCCACGACGAGTCTTGCTTGCACGGCGTGTCGCCATGTTGCTGTACCAGGCGCACCCCGCGTCGCGTGTTCGCGTCGCAATACTTCTTCCCGCCATCCGACGAGCACGTCAGTACTTTGCCCCCGCCCTCTGTCGTGGGCGGTGTCTCCGGCCCCAGCGCAAAGTCTCCGTCGCATCCTTTGTCTACCCAGACGCCCTTGTCGTCGTACCCCCACGAACTGCCCTTCGTGCAAGGAAGCTCGCTGCTGCGTTGCTTCACCAGTCGCGCGCCCTGCGACGTGTCCGCCGGGCAAGATTTCTTGCCTCCATCGTCAGAGACGCAATGAATGATCGTCTGCGCCTCCGCCTTCCCCATCAGGGCAAACAGCGTCGCCGCCAAAACGAAACCAAGCCCGTGAACGCGCATCGGATTCTCCCGAATTTCCCTGCTAGGGTAGGTAGCAAAAGTTACGCTACTGCAAATTCCAATAATCTCAAAAGCAAAAAACATCCTAAAGCGGACCGCTCTCGCGTCGGCGTCGACATCGCGGGGCAGGGAAGCCTCACCCGCCCGTGTCCCATAATATTTTCGGACAGGAATCCTGGTTAACAGAATCTGGGAGGCTCAGCAACTCATACAGTCGCCGCGCCTTACCTGCGTGTCGCCGCAATTCTGTGAAATCCAGGGGACTCACTTTTCAATCCTAGGCGTCTCTTTCCTTCATCGCGCGTGCCCGGATCCTCCTCCTTCCGAGCGAGAAATTGTCTTCGAAATTCGTTGGGGTGACTGCGTCAGGTGTCAGCGGAAGACGTGCGATGCAAACACGACCTCGCAGCGCTTGGAATCAGCGAAGCGTGCGATACATCCCTCTTCAATTGCTCTCGGGCCCGCAATTCATCGAGAGAACTTCAAAATGTCGGCGCGCCGACACTCTACCTTCCCTATGCCCGTTCTCCACAGTTTCCCCTACGCCGTCATTGCGAAACCTTCATCTCGTATGGTAAGTAATTAAGTTCTGCACGCGCGCTCGTTTTGCGCGGGGAAGCACCGTACATCGTTTCTCCCGCGACGCGGTCGGCGCGCCGACATTGCGCATGCCTGCCCGCGAAACGGAAGCCATCATCCTGAAGACCTTCCCTCTGGGTGAGGCGGATCGCCTGGTCAGTTTCCTGGGCCGCGCCTCGGGACGCATGCGTGGAGTAGCCGCTGGCGCGCGCCGCCTGAAAAACCGCTACGGCTCAACGCTCGAGCTGTTGTCTCATGTGCAGATCTGGTACGTCGAACGGGAAACGCGGGACTTGGTGCGCATTCAGCAGGCCGAATTGCTCGACTCCTTGAACAAGGCCCAGAGCGACTACAGCCTCAGCACCGGTCTCGCGCTAGTCAGCGAAGTGGTCGAGCAGGTCCTTCCGGAGCACGAGGTGAACGAAGCCATGTTCCGGCTCATTCTGCTCACGGCCCAGGAAATCGAGCGCCGCAGCACCACTACCCTGCCGCTCAGCTACTTCGCGTTCTGGACAGTGCGGCTAGCCGGCTGGCTCCCGCGCTTCGATCTATGTGCGGTGTGCGGCAAGCCCTTTGGGAAGGGGATCGCGTATGAGGATAGATTTCACCCAGGCTTGTACGGCGCGGAGCATCGCCGCCCGGGAATGGAATCGCTCTCGCACGAGGGGCGGGAGCTTGGGGAAGTGTTCGCCAAGCAGCGCCTCGATCAGTTAGATGAGGCATTGACCACGCTGCCGGGCGTGAAAGAATTGCGAGACGCGGGCCTGAACTGGGTCGAGCATCACACGGAGCGCAAGCTCAACACCCGTGCCCTGCTCGAGCCATAGTCGAGAGTACCGGAGCAGAGCGCCCGGTTCCAGGCTGTCGCAGGGAATCTGCTCGATGCGCTTTCCGAGGCGGCCGCTCGCTTACCCGAGTGGAGTAAAGTAAAACTTGAATATCGCGTAATTTCGATTGGCCAGCAGTAAAGTACCGAATGAGGTGGAGATGGTATAGCTAAACTAAGACTTGAAGATGGGATCCCGCGCAGAGGCCTCTGATGCGAGGCATAGCGCGAAGATTACATATACTCTAAACAAACACTTGAAGTTCAAATATTTCGCGTAGCGTCGCCACGGAATCTTTACTTGAGGAGAGCACGTGCCAGCTAAAGTAAAACTTGAGTCCAAGCCCAAGCCCCGGGGCCTCACCTTTCAGGAACTCATCCTCAAACTCATGCACTATTGGGACATGCAAGGCTGTGTTCTCCAGCAGCCGTACGACACCGAAGTCGGCGCTGGCACCATGCACCCGGAGACCTTCCTTCGTGTCCTCGGTTCTGCCCCCTATCGCGTCGCCTACGTCCAACCCTCGCGTCGGCCCGCCGACGGTCGCTACGGCGAAAATCCCAATCGCCTCTACAAGCATTTTCAGTATCAGGTCCTCCTGAAGCCCGCCCCCATCCACATTCAGGATCTGTACCTTCGGAGCCTCAGGGCGATCGGTATAGACCTTCGCTCCCACGACATTCGCTTCGAAGAGGACAACTGGGAGTCGCCCACGCTCGGCGCGTGGGGCATCGGCTGGCAAGTCCTTCTCGACGGTCTGGAGATTACCCAGTTCACCTACTTCCAGCAGAGCGGCGGCATCGACCTCGACCCCATCTCCGTCGAAATCACCTACGGCCTCGAGCGCATCTGCGCCTTCCTCCAGGATGTGGAGAGCGTTTACGAAATCCGCTGGACCCGGGATAAGACCTACGGCTCGATTCGCCTGCCCGAAGAGCAGCAACTCTCTGAATACAGTTTTGACAAAAGCGACACCAAGGCTTTGCGCGCCGAGTTCGAACTGCATGAGAAGGAAGCCAAGGAACTCCTCGACGGCTGGAAGCACTTGGTCGGCGCGCCGACCAAAGCGGACCAGGAGCACGCTCCGCAGCCACCTGTACCAGGTGGCCAACCTGTCCAGCCAGACGGGCTTGCCAAAGCGCGTTCCCGCTACCCGTTGCTCGCCGCGTACGATCACTGCCTGAAATGCTCGCACCTATTTAACTTGATGGATGCCCGGGGCATGATCTCCACCACCGAACGCGCCGCGCTCATGCAACGAGTTCGCACGCTAGCCTGCCGCACCGCCTCCGCCTACCTGGAGCAGGCCGGCGGCAAGGATCCGGCGAGCGCGCCAACCTTGCCCGGCGACAAGCGTCACGAGGTGCGCGTATGAACTTGCGCTATCCCCGTTCGCCGTCCTTCCCCGCGCAGCCGGGAATCTCGCCTCGTTTGATCCGAAACGGATTTCTCGCTCCCGGGACCCTGTCCGGAATCACGCGCCTGGAGCATGCCGTACCGAAGAATGTCGGCGCGCCGACATTCCCGATTTGCCGCTGCTCCGCAGAGGCGGCCGCATGAGCGCCGCCCTTAAGAAGGAAACACCTGTGAAGCATGCGAAGGCGGCTCCGTCCGCCCCTATAGTCCCCGCTCGTGTGGAACTGCTCTTTGAAATCGGCGCCGAAGAAATCCCAGCCGGCATGCTCCCGCGCGCCACGTCTGAGCTGAAGGCCATTCTCGAAAAACATCTCGTCGCCGAAAACCTCAGCGAGGGCACTACGGTCGAGTCCTTTGGTGGCCCGCGCCGCCTGACCGCCCGTGTACGCGGCATGATCGCCAAGCAAGCCGACGTCGAGATGGAAATCACCGGCCCCCCCAAGTCCGTCGCGTATGACAATCTCGGGGCGCCGACCAGGGCTGCGGTCAGCTTTGCCGAGAAGCAGGGAGTCGCCCTCCACGAGCTGATATTCGTCACAACGCCCAAGGGCGAAAGTATCGCCGCTCGCGTCACCAAGCGTGGCCGCACTGCCCACGAGCTGCTCCTCGAAATACTCCCACGCGTCATCCACGATCTGCCTTGGCCAAAAACCATGACGTGGACCGGACTGAAGGGCGCTCGTTTCATCCGGCCCATCCGCTGGATCGTGGCTTTGCTCGACGGCAAGCCACTCAAGTTCACCTTTGGTGGAGTGACCGTCGGCGACAGCACCTCTGGCCACCGCTTCCTCGGCAAGCCGCAAATCAAGGTTGCCAACTTTGCCGACTACGAGAGGAAGCTGCGCGCAAATGGCGTCATCGTCCGGCCCGACGAGCGCCGAGAAAAAATCTCGAGCGAACTCGCCGCGCATGCCAAGCGCTCCGGCTACCACGTCCACGAAGACGCAAACCTGCTCGAACTCGTGACCTACCTCAATGAATGTCCCCGCGTGATCGAAGGCGACTTTGATCCTTCGTTCCTCGAGCTGCCCGACGAAATCCTCATCACCGTCATGCGTGGTCACCAGAAATATTTCGCCGTCGAGAAGCGGGGCGGGGAACTGGCGCCGCATTTCCTGGCGGTCATTAATCTGGCGAAGGACACGAAGGGCGTGGTGCGTGCCGGGCACGAACGCGTGCTGCGCGCCCGCTTCGCCGACGCTCGCTTCTTTTGGGAGTCTGACCAGAAATGTCGGCTCGCCGACATTCTCCCCAAGTTGCAGAAGGTCACCTATGAGTCGCGCCTTGGCAGCTACTTCGACAAGGTGGAACGCGTGCGTGCCATTGCGCGCTGGCTGACCGAAGGCTGGTACAACCTCGGGGTGCTCCAGGCCCACGTGGCCGATGCCGACCGAGCCGCGGAACTTGCCAAGTGCGATCTCGCTACAGAGATGGTTCGCGAATTCACCGAGTTGCAGGGTGTCGTTGGCGGTTTGTACGCGAAGGCCCAGGGCGAGTCCGACGAAGTCGCCGACGCGGTGTACGACCACTACCGCCCCGTGGGTCTCGACGATCCCACTCCTCGCAACCTTACTGGCTGTGCGGTGGCGCTGGCGGACAAACTCGATTCTATCGTGGGCTGTTTCTCGGTTGGCGTGGTGCCCACGGGCTCGAGCGATCCATACGCCTTGCGCCGTGCCGCGCTCGGCATCGTCAAGATCATCCTGGAAAATAAGATGTACGTGTCGCTCTCTCTGTTTATCGGCGCGGCGGCGAAAGCCCTGCTGACGCACCCACCGAAGAAAGCTCTCACCGAGCAGCAGGAGAAACAGGTGCTGGAGTTCCTGCTCGAGCGCGCGCGGTTCGTGCTGCGGGAAAAGTCCGGCTACGCCTACGACGAAGTGAACGCCGTGCTGCGTGCCGGCAGCGATGACCTCGTGGATGTGGAGAAGCGCCTGAAAGCCCTCAAGGCCATCCGCAAGTCGAAGAAGTTCGAGCCGCTGGCGGTCTCGTTCAAGCGCATTCGCCGGATCCTCGAGAAGGCCAACCTCCTGGCCGAAGGCCCGCAGGTGAATAAGGACCTCTTTGAGAAGGATGCGGAGAGGGAACTGTACGCGGCCGTGCGCAAGGCCGCGGGCAAAGTCACCGAAGACAAGCGTGCCGGACGGTATCAGGAAGCGCTCGAGGAAATCGCCGGGCTGCGCAAAGCGGTAGATCAATTCTTTCTCGACGTAATGGTGATGGCTGAGGACGAAGCGGTGCGCCATAATCGATTGGCACTCCTTGCGGAGTTGCTACGCGAGTTCACCACCATCGCCGACTTTTCGGAGTTGGCCGGCGAAGAAAAGTAGCGAAGTCGCGCGAGCTGGACACCGGTACTGCCGGCGCGCCGACCTCACTTGGGAGTGCGGCAGACTAGCTCCCGCTGGCCACTGCGACGTTTGGCCACGATATGCGCGACGAGGCAGTATCCGTGCAGAAATGTCGGCGCGCCGACATCGGCAGATTCGGAGTTCAGCGATGCCCGTCCGTCCGAGGACGGTGCTGGTTCGAAGAAGCCTTGTTGAATCGAGCGACGAGAGATTCCTCGCTACGACCGGGATGACAAGGCAAGTAGCAGAAATGAGAACTGGCAAAAGGGAAGCCATAAAGTTTTACTTGAGGTAACGCAGTCCAAGTCTTGCGACAGATTTCTTCGGAAAAATGTCGGCGCGCCGACCAAATTCCACTCCAAACCCAACTGAGTGGAACCGACGGCGTGGTTCAGGTGCAGTGGTAGCTCACCTTTGCCGGGTGAGGGTTTGGCTCTGGAACAGCGCTCGATTCCAGAGCCCTTCCAAGGACGGTTTTGTCCGGGGAATCTCTCTTCGCGATCAATCTCGAAGGATGATTCCTCACTTCGTAAACACCGTTCGGAAGGCGGACCCTTAGGCCGCAAAGGCCGGGGCTACATCGGTCAAATACAAGAGAGGCGTACCGTGAAAAAGTGGGTCTATTTCTTTGGTGCAGGAAAAGCAGAAGGAGACGGCGAGTGGCGCGATCTGCTCGGCGGCAAAGGTGCTGGGCTCGCGGAGATGACCAAAATCGCTCTCCCCGTTCCCGCAGGATTTACGATCTCCACGGAAACCTGCGATTACTTTTATAAGAATGGCAAGAAGTATCCCGCCGGGCTTGCCAAGCAAGTGAAAGAGAATGTCGCCAAGCTCGAGAAGGTCACCGGGAAGAAGCTGGGTGATCCAAAGAATCCACTGCTGGTCAGCGTGCGTTCCGGTTCGGCGCGCTCCATGCCCGGCATGATGGAGACCATTCTGAACCTAGGCCTCACGGACAAGTCGGTTCAGGGTCTCGCGGGCGCCACCAAGAACGAACGCTTCGCCTACGACGCGTATCGCCGCTTCGTGCAGATGTATTCGACGGTGGTGATGGGCCTTTCGAAGGAAGATCTGGAGCACCGACTGCGCGCCATGAAAGATCGCCTCGGTGTGAAGCTCGACACCGATGTGCCGGCCAGCGGTTGGAAAGAACTGGTCTCCGAGTACAAGGCCTACTTCAAGGAGAACGCTGGGAAGGACTTTCCCGACGATCCCATGGAGCAGTTGTGGGGTGCCATCGGCGCGGTGTTCGGTTCGTGGATGGCGGAAAAAGCCGTCACCTATCGCCGCGTAGAAAAAATCACCGGTTTGCTCGGCACAGCCGTCAACATCGTGCAAATGGTGTTCGGCAATACCGGCGACAACTCCGGAACGGGCGTGTGCTTCACGCGCGACCCCAGCACCGGCGAAAAAGTTTTCTACGGCGACTATCTCACCAACGCGCAAGGCGAAGATGTAGTGGCGGGAATCCGCACTCCGGTTCATCTCACCGAACTCGCCAAGATCATGCCGAAGGCCTACGCGCAACTCGAGAAGGTTCGAGTAAAACTTGAGCACCATTACAAAGACATGCAGGACATGGAATTCACCATTGAAGAAGGCAAGCTGTACATGTTGCAGACCCGCACGGGGAAGCGCACGCCTGCCGCCACCTTCAAGATCGCCATGGACATGGCCAACGAGAAATTAATCACCAAGGAAGAAGCGATGCTGCGCATCAAGCCCGAAGACATCGAGCGGCTCTTCTATCCCGTGATCGATTCCAAGGTAGACAAGAAGTCATTGCAAGCGAAGATCCTAGCGCACGGCATCGATGCAGTTCCTGGCGCGGCCGTAGGCAAGGCCTGTTTCAGCGCGGCCGAAGCCGAAGAGTGGGCCAAGCGCGGCGAGAAAGTGATTCTCGTCCGGCGCGAAACCAGCCCCGAAGATGTCGGCGGCATGGCCGTGGCGCAGGGCATTCTCACCGCGACGGGTGGGAAAACCTCCCACGCCGCTGTCGTTGCCCGCGGTTGGGGCAAGTGCTGCATCGTCGGCGCAGAAACCCTCAACATCGATTACAAAACCAAGACCATGAAGGATGGCAAGAGCGGCAAGAGCGTGAAAGAAGGCGAGTGGCTCACACTGGATGGCAGCGAAGGCGTAGTCTACGTCGATCAATTGCCGCTGGTGACGCCGGAATTTCCCAAGGCTTACCAGACCATTATGAAGTGGGCCGATGGTATCCGGAAATTGCACGTGCGCACGAATGCGGATACCCCGCACGACGCGCGCAAGGCCATTGAGTTTGGCGCGGAGGGCATCGGCCTGGTTCGCACCGAGCACATGTTCTTCACCGACTTCGAGCATCCGGAGAAGGGCCACGATCGCCAGCTCGCCATTCAGGAAATGATTCTGGCGAATGACCGCGAGACACGCGTGAAGGCGCTCGACAAGCTTTTGCCTTTCCAGCGCCGCGACTTCGTCGGTATTTTCCAGGCGATGGACGGCTTGCCTGTCACCATCCGCTTGATCGATCCCCCGCTGCACGAGTTTGTGCCGCACGAGAGAGCCAAGCAGGAAGAACTCGCCAAGGAACTGGGCATCAGTGTGGAAACGGTGGCGCGCCGCGTGGAGCAATTGCACGAGGCCAACCCCATGCTTGGTCACCGCGGTTGCCGTTTAGCCATCACCTATCCCGAAATTCTCGAGATGCAGGTGCGAGCCATCATCGAAGCCGCCATCGAATGCCAGAAGGGCAGAGTTAAAGTAATACCTGAGATCATGATTCCACTCACTCTGGACAAAAAAGAGATGGCCCTCCTCGCCGCAGCGACCCGCCGCGTTGCGGATGACTTGATCAAGAAGGCAGGCATTCAGCTGCATTACCTCGTTGGCACAATGATCGAGTTGCCGCGCGCCGCGTTGCTTGCCGATCAGATCGCCGAAGTGGCGGAGTTCTTCTCGTTCGGCACCAACGACCTGACGCAAACCGTGATGGGACTCTCCCGCGACGACGCGGGGCGCTTCCTGCCAGATTATGTGGATGAGAAGAAGGCCGGAATCTTCCACGGCGACCCGTTCCAGACGCTGGACATTGCTGGCGTGGGAATGATGGTGCGCTGGGGCATCGAAAAGGGACGCAAGACGCGTCCAAACCTGGAGGTTGGCATTTGCGGCGAACATGGCGGCGATGCCGAAAGCGTGAAGTTCTGCCACCAGGTCGGTATGGACTACGTCAGCGCTTCCCCCTTCCGCGTACCCATCGCACGGTTGGCGGCAGCGCAGGCCGTGGTCGAAGAGAAACAGCACAAGGCGAAGAGCAAACAGAAGAAATAGCCACGGCGCTTCCGAAACGCGCCGACCTTCCGAACGGAGTTTGCGGAGTGAGGAATCCCTCTTGGCGGAAACGAAGTGTAGATTCTTCTCTTCGCCGAAAGGGCGGCTAGATTGAGAGTGGGAAGAGAAAACAACCTCTTCCAGTAAGACTTGAAGTCATTCTCGAGCTCCGGGGGTGAGCTCCGGTGAAGAGACTTCGCTTGGTTGCGGCGGCGTGGCTCGCGTTCCTTTTACTGGCGGGCGCGGGCATCGCTGCGAATACTCCGCTCGTCCTGAAAGGACGAGTCATTGATGAGAACGGACTGCCCGTCGGTGGTGCTCAAGTAAAACTTGAACAGGTCGGCGGGCAAACTTTTTTGGCGACCAGCGATGACTCCGGTTACTTTTCCATCCCCGATCTCTCTCCCGGCGAGTACAACACGCGCATCGAGAAGGTCGGCTTTTTTCTTCTGGCCGACCAGAAGATCCAACTGGGGCCGGACACGACGGACTTTTCATTCACCCTCAACCATGTGGAAGAGGTGCGTGAAAAGGTGGACGTCACTGTTCCGGAAAACCGCATCGACCCCTCCACGACGCAGAGTACCGAGTCCCTCAGTAATAAGGAGATTCTGGATATCCCGGTGCCAAGTTCGCACGATCTGCAACAGAGCCTGGTCGCCATGCCGCAGGTGCTCCGGGACAATTCCGACGTCCTGCATATCGCCGGGGCCAACAATACCGAGGTGCAGTACCTGCTGGATGGCGTGGAAGTGGGCGACCCGGCAAGCAACGGCTTGACCACCCGGATGATTGTGGAGGCGGTGCGCACGGCCGAGGTGCAAACCGCGCGATTTGGCGCGGAGTACGCCCACCCGGGCGGAGCCATTCTGAACTATGTGACCCGCGAGGGGGATGACCGCTGGCGCTTCAACGCCACGGACTTTATTCCGGGAATCAATGTTCAGGAAGGCGTGGAACTGGGGAACTTCTATCCCCGCGTGACGTTCTCAGGGCCTTTGATTCAGGATACGTTGTGGTTCGCGCAATCGTTTGACTTCTTACACACACTGTCGGTGCTTAAGGGGTTGCCGCCGGGCCAGCCGAACGAGACGCAACAATGGGGCGGAGACAGTTGGTCCCGGCTACTGTGGAAGATGTCCACAAACAACAGCCTGCATGTGGGATTTCTCGCCAATGTGCAGAGCGACGGAAACCTGGGGCTGGACGCGTTGCATCCCCAGTCGGTGACCGTGGATGCCGCGGCGAGGGAATTGTTCGGGTTCGTGAAGGAGCAGAGCTACTTCGAGAAGACCGTGGTGGAAGTAGGCGTTGGCGTGGAGGATACGACGTACAACGCGGCGCCCCAGGGCACGCAGCCGTACGTGCTGCTGGTGAATGGCGCCGAAGGGAATTACTTCCAGAAACTGGGGCAGGATGCGCATCGCTACCAGTTGTTTTCCAGTGCGGTGCGTGGGCCGCTGAAGTGGTATGGGACGCACACGCTTTCGGTGGGCGCGAATTTTTCGGGCGTGGATTTGACGCAAACAACTGCGCGGGGGGAAATTCAAGCGCTGCGCGAAAATCTGACGTTGGACCGGCTGACCACGTTCGCCGGGAATCCGGATTTCAGCGTGACCAACACACTGGCCGGAGGATTCGTGCAGGATTCCTGGTCGCCCGACCAGCATTTTGTGGTGCTGGCGGGCGTGCGCGCGGATTGGGACCGGCTCTTCCAGGCCGCGCTGGTGCAGCCGCGACTCGCGCTGAATTGGATGCCGTTCAAGGACAATCGCGCGAAATTCTCGATTGGCTGGGGAATGTATGACATCCCGCTGAATCTTGCGCTGATTGGGCAGGCATACGACCAGCAACAGGTGGACACACTGTACGATCCCACGGGGAAAGTGCCGGTGCAGGGCCCGGCGACGAGCGCGTTCGTCTTGCCGTCTGGCGGCTTGCCGAGCTTGCAGCAACCGTATTTCGACATCGCCAGCGCCGGATGGCAGGAGCGGATTGGCCAGAATACGCTGGTGAGCGTGGAACTGTTGGCGCGCGACCAGCACCATGGGCTTGTGTACGAGACGCTGTCCCCGGGGCAGATTGGGTCGGACTTCCTGCTGCAGAGTTCTCGGCAAGACAAATATCGCGCCGCAACAATCACGGCGCGGCACACCTTCAAGAATACGACGGTGTTGTTCGGGAGTTACACGCGGTCGCGAGCCAGTTCGGATCAGATCCTGAATCCGACGCTGGGCTCGCTGTATTTTGCAGCGCAGCAGGCCGGGCCGTTGAGCTGGGACGCGCCAAACCGGTTTTTGTCCTGGGGAAGCATTCCCACGCCCATCTGGGGAATTTTGTTCACGTATCTGGTGGACTATCATACGGGGTATCCGTACAGCTCGATCAATCAGGAGCAGTTTCTCGTGGGCGCGGCGAATTCACTGCGGTTTCCGTCGTACGCCAGCCTGACGATCGGGCTGGAAAAGAAATTCACGTTTCGCGACCGGATTTTTGCAGTGCGGCTATCGGTGATCAACATTCTGGACCGGGCGAATCCGGATGTGGTGGTGAATAACGTGGACGCGCCAAATTACGGAACGTTTACCGGCGGGCAGGGAAGAGCGTTCACGGCGCGCTTGCGGTTTGTGGGGAGGAAATGAAGTCACAGTGCAGGCGGCTGGGGCTTGTGTACTCTATTGTGTACACAAGGAGGTTCCATGAGCACGATCAAAGTAGGTGTGCGGGAATTTCGAGAACGCATGGCAGCCTTTCTGGAAGCGGACAAGGCCGTGGCCGTGACCCGGCACGGGGAGACAATTGGCGTGTACATTCCCATGCGGCGCAAGCGTCCGAAAAGCGCAGACGTAGCGGAATTGAGGGCTGCGGCAGACCGGCTGGCGGAGCTCATGGCTGACGTGGACGAGGAAGAGGGGGTGAACAAGTTTAAGAAACAAAGGCGGAAGGAATGACGAAAGTGCTTCGATGATTGTGCTGGACGCAAACCTCCTGGTGCGCGCGGTACTGGAGCACCGAGTCCGGCAGATTCTCGAAAACTACGCGGGGCAGGGGCTTACCTTCTGTGCGCCGGACTTCGTTTTCCTCGAAGTCCAGACACACTTACCAAAGCTGCTCGAAAGAGAGGAAAGAGTCCGGACGATGTGAGAGCCGCAGTGAAATACCTGCGGGTTTTGATCGCGCCAGTGGACGCCGAGTTCTACGAAACTTTCGAGCAAGAAGCGCGGGAGCGCCTGCGGGGGCGAGAGGAAGAAGACGGGCCGATCCTCGCCCGCACGTTGGGATTGGGTTTGCAGATCTGGACAGAAGACGGGATGGACGCCGCGTTCGACGGAAGAAGCGATCGTCGCGACCGCAGAAAGCCTGGTGCGGCTCGGCTTGTAGAACGACAGCGCGAAGAAAGCCTAAGCAGAAGTGCGCTCGATTTACGTTCAGAGCCCAGCGGATATCCTGCTAGACAGAATAAAAACAATATAAGAGCCCTGTTGCCCCTCGGCAAACGGCAGAGAAAAGTGCGCACGCAGACTACGGTTAGCGGAGAGGTTATTTGCTAGTGGTGGCGGATTCTTTGATGTACTCGGGAGAAAGGGTGGAGTGGGATTTGGCAAGGGGGAGGAGGGTCGGGTAGAACTGGACGAAGGTGGTGTCGACGGCGGCATGCTGCGCGTGGCAGGAATAGCAGGACTCGGAGGTGGGCGTCATTTTGGAAGTGGGGCTGTCGCCGAAGCCGAAGAAGGCCCAGTTGCCCTGATCCTGGAAGCGGGCAACGTCTTTCACGTGAACTTCCATGCCCATCACTTCCGTGTCCTGAAAGTTTCCGGACTGGTTGATGGACCCTTTGCTTTTGGCGCCGCGCACTTCGAGAACGAGCATGGTTTTATCCGGCCATGTGCCGGTCTTCAGGAATGCCTGGTAGGACTCGGGATTCACAAACACGTTGTCGAACATGTGGTGGTCCATGCTCATGGCGGGGTTGTAGCTCATATCGAAGCCGGTGGAGAGATAGACCCACTGGCGATAATTCTCGGGAAGGCGGAGTTGGCCATCGGCGGTGTAAGAAGGCACGTTCGGGGAGGGGGTGGTGGGAGCGGACTGTCGCGAGGCCGCGGCGAATGAGCCGAGAATGGCGATGCTGATTACAAGTAGGACGATCGGTTTGGTGTTCATGGGGGGAGAGTTTGCCGCAAGCGGCCGGGGAGAGGAAGACCGTTGGCTGCAAGCAATGGGCGTTTGGCTGCATTTTGGCACGGAGGAAGAGTGGGAAGGGTATGATGCGGGGGAAGAGGGGCAATCGAATAGAGATTCATCGCCCAAAAGGCGGGTAGGGGAAAGAAAAAGCAGATGACGACGAAGACGATGGGAGGGGGGAATTGGGTTTGGGTGGCGGCGATCTGCGGGTTGCTGGGGGTGCTGGAGGCGGCGCAGGCAGTGGTGGTGATGCGCGCAGAAGGCATGCACCACGCGTGGACGGCCTTGTTCGTTACGATTCTGCTGTCGTGGGTGCCGTGGGCGGTGTGGGGTCCGTTGGTGCTGCGGCTGGGGCGCAAGTATCCGCTGTTCCAGGGCAGCTCCTTAGGCGGATGGCTGAGGCACGTGGGGCTGTGGTTGGCGATTTGGGTGAGCGCGTCGGGATGGAACGCGGCGATCGAAATGGTGCTGAATCCGTGGACGCCGGATCATGCGACACCGAGCTTTCTGAACTTGTGGCGGGACAAACTCGGTAACGGGACCATGGAATCCTTGTTCTTGTATGCGGCGATACTGCTACTGGGCTGGATGCTGGATTCACGGGAACGGCTGGCGCGGCAACAGTTGGAAGCATCGCGGTTGAGCGAGCAACTGGCGAAGGCGCAATTGAGCGCGCTGCGGCAACAGATTGAGCCGCATTTTTTGTTCAACACGCTGAACACGATTGCGGGATTGGTGCGCGAGGGACGCAACGATGGCGCGGTGGATATGATTGCGGGACTGAGCGAACTGCTGCGGCGGACACTGAAGACGTCGGACCGGCAGGAAGTGGAGTTGGGAGAAGAGTTGGAAATTGTCGAGAAATACCTGGAGATTGAGAAAGCGCGACTCGCTGAGCGCTTGCAAGTGTATGTAGACGTGCCGGAAGAATTGAAAGGGGCGCGGGTGCCGAGTCTGATTCTCCAGCCGATTGTGGAGAACGCGGTGAAACATGGCATTGCCAAGCGCGTGCAAGGCGGGGCGATTGGGATTACGGCAACGCGGAGGAATGGGACGCTGACACTGAGCGTGAGCAATGACGGGCCGGGATTTCCGGCGGAGTGGGAGAAGACGCGGCGAGGAATCGGGCTGGAGAATGTGCGAGAGCGGTTGGCGAGTTTGTATGGAAGCGCGGGGGAATTGAAGGTGGAAGCGGAACGGGAGACGGGCGCGCTGGTGAGGATTATGGTGCCGTGGGAAGAAGGTACAAGAAGTAAAGGAAGTGAATGAGGTTCAACGGCGCGTTGGGAAAGTGAAGGGCGAGAGGAGCCGATGGGAGAGCGGGGGAAAATACGGGCGGCAGTGGTGGATGATGAGCCACTGGCGCGGAGCAACCTGAAGGTCTTGCTGGGGCGGGACCCGGACGTGGAACTGGTGAGCGAGTGCGGCGGCGGGGCGGAAGCGTTGCGGGAAATTCGGGAAAAAAAGCCGGATCTGGTGTTTCTGGATGTACAGATGCCGGAGTGCGATGGATTCGACGTGCTGGAGCAGCTGGGGGCGGACTTGCCGCCGGCGCTGGTTTTCGTGACCGCGTACGACCAGTATGCGTTGCAGGCGTTTGAGGCCGGGGCGCTGGACTACTTGTTGAAGCCGTTTGACGATGCGCGGTTCGAACGGACGCTGCGAAGGGCGAAAGAGAGAATCGGTCAGGGAAAAGCGCGGGCGGGGCGCGTGGACCGCGTGGCGATCAAGAATGCTGGGGAAGTGGTGTTCCTGAGGATGACGGAGATTGACTGGATTGAGGCGGCCGATTACTACGTGGGCTTGCATGTGGGCGAAAAAACGCATCTGCTGCGGCGGAGTATGGCGGATGTGGAGCAGGAGTTGGACAAAGAGATGTTCTGCCGGATTCACCGGTCAGCGATCGTGAATCTCGAGCGGGTGCGCCGGCTGGAGAGTGGAGAAGATGGGGGATTGGACCTGCTGCTGGCAACGGGAGCGAAGTTACGGATCAGCCGGAGGTACAAAAAGGAATTGCAGGCAAGGCTGGTGGAAAAGTAGAGGGAAACCTCGACTTGAAAAATTCAGGAGTGGAAGAGTCGCTTCCACCAGGAAGATTTGGGAATGGTCGCGCCGGATTTGGTGAGAGGGGAGGTGAGACCGAAGGATTCGACGCCGGGGCTTCGGGTGATAGAGACTTCCTTGGCTTCTGCAATGAGATCGTTGAGAGCGGAATCACAGTCCTGCTGCACTTTTTGATGTGCTTGGGGAGATGGCGGTAGGCGAGGGAATCGGGCAGCTCGTCGTCCCAGTAGATACCGTTGAAAGGGAGCCAGGAGACGCAGCGCTTGCGTCTGCGCGAACGGGCAGATTCGAAAGCAGGGTAATAGTGTCAGGCGTGGGCATGGGGCGGCCAAAGGCGAGGGCAGGAGAAATGGAGAAGGGGTGAGCCTTCGAGCGAAAAGTTGGATGACGGCGGCATTTGTGAACGGATTCGAACCGGAGGGAGCGCGGCGTTCGTGGAAATAAAGATAAACGTTGATTGGCGAGATGGGTATGATGAGCCATGATTTTGAGCCGAGTTTTGGCCGGGGTAGCCGTTGGCATTCTGCTGGGAACGGCGTGCGGATTTAGAATTCCGCCAGAACCCTTTACCGCGGCGAATGGGTGTACCGGTTTAGCCACCAGACGATGCTGCGGGATTGCCTGAGCATGGACCCCGACTTAGTGGGCTATCGAGGGTACCCGACTTGCACCTCGTGCCAGGATGCCGGGAACGGTTGGAAAAATACGGAGTGCTTCGAATATCGCACCGGGCAATTTCAGAGCGGTTCCCGATCTTTCTTCGGCGGTTTCCTGGTGCAGCAGCCCAAGGAAGCGCTCGACCAGAAGGCGTGCGTGTCACCGCAGCCGGGAGAAGAGAAGCAAGCGAAAACGAAAGTGATCCACGACTTGACGTTCACGGTGTTTCACGCGGAGAAATCGCTGGAGGGCAGGGAGGAGCAATGGGAGATCTACCGGACATATCACAGTGGCACGTGCTACGCGTTGGTTGTTCGCAAAGGATGGACAGGTGCTGCTTCCTCGGGGTCTAAAGGGGAAAAGAAATTCGACGAACAGACCTACCACGCGTTTGAGAAAGACCTCGCGGAACCGGTGAACACGTTTGAATTTTTGAAGTAGGCGGGTTGCTCGCGGTGCGGGGCGGTTGCAGTTCCCGGTGTGCTTTGTGAATCCCCTTTTCAAAAAGAATCTGCGGACACTGATCAACTGGTGGCCACCGCTGGGTGGGGCGGGGATTCGTGTGACCCGGTGGGATGCGGATTGGCGGGCGGTGGATGTGGAGATGAGGCTGCGTTGGTGGAACCAGAATTATGTGGGGACGCACTATGGGGGGTCGCTGTACTCGATGACGGATCCGTTTTATATGGTGATGTTGATTGAGAATCTGGGGCGAGGGTACATCGTGTGGGATAAGAGCGCGAATATCCGGTTCCGGAAGCCGGGACACGGGACAGTACGGGCGGAGTTCCGGTTGCGCGAGGAGCAGATTGAGGAGATACGGCGGACGCTGGAATCGGAAGAGAAGATCGAACGGGAATTTGCTGTGGAAGTGAAGGACACGGAGGGCGTAGTGGTGGCGGAAGTGAAGAAATTGTTGCACTTCCAGAAGAGAGCGGAAGACGGAAAATAGAAAAGAAGGGGCGGCTACGGGGAAGTGGTAAAAAGGAGAGCTTGGAGCTTGACGTCAAGGGGCCGGAGCCGAAGCGAGAGGAAAGGGCGTCGGCGACGGAGTTGGCCAGGCGGGAAAGAAGCGCAGGGCCGGGCTTCCACTTCCGGACGGAGAGCGGTGCCCTGGCAAACACCGATGACGATGTTTATGGGCGAAGAAACGTGGGTATGAAAGACCACTGTTTCGACGCTGGTGGAAGAAAATCCGGCGGTGCGGAGTTCCTGACGGATCTGCCCAGCATCGGAATACAGGAAAGGGTCGTTGGAGAGGAAGTGCGGCGGATCATCCTGGAAGAAAGCCCCGACGGCTTGAGAAGTGGCGAGCGAGAGCGCATTTTCCTTATACGTGTCCCACACCGTGAGGAGGTAGCGTCCGGTCAATTTTAGAACGCGGCGTGTTTCACAATAAGCAGCAACCTTATGCGGGAAGGAATCCGCGTCAGCGAAGACTCAGTTTTTCCTCGTTCTTTAGTTTGTGCCAGACGCTGCGGCAGAAGCGGAGGCGGAAGCGTCGGGCGCGGCCGGAGTCGTGGGAGCGGCGTCATGGTGATGATGCCACCAGAAGATGGATTTATGGCTGTTGGAGGCTTGCGTGGATTTGTCCTTGTGATGCGCCGAGCGATGGGCGGTTTGGTTGCCGGTTTCTTTGGTAGCGCCTGAGCCTGCGCCCATGGGGCCGGGACCCTTGCGCCACCAGCCGACGGTTTTGGGAGAGTTGTAGAGAGAGGCGGTCTTGTCGGCGTGCGGCTTTGCTTGATGGGCTTTGGTTCTTTTGTCCTTACTGGAGGCACCGACCCCGGCGGGGCCGGGGCTGGAATGATGGTGCCACCACCAGTCGCGGGCCGAGACGACAGGAAGAGGGCCCAGGGTGGTGAGCAAGAGTGCGCCAAGGAGCGCGAAAAGCAGTCGCTTCATAAAGGTGTCCCCTTCTAGACGTTTCTAGCATGTGGGCTGGAAGGGACACTACTGTACGAAAGTACCTTGTTTCCAGATGTGTTGTGGAAGGCAACGGGGAGGAGTGGCCGGAAGGACAGGGGACGGGAGAAGCGGCATCGGTCCAAGAGGGATTCCTCGCCCAAAAGGCGGCCGATGGAGAGTGCCTCGTTGCGCGGACTTCGTTCGGAAGGGGAAATTTGACTTGGAGGAAGGGCGAACTTAACATGTGCCAACCATGACCGAGGCGCGCCCACCGGTTGGAGAACGCATCGCCCACTCTGGGATGAAAGAAAAATTGGACGACGACCGCATGGGTAGGGTGTGCGAAGCCGATGACGTGCGGCTCGATGGATCTTTATTGAATTGGCTCGGGATGATCGTAGCGGAGTAGACGAAGTCCTCCGCGAACTTATGGCACTGAGTCCAGGTACAAAATTCGGACCGTACGAACTTGTGGGACCGCTGGGCGCCGGCGGGATGGGAGAGGTGTATCGCGCCAAGGACACGCGGCTGGGGCGGGAAGTGGCGATCAAGATCCTGCCGGCACACTTCATGACGGGTTCCGAGGCAAGGCAGCGATTCGAGCGGGAAGCCAAAACCATCTCTGGACTGAACCATCCGAATATTTGCGTGTTGTATGACGTGGGAAATCAGGACGGCACGGAATATATCGTGATGGAGTGCGTCGAAGGGGAGACGCTGGCGAAGCGGTTGGAGAAAGGTCCGATGCCGCTCGAGCAGGTGCTGAAGTACGGGGCGCAGATTGCGGAGGCGCTCGATAAAGCACATCGCAGCGGGATTGTGCATCGCGATTTGAAGCCAAGCAACGTGATGTTGACGGCGACGGGAGCGAAGCTGCTGGATTTTGGATTGGCGAAAGAAGTGGGAGGGATTGGGAATCTGGCGACGGTGACGAGTCCGGGCTCGCCGGTGACGCAGCAGGGAACGATTGTGGGCACATTTCAGTACATGTCGCCGGAGCAGATCGAGGGGAAAGAACTGGACGGGCGCAGCGATATTTTTTCGCTCGGCGCGGTGTTGTACGAGATGGTCACGGGGAAGCGGGCATTCGAAGGGAAGACGCAGTTGAGTGTAGCGTCGGCGATTCTGGAACGCGAGCCCGAAGCGATCCGCTTGATAAAGCCGGTAACGCCGCTGGGGATGGAACACGCGATTCAGCGATGCCTGGCCAAAGACCCGGAAGAACGGTGGCAGGCGGCGCGCGACCTGGCGATGGAGTTGAATTGGATGGGGAAAAGCGGGAGTCAAGCGGAAGCGCTAGCGGTGTTGCGAACAACGAAGAAAGGTGCGAGCGGATGGCTGTGGCTGGTGGCGCTGGGAACCGCGGTGGGGCTGGGAGTGCTGGCTGGTGCGGTCTTTTGGCGCGGGGCCAAGCCGGCGGAGCAGACGATGTACTTTTCGGCGCCGCTGCCGTTTCCCGCGCGGGATGTCGCGATTGCGCCGAACGGACATACCGTGGCGGTCGTGGCGTATCAAGAGACGCTGAAGAAAAACGCGATCTGGTTGTATGAGGTGGGATCGGAACAAGCCAGAATTCTGCCGGGAGCCGAAGGAGGGAATTTTCCGTTCTGGTCGCCAGATGGAAGGTCGCTGGGATTTTTCGCGGATGGAAAGCTGAAGCGATTGGATATTGCGGGCGGGCCGGTACTGACGTTGTGCGACGCGCCTTCAGGGCGGGGCGGCACATGGAGCACGACCGGTGTGATTGTGTTCACTCCAAGCGGGCGACTCACGAGCGGATTGAGTCAGGTGCCGGCATCGGGCGGAACGCCGACACCCATCGGCGGAACGTTTCCGGGACAAGGGGAATCGACGCAGCGGTGGCCGATGTTCCTGCCGGACGGGAAACATTACCTGTTTCTTTCGGCGACGATTGCGAAGAGGAACGATGCCGACGGGATCTATGTTGGCGATCTCGATTCCCAGGAACGACGGTGGGTGGTGAAAACGGGGGCAAGCGGCGTGTATGCGGCGCCGGGCTACATCCTGTATGTGCGGGATAAGTCCATCCTGGCGCAGCGGTTCGATGCAAAGACATTGCAGTTGTCGGGCGAGCCGGTGGTGGTGGCGACCGATCCGCAGTTCTTGCCGCGCATTCTGCGGGCTACGTTTTCGGCATCGGATGCGGGATTGTTGCTGGTGCAAAAAGGGGAGAACGTGTCGGTGTCGCGGCTGCTGTGGTATGACCGCGCGGGAAAAGAGCTGGGCGGAGTCGGGGAGGCGAAAGCTTTTGCGAATCCGAACGTGGCCGACGATGGAAAAGCGCTGGCGGTGGATGAGACCGACGCGCGAAACCAGAACACAGATGTGTGGACCTATGATTTGGAGAGGGGCGGAGCGAAACGGTTGACGTTCGATCCCTCGCTGGACGCCCTGCCGGTGTGGAGCCCTGACCGGAAACAGGTGGTGTTTACCTCGAGCCGAAGCAATGTATTCAATATCTACATGAAAGAAGCAGATGGGACACAGGAAGAGAAGCTGATTTGCGCGAGCGACGTCGACAAATACCCGAATTCATGGTCGCGCGACGGGAAGTACATCCTGTACGGGGAAGGGCCGGACCTGAAATACCTGACGGTGCCGGAAATGAAAAGCGAAGTGTTTCTGAAAGCGCCGTCGACGCTGAAGAATGGGCAGTTTTCGCCGGACGGGAAATGGGTGGCGTATGCGTCGAATGAGAGCGGAAGGTGGGAAGTGTACGTGACGTCGTTCCCGGAGGCACAGGGAAAATGGCAAGTGTCGGCGGAGGGAGGAGAACAGCCGCGGTGGAGGGGAGACGGGAAAGAATTGTTCTACCTTTCGGCGGATGCGAAGGTGATGGCCGTGCCGTTGAAGGGTAGGGGAGGATTCGATCCGGGGGCGCCGGTGATGCTGTTTCAGACGAACCCGAAGGAGACGCTGGCGTCGTCGGAGCAGTTTATTTATGACCTGGACCCGAGCGGGCAGCGGATTCTGGTGAATACGCAGGTGAGGAATGTGGAGGTGCAACCGATGACGGTGGTGCTGCATTGGGGGGAGAAGAAGTGAGGGAAGGGTTGCAATTGGAAGAGGGGGCGCGAGGGTGCACGTAGATTGAGCGAAGAGAGATTCCTCGCCCAACTGGCAGGCGAGGGAAAGCCGTACCGCGCTCCACGGACTGCGCTCGAAATGACGGTTGGTGAATGGTGATGGGCGGCGGGCGAGTGGACTTGGCTGACGGGGACAGCGGAAAAACTATGGGACTGACTGCAGGGATGAAGCTGGGGCCGTACGAAATTGTGGGACCGCTGGGGGCGGGCGGGATGGGCGAAGTGTATCGCGCGCGAGATACGAGACTCGGACGCGAAGTTGCGATTAAGGTGCTGCCCACGCACCTGGCAGAAAACTCCGAAGCGAAGCAGCGATTTGAGCGGGAGGCGAAGGCGGTGTCGAGCTTGAGCCACGCGAATATTTGTCCCCTGTTCGACGTGGGCTCACAAGACGGCGTGGACTACCTGGTAATGGAGTACATGGAAGGGGAGACGCTGGCGTCGCGCTTGCTGCGGGGTCCGCTGAAGATGGAAGAAGTGCAGCGGATCGGGATGGAGATTGCGGAAGCGCTGGAGAAGGCGCACCGGCAGGGAATCGTGCATCGCGACTTGAAACCGGGGAATGTGATGCTGACGAAGGCCGGGGCGAAGCTGATGGATTTTGGGCTGGCGAAGCCGTCGATGGCGATGACGGCGGCGAGCGACTTGATGACGCCGAGCGGGCCGACGATGAGTGTGGCGGCGTTGACATCGGCGGCGTCTCCGTTGACGCAAAAGGGAATGATCGTCGGAACGTTTCAGTACATTGCGCCGGAAGTGCTGCAGGGAAAAGAGGCGGACGCGCGGAGCGATATTTTCAGTTTGGGGTGCGTGCTGTTCGAGATGGCCACGGGGAAGCGGGCGTTCGAAGGAAAATCCCAACTGAGCGTGTTCACGTCGATTCTGGAGAACGAGCCAGTGCTGGTAAGCAGCTTACAGCCACTGGCGCCGAAGGGGCTGGACGAAATTGTAAAAAATTGTCTGGAGAAGGATCCGGAAGAGCGGATCTCCTCGGCGCACGACGTGAAACTGCAGTTGCGAGCACTGGAGCGGCGAACGGCAAGTGCGGCGAGCGGAGTGATGGCCACGCCGGTGAAGACGGGGAGCAATCACAAGCTGCGGAACATTCTTCTGGGTGCAGGGGCGTCGGGGTTGGTGTTGGGCGGGCTGTTGGGCTATGGCTTAGGCAGTAGAAAGAACGAAGGCGGAGTGTTGCGCTTGCAGATCAACGCGCCGGACAAGATGAAGTTTGTAGATACGGGCGATTTTGGAGGGATGCCGGCGTTGTCGCCGGACGGAAGCAAGCTGGCATTTTCCGCGGAAGGGGAAAACAGTCGAAAGGCACTGTGGGTGCGGTCGCTGGACAGCTTTGCGGCACAACGGCTAGAAGGAACCGACGATGCGGCACACCCGTTCTGGTCGCCGGACGGACGGTATATTGGATTTTTCTCGAAAGGGAAGATGAACAAGGTGTTGGCGACGGGCGGGCCGGTGATTGCGCTGGCGGAGGCGGACAACCCGCGAGGGGCAACGTGGTGCAGCAGCGACGTGATCGTCTATGCGGCGAATTTCCAATCAGGATTGATGAAGGTTAGCGCGAACGGGGGAGCTGCGAGCGAGGCGACACGGCTGGATGGGACCAAGCACACCACGCACCGGTGGCCTTGGTGCCTGCCGGACGGGAAGCATTTTCTTTACCTCGCGACGAATCACCAAGGGGGGACGCCGGGGGAGAACGGGATTTACGACACGGGGCTGGATGGAAAAGAGGTGCACCAGGTCGTGGCGAGCGACGGCGGGGCGGAGTATTCGGACGGCTATCTGCTGTATCACACGCAGCCCGCGCTGATGGCGCAGCGGTTTGACCCCGGAAGCGGCACGGTGAGCGGGGACCCGGTGGCCATCCTCGACAAAGTGAAATTTGACACGGGGGTGTGGCGGGCGCAGTTTACGGTCGCGCAGAATGGGCACATCGCGTATTTCACGGGCGGGGAGACCGCGGTGGGCACGCAACTGGTGAGCTACGACCGCAGCGGAAAAGTGCTGAAGGTGCTCGGAGAGATGGGCTCGTACATGGATCCGACGTATTCGCCCGACGGCAAGCGATTGGCCTTCCTGACCGGAGATCCGCTGTGGAACGTGTGGATCCTGGATTTGGAGAGGGGCAACCGGACGCGCGTTACCTTTGACCCGACGGTAAAGACGAAGCCGACATGGTCGCCGGACGGGAAGACGATTGCGTATCTGGCAAGGTTGGGGGGAACGAAATCGGTGATCCGCAGCAAACCTGCGAATGGCACGGGGGTGGAGCAGACGCTGGTGGAAGAAGACTACAGCGTGAACTTCCCGCAGTATTCGCCGGACGGAAAATACATGGTGTACTTGCGCGCGAAAGGGGTGGGCGCGTCGGCGATCATGGCGAAACCGCTGGAGGGAGGAGAACCGCTGACGGTGTTGAGTGCGCCGGGATTACAAACGACCTTGCCGGTCTTTAGCGTTTCGCCGAACGGCAAGTGGATTGCGTACACGTCGGGCGAGAGCGGGAATTATGAGGTGTACGTGGCGCCCTTTCCGAAAGGAGAGGGAAAGTGGCAAGTGTCGAACGGAAACGCGACGGCGGCGATATGGAGGCGCGACAGCAAGGAGTTGTTTTACCTTTCGGTGAGTGGAGACCTGTACGCCACGGAAATCGGCGAAAGCGGGAATGAACTGCAGATGGGAACGCCGAAATTGCTGTTCCGGTCGAACATTGCGCCTATGGGGACGTTGTACGACGTAGCGCCGGACGGGCAGAGTTTTGTGGTCCAGGTGACGGGAGCAGGGTCGCAAGCGCCATTGAACTTTGTGACGAACTGGATGGCAGAGTTGAAGAAGTGAGCGGGATGGAGGGGCGGGGGAGAGATGGGGGAAAGGCGAGGAAATATAAAAATGCAAGAATTTAAGAGTGTAAGGAATTAAGAGTGTAAGAGTAAGAGTTGAAGAGTGCGGATAACGGGGCATGGGGGATCGGGCGAAGAGGGATTCATCGCCCAAGAGGCGGGCGATGGAAAAACGGACCTCGCTGTGGTCGGAATGGCGGGTTGGTGAGTGGCATGGCAACGGGTTGGCAAATGAATTTCGGGGTAGCGTGGGCGTAAAGGTATAATCTCCGCGCTCATGGGACTGCAGCCAGGAACAAAATTAGGGCCTTACGAAATTGTGTCGGCGATTGGCGCCGGCGGGATGGGCGAGGTGTATCGCGCGAGGGATACGCGGCTGGGGCGCGATGTGGCGATTAAAGTGATGCCAGTGTCGGTGGCGCAGGATGCGGACCGGTTGAGCCGGTTCGAGCAGGAAGCGCGAACGGTAGCGACGCTGAATCATCCGAATATCATGGCACTGCACGACATTGGAACGTACGAAGGCGCGCCATTCCTGGTGAGCGAACTCCTCGAAGGGGAAACGCTTCGGCAGAAAATTGAGGCGGGGCCGATTCCGACGCGACGCACGGTGGAGTATGCGTTGGGAATCGCGCAAGGATTGGCCGCGGCGCATGAAAAGGGAATTGTTCATCGCGATTTGAAGCCGGAGAACGTGTTTATCACGCGGGATGGACGCGTGAAAATCCTGGATTTTGGCCTGGCCAAGCTAGGGCGGCCGGAACATAGTCTGGAAACCGCGATGACGGTGACGAGTCCGACGACCATACCGGGCATGGTGCTGGGCACGGTGGGATACATGTCGCCGGAGCAGGTGCGGGGAGAGCCGAGTGACGCCCGATCGGACATATTTAGTTTCGGGACCGTGCTGTACGAAATGCTGACGGGGAAGCGGGCGTTCAAGAAAGACACGGTCGTCGAAACGATGACGGCGATCTTAAAAGATGAGTCGCCGGAGCTGAGTGAAACGGGATGGCAAGGGCCACTTGCCTTGCAGCGGATTTTATCGCGGTGCCTGGAGAAAAATCCAGAGCGACGATTCCAGTCGGCCAGTGATCTGGCGTTTGCGATTGAGGCGCTGAGCGGAACGGGAACTTCGCTGAGCGTTGCGGCAGCCGCGGTGAAAGAGAGTGCCGGCACGAAGCGGTGGGTGTGGCTGGCGGCGGGGGCATTGGCGTGCGGAGCAGCGGGAGCGGCGATTGCGTGGGCTCTGCGGCCCTCGCCACGACCGGTGGCGACGTTTCAGCGGGTGTCCTACGAAACCGCAAGTTTGATCCGAGGGCGATTTACGTCGGATGGAAAGACGGTGGTGTATAGCGGGGCGATGGTGACGGGAATGCCGAACACGTACGTGATCCGCGAGGATTATCCGACGTCTGTGCCGGCTGGATTGCATGGAGCGATGGTGCTGGCGGTCTCGAAGCAGGACCACATGGCGGTGCTCGTGCGGCCGCAGTTTGTGGCGCAGTACCAATGGAGCGGAACACTGGCGCGCGTGCCTGTGGGAGGAAGCGAGCCACGGGAGTTGCTGGACAACGTGTACGACGCGGATTGGTCGCCGGACGGAATGGAGTTGGCGGTGATCGACCGGAAAGACAACAAGTGGAGAGTGGAATATCCGATCGGGAAGGTGCTGCTGGAAACGGATAACTGGCTGAGCGACGTGCGCGTCTCTCCCGATGGAAGGCAAGTGGCGTTTTTTCGTCATCCCGCAGCGTCAAAAGATGACCGCGGGAATGTCCTGCTACTGGACCGCGCGGGACATTCGAAAACTATCTCGAGGGAATGGGAAGCACTGGAAGGGATGGCATGGGCGCCCAGCGGAAACGAAGTGTGGTATGGGGCGGCGGAGTCCGGGGATCAGTATTGTGTGCGGGCGAGCAGTCTGAAGGGCGAGGAGCGCACCGTGTACTGCGGGACTTCTGGGACACGGCTGCACGATATAGCGCCATCCGGCAGAGCGCTGGTGTCGGCGGATGTGCAGCGCATCACGATGGCCGAGGTGGAGCATGGGGGGAAGGCCGTGCGAGACGTAGCTGGGTTGGCCACGGCGATTGATCCGAAAGTGACGCCAGATGGAACAGAAGTGGTGACGACGGACGCGTCGGAACGCGGCGGGCCGGATTACGCGGTGTACGTGCAGAAAATGGATGGGGGCGCTCCGGTAAAGATAGGCGGAGGCGGCTACGGCTCGGATGTCAGCGACGATGGCAAGTGGGTGCTGGTGGTTCTACCGGGACAAGCAAAAGCAAGAGTGCAGGTGATTCCGGTGGGAGTGGGACAGGGGCAGACGCTGGAGTGGGACGGATTCCAAGTGAGCTCGGCGAACTGGTTTCCGGATAACGAGCACATTTTGTTGTTTGGGAATCCGGTGGGACAGGGGATGGGATTGTACGAGACCGACCGGAAGGGAAGCCCTCCGAAGATGCTGGTGAAGGATGCCCCGGGCTGGGCGGACGTGATGCCGGATGGCGAGCATTTGCTATTGCTGGAGGACGGGACCTTTGTGCAGCGGTCCTTGCGGGATCGAAGCGAGAAGAAGTTGCGGACGCTGGCGCCAGGAGAAGTGCCGGTGGATTGGGCGAAGGAGCCACGGCATTTGTACACGAGGATAGACAGCCCCACGGAAGTGCGGATCGACAAGATCGATCTGGATAGCGAGAAACGCGAAGCGTGGCAAGTGTTCACCCCGAAGAATGAAGAAGGGGCGATGCTGAACGTGATGGGGACGAGCATCACGCCGGATGGGCGCGTAATGATTGTTAATTATCTGGACCCGCTGGGAATGTTCTATGTGAGTGAGACGCTGCGTTGAGGAAGTGGAATCCTTCGGGAGTCAAACAGTTCAGAAACTGAAAAATTAAGAAGTTTAAGAGTGGAAAAGGCCGGATGGCGGGGGCTTGGGGTTGCGGGAACTCTGAAGATATGGGGATAGTGGAGACATGGTGGGTAGGAGAGCGGCCGGCATAGCGGCAGTACTTGTGGGGTGCTGCTTCGCGGCTGGCACGGCGCGAGGGCAGTTGCAGGGCCACATCTCGATGGCCAAAGAAGTGTACCTGGCAGGCGAACCAATCTACGTTCATTTTGAAGTGACGAATGCGGGGAACGAACCGCTGCAGTATGCGTCGGTCGATCCGTATGTGGAGGAGTGCTCCGGCTACCGGATTGATGTGCTCGAGGGAACCACGGCGGCGCAGGCGAGTTGCCGGCGAGGGGCGTTGGGCGACTGCCTGATGGATAGCGAGATTCTGGCGCCCGGGACGACGCTGCGACAAAACATTCTGTTGAACTATGCCCACGAGGTGAAGAAAGCCGGGGAGTACGAGATTCGCGCAGTGGACACGTTCCGGTACGCGCCGATTACGGGAGAGGTGAAACTGTCGGGAGGCACGGAGTTCAAGGTGGAGCAACGATTCCACATTCGTCTGGTGAAGGCGGACCAGCAGGCGCTGGAGGGAGTGTACAAAACGTATGTGACGAATCTAGCGTCGCGCGATCCGGAGATTCAGACGGATGCGCAGAGAGCGATTGTCAGCGGGGCGCCCCCGTGGCTGGAAGATACGGTTGTGGGCATGCTGCGACAGTCTACGTCGCGGGAGTTTGCGCTGCTGGGGCTAAAGAACTTGAATACCCCGAAAGCTCGGGAGGAGTTGGCGAAGATTGTGGAGAACTCGTCGGAGTTGACGCAAGAAAACGTGACCGCGGTGAGGTACCTGGGGCAGATGGGCGACAAGAAATATTTTCCGTTGCTGCTGAAGCTGGCGCAGAAGGTGGAAAGCGATCAGGGCAGAGAGTACGTACTGGCGGCCGCCGAGTTGGGAGGAGCGGATGCAGTGCCGTTTTTGCAGGGATTGCTGCGTAGCGCGGATCCGGCGGCGAAAGCGAATGCAGTGCTGGGACTGGAGCAGACAGGGAGTCGCTCGGCGGTGCCGTTGCTGATGGAACAATTGAAGGACCCGCATGGGGAGTTGGTGAGCTTGGCGCTGAATGGACTGGTGGGATTAACGCATCGAAGCGCGGCTGAGGAGAAGCCGGCCGCGGCGTACGCGGATTGGGAGAAGTGGTGGGCGGCGAATGCCGGAAGTACGGCGGTGTATGGGCCGCGGGAGTGCGGGGACATTGAGAGATTGCCGGAGGGAAAATAGAAAATGATGTCGGATTTATTTGTCCCAGTGGGCTACGTAGACTAGTTGGAAGAGCGAGCCGTGGGGGGCGGGCTGGATGGCGACGATGTGCTGGTCGGCCTTGGTGCCGGATTTGAAGAGGAGACCGCCTTTGTCGGGTTTGTCGTCACCACAGGTGAGAGGTTTGGAATTGTCCTTGTCTTCTTTGTCGTCCTTGTTCGCGGCAGTGTCGGCGGGCGAAGGATGAGAGCAGTCGAGAACCTTGCCGTATTTGGAGAGCTTCTTTTTGTAGTAGTCCGCGATTTTTTCCGGGGAGTCGTCCGACTCCATTTTCAAAACAGCTAATTTGACGCCGGAGCCGCCACCCCAGAGGCCGAAGTGGAGGCCGGGGGAGTCTTCGTCCTTGTCCCTGTGGCGACGCGCGCCGGGATAGAGGGGCAGGCCCACGTCCTTGGCATCGGCGTCGCCGGCCATGGTGAGGCCTGCGCCTTTCTCGTCTTGCGCGCGGGAGGCAGAGGGAAGAAGAGAAAGGCCCAGGATGGCGAAGACGAACGCAGCGAGGCACAGGGCACGCGGGTGGAGCAAAGACATAGAACCTCCTGAGAATTGGGGTCGCACTGAAGTATACGCAGGAAGAGAGGAGGAAGTTCCACGAAGGTGTGGCAGAGTCATCCGGGGCTGAAGGGTGTATGGCCCCAGGGGCTGAAGCCTCAATTCTTGAGCTGTTTATAGGGCGGGGTAAAAGTGCTTTTATGCCCATGTAGGGGAGGGTGGCGAAGACAGAGAGCGAACAGTGTGAGAGAAACGTGATTTGCGTTACTGCCGCGAACGTGTGGAAGAGACGAACGGTGGAGTTTGCAACTTCAGTGCTGCGGTTGATGCGGCTGATGAATGCCCCGGGTGACGTGGAGTTGCGGTCACCCGCGCGGGAGTGTCCGGAAACAAGGGAAGTATTGGTGGTGCCGGAGGGAGTGTGCGGGGATTGTTGATCGCGGAAAGCGATCGCGCGTGGAAAGCAGGAAGTAAAGGGGCAGGAAGTAGAGGGGCAGGAAGTGAAAAGGTGGAGGAGGTGGTGCCAGACTGTGGCGCAGGGGATGGGTGCTTGAGTGGTCCGCCAGGCTCCTTCTATCAGCGCGTGCGCAAGGCGGAGGCTGCGAGCGTAGGGGTGCGTCGCGTCGCGCACCTGGTTAGGAGGGCTTTGGCGGAAACAGAGAGCTAGTGTGCCGTCCCGGAAATACGTTCACATAGTCGCTGGACTTTGGCAAAGATCGAATCCGCCGTGGCAGTCCAGACGAAAGGCTGCGCGTGAGTGTTGGAAGCTTGCACATATTGATCGATTTTCTCCACCAGTTCCTTGACGCTGCGAAACGTACCGCGACGAATGGCCCGTTGCGTAATCCGGTTGAACCAGATCTCTACTTGATTCAGCCAAGAGGCATAGGTCGGCGTGAAGTGCACGTGGAATCGTGGCCGTACGGCGAACCAGTGTTTTACTCGTGGATGTTTGTGCGTGGCGTAGTTATCCACGATGATATGCACCTCCAAGGTCTCCGGCACGCTTTTCTCGATCTCTCTTAGGAAGCCCAGATATTCCTGATGTCGGTGACGCTGTCGGCATTGCGTCAGCACTTTGCCCTTCGCCGTGTCCAGGGCGGCAAACAGTGTCGTGGTCCCGTGGCGTCGGTAGTCGTGGGTCACACCCTCGACATAGCCCAGTCCCATCGGCAACATCGGCTGGGTGCGTTCGAGCGCTTGAATCTGGCTCTTTTCATCCACGCACAAAACCACAGCATTTTCCGGGGGATGCAAATACAGCCCTACAATATCCCGTACTTTTTCTACAAAAAATGGATCCGTCGAGAGCTTGAAGTGTTTCTGGCGGTGCGGCTCCAATCCAAAGGCCTGCCAGATACGGTGCACCGTCGATTTCGACAGTCGCGTCTCCGCTGCGATTTGCCGGATACTCCAATGCGTACCGCCTTTTGGTTTCGTCGCCAGGGTCTTGCGCACCAACTGCGCCACACGCTCGTCGCTGATCGGGCGCGGGCGCCCGGGGCGCAACTCATCGTGTAATCCGGCCACATCGTACTTCAGGAATCGCCGTCGCCATTTGCCTACCGTGGCGTTTGTCAGTCTCAACTGGCGCGCAATCTGCAGGTTCGTCTTACCGGAAGCACTCAGCAAGATAATCTTGGCCCGGGTCACCAATCCCGCCGGAAGGGATCGTGAACTAGCCAAGCCTTCGAGCTGTTCGCGCTGTTCCGGAGTTAAAACCAAGGCCGCTTTCGGTCGTCCCATTGCCATAGGCACCCCCATTCTGCACTGGAGATACCTAAATTCCCAGCAATACTATTGCCACTTATTTATGGGACACTTACACTAGAACGGTGAAGAGCCAGCGGCTTGGATCTGCTGAGAATGGGGATCTGAGAGGAAGGCGATGGCGGTGAGGTAGGCGGGGTTCCACTTATCGTTGAGGTCGATGGTGATAGAGACGTGTGCGGTGGAGCTGAGGGCTGCGTCCGAATTTTCTTTGCGGAGCAAGCGGACGACGGGAGCGTGTTGGAGAGTGCGGCCAGAATTCTCGCCCGCGGTGACATCGGAATGAAGATCCTTTTCGGTAACTGCGATCCACAGCTCGAGGGAAGAGGGGCTCGCGGAAGTGGGTGGGGTGCCGGTATTACTCGAGGCTGCGGATGCGGGATTGTGCGGCTCGTTCGAACGGATGACGTACGGCGGAGCGGAGAGCGTGAGTTGGAAGGTGCGCGTGTGGGGATTCGCACTGGGGACAGGAGTGAGGTGGATGCGGGCTTTGGGATGCGAGGCGGCCCAGCGAATCTGGTCACGGGATTCGTGGGTGCGATTGCCGACAAACTGAGCGCGGCCATCGACGACTATCTGCGGGGTATAAATGCCGCCATCGGGGAGAGAGACGGCGTACTGCTCCTGGCGGCGAGAAAAATCGACAGAGGAGAAAGGGTCAGACCAGCCGAGGGTGTTCCAGTAATCGACGTGCTCTTCGAGGGGAAGGATTTCGATCCCGTCGAAGGGCTGATCTTCCGCGAGTTTTTTGAGTAGGGCATCGGCGGGAGGACAACTGGAGCAGCCTTCGGAAGTGAAGAGTTCGACAATAACGGGCTGCCGGGGAGACGTGGCGGAGAGGGAAGAGGCGGAAGAATGCATGGGCCAGTGGGTAATGAAAAGGAAGCAAGCCACAATGGCGGCAAGCAGAGCCGAGAGGAACATGAGGGGTCTGGCGCGCATGAGAGCCTCCCACCATTGAGTATAGAAGTCCGAAGCGGGCGAGAGGTTCCAGAGAAGTGAGGATGCTGCGGAAAAGGCACGGGGGAGTAGGCCGGAAACCAGAAATTGGAAACTAGAAACTGGAAAACAGGACGGCGGCGCAGGGATGAAGCACGCAAGGACAGCGAAACGCAAGGAGTTGCGGGAGAAGGCGGGCTGTGCGGATTGGTGCAAGAGGTGCTGAGGAGACAACAAGGAGCGTGGAAATAGCGTAGACGCACGCGAGATGATTGCGGCTTCCAAAGTGGCCGGCGCCCAAGGATTCGTATCAAAGCTCGATGTACCCGTGGTCCTGCTGGACGCGGTCGAAGCGCTGCTGCAGGGACAGAACTACTTCCGAACGGAACCCATCCTGAATAAAAAGTGAAGAACGGACGCTGGCGGGTGCGGACTACGTACTTTCGCGCGTACGTCGTGTGTTAGACTGCGAAGCCATTGGCGCGTGAGTTGTGAAATGAAGTTGCTGGCGTATTGCTGCGGCGTACTGGGATTCGCGTTGGCAGGGAGCGCTGCGCGCGCGCAAGTCAGCACTTCGCAATACGACAACTTCCGCACGGGCGCCACTCTGAACGAAACCATCCTGACCCCACAGAACGTCCACGTACATCAATTTGGCAAGATTGGCGCGTACAAAGTAGACGGCGCCGTGTATGCGCAGCCCTTGTTCCTTCCCGGGGTGGAGATTCCCGGCAAGGGAACGCATGACGTGATTTTCATCGCGACCGAGCACGACAGCGTTTACGCGTTCGACGCGGAACGGCCAAACGCGTCGCCGCTTTGGCAAGTCAGTTTTCTGGATAAGAAGCGCGGCACCACGCCTCTTCCGATGCGAGAAGTGGCATGTCCATTCCTCCGGCCGGAAGTGGGAATCACCTCCACGCCGGTGATCGACCGGAAGACAGGAACGTTGTACGTGCTGGCGCGCACCATGGTCAACCCCGTGTTCGGTAAAAAAGAATTCTTTCAGCACTTGCACGCGTTGGCGATCACGACGGGAGTGGAGAAATTTGGCGGGCCGAAATTGATCACCGCATCGGTGGCGGGACATGGAGAGGGCGCGACGGATGGCCAAGTGCGTTTCGATCCGTTGCGGGAGAATCCACGAGCGTCGCTGGTGCTGGCGAACGATGTACTGTACCTGACGTGGGCTTCGTCGTGCGATGTGGGGCCGTATCACGGGTGGGTGATGGCGTACGATCCGGGAACTTTGGCGCAAAAGAGTGTGCTGAATGTTACGCCCGATGGCAAAGAAGGCGGAATCTGGGCGAGCGATACCGGACCGGGCGTAGACACGAACGGAGATATTTATGTCCCGACGGGGAACGGAACGTTTGATGCGTCCAACGGAGGACGGAATTACGGCGACTCTGTGCTGCGGTTAGGACTGAACAGCGGGGCGATTGTCATTCGCGATTACTTCACGCCGTACGATCAAGCCAAGCTGAACGATTCGGATTCCGATGTAGGTTCCAGCGGTCCATTGCTGCTACCGGACCAACCGGGAGCACACCGCCATGTACTGCTGCAGCCGACGAAGGGTGGCACGATTTATGTGCTCGATCGGGATCGCATGGGCAAATTTCAAAGGGACGGCGATGCGGTGCTGCAGAAGATTCCGATGCGCGACGGGGGATATGGAGCGATGGCGTACTGGAACAAGCACGTGTATTTTGCGTGCAGCGATGATTATTTGCGCGACTACGTCGTCGAGGGTGACAAACTGCGGCTGAACGCGGATTCCAATACAAAGTTCGCGAACCCAGGCGCCACGCCTACGGTTTCGGCGAATGGAACCAAGGATGCAATCGTGTGGGCAGTGGCTACCAAAACATGGGACGGACCGGATCGGCCCGCGGTGTTGTATGCGTTCGATGCCAACAAAATAGAGCAGCCAATTTACACGTCGGAGCAAAACAGCGGACGCGACCGGGCTGCGACTGCAACACGATTCGTGGTCCCGATTGTTGTGAAGGGGCGGGTGTACTTAGCGGCGCGAGGGGAAGTGGACGTGTACGGACTGCTGAAGTGACGACGGTGGGGACGGTGGAGTCAGGGGAGAAACCAATGAAAGCGTGGAAGTTTTGCGGAGTATTGGTTGCGGGCGGAATCATGGTGTTGGGTTCACCGGCGGCGCAGCAGAAGACGGAATCGCGATCGGGCTGGATCAGCGATGAAGCGTGCGGGGCGAAACATACAAAGGCCGGGGGCGCAGACTGCGTTCAGAAATGCTGGCGAGGAGGCGCTTCGGTAGGGCATCCAGAGTGGAAACCGCAACAAGTGGTGTTCGTCGCGGACGGGGATCAAGGAATCTGGACCGTGGAGAATAAGGACGCAGTGAAAGAGTTTGCCGGGGCGCACGTGGTGGTTGCGGGCCAATTTGATTCAGGAAAGAAAACGATTCAGGTCGAGAAGGCAACGCCAGACCCAAAATAACGCGGTGCGAAGAGGTTATGGCACTGGCTGGCCCGACGGCAAGACACCTTTGCCGCTGGCCCAGGGATGGATTTCCGTTTTGAAGATGCCAGCTTTGACGGCGGGGTCCTCTTGCATAAGCTTGGCGGCCTGTTCCGGGGCAACGCGATAAATGGCCACGCCGCGCAGATCGCCCGAATCGGTTTGCGGGAATTGCCCGGAGAGGGCCAGGTTGCCCTGACCGGTCATTTGCTTGACGAACTCGGGAGAGCGGTTCATGGTGGCGCGAAAGGCGGGGCCGTCCGGGTTCCAGTTGTCGCCACGGTGGAGAAGGACCAGGGAATATTGCTCCATTTCGGGGGGGTCGGCAGGAGCGTGAATGGCGGCGGAGTCAATGGGCCACGGCCCATGCACCTCTGCGACGAGGCGACCGGCTTTGACCGCGGGATCGCTATCCGCGAATTCCTGTGCTTGCGCGAGCGAGTCTGCGACGAGGACAAAAATGCCGCGAAGTGCAGTGTTGTCCAGGAACGGTCCAGCGACAACGAGTTTGTGTTCGTCGTAGAGCTTGCGGATGTTGGCCATGTGCTGTTCCTGGAGTTGTTCGCCCGCTTCTTTGGTGAGCTGCGGTGGATTCGCGGGACGACGCAGGAGGACGAAAAAATATTGCGAGGGCTTGGCGTCTTGCGTGGGCAACGGTCTGGAGGACGCGGGAATGCCGAGGACGAGAGAGAGAAGTATGGGGAGGACTCGTTTCATTCTGTTTGCCCGCTCGGGATTATACAACGCGTGCGGGGATTTGGCGGAACGGTGGTCTACAAGGGCGATTCGAGATATGTGGTTGGGCATGATGCTGGAGGGTATCGACGAGTTAGATTAATGTCCCATGGAAGGAAAGCTTCTGAAGAGCGGAGTGCTGTCGGCCAGCTTATCGAAGTCGCAGGCTGCATCCGCAAAGAGTGCGACCGTCCTCTACGATTACAAAACACATAACTTTGTGGCGCATAACAACGTCGAAGGGAACTCGCAAACGAAGGAGCGGCCGGTGGTGATTGCGCACATCGCTACTGTGCCAGCGAGCGACGGCCGCACTCTTGGGGGCCACACTGGCGCGGCATCGGGTAACGCAGGTGGGTCTCGCGGGGGGAGTTCGCAGGGCGTACGCCGGTGGCGGAGGCGAAAACCGAGGCGCGAGCCCGCCCAGTCCGCCGCCAGCAGCGGCCGCTCCCGCGCCAAGTGGCGGAAGACCACACTGAACGCGGAGATTAAGATTTCCAGGCAATGCGGTTGCTGCTGTTGGCAACTTCGTGAACAATGCGGGTGAACAACTGATCCTGCATAGACGTTCGCTTGGTGTAATCGACGACGTAGCTGAGGGTAAATTCGAGAGCGCCGGCCGTGACGATGAGGGCGACGGTGGGCTCGAGTGGAGGATTGACGCTGCGATAGTCGACGCTGACCGCTTTCCAGGACGCTTGCGCTTCGACGAGGTATTCTCCCATGGCTTCGCGGGCGACTCTCGCGAGCATTTCGCGGATAAGCTGGCAATCGCTGGCGGGTGTGAAGAAGAGTTTTATCTCATCCCAAATGAACTGAAATCCCTGCGAGTAATTGAAGACGGAGCCTTTCAGGACCACGCTGTTGGGGATGCGCACGATGCGCCCGTTGTACAAGTCTTTGCTGACCCAGTTTCCCGTTTCAATCAAAGTGGTGCGGAGAAGGCCGATGTCGATGACGTCGCCATGCGTGTCGCCGATTTGTATGCGATCGCCTACGGCGTACAGCTTGGAAAAGCCGATGGAAAATGCGCCGGCAATGCTGGCCACGACGTCCTGAAGAGCCACGGCCACACCGGCGCCAGCGACACCGAGGGTGAAACTGAGGCGGCCGAGGCGGTCTTCGAAGAGAATCGCGAGGAACAGGAGGATGCAGAGAAGCCGGAGAAGACGACGAATTTGCGGACCTTGTAGCGGGCGTTGCCTCGGCCAAAGCGGCGAGGGAGGGTTTGCTCGAGGAGTCGAAAGCCGCCGTGGATGACGATGATGCCGATCGTGGCGGCGACACACTTGGTGAGGAGCGAGAGGGATGCAGCGTGTTGGAAGAACTCATTCATCCTGTCACCGCAGGTAATAGGGAGAAGAGACTATCGCACCAGGGAGGGGTTGGCGACAACGGGGAATCCGGGTGGAGGGGGGACGCGCTGGCTCGACCGGGGGAACCGTTGGGGGTAGCATAATGGTAGGGCAGGATCGAGCAAGCTACCTTCTTCCCTCTCGACCAGGTTGTAATTTCCATGCACACGATGGACAAGCATCTGCTCGAACAGCTTTCTGCGGAGTTGGCGTCATTGTGCTCCGACATGATGGAGCTGGAAGCATCCCTCCTGAAGCGTCCCCTGGGGTTACATGAAACACACCAGCAGAGTGCGCGAAATCTGGCGCACTACCTGGCGTTGCGCCGGCACGATGTGCGCGAATTGCAGACACGACTGGCGTTGCTCGGGCTCTCTTCCCTGGGGCGAACAGAAAGTCACGTACTGACGGCGGTGCAAACGGTGCACCGGGTGTTGAACGCGCTGTTGGGGAATAACGGCGTGCCGCCGTGTCCCGCGGAACCTGCGGTGGGAATCGACGAGGGACGAAAGCTGCTCGAAGCGCATACCGAGGCGCTGTTGGGGCCGGCGCCCGCGGGACGAAAAGTGCGCATCATGGTGACCATGGCGAGCGAGGCCGCGACGGATTACACGCTGGTGCGGGACCTGGTGCGGAATGGCATGGACTGCATGCGGATCAACTGCGCACACGATCATCCGGAAGCGTGGCTGGCGATGATTCGCAATCTGGAGAAAGCGCGCGAAGAAACGGGGCGAGACTGCCGGATTCTGATGGACGTGGCGGGACCGAAGTTGCGCACGGGTCCGCTGGAGCCAGGGCCTGCGGTGGTGAAATGCCGGCCGAAGCGCGACCTGTTCGGGAGAGTGGTGGCCCCGGCACGAATCTGGCTGACGCCCAGCGAGAATCCCGAGACGCCACGCGGGCCGTTCGCCGCGAGCGTTCCCCTTGCGGCGAGTTTTCTGAAAAAGCTTCGCGTTGGATACAAACTCCGGCTGCACGACGCGCGGAGAGCGCAACGGACGCTGCAGATACTCCAGGTACAGGGCAACAGTTGCTGGGCCGAAGCAAAGCAGACCGTGTATTTCGTGCCGGGGTTGCAGCTTCAGGTCATTGGGCAGAGCAGGTCCCAGGGGCACGCCACTCCAAAAAACCTGAAAACACGGATTGGGAAACTTCCCGCGCTGCCGCAGACACTGCTTCTGAAACCGGGAGACACACTGATCCTGACGCGGGGATTTTCGCTGGGAAAACCGGCGATGTATTCGAAAACGGGCGAGCTGATTACTCCGGCGCGGATCGGGGTGTCTCTGCCGCAGATTCTGGATCACGCGAAAGTGGGCGAGCCGGTGTGGTTCGACGACGGAAAAATCGGCGGCGTGATTCGCTCGGTGCAGGCAGATTCGGTGTCCGTGGAGGTAACGCAGGCGCGGCCATCGGGGGAGAAATTAGGCGCGGAGAAGGGAATCAACCTCCCCGAAACGACGATTGATATTGCGGCGTTGACTGCGGACGACCTGGAAGCGCTGAAGTTCATCGTGCAACATGCGGACCTCGTGGGCTATTCGTTCGTGCGAACCGAATCGGACGTGCGGCAACTGATCGACCGGCTTCGAGAACTGGGAGGCCAGCATCTGGGGCTGATCCTGAAGATTGAAACGCGCAAGGGTTTCGATAATTTGCCGAAACTGATTCTGGCGACGATGCGGACGCCTTCGTTCGGCGTGATGATCGCACGAGGCGACCTTGCGGTGGAATGCGGCCCGCAGCGGCTGGCCGAAGTGCAGGAAGAAATGCTGTGGATTTGCGAGGCGGCGCATGTTCCGGTGATCTGGGCGACGCAGGTGCTGGAAACGCTGTCGAAAAAGGGATTGCCGTCGCGTTCGGAAATCACGGACGCGGCGATGGGAGAACGGGCGGAATGCGTCATGTTGAATAAGGGACGCTACGCAGTGAAGACGGTGAGCGTGTTGGCAGATATTCTTAAGCGCATGCAAGCGCACCAGGAAAAGAAGCGCTCGATGCTGCGGCAATTACGGCTCGCCGCGTCATTCCCCACGAGCGCGTAATGTTTGCTTTTTAACGACAAATCAAGGCAGGGACGCAGGCAAATAGACTGCGAGTTGCGAGAACTGTTCTAGTACTTCGGCGTGCTGCAAGACACATCCCCGAGTGACACGGAATATATCCGGCAAAGTGCGCTCCGTCGACCATAAGAGAGGACGAAAAATGGCGGATGACTACAACTTCCAGCAAGTCGTCCAACTCTGCGGGATTCCAGAAAGCACGATATCGGAACTTTTGCAGCAAGGACTTCTACAGAAAACGGAGAAGGGAGGAAGGGCGTTTTTGTCCTCTCAACAGGTCTATCGATGACGTGTGGCCTCGCGGCACGCAAGGAAAGACAAAGTAGACGTGCAGGAAGCGTTGACCCGCGTAGAAGAACGGTGGCGGGCGCAAGCGGTCGCGCTGGAGAACTAAAAAAGTTCTCGAGGTGCGGGGCTGAAGCGGGCCAAGACGTTGACTTGTCCGCGCAACCTGCCGCAAGACCCGGACAGAAGGTGAAAGAAGACTGTCCTAAGGGTGGGTTTCCGCGATGGGGCATACTCCTTCCTGTTGTGGAAGCGCAGGAGACGCCGCACGTTGTCGGGCCATCTGCCGACCCCAATTGATAAAGGACTGGGGAGAGTGGGTAACCGCAGGGGTACGGTTAAGCTTGGGCAACACCTGTGCGATGGGCCAGTACCTCCTCCCGAACCGGTGGCCTAGAGTCGAGGGAGGAGGGGACTCATGGCGAACTTCCGACGCCGGACGATTCCGGTTCTCCGAATGCACGTTGCGGTTGTGCTGCTGTGTGGAATGGGCCTGCTGGTGACCTCCTGCGGTTCATCGAAACAAAACCTGGAACTCGCACAACGAAACGTGGAGCAATTCCACACGCAATTGGATACCGAACAATACGCGGCCATCTACGCGTCCTGCGACGACAAATTTCATCAAATTACCAGCGAATCGGATTTCACGAAACTGCTCGAAGCGATTCACCGGAAATTGGGGAACGTGCAGCACTCCGACTTAACGAACAAGGGAGTGGCGTGGTATTCGGGCGAGGGAGCGACGGTAACCCTGATTTACGAAACGAAATTCGCGGAGGGAACCGGCACGGAGCGATTTATCTGGCACGTCAAGGATGATGGAGCAATGTTGTACGGGTACCACATCAATTCGAACGATCTGATCACGAGATAAGAGAGTCAGCCAGCAGTAGCAATTTTGAAAATTAGAGCAAGAGGCCAAACCGCATTTGCGATTTCCTTAGCGAGGCGCAAGCGGACGGTAGACCAGGCCGTAGTAAGCTACAAAAGGGAGCCGAGTGCTGCCAGAAGAATGCGTGTCCAGTTCATCGGTCGCCCTTTCCTCCCGAGTCGACCCCGCCAGGAATAAAGTGGCCCGCTGTGCAAACGAGCCCGTTCGCCCCTGCCATATGTAACATATTCGAGGAAAATTCTGTGCGTTCATCCAAGGCGGAGAGAGCCGAGATAAAACTCCGTGCGTGGTAGGGCAACCAATCTCTGAAGTGAATCAGGAGAATGCGCGGCCGGAACTTGGTGCGCGGGAGGAGTCATGACAGGTTGTCGAGTCCGTGATACAACCGGCTGTTCGCAGGGACGGAGAGTGGCGAGGAAGTGAATCCTTCCGACAAGGCGCAAGAAATGGTAGGCACGGGAAGACGTGCGTTGGCGGGCACCGTGGCAGGCGGGGTGTGGGTGGCATGGGGACTGAATATGGCGCACGCGGTGGCGGGACCCGGGATGTTGACGGGCGTGGTCATCGCAAGCGTGCTGGTGATCGGCTGCGTGTACTGCGCGGTGAAGGGAAGATCGCAGCAAAAAAAGTATCCGTTCGCGCGGCGTCCGCTGAATCGAGGGTTTTTGCTGGTGACGGCGCTGGAAGCCGCGGGGGTTGTCGGAGTGATTTCCGCGGCGCAAAGGATGGGGCGACTTGATGCATTGCCGGATTGGATTGGCGTGGTGATTGGGCTTCATTTCTTTGACCTGGGAAGAGTGTTTCGCGCACCGGTGTACTACGTCACTGGGGCCGCGATTACGCTGCGGTGCTCGCGTGGGTGCTGTTGCGAGGGAACGCGCAAGGAAGTGCCCTGGGAATTGGGGTTGGCGGGATCTTGTGGGCGGCGACGTCGTTTAATCTGGCGCGAGTGCTGAGAAGACAAGCAGCGGGATGATTCGCCGGCAGAACTTTGGAGAATGCGAGTCGGAGCACGTCGAACTGTAGAAACTGCGTACTAGCCTTCTCATTTCCGCGTTGCATGGCGATCCACGGGTTTGCGGCGAGACATTTTCATGTCCGTTTGCGAGCTGGCAGGATAGAATTTCGTTGCACGAGGTGCCGCATGACGCAAGAAAGCCACAGATTGGAACAGGCCCGAGAGGGGATCGCCTGGAAAAAATGGGGACCGTATCTGAGTGAACGGCAATGGGGAACGGTGCGGGAGGATTACAGCAAGGATGGCAATGCGTGGAACTATTTCAGCCACGATCAAGCACGCTCGCGCGCCTACCGTTGGGGCGAGGACGGATTGGCGGGAATTTCGGATGATCATCAGCAACTCTGTTTCGCGCTGGCGCTGTGGAATGGTAAAGATCCCATCCTAAAAGAACGGCTGTTTGGACTGACCAACAGCGAAGGAAATCACGGCGAGGATGTGAAAGAGTATTACTTCTACCTGGACAACACGCCAACCCATTCGTACATGAAGTACCTGTACAAATATCCGCAGAGGGAATATCCGTACGATGAACTGGTGGCCACAAATAAAAACCGAACGCGGCACGAGCTTGAGTACGAACTGCTGGATACAGGCGTATTCGATGGGGACCACTATTTCGATGTGTTTGTGGAATACGCGAAAGAATCCCCGGAAGACCTTCTGATCAAAATTAGTGTTTGGAATCGGGGAGGGGAGCCGGCTACGTTGCATGTGCTGCCGACGCTGTGGTTTAGAAACACGTGGTCGGGATCGAAAGAGGCGACGAGGCCGCTGCTGTTGAGGTTAACGAATGTGGGGGGGGCGAGTGTGGTTTCCGCATCGCATCCGGAATTGGGAGACCGATTTTTGTATTGCGAGGGGAACGCACCATTGCTGTTCACGGAAAACGAAACGAACAACAAACGGTTGTTCGGGACGGCGAACCAATACTCGTACGTGAAGGATGGGATCAACAACTGCGTCGTGGAGGCCAAGTCGGCAGAAGTCAATCCGGAGGGAAAGGGAACCAAGGTCGCGCCGCACTATCAAGTGACGATTCCTGCGGGCGGGTGCGAAGTGGTGCGTTTGCGGCTCAGCAACGTGGCTCCGAAAGATTTGCCAGTGGCGTATGCCGCGACGAAGGGAAATCCGTTCGGCGCGGAGTTCGACGCGGTGGTGAAGCGCCGCCGGGAAGAAGCGGACGAATTCTATGCCTCAGTGATTCCGGCGAAACTGGATGCGGATTCCTCGAACGTGATGCGGCAAGCGGTGGGTGGAATGCTGTGGTCGAAGCAGTTTTACAACTTCGACGTGGCGAAATGGCTGGGAGAGCATGGCGCGGACCCCTTCAAGTCCAAGCAGCGCGCACCGCGAAATAACGACTGGCAACACATGAGCAACGCCGACATCATCTCGATGCCGGACAAGTGGGAATACCCCTGGTATGCGGCGTGGGACCTGGCGTTCCATATTCTTGCGCTATCGCTGGTGGATGAAGAGTTCGGCAAAGAGCAGCTGGACCTGATCCTGGAAGAGCGCTACTTACACCCGAACGGACAGCTTCCGGCGTATGAATGGAATTTCGGGGACGTAAACCCGCCGGTACACGCGTGGTCGACGATCTTCACGTTCCGGCTGGAGGAGGTACGGCGCGGCAAAGGAGATCTCGATTGGCTGGCGCGTTCGTTCCAGAAACTCTTGCTGAATTTCACGTGGTGGGTGAATCGGAAGGACCTCACGGGGAAGAACGTATTCGAAGGCGGATTCCTCGGGCTGGACAATATTGGGGTATTTGACCGGAGCGCGCCACTGCCGACGGGTGGGTACTTGGAGCAGGCGGACGGTACGGCTTGGATGGTGCTGTTCTGCCAGAACATGCTGGAGATTGCGGTGCAACTGGCGATGGAACGGCCCGCATATGCGGAGATGGCGACCAAGTTTGCGCAACATTTCTTGTGGATCTCTTCCGCGATGGTGCATGCAGGGGAAGACACGGGAATGTGGGACGAAGTAGATGGGTTCTTCTATGACGTGCTGCGGCTGCCGGACGGGACATCGCAGCGATTGAAGGTGCGGTCGATGGTAGGGCTACTGCCACTTTGCGCAGTGACCGTTCTGGAGGGAGAACTGCTGGCAAAGTATCCGGAGCTGGCACAACGCTTTCAGAAGTTTCTGGCGGCGCGGCCGGAGCTGACGGCGTACATCCACGACCCAGCGAAGACCGGCCATAGCGGGCGGAGGATGGCGTCGGTCCTGAACGAAACAAAACTACGGCGTGTGCTGACGAAGATGCTGGACGAGAAGGAGTTTCTGAGTCCACATGGAATACGATCGTTGTCGAAGTATCACGAGGAACATCCGTACGTGTTTCGCTCGGGGAGCCGGGACTACTGCGTGTCGTATCTACCAGCGGAGTCCGATACGGGGATGTTCGGAGGCAACTCGAACTGGCGAGGGCCGATCTGGATGCCGGTCAACGGGCTAATCATCCGGGCGCTGCTGATGTACCACATGTATTACGGCGATGCGTTCCAGATCGAATGCCCGACCGGCTCGGGACACATGATGAACCTATACCAGGTTGCGGAAGAAATCTCCCGAAGACTGAACAGTATTTTTCTTCGCGGGGCAGACGGCCAAAGACCGGTGTACGGGGAGACAGAGAAATTCCAAAAGGATCCGCTTTGGCGGGATTACGTGCTGTTCTATGAATATTTTCACGGGGACAACGGAGCGGGCCTGGGCGCGAGCCACCAGACCGGGTGGACAGGAATCGTTGCCAGGGGGATGCACCTGTTTGCCACGACGACAGCAGAACAATTCCTGCAGCTTGGGAAAAAAGCGGCGGTTATCGAGGTGGACCGAGCGAAGCGAGCGGCCGCCGGAAACAGTTGAAACGAGGCACGAGGCAGCAGGGAGGTATCTCGGCCTCGGCGATCAGTCTTGCGGGCGACGGATTGAATACGGCGACGGAAGCGCACACACGATCGGCACAAGGCGCCGCCGGTGATGGGCAGAGAGGTGGTGGTTGCGGGAGGAGAGAGGGCGCGATAGTAGGTGACGTCGCACCAGAGGCCCGCGGTGATGGGAGAACCGCCGGTGACGAGAGCAGCGAGCCGGGGGAGGAATCCGAGGGAGTGGACGTGGACGCGTTGGTATAGGTGACACCGTTGTGGCTCAAAGCCGCGAGCGTGGAGTCCTGGTGCGAGTTGACGACGGACGCTTCGGAGGCAACGCGGGAGAAACAAGTCCAAGAGCTGGCCACGGCGGTAGTGGCGCAGCGCTAGGCTTGCGTGAGGAAAACTCCGCGGGTTGTGCGATGCGGCTACGCGGACGGTTGCTTGAGAATATCCGCCAAAGCGCGCATGCGTGCGGCGTCGGCCGAGGTCTTGGCGGTGGTGGCGCTCTTTTCCAAAGACGGCGCCATTTTCTGTAGCTTGGCGACCTTACCCTTGTTCATGTGGGAAGATTCGGCGTTGTTGATGGACTTCTGCAGGTCGGTAATCTGTTTTGCGGGCAATGCCTGGGACCGGGACAACTGATCGACATAGGCTTTGGCTACGACCAACTGGGAGGGCCAGGTAATTTTCTGCTGGTTCTGGACGTTCAGCTCAGTGACACGAACGGTCTTCGCCGCGTCGATCTCGTTTTGCGTGAGGAACTGCGTGGACATTAGTTCAAAGACGTCCAAGCCGCGGGCAATCTCGGAACCATAAATGACGCCGTTGTACCAATAGGCCGACCAGTCGCCGCCGAGGACGATGGTTTTGGCATCAATGGGGCCGCGGTCGAAGTAAGCAATTTCGAAAGGATGCGCGGGGTCGGTGAAGTCCATTACAGAGATACCGCCTTGATACCAAGCCTGAACTTCGATATCGCGGCCGGGAATGGGGATGAGCGAGCCGTTGTGCGCGACGCAGTTTTCCGTGTCGCCCTGAGCGGAAGGCAGCTTGTAATAGCTGACCATGCTGAGCTTGTCGTCCTTGAGACGGAAGATCGCGTCGGCACCCCACTTATTGGGATCGTTTGGACGGCAGCGCGCGCCGAGGCCGCCGCCCCACTCGTCGGTGAAGATGACTTTGCTGCCATCGTTGGAGAAGGAAGCAGAGTGCCAGTAAGAATAGTTGGGATCGTTGACGGCATCGAGACGCTTGGGATTTACGGGATCCTTGATGTCGAGCAGGATGCCGTTACCGGAACAGGCGCCCGCGGCCAAGCCGATGGCGGAGTATACGGTGATGTCATGGCACTGATCTGAGTCCGTGGGCTTCTCTTCACCCTTGTCGTGACTGCCACCGTTGCTGAGACCGTTCATGGCACCCGTGCGCGCGTCCATAAAGACGCGAGGGCTGGAGACGATCTTGGCGTCTTGCGGCGCCGCGACGGGGACTTTGATTACGTCGATGCGAAACAGCGCAGTATTGGGGTCCTTGTCCGGCTTTTCACCAGAACAACCCGCGAGTTCTTCCGGTTGGCGAACGAAGGATGTGCCGGAGACGTAGATGTAGACGTTGTCCTTATCATTGGGATCGAGCACGAGAGTATGCGTGTGCGAGCCGCGGCAGGTCTGCACGGCGGCAACTTGTTGGGGATTCTTGATATTGGAAATGTCGAAGATCCGGACACCGCGGAACCGGTCTTTTTGCGCGGCCGGCAAGCGACGATCTTTTTCGTGGCCTGGAGCAGGAGGAGGTTCGGGCGGAAAGCCCTGCACACCGCAATCGAGGCGTCCATTGGGCATTTCGACGGACATGAAGAGGAGATTTTTGTAGACGGAGACGTCGCCCTGCCCACCGGGGCAAACCATCGAGGTCAGCAGGGTGGCGTTTGCGGGATTAGCGATGTCGTAGATATTCACGCCATAAAAATTTCCCTGGAACAGGTGATTGCCCTGGAAGGCGAAGTCGGAGTTGGCGAAGGCGAGCTGAGCGATGACCATCTTCAACTCTTTCGGCATTTTTGCGGGATTGCCAACGCCGAGCTGGCCGAGCGTCTTCTGGACCTTTGGGTCATCGGCCTCTGTTGCACCGAGTTGAAAGGCCTCCGGTTTCTTAAGCAGCATCAGGTGCCTCAAGCCCATTGAGGCTTCGCCGGCATCATAGAGGCCGGGCGTCAGCTTGAATCGTGGATCGGTCGCGTCCGAACCGGTCATGCCTGGAGGGAGCGGGGGAGCCGGCTTGGCCGCGAAGGGATTCTCGGGCTCCTTGGGCGGCTCGGGAGCCTTTGCGGGGTCCGGGGTGGCCGGCGGAGTGGGGGGCGGAGCTGCAGGTGCCTGCGCGTACAAACGAGCTATGCCGGAACAGAAAAAAAATCCGGCCACCGCCACACGAACTGCACGACTGGGCAATCGATTCATCGTTTCTCCTGAACAGGTTCTTTCTCCAACATAGACTGCATAATTTTGATTTCGGCGCGTTGGGTATTGTCGGCATCGGTGGCGAAGTTGAAGATGTCGGCATCCTGACCCGCGCCAGCAGTGTCGAAGAGATCCTTGACCATGATTAAGGCGCCATTGTGGTGCTGAATCATGCCAACCAGAAACAAATGATCGAACTCGGGGCCCTTGGCTTTGCGCAGGGCGTCCATCTGTTCGGGCGAGAGCATCCCGGGCATGAGGGCCATGGGCTTGCCGGAGGTGTTCATGTCCGGCATACCGGGCATCGACATGGTAAGTGGTTCGCCACGAGCGGCGAGCCAGCGCTGCATAAACTTAATTTCGTCCGACTGAGAGCTGCTGATTTTCGCGCCGAGCGAGCGGAGATCCTTGTTGTCGGTATGAGAGGGAATCAAAGCGGTCATTTCGACGGCTTGCGAGTGGTGCATGATCATGCCCTGCATGAACTCCACGTCGGCGGGAGAACGAGGAGGCAACGTGCCCTTGGTCGAGGGAGGCAGAGTTTTGCTGGGCTTGCCGGGGGCGCCGGGCTGGACGACATTGGGCGCGGCGGGATCGACTTGCTGTGCGGACAGAGGGATCGCGGCGGCGGTGAATAGAAGTAGAAAATAGATTCGGAAACTGGATGGGGTACTGAGCAGACTGCCACGGCCCCAAATTTTTGAGGTAAAGCCTTGCAACACTCCCACCCTCCCCTGATCGTGACAATGGGCGCGAAAACTGTTCTATCGTTTATATCATGAGGCGGGGTAGGTGCTGCTGGTTGGGTAACGGGAAATGCGCGAAGGGGTAGCCCGCGTGCCGGCGAGAATGGACGCCAGGCAGGTGCTCAGGCGTGGGGCAAGAGCTCGGTACGATACTTCTGAGCGAAGGCCAGGACCTTTGGACTTGAACTCGGCTTCGGCTTCGGCTTTCTCATCCCAGTTTGCCGGTGGGGTGGTGCGGGTGGCGAGGGGGACACCGACCTCGAGGAAGAAGTTTTCCTGACCAGTGGGTGAGCGCGGGATCCAAGCCGTCGCTCATCTCAATGGCCAAATCCAGGAGGCGCTCGAGCTCCATGGGTTGGCCGTTGATAAGGAGTTTCGGGGTTGCGCCATCGAGATACTCTATGGCGATGAGAGCTTTGCCGTCCGCTTCGCCGATATCGTGAATGGTGCAGATGTTGGGATGGTTTAGAGCCGAGGCGGCCTTGGCCTCACGCCGGAATCACTCGAGAGCCTGGCGGTCATGGACGACCAGACTTTCGGGAAAGAACTTCAGAGCAACAAAACGCTCGAGACGGATGTCCTGGGCTTTGTACACCACGCCCATCCCGCCACCGCCCAATTTTTCCAGGATGCGGTAGTGCGAGATGGTCTGCCCGAGGAGCGTGTCGGGTTCCGCCATAGTGCGGTCATCTTAGGTATAGAGGTGAGGCAGATCAACGAGTGAGGAATGGACACGAGTAGGAATGGTTTGGGCAGTGGGAAGGAAGGATGCTGGTGCCGAATCGCAGAGAGGCACGAACGGGCGCTTGCTGGCGTGGCAGCCCTCTGTTGGTCAGCGGCGAAGAGTGCGGCGCGTAACCTGAGAAGATCATTTCAAGAATTCTCGAGTTGCGAGAAAGTTTCGTGAGAGGATTTGTCTCCGGCGACGAACGTGATCACGGAAACGTTCCATCGGCCTATGGTCTTGCGAATTGCAAGGATGCTGCTGGCCTTTGTGCTTGTGGGGCTGGCGGCGAGCCATGGGCAGGAACAGCCCGGCAGCAGCAACACGCCCATTGCCACGGACCGGCCGGCGGTGACCAACTCCAGCGTTGTTGTGCCGGTGGGGAGTTTTCAGGCGGAGAACGGGTTTAATGTCAGCAACAACCAGGGGCAAAACATTGCGGACGCATCGGAGACGCTGGTGCGGTTTGGAGTCGCACCGCGGACGGAATTGCGCGTTACCGTACCCGACTATTATTACAACTTGAACGGCAATGGCTCCGGCACCGGATTCGGTGACCTGGCCCTCGGAACAAAAGTACAGATTGGGCCTTTGCCTGGAGGATTCGATGTTTCTGCAACCGCGTTCGTCAGTTTTCCGACGGGGGCCAGCGGGGTAGCGAGCGGGGGATACGATCCCGGGTTACAAGTGGCGTGGTCACGCGGGTTGTCGTCCAAATGGACGGCGGCGGGAATGCTGTCATTGTACGGGCCGACACAGGGACAGAGGCGAAATTTGACGGGCGAAGCAACATTTCTTTTGGACCGGCAATTTACGTCGCGACGGGATGCGTTCGTGGAATATGTTGGCGATTTTCCGGAACGCGGGGGAACACGGCAGTTTGTGCAATTGGGATCGGCGCTGAAACTGGGAAAGAGGCAACAGCAGCAGTTGGACATGCATCTTGGTGTGGGACTGATGTCAGCAGCGGTCAATCATTTAATTGGCGTGGGATATTCGTTCCGATTCCAGACGTTCCGCCGGAAGTGACACGACTTTGGCGCTAGTGTGGTGACACGATTAGCCGGAAATCGAGCGCCAGGGAGAAGGCGCAATTAGGAACTAGGCGCAACTAACGGTGTGCGCTATACTCGCGGGCAATCTGAGGTCGCCGATTCGGATGCGGAAAGAACCACCTTTCTGCCCACGCACTCCCCATTTATCGGCCGCAAAAATTATGACGGAGGACACGTGTCCGAGAAGAATGGAACTGCCAGCCTAATCTGTCTCGCCGCATTGCTGGTTGGTTTATCGGGTTGTTCGAAACCGACCGGCCCGACTTCCGCGCCCGCAGGAGCACAAGGCCAGACGACATCGGCGGAGACCCGACCGCCGCGCAATCCACTGCGCAACGCGTATTTCGGCGACCTACACCTGCATAGCGGCTATTCGATGGACGCGTTCGCCATGGGCACGAGAACGACTCCGGATGATGCGTTCCGCTATGCGATGGGGGAGACCGTCGAATATTTCGGACACCCTCAGAAGCGTATTGTGCCGCTCGACTTCCTGGCGCTTACCGATCACGCCGAGTATCTGGGCGTAGGACCGGAAACGATCAATCCCAACGGCGCCTTCGCGAAAACCGAATGGTACACAAATATGACCAGCACGGATCCGTCGGTGGCAGCTGCGGCGTTCCACAAGGTCGTCGGGACATTCGTGACCAATAAACCGCTGCCGGAATTGTCGGATCCAAAAGTGCTGCACTCCACATGGATGGCGTACACGGCGACAGCGGAAAAATACAATAAGCCAGGCAAATTCACATCGTTCATCGGATTTGAGTGGACGTCCGCGCCGCAATTTCAAAACTTACACCGCTGCGTGATTTTTGCCGACAAGGGGCCGGAGATTCCATTCTCGGCGTTTGACTCGCTGGATCCGGAAGCGCTGTGGACGTACTTGGAGGCACAGCGGAAAGCGGGACTGGATGTGATTGCGGTTCCGCACAACGGAAATGCCAGCAACGGACTCATGTTCAACACGAGGGATCTGTCGGGGAAGCCTCTGACCCGCGAATACGCCGAACGCCGCATGGCTAACGAGCCGCTCGCAGAGATTATCCAGGGGAAGGGGCAGAGTGACACCAGCCCTACGCTATCCCCTACTGATGAATTTGCGAATTTCGAAATGTGGAAGTACCTTATCGGCACAGCCACGCCGGCAAAATCTGCAACCGGAAGCTATCTGCGGCAGGCGTATGGTGTGGGACAGGAATTGCAGGCAACCTTGGGCGTCAATCCATTCAAGTATGGCATCGAAGCGGGAACCGACTACCACTCGGCACTTTCTTCCACTGAGGCGAGCAATTATCCCGGATCGCACGGCCTGCAAGATAACAACCCAAAGACGGTCATCACGGCGACCACTTCGATTGGAGGGGAACCTCCCACAAGCCTGGGGTCCGGAGGATTGACGGGTGTCTGGGCCGAAGAGAATACGCGGGAATCGCTATTTGCCGCGATGAAGCGCAAGGAGACCTTCGGCACTTCGGGAGTGCGGCTTCAGGTGCGCATGTTTGCCAGTTGGAACTACCCCAAGGATATGACGAAGAATGCTGATTGGGTAAAGGCCGCGTATGACGGTGGCGTGCCGATGGGTAGCGATCTGCCGACACAAGGATCCGGAAGCGCTCCGACGTTTGTGGTTCATGCGTTGAAGGATCCCAATAGCGGGAATTTGGATCGGATCCAGATCATCAAGATCTCCACGAAGAACGGCAAGAGCCAAGAAAGGATCTATGAAGTGGTATGGAGTGGCGATCGGAAAGTCAACCCGAAGACTGGGAAAATTCCGGCGGTCGGAAATACGGTGGACGTGAAGACCGCTACGTATACGAATTCCATCGGTGCTACGGAACTGATTGGCGAGTGGACCGATCCCGCATTCGATCCGAAAGCTAGCGCAACATATTATGCACGCGTCCTGGAGATCCCCACGCCGAGGTGGTCGACGTATTGGGCAGCAAAACTGAACTTGCCTCCGAACCCTGGAGTACCCACAACTGTGCAGCAACGCGCGTGGACTTCGCCCATCTGGTACACGCCAGCCGAGCAAAAGAAGTAGGCCAATTTCACAACAGCGTTCGAACAAATACCGCGGTGGGGGGATGCGCAACCCTGCGGCGGAAGCTCGGGGTGTTGGCGTAAGGTGCGAAACTTCGGGATACGCTACGGCTTAGGAGAGAGTTGAGCGCTGGAACCGTGAGGGGAGGAAAGATGAGCGTGGAAGCCCGAGTATGGTCCTGCTGCAAACAGACGGGTTTAGTGATTCTCGTGTTCGCCCTTGCGGGAGTGTGCCGCGCGCAGCAACCTGCCGCGATGAACGCGCAAGTGCAATTGCTCGATCATCTGGCGGGGAATTGGGTTCTGCAGGGGACGATCGCCGGTAAGCCGACGACACACGACGTGCAGGCGGAGTGGGTGCTCAACCGCGAGTATTTGCGACTGCACGAGGTTTCTCGGGAGAAAGACGCCGCAGGCCGCCCTTCGTATGAGGCCATCGTCTTTATCAGTTGGGACGAGAAGGCACAGGAGTATGCGTGCCTATGGCTCGACTCCTCGGGCGGAGGGGGCTTGTCCGCGCAAGGAATTGGCCACGCGAAGAAATCAGGGGATTCGATTCCGTTCGTCTTCGCGATCGCGCCTTCGGTATCCTTACGAACGACATTTACACGTGATGGTGGAACAGACACCTGGAAGTGGCTCATCGATGATGAATCGAATGGCAAGAAGGAACGTTTTGCCGATGTGGAGCTATCGAGGGCGAAGTAACGTTTCAAGTCACCTGGACATTGCGCGCAAAAGAATTGGTTGAGAAAACGTGCGAATACACGAACAGCGTGGTGGCGAATCCGACGGCGGAATTCATGGAATTCATCGCCAACCACAATATTTCGTTCGAAGAAGCTGCCAAAGCGCGGCAACATGACGGCGGAGACCACAACCGCCGGGAAACACCACTTTTTGCAGCGAGCATTGAACGAAAGGCGATGCGGCGGTTGCACGCTACCGCTTGAACTGACTATCCGTCTGGGGCCGTGACCAGGCTATGGCTTCTTGCGCATCGGCGTTCCCTTTACGGCGACAGTGATATCGAAATCGAGACTGATTCTCTTTTATGGCGACACATTGTTGAAGTTCGCATGTAGAGTCAGCCGCCTTGGCCAGATGACCCAGTGCCACGTTCAGAAAATATACATGGCCGTGCTCGTCCTTCAGATACATATCGCCAAAGTTATTCATGGCAACGAGAGTGTGGGGCTTTCTCAGAAGCCATTCCCAATCCTCCAAGAGTTCTCGGGTCGCAATCCCTCAATCGGAATGTGGCCCCGCATGGAGTCTTCGCAAAAACAGATTGATCTGTTTTTCAATATTGCACGGGTCGGGCAGGATTTCGAGAAGGAAACGGCGGGCAGGGACACTGACCCGGCGTGTCTCTATTCTGAGCCACGGACGGCACGATATTCGGTGGGCGGACTTGAGCTTGTACCGCTGGCGAGTAGACTGCGAGTAGACTGGCGCTTGACAGCTCACGGATATCGGTTCTTAATCACACACATTCCTTCGGCGGCGTGCACAATTCAATCAGGTTGCCACTAAAAAGAGAGCTTTCGGGAGATCCCATGAAGATGCGACTCAGCGTATCGCTGCTATTTGCCGGCTCACTGGTCTTCTCCCTGGAAGCTTGCAAGAAATCTGCTTCCCCTACGGCGGTCGCAGCTGGAGCCGATTGGACTATGTACGGAAGGACCAATGACGAGCAACGATTCAGCCCGTTGAGCCAGATCAACGAACAAACTATCGGGCAACTGGGATTGTTGTGGGATCGAGAATTGGGTACGACGCGAGGTTTGGAAGCGACACCATTGGTCGCCAACGGCGTGATTTACACAACTGGCGAATGGAGCGTTGCGTACGCGCTGGACGCAAAGACGGGTGAGATTCTCTGGACCTTCGACCCCAAAGTACCTCGTGCCCGTGCCAGGACGATTTGTTGCGACGTTGTGAATCGGGGAGTCGCTCTCTACAACGACAAGGTCTATCTCGGCACGCTGGATGGGCGACTGATCGCGTTGGATGCGAAGACCGGTAAGCCCGTGTGGGATGTCGTCACGGTGGACCAATCCCAGCCGTATGCGATTACTGGCGCGCCGCGAATCGCCAAAGGAAAACTTTTGATTGGCAACGCCGGATCCGAGTTTGGCGTGCGCGGTTATATCTCTGCCTACGATGCGGAAACCGGGAAGCTTCTCTGGCGCACGTTTACCGTTCCGGGCGATCCTGCAAAAGGGTTCGAGTCTAAAGCCCTGGAAGTCGCGGCGAAAACCTGGAACGGGAAGTGGTGGGTTGCAGGAGGCGGTGGGACGCCGTGGGACACCATCGTGTACGACCCCGACCTCGATCTTGTGTACACGGGCACGGGCAACGGATCGGCGTGGTACCGGGATCCGCGCAGTCCCGGAGGAGGAGACAACCTGTACCTCGCATCGATCTTGGCGCTGCGGGCGAGCGACGGCGAGCTGGTCTGGCATTTTCAGGTGACGCCGGGTGATAACTGGGACTACGACGCCACGCAACCTTTAATGCTGGCGGATCTCACAATCGCAGGGGCTCGGCGCAAGGTCATCATGCAAGCTTCGAAGAACGGATTCTTCTATGTACTCGACCGCCAGACGGGGCAGTTCCTCTCCGCGAAAGCGTTTGTGAATGGAATAAATTGGGCCACAGGTATTGATGAAAAAACGGGCCGTCCAGAAGAATCGGTCAGTCTACACGACGGGCTGCAGCCAGCACTTGTTTCGCCTGCGCCAGGGGGCGGACACAACTGGTATCCGATGGCGTTTCATCCGGCCACCGGGCTTGTCTATGTGCCGGCGAGAGAAAAATCATTCTTTTTGAGCGCTCCGGACAAAAACTGGAAATCGAACCCCCAGCTTTGGAATCGCGGTGAGGACCCCGGCTACAATGGACCGGTCCTGCAAAAAGCACTCTCTGCTCCTCCGATGACCGGTCATCTGGTTGCCTGGGATCCTGTCGAGCAACACGAGGCATGGCGGGTCAATCTTCCGTTAGTTGAAAGTGGCGGCGTACTGGCGACGGGTGGCAACCTAGTTTTTCAAGGGCGATCGGACGGAATTTTCTGCGCCTATCGGGCCACTGACGGCAAGAAACTTTGGGAGTACGACGCGGGCACAGGGATTATGGCGCCACCCGTGACCTACATTGTGAATGGAGTGCAGTACATTACGCTGATGGTTGGCTGGGGCGGGGCCGCTGGACTCGTTAATCTGCCGGGCAGCGGACCGGTGAAGCGAGGCTTTGGCCGCGTACTTACGTTTGCCCTTGGCGCCAACGCAAAGCTGGAGGTTCCCCCGTTTGGACATGTGGGGCCTCCTACGCCCGCGATTCAAATGAAGGTCACGCCTGCGACCATCCACGAAGGCGGTGTCCTCTACATGCGGTACTGTTTCTATTGTCACGGAGTGGGCGTGATCTCTGGCTCCAGCGTGCCGGACCTGCGCTATGCCACCGCGGAAACGCATCAGCAATTCCAGTCCATCGTGCTGGGAGGAGAGCGCGAATCCCGCGGCATGCCTTCGTTCAATGACGCGCTGAAGCCTGACCAAGTGAGCGCGATTCAAGCGTATGTGGTGTTCCAGGCTTCCGCTGCGTCCAACGAGAGATCCAGCAAAGCGCATTGAGACCCGACCGCTGTTTGAGGACTACACCGTAACAGCAGAAAATTCAGGAAACCATGGCTTTGCCTGCAACGTCAGAGAGGACAGGTAATTCATGGGTCGATTTGTGGATGCACACAGAAATGCCAGGATGTAGCCCCCCTTCAAATATGCCCCGGGTCCTTATTTGTATATGTGTACTGGCTCTGTCGCTGTGTCCGGCTGGCGTGAACGGCGCAGGCACGCCGATTCCCCATGGCACCGTAGAACTGGTCGCCGAGAATCAGTGGATCACGTCGGGGCATACGCTCAATGTAGGCTTGCGCTTCCAAATGGAAAAGGGCTGGCACATTTACTGGGTCAACCCGGGCGATTCCGGTGAGCCGCCGCAAGTGAAGTGGCAATTACCAGCGGGCCTTACCACCGGGCAAATGGAATGGCCCACGCCGCGGCGCCTTGGAACAACGAGCATCGTGGATTATGGGTACGAGGACACGGTAATGCTTATCGTGCCGATCCATGCGAGCGAAAAGCTGGCAGCGCAGGGATCCACGCGAATCACGGCCGATTTGCGGGTGCTGGTCTGCCACGACATGTGCATCCCCGGCAAGGCCCAGGTTTCGCTCACACTCCCGGTCAAAGTGCAACCGGCTGCACCAGACCCTTCGGCGAGGGGGTTATTTAGTGCTGTGCGCAAGTCATTGCCACGCCCAGCGCCTGCCAACTGGAAATTAAGTGTGGCCGAGGAAAAGGATTCGTTCGTGCTCGATGCGAACGTTGGCAAGCAGAGTACGCAGGCGATGTTTTTTCCACTGGCCGAGTCGCAGATTGACAACGCCGCACCGCAAAAGTTCCAGTCGACGGCTGGCGGGTTTCGGTTGACGATGCGGAAATCGGAGCAGCTTGTGAAACCCGTGGACCGATTGAAGGGCGTGCTGGTGTTGTCTGCCGATCGGGCCTACGTGATCGATGTGCCGCTCGGCAAGCCCGGGGCAGCGAAAAATAACCAAAGCATGGGGATCCACCTAGAAGAGTAGTTAGAGGAGGGTATAGAAATGAAACGCTGGAATCCAGGAACGATGATTGTTGCTCTCGCATTGTGCGCAATTTCGCAGTTGGTGTGGGCGGCAAAAGTGGGAGACCCGGCGCCGGAGTTCACAGCGACAGCGAGCAACGGCAAGACGGTTCACCTTTCTGACTATCGCGGAAAGTACGTGGTCCTGGAGTGGCACAATAACGGATGCCCATACGTTGGGAAGCACTATAAAAGCGGCAACATGCAACGGCTGCAGAAAGAGTGGACCGGGCAGGGAGTCGTCTGGTTCAGTATTTTGTCCTCGGCACCGGGCAAGCAGGGTTACGTAACCGCCAGCGAAGAGAACGAGTACCTGGAGAAGATGCAGGCTGCGCCAACCGCGGCACTTCTCGACCCGGCCGGAGAGATCGGGCATCTGTACGACGCGAAAACCTCGCCACAGATGGTGGTCATCAATCCCCAGGGCGTAGTGATCTACAGTGGGGCCATCGACGACAAGGCGACAACCGACCTGCAGGATATTCCGAATGCCACGAATTACGTCAGCCTGGCTCTGCGGCAGGCGATGGCGGGTAAACCGGTGGAAACGCCAGCGACGCGTCCGTACGGTTGCTCGGTTAAGTATGCGGATTCGAGCCACTAGCAGGCAGAGATATTCGTTGTCAGGCCCGAGCTCTACTTCATCGCGGAATAATCCGTCGGACGCATGAAGACTTTGTCGACCTTATAACCTTCGCCTTCTTTTTCAACCAGTGGGACGGCCTGTTGCCTAAACTGTGCAAAGGCCGGGTCGGCATGAAGTGAGTCCCAATTCTTTTTCGCTTCTTCCTGGCTGGAATGAGCCACGAGGTAAACGAACGTGTTGGACCACACCGGATCCTCTTGGGGTACCCCGTAGCCGACAACATTGAGGTCATGCTTGGCGATTAGCTTTGAAAGGTCACGAAAGATGGAGTCGAGTGCTGGCACTTTTCCGGGGAAGGTGTGATAAACGCGAAGCTCAAAGACGCGATTGCTATCTGCATGCACCTGGCTCAGAGACATCAGACGGGCGGTAAGGAGTGAGCCAGCGGCAAAGGACACGAGAAGCATGCCGAGAAAGGTCCAGCCTTGGACTGGCCAACGGTTGAGCGCTGCGGATAACCGTTTGCGATTCCTTTTCATAGGTCCACCTTTCCCGCGTGTATTTGCAGATAGGACGAGATTGGCGCCGGCTTTGCCGGGCGTTTTCTTCTGCGTCAAGGCCTGTTTCAGGTTACCTGCGTATATCTGGCCGTGTTCGTTACAGACTACTTATCACGCCCCCGCCGGGCTATCAGGCGCGACCCAGGTGAATCAGGAGCTTGCGGCTGCGAGCTTTCATTGCAGGTGTGCCGCTCCGCGCAGCCCGGCTTATCATCTGAACTATTCTCGGTCGAATCTTTGGGTCATTCCGCGCCAGGTCAGCGAGTCCCTGCAGAGCGCAGGTTTTCACTATCGAGCTACGGTCCTGCAAATAACCGTGCAGAGAAGATATGGCGCGGGTCCGTTCCTTCGCATTCAGTGGGAGCCGTGGAACGATAACCGCCAGATGCCAGCGCAATTCCGGCTCCTGAGCCTCGATCATCAACCTCAGCAATTCCTTTTTGTTGGGCTGGAGAAGCGCAGGATTCTTTCGCGTGACTTTCTCGGTGGCGTCCGCCGCCCTCATTCGAACGAGAGGGTCGGTGGACCATAGACCCGCAATGAGTTTAGGAAAACGTTCTGCATGGCGAGAGACCATCGCAGCTACCACGTCAGCGCGACCAATCATGCGCCGATCCCCTCCTTCCAGCAGAGCAAGGATGTTTTTCGCGGCATTGCAGGAAACTCGCACCCGTATGATAGCCCCAAGGTGTTGGGAAACATAGCGATCCTGAAAAAGCGCCACTCGAGGAAGGGAATCGGGCTTAGTTCACTCTTGTGGAACATCGTCCAGGCGGCAGATGAATCCCCAACCGCCGCCGAGTTCGCTGACAGCTAGCATGAGTTCATTGCTGCCTTTCTTTAGAGGGAGATACACGGCGTCGTTTTCCGGATTGACGATGCCGAGGAAGCCCGGATCGCGGAAGCCTTGTGCGCTGCGGCCCCGGTAGAGAATCTTGCCGTTGAGGAAGACGCTCACGTCATCGCTATAGCCGATGGAAAGTTTTTTCAACTGGTCGCGGTCGGAATCGATGGTGGTGCGGGCATACAAGACCTTTATGCCTGGCTGCGGCTCGAGCCGTTTCGGGAAGTCCCCCTGAAACGTGACGCGCGGATGCGGAGCTTCGCGATAGCGATACAACACGACAAAACCGGGTGGCTCGGCCTCCACATCCTGCCACTGGATAGCGCTGCGCTCCGAGTCTGTGAGTGGACGCTCCAAATTTCGGGCGAGCGCATCGTAGGACGGAGAGATACTCCACTTCGTGATGGTGTTTGGTGGAGTGGGGGCAAGATGGCGTTCCCAGCGCGCGTCGGGCGTGCGCCTGACAACGAAATTGGTAAAATAGGTTTCGCCGGTAAGCGTGATCAAGGCCACCTGTCCCTTCTCGACGCCGCTTTTGAGATCGTCCATGACGAGAGCGGGCTTGTCCATGTCCTTGATGTAGAGTTTGGCCTGCGCGCCTGTTACAGCCAGGCGCAGGTGAAACCACACTCCTTTGGGAATATCGACGTTCCCGGTGAAACCCGGTCCGTTGAAGAGTTGCCAATTGCGGCCGGTGTTGAGAACTGGCGTGTACTGTATGGCGTCGGGCAGACCGGACTTGTGTTGGCGAAGATAGATTTCTTCGTAATTGGAACCGTCGTCAGGAATGCGGACGTCGAAGCCGAAAAACCCGTGGAGTGCTGGCGTGGCCACGTCCACATCGATGACACCGTCGCGCATTTCAAAATCCTTGAGGATGGCGACGCCGCCATCAAGCCGCAGGCACTTGCGGCCTTGATATTCGGCGGTTTTTGCCTGACCTTGAAGATCCCAACGCGGCGAGTCGGGGGGAACAATGAGCGCCTGTTCCGGTTGAGCCCAGGCCGCGACGGCAAAGAAAAGAGACACCGCCGAGAGAGTCATTTGTCGATGCACAAGTTGCCTCCGGCTAGCCGAATGGAAATTCGTCCGCCATGCGGGGGCGGTTCACAGAACGCGTCGAGTCCGACGAAACACACACTTCTAGCGCAAACTAGCCTCTTCGAACATGGTTTTGATGAGGCCGTCGGTGAATTCAGTCCAATCGGGTTCGAGACTGGCGTCGTTGCCAATGAAACGCTGCCGGAAAGAAGACAGGTCAATGCTGCCTTTCACCTCATCTAGAGTCTGAGACATTGCTGGACCGAGTTGCATGAGCTTTGCGTTCATTTGCTCCTCGGCACTCTTCAGCAGGTCGTGAAAGAGAACGACCTGTGATTTGTCGTACAGCACTGGGCCGTGCCCGGGGACAATCTTGTCCGCGTCCAATTGCTCCAGGTTTTGTAATGTCTGGATCCATTCGCTCGGGTAGCCATCATTCGCCATGGGGATAGGAGCCCCTACGAGATCGCCAACGACCAAGATTTTTTCTTTGGGGAGAAAGGCCACTGCGTCACCGGCTGTGTTACCCCTTCCGAGGAACTTCACCTGGACTTCACGATCGCCCACATCGATGGAAAAGTCGTGGTCGAAGGTGAGCGTGGCACTTTGAAACTTGGTTTTCTTGAGTTCGTCGGTCAGCGGAAGGCGTCGGTCGAGGAGTTCCTTGACGTAGGCTTTCTCCTCGGAGGTCAGCGGCTGGCCGTCCGGACCCTTACCCAGGACGAGCATCTGCTGGAGGCGGGCGTTGGTTTTCTCTTCGCGAATCGCTGAGCCGGGGCCGAACAGGTCCATGCTTTTCTTGGTTCCGGCATGCGCAATGATGGTCAAAGCTGGATACGCTTCCAGGTACAAGCTGTTTCCGAGGTTGTGGTCATTATGAAAGTGAGTATTCAAGAGAAAACAGACCGGCCTGTCGGTCCATTGCCCAATCTGAGCGATGTCTTCGTGCGTGACCGAAGGCAGGTAGGCAGAATCGACGACCAACACTTGCCTAGTGCCGATAATGACCGTGGTGTTGCCGCTGAAAAGACCGTCGTGACGATGACCGGGATGCTCGATGGCGTAGACGCCATCGGCCAACTTAGTTACTTTTCGCCAGGGATCGGCAGTGACGATTGGAGCTGCGGTTAGAAGGGAAGTAACGATAGTTACGATCTGCAATGGCAGAGAGTAGCGCATGTAGATCTCCTGGCCCGAGGAGGCCATGTTCGACCTAGCCCTGATTCTTGGCGCCTCCTGGGTCATGCTTTTCCTGCTGGCGGCCTGATCGAAGCGGTGGTGCAGGTCGACGTTAGCCACTTAGACGCAGATTCCCTGGAAATGTATCGTTAGCAGATTTGCAGCGGGACGCAGACTTCTGGAATCACGGAGGACTCGAGAGGGATTAATTCATCGAGGATATGGGAAGACCGGACATGTTCGTAGCGCACCCCAGACTGGCGCTAAAGTAACTTTTCTTCAGGATTGAGTTTGCCGTACTCGCTGGTATAGAAGAGGGGCACGTCGGCGTATTTATTCTTATCGCGGTAGTAGACTTCGCAGCTATCGAAGGGTTTGGAGTAGATGTGGATGCTTACGGCACGCTGGTTAAATTCCGCAAGATTCGTGACCTCATGAACAGGTTCCATGGGGTTAACAAAGGTGGGATGTGTCCCGTCCAGATCGTAGATATCGGTGGGGGTAATTTTGCAGTCGCCAGTGGCCGGATCGAGCTTTTCCACCCTGTAGTTGCGTACCTGCAGGCGGCCGATGGGAGCAGACATCCAACAGTTTTGATCGCGATGGTTATGGATGCGACTGTGCTGTCCAATTTCCCAACACAGAGTCATACATTCGAAAAGAGCATTCTTGAAGATCAGGTTGCGGGTGTAGCTTCCTTTGGAGAAGAAACAATAGCGTTCCAGACTGGCGGGCTGCACGGGATGCTGGATGACATACTCCTGGACGGTCTTGAGAGTAAAGTCCTCTTCCCGAATGGCGGCCAGGCCCGTGACCCAGTCGGCGATGTCGATCTGTCCAGGGGCAATATTTTGCGGCATCGTAAAACTCCCCCTCGCGCGAGGGCGAGGCAACGCTACAGGCAATTCGGGTATCGGGGAGACAGGTCAAAATTGTATCGCGATTTATGTGCGCGTGGTTTGCACGAATGCGTTGCAGAGCGGAAAAATCGAAAGAGTGGCGAATTTTCTGGTAACAGCTCATCAGGCACTCAGTCAGTCGCTCGTGTGGTACTAGCTTCGTCGTGCTGTCTCTTCACCTCGGCATACAACCTGCGGGCATTGTCCACTGCGATGACAACTTGTTTTTGATTGGCCGGCTCGTGTGTTTGTCCTACAGCTGCGGCGAGTAAGATTGCCGCTACATGTAATACCTGTTTCTCATCTTCGTCCATGGGTTAGATTCCTTTCCTTCCTTCGAAGTCAGTCGCTCGGTGAACAACCATTGTACGCCCCAAACCGGGAGTAGCTGCCACGACGCCGCAAGCAGCTCACGAGCGCCGGTTAGGTCCGCACTGCAGATCGTTTATGATTAAAAAGTTGGTTCCCTCCACTCCGGGATGGGACAAAGATACCCTTTGCTACGCCAAGAAGGAACACATCGAGTTCGCGCAAGGTATGAACCTCCTCGTCACGTTTGTGTGCAATTCGTACAAATTCGGCAACCTCGTTTCAAACATACGCCTCTATCGACCGCAACCGGTGCGCGGTCATTTGCCAGAATGATGGCCTTACCCATGACTCGCTCCTGGTAGCCGTGTTACCGGACGTTGTCCGAGGCGGGGGCCACTTCTGCCAAACGTTAAGCTGGTATGTGGATATCCAAGCCCAAGCTACGGACCTCACGTTCGACAATTTCGATCCGTATCAGAGCCGCGTTAATGGCAGGAGCTCCTGCCTCCTGAGCTGCGCGGGCGCGGCGCAGGGCGCGTTCGGCGACAGCCAACCCTTCACGAAGAACGTTTTTGATTTCAGAATCCAGCTTTTGGCGGCTTTCGCGCACACGTTCATCGACGTCGCTCTGCACTCTTGAACTGTTGACTTCGAGAAGTTGGTCCAGGAACTCCTCCGCGTCGACGACAATTCCATTGCGCAAACCAAGGCCACCGAGGACAAGGTCCCAAACGAAGAGAAGAGGAGAGGCTGGTGCCGCGACCCGCTCAATCAAATGAAAGTGGAATTGTGATCGAGCGCGAAGTCCCTGATTTCTACTGAGTTCCTCCGGCAGATTGTCCAATTTCACGATGCCGGTTTCTCCCAAACGATAGAGGAAGTTGTTCCCTAGCTCCGTGAATCGCTCCGCAGTCTTCTGGAACGCCTCTTCCGCGAACTGTGCTTCTCCTTCAAGCCACGGCAGGAGTTGCTGCCGGGCGATCTCCTGCGCCAAGTGGTTGATCTCTCGCCTGTATTTCGGCCCATTGTGTTTGTGATTCGTCGAACCTATGCGACTTCGCAGTGCTTTCACAGCTTTCGCCTGAGCTTGTTTGAGGAAATTGTTACGGCGGTCAACGAAGACACCAGACAGGCGCTGTTGGTCAGCAGCTAGCAGAACTCCCAAATCTCGCATCGTTCCTTCTGCATCTCCCAATGTTTCTCGGAGTCTGGCGATTCTTTGCTCCGATTCTTCTAATGGACGCAACAATGTTTCACGTTCTTCGTTCACGATGGAGAGTAGTTGGTCAGCAGCGCGTCGAATACCTCGTTCAGTCGCTTCATGGACCAGCGTTCTCCCTGAATGTCTCACAAGATCCTCCAACGCCCCGACCAACTGCAACCAATCCCGGTTGGCCTGTTGTAGCTCCAGTTGCTCGAGCGCACTAATCTCAAACACCTTCACTGTTTCAGTTCCGAGCCGTTTTGTCAGCATCCTCTGAGTAAACTCGACAGCTTCTGCTCGCTCAATCTCACTCACACGATCAGCTTTATTTAGCACGAAAAGTAGATCGTGAACCTGTGCGGCTACAGTCTCGACCAATTGAAGTTCATCCCCCGACAATGGTGGATCAGCACCCAGCAGGATGATGGCCGCATCGATATGGGGAATGAAAGCGTTGGTTGCTGCTGTGTTTCCAGCGAAGACCGATCCCAATCCGGGAGTGTCCACCAGGCACATCCCGCCACTGAGAAGCGGATGGGGGATAAATATCTCCAGCCCGGCTACATGCTTGGAATTCTCCGGGTTCTTCTCCTCCGAGACATATTCCTGAATCGCATTCAACCCGATGTCTCTCCAAGCTGTGTCGCCAACCCGAACCCGGGCCGCTGGTGGCTTCCCGTATCGGATAATGGTGGGAACAGCGGTCACAGGAACTACTCCGGTTGGCAGAACTGCCTGGCCAATAAGTGCGTTTAGTAGAGTTGACTTACCACGTTTGAATTGCCCGACACACGCGACAAAAAACCTACCCTCTGAAACTCGCTCCGCCACAGAACGAGCAGAGTCCGCAATCTGCCCCGCGCCAAATTCAGTCGCCAACTCAGCCAGCCTGCTGAGCATGTACTCACCGGATTTGCTCTGCAATTCCATTCTTCAAACTTCGGGCTTCCCGTCATTGACTACAAATCTGCACTCCATCGAACATTGTGACAACTCCTTATAAGAAAGAATAGATAGCATAACTGGCATCAAGAAAAAAAACGGGCAACTCTTTCCTGAGTTGCCCCGTTTAGAGCTTGTAGCGAGATTATTGCGCGACTTTAATTGCAGGTGGTTTCCAGAAGCCGTCAATGATAGAGGGTGGCGTTTCCTTTGGCCAATATAGACGAAGCATCGGGATGAACTTGGCTTTAGCTACGCTCATCTGAAGCCGCATGCTGCTCTGGTGGTGTATACGAGCGTTGCGAAGTCGACGTACTTGCTAAAGATAGCGCACGCTCTCATCGGCTGAGAGAGTTAAGGCCGCGAGCTTAACTGTGTTCCTTGATTTGGCTCCTGCCTCGACTGAAGCGCTTGTGACACTCGTGGATTCACAGTAAATTCCTCTGAAATAAGGGTATGTGCATTCGTCTCGCTGTTGTTTCGCGTTCAGCTCCTGGATTCAGTGGAGGCAATGCCATGAAATCTCTTTTGCGAGTTGTACTGGGCTTGTCGTTTGGCGTTTGGATGCTCTTTCCGAAGAGTCAACCGAACGCGCGTGTTCTTCTTCCAAAGGCATTGCATACAAAAACTACGGTAAGCGCTGTGCCACCGGGCAGAGAACCAGTGCTGCGCTACGTGACTGGCTCAACCATCAAGGTGGAACAGCTTCTTGGTGAAGAAGACAAACAATTCCATCGACCGACACTCAGTCAGACCGTCTCTCGATACGGGATCGAAGGGACTGATTTGGGCAATTCCTTTGAGAGCGGGGGCAGAGTGTATTTTCTATTCGGTGACACCGTGGGGCGTTTACGCCGCGCGCTCGACACCATCGCGACAACGGACGCGGACGATCCTGAGAACGGCGTTCGATTGGATTTCCTTAAATCTGGTAGCAAATATTTGACCATTCAGCCACCCGGCATCAGCATGGGAGCGTTCGAGGTGCCGGTGGCTGGAATTCGTCTCGCGGACCAAATGTATGTCGTTGTCTCAACAAACCACTCCGAGGATCGCTCGACGGATCGTTCGGTACTTACGAAATTCACACCACCGGCCAGTTTCCAACCTTTGCGGACGATTTCGCAGCTTCCTGAAGGGCACTTCGTCAAGATGTCGCTGCACGCCGAGCCCGAGACGATCGCTGGACTACCGCCCGGCGGACCGTTTCTCTTCATTTGGGGTACAGGAGCGTACCGCAAGAGCGATGCGTTTTTGTCCGTGGTGCCGGCGGCACAATTTGAAAGCGGCAAGGGGACGCAATACTTTGCAGGATTGGACGAGAGGAGCGCTCCGATCTGGAGCGAGAAGGAATCGGATGCGAGGGCCATCGTCCAAAACGGCACTATGGGGGATCTTTCCGTAACCTGGTGCAAGGATCTCGAACTGTGGCTGATGACCTATGACAGTCGCGAACCAGCACCGCGTGGCATCTTGTTTTCGTATTCGCAGACGCCGTGGGGACCCTGGAGCGAACCACAAATCATTTTCAACGCGGTGCGCGATGGCGCCCTTGGCAAATTCATTCACAATCCCCAGGCAAATCCAGACGATGGCCTTTCGGGACCTGTGATTGGGAAGGGTCAGGCAAACCCCCAGGCCGTTCATGGTGGCGCCTATGCGCCATATGTCGTAGATCGATGGACGAAGGTGAAAGGTTTCGAGCTCAGCATCTACTATGTGCTGTCTACGTGGAATCCCTACGTGGTGATACTGATGAAATCACGGCTGCACGTGGAGTAGCTGTGGTGGTTTCCTACCCACCTGTTGATCTGCAATACGCAGATGATGGCAATACAGGTTCCACGAAAGGCGGCAAGTTGGGCAAATGACAAACCCACTAACGGTCGATCCCGTAGTGATTGAGAAACTGATCGCGCTAGCGCCGAAATATCACCTCCAGATTCCTCCGCCGCCGCGGTGAAACGTGAGATTTGGACGATAACCCCGAATCGATGCCTTCGTGCTAAGATCGCAGGTGCGCGCAGGGCGCAACCGGTCCGCGGAAAGGACAGAAGTCCACCTGAGAGGATCAACTTCGGTTTTCGAACTTACTTTCTGCCCAACCATGCGGACCTCGGGCGTAGGAAAGGAAGTTCGCCATGCCGGTCCGAGCGTTACCGTCGAAACCCAGCCTCGAACATCTGAAATACCAAGCAAAAGACTTGCTGAGGGAGCATGCCCTGCACGAGTTAGGAGCGGCGCAGCGCATCCGGGAATTTCACCCGCGCTATGCCGGTGCGAGCGATGCCGAAATTTTTGACGCACAACTGCGGCTCAGCGACGCGCAACTGACAATTGCGCGTGAGTCCGGGTTTCCGAGTTGGCTGCGGCTGAAACGACACATCAAAAAATCTACGCTCGCCGACCAACGGAATCGTCCTCACCAGGAACGCATTGAAGACGGCGTGTTTCGGCGAGGCGTGGAACTGCTGGATGCCGGTGATGTGGCAGGCTTGCGCGCACACCTGCAAGAGCACCCGAAACTTGTGTGGCAACACGTCGTGTTTGAAGGCGGAAACTATTTTCAGAATCCAACGTTGTTGGAGTTTGTAGCGGAGAACCCGATTCGTCACGGCAAGCTGCCGCAGAACATCGTGGAAGTAACCAAGGTCATTCTCGATGCTGGAGCGGAACCGGCCGCTGTCAACGAAGCGCTCAAGTTGGTGGTAACGGGCCGCGTGCCGCGGGAATGTGGCGTACAAATTCCGCTCATCGATCTGCTTTGTGAGTACGGAGCCGATCCCCATAGCGCGATCCATGCCGCGTTGCACGACGAGTTTGAAGCCGTGGACGGCTTGCTTCGCCGTGGCGCTCAGATGGATCTGCCTGTGGCGGCAGCTTTAGGAAAAGTTCAGGACGCTCGGCGGTTGCTGGCCAGCGCGGGGAGGCGCGAGCGCCATTTGGGATTGGCTTTGGCAGCGCAGTTTGGTCACGTCGAGATCGTTCGTTTGTTGCTGGATGCCGGCGAAGATCCAAACCGATACAACCCGGTTGGGTGCCATTCTCATTCGACGCCGTTGCACCAGGCCGCATGGGCGGGCCACATGGAAGTGGTGCGGCTACTCGTGGAACGCGATGCAAGACTGGATTTGAAAGATATTCTTTGGAAGGGAACTCCGATGGGTTGGGCAAAACACGGAGGGAGAATGGAGATTGAGACATACCTCGAGGCGCTGCAAACGAACAGGGAGAAGGGAAGATCGTAGAGAGGACGATGCTTTTGGAGTAGGTATTGAGTGGTTGGGGGATTCCGGTACGCTTAGAAGAGGGCAGTGGCATCGATGACCGAAAGTGCAGCCGCTGCGGGAGGGGAGCATGTTGTCGGAAGGGGATCGAAAGGACGTACTTGCGCGAGCGCAGGAGCTCCGGCGGCGCGGCGAAGCGGCGCGGCGGCGGGATCGCGCGATGGCGCGGCTGTGTTATGAGGAGGCGGTGGCGTTGTTTCGGGAGACCGACGAACAACTTCTGCTGGCGCACACGATCCGGCATCTGGGCGATGTCTATCATGAACAGGGACGGCCCGATTTGGCGGAGCCGTGTTACCACGAGGCGCTTGGATTGTATCGGGACCATAAGGACGATTCGTCGCTGGATTTGGCGAACGCGATACGCAGTCTCGCGGTGCTGCGATGGGAGCAAGCGAGAGGGCTGTGGGAAGAGGTGCGAGACCTTTACAGCAACTTGAACATCGCGGCGGGAATTAAAGAGAGCACGGCGCGAGTGGCGGCGCTTTCGATGCGCTAGAGTTTGAGGCGTTACCTCCCGCGGTGCGGCGATCGATTGACCGCCGAGCTTTGATGGCCGTATCTCTATCGAAGGTGTACCATCTGCGGCGGAGTTCGCGCACTTCCATGGCTTACTCAATTCGGCCCGAGAATGAATCGGCGTTTACGGACCGCCGATTCTTAACGCTGTTTGTTTTCTTGTTGGCGACACTAATCGTCTATCCGTATGCCGAAGCCAGCCGGTTTGGGTACTTCGCGTTTCGCGTATTTGCAAGCGCCGCGATCCTGTTGAGCATCTACGCGGCCAAACTACATCGAAGACTGCTTTTCTTCGCACTTGCGCTCGCCATTCCGGCAGTGCTGCAACGCATCCTTATTCCCATGGCCAATCCAAGCTTGCTTTCCGTATCAAACATGGTGCTGAGCTTCGCCTTTGACATATTCGTAGTTGTGGTCATTTTTCGTCATGTTTTTTCCAAAGATGAGGCCAATTCGGAAGCGGTGTTTGCCGCCCTGTGTATTTATCTGCTAGTGGGTTTCAGTTTTGCCAGCGTATATGGGATGGTAGCCACATTGCAGCCGAATGCTTTTTATCTTGATCCACGCGCGAACCTGCACATCATCCCAGATCGGTTCGATTTCATTTATTACAGCTTTGGGACCATGACCTCGCTTGGCGCGACGGGGATTACGCCGGTTTCGGCCCAGGCCCGCGCGGTGACAATTCTGGAGGCAATTCTTGGCGTACTTTACCTTGCCGTGTTAATCGCAAGATTGATGGTCGGATACAACCGCCCGAGGCGTTAACGAGTCGGCAAGCCAGAAGGGAAGAGATAGATAGGTGAGATTCTCTTGTGAAGTAGAATTCCATGCCTTGCGTGGAGATCCGCTGTTGTTGTCGCGCTGGCCTACACTGGACGCCACGGGAACTGGGAACTTCGATGGTCACGACAAATTCCTTCCCCCCTGTGCACGATTCGATCAAGTGCATGAGACGCTCGGACACGGAACGGCGTCGTGGCTGAGGTGGGTCCATCATTCGGATTGAATCTAGGGCTGCTGTTTCTACCTGCGATTGTTGCGGGAAATGCGCGCGGTCGGGCCGTGAGTGCGCGGGCCATGCCGTTCAGTGTTTTCTGGTTGGCCGTGGGGGTGGCCGCGTGCGGTTCTGTTGATCGGCGTGCTGGGACCCGGCATTACGTTTTCGAAGTGACGGTGGCGGCGGGAGTTAGGGGGTGTCGGCGCGGGCGGCTGTCCCGATGGTGCGGGAATCGGAGACGGAGGCGGGCTGGCGTTCGCGACTGGGCTCGGTTTGGGCGGAGTTTCGTGGGTTTGGATTGCGGAGGGACTGCAGAAAGGTTTCCAGGGACGCGCGGCACAAAATACCAATGACCGTGAGATGGGCGCCCAAGAAGACGAGGAACGTGCCAATAATCAGGACGAGAACAAAACCGCGGACAAAATAAAATTCACCGAAAATGACACCGGCCAGGAGGCCGAGGACCACGATAGCGAGGATCAGTATCGTTTTTCGGGAGACAGTTCGTTTTTCTTTTGCGTGCACCTGGTCTTGCGCTTTCACTCAACCCTCCGTGCAGCAGGACGGGTGGAGGGGGTAGCTCCACGAGTGCTGCGACCTGGTTGGGGACCCACCATGCGGAACCGACCAACGGTAGAAACAGAGCTAAACGCTTGCCGAATACCGGGAATTGCTCTGCTTGTTATTGCCACGTGTAATGGAATTCCCGAAGCGAGTCAACAAGTATTCGAACGGAGCCGGGCGGGTGGCGATGTGCGCGTTAACAGGAATAGCAATACCGCGGCCGATATAGCCAGAGGCAGCCCAATAACGTGCTCCTAGGCCAGGGATCAGACGTTGCCCATGGTGGACCGGGGCTCCTGTTTTGGAAATTGTCAAAAGTGACAGTGGGTTCTTTTGACCTTGCCTTTCGGTTGGGTCGTCCACCTGCGGCCTACTTAAGCTGAGCAATTCGCCGCCCCAGTGACGTTACTGGCGGAAAGCAGTGCCGCGAGTCACGACGCAAAGCGATAGACAATTTGGAGATGGGAGTGGAGATAGGCCTCGCGGCGCGTATAGGCGTGCGAACGAATCTGCGTTCTTGCTAGTTTTGGGCTTCGGGAGTAGGCTCACGGAATTGTTGCACCTTTTGCCTCGCGTCTCAAGGGGACCACGGCCAGGAACATTCCGCGCGGACACCGGCGCCGGCCGTTCCGGAGGAGGATTTATGTCCCTTACTCCCAAGGAAGTGATTCGACGACTATACAAAGAGTTCTGGAACGAGCGAAAGCTGGAAGTGGCCGACCAGTTGGTATCGAAGAGCCACGCGCTGACGAGTCCACACATTTCGGGGCTAACGGTGGGGCCGGCGGCGTACAAAAAGCAACTGGGAGAATTCCTGGGTGGTTTCCCCGACTTGCGGTTCACGGTGGAAGAAACGGTATGCGAGAAAGATAAGATTGCGGCGCATTGGACGTTCTCGGGCACACACAAAGGGGAATTCCTAGGAATTGCGCCGACGAACAAGAAAGTGTCGATCACGGGAATTACGATTCATGAAGTTTCCGAGGGAAAGATCCTGGATTCGCAGGCCCTCTGGGACGCGATCAGCCTGTTCCAGCAATTAGGCGTGGAACTGCCGATCAAGCTGGAGAGGCGAGCGGCGTCGGGGGGCTGAGCCAGTACGTTCACCGTGGCTTCACCCCACAAAGAGCAGGCATTCACGCACGAAGAGCCAGGGGGCCAGCCGCTCCGAGTGTGGTGTCCCGCAGGTTTCTTTGCTGCGCGAAACACAATAAGTGTAATTCCGACATGTGATTGGAAGAGACGAGTCAGCTCAATTATTTTCGGGACACCACACTAGGCTAGACGGAGACATGCCATACCTATGACGACGAAGGGTGAGGGGGATGTCGCTGCTGATTACGGCGGTGATCATTTACGGATTCAGCCATACGGTGGGAGAGAACCTGATCCACCCGACGATCCCGCGGCCGTGGATCCTATATGTGCACGCAGCCGTTTTTTCGGTGTGGCTGGTATTTTTCATTCTGCAGTCGACGCTGGTGCGCACACACCATGTGCAGATACACCGCAAAATGGGGTGGTTCAGGGTCGGGCTGGGGGCGACGATTCCGGTGCTGGGGATCTCGACGGCGATTGCGATGGGGCGCTTCAACGCCGTCCCGTTGCATTACGCAAACTCGGCGGCGGATCTCATGATTCCGTTTTTCGATATTGTGGCCTTCACGATTGCCTTTTCGTTGGCGATTTACTGGCGGAAGAAGCCGGGATACCACCGGCGACTGATGCTGATCGCCACGTGCGCGTTGACGGCGGCGGGTTCGGGCGGTTCCCGGAGAAAGTTCTGCCTTCGGCCATTTTTTACTCTGGCGTGGACCTTCTGATTCTGTCGTCAACCGGTGGGTCCACCCGGTCTACCGGTATGCGCTACCGGCGTTACTGATTGGCCAGACGATCGTGATGTATACGAACATTCACAAATTGCCGTACTGGATGAAGATCGCCAACGCCCTGCTCGGCTAAACCGGGCCCTGCCTGAAGTGCACCAGCAATTCTGATAACTACAATTCACACATGGAAAGGGTGGTGCTGGAAGTTTGCGCCCCGGGCGTGTAGGATTCTTCGCATAGCACAGTGAGGGAAGGTCATCAATCCGGGTCACGAGGACGATGCAACTTACCGGAAAATTAATAGCGGCGGATTTGAGCGAAGTGCAAACCGAGATGCGCTCCGAAGAGTTGGTGCGTGCGGGGGAGCCTGGAGCCCTGCGCAACGTGCTGGTGCGGTGCGTATCGGTGCCCATTGCATTGGCGAGCATTGCGGCCGCGTCGCTCGAGGGAGCGCTGTCCTTCGGGGTGTACGGTGTGGCGGCGGTCCTGGGAAAGATTCGCCCGTTACGGGAGACGTATCAGTATTTGTCGCGGACGTACGACCGGGTGATCGGGGGACTGGGGGAGAAGGTGCTGCGGGATCCGCGAGATGCTCCAGCACTGCGACTGATGGTGTCGCTGACGCTGACGGCATTGCCGATTTTTGTGGCGCAACTGGTTTTGGGGAAACTGCGGCTGTGGCTACTGATCGCGTTTTATCTTTCGCTGTGCGGACCGAAATTTCAGCGTTCTGTGAGGATGTTCAGCACCAAACACCTGGAAGCTCACCGGCCGCAAGGGTACTTCGCGGGGAAGTACGACAAGGCGCTGGGACGCTACGCTGAATTTTTCCTTGGCTATTTGTATGGAGACCTTCCGGAGCTGGGGCGGACGGTGCACGTGCGGCTGCACCATAAAGAGAATGGCGGGCCGGACGATACGGTAGCCACGAGCGGCTACGACCGAACGAGCAGGCTGCATTTCCTGTGGTATCTAGCAGACAATATCTGGACGACGCTGGGGGTTATACCGTACCTGTACTTTAGAAGTCGGGGGGACGTTAAGAACCAGAAGAGAATGTTCTGGGGAATGGCGCGGTACCTGGTGTACTTCGCCGCAGTGTTTGCGTACAACTGGCGAATTGGGATTGCCTACGTGGTGGTGCCACTGCTGACGATGAACTTCATCATGGCGATCACATCGTGGGTACAGCATGCGTTTTGCGACCCGGAACATCCGGAAGATTATTTTGTAAACACAGTGACGGTGTATGACGAGGTGAACTTCATGAATGAAGGCTATCACCTGTGTCACCACCATCGCTCTGGGCTGCATTGGACGGAGATGCCGGCACATCTGGAGCGGCTTCGGGACAAGATGAGCGAGTCTGGTTCGCTGGTGTTTCGGGACCTGGATTTTATGGAGCTGTTCATCGAGTTGACGTTGCTGCGGCGAATGGATGTGCTCGCGGAAAAGCTTGTGCCGTGGCAGCCGATGGAGCATGAGGAGAAAGTGGCGTTGCTGACGAAGAGAACGAAACCGGTGAGGGCAGTGGCGCCGTAAAGGCGATCGCGTTGAAGGCTGGCGGCCCGCTGGGCAGCAAAAAGCAGAGTTACTCATAATCGTACAAAACAGAAGGAGTTTTAGTGGGGACTGCGGCGGCCCGCTCGGCCCGCCGCATCGCTGGACCCTTGTGGCGTGTGCCAGTAAAATTTAGGGCCAATGGACGGTGAATTCCAGGGGAGAGAGGTGCGAATGAGATTTGCATCATCCCTTACGGTGGTCGCCTGCGGCCTGATCGCGCCACTCTGCTTCGTCAACGAAATACACGCACAACTCACGGCAGTGGCTCCGACTGCGACTTTGCCGTTTTCGCAAGAAACGCGGAGCCGAAGCAGGGACATCCAATGGCGAGACGCGCAATCGCCGTTCGCTCCGGGAATCGGAGCGATCATCGGCGGCCCGGGGAGCGCGCCCGAGCCAGGTTCACGATGTATGTGTGCCGAGCGCAGGTGCAGGGAAGCGTGACGCCCGGGAAATGGGTGAAGGGCAACTGCAACGTGGCGTACAACGGTTCCGAAGTGGTGATGAGTCAATATCAGGTCGCGTATGGCGATGCGGTCTGGCAGCCGTACTCGGGTTCCCCGTATGGACTGATTCGAACGGGGACGGACAGCGATGGCGCGCCACTGTATTCTTGCCGCGCGCATTACAACCCGGGCTTCCCGCAGGGCGATCAGGGAAACCAGCCGGGCAAACTGCTGAACGGGGCGTGTCGCATTCCGTACGGGGAGGGGAACTCGTCATTAATCCGCCGTTTGAGGCATTGTACTCGGACCGCGTTTATCCTTACCCGCCTCCGTATTCACCGTATCCACCGTATCCAGCAACACAGCCAGCGTATCCGACGCCAAATCCAAGCACGGTAACTTGGAGGGCGGGCACTGTATATCTGCCGTGCGGGAGATAAATATTACGGAAGCGGCAGCCTGTACCCGGGAAAGTGGATTCAAGGGAAGTGCAGTATCGCGGTCGATGGACGCGAACTGAAGGAAAGTGTTTTCGATGTTGCGTACGGAACGGGAACTTGGGGTTCCTTTGGGGGAATGATTACGCCGGACATGGTAATGGGCGGATTCGATAAGGACAAAACGCCGTTGTACGTTTGCCGGGTGCCCCATTTCAAGACGGCGTTCAGTGAGAAAGGGAATCAGCCAGGGTACCTGAGGGATAACATGTACTTCGTACCGTATGCAACCGCAACAACGAATACGCCGTTTGAGGTGCTGTTGAACGCACCGAGCGGCAGCGGAGGAATCGCCGCACCCGGCATGGCCGTTGCAGTACAGGGCTTGCTCGTGCCGTTCGACTCGGGAACATCGGCAACACCGGGAACTGTAGTGGTGACGAACGGGGTGACTGGAAAAATCGTAGGCCGGCAACTGGGACCCAACCTGTCGACGTCGGCGTGCTTGGAAGTGTTGCAGCAAGCCGCGTTCGAGGCGGGACTGCCGATTCAGAGTGATCCGAAGGGGCTCAGGCTCGCGGGGTCGAACAACGGCGTGCATGTGACAGGTGCCAGCGTGACGATCACGCCGTATTAGGTGGACGGAAAGGATTGAGAAAATCGCCGTGTGCGGGTTCGATTTCGGGGCTTGGGGACATTGGGATTTGAGATAGAGTTGAGCCGTCAGGGGGCACTTTATGAAACTTATCGGTGCGATCCTCGCCATGTGCGGTTGCGTTTCCGGGGCGTGGGCCCAGACACCGAGCGCGCCGGTGGTGATCAAAGACGAGTGTCCATGGGTGCTAGGTCTCAAGTTTTCGTCGAATGGGAGCGACCTGGCACGGTTCTGCTTCGGGTACGCCACCGTGTTGCTGGACACGCGCACGTACGGCAAAGCGCGCATGTTACTCATCGACGCAAAGTACACACCACAGTTGCGGGCGCTGGTGTTCAGCCCAGACGGAACGGTGTTTGTGACGGCAGAGGCATACAACGGTGCGCGAGTCTGGAGTGCGACGGACACGGGTAAGCCGCTCCTGAAGGCAGAGGGGATGGCGTATTCGTCCTCGTATGAAGTCTACACGCTGGACACACCGCTGCGGGTTCTGCAAGCACCGATTCGGGGAGACAGCAACCTGCACGTAGAGTACGCCGAGTTTTCGCCCGACGGGAAACTACTGGCGACGATACATGGAACGCGCTTGATGAAGGTGTGGAACACGAGTTCGTGGACGGTAGAAAAGGAACTCATGTTCAGTCCGGAAGATCGACTGGAAGGAATGTTGTTTTCGCCGGACAGTAAAGTACTGGTGACGGAGGCGAAGGGCCGCGTGAATATCTGGAATACGAATTCGTGGACGGAGGAGGGAGAACTGCCGGTGAGCGAGGGTCGCTTGACGGCAGCCGCGTTCACGCCGGATAGCAAAACGGTGATGGTGGCGGACGAACAGGGGGTACTGCACCAATGGAATCTGGCGAGCAAGACGGAGATGCGCACGCTACGAACGTATGAGAAAAGCGCGCGCAACGACTTTTCCGTGGCTGGGTTGGCGTTTTCGCGAGACGGCGAGACACTGATGGCGACTACGCTTATGGCAGCAAAGCCGGTGATCCTCTGGAAGACGACGGAGTGGATTCCGGAGAACGAAACCGGGTATAACTCTGCGACGTTTTCGAAGGATGGGAAGTGGCTGGCGCTGGGCGGACGCGATTGTATTCAACTGATGGAACCAGTCTCGAGGAAAAAGATTCGCGAGATTGAACTGCCGGAGCTGACGCGCGGGGAACTCGGACGAACTGACGAGAAGGAGCCGGACACGGAGAAACTTCCGTGCGCGGTGGCAGCTCTGGCATTTTCTCCCGATGGACGGACGCTGGCAGCGGGATGCAGTCTTCCAGAGGGAACTGTTCGAGTGATACAGGTAAATTTGTAAAGAAGAAAGCAGGCGATTATATTTTGCTCGGCGGTGAGCAGAAAGGAGAGAAAGCATGCGCACCGTAACCTATGGCGGAGCTGTGAGCCTGGACGGCTTTCTGGCGGGTGTAGATGGAGCGCTCGACTGGCTGCATTTCAGCAGGGACGTGGAGCAGGTGATGCTGGAGTACTGGAAGGACGTCGATACCATCCTGATGGGACGGAAGACGTATGAGGTTGCGGCCGTCAGAGAATCGGGGAAAGCCAAACGCCGGGCGAAAGCGGAACCGACCCGGCGCACGTACGTGTTCTCGCGGACGTTGAAGAGCATCCAGACGCCGGGGATTGATCTGGTGTCGGGTGATGCGGCGGAGTTCGTGGGAAAGTTGAAGAAAGCACCGGGAAAGGGCATTTGCCTGATGGGTGGCGGCGAATTGGCGCAGTCGCTGTTGCAGGCCGGGCTAGTGGATGAAATTGGGCTGAACATTCATCCGATCTTATTGGGAAGAGGGATTCCCATCTTTCGCGATCCGGGACATCGCGTGAAACTGGAATTGTTGAAGTGCCGGCAACTGGATGGCGGATGCTTCCTGGCCAGCTATAGGGTTGCGCAAGCATCGTAGTAAGCGGCCGCAGGGAACAGCACCAAAGTCAAAACCTCAGTGGTGATCCGCGGGCGCGGGCGTGCCGTCCGACCATTTGGCCACGGTAATGACGTAAACGATGAGGCGGTCTTCATGGTCCTTGAATCCGAGAATCGGGGAGCCCGGCAAATCCGCTCCCCAAGTTACCTCGTCGGATTGCGGGAGGAAAAACATAAGGTGGGGATGCCAGTGACCGTCACGGTCGTTCAGGTAACCTGCGGTGGACATCATGTAGCACATGGCGCCGGGGTCGAGCGATGGCAAATCCCGCTTATCCAGTTCGGCGCTGACCTCGTTGAACATTTGCGTTTTGGATTTCCCAGCCAAAACCAACTCCGTCTTTTTGATAGCGAGAGGAAGATAGCTGCGTACGGCGGGCGGGTTATAACAGATGGGAGCGCGGATCTTGGGATTCCAGAAATCGGGATCGTCGATGCCACCGGTCCAAGAACGTTGGACGATGCAGACGAACCCATTGTTGCCTTTGGCGGCGGTTTCATAGCCGTGGCGGCCGAGAACTAAGACGCCGGCTCCGCTCGAGATGGAAGCTGGAGCAGCACTGCGGGCCATAGCGATTTCGGCGTCGCGGTCCATGAGGTATTGCTCGACAGGAGCCATGGTCGGATAAGGAGATTTGGCGTCCGGCGCTTGCGCGCGGGTGTGGCGAGAGGCGGCCAGGGTGAAGAGAAGAGCGAAGGCCAGCATTTTCGTCAGCGATTTAAGGAAGTGCGCGGTGTTGCGGTTCATGGTCGTTCCTTTCGTGTGCTTTCTCGATGCCGAAATTTGTGTCAGCGCTGCGAGTGTTGCGCGAGATATTCGCCGAGACGGTCGAGCGTCTGATTTCCGCCCTCGACGACGCCGTGGGACTTGGCGACTTGTTCGCGGATTGCGGCGGAAAGGAAGAGCATGCGAAGGGTGAGCCTGGTCTTGTTGCCCTGCGCTTCGAAAGTCCAGGTGGATTGAAATTGGTGAGGCGGTTCGCCCTTCCTGCCGCCGTGCATGGTGTAGACGATGCGTTCGGGCTTCACGACTTCGAGAAAAACGAGCTGGCTCGGATAGTCGGTACCATCGGGGCCGTGCATGGTTTGCTTCCAAACACCGCCGGGGCGCACCTCCATTTCGTGAATCGTCGTGGAAAAGCCCCGGGGGCCCCACCAGCGGATGACCTGCTGGGGATCGGTCCAGGCGTCCCAGAGCAGCTCGGGGGAGGCATCAAAGACCCGGGTGATGACGATTTCGCGATCGGCGACATTTGCCTGAGGAGCGCTGGTCGCAGCCATTTTAGTGCTTGCGTTGCTTTTCGCCATGTTTCTTCTCCTTGCTTTTCAGTTCACCAAGATAGTCGTCCAAACGATCGAAGCTCTCTTCCCAGAAGCGACGATAGTTTTCGACCCAGTCCGCGACATTCCTAAGCGGGCCCGCTTCGAGGCGGCAGGGCCTCCATTGCGCCTCGCGGCCACGAGCGATGAGCCCGGCACGCTCGAGGACTTTGAGGTGCTTGGAAATGGCGGGGAGGCTCATGTCGAAGGGTTCGGCGAGCTCGGTGACGGAAGCGCCACCAGAAACGAGACGAGCGAGGATGGCGCGTCGCGTGGGGTCGGCGAGAGCGGCGAAGGTAGAGGTAAGAGAGTCAGGCGGCACGGTATTTAACCTATAGGTTAAATACAGGAACCAGGGTGTGCGTGTCAAGAGTTTCCTTACCGCATTTTTCTGTGCTCGGGTGCAAAGCGGTGAGCGAGCGGTGGGCAACGAAGGAAGGCATGCCCCGATTTCGCCATTTCGCCAGGACTGGCTTGACTTCGGAAGGGCGGGGAGTAATGTAGTGGCGTTTGGTCCAGCCTAGTCGCCGTACGGCTGATTCCGGCTCGACTGAACCGCCGCACTCCCAAGTCGAAGAGCGCGGCCAGTTAACCTGCAAAATCAACTTACTAAGGAGGCTCCTTCATGGCCGCGACCCCTCTTCCTATTTCAGAATTGAACCTGGAAACGATAAAGAGTCCCGAGGAGACACTTGTCCGCTGCACTGGGAAAATCATATCGAGCACATCGTCCGTGCTGCAGACAACGGTGCGCAGCCTGTTCCCGGAAACCAAATGCGTGGTATTGGATTTGACGGACGTCACTTACATGGACAGTTCCGGGCTTGGCGCATTGGTTGGGTTGTACTTTTCCGCGAAGAGGCAACATTCGACTCTGAAGCTTATTCATTTAAGTCAACGGTTGCAGGAGTTGTTCCGCCTGACAAAATTGAATGCGGTATTTGAGGGCCACGAAGACTTTCTTGGCCGGACACCGGATTAATCCTTTTTGGTGCGGCGAAGGGCGGCGCTCACAGGCAAGGAAGCTTTTGCAGGAATAGGGGTGTGCGCTGGGGCGCAGGGGAGGAACGGGGGCTATGAAACGTCCGCTGGCGGTGACAGCGATCGGTGGGCTATTTATTGTGACGGGTATCGCCAGTGTGATTTATCACGCGACGGAGGGACCGGTGAATCGCTGGACTTTCGTCATTTCGTTGGTGGGGCTGACGGCTCTAGCGGGCGGAGCATTTCTGTTGCAGGGGAAGAACTGGGCGAGATGGCTGGTGCTGGGATGGCTGGCGTTTCACGTGGGGGTGAGCGCGTTTGCCTCCATGTCCAAGCTTCTGCCACATATTGCACTGTTGCTGGTGATCGGGTACATCCTGCTGCGACCGCCGGCGTCCGAGTATTTTCGGGGGGAGGCGCTTTCGCGCAGCGGCGAAACGTGAGAGTGGCGGCGCGTGCGATGCGTGAGTGGCAGTGCGTCAGGCGAGTTGAAAATCCTGCACGGCTTCGGCGGCTGTAGAGTAGAGCGGAAGGATTTTGTCCGTGCTGGTCATGGCCAGCGCATCATCCACCATGCCGCGGGCTCCGGCGATCCGTGGCGCCCCTCCGACTTTCCACAATTTGGCGTGACAGATCATGAGGATTCCCAAGCCGGAGTTGTCGAGGAAGCAGACCCCGGTCAAATTAAAAATCTCTTTTCTGTAGTTCTGCTCGAGCTGACGCGCCAGTCCCCATTCGATTTTCTGGCTCTCGCTGCCCATGGTGATGCGACCGTTGAATTCCAGAACGATGACGTCGGGAGGAACGGGCGGGCAACGAAATTGTGGGTGCGAGCTTCGTACTGACCATTCCGGGGTATGAGCCAGCAGGACGTCGCACCGAATGACAAGGAGGATGGCCATGAGGAACTCTCTTTCGTTTGTGTTATTGCTCGCAGGAATGATGGCAGCGCCGGCGATGAGGGCGCAGGACGAACCGACCAAGCTGGAGTTGTATGGAGGTTACTCCTATGTGGGGTTCAACATCAACGCCAACGTCAGTGGGCAACCCCCTTTCCAAACGTTCAACGGGAACGGCGGTGGGGGAGAGGTAATTTACAACGCAAACAAATGGATTGGCGTTTTGGGAGATGTAAGCGGGGTTTGGGCGACGAATGCAACCAAAGAAGGAGCCGCCATTCCGTATCTGTTTGGACCGAAGGTCAGCTTGCGCCATGGAGCGGTGACGCCGTTCGCGCAAGTGCTGCTGGGAAGCGTGGTGACGAGTTCGGGGATTGCGCAGATCGGCTGGCAAAGCCATTTTGCCATGACGGCAGGTGGGGGAATCGACGTGAGGGTATCCAAGCACTTTTCGATTCGTCCGGTGCAGGCAGAGTATTTTCTGACAAAAATTCCAGATGGGTTGCAAAACCGACAGAACAATTTCCGGTTCAGTGCGGGAATCGTATTTCGGTTCGGTTGAACTGCATTTGTGTTCGCGGAAATTGGGAGAAGAATGCAGCGGATTGCCAAGGGAATCGAAACAGCCGCAGATGGCGGATGTGTGAAGGTGATCCATGACGGTGACCCGCGTCACATCGAGAGCGGCGGGCATACTCTACGTTGGTGGTATGAACGAGAGAGTCCACCGTGCAGATTCTGTGGCGTCCCCCCAGACAAAGGTGAGGAGTTCGGAGTTCACGCAATGCTGGCACCAGTGTCCGCGGTGCCGAAAAGACTGGTTTCATCAAATGAGCAATGCGGGGAATTCGTCGCCGGACTCGTATTACCGGAAATGTCCGAATTGTGTGGAAGCGCTGGAGCGATCGGGGCGGGGTATTTCTTAAGCAAGGTGCGGGGTGGTAGTTCGCGATGCGGCGCGGGTGTCTGGCAGTCACGGACGGGTGATTGAGCATGCTGATAAACCTTCCAGGAAGAGTCGAAAAGGAGCACGGCTATGGGCGGGAACTGTGGTCGCTCGGGGACGGGTTGGTCCTGCTGTTAGGCAATGGTGCGCAGAATCCCAATTCCAAGAAGGAATGCACGGGAAAGCCAAACTGAACAGCGGCAATTCACTCTTCCACAAATGATTTCAGGCGAGACAAGGCCTGATCCCATTGCTCGGAGACAAAGCCGAGGTATTCGTTGATGTCCGCGAGCGGCTCTACGTTAAATTCGAACAGACTTTCGCGACCCGCACGGACGCTGTGCACGAGTCCGGCGCTTTCGAGGACGCGGAGGTGTTTCGTGATGGCCTGGCGGGTCAAGCGGGAGCGGCGCGTCAGCTGGGAGATGGATCGTGGCTGGCCGCTCGAGAGAGTGGCAACAAGCGACAGCCGGGTGGGGTCGCCGAGAGCGGCGAAGACGAGGGCGTGAGTGCGCCGCTTCGTGGCGATGCGGCTATGGTTTCTGCGCGACATAGGTTTCGACATTCTTCATTTGTTCGGTCCAGCCACCATCGTTGCGGCGGAAGGCCTCGAGACGACGGTCTGCGGGAAGCTTATCGAAGCCGAATTCCGTAACGATGAGTAAGGTGCCGGTGAGAGTCTTCTGCAGATGAAATTCGACGAGAGTGGTTGGCTCGCCTGCGTAATCGTCCGGGTAGTTGGCCTTGTCGAGAGACTTGGGATGGGGCCACGTGAAGGAAAAGAGTTTCTCGGGCTCCATTTTCTGCACGACAGCTTCCCACTTCATGTACTCGCAGCCGGGATAGGTAATCTGGCCACGCGAAACCTGGCCGGGAACGAAAGGGCCATCGAGCTTCACGTGGAACCATTCGCCAAATTCGCGGTAATCGGTCAAGGCACGCCAGACGCGGGAAATGGGGGCCTTGAGTTCAATACGCTTTTCAATGCGGTCGATCATGTTCAGCAACCTCCAGGTTGCATATTACTCCGGCCGGAGAGGAAAGGCAACTGAATGGTTGCCTGTTAGAAACGCGTCTGGCGATGGCCCAGGGAAGTACCGTGTCGTATGCTGAGTGCCGAAGTAGATCTTCCGGGGAAGCGGTGGGGGAGGACTAATGACGCCGAGAGAGCGACATGCAATCACGCGACGCGAACTGCTTCGCGGTGCCGTGACAGGAATGATCGCGCTGGCCGCGGGCAGGGAGTTGACGGCGGAGCAGCGTTCGTCGGGCCGCCCAAACATTGTGTTTCTGCTTGCGGACGATCTGGGGTTCGCGGACGTTTCCTGCTATGGAAGGCCAGACCTGCACACGCCAAACATCGATCACATTGCGGTGACAGGAATGCGATTTCTGCAGGCCTATGCGAACTCCGCGGTATGCACGGCCACACGGACGGCACTGATCACGGGGCGCTACCAGTACCGGTTACGGGTTGGGCTGGAGGAACCGTTGGCGGGAAATCCGGATGTGGGGATGCCGGCGGAGCAGCCGACGTTGCCGTCGTTGCTGAAGAAGGCGGGGTACAGCTCGACGCTGATCGGAAAATGGCACCTAGGGGTATTGCCGAAATACGGGCCGCTGCAGAGCGGCTACGACCATTTTTATGGCTTCCGAGGCGGGGCGCTCGACTATTTTACGCACGCCTCGGGAGGGCGAGCCGATCTCTGGGATGATGATGCGCAGATTCACCAAGTAGGTTACTTGACCGAACTGCTGGGGAACCGTGCGGTGGAGGTGATTCGTGGGTACGCAAAATTGCAGCAGCCGTTCCTGCTCAGCTTGCACTTTAACGCACCCCACTGGCCGTGGGAGGGACCTGGAGATGAGGCGGAATCACAGCGGCTGGCGCAACCGGGGAGCCGCGGACTGTTCGATCTGGATGGCGGATCGCAGAAGACCTACCAACAAATGATCGAAGCGATGGATCGGCAGATTGGCCGGGTGCTTGAGGCGTTGGAAGGGAACGGGTTGAAGGAAAACACGCTGGTGATCTTCACGAGTGACAACGGGGGAGAACGGTTTGCGGACACGTGGCCGTTTACGGGCAAGAAAACGGAATTGCTGGAAGGAGGCTTGCGCATTCCGTCGCTGATCTGCTGGACCGGGCATATTCCCGCGGGCCAAACAACGGAACAAGTATCCATCAGCATGGACTGGGTGCCGACATTGCTGGCGGCCGTGGGAGCGAAGGCCGACCCAGCGTACCCGCTTGATGGAATGAACCTGCTGCCGATGTTGACGCAGAATGCCGCGCCTGTGCCGCGCAAGCTGTTCTGGCGGTACAAAGCGAACGCGCAAAGAGCCGCGCGCGAGGGAGACTATAAATTTCTGAAGATTCTCGACAATACGTTCTTATTTAATGTTGTCGAAGACCCACTGGAACGGGCGAACCTCGCCGAGCGGAAGAAGGATATTTATCGGCGGCTGGTTCGGGAGTGGTATGAGTGGAACGCAACCATGCTGCCGGAGACGCATGACAGCTATACCGCCAGTTTTGATGGCAGAGAGCTGGCAGACCACTATGGCGCGAAACCAGCGGGGCAGGAGCCGGATGTACCGACGCCGCCGGAAGATCAGTGAGGCGCGATTTGGTTTGCTGGCTCGGTGAAGTATTTCTATCCGGGTGCGAGGCGGCAGCTTGACATTCACGGGCAAGGATGAAATTTTACGCTGGCACGGAAAATTGTGGCGAGAGGGTCCCATGAAATGTGTGGCGTGGATGGCATGCATGGCGGTTCTGCTTTCGGGCGCGTCGGTGACGTGCGCACAATTTGGGCCGCAGGAACCGCAGGGGTCGGGCCCTAAACTCGATCCGCCCACGGCGTTTCCTGCGCCGGGCACATACCCGACCACCGAGTCGGTGACGCTACTGAACTCCGACCCACAGGCGACGATCCATTACACGCTGGACGGAAGCGCGCCGACATCGAAGAGCCCGCTGTACAACCCGCAACAACTGCTTTTCATCGGCGGGATTTATGAGGGAGAAAAAGGGCTGAAGGCCGGGTACACGATACGTGCGATGGCCATGCGCGAAGGGCGGACGAACAGCAATATCGCGAACTTTCCATATGTGGTGGACCGGCGCGACCGGGACACCTACGTGTCCGAGGAGATTCTGCCCGGCGTGCGGATGGTGCGCGATTCCGACAACGACAAGATGTTCCTGGTGAAGGGAAGCCAGAAGTTCGCGCTAATTGATTGCGGGCAGGGGCGCGGAGAATTGAAAGCGTATCTGTCGCAGTATACTGGCGGGCTTCCACTCGAGGTGATTTTCACGCATAACCACTTCGACCATATCGGGCAGTCGGACCAGTTCATCCGCGACAGCTGGGAGCGGATAGGGGAGGCGGACCGGCCCGTTGCGGTACAGGTGCTAAAGAAGGCGGGCATCCCGGATGACGTGATCGAGAAAAACCTGGTGGCCGCGCACGATGGAGAGCGCGTCGACCTGGGCGACCGCGCGCTGGTGATCTATGCGGCACCGGGACACACGCCGGGGTCGATGGTGGTTTTTGACGAGCAGACGGGCGACTTGTTCACCGGCGATTCGTTCGGAAGCAACTCGCCGACGATTCCGGACGCGCTGTGGCTGCAGTGGACGCAGATGCCGCTGGACATTTACCTAGCGACGGTAAAGAACACGCGGGCAAACTTCCGCGGCAAAGTGCGAAAGATGATGACCGGGCATAACGACCACCCACTGGAGGGCGAGAAGTATCTCGACAACTTGCAGAGCGCGTTGCAGTCGTTGATGGATAAGGGGGATGAGGTGCTGGTGCCGTCGTACCGACCACTGGGATTTCTGCAAGTGACCATCGGCGACCGCATGCATGACCCCGACTGGGTGGCGATCAACGTGAATAAGGAGAAGTATCTTCCGGCGCCGGTCGAGAAGATCGCGGGACTGACGCGGATTGCCGTGGAGGGCGCGAAGCTGGAACCGTTGTTCACGCCGATGGTAATGGGCTACACGGTGGTGCCGGGAGCGAAGGCCGCCAGCGTTGCGATTGTGGCGGAACCCACGTCGAAGCGCTCGCGCGCATTGACGATTCATGGAGAGGCAGTGCAGCCGGGAGAGGCGCACACGGTACGCCTGACGGGTGCGACGACGCCGGTGAAGATCCGCGTGACGTCGCCGGACGGGTCGCAGACGGCAGAATACCTGGTGACGGTGACGCGGAAATGAACACGATCATGGTCGGGCGTTCAATGGTATGGCGGGCGGCAGTGGGCGCAGTGATGGCGCTGGCGATTCCGCTGTGCGTGTTGGCGGAGCCGGTGACGCATAGTCCGTGGGGCAAAACAGCGTCGGGGGAAGCGGTCGAGCTGTATACGATTACCATGGGCAAAATTCAATTGAAGTTGACGGACTACGGCGCGCGGATTGTGAGCCTGCGCGTGCCGAACCGTAACGGCGAACTGGGAAATGTGATTGTGGGGCCGGACACGCTGGAAGGATTTTTTGCGGACCGCTACACGGCCAATGGGGCGACGATTGGGCGATACGCGAACCGGATAGCGGGTGGAACGTTCCAGTTGAACGGCGCGACGTACAACGTCCCTAAGAATAATGGACCGAACGCGCTGCACGGCGGACCGATGGGGTTTTATCGCAAAGTGTGGAAGGGAAGGATTGTGAAGAACGGAGTGGAAATGATGCTGGTGTCGCCGGATGGCGATATGGGCTTTCCGGGGACGCTGACGGTGCACGTGACGTATACACTGACGAAGGACCACGGCAATCAGGGGGTGCGCATCATGTACAGCGCAGAAACCGACAAGGCCACGGTCATCAACTTGACCAATCATGCTTACTTCAACCTGTCGGATGACGGGGCGGCGCCAGTGCTCACGGACTTGGCGAGGATCGATGCGGATAGTTACACTCCGGTGGCGCCCGGAGGCATCCCAACGGGCGAGCTAGAACCGGTGGCGGGGACATCGTATGATTTTCGGACGCTACGGGCGATTGGAGAGAATGCGCCGCAACGGGGATATGACAACAACTTTGTCCTGCGCGGCCACGCGAAAGATCAGGCGGTGGCCGAAGTGGACGATCCGAACAGCGGGAGAACCGTGAAGGTGTACACCACGGAGCCGGGCCTGCAGTTTTTTGTGCCGCTGTTTCAGCCGCCGGCAGCCACAGCGGACGCACCGAAGCGTGCGCTGCCCCCCGGAACGTTTTGCTTGGAGACACAACACTTTCCAGACTCGCCGAACCATGCGCAGTTTCCGTCCACGGTGTTGGAGCCGGGAAAAACGTTCCATTCGACAACGGAGTATGTGTTTGGCATCCAGCGGTAAGCTGGAGTTGGCTATTCCCCGCACCTTCCTGGGTAAGGCAAGACAAGGACATTGTCACTTTTACCAGTACCAGTGATAACGCCAGCCTTAGAGAATAGGCGCTAAGCGGGAACCTGGATTGGGGAAGGGCCAAACGGTTCCCGGTGGGAGAGATTCCGCGGGCGGAGTAGCGCTGGCATCGACGCGCAGGATGAGACGCGCACGACACCTCGGGCTGTTGATCTTCGCGCTTGTGTGCAGCAGCGGAGTGCTGGCACAGACGGAAGCGCGCCAGGCGCCGGCCAGCGCATGGAACTTCGACGCCAGCATCAACGGGTACATCGTGCCGCAGGGGCAATCCTACGTTTCGCCGACGTTCACAGCGGACCACGAGACGCTGCACATGGAAGCGCGGTACAACTACGAGGCGCAAAAGACCGGCTCGTTGTGGTTCGGGTACAACTGGAGCAAGGGGAAGAAGTTGGTCGTTGATGTGACCCCAATGATTGGCGGGGTGTTTGGCAACGTAAATGGAATCGCGCCGGGGGTGGAGGTTACGGGGACGTATAAGAAGTTCCAACTCTACAGCGCGAACGAATACATTTTCGATACGGGCACGTCGGCAGGCGACTTTTTCTATACGTGGACGCAACTGACATATTCCCCGGGGAACTGGCTGACGGTGGGGTATGTGGTGCAACGAACCCGGGCGTACCATACGCCACTCGATATCCAGCGTGGATTTCTGGTGGGGTTCACGCGGAAGAAAGCGAGTTTCACAACACAGGTATTTAATGTGGGCGAGGTCAATCCCACAGTGGTGCTGACGCTGGGCTATAGCTTTTGAAGAGGAGTAGAAGCGAGCTGGTAGAGGTCGGCGAGAGGGTGCGTGGTGCCGGTCGAACAGGGATGGGGTTGGAGAGCTTTGGCATCTAATCCCGACACGATCCTGAAGGTAGAGAAGAATTCGCTAGGTGCGGGACCAGGGGAACGGACGGAACGCGGCGGAGGCGAAGGGGAGGATTCCATGGCTGTGGAAACTGCAGAGAAGAAGACTGTGAAACAGAAGGTGGCCCACGAGTTTCAAGACCTGGCCATCATCACGGGATATCTTGGATTTTTCTTTTGCGCGTTGGCGACGTACAGCATGCTGTTGCTGCAAAAATTTAATATTTCGTATTTCGTCTACGGCACAGCGTTATTGAACGCGCTGGTCGTCGCGAAGGTGATTCTGATCGGAGAAGCGCTGCACGCCGGGGAGAAGTTCGAGCGAAAGGCGTTGTTCTTTTCAGCGCTATGGAAAGCGTTGGTGTACAGCCTGCTGGTGCTTGCGTTCCACATTGTTGAGGAGATGACTAAGGAACTATTCCATGGAAGAAGTGTGGCGGAAACGTTTCACTCTATACGGCTGGATGACCTGATCTTCCGGTCGGTGATTGTGTTTTGCGCGTTTATTCCGCTGTTCGCCTTCCGGGAGTTGCGGCGGTTGATGGGCGACAAAGATTTTGTGGCGATGCTATTCCGCTCCGGAGCGGCGCTAAAAGTGAGTACGACGGACAGCCACTGAGTCGGAAGCGGACGAGGGCTCGCTAAAGACGGTCCCCGCGACTGACGCTGCTGTTGGGGTTTTGCTACTCCGAGGCAGTTGACGAATTACCTGACATCGCTCATCCGCATAGGACGCCCGACGGGAAGCGCCGTAGCGGGCGTGTTGCCTAGAGCGCCGGGGGACGGGGACCCTGGGAGCGGTGCACGGCCGGAAAAGAATGAAGACAGCGGGATGGATTTGGACAAATCCGACGCATAATTGCGACAGAGGGGAGGTAGCGTCAGGAAGCATGTCAACGCAAAGTAGAAATGTCCGGGTTTTCGCCAGATAGAAATGTCCGCTTCCATGGTTTTCTCCAGGGGTGATGTGCAGGCACATGGTATTTGGGTTTGATTTTGTTTTGGGGTTTCGGCGTTTGTTCCGCAAGTCCTGGAGGCCGTAGGCCGGAAGGACTTGCGGACGGCCGCACCGGTTCGGGACAGGGGCGCAGGTGCAGATAGCGGCCGCGGTAGCGCAACCAGTGCGCCGACAGTAGCGTCAGGAAGCATTGACGGCAGGGGAGGGGAATACTAGGATTCGGGCCAAGGTTCCGGGGTCGAAAGTGGAAAAGCAATTTGCGCATTATGTGGTGCTGGAGCAGGCCGGCGCGGGGGCGATGGGTGTCGTTTACCGCGCGCGGGACGAAAAGCTGCAGCGCGACGTAGCATTGAAACTGCCGGTTGAAGGCGCAATCCTGACCGAAGAATTGCGTGCGAAGTGGCTGGCGGAAGCGCGGGCGGCGTCTGCGCTGAATCATCCCAATATCTGCACAATTTACGAAGTGGGCGAGTATGAAGGGCAGCCGTACATCGCGATGGAGTATCTCGCCGGAAAACCGCTGAACGCGATCATCCCGGACGACGGATTACCGGCAGAGACCGTGCTGGAATATGGAGCGCAGATCGCGAGCGCGCTGGAACACGCACACACGCATGGAGTGCTGCACCGGGATTTGAAGTCGGCGAACGTGCGGCAAAGCAGCGGCGGACAAGTGAAAGTGCTGGATTTTGGGCTGGCGGCCAGTCTGAAGGATAAGGCGATTGAGGGAGAAACGCAGACGAGCGCGACAGACAACACGGCGGGAGCACCGGGGACACTGGCGTATCTTGCACCCGAAGTGTTGACAGGAATACCAGCAGACGAGCGCGCAGATATCTGGGCGCTGGGAGTGCTGCTGTACGAGATGGCGTCGCGGGCACACCCGTTTCCAGGACGCACGACGTACGAATTGTGCAGCTCAATTTTGAAGGAAGCGCCACGGCCCTTGCCGATGCATGTGCCGCCGGGCTTGCGAGCGATTATTTTGCGGTGCCTGGCGAAGAGGCCGGAGCAGCGGTATCAGCGGGCGAGTGAAGTGAAAGCGGCGCTGGAGGCGCTGCATTCGAACGGCGGCATGATGGCATCGTCGGCAGCAGCGGCGGCCGCAACGCCGTTCGGAGAGACTGCGGAAAGCACACGAAAGAGCAGAAAACAATTTTTGTGGATGGGCGCCGGGTTGGTGGCCGCGCTTGCGGCGGTGATTTATTTTGTGCCTGGAGCAAAGCCGCGGCTGGGCTCACCCACACCGCGGGGGAAACTGAGGCAATTGCTGGCAACGCAGAAAAACATCCTGGGACCAGCGCTTTCGCCGGATGGAAAGATGCTGGCGTACGTGGAGCAGGGAGTGGATGGCGACGATTTGTACGTGACGCGCGTGGCGGGCGGGGAACGAGTGAAGTTGACGAATGATGTGTCGCGAAAAGGGGAGCCGGTGTTTTCGCCGGACGGCGAGAAGATTGCGTTCGCACGCATGGTGGCGGGACAGGCCGACGAAGAAATCTGTACGGTGGCGACGCTGGGTGGAGAAATTGTGACGGTGACGCAAGGCGGGTCGATGCCGGCGTGGGCGCCGGACGGGAGCCACCTGACGTTTGTGAGGAGAAAAGCGGGAGAGGCGGAAACGTTGGCAATCGTGTCGCTGGACGGAGGCGAGTTGCGCACGATCCTGGCGGGAGATGCGATTTATCCGTTTTTGGGAAGGCCGACGTGGTCGCAGGACGGAAAGACAATTGCCGTGGCACGAAGCCGAGGCGGAGAAAGCCAGGAGATCTGGCTGGTGCCGGTAAATGGAGGAAGCGCGACGGAATTGACACACGGGGTGGGAGGAACGTCGAGCGACATGCCGGTGTTTTCGGCGGACGGACGCGGGCTGGTGTTCCGGTCAAATCGTGGTGGCGCTTGGAATATCTGGTACATGGAGTTGCGGGGAAAGGGAACCACGCAACTGACGACGGGCCCGGGTCCGGACTCGACGCCAAGCGTGGCGCGCGATGGAGCGATGGCGTTCCTGAACGGGCGGACGCGGACGGTGCTGCTGTTGTACGAACTGGCGACGGGGAAGAGCAAGACCTTGTTGACGGACGCAGGAATTTTGTGGGGGCCGGCGTTTTCGCCGGATGGGAAGGAAGTGGCGTACTCGCGGGGAGCGCCGGATGGCACGTGGCACTTGTGGACGATGCCCACAGAAGGTGGCGCGGCGAAACAGTTGACGGCAGGAAAGCTGCTGGAAATTTACGCGCGGTATGCCCCGGATGGGAAGGAGATTTTCTATAGCACGTGGGGGCCGGAGCCGTTGAGTATTGGGCGGGTGCTGCGAGAGAACGGAGCGATGCGGGCGCTGGAACCGAAAGCGACGACGAGCGATTCGTACGCGGATGTCTCGCCGGATGGGAAATGGGTGGTGTTTGTGCGCACGGAAAATAAGGTGTCGCAACTGTTTGTGCGGGCCGCGGATGGACCGGGAGAGGCGCGGCGAGTGGGCGTGGCGGGGACGGTGCCGCGATGGTCGCCGGATGGGAAGTGGATTGCATTCAGTCCGGACCGCGGATTCGTCGGTGGCACGTTTGTAGTGCATGCGGATGGAAGCGGATTGAAGCGCGTGACGGAACGAGGCGGGTGGCCCGTGTGGTGGCCGAACGGAGATCAGATGGGAATGCAGACGGTGGGGCCGGACGGAAATATCGAGATTACAGTAGTGAACCTGGCGAGGGGGGACCGACGAGTGCTGCCGGGATTGCGGTTCAGTGGGACGAATTATCCGTTTGATGTGTCGCGGGATGGGAAGTGGCTGGTGACGACGAATACGGCGGATGAGTCGGATGAGATTTGGTTGTTGGAGGCCGAGAAGTGAGACGAGAAATGAGCTGGAGGAGGCAAAGGAAGTGAAGGAGTTGAAGAGGCGGGGAGGTTTCGGGGAGGAGAATTGGGGGGGCGTGGTGGCTGACGGAAGGCGGTCCCTACAAGGTGAATGGGCATGAGCCGGAATGAGTGAGGGGATGAAGAATTTGCGGGTGGTGCTGGTGGCTACGCGGAATCCCCTGAATATGGGGGCGGTGGCGCGGGCAATGAGTAATTTTGGAGCGACGCACCTGCGGGTGGTGCATCCGTACGAGAAAGCGTTTCGGGAAGCGCGGTCGGCGGTAGGCGCGGCTGCGGTGCTGCGCGAGGCAGAGGATTGCGCGTCGGTGGAAGAGGCTGTAGCGGATTGCGGATTGGTGGTGGGAACGACAGCGATTGGGAATCGTGAGATCAAACATCCGCTGCGGAGCCTGGATAAGGCGGGGCCAGTGCTGCGACGGCGACTAGCGAAAGATCGCGTGGGGATTCTGTTTGGGTCAGAAAAGAAGGGATTGTCGAATGACGATTTGAGTTTTTGTCACTGGCTGGTGCACATCCCGACGCGCGGCGAACACCAGTCGATGAACCTGGGACAGGCCGCGGCGGTGTGTTTTTACGAATTGGCACGGGGGACGCGGAGCATGGAAGAAGGAGTGCAACGTTCGGCGGCAAAGATGGAGACGGTGGAGCGCATCACGGAGTCGATGCTGGCGTGCCTGGTGCGGAGCGGGTACGTTGCGGCACGGAGTGAAGAGTTGGCGGAGGAGAAGTTGCGGCGGATGCTGCGGCGGTTTGCGTTGGATGAGGCAAACGCGGAAGTGTTATTGGGGATGATGCGGAAGATGGAATGGAAGCTGGAGGGAAGAAGTAGACAGTGGCGTGGTGAGACGGAGAAGCACACGGAGGCAGGTTCAAGAAATCCAGGAGAACTCAAGTGAACGGAAAATTGATTGTGGCGGTGTTGGCGGGGAAGTTTTCCGTAGCGGGAGCGAACAGCTTGTCGCAGAGCCGACCACAGCAGCAGGTGGCGATTACGGGAATGAGCGGCCAGTGGTGGGAGACGAAGATCCCGCGCTGCTGAGAAAAAACATCCGGACGCAGAAGCAGAAATTGATTCGGGAAAACCTTTCGTTGAATGGAAAAAAAGCGAAATCCTGGCCGATCTATCACTACACAGAAGATCTGAAAGGGAGTAATGACGAAAAATTCGCGTTATTGCGCGATTACGCGCGAAGGCGGGGAAAAACAGGTGCTTCAGCTTGACCGGCGGATTTCAATGTTGATTGATGTGCAGTTGGCGTCGCAGATTCTGTTGGCGCATGGGAAGGAGTGAAGGGGAGGGTGGAAGGGTGCCGCGCCTGCGAGGCTTGGAGCGCGGATCGGCATGACGGTTTGTTGCTTCTCGTTGTGATGATAAAGGAAGCCCCCGGAGCACCGGCCGGAATGACTGTGCTGCTGGGGTTCTTCAGAGTTGCGGTGGCAGAGGTTCGGCTACTTGCTGTAGACGAGTAGGGTGAAGGTGTCGGCGAGAATGGCGGGACGCGGTCGCGGGTTGTCCTGCGTGGGAGCAGGAGCCGGGCCGAAGTCGGCGGTGACCAGATAGACGTTGTGGTTGGCGTAGTCGAGCGCCATGGTGCGGGCGCCGCGCTGGGTCTGAATCATTTCCACAAGAGAAAATTTGGTGAGGGAGTCCTCATGCGCAATCGTGAGGGTGCCATCGCCGCAGGAAGCGAAAGCATATCCGGTGGCGGGATCGAAGCGGTTGGCGTCGACACCCTGGCCGATGGGAACCGTGCCGAGGACTTTGCCGGTGTTGCCGTCAACGAAGGCCATGAGCTTGTTGTGACAGCCGACGACGAGAATTTCGTGCGCGGCATCAATGGCGAGGCCGGACGGGGATTCGCAGGGAGCGAGAGGCCAGGTGTTTTCGATTTTCAGGGTCTTGGCGTCGAATTTGATGAGAGAACTTTTGTCTTCGAGGTTGACGAAGATGTGGCCCTTTCCGTCAGTGGCGCCAAATTCCGGGCCGCCGCCGAGAGGGAAGGTGGAGACGAGTTTGCCGGAAGCTGCGTCAAGGGCAGAAGAGGTGTTGGCGTCGCCGTTGAAGGTGAAGATGCGCTTGGAGAACGGGTCGTAGATGACGGCGTCGGAATCCTTATCGGTCTTGATATTGCCGAGAGGCTTGAGGGAGGTGAGATCAAACATGGTGGAATCGGAGGTGCGGCCGTTGGTGGTGAAACCCTTGTTAAATTCGTCGGCGAGGGCGATGCCGTGGACGCCCTGGGTATCGAGAATGTCGCCGATGATTTTGCCCTGGTCTGGATCGACAACGATAACGTGAGTGCCACGAGAGATGAAAAGGCGATGGGTGGCGGGATCGACTTCGAGGTAGTCCCAGCCGCCAGTGCCGCCGAGTTTCACTTTTTTGGCGAGATGATAGCCGGATGCGCCGGCGGATTGCGAGAAAACCGGGGAAACGAGAAACAAGCAGCAGAACAATAGGCTCAGAGCGCGGGTGGCGAGGGTGATTTTTTTTGACATGGCGAGTCTCCAAGAGAACGGAAGTGAACGCGGACGGAAGAGAGGATGACAGGGGGAAGATAAACGCTGGATAAATGGGAGGGGGGAAGGAGGTTGAGGAGAAGAAGCAAGAGGCGGGGGTGAGGTCTTTCGTCGGGAAGAGCGCTGCTTCGGATGACAGAGGCTCGCTGACAAGTCACGGTGGTGAGGTAGAATGCGGGCGCGGGTGGTTAGGAGGCTTTGGTGAGCGTGTTGAGAGGATGGCTGGTGTCGTTGGTTTGCGTTGCGGTAGGCGCGGGGAGGGTGGTGTATCCGGTGGCTGCGACAGGTTGGGCTTGCGAGTTTCTTCCTCCGTCGGAACAAGTCCTTCCTGCATCAGAGCGAGATCTTCGTGCGTTAGGGCAGGCTCCCTTGCCAGGGCTGACAGAAAGCGCGGCTGTGGCGGGGCAGAAGGAGGCGGTGGGGAATGTGACGGGGAAGGTGGTGCAGGAAGGGAGCGGGCAGGGAATCCGCAAGGTGATTGTGGAGTTGGTGGGACAGAACCCGGGAGCGCCGCAGGAGTACTCGACGTCGACGGATGCGTTGGGTACGTTTCGGTTCGAGGGAGTGCCGGCAGGGGAATACGAGGTGACGCTGACGCGCGCGGGATTTGTGCGAGTGAACCCAAAGCCGGAAGAGGCGAGGATCACCGTAGGCGCTGGACAGGAAGTGAGCGCGCCAGTGTACAAGATGCAGCCGGCGGGGGTGATCGTCGGAAGAATTACAGATGCGGATGGGGATCCCCTGCAGGGCGTGACCGTGTGGGTCACACACGTGGGGAGCGACGGCCCATCCCGGGATAGGAACGGGCCGAGCGAAAGTGATGCGGGGGAAGAGATCACCAACGATCTGGGGGATTACCGGATCGCGAATTTGCGCGCGGGACGCTATGTGGTGCAGGCGCAGACGCACGGAATGGGTCCGGCACCGGATCCGGCGGAGAGAGGAAAACAAAAAGACAAGCCCGTGTATGCGCTGACGTACTATCCCGGGACGCCGGAGGAGAAAGGCGCGAACGCGGTACACGTGCAGTCGGGAGGAACGACGATCGCGAATTTCAATCTGGTGACGAGCCGGGCCTATCGCGTGAGCGGAACGGTGAGGGTGGCGGGGAATCCGCGAAACACACAGATTTTTCTGGTGTCGACCACGGGGCAAACGGAAGTGCAGGGGTTGCAAGATGGTGGGCACTTTGAGTTTTCGAATATTCTGCCAGGGACGTATGTGGCGCAAATTGTGGACATGACGAATGGGGGAGATGGCCGGGCGCCGGAAACGCACACGCAAATGATCGCGTCGCCGATCGTGGTGAGTAATGCAGATGTATCGGGACTGGTCCTGCAACCGGAAGCGGGAGGCGCGGTGAGTGGCAAAGTGCGAACGGAGGGAGGAGAGAGTCTGGATTGGATCGATCTGACGGTGACGCTGGTGCGCGTGGCAGAAGGTGGAGATGAGCTGCCGCAGATGTCGAACCTAGGGGCGTTGGGCGGGAACACGGGGTTGAAAGAGGACGGCTCGTTTGAATTGAAAGATGTGGCGGGAGGAACTTATCAGGTATTTCTGGGCGGGCATTCGGACAAGATTCGCGATTACTACTTGAAATCGGTGACGCTGGACGGGCGCGAAGTGGTGGATACAGGCTTCGGCGTGGGCCGAGAGACGACTCTAGATGTGGTGCTGAGCGCGAAGTCGGCGTCGATAGAAGGGACGGTAGTGGATAGCAACGGCCGGATCGTAGTGGGCGCGACAGTGGTGGGGATGCCGAGTTCGGGGAAGTTGGGACGAATGGATGCGTATCCGGCAGGGGAATCGGACGCGAGCGGACATTTTCTGCTGCGCGGGATTATCCCGGGGGCGTACGTGGTGGTGGCGTTGACGGGAATGCCGGAAGATGTGCGAAAGCTTGAGTTTTTTCAGAAGTATGGGGAGAAAGGAATCACGGTGGATTTGGATGAAGGAGAGAGAAAGAGCGTGACGGTAGGGGTGGTGGAGGAGAAAGAGTGAGGAAGGAGGTGAAGGAGGTAGAGGTAGAGGTAGAGGTAGAGGAGAAGAAGGATCCCTCTCGTTGCTCGGGATGACGGGATTGGGAGGGAAGTGGCGAGTGGCTGGTAGCGAGTGGAGAGAAAACGAAAGAAGAAAGGGAAGGATAACGCGGAGAAGTGGGAGACGAGACGGAGGCAGGTCCTTCGTCGCGGGGAAGGCGCGCTCCTGAGGAGCAGGTGTTCAGGAGTTAAGAAGTTTAAGAGCTCTAGAGTTTAGGAGATTAGGAGTTTGGGAGGTACGGTGAAACAACTGGCTAGGATCGTGGTTGGTGGGCTTGTAGTGGGGCTTCTGGTTTTTGCGGGGGTAGTGGCCCGTGCGGGGATGGCGGGGCAGGCCCTTCCTTCGTCAGGACAAGCGCTTCCTGCGTCAGCGCAAGTGCGGATTACGAAGTACACGTTGACGCCGGAGAGGGAGGCGAAGGCGAGGGCGTTGGCGAGGGTGCGGCTGCGGACTTGGATGGTGAGCATGGTGTATGGGTTGGCTGTGCTACTCGTGGTGCTGCGCTGGAGGTGGGCGGCGAGGTTTCGGGATATGGCGGAGTCGCTAAGTGTGAAACGATTTGTGCAGGTGCTGGTGTTTGCTCCACTGATCGCGTTGGCGATGGATGTTTTGTCGCTGCCGATGGGGATGTATGAGAACTCGATTGAGCGCGCGTATGGACTGTCGGTGCAGGGATGGAGGTCATGGTTCTGGGATTGGACGAAGGGCGAACTGCTGTCGGTAATATTCACAATCATCGTAGTGTGGATTCTGTACTGGGCGATCCGCAAATGGCCGAAAGGTTGGTGGTTTGCGTTTTGGCTCACGACGATTCCGCTAGCGCTGGCGCTGGTTTTCCTTCAGCCGCTGGTGATCGATCCGATGTTCCATAAATTCGAACCACTGCAGATGAAGGATCCGGCGTTGACGGCGGAACTGGAGAAGATGGTGCAGCGCGTGGGCGAAACGATTCCACCGGAACGCATGTTCTGGATGGGAGCGGGAGAAAAAACGACGGAGCTCAATGCGTACGTGACGGGATTCGGGGCGTCGAAGCGGATTGTGGTGTGGGATAACACGATTGCGAAGATGAACACGCCGCAGATTGTGTTTGTGGCAGGACACGAGATGGGACATTACGTGTTGCACCACATTCCGAAAGGATTGACTGTGGCGTTTGCGGGATTGCTTGTGACGTTTTATCTGGGGTATCGGTTGATTGGGTGGGTGCTGGCGCGGTGGGGGGGCGCCTGGGGAATTCGAGGCGTGGGAGATTTGGCGTCGTACCCGGCGCTGCTGCTGGTGATTTCGATTTTGTCGACAGTGGCGGGGCCGATAGGGAATACGTTTTCGAGATATTTGGAGCATCAAGCGGATCAGTATGGATTGGAAGTGACGCACGACTTGACGCCGGATTCAGGCCAGGTGGCGGCACAGTCGTTCAACATTTTGGGGGATATCGATTTGTCGGATCCTGCACCGAGCCGGTTGCGGGTGATTTTGTTTTATACGCACCCGTCGATCCCGGAGAGGATTCAGTTCGCGTTGGGTTATGACCCGTGGGCGGGGGGAGGGACGGGGGAGTTTGTGAAATGAGAATTGAGGGGGGTGAGGAGGTAAAGGAGGTATTCCTCGCTGCGCTCGGAATGACGGTGGTTTTTGATTGGCGTGTGGTTGGTAAGAGCGGCTGCGGCTCGAGATGGGGAATCCAGGAAAAGGCAGGGAAGACCTCCTGCGTCAGGACAAACCCTTCCTTTGTTAGGGCAAGCTAAAAGGTGGCAGAGGCGGCGGCTTCGGGGGCTAGGGCGGTGGAGGCGACTGCGCGTTTGCGGCCTTCGTTTTTGGCCTGGAACATGCGCTCGTCGGCGGTGGCGAAGAGGATAGCGGGATCTTTGCCGTCGTGGGGGAAGGTGGCGAGACCGGCGCTGATGGTGACGTAGACGGTTTCGCGGTGTGGGCCCAGGTACAGGGCGTAGCAGCAATGAGTTGGCGCAAGGATTCCAGTTTCTGGCGCGTGGCATCGAATCCGGTTTCCGAGAAAATCACAACAAATTCTTCGCCGCCATAGCGGCCGACGGATCACTCTGACGGCGAGGAGTTCGCCGGCAAGACCGGCTTTGGCGAGGACGGGGTCGGCGCGCGACCAGAGAGAAGCGAAAGAGGCTCGAAAGTGAAAGTTCAAGTGGCGTCGTGTGATTGTCGTGCGCGATTTGGAATTGCCTGCCCAGAGCAGCGTAGGGAACGAGATAGGGGTGGAATGGGGTTCGGTGAGGAAAATCGCGGCGCGGGGTGGCTCAAGAGGAACGGCCGGGAAGAGAGTGCGGAGTGGGACGTGAGAAGTCGGGAGAAGAGGGATTCCTCGGCGAAAAGGCGGGATTAGTGGGAGAAGAAGTAGGAGTAGGTTAGGGCGACGTAGGATTTCAGGGGGACACCGACGACGCATTCGACGGCGCAGGGGGCGGGTTGCGTGGGCAGGGTTTCGGTGGTTTGGCCGGTATAGCCTTTGGCGATGAGGAAATTGAGGCCGAGGGACATGCGATTTTCCAGGAAGGGGCGAATGAGGGCGCCACGGGTTTCGTAGACGGGAACGCCAGTGAAGCCGTCACCGAGCGGCTTGGCGCGGACGAACTCGAATTCGCCGCGAGCTTGCAGGCCGAGCGGTAAATGATTTTCAGAAGCCACAGCATCCCAAATTAATCGAGGAGCTTCGGGAGTGGGCGCGCCGGTTTGCGTGTCGCGGGCATCGGCCTGCGCGAAGGAGATGTAGAAGGCGCTGTGGGTAAAGGTGCGTTGGACGGAAACGACGAGAACGCGATTGACGGAGGGCCCGAAATTTTCCTGGAGGCCGGTGTCCGGATCGATCTTGGCGAGTTCCTGGGAATTGGATGTGCGGCGCAGGGTGAGATTGGTTTCGAACTGGTGGATGGATTTGGAGAAGCGAAGCTGGTAGGCACGGGACGTAGCGACGAGCGAAGGAGTACCCGTGCTAGTGCCAGAGCCGATGCGGGGATCTTCGGTGTGGAAGGCTTCGCCGTAGCTGAAGGCAATGGTGGGCGCGAGGCCCGGCGCATTGGGGAAGAGAGTGAGAGTGGCTTTGGGCAGAGCGAGGGTGGTGAGTTTGTCGAAAGAGTTGCTGGGAGTGAGGAGGTCCTGGTTGTTCATGCCGATGATTTCGCCGCGAAGGCCGAGGTCGTAGTGAATGTACTGGCCGAGGGAGCCGTCGCCGGAGAGGAAGGGTTCGGCGAAATTGAGAGTGAGGTTGTTGGCGGTGACGGCAGTGAAATAAGAAGAGGTGGAGGAGGTAGGGGAAGTAAAGGATTCAGAGGTCGGAAGCACAGGCAGGGATGCTTGTGGAACGAAAGGAGGGGAGGCGCGGTCCAGATCGAGGTTGCGAGGGGCGTCCCGGCGGAGGTCGATGCCAGCGAGGAGGGCGAGATGCGAGTTGAAGGTGTGGAGGGAGGAGGCTTCGCCACCGGTGACGGTGCGCGTTTCGGATTGTTGGATGAGGCCGGCGCCGAAATTGGAGCGAAGGGTGAGGGCGTATTCGCGGAAGAAGGCGGCGAAATTGAATAGCGATTTGCTGGTGAGGCGCCAAGTGTCGGAAGCAGCGGCCAGGAAATTATTGGTGCGGTCGAGCTGGCGATTGTCGATGGTGTCGTTGGGGACGGGAAACTGGATGGGGATGAGGCCGGGGACGTAGGAAAATCCGTAGTAGGCGAGGCCGAAGAGCGTGAGTTCGTGTTGGCCGAACTTGAACTGGCGATAGCCGTTGAGTTTGTATTGCTGGCGATTCTCGAGACGATCGAGGAAACCGTTGCCGTAGGAGGCTTCGGCCCCGAGCCAGGCATTCGTCGTGGGATTTTGCGGGCTCCAACCGGCAACGAGATCGATGTCGCGATAATCGCCAGTGACCTGGAGGAAATCGCGGAGGCGCTGGCGGGGGATGTAGGTTGTGGCGAGATCGACGGAGTGGTTGCCTTCGCGGACGTTGAAGGCGCCACCATCGACGGTGACTGCCTCGATGACGGCGGGGATGAGGAAATTGGGGTCGGAGTAGCCGTTGCCGTGGGCGTTGGCAGGAAGATTGTTGGGGAAAAGAAAATTGCCGACCTGAAAGAATTGGGCAATAGGTTCGCCGTGATCGCCGGCGACGCCGGGAGCGAAATATTGCGGCGCCTTGATGCCGCCAGAAGCAGTTTCGATGGGGAGACCGGGGATGGAAATTGCCGCGCCGGGACGACCGGGGTTGGCGTCGAGAACTTGATCGTGGATGACGACGGTCTGCGACGGGTCGGGCGTGAGAGAAGAGGGAGACGAGGCGATAACGGTGATGGATTGGAGGACGGGGGCGAGTTGCGTGAATTGCAGGATGAGCGATTTCTGTTCGGCGGGAGCGAGAGAAACAGGGCGGGAGAGCGAGAGGAAGGAGGGTGAGTCCGCGGCGAGACGGTAGTCGCCGGGAGGGAGGGGGGAGAAGGAGAAGAGGCCTTGAGTGTCGCAGGTGGTTTCGGCGACGGTGGAGTTGGCTGAGGTGAGGAGCTTGAGATGGACGAGGGGAACGGGGATGCCGTGGGGGTCGAGAACGGTGCCGGTGAGTTTGGATTGGGCGGGGAGCTGAGCGGGCAGAAGGAAGAGGAGGAAGAGGAGACGAAGAAGGAGGGGAGGCATGGAGGAATGATTATACGGTAGCGGGAGGAACGAGGGTGTGTGGGGAGGCGGGAAGATTAAGAAAACGAAGTGGGGATAGGAAAAAGAAAAGGATAACGCAGAGGCATGGAATACGCTGAGGGGCGCGGAGGAAAAAAGAGTCGGAGGCTAGAGTTTGACGTTGCTCAGTTGAATGGCGGGTTGGGCGTTGGTGAAATTGGGAATGTCGGCGAGGAGTTGCGGGATGTGCGGCGCGAAGGCTTGCTGGAAAGTGGCCACAGAATCGGAATAGAGATGGCCGACGGCGAGGTACGGCGCCGGTGAACCCGGAGGGAAGCAGGCAGAACCTTCGTCGACGGCGAGGTTGAGAAGAGAGAGGCCGACGAGTTGGCGGACCAGAAGCATGTGCTTGGTGCAGTAGTAGTCCATGTCGAACGTGTTTCCATCCTGATTGGGGTACATCAGACTGAGCTTGATCATGTGGCCTCGTGAAGTGGAGTGTGAGTGGCGGCGCGTGGAGATTAGTTAGAACCGGAGAGAGGGAGTGGAGTCAAGGCGACCGGTGGTCCCGGATGGTCCCCGGGAAGCCGAAGAAGGCGGCTGAAATGGGCCGCTGAGAGTGGAATTCGGGTGGTTAGTTGGCGAGGCTGGTGATGGTGGAAATGGTGAAGTGCGTGGCTACGCCGTTGGGCGTGGGTTGATGCGAGGCTTGCGTGGGTTGGCTGCCGCCGATCCAGACGTCGACGGGGCCGGCGGGAACGAGGCGATGTCCGGTGAGGTCGACGATGGAAAGTTCGCGGGGAGTAAGGGTGAAGGTGACGGACTGCGAGGCACCGCCAGCGAGGTGGATGCGTTGGAAACCGGCGAGAGCGCGGAGGGGGGCGCCGTCGACGTTGGGATGGGAGAGGTAGAGTTCGACGACTTCGTCACCGGCAAGTTTGGAAGTGTTGGTGATATGCGCAGAAATCGTGATGGGCGCATTGCCGGGGAACGTGGATTTCGGAGGAGACGTTTGGTCGGAAGCGGAAGATTGTGTTTCGGCAGGAGGGAATGCCGGAGGGGAAGCGTCGGCAACGGAAGATTTAAAGTTTGCTGTGTGTCGCGCCTCTGGCGACGGAGGTGCTAACGGGTCATTGTCCGACTGGGAAACCTCGGACGCGGTTGGATCGACTTGCGGACCGCCTCGGGAAGTGGTTCTTACGTGGGTCGCGGAGGCGTTAGAAATTCCGCGCTGCGGGACATTGGCTGGGAGAGAGGCTACGACAACGTCGGAATAGGAGAAGGAAGAATAGGAGAGGCCAAAGCCGAAAGCGTAGAGGGGAGCTTCGTTGAGGTAACGGTAGGTGCGGTTGGTCATGGAATAATTGGTGAAGGGCGGGAGTTGCGCAACAGATTTGTAGAACGTAACGGGGAGACGGCCCGCGGGATTGTAGTCGCCGGAGAGAACATCGGCGACGGCCACCCCGCCTTCCTCGCCGGGATACCAAGCTTCGAGAATCGCGGCAGCATGATCGTTGGCCCAGTTGACGGCCATCGCGGAACCATTGGTAAGGACGACGACGAGCGGCTTGCCGGTAGCGGCGAGGGCTTCGAGGAGTTGCTGCTGGGTGGCGGGGAGCGTGATGTCGGTGCGGTCGCCGCCGAAGAAACCGGGATCGCTGGATTCGGATTCTTCGCCTTCGAGTTGCGCGGTGATGCCCACGACGGCGACGATGACGTCGGATTTTTTGGCGGCATCGACCGCTTCCTGCTGAAGATTGGGCGGAAGCCAGAGAAGGCGCGCGGCGGATTCGTACGAGTGATGAAAATATTCGAGGGTAATGGGATAGGCGTGGCCGGCCTCAAGATGGACCAGCGTGGTGAGGGCGCGTTCCCCGTGCGGGGCCCAATCATCGATGAAGAGTTTTCCATTGAAGTAGAGTTTGTAGCCACCGTCCGTGCTGGCGCCGAGACGGTAATCGCCGTCAACAGGAGGAAGAAGGAGGCCAGACCAGCGGACAGAAAAGAATTCGGCGGGAACGCCGGAGCCAGGGGAAACATTGTTCCATTCGAAGTCGACATCGGGATCAACGCGAGTCAAGACCGGAGTGCCGGAGAGATTAACGTCGGAAAAGAATTGGGCGGTGATGCCAGGCGTGGAATCTGCAGGCAACTGAGGTAGAGGAGATGCAGGAGGCGCAGAAGAATCGGCAGAGGAGGATGCGGCCGGAGCGCAGGAAGGAGTGGCGGGGCCACAGGTGCGGAAGAAGGAAGGGGGAATAGCGATGGCGCGGGTTTCGGTGACAGGGGCGCCGACGGCGGAGAGAATTTTGGCATTGGGGAAACGTTTCTTGATGCCGGTGAGGACGGTGGAGTAGCTGGAAGGAATGCCGTTGTAGTTGCCGAGAAGGGCATCGAGAGAATCAGCGGTGGGACCGACGACCGCGATGGATTTGGTGTTGGGGTTCAGAGGAAGAGTGAGTTCGCCGGATCTGGTGCGCGAACCGGGAGAATTTTTGAGAAGCACGATGGATTCGCGGGCGGCATCGAGAGCGACTTTTCGATTGGCCGCGGTGTCCACATCAGAAAGAGTGAGCTTGGACCAAGGCACGCTGGCGGGAGGATCGAACATGCCGAGGCGGAAACGGGCTTCGAAGAGACGCGCGACGGCGCGATCGATGTCGGCGGGAGAGATGAGGCGATCTTCGAGAGCGCGGTCGAGGACTTTATATTGGGGGCCACAGGTGAGGTCGGTGCCAGCTTTAAGAGAAAGCGCAGAAGCTTGATCGAGAGACATGACGAAGGCGTGGCCCTGGTAAAGATCGTTGATGGCCCAGCAGTCGGAGACGACATAGCCTTTGAAACCCCATTGGGTGCGGAGAAGATCGTACAGAAGATGATTGGCGCAGGCCGGTTCGCCACGGACGGAGTTGTAGGCGCACATGATGGAGTCGGCGTGGCCTTCGATAACGGTGGCACGGAAGGCCGGGGTGTAAGTGTCGTAGAGATCGTGATAGGAGACAGGGACGTCGAAACGGTGGCGGAGAGATTCGGGGCCGCTGTGCACGGCGTAATGCTTGGGAGTGGAAACAGTTTTGAGATAGTGGGGGTCGTCGCCCTGGAGTCCGCTGACAAAAGCTACGCCGAGGCGCGCGGTGAGGAAGGGATCTTCGCCGTAGGTTTCCTGGCCGCGGCCCCAACGCGGATCGCGAAAAATATTGATGTTAGGCGACCAGAAAGTGAGACCGTAGTAGCGGCCGGTGTTGTTGTGGGCGGTGGCGTCATTGAATTTGGCGCGGGCTTCGGTGGAGATGACGTCGGCGATGGAATGGAGGAGAGCGGTGTCCCAGGTGGCGGCGAGGCCGATGGCCTGGGGAAAGACGGTGGCGGTGCCGGAACGAGCGACGCCGTGGAGTCCTTCATTCCACCAATTGTAGGCGGGGATTTGGAGGCGAGGGATTGCGCGGGCGACGTCTTGCATCTGGGAGATTTTTTCTTCGATGGTGAGGCGGGAGACAAGATCGTTGACGCGCTGGGGGATGGAGAGGGAGGGATCGAGGTAGGGAAAAGTGGTGGTGGTCGTTTGCGTTTGCGATTGCGCAAAGGAGAGAGTGGGAAGAACGAAAAGAAAAACAAGAAAACATTTTAGGGTTCGCATGGCTGTGGGGAGATTGTGGCGCGAGAGGGAGGGATTCGTCTATAAGGAATTGCGAGATAGCACGGAGAAGAAAGGAAAATTCGAGTGATGCTGGGGCGAGGAATGGCGGGGGAGACAAAGGCCGCGGTTAGGGGATGTGCGTGGGGACGGAGATGAGCAACGAGAAGTGGTGGAAGGGTGGCACGGCGGCGGTGGTGTGGATTGCCGTGGGAACGGTTGTGGTGCATCTGGCGACGGGGTGGCGGTATGGATTCGATCGCGATGAGTTGATGGCGCTGGAGGATGCGCGGCACCTGGCGTGGGGATATGTGCAGTATCCCCCGATGACGGCGTTTTTCGGGCGCGTGGCGCTGGGATTATTTGGGACGTCGCTGGTGGGGTTTCGCTTTTTCGCGGCGGTGGCGCAAGCGTTGGCCGTGACGTTGACGGGGTTGCTGGCGAAGGAAATTTGGAGTGCGGTGGCGAGTGGCGGTGATCCGGCGGGAGAGAGATGGGCGATGGTGATGGCGGCGCTGGCGGGGGTGCCGTTTTGTCTGGGTGGCGGCGCGTTGATGCAGTACATCTCGTTTGATTATGTGTGCTGGGTGTGGGTGGCGTACAGCGTGGTGAAGATTGCAGTGGCGAGTGAAGGAGAAAGGCAAAGAGGGATCCCTCACTCCGCGGACTCCGTTCGGGATGACGATGTGGTTTCCGAGGCGCCGACGCCCGGGGATGAAGGTGCGCGGTGGTGGGTCGGAGTGGGCGTAGGGATTGGGTTGGGGATGATGGCGAAGTACACGATGGGATTTTTGGTGTGTGGCGTGGTGGTGGGAGTGCTGGCTACGGGGATGCGGCGGTATTTGCGGAGCGGGTGGTTGTGGCTGGGAGTGTTGGCGGGGTGTGCGATTTTTCTGCCGAATTTTTTGTGGGAGTGGAAGCGGAATTTTGTTTCGCTGGAATTTTTGCGGTTTCTGCATGTTAGGGATGTGGGCGAAGGGCTAACAGACTGGTTTTTGCTGGGGCAGGTGGAGTTGACGTTGCTGGCGTTGCCGTTGGCGTTGGCGGGGATGTGGTTTTATTTTTTTGCGGAGGATGGTCGGCGTTTTCGGATTTTGGGATGGATGTACGCGGTGCCGCTGGTTTTGTTTCTGATGCTGCGCGGGCGGGATTATTATCTCGCGCCGGGGTACCCGATGTTGTATGCGGCTGGGGCGGTGTGGGTGGAGAGAAAGTGGCGGGTGGCGAATGGCGAGTGGCGAGAGAAGAAAAGACATTTTTTGCGATGGGCGCAGCGGGGAATTTGGGTGGCGTTGCTGGTGGATGTTGTGGTGGCGGGGGCGGTGGCGTTGCCGATTGCACCGGTGCATTCGCGGTGGTGGACTTTTGCGGCGAAGGTGGACAGCGTGTTCCCGGAGGAGATTGGGTGGCCGGAGTTTGCAGAAGCGGTGGCGGCCGTGCGGGATCGTTTGCCGGAGGAGGAACGGGCGCGCGTGGGAATTCTGGCGGGGAATTATGGAGAAGTAGGGGCGCTCAATCTGTATGGGGAGAAATTTGGTTTGCCGCGGGCGATGAGCGGGGTGAATTCAAGTTGGGAGAGAGGGTATGGAGATCCGCCGGAGACGGTGATTGTGGTGGGGTATTCGCGGGAGTTTCTGGAGGGAGAGTTTGCCTCATGCGTGGTGGGAGGACGGGTGTGGAACCGGTATGGGGTGATGAATGAGGAGACGATTGAGGATCCGGACATTTTTGTGTGTCGGGGATTGAAAGAAACTTGGGAGGAGTTTTGGAGGAGGGCGAGGAGGTTCGCGTAAGAAATGAGGGAGACGAGACAGAAGAAGCGAATAACGCTGAGACGCACTTCAAATGAAAGTTATTAGTGGACGGTGATTTGGAGGGTGGAGGTGGTTTGACCGTACTGGTTGGTGGCGTAGAGGGTGTAGATGGTTGTGGCGGTAGGGGAGACTTGGACGCTGGTGCCGCGAGTGGCGCCCACGGCGGGAGAAACGATGACGTACTCGGCTTCCGAAACTTGCCAGGTTAGCGTTACGGCAGTGCCGTTGGAGACGGTGGTAGCGGAGGCGGAGAAACTGGTGATGGTGGGATTGGGGCCGGAAGGAATGTTGGCGCTGGTATAGAGCGGCGAGAGCGTGATGACATCGAAGTCGGCGGCAGTGGCGCCGTTGAGGAGATGGAGGTCGCTGTTGTTCCAGCGATCGTCGGGCGTGCCGGAGATGTACATGGCGGAACCGTTGTCGGCGAGAATGAGGCCGTACTTTTTCATGGCGTTGAGAATGACCTGGTTCTTGGCGGAGTAACTGGAAACATCGAAGCTGGCTTTGAGGCGGAGGCGGGCTCCCATGGGCGGGGCGTACGTGTTGGTGCTGGTGGCGGCCCAGTGAGAAGCGGGAGAAACGAAACCGGCGCTGGTGTTGGGCAGAGTAAATCGAATGGCGTGATGGATGGCGCCGGCAGCGACTTCATCGTAACGCACTAGGCCCGGAAAAATGGGAAGGCCGGCGGCGTCTGCGCTGGTCCAGGTGAACGGACGCTGCTCGTCGGCGAGAAGATCCCAAACTGCGCCGGAATCGGCGTTCCAACTGGAAGATTGTGGATACGAACTGTAAAGCTCGTAGAGGAAGCAATTCGTTTTGTCGAGAACGAGGACGTGGCGATCGCCGGCGCCGGGGTTCGGATAGCCTTCGATGGGCGCGGTGAGAGGAATAGGCATGGGGCCGGCGTCGGATTCGGAGCCGTAGGCTTGATAGTTGATGGGAATTTGCGGCTGCGTGGAATCGACGACGGTGTACGGAATGCCCATGTAGGAACCGCTGTATTCGCCTTGACCGAAATCGGGATGAATGCCGATGGTGGATCCGATGTAATTGATGATGGCGGCAGAATTGGGGTCGACAGAGGCAGCAGAAATATCTTTGTTCCAGAGATTGTCGGAAGGAAAGGGAACGAAGCCGCCGAGGCTGGCCCCCTGTCCTGTAGACATTTGCGAGCAGGATGACGTTTGAACCGAACCATTCACTTGAAAATTGAGCGTTGTCGACGTGCTGCCGCCGGGATCGGGATTGCTGACGCCGACGGGAAACGTGCCGGCGGTGGCGGCGTTGCCAGTGGCGGTGAGTTGCGTAGAGGAAACAAAGGTGGTCGCGAGCGCCGTGTTGTTGAGGAGGACTTGCGCTCCATTGATGAAATTTGAGCCAGTGACGGTGAGAGAAAACGTGCCGAGATTGGTGGAGGCGGGGGAGATGCCGGTGAGGGTGGGGGTGGGATTCCATAGGGTGACGGAACTGGACGAAGATTTGGTGGAGTCGGCGGAACTGGTGGCGGTGATCGTGACGCTGTTGGGAGAAGGAAGCGTGGCAGGGGCCGTGTAGGCACCAGCGGAGGTGATGCTGCCGAGTGTGGAATTGCCGCCGGGGGTGGAATTGACCGACCAGGTGACGGCGGTATTGGTGGAGCCGGTGACCGCGGCGGCAAACGTGAGACTTGCGGCGGCGCGAATGTTGGCGGTGGCGGGAGAGACCGCGACGGTAACAGAGCTAGCGGGAGGTTTGACGGGGCCGGTGGAGACGGAATTGGCGGTGCCGCACGAGGCGAGAGCCATGGCGGCGAGAAACACGAGTAGGAACAGGAAAAGGCGGCGCAGCGCGGAGGACATGGTAAGGATAGTGTCGAGCGAGGCGGAGGGGAGGGACAACTGGACGGTGGGCCAGAAAAGGGGCAGGGGTGGATGGGAAGGAACGGGAGGAGATACAGGGGCGTTGAAGAATTCTGCGGAGGCGAAACGGTTGAGCCATGGTTCGTTGGAAGCGCGACCCGATGGACGGAACTGGAACATGGCCAGGCTGGCGCCAGCGGTGTGCGGGGATGCGGCGGGCTCGGAAAAGAGGGTAGAAGAGGCGGTAAAGGCGAAGCCGGAGGATTCCCAAGTGCAGAAGGTGGTTTTTCGACTGGTGCATGCACTGAATCAGTTGGGGGGAGGGAATGGAGCCGCTGCGGTGGCGGCGCTGGAGTCGGCGCGGGAGTTCGACAGGGCGGGAGGCTGGTCGGCGATTCCATCGTACTGGGTGATTTATGCGCGGGGGTTGGCGTACCTGCAGAGGAAGGATGCGGACAAGGCGATGGGAGATTTCCAGAGGATACTGGATCATCGCGGATGGAGGCCGACGAGTGAAATGATCCCGCTGGCGCAGTTGGAAATAGCGCGGACGTTGGTGATGGAGGGGGATACGGCGAAGGCGAAGACGGCGTACCAGGATTTTCTGGCGATGTGGAAGGATGCGGACGCGGGAGAGCCGGTGCTGGTGGCGGCGAAGGTGGAGTACGGGTGGATGAAGTGAGGGTAAGAAGTTTGCTGTGGAGAGAAGTTCAAGAGTTTAGGAAAGTGGCCTGATGCTGCAAGAGCGGATCAGACGGTGGCGGTGGAAACGGCGGGGCGAACGGTAGAGAACAGGCCGTTGAGGCCTTCCGCCATTGTGGGATGCGTGAGGATAGCGTCGCGGACCACGTGAAATGAAGTAGCCGTGAGCATGGCCATTTGGACCACGGCCATGACTTCTCCGGCTTCCGGTCCAATCATCGTAAAACCTATAATGTGGTCATCCGTGGCGCCGAGCAATGCTTTCATGAAGCCGGTGGTTTCGTCGAGAGTTCGCGTGCGAAGGACATCGTTCATGGGGAGCCTGGCGAGACGGAACGGGATTGCGCGCTGGCGCGCTTCGGTTTCGGTGAGACCGATGTGCGCGACGGGGGGATCGGTGAAAAGGCAAGAGGGGACGAGGCGATTGCGCGTAGAGCGATTCCCACCGGAGAGATTGTCGCGAATGATGCGAAAGTCGTCGAACGAGGCGTGCGTGAATTGCGGGCTGCCGGCACATTCCCCGATGGCCCAAATATTGGGAACGGTCGTCTCCAAACGATCATTCACTTCCAAGTAGCCGCGGGAATCGCGCTGAACGCCGGCAAATTCCAGGCCGAGGCCGGAAGTGTTAGGTGTGCGACCAGTGGCAACGAGAATATCCGTGGCCTGTATACTTTTTTCGCCTGAAGGTGTGCGGACGTTCAGAGTGACTGCGGATCCAGAGCGACCGGAGACGCTGGAAAGTTCGGAGGAGAGAAGGGCGTCGATGCCTTCGGCGGTGAACACACGCAAGAGTTCGGCGGCAACGTCGGGATCCTGATTGGTGAGCAATTGCGGATCGCGGTGGACGATAGTGACGCGAGAGCCAAAGCGGCGATAGGCCTGGGCAAACTCGAGGCCGACGTAGCCTGCACCGAGGACGACAAGATGTTCCGGAAGACGATCGAGTTCGAGTAGTTCGATGTTGGTGAGTGGAGCGGAAGCGGCTAAACCCGGAACACCGGGAATCGTGGCGTGGGTGCCGAGATTGAGGAAGATGCGGTCGGCGGTTACGGTGCGCGTGCCGCCGTCGTTGAGGCGCACTTCGAGCGTGGTGGGCGCAGTGAATTTGGCTTCGCCGAATATGAGTTCGGCGCCGAAGGTCTGGTATTTCTCAAGATGCATATCGACCAAGCCCCGAACCATCTGGCGCTTGCGTTGGCGGACGACAGACATATCGATGGGGCGAGAATCGACGGTGAGACCGAATTTGGAGGCGTGATGGACTAAATCGGCCACTTTGGCGGACCAGATTTCGTTTTTGCTAGGGAGACAATTGATGTTGGGACAGGAACCGCCAATCCAGCGCCGTTCGACGACGGCGGTTTTTTGTCTGGATTGGGCGAGGTACCAGGCGAGGAATTTGCCGCCTTCGCCGCTGCCAATGATAAGGTTCTGGTAATGGTCGGTGGACATTGGGGACTCCTTGGTGGGATTCGAGGAGGGGGTATTGTACGCCGATGTGAGGCGCAGGGGGAGGGGATGGCGGGAGCGGTAGACTGGTCGGATCGAAGGGAGATTCCCCGCTGCGCGGACTCCGCTCGGAATCACCTAGTTTTCCTAGGTGGACGGGGTAGACAGAATAGGAACTGGGGGGCTGAAACAAGTCGGCAGGAAGAGACGTAGGAAGAAGAGAAGTCGGGCTGGGAGGCGGGGGGTCTGGGCCTAGGAAGGCTGGGGTGGCAAGGCTTGGTGGGCTGGGGTTCACAGAGAATTAATCCTCGGGCACGGGCAGTGGGATGATGGCGGAAACGGGGGTGGCGCATGGAGATGGAAGCGACGACGGTTGCCAGCACGGACGTGGCGCAGGTGGGGCCGGTCAGCTTATCGGAACGAATTCAGTTCATTGATGTGTTGCGGGGAATGGCGCTGTTCGGGATTTTGGCGGCGAACATGCGGGCGTTCTTCGCGCCGCTGGATGCGTACGGGGACATTGGCGCGCTGTTTCACAGCCGCGCGGACGTTCTAGCGCAGTTGTTCATCGATGCGTTTATACAGGGAAAGTTCATCACGATCTTTTCGTTTTTGTTTGGGATGGGCTTCGCGATCCAGATGAGCAGGGCAGAAGCACGCGGGGCAAAGTTTTTGAGTTTTTATCCGCGGCGCTTGCTGGCGTTGGCTCTGTTCGGGTTGATTCACGGGATTTTTATTTGGGCGGGAGACATTTTGCTGACGTATGCGTTTTCCGGGGCAATTCTGCTGCTGTTCCGAAACCGTCAACCGAAGACGTTGTTGTGGTGGGCGGGAAGCTTGATTGCGCTGCCGATCGTGGTGAGCAGCGTATTCCTGGGGATTTATTTTACGCACTGGCGGAGGCCTTGGATGGAGCCGAAGCCACTCGACCTAACCAAGATGTACGCGATTATCAACACGTATGCGCATGGAACGGTGGGGCAGATCATGGCGCAGAACTGGGTGGAATGGAAACGTGAGTTACCGACGACGTTGTTTGCGATTTATGCGACCTCGTTGTTTCTGTTGGGGATGTGGGTGTGGCGCAAAGGGGTTGTGCAGAACCTGGCAGCTTATACGCCTGTGCTGAAGAAGGTGTGCGCGTGGTGTTTGCCGTTGGGAATCGCGATCAACCTGTATGTGGGGACGGTGATGGCGCTGATGCCACGCGGGAAGGTTTCGCTGTGGGGGTGGTCGGCGCAGGTGCTGTGGCTGCCGGGATCACACATTTTGAGCGCGGGGTACATGTCGGGACTGGCACTGCTGTTTCTGAATGCCGATTGGCGGAAGGTGCTGCTGCCATTTGCGGCCGTGGGACGGATGGCGTTGACGGATTATCTGATGCAATCGCTGCTGTGCACTTTGTTTTTCTATCACTACACCACGGGACTGTATGGGCGGATTGGGCCGGCGTGGGGATTGGTACCGACGGTGGTGCTGTACTCGGCGCAGGTGGTGTTCAGCAATTGGTGGTTGCGGCGGTACCGGTTTGGGCCGATGGAATGGGTGTGGCGCGGGATGACCTATGGGAAATTCCCGGCGATGAAGGGGGAGGAAGTGGCCCAGGTGGCGCCGGCGGTGGCCTGAGGGGATGGGGGTGGAGGAGGTTGAGGAGGGGCAGGAGGTAAAGAAGATTGGGAGTTGGGAGCGTACTGAGAGTTTAGAAGTTGAAGAGTTCAGGAGTTTAAAAGCAGAAGAGTTTTAGAGTGTATGAGGTGGGGCAGCCTGCGGGATCTGCCGGCCTGCCGGTTCTGCTGCTGCGATCTCTCGCTGGGATCTCTCGCTAAACAATTTGGAGACATCTATGGGTAAGTTGTGTTGGCATGTCACGATGTCGCTGGACGGGTTCATTGCGGCGCCCGACGACTCGATGGACTGGGTGTTTGGGTATGTGCCACTCGACGCACCAGAGACGCGAGCGATGTTGGAGGAAGTGATCCAGTCGACGGGATCGGTGCTGAGCGGGAGACGGAGTTACAACGTAGGACGGAAACCGGGGCAGAGGCCGAAGCGCGGAAGGTGCTGGGCGGGGCGTGGAGCGGGCCAGTGCTTGTGCTGACGCATAATGCTCCGGAGGATGAGGAGGATGCGTCGATCCGGTTTCTGTCGGGCGACATCGCGAAAGCGGTTGACGTGGCGCGGGAGTCGGGCGGAGGGAAGAACGTGATGGTGATCGGTGCGGACGTGGCGAGGCAGTGTCTGAAAGAAATTCGCGTTTACCTTGTGCCGGTGCTGCTGCGGGATGGCGGGCGGTTTTTCAGTTGGCCAGGAGCGCGCGAGGCGCTGCGGTTGGAGACGATGGGGGTGGTGCGGTCGGGGCAGGTGACGGATTTGCGGTTTCGGGTGGTGGGGAGTCGAAGAGAGCGGCGGGTGGGTAGGGACGACAGAGAAACTAAAGAATAACGCGGAGACCCGGCGGACCCGAAGGGCCGCGGAGAAGAGAAGCCAAGAGGAGGATTCCCGCCTCGGAAAGGGAAGAGAAACCCAAGATGGCGAGGGAGGGGCATGTGGAAGGATTGGTCACGCCTGTACGTGCGTACTATGGCGCGGAGAGGGGACAGCCGGAAAAATGGAGTTGCTGGGTGAGCAGACGCGCGTGGTGCGTCTGGAGGAATGTACGGCGCGCCAGGAGTAGGCGCAAGGACCGAACTTCGTGTCATCTGTAGCGAACATAGAGCAACCGGAAACGTCAGGGGACGGAAAAGAAGGAAGCGGAACACCGAGGCCGAACCCGGTAGCGTTTGAAGTCATGGTGAGCGTGACAGGGGCGAAGGCGAAAGCAGCCGGCGGCTCGCGCGACCTGTTTTCCGAAGAAACAACAACGGTGCTGGTCTTCAAAGACGGAGCAGTAATCCGGCTGACGGCTGACGTGGCGGTAGGGCAATTGCTGTTCTTGACGAACAAGAGAAGCAATCAGGAAGTGGTGTGCCAGGTATTGCGGAAACGGAGTTTCCAGCCGGGGCAGAGCTACGTGGAATTGCTGTTCACGGAAGAGCGCCTGGATTACTGGGGCGTGGAGTTTCCAGAAGAGAAGCAGGCCGGACCGGAATTCAAAGCCAAAGAACAGGTGCAGGCGGAAGAAACGACGGCGGAGCATCCCGAGCAGCCAGTGCCTGCGCATAGCGCGGAAGATGTAGACAGGTTAAAGAAGGAAGTGGAAGGCCTTCGGGATCAGTTGGCGGCGCTGGAAAAACAAAATGTGGAAGCGGCGGCCACGAAGGCGATGGCAGAAGCCGCTGCAGTGAAGGAAACGCGAGAAGCGGCGGCGCGGGAACTGGCGATGCAGGAAGCCGCGAGAGCCATGGAGGCGATGACGGCCGGCGCGACGAAACATGATCCAGAGGAGCGGGCGGGACATCCTGCGAGTGCGGTGCCAGAGAAGATGCCGGTGGAAGAAGATAAACCGGCGCTGTTGATGCCTGCGGCGAATGATAAACATGAGGCCCCACGGCCGGTGGTGGGCATGTCGCTTCCGGTGTGGAGGAATGAGAAGTCGCCCGAAGAACAATTATTGGAAGAAGAAGCGTCGCGGGAAACGAAAGCGGTGGCAGAGCCGAAACTTGAGGCGTCGGAAGATTTGCTGCCGAAGCCAGAGCTGGATTTTTCGCAGGTACCGAAGAGCGCCCCGAAAGGTAAAGGTAAGATACCGAAGTGGAAGCGGACACCCAGCGCGGGGATCGGAAAAGCGCGAACGGTGGGCTTGAGCGCGTTTTTGGTTGTGTTGTTGACGGGCGGGGTGTGGTACGGAAAATGGTGGACATATCTGCCGTTAGGGAATAAGACAGCGGCGCCTCGGGCGACGGTGGCGAAACCCAGTGCACCGCGAACTGCGCCGGTGGTGAATGCGGTTGGAACGGCGGGCGCGGCCGCAACGACTGTGGCGAATGCGGGTGCTGGTGCAGTGGCGGCTGCGGGGACGGGCGCGGCCGGAAAAGATCTGGGAAAAGACGAGAAGAGTGGGAGTGCGGTGACCGTACCTGCTTCCGAGCAAGCGGCGGCGAAGACGCCTGCGGAGAAACCGGCGCAGAGCGAAACCGCTGCGGCGGATAAGACAGCGAGCTGGCGCGAGAGGTTGCTGGGGAAGAAGAAGGCGGAGAAGACGGAAGAGGCTGCTCCGGCAGCGGAAGTAGTGCCGAGCGATGCGCCGGTGCTGCCCGCGAAATTGGTGAAGACAGTGAACCCGTATTATCCGCCGGACGCGATGCGAAGCTACATCACTGGAGATGTGAAGGCGGAAGTGGTGGTGGAGGCTTCGGGACATGTGGGCGAAGTAAAAGTGCTTTCGGGACCGCAGGCGTTGCGGGAAGCGGCGGTGGCGGCGCTTAAGCAGTATGAATACGCCCCGGCGACACAGGGAGGGAAGGCCGTGGAGTCCAAGGCGCTGGAAGTTGTGAAGTTTTGGTTCAACCCGTGAGGGAGAGAAGTGGCGAGTGGCTTTGGCGAGTGGGGAGAGAAAAAAAGGGAATAACGCAGAGACACGGAGATTCGCTTAGAAAAAATCGAGAGTAGGAGTCCTCGGTGGCTGGAGCCCCGGGGCCGGGGTGGCGGTGAAGGTCGGAGCTCTTCGAGGCTCAGAGTGAACTGAAGGTTGACCCCCTAACGAAAAACGGACGAAAAAAAGGAAGAGAGACCCCTCGAGTTGCTCGAGATGACGGTGTAGGTGTGTTGAGAAAACCCAAGAGCAGAGGCAAGGCTGCTTCTTTGGGTCGGCCCGCCCTCGGAAGGCGCATGTGGAGTTATGTGGTATGGGATGTGGGGGAGTGGCAAGGGAATGGGGAGGACGGGACTAGAAGGGGATCGTAGGAATCGGTGTTGAGGAGAGATTGGTAGCGGTCGAGGAGTGTGGGATCTTCTACGGAACCATGGTGATGGACCTGGCGCCAGTGGTGATCGAGAAAACGGAAGATGCGCGTGGTGCGGAAGTTGAGATCGAAAGTCGAGACGGCACTTTCCAAACGGCCGCGTTCGCGGCCGACGGCGTAAAACAGTTCGCCCGAAACGTGAAGAGAGTAATTGTGGAGTTCGACGCTGATGCGGATGGGTCCGGAGAAGAGTTTTTCATAGACACGGCGAATTTCGGGCCAGCCGCGCTTGATGCCACCGGTGGGATTATTCATGGAGATGTCGTCGAAAGGAGACCAGTTCTGGCGCATGAGGAGGATGTCGCGAGTGTTAAAGGCTCGATAAAACTGAGTCAGGGCGTGACGAGGGTGAGTGAGATCACGGAGATCTTCGGAGCCAGTGATGGGATCGAGCGAGGCGGAAAATGCGGGTGATGCCATGGGGACCTCTCTAGAGAGTGGTTTCGTTGCACACATAGATTGGACGCGGCGGAAAGCAAGAGGGTGACAGAAAAAGTTTTCAGGGGGATGAAGGTTTGGGGTGGGAGATGTTACAGGACAGAAAAAAGTGCATGGGGGGAAGGAGTGGCGAGGGGCAAGGGGAGAGTGGAGAGAAAAGAAAGAAGGATAACGCAAAGACGGTGAGGATTCGCGGAGAAGGAAAGCGAAGAGGGAAGAGGAAGAAAAACCCCACTCTCCGAGGACAAGAGTGGGGTTTTCGTTTGACCAAGTGGGAAGAAGGGCTGAGCGAAGACGGAAATTAGTGGAGACCGGCGGCGATGGTTTTGACGATGGTGCCTTTGGTGTCGTCGCCTTTGAGAGCGGGCCGTTGTACGGAGCGCCGGAAACGCTGGGGAGAGAGGGAATCTGGTCATCGGCCCAGGTATCGGCAAGAAAGCAACCGGAGACGTCGGTGTTCGCGTCACCGAAGGCGTGGGTGAGGTGGGTGAGTTGGTCGGCGACGCGATCGGCCTGGACGTTGGCGATGTTGAAGTTGGCGCCGTAGATGGACCACTCCTCGAAGTAGCCACCGACGACTTTGGAGTGGTGGTGCGTGTCGGGTTCCTCTGCGGCGCGGGGCATAACGACGAGCAGACACAGGGGTGCAACGATAGAACGGAGTTTTCATAGGACACACCTGAGGACCGAAAATTTGGGCGGGACGCGCATAGACCTAGATGATAGCAGTGAAGGCAAGAGTGAGGCTTGTAAGGGTAAAGTGGGGGGTTGAAAATTCGCTCTATAGCGGAAAGAGCGGAGGAGCAGGCACACCTTCGCGCGTACGAGCGAAGGGTGGCAGGGTGGCGCGGACCAAAGTTAGTGAGGATAGAGGGGAAATGGGGTGCGGGGGTTGAGGGTGGCCATGGTGCGGTCGCAGATGTGGTCGGGGGAGCCGGTAGCAGGGATGGTGAGGAGAAGTCCCCGGGCGGAATAGAAATCGATGAGGGCAGAGGTGCTTTCGTTGTAGGCGGCGAGACGGACCTTGATGGATTCGCGACGGTCGTCCTCTCGGCGGAAGAGCGCGGAGCCGCAACGATCGCAGATGCCATTGTGTATGGGAGGTTGATTGTTGATGTGGAAGATGGCTTTGCATTTGCAGCAGGTTCGCCGGCCGCTGAGGCGCGAAACGATTTCGTCGTGGGGAAGTTCGTAATTGATGACAGCGTGGAGCGGAAGATTTTCGCGGCAAAGAAGTTCATCGAGCGATTCGGCTTGGGACAGCGTGCGGGGGAAGCCGTCGAGGAGGAAGCCGCCCTGGCAGCGGAGACAACTGGCACGTTCGCAAACCATTTCCCAGACGGTGGCGTCGGGGACGAGAGCGCCACGGCGCATGAAGTCGAGCGCGGCAGCCATGGCCGGAGAAGGCGGGCAATCGCTGCGAGACGCGGCCGCGCGGAAAACGTCGCCGGTGGAGAGATGGCAGGCGCCGAGGCGCTGGTGGAGAAGTTGGGCTTGGGTGCCTTTGCCGACGCCGGGAGCGCCGAGGAGGACTAAACGCCAGCGAGGTTCCATGCTTGCGGGATGCGGCGTGCATTGGACAGCGGGGCCCCGGAGCCAGGAAGCGCGATCAGGTTGTATGGTCATTGGGAAAACCTTTGGTGCGGCTAAGGTCTTCGGTAAAGAAGGGAGCGAGGGTGTGGCCGTCAACTAATAGCTAGCATTTGGGATTGCGGAATGCAAGGGAATGGCGCACAGGGAGAGGGGGAAGTGAGGAGGGGGGAGTAAAGATTGCTCACTCCGCGGATCCGTTCGGAATGTCGGGCTTATTTTTTTTGTTCAATGGGAGCGCAATGCAAGAGCCGATTGCGAGATGCGTGCCGCTGGGGTGGCGGAGTGGAGCAGAATTGACGTTCCCAGGTTAGAAGGTTTTTACGGCTAGGCGCTGGGGTTGGTTGCCTACAGGGATTAGGGTGATGAGGGCATCGGTGCGGGTGCGAATGACGGCGAGGTCGGCGGAGGATTCATCGACGACAAGGAGCATGGGAGACTTGGCGCCGAGGTCGGCGGGAGAGAAGCGCATGACGTTGGGGGAAGCGCCGACATTGATGGGGCGAGAAAGAATGCGGCGATTGTAAATGTCGATGGGGATGACGTGGGAGGCGGCGCGATCGGCGACGTACATTTCGGAGGCGTCGTAGTTGATGACAGCGCTGGCGGGAGCGGAGCCGAGGAGCATGGTGTCTGCAATTTCGTGGGTCCAGGTTTCGATGGCCTGGAAGCCGTGCGCGTCGGGAGAGATGACGAAGAGTTCACCGCCATCGGGCTTCATGAGCATTTGCGTGGGAGTTCCGCCAAGTTCGAGATTGGTGAGAAGCACGGCGCGGGTGAGATCGACGACGGAGAGACGGTTTTGCGTGCGGCTCATGACAAAGGCGAGGGTGGAGTCGGGGTTGATGACGACTTCATCAGGCTGCGGGATGACGGGGATGGAATCGAGAAGTTGGAGGGTGCGCGCATCGTGGATGGAAAGCGTACCGGCGCGACGATTGACGACGGCGATGTTTTTTCCGTCGGGGGCGAGACGGGCCTGGACGGGTTCGGCGTTCGTGTGGGCGCGGCCATAGACCTGACGGGAGACGGAATCGATGGCGACGAGCTGATCGGAGCCGGAGGCGGTGGTGTAGATGCGATCGCCGGAGGGAGAGAAATCGAGCGCGAAGGGAGTGGAACCGACGGGGATGCGAGTGAGCTGGTTGGAGTGCGTGTCGAGAACGAAGACGTAGCCGCCGGCGGAGGAGACGCCCCAGATTTCGTCGCGGGTGGTGTGTTCGCGCAGGTCGGAGATATTGGGGCCGACGGGAATTTTGGCGATGGCTTGGAGTTTTGCGAGATCGACCACGGTGAGAGAGCCGTCTGCCGTGGACACGTAGGCGTACATGTGGAGGTTGGGGCGAAGGAAAGAGGGGCTATGTTCACGGAGAAGAATGACGATGGCAGAGACGAGGAGGACGAGAGCGAAATAAAGGCGGAAGTTTTTGGAGTGGGACATGGACTGAGAAAAGGATAGCAGAAGTAGCGAGTGGGGAGTGGCGAGTGGGGAGAAAGAGCAGCGTTAATTCAGGGAGCGATGGAGGACGGCGGCGATTTGTTTTACTTCGGACATGAGTTCGGCAAATTCGTGGGGGAGGATGGATTGCATGCCGTCGGAGAGAGCGGTTTCGGGATTGTGGTGGACTTCGACGAGGAGGCCGTCAGCGCCGACCGCAACGGCGGCGCGGGAGAGGGGAAGAACTTTGTGGCGTTTGCCGGTGCCATGTGAGGGATCGACAAGGATGGGAAGGTGGCTGCGCTTTTTTACGGCAGGCACAACGGCGAGATCGAGCGTGTTGCGGGAGAAGTCGGAGAAGGTGCGGACACCGCGTTCGCAGAGCATGACGTTGTAGTTGCCTTCGGAGAGGATGTATTCGGCGGCCATGAGAAATTCGTCGAGCGTGGCGGACATGCCACGCTTGAGAAGAACGGGAAGCTTGGCGCGGCCAGCGCGTTTGAGTAGCGAGAAATTCTGCATGTTGCGCGCGCCGATCTGGATCACGTCGGCATACTCCTCCACGAGATCGAGCGATTCATTGTCGATGGCTTCAGTGACGATGCCGAAGCCGTATTGTTTGCGGACCTTGGAGAGAATTTTCAGGCCGGAAAGACCGAGTCCCTGGAAAGAGTAGGGAGAGGTGCGCGGTTTGTAGGCGCCACCGCGGAAGAGATGTACGCCGGTGGATTGCAGTTGTTGGGCGACGGTGAAACATTGTTCTTCAGTCTCGACGGCACAGGGTCCCGCGACCATAGCGATGTGCAGGCCACCGACGAGGACATCACCGGACGGAGTGGGGATTTTGATGATGGAATCTTCTTCTTTGACGTCGCGGGAGACGAGCTTGTACGGCTTGGTGACGGGAATACATTCGATCACACCGGGCATGGACTCGAGAACGCCGAGATCGACGGCGCCGGAATTGCCAGTGATGCCGATGGCGGTGCGGCCAGAACCGGGGATGGGATGGGCTTTGAGGCCGAGAGCATCGATACGGTCGCAGACGGCGCGTACCTGTTCGTCGGTAGCGTGGGACTGCATGACTACAAGCATGAGAAGACCTCGGATGTGGTGCGAAAGAATCAGTGTAATGGAGAAGGAAGAACTGAAGCAAGGAAACCGGGGGCGAGAGAGTTTCGGGGTTGAAGATATGGATAACGCAGAAACGCTGAGGGCGCGAAGGTTCGCGGAGAAGAAAAAAGTCCAAGAGTGGAGAAGTAAATAGTCGAAGGAGGGTATGGAGGGAATACGGAGAGGGAGATGGGGAATTAGGGGAAAGCACGTAGCAACTTGGGAAATTGAAAACGCATCTACGAAGAGGAAAGCAAGCTCTCGCCCCGAGCGACTATCGATCGGCATCCAGCCACTTGCTTTCGGGGGGTTCCACTCTAACGCAGGAGAAGACCATGAAGAAATTGGTGTGGCTGGTGGTGTGCGTGTGCTGTGTGGCGATGATTCCGAGCGCGCCGGCGCAGGAATTTAATCATTTCCAGGTGGGAGCGTTTGCGGATTATTTCCGTTCAAATGATACGGGAACGAATATGTTCGGCTTGGGAGGACGGTTTGGCGTGTCAATCCTGCCACACACGCGACTGGAAGCGGAAATGGCCTACGACTTCAACCAAGGGTTCACGGAAGGGTTCACGAATACGAGTGGGGGAAGCGTGAATTTTGTGAATTCGGACGTACGCGTGTTGCATGGCTTGTTCGGGCCGAAGGTGGAATTGGGGCATCGGCGGATCCGGCCATTTGTGGAAGTGAAAGGCGGATTTGTGAACTATATGTTCGATTCGCGGCCGGCGGGGTTCGACACGTTCACAAGCCAGGTGGAAAACTTGCGGGCGCGGAACTGGAATGCGGCGCTGATGCCGGGGGGTGGGTTGGAAGGCAGGATCGGGCCAGTGGGGTTGCGTTTGGATGTGGGCGATGAAATGTATTTCAACAATGGGACGCATCACAATCTCAAAGTGATGTTTGGGCCGTTTTTGCGGTTTTGAGGGGAGGCGGAAGGGGAGAGGGTACCTCAGGACAAGCCCTTCGGCGCTCCGGGCAAGCTAAGGGTGGCGCGCTCGAGAGGGTGGAGTGCAAATTTGTTGCGAGGGAACGGTTAACCGGTTGCAGAGAGGGCGGGTGCGGCTTAGAGTAGAGGAAGTGCGGACCAGCCCGGCCGGGAGGATGGAATGTTGGGGATGTGGCAAACGACGAATTGGTCGCTGGACGTGCCGTTGACGAGCTTGGAACTGCTCGTGGCGGGAGGGGCCCTGCTGATTTGCGCGGCGATCCTGTTGGGAACGCGGCGGAAGCAGCACATCGAAGTGGAAAGTTCCCCAGTGACGGAAGAGACGATGGCGTATCTGGCGCGGATCGCAAATGCGCTGGAAGGGCTGCAAGTACCGAGCAGCGACGCGATCACGAAAGACGTGCTGCTGCGCTTGCAGGAGATCGCGAACGCGAAGCCGGCAGGAAAAGTGCGGGAGATGCCGGTGACGACGTACGACCGGTGAGTGGAGGAAGAGGTTGAGGAAGTAAAAGAAGTAGAGGAAGCACGGGATTGAACCGCGGCGGAGGGATCGGCTGCAGAAGGTTCTGGTGTGGAGGATGGGAGCGCGCACTCTGGGGAGTGTCGCGCTCTTTGTGTTTTTGGGGTTCGCCTGACGAGTTCGGAGCGAAGGGGAATCCCTGGGATTGCTCGGGATGACGGATTGATGGTGGCGTGGAGAATTGGTTAGTGCTGGGGAAGGTCGGAGTCCCCGTTGGTGACAACGAAGAGGGGAGTGCCGTTGAACGAGGTGGTGTCGCCGAAGACGAGGAATTTTTGGCCGTCGGGGGCCACATCGAAGACGCCAAGGCGCGGGGCGAAAGGATGCACGTGGAAGAGAGAAACGGGCTGGCCGAGGGAGAGTTCCTGACCATGCGGAGTCACAGAAACGGAGGAGATAGAACTGTCGCCGGGGGAGTAGAAGAAAAGTTCCTTGCCATCGTGGCGCCAGACGGGATTGAAACCACCGGGAAGTGGAGACTTCATAGCGGTGGCCGCCATCGGGGAAATGGACGATGGAGATTTCGCGGTTGCCGGTGGATCGGTTTTCGTAAGCGATCCAATTGCAGTCCGGAGAAAACGTGGAGCGAGAAGGGCGTTGATCGTCGGAGATGACCTGGAAGGGCTTGGTGTTGCCATCGAGGGGAAGGGCCCACAAGGAGTTGTGCTGAGGGTTATCCACAGGATATTGCACGAAGAGGAGAGTCTTCCCATCGCGGCAAAGAGAGGACATGGCGGCGGAAAAGCCGTCGAGGCCGAAGACTTTTTCTTCGGGGCCACCACCCTGGGCACTGACCTTGTGAATTTGTCCGACGTTGGCGGAAGAGGGCTGAATCCTGCTGAAGAATATGGTTTGGCCATCGGGAGACCAAATGGGGCCAGAACCGTAGCCCTGCGTGAGCGGGATTTTGGTACCGCGTTGCAGATCGAGGCGCCAAATTTTAGGGATCCACTTGTTGGCGGAATAGCCGCTGAGAGCGACAGCCGAGCCGTCGGGAGAGATGGAAGAGTCGGTAAGGAACATGTGAGAGGAGATTGTAGATTTTTTGCCGGAGCGATCGTACAAAACAAGGTTGGCGTCTTCGGCGCTGGCTTGCGAGGGATAGTAGGCAAGAACGCTATTGTTGGAGGCGGAGAACAAGGCATTGCTCGCGGGAGAGAAGTGCCGACGCGGTCGGGAAGTGGCCGGAAAGTTTGAGAGAAGAGGGATCGAATTTTTGCGCGAAGAGGGCGTCGTCGCGAACGAAGAGGAGATAGCCGGGAGAAACGTAGAGTGCGTTGAATTGAAAGAACGAGATGAGGCTCGGGATTGTCGAGCGAAGCGACATAGAGTCCGGGTGAAATTGGTTTTATCGGAACGAAGGATGAACAGGAAATGCTTGCCATCGGGAAGAAATTGAGGCCAACGATGGCTGGTGACACCGGCGGCGGAATCCAATCTGGTGACAGGAACGGGAGCGCCACCAGAGGCCGGAACTTTCACGATGGACGCGATGCCGCTGGGAGAATAAATGATGGTGCCATCGGAATTCCAGGAACCGCCGCGGCCGAGAGTCGCTTCGGCGATGTTGTAAACGGCGCTGCTGTCGATGTCTGTGCGTTTTAGTTTGCCGGTAGAGAAGAAGGCGATGGAGTGGGAATCAGGAGACCAGAAGGCGTGGCCGGGGGAGTTGCGAGCCACTTGACTTGAGTTCGAGAGCAAGATCGCGAGCGGTTTGCCAGTGGTCTTCGGGATCTTTGGCGAGACAGCGACGGATGGCGTGATCGAGAGCAGGGGGAGTGAGAGGGACACTGCTCGAGACGGGCTCGGGATCTTTTTCGAGAATCGCGGAGGCGACGGAGAGCTGGGATTTGCCGTCAAAGGCGCGCTTGCCGGTGAGCATTTCGTAGAGCACAGTGCCGAGAAAGAAGACGTCGCTGCGGCCGTCGAGTTCCTTGCCTTCAATTTGTTCCGGCGACATGTACTGGAAAGTTCCGACGATGGTGCCTTCCTGAGTGACGGGATTTTGCTGCGGCGCGGCAGTGGTAAGCGTGGCGAGCGTAGCCTGGGGCGCGGTGGGCTTGGCGAGGCCGAAGTCGAGTAGCTTCGCGCCGGACTTGGTGAGCATGATGTTGGCGGGCTTGAGATCGTGGTGGACGACGCCGTTGCGGTGGGCTTTGTCGAGGGCGTCGGCGATTTCGGTGCCAATTTTGAGGACCTGATCGGCGAGTAGGGGACCTTTTTCAAGACGCTGGGCGAGGCTGTCGCCTTCGACGCATTCCATGACGAGATAATCGAGGCCGTCGAGGGAGCCGACGTCGTGAAGCGTGCAGATGTTGGGATGATTGAGGCCGGAGATGGTTTTGGCTTCGCGTTCGAAGCGCTGCTTGCGCGCAGGATCGGAAGAAAGATGCGCGGGAAGAATCTTGATAGCGACGGCACGATCGAGGCGGGTGTCGCGTTGCTCGGGATGACGGGTTTTCTTTTTTGGGGACCGGGCTTACGAAGGAAATGGAAATTGGCGGGGAGGAAGGTTAGAGTTTGGCGCACGGGCTGGCTGGGGAGAAGGATAGCGAGGGAACTAGTTGAGCGCGGCGAGTGGGCGCGATTGGGGTTCAGCGACCGCGTGGGATTCTTGCTGGCGTGGAATGTCTGGGTGAACACGACGATGCAGGTGTCACAGATCGCGCTGGTGGCGACGACGTACGTAAGTTACGCATTTGGGCCGAGGGCAGCGTGGATCGCGGGGAATACGAAGGTGCTGCTGGCGGCGTCGATTGTTCTGGTGGTGGCGATGATGTTTGTGTCGCGGTTGGGGCTGCGAATTGGGAAATGGGTAACGAATGCGGGAAGCGCGTTCACGGTGATGACGATCGGAGTGCTGGTGGCCCTGCCCCATTTGCCGGCGTGGCGAGGAAAATTGCCGGAGTATCACGCGGTGCCGCTGGTTCGTCCGGAGTTGAGTTTGTCTAGCTTGAGCATCTTCAGCAAGATGACGTTTGGGGCGTTGAGCGGATTTGAGTACGTAGCGATTTTTGCGGGAGAGTCACGCAGTCCGGGGAGGAATCTGGCGCGGTCGATTGTGATCACGGCGCCCCTGATTGCTTTGCTGTACATCCTTGGGACGAGTTCGATCCTGGCGTTTGTGCCCCCGAACGACGTCGACGTGATCGGGCCGATCCCGCAGGCATTCAGCCGGGCGTTTGCGGGATTTGGGAACGAAAGCGCGCTGGTGCCGGTGGTGATTCTGCTGTTGCTGACGAATTACCTGTCGTCGTACACGTTGTATTTTTCTTCGAACACGCGGCTGCCGCTGGTGGCGGGATGGGATGACTTGCTGCCGAAGTGGTTCACCGTGCTGCACGCGAAGTACAAGACCCCGGTGAATTGCATTTTGTTTATGGGAGTAGTGGCGCTGGTGGCGAGCACAGCGGTTCTGATCGGGGCGGGGAGCCAGGAGGCATTCCTGCTGCTGCAGATCTGGAGCTGGACGTTTTACGGATTGGCGTATGTCGTGATGTTTGCGATTCCGCTGTTTGCGCGGACGAAAAAAAAGATTGGGGCAGGAATGTGGCTACGCGTGATGGCGGCGTCAGGAATGCTGGTGACGCTGTTGTTTGTGGCGCTGTCAGTACTACCGGTGATCGAAGTGAAGAGCACGTGGGTGTACTCCTTGAAGATTGTAGGCGTGGTTGTGGGTGTGAATCTGGTGGGGTGGGGGATTTATCAAACGGGGAGAAAGAAGCGGGGATAGAAAATGGAAGGTGGAAAGTCAGGAGTTTAACGCAGAGATAGAAAGGAGACGCACAGGGAACGGAGACGCTTGCGGTGAAAAGAGGAGACGGCAAGGGGAGATAGGCGAAGAGACTGGGTGCAGAAGGAGGGGAAAGGACTATACTTGGCGCAGTTCGGCCTGATGGACCGTTGACGAGACAAGTTGCGCAGGGGAGGTAAGCATGAAATGGCTTTGTGTGTGCGTGGCGCTGCTGGCGTGGCACTCGTTCGTGCAAGATGCATCGAAGCCGACGCAAGACAAGCCGGCAGCGACGGAAGCGAAACCGGCGGGAGATGCGACGAAGCTCGTAAATCCGACGAAGCCTACGGCGGCTTCGCTGGCGCTGGGGAAGAAGGCCTATGGATCGGATTGCGAAATGTGTCATGGAAAAACGGGAGCGGGAGACGGGGATTTGGCGGTGGATATGAAATTGAAGCTGAAGGATTATCGGGACCCGGAGTCGCTGAAGTCGATGACGGATGGCGAGATTTACTCGATCATCGCAAACGGGAAGGGACAGATGAGCGGAGAAGAAGGACGGATGAAGCCGGGACAGATTTGGGATGTGGTGAATTATGTGAGGAGTTTGGGGAAGGGGAAGAGTTAGGGGTTAAGGGCACAAGGACTATGAGTGCGCGATCGAGATAATTTATAGGGGAGAGCCGGCAGGGAGATCGGAGAGTTTGGTTTCTTCGGGGACGTTTGTGGGGGATTCGAATTCGAGGCGGTAGCCGTCGGGGTCGGTGAGCGCGGTGACCCAAAGGGAGTTGCCGACGAAGGGTTCGTTGGGAGCGAGTCCGCGGGAACGGAATTCGTGGTAAAGCGCGATCGCATCCTTGCACATGAAACAGAGGGAGACGCCGGTGCCGCGCTTTTCCTGCGGGACCCGTGTGAGCAGATATTCCTGAAGCATTAACGCCGCGCCACCCATTTCCAACCAACACCAGCGGATTTTGTCGGGGGCATCGGGGGTCCATTGATGCTTGAGGGAGAAGCCGAGACCTTGGGTGTAGAAGCGGAGGGAACCGGGCATGTCCGTGACCCAGAAGAAGGGGACGACTTGTTGGACGTTGGGGGCGGATGCGGGATTGGGGCTAGTGGACATGGGAGATAGGATGGCGCAGGTGGGAATGAGGAGCAAGAGGGGAGATGTACTCAAGGGTTTCCATGGTTGGAGACTAGTCGCGGGTGCAGAGGGATTCCTCACTGCGCCGCCCGACGCGCCAAACTGCGGCGCGATAGAAACAATCGGGTGGGACGCTGCTCGGAGTGACCTCGCGTTTTTTGGGGATGGTTGACACTTCAAAAATGCGGACGGCTTGGGCGGCTTGGGGAAGAAAGTGGGGAAGGGAGCGGTGTGGTAGAATTGAAGGTTTACGACGAAAGGGATAGAGCGGGTATGGCGGAATATCCATTGGTGGACAACACGATCTTTGAGGCGGATGAGGAGTATGTACCTCAGCCGGAACCGGAGCCCCAAGCACCGGCGTGGATGGACGGAAGTGTGCGGATCGGGATCCATACGTCGATAGCGGGGAGCTATCTGAATGCGCTGGAATCGGCGAAGAAACTGGGCGCGAATGCGTTGCAGATTTTTTCGGCGAGTCCACGGATGTGGCAGGGAGCGACGGTGCGGATTCCGGCGTCGGACGCGAAAGCGTTCCGGGGACGGCGGGACGAGTTGGGGCTGGGGCCACTGGTGATTCATGCGAATTACCTGGTGAACCTGGCGGCAACCCAGCCGATGCTGCGGACGCGGTCGATCCAGGCGTTTCATGAAGAGTTGGTGCGCGGGGTGTTGCTGGGCGCGGATTACCTGGTGGTGCACCCGGGAGCGCGGGGTGAGGCGTCGACGGAAAGCGCGATCGCGACGATTGTGGATAGTGTGAAGCAGGCGGCGAAGCGTGTGCCGCTGGGGAAGATGCGGATTTTGATTGAGAACACCGCGGGGATGGGGACATCGGTGGGATCGCGGCTGGAAGAAGTGGCGGCGATCGTGAACGGATTGAATCGCGGCTCGGGGTCAGACCGGACAGACGATCGGGCGCTGCAGGTGGGCGTTTGTCTGGATACGGCGCATCTTCTGGCGGCGGGATACGACGTTCGCAGCGAAGCGATGCTGGAACAGACAATCGATGCAATTGACCGGACGATGGGACTGGAAAATGTGCCGGTGATCCATGTGAATGATTCGAAGATACCGCTGGGCGGGAGAGTGGATCGTCACGCGAATATTGGCGAAGGGAAGATCGGGAGCGCGGCGTTTGCGCGGATTTTGCGGCATCCGCGGCTGGGCACGATGCCACCCGAGGGACTGGTCGGGCGCGCCTTTATCCTGGAGACGCCGATTGATGAGCCGGGAGATGACCGGCGGAATGTGGCGAAGTTGTGGGAACTGGCGCGAGTGGAAGGGCCGGAAGCGGAGAAGGGATTTTCGATGCTCACGCCGGCGCTGAAGAGGGCCATGGATAAGGCGGGGAAGAAGGCGAGTTCGCGGCATTTGCCGGCGGGGAAGAAGACGACGACGCGAAAAAAGAAATAGAAGGTCGAGGAGGGATCCCTCGCGTTGCCCGGCATGACGGGTTTTCTTTTTGGCGCGAGCGGGATGTGGAAAGGGTGAAGAGCGGGTTAGGCTGTGAACGCGGCAGCCCTTCGAGGCTCAGGTCAAGCCAGGCTGCCGCACTCCAAAGGGGACGGGGACAGTGGGGGACTACAAGCCGCAGGAGATTGAGGCAAAGTGGCAGAAGCGGTGGAATGAAAACCGCGTATTCGAATCGGAAGCCGACCCGGAAAAGCCAAAATATTATGTGCTGGAGATGCTGCCGTACCCGAGCGGGACGCTGCACATGGGACACATGCGCAACTACACGATTGGGGACGTGGTTGCGCGGGTAAAGAGAATGAAGGGGTACAACGTGATCCATCCGATGGGATGGGACGCATTTGGATTGCCTGCCGAGAATGCCGCGATCAAGAATCACACGCATCCGCGGATCTGGACGAACAACAACATTGCGGAATTTCAGCGCGTGCTGCGGCGCTTCGGGTTTTCCTACGACTGGCGGCGGGAAATTTCGACGTGCGAGCCGGAATACTACAAGTGGAACCAGTGGTTCTTTCTGCGGATGTTGGAACGGGGGATTGCTTACAAGAAAAAGAGCCGCGTGAACTGGTGTCCGAAGTGCGCGACAGTGCTGGCAAACGAGCAGGTGGTGAATGGCGGGTATTGCTGGCGGCACGAGGATACGCTGGTCGAGGCGCGGGAAATCGAGCAGTGGTTCCTGAAGACGACGGCGTACGCGGAACAGTTGCTGGACGATTTGAAATTGCTGGAGGGTGGATGGCCAGAGCGGGTCATCACCATGCAGAGGAATTGGATGGGGAAGTCGACAGGAGCGAAGGTTTGGTTTGAGGTGGCGAGCGAAGAGAGAGAGCCCTCGCATCCGACGAAGATTGAGATTTTCACGACGAGAATCGACACGATCTTTGGGGCGAGTGCGTTGCTATTGGCACCGAATCATCCTCTGGTCGCAGGGTTGATTGCGGGGGCGGACGGGCCGGAGCGGGCGAAGAGAGAGGCGAAGCTGGCGGCGATGAAGCAGACGTCGGTGAAGATGGAGGACATTGCGACGGCGGAGAAGGATGGATTTTTCACCGGGCGGTATGCGTTGAATCCGTTCCGTGGAGAGAAGATACCGATCTGGGTGGGGAATTTTGTGCTGATGGAGTATGGCACCGGAGCGATTATGGCGGTTCCGGCGCATGATGAAAGGGATTTTGAGTTTTGCAAGAAGTATGGGCTGCCGATTCCGGTGGTGGTGGAGGCGGAGAGCAATCCCCCAGGGGCTAAAACCCAAGAAGTTACGAGCAAGAGTGTCGGAGCTAGAACCGAAGAACCTGCGGCGCCGTTTACCGACTATGGGGTTAGTGTGAACTCGGGAAAGTATTCGGGGTTGAAGACAGAAGATGCGATTGAGAAGATGGCGGGGGATGCGGAGGCCGGGGGATTCGGGAAGAAAGAGACGATTTTCCGTTTGCGGGATTGGGGAATCTCGCGGCAGAGGTATTGGGGTACACCGATTCCGGTGATTTATTGCGAGAAGGATGGGATGGTGTCGGTACCGGATAAGGATTTGCCGGTGGTGTTGCCCGCGAATCCGAAATTGACGGGAGAAGGGCAATCGCCGCTGGCGACGGATCCGGACTTTGTGAATGTAAAATGTCCGAAATGCGGGGGAATGGCGAGGCGGGAGACAGACACGATGGACACGTTCGTGGATTCGTCGTGGTACTTCTACCGATATTGCGATCCGAAGAATGACAAGGCGCCGTACGATTCGGCGAAAGTGGGTTACTGGTTTCCGATCGACCAGTACATTGGCGGGATTACGCACGCGATTCTGCACCTGCTGTATTCGCGGTTCTGGTGCAAGGTGATGCGGGATATTGGATTGGTCACGCACGACGAGCCGATCCAGCGGTTGTTCACGCAGGGGATGGTGCAAAAGGGCGGCGTGGCGATGTCGAAGTCGAAGGGCAATGTGGTGGGCGCGATTGAAATGGCGGAGAAGTATGGTGCCGACACGGGGAGACTGTACACGTTGTTTGCGGCACCGCCGGAGAAGGATTTGGAGTGGAGCGAGGAAGCGATTGAAGGGGCGTGGCGGTTTTTGAACAGGGTGTACCGGTTGGTGGAGAAAAGTGCGGGGGAAGTGGCGAGCGAAGAGAAAGGCCAAGCGCACAGAATCGCGACCCACAACGAGAGTGAAAAAGTGTTGCTGCGCAAGGCGCACCAGACCTTGCGGCGGGTGAGTCAGGATTTTGAGACGCGGTGGCACTTTAATTCGTCGATCGCGCAGATTATGGAGTTGACGAACGCGATGTATGCGGCGGATGAGAGTGTGCGGGCCGAAGTACGGAAAGAAGTGCTGGAGATTCTGGTTCTGATGCTGGCGCCGATGACGCCACATTTGTCGGAAGAGTTGTGGGAAATACTGGGGCACACCGGGGGAGTGTGGACGGTGCGCTGGCCGTCGTACGACCCGGCGCTGGCGAAGGGAGAGGAAGTCGAGATTGTTGTGCAGGTGCTGGGGAAAGTGCGTGGGCGAGTAAAGGTGGTGGCAGGGGCAGGGGAAGATGAAGTACTGAGCCTGGCTCGGGCGGATGCGGGAGTGGCGGGGCACCTGGCGGGGAAGTCGATTGCGAAGGTGATTTTTGTGAAGGACAAACTTTTGAATCTGGTGGTGAACTAAGGGCGGTGGAGCGATGGACGGAGCCGCAAAGGTACAAACGGAGAGACCTGTGGGGAAGATGAAGGCGGAGCTGGGCGGGATTGTGGTGCTGGACTTTGGCGGGCAGTATACGCAGTTGATTGCGCGGCGAGTGCGGGAACAACAGGTATTCAGCGCGATATTGCCATGCACCACTTCGCTGGAAGAGATAGGGAAGCGGGAGCCGGCGGGAATTATTCTGTCGGGCGGGCCGAGTTCGGTATATGACAAGGATGCGCCGATGTGCGATCCAGGCGTGCTGGCGATGGGAATCCCGGTGCTGGGGATTTGCTATGGGATGCAGTGGGTAGCGAAGAACCTAGGCGGGAAAGTGGAACCGGCAGATAGACGCGAGTACGGACCGGCCGAGCTGCATGTGGAGAAGTGCGAGAGCCACCTGTTTAAGAATTTCCCGAACAATCTGAAGATCTGGAATAGTCACGGGGACAACGTGCGTGAATTGCCCGCGGGCTTTCATGCGACGGGGAAGACGTCGAACGCGATTGCTTCGGCGGAAGATGCGAAGCGGAAGATTTATACCGTGCAGTTCCACCCGGAGGTGAAGCACACCGAACGGGGCACCGAGATCCTGCGGAATTTTCTGTTTACGGTGTGTAAGGCGGAACCGAAGTGGAGCGGGGCAGCATTCATTGAGGAGACTGTCGAGGCGATCCGGGCGGAGGTAGGGACGCATCACGCGATTTGCGGATTGAGCGGGGGAGTGGATTCGACGGTGGCGGCAGTACTTGTCCACCGGGCGATGGGCACGCGACTGACGAACATTTTCGTGAACACCGGGTTACTGCGGAAAAACGAGTTCGAGCACACGCTGGAGATGTATCGGGAGCGCTTGGGATTGAAGGTGATAGGCGTGGATGCGACGGACAGGTTTCTCGATAAGTTAAAGGGCGTGAGCGATCCGGAAAAGAAGCGGAAGATTATTGGGAACGAATTCATCCAGGTATTTGCGGCGGAAGGGGAGAAGTTGCAGAAGGGCGAAGCGGGCGGAGACATCAAGTTTTTGGTGCAGGGAACGCTCTATCCGGATGTAATTGAATCCGTGTCAGTTAAAGGGCCGTCGGCGACAATCAAAACGCATCACAACGTGGGGGGATTGCCGGAAAAGATGCCCTTCGGGCTGATCGAACCATTGCGGGATCTGTTTAAAGATGAGGTTCGGAGTATGGGAAGAGACCTGGGATTACCAGAAGAGATATTGGTGAAACATCCGTTTCCCGGGCCGGGGTTAGCAGTTCGGTTATTAGGAGAGATAACGATTTCCGAACTAAGTACCCTGCGGGAAGCAGACGCGATCGTGGTGGAAGAGATCCGGCGGGCGGGGCTGTACGAGAAGGTGTGGCAGGCGTTTGCCGTCCTACTACCCGTGCGGAGCGTGGGGGTTATGGGGGACGGCCGGAGCTACGGGCTGACGGTGGCGGTGCGGGTGGTGCAGTCCGAGGACGCCATGACAGCAGACTGGGTGAGGCTGCCGGGGGACGTGCTGGAAAAGATGTCGACGAGGATCGTGAATGAGGTACCGGGGGTGACCCGGGTGGTCTACGACATCAGCAGCAAACCACCCAGCACCATTGAATGGGAGTAGGGAAGAGAGGGAAACCCAGAGGAAAGAAAAGCCAGCCTTTATTTACGAATCGTTACAAAGACCCCTAAAAAAGCGACAAAGCCGCATGGCTTGGGCTCTGCGGCCTTATCCATCGTGCTAAGTTTGTTTTCGGAGCGACAACTCCGAAAGAAGCGGCTACCTATTGGCCATCTTCTGAGCCATATACAGAAGCAGCTTGCGATCCTCATCGTCGGCTTTGCTCAACAAGCGGCGGAGCTTATTGAGGTAGCGGGCTTCTTTACCCGAGGTACCCCAGGCGATATCGTCCGACGACTTGCGCTTGGGAAGGTTGGGTAGCTGAGGCGGCTCCTCGCCGTCGTAGAAGAGTTGATAAAGTGGGCATTCGAGAGCGCGCGCCAACTTTTCGAGCGTTTCAATGGCCGGGACGGTATGGCCATTTTCAACACGGGAAATATAGCAACGGAGTAGACCGGTACGCTTCTCAATATCACCCTGGGAGAGTTTTTTTTCTTCGCGCAGAGCGCGAAGCCTATCACCGATAATCATGGGTTGAGTATTCTACAGTTAGTTACGAGTGTCAACTTGGAATTGTGGGAAGGGTACTCGGGAGGAACAGTCCGGGGCAGTGTAACGGCCGTTTCTGGAGGTGCCCAGAGGTAGTTTGGAGCCGGCGGGACGGGGAAGCGGGAGGGGCAAGGGTGTGGAAAACCGTTAAAATCTCCTAAGTTTTCCTAAGGGGTTAGTTAGAGAGGCGGGGCCGTCTGGGCAGAGGTTGGCGAGCCGAAGGGATACAGAAGGCTAAACGGTGGTGCGAAAGTGCTGACCCTGGGGCGGGGAGCTACGAATGTGGCGGGAAGGAGACGCGGGAAGCGTAGCGGGTAGCATTAATTGCCAAGTAGTTACCTGTTGCATTTTTTGGACTTTGGCTCGAGAGGCGAGCAGCTGAATTCGGTTGACGGGAGCAGCGCTAGGAGTAATAGTCGGCTGCCAGCCACGTTAGGGGAAAATGATGAGCGTGCCGAAGTTTGATGTGTTTTCCGGGCGCGATCAGAACGACGGATTGTGGCTCGAAGTGGCCGGAGAGCTGGCAGTGGCCTGCGCGCGAATGTACGACCTGGCGGCAAAACAGCCTGGCCGGTATTTTGTGTACTCCAAGGAAGCGCGAGAGATTGTCGCGCGAGTTGATACCTCCAAACCGCAAGCGAAGAAGGGGCAATCCGCGGGGTCCTAGACGCTGGGAGGCAGGGCAAAACCAGATCGCACGTACGGCGTGTAGGGGAACCAAGAAACGCGGCATGGGGAAGGGTGTGGACAGAGGGCGTAAAATAGCGTAACCAAAAAGAGATGGCCAACGTCCCAAAATCAGAGGAGAGCGACGTGCCGGTGGCGACTGAGGCCCTGCAGGCCCAGGAAGGGACGGCGAGGCGGGGGGATGACCGCGAACTGGTGCGAAGGGCCCAGCACGGGGAGAATGAAGCGTTCGAAGTGCTCGTGGCCAAGCATCAGGGAAGGGTCTTTGCGGTGGCGGGAGGAATCCTTAGAAACCGTGAAGACGTGGAAGATATTGCGCAGCAGGTATTCCTGAAGGCCTATTTTTCCCTGAAACGGTTCGACCAGAGGTCCGCATTCAGCACCTGGCTGTACAAGATCACGGTGAATGAATGCTGGGACTTGTTGCGGAAGAAGAAGGTGAGACCGCTGGTATTCGAATCGGAGTTAAACGAAGAACAGGCGCATGCGTACCAATCGACGGAAGAGAAAGCCGAGTATGCGCCGGACGTCAGCGAACAATTGGAGACGAGGCAACAGGTCGGCCATTGGCTGGACTGCCTCGAGGAACGCGACCGGACGATGCTGGTGCTGAAGGAAGTGCAAGGATTCACTGTGGAAGAGATTGCAGAGATCATGGGAATCAACGGGAACACAGTGAAGGTGAGGTTGTTCCGGGCCAGGCAACGGATCGCGGAAAAGATTCGTCGGAAGAAGCGTGCAGCAGGTGCGTGAGGGCCAAGTAACGGAAGATGGAGACCAGGAGAGAAGCGAGGTAAACCTAGAATGAAAGAACTTCCCAAGGGTGAACGCGTGAATTGCGAGTGGTTCTTGAACCAACTGGAAGGGCTGTCCGCAAACGCGCTCAGGGTGACGACCGCCGAGGTGTTGCTGGCGCGGCTGCCCGAGGCGGCGCGCACGCACGCGTCGCGATGCGCGGAGTGTACCGCAGCACTTGCGGATTTTGCGGAGACACGGCAGGCGCTCAGCGATGTGTCGGAGAGCCTACCGCACGCGGGGCAGTGGTTTACGCGGCGTGTGATGCAGGCGATTGCGGCGCAGGAAGAAGAGATCGAAGAGCGGCAAAATGGATTCTGGAACAGCGTGCGGCGGCTGGCACCCCGGTTGGTGGCGTTTGCGAGCCTGCTGCTGGTGCTCGGTGGCACATGGGCGTTCCAGGTGCGACGCGCGACGAGGGACAAAGGTCCCGAGATGCGGCCAGCCGAAGGAATCTTTGAGACTTTGCCGAGCACGCTGGCGAACGATGATGTGATCGCCACCGTACATGAGGAACAGCGGCCATGAATCCAGATTCGTTGCGAAAGGCGCGGTTATGGCTGGCGTTGGTGTTCTTGGTGGGCGGCGCGATCGGGGCGGTGTTTGGGTACAGCTTCGGGCACCGCAGTAATGCGGCGACGGTGACGGCACCCACGCCTATGAGTGAGCCGGAACGGCGCGCCAAACGCGTAGCCGACATGACGAAGGAACTCGGGTTGAATACAGACCAGGGTTCGAAGATGGATGACATCATTCGCGGAGCTCACCAGGAGATGAAGAGCATTCGAGACAAGTGCGAGAAGGACGTGGATGTGGTCCGGGAAAACGCGCGGAATCAGATGCGAAGCCTGTTGACGGAAGAGCAAAAGCCGAAGTTTGAGGCGATGGTGCAACGGGATGCGGAGCGGAAGAAGCAGCAGGCGGGACACTGATGAGGGATTGGAAAATAGGAAGTCGGCGGGAAGGTGTAAGGATCAGGATGCGGCTGAGATCCTTCGGGCCCGCAAGAGCACGGGGACTGCGTTCGGAATGACGGAGGGGCTTGGCGTTGGGTTGGTTAGAGTTGAAGGAGGAGTTTGCCGGTGTTCTGGCCCTCGAAGAGCATATTGATGGCTTCGGGCGCCTTGTCGAGACCTTTGAGTATGGTTTGTTTGTCTTTGAGTTTGCCAGTCATTTTCCACATGCCCAGCTGCTTGGCGGCGTCCATAAATTTTGCAGCGTAATCGATGATGAGGAAGCCTTCGACGCGGAGGCGCTTGATGATGATTTGCGCGAAACTGGCAAGAGCGGGATCCTGCCGTGTGTAGCCGGAGATGAGGCCGCAGAGAACAACGCGGCCATGCAGGTTCATACGGTTGAGAACCGCGTGCATAATGTCACCGCCAACGTTTTCGAAGTCGATATCGATGCCGTTAGGCGTGGCCGCGACTAACTGATCCTTCCAATCGGGATGCTTGTAATTGATGGCGGCATCGAAGCCAAGATCGCCATTAATCCATTTACATTTTTCATCGGAGCCGGCAATGCCCACAACGCGACAACCGTGGATCTTGCCGAGTTGTCCCGCAATGCTGCCCGTGGCGCCGGCAGCGGCAGAGACCACGAGAGTTTCGCCCGCTTGCGGTCTGCCAATTTCGAGAAGTCCGAAATAGGCCGTGAGGCCGTTGCTGCCGAGCGTGCCGAGAAAATTTGAATCCGAGAGAAAGGCAATAGACGGGAGCTTCTGAAAACTGCGGGCTTCCTTGGCGTGGATGAGAACAAATTCCTGGAGACCGGTGAAGCCCACGACCTTGTCACCTTTTTTGAGGCCGGGAAGGCGCGATTCGATGATCTCGGCGAGACCGAAGGCGCGCATAACTTCACCGACCTGGACGCAAGGCATATATTGTGGGATGTCCGCCATCCAGATGCGCATGGTGGGGTCGATAGAGAGATATTTGACGCGAGCGAGGGCTTGGCCCTCTTCGAGAGGGGGAACGGGAGATTCGGTGAGTTGAAGGACGTCGGGAGTGACGAGACCTTTGGGGCGAGAGGAGAGCTTGAATTGACGATTTGGGATGGACATGAGGGCTCCGCTGGGAAGAGTAGTGGAGGGCGGGAGAGGAAGTAAAGGGCGAGATGCGCGTGTGGTTGGTGCGGTATTTCGGAGAAAAGAAACGCGAAGGGAACTGTCGTGAATCTGGACGCGATTCTGGACTTTGGAGTGAAGCGCAAAGATGCGGGTTGCGGGGCAGGTTGCGCAACTGCCTCTTGGGGGAGCAATTACGCGAGAAGCCGAAGGTCGACGAGGTGGCTGCCGTCTTGCAGCATAAAATGAGAAAAAAGGCGAGTGGATTCTCCCGTAAGCGCCGACACGCCCCTCAACACAGCTAACCCAACATCCGCACGGATAGAACCGGGCTCGACAGTGGCCCTCACACAAAATCTTGCCTAAGATAGCAAACTCCCTGGATGAGTCACTGAGCGAGCTGGCGCCCGGGCGGGCGGCGGCCGCTGTAACGTCCGGGGATTCCGCGGATCGAATGGCGGAAGAGATGGTGAGGAAAGACGATGCGCTTGTACACGCAGAGGGAGAAGCCGGGGAACTGGAGCGAGCGGCGCAGCGCGGTGCGACATGGATGGGCGCTGCCGTTTGTGGGGCTGGAATATGGGATGGACTGGCTGGCGTATTGGCTGAGCCACTGGTCGTTTCTGGAGGTGCTGGAGTATTTGGGGAGCTTGGGCGTGCTGGTAGCAGTGATTTTCTATTTTGCGGAGTCAGGTGACCGGCGGAAGCAGAAACATTACCAGGCGTGGCAGGTGATCAATTCAGCGGAAGGCAAAGGCGGAAATGGAGGAAGGATTGAGGCGCTGGAGGAGTTGAATGCGGATGGCGTGTCCCTGGTGGGCGTGCGGTTGTCGTCGGCCTTTTTGATGGGAGTGCGCTTGCCGAAAGGGAAATTGGCGCGGGCGGATTTTGATGGGGCGGATGCACGGAACGCGGTATTGACCGGGGCAACTGTGGAGGATGCAAGCCTGCGCAGCGCAAATTTTCGAGGGGCGCGGCTGGAAGGCGTGTCGTTCGCACGAAGCACGTTGAATGATGCGGATTTGACAGGGGCGGACTTGAAGAACGCGGATTTGACGGGAGCAAGTTTAGAGGATACGGATTTGCGCAATGCGAATCTGGAGGGGGTGAAGTGGGGATCGCTGGTGAGCGTGAAGGGGGCAAATGTGTCGGGGGTGAAGAATGCGCCGTCGGGATTTGTGGAATGGGCGACGGGGAATGGGGCGGTGCGGGTGGTGGAGTGAAGTCGAGGACGTGGAGGAGGTAGAGGAAGTAAAGGAGAAGCGGGCAAGAGAGCGGTTACTTCAGGTGGCGCATGAGGGCGGCGGCGGAGCGGGCGGCTTTTTTGATTTCGGTGAGGGGGCGGGCGGCGGGGCCGGAGCCATTGAGTTTGTCGGAGAGGATGTCGGCGTTGGCAGAGATGACGCAGAGAAGATTGCTGAGCGCGTGGGTGATGACCTGATTCTTGGAGAAGGTGAGCTTGACGCCTTCGGAATCGTGGAGAGGTAGAATCATCTGGTCGCCTTTCTGGAGAATCAGGTGGGAATCAGTGTCCGAATGAATGGAGACGACGGCGCTGTGCAGCGCATCGGCGGTGAGTCGATCCAAGGCGATGCATCGGGACGCGCCACAGGTCGTGGCTTTGGCGTCGAGTGCGGGGATGGAGGTGGAGTAGAGGGCGATGATGGGAAAGGAGGGATATTCAGAGCGCACTTTTTCCACGTAATGGAGTCCCTGAAAATTCCAGGCATGGACATCGACGACGAGGGCTTCCCAGCGACCAAGAGCCAGAGCGCGGAAGAGATCCGCGAGCGAATCGAGACGATGGAGCTCGAGAGGAGTGTCGGGGGCATCCAGGAGAGCCTGCGAGAGTTTGGACCAAGACGAGGTTTCGCCGAGGAAGAGGATTTGGAACGCAGAGTCTTGCATTAGTCTTGCGAATCACTCCTACAAAAGATTGCGAGAGGCATCCCCTTTCCCAGCCGAAAAGGAACTCCTCAGTCCGCAGATGGCGCGCAAAAGGAAGCGCGGCCCTACGGCATGCCGCCAAAGAACGCGGGCTGGTGACGTCCCTTGGAGGCGAAATCGGTTAGTTATTGCCAGGCCGAGGACAACTGCGGTCACCGGGAGGAAACAGACGCTCGATTTCCGGGAGCAGGCGGTCCGGGAGATGACTCTTGTGGACGAAACTGTCAGCGCCGTGGCGGCGACACTCGTCGGCAAGAGACAAGCCATTGAGTTCGGAAAAGATGATCACCCGCAGGTTCGGACTGGAGAGGCGGATTTGCTGTGCAGCCTCCAGCCCGTTAACCCGCGGCATGCTGAGATCGAGAAGGACCAGGTCCGGCTTGTGGACGGATACGAGTTGAACAGCATTCAAGCCATCACTGGCGGTTCCTACGATCTCAAACCCTCCGGCGAATTCGAGGTAATCACACACAGAGCGAAGCGCTGTGGGGGAATCGTCGGCAATCAGGACGCGAATGGATTTGACAGAGTTCATCAGTTTGGCAGCTGTGATGGAGGAATGATGAAGGAAAGGAAGGAGGAGAGAAATGAAGGAGAATGCCTAATGAATTTGCCCTAGGAGTGGGAGGAAAAATGGTTTCCTGGGAGGCAAATGGGAGGAGCGACAGAAGGTAGAGGAAGTAGAGGGAAAGGAGGTAGAGGTAAAGGATACGGGGAGAGCGAAGAGATTCATCGCCCCAAAAGCGGGTGATGGAAAACCGTACCTCGTTGCACTTGGAATGGCGGGTTTTGTTTTGGCGGGGGAAGCGGGGGTTAGGGTTTAATGATTTGGTTGCGGATGGCGTAGTGGACTAATTCGGCTAAGGAATGGAGGCCGAGCTTGAGCATGATGTTGGCGCGATGGGCTTCAGCGGTGTTGACGCTGATCCCGAGAAGGGAGGCGACTTCCTTGTTGGATTTACCTTCGGCGAGGAGTTGGAGGATTTCGCGTTCGCGGGGAGTAATGCGCAGCCGCGGGGTCTTGGCTCCTTCCGCGGAGGCAGGATCGTCGGAGAGGGAGCTGGCAAGGCGGGTGGAGAAGTACGGTTTGTGGAGGCGCGCGGCATCGACAGCGGCGAGAAGAACGCGGTCGGCTTCATCTTTCAAGATGTAGCCGCGAGCGCCGGCCTGGACGACTTGCTGAACGAGGTCGTCGGATTCATGCATGGTGAGGATGAGGACTTCGGTGTTGGGGGAAGCGGCGCGAATGCGGCGGGTGGCTTCAACGCCGTTGAGAAGGGGCATACCGATATCGAGGACGGCGACGTCAGGCTTAAGCTTGGCAGCTTTGTCGACGGCATCGCGGCCGTCGGGCGATTCGGCGCAAACTTCCCAACCGGGACGGGATTCGAGCAATGCGCGGAGACCAGCGCGGACAACGGAATGATCATCGGCGATCAGGATCCGAAGCGAAGGCATCAAGGGTCTCCGTCGAGACAGTAGGCGGTAAGGGGATAGTAGCGCGAATGGTGGTGCCCGTGGGGCCCGAAGTGATGTCGAGATGGCCACCGAGCTGGACCATACGTTCGCGCATGCCAGGGATGCCGACACCCAAACGAACGCCGTGGGGGTGGAGAGCGCCGTTCGAGGGCGATTCCATGCCATGGCCGAAATCGATGACTTCCAGAATGATGCCGGAGGCTTGCTGGCTGAGGCGAATCTCGGCGGTGGCGCTCCCGGAATGCCGCTGAATGTTGGCAAGGCTCTCCTGAACGATGCGGAAGAGAGCGATTTCGAGTGGCTGGGGAAGCCGATCGAACTCGGTGTTGGCGAGGAATTGCGTGTGAATGCCGCTGCGTTCGCTGAAACCGTATGCGTACTCCTTGAGCGTGGAAACCAAGCCCAGGTCGTCGAGGAGGGGAGGATGGAGGAGGTACGAGAGGGTGCGGATTTCGCGCGACATCTGTTGCGTGAGACTGCGGGCCTTTTCGAGGGAGCGAGAAGCCGCGTCCTCATGGGAAGAGAGAGACTGGCGAACCTGAGCCAGGCTGAGATTGATGGCGAGGACGGTTTGGGCCAGGCCGTCGTGGAGTTCACGGCCGATGCGTCGCCGCTCGTCATCCTGAAGCTTGAGAAGACGAGTGGAAAGATCGTGGATGGCGCGTTCGGCGTTGTGCAATTCGGTGACATCGGCGTAGGAGCCGATGACGCGGATGATGTTGCCGTCGGCATCAAACTGGGGAACGAGGTTGCCGTAGGTCCAGAAGATGTTATCGGAGCCGGGACGACGAAACGCGATGAGGGCATCTTGAATGGGGGCCCGCGTTCGGAGAACGACGGGAACGGGGCGTTCAGAGAAGGGGATTTCTTTGCCGTTGTCGGTGACCGCGACGACACCCTGATCGGCGAGAGTTCTTCCGAACGCGTTGCCTTCCGGAATATTAAACATGCGGTGAGCGGCGCGATTGGCAAACTCGATGCGGGAGTCGGGGCCGTGAAGAACGACGGCAAAGTGGAGGTCGCGGACGAGCGAGCGGAAGCGCTCCTCGGAGGAACGGAGGACCTCTTCGGCTTCTTTGCGTTCGGTGATGTCGCGAACAATGACCAGAGAACAGCGCTGGCCGCGGAGTTCCACAACCGAAGCGCTCATTTGACCGACGCGGATTTGGCCGGACTTGGTGCGAAAACGAAACTCGAAATCGCGGACTTGCAAGGAGAGGGTAAGAGCATCGAGGACTTCGTCGCGCCGGGCGAAATCGACCCAGAGGTTCATCTGGCGAGGCGTTTTGCCGAGGACCTGCTCGCGGGAATAGCCGGTGAGGCGAGTGAACCCCTCGTTGACTTCGAGGTAGGGTCCGTTGGGGAAGGGATTGATGCTGAAAGCGTCGGGACTATTGCGGAAGGCGGTGGAGAGAATTTCTTCAGAGCTGCGAAGCGCGCGTTCGGTAGTGAGAAGGTTCTCGGAGATGCGGTGCTGCTTGCGGTTGGTGAGGATCAGGCGCACAGAGGAGCAGACCACCGAGGCGGCCACGGCGAGCCAGGCAAGGAGGAACTGTTCGCGGGCAATGGCGCGGCCCATGAAGATGACGAGGAGGGGAATGGCAATAGGTAGGATCTGAGCGTTGAGCAGACTGCCGACGCGAGAATCGGAGGCGGGAAGAAGATCGGCAGGGGGCTGCTTCCAGTAAACCGCGAGAAGAATGACGAAAAAGCCGGGGAGCATCCAGATGAGGTCGCCCCAACCGGCAGAGACGCGAAGATCGACGACAGCAAGGAGGTACTCGAGATCAGCGAGAATGAGCATGAAGAATACGGCAGCGAGAACCATGCAAAAGGTGCGTAGCCAGGAAGGGATCGAGGCGCGGGAACGCAAGAAAAAGGCGAGAGTGAGGATGGCGTCGCGGCCGAGGTAAACGAGCAAGATCTGGCGGAGAAGCGCGGGCTGATTGGTCTGCCAACGGGAAGGAGAGTAGAAGAAGTAAAGAAAAAAGGTGACGGCGAGAATGGCGACTTGCAGAAAATCGAGGAGGCGGAGGGAATCGATGGCGGAGGAATCCTCCTCGGAACGAGGAAGAAAAATCATGAAGACGGGGGCGGCCCAGACGAAGAAGAGAACATCGGAGGGCCAAGGGCTCTGCGCCGAACCGGGAACGAAACTCTGGTAGTAGGTGCTGATGGATTGGCCGAGGGTTTCCAGCGCGAACGCCACGGCGAGGAGAAGCCAAAGCTGGCGAGGATAGCCGGAAGAGCGGCGCGCGGCGTACAAGCAGCAAAGGGAGGTGAGCAGGACCATACCGGAGTCGAGGCTGTTGGTGGCGAGGAGGCTGGTTGCGGGAGACGCAACGAAGAGGAGAGCAAAGAGAAGCAGCAGCACGAAGAGAAGACCGGCTGCGACAGCGAAACGAGGAAACCTGCCGGAGGGAAGCAAAAAGACCTCACAACTCAGAGCGAAAAACAGGGATAAAAAAGTGTACAACAGAAGAAAGGGAAGCGAGGGAAGGAAGTGAGTGAGGTTGACTAAGTATGCGTAGAGGGGGACGGGCAGAAGCAGGCGGGGAATGGTAAGGTTGCGGCGCAGAGGTGAGGAGGAAGCGATGAGACGAGGATGGGCGGTGGTGGCGGGGCTGTTGTTGACGGGGGTGGGGACGTTGGGCCAAACGGCTGGAGGGAAGTATCACGCGGGGGGGATCGGGCAGGCAGGAGTTATTGCGTATCCGATGAACAGCCGGACACCAGGATTTGTGACGCTGGACGTCAGCCTGGATGCGAGTGGGTCGGTGCAGAATGTGACGGTGGTGCGCGATGTGCCCCCACTGACGAGCGCGGCGCAAAGCGCGGTGAAGGGCTGGCAATTCACACCCGCGATGGTGGATGGACAAGGCGTGCCGGGGGTGGTGCGCGTGAATGTAGCGTTTAATCCCTACAATCCGAGTGGCGTGGGATTGCCGGGAGAATCGTTGCAGCCGGCAAGTGGAACGGCGAGCGGGAATTTTCAGCCAGCCGGATTGCAGCAGGCGAATTATGCGACGTATCCGCCGAATACGGTGTCGGCGGGAACCGTTGTGCTGCAAGTGCATGTCGGGAGCAGCGGAGAAGTCCACGGCGTGATTGTGGTGCGCGGAAAGGGCGCGTTGAGCGGAGCGGCGACCGCGGCGGCGAAGACGTGGGTGTTTACGCCAGCGATGTATCAAGGGAAGCCGGTGGGGTCGGATGTCGTGGTGGCGTTTGTGTTCGCATTGCCGCAGGCGGGAACGAGGTGAAAGAAGTAAATGACGTAAAGGAAGTGCTTCGCTATCACCTCACTCCATCTGGTTATGAAGAGGAGGTGCACCTCTAAGTTGCTCAGCGCACCACAAAAAAAAAGGCGGGACGCTTGCGCATCCCGCCCGACACTTCACAGAAGTGGTTTACAGAGGTTGAACGTTGGAAGCCTGCAGGCCCTTGGGGCCGCGGACAACCTCGAATTCAACGGCCTGACCCTCATTGAGAGAGCGATAGCCGTCCGCCTGAATCGCGGAGAAATGGACGAAAACGTCCTCGCCGCTCTGGCGTTGGATGAAACCAAAGCCCTTGCTGGCGTTAAACCACTTCACTGTTCCTTGTTCTTTCACAGATGTTTCCTCTAATTTATAAAAGCTATCTGATGCACTCTTTTTCCGGGGACCTTTTGGGAAGCCGGGCGTCTTTCGCTGATTCTCCAGACACCGCGGTAAAGCGGGTGGGAAACAAAAAAAGGCCGCAAGTTGAATCCTGCGACCCTTTAAAACAAAAGGCGAAACAAGAGCAACAAACGCAAAGACAGAGTACCAGAGGAGCTGGAGAAGTGCAAGTGGGAAATGTGAGTGAGGTGAAGGCAAGGATTGTGCGAGGGGAAGTGTCGGGAGAGTATAAAAAGAAAAAGACGCGGCGTGGCGTGATGGAGTATTGTCAGTGCGCCGTTGGGGAGGAAACGGGATTTTGCGCGGGGAGGCGGAAGAGCGATTCCGCGGTGCGGTTGGAATCACGGGTCTTCCCTTCTTGGTGCTTAAAAGCCGGTTGGGAGCACCCCGGCACGGAAGAGAAAATCGCGGGTCCACAGACCACTACCCCCGGAATGACAAGTTTGCTTTGCGGAGTACTCAGGATCGGTCGCGGGATGCGTGGATGAGCAGACAGCCTCGGAGAAGGCCGCCCCTGCGACAAACGAGCGTTTGAGAGACGGAGGGGGAGGGTACAGTGCTGACGATACGGAATTTGACGAAGACATATGCGGGCGGGGTGCAAGCGTTGCGAGGCGTGTCGCTAGACATTCCTACAGGGATGTTTGGCTTGGTGGGACCGAATGGGGCAGGGAAATCGACATTGATGAAGATACTGGCGACGCTGCTGGAGCCCGATACGGGGACCGCGCAACTCGATGGATTGAACCTGGTGGAGCAGAAAGACGAGACGCGAAAGATTCTGGGATACCTGCCGCAGGAGTTTGGGGTGTATCCGAAGATGCCGGCGATAGATTTGCTGGAGCACCTGGCGGTGATGAAGGGGATTACGAACGGGAAAGAACGAAAGGAACTTGTAGAAGGGTTACTGCACCAGACGAACTTGTGGGATAGCCGGAAGAAGGCGTTGGGCGGCTATTCGGGAGGGATGAAACAGCGGTTCGGGATCGCGCAGGCGCTGTTGGCCAATCCGAAACTGATTATTGTGGACGAACCGACGGCGGGGCTGGACCCGGCGGAGCGGAACCGGTTTCTGAATCTGTTAAGCGGGATAGGCAGAAATGTGGTGGTGATCCTGTCGACGCACATTGTGGAAGATGTGCGGGAGCTGTGTTCGCGGATGGCGATCATCAGCCAGGGGCAATTGCTGATGGAAGGAAAGCCGAGCGAGGCGCTGGACAAATTGAAAGGGCGGGTGTGGAAGAAGATTGTGGCGACGGATGCGGAGCGGGAGGAGTTGGAGAAATCGATGACGGTGATTTCGACGCATCTGCTGGGCGGGCTGCATGAGGTGCGGGTGTTTGCGGAAGCGTCGCCGGGAGAGGGGTTTGTGGAGGCGGAAGCGGATTTGGAGGATGTGTATTTTTTAAATTTGGGGAGCGGGGAGAGGAATTAAGGGAAGAACCAAGGTAATGCACAGGGGGAGAGAAAGAGTTTAAGAGTTCGAGCGGACGCGAGATGGCGTGGGGAGGCGCGATGTTTTGGCGATTTTTCTGGTTTGAATTGAAGTTGCGGTTCCGCAGCGTGTCGACGTACGTCTTTTTCCTGATTCCGTTCGCGATGATGTTTTTTTCGGTGTCGGTGCAGGACTTCGGGTTTATTGGACCCGGGAAGGTCCTGGTGAACGGGCCATACGCGCTGCTGTACGCATTCACGCAACTGACGACCTTTGGGGCAATCCTGATCGCGGCGATTTTTGGTCCCGCGATTCTGCGGGATTTCCAGCAAGACACGTACGCGTTGATTTTCACGAAGCCGGTGAAGAAGTTCGATTATCTGGGAGGGAAGTGGCTGGCGTCGTTCGTGGTGACGCTGTTTGTGTTCAGCGGACTGGTGTGGGGCGGGATCATCGGGACTTTTATGCCGTGGGCGGACCGGACAAGACTGGCGCCCGTACACCTGATGAATTACCTGAAGCCGTTCTTTGATGTTCCGGTGATCAACATCTTTTTTCTGGGAGCGTTGTTCTTTTGCGTGGCGGCGCTGACGCGGACAGTCGTGGTGGTGTACCTGCAGGGGGTGGCGCTGTTTGCGTTATACCTGATCCTGCTGGTGTCGGTGGTGACGACGAATAGGCTGGAGCGGTTCTGGCCATCGGTGGCGGATCCGCTGGGAATTATTTTCGTGGGGAGTATCACGCGGTACTGGACGGTGGTGGAACAGAACCGGAAGTTTTTGGATTGGAGCGGCGCATTCCTGTACAACCGGCTGGTTTGGGTAGGCGTAGGGATTGTGGCGCTGGGGCTGACCTATGTGCTGTTCCCGATGTCGGCGGAAGCGCTGGTGGGCCGCAGAGCACATCGCAAGGCGAAAGAAGCGGCGGAAGCGGAAGAACTGGAAAAGAAGGCGCGGGCCCGCGCGGTGGCGCAACTGCCGGCAGTGTCGCAGGAATTCACTGGGCGGACGACGTGGATGCAATTCGTATCGATGACGCGACTGCGGGTATGGAATATTGTGCGGGAGATTCCGTTCTGGGCCATTGCGCTGATGATGGTGCTGCTGTGCGCGATCAATGGGCATTTTGCCGGGGAAGTGAGTGACGTCAAGGTTTGGCCGGTAACGTATCTGATGTTGAACGTGCTGCAGGGGGGAGGCAGTCTATTCCTGTACATCATCGTGGTGCTGTACGCGGGGGAATTGATCTGGCGAGAGCGAGATGTGCGGTTCGAACAGATCCACGATGCGCTACCGGAGAAGGACTGGACGGACTGGCTGAGCAAGTTTTCGGCGCTGGTGCTGGTCGAACTGCTGCTGCTCGTGATTGTGATGGTGGTGGGAGTGATTTCGCAGGCGCTGGCGGGATTCTACCGGTTCGAACTATGGCATTACGCGATAGAACTGTTCGTGGTCTGGATGCCGCAACTCATGATGGTGATCATGCTGGCGCTGTTCGTACACACGGTGGTGAACAATAAATTTCTCGGACACGCAATTGTCATTGGATTTTTCGTGCTGATTCCGGTGCTGTATCGGTATGGGATTGAGAACCGCTTGTTGCTGTACGGAGAGGTGACGCCATACACGTATTCGGACATGAACGGGTACGGGCATTTTGTGAAGGCACTGACCTGGATCAGTGCATACTGGCTGGCGATCGGGGGATTCTTCGTGGTGCTGGCGATCGCGCTGGCGCGGCGAGGGACAGACACGAGTTTAAAGGTGCGGCTGAAATTGATGCGGGAACGGTTCCCTCGGCTGGTAGGAGTGACCGTGTTGTGCCTGGGGTTGGCAGTAGCGGCGGGAGGATGGTTCTACTACAACGCGCACGTTCTGAATGTGTACCGAACGACGTTTGGGGAGCGGCACCGGCGGGCGGAGTACGAGAGGCGCTACAAAAAGTATGAGAAGTTTCCGCAGCCGAAGATCACGGATGTGGTCGTGGCGGTGGATATTTATCCGGACAAGCGGTCGTTTACCGCGACGGGGCACTACCTGATGATGAACCGGACGGAGAAGCCAATTGAAGAGATCCAAGTGACGGAAGGAGCCGATTCGATCGACGAGGTGAAGTTTGACCGGCCGTTCAAGCAGAAATTGAGCGACAAGGAACACTTTTACGAGATTTACACACTGGAACAGCCGTTGCAGCCCGGAGAAACGATGCGCATGGATTTTCGGGCATCGCATACGACGAAGGGATTCAGGGACGGAGGCGAGCCGGCGGAGATGGCGTATAACGGGACCTTTTTTGATAGGAGCTATTTTCCGGGGTTAGGTTATTCGCGGGGACTAGAAATTGACGAGCCGGTGCGGAGGAGAGAAGAAAAGCTGCCGGAACTGGAGGAGATGGCAGAGCGTGGGGACCCGTACTATTCGAACGTGAATTTGTTTACGGAAGATTCGGAGTGGGTGACGTTCCGGTGCGTGGTGAGCACTTCTCCGGACCAGATCGCGATTGCGCCGGGGTATCTGAAACGAGAATGGACGGAAAACGGGCGGCGGTACTTCGAATACGACATGGGTGACACGCGAATCAACAATTTTTATTCGTTCCTTTCGGGGAAATTCGAGGTGAAGCGGGATAAGTGGAAGGATGTGAATCTGGAGGTGTATTACATCCCGGGACACGAATACAACCTCGACAAAATGATGGAGTCTGCGAAGGCGGGATTGGATTACTACGAGAAGAACTTCGGGCCGTACCAATTCACGCAGTACCGGGTGCTGGAGTTTCCGCGATACCGGGAGTTTGCGCAGTCGTTTCCGAACACAGTGCCGTTTTCGGAGGGAATCGGGTTCATCGAACGCGTGAAGAACAAGGACGATATTGATTTTCTGTATTTCGTGAACGCGCACGAACTGGCGCACCAGTGGTGGGGGCATCAGTTGATCGGGAGCATGACGCAGGGATCGAACATGATGTCGGAAACACTGGCGGAATATTCCGCGCTACAGGTGATGCAAAAGAAATACGGGGAAGAAATCACGCGAAAGGATTTGCGGTACGAGTTGGACCGGTACTTGCGAGGACGCGCTGGGGAGACACGGCACGAGCCACCGCTGGCGCTAGTGCAGAACGAGCCGTACGTATGGTATTACAAAGGCGCGCTGGTGATGTTTGCGCTGAGCGATTACATCGGGGAAGACCAGCTGAACGCGGCACTGCGGGGCTATCTGGAGAAGAACCGCTATGCGAAGGGGCCATTTCCGGATACGCGCGGATTCGTGGAGGCGATGCGGGAGGCAACGCCGCCGGAACTGCAGTACATGGTAACGGACATGTTCGAATCGATTGTGCTGTACGAGAACAAGGCGACGTCGGCGGTAGTGACACCAGAGGGCGGGAAGTACAAAGTGACACTGACAGTGGAAACAGCGAAGCGGAAAGCGGATGGCTCGGGAAATGAGACGGCGATGCCGATTGACGATTGGATTGATGTGGGCGTGTTCAGCGGAACGAAGGAACATTTGAAGAAGTTGTATATGGAGAAGAAGAAATTCACTACGGATAAGTCCGCGGTGGAGATCGTGGTGGAGGAGAAGCCGACGTATGCGGGGATTGATCCGTACAACAAGTTGATTGATCGGAATCCGGAGGACAATTTGGCGGAGGTGAGTGTGCGGTAGGTTGGTTGGTCGGGAGATCCTTCGCTACGCTCAGGAGGGCAAGCCTTTCTTTCAGGTGGGAGGCATTAGGGGGCGGGGGACCAGGGGCGAAGGCGAGGGAGCCAGCGGGGGACGTTGCGGCAGAATTCGGAGTAGTCGGGGCCGAATTTTTCGCGGAGGGTAGGCTCTTCGTAGAAGAGGACGAAGAGATGGACGCTGAGAATGACGGCGACGGCGGAGATGATGACGATGGGATTGGCTTGACCGAAGACGATCCAGAGGCCGATCCAGCCGGTAAAGAAACCCAGGTACATGGGATTGCGGACGTAACGGTAAAACCCAACGACAACTAAGCTTTGGGGAGGCGCGATGGGCGCGGGCGTGCCGTGGCCGGTGCGGCCGAAGTCCCAAACGCAGCGGAGCGCAACGGCGAAGCCGAGGATGGAGGGGACGGCGGCGAGCCAGCGCCAAGAAGTGGTGTTGGCGTGAAAGCCGAGGGTGGGAGGAAGGAGCCAAAACCAGAGCGCGAAGAAGGCACAGCCGACGAGGAGCGAGGCGAGGGTGGTGGCAGCGGTGGTGAGGGGAGAGGGGTGGTGAGGAGAGTGCGCAGAGACGGTGGGCACGGCAGCCTCCAGTGAGGTGAGTATGGGTCGGGGGTTGGAGGATGTAAAGGGGGTGGATGGGCGTTGCAACCGTTCAGGTTGGAGGAGGTGGCGCGGGCAGCGTCGAACTCGGCCCGTTGAGGATGCTTATGGCCGTCGCCGGTGGGAGAGGCCGATGCCGGCGAAGGAAGGAAGAGGACCAAAGTGACGAGCCGTGAAGCAAAAGCCAAACGAGCGAGAATGCTGGGTTTCATGGTTATTCACCTTTTGGGGGTTCTCGTGTGTGGGGCAAAGTAGCGGGGCAGCCAGGGAATGGCAATCATAGGGAAGGTGAGATAGCTGTGAGGGGGAAATGAGAGCGCAGGTAGCGAGAAACAAGGTGGTTAAGGTGGTTAGGGCGGTTGGGAGGGTGGTTTGAAGGGGAGTCGGCCGACAGCAATGTGTGGTTGTTGAAGAATTTTTGAGATGGGAAGAAAGTCAAAAGTTAAGAAGTTAAAGAATGAAAAAGTTTGAGTTGGCGCTTTAGGGGGTTCAAGAATCAAGAAGTTCAAGAGTTCAAAAGTATAGGAGTTTAAGAGTTGAGACCCTTCCTTGTTTCGGGGCAAGCCCTCCCTGCCCAGGAGCAAGAGATCCTTCCTCGTAAGAGCTAAGTAGCTATTCTTAGCTTGGGACGTGTCCTTCGGTTGACCTCAGGAGGAGCCAAAAACCAGCGGGCGCGAGAGTGAAGTGGTAGAATCGCCGCGTTTTTGGATTTGGTACGTGTTGGATAAGGAATGGGGCGATAAACATGGGTGAGCGGGCACGGGTGCGCGTGGCGGGCTTGGCGCTGGTAATGGTGTGCGCCGTGTGTTGTGGTGGTGCGTGGTGCCAGAGTGGAGTGGGAAATGGCGGACAAAAAGACGGCGTTACGACTGTGCACGGACGGGTGCTGAACGAGGCGACGAAGGCGCCAGTGGGTCGGGCGTTGGTGCGCATGGGAAACCAGTACGCGATGCTGACAGACGATCGCGGTCAATTTGAATTTAAGGTACCCACACCAAAAACGGGGGGAAGTGTGCCCGGGGGCAGGAGCTTCACGTCCACGCGCGTGGATGTGCGCAAGCAGGGATTTATGTCCAAAGGAAAAATGGTGACGATTGAGGGAACAGGAGACTGGGAATCAAACGTGACGATTTATGTGGTGCCGGAGGCGTTGCTTGTGGGACACGTGGAGGTGCCGGGGTCGGAAGGGGACGTGCGAATCGAGTGCGAGTTGTATAAGCGCGAGATGCGCGAGGGGCAGGAAGCCTGGTCGCCGTCGGGAACATTCACGACGTGGGCGAATGGAGAGTTTCGATTCAGCGAATTGAGGGAGGGCACGTACAAACTGATCACGCACGAGCAGATGGATCGCGAGTCGCTGGTGGCGGAGCCGGGGACCGCGTTGTTCGGCTACCCACCAATCTATTATCCGAATACGACGGATTTTTCCGCGGCGAGTCCGATTGTGGTGAAGGCGGGTGAGACGGCGCAAGTGAATCTCACCGTGGCGCGGAAGGAATATTACCCGGTGCAACTCCGTGTAAGAAATGCGGCGATGGGCAGAAGGGTGGACGTGATGGTGTATCCGATGGGGCATCACAGCCCTGGATGGTCGCTTGGATACAATCCGTCGGACGAATCGATCGAAGGAATGCTGCCCGACGGGAACTATACGGTGGAGGCCAATGCGTACGGCGAGATGCAGTCGACTGGAATCCTGAATTTTTCAGTACGAGGAGAAACGTTGCAAGGGCCGGCACTGAACCTGATTCCGAACACATCGGTAGTGGTGAACGTGAGAGAAGACTTTTCATCGGAGCAGAATGGCACGAGCGGCGGTGAGGGGAATGTGGAGCTCGTGCGAGGGCAAAGACAAGGATCTGGGGTACAAGTCAGTTTGAATTCAATGGAGGAACTGTACACGACGAGGGGCCGGCAAGGGTTGATGGCGCAGGAATCGGAGGGACATGAATTGACGATTCCGAATGTGCCGCCGGGGCGGTACCGCGTCAACGTATATTCCGGAAAAGGGTATGCGGCGTCGATCCAGTCGGGAGGAAATGACTTGTTGCATCAGCCGCTGGTGGTGGGTTGGGGAGGCAGGACTCCGCCGATTGAGATCACACTGCGCAACGACGGAGGACAAGTGTCGGGTACGGTAGAGGAAGCGGCGAGCGGGGAGCAAAACTCCACAGTGGATGCGTTCCGTTATGTGTATTTATTGCCGCTGGGGGGACCTGGGGGACAACCGCCTCCCACGACGCAGTCGATGAACGGAAAATTCAATTTGGGGCAAGTGCCACCGGGCGATTATCTGGTAGTGGCATGCGAGGGAGCGCAGCAGGATTTGCCATATGGAAGCGAGGAGGCGTTGCGGTCGCTGGAGGGGAAAGGGCAGACGATTCATGTGGAGGCGGGACAGAGCGTGAATGTGAAGGTAAAGGTGATGGCGGGGGGTGAGGCGGAATGAGAGTGTGGACTTGGCGGTGGATGCTGGTGTGGTTGGCAGGATTGCTAGTGGCGAGTGGGGAGTGGTTAGTGGCGGGCGGGGGCCGAGGAGGGGAGAGGCCGGGACAAGACGCTGCGAACGAAGAGGATTTCATCGCTCCGTTGGGAATGACAGATTCTTCTTTAGGCATAGAGGAAGCACAAGCGCAGGGGTACACGATTGCGGGGACGGTGGTGAGTGCTACGACGGGAGCGCCGCTGGCGCGAGTGAAAGTGTCGATCGCGGATACGCGAGCGAGGTCGCGCAGGATTGAATCGCTGACGGGAGAGACTGGGCATTTCGAGTTTGCAGGAGTACCGGCAGGGAAATATGCGCTGCAGGGAGTGAAGCGCGGGTACATGACGTCGGGATACGAACAGCATGAACAATATTCGACAGCGATTGTGACCGGGCCGGAGTTTGCGACGGAGACGCTGGTACTGCGGCTGACGCCAATGGCGATGATTGAGGGACATGTGCTGGATGAAGCAGGCGAGCCGGTGCGGAGCGCGCGGCTGCAATTGTTCATGGAAGATCACAGCGGAGGTATGCGCCGCGTGACGTCGGCGGGAGGAGCGACGAGCGATGACCGAGGTTATTTCGATATCAGCTTGCTGCGGCCCGGGACATATTTCCTTTCGGTGAGCGCGACACCGTGGTACGCAGTGCATGCCTCGGCTGCACCTGGCGGAGGCGATACGAAAGCGCGAGTTCCGGCGTCGCTCGATGTAGCATACCCGACGACGTATTACGGCGGAGCGACCGAGGCGGAAGGCGCGGCGGCGATTGAGTTAAAGGGCGGAGACAAGAAGGAAGTGGATGTCCGGTTGACGCCGGTGCCCGCGTTGCATTTGGTATTTCACGTGCCGTTGGATAACCAGCAAGAGGAACATACGTTTTACATGCCGATGTTGCTGAAGCGCGTATTTGATTCGGAACAACCGATGTCCACCGGCGGATTCCGCACGGTATCGCCGGGAGTGGTCGAGTTGATGGGTGTGCCTGCGGGGCAGTACGACGTGCGCATGGTGAGTTCTGATCCGAACGAGCCGCAACAAATCAGCGAAATGAATCTGCTTCATGATGGGCAGGATTTGAATGGGACGCAGGGCGAGGCGCTGGGGAAGCTGAAGGTGACGGTGAAAATGCCTGGGGGCGAACCGTTGCCAAGACAATACGCGATGGGATTGCGCGATGCGCATGAGAAGTTGGCGGCGCTGCAACAGGGAGATGCCAGTGGAAACGTGTCGTTTGAGGCGGTGCGGCCAGGGAAGTACGCGCTCGTGTTTGCGACGCCGGGGAAACTGTACTCAGTGGCGCGAATGATTTCCGCAGCAGGAGATGTGGCGGGACACGAAGTGATGGCGACTTCCGGGGCGGCCGTGGAAGTGACGGCCCAGTTGGCGGGCGGCGAAGTACGGATTGATGGCGTAGCAGAGAAAAAGGGGAAGCCGCTGGCAGGCGTGATGGTGGCGCTGGTACCGAATGATCCGGAGGCGCACCTGGATTTGTTTCGGCGGGATCAGAGCGATTTCGATGGAACGTTTTCGTTGCAGGGCGTGGTGCCGGGGTCGTACACCGTGGTGGCAGTGGAAGATGCGTGGGGATTTGATTGGTTGAAAGCGGGTGTGCTGGCGAGGTATGTGCAGCACGGGCAGCAGGTGGTTGTGGCGGGGACCATGCGAGGAGTGGTGCGGTTGCCGGAGGCGGTGGAGGTGCAGGGGAGATGATGGAAGGGGAGGAAGTGAGGGAGGTCAAGGGAATCGAGGAATTTGGCGAGGTCGAGATCAGATTGGGTGAGGCGATATTGCTGGAGTAGAATGCCGGCCTGGAGTAATTGAGACAGCGTGGTAGCGACGGGCGGGGCGTCCGTCGCGAGTTGGAAATTGGTTTCGATGCTGGAAGAGCTGACGACGGAGACGACCAGCGACGTCAGGTGGGAGAAGAGCACGTACGGCTTGAGAAGTCCAAATCACTTAGCTTTTCTTCGGAAGCCCCCGCCCCCTTCCGCCGAGTACGCGGGGGAGAGGATTGGGATTGAGGTAACGGGGCGGTCTGGTAGAGTGGCGCCGCCGGAACCAGGTTGTTCCGCGGAGGGCAAGATGGTGGAAGAAAACTTGGCTTTGACCCGACGGTGGTTTGACGAAGTGTGGAATCAGAAAAACACAGAGACGATTCGGGAGTTGCTGGCGCCGAACTGCATTGCGCATGGAACGAGTGAAACGGGTGGAGACCTGCACGGGCCGGAGGGATTTCTGGAATTGCATGCGCGGTTGGTGAATGCGTTTCCGGACATGCACATCGAGATTCAGGATCTGTTTGGGGTGGGAGATAAGATCGCAGTGCGGTGGACGGCCGCGATGCATCACCGGGGCAATGGATTGGGGATTGCTGCGAGCGGAGCAGAAATCAAGATCCATGGAATGGGGTTGGCGCGGTTTGCGAACGGGAAGGTGACTGAGACATGGGATAGCTGGGACAAACTGGCGATGTTTCAGCAGATTGAGGCGGCGGCGAAGGCGAAAGCAGCGGGGTGAGGGGAGGACGAGGTGGAGGAGGTACACGAGAGGACGGAGGGAAAGTAGCTGAAGAGCTAAAAAGTTCAGGCGTTAAGAAGTTCAGGGGTTTAGAGGGTAAGAATTTAAGAGTTTAAGAGTGGAAAAGTAGAGACGAACTGGTAGGGAAAGCACGCCGCGGCTGGGCTGCCGGAGTCTGTGCCACGCTAGTCTGAAATACCGGCGGGGATGCCGGCGCTACCCATATACGAAGAGGTGGGGTATTTGGCAGAGGCACGGGTGTGGGTAAATCTGAGCGGGTGGCGAAAGGGTGGAAATGGCTTGATTTGAATGGGTTATGGGCGGGAGGTACTACCGGGAGTGAGAGGAAAATGGTACGGAACCGCTATTTGCCTCACGAAAGCCGGACCGTAGGATGTGGGCATGTGGGACTGGTTCGTGTTCGTGGCGTCGAGCGCGTCGTGCCTGCACTTGGGGTACGAACTCGTGCGACGATTCACGAATTGGGGTGGCCGGTACCAGTGGAGTTGACGGAAGCACGGAGGAACGCCAGAAATGTCGCTACTACATTTTCGACGGGTGGAGCGGAGACGGACCGCGCGGGCCACGATGAGCATGAAAGTGCTGATCTACGGGGACAACGATGAGGGGATTTTCCGGCATTTGACAAAGTCGGTAAGCGTCAGCGCGCATGGCGGCGTGCTGCGGCTAGAAGGGCCTCTGTGCGTGGGACAAGAGTTCGATGCGCTGAACGAACACAACGGGAAAAAGGCCAAGGCAAGGATCGTGGCGGTACGGAGCACGCGAGAAGGACAAGTACACGCTTCGTTTGAATTTGTGGCGGGCGGAGAGAAATTCTGGAGCATGACGTTTCCGGCGGCGGGAGCGCGTCCGTTGCGGAAGTTGGTGCCGAAGGTGGCGGGGGGATGAGGAGGTGAAGGACGTAAAGGAAGTGGAGGAAGGAGAGGAGTTAAAGGAAGTTGGGAGTTGAGGAGTTCAGAAGTTCAAGAGTTGAAGTGAGGAAGTTCCTGCCTGGGATTGCATCACCATAAAAACAAGTTTGGGAAGATGGGCAAGGAGTTGGGTGTGGGTGCTCACGGGGGTCTGCGTGGAATCCTTGTGTGGAGGTTCGTGGCACCAAGTGCAGAAGGAGATCTCCACCTAGAGGCCCAGAAGGTGTGGGGAGGAAAAGTTACGAGAAGAGTTCAGCGCGGGTGGGTGCCTGTGTGGTGGCTTGCGGTGGTTGGCGGGGAAGGATTAGGCTCGGGGCATGAGAAAACTACGGGCAGTGCTGGGCGTGGCGGCGGTGGTGTGCTTGGGCGAGGCTCGTGCGCAAACGCCGATGGGAGATGCGGGAACGCCGTGGAAGGCGCAGTGGATTACGGCTTCGCGAGTACCGCAGCGGGATGAGGTGGTGCTGCACTTCCGGAAGGTGGTGGAACTGGGAAGCGGCGCCGGACATTACTGGGTGAATGTGAGCGCGGACAATCAGTTTGTACTTTTTGTGAATGGGAAAACAGTGGGGACAGGACCGGCGAAGAGCGATCTGGCGCATTGGCGGTATGAGACGTACGATTTGGGACCGTATTTGAAGATGGGGAAGAATGTACTGGCTGCGACGGTGTGGAGTTTTGGAACGCGCTCGGCGGTTTCGCAGATGAGCGATCGCGTGGGATTTCTCATGCATGGAGCGAGTGAAGCGGAACGCGCAGCGGATTCGAATGAATCGTGGGAGGTGGAACAGGAAAAGGGAATCGCGGCGCTGCCGGCGAATGTGCCGGGATTTTATTATGCGGCCGGACCGGGAGAGAAGTTGGATGCGGGGAAATTTGATTGGAGCTTTGCGAACGAAACTGTGAAGGACCAGAGCGCGTGGACGAAGGCGGTGACGCTGGGGCGGGGCGCGCTGCGCGGGGAGAGGGACGCGCCGAACAATTGGCAATTGGTGAAGGATCCGTTGCCGGCGATGGAAATGAAAGAGGTGGCGAACGGAAAAGTGGTGCGGCTAACAGGAATGGATGGTTCCCGCGCGCCCATCGACCCCACGAACCCAGCGATGAGTTTGCTGCTGAGTACGCTCGTGGTGCCGGCCAGGACAAAAGCCAGCATCTTGTTAGATCAAGGCGAATTGACCACCGGCTACCCGGCGTTGACGGTGAGTGATGGAGCCGGAAGTAACATCCGGCTGACGTACTCAGAAGCGTTATACGACGACAAGATGCAGAAGGGAAACCGGAACGAAATCAAAGGGAGACATATTTTTGGAGTCTCCGATGAGTTTTTGCCGAGTGGTGAAATGTCTCAGGAATTTATGCCGGTGGGATGGCGCACGTGGCGATATCTGCAGATTGATGTGGAAACCACGGAACATCCCCTTCGGTTTCATGGATTGCGAACGTGGTTCAGCGCGTATCCGTTTGAGGAGAAGGGATATTTTCGGTCTGACGATGCCTCGTTGAAACAGATTTGGACGATTGGCTGGAGAACGGCGCGACTGGATGCGCACGATACGTACATGGATACACCGTATTGGGAGAGATTGCAGTACATCGGGGACACGCGGATCCAGGCACTGATTTCGTATGCGGCGGCGGGAGATGACCGGCTGGCGCGACAGGCGATTGATGCGTTCAACAATTCGCGAATTCCGGAGGGGCTGACACAGAGCCGGTATCCGTCGGAGTTGGTGCAAATGATTCCGACGTTTTCGTTGTTGTGGGTCGGGATGGTGCACGATTTCTGGATGTATCGCGGGGATGCGGAGTTTGTGAAAGCGCAGTTGCCGGGCGTACAGGCAGTGATGGATTGGTACGGGACGCGGCAACGGGCGGATGGATTGCTGGGAAAGATTCCGTGGTGGCCGTTTGTGGATTGGGGGAAGGATTTTGCGGATGGGGAAGCGCCGCAGGAGGCGGATGGCGGGTCGTCGGTGATAACGCTGCAGTATGTGGAAGCGCTGCAGTATGCGGCGGAGTTGGAAGAAACGTACGGGGATGCGCATGTGGCGGACGGATACCGAGCAGCGGCGGCGCGGGCGACGCAGGGCGTTTGGAAATTGTGCTGGAGCAATGAGTATGGTTTGCTGGCGGATACTCCGGCAAAGCGGCATTTTTCGCAGCACGCGAATATTTTGGGAATTTGGTTGGGTGTAATCCCCGCGGAGCAGCAGAAGGAATTGCTAGGGAGGATTTTGACGCGGAGTGAGTCCGAATTTGCTTCGACCCGGGCTGTGCCGGAAATGACCGTGGCGACATATTATTTTCGATTTTATCTGGCGCGGGCGGTGGAGCATGCCGGGATGGGAGACTGGTATTTTCAATTACTGCAGCCGTGGCGGGAGATGGTGAAACTTGGATTGACGACGTGGGCGGAATCGCCGGAGCCGACACGGTCGGATTCGCATGCGTGGAGCGCCCACCCGAACTTTGATTTGCTGCGGATCGTGGCAGGAATACGGCCGGCTAGCGTGGGATTTGCGACGGTTCGGATAGAGCCGCATCTGAATGGACTGCCTCATTTGGAGGCCGGGATACCGACGCCGCGGGGGATGGTCGAGGTGAACTATACACTTACACTTGGTGGAGATGGATTGAAGGCGGAAGTGCGGTTACCGGATGGAGTGAGCGGGGAGTTGGTGTGGGCGGGGAAAACGGTGGGGCTGCACGGAGGAGAGCAACAGGTGCAGATGGGGAAGTAGAAAGAAAATGTCGGAACGTAAAACCAAAGTTGACGCGATAAGAAGGGCAAAGTGAACCAGCGAGAAAAAGCAGAACAGCGACCGGGGCGCCTGCGAAAGTCAGGGAAGGGGATCGTGGATGGGATGTAGGGAAGTGACGTCGCTGCGGTAATAGCAGAAAGAGCCTTCGCGGAGATGCCAGAAGACTTCGAGATGGAAGGGAACGCGGAGGCCCTGGCAAAGACGAAAATGGGAGGCGGCGGCAGACCAGGGAGTGAGTACGGCGTGTTGGCCGACGAAGCGAGGGCGATCGGCACGGCAGAGCTGCGGGCAGCCGTGTTCGTCGAGATCGAGATCGATGGTGGCGCCGGTGGGATCGCGGGTGTCAGAGAGGCGGAGGGTGCGTGGCGCGACAGCGCGAAATTCCAGTGAAGGATGATTCAAGAACATGGGCGGGCAAAGGGCGAGCGAGGCGAGGTAACGCTGGAGTTCGCCCTTGTCGACATCGGCGCCCGTGAATTTTCTCGCGGGAAGCAGCGCGACAAATTTGATGGAAAGGCAGCCGTGGGATTCGTCGTAGGCGTCGGTAACGGTGACGGAGGTGAGTTTGCCGGGATCGAGGCGGGCTTGCCAAGTGAAGCTGGTGCGCGTGGCGGCGATGCGCTGGGCGGCGGTGAAGGGGATGGAGCGGGCGCCGGGAGACATTCGGAGGGTGCCGGATTCGGTGGTTTGGATGGCGCGGATTCGGCATGCGGGTTCTGCGCCTGCGGGGAAGCAGAAGGAACGGAGCAGGGCGAGGAGCGAGTCGGTGTCGATAGTGGCTCCTTGGGTTGCAAGTTGATTGTGCAACGGATGGGGCGTGGGGGATGTGTTGGGGGTCACTTAGGTGGAGGGGAAGGAGTGGAACAGAAATTCGAGATTTGAAGATGGAAAAGGTCAGAAAATTCTGGGGACTGGAACGCCTGAGCTAAAGAGGGGAGCTAGGTCGGCATCTTAAAAAAGAAGTAGAGGGCCAGGAAGAAGAAGATGAGATCGGGGGACCAGGCGGCCAGGAAGGGGGGGAGTTGTCCGATGCCGCCCATCGCTTCGGTTAAGGCAGAGAGGGCCCAGTAGGCGATGCCGATGCCCACACCGAGCGCCAGGCCACCGACAGCGCCGCGGCTGCCGACGAAGAGAGCGAAAGGGATGGCGAGCATCATGCTGATGGGAGCAATGAGCGGGTAGGCAAATTTTTTGTGGAGTTGGACGGTAAGGGACGAGACGTCGAAGCCGGCGGTGCGGAGCCCGGCGATGTACCGGAGGAGTTCGCGCCAACTCATCTGGAAGGCCTGGATGACTTCGCGATTGAAATACGAAGGCGGCTCGGTGAGTTCGGGGAGAGAGGTGACTTTGAAGGGCGCGTAGCGAGTGACGGCACCGTTAGCGAAATCGCGGACCCAGCCGGATTCGAGGGCCCAGGTATTTTCCGAGTCGAGCCATTCGGCGCGCGTAGCGAAAATGCGGCGACGCATCTGGAAGGTGGTGGGATCGAGTTCGATGACGGAGAGACCGCCGAAGAGTTTTCCCTTGGGGTCGAAAAGATCGTAGTTGTACACCTTGGAGTTGACGCCGAAGATCCAGCGCTGCGGGCGGGTGTAGGTCTGCGGAGGCTTGCCTTTGATGATGGCGCGGTAGGCGTCCTGGCGCTGGTTGGCGTAGGGGAGGTAGGTCTCGTCGAGGATGAGGAGTCCCGCGGCGATGGCGCAACCGGCGATGAGCAGAGGCAAGGCAATGCGATAGAGAGAAATGCCGCTGGCTTTGAAGGCGATAATTTCGTTGTTTTTGCTGAGAATGCCGAGGGTGACGAGGACCGAAACGAGAGCGCCGAGCGGAGTAAACTGATACACCGAATAGGGAATCAAGAAGCGGAAATAGTTGACGACGACCATGAAGGGAACGTTGTGGCGGCGAATGTCTTCGGCGAGTTCGAAGAAGGTAAAAATCTCGAACAGGAAGATGAAGGCGACCATGATGACGAGGAAAAAATAGAAGAAGCGGCGAAGAATGTAGAGATCGAGTATGGAGGGAAGGCTGGAGTAGGAAGGGTGAGAAGATTCGCCATTGGCGGCGTGGGTGCCGGAGGGACGCTGGCGGACGCGCACGGTACGGCGGCGCAGAAGACGCCAGAAGGCGCTGAGGCGAGTCACGATTTCGGGAGTGCGCACTTCACCGCGATAGCGCTCCATGCGAGGGAAAAGAGCAATGGCGATGAGGGCGATGGCGAAGTTGGCGGCCCAGATGCCCACGAAGGGAGGAAGGAGTCCCTGGCGAGCGAAGCCCGCGCCGGTAACGAGGATCAGGTAGTAGCCGGCGATGATGACGATGGCGAGAAGCGAGCCGGCCGCGCGACCACCGCGCCGCGGTTGCGCACCGAGAGGGACAGCGATCAGGGCGAAAACGAAGCAGGCCGCGGGAAAGGCCAGGCGCTGGTTGAGTTCCACGCGCGCGTCGCGCCAGTTAGGAACGTGATCGTTCCAGAGATCGCGAATCGGGCGTTCGGGATAGCTGATGGTGCGTTCCTTGGGAGGAAGCATGGTGGAAAATTCCATGGGCCAATCACTACGACCGAAAGCGGTGATGGAGTAATGGTCGGGAGTGGCGCGCGAAAACTCATGGGTGGTGCCGTCGTTGAGGTGCAGCTCCAACTTGCCGAGCCTGGGTTCGGCGATTACAATCGCACTTTCCGCAAGAGTGATCTGGGAATTGTTGTCTGCGCCAGCTTCGGCGACGAAGACGCCATTCCAATGTGTGCCGCTAGCGGCGACGTCGTTCACATAGAGAACAAGATGGGGGAAACGCTCGTCGAAGACACGAGGCTGAACGGCGAAGGAGATTTGTGAAGTGATGAGCGTGCTTTCGGTGTCGCGGCCGGTACGCAGGGAGAGCGGGGCGAGCCAGGAGGTCATGAGGAAGGTGAGCAGCGCGCCGAGAATGGCCAGCAAACCGACGGGAACGAGAATGCGCTTGCGACTGATGCCGAGGGCGGTGAGGGCGATGATTTCGCTGTCCATGGACATGCGGCCGAGGCCGAGAAGAACGCCGATGAGGACGGCCATGGGGATGGTGAAGACGAGGACACTGGGGACGATGCACAGGAAGAGGATGGCCACCTGAGAGCCGGAACCGGAGTGACGAACGAAAATCTCCATCAATTTAACGAGCTTGGGGACGAACAGAACGAAGGTGAAAATGATGAGTCCGAGGAAGGCGTGACGAATGACTTCGCGGGCTATGTAGCGATCAAGAAGACGCATGGGCAGAAGGCTGAGTGTAACATGGAGGTGGTGGGGAAGGAGGTCGAGGAGGTAAAGGAAGTAGAGAGAAGAGGTTCGGAGTTGAGGTGTTGAAGAGTTGGGATCCTTCACCTCGCTCAGAATGACGATGGTTTGCGGTGAGGATAGAGGGGAAGAAGGAACCAGGCCTACCGCAGAGGACGCAGGGACGGATGACGGTGCTTGCGTCGGGCATGGCTGCGGGGGAAATGACGAGGAATTGGCAGGACGGGGAACGGAGAGAAAAGGGGAATGAATCGGATACATCTGGCAGTGTTGTGGCACATGCATCAACCGCAATATCGGGACCCGGAAACGGGAGCGTACGTGTTGCCGTGGACGCGGTTGCATGCGACGAAAGATTATTGGGGGATGGTGAAGCTGTTCGAGGAATTCCCGAAGTTTCATGCGACGTTCAATATGGTGCCGTCGTTGTGCCTGCAGTTGGAAGAGTATGCCAGCGGAACATTCAAAGAGCCGTGGTTCAACCTGGCGTTCGAGATGGTGGAGAAGCTGACGAAGGAAGGAAAACGGCAGATTTTGGACCGGGCATTTCAGGTGAACCATGAAAGGTTAATGGCGCGGTGGCCGCGGTTTGTGGAGTTGTATGAATGGTCACGCGAGGCGGGTGGGGCGCAGGCGATGGTGACGTTCACGGCGCGGGACTGGCGGGACCTGCAGGTGCTGTCGCAACTGGCGTGGATGGATGAGGAGTGGCTGGCGAAGGATGCTGTCATATGCCGGTTGACGAACCGGGGGAAAGATTTCAACGAAAAAGACAAAGCCGATTTGAAGGCGAAGCAGATTGAGTTGATGGGGATGGTGTTGCCGGCGTGCCGGGAAGCTGCAGCCCGGGGACAGATTGAGATCAGCACGACACCGTTCTATCACCCGATTTTGCCTCTGTTGTGCGATTCGGACATTGCGCGGGTGGCGAACCCCGCGACGCCGTTGCCACGGCGGGCGTTTCGTCGGCCGGAAGATGCGCGGGAACAGTTGCGGCGGGCGAAGGAATACCACGAACGCGTGTTTGGTGTGAAGCCGACGGGATTGTGGCCGTCGGAAGGATCCGTGTCGGACCAGGCGCTGGGGATTGCGGCGGAAGAAGGATTTCAGTGGTTTGGGACGGACGAAGGGGTGCTGGGGCGGACGTTGAACGTAGGATTCTTCCGCGATTCGAATGGAATTGCGGCGAACGCGGATCGCCTGTACCAGCCGTGGCGTTTGCAATTGCCGACGGGGGGAATTACAGGATTGTTCCGAGATCACCATTTGTCGGACCTGGTGGGATTCGTGTACAGCCGGATGGACAGCACTCTGGCAGCCGCGGATTTGCACGGAAGATTGCGGCAACTGGGCGAATCGGTGAAGACGAACAAGCCGTTGACGGTGTGCCTATTCCTGGATGGCGAAAATGCGTGGGAATACTATCCGGGAAATGGGCGGCAATTTTTGCGGGAATTCTACCGGAGGATCAGCGACGACCAGGATTTCCGGGCGATGACGGCGAGCGAAACGGTTGCGGCTGCGGGAGAAGTGCCGACAACAAATGGAATTTTTCCGGCGTCGTGGATCAACGCAAATTTTGATGTGTGGATCGGGAACGCGGAGGACGTGGCGGCGTGGGAGCTGCTGTGGGATGCAAGGGAAGCGTACGCGCGAGGGGTGGATGCCGCGGCACGAGACCGGTTGAACGCGCCCACCGAAAAAGGATTGCGGGAAGCGAAGGCATCGCTGCTGGCGGCCGAAGGGAGCGACTGGTGCTGGTGGTACGGGCCGGAACACAGCACGGCGAATGACGCGGAGTTCGATGCGCTGTACCGGAAACATCTCACCGGCGTGTATCTCGCGCTGGGACAGGTGGCGCCGGAAGAGTTGGCGAAACCGATCAAGAAGAAGCCGGAACGGGCGTACCAATTGCCGCCGAGCGCGAACTTGAAGGTGAAAGTGGATGGATTGGATTCGAGTTACTTCGAGTGGCTGGGGGCGGGCGTATATTCGCCGCTGCAACGCGGCGGGGCGATGCACGGGCGCGTGTTTTATTTGAAGGAATTGCGGTACGGCTTCGAGGACGAACGGTTTGTGGTGCGCGTGGAATGCTTTCCCGATTCCCTGGCGGAGCTGGAAGACCCGGAATTCCGTATCATTGTGGGCGCTGCGGAGGAGTTGACGGTGGTGGTGAACTTGCAGAGGGGACGAGTGAAGGAATTTGCCGTGGAGAAGAACCGGGTGTGTTTGCTGAAACCGGATACGATCGTGGCGGCGGCGTTTCAGAGGACATTGGAGGTGGCGATCCGGAAGGATGCGCTGGAATTGACAGGGCTGACGAAGCTGACGCTGGGCGTGGCGTTGTGGCACGGGGGATTGCCGATCGACGTGATGCCGGCGGAAGGACAAGTCGAGGTGCAGTTGGGGGAGGAGAATGCGGCGTGGGGAGTGGAGAATTAGGAGGGGGAGGAGGTGAAAAAAGTAAAGGAAGTAAAGGAGGTGGAGGAGAGTTTCGGAATTGGCGCGAGAAGTTTAAGAGTTTAGGAGTTCTGGAAGCTTGGACCGCCCGTCTGGAGTTGGACGGCGTTTTTTTTGCTCCATTGAAGGAGATGGTAGTGGATTGCGAATTTTCTCGGAGCAGAACAGAAACCGGAGGACCGAGCCTTATTGTGGAAGTTGGTGGAAGCCAGACTGACGACGGAGCAAAGTTTGATTTGCATCACATGGTTCCGCGATCCTGTGGATCTGCCGCGCCTGACCGAAATTCTGCGTTTCTGGAGGCGAAGGTTGCGGTGGCGGAGTCAGGGGGACGGGAAGGCGGACGGCCTCGGAAGGTCGTCCCTATAGGGGCGTGGTGGGCACCCGCAGGCCATGAAAGAGAGATTCCTTGCTGCACTCGGAATGACGTGTTGTTTTCTAGAGAGGGCAAAAGAAGGACCCTGAGTTAGCTGGCGGGAGCAAAGGGGGAGCTGGCCTCCCGCACTCCAAAGAAGGGGCGCGGCGGGGCGCGCCCCGTGAAGTTGAACCTTCGGCACAGACGCGTGTGGCTGTGGCGCGAAGGTTGGGGATTAGTGTTTGGGGTTCACGAGAGAGAAGGAATTGGTGGACGGAAACGAAGGTTGCATCGGGCCTGGGGGGGAATAGGCGGTGATGAGGGCAGAGGCCTCATCGAGTTGCTTGCGGGTCATGAGGTGCGCGAGCTGTTTGCGACGCGCAGCGCCGGTGGAATCGCCGGAAGCCAAAGCGCGGGAATACCAGGTGTAGGCAGCGACGTAATCGAGAGGCACGCCTTTACCCAATTCGTAGAGATAGGCGAGGTTGGTCTCCGCGCCGGGGAATCCTTTTTCGGCGGAGAGACGGACGAGGCGAGCGGCTTCGGTGTAGTCAATCTGAACAGCAATACCGTAATAATAAAAAAAGGCGAGCTCACTTTGCGCTTCGGGCAGGCCGGAATCGGCGGAGAGGCGTAGCCAGTGGACAGCTTCCGCGTAATTGCGAGTGGTGCCGGAGCCGAGATAGTAGAGCGAGGCGAGATTGAGTTGGCCGACGGGATCGCCATGCTGGGCGGAGAGAAGATATAGCTCGAAAGCTTTGGCGAGATTTTTGGAAACGCCGCAGCCGTGGTGGTAGAGAGAAGCGAGATTATTTTCCGCGGGCGGGTAATGGACGCGCGTCGCTGCTTGGTAATTCTGAAAGGCGAGAGCGTCATCCTGGGGAACGAACTGGCCGTGTTCGTAGAGATAGCCAAGATAGAATTCGGCGTTGGGATTATTTTGCGCGGCGGACGTGCGGAGCCATTGGAGTGCGGAGCGCAGGTCGTCGGGGGAAGGATTGCGGTCAAGGATGAACCGGGCGAGACGATATTGGGCAGCGGAATCGCCGCGTTCGGCGCACGATTGAAGATCGGACCTTGCGCTGGGCGTTTGGGGTGATTGCCGTGCGGCGCGGGCGAGAAAACTCGCCGCGAAGAAGATAAAGAGAAAGACGAACGACGTGAAGAATGAAACGGATTGATGTTGCCGAGAGTTCATGATGGTCCCCCTTGAATTAAGTTCTGCTGCGTTACGGCGCGAGTTGACGGCCAGTGAAACGATGGCCAGCAAACCGCAAGCACCGCGAGCACACCCCAGCGAAGGCGCGGGCGAAGAGGGAAGACGGCGCCCCGGAAATGGACGAGGCAGACGAGATCCCGGCACGCGAATCGCGTGATGGGCTAGTTGTCCACTCGGCTTGGCGGATAGTTACAGGTATAACGAAGGAGAAGCGGAAAAAGTTTGGTGGGAGGTGAGAAAAAGTGTGAATTTATGCAAGAAAGTAAGGAAATTGATCGAGTACCTGTGGGATGACCACAGTTCTTATGTGGGTATACCACAGGAGGGAAAGGGGTTGGGGGAAGGCGGTGGAGGAGTGCAATGGTCACAGGCCAGTCATAAAATTAACGAGAGGATGGGGTGGTGCATCCAAAGGGACGCGGTGGAGTGGCGTCGCACGCGAAAACGTCTGGCGAACACGACTGAGGGGAGAGAGACGATGGCGAAGAATCTGGCGGTGCAAGTGGCAAAGGCAGGGGGAGAATTTGAGTTGGTGGAGCGGGAGATGCCGCAACCGGGCGCGGGAGAGATTCGCATCAAGGTGGAGGCGTGCGGGATTTGTCATAGCGATGCGCTGGTGAAGCATGGAGGATTTCCCGGGCTGACGTATCCACGGGTGCCGGGACATGAACTAGTGGGACGTGTGGACGAAGTGGGGAGCGGCGTGACGGAATGGAAGAAGGGCGATCACGTGGGAGTGGGATGGCACGGAGGACATTGCTTTGTGTGCGAGTCATGCCGGCGCGGCGATTTTGTGACGTGCCAGCGGGAGGCGATTACGGGGATCTCGCGGGACGGCGGATACCAGCAGTATATGTTGGCGCGGCATGAAGCCGTGGCGCGGGTGCCTGATGGATTGGATCCGGCCGAGGCAGGACCGTTGATGTGCGCAGGAATTACCACGTTCAACGCCCTGCGGCACAGTGGAGCGGTGGCGGGAGATCTGGTGGGAGTTTTGGGAATTGGCGGATTGGGACATTTGGGGATTCAGTATGGGGCGAAAGCCGGGTACCGCGTGGTGGGCATCGGACGCGGGCCGGAGAATGGAGCGCTGGCAAAAAAACTGGGTGCCTTCGCGTACATCGATACGAAAGCGACAAAGGCCGCGGAAGAGTTGAAGAAACTGGGCGGAGCGAAAGTGATTTTGGCGACGGCGCCGAACGCACAGGCGATGGCAGATGTGGTGGATGGTTTGGGAGTCGGAGGGACCTTGCTGGTGGTAGGAGCGCCATTTGAGCCGATGCCGGTGTCGGTCCTTCAGTTGTTGATGGCGCGGCGAGGGATTCAGGGTTGGCCTTCGGGAACGGCGATGGATTCGCAGGATACGCTGGAGTTTTCGAAGGTTTCGGGAGTGCGGCCGATGATTGAGAAGTATCCACTGGAAAAGGTGAAAGAGGCGTACGAGCGAATGGAGAGCGGGAAGGCGGAGTTTCGAGTGGTGCTGACGATGTAAGGGCGGAAAGGGAAATTTGGAGGGGCGGCGCGGCGGGAGTCGCGCCGTTTTTTTTGCCCGGGTGGCGGGCGCGCGAGGATTGGGGCAGGGGGAAAGGTGGAAGCAGGGCTCCCACTTTCCAGAACTAGCGTTTCTTGCGTGGGCGGGCGGAGAAGGTGCGCTTAGGTTTTTTGGTGGGGGAGGGCTTGGGCGATTGGGGGGAGGAGGATTTGGGGCGGGATTTAGTGCTGGATTTGGCGTTCTGGGAGACGCGCAGTTGGTAGGCCGTGTGGAGAGCACCGTTGAGAACGTCTTCGGAAGCGGCCGCGAGGATGATGTGGGTCATTCCCATGCGGCCCCAACCGCCGGGGATGGGGAGGAAGACGTCGGGGAGTTCGGCGACGAAGGCTTGTTGTTGCTCCAGAGTTAGTTTGATATTGCCATAGCCTAGTTTCGCAGAGGCGAGCGTGGCGAAGATGCGGCCGTCGACACGGAAATCGGGATTACCCATGTGGGAGGATTCTTCGGCGCACGGAAAGCTGAGAGCGATGCGGCGGAAGTCGCGGATGTTCATGGGAAAAGTGTAGCGTGGGTTGAGAATGGTGAATAGGGAGAGTGGAGCGGCAAGGTCGCCAGAGTTTTTGGCGGGAAGAAGGAAGAAAGAAGCCTAAGAGTCGGAAAAGTCCCAAGAGTTGGACAGTGTGCGGAGGAAACCTTACGAAGAGGAACGCCGAGTGCGGACGGATTGAAGACGGATTTATCGCAAAAAAGGCGTGCGATGGAGAACATTACGTCGCTGCGCTCGGGATGACAGCTTGTTTTTTAGAACGGGATGTCTTCGTCGCCGATGTCGGGGCCGGAACCCCCGGGGAAGGCGTCGTCAGAGGGACCGGCGTGTTCAAACTCGTCGGAGCGTCCGGCGCCGGTCGCACTGGCACCTGAGCCGGCGCCTGCAGCCATGCCGTCGCCTCGGCCGCCTAACATGCGGAAATTGCTGGCGACGATTTCAAAGCTGGTGCGCTTCTGGCCTTCCTTATCCTGCCATTCGCGGGATTGGATGCGGCCTTCGATGAAGATGAGCGAGCCCTTCTTGAGGTACTGCTGAGCGATTTCGGCTTGCTTGCCCCAAACCACAATTTTGTGCCACTCGGTGCGCTTCTGGCGCTCGCCGTTTTTGTCCTTGTAAGATTCGTCCGTGGCGACGGAAAAATTGGCGACGGCCTGGCCGCCAGAAGTATAGCGGGTTTCAGGATCGCGGCCGAGACGGCCGACGAGGATGACTTTGTTGACGGACATGAAAGGCGCTCCAAATCAGGAAGTTGAAGAGTACGGAATCGTGCGTCGCGCTGCTCTTGAGGGTGCTGAGTGCAATCTTCCTGATAAAAGGAAGATAGCACGTGAGGATGAAAAAATGAAATGAGGGCCGCACTCCAGAGAAAGCGCATGGTGCGAAGCCAGAGTACGTGGGTGAATGGGGCGCTGCGATTATTTGCCGACGTAGCGGGAGGCGGACAAGTTGGGCTGGTTGAGCAGCTTGGCGTTCAATTGGCCTTGATGGGATTTGTCGAGGCGCTGAAATTCGGCTTCCATGTACTTCATGTAAGTCTGCTGGGAGACCATGCCATTCTTGTCGCTCTCCATAAGCAGCAGGAGTTGTCTGACGTTTTCCTCGCCAAGGGCGAGGCGATCCTGCGCTTTGGGAACGGAGGCTTTTTGGGCGGCGGCGGTGCCGAGAAACGTGACGGCGCAGAGCAGGACGGTGATGGCAATGACAAGCCGGGCCCGGTTCGAAGGATTTCGCATGGTTAGCTCCTTTAGTTTTGGGGTTACCGGATGAAGGAAATGTACAGCTAGGGGGGGAGGGGTGGAAACGCAAAGAATGGATGGGAAAAATCAAATTTTTAGAGGGGGCGGCAGTTAGCGGGAAAGGAGGTGTACCCGAGCGTGAGGGGCACTTACGTCATAAAGTTAGCAAGGGGTTATTGGATCGTAGGAGGTTGCTCATGCGATACGCCCCGAAAATGTTGTTGTTGTCCACAGTTTTCCTGCTACGTTGCGCGGCACTTCCTGAACAAATCAAAACTGATGATAGCGCGAAGAGTCCCAGTCTCGACGCAGCGCCGGGCGCAGCCCCGGCTAGTACGGTGAGGACCGGGGAGACGCCAGACAATCCGGCCACCCCGAGTCCGGCGGAGATGCGAGCGGCAGAGAAGGAGTTCCGCGCGACATTGGCGAAAGATCCGTGGGAACCGCAAATGGTGTGGGTCAACTACGCGGAGGGCGAAGTGAAGTTTTCGCCAGGACACGATGGAGAAACAAAATTGGGGAACGATTGGATTGAGGCGGGCGCGGGGCAGGTGATGGAAGACGGCTACACGCTGGTGACGCAAAACGGAAGAGCGGAGATCGAGTTCGAAGACGGATCCGTGGTGTACCTGGCGGAACATTCGGCGCTGGAATTCAATTCGTTGTGGATCGGCGGAGGACGAACCGACACGGAGCTGAGTTTATTGACGGGAATGGCGACAGTGTCGCATGTGGCGAAGGAGAATGATACGACCCCAAAGTGGTTGGCGAGGATGCGAGTGTATACACCGGGGGCGGATCTGCTGTTCTCCGGGAATGCGACGACACGAGTGGAATCCGCGGTGGACGGCGTGGTGTTGAAGCAGATACAGGGAGTGAACGCAGAACTGAAGTCGGCGGGAATGGGGAAGATGGTGGCGGTAGAAACAGGGAACTTGAAGCCGGGGGGATCGGCGGCGATTGTGAACGGGAAAGTGATCCCACTAAGCGTTGCGCAGGAAACTGGCGAGGCGGAAGAGTTTAGCCGATGGGCGGGTACGCCCGTGCGGCAACCAGAAATAACAGAGAGAATCGAGCGCGATGAGTGGGACAAGTGGGTGGCGAACCGGATGGAGAAACGGCAGGAATTGATTGCGGAAGGATTGAAAGAAAGTGGGATGAAGGAGGCGATACCGAGCCTCGCGGGGATGGTGGAGACCGGACAATTTTATGATTGTGCGCCGCAGGGAAAATGCTGGCGTCCGAATGCCGTGACGGGACCAGTGGAATTGCATATGGCTGCAGAGCAGTTGCCTGGGCCACCTGTGGGGAATACGGCGCCGGAAACTGCGGGGACCGGTAATCGACAAACAGGCGCTGGAGTTGCGCCAGGAAGAATTGTGGTGAACCAGACGATGCTGACGAGATGCCCGATGGAAGTGTGGAGAATGACGGCAGGTGGACCGCAGAACACGGCGTATGCCGGACAGTATGGAACGTGCTTCGCGGGGAATTGGAATGCAACGGACTGGGATTCGTGCGTGTATGCGGGACCAACGTATTGGGCGAGGTGCGGAATTTACCCGACGTGGGTTGTCGGAAGAAGGCACCGGCATCCGTGTCATTTTGTGAAGACGAAGCATGGAATCGGGATTGTGCCGCGGCACCGAGGAGATGCGAAGGGGCGTCCGTTGGGAAATGGGAAGAACGGAATTCTCGTGCTCCATGAAGTGAAAGGGAAGTTGGAAGCAGGATTGGAGAAGGAAACAGAAAAGGGAGTGCATGAAGTGTCGAATGTGCCGCACGGCATGGTGCATGGAGTCGAAAAGGGAATGATGGAGAATGCAACGCGGGTGTCGGCACCGGAGATTGAAGGAAGGACGATGGCATCGTTATTGCCAAAGGGAACAGTAGCGGCACACCTGACTTCGACCAAGGCGCTGGGGGCGATTCATTTTGATTATCGAAGCGGAAATTTTGTGGGGCGAAGCGGAGCGGGCACCGGAGGACACAGCGTGGTAGTGGGGCACACTGGTGGTGGCGGAGGGGGAGCGCATGGATCGTCGGGTGGGGGAGGGTCGAGTGGTGGCGGAGGAGGACATTCTGGTGGAGGCGGGTCGGCGGGGGGCGGCGGTGGGGGGGGAGGACATCACTGAGGGGAAGATTAGTCGCCAGTCGAGAGTTTGCAGTTTCGGAGAACAGAAAGATTGCCGCTGGAGAAATGGGGAGAGTTCAGAAGTTCAACGGCTGAGAAGGAAGAAGAGACAGAAAGTGAAGACGAGAGCAAGAAAAAAGAGGGAAACAAAGAGCGGGGAGCCGGTTGGGATGCCGGCGTGGGGAGGAGAGAGAGGCTAGTGAGTGGCGGTGGCAGAGACGGCTACGCCCATATCTTTGAGCTTGGCGCGGGCCCGGCGTTCTTCTTCGGTACCGGGGTAGCGCTTGACGACGTCGCGGAGTTCCCGAACACCAGCATTCTTCTGTCCTAGTTCGATGAGGGCCATTCCTTTCTTAAGGTGGGCGGGAAGGAGTTTAAAACTTTTGGGATAGTTGTTGATGACCTTGTCGTATTCCTGAACGGCAGCTTCATAATTTTTCTGAGCGTACGCAATTTCGCCGAGCCAGAACTGGGCGTTGGAGGCGAGGTCTGTGTCGCCGTAGTACTTCAGATAATCCTGAAATTCGGAGTGCGCGAGATCGTACTTCCCTCCGGTGAGATCGCGGAGGCCGTTGGAGTACAGCGTGTCCGCGGAAGGGGGAGGACCGGAGGGGCTGGAGACATTGGAAGCAGAGCCGGGGCCAGGGGAAGCGCCACCCGCGGGAGCCGAGGTGGGCGTGCCGCCGGCAAGACGCGAGTCAATGTTCTGGACGGAGTTTTGCAGATCGACGAGTTGCTGATTGAGTTTGCCGATGCGGGATTTGATTTCCTCGAGATTGTCGGAGAGGCCCTGGACCTGAGTGGACATGGTGTCGAGCCGTGTGCCGGAGTTGGCTTGGACGTCCTGGACGGATTTTTGGAGGCTGGACATGGTGGAGTTGAGCTTGTTGACCGAGTCGGAGGATTGCTCGATGAGGGTTTTCTGCACGGTGTGATCCTGAGTCATTTGGGTTTGAATTTCCTTTTGACCCTGGAGAAGCGAGGTGACGTCGCGCTGGAGTTCGATGATTTCACGAGCAACAGCAAGGGCGGGTTTAGGGCCTACCAGACTGCCGAGAACCGCGCTGAAGAGCATGGTGCCGGCAAACAACAAGACAGTACGCGTACGCATGAAAAGCCTCCGGAAGGGATCGCGAGCAAGAGTGAATCCCAATCTTTTAATTTACTGGGAGTGGAGGAATGGAGCAAGTGGAAGTGGGGGCGGAAAGGAAGAAAGGAGGTGAAGGAGGAGAGGAAGTGGAGGGAGCGGGCTCCCGCACCCTAAGATTGGGAGAAGAGGGGACAGACTCGGAAGGCCGTTCCTGCCTGAGGCCGGTAGATTCGCAAGATAGGCAATAGGCCGCGCACGGACGGATGGAAGAGGGATTCCTCGCTGCCCAGACTCCGCTCGGAAGGACCGGATTGTTTTGGCAGTGGGGAAGAACAGCCACAGAAGTGGCTTGGTTAGGGGCGACGTCTTCAGGGGCAGAAGCGCAGATTTATCTCGAAGCCGAAGCTCCCGCGCCTAAGGTGAAAACAAAACGAAAGAGGGGACGGCCTGGGAAGGCCGTCCCTACAGTGCACAGGGGCGGGTTGCTTCGGTTACTTGGTCGGGGTGAAGTGGCCACGACGATTCTGCTGGTAGCAAGCCTCGGTGGCTTCGGTGCAGAAGGGCTTTTCTTTGCCCCAGCTGGTGGTGCTGAGATGGTCGGCGGGAATGCCCAGGCTGACGAGATATTCCTTGACGGCATTGGCACGACGCTGGCCGAGAGCGAGATTGTATTCGGTAGAACCGCGCTCGTCACAATGGCCTTCAATGGTGATGCGGGTGTTGGGATAGGCCTTGAGGAAGTCGGCCGTTTTCTGGAGAGCCTCGCGCGCATCCGGACGAATCGCGGCGGAATCGTAGTCGAAGTAGGCGTCGCGAACTTCCTTGAGGAAGAGTTCGTCAAAGCCGAGATTCTTGGGAGCTTCGGTAACGGTGGCAGGACCATTGACGGAAATGCGCACGGTGGCATCGGTATTACCCCCGGCAGAACTGGCAGTGAGTGTATAGGTGGTGGATTCTGTGGGAGTGACGGTGGTGGAACCCTGAGGAGTGACGGCGCCGACTTCGGGCGCAATGGAGACGTTAGTGGCGTCGGTGGTGGTCCAAGAAAGCTTGACGGATTCGCCCCTATTTATGGAATTGCGATCGGCGCTGAGGCTGGCCGTGGGTTTTACCGCGGCAGGGGGAGGGGTGTAGGCCGGTGGAGCAGCGGCAGGCTTCTTATGGCAGCCAGCGACGAAGAGCGCGAGAGTAGAAACGGAAATAAGCAAAGAGCGAGAGAGCGGGCGGTGCAACTGAATCATGCGTGTCCTCCTAAGACACCGAGAAATCCCGTGTTGGGTCCGCTGGATGAAGAGATAGTACCACCAGAGGGCCGGGTTCGGGGGATATGTCGTGACACGATATATTGTAGCGGGAGCCGCAGAGAAACAAAAGAGAGATGTGCGGAAACGGATAAGGGGCGGCTGGAGGTAGAGGAATTCCTCGCTCCGCGCGGAATGACGAGTTGCGGGCCGGGAACACATTAGCGGGTGGACCAGTTGGGAGATTCGTTGTGGCCGGAAGCGGTGAGCTGGTGGGGAGAAGTGCCATCAGCGAGCATGGTCCAGATCTGGCGCGTGCCGCCGCGGGTAGATTCGAAAACGATGTGGCGGCCGTCAGGTGCCCAGGACGGGCGCTCGTTGCGGCCGGCGTCGCGAGTGAGTTCGCGAATCTGGTGAGAGACGATGTCCATGATGTAGATGTCATAATTGCCGGAGGGACGGCGCCAAGAGAAGGCGAGAAGCTGACCGTTGGGTGACCAAGCAGGATCGATGACGTAACCCATGTCTGGGAGATCGATCTTGCGCGAATCGGTGCCGTCAGAATTCATAAGGTAAAGCTGCGGAACGCCGCCGCGATCGCTGACGAAGGCGACGATCTGACCTGTTTTGGGATTCCATGCGGGAGACGTGTCGGCACCGTTGGAGGCGAAGCTAACGCGCTTGGGACGATTGCCGCTGGCATCGGTGACGTAGAGGGCCGGATTGCCCTGCATCGAGGAAGAGAACATGACTTGCAAGCCGTCGGGGGACCAGGTGGGAGAGTTGTTGGTGCCGCGATACCGAGCGAAGGAAACAAGCTTGTTGGCGTCAAACGAGTACATACAGATCTGCGCGCTGGTCACGCCGCTGACGGGGACGAAACAAGTGAACGCGATGCGGGAGGCGTCGGGAGACCAACGCGGCGTTAACGCGACGGAACCGAGAGCGGTGAGCTTGTGCTGGTTCGCACCGTCATAATCCATGACCCAAAGTTCCTTGGAACCGTAGGTGCCGCGAATGAAGGCGATTTGCGTGGAGGCAATGCTCGGGAGTCCACCAGAAAGCTTGCTGATGATTTCGTCGGCGAATTGGTGGGCGAATTTGCGGACTTGGGCGTCGGTGGGAACGCCCCGATAGACTTTGCCAACGATCGCCTGGCTCGAACTGCTGCGGACATCGAACATCCAGGCAAAGATGGCGACTTCCGCGGAGGATTCGGAGAGATTACCGAAGGCAAGAAAATTGGCGTTGACGGGAGCCTGAGACCAATCCAGCATCTGAAGTTCCCCGGGCTGGGAAGGAGCTTTGGGAGGATAGAAGCTGGGGCTGGCGAGATCGAGAATGCCGGAGAAGGCGAGGTCATCACGAACGACGGTGGTGAAAAGAGCGGAATGGGCTTTGTCGGGGTCGCCTTTGGGGACGAAGTCGGAGACGGCGATGCGCGGCTTTTCGACGCCGAGGCCAGTGCCGGTGCGGAACCAGTCTTGGGCCAAGGAGGAGGAAGGAAGAAGGAGGTTGAGGAAGCAAAGAAGGGTGAGGAGGTAAAGGAAGAAGGATGGGGAGGGGAGTTTGCATCGAGAACGCAGAGAAACGAGAGGGGCGGGCAAAACGAAAGTTTTTAGAGACAAGCGGTCCTCCGAGTCGAGTATCGATGAAGAAATGAAAAAGTTGGAAAAAACAGGATAGCAGAGATGCGAACTGGAATGGGGGAGAGGGAACGGTAGAGCACAGAGAAGAGGGATTTCTCGCTGCGCTCCAAATGACCGATCTGGGCAGAGGAATAGCGCTGATGGGTTCTGGAGGACAAGGGAGAATTTGCGGGGGACTGAACTGCGTCAAAGCGGCAGCAAGATTGCCGCACTCCAGAAAAGGGAATCATCGGACCATGCTCAGGTCGAAATCGAAAGTGACATCGACGTAGCGGCCGGAATAGTCAGCGGGGAGAGCGGGGAATTTGTCGATGCTGAGAAGGGCGCGCTGGGCGGAATCGTCCATGGAGCGATTGCCGCTGGATTCGGCAATGCGAATATTCTTGATGGTGCCGTCGCGATTGATGGTGAAGGTGACCGTAGTTTTAGCGCGACGAGCGGCGCGAACATTAGGGTCGATTGTGTTCTGCAGCCAGTTCTGGTTGACGGCACGACGAACAGCTTCGATATACCAGCCGTAACGAGCGGCGAAATCGCCGCCACCCTGGCCCTGAACCGCAACGCCGCCGTTGAGTGGACCGGGAGTATCGGAATAGCCGCTGGGGATATTCATCTGACCGCCCTTGCCGTAAGGAACCGCGTTGTCCGGCGGAGGAGTTTTCTTTTCGAAGACCTTGGAAGGTTTGCTTGCAGGGAGCGGTTTTTCTTTTTCGAATTTGGGGATCTTGGTGGCGTCGGTTTTAGGTTCTTCGGGAGGCTTGGGCTTCGGTTCTTCGACATTGAGGCCTTTGGTGGGATCGATGACCTGAGATTCCGTGGGATTGATGGTGGGAGGCATGGGAATGCCAGCATTGGGGACAAGACTGACCTTTACTCCAGATTCCCCGCCACCGATGCCACCCCAAGGATCACCGCTGCGCTGAATCCAAATGCCGAAAAGCATGAGCGCGGTCAGGCCAATGTGCAGGAAGACAGAGTAAGAGAAGTAGCGTTTGAGGTTGAAGTCGTCGGAGGTGGTGGCGTAAGAGGTCATCAGTCGTTGATCGAACAGGGATTCATCGCCCGTAAGCGATGGAAAGACGATGTTCTTCGGGATGGGGGCAGCGTACTCATTTGTTCCGGTCAGTGATGGGTTGGGTGACGATGGAAATGTTGGAAATGCCGGCGACGCGAAGCGAGTCGATAACGGTGCAGAAAGCGCCGAAGGGAACGGTTTCATCGGCGCGGAGAAAGACGACATCGTTGGGATGCTTGGCTTGCTTCTTGATGCGGTCGGGAAGTTGGTGAATGTTGACCTTATCGTTGCCGAGATAGATGAGCTGATTTTTGTCGATAGTGACGACGACACGCTGTTCGGTGATTTCTTTGACGGTGTGGGTTTTGGGAACGTCGACTTCGATGCCGGACTGAAGGATAGGAGCGGTGATCATAAAGATGATGAGGAGGACGAGGACGACGTCGATGAAAGGAACCATGTTGATTTCGGAAAGGGAGGTTTGGGTGGATTTGGGTAGTGTTGGCATGGCGGTTTAGTTACTCGTGCTTTGTGATTCGTGATTCGTGAATTGTGAAAAAAGGAGCGTCGAAAAACCAGTTCATCAGGAGCTGAAGTCCGGTGATCGCCGAGGTGTGAATGTCGAAGTTGAAGCTCCGCCCTGCGGTGCGATAATCCGAGTTTGTTGACATGATGCACATCTCAGGTGAAGGTTTTTTCGATCTGGGAGGTGAATTCGTTGGCGAAAGTGTCGAGGCGCTGGGCGAGATCACGGATGTCCTGGAGAAAATAGTTGTAGGCGATGAGGGCGGGGATGGCGGCGAACAGTCCGGCGGCGGTGGTAACGAGGGCTTCGGCGATGCCGGGGGCGACGGCGCGCAGGCTAGCAGAACCGGAAGTGCCGAGGCCAGAAAAAGCATCAATGATGCCCCAGACAGTCCCGAAGAGACCGATGAAGGGAGTGACGCCGGCGGTGGTGGCAAGCCAAGACATCCCCTTTTCGACGCGGCGGACTTCGTCGGTGGATGCAAGCTGCATGCTGACGGTAACGGCCTGAAGCGATTTCACCTTTTGCGGAGAGGGATTGCCGGTGCCGGTCATTTGAGACTGAAGTTCGCGATAGCCGGCGGCGTAGACATTGGCAAAGGGCGAACCGGCGGAGACGAGTCCCTGAGGATTGGCGACGCCCTTGGTGGCACGGAAGATCTTGAGGAACTGGTCGCTTTGGCGGCGGATGCGGCCGAAGAGACCGAATTTCTGGAAGATAAGGGCCCAAGAGATGAGAGAAAAGAACAGGAGAATGGCGAGGACAACGCGCGCGACCCAACCCGTTTGCGCCAGAATGTCAAAAATATTACCGATGAAGAGTGCGGATAGGAGAGAAATGATGTCAGTCCCCTCAATTCGAGCAAATTTTGCTGACAAACTGAGCGTAGCAGACGAGTGGGAAGGAAGCAAAGAGGGAAGGAGAGTGGATGCGGTGAATGAGATAGAGGAGGTAAAGAAAACGAAGTATAGGAGGTGGAGGAATTGGGGAGGTATGGTGGGGGGTGGAAGCGTAGGAGTGGGAGTCTTCAAGGGCTGAAGCCCGGATTTGTCCGCGGAATTATGTCGGAGTTGAAGTTCTGCCCTGTAAGTTAGTTGGAACTGATGGAGTAGCGAACGACCAGGCCGTCGACGTAGGTGACTTCGACGCGGCGGTCGTTGGTGGTGTACTCGTAGACTTGTGTTTTCAGGCCGGCGTCGCCGACGGACTCGGAGAGTTGCTTGCCGGGGCCAAAGAGGGTGGTGACTTCTTCCATTTTCATGCCGCGCTTGAGTTTGGCCGTGGCGGGGGTGTTTTGGGTGTCGGCGGGAACAGCGGTCGAAGGAGCGGCGGCGTTAGCAGCGGGAGGGGCGGCGGTGTTAGCGGGTGGAGCAGTGTTGAACGCGACGTACTCGGACAGACGGTGCATGACGGCTTCGGGAGTGAGTTGGTCGGCGGGGATGGAGCCGGACCAGCGGAGATTGAAGCGAGAGCCACCCTCCATGCGCTTGCCGGCAACTTCCTGCGACTTCAACTGACTGGCGATCTGGGCCTGATGCTGATTGATGGAATCCTGGCGTTGGCGGCGGGCGCGTTCGCGATCGAGGTCGCGCTGCAAGGCCGCTTTTTTGTCGGGGTCATCGGTTTCAGAAATTTGTTTTTCTAGATCCTTCTCATAATCACTTTTTTCGAGGGGTTTGGCGGTGACGGTGGTGTTGGTGTCGTCGCCGAAGGTGCCGAAGCCGCCGCCATCGAGTTGAAATTCGATCACGTCCTTCTTGACGACGACGGAGGTGACGCGGGCTACGTCGCCCTGGCGAATGGCGATACCGAATTGCTTGATGCGGCCAGAGTATTCTTTCCAATCCATGGGAGTGGGCTTGTTGAAGCGAAGATCCACACCCTTTTGGGTACCGGGCATGTCAATTTTGACGGTGACTTGCTTGCCGGTGAAATAGGATTCAAGCGTGACGGAGCTTTGGGCGTGCGTGGAAGTGGCAGGGAGGGTAATCGCGAGGAAAAGGAAGAGAATTGAAGGAGCGAGACATGAAGACGACCCCTTTCGCAGTCGAGCCCAGGGGCACAGCGAGGAATGATCTGGCATCCTGACCGATCGAAGGATCGGCCACAAGACGGGCTGGCACAAAGCAAGGAATTTTGTTTGACTCTTCGGCGTGGGCGGTACCGGGAGTTGGGATAAATTACACGGAAAGGTGTGAAGGTGCAAGAGTCGATCCTGGAGGAAATGATGAAATTTGCAAAGGTGGTGTTTTGGGCGGCGGGGATCTGGGGATTTCTGGTGCTGACGCCGCTTTATTTCATGTTCGATCTGATTGGAAGGAAGGACCCACCAGCCATCACGCATCCGGGATTCTATTACGGGTTCGTGGGGGTGGCACTAGCGTGGCAGATTGCCTTTCTGGTGATCGCGCGGGATCCCGTGCGATTCCGGCCGATGATGCTTCCGTCGGTGGTGGAGAAATTTTCGTATGGGGTCGCGGTGGTGGTGCTGGTGATGCAGGGCCGAATGCACGGGTCGGATTTGATGTTTGCGGGGACGGATTTGTTGTTGGGGGTGCTATTTGTGGCGGCGTACCTAATGACGGGAGGAAAAGGAGGTTAAGGAAGCGCGAGGTACAGGTGGAAGAGAAAGCGGAGGGACGATGTCGAAGAAAACGAAGAGCACGGAGCAGGCAGAGTTGATTTTGCGGTTGTACGAATTGCGGCGAGAGACGGTGATGCGGGAGGCGCGTAGTTTTGTGGGAGGAGCGTTTGCGCCGAAGACGGTGGAGGAGTTGGTGGAGATGGTAGCGAAGGGTGGGAAGGAAACGGGATTCGTATTGCAGGTGTATGGCTATTGGGACATGGTGTGCGCGTTTGTACTGCACGGGATGTTGAGCGAAGGATTAGTGTACGACACGTGCCAGGAGATGTATTTTCAGTACGCGAAGATTCAACCGTACGTAAGACGATTCCGGAAGAAGATGAATCTGCCGGAATGGATGCGGAGCCTGGAGAAGGTGGTGGAAGGGTCGGCGATGGGCAGGAAGAGGATTGCGGCGATGCGGAAAGAGAGGAAGTAAGGAAGTGGAGGAAGTAAAGGACGGTCAGGCGAGAGGGTCGAGGTCAGGTCGCATACGGAGGAGGACAGGATGAGCGGAGCCGGGAAGGGTTTGTGTTTGGGGGTGTTGGGGTTCGCGTTGGCGGGATGGATCGGGGGCGGACGGATTTCGCTTGCTACAAAAGCGCAAGCTTCGGCAGTGGAGGAGAACGCCGGAAGGCGGGCGCTTCGAGGCTCAGGGCTAGCACCAGTGCCCGTCGATGAGGCTCCGGGCCAGGGTGTGGCGGAGAAGTATGAAGCGACGTTGGAGTCGCTGAACAAGCATCCGCTGCCGGAATGGTATGCGGATGCGAAGCTGGGAATTTTTATTCATTGGGGGTTGTATTCGGTGCCGGGATGGGCGGTGCTGACGCCGGAGAAGGAATTGGAGAAGTTGCCGGTGAAGGAGTATGTGAAGCGGAATCCGTATGCGGAGTGGTATTTCAACACGATGCGGCTGGAGGGATCGCCGACGCAGGAATATCACAAGGAACATTACGGAGCGAACTACGATTACTACAATTTCGCGGAGACGTTTGACAAGGACATCCAGAAGTGGAATCCGGAGGAGTGGGCGCGGGTATTCAAGATGGCTGGGGCACGATATGTGGTGCTGACGTCGAAGCATCACGAAGGATTTACGCTGTGGCCGAGTGCGACGGCGAATCCGACGTTGCCGAAGGAGCGGCAGCACGCGACGCGAGATCTGGTGGGGGAGTTGACGACGGCGGTGCGGGCACAGGGGCTGCGCATGGGGCTGTATTACTCGGGCGGATACGATTGGACGTTTGTGCCGGGGCCGATCACGGATTGGGAACAGGCGAAGCAAGTTCAGCCGCAAACGGAGGCATATGGAAAATACGCGGACGCACAAATGCGGGAGTTGATCAAGAAATACAAGCCCGCAGTTTTGTGGAACGACATTGATTATCCCAAGTCGGGACACCCGCTGGAGATTATGGCGGAGTATTACAACGCGATTCCGGACGGCGTGGTAGACGACCGGTTCGGGGTGAAGCACGCGGACTTTGTTTCGCCGGAGTACGAAACGCTGCACAAGATCAGCAAGAGGAAATGGGAAGAATGCCGCGGACTAGGAAGGTCGTTTGGATACAACCGGGCAGAGGGCGAAGAGCATACGATTCCGAAAGATGAGCTGATTTATTTGTTGCTGGACATTGTCAGCAAGAACGGGAATTTGTTGCTGGATGTCGGGCCAGAAGCGGATGGGACAATTCCGGCGGTGCAGATGGATCGGTTGAACGCGTTGGGCGCGTGGCTGGATTTGAATGGGGAGGGAATTTATGGGACGCGGCCGTGGAAGAGAGCGGAAGGAGAGACGGCAGAAGGGATGAAAGTGCGGTTCACGGAGAAGAATGGGACAGTGTATGCGTTTGTGTTGGGAGAGCCCAAGGGAAAGAGTTTGACCATCCAAGGGGTGAAATTGAAAGAGGGAGCGGCGGTGACGGTGCTGGGGGCGAAGGGTGGGATGAAATGGACTGAGAAGGGTGGGGATGTGGAGGTGGAGTTGCCCGAGACATTGCCAGGGAAATACGCGGTGGGAGTGAAGCTGGTGGGGGTGGAGTAGAAGCTTCGGGGTATGGAGGTTGGGAGGCAAGATGCGGTAGTTGAGTCCTTCGCTGCGCTCAGGCTGACAAGGGGAACGGATAGCAGAAATGCGCGAGAGTAGTATTTGAGAGGAAGGCGGGAGCGGGGCTCCGGCACTCCGGAGGGGCGTGTGGTAGACTGCGGAATATGGGCGATTTTTTCGATATTCGCGTGGAACAGCTGTTGGGCGGGGGCGCGTCCCTTCCCTCGGCGGGGCAAGTAGAAAGTAGCTCCTGCGAGGGGCAAGACGGGGTGACCAACCCGAAGGTCCGCCACTACACAGGCGAAGTGGGGGCGGGGAAAACGTTTTATCTGGAGACGTTCGGGTGCCAGATGAACGAGCACGACTCGGAGAAGGTGGCGGGAGTGCTGCTGGCCCGCGGGTATCGGCAGGTAGAGGCGGTCGAGGAAGCGGGAGTCATCCTTTATAACACTTGCTCGATCCGGGAGAAGGCGGCGCAGAAGGTGTATTCGAGGCTGGGGGAGTTTCGGCCGGAGTTGGTGGCTCGAGCTGAGAAAGAAGAGTCAATTCCTGAGGGGCGTTTCGCGTCCAAAGCGGAAGTTCGGGGCCACGAGTCCAGCAGTGCCAGTGATGAAATGTCGCAGCTAAAGTTCCGAAACGCAGTGCGCTCACAGGCTAAGTACAAAATCATTGGGGTGTTGGGGTGCCTGGCGCAGCAGGAGGGGGAACGGATTTTTACGCGAGCGCCGTGGGTGAGTTTGATTTGCGGAAGCGCGAGCTACCGGAACTTGCCGGAAATGCTCGCAGAACTGGAAGCCGGGAACCGGCGGGTGACCGGTCTGGATACGGATACGGAGGAGACGTTCGAGACGGAAGTAACGCGGCGGGACAATCCGTGGCGGGCGTATCTGACGATTATTGAGGGCTGCGACAAGACGTGCTCGTATTGCGTGGTGCCATTTACGCGAGGGCCTGAACGGAGCCGAAGCAGCGCATCGATATTGGAAGAGGTTCGGAAGCTGGCGGATACGGGGTATACGGAAGTGCAGTTGTTGGGGCAGACGGTGAATTCGTATGCGGACCCGTCGGCGAGGAAGATGAGGTTTTCGGAACTGCTGGTGGCGGTGGCAGAAGTGCGGGGGATTCGCCGGGTGAGATTCACGACGTCGCATCCACGGGACTTCGGGATAGATATTGTGGAAGCGATGGACGCGGTGCCTGGGGTTTGCGAGCACGTGCACTTGCCAGTGCAGAGCGGGTCAACAAAGATTTTGCGGGCGATGGCACGGACATATACGCGGGATGAATATCTGGAAAAGATTGCGCTGATCCGCGGGGCGAAACGGGAGATCAGCATTACCTCTGACATTATTGTGGGGTTCCCGGGAGAGACGGAGAAGGATTTCGAAGAGACGCTGTCGCTGCTGGACACGGTCCAGTATGACGGGGCGTTTTCGTTCAAATATTCGCCGAGGCCGAACACGTCTTCGTTAAAGATGGAAGATGCGATTCCGGAGGAAGAGAAGTCGCGGCGGCTGGCGATTTTGATCGAACGGCAGAGAGAGATCCAGCGAGCGAGGAATGCACAGCTGGTAGGGAAGACGTTTGAGGTGATGGTGGAAGGGAGGTCGCGGCGGGAACAGCCCTCGCGTGGAGGGATAAACCCTGTAGGTGTCCGGGCGGCACAATGGAGTGGTCATACATCATCGAACAAAGTGATGAATTTCACTTCCCGAGAGGAAGAAAGTCTGGGAGACTACGTGCAGGTTCGCGTGGTGGCGGCGACGCCGAACAGTTTGGTAGGAGAAGCGGCGAAGGAGTAGTGGCGAGTGAAGAGAGATTCCTCGCTTCGCTCGGAACGACAGATTGGAAGCAATCGGCGGTGTAAGGAGGGCGCGATGGAAGTAGAAATGAAGATACGCGGCCTGATGATGGACCCGGTTACGCAAATGCCGATTGTGGTGTTGAAAGATGTGCAGGGGCAGGCGATCCTGCCGATCTGGGTGGGGGCGTACGAAGCGAACGCGATCGCGCTGGAGATTGAGAAAGTGCAGACGCCACGGCCGATGACGCATGACCTGCTGAAGAACGTGCTGCAGGGGCTGGAAGTCTCGGTGCAGAAGATTGTGGTGAACGATCTGAAGGACGATACGTTTTACGCGTTAATCTGGGTGGAACGCGACGGGGAATTGATGAGTATCGACTCGCGGCCGAGCGATGCGTTGGCGTTGGCGCTGCGGATGGATTGCCCGATTTTTGTGGATGAAGTGGTGCTAAAGAATTCGAAGGTGAGTTCGGCGTTGGCGGAACGGACGACGAATGAGCAGTTGCGGAATTATCTGGAAGGGCTCAGCGACGAGGATTTGGGAAGATACAAGATGTAGAAGGGGCGGAAGAAAGAGATTGGAAATTGGAGTGCACGGCGCGGCGATAGTCGCGCCGTTTTCTTTTTTTGGAAGCGCATTCGGAGGCGCGGCAAAAAAGAGTCGCACCTACGGTGCTCGCGGTCTTCATTGAATGCGTACCCAGCCCTTACCGGCTGGGCTAACTTCTGGTGCGCCTCCGGCGGTGAAACGGATACCGCAGCAGCCAACGAGCTCTGCGGGGTCGCGGACCGCCTTAGAAGGCGGTCACGACACGGGCGACGAGTAGAGCGAACAGGAAAGGAGGTGGCGGGAGCGGCGGCGCCAGAAGAGTAGAAGGAGGATGCCGATAAGGATGAGGCTGAGGCTGAGCCCGATCCACAGCCCGAGGGCGCCCCAGTGCAGGTGGAAGCACAGATAGGTTCCCAGCGGTAAGCCCATCAACCAGTATGCGCAGAAGTGACAGACCATGGGGGTGCGGGTATCGCCTGTGCCGCGGAGAGAACCGGTGGCGACGGTTTGAACGCCGTCGAAGAGTTGGAACGCGGCGCCTGCCATGAGAAGGATGGTGGCAGAGTGGATGACGGTTTCGTTGGCGGTGTAGATGCGGGCGATGTAGCGCGGGAAAATGAGGAGCGCGACGCTCATGGTGGCCATGAACGAAGCGCCAAGAAGAATGGCGGTGTTACCTGCGTTGCGCGCGGCGGTGGGATCGCGGCGGCCGAGGGCCTGGCCGACGCGCACAGCGGCCGCGGACGAGAGGCCGAGGGGAACCATGTACGTGAACGCAACGGTGTTGAGGGCGATCTGATGACCGGCTTGGGCAACGGCACCGAGACGGGCAATGAGCGTGGCGACCAGAGCGAAGACAGCGACTTCAGCGGTTTGCTGGAGAGCAGCGGGAACACCGAGAGCGATGAGTTGACGGATGCGGGGGAGGTCGGGTTGCAGCGGAGTCTTGAGCAGTTCGGTTTTGTGGTGCGCGTCGTACCAGAGAAGATAAGCGACGAGGAGGAAAGCGAGATAGCCACGCGAGATACAGGTGGCAATGCCAGAGCCGGTAACCCCGTAAGCGGGGAAGCCGAACTTCCCGTAGATCAGGATGTAGTTGCCGGCGAGATTGACGAGATTGGCGGTGACCAGGGCGAAAGCGATGGGGCGCACCATGTTCATGCCGTGGAGCGTGCGTCGCACGGCGAAGTAGAGAAGGAGAGGGACCAAGCCGGCGGAGAGGGTGCGCATGTAGGGAGCGGCGAGGATGGCGACCGGATGGGTGACCCCGAAACGTTCGAAGTAGCGAGGAATGATCCAGACAGGAATGGCCAGGAAGGGAGAAATAGCAAAGCTGAGGTAGATGCCATTGACGAGCGAGGTGTGGCAGTCTTCGCGACGGCCGGCGCCGAAGGCCTGGGAGACGAGGGTGTCCAGGCCAACGAGGAGGCCTTCGCCGAAGAAGGCGAAGACGATGAAGATACTGGAGGCGATGGAGACGGCGCCGATGGCTTCGGCGGAGTAGGGGAGACGTCCGACCATCATGGTGTCTACGATGACCATGCTCATCCAACCGATCTCGGCGAGGACGAGAGGGAGAGCGAGACGGAGTGTGGGGCGGAGTTCGTGGCGGAAGATGGGAAGGAAGGACATTAGGCTTTACGAAGATAGCAGATAGGAAAAGTGTACAGTGGACAGTCGGCAGCTGCTGGTTCGGGACGGAAGATAGATGTGGAGGGCCAGGGGCGGGTGGAGGACGTATTTTCTTAGGGGTGCGGACTGAGGGACAGGCAGGAACCGGGGAAGCGGCGACTGGGCTGCCGCACGAGGGTGGAAGAAGCCACGGTAGAGGAAGGTGATGGTGACTAATAGGGGAAATGTTGGGGTAAGTTCCATTGACGGAGGAGGATAGGGCTTCTACCGTGGGAACTTGTGGGGAAGGACGTAAGGGTGTGCGGGAGGAGTAGACGTGAATGCTTCGAGTGAAATGAATTATGCACTGAGGATGCTGCAGTATATGCGGGCTGGCGCACGGGTGAATTCGCGAGTGAAGGTGGAAGTGGAATGGACGGAGGGCGGGGCGGAGCACCGAGTGGAGGGGTACACAGTGGATATCAGCCCGAAGGGATGCCTGGCGATTGTGCCGCAAGGGTTTGCCGTGGGGCAGAAACTGCGGCTGAAGAATGGAAGTAATTTGAGGGAGTCGGAGGCGGTGCTAATCTGGCGGGGGCATGAAGGGCGGAGTGGATGGGAGTTGGGATTGGAACTGGTGCATCCGCCGGCAGAATTTTGGGGAGTGGAGTTCTAGGGAAGAGATTGTATTCAGCGAAGTGGTTGGGCGGCGCGGCTTCGGTCGCGCCGCTTTTATTTTTGTGTACCGAGCCATGATCGACAGTTTAGAGGTGCAACCCCTCTTCACAAACTGATGGAGGTGAAGTGATAGCGAAACGCAAGGGTGAAATAACGCCCGCCGCGAGGCGGGGCTTGAAAGAAGCGTGGAGCAAAGACGCGAGCTGATGAACAAAAACTGGATATGAGGCAGGCAGTGTTCGGCGAGCTGGCAAATGGCAGCGAAGCCCTTATCCATCAAGGGCACTGAAAGTAGATCCAGCGGTTGCGCGTCGAACGCGGTCGAACTTACCTCAGGAGATCTGTTAACGGTTTCGAATTCGAGACTGGAGGGGGGATGATGATGTTTGCGGGCTGCGGAGGCAGGGTTTCTTAGGGATTTCGGCGGCTGGGTTGAAATCGGAAAAGTGGCAGCGGGGCTGCCGCGCTGCATGAGATTTCCACTGGGGGATTGGGGAAATGGTAGTTTTTGCTTGCGTGAGCAAGGGTGAGGAACATAGAGTAGGCGTATGCCATTGGGCCAGTCTGCCGGCATAAACACCAGAAGAATTGATGTGGTATCGGTGCCTCATGGGGAGAGGTTTGTGTGTAGGTGAGGGCGAAGAGGGTGATGTGAGGGACGAGGGAATTTTTGGACGGGGCCACTAGAGGTAGAGGTAGGAGTGGAGGCGGCAGGTAAGATGACAGCAATCATTACGGTTGCGAACCAGAAGGGCGGCGTTGGGAAAACGACGACAGCCATAAATCTGGCGGCGGGGATAGCGGCGAAGGGAAGGCGTACGCTGCTGATCGACTTGGATCCGCAGGCGAACTCGACGATTGCGTTTTTCGATATGGGAGACGTGAAAGAGTCGATGTTCGACGTGCTGTCGGACGCGCGAGTACCGATGGCGAATGTGATCAAGCCGAGCAAGGATCCGCTGTTGAGCGTGGGGCCGGGGCGGCTGTCGCTCGCGAAACTAGAGACGGTGCTGAGCGGACAGTTCGACGCGCCGTACCGGTTGAAAGATGCGCTGGCGCCAGTACTGAAGGATTTCGAATACATCGTGATTGACACGCCGCCGTCGCTGGGAATTTTGACAGTGAACGCGCTGGTGTCCGCGACGCACCTGCTGGTGCCGATCCAGGCAGCGTACTTTGCGATTGAAGGTACCGACGATTTGCTGGAGACGTACGAGCGGATCCGGGCGCGGCCAAATCCGCAACTGCGAATGCTGGGTGTGGTGATCACGCTGTTCGACAAGAGAACGAATATTTCGCGGGACACGCATGGGCAGATTCGCGCGGTGTTTGGAGAAGTGCTGTTCAAGACGAAGATCAGCAAGAATGTGCGATTGGAAGAAAGTCCGGCGTACAAAGAAACGATTTTTACGTTTGCGCCCAAATCTCCGGGAGCACTCGAGTACAAAAAACTGGCAGCGGAGGTGGTACAACGTGTTGAAGAAAGCCGGGTTGCCCGTCACGCTGAAGATGCGGCATGACGCGCACTATGTAGAGTCGTTGACAAGCTATAGCGGCGCGGCAGTGGGACGGATGATCCCTGTGGAGCAGATCCGGCCGAATCCGGACCAGCCGCGAAAAGCCCTGGGAGATTTGCGCGAATTGACGGAATCGATTCGCGAGAAGGGCGTGCTGGAGCCGCTACTAGTGCGGTTTGTGCCGCGAGAGGATTGCTACTACATCATCTCTGGCGAGCGGCGGTATCACGCGGCGCGGGCGGCGGGTTTGCGCGAAGTGCCCGCGATCGAAAAGATGGCGGACGACGCGGAGACGCTGGAAATTGCGCTGATCGAAAATATCCAGCGGAAAGACCTGACGCCGTTTGAAGAAGCGGACGGGCTGCAACGACTGGCAGAGCAGTTCGACTACACCCATGACGATGTGGCAAAGAAGATCGGCAAGGCGCGGAGTTCGGTGAGCGAGACATTGATGCTGCGAACGATTCCGGAGCCGATTCGAAAGAAGTGCATCGAGCATGGAATCTTATCGAAGTCGTTGCTGCTGCAGATTGCGAAACAGCAAACCGAGAAGAAGATGCTGGAGATGCTGGCGCGGGTCCTGCAGGGCGGGTTGACGCGAGACGAAGCGCGGAAAGAACGGGCGGAAGATAAGAGCGGGCCGCAACGGCCGCAGCCGTTTATCTTTCATTACGAGCCGGAGAACGAGACGTTCCGGTTCCGGCTGCAATTCAAGAAGAGCAATGTGTCGAGAGATGAGTTGATCCGGACGCTGCGGGAGATTCTGGCGCAGTTGGAGGGGAGCGAGGCGGATTCGACGGCAGCGTAAGCCCAGGAAGTTGAGCGTGTGAAGGAAGTAGATTAGGTAGAGGAGGACGTAAAGGAATTTGGTGACGGCGCGGCTTCGGTCGCGCCGTTCTTATTTTTGTAATGAGAAAGCGGAAAGAAGTGCGTAGGGGTACAAGAGAGAATCTGGAGCGAATGGGATCGTCCGGAAGATAGGCTTTTGGAAGAACAGAAGGGTAACGCAGAAGAGATCCCTCGCCGCGCTTGGGATGGCAGAGTGGGTGGGAAAGGGTTGTGTATAATTTTGTGTGATGGAATTGACGCAAGTACAGACGGATTTGTTGAAGAGATTGTTTGCGGCGGGGTTTCGGCCGATTGCGATACCGCCGTACGAGAGCGCGTTGTGCGTGCACCGGGGCGAGTGCGCGGCGCTGTTGGCTCCCGTGGAGAATGCCGGGTTCCGGCTGCTGGCGCCGGTGACGCTGCTGGTGGATGGAAATTTCAGCGTGCGATTAAAGAAGCCGACAGGCGATGTGTTTGTGTGGAAGAAGACGGAACTGGCGGCGACGGAAGAGCGGTTGCGGGAGTTAGAGATGTTCCGGAGAGGGTTGGAGGCGATTTTGGAGAAGCCAGGGAAGCAGTGAGTCGGGCGAGTAGGTGCGCAGCGAGAAAGAGCTTGAAAGTTCAAGAGTTTTGGAAGTTGAGAAATAACTGTAAGGGAATGCCAACAATCTAAGGGGATATGACTACATACGACATTATTTGTGCGGGAGCGGGACCGACGGGATTGGCTTGCGCGATGGAAGCAAAGCGGGCGGGGCTACGGGCGCTGGTGATTGACAAGGGCTGCTTATGCAATTCGATCTACCACTACCCGGTGAACATGGTGTTCTTCACGACGCCGGAATTGCTGGAGATTGGGGACCTGCCCATGGTATGTGGCGGGGAGAAGCCTACAAGGACGGAAGCGCTGAAGTATTACCGGAAGGGCACGGAGCACTACGCACTGGAATTGCGCTTGTTTGAGAAAGTGCTGCGCGTGGACGGGCATGCTGGAGCGTTTACGGTTGTGACAGAGACAGAAAGTGGAGGAGAGGAACGTTACGCGGCGAAGAATGTGGTGGTGGCGACGGGCTATTACGATTTGCCGAATGCGATGGGCGTGCCGGGGGAGCACCAGCCGCATGTGAGTCATTACTATACGGAGCCGCACGAATTCTGGAATCAGGACGTGGTGGTGATTGGCGGAAAAAATTCGGCGGTGGAAACGGCATTGGATTTGTGGAGAAATGGCGCCCGGGTGACGCTGCTGGTACGCGGGAAAGAGTTGGGGACATCGATCAAATATTGGGTAAGACCGGATATTGAGAACCGGATCAAGGCAGGACAAATCGCAGCGGTGTTCAATGTAAAGATCAAGGAAATTGTGCGGGACGGAGTGATGGTGTCGTCGACTGGAGGGGCACCGCGATTGGTGGCGGGGAGACAGGTGTTCGCGTTGACCGGGTATCACCCGGATTACGAGTTCATTGAGCGTTTGGGAGTGAAGCTGGATTTAGAGAGCCGGAGGCCGGCACTGGATCCGAGTACGCTGGAGAGCAATGTACCGGGGATTTACCTGGCGGGGGTGGTGGTAGCGGGGAAGAATACGAATGAGATTTTTATCGAGAACGGGCGGTTTCATGGGAAGCAGATTGTGGAGGCGGTGAAGTAAGAGAAGGAAGAAAACGAGGTAGAGGAAAGGCGATCGGGAGAGGGAACGACGAGATGTCGGTGGCAAGAGGTTTCGCTGCGATACTTCGTTTTGATCAGGATAACAGCATGTTTTTGGATGGTGGACAGGGGTGAACAGGGGTGAAGAGAGGTTTGCGGGGGTTGATGGGGGTTTGCTAGACTGGCAAGGCAGTAGAGGCTGTGCCTGAGGGCTTGTTCCTGCGTGAAGGTCAAGCTAAAGACCTGGGGGACACATCAACAAGGAACTATGGGTATGGGATCACTTATTGGTGAAATTGCAGCAACGGCGACGGCACTGGTAAAGGGATTCAGCGTCACGTTCAAGACCATGTTTGAAAAGACGGTGACGGAGAACTATCCGGCCGCGCCTGTCACGTTTCAGCCGAGGTACCGTGGGATTCACGTTCTGCACCGGGACGAAGGCGGACTGGAAAAGTGCGTTGGCTGCTTTTTGTGCGCGGCGGCGTGCCCTTCGAACTGCATCTATATTGAGGCAGCGGAGAATACCGAGGATAAGCGGATTTCGGCGGGTGAGCGGTATGCGAAGGTGTACAACATTGATTATTCGCGATGTATTTTCTGCGGATACTGCGTGGAAGCGTGCCCTACTGATGCGATTACGCATGGACACGGATTTGAATTGGCGACGTACGACATCAATTCACTGGTATACCGGAAAGAACAAATGCTGGAAAGTGTGAAGGGTGTGCCGCCGGTGGGATCGATGGCGGAAGGGCGGCCGGAGATCAGTTCGCGGTAAGGAATATAAAAGAGAAACTGGATGGGGCGGCTCCGACAAATCGGAGCCGTTTTTGTTTGGGGGAGCAAAACCGAAGAAGTCTAAGAGATTCGGTGGCGGGCGGTTCTAGTTTCCGGTGCGATAGTGAGTTTGCGCGTAGCTCTTCCACACAGTAAGGACCGCACCAAAGATATGAAATCGAGTTTGAAAGGGAAATACCAACCACCGAGAGCGCAAGTCCCAATCGGTCGTGAGATCCATGTAGAAGGACACCAACGAGCAGTGATTTGTTCCTCAGGAAACAAAGGTTGTCTGGGCGCGTAAGTGCGGAAGGGATCGGAAGGTCGGTAACTACGGAAATTGCAGGAGGTCGTTGACGCGGAGAAGTTTTTGGGATTCGGTGGAGGCGACTCGGGTGTTGGTGGACAGGCGATAAAAATGATCGAAGCGATCGCGGGGAGACCACGGCGGAAGAGTAGCTTCGCGCTGAAGGGTGAAGTGTTTTTGGAAGCCATCGAGATTCTGGCCGGTGCGGGGATCGCGCGGAGGAACGGGGCACCGGGCACAGGGATTGCTGCCTTCGAGATGAACTTGGCCGATGGTGAAGCGAATGACGCTGCGTTCGTCTTGGCCGAAGAGTTGATCTTCCCAGAAGGCGGGAACGCCATGGAGTTCGAGGGTGGTGCGGAAGCGTTGGCGAACGTTTTCGAGAGAGAGGCCAGGAAAGGTCGCGCGTTGCGGTGGCGGTGCTTCGGAGCCCGGGCTGCCCGCCTCGGGACTCGGGGCAAGTCCCTCGAGGCTCGGGGTAAACCAATCTGCCACGGCCTGGAGGGATGCGTTGGAGACGATAGTGGGACCGTTGGCGATGGAATCGTCTGGAAATCCGTCGGGAGAGTAGCGGACGATAATCTGTTGCTCAAAGAAAATGCTGAACCATTCGGCAGCGTTTTCGAATTCGCCGGGGAAAGCGAAGGAGCGCGTGGGGAGATTGCGGCGATCGTTGTAGACGGAGAGCGTGACGGAAGACAGGTCAGGGGTATAGTTTGCGCGAATGAGATGGATGGCAGGGGTGCGTTTGCCATTGACCCATTTGCCGTCGACGGAATACAGGGCCCAGGCGCGGTCGAGGGCGAGTCCGCCAGAGGGCCCGATGCGGGCTTCAGAGACGGAAACGGGATCGAGAGATTTGATGGGATGCAGACGAATGTTGGCTAGAACGGGAGTCACGGTCGAGGAGGGCACGGAGAAAGTTTAGCAGAGGAGGAGGTAAAGGAAGTTGAGAAAGTGAAGGAAGAGGTTGAGAGTCCAGGAGTTGAAGAGTTGAGGAAAGGCAGAAGAGCCTCGGGGATTGGCCGAGGCTCTTTGGGATTGGCGGGGAGAAGCGAGCGGTCAGGATGCAGAAGCAACACGAGTGAGAGGGTAGGAAAGAATACGATGGGAATGGTTGGCGGACTTGCGCTTGGCTTCGTTGGCTTGAGAGACGGTGAGAAGAGCAGAGGAATGGATGGTCGCGATGGCTGCACCCGAGTAAAAAGCGACGGAAATGTCGTCCGAGGAGACCGCATCAGGGAATTCGGAAAGGGCGAGGACGTCGTAGGAACCTTCCGTGAAGAAAGCGCAGACAAGCGTGCCACCCAGAGATTCGATGGGAGTCCGAATCGCGGCGAGCGGATCGGTGGGATCTTCCATGAGGGCATGCCAAGCGGAGCTGGTAAAACTGATTTGGTGGTAGAAACGGCACATGAGCAGTACTTTCTTGGGGAAGGGCGGATGGTCAGTGTGCGCGGGAAATATGCCGAAGTCAAGAGCAAGGCCCGCCTGCGCCGCCGCCAGCGCCGCCAGCCTTGCGGGACGATGCCCTGCGGGTGGCCAAGGGCGGGGCCGCGTTGCGGCGGGTGGGCGCGAGCACCGAAAAGGTTTTTGGAAAGTTCTAGATTGAAAATTCATCGGGCAAACTTCGCCGCCGCGCATCGGCTGCTGCGCCAAGCAAAACACTCACCTCGCCTGCCTTCGAAAAACCTAGCAACCCAGCAGGACGCCGGCTGGCGTGCCCTCGACACCAGGAAATCCACAGAAAAGGCAGGAAAAGCGATAAAAAGGGTTTGATGGTTGCGTCCTATAACGGATATTATGTTAACTACAAAGTGGACTAGAAATTGTCCCCTGTACCTAGGAGTAAGGATGGGGCAATGGGTTCCATTCTGGGTCTGCTTCCCTCCTCAGCCGCGCCGGTCGCGTTATCGCTTTGGAGGACCTACCGCTCGCCAAAAACAAAACTCCGCACAGAGATTCTTCCGCAAAAAGTTGGCAGGGAAATCCGGGAAAAGTGGCGTGCCAATATGTTTAATGGCTTTTGGTTTTGAGCTTGGCGATTTCGAACCCAATGTACTGTTCGAGGGCGTGGGGGTCGGCACCAGGTAGACGGCGTCCATTGACGAAAACAGTGGGGGTACTTCGGACGTCCAGGAGTTTGCCATTGGTGAGGCTGGCGTCAACTTCGGCGGCAGCTTGGGGGCTGCTGAGGCAGGCCTGAAAGGTGTCAGTATTGAGATTGGCGCGTCCCGCAAATTCGATCATCTTCTCGTAGGCATTGGCCGCAGAGACTAGGTCCTGATTGTCGTAGATGAGGTCGTACATCTTCCAGAATGCTTTGGGTTCCTGCTGGTAGGCACAGCGTCCGGCGAGGGCGGCGGTGTGCGCCCAGGGATGGATCTGGTCGATGGGAAAATCTTTAAAGATGAGTTTGACCTGGGGATATTTGGGAAGCAGGCCGCGAACGGCGTCATGCAAGTTGCGGCACACGGGACATTCGAAGTCACCGAATTCCACGAGGGTGATAGGGGCTTTGGGGTCGCCGAAGAGGGGCGCGCCCTTGAGATCAAACTTGGCGATATTTTCGGCGAGAGGGTCGGTGGTCAGGTCGTTAACTTCCCCTCGGATGAGATAGCGGCCGTCGGCGGTGAGGTACATTTTCACCGTGTCGGAGCCGTCCGCGCTTTTTACGTCGACAGAGACTTCGGAGAGGCCGGAGGAGCCGATGGGCTTGGCGGGACCAACGGTGATGGCGAATTCCGGACCGAGTGCGTAGTAATTGCGAAGAAAGGCTTCTATGGTTTTTTGGGTATTTGCCGCTGGCTGTTGCGCAGACGCCGTAAACGCAAGGGATGCGAGCACAAGCACTCTGAGTATAGTTTTCACACGAGTCCTCATTGGAGCGGTTTCGATTCTCATGGAACAAAACGTTGGGCAATTGGAAAGGGACGCCCAAACCCAAAAGCGCGAGACGTAATCTTGAGGCCAGGAGCGGCTTGTTTGCGCTTGTATTCATTGCGATCGACGAGGGTGGCGATATTGCGAACCAGTTTCAGGTCGAAGCCGGTTTCGATAGCGATCTCCTCCGGACATTTCACTTCTTCAATATAGGATTTCAAGATGCGGTCCAAGACCTCGTAAGGAGGAAGGGAGTCCGTGTCCTTTTGATTTGGACGGAGCTCGGCGGAGGGAGGTTTCTCCAGAGTCGAGCGAGGGACCAGTTCCCTTTCGCGATTAATGTAGCGGGCCAGCTCGTAGACCATGAGTTTGGGAACATCGGAGATAACGGCGAGACCGCCAGCCATATCACCATAGAGAGTGCAGTAACCGACGGCATTTTCCGATTTATTGCCTGTGCTGAGAACCATGGAACCGAATTTATTCGAAAGGGCCATAAGGTAATTGCCGCGAATACGCGCCTGGATGTTTTCCTCGGTCGCGTCGACCGGGCGGCCAGCAAAGACGGGGGCGAGAGATTGCTTGTACGAGTCGAAGACGGAAGAAATGGGAATGGTGAGGAACTCGATGCCGAGATTGCGGGCGAGGGCCTGAGCATCTGTTTTGCTGCCTTCGGACGAGTACGGGCCGGGCATGGAAACGCCGAGGACGTTTTCTTTGCCGAGAGCTGTAACGGCGATGGCGGCGACGACGGCAGAATCTACACCACCGCTGAGGCCGACAATGGTTTTGGTGAACTTGCATTTGCGAACATAATCGCGCGTGCCGAGGACAAGTGCCTGATACGCGCAGGCCATCTCGTGGGGAGGCTGTTCGTGGAGATCGCCTTCGCCAGTAGTAGTGTCGAACAGAACGAGGTCCTCTTCAAACGCTTTGGCTTGCGCAGCGATTTTGCCTGTAGCGGTGAAGGCGGTGCTGGCACCATCGAAGATGAGCGAGTCGTTGCCGCCGACTTGATTGACGTAAACGACAGGGCGGTTGTGGTGGACAGCGGTGGAACGAAGCATACCAAGGCGAAGGAAGCGTTTTTCGATGGTGAAAGGCGAAGCGGAAATGTTGATGAGAATGCTAGTGCCCTGTTGGACCAGTTCGGTGACGGGGTCGCGGGCGTACATAGGAGAGGCCCAGAACGTTTTGTCGTTCCAGACGTCTTCGCAAATGGTGATGCCGAGCTGCTCCTGGTCGAGACCGTAGACGTATTGTTTGTCGCCCGGCTGAAAATAGCGGGATTCGTCGAAGACATCGTAGGTAGGAAGAAGCATCTTGGATTGTTCGAACACGACGCGGCCTTCATGGATCAGGGCTGCTTTATTGGCAATGGACTTCCCTGCTTTGTGGTGGTCGGCAGTGACGCGGCCGGCATAGCCGACGATAGCGGGAAGAGGCATCTGCGAGGCGACGCGAACGAGGGTGTCATGATTGCGCTGAATGAACGCAGGGCGTTCGAGAAGATCGAAGGGAAGATACCCGCAGATGCAGAGTTCGGAGAAGACGGCGAGGTCGGCGCCATAGAGTTTGGCTTGCGCGGCAAGGGCGAGGATGCGCGCGGAATTGCCATCGAAATCGCCAACCGTGGGATTGAATTGAGCGAGGGCTATTTTCATTCAGGTTGAAGATTAGGATATGTGGGGAGGCGGGGGAATGCAAATCGTCCGGAAACGGAAAGAGGTGAAAGAGCGTAACGCGCAAGAAAACATATCGGTGGGATGTGCTAGTGGCCGGGGGCCTTGGAGAGCACGCCTCCGCGCAGGGTGGCAATGAGGCGGCTTTGCTATACCTGATTATTGCCGAGCGATTCTAGTCGGCAGAGGCGGCGGAGCTGTGGACCAAGGTGGTGTCAGCGGTAAGGCCGAAGGCATTGAGGACTTGGGCTTGCACCTGTATGCAGACATTGTTGATGGAGTCGATACCCAGGTCCGTGGGACTGACGCGATAGCGGAGTTGGCGTTGGCCCGCGGGAGTTTCGATGATGTTGAGAACCGCGTCGGCCACTTCCTGGGCATTGGCCATGGAGGCGGTGAGAACCGCGTTCACCTTATCTGGAAGTTGCGTGGCAGGGCCGTAGGTGTCGGTGCGGGCATGGTCAGCGGCTTTGACCATGTTGCCGAAGACGGCAGTCTGGTAGGCACCGGGTTCGATGACGGAGGATTCAATTCCCTGCCCGGCGAGTTCGTAGTGGTAGGACTCAGCAAGCGCTTCCATGGCGAATTTACTAGCGCAGTAAAAGCCGAACCCGGGAAGCACGACGCGCCCGGCGCCGCTGCTGATGTGGAGCAGAAGGCCGCCGCGCTGTTTGCGCATGAAGGGGAGTACAGCGCGGTTCACGCGGACGGATCCGAAGAAATTCGTGTCCATGAGCCGGCGCGCCTGGTCGAGGGTGACAGCTTCCCCCAAACCTACTAGGGCGTAGCCGGCATTGTTGATGGCAACGTCAATGCGGCCGGCTTGGTTGACGACGGCGTGGACGGCGCGGTCAACGGAAGATTCGTCGGTCACATCCATTTCGAGGACGTGGATTTCGAGAGATTCTTTTCCCGCGAGGGTACGGAGGGCCGTGGCGTTGGCGGCGTTGCGCACGGCAGGATCACGCATGGTGGCGAAGATAGTGTGGCCATGACGGGCAAGTGTTTCAGCGAAGAGACGACCAAAGCCGGTGCTGGAGCCGGTGACGAGAACGACTTGTTTCGAATCCATGGGATCTCCTTGAGTGGGAGAATATGGTGAAGCCGGAGGGTGGGGAAAGTAAAGGATCAGTTTGCGGATGAGTGGGGGAAAGAAGAGCGGGTTACTGGCTCTGGTCTGAATCTAATGAAACGTTGACGACCTTACTTCCTAAGTCAGGAGAGAAGAAGGCGGTCCCTACAACAACAAGAGCCGCCAATGAATGAGATTTGGGAACTGGAAGAAGATGGGGTGCAGCAGGGCCGCACCCCGAAGAGATGGTAGGTTAAACGCTGAAGGAGCTGCCGCAGCCGCAGGTGCTCTTCACGTTGGGGTTGTTGAACTTGAAGCCGGCGCCTTCGAGAGTTTCGACATAGTCAATCTCGACACCGTCGAGATACATGGAGCTCATCTGATCGACGGCGACCTTGAGTCCGTTGAAGTCCACGACTTCATCGGTCTCATTGGTCTGATTTTCAAACGCCATGTGGTACTGGAAACCGGAGCAGCCTCCACCGACCACAGCGACGCGAAGAGCAACCGGGACGGGATTCTGCATACCCATGATTTCCTTGACCTTAGTGGCGGCAACGGGCGTCAGATTAATCATAATTTCGTTTGGCCTCCGCTCGCGGACTTCCGCCGCAAGCTAAACTCTTTTTCAGTATAGCACAGGGCACAATTGCTGCTCGAGGATGTGCGCACCGTGTACTTCCCTGCTGGCTTTGCCGCTGCCGCTTGTTTCCCTTCCTTGAGCAGCATGAGCGAAAAACAAGCGCCTACATGGTCGAGACAAGCGCAGAGGGCTTCCTCTAAAATAGATGCATGATCAAGCATAAGGTTACGTTGTTGCCGGGCGAAGGGATTGGACCGGAAGTCTCCGCAGCCGTGCGGCGGATTTTGGAGGCTTCGGGCGTACAGATTGAGTGGGAAGTGTTGGAGGCGCGCGCGGAGAATACGGACAAAGGAACAACGGGCGCGGAAGTATTGAACAACGCGGCGATCGAGTCGGTGCGCCGGAATAAGGTGGCGTTGAAAGGGCCGATGGCGACGGCAGTGGCGGGCGGGGCGCGAAGCGTGAACGTGGCGCTACGGAAAAGCCTGGAGTTGTATGCCAACCTGCGGCCGGTGAAGAACCTGCCGGGAGTGAAGTCGCACTTTGACAATGTGGATGTGGTGATCGTGCGGGAGAACACCGAGGATTTGTATTCGGGGCTGGAACACGAAGTGGTGCCGGGCGTGGTGGAAAGTTTGAAGATCATTACGGAGAAAGCGTCGACGAGGATTGCGAAGTTTGCGTTCGAATATGCAAGGAAGGTCGGGCGGAAAAAGATTCACGCGATTCATAAAGCAAACATCATGAAGTTGAGTGATGGACTGTTTTTGAAGTCGGTGAGGGCGGTGGCGGAGCAGTACAAGAACATTGAGTACAAGGAATTAATTGTCGACAACGCGTGCATGCAGATTGTAATTGACCCACAGCAATTTGATATTTTGTTGCTGCCGAATTTATATGGGGACGTGATGAGCGACCTGGCGGCAGGCCTAGTGGGCGGATTGGGTGTGGTGCCCAGCGGAAATATCGGGGATGAATGCGCCATTTTTGAGGCGGTGCATGGGACCGCGCCGGACATTGCGGGAAAAGGCGTGGCCAATCCAACGGCGCTACTGATGAGTGCGATTCTGATGCTGAATTATATTGGCGAAGCGTTTACGGCGGACCGCGTGGAGCAGGCTTTGTGGAAGGTGTACCGCGATGGGAAGCACATGACGCGCGAGTTGGGTGGAAAGGCGGGCACGCAGGAGTTTGCCGACGCAGTGATTGGGGCGCTGCCGCATGTGTGAGGAAGCCGGCAGTTTTCAGCGCACAGCTAACAGATAAGCGTCGATCTTGGTGAATGGACGGATGCGATAGCTGGATAGCTGGATAGCTGTTGCGGCGCGTGGATCGATGGAGTAGGATGCCGGGCCATGGCTGCTCCTGCCCGGGCAAAAAACAAATCCGCGGTAAAACCTAAGAGAACTTTGGTGGAAGCTCCGTTGGAGAGTGTATACGAGGAATTGGTGGAGATGATGCTGCGGCACGCGCCGCCGTTTCGGACAGATATTGCGTGTATGAGTGGCGGAAAGAAATCGTTTCAATTGACGGTACCGAAGTCGGTGGCGATTCCTGGAGCGTATGGAGGAAAGCCGGTGGATTTGCAGATGGCGGCCACGATATTGCAGAAGGATTTTGTGGGATTTTATTTGATGTGCATTTACATGAATGATGCGATGAAGAAGCTGTCTCCGGCGCTACTGAAACTATTGAAGGGCAAGACGTGTTTTCACGTGAAGAAGCTGGACGATGGGCTACGGAAGGACATTGCCGCGGCACTGGAGTTGGGGGAGAAGGCATACCGAGAGCGTGGATGGGCCTAAGTTCGAAGATTGTAGGGCTTGCTGGATCATTTATTGGACAAGTCAGGGTTCAGATCCTACGCGCAAAAGACGCCGTCAGGATAACAATGCTCGGCTGTGGAGCGATTGGGGCGAGGCGTACATGAAGGTGGGAAGAGAGATTCCTAGCTCCCAGGACTCCGCGCGGAATGACGTTCGAGTCGAAAACTAGATGTGCGCGACAGGTCAGAAGGTGGCGCGGGAGGCGATTTGGCGAATTTCGGCGTTTTCAATGATGCGGCAGCGGAGGCTTTCTACCGTGGCTTGGAGCATGGCGCGGCCGAGGTCATGGCCGTGGATGTAGAGGCTGGGAAACGGTTTTAAGAGACGGCCGATCGGGTGAAGGATGGCGTAGAGTTTGGGAAGAGAGGAAGAGGGCTTGGCGTCGATGAAAGCGGGCCTCCAGCAATCGGCCTGGATGAGAGAGATGAGATCGAGTTCGACTTGGGCTTTGACCTGGGACCAGAACATGCGGCTGTTGGGCTTAGTTCCCTGCCCGCTGATGTAATGGAAGGCGGCGGTGGGACTTTGGCGCTTGAGCATTTCGGCAGCGGCGAGGGTGTAGGAATAGGTGATGGTGCGGTAATCCTGTTTGGAGACTTGCGTGGCGGAGACGCCGAGGCAGAAAACGCAGGCGTCGATCGAACGAAAGGCTTCCTGCACGATGGAGTAATCGAGAAAATCCTTATGGACGTACGTCCGAAGTTTCGGGTGCGTGCTCATGAGGGTACGGCGGGTGACGGCGCGGACTTCGTCGACGATGGAGGCGGCGAGGCAAGCATCGAGAACAGCTGCGCCAGCGGAACCTGTGGCGCCGAAGAGGAGGATTTTCATGACAAAGAGAATTGTACACGAGCTGTTATCGCCTTTTGGGATGGAGGCAGGCGCAAAGCTTGAACGTTATGTGACCTCTACCTTTGCGATCCTCTCGAGAATCTCTGCCAGATTGCTGCTGGTAATGTCGGAAACAACCACTCCGTGAACTGAACGGACTTTTCCGTCGAGGATGTCATTGCTCTCGTCCCGATGAAAATCGCCAAGACTTGATTCGTCTGATAGAAATACCCAAGGCAAATCAAGAACGCGATGAATGAAGTCTGCGTTGAGATTAGGATGCCTATCTGTACGGTACTCGAGGCGCGCATGGGTACCGGGAGGCGCTGATGTGTGCCGACTTGCCTTGACTTGCTTCCGATATCCTTCACTTGCCAAAGAAGATTCTTCAGCCAGGACATACCTTCTTATAAGACGCTGGCCAACCGACACACCTGCGGGCATCAGTCAGGAGCGAGAAAAGAGGGATTCCTCGCTGCGCACACTGCGCTCGGAATGTGACGGGCTGGGTCGGGCGCTGGAAAAAGAGTAGCCGTCGCGCGGCAGAGAGATTTTGCGGACCTGGGGCAGAGCCATACAGTGTCGCCACGCGGAATTGATCAGTGGGGGGCGTAGATTTGGTAGACCATCAAATATATAATTCGGTTGTTACCCTATTTACATAGGGCATTTCGTCGATTCTGGACCAATCGCCAAGCCATATTTTAAGGCTATTTTAAGCCTTTAAGTTACCAGCCGCTTTGCATGATAATGAGGATTAATGTCATCTGTTCTGGTAAGTACAATTTTAGGGGCGATTTCAGTAGTTCAGTCTGATGATCACCAGCATCCACACCCTGATTTATTCCGACCATGCTCTCGCCACGCGCGCATTCCTTCGCGACGTCCTCGGCTGGCCCTACGTCGAGGATGCGCTGGGCGGAGGCGCGGGTTGGCTGATCTTCAAGACCGGGCGGAGTGAGATGGGCGTGCACCCGACCCACAGCGTCTACGATGGCAAGACGTACGAATCGCCGCGGCACCATCTGATCTCCCTGATGTGCGACGACATCTCACACACGGTCGCTGAACTGAAGGGCAAAGGAGCGGAGTTCCGCGGCGAAGTTCAGGATCACGGGTACGGACTCGTGGTCATGATGGCCGTACCTGGCGCGGACGACATCATGCTTTACGAGCCCAAGCATCCGCTGGCGTACAGCCTTTGACCGATTGAAAGGGCAACTAACTCACTCCCACCTTTCACCCTTCGCAAGGCATCTTTCAAATTAGGACACTACCCGCTTACCCTGTTATTCCCTTCGCGGCAGCCATCCGAGCCTTCTGCTCGTGTTCTAACTTCGCAAGGATCATGGACACGGGGTGATCCGATCCCCAAATGGACGTATGCATGTTCTCGGCGATGGTCTTGATCCATTCGATGAATTCATTCTGGGTCATGATGGATTTGGCCCAGTTGCACTTCCAGCAGCACGGAATCACGTTGTCGTCGGTATAGCCTTTCGAAGAATATACTCGGTCCATGCCGTTGAACGACGGAATATTGGCATGGCCGGGTTCGCACGACGGTTTCGACCCGCAGTACGCGCAGTTCCATTCGATCATCACCCGGAAAGCCTCGTAGTTAAGATCGAAGGGGATGCCCTTTTTCTTGGCGCGCGATTTGCAAGCACTGTACATGCGGCGTGCCCTTCTTTCCTCGGGCGCAAGCATTCATTTCTCCGCTTACCAACGACCAATAACGTTGACCCAGGTCATCGCAGAATGCTCTTCCTCGCCGCAGTGACGATCCTTAAGTCACTCGCAACGTAAGGCTGCCTTCACTTGACCTTGCCGCTCGCAAAGAGAGGCCGGACATCGAGTCAGCTTTATCTGACATTTTCGCGGAGTTTATCACCTCTCAAAGAGCGACTTCCATCAGTTCCCGGATGATAGCCGGTTCAGCCACGCCACTACGGCATAACTTCTGATCTCAGACGTTTCGCCAGCTTCTCTATCTGTTTCAGTTGATCTGTGAGGTCCTTCGGGATCTGGCCTTGATTCACGGCGGCAATCTGCTGGGGGATTTGTGCAGAAAGCTCCGTGAGTTCTCTGGCTTCGCGTTCAAGTTGCGCGGGATCAGCCTTTTTAGGTTTGTTTGCCGTACTTGGCGTTGCCGTACTTGGCGCCCCCAGCGGCGCTTTCGCCTGTTGGTTCGCCTCATTCGCCTGGCGGATGGCCGGCGGAATGGACCGCGTTGTTTCCTGGCTGCGGACCAACGGCGGTGAGACCATCAGCCAAAGTGCGGAAAGAAAAAATGCTAAGCGCCACTTCCACATAAATTCCTCCGTAAACTGCGGTCCTTGAGAGACTTTATAGCACAGTCCCAGGCCAATATTGGATCGGGGATCGCCCTGACTTGGATTCCGTGCAATCGAGCTCTGCTCACGAGCTGTTTCTTGATACACATGAAAAACGGGAGCACTTATGGCTTCGCTTTATGAAAGAAGAGAAGTTTAAGTCGGCTCTGATGATCTGCGGCGAGATGTCTGGCCTCAGCTTAGGGTCCCTGCTCAGGAGCGAAGGCTTCGAGGTGAAGGCGGACCTTTGCGAAAACGAACTGGGGTAAGCTGCTAGGCGGCGAAGTCAACAAAGAACTTAGCCTGTGGCAAAATCGTGCATACCGGCCCCTCGCAAACCAAATCGTTTGATACGAGGTGAGCGTTAAACGAACCCCATCTTGTAAAAGGGTCGGGCCCATAGCACTGTTGCGACATGACCAAGCGTTCAAAGAAGGCATGGACGAAGTGGCGAAAGCTGGTTTCCGAGCAGGTACGTAGCGGGCAGACGGTTATTGCGTTTTGCCGTGAGCGTGGTTTGTGCAGGCCATATTTTTTCACGTGGAAGAAGCGGCTGCAGGAAGATACCCAAGCAAAGTTTCTGGAAGTGCAGGTAACCGAGAGCGCGCCATCCGGTGACGCGGTTGAAATCCGATTGCAGAATGGACGAAGTCTAATGGTGCGGCCCGGATTCGATGCTGAACATGTGCGGGCGTTGCTGGCGGTGGTGGAGGCAGCGAGGTGATCGGGCTGCCAAGTTTGCAGGCGATGGATCACGCACAAGGAGCGCGGATCTGGATGACCAGCGAAGCGACGGATATGCGCTGTGGATTCGATCGACTGGCAGAACGTGTGCGAGCGGTCATTGGAGAGAACCCGCAAAGCGGCCATCTGTTTGTGTTCCGTTCGCGGCGCGGCGATCGGTTGAAGATTCTCGTGTGGGACCGGGACGGCTTCGTACTGTGGTACAAGCGGCTGGAACTTGGGGTTTTCAAACTGCCGCGAGTCGAGCAGGGCGCGCGATCGGTGGAGTTGCGTGCCAGCGAGCTGGCGATGATTCTGGATGGGATCGATGTTTCGAAACTGAAGCGCGTGCGACGCTATGAACGTGCGGTGTGAAACAGCGAAGAAAAAAGCTGGTCCAAGAAAAAAATAACCATAACGCATAAAATAATCACTGCGTGAGCAACCAAGTTTCTGCTGTTACGTCTAAGCAGATATGCCCACCGTCGAGAACTTCTTGACCAACTTGCCCGACGATAAAGAAGCACTGAAGGCCATGCTGCATTCGCTGTGGCAGGAACGCGAGCGCCAGGAGAAGCGCGCGGAAGCGCAGGCCAAGCGCGCAGACGAACTGTATCTGGAAAATCTGCAGCTGCAGAAAGAGCTGTTGCGCTACAAGAAGGCAACCTACGGGCCGCGGGCAGATCGTTTAAGCGAGAACGAACTGGCGCAGACGCTACTCGAGTTCGCCGAAGAACTAGAACAAAAACCGTTACCTGCAGAGAGCGTTCCCCGAGGAGAAGCCAGTCCGGAAGTGCGACGTGTACAGCGGAGCAAAGGGCGGCGAGCCTTAGCGAATTTCGACCACCTTCCGGTCAGCACGCACGTCTATGAGCTGACAGCAGAGCAACGACGCTGTTCGTGCTGCGGCGAGCAGCGGGAAGAGATCGGCAGCGAGGAGAGCTGGCAGATCGAATACCTTCCCGGACACTTCGAGCGCTTGCGGCATGTGCGCAAGAAGTATGCCTGCTCCCGTTGCGAACAAGCCGGTGAAAATCCCCAGATCGCGGCAGCGGCCAAAGCGGAGACAGCGATCGAAAAGGGTTTTGCCGGTCCGGGACTGCTGGCTTTCATTGTTACCAGCAAATTTGCGGATTACCTCCCGCTGTATCGGTTGGAGGATATTTTCGAACGGCAGGGTTTTGAGATTTCACGGGCCACACAGTCGGTGTGGTGCGGCGATGTGGCGGATGTTGTGGAGCCGCTGTACCGACGGATGGCGGAACGGGTGAAGCAGTCGCATGTGGTGGCCACCGACGACACGGTCTTTCCAATGCTCGGACCGGGGCAGACGCAGTCGTCACGGATGTGGGTGTATGTGGGAGACGAGGAGAACCCGTACAACGTGTTTGACTTCACGTTGAACCGCGGGCGAGAGGGGCCGAAAGAATTCCTGAAAGACTACACCGAAGTTTTGCTGGCGGATGCCTATGGAGGCTACAACGGAGTGGTGGCCGGCAACGCCATCACGCGCGCCGGATGTTGGTCGCATGCGCGGCGGAAGTTCGTGGAGGCCGAGAAATCGGCGCCGGAGATCGCTCGTGCGGCCGTGGATTTGATCGGCCGGTTGTTTGCGGTGGAAAAACAGGCCAAGGATATGTCCGTGGCGGAGAGACTAGCGTTGCGGCAGACGCAGTCGGTGCTGGTGCTGGCCGAACTGCGACAGAAGTTGCTGGCCTGGAAAGAGCAGTTGCTGCCAAAGCATCCCATGGCGGAAGCGGTGAACTACACGCTCGGCCAATGGGAAGAGCTGACCGTGTTCACCAGGGATGGCGCGGTGCCCATCGATAATAATGTAAGCGAACGGGAGATGAAGCGCGTGGTTCTGAATCGCAAGAACTCGCTCTTCGTAGGTAACCCTCGCGGCGGACGGACGGCAGCGATCTTGGCCAGCTTGACCAGTAGCTGCCGCCGGCATGAGATGGATCCACAACTCTACTTCATCCAACTGCTAATGAATCTCGCTTCGTGGCCGGCAAACGACCTCGACGCCTGGCTTCCTGACCGCTGGGAACAAGCTCACGCTGCCAGGTGTGAGGCTTTGGAAATACCCCCTCTCGATTCCTGAAACCTGTGCTTCACGTAGCGCTCACGATACGAGTACAAGAGCCGTTCTGTGTTGATCGAAATAAAGCAGTTAGGGCTGACAGATTGGACGACCTTTTGATACGGCATGAAATGCTGAGGTGATCCAACGCCCGTCGAGATCAATCAGGAAATGGTTTCCAAAAGCTTGCCTCGCGGTACTTTCGGTGCGCTAGACAGGGCAATGATATGCAAGAGTGCGATGTTCCGTTTACCGCAAGAACCGCTGCTTCTTGTTCTCACGTTTTGATTTGAGGCGGGGCATCCTCGAGAAGTGAAGTACTAGGAGCAAGATGTCTGGTTAGCAGGACTTATCAAGCACTACAACAGAATAGTCTGAACAATCACGGCCAATCGTACTTTGGAATATTAAAGATAGGCGTATTTGGCCTCGTAACCGAACGTTGGGTTAGTGCGCGTGTCAGGCGCACTGGACATGCTCCTTACGCGGGTGTAGACGTGAACTTGGGGCTCTACGGGTCGCGCGACTAAGGAGGGTGGCCATGAAAGTGAAAGACGCAATGATGGAAACACCGTACTACTGCCAACCAGAAAGCAACCTCGGCTCCGCAACAGAGCTGATGTGGAATGCAAATTGTGGATTCCTGCCGGTCCAGTCGGCTGACGGAAAGGTCATTGGCGTGATCACGGACCGTGACATCTGTATCGCTCTGGGGACACGGAATTGTCCAGCCGGTGAAGTCAGTGTGGGCCAAGTCATGTCAGACAAACTATACTCCAGCGCACCGGATGATGATATCCATACGGCGTTACAAACAATGATGGAAGCTAGAATACGTCGGCTCCCAGTGATGGCGCAGAATGGAACGCTTGTCGGCGTTCTCTCGATGGACGACATTTTATTCCGAGCCGAACCCAGGAGCCCTGGAAAGGAACCTGAACTGTCTAGTGATGAAGTTGTGAGAACATTTCGGTCGATCGCGCAACGTGGCGATCCGGACGTCAAGGCCAAGCGAACTGCGTCTGGTAAGTTGTAAGAGACGAACGGTCATCTGTAGCCCACTAACTATTTGATGGGCTCGCCTAACAGGAGGGAGATTTCCCAACAGCCGGTCAGATTTCCGCAGGACGCGCTATTCCCCACGGAAGTGCTGGGCGAGCGTGCCGTTGAGGGGCTGTTCTCTTCTGCTCCACGGTATGTCCTGAGGGAAGTACGCATTCAGTACGTATTGCGAGACCATCCGCTGGGTGTTAAAAAACGATCCGTTGAGCGAGATAGCGGAACGCATCACTGTTCCATAAGCTTTGGGCTGTCGATAGAACATCGGAAGGACAACGTTTTCGAGTTTGTCGTAAAGAGAGGCAACTTCCTGGTCTTGGCGGTCCGGATCTCCGTCCTCACCGATGGCCCAACCGGTGACTCCTTCGTAGTGGCCTTCGAGCCACCAACCGTCGCGTACGCTTAAACTGGGGACTCCATTCAAGGCGGCCTTCATTCCGCTGGTTCCAGAGGCTTCATACGGCCGGTGCGGTGTGTTCAACCATAGGTCGACGCCGCTGGTGAGCAAGCGTGCCCAGCGCATGTCGTAGTTCTCTAGGTAGACAACAGGAATGCTGTCGTGTAGCGCGACTGAAGCTTGAAATATCCTTTGAATTACAGCCTTCCCCTCTTCGTCGCGCGGGTGAGCCTTGCCACCGTAGACGATTTGAAGGGGTCCCGAGTGCGTCTGGATGGAGCGAAGTCTTTGAGGGTCCGCAAAAAAAAGGTCAGCGCGTTTGTAGGTGGCCGCCCTTCGTGCGAATCCCAACGTGGCGACCTGTTCGGAAAGGTGGATCCCCGTTGCGGCCACAATTTCCTTGATCAACTCGCGCTTCGCTTGCTGATGTGCGAACTGTATTTCTTCCACTGGGAGGCCAACGACGTAGCGAAGATACAGTTTGTCGTTTCGCCACTCAGGCATGTGGCGATCAAACAATTCTTGAAAAGACTTGGAGGTCCAGGTAATGGCGTGGACTCCATTCGTGATGGCATGGATAGGGTAGTTCGGGTACATCCCGTGAGAAATCTCTCCGTGATGCATGGCCACGCCGTTGATGTATCGCGAGCAGCGCAGGCCAAGATAGGTCATATTCAATTTCCCCTCATGGTAACAACCGGTCGCTTCGAGAGCCCCGGCGCGATCCCCACCAAGTACACGGCCGACAAGTTCGATCGGGAACTGATCCTGACCCGCCGGCACAGGCGTGTGCGTCGTAAAAATGCATTGGCGCCGGACAGCTTCAATGTCCTCTTCCGTGGCCTTTCCCGCGTTGGCCCTGCCCAGACGCTCTTCCATCAAAGCGACCGCGAGCAGCGCGGAATGGCCTTCATTCATATGAAAGCGGTCAATATTCGCATAGCCGAGCGCCCGCAGAAGGCGCACTCCGCCAATTCCTAAAATGACCTCCTGGCAAAGGCGGTAATACTCATCCCCGCCATAAAGAAAGTCCGTCAAAGTTCGATCCCAAGTCGCGTTCTCGTCGAGGTTCGAATCCAGAAAATAAACGGGGATCGCGCGGCCGGACCTTCCCTGCACCCAGTACCTCCAGGCCCGCAGATGAACGCGACGTTCTTCGAGAATGACCGAGACTATCGGCTCAACCAACTCCACTGATGCTTCTGGATGCCATTCATCGGGCGTCTCGCTCTGTCGACCGTGCTCATCGAGCCGTTGGCGCAAATAGCCTTTCCTGTACAGCAGCGTCACACCGACCATCGGAAGCGCGAAATCCGCAGATGAGCGCATCATGTCCCCGGCGAGCACGCCGAGACCACCTGCGTAGGTGGGGATACTAGGGTCAACCGCCAATTCCATGGAAAAGTAGGCAATGCGCGCATCTGAGGTGTCGGGCATACTGTTCCCCTGGCTTACATCCTGCCAAATATTGTTCCAAGGAGGCTGACAACGAAGCAGGGTCGATTCGCCATGCATTCCGATGAGTAGATCCTGGCCGCGACTAACCTGCTTCTGCAAAATAATACTACCCGGAATTCATGCCCCTGAACGGCGAACTTTCAAAGGTCCCGTTCGATCTTCTAGCTTTTCACGGGACACTTCGATGCGAGTAAGCGCCTCATTTCGTCAATCACGGTCCACATCTCGAGCTAGTGATTGCATAACAATGATTGGTTGGGTAGAGCAAGGGCGCGTAACGGGCTTCGCATGATGCCGACGTTTCCATTGCCCTCCCTAAAATTCCGTACGGCGGGCTTTCACCTGTGGCATTTCGTGCCATGAGGATGCTGCAATCACAACAACCACTCTATAGTGGCCGTTGCTTAGAGTGAATGTGCAGTAATGCGAGTCACCTTCACGCAGTTTTCCACAGAAATGGTGCCGCGTAAGCCACAAACTGACTCGGAGAGATGGTTTAGAAGCTAGTACCTACAAAGTCGCTCTGGAGGAAGTGCCAACGCCTTTTGCTGGGTGTCTGCACAGCGAGCGGTCGTAGTGATTCTTGGGTGTGGTATATCGAGGTCGGCATGAACGCTACGGACTTTTGAATCCCGAGGTATGGACACCTAGCCTTAGACTCATGGCTTGGGCAATTTCCCGAGCCGACTCTGCCGTGGGGAATAGTCGGGCAGAGCTCAAGTCATTGAGGAGTGAAACGTCGTAACAGAAGCTGGAGATGAACTGACCATTGTGCTCAACAACGTAGTGTGATCATGGCAGGCAGCCTCCAGGACCTACCGAGGTCCACTCCCTGTTCAATCGATAGACCCCTACGTGGGAGAAGTCAAAGAAGTCAATAGCTGTATTCAACTGACTGTGATGGGCATCACAAAATGACCTTGTTCGTGACTCCTGATTGTCGTTGTGATGGCGGTCCTTGACGCGCCCTGCGCATGGTGGGATCAAAGCAGTAGAAAAGGTTCTTCAGACGACCGCGTTTGGAGGACGCCATGAGAGGCTTTCATTCAATTCACGTTCCGCAGTTTGGGCATTTTTCTGCTCGCAGCGCACTTGTCTCGGTCCGCGACACGTTAATTGACCACGGGCTCGAGATTACGATGTCACTTGCGATCCTATTCGGTGTGTTGATCGTGTTGACTTTTTGGGCTGTTGTAGCTCGCTGAAGGAGATGCCGCGACTCATATCGCGGATTGGGCGCGAATTAGCGCCACAGGGGCCCGGTGGGTAGTGAGAATAACCCGGGCCCCTTTTCCTTGTGCGCTACATCGCTCGGGTCAAACCTCTTGGTTCCCGCGAGTCACAATTCAACCTCCGTGCAGGTCCAAGCCACCCGCGAGACCGCTTACACGATAGGTAATTGGCAGTATGGGATACGCAGTCAACTGATTTGTTCGTGATATTCTCGCGTTCTAAGTTGACGTATTGAGGAGTCCATGCTGTTTTCGCCAGAAATCGACGCGATAAAATAGCAAATGACATGAGAATTGCGGCGACGATGGCTCTGTGCTTTCCGTTGCGGCCCTGTGGGACGTCTGATTGCGTTATTGTTACCTTCGTCAGGAGCGTGCGCTTACACCCACGACGGTGACTAACTATATCTCGTTCATCAGGAAGTTTTTGGCACACCGCTTTGGCACTGGACCAGTAAACCTTTCTGACATGACTGCCGCAGAGGTCGTTGGGTTTGTGGGTTTGTACAACACCTTGCGTCGCTCAGCCGGAAAAGGGCTAAAGTGATGACAGTGCGCTCCGTTCATTCCTGCGCTACGTGCGGTATCAGGACTTCATCCGATCAGATCTCGCGGCCTGCGTGCCTAGGGTCGGAAAAAGCTTTCCGCGTTCAACCTTTGATAGCATCGCCGCCGACAGGCTCGTGTGCCGTCCCAATTCAACAAGTCCCATCTTCTTTTTCAGGCGCAGCGCGCGCAACTTATCTCCAATGGCGTAGCGGCTTAAGCCCTTAGCCAGCGTCTCTGACAGCACGATTTCCCTCTGCATTTAACTAGGAATAAAAACTCTCGAGGATTTAACAGCGAATCACTCGACTTTTAGTTTGACGTGTATTTTCATTGCTGTCAGATAGATTTTCTCTATAGTTAAACATAGACCATGAAGTAGACGATGACGCCGGTGACGGAGACGTAGAACCAAAGGGGGAGGGTCCAGCGGGCGATGAGGCGATGCTTATCGAATTTTTCGAGAAAAGCGCGGCGAAGGGTGATCAGGATGAGAGGAACGATGACGATGGCAAGGATGGTGTGCGAGGTGAGCAGGGTGAAATAGACGGGACGGATCCAGCCCTGGCCCTGGAAGTGGATCACTTCCCGAATGCGGATGTGGTAGATGACGTAGGAGACGAGGAACGCGCAGGAGACGAAGAAGGCGGAGAGCATGAATTTCTTGTGGAGTTCGCGTTTACCGGAACGGATGGCGGCGTAGCCACAGGCGAGGAGGATTGCGCTGATGCCATTGAGTGTGGCATTGAGGGCGGGCTGGGAGAACATGAGTCAGTCACCTTTCGTTTGAGCGGACATGTTAAAGGATAGCTGTAACCGGAAAAAGCGAAATTCGAAATAAAAAACAGGAAAACCCCAATAGACTGGCAAGGTTCTGCGAGATGAAATTGTAGTTGGATTGGCAGGTGTGCTCCAAAAAGGAGGCAGTCCTTCGATGCTCAGGGCAAGCTGGGGTGCCGCACTCCACAATCAGCGGGGGAGTTTGTCGTACATCATGAGGCCGAGGAGGATGGGAATGTGCATGACCGTGGCGTGCATGAGCCACTTGGCACGGGTGTTGGTTTTGGCGGTGGCGGCCCAGAGACAGACCTGAAGGCTAGCGGTGCAGGTGACGAGGGCACCGAAGAAGTAGAGTACTCCGGTAAAGCCCATCACAGAGGGAAGAAGGCTGACGGCGATGAGGGCGCTGGCGTAAAGAATAATTTGGCGGAAGGTGCGGGTGCCGTCCTTATCGACAACGGGAAGCATGAGAATGCCAGCGCGGGCGTAGTCTTCGCGGTACATCCAACTGATGGCGTGGAAATGCGGAAACTGCCAGAAAAAGAGAATAGCGAAGAGCAGCCACGCGCCAGCATCGAGTTTTCCGGTGGCGGCGGTCCAGCCGATCATCGGCGGAATGGCGCCGGGGATGGCACCGATGAACGTGGCCCAGACGGTGCGCTTTTTGAGCGGCGTGTAGGCCAGGAGATAGCTGAGGCTCGTGAGAACGCCGAGGAGACAAGCGAGGTAGCCAGCAACGAAATAGAGATCGACGGCGCCGGCGAGGGAGAGAGCGAGGCCGAAACGGAGAGCCTCTAGGGGAGTGAGCAGGCCGGTCGGCAACGGACGCGAGGCGGTGCGGCGCATGTAGCGGTCGGATTCGCGCTCAATGTAGTGATTGAGGGCGGCAGTGCCGGCGGCGATGAGCATGGTGCCGCAGACAACATGGATCATGTGCAGCCAAGGCATCGGACCACGAGCACCCATGTAGAAACCGGCGCCGGTGGTCATGAGAACAAGGAACGAGACGTCGGGCTTGGTGAGGGCGACGTAGGCGCTAAGTTTGGTTGGTTGGGTGAGCGCGACGGAGCGAGCGTTCGGCATCAAGCGGGCACCTCACCTTTAGTTGTGGCAAACAGAACTTCCCTTCTGCGCGGAACAAGACGATAGCAGACGATGACCGTGGCGATTGACGTTGCGAATAGAATCGCGCCAACAACGGTGTGGATGACGGTGGTGATCACGACGGGCGGCAAAGGCTGTGGATCATCGGCGGAATTGATGCGCGCCCAGAGCGCGACGAGTCCAAAGAGAATCTGGACGCCAACGATTGAATGAAGCAGCTTGCGGACACGGTCGATCGCCGGAACTTCCGGGAAACGACGTCGAAGGACAAGGGCGGTCCAGAACACCATGGCAAGGACGATGGGAGCGCCGAAGATATGCGGCTTGAGTGAAAGATATTTGTGACGGAAGCCGGCGCCGATGAGGACCTGGAGAAAGATGACGAAGGCGTTCAAGGTAACGATGAAATGGATGGAGGGAGCACCGCGGTCAATATATTGGGGGAGGCTTTGCATGTACCAGCGGCTGGTGCAGACGGCAATGCTGACGAGGACCGCAAACATGATCTCGGCGGTGCAGGCGTGCATGACCGGGAGCCAGTAGTGGAGAAGCTTGAGGACCGTGAGGCCGCCAAGAATGCCCTGGGAAATCACACCGCCGAGCGCGGCAAAGCCGAGGTACTTCATCCAGGGACGCTCGTCGAGGCGCCACAGGAGGAAGGCAAGAATAATAATGAGAAAGCCCAGGCCTGCCGCGATCAGGCGATGGGAATGCTCCAGTGCAATGCCGCCGACCATCGGCGGGTTGAGTGTGCCGTAGGAAAGCGGCCAGTCGGGCACGGCCAGAGCGGCATCTTCGGAAGTGACAAGGGCGCCGGCGGTGAGAAGAATCGTCGCATATAAAACCAAGAATAGAGCGTATTTGTGAACGCCCGAATGATACGTAGCCATCATGAATTTCGGGCCCCAAACTCGAGAGTCACGTTCTCAAGTCCTTTCCTACCACCTGCTTCCGAGAACCGCAAACGAAATGTAGTAAAAATGTAGTAACTCGCGCCGCCCCATCGCGACGACCTTCTTCGTGCGCTCGTCGCGGTAGCCGTACGTCTTCGCGAGGCTTCGCGCAGGTCGCTCGTGTCGCTCACGTTGAACCTGTCGAAGATGCTCGTCGTCTTGTGTCCCGTGATCTTCATCGCCACCGTCTGTGGCACTCCGGCCCGGATCATATCACGAGCCGCGGTGCGTCGAAAATCGTGGAAGAACGCCCCGTCGTACTTCATCGGGACGCGGCAGTGAGAGCACGAGCAGCGCGACGTCGGCTGCTGCGCCACGGCCCCGCACCTCGAACAAAGCATCTTCCCGAGCCCGGCTGCGAGCGACGCTTCTATCCATTCGAGACGGAACTGTCGGACTTGCTTCCCTTCTCTTTGAAAGACGAGCGCCGTGGGCATCTCGCCCTTGATGCTGCGAGCGAGACGTCGACGAGCGATGATCTCGCCGAGTTCGCCCGCGAGCGGAAGCTTCAGCGGCTTCTTCCCTTTCATGAATTGGCCGGGCAGCGTCATCTCATCGTCCTCCACGTGCTCCCAGCGCAGGTTCGCGATCGAGCCGAAGCGCATGCCCGTCAGGTAGCCCCACGCGCAGAAGTTGCGCAGGTCTTCCGGGAGGTGCTCGGAGAGCGCTTCGAACTCGCTCTTCTCGAAGAAGCCCGTCCTGACGTTGTTCTTCTCCTCCTCGGTGAGCGGGCGCATCTTTGGAGATTCGAGACCCGCGAGCAAGTACGCGCCCGTCAGCTCCGTCAATCAGTTCATGACGGTCGCGACGGCGTAGCCCTCGCTGCGTTTTTGGTCGAAGTACTCGTCTAAGTTGTCGCCCGTCAGCTCGTCTGCCCAGAACTTGCCGAGTTCCCTCAGAATGACACCGTAAGATTCTCGGCCAGAATGCACTCAAAAGCTATTTAACGCGGGTGTAGGTGAAGGTGTCGGTCATGGACTTGCCATGATCGTCGAAGGTCCACACCTGTGTTATGTGATCCTTGTCGAGAATGGTCAGAGTGAGCGCGGCCATGTGGGCTTCATCCGGCGATTTAGCACCGCCTAACCGAACAAACTTGAAATCATATTTGCCCGTGGCAGCCTTAAGCGGATCGGTCTGCATGGTGGGCTGATTCCCCATAGCACAGTAGTGCGTCACGACGAGGCGATCTCCGTCGACGGAATACATGGTGATCATCTCTGATTCTTTTGCGGGCAGCAAATGCTCCATAACGACGCTGCCATTGGAAACCACGGTATAAGTGACTTTGGTGGCAGCCGCGCCAGAACTGGTCTTACCTTCCCATTCGCCGGCGAGAGATTTCAGTTGGTCGAAGGCGGGAGAGGGAGGAGCGGCGGGATGCATTTCCTGCGCGGCCAGAATCGGGCTGAGAAATAGACAAAGTGAAAGAGTGAAAAGAATTCGCGGACGAAGCATGGTGACCTCCTGCTGAATTTAACTGCGCGATTTGCGAGGAAATCGCCGGACGAGGGTACTGTGGCGGAGATTGTGGCGCGAATGCGAGGAAATGTCTAGTGGGGGAGGATCGTGCGGTGCACGACATGAAGATGAGGCTAGTGCAGATTTCTTTTTTTGTGGCTTGTATCTGTAAGTATAATAGACTTACAGATATCTCTTGCCATCAGGTTGTGTTGCGCTTCGTTACTTGAAACAGTGACAGGAACAAAATAGCCGAAACTCGCGCCGCTCTGCGTCAATAATCCTTATTTCCTTTATGCACCCTACTTTCTGATAGTGCCTGGTTACAAGCTAGGAGCAACTGTACGTGGGAGCCCACATTCACGTCGTCCGCGCAAGTTGTGTTTCTCTAAGCTAGCCGTTCTCGACGCGCGCCTTTATATCCGAGTACGCTGCATCGATGAGGCTGCTTAACGCTGCGGCGTTTGTGGCCGTTCCCGGTTTCAGCTTCACATGACGCATGAACTTGCCGGTGCCTTGCAACAAGCGAGCCGGGTCCGGCAGCGCTGCGCCGAGAAAGAACCCCACGTTTACGTGTGAAGTGAACACATTGACGTAACCGAAGGGTGCATCTCCCAAACACGCAACTGGACAACCGTCATGCAAAAGCTCCCGGACTTCATCCCCGCATTTTCGCATCACCTCAAACCACTGATGCGCGATGGCTCCCAATTCACCTGTATGCTCTTCCATCCATGCATCGATGGCGGGGTCCCGCTCGACAGCCCCGTCGAATCGCAGCAATTCCGTTTTCATCGTCGCTCAACTTTCTGCTTTCGACATCTGTAGTTACGTACCATCCGGCCGCATCATCCGTGATTGGGCTGTCGGCAACTCGGAAATTATGACTTAAAGTCCTTCCATGAGAAGGCCGGTAAGTGTCAAGCAAAATCAGCCGCGGTCTACGAGGATCTCCTCGCCCTCTGGAAAGACGCCGACCCCGACATCCCGCCTTACCGTGTGCTTCTGCAGCACACTATAGCCCAGAAAGTCAAACTTCTCGTTCAAGTGGTTTCTTTGCCGATCGTCATCCTTGCAATAGACGATCTTCGTCTTCTCCGGATGAAGTTCCAGTCCGCAGTTCTGTAAACGCTCGGCTATGGCTTTCCTCATCGCCAAGGCTTCCCTTTCCGTTCTGCAGTGCACAATGACATCGTCAGCGAATCACTCGAATACGACCTGAGGATAATTCGTTGCAAGCCATCGATCGAATGTATAGTGCAGAAACAGATTGGCTAACAGAGGGCTAGCCACTCCGCCTTGCGGAGTGCCTTTCTCCCGTGGGATCAATCGGCCATCTTTCGCGGTGGTTGGGGTGCTTCGCGACGCAGAAGGACGCGTCGCTCAGGATGACGAAATTTTGGGAGCTGGCGACCTTCATTGGGAGAGGTTTTCTCCGTCGGCTGGGTTCAATTGGGATGGATTTCGACGGCGCGGAGGACCAAGTCTTTCAGGGCGCCGATGAAGGCGGCAGAATCGCCGACGGCGGGCATCATGCGAAAACGCTCGATACCCCATTTTTTGGCGTCCGCGCGGCCATCGATGTTGATTTCGTGGAGAGTTTCGATGTGCTCGGTGACGAAAGAAATGGGGACGATCATGGCTTCTTTGACGCCGTTGTGGCCAAGCTTTTCGAGGGTGCCGAGGAAAGAAGGTTCGAGCCACTTGGCCGGGCCCAGTTTGCTTTGAAAACAGATCTGGTGAATCTTCGGCCAGTTGGGAAAACGGGCGGCACCTTGTTCGCAGACGAGACGAACGGTCTCCGCGATGTGTTTGGGATAGGGATCCCCCTTCTCGACGAGGCTCATGGGGAGGCCATGGGCGCTGAAGAGAAGATGGATTCGCGAGGCGTCCGAAAATTGGCGAAGACACTTGCCGATGTTCGTGACGAGCGCTTCGATGTAGAGAGGATGATCGTAGAAATCTTCGATGGTGCGCTCGGGAAGCGTGTCGACCGGTTCACCGTAAACGCGACGCCATTCTTTGAGGCTGCTGAGCGTAGTAGCGTAGGAATAATGGGGATACAGAGGGAGAAGGACGAGTTCATCCAGACGGCCAGCCGATTTGAGGGAGGCGACGGCGTCTTCGGTGAGAGGCTTCCAGTAGCGCATAGCCGTGACGGCGATGGGATTGATGTAGGGAGTGAGGGCCTGAACGAGCCGAGCGCGCTGGCGTTCAGTGAGAAGGGCGATAGGCGAGCGGCGACCAATCATGGCATAGCGGGCCGCGACAGGAGGCGTGCGTTTTTTGGCGATGTAGCGGGCGAGCGGGCCGCGAATGAAGTTGATTGGGCCAAGGGGGATGATGTCGGGGTCGAGAAAAAGATTGCGAAGGAAGGGTTCAACGGTGTCGAGCGAGGTGGGGCCGCCGAGTTGGAAGAGGACGATGCCAACGCGTTTTTTGAGAGTGGTCACAGTGATCCTTTGTTGGGGCGCGAAGGTATAGAAAGACTAAACCATTTCCTCAGGGGCTGAAGCCCGATTCTCAGCGAATTGTCATTGTCGGAGCTAAAGCTCCGACCCCCTATTCAGATTGAAAAGCCTGCTTCCGGGCAAGCCTACCTGCGCTCGGAATGACGGAGTTTCTCCCTTACTTGGCCCGGGAGAGAGCGTTTTTGAGGCGCTCCACCTCGGCGCGCAGGTCGGAAGTGCGCTTGGCGATCGAGATGTAGAAGACAAAGAATACGCACCAGCCGATGATGTAGGCGGCAAAGACACTGTCGAGATTTTTCATTGGGCCTCCGCTTCGCGTTGCAGGATAGCGACTTCATTCTTCATTTTCTCGAGGATGTAGCGCTCAATCATGAGGAATAGAGCAAAGATGTGCATGGCAAACACCGAGAAAAAGAGAACCAATTTCATGGTGTGCTCGAGGCCGGAACCGGGGCCGCCCATGATTACGGGCGAGGGATGCTGCGTACGCCACCAGCGAATGGCGCCAAAGACGAGGGGAACGTCGAGAAAAGCGAAAATGCCGAACAGAGAGCTCAGTAAGGCGCGTCGATCGGGCTCTTCGATGAGGGTACGGAGAAGAAGATAGGAAACGTAGAGGAGCCAGAGAACGAACGTGGAGGTGAGACGAGCATCCCAGGTCCACCAGATACCCCAGACGGGGTGAGCCCAGATGGGCCCGGTGATGAGGACGACGGTGGTGAGAACAAGGCCGACTTCGGCGGATGAGACGGCGAGCCAATCGTATTTAGGCGCTCGCTTCCAAACATAAAGGAGATTGGCGATGAAGCAAACGAGGAAAGCGTCCATCCCAGCCCAGGCACTGCCCACGTGGAAATAAAAAATGCGCTGAATGAGACCCATGGTGCGTTCTTCGGGGGCGATGTAGAAGGACGCATAGGCCGAAGCGATCACGAGAACAATCGCGACGGCCCCGAGAAAAATGCGTTTAGCCATTTATTCCTCCAAAAGATATTCGCCGAAAAGCCATAGTGCGGTCAAAAAGACGAGATCGAAAATCGCAAGGAAGCCAATTCCCTTCCATTCGATGACGGGCTCGCGATCAAGCAAGCTGACGCTGACGGTGGCGCTGACGATGAGAACGGGTGTAAGCAGTGGAAGCAGCAGAAGGGGCAGAAGCAATTCGCGCATGCGGGCTTGCGCGGAAATAGCGGACAGCGCGGTGCCGGCAACGGATACGCCCAAACTCCCGAGAAAGAGAACGAGAAGGAGATAGTGGAGTTTCGGAAGAATGGGAATGTTGTAGAAGGCGGCGAAGAGCGGGAGCATGAGGATTTCAGTGAGGAGGAGGAAGAGCGTGTTGGCGATGAGCTTGGCCAGGAAGATGGAAAAAGGATCGTCGACGGCGAGACGGAGCGAGCTGAGCGTGTCGTTGGCCTGCTCGCGAAGGAAGCAAGGCTGAAGCATGAGCGACGCGGCGAAAAGAATGGCGAGCCAGAGAAGGCCCGGGCCGAATTCGCGGGACTCCTCGGTGGTAGGATTGATAGCAAAACTAAAGAGAATGAGAACAACTAGGATAAAAACGACGGTGGTGGTGAGGAGTTCACGGGAACGGAACTCGGTGCGTAGCTCTTTGCCGAGGAGGGTGGCGGTGTTGGAAAGGAGGCTCATGGTGGCGACTCAGGCACCTCCGAAGGTGAGAATGGACTGGAGGGAAGCGCCAGAGTTGGTGTCGGCGACGACGGAGCCGGCATCGAGCTGGACGGCGCGCGTGGCGAGAGCAGAAATTTCGGATTCGCCATGGAGGCTCATGACGACGGTACAGCCGGAGCGGTTCACATCGCCGAGGGATTTAGCGAGCCAGGAAATCCCGAGAGGATCGAGGCCAGTGGCGGGCTCGTCGAAGAGGAGAACGCTGGGGCGGTGGACGAGAGCACGCGCGATGGCGATGCGTTGGCGCATGCCGCGGGAAAAGGTGCGAACGAGGGAGGCGCGGCGCTCGTACAGGCCGACTTCACGGAGCAATTCTTCGGCGCGGGCGGCGGGTTGCGGAACGCCCTGGAGTTTGCCGAAGAGGATAAGGTTTTCTTCGGCGGAAAGTTCGTCGTAGACCATGGTGGTGTGGGCGACGTAGCCTGGGCGGCCGCTGGCGGATGAATTGGAGGGGGCGCCGGGGAAGGAGAGCTTCCCGGCGGTAGGGCGTACGATGCGGGCGGCGATACGGAGGAGGGTGGTTTTGCCGGAACCGTTGCGTCCGGCCAGGACGACGCATTCGCTGGGGGCGATTTCCAAGGAGACGCGGCGGAGCGCGAATAGACCGCCATACCGCTTATCGATGTTGTCGAAGCGCAGGCCGGTTGGCGAGAGAGTGGTTGTCGGAGACACGAAATTTTTCCGAGTTGCGCCCAATGCGGCTGGGCGAATTCCTTTTCCGTTGAGTGGAGCGCCCACGGGTGTTGTGTCTTGCTACCAGCTAACAAAAGCCGCGGATTCCTCAGGAGCTGAAGCCCGGATCTAAAGACCCGCCATACACAAGCTAAGGAAAACCTGGAGGCTAACCTTGGACCATGTCGCGAAGAAGCTTGTCGAAACGGGCTTTTTCGCGGGCGTAGTCCTCTTCGGAAATTGTGCCGGCCTGGCGGCGCAGCTCCAGGCGAAAAATTTGTTCTTTGAGCGAGTCCATGGTCACCGCAATGTGCTGATCGACCTGCGCCGCAAGATTCGAGGAGGGAGCGGGCGTAGCGACAGGCGATGCCTTTTTCGATTTTGCTGACGGCCCGGGCTTGGATGGCTTCGCCGTCGGGAGAGCCACGTCGTCAGGTTCGCCCGCGGCGACAACCACTTGTTTGCGAGAAAGCAGAAGGGCGCCCATGGCAAAGAGTGCGGCGAGACCAGCAAAGAGGTACCACTTGAAATCGTTGAGACGGCTGGGAGCGGCAATGACTTCGGGGCCCTGGTCCTGACGCGAGTTCCCTTCCTGCGCGGTCTCCTGGCCCTGGTCGGAACCGGCCGGGGGCGCAGTGGCTACACCGGAGAGTTTCACGGAGAGGACGGCTTTTGCGGCCAGCGGTTCGTGGGTATACACCATCATGCCTTGTTCCTGACCCGCGGCGACTAAGCCGTCACCGGCCAGCGTGATGCCCGGAGGAACGACAACGAGGAGTTTAGCGTCGGGATAGGTAGCCGGCAGTTTGAGCGTGGCGGAATGATTTGTGTACGGGAGTTCGTAGGAGAGGCGAACGTTGGTCTGACCGGGGCGAAAGGCGTAGGCAATGGCGTAGCGACCTTTGCCTTTATCGATGGAAGCTTGCGTGATGGCCATGCCCATGGAACTGGTGGTGCTGACTTGGCCGAGAGTGGCGTTTTCGGGAATTGCGAAATCGAAATTACCTTCGGTGCGGAAGTAGGCGACGGCCGGCTGCGAGTTATTTTGGATGGCATATTCCTCGGCGCCGATGAGCCGATTGTCCCGGGGCTCAAAGATGATGACATGGGACGGAACGGTGATGGAGTGGGGATCTTTGGAGACGTCATAAACTTCGACTTCTATATCGGGGCGGCCTGGAGGAGCAAATGTGTTGAAACTGACGTCGTGAAGGGTGGCGCGGATCAGGACGGGCGCCATGCCGATGGAATCCTTGGTCACGGAGAAATGGCCCCGGGCGTCGCTTGTGGCGGTAGCAAGTTCGGCCATCCCCCCGGTGGGACTGAGGAGGTCCAAAGCGACATTGGGTTCAGGCTTACCCGTAGTGCGATTGATGACCGTACCACTCAGTGTGCCAGCGTAGGTGGCGGCGGCGAGAGCGAAGGATGTGAGAAGAAGGAGAAGGATGCGGGACGGGATCGACTTCATCTAACGCTCCGCTCGGGAGTGTCAGGACGGAGGGGACGAGGACGGCGTACCTGAGATTCGGTGACCTGCTCGATTTCCGTGAGAACCAAGGCGGCTTCATTTTCGAGAGAAATCTTCATGAGCTCGTAATCACCTTCCGAATATTTGCCGGCGCGATGCTCGAACTTGAGGTCGCGGAGATTATCATAAATCGTGTCGCGACGTTCGAGGAGCTGATCGAGCTTGGTGCGATGAGGAGCAAGGTCGGAGGCGTCGGGATGAATGTAGAAGACAAAAAGGAAGACGGCCGCGACGAGAGCGAAGCAAGCGCCCAAGGCGGCCCAGTCCGGAAGAACGGCGAGCAATAGAATTTGAGAAAAGCCGAACATTCGATCAGTCCTCAGTCTCGCGAGCGGCTTGCGCGCGGGCGCGATCCATCGCTTCGTTATGAACGGTGGAACCAGCGCTGCCAGGAGTGGCTGCGCGAACCGCCCACTTGCGAACAACGAAAATCAGAAGAGCCAAGCCTACGATAGCGTAGAAAACGGGCATGAGCCAGGCAACGAGGCCGAATCCTCTCTTGGGCGGCTCGACATACACGATGGTGCCGTACTCGGCGACGAAGGCGTCGATGATTTGCTGCTCGGATTCGCCTCTGGCGAGATGTTGATCAACTTCCTTGAGCATCGCCTTGGCGGTGTCACACGGACCGGAGAATGAACCGCCGGGGTGCGCACAACCGCCAGCACTCATGTCGCAGCCTTTGCACATACATTTGAGGTGCATGCCGATGGCTTTGGCGCGCGGCGAATACCCGACTTGAGCAGTAACGAGAGGAACGGAGGCGAACGCCAGCAGGAGAACGAGAGATGCGAGGCGCTCGACGAGGCTGGCCTTAGGCGCTGACGGCGTGCCCTGCCTAGAGGTATTTCGAACCATACGGTTAGTCATGGCCTTCTCGCAGCGAGACGTTGGGGCTGAGCACCGGCACACCGGGAACCGTGGAAGGCGCAGGGGCACCGGCCAACACAAGAGTGGCGCGGCGATTGGGCATGAGTGCCAGAAGTGTGCCCATGACCACCCAAACACCGCCGAGCCAAATCCACTTCACTAATGGATTCAAGAACGCGTGAATGACGGGGACGTTGGCTTCGGGATCCATACCAGCATAGACGACGTAGAGGTCTTCGCGAAGAGTCGAATAGATGGCGACCATGGTGCCAGCGGCCTGTTCGGTCCCCTGGAACTGACGCTTCTCGGGATAGAGCAGCATGATCTGCTTGTTGCCCTTGAGAACTTCGACGATCATGCGCTGCGCAGTGTAATTTTTTTCGGCCTTGGTATCGCCGCTCTGCAGGACGAGCGTGTACGGGCCTAGTTTCATGGAGTCGCCGATATTCATGGCTTTTTGGGCTTCCGTGTTGAACGCAGCGCCAGCCAGGCCGATGAAAACCAAGACCATGCCGAAGTGGACGACGTAGCCGCCATAGCGGCGGGTATTGCGCATGGAGAGCTCATGAGCAGCCATCATCATGCTCATGCCGGTGCGCGCGGCGATGACTTTCGCGCCACGGTAGAACTCCAGGACGATGGTCCAGGTGACGAAGCCGCAAAGGAAGAGACAGAGCATTGACGCAGGATCACGATAGCCAAGAACAAAAGCTGCAACAGTGGAAAGAACGCCGGCAATGAGGGGCCAGCCGAAATTGCGCTTGAGGCTGTCCAGGGAAGTCTTGCGCCAGGCGAGCAGCGGGCCAACGCCAGTGAGAAACAGAATGGCGAGGCCGATGGGAATCATGACCTTGTTGAAGAAAGGAGCGCCGACGCTGATACGGTTATTCGTGAACCATTCGGAGAAGACCGGGAAGAGAGTGCCGGAGAGAACAGCGATGCAAGCGACGAGGAACAGAAGATTGTTGAACAGAAAGCTGGATTCGCGCGAGACCATGGAATCGAGCATGTTTTCGCTTTTCAGGTAGTCGCGATTCTTGAAATAGGCGAGGAAGCAGACGACGATGGTCAAGCAGAGGAAGCCGACGAACCAGGGACCGATGTGCGAATTGGCAAACGCGTGGACGGAACTGACCACGCCGCTGCGCGTGAGGAACGTGCCGAGAATGCAGAGGAGGAAGGTACAGAAAACCAGCCAAACGTTCCAGACTTTCATCATGCCGCGCTTTTCCTGCATCATGACGGAATGAAGGAATGCGGTGCCAGTCAGCCAAGGAAGCAGCGAAGCGTTTTCGACCGGATCCCAGCCCCAATAACCACCCCAACCGAGAACGGCGTAGGCCCAATGAGCACCGAGTAGAATGCCAAGGGACTGGAAGCACCAGGCAACCATGGTCCACTTGCGGGTGAGGTGAATCCACTTTTCGCCGGGATAGCGAGCGAGAAGCGCAGCGAGAGCAAAAGCGAACGGAATTGTGAACCCGGTATAGCCGGAATAGAGGTTGGGAGGATGAATGACCATTTCCGGATACTGGAGGAGAGGATTGAGGCCGTTGCCGTCCATGCGGGTGAGGGGGGCGAGGACTCCGCTGGCGCTGACTGTGGCGAGAGTTTTGAAAGGATTCTCGACGAAATTATTGAGAGTGAGGAAAAAGATTTGAACGCCAGCGAGAATCACGCCGACGTACGGCATGAGTTCTCCATTCTTGTGGCGGTAGGCGAGCAAAACGGAGATGACGTAGACGGCGAGGAGAGTGCTCCAGAAAAGAAGCGAGCCTTCCTGACCAGCCCAGAGAGCAGCGACTTTATAGAAGGTGGAGAGATCGCGGTTGGAATGCTGGACCACGTAGGCCATCGAGAAGTTGTCGCTGAAGAGCAGATACTCGAGGCTGATCGTGGCGATGAAAACCAGAACGCAGGTGGCGATGCCGGCCTGCCGAGTGCTTTTGACGAGAAGAGGGTGGCGCGTGCGGATGGCGAAAATCCCGCCAATGAAGGCGTAGACCGCGCACACGAACGCTAGCAGAAGCGAAAAACTACCGAATACATCCATAGGCTGTTCGCCCTCCCCCTAGCCTAGCGTCACTGTGCGCCGTAAGTGCCACTCGTTTGCGTGTTTGCGGTCGGAGCCGGCTTGTCACCACCTGGTGCAGATTCGTACTTGGAAGCGCACTTGGCCTGTACGTGTTCGGCAACGAATCTCCCGTCGCTAGCAGGACGACCTTCGACAAGAGCCTGAGACTTGTCCACAAAAGTGTCCGGCAAAGGATCGGTACCGACGTAACTCACGAGCAGGGTCTTCCCCTGCTCTTCCAAAACGAATTCGACGCGGCCGGGTAGGTGCTTGATCGTGCCGGGCTCGACGGAACCAGCCAAACGCATCCGATGATTGCGCGCGGAGCCTTGGAGGGCCTGGTACTCGGCAATGGTGTGGTAGTAGGTTTTGCTTTCCCCGTAGCCGAGCCAAGCTAAGAAAGCCAAGGAGATGGTGATGACGCCGATGCCAACGCCGAATTTAGCACGAGTTTGCACAAATCACCCTTCGTGGAGCGTGCAGCACTCCAACTGGAATAGTAGCATACCGCATACCCAGAAACAGCCAGGTACGGCACCAGTGTGAGTTAGGGTGTCACCCCGAGCAGTGACGTCCGTCACACTGCAAAACCCTAGACAGCAAGGGCATTAGCTATTGCTAAGGCTGCGTGGAAGGTCTGCAGGTCGTTTTCCGAGGGAGGGATGGAGGACAAAAACGAGCCTGTGGGCGAAGGCAGGACCGGGAAGGCTAAATCGGCCTGGCGGAGTCTGTCGGAATGCGGCTGAAGTTCCCGTGAAAGCAGGAGGAGGCGCTTCGGCTTGAGGGAGCGCCGAATCCGGGCGATGGTGGCGGGGAGCTGTTTTTCGAGGAGGGACTGCTCCCGGGACTCGGTGACATTTTCGTCCAGCGGACATTCCAATACGTGAGTCAGCATCAGACCAAGCTTTTGAAATTCGGTGAGGACGGCTTCCGGGGACTTCCCTTCCGTGGAGAGCGGAATGGCTTTTAGAATAATTCCGGCTTCGCCGTGAAAGGACGACTGAGGAGCGTAGAGAAAATCGAAATCAAGTTTGGGAGCGATGCCGGCCAGGAGTAAGGCCTGGATGTGAACCGGACGAAAGCGCGTGGTCCAGGCGAGGCGTTCGAGACGACGCGAGATGTGCGCGGAATCCGCAAGCTGGCCACAACCGTCGCAGGGGAGGAGGAAAGGATTCCACATGGCTAAGGAAAAGCCTAGAGGAAGAGGGGCGAAGAGGCAAATCGATGGCGCGGCGAACGCAGATGCCCGGACAGTTCACGCCGAAGAAGATTCGAGAAGGCCTTTATCGGCAGTGCTCTCTCAGATGCTGATCGCCTTTACTGTGGAGTTGGACAATGAGTTCGAACGAAGAATGTCTGGGGCAGGCTACGAAGGCTCGAGAGTGTCGTTGAGCGTGTTGGGTGACAAGGGACTGAGCGTACAGAGCCTGGCCGAGCAAAGCAATGCTGCCGTAGCGCCAATCAAGTTTGCATTGGGCCGTTTGGAGAGATGGGGATACGTCACGGTGCAGCCCGACGAGTCGGATCAGCGGTTGCTTCCGCACGCACTGCACAAGAGAGCCGGACGCGAGTTGCGGTCGGGCTGGGAGTGGATCGTTGGTGCAACGCCAATGGGGCAAGAAGCCATTGAGATATGGCCTGGGTTGCTGGCAGAAATCGAACAACGTTAGCAGAACAGATTCGGAACGGAAGTGATGAAACCGATTCCGGAACGAGAAATTCCGCGGTTGGCGGGAACCTCTCCGGAGACCCGCGCTTGGGGAGATTGAGAAACCCTGGGAAGGAGAGTTTGGCGAAAAGCAGCTGCGCGAAGTGCGCGAGCGAATGGAGAAACTGTTTACGCTGCGGGACAAAGGTGGGTTGCTGTTGGCCAAAGGCTTGCGACCTCCTGACGGTGTGACTCGCGCGGGCCATCCGACGCCATCGCTCGGTCGCTAGAGGTGGGACCAGCCGCGGGGCAACGAATGCGCGACCTTGTCGCACAGACGGAAGAGTTCATCCGCGATCCTGCGAAGGCGTTGCCGCATTTTCCGTAGTGGGATATGAATCGAGGATTTGGGCCGTAAAGAAAAGGAACGGGAAGAACCGTCTCGGAAGGCGGTCCCGACAAAGGCAGGTTATTTGGAGACGGTGGCGTCGGAGGGCAGCTTGGAGCGGAGACACCACTTCAGTTCCTGACTGAGTTCGGTGATCTCCATACCGGGCATGACAATGAATTTGCAGGACTGCATCTCACGGGGCTCGTCATCGTCGGGAAGCTGACAGGCGACGCGGCAGTATTGACAATCCTGATTCCAGCAAAAGCGGCCGTAGGGAATGGTTTCGGGGCTGATGAACTGGAAGCAGCGGAGCAAGGAATTGCGCTCGGGGACCTGAAATTTCCTCCCCAAGATGGTGATATCCACGAGTTTTTCATACGGACGGAACGGTTCCGACATGATGAGGCTTTGTCCTTTGCAAACGGTGCGGAGACGATTTCCCCGAGGCGATGGGCCACGCGTTGCCATTTCAGAGTAGTGCGAGGAATGGGGAGGAACAACGGAAGGATGGGGGAAGAGTGGCGAATGTGGTACGGGGGGAGGGGGAATCGGTTTTGCCTCGTCAGTTGGCCGTTTTGCGACTGGCTTTGGTGGAACGTCGCTCGTGCTTGCGGTATTGAAGACCTGCGGATTAGCCGCCGAGGTCGAAGAACTGGCACATGCGGCGGAATTTCTCGTAGCGGTCGTGGACCAACTGGCGGGGGGAGTGGCTGGTGAGCACGAGGAGTTGGCGTTCGAGAACGTCGCCGAGGAGCTTGGCGGCACCTTCAAAGTCGCTGTGCGCGCCGCCGTCAGGTTCGGAAATAATTTCGTCGATGATGCCGAGATCGCGGAGATCAGGAGCCATAATTTTCATGGCAATGGCGGCGGTTTCGGCTTTGCTGGCATCGCGCCAGATGATGGAGGCGCAGCCCTCGGGAGAGATGACGGAGTAGAAGCCGTTTTCGAGGATGTTGATACGGTCGCCGACGGCGATGGCGAGCGCCCCGCCAGAACCACCTTCGCCCGTGACCGTGACAATGACAGGAACGGGCAGGCGGGCCATTTCGCGGAGATTGCGAGCGATGGCTTCACCCTGGCCGCGCTCTTCGGCATCGATGCCGGGATACGCACCAGGAGTATCGACAAAGGTCAGAATGGGCCGACCGAATTTTGCGGCGAGCTGCATGACACGTAGAGCCTTGCGGTAGCCTTCGGGCTTTGGCTGGCCGAAATTGCGAACGACGCGCTGCTTGGTGTCTCTTCCCTTTTGCTGGCCGATGACCGCCACGGGACGACCGCGAAACTTGCCCATACCCGCGACGAGGGCCTTGTCATCGCCAAACCCGCGGTCTCCATGAAGTTCAATGAAATCGGTAATCATCAAGTTGATCCAGTCCAGCGTGTGGGGACGCTGTGGGTGCCTGGCGATCTGGGCGCGCTGCCACGGACCGAGATGCGTGTAAAATTCCCGGCGAAGTTCGAGGACTTCATGCTTGAGACGCTCGAGTTCGGCGTCCCGATCCGCCGTGCCGGCGGAGAGGCGACGCAAGTCCTCGACATCTTTTTCGAGGCGATCGATCTCCTTCTGGCGTTCGAGCGTCTGGACACCCTTCTTATCCTTCTTGGCCGCTGCGCACATTAAGAAATCCTTTGAATTCCCTCGTCGCCGCAAATGCGGTCGAGTGCCGCGATAAAGTCCGGCGTGACCCGTATCTTACGCTGAGATTGGACTACAGCAGTAGTGCCATCGTGGGCTTTAACCTCAAAGACCACGGTGCTGGGTCCGGCGGCTTTGGCGAAGAGTTCCTCGAGCTGGCGGAGCGCTTCCTCGTTCAGGCGCTGGAGGTCCAACTTCAAGCGGAATTCTTGGGGGCCATTGGATTCGGCGACCGTGTCCAGACGGCGAGCTTCCTGAAGCGAGAGCCGGGTTCCGGCTTCTTCGACCTGAACACGCGCTTTGAGGAGAAGCGGCTGGCCCGGCTTCAGAAGCGATTCCAGGCGGGCGAAGCTTTCCGGGAAAGCGAGCAACTCCTGGACGCCGGTCATGTCCTGTAAGGTGAAGATGGCCCAGCGAGCGCCTTTTTTGGAACGCATGGGGCGAGTCCCGACGATAAGACCAGCTACGGAGATTTCTTTGCCACTGCGCTGCCCTTCGACTTCGTCGAGTGAGAAGACACCAAGATCTTTCAGGCGCGAGGCGTACTTTTCCAGTGGATGGCCGGAGACGTAGAAGCCAAGCATGGCGTATTCGCTCGTCAGACGCTCTTCTTCCGTCCAAGGAGCTGCATCGCGAAGTTCAAAGTGGACCTTGGGTTCGGTGGCAGCCCCGCCGAAGAAAAGACCATGCTGACCGGATTCCTTGGCGCGCGCGGCACGCTGGATGGCGGCGATGGCGTCGTCCACGGAAGCGAGCATGGGTTCGCGCGGGCCGAGAGAGTCCATGGCGCCGCACTTGATAAGGCTTTCGAAGACGCGTTTGTTGAGAAAACGGGATTCGATGCGCTCGCAAAAATCGTAGAGGGACTTGAACTCGCCCTCACTGAGACGAGATTCGCGAATCGCTTTGGCCGTGTTTTCGCCGACGTTTTTGATGGCGGCCATGCCGAAACGAATGGAATCGCCGACAGGGGTAAAGAAAAGATCGCTTTCGTTCACATCGGGTGGAAGGATGGGGATGCCCATGCCGCGGGATTCATTGATGTACTTGACCTGCTTTTCGGCATTGCCGGTTTCGGAGGTAAGGAGGGCGGCCATGAATTCGACAGGATAGTGCGTTTTGAGCCAGGCCGTCTGATACGCGAGAAGAGCATAGGCACAGGAGTGAGACTTGTTGAAACCGTATCCGGCGAACTCTTCCATCAAATCGAAAATGCGGACAGCTTTCCTTTCGGGAATTTTATTTTTTTCGCAACCCGCGAGGAACTTGGCGCGCTGAGCGGCCATTTCCTCTTTCTTTTTCTTGCCCATGGCGCGGCGAAGTATGTCGGCTTCGCCGAGGGAGAAACTCGCCAGGCGGTTGGCGATTTGCATCACCTGTTCCTGGTAGAGGATAACCCCGTAGGTTTCCTCGAGAATGTCCTTGAGCTGAGGAAGTTCGTAGCTGACTTTGGTTTTGCCATGCTTGCGATTGATGAAATCGTCGATCATGCCGCCCTGAATGGGGCCGGGGCGGTAAAGAGCGTTGAGGGCGGTGAGGTCCTCGATGCGTGTCGGCTGATAGCGGCGTAGGATGTCGCGCATGCCGTGGGATTCAAACTGGAAGATGGCGGTGGTGTCGCCCCGGGCGAACAGCTTGTAGGTGGCTTCGTCGTCGAAGGGCAAGGTGTCGAGATCGACGGTGACCTTGCGGTTCTTCTCCACCATTTTTACGGTATCGAAAAGAACGGTGAGCGTAGTGAGGCCGAGGAAGTCCATCTTGAGGAGACCGATACGCTCGAGGGCGTTCATGTCGTACTGGGTGGTGATTTCATCTCGGTTGGTCTTGTAAACCGGAATGAGCTCGGTGAGCGGTTGCGGAGATATGACGACACCAGCTGCATGCGTGGAGGCGTGACGGGAAAGCCCTTCGAGACGAAGGGCAACCTTCATCAGATCTGTGAGGCGATCGTCAGCGTCAATGGCAGCTTTGAGCTGCGGAGATTCCTTTAGGGCAACCTCCAGCTCAATACCGAGCGTGGTGGGGATGAGCTTGGCGAGACGATCGACTTCGCCATATGGAATATCCATGGCACGGCCAACATCTTTGACGGCGGCTTTGGCGGCCATGGTGCCGAAAGTGATGATCTGCGAAACATTCTCGCGGCCGTATTTTTGGGTGACGTAATCAATGAGCTCGCCGCGGCGGCGCATGCAGAAATCGATGTCGATATCAGGCATGGAAACGCGCTCGGGGTTGAGGAAGCGCTCGAAGAGGAGATTGTACTGCAGGGGATCAACGTCGGTGATGCGAAGCGCGTAGCTGACGAGACTTCCGGCAGCGGACCCGCGGCCGGGGCCGACAGGAACTTCCTGGGCGCGCGCGTACTGGATGAAATCCCAAACGATCAGGAAGTAGCCTTCATAGTGCATCTTCTTGATCATTTCGATTTCGGAGCTGAGGCGAGTCTCATACTCGGAAATGGGATTACGAAGCAGATTTTGCTTGGCCAGACGCTCTAGCTGCGGAAGACGCTTGGCAAAACCTTCTCGGGCCACTTTCTCGAAATAGCGATCCGGAGTAAGTCCCGGAGGCACCTTGAATTCCGGCAGGGCGTTAGGGATGCGCTCGATCTTGACGTTACAGCGAGCAGCAATATCGACGGTGCGCGAGACGGCGTCCGGAACTTCGCGGAAGACCTGAGCCATTTCCTGAGCGGTCTTGAAATAGAACTGGTCCGTGGCGAACTTCATGTGATGGGCATCGCTCATGGTCTTGCCAGTTTGGATGCAGAGCAAGACTTCCTGCGCGTGAGCGTCTTCGTGGTGGAGATAATGGCAATCGTTAGTGGCGACAAGGGGGATGCCGGTTTCTTTGGAGAGACGGATGAGCTGCGTGTTGACACCCTTTTCGATGGGGAGGCCCTGATCCTGAATCTCTAGGAAGAAATTGCCTTTGCCAAAGATGTCGCGTAGGCGATAGGCGTTTTCGCGGGCGCGGTCGAATTTTTCCTCGACGATACATTCGGTGACGGGACCGCGGAGACAAGCACCTAGAGCGATGAGGCCTTTGGAATGTTTGCTGAGGAGGTCGTAGTCGATGCGCGGCTTGTAGTAGAAGCCTTCGAGGAAGCCGGCGGAGACGAGCTTGATCAGGTTGTGATAGCCCTCGAGATCCTCGCAGAGAAGGACAAGGTGGTTGCTGCCGCGAGTACCGGGCTCGAAATCGTCGCGATCTTCGGTGGGCGGGCCGGATTTTTCGCCGCGGTCGTGGCGGCTGCCCTTGGCGACATAAACTTCGCAACCGATGATGGACTTAACATCGCGTTTGCTGGCTTCATAGAAAAAATTGGCGGCGGCGAACAGGTTGCCATGGTCGGTGATGGCCACGGCCGGCATTTTCTGGCGCGAGGCCTCGTCCAGGAGCTCTGTGGTCTCGCAAGCTCCGTCGAGGAGGCTGAAATCCGTATGGACATGCAGATGGACGAACTGGGGATTGCCCATGGAAATTAATTGTAAATCGTGGGAGTGGGAATTGCGAACGGGGATTCCGCGGGATTGTGGATAAATGGGGCCATGGTGGTGTGCTCGCGAAGAGTCCCTCGCGGGCTAAAGCCTCTTTTTCGGTGGGCGGGTCGATAGCACAACGAAAGTCGTGCCCTGACGAACTGTGCTTTGGCAAGAAGCGCTTACTTTTTGGATTTTTTCTTGGCGGCGGCACTCATGCCAGCTTTGAATTTTTCCTGGGCAGCGTGTTTTTCTGCGGCACTTTTCTGTTTGGGTGGAGCAGCCTGGGCAGCAGCATGTTTCTCACCGCTCTTCCCTGCCTTCTTTTCCTTTTCTTTTTTCTTGGGCGGTTCCTTAATGCCGGAAAGTTTGCGCAAGATTTTCTCGCGCTCTTCGGGCGTCTTGCCACGGCCGTTCAATTGGGCAGCGAACACCTCGTCCACGACCTGATCGAACTTGGGACCGCGGGGCATGCCTAGCGTTTCCAATTCGGTGCCAACTCCGGGGAGGGCCTGACGGATGGGCCGCCATTTATGGAGATAGGATTTGATCTTCGAGACAGCGCCGGAGTTATTGGATTCAGCGAGGAGATAGGCCAGAACATCGAGAGGAAGCTTTTCAATGTAGCGGTACGCGTCGATGGGAGTTTTGGCCTTTTTGCCGGCGAGATCCTTCTGGACACTGAGTGCCTTCTCGGGAAACTCTTCGATCGTTTCGATTTCCGCGGCGCGGAAGCCCAGCTTTGAAAGAAGGTGCCCCAGTTCGCGGTCCTTGAGGCGGCCAAGAATCGCCAACATCATCGGAGTAGCGAGGCGTGGACGGAAACCAGCCATGAACAGCTCATCGCGCACTTTGAAGAGCCGTGAGATCGCGTCGTAGTCAGGATGCTTTTTCGCGAGAAGGGGGTGGACGAGTTCGAGCAAGTCCTGCTCATCCCATTCCCTGAGAATGAGGTGGGGCCGTTCTTCCTTGGCGAGAGCACGGAGTTCCTGGCCGGCATCTTCGGGAGTGATGGTCTTCTGGAGTTCACGCTCAAGGGCGAGATTGAACCACTCTTGGGTGCGCGATTCGAGCTTGAATCCCATGCGCGCGGCCATGCGGAGAACGCGGATGAGGCGAACCGGTTGATTGGTGAAACTGTGAATGATGAGGGCGCGGACTTCGCCATGTTCAATGTCGGAGAGACCGTTGGTAGGATCGAGCAGAAGGCCGCGGGAAGCCGGGTTAAGAGAAATCGCGATGGCGTTGAGAGAAAAATCGCGGCGGCGCAAATCCTCCATGATCGTGGACCAACGGATTTCGGGGCGAGTGCCGGGTCGGACGTAGTATTCGTCACGAGCGGCGGAAAGGCTGCCATCGACGTCGCTGGCAAACAGCATTTCGACGTGGCGAAGCTTTTCATCCTCGGAGAGAACCTTGGCGCCCCCTTTCTCGAGTTCGCGGGCCATCTTGGAAGGATTGCCTTCGACCGTGAAATCGAGATCGCGAAGCGTAGCACCGGTGATGAGATCGCGGACAGTACCACCGGTCAAATAGACATTGAAGCCCATCGCAGCAGCCAACTCCTGAACCCGGAGCATGGCGGCGCGCTGCTCCGGGGAGAGACGGCTTTCGAGCAAAAACATGTAATCAGGCATTGCACTCCTTCCCATTAGGGTGGGCGGCTAAATGCGGCATCGCCCGTACCCGCGGTAGTTCCCTTCCCGCGCGTCAGGCGCGCGGGTGATGAGCCTTGTAAATCTGCTTCAACCGCTCCTCCACAACGTGAGTATAGATTTGCGTTGTGGAAATATCGCTGTGACCCAACATCAACTGGACAGAGCGCAAATCGGCGCCGCGTTCCAAAAGATGCGTGGCAAAACTGTGACGCAGCATGTGAGGCGTGAGCGCCACACGCAAACCGGCTTGCCGTCCATAGGCGGAAAGAATTTTCCAAACGCCGACGCGACTGAAACGGCCGCCACGACGGTTCAGAAAAAGAATCGGCGAGTGAGCCAGTTGGCCCTTGCCCAGAAGCTTTGGCCGGGCATCGTGAAGGTAGCGATCGACCAGAGCCAGAGCTTTCTTGCCAACAGGGACGATGCGCTCCTTATCGCCTTTGCCGATGCAGCGAACGCAACCGGCGGAGCGATCGAGGTCCATGACGCGCAGATTGGTCAATTCCGAGACGCGAAGGCCGCTCGAGTAGAGAACCTCGAACATGGCGCGATCCCGCAGGCCGATGAAGGTCTTCTCGTCGGGCTGAGCCAGAAGCTTTTCGACTTCCTCGAGGCGAAGGTAATCGGGGAGCGAGCGGCGAATCTTGGGAGACTCGAGATTCAGAGACGGATCCTCGGCGATGAGGTCCTGCACCTGGGCAAAGCGAAAGAAGTTGCGAAGAGTGACGAGATGACGAGCAACGGTGCGACTTTCCAGCTTCTGGCGATAAAGGCTGGCGAGGAAGTCGACAAGATCGTCGCGGGTGACGGATCTGAGGATGAGTTTCTGCTTCTTGGCAAACGCCTCGAACTTGGACATGTCCCGCCCGTAGGCGGAGACGGTGTTCGCGGAAAGGCCCTTCTCCACGCGGACATGCGTGAGAAAGGCAGAGATGGCAGCAGAGAGATCCATCAGGAACCAGCCAATTCTTCGGCAGTCTCGCGGCGGGTAGCGATGCCGTAGACTTCTTCGATTTCCGGACAACGGAAAACCCACGTGAGGCCAATGTAGAGAAGGGTGGCGCCGCCAATCAGGGCGATGAAGACGAGGAGTTGCGTGAAGAAGGCGGATTGAACCGTGTAATTGGCGTAATGATTGCCGATCATACAGCCCACACCCATAAGCGCAGCACAAAGCGTGATTTTGCCGATGGAACGAAGAATCTTGAGACTGCCGAGGGTACCGTAGCGAAGGCGGAAGATGAAGAAGAGAATAAAAAAGTCGAAAAAGCTCGCGAGAACCGTGGCCAGCGCCGGCCCGCCGTTTTGAAAGCGGCGGAAAAACACGTGACTGAGGAAGAGAATGTTGAGCGCGATATTGAGGGCAAAGGAAATCAGGGCGACAATGACGGGAGTTTTGGTGTCCTTCGCGGAATAGAAGGCGGGGACGATAAGCTTGACGCAGGCGAGAGCGGGTAGGCCGGCGGCGTAGTAAAGGAGGGGACGGGCCGTGAGGCGCGTGGATTCGGCGACGAACTGGCCGTGCTGGAAGAGCATACGGATGATGGGCTCGCGAAGGATCATCAGGCCAAGGGCGGCGGGAATGGTGATGTAGGCGACTATGCGAACGGCAAAGGTGAGCGTGCGCTTCAGGCCTTCATAATCGTTGGCGGCAGCTTGATGGGACATCATGGGCAGAATCGCGGTGGCCACAGCGATGGCATAACCCCCGAGAACCAGTTCCATAACGCGGTCAGAAACGTAAAGCGCCGCCAGGCTGCCGCGAGGCATGCGGGGAGCTGTAGCAAAGAACGTATCGACAAAAAAATTGATCTGGGCGACACCCATCCCGAAAAAACGGGGAAACATCAGGCGGGCAAAACTCTTGATGCCCGGATGAGAAAAGGAAATGCCGAAATCGAAGCGCATGCCGCGGCGGACCAACTGAGGAACAAGGATCAGAAATTGCAGCGCGCCTCCGACCAGAACGCCGACGGCGAGCGAGACCGCAGGCCTCTCGAAGTAATGCCAGACGAGAGCGATGGAGAAGATGATGATGGCCAGGTTTTGCAGCACCGTGGTGGAAGCGGGAAGAGCAAAATTGTGAAAGGAGTTAAGGATGCCCATGCCCAGGGCAGCCAGTCCGGCGAAGAACAGGTAGGGAAAAATGATACGATTCAGGGCAATGGCCTCCTCCCAACTGCTCGAGCGGTCTTGCGCGGATGAGAAGGACTGAATGACCACGGGAGAGAAGATGACCCCGAGAACTGTAATGATCGCAAGAACCAAGGCGAGGCTCCAGAAGAGACGGTTGGCGAAGCGCCAGAGATCCTCGGAGGTGGAGTCGCGCATGTAGGTGGTAAACACAGGGATGAAGGAGGCGGCGACCACACCGTCGGCAACCATGCGACGGAAAAGGTTGGGAAGGCGGTAGGCGAGGACGAATGCATCGGCAGAAAGTGTGGTGCCAAGAAGGAAAGAAATGCGCTGGTCCCGAACGTAACCGAGAATCCGGCTGACGATGGTAACCAGGGAGATGATAGAAGCGGATTTGAGGATTTGCTTCTTTTCGGTCAAAGGCTCCCCTCAGGGACCTAAAGCCAGTAAAAACAACAACTTGACAGGAAAGACGAGGTTAAATTAACATAATCTGCGCTTTTGCGCAATTGATTCATGAATTTAGACGGAAAAAGTCAGTTTGAAGACCAAAACCCCAGCCTCTACCCATAAGAAAGTGATCATCGAGCTTCTGGAGAAGAAGCTGCTGCGGGGATACCTGAGCCCTGCTCGATTGCCGCAAGCCGAAGCCATTGACCTACTGACCCAGAACGGAGAGCACGAAGAGGTGCCGCTGGAGAAGGTGCGCGCCATTTATTTTGTGCGGGATCTTCAAGAAGACGTCGAGATGGAGCGAAAGAGCTTCCTCAGCCGCCCGAAGCTGGACGGGTTGTGGGTGCGGCTGCGCTTCCGGGACGGCGAAAGTCTCGAAGGAGTCATTCCCAACGATCTTCTCGGTCTGCAGGAAAACGGGTTGCAGATGACGCCACCAGATTTCAATTCGAATACCGATCGGATTTTCGTGCCACGGACAGCGCTAACAGAATTTACGGTGCTGGGTGTTGTGGGAATCGCCCGGCGGAAGCCAGCAGCGAGCGGGGCAGCGCAACCGAGGTTGTTCAACGAGGACGAAGAATCCTAAATCGGGGTTTTTTCGCGGACCGCCCTACCATGTGCCGATGCGCACGACCGCTTGCGTGGAGATCTTCAGACCTTCTTGCGGATGGATCCATGCGACGTCGTTCATCCAAGAGCGGGTGTACTCGACATTCACAATGCGCCAGGCAAAGGGACGGGTAACCACCCAATCGAACCCACCACCAACGGCAATGCTGGGACCGTCTTGCGAAGTTTGAAACTCGTAGGCGTTGCGCATCGGGTAGTGCGGGAGAGTGCCGTCGCCGTTATTCCACTCTTTCAGTAGCAGCGCCTTGAGCTGCAGATTATCGATTTCCTGGGTCACTTTTCTTCCCCCAAACATAAACTGCGCAAAGGGAGAAAACTTGTGAGCAGCGAGGGGGGTATAGCGGAAACCGCCACCGTAAAACAGGGAGTCGGCACTGTAATTGTAGTAGGGCTGATGCATGATGAGGCAGCCGCTGACTTCGGTGATGACCTGAAGCTTGGGGTTGACGCGAGCGGCACCAGAACCACCTCCGCCGATGCAGGAACCGCCACCCAAAAAGGTTTCGTAATAAGGAAAGGCGGTGAGCTCTATATCCGCTTCCTTGGAATGCGGGTGGGTAAATTCGACACCGGCCGGTTTCCAGGCATCCTTCACGAAGATGAAGGGCTTGTCTCCTTCGCCGTTCTTGTAATCCGCGAGGAGCATCTTGCGGACTTCATAGTTCTCGCCGAAAAGATTCAAGCGCGTGTCGCGGACCCAGGGAGGCCGGAAGGCCATCACGTTGGCGAACGTTCTACCCGGATTGAGGAAGCTGCGGGCCAGGATGATGATGGCACGATTGTCCGTGCGATTCTCGAGGCCCATGGTGAGATAGCGATCAGCGGCATCCTCGGCCAGCATAGTGCAAAACCCGAGGGTGGGCGTGTCCACAAGAGTGATAAACCCAGGAGAAGCGTGAAGCATGACGTTGCCAATGGAAGCTTCACTGGCGGGCCCAATTTTCCATTGCGTATGCCAGACGGCGGAATAGGCCATCGAGCGCAGCATGCTGACCCAATACTCCCTCCCGTCGCCCCATTGCACGAGCCGATACTTGGGGTCATTCTGTCGCTCGATAAATCCGAAAATAGAACCTTCGATAGGATGCCCCACGTACGGGGCCATGAACTTGTCGCTGTCGCTCCAACCGCGAAGTTGCGCGACTGAACGAGTGTAATCCTTGAACCAAGGCCCGTAGAGGGCATCGCGCGTGCCGGCTTCGGTGGTGAGGTCGAAGGTGTGCATGATGCCGGTGTAGAGGAAGGATTCGCCTAACGCAGGCATCCAGCGGAAATGAGTTCCTTCCCGATTGGATTTTTGATCCTGGGGATTGACGCGAATATCGGAGGTAGTGGAATCTTTGGGCTGCTTGTCATTTGGAGCGGCAGGCGGTAATGGAACGAGATACGGAGTGTCGAAGGGAAAAGCAGGATAGGGAGCAAGAGGAGCAAACCAGGCTTGATCGATGGATTCCAAGAGCCGTGATTGTGCGTACAAAACGTCCTGAGGGCCTGACGCAAGATCGAGGACTTGCTGGGCAGCAAGATTGGAAGCGAGCAAAAAGGTACAGGCCAGGAGTAAAATAGAAATAGCAATCCGACTTGCTCTCAACAAAACACAACTCCTTGCAATAAATTTTGAAGCCAACACTAGGTTTTATCTGCGGGGCGACGCAGCGCCTGGAGTCACGAGCGATGCTAAATAAAGGCACGGGTATTATAACGCTTCCGATACGGGCAGGAAACCAAAAATTGCCAGAGAATGGCCGCGGCCGGAGGAAGCGCGTCTGTACTTTGTGTTAGGCGCTGTGCGAGACTCAAGCGATAACCCACGAAAACATACGTCAGGTTGGGTGCAGGAGTTGACTCCATGAAACTGCAGGAACTCGCGCATAGGCTGGGCTGCCGCCTGGAAGGAAATCCGACGTTGGAGATCAGAAGCGTAGCGGGGATCGACCACGCGAAAAAAGGGGAGTTAACGTTTCTGGCTAATCGCCGATACTCCCCCTTGTTGAAAACCACAAGAGCGTCTGCGGTGCTGGTGGAGGAAGGCATAGGGCTACCACGCGAGGATGGGCTGGAACCTCTGGCAGCATTGCGCACGCCAAATCCCTATCTTGCGTTCGCTCAAGCACTTGAACTTTTTTATAAGGCGCCGGTGTATGAGGCCGGCGTGCATGCGACGGCAATCGTCGCGGCCTCTGCGAAGATCGGTCAGGGAGCGCATATCGGCCCATATTGCTTTGTCGACGAGGGTGTGGAAATTGGACCGGACGCCGTGCTCCACAGTTTCGTGACCATTTATCAGAGAGCGAAAATCGGCTGGCACTTTTTCGCGCACGCGCATGCCGTGGTGCGGGAAGGTTGCATTCTTGGGGACCGCGTGACCTTGCAGAACGGAGCAATTATCGGGGGCGACGGCTTGGGGTTTGCCAAGCGAGCGGATGGGAAATGGCACAAACTGGTGCAGTCGGGACCCGCCGTGCTGGAAGATGACGTGGAAGTGCAAGCTAATGCGTGTGTGGACCGAGCGACGGTGGGGGAAACACGGATTGGGCACGGAACGAAAATCGATGATCTGGTGCTGGTGGGACACGCATCGCAAGTGGGGGCCGACACCATGCTGTGCGGGCAAGTAGGGCTTGCCGGATCAACGAAAATTGGGCAGAGCTGTATACTGGCGGGGCAAGTGGGCACAGCCGGACATTTGACAATTGGCGACGAGACCGTGATCACGGCGCAAAGCGGCGTGCCGAATGACGTGCCGCCACGCGCATTGTATTCAGGGTACCCCGCGGTCGAGAACCGCGAATGGTTGAAGATGATGGCGGCGCTGCACCGATTGCCGGAATTGCAGAAGAGGGTGCAGGCGTTGGAGAACGAGTTAGAAGCGAGGAAGAAGTGATGGTTTGAATTAAGAGGCGCCGCGGAAACCGAGGGGTCGCTGGTCGGGGGGAAGCCCGGCGCCAAGGCGGTCATGGATTTCCTGGACGAGCGCTTCCTTTTCCTCGAGAGAATACTTGGTGGAGTCGATGGGTTCGAGGAACTCGACGAGAATCGTGCCTGGGTGGATGCTGAGTTTTCGTTTTTCCATAATGCGGTGAGCGCCGGAACACGCCACGGGAACCACTGGCGCTCCTGAGTTAATGGCCATCACCGCAGTTCCCTTCTTAAATTCCTGCAGGCGGCCGTCCGGGCTGCGCGTGCCTTCCGGATAAATCAGAAAAGACTGGCCTGCACCAATCGCATTGGTGGCTTTGTCAACGCTCTCGATAGCCGAGTCACGATTGAAGCGATCGACGGGAATGAAGTGGGCGAGATGGAATGCCTGGCCGACAATGGGCCAACTGAAGAGCGAGCGCTTCAGGAGAATCGCGATGCGACGAGGAATGGCGCCGACGACGGCTGGAGCATCCGCGGAACTGGTGTGATTCGCCGCAAAAATGCAGGTGCCTGGAGGAATGCGCTCCCTCCCTTTCACCTTCACGTGAACGCCGACGCAGTTCACAAAGAACATCACGCCTTTGATGGCAGCCCAATAGAGAGGATCAACATCCTTTGTGAAATAGGCGTAAAGGATGAGAGGCGGTCCTGCGATGAGGATGTAGAGCGAGAGAAAAATGCAGATGAAGGCCGAGCGGAGCATGTCGCTAGAGGAGACTTACTCGAATCAGAGGCAAATGGTCAAGTGAGGGCGTCACGATCATTAATGAACGCGGGCAGTCACCGGATCGGTAGTGCCATGGAGGAGACCATCGCGAATGCGCTTCGCGCGGTCACTGGGATCTGGGGCTTCAACCACCTGGTAGAAGGTTTCGCGTAATTCCCCGAGGCGGAGATCCACGAGTTGTTCACCTTCGGCGCGGCGGAGCCGCAGGTGGAGGTCTTCGCCGGGTTTCTGCTGCGCAGCCCAGTGCTCGGGACGGCGGGGGACGTCGGCGTTATCCCAGCGGAGGATCACGTCTCCCACCAGCAAGCCGCTCCTTTCCGCATTACTGCCGGGCTCGACGCTGACAATGGTCCGGGTTCCATCGGGCTCGTGCTGCACAGTAAAACCGAGCGTGGCGCGGGCGGATTCTTTTTGCTCGAGAGCGAGGCCAGCCTGAGAAAGCAGGTTGGCGTACGGGAGCGGCTTGGCGCCACTCACATAATTGGTGAAAAAGTCGTCGAGCGAACTGCCGGTGATCTTCTCGGCCGTGAGTTTCACGTCGAGACTGTCGCGATAGAACTTTCCGGCCTTGGCAAAATCCTGGTTCATGGCGCGCATGACGTCGTCGAGGCTGTGTTGATTGTCGGTGCGGTCGCGAATCAGAATATCGAGAAGAACGCCGAGCACTTGGCCCTTGGTGTAGTAGGAGACGCTGCGCTGGGGTTGGTTGTAGAGGGCGTATTTTTCGAGCCAGGTATCGAGGCTGGATTCCTCGGCGCTCTGCCAGTGTTCGGCAGGACGCAATTCCAGCTCAGTGATTTGGGAAGAAAGATCCTGATAAAACTCATGCCTGTTCCAGATGCCTGAGCGGACCAGAGTGTACGAACCATACGTATTGGTTACGCCTTCCGCGAACCAGAGGGCGCGCGTGTACATTTCGTGGGTGTAATCGACGGGCTCAAGAGTGGCAGGTCGGATACGCTTAACGTTCCAGAGGTGAAAATATTCATGAGCAGAGACGTTGGCGAGATAGTCGGCGGAAGGAACATAGATGGCAGTGGAATTGGAGTGTTCCATGCCGCCGCCACTGCCACCCGCGGCTTTGCCGATGTGAAAGATAAACGTGTACTGATCGTACGGCGCGCCTTCCATCATTTTGATTTCGTACATACAGATTTTGCGAAGGGCGGATTCGACGTCGCGCTTTTTGTAATTGTCGCCGTGGACGACCACGTGGACGGGGGGCAAAAGGTCGTGAATGGTGAATTCTTCGAAGTTAGAGGCTTCGATCGGGTCGTCTGCCAGAGCGTCATAGGAAGAAGTCATCAGGCCAATTCCTTGCTGGGACTGATCCACCACGGCCGCATCGGAGGTTCGCGCAGCAGAAGCGACTTTCCACTCGGCGGGAATGTCCAAAAGCGTGAGTGAGCACGGTTCGGAACGACGATCGGGGATGTACAAAAGGATCATGGCCGGATTGATGAAGGCATGTTCCGAGTTGAGTTGGGAGTTGAAGGGGCCAACATCGTCCCAAAATGTGGAATATTTCACGGTGACCGTGCCGGTGGCCTTGACCCCCCAGGTGAGCTTGTCCAGCTTTTCGATATCGACGCGCTGTCCGTTCGCATAGGCTTCGACCTGCTGAAGGTGGCTGCTGAAATCGCGGATTTCGTAGAGCGCGTTCCAGGCGGCCATCTGAAGTTTTACTTCGCCCCTGACTTCGGGAACTTCCATGGAAACGCGGAAGAGATGCTGCTCGGGGTGAGCGATAGAGACTTCGTAGCGGATGGCGGCGGTGGCGGGATTGGCGAAAAAGAATAAGAGCAGGAGAGCCAAGCCTCTGCAAAAACCCACGGATGGCCTGAGAAGGGGACGCGCGCAAAGCAGGACGAGCAACGCGGGACCCTGACGAAGGTTGTGAGCGGAAGGGGCCGGCGTCACCTAGAGTATGCCTCGGGAGAGGATTGGCCTCGGGACAGCCGTTTCAGGAGCTTTTCGCATAATCCATCGAAACTACCATTGGACATGACCAGGAGCAAATCCCCGGGGCGCGCTTCTGCCGCGAGGAAATCGGCAATGGCATCGGCGCTGGAAAGGACGCGAGCGTCTTTGCCGAGTTGGCGAATGCCGGAGGTGATGGATTCGGGGTCGAGACGCTGGTCTTCGGCAAGCTGTCCGGCGCGATGGACACTGCCGAGAATGACGCGGTCGCCGAGAGCGAGAGAATGTGGAAGAGCGTCCTGGAAAACTCGGCGACGCATGGAGTTGGAGCGCGGCTCGAGAATGGCCCAGAGACGGCGGGCGGGCCAGCGAAGGCGGGCGGCTTCGATGGTGGCGCGAATCGCGGTGGGATGATGGGCAAAATCGTCAACGACCAGAATGTGGTTGATTTCTCCCTTCACGTCCATTCGACGTTTGACACTTTGAAAGGTTGCCAAGGCGGATTGGATGGAATCGGCGCTAATCCCTCTTCCCTGCGCAACGATGAGAGCGGAGAGCGCGTTGAGAACGTTATGTCGGCCGGAGGCGGAGAGCGAGAATTCTCCGTACAGTTCCCCTTTGAAGTGAACGCGAAAGTACATCTGTTCGTCGGCGAGGGTGACGTCACTGGCGATCCAGTCGTTTCCAGAATCGAATCCGTAGGTGATCACGGGACAGAAGGCCTTTTCGGTGACTGTGCGCGGGGCATCGCCGCCGGCAGCGTCTCCCCAAACGATCACGCGGCCGCGGCGAGGAACGAGATTGACGAGGCGCTTGAAAGCCAACTGGTAAACGTCAAAGTCGGCGTAGATGTCCGCATGGTCAAATTCCACGGAAGTGATGATGAGATCATCGGGTTGGTAGTGGAGGAATTTTGCGGCTTTGTCCCAATAGGCGGAATCGTACTCGTCGCCTTCGAGAATGAAGGCCGTACCAGCAGCGAGGCCGTAGCTTTTGCCGAAATTTTCGGCAACGCCGCCAATGAGGAAATTCGGGTGCTTTCCGGCCACGTGGTAAATCCAGGCGAGCATGGCGGTAGTGGTGGTTTTTCCGTGCGTGCCGCTGACAACAATGGAGTGCTTGCCGGGAAGAAATTCTTCTTCGAGGATTTCGGGAAGTGAGCGGTGCGGAAGCCTGCGGTCCAGCATTTCTTCGACTTCCACATTGCCTCGGGAAATGGCATTGCCGACGACGATCAGATCCGGGGCGGGAGTGAGGTTCTTGGCGTCGAACGAGGAGGCATAGGAAATTCCGAGAGATTCGAGGAGGGCGGAGGCGGGAGGATACACACCCGCGTCCGAGCCAGTGACTTTATAACCCCGTTCACGGAGCATTCCGGCGAGAGGGGCCATGGCCGAGCCGCCGATACCAATCATATGAATGTGTTTCATCTTAATCGATGGTTTCCCATTTCATTGCACCACAGCGGGCTCCAGGATTTCCAATCGGCCATCGCCGGAAGAGATAAGACGCGCCTGAACACCAAGCGGAAGAGTGAGCATAGGTCGCTTCGTGTGACCGACGGCTGCGCCAAAGACGATGGGCACGCCCAGGGGACGCAAGATTCGTGCGCAAACATCGTGGACAGAGGGGCTGCCCTTCACCGGTGGATCGGAATCCGGAAATTCCCCGAGAATGATGCCCTGGAGGGATTGAAACTTGCCGGCCTGCTTCAGATGCATGAGGGCACGATCGACCTGATAAGGACGCATGCCGCGATCTTCGAGAAGAAGGATGGAACCGGAGGTCTCGATTTCCCAGGGAGTGCCGAGCGTGGTTTGCAGCAGCGTCAGGCAGCCACCGAGCAAGCGGCCCTCGGCGACGCCGCGAGTGATGGCTTTACCGAACAAGGGAATTTCCCAGCCGGAATTGGAATTGCCAACGGCCTGAAGGAACGAATCCTCATCGTACCCATGTGAATCATCCGCGCCCCGATTGAGTCCGGCAGAGACCATCGGGCCGAGGAACGTAACCCAGCCACACATCTGCCAGAGGTACGTTTGGAGCGAGGTGAGATCGCTGAAACCGATTACGCACTTGGGTTCCTGCAGTTGGGCGGCGAGATCATGGTCGAGAAGATAGGTTGCGCCGTAGCCACCACGCAGGGCGACCAAACCGGCAATTTCCGGGTGACGCGCGGCTTTGAGGAAAGCTTCGAGGCGAGATGCGGCGGACGCAGCAAAATAGCCTTCCGAGCCGGGCAACTGCACGGGAATGAACTCGTAACCGAGACGACGCAACTCGGCGAGGCCAGCGGTGACTTCGAGTTGCTCGGCGGGAGAAGCAGGAGCAAACACAGCCACCTTGGAGCCCTTGCGGAGGGCCTTGGGCTTGCGCGGTGCACCTTGGGGGAGAGTCATGGTTACGGACCGTCGATCGCGAAACAAAGCTGCATCTTCAGGGGCTAACGCCCACTCGGTGTTGCGGCTGTTGGCTAGGGCCGACGCCCGGACTCCTAAAGAAATAGAGCAACCTTGGAGTCGGACAGATCGATTCTAACGAAACTAGAGTTTGAACTGGGTGAGTTTTGCGAAGTGGCGTGCTCTTGCGTGTATCTCGAGCTTTTTGAGTGTGAGCAGCCGATCGAGGCCAAAACGCTCTACGGTGAAACTGCCCATGACCGAACCGTAGACCATGGCGCGGCGGAGGGCGGCATCGTTGGTGTTACCGACGCTGGCGAGATAGCCCATGAAACCGCCGGCAAAGCTGTCGCCCGCACCCGTGGGGTCGTGGGGTTCTTCGAGCGGGAAGGCCGGAACACAAAAGACGCCGTGCTTGTCGACAAGCATGGCGCCATATTCGCCGCGTTTCACAACGAGAGTGGAGGGACCCATTTTGAAGATTTGGCGGGCAGCGCGAAGGAGATTGTGCTCGCTGGAAAGCTGGCGAGTTTCCGAGTCGTTGATCATGAGGATGTCGACGTGTTTGAGAGTTTCGCGGAGCTCGGCATTGCTGCGCTCGATCCAATAATTCATGGTGTCCATGGCAGCAAGCTTGGGGGTCCCTTTGACCTGGTGGAGGACGTCGCGCTGCAGGTCGGGGGCAATGTTGGCGAGGAAGACGTATTTGGAATTGCGATAATTTTCCGGGAGGCGCGGCTTGAACTCGGCGAAGACATTTAAATCCGTAGTGAGGGTCACGCGATCGTTGAGATTTTCCGAGTAGCGGCCGGCCCAGAAGAAGCATTTGCCAGCAGCGCGTTCCAGGCCCTCAATATCGATGGAACGCTTGCGGAGAAGGGCCTCGTCATTGGGATGAAAATCGTCACCGACGATCGCGACAAGATTCACATGCGTGAAGAAAGCCGCGCAGACAGAAAAATACGTGGCGGCACCGCCGAGGGTACGTTCCACTTTTCCGTAAGGACTTTCGAGGGCATCATACGCAACGGAACCTACGACGAGCAAAGACATGAGATTCTCCTAATGATTTTTGCTATTTCTTTGAGCTTAGCGCAGATTCACTTATTCCGCGGAACAAAGAAGGGGGAGTTTCTCCTTTTATGGACTCCATTCAAGATGATGCATCAGTGTATTTGGCACTTTGCTCTAAGGAGCCGCTAGGAGAAATACTTGCCGACAATCGCGGCGAGATTTTTTTTCGTTTTTGCGGGGACAACTTTAGGGTCGGTAAGAATCGCGTGCTTCAGGGCACTATTGCACTTGCAGGTGTGTTCGGCGGTGAGGGTTTTGATGGCTTCGCGAAGAACGTTCTGCGCGTTTCTGGCGTTCTGGTTGAGCGTGGCGATGATGTTGGCGACCGTGACAGAGTCGTGTTCGGGATGCCAGCAATCGTAATCCGTGATCATGGCGATCGTGGAATAGCAGAGTTCGGCTTCGCGGGCGAGCTTGGCTTCGGTGACGTTGGTCATACCGATGACGGAAAAATTCATGGCGCGGTGGTACATGGCTTCAGCAAGCGTGGAGAATTGCGGGCCTTCCATGCAGATATAGGTACCCTTTTCGTGGACGGGAACTTTCTGGGAGCGGCAAGCGTCACCTAGGATGGTGGCCAATTGCGGACAGGTGGGCTTGTCGAAAGTGACATGGGCGACGATGCCGTTGCCGAAGAAGGTGGATTTGCGCCCCTTGGTGCTGTCGAAGAACTGATCCGGAATGAGGAATTGGCCGGGGCGCAGGTCTTCCTGCAGAGACCCCACAGCGCTGACAGAGATGATGCGCTGAACGCCGAGGAGCTTCATGGCATAAATATTCGCGCGGAAATTGAGTTCGGTGGGAAGAATGCGGTGGCCGCGACCGTGACGGGCAAGAAAGGCAACGCGCTTCCCTTCCAAGGTGCCGATGACGAAGGCGTCGGAAGGATCGCCGAAGGGGGTTTTGATGCGGATTTCGCGGGTATTGGTCAGACCGGCCATGGAATAGAGGCCACTGCCCCCGATGACCCCGGTGTCGGCCAGCGGCGCTTTGGTTCGCGCACTCTTGGTTTTCTTCGAATCACGCATACTTGAATTCTCCAGAAAGTGATTGTTGCATCGACAGCGGCGAACCTCCGAAGGCGAGCCCTACAACCCCAACGACACACATCGGCTACGTAAAGTCAGCGGTTTAAGTCGACTGATTCGACTTCCATTTTCCCGTCGCGTTCGTGCAGAGTAGCCGCAGCCACGTCAGGATCGTGGCCAAAGACGACGATCCATTGTGCGGAAAGGATACGAGGAATCCACTGCCGCTTGGTTTCGAGCGATTGCAGAGGATAGAGGTCGTAGGCCATGATCCAAGGCAAAGGAATATGGTGCCGTGTAGGAAACAAATCTGCAACAAAGGCCAGGGTCTTTCCACCACCGGTGATGAGGACGGCTTGGATGTCGGCGTTGTGGCCGGGGATGCGAGTTACGGAAATGCCTGGGAGAATTTCGGTGTCGCCATCGACAAGGTCCCATAAGCCTTCTTTGGAGATGGGAGAAAAGTTTTCCGGGAAATAACTGGCGCGGTCGCGCTCCGAGGGAATCATAGCGTGTTCGAGTTCACGGCGTTGGACAACATAGCGGGCGCGGCGAAACGTGGGAAGAATTCGGCTGTTCACCACGCGGGTGTTGCCGCCGCAATGATCGAAGTGGAGATGCGTGTTGATGACCAGATCGATCTGGTCGGGATTCACACCGGCGTGGCTGAGGGAATCCATCAGGGGATCGCCGTCTTGCACGTTGTAAATGGCGCGCTGCTTGGCGTCTAGCTTCGTGCCATTGCCTGTCTCAATCAGGATGTTTTTGCGGTGCGCGCGAACCAGCAAGGAGTTGGCGCGCATGCGAATGCGGTTGTTTTCGTCGGGAGGAGATTTTTTCTCCCAAAGTACCTTGGGCACAACCCCAAACATGGCGCCACCGTCGAGGCCGAAGCGGCCCCCGTCGAGAAATAAAACTTCGCTATCGCCGAGATGCATTTTTAGACTTACCTCGAAACTTGGCTGAGGGGCTCAGCCCCAAGATTGTGCCGCATTTTACGGCAGGACTAAAGTCGTGCCCTGACGAAAACCCGCTACAAGAGCCGTGCGTCTTTCAGCAATTCGCTGATGGCGGAAAACGGGTCCTTTTTGCGCTCCGCGACTTCGGCAGCGAGACTTCGCAAGCGAACTTCGCCATTTTTGCCGCCCAGAACCTTTTCGAGCAGACGAGATTCAAGCATTTCGATGAGACGGTTCTGCCAGTAATCGATGTGCTTCTTTTCGCGCTGGCCGCTGGATTCGAAGTGCATGCGAAATTTATGGATGGTGGAGGCGAGATCGTCAATGCCGCGGTTTTCTGTGGCAACCGTACGGATGACCGGGGGATGCCAACCATCGCGCGGCATAACCAGAGAGAGCATGGCGTGAAACTGCTCTTCGAGGCGATCCGCGCCTTCGCGGTCAGCCTTGTTGAGGACAAAGATATCGCCAATTTCCATTAAGCCGGCTTTCATGTTCTGAATGTCGTCGCCGAGACCCGGGACAATCACGACGAGAACGCAGTCGGCCAGACGGACGATATCGATTTCGTCCTGTCCGACGCCGACGGTTTCAATCAGGACCTGGCGCTTGCCCGCCGCGTCAAGTAGAAGTGCAACTTCGGCGGTGGAACGAGCCAGACCGCCAAGAAAGCCACGCGTGGCCATGGAACGAATGAAAATGCCCGTGTCGCTGGCGTGGCCCTGCATGCGAATTCGATCGCCGAGAATAGCGCCGCCCGAGTAGGGGCTGCTGGGATCGACGGCGACCACGCCGACACGCTCCTGGCGCTTGCGGTGAACGGCAGCGAGACGATCGACTAATGTGCTCTTGCCGGTACCGGGAGTTCCGGTGATGCCGGTGAGATAGGCCTGTCCGGTGTGCGGGAAAAGTTGCTTGAGGAGTTGTTCGGCCTCCGGGGAATGGTTTTCGATGGCGGTGATGGCGCGAGATATGGCGCGGACATCACCCTGAAGAATTTTGGCGGCCCAATCGTCGACAGAAAAAGTCATAGCGCCGTGATCTCCCACGTGGAAGAGGAACTGACGCGCGGCAAACACAGAGAAACCTGGGCCATGTGGGATCTATCGACAACGGATCGCCTCAGAAGGCGGTCCCTGCCGGGACGCTGTTCGTATAGGACGGGCATGCCCCTATTATTTCTTGCCGAGGAGTTGGCGCGCAATGACAAGCCGCTGAATTTCGCTGGTGCCTTCACCGATGGTGCAGAGCTTGACGTCACGATAAAACTTTTCCGCGGGATAGTCTTTGATAAAACCGTAGCCCCCGTGCACTTGGACACACTCGTTGGCGACACGAACCGCGACTTCGCTGGCAAAGAGTTTGGCCATACTGGATTCGCGCGTAAAGCGGACATTTTTCTGATCGGCGAGCCAGGCAGCTTGATAGACAAGCAGACGAGCGGCTTCGACTTGTGTGGCCATGTCCGCGAGCTTGAATTGGATGGCTTGAAACTCGGCGATGGCTTTGCCGAACTGCTTGCGCTGCTTGGCGTAGTTAGTGGCGGCATCCAGGGCGCCTTGAGCCATACCAAGCGCAAGAGCAGCGATGGAAATGCGGCCACCATCGAGAATCTTCAGGCTGCCGATGAACCCTTCGCCCAAAGGACCGAGAAGCTGGGTAGAGGGGATGTGGCAATCGGTGAAAATCACTTCAGATGTGTCGCTGGCACGCATGCCGAGCTTGTTTTCTTTCTTCCCAGAACGGAATCCGGAAGTTCCCTTTTCAAGGATGAAGGCGCTGATGCCGTGGGATTCCTTGGATTTATCGGTAACCGCCATGGCCACACAGATGTCGGCGTACGAACCGTTGGTGGTGAAGGTTTTTGAACCGTTGAGAACCCAGTTCTCGCCGTCGCGCACCGCAGTGGTGCGCGTGCCGCCAGCGTCGGAACCGGCTTCAGGTTCGGTAAGCGACCATGCGCCGAGCTTTTTCCCCTGGGCGAGCGGGACGAGATATTTCTTTTTCTGTTCTTCGGTGCCGAATTTGTAGATGTGGTTGCTGCAGAGCGAATTGTGGGCCGCAACAAAAAGGCCGACGGAACCATCGACACGAGAGAGCTCTTCGATAACCGTGGCGTATTCGACGTAGCCCAAACCGGCGCCGCCGTATTCTTCAGGGAAGATCACGCCCATGAGCCCCATTTCGCCGAGTTTGGGGAGAAGCTCTGTGGGAAAGTGGGAAGCCTCGTCCCACTCCAAGACGTGAGGAGCGATTTCGCCTTCCGCAAATTCGCGAACGGACTTGCGGAGGTGTTTTTGTTCGTCGGTAAAGGTGAAATCCACGAGTGCCTCGTCTACCAGTGTTCCCTATAGCCACTAAAAGTTTAGCTTATAGGGAAAGTTTCCGCACGGGGAGGGTACGGAGTGGTTTCAAGGAACAAGCCCGTAGGTCTGCGTCCCGCAGGGGAAGGCGGCCCGCAAGGGGTCTCGCGCTACCAGCCAACAGGGTAGTTGTTTTTCTTGTTCTGTTCGTCGAGCCAAGTCTTCAGTGGCGCGAAATAATCGGCGAGGGCGTAGGCGTCCATTGCTTTCTGGCCGGTGAGGACCTCGAGGGCTTCGGGCCACGGCTTGCCCTGCCCCAGGGAAAGCATCTCATTCAGTTTGCTACCCGCGGCTTTGTTGCCATAGATGGAGCAGCGGTGGAGTGGACCCTGAACACCGGCGGTTTTGCAGAGGGCGCGTTGAAATTGGAACTGGTAAATACGAGCCAGAAAGTAGCGCGCGTAGGGCACATTGGCGGGTACGTGATACTTTGCGCCAGGATCAAAATCGGCTTCGGTGCGGGCGACGGGCGGAGCAACCCCTTGATATTTCAGGCGGAGATCCCACCAGGCCTTGTTGTAGTCGTCCGGTTTGATCTGGCCAGAGAAAACTTCCCAGCGCCACTTGTCGATGACCAGGCCAAAGGGAAGGAAGGCGACTTTTTCAAGCGCCTGCTGCAACAAGTAGTCGGTGTCACCCGATGCCGGAGGAAGTGTGTCGAGCAAGCCAATTTGCTTCAGGTATTCCGGCGTGACGGAGAGCGCGATGGTGTCGCCCACAGCCTCGTGGAAGCCGTCGTTCGCACTGTTCTGGAAGAGGGGAGGCTGGTTGTCATAGGCGCGCTGGTAGAAATTGTGGCCAAGTTCGTGGTGGATCACGCGGAAATCTTCCTCGGTAATCTGAATGCACAGTTTAACGCGAAGATCGTCCTTGGCATCGATGTCCCAGGCACTGGCATGGCAGACCACTTCGCGGTCAGCGGGTTTGGTGAACAGCGAGCGCTCCCAGAAGGTTTCCGGGAGAGGGGCAAAACCCAGGGAGATAAAAAAATTCTCGCCATATTTCACCATGCCCTTGGGATCGGTCTTGCGTTCGACAAGAATTTTGCTGAGGTCAAAGCTTTGGGCAGGCTTGGGAGAATCCATCAAATCGTAAACGTTGTTCCATTCCTGGGCCCAGATGTTGCCAAGCAAATGAGCGGGGATTGGGCCGCTGGGGGGCACCACATCCTTGCCGTATTTCCTTGCGAGCTGGCCACGCACATATGCGTGTAGAGAGAGATAGAGAGGGCCAAGCTGCTCCCAGAGGCGATCCATTTCCTTGGCGAATTGGTCGGGAGGCATATCGTAATTGGACCGCCAGAGAGCGCCGACATCGGTGTAGCCCAGCTGCCGAGCCCCTTCATCGCCAAGTTCCACCATGCGGGCGTAGCGCTGGCGCATGGGAGCACCGACGGCGTGCCAACCTAGCCAAGCGCGCTTCAGTTCCTCGGGATCGCGGCTGGTGGCCATGAGTTTTCCGATGGCCGTTACGTCCAGGCACGGTTTGCTGGCGCCATCGGGGCACCACTTCCCTTTTCCATAATCGCCGTCGAGAGAGGTCTGAACATGGGCAAGCTCCTTTTGTGCTTTGGGATCATCGGGAGCAGGAAAGCCCGCGGAGAGTTCGAGGAGGAGACGTTTACGGGCGAGTTCCGGGGAGAGTTGGACGTGATCAAAGCGATGGGCCTGCTTGGCATATTGCGTGGCCGCTGTGTTCAGTTCTTCGCCAGCGTCGGCGGCGATCTGTTCGGTGTCCACAGTGATGAAATTTTCCTGGACCCAAGAAGCACGTTGCGCTTTGATGCCCAGTTCGAAGAGCCGCTGTTCGGCGTCTTCAATGAATTTTTTGGCTTCTTCGGGCGTGGGAGGCGGAGCGCTCGTGGACTGCGCATGGGCGATGCTGACGGTGAGGGCGCTAAACAAAAACAGTAAACCCAGCCGTCGGCATAAGCGTTGCATGAAAGATTCTCCCCGTCGTTGCGTGTCTAGTTCGCTAAGCGTTACGGCCTTGTTTCCGTTCCGCGACAGCGCGCAAATCAGTCAAAGCGCGATCTATCCCCGCTCGGTCGATATTCCAGTGAGTGACCATGCGAACGGAGTAGAGCGCGGTGTCTTGTGCCCAGATCCCTTTGCCATGGAGCGCGTCGCAGAGCTCAACGGCGTTCATGCCCGTGGCTTTGCAGTCGAAAATCACAATGTTGCTGCGAACGCTAGGGGGATCAATTTTCAAGCCGGGAATCTGGGCGATGCCTTCGGCAAGACGCCTGGCGTTTTCATGGTCTTCGTGAAGACGCGCGGGGGATTTTTCGAGAGCAATCAATCCCGCAGCCGCGAGGATGCCAACCTGGCGCATGCCGCCGCCGAACATTTTACGGTAGACGCGGGCACGTTCGATGAATTCGCGGGAACCGACAATCATGGAACCGACGGGCGCGCCAAGGCCTTTGGAGAGACAGAACATCACGGAATCGCACTCCTGCGTTATGTGGGCGACGTTATCGTTGAGGGCAGTAGCGGCATTGAAGACACGCGCGCCGTCCAGGTGAACTTTGAGGCCAAGCGCGTGGGCGTGATCGCAAATCTCGTGAACGCGTTCGCTGGGGTACACCGTGCCACCAGCCATATTGCTGGTGTTTTCAAGGCAGACAAGGGCGGTTTGAGAGTCGTAATAAATTTTCGGGCGAATGGCGGCGTGAATCTGGTCCCAGGTTAGGATGCCATCGTCACCGCCTCGGACAGCCCGGGGCAAACACCCCGCGATGGCACACATGGACGCGAGTTCATAAAGATTGACATGGCTGCGTTCTTCGCAAATGACTTCGTGGCCGTGATGGGTCCAGACCTTGATGGAAATGAGATTGCCCATGCAACCGCTGGGCACAAAGAGAGCGGCTTCTTTATTGAAGATTTCGGCGGCGCGTTTTTGGAGGAGATTGACAGTGGGATCTTCACCGTAGACATCGTCGCCCACAGCGGCAGAAGCCATGGCACGACGCATTTCTTCGTTGGGACGAGTGACGGTGTCGCTTCGAAGATCAACGGCATTGTCGACGGGCAGGACGTGGTCTGGATCTACGAGTTGGTTTCCTTTAGCTACGGTGTAAGTCATTTTTGCTCCCCGACGATCTCAGAATTTGCCTTTTTTGAGACACGACTGAAGCCGTGCCCCGCCCCAACGCCCTTGGCACACCCACGCCCCTCCCATGATGCTAGCGGAGCAATTCCACCAGGATTTCGTTGGAGACGTTCAGTTTTGCCGGGGCAAGCCTGAGGACGTCACCGTGCCGTTCTACCATGCCATGAGACGCGAGACGACCGACTTTCTCTTTCAAATCGATGCCATATTGGCGTTCGATGCGGGCCAAATTCACGCCGGCAAGCTGGCGCAAGCCTAAGAAAAGTTCTTCTTCGAAGGCGAGCTCGGCAGTGACGGACTGAACGTTTTCGATGGCCGATTTGCCAGAGGTGATAGCGGAAACGTAAGCTGCGGCATCGTGTCTATTTGCCCAGCGCTGTGTGCTCGAGAAGGAGTGGGCACCCGCACCGAAACCGAGGTAGGGCTCGCGACGCCAATATTTCAGGTTGTGCAGGGAAGCAAATCCGGGTTTGGCCCAATTGGAAATTTCGTATTGCTCGTAGCCGGCGTCTTTCAGTTCGTCTTGAGCCAGCTCGTAGAACTCGGCCATGGCTTCTTCCGAGGGCAATTCTTTGGCGCTGTAGCGCGAGCCGCTGCGAAGGACTTCGAGGCCGAGGCGGGAACCTTCGTCTATTTCCATCATGTAGATAGAGACGTGCTCGGGAGAATGGCAGATGGTTTCGGCGAGAGAGTGGCGCCAGGAATCGTGGGTTTGCTTGGGCAGACCAGCGATGAGGTCGAAGCTGATATTGCGAATGCCGGCATCGCGGAGGATCGGGACGGCGTTAAAGATATCAGCGCGGCGGTGCAAGCGGCCAGCAGCTTTCAATTCTTCATCGACAAAGGATTGCGAGCCGAAACTAATACGATTGATGCCACAGGCGACCCAGCGATGCGCTTTTTCGGAGTCGATGGTTTCCGGATCGGCTTCGAGGGTTACCTCTTCCCAGGCGCAAAGAAAAGAGCTTTGCACGGAACGCAAAAGGTCGCTGAGGAGTTGGGGATTGAGAAGGCTGGGCGTGCCGCCGCCGACGTAGATCGTGTTGATTGGTATTTCAGAAAAGGAAGAGTGAATTCCAGCGGCACGAAACAAATCTCGAGCGCCGGTGATTTCCTGTTGAACCGTGCGAATATAGGGCGCGAAGCGGTCTGTCGACACAACACTGGTGTGGAAATTGCAGTAGGTGCACTTCGTCTGACAGAAAGGTACCTGAACGTAAACGCCAAGATTCGCCATCGTTCAAAACTTTAGCATAGGCCGAGGGAGAAAGCGCTTTGCAGTCGAAACTCGCTGGCTAGTTCACGGGGAAGCAATCGAGGTCGTTCGCAAAGGTTATCGGGCCTGAATAGCGTTTTTGGATTTCCGCTTGGGTTTCTTTCTCTTTTCCCAAGGTGCGAAGCATGCGGTGAGACAAAAGCAACTTTTTCACGTGGGCAGTGTCGGCAATTTGTCCGATTACTGATGGGGGCATGTGCAAGCGCCGCTCGACTCCCGTTGCACCTTCTGGCACCGCGTTGTGGGCGATGAATAGATCGGCGTTCTCCGCCAAGCGCACAAGGCCTTCGCCATCCCCATTGGTATCGCCGCTGAACACGATCCGTTTGCTGCGCACTTCAACGCGCCATGCCAGGGCCGGAACCCCTCCGTGAACGACCTGCACCGCAGACGCGACAAGGTCCCCGTTGCGGAAGACAACTTGGGGCGTGGCACTCGCCAGTACGTTGTGCGGCTGCATTTTGTAGCTGGCTTCTTCGCCGGGCTCCAACAGCTCGCTGAGATACCGATACGCACCGCGCTTCCCGCCGAAGAAATCGCCAACAAACTCTTCGGTGGAGGGCATAAATTCATTTCCCGGAGGTCCGTAGATCGGGAGGGGGCGCGAACGATCTTCGAACCAGGAGGACTTAATCAGCGCGGAGAAGTCGGCACTGTGATCGACATGAAAGTGCGTGAACAGAATCACGTCAAGTTGGGCCATTTGCGCGCCGCTCTCGCCAAAGCGAAGGGCGCTTCCTCCCCCGGCATCAATCAACACTTTGCCTTGACCGTCTTCCCAAACAAGGTAACTGCTCGAGGCGCGCTTGTCTTGCAACTCCGGGCCTCCTGAGCCGAGCACCTGGACGGCGAGACCCTGTGCCCCACAGGATTGCGCCGCAGCCGAGGGCAGAAACGAGAAAATCAAGCAAGAAAAAAGTACCAGACGCGAGCAAGCCGAATCCAAAATCGATCCGAATATTCGGTGCGGGCTCATAAGGGTTTCCTCTCAACAGAAATTGCAACAATCTTGGAGATTCCATCGGCTTAAACGCGATCGGGCAAGACTTTGACGTGGACCTTTCGCTCACGAGGGCCATCGAATTCGGCGAGGAAGATGCCTTGCCAGCGGCCGAGCGACAGTTTGCCTTCTTCGACGAAGACGAACTGGGTGATTCCGGCGAACATGCTTTTGACGTGCGAGTCGGAGTTTCCTTCGGCGTGCCGGTACGGACCAGCCATAGGGACGAGACGGTCCAGGGCTCCTTCGGCATCGGTGGCCACGTCGGGATCCGCATGTTCGTTGATGAGGATACCGGCTGTGGTGTGTGGGACGTAGAGAAAGCAGGTGCCGACGCGGATGCCCAGAGCGGTGACGATACGCTGCACATCTTTCGTGATTTCAACGAGCTGGGTGCGGCGAGAAGTCTTTACCGTAATCGACTGCAAGAAGGTCTCCCCCCAAAAAACGCTGACGGACATGCCTAGAGTACACGGAAATCCCCCTAGACCGCGAAGGAATGGCGTTTCAGTTTTATTCAAGGCTCAAGGTATCGGAACGATGAGGTGGCGGCCCAGTTTCTTGGGACTGGCAAGTTTCTGCAGCTCGTTCAGACCACCGCTGCCCCAGCGAGCGAGGAAGGGCAAGAAGCACAGATCGCGGGATTGCAGATTCTTTTGGGGAAAGAGCAGATTCTCCAGGAAAACTTCCTGCTTGGCGATTAATTTGTCGTTTCGATCGAGCGCCGCGCCAGTTTTGTGACGAAGTTTTTCGATTTGATAACGGATGCGTTTTTCCGCGCGCGCAATGGTGCCTTGAATGGTGGGATCAACTTTAGCGATGGCTTTGTGGAGCTTCTTAATGCTCTTTTCCATCTGGTGGAGATTGCCATCAAATTCACGCCCCAATTTCTTCGGAATGGCGGAGTTGTACATGCGGTTGCGAAGCGTCTGCGACCCGCGCCAGATATCTTCGATCTCGAGACGGTATTTTTTCAGGATGCGCTCGGCTTTGGGGTCTACCAAGGTGAAGTCCGCGCGGGGAAGAATGACGGGCATGCGTCCAAGAAGTTTTTTGTAGAGTACCTGGGATTGGGCGTAGTAGGCAATTTCGGCAGGGCCACCGAAGTACGCGACAGTAGGGAGAAGGAAGTCCTGAACCACGGGGCGAAATAAGGCGTTGGGGCTGAATTTTTCAGGAGAGGCCTCGATGCGGCGGAGCCAGCTGTCGCGAGGCATCTTGAGGGAACCGCTGGAAAACTCAGGATTGGTCGCGGTCATGACCTGGCGCTTTCCTTCTTCGAGCGAGAAGAGAACCGTGCTTTGCGACGTGACTTTCACCTGGACTTCGTAGCCGGCACGACCAAGATCCTTTCCGCGTTGGAGGAGAAGTTCGTTGAGTTCGTCGCGGTGGGCGAGCGCATCTTTCAGGAGTGGGGCGGCGATCCGGTGAAGACGCTCGTCAAGCGGATCGAGGAGGATCAAGCCGTGTTCGGAGAAAATCCGCGTGAACAGTCCGGCAAAAGCGCTGCTGTACGTCGCGACGGACGTGTAAGTTTCGTGAAGGAGATCGCCAAACGTTTGGCCAAGCAGGGGCTGGGCCCGGACAACAAGTTCGTCCACTTCCTTGCCGAGGAGAATACGGCCCACAGGAATGGCGTCTTCCGCAGGTTTGGGAAGAGCAAACTGTTGCAACTCGCCCTCGTGGAACCAGGTGACGTGGCGGACTTCGTCGACATCGTGGTCTTCCGTGGCCATCCAGAAAATGGGGACGGCGGAGATTCCCTTCCGGGAGAGTTCATGAGCGCCTTGAATGGCGCTGAGCGCTTTGTAGAAAGAATAGGCGGGACCGCCAAACAGGCCCACTTGCTGGCCGGTCACCACCGCAACGGCTCCCTCTGCGAGCCGATCCAGGTTTTTCTGCGTTTCTGGGCCGCTGCCGTACACGAGATTCTGGGCGCGAAGAATACCGGCGACCTGAGCGCTGCGTTCCAAGGGAAATTGTAACTTCTTCGCGTAGCGCGCGGTGGACTTCAGATCGGGAGCGTGTTCAAAGAAGGGTTCCAGCTTGGAAAAATTTTCGATGTAGTCGCGGAAGAGCTTCGACGTGTGCGGCAACTGATGAGGTAGGAGGGCGCGACAGTCCATGTGCGCTTAGATGATAAACGGAGAAAAAGGTGACGGCAAAGGGCCCCGCAACATTCTGTAAACAGCAGATTCTTCCCAACGTTCAGGATAACCCTCCGTGCAAGTCTCAATCACTGTTAGACGCGTGCCGCCGCGGGATGGAGTTGCGAAACCATATGTGCGACGGAACGTTTCTGTTCTTCTGTTAAAGGCAGGAGTGGCAGACGCGGCAAACCGCCCTGATACCCTCGCAGGTCCATGGCGTATTTGACGCCGGCGATCCCGTGATCCGACACGATGCGCTTGGAAGCTTGTACGAGCAGGTGCTGGAGTTTTCTGGCTTGTTCGTGCTGGCCGCGTTGGACCAGGTCGTAGAGTTCGGAGCACTTTTCAGGAAATGCTGCGGCGAGCGCGAGAATGGCTCCGGTGGCACCGACGGTGAGGGCTGGATAGATGACACCGGCGCCTCCGGTGAGTACACGGAAATCAGCAGGCGCGCCTGCCACAATTTCTCCGACACGCTGGACGTTTCCGGAACTGTCCTTGATGCCGACAATATTGGGATGAGCGGCGAGGGTCAGAATTTCGGGAGTTTCGAGAGTAATCCCGGTGAATTGCGGCACCGAGTACAGCAGAATCGGAATCGGAGACGCGTCGGCAACCGCGCGGTAGTGCCGAATGTAGGTTTCGGCGCGATAGACAGGCTTGTAATAGTATGGCGTTTTGACAAGGGCGACAGGATAACCGAGAACGGCGGCGCGCTTGGTGCGGGCGATGGTTTCGGCGGTGGATTCAGCGCCGGTGCCGGCAATGAGCAGTTTGCTGGGAGCAGCAGCTTCTCTTACGGTGGCGAGGACGGAATCGGCTTCCTCGCGAGAAAGCATGACGGATTCGCCGGTGGATCCGAGGACAACGTAGCCGGAGATGGCGGTGTCATTGTAGCGGCAGATATTTCCGCTTACCGTGGCAAGAGAAACGGATGCGTCGGAAGCGAAGGGCGTGACGAGAGCGGGAAAGATGCCACGGATTTCCATGGGTCAGTCTCCTACCGTCGACGTGCCGGCAGTGGCGACGCCGGTGCCGTGAAGGTCCTGGAGGCAGTTCACTTCGCGTTGTACTTCGTGGAGGGAGTGAATGCCGCGAACGGCTGCCTCCGCGGCCGAGAGCGTAGTGATGCAGGTGATGTTGTAGCGAATGGCAGCGCGGCGAATGGACTTTTCATCGTAGAAGGATTCGCGGCCAAGAGGCGTGTTGATGACCAGATGGATTTTTCCGGTTTTAATGAGGTCGACGATATTGGGGCGGCCTTCATTCACTTTGAAGACTTCCTCGCAAGGAACCCCAGCAGCGCGGAAAGCGGCGGAAGTACCCCGGGTGGCTACCAGTTTGAAACCGAGCGAAACCAGTTCCTTGCCTAAGGGACCAATGCTGCGCTTATCGCGATCATTGACGCTGATGAACACGGTGCCACCGCGGGGAAGCTTTTGGCCCGCGGCTAGCTGCGCTTTGGCAAAGGCCTGACCGTAATCGCGGGAAATGCCCATGACTTCGCCGGTGGAACGCATTTCGGGTCCGAGAATGGTGTCAACATTGCGGAATTTGTTGAAGGGGAAGACCGGAGATTTGACGGAGTAGTAGTCACGGACGGCAATTTCCGCCACGCCGTTGTGATGAACGATCGGAAGCTTCATATCCGAGAGGCGGCGGCCGACCATGAGGCGCGCGGCGACTTTTGCAAGCGGTACGCCAGTGGCCTTGCTGACATACGGAATGGTACGAGAGGCACGCGGGTTGACTTCGAGGACGTAGACCGTGTCGCGCTGAATGGCGTATTGCACGTTCATGAGGCCGACCACTTTGAGGGCAAGGGCGAGACGCTTGGTGTAATCGCGAATCGTCTCCAGTACTTTTTGTGAAAGGCTGACGGGAGGAAGGACGCAGGAAGAATCGCCAGAGTGCACGCCGGCTTCTTCGATGTGCTCCATGATTCCGCCGATGACCACGTTTGTGCCGTCGGCAAGAGCGTCGACATCCACTTCGGTGGCTTCCTCTAGGAACTGGTCGATGAGAACCGGGCGAGCGGGGCCCATCAAGGCGGCTTGCGCGACGTATTCCTGGACGGTGTTGACGTCGTAGGCGATGACCATGGCGCGGCCGCCGAGGACGTAGCTGGGACGCACGAGAACGGGCAGACCGATTTCGCGAGCGACGCGGGCGGCCTCTTCCGGGACAAGCGCTGTGCCATTGCGCGGCTGAGGAATTTTCAATTCTTCGAGGAGTCGGCCAAAGCGGCGGCGATCCTCAGCAAGGTCGATGGATTCTGGAGCCGTGCCAACGATGGGGACGCCATTGCGCTTGAGTTCGAGCGCAAGATTGAGCGGCGTTTGGCCGCCGAACTGAACGATCACACCGTTGGGCTTTTCTTTTTCGACGATGGCAAGAACATCTTCGAGGGTGAGTGGTTCGAAGTAGAGACGGTCAGAGGTGTCATAGTCGGTCGAAACCGTTTCCGGATTGCAGTTGACCATGATGGTTTCGAAACCGTCGGCGCGAAGAGCGAAGCTGGCATGGCAGCAACAGTAGTCGAACTCAATTCCCTGCCCGATGCGGTTGGGACCACTGCCGAGAATCATGATTTTCTGTTTTTGGGTCGTGTTGGCTTCGTCTTCATCCTCGTAGGTGGAATACATGTATGGGGTGAAGGACTCAAATTCCGCGGCGCAGGTGTCCACGCGTTTGAACACCGGAGCGACGCCGTAGCGGGCACGCTGCAAACGGACGGCAGCAGGAGTAGTTTTCCAGAGTTGCGCGAGATGCTCGTCACTCGTGCCGATGCGCTTCACATCGCGGAGCAAGTCTTTGGAGGCGGTTTCGACGGTGACCGCAGCGGCGCGGCGATTGACTTGAATGATTTCCTCGATCTGGTGAATGAACCAGGGATCAATTTTTGTGAGGTCGCAAATGTCGTGAGCTGGCATGCCGCGTTCCACGGCGGTCAGAATCCAATAAATGCGGTTGGGTCGAGGCGTGGCTAGCTTTTCCCGCAACAGTGAATCGGGAGTTTCGACAGGGGCACGCCAGGGAGTGCTCGGTTCGAGAGAGCGAATTCCTTTTTGCAGGGATTCCTTGAAGGTACGGCCAATGGACATCACCTCGCCCACGGATTTCATTTGCGTGCCAAGAGTGCTATCTGCGCCAGGGAATTTTTCGAATTGCCACTTGGGAATTTTCACCACGACGTAGTCAATGGTGGGCTCGAAAGAAGCGGGCGTTTTCTGCGTAATGTCGTTGGGAATCTCGTCGAGGGACATGCCGACAGCGAGGCGCGCGGCGATTTTGGCGATCGGAAATCCTGTGGCTTTGCTGGCCAGCGCAGAGCTGCGAGAAACGCGGGGATTCATTTCGATAACGGTCATGCGGCCGTTTTCGGGATTGACGGCGAACTGCACGTTGGAACCGCCGGTTTCGACGCCGACTTCACGGATGATGGCCGCGGCGGCATCGCGCATCCGCTGGTATTCCTTGTCCGTCAGGGTTTGCGCGGGAGCAACGGTGATGGAATCGCCGGTGTGCACACCCATGGGGTCGAAGTTTTCGATAGTGCAAATGACAACGAAATTGTCGCGGTAATCGCGCATAACTTCGAGTTCGTATTCCTTCCAACCGAGAACGGATTCTTCGACGAGGGCTTCGTGGACAGGGCTCATCTCCAAGGCGTGAGCGATGGACTCGGCAAATTCTTCCTTGTTGTAGGCGATGGAACCGCCGGTTCCTCCAAGAGTGAAAGACGGGCGAATGACCAGAGGAAAGCCGAGCTGGTCGCAAAGGCGCATGGCGTCTTGCGCACTGTTGACGAGGGCGGACGCAGGCACTTCGAGGCCGATTTTGCGGCAGGCGTCCTTGAACCAGAGACGATCTTCGGCCACTTTGATGGCGCGGAGCGAGGCGCCAATCAATTCGACTTTGTGCTTTTCCAGGATGCCAGATTCGGCGAGTTCCACGGCGAGATTCAGAGCGGTTTGGCCGCCGACGGTCGGGAGAAGCGCGTCGGGGCGTTCTTTGATCATAATTTCTTCGAGATATTCCTTGGTGAGCGGCTCGATGTAGGTGCGATGGGCCAGCTCCGGGTCCGTCATGATGGTGGCAGGGTTGGAATTCACTAGCACGACTTCATAGCCTTCGCTGCGAAGGGCCTTGCAGGCTTGCGCCCCGGAATAGTCAAATTCGCAGGCTTGGCCGATGATGATGGGGCCGGAGCCAATGATGAGGATTTTGTGGATGTCTTTGCGTTTCGGCATCTCTCCCCTGTAGGCCTTAGTTCCTCATCCGCGGGAGCTCCCGGGTTGGGCGAATTCTTTCATCATGTCGGTGAACTGGGTGAAGAGGTAATGCGAATCATGTGGGCCGGGGGAAGCTTCCGGGTGGTATTGGACGCTGAAGAGCGGCAGGTTCTTGTGGCGCATACCTTCGTTGGTGTGGTCGTTCAGATTCAAATGCGTGATTTCGACATCGCTGGAGGGCAGCGATTCCGGATCGACGCAGAAACCATGATTCTGGGCGGTGATTTCCACTTGATTGGTAAGGAGGTTTTTCACGGGATGATTGGAACCGTGATGACCGAACTTCAATTTAAAGGTTTTTCCGCCGAGCGCGATGCCGCAGAGCTGATGGCCGAGACAAATGCCGAAGATCGGGACGCGGCCGGCAAGCTTTCGGATGCTTTCTTGCGCGTAGGTAATGGGCTCCGGATCGCCGGGGCCATTCGAAAGGAACACACCATCAGGGCCGAAGGCGAGGACGTCTTCTGCGGAAGTTTTCGCCGGGACGACAGTGACTTCGCAGTGATGATCGACGAGCAGACGCAGAATGTTCTGCTTGATGCCAAAATCGTAGGCGACCACTTTGAATTTGCGACTGTCGGGAGTCGCACCAGATTCGCCCATCTGCTCCGCCCAAGGCGAGGTAGCGAGCTCGATGGACCCCTTCTGCCAATCGTAGGGTTTGCCGCAAGAAACGCGGCTGGCAAGCTCCTGCCCGGCCATCAAGGGGAGTTGCTTGGCTTCGAACACGAGCTGGTCGGCAGGCGTGCCATCGGTGGAGACCATGCCGCGAAGCGCACCAACCTTGCGGATGTGAAGCACCAAGGCGCGCGTATCGATGTCCCAGATAACGGGAATTTTGTGGCGATTGAGATAGAGCTGCGCGCTTTCGCTGGAACGATAGTTGGAAGCAATCTGCGAGAATTCGCGGACGATCAGGGATTCGATGTAAGGATGAGAAGCCTCTTCATCATCGAGATTCGCGCCCACGTTGCCGATATGGGGATACGTGAGGCACACAATCTGCCCGGCATAACTGGGGTCCGTAAAAACTTCCTGGTATCCGGTGAGGCTGGTATTAAAAACAACTTCGCCGCCGCGGCGCGTGATAGCGCCGGCCGCGCGGCCGTTAAATATGCGCCCGTCTTCGAGCGCGAGAATGGCAGATCTGGGTTGAACGTCCGTCAGTGGATCCTCCGTCTAACGTCATTTGTCATTGGCCTCGGTTGTGGACAAGGAACCGAAGTGATCCACGGGCCAGTACGCGAACACAGCTCGACCGTAAATGAACTGGCTGGCGACCGGTCCGAAGACCCGTGAATCATTGGAACTGATGCGATGGTCGCCCATGACGAAGTAGCTTCCCCGCGGCACCTTTGTGGGGCCGTAGTCGCTGACGTCGGCGTATTGCGGGGGAACATAGGGCTCGGCGATCTCGTGTCCATTGACATAAACGATGCCGCGGCGAATTTCGACACTTTCGCCTGGAAGAGCGATGACACGCTTGATGAATGATTTGGAACGGTCGAGGGGATACCAGAACACGACTACATCGCCGCGATCGATCGGTTCAAAGCGGTAAACAAATTTATTGATGAAGATGCGCTCCTGATCGGAGAGGAGCGGGGCCATACTGGTGCCTTCGACTTTTACCGGCTGATACAAGAATACAATGATGACCAACGCCAGGCCAATGGCGATGAGGAGATCGCGAGTCCAGACACGAATTTCATGGCGAAGTAGTTGATGCGACGGAGCAGATGCATCGGGCGCGGCCGAAGCAGAAGGTCCACATTCCAAAGCAGAGGGGATGGCGTGGGAAGTGTCGCCTTGTGGAGAGGGGAGATTGTTCTCGTCGGGTGTCAGCATCTCGTACTGCCTTTTATTTATAACACGGCGTCCGGATCTTAGGCCAGTCGCGAATTGCGCCGCAACCGTCGGACTGCCGGGCGTATGTACTTGGATTCGAGCTTCGCGCTTCCCTGTTGCTTGTCGTTACCGCCGCCCAGGGAGGATCTTCACTCGACACCTGTTTAGACGGATTGGGGATGCGTTCGGACACTCAGAGCGACTTCGGAGATGGGTCAATCGGTCGAAAGGGCGAAATTGAGAGCGGCCAGGGAGGCCACGACGGCCGTTTCCGTACGCAGGATGAGCTTTCCGAGCGAGACTTCACGGAAGGAGCCGGAACGGGCGGCGGCAAATTCGGCGTCCGTCCAACCACCCTCGGGACCAATCGCCAAGATGGCGGAGGAGTCATTGGCTCCCGCGAGCACCTGGCGTAGCGGTCGAGCTTCCGGAGATTCGGAGAGCAGGATGCGAACGCCATCGTGCGATGAGGCGAAGACTGCTTCCGGCTTGGCGAGCGCGTCCAGCCTGGGCAACTGAACCCGGCGGCATTGCTGGGAGGACTCGAGCAGGATTTTCTTCCAACGCTCCGCGCGTTTGGCAGCGGCTGCGAGAAGGGCCTTCTCACTGCGCGCCGCGGCCAGCGGGACAATGCGCGTCACACCGAGCTCGGTGGCCTTTTCGAGGGCCCATTCGAAGGCGTCGAACTTCACGACGGAAAGCAGCAAGGTGGTCTTCAGCTGAGGAAGATAGCCGGGGAGTTGTTCGACAAGAGCAAACTCGACGCGGTCGCGAGTGACGGTTTCGATGCGGCCGAGCCACACGGAAACGCCATCGCTGAGTTCGTAGAATTGGCCGGGCTGCGCGCGGAGAACACGGCCGAGATGGTGAGCGGGTTCACCATCCATGGAGGCCCGTTGATTTTCGAACTGATCCACAAAGAAACGGCGGCGCATGCGGGAGGTATGTTGGCACGAATCGGGTGAGAGGTGAAGGTGGATGCGGTGCGAACTGGAAAAGCCGGCGGGGCTGGGCTCCCGCACTGCAAATTAGCCGAAGATGTCTTTCACTTTGTCGAAGAGCGAGGAGCCGCGTTCGGCAGGCTTGTTATCGACCTTCAGTGTGGTGTGGAGCTGTTCCAAGAGTTTGCGCTGGTCCTTGGTGAGCTTCGTGGGCGTGATGACGCGAACGTGATAGTAGAGATCGCCGCGGCCACCGCCGTGCGGATCGGATAAACCTTTGCCTTTAATGCGAAATACCGCGCCGCTCTGGGTGCCCTCGGGAATTTTCAGACGCTCCTCTCCATTCAGGCCGGGGACCTGGAGTTCTGTACCGAGCGCGGCTTGCGCAACGCTGAGCGGAATCGTGCAATACAGATCCGCGCCCCGTCGTTCGAAGAAGGTGTGTTCCTTCACTTCGAGGACGACATAAAGATCCCCAGCTGGACCGCCGTTCGGACCGGGTTCGCCTTCGCCTTGGACGCGGAGCCGCGTACCTGTGTCCACGCCAGGTGGAATGCGAAGTTCGATGGTGCGCTCGCGATCGATACGACCCTGGCCACGACAATCCGCGCAGCGTTCCTTGACGATCTGTCCCGCGCCCTGACAAGCGGGGCAGGTACGATTGACGGTGAAGAAGCCTTGCTGGTAGACCAATTGGCCGCGCCCACCGCAGGTCTGGCAGGAAACAACGCCTGTTCCCTTTTTCGCGCCGGTGCCATTGCAGGTTTCGCAATATTCCTGACGAGGAACGCGAATCTTCGTGTTGACACCCATCGAAGCTTCTTCGAAGGTGAGAGTCATGTCGTAACGTAGATCGGCGCCACGCTGCACGCGACTGCGACCGCCACCACGCCTCCGGCCGCCTCCGCCGAAGAGATCTTCGAAGCCGAAGAAGTCGCCAAAGATATCGTGGAAGTCTTGGAAAATGGTCTCGTTGAAATCCGAAGGACCACCAGCACGGGCGAGTCCGGCGTGGCCGTACGTGTCATAGATCTGGCGCTTCTGCGGATCGCTCAGGACGGTGTAGGCCTCGGTACATTCGCGGAAGCGAATTTCGGCTTCCTCTTTGTTCTCCGGATTGCGATCGGGATGCCACTGCATGGCCGCTTTTCGGTAAGAGGATTTAATCTCGTCGAGGGAAGCGGTTTTGCTGATGCTTAAGACTTCGTAAAAATCTCGTTGTTGGGCTTTGGTCATAATTAGTTGGCGAACCTATTCGATGCAGAATCGGTGTGAACCGCTACGCGTACCATGGCGGGACGCAAAACGCGGCCATGATAAAAATAGCCAGGCTGATAAACCTCCAAAACGGTGCCGTCCGGGTGCTCTGTGGTTTCGGCGCGATCCACAGCCTGATGAAGGTGAGGATCGAATGGCTTTCCTTGCGGGTCGATGCGTTCTACGCCAAGGCGCGCGAAATTGTCGAGAAGCTGCTTGTAGATGAGTTCAAACCCTTTGCGATAGCCCTCATATTGAGGTTCGCGATGCGCGGCAAGAGCTTGCTCAAAGCCATCCACCACAGGAATGAGCTGCTCGATGACGCGGGCGGTGGCACGCTGGCCAGCCTCGCGATTGTCTTTTTCGGCACGCTTGCGGAAATTGGAAAAGTCTGCCTGGTGTCGGACCAGGGTCTGACGCATGTCCTCCAGTTCGGAGGCGAGTTTTCTCGCATCGGCGTCCTCTCGAGCATTGTCTTCGGCTGCGTTCTTCTCTTCCCCACTGTCCTGGGGAGGCACTTTGATATCGAGTTCCGGGTCCTTCATAAAAGCTTCCTCAATTCTAGTTCGGTCTTGCTATTCAATTTTACTTAAAGCCTCGCTAAAAAGCTGGGCAACATACGCCACGGCGGTCATAGCGCGCTCGTAATGCATGCGAGTAGGTCCGAGCACGCCCAGGGAGCCTTGCCCCTTATCGTGAGTCGAGTAACGAGCGCTGATGAGCGCAATGTTCTCGCCGGCTTGCGAGATCTCCTTCACACCAATCTGCACGAACACCGGCTCCGGGGTTTCGATGCAAGAATTCAAAACGGTGATGAGACGGTGTTTCTCCTCAATTGCCGCCAGCAATTCGCCAAGTTGTGCCTGGTCGGCAAATTCCGGAGAAGTGACAATCTGGGCCGTGCCCTCGACGTAAATCTGCGATTGCGGGCTCTCTCCGAGAATCGCGGGATCGCAGAGAGTGAGGGCACTCCGCGCGATGTTCTCGTAGCGCTCGCGTTCGGTGGCCAACTTTTGCAGAAGGTCGGTGCGGATCGCTTCCAGCGTCCAACCTGTGTAATGGTGATTCAGAAAATTGGCCGTGGCATCGAGTTCCTCTTGCGTAAAGAGACGCGGCGGACGCAAAACCTTGTCGCGAGTGCTGCCACCGGGAGAAATGAGCACAACGACGACGCGACCGTCCGGAATGAGCCACATCCTCGCGTGCTCTAGAACCGCTTTGCGCAAGGGAGGCGAAACGACGATGCCGAGACCACGGGAAACTTCCGCCAAAACATGCCCTGCCCGTTCGGTAAACTCGGCCGGGCTGCAACCGCCAGTCATCTCTCGATTGATCCAGTCGCGGTCTTCCACGCTCAAAGTGGCTTGCGAGGCAATTTCCTGCGCGAAGAAGCGATACGCCGCCGCCGTGGGCACACGCCCGGCCGAGGTGTGGGGCTGGTACAGATAGCCACCATCTTCGAGATCGGCCATGACGCCACGAATGGTGGCGGTGCTGAGCGGTTCCTCGTAGCGTTTCGAGATGGCGCGCGAGGAGACCGGCTCGCCCGTCTCGATATAGGTGCGGACGATTTCGGCCAGAACCTGACGGTTGCGACGTTCTTGCAGAGCCGGGTAGCGCATAGCAGCACTCCTCAGCGGGTGCTAACTACTATTCTATGAACCCTGTCAAGAACGGTCAACGCGCCTGCGTGGTAAGTGCAATCAATTGTTATCGATTTGGGCGCGCTGGAGCTTGTCAGAATAGTCGATGTAGATCGATTTCCATTCGGTGAAGAAATCGATGGCAGCGACGGCGGCTTCGCGATGGCCGTTGCCTGTTTGTTTGGTGCCGCCAAAGGGGAGATGAGTTTCGGCGCCGATGGTGGGGGCGTTGATGTAGACAATGCCGGTATAGAGATCGCGCAGGGCGGCGAAGGCGGAATTCACGTTGCGCGTGTAGACCGCGGCCGACAAACCGTAAGGCACGCCGTTGGCGACTTCAATTCCCCGCTCCAAGCTGTCGATGGGAATCACGGAAACCACGGGTCCAAAGATCTCTTCTTGGGCGATGCGCATTTTAGGGTCGCACTCGCCAAAGACGGTCGCTTCATGGAACCAGCCCTTGGCGTGATCCCCCTTGTCCAAACGATGTCCGCCGGTCAAGAGCTTAGCCCCTTCGTTCTTACCAATCTCGACGTAACTCATGACGGTTTGGAGTTGCGGCTCGTTGATGACCGGCCCCATGTCCGTCGAAGAATCGAGACCGTTACCCACTTTGAGTTTTTGCGCACGCTCCACAAGGCGGGAGACGAATTCCTTGTACAAGGATTTGTGAACGCCGATGCGGCTGGCGGCCGTGCAGCGTTGGCCGGTCGTGCCGAAGCCGCCCCAAATCGCGCCGTCAACAGCGAGATCGAGATTGGCGTCGTCCATGACGAGAATGATGTTCTTGCCACCCATCTCCAGGCTGCAGTGCTTGAACTCGGGAGCGCAGATTTCGGCGATGATGCGGCCGGTGGCTGTGGAGCCAGTGAAGCTGATAGCCGGAACATTTTTGTGTTTCGAAAGAGGTGCGCCTGCGCCGGGCCCATCGCCGCTGACAAGATTGACTACGCCCGGAGGGAAGCCCGCTTCGGCCATAGTTTCGACCAGATGGTAACAGGAATGGGGTGTGTCTTCGGCAGGTTTGAGAACGACGGTATTGCCGCAGACGAGAGCGGGCATCATCTTCCAGGAAGGAATGGCCATGGGGAAATTCCACGGCGTGATCATGCCGCAGACACCGATGGGCTGGCGCACGCTCATTGCAAATTTGTTGGGAAGCTCCGACGGCGTCGTTTGGCCGAACAGGCGGCGGCCTTCTCCCGCCATGTAATAGGTCATGTCGATGGCTTCCTGAACGTCGCCGCGAGTTTCGGAAAGGACCTTGCCCATTTCGCGGGTCATATCGCGGGAGAATTCTTCCTTCCGTTTGACAAGCAGTTCGGCGACGCGAAAGAGAATCTCTGCCCGCTTAGGCGCAGGCACCAGCCGCCACGTTTTGTAGGCTCCGCGCGCAGCAGCAACAGCAGCATCGACGTCGGCCGGTGTTGAAAGCGGGAACTCGCCAATGATTTCGTTTGTATTCCCCGGATTGTGGTTCAGGTAGGTCTTGCCACTGCTGGGTGCTATCCACTCCCCGTTGATGAAATTCTTGAAGACGCGCGCAGAAACGGCCGTGGCCATGGCTCCTCCTGGGAGATGTTGAGTCTAGCGAGGGGTAGCAGGGGCGTCAAACTGTGCGCCGGCAAGATTACCGGCGTGTGGCGTTCATCGGCACGCTTTGGCTCGGTCAATATCATTTAGATTGAATGAGTTGCAAGACAGAGCGAGTTTGCCCTTTGATTGGTAGTACTACACCGGTACTCCCCCCTCTCCTACGCCCAACGCTCGACTTCGTTTGTAGCCCTTGGCCCATCGAAGGTTTTTTGCGTTGCCCTCATCCTGAAATCCCAATGGAGCCCAGCATCATGGAGAAAAAGACCGGCTATCTCAGTTTTGTTTTTGCGTGTGTGGTCACCGCGCTGCTTGCCAGCATGTTACCGCCGCCAGGAATACTCCCGGTGATCGAAGTCGTCCGGAGATGGTTGACCGACTGCGTTTGGAGGCGTGGTGACCGAAATCTCGGAATGCTCGTCACCAATCGTAGACCTTGCCCAACCATGACCTCGCAGTTCGCAATCGAATCGGATCATGGAACAGCAATCCCTGAAATCCGAATGAAATCACGCATCGTCTGAACCTAGCACTCAGGCCGATGCTTCTCAACTCCTGATTGAAGGGTTATCGGAGAAGTAGGTTTCAGTACGAACATTTCCGATTGATGTCATAACGAGGTCGGCCTCACGACGAGCCGAGTAGACTGTTGGTGTTCAGCCTAACGCGAGCATGATTCTGCAGTGTATCGACGGGCTGCGCGGAGACTTGCACGTCACGTTTGAAGAAGGAACCTCGGCCGCCTGGCTATACGACCTTCTGAAACCGCACGTGACGGAATTGATGGTCTGCGATCCACGGAAGAACGCCTCCATGAGAGAGGACAGTCAGAATGACAAGATCGACGCCCGCCGATTGGCGGAGCTACTGCGCATCGTAAGCCATGTTCGCCGTGATAGACGGGATGGAGATGATCGCTGGGCCATTCCTTGTAACGGCAAGGAAGTCTATGCCGCTTGCCATCGCGCCGAGTGGCTGAGAAGATCAAGGAACCTGGAGTGCGCCGGCGGGCGGAGTTTTACTACCAGCAACTGGATGCGCTGAGAGTGTTGCGCCAGGGAGTGCGGCGCGAGTTGGTGGCGGAGAGTAAAAAGCAAAAGGCCTGGAACGCTGGGCCACAACATCCCAGCAACCGAGCACCTGGTGCGGCAATGCAAAAGAAGAAACAAAGAAGAAGAAAGAATAAAGAGACAAAATGAACGAAAAGACTTGACACTCACCGGCCTTCTCATGGAAGGACTTGACCAAATCCGTGGACAGGTTCGCAAGCAATTGCCACAATTTCGCGTGTTCAGCCTGACCTGTTTGAGACCCGATGTCGGAGTTGGCGTCTTTCGGCGGAAAATTCATCGAATCTCTCTTCCGTCCCCTTAGCGCACCTCTTACCAATAATCATTCGACTGTATTCTCAGTAGTCCCAAGGATTTGGGGGGGTGTCAATTCCCCGCTCCCAAAGTCTCCGGCACAGCGGTCGGATCAAAATTATAGATGAACGTAAAATTGCTTCCCGTCGGCACGGCGGTGATGTGCGCCTTCTTCGCAGTATCGGTCAGGCTGAGGGCTTGACCAATAGCTTGCCCAGATAAGGTGAGGGAGCTGATACACGGCGAACTCATGATCGTCGCCGTTCCGGTCAGATTGAAGCTCCCGTCTTGTGCGAGAGTAATCAAAATCGTTGGCGCAATCGGCAGGGGGTTCGCAGTGGAGTTGAAATTTCCGTTGTAGGTTCCCGCAAGTGAACCCAACTGTGATCCGGTCCAGGTCCCGGCGTCCCCCTGAATATCGGTATAGGTCCCGGCAAGATTTGTTCCCGCTGCGGTGCCAACTATCGAGACAGTATCGGCTCCTGCCACGGTTGGGAAAGAAATCATGATCGTCACGTTCGCGCCGCTTACCGTTCCAGTCGGAGTGATGGAAGTAACCGGTGCATCATTTCCTTTACATTGGGACACTTCGTTCGAGGGACAGACCAGTGTATTTGCTGCTCCCGTAAATGTCTTCCCCGTTTGCGTAAAGTCTGCATAGAGATTCGTCGTTCCGTGGCCGTTCGTGGAAGTCAGGACCAGATTATATTGACCGGTTACGATCGCATCCGGAACAGATTGGGGCGTGGGAGCGGGAGTAGGAGTACCCGCGCCGCCGCATCCTGCAACAAGCAAGGCGAATGGCAACATATTCTTCATGAGGGCTTCCTTCTGGCAATGTACGGTTGAAACCAAGGCCTAGAGCACCGCGTCAGGCCCTCCCGCGGTCGTTTCTTCGTTAGTCGACTCTTCCCCAGTTCGGCGACTTTGGCGCGATAGCGTTTGCGGCGCAATGGTACTGTCTGATCGTACAGCTCTCTGAATTCAGGGAAGTTGCAACGAACACACTTGGTCCCCCACATTTTCCTTTTGCACTAAGCAATTAGTGATAGAGTAACTGGCCCACGCGACGGAAGGTCATGGAAGCCATTCCCCGAACCCGTAGGACGCTCTTCGGCGCCTTCGAGGTAGATCGGTAGATCTACGTTCGGGCGAGCTGCACAAGTCACAAGCATGGCATCCGCCTGAAGCTTCAGGACCAGCCCTTCCGGGCTGCCGATATTCTTCGCCAATCCTAGTCAGGTCCCGATTAAAACGACGTAACCGCCGAAGTGGGTCCCGGTACCCATGTTTCCGGTTTTCCGGTACGAACTTACCAGGCACATGAAGGCAGCGTTGGTGGCTTTCCGGCTTGAGGAGATTCCCGCCCGTTGGGTCACGGATGGTTTTGTCGCGTTCACAGCTTAGAGCAGACCTGTAGAGCAAGCGATTTTTCTATTTCCATGACTTTGGTTTGGTCAGGAAAGCCGTAAACATGAACCACGAAGTACGTACTGCCTTTCTTGACGTGCAACTGGGCGGTGCTGTAGCCGGAAGCATCGACCGATACGGCATAAACCGCGTCATCGCCGACGTTACTGGCAGGCACGGCCTTCGTACTGCTTACGACCGGTGTCTTTGCAAATCCAAAGGCTCGCTCGCTAGAAATCGTGAGTATAACCATTCTTGCATTTACGGGGTTCGGCTGCTTCGGCGTAGCCCATCGGCACAATTTTGGCGCGTCGAGATGCGGTGCTTCTACTGTTGCTCCGAGCGCAGCACTCACCTGCGCTTGGGTCAAGAGCGAACAGGGGTCGGGTGGCGGCGCACCATAGGCGCCACGCGCACTGCAAATGCTGAGACTGAAAAGAATCTCAACAGCCGCAAGGAAAGAATATTTCGAGTCCATAGATGTCTCCTGCGAGTTGGGGCTATTCTACATGCCAAAAACCGCGTTTCCCAATCCGATCACGGTGACGGCGACAGTGCCTGGTTAGCCATGGTCCGTGCGCACTTGTCTTCCCTTTTCATTGCTGCGACAACACTGATGGCCGGTGTCATCCTGGCGATTGTCGTCTTGCACGTCCTAGCGAACTAAAGGGCTTCGTGAGGGATTGGCGCGAAGTTTCTTCAACTGGCCACTATCAAATCGACCTTGTGTTGGAATCCTGATCGATCAGTTCGGATACCCGTAACTTGGCTCCCAGCCACGTGACTTTACCGGTTTTGCCGTTAGAACGTTTATCGGGACCTGAGGCGGGAAGAGGTGAAAGTCAACCGCTCTCGGGGCGTTTGGATTTGTATAATGCCTTCACACCATGGCCCCTTTGCTCGAAACCAAGTCTCCGTCACAAACCCGCAAATCGTCGATCAACTTGACGGAATTTGACCTCGGCTACTACGGCTGGCGCGTAGTGCTGGCCGCTTGCCTTGGGGTAATGGCGGGTTTCGGTTCGCTGTTTGTCTATACCTTCGCGGTTTTTGTGAAACCGCTCGGTGCGGAATTCCATTGGAACCGGGAATCCATCTCGCTCGGTTTTGGTCTCGCCGCAATCACCCTGGGCCTCGTTTCCCCTCTGCTCGGCCGGCTGATTGATCGCTTTGGTCCGCGCCGCCTCATTCTTTTCTGCATGGCGGTGTTCGCTTGTGCCATTGCCTCCTTGGCGCTCTTACGCTCCCAGTTATGGCAGTTCTACGTAACCTGCATCCTAATCGGACTAGTTGGCAACGGTGCCGCGCATCTTGCTTATTCACGTTCCATTTCTACGTGGTTCCAGCGCCGCTTGGGCGTGGCACTGGCGTTGGTGATGGTGGGAGCGGGCTTGGGCGCCATGCTGCTGCCGGTTTTTGCACAAATGATCATCAGTCGCGCGGGATGGAGGGCCGCTTATCTGTCGCTCGGGTGTGTGGCCTTGCTGCTTGGTCTGCCGCTCAGTTGGCGTTATGTCCGGGAACGTGAAGTCGTTCAGCACCAGACTGGTCCCGTAGAACATCCTGGGCAGACCTGGAAACAAGGACTACGCGCCTTCACCTTCTGGATTATTGTGGCTGTCCTTTTCATCAGTTCGATCAGCATGAACGGAGCCATCACGCAATTGTCCGCCTTGCTCACGGATCGAGGAATCACGTCAAAAGACGCGGCGTTATGCGCGTCTGTTCTTGGTGGTTCGAGTTTGTTGGGAAGGATCGTTGTTGGCTGGCTACTCGATCGCTTCTTTGCCGCTCGTGTCGCCCTGATAATCAACCTCACCACCGCAGCAGGTATTTTCCTGCTCGCGCGCGCCAATGGCTTTCTGCCCGGCGCCCTGGCCGCCGCGCTCATTGGCATCGGGGCGGGTGGCGAAGCTGCGATTACACCTTATCTGCTGACCCGTTATTTCGGGCTGCGCGCTTTTTCGACCCTCTACGGCGTCACTTGGACATTCTACGCTGCCGCCGGAGCGATTGGCCCAGTGATCCTGGGCCGTGCCTTTGACTCCACCGGTTCCTATACCTCTCTATTGATCCTGCTTGCAGGGGTTTTGGCTTTGGCTGCTGCAATGAATCTGATGCTTCCCCGCTATTCACAGTCGTCTCCACGAGCCCTTGCCGAATCAGAACAGTAGTTTCAGAGCAAGTTGTACGATGCGACCGGGTTGGGCCGCGGTGATTTGGCCGAAGTTTGGAGAGCTGATGTCGTTGTTGGGAAGCACGAAGTTCACGTTATTGAGGATGTTGAAAAACTCGGCGCGGAATTGCAGATTCACATTTTCGTGGATGGGGATGGTCTTCAAGGCAGAAAAATCCCATTGCTGGAACGCAGGACCCAGTAGCGTATTGCGGCCGACGTTGCCGAACGTGCCCGGTTGTGCTTGCTGGAATGCTCCGGTGTTGAACCAGCATTCCGGAGAACGGACGGGCGCGCCGTTAGAACATGAGCCGACATTGGGATCACCAACGATATTCGGCCTGCTACTGTAGAAGCCGGAAATTTCCGGCGCGCTTCCCTGCAACGAGGAGTCGCTGGAATCGTACACGGTGAAGGGCGTATTGCTCATCAGCGTGGTAATTCCATTGACTTGCCAGTTGCCCAGAATATGCCCGTACCAGTTTTGTGGATGATTGAACCACGGCAAATTCCATTGGTAACTAACAACGAACCGGTGACGCGCGTCGAACATGGAGCGGCCATGTTCAGCGGCGACGTCGAATGGGTTCTGGGCGAGATCGTTTTCGCCGGCGACGCTCTGTGATGCCGAGCCGGTTATGTTGAAGGTAGAAGCGTCATCCAGTGTTTTGGAAAATGTGTAAGACGCCAACATCGAGAGACCGTGACTGAATCGCTTGCGTAAACTGATTTGCAGCGCGTTGTAGGTAGAATTGGCGATTCCCGCGATTTCGCCAACCGAAGAAAATGTGCACGGAGTAGGAACTGCAACCGTGCAACCGGAATACAAGCGTCGCTGGTCAGAGAAGTTCAGGTTGTCCGCGGGAGACAAGTTAGGATCGTAAACCGTGGGGTTCGCCTCAATGAATCGCGGCAACTTCGTTCCCTTGGTGCCGATGTACCCCACCTGCAACAGCCAATTACTCCCCAGCGATTGCTCGATATTCAGATTCCAGTCTTGTGCATAAGGCAGCTGTAGATTTGGATTCAGAACCAATAGCGTCATGGGCTGAGCGAAACTCCCGTTGAACGGATTCTGTCCATTGTAGGGATCCGCGAAATTTGGAATGCTGATTTGCGGGGTCTGCAAGTAAGGCGGAGCGCTGATCGGATCCTGCAATGGACCACCTTGCCCGGTGTAATAGGGATCGTAGAAAATTCCGTAGGCAGCGGTTACCAGCGTGCGTCCTTTGCCCGTCACATCCCACGCAATCCCAACGCGCGGCGCAAACGCGTCACGTTGCGTGGGGATAAGTCCCCGGGGCACACCTTTGTCGCCAGGGTAAAGGAGTCCTGTTGGCGCCGATGGAAACACGGTTGACTGGCGCCCTGGAATCCACAGGTTCTGCAGATTGTGAACTTCCGTGTACGGCGAAGGGACTTCGTAGCGAAGCCCGTAATTTATCGTTACACGCGAATTGATTCGCCACGTATCCTGCGCGAATAGGTTGAACGCGTGACCCCGCAGGTTGCGTGAGAAGTTGCCGCCGCCTTGCAAAAAGAAAACCGGCTGGCCGAAAAGGAAGCTGGCAAATGGATTGTTCACCGGAAATGTGGAGAACACGAAGAATCCATTGGTAGCGATGCCCTGCAGCACGTTGATCTGGTCGTATTGGTAACCTCCGCCGAATTTCAATTGATGGCGCCCTTTGATCCACGTCAACGAGCCCGTGTAATCAAACGAATTCTGGTAAGTGTTGCGTGGCCCGGTGATGGGATCGCCGATCGAGGCGTAGCCCCCTACTTGGATAAATGGCGGACCGATCGCCGATTCCAGTGAAGGTTCGTAAGCAAACCCCAGGCTCGACGGAGTGGTGTTGTTCAAGTGTTCATCGAGCAGAAGCTTATTGCGCAAAAACGAGAATCGCAGCTGACCCACGAGTGTCGGCGAAAACGTGTGCGTTTCCTGCGCAACAAAATTCTGCGGCTTTTGATTTTCGCCAACAGGAAACCCCGGGACGTTTGCGCCCTGCGTCGAAAGCGGATCGGTCTGACTGCTCTGGCCGTAGCTGTACCGGAAGTTCAGCGCATCACGCTCCGTCAACAAATGATCCACCCGTACGCCAAATTGATCGGTATTGCTGACGAAAGTTTGCGTGCCAACGTAGGTGAACGCCCCGGAATTTGCGTGAGGATAGTAAGGCAAAAGATTTTGTGAGATAGGATTGATGAATGGCAGTTGATTGTTCGGAATTGGCTGGCCGTTGAACTCGTTAAACAGCTGGCCATTCTGGCTGACTTGGCCGGTTGTGTTGTCGATGCACAATCCCTGCGCGTTGAACGTGCCATTATTCAGTGGGCACTGATCGGCGAAATTGCCGTTGCGCTCCGGGTCAGATGGCACGGTGGCGCGCGTGGTTTCACCCTGACTGTCTCGCACGCCTTCGTAATAGACAAAGAAGAAGGTTTTGTCTCTTATGATTGGACCGCCGAAGGTGCCGCCGAATTGATTACGGTGGAGCGGCTCCACGCTGTCCGCGAAAAAGCTTTTTGCATCCATGCCGTTGTTGCGGAAAAACTCCCAGGCAGAACCGTGGTACTCATTCGTGCCGGTGCGGGTGACGATGTTTGTGGTGGACCCGGTACTGTGGCCAAATTCCGCGGGAGCCGTGTGCGTCAGAATACGGAATTCAGATATCGCGTCGACCGGGGGTTCCAGCACAAAGCCGCCATCGACCGTATTGAAGTTGTCCGCGCCGTCAATCAGGAAATTATTCGACTCGGGGCGCTGGCCGTTTACCGCATAAGCTTGGCCCTCGCGCGTTGTGCCTCCCGCTTCCACCAAGCCAGGCGTGATGGGGACAACACCCGGTTGCAGCAGCCCTAGCTGCGTGAAGTGCCGGCCATTCAGCGGAAGATCTACAACTTCGCGCTCTCCGACAGTCTGTCCCAGATTGGTCGCCGTCGTCTCGATCATCGAGGCGTCAGCTTTCACTTCAATTTCCTGAGTCGCGGTGCCCACGGCAAGTTGAATCCTCACGGTCGCGGCCTGATTCACGTCGAGAGTAATCCCGTCTTGAATATATTTTTTGAACCCCGCCGCCTCCGCTTCTAGTCGGTAGTGCCCGACAGGGAGTGAAACCAGGACGTAATTTCCCTTCGCATCGCTAACCGTCGATCGTGTAAAACCCATGTCCGTGTTGATTGCAGTGATTTTTGTATTGGACACAGTGGAACCGCTGGCGTCCACGGCGCTGCCCCGCAGGCTCCCGGCTACGTCTTGCCCGTAGGTTGGGGTGATAAAGATGAGTAGGAGAATCAGTCTCGATGCAAGAGTAATGGTTTGGGACGAGTTCTTGTGCAGGCCGATCAATGGAGCGATCATTAAGCCGGTCACCTCAATGAATTTTGGGCCGTTGCAGCGTCCAGACACACCCGCAATCAGCTCGACGAATTACCGTTCATGCTTGCACCTAACGGGGTATTCAGACCTATCCGCAGCAATCCCCCAGCTGCTGTCGATTCAAGATTCTTGGGAGAATACGAATGGAATGCCGCACTGACAATAACATAAAAGAATTAGATAACCGATTGCACCCGAACCGAGACCATGAGGACGTGTAGGATGTGCGGTTTAGGCTTGTCGTTCATTAGTTCCTGGTTAGTCCGGAATCGGAAAGGTTGCTAATAGTACCCACTTCGGCGACTTGAGCAGTGAACTGGTCCTCTTTGCTCGAATTGTATACGAGTCTCCATCCCAGAATCCGCGGATTTGCCCAGAACTGCCTTCTATGCCACTTCCCGTCTCCGCAGAGGCTGTTCCCGCCAACTTCTCCGCCTGCCGAAAATGTTGTGCCGCCTCGGCGTACTGGCCCTGCTGTAACGCCAAGACGCCACTTTGAGCTTCGCGTTGCGCCGCTTGGGGATCAACCAGAGGGGACTGGCCCATGCCGAACGAAGGAGCCACAAACAAGAAGAGGGTACGGCAGACGAATCCGCGCAGATCCATGTTTGCTGTCCGAAAGTACAACCAGAGTATAGCGAAGGATGAGGATTTCGCTACAACCATGTTGGTGTGGACTCTTACATTCGTGGTGTTCTATGCCGTCACGGTTCTTCTGACTGGCGCCGTTCTGACACGCTTTCACATAGCCTCCTAAAGTCCCGGTACTTGATAGACAGTGGGGCCACCAGCTACGTTAGAGCCCGCATCATATCCGACCAGTTTTGTTGAAGCGCCCCACAGGAGTTTAGAGGTGCCCTCATGAAATCCGCATCCATTGCATTGCTTTTAGTAGTTTTGTTCCCCAGCACGTCTCGTTCGCAAAGCCCGTTCGACGGTACTTGGGTTATTGATACGGACAAAAATCGAAACTTCGCGGCCGAAAAACCAATTGCACTTTCGCTCGCCGATGGGATTTTTCGGGATGAGAACAGGGTGCTCAAGGCCGACGGTAAAGACCAGAAGGTTCCTGTCACGGGTTATTGGGATACAGTCAGCGTCCGCATCGTGGACGAACACATGGTCGAAGTCACATCTAAAAAAGCTGGGAAACCAATGTTCACGGAAACGGACACTGTTTCTCCAGACGGCAACACTTTGACCCAAGTGGTGAAAGATACGACAGAAGCAGAGGCTGTAACGTTTGAGAGTGTGTTTAGGCGTATTGCGCCCGCGCCTCCCGGGGCACACGTTCTCTCAGGTTCGTGGCAAATCTTCAAGCAGAGCCGGTCGGCGAACAGCACAATCATCACGTACAAGTGCACATCGCAAGGATTCAGTGCTGAGACTCCGCTGGGAGAAAAGTTTGATGCGAAATTCGACGGCAAATTCTATCTGATAGAAGATGACCCAGCACACACCATGGTCGCCGTCAAACGAATTGATGCCAATACCGTGGAAATGACCAATCAGCGTGATGGAAAGATTGTGTTCGTAGTGCGTTTGGAGGTTACGCCCGACGGAAAAGCCATTCACGCATCGTCGGAAAGCAAGGAAGACGGAAGCGTGAAAACTTGGGGATTACACAAAAAGCCTAATTAGCTGTCCTGTGGAAGTCTATTCGCTCCAAGTGCGCTGGAAAGTGCCTGATAACGGCAAAATCGGAAACTTAAAGTACTAGACCGAACCTTCCCGACTCTCCAGGAACTTGTTGATAAGTCCCTTCAAATCAAGAAATCGTTCTAGGCAAGTTCTTGGCACTAGCGACGCGTCGAAGACCGGTCAGGGCTAATCGGGCACTTGAAACCAACGCATCCCTAAACGTATGGGGAAATTGTCAACTGTGGGCTCGACCTTTTCTGATGCCTGAGCCTTTACGTTTTGTGTTTTTGCGCTGGCGCAGGGCATGGATTTAAGCGCGCAGACTTCGCAGGATGCCCAGGTAGTGAACCAGATCGTCTAGCGACAACACTCCGATGATTTTGCTGCCCTCCACAACAGGGAGTTGATTAATGCCGTTCCGTCCCATGCTTTCAACGGTCGTCCACGCCTCTGCGTTCGCCGGCGTCGAGGTGAGCTTGTCTGACGGAATCATTATTTGAGCGACATTCGTCGTGGACCAGGACGACCGCGACACTTTTTTGATTTCCGAGAGGGTTACCAGCCCAATGGTCTCATCTCCACGGGTCACCACAAAGCAGCGATGCCCGCCCCCTAAAACGTGTTTGTCTACGAGATCCTGCAACATTAGGTCACCCGAGATCCGCGTGCAATCCCGGCTCATCATCTCCGATACCTTGTGCCCCGCCAGCAAATCCTTCACCATTTGTTGCTGCACTTGGCTTGTCGCGGCACTTTCAAGGTACCAGCCGATAAAGGCGATCCACAAACCGTTAAGGAAGTTTCCGGCCAGGACCTGCCAAACGCCAATAAAAATCAGGAAGAAGCCAAAAAAACGCCCAGTGAGAGCCGCGATGGCAGTAGCGCGTTGAAAGTTTCGGGTGATTCCCCAAACGATCGCTCGAAAGACGCGTCCTCCATCCAGGGGAAAACCGGGAATCAGGTTAAAAGCGCCCAACATGAGGTTCAGCAAAGCCAGGTATTTCGTGAGAGCCAGCAGTGGGGGAACGCTCGCGAAGATCGGCCGCAGTTCCCAACAGATGGCCGCCAGAGCGAAGCTTACAGCAGGTCCGGCCGCCGTAATCCAGAAGTCCGCCGCCGCGTTGGTGGGCTCCGCCGCGATCTGCGAGACTCCGCCGAAGATAAACAGAGTAATCCGCGGCACGGAGATTCCGAACCGCTTCGCAACGACGGAATGTCCCAGCTCATGGAGTAACACACTCACGAAGAGCATGATCGCGGTCAAGGCTCCCATCAACCAATACTCTCCAAGGCTCCAGTTCTTGAATTCAGCTGGATAGTAGCTGACAGCCAAAACCCAAGTGACTAAGCCAAAGACGAGGAACCAGGAATAGTCCAGGTCTACAACAATACCGAAGATCCGTCCCAATGAGATTTTATGTCGATACACGTCTCACCTCCATTTTGTGTTGCCAGGAGTCGACGCTTAGTAGATCCGGGGAAATGGCCCGCCACGTAAACACGGGCCTCCTCTCGTCAGAAGAAGATTAGCGGTTTGAGTATCCCATCCTCTTTCGTTTCCATCATTTGAACTGGAATTTGCGATTTGGACCTCTAGCTTGCACATCGTATGCTTCTCCTGCGCTGGACACAACGAATTTGGCACCAGAGCAGGCCAATTGACCCCGCGTGAACAGGCCATATGCCCAATTAACGCCGGACAAGTCAAGTACTAGGCGCAAGATGTGTGGAGTCGAGGTGTGACGCGGTGGTTTAGGTTCAACCTATCCGTTGCCGACTCTTTCGTCTGTCGGTGCCTCAATAGTCGAACCATGCTTCCGTCTTCACATCCCGGCAGGTCGCATGGAATTTGTTCGCTCGTACGATTCCATCCGCTTCGGCCTTCCCACGTGAGTGAACGCCGAGCAGGCCCCGAAACCGACAATGCGAGACTGCTGAAGCCTCTGGTGCAGAGAGTCGCTAGGCGACTTGGCGAGCGTGCAGGCCGTGACACGGAGTTTGCGTTCGCCTATTGTCCGCACCCATTACCAGGCCCACCAGCAGACGGACAAGCAGGAACAACCATTCTCTACCTGCAAATAGAGATGTAGAAGTTAGCGGGCGCTCTTGGAATCAAGGACGAAGGCAGCTTCGTAGGAGACATAGCAAACGGAGAATATCCATGAACAAGGACGGAGAAAACCCCAACGTTGTGCCGGTGAACGACGATCCCATTACAGATAGGAAGGCAAAGGGCCCGAGCTGCAGACAATTCCTGGGCGGGGTGAGCGGCGTAGCCGCTGCGGCCGCAACTTTGGGAGCGATCGGCATGGAGCCCGTAGTTGGGGGAAAAGAGTCGGCCGCCGAGGCGTCGGTTGTTTGCTATTCGGTGGATGGGCGGTCCGATGCAAGCCTTCGTTACCGAGTTGAGACAGCAAAAGCGGAGGACATCAACGTTCCCGAGCAACCGGACAATGGCGACTCCAAAAGATTTACGGATTTCAGCGGAAATTACAGCAAGGCGTTGGCTCACGACGCCCTTGGCGTGCCCAACCTGGCTTCCTACCAGAGCTTAATACTTGCGTTGACGACCAGAGAATTTTCGGACTTTCAAAACATAATCGTAGGCACGCCCACTGGGGGGCCCAACTCAAAATTGATTAGTCCGCCATCCGCTTTGGCGTTTGATCTGGAAGGGTTAGATTCCCATGCCACGGTTGTTCCACCCGCGCCCAGCGTGGCGAGCGCGCAGACGGCGGCGGAACAGGTGGAACATTATTGGGGCGCACTGCTACGAGATGTGCCATTCGACGATTACCCTAGCAACGCGCTGGTGGCCAAGGCCGTGGCTGACCTGAATAGCCTCTCTTTTTTAAAGAGCGCCAAAAACATCGAATATCCTTTCCCGGTAACGCCGGAGAATCTGTTCCGTGGCCAGATTTTCTGCGGCGACGGCAACGTTATGGGGCCATATATATCGCAATTCATGGTCCAACCAACGTTCATGGGCGTTCAGTCGCTAAGCCAGCAATATAAGACTTTCCTTCCTGAAGGACATGGAGTTTCCAACGACTTCATGACCGATCCCAGCGTATACCAATTAATCCAAGATGGCGGAGCTTCGGGCAGCCTTACTTTTGATACGATCTTCCGCTACGTGCGCAATGGCCGTGATCTTGCCGCGTATACCCACGTTGATGCGCTGTACCAGGCATATTTGACCGCGTATCTGGTTTTGGGCACCATCGGCGCACCGACTAACCCCGGCATCCCCTACGTTGGCTCCAAGACGCAAAAATCGGGGATAACGTTTGGCACCAGCGACGCCCCAGGAACGATCGCAGAAATGGCCAACCGCGCGGCTAAATCTTCCACTTTCCACAAGTGGATCGTAAACTTGCGCCTGCTGCCCGAGGAGTACGGTGCGCTGGTACACGCCAGACTGAAGGGGACTACTCCCGCCCCGCAAGCCGCCGCGGCACTACACGGCGATGTACTCAACTCCGCCGTGCTGCCGATCATCGACGCAAACTACGGGAGCTACTTGCTGCCGCAGGCGTTCCCGGAAGGGTGCCCAACGTTCCCGTGTTACCCGACTGGACATGGGGCCGTGGCCGGCGCTTGTATCACCGCGATTAAATTCTTCTATGACTGCACGAAAAAAATCCGGCCGTTGCTGAATGCAATCGAGAAAGACGTGGTGGTGCCAAGCGACAATGGGCCCACCCTCAATCCGTACACCGGTTCAGACGCTGACAGCCTGGACATCAACGGCGAATTGAGCAAACTGGCGTTCAACATTTCGCTTGGCCACGGGGTTCACGCTGGCATTCATTTCCGCAGCTCGTCCTTCTGGTCCATTTTGTTGGGTGAGCAGGTCACGCTCAGCATCTTAAGGGATCGCGCAAAATCGTATGCCGAACCGTTTACGATTACGATCGCCAAGCTCGATGGCACGTTAGCCAAAATCTCCAACGAACAATCCTGGTAAACGACAAAACCGTCCATGTGGTACTGGGCCGAACCTGCCAGGACTTAGCGCGGGGTCCGGGCATCGAAATCCGTCGAGACGCCTCGCCACTGTTCTGCATCGGCAGCCCGCCGCCTGTCAGACCACAACCCAGCTTTCCTATTTTATTTAATTCACGACGAACTGGGCTTCACCGACCCAGTCATCAATATGGCTATCATTAGGCGCGGCATGAAAAGTTTTCGCGACAATTCTATAAGTGCCCGCTTCCTTATATGTGTGCGACAACCCTTGTCCGCAGTCAGCCCCGATGGGACCCGCTGGCGATTCCGAGCCGTCACCCCATTGTATGGAATAGCTGCAGCCCACCCATTTGCTGTACTTGCCTTTGCCGAGGTCGGTCAGATTTTTCGGACCGGTGATCCGCACGGAGCGAGAAGTGTCGCCCGCCACTACAGAAAGCTCAGTTCTTTCTGCGGGAGCCGCGGACGATATCGGAAACAACGTCAGCAGGGTGAATGCGAACTTGATTAGCATCATGGTACGGTCCGCTCTTTCCGCTTACTTTTACGTATCGCAGTGCTGCATGCAGACTAACGATCCGCGCCGGACGGGCCGAGGAACCCGGGCGTCATTGGCCTTTCGCCGTCTTCTGCAGTAGCCCTGTCTGTTCGACGGCCAGCTTGTAGGCTACGTAGTATTTGTAGATGTTTCGGACGTAGGTGAGCCGGGATAGTGACGAAAGCGCACCGTAAAAGTCAGCGTTCCATTCAGGTGAGTCCAGCGCTTGAATTACTGCAATGGAAGTCGAAGTGGCCAACGATTCTCTCCCCGAGCGATTAGATGCAGAGCTTATCCCAGAGGTTCTCGGGGGGTCAATGGTAAGGCGAGGTAGGGTGTTCGGAGCCTCATCCCTCGACCATCGCTTCCAGAACAGTGACGATTAGACTGAGAGTATTTGGTTCCACTTCCTGTGGGTATTGGCCATTATTGGTTTATATTCGGAGTTGCCAAGGCCGCAGCCATCATTCTGCGGTTTCAGAGCACTTTATCCCAGGACACTGTGCGCTATCTCTGGTTAGACATAACACAATAGTTATATCTGGTGTCAGTTCTGGTGTCAGTTGGTCATGCGCTTTTGTGCTTTCCCTTGCATCCGTGTGCGAAGTCGGTGATGGGTGAAAAGAAATGCTAACTGCCTGTATTGTTAGATACTTTGCGCTGATTGGCATCGATGTGCACTTGGAGGCGCGGAGCGGAATCGAACCGCTGATATGGGTTTTGCAGACCCATGCCTTACCACTTGGCGACCGCGCCCCCCGGATATGAACAACGAGAGGGACTGTCGCGGCGAAAGCCGCTCTCCTTTCTTCGCCCATGCAACAAGGCCTCCTGACGAAAACCACCGACTAACAACATTCTTACTTCAACGAACTTTCCCTAAGCAGCTACTGCGAGTGGCAAGGATGCCTTGACGTGGATCCTTGCCGCTCTTGCCTGGAGCGGGAAGCTCCCCTGATGGACTACTTCCGAATTACAGCCATGAAACGAAAAGCCCATCTACCTCACTTTCTGGCGATGGGTTCGGAAGTTCGAATTGGCTAAACGATTGTCGTTAGCGGTTTAGCCTTCTCACACCAGAATTCCCTGCACGCAACACAGGCAGCCACAAGATGCACGAGGAGTCTTGGATGAGTGGCTAAACATAAAGAGAGCTTACGTTCACGGGATGGTCACCGCAAACGCAATTTTTTTATAGATTGCATCGACGATACGCAGAACCTGGACGGCAGCGGGGTCATCGGGGAGTTTCTCTCGCACCACGTGCACCAGTAAGGAGGTGTAGGGTGATTAGTTACTCGGGTCGGTGGGAAGCGAAGACAAATTGCGCAGCCGGTTCGCGGAATTTGGCGGAGGCGTGGGAGCAGCAACACCGGCGGTCTCCGAACCGAGACCAAGCTTCTGGAGTGTCAATGCATCAAGCTTTCCACTCGGGGTGAGTCCGTTCGTGGACTGGAATTTCTTCATCGCTTCCACAGTGGAGTCGTCCCACTTGCCGCTAGGCGCGTCGGTGAGGACTCCCTTTTTAGCCAGCGCTTCCTGAATTTCGCTGATGCGTTCCGGGGTGGGCGCAGCCTGACCCTTCACCTTGCTCGTTTTCTTCTTGTGCGAACTTTTGGAACTGGACGAGTGCGTCGATTTAGCGGTTGTGGAAGCTTTCGTGTGTGTCGCAGTAGAGCTAGAGGAACTGTTGTGCGCGGGGCTCTTCTGCTGCGCCGGAACACTCTGTGCGGAAACGACGGGCACAGAAAGTGTGCCCGCCGTCAGAGCCGCGAGAAGTAGTCCGCCAAGCTTCCTCTTGCAGAGCAGTGGCCGCATAGTTGAGCGAATGTGCCTTGTTACTTCGTGTCCGCCGGGACTACGCCCGGGAGAAATACGGTCATGATGCGATCCGTGGGGCTGCGCCGCAGGACCTTGAACACGACGTTTTCGCCTGGTTTGAGCTTGCTGACGGCTTTGCGATAGTCCTCCACGGAAGTCACCGACTGGCCGTTCACTTCAGAGATGACATCGCCCGCCGTGAAGCCGATATCATCGGCAAAGCTGGTGGGCTCGACTCCGCTCACGAGTACGCCCTTTTCCCCTTCAACGCCGACGTGTTGCGCCCGTTCGGGTGTGAGACTCTCCACGCGCAGACCGAATTCGGCGGGAGCGGCATCATCCGGAGTATTGCTGACGCGGCCAGCAGCATTGGGGAAGACGCGGGTGCGGTCTTCGACCGTAGCTGTGGTTTCGCGCTCGCTTTTGTCGCGGTAATAGGTGATCTTCACCTTGCTGCCAATCGGTGCGGAAGCAATGGGGTTGACGAGGTCATTGCCGGTCTTGATCGGCGCGCCATTGATGGCACTGATCACATCGCCACCCTTGAGTCCGGCTTTTTCTGCCGGGCTGCCGGGTTCGACGGCTTCGATCACGACTCCATGCGCGGCACCCAGAGACTTCAGAGTAATCTGGTTCGTGCCGAGTTCTTCCTGGAACTGCACGCCGATGGAACCACGAGTCACGCGGCCGCTCTTTACGAGCTGATCGTAAACGCTAATCGCCGTGTTGGAAGGCATGGCGAAGCCAACCCCTTCGTAGCCGCGGCTGCCGGTCAAGATTGCGGTGTTGATGCCGATAACTTGTCCGGCCATGTCCACAAGGGGACCACCGGAATTTCCAGGATTGATAGCGGCGTCGGTCTGCAGAAAGCGCTGGAACTGGTGATTGCTCATCCCACTGCGATCCTTGGCGCTGATGATTCCGGCCGTGACGGTCGCGTTGAGGCCGAACGGGCTGCCGATAGCAAGGACCCAATCGCCTACCTGAACGCCATCGGAATTACCGAGCTTGGCGAAAGGCAGATCTTTGCCGGCGTCAATCTTAACGACTGCGAGGTCGGATTCCTCGTCCGTACCGATGACCTTCGCGGTGTACTTGGTGGTGTCTCCGTCGAGCTGCACCTGAATCTTGCTGGCCTGTTCCACGACGTGATTATTGGTGAGGATGTAGCCGGACTTGTCGAGGATTACACCGGAACCGAGGCTGCGTTCGGCTTGTGGTTGCTGCTTGCCGCCGGCGCCGGGCTGGTTATCAAAAAAGTGAAAGAAGAAGTCTTCGCTGGGGTCGTCCTGGTCGCTCTGACCGTGTCGCCGCATGGATTTGCGATCGATGACCTGAGTGGTGGCGATATTGACGACTGCCGGCTCGACACGGGTGACGATTCCGGAAAACGAGTTGGACGACGGAATAGGATCAGGCAGCGCGAGAGGCGCCGCATTCGTTCCCGCAAAAGATAAACCTCGCATTGCGGAAACCTTACCGTTCACGAGAGTGCCGATAAAAATTCCGATAACCAGGGTAGCCGTAATCGACACGGTCGCGATCAGTTTCCGGCGCCGAGTCCAATCTACCATATTCCTAACTTGATCCATCTGTATTGCTCCTGTCTATTCCGTGGCCCAGTCCACCTGCCGAGAGTATAACACCCCAATTAGGCTGGAGTTTCCCTCACTATAGGATGCGCCTCGACGTTAACTGGCCATCCGGCCGGGTCTCACTGGAAGTATTTCTGTACCTTATCCTTTGACGTAAAAGGTGAGCAAACTGTTGTGCGCGGGTTTGCGCGCTAACTTTCGACTTGACAAGAACTTCGACTTCTAGCATAAAGAGACTAGCCGTGATAGCGGCATCACGTGGCGATTTAGGGCGACTTGCTCCACGTAAAAAACTGCTAAAGAGCTGGTAGAGTTCACAGAAGTTAGCTCCTCTGAGACCCTCCAAGCTTTTTGGCACGGAGGGTTTTTCATTTTGCCCCTCCGCGCTGCCCTCAGTCAATTGTCACGTCATTTCACACATAGGCCCCGACCCAGGCAGGTGGCCTAGGCGGAACCTAGCGCGAGGTGACTTATGAAGGAAGTTTATTTCTTACGATGCAGGGAATGCGGGAAGAAATATTCCAACACTCCGCAGTCGTTTTGCGAGGAGTGCTTCTCCCCGTTGGAGGTCAGCTATGACTATGAGGCGTTAGGCCGGACAGCCAAGCGCGAGGCGCTGGTGCACCGCGCCTTCAACATGTGGCGCTATGCGGAGTTGCTACCCTTGCCGGAAGGATTCACGCCGACGGCTTCTGTTGGCGGCACGCCGCTGGTGCGTTCCAAGAAGCTATGCGCCGAATGGGGATTGAAGAACCTCTACTTCAAGAATGATGCTGTGTGCTTTCCTACTCTTTCCTTTAAAGACCGGGTCGTGGCTACCGCGTTGGCGTCTGCGCGGCGATTCGGATTCAAGACGGTAGGCTGTTCGTCCACGGGAAACCTGGCGAATGCCGTGGCGGCCCAAGGCGCGCAACAAGGGTTTGACACGACTGTATTTATTCCGGCGGACCTGGAACCGGCAAAGATTCTGAATACCGCGGTGTACGGCGCGCGGATTTTCCGCATCGCCGGGAACTATGACCATGTGAACCGGCTGTGCACCCAGATTGCGGACCGTTTCCAGTGGGGACTGGTGAACGTGAATCTGCGGCCGTATTACGCGGAAGGTTCCAAAACTCACGGCTACGAGATCGCGGAGCAGCTTGGCTGGGAGTTGCCAGACAACGTGGTCGTGCCGATGGCCGGCGGCTCGTTGATTGGAAAAATCGCGAAAGCGTTCTGCGAATTGGCGCATCTCGGTTGGGTGGAACCGAAGCAGGTGAAATTCTTCGGTGCGCAGGCGACGGGTTGTTCCCCGATCGCCGATGCGGTCAAGCGCGGCTTGTCGCGTGTGGAGCCGCAAAAGCCGAGCACCATTGCGCGGTCGCTGGCGATTGGTAACCCGGCGGATGGACACTATGCGCGGCGCTTGATTACGGAAACGGGCGGATGGGCGGAGTGCATTACCGATCCCGAGATCATCGATTCCATCAAGCTGTTGGCGCAAACGGAAGGCATTTTTGCGGAAACGGCGGGGGGAGTTACGGCAGGCGTGACGGCCAAGCTGGTTGAACAGGGGCGCATCCGTCCTGACGAAACCACAGTGGTTTGTATTACCGGTAACGGTTTGAAGACCACAGATGCCATCGCCGCGGATTTCCCAGCAACGGAGGCGATCCCGCCAAAATTGGAGGCGTTTGAGGCATTTCTGGCGCAGCAGTTGGAGGAACCTTCGCGGGTGCGCTCCAACGCGTAAATCCGTGTACTCCAACGGCACCAATTAGAATCCAACTTACAGAACCGGAGAACAGAGATGGCCATTACGATTGAGATTCCGACAGCATTCCGGCGCTTCACCGATGGCGCACCGAAGCTGGAAAGCGGCGCGAGCACTGTGGCAGAGGCACTGAATGAATTGGTGACGCGCTTCCCTGCCCTGTCGCGGCACGTGCGCGATGAAGAAGGACAAATCCGGCAGTTCATTAATGTTTATCTAAACGACGAGGACATCCGATTCCTGAGTGGTGAAGCTTCCGCGTTGAAGGACGGAGATAAGCTACTGCTGGTGCCATCGATTGCCGGCGGTTAATTCCCTTCGATTTATTGCTGGTGAAGGACGACGAAAGAGCCTCTGATAATTGTGTAGCTGAGCAAGTCGGCTAGCGCCATGGTTGGCACCCAATTTGCTCCTCCGCTTGCGACGATGCGGCAGGGAAACAAAGAGAACGAGGTGCCGACAAAAGGAAGGAGGCGTTCCGGGAGGAGTCGTAATGCCACTTGGTTCCTGTTCCCTCCTCGATGGGGACGACGTCCTGATGGCCCAGAAGGACGATTGGTTTCCGCGCAAGGTCAGTGCCCTTCCAGGTAAACAGCAAGTTGTTGGCACCGACAACTTCGTGATCGAGTTTGGCGCAGAGCTGCGGGAACGATTTTTCAAGGTAGGCGTGGAACGCCACGAAAGCCTTTGGAGTAACCTGGCGTTGTTTCGCTGTGCCCTCCGGGCCCCAGGAAACCGTGCGGTACGGGATGGCACCTGCGGGGTCGCGAGCGACTTTTTGGGCATCAACCCCTTCCGCCGTATGCGGCAAAGGACCAATTTGCTTCGAGGAAATCAGGAACGTCCGGGCCAGCACCACAACGATCAGCGGCAACAGAGCTAAGGCAAGAATCTTCGAGACCTTCTTCATGCGCGTTCTCCGGAGTCGTCTCGAACGGCGAGACCAATCGGTCGCGTAGCCTATCAAACGGAATCTTTCCTCAACTGCGCTGGCAACGGAGACGCCTCTCCTCTAATCCAACACCGTGGTAGGCTATTTCGATGCTGGCCCATTCCGGGTCTTGGGGAGAGGATTGGGATGGCCTATTACGTGCTTTTTTACGACGTAGTCGACAATTTTGTGGAGCGTCGCGCTCCCTATCGCAAAGAACACCTGAAGCTGGCGGATGAGGCGAACCGCCGCGGCGAACTCGTTTTGGCGGGGGCGCTAGCGGAGCCCCCCGATGGTGCGCTGATTATCTTCCGTGGCGAAGATCCGTCCGTTGCCTCCTCGTTTGCGCAGCGGGATCCCTATGTTCAGAACGGCCTCGTGAAACATTGGGAGGTACGCCCCTGGACGGTGGTTGTGGGAGGCGAGGCAAGAGCCGGTGCGACTGACACCGGGGGAGATGCTTGAAATGGTAGTGAGATTCTGGTCGGCGCGAACAACGCAAGTGCGATTTCCGGATTATCTGCGGCATTTCAATCAGAATGTTTTGCCGAGTTTACGGGCAGTGGATGGCTTCCTGGAGGCCCGCGTCATTTCACAGTCGGATGGCGTGGTGGTGCAGTTCATCGCCGAGACACTGTGGTCTTCGATGGAAGCAATCGATCGCTTCGCCGGACCCGACCGCGAAGCAGCGGTAATCGCGGATGAAGCCCTAGACCTGTTGACCTCCTACGACCGGAGGGTACGCCATTATGTGGTTGACCTTTGCGAGGATCATCGGGTCGTCAAAGCGTCGGCCTAAACGGCGCCCGCAACTTGCCGCACAATTCCGGAATGTTAGACTATTGAGACAAAACCATGACACCTAAAACCCTGTACGAAAAAATCTGGGACAACCACGTCGTTCACGAACAGCCCGGCAAGCCATCGCTGATCTATATCGATCGCCATCTCGTGCATGAAGGCACTTCCCCACAAGCGTTTGCCGGATTGAAGGCCGAAGGGCGGAAAGTGCGGCGGCCAGACCTTTCTTTTGCGGTGATGGACCATTCCGTGTCGACAACGAACCGCTTGCTTCCGATTGTGGACCAGGATGCCAAGCTGCAGTTCGAGGCACTGGAGAGGAATTGCCACGAAACGGGCGTGCGTTTGTTCGACATGCACAGCAAGAATCAGGGCATCGTGCACATCATCGGGCCGGAATTGGGAATCACGCAGCCGGGGCAGACAATTGTTTGCGGGGATAGCCACACTTCCACGCATGGTGCATTTGGAACGTTGGCCTTCGGCATCGGAACCAGCGAAGTGGAACATGTGCTGGCAACGCAGTGCCTGGTACAAAGCAAGTCGAAGACGCTGCATATTCTGATCAATGGCAAACGACCGAAGGGCGTGACCGCAAAAGACATCATTTTGGCGATCATCGGAAAAATGGGAATCAGCGGTGGAACGGGGCATGTGACGGAATACGGTGGGGAGGCGATTCGCGAGTTAACCATGGATGGCCGGATGACGGTCTGCAATATGACGATTGAGGGCGGAGCGCGCGCAGGGATGGTCGCACCCGATGAGACAACGTTCGCCTACATGGAAGGACGTCCGTTTGTGCCCCGCGGCAAAGCATTCCAAGAAGCGGTGGAACGCTGGAGACTGCTCAAGAGCGATGATGGCGCGAAATTTGATATGACCATGGAGCTGCGCGCCGAAGAGATTGGACCGCAAGTGACCTGGGGCACGAATCCGGGAATGGTTACGAGCGTGACAGGCAGAGTCCCGGACCCGCGTGACTTCAAAGACTTGAACGATCAGAAGGCCACAGAAAGCGCGCTGAAGTATATGGGACTGAAGCCGGGAACGCCGATTGTGGACATTCCCGTAGATCGCGTGTTTATCGGCTCGTGCACGAATTCACGTCTGGATGATTTGCGCGCGGCGGCACACCTGGTGGCGGGAAAGCATGTGGCCAAGAATATCAAGCAGGCACTGATTGTACCCGGATCGCGCGGGATTAAGGCACAAGCGGAGAAAGAAGGACTGGATAAGATTTTCTCGCAAGCTGGTTTCGAATGGCGCGATGCGGGATGCAGCATGTGTATTGGCATGAACGCCGATGTTCTGCCGCCGCAGGAACGCAGCGCCAGCACATCGAACCGCAATTTCGAGGGACGCCAGGGACGCGACAGCCGTACACACCTGGTCAGCCCGGTGATGGCCGCGGCCGCAGCGATCGCGGGTCACTTTGTCGATGTGCGCGAATTCGATGTAGCGCACGTGGAGTAGCACCAAGAATTTATTACTCTTTCCAGAATCCAGAGGACATTGCGAATGCAACCGTTCATCACGCACACCGGATTGGTTCAACCCATCGATAAGGTCAATGTGGATACCGACCAGATGGTGCCGAAGCAGTTTCTGAAGGCGCTGACACGGCAGGGGTTTGGCCGCATCCTGTTCTATGACTGGCGTTATTTGCAGCCGGGGGAAAGGCCGAATCCGGAATTCGTGTTGAATTTTTCGCGCTACAAGGGCGCCTCGGTGTTGTTGACGCGGGCGAATTTTGGTTGTGGATCCAGCCGCGAGCACGCTCCCTGGGCCATTGGCGATTACGGCTTTCGTGTAATCCTCGCGCCCAGTTATGCCGACATCTTCTATAACAACTGCTTCAAGAATGGGATACTTCCGGCCGAACTCACTGAACAGCAGATTGAAGAGCTATTCCAGAGAACAGAAAAAGAGGAAGGTTACAGTTTGACCGTGGATTTGCCCAGCCAGACGGTGAAAGACAAGCACGGGCTGGAATTCAAATTTGCAATCGCGCCTTCCCGCAAGGAGGTTCTCTTGCAGGGCCTGGATGATATCGGCACTACCCTGCTGCACGCGCGCGCCATCGATGCTTACGAAAAAGCTCACCCGATCGCGGCACCAATGTATGAAGCGGTAGACGTGAAGAATTATTCTGAGAATTAGCAGTCAGTTGTCGGGAGTCTGTAGTCAAGTTCTCAGCTATTGATTAAGACTCCGTTCTGTTTTCCTCACATTGGCCGCCACCACGGCTTGAAATGGACTCGACCTTCGAAGATTGGTTCAGGCGCTTCGGGCGCTGCAGGCTCACCTAGCAATTCCGCGATCATGATTCCGCCGACAACCAATCCCGCGCCCGCCTAGGCACGCGGGCTCAGCCGTTCATGCAGCAAAAGGTAAGAGGTAAGCACGGCGAAGACGGGCTCCAAGGTGAACAAAATCGCCGCGTGGCCCGGCGAAGTGAATTGCTGCGCCCATAACTGGGCGGTGAAGGCGACGGCAGTAGCAAAGACCGCACAGATCAGAATGGCCAGGAAGAGCGGCCAACCCCAATCGAAACGCACTGGTTGCCAGTGAATCGCGCCCGCAAAGCCCGTGAGAGGCCAAGCCATCAGAGAGCAGCCTGCGATCTGAATCAGGCTGAGCGCGGATACTCAATGCTCTGCGAATATTCTCCCACCAGAATGATGTGCACGGCGTAGAATCCGGCGGCGACAAACGTGAGTACGTCGCCGCGGTTCAGGTAACGCAAACACTCGACAGGAACGGTGAGGAAGTAAAGGCCGACCAGAGCGGCGAAGGCTCCGGCGTAAATCCATTTCGTCAGCGTGCGTCCCCAAAAAATGGCCAGCAGAAGCGGGACCAGCACCACGCTCGAACCCGTCACGAACCCAGAGTTGCTCGCGGTGGTGTATTGCAGTCCAGCAGTTTGGAAGCAGTACCCAGCGAACATGAAGAAAGCCAGGCGCATGCCAGGGAAAATTTCATGTCGATGGATTCCGCCTAACACCATGGGCCGGAAAAGCGCCATGAGTATCGCGGCAATCGTGAAGCGCACCGCAAGAAACACGAAGGGCGAAGAGTGATCCAGACCGTTCTTCACCACGACAAAAGTGACACCCCAGATCAACGAGCAGAACATCAGAGACAGATCGGCCTTTCGTCTGCGATCCATGCAAGGAAGTCCGCCACAAGTCGTTGCTAGCGTAGCCGCAAATGTAATTTGTCTGCACAGGAGGTAGCAGAGAAGGGTGCGGGACACACTATTGACTCCTATAGAAGGCCGTGTGCATGCTCGGGGTATGCCTGCCCGTCCAAGTCTTGGTGCGGTGATTGCGCGGCTCTTGGCTGTTCTGGCCCTGAGTGCACTTCCGTCGCGGGCAGCCTCGAAAGACACCTGGATCGAAGTCCGTTCGCCGAATTTCACAGTTATCAGCAATGCGGGGGAGAAAGAGGCGAGAAAGATTGCCGACCAGTTCGAGCAGTTTCGTGAGGTCTTTCACAATACTTTTCCAAAATTAAGAGTGGATTTAGGAAAGCCACTGATTATTTTCGCGGTAAAGAACGAAGAGTCCCTCAGAGTTCTGATTCCCGGCTATTGGGAAGAGAAGGGCCGCGCGCATCCCGCGGGAATCTATATGCCGGGGGAGGAACGGCACTATGTGGCGGTGCGGACGGACATCGCGACCGAGAATCCCTACCAGATTGTCTACCACGAATATACCCACGCCATCATGAACCTGAATTTTCGGGGATTGCCGGTCTGGCTGAACGAAGGGTTGGCCGAGTTTTATGGCAATTCCACGATCTATGACAAATATGTGGAGATTGGCAAGATTTCACCGTACCACCTGCAGACGCTGCGGCACGAGCGCCTGATCCCTATCGACACTCTGTTCGAGGCGGATGAGAACTCGCCTTATTACAACGAACAGAACCACTCGTCGATGTTCTACGCCGAATCCTGGGCCATTGTGCACTACCTGATGCTGGACCCGGAGGCCCGCAAGCAGCAATTGCTGGCCAAGTTCATGGCCGTGTGGGATGCCAGAGGGAATCAACTGGAATCGGCGGAGAATGCGTTTGGTGACTTAAACAAATTCGGCACGGCGATGGAATCGTATGCACGACGACAGTCCTTTTACGTTGGTAAAGTGAACACGGCGATTCATGGCGACGCGAAGAGCTTCAGCAGCCGCGTTCTATCTTCAGCGGAGCTCGACGCACAGCGAGCGCTTTTCTACGCGCACACCCAGCGGCCAAAGGAAGCGCTGGCGGCCGTAGATGAAGCGCTGAAGGCCGATGCGAATTTGTCGCTGGCCTACGAGGCGAAAGGCTTTCTGGCCTACTCTGAGCAGGAGTTCATTCCGGCGGAAGCCGCGTTTGCCAGAGCCATCGCACTGCAATCCACGGACTATTTTCCGTACTACTTCGCTGCGCAAGCGCAAATGCGCGAGGGTCCCCCCTCCCAAGCGCAGGTGGGGAGAGTCATCGGCTATCTCGAAAAAGCGATTCAAATGAATCCACAATTTGCTCCAGCGTATGCTGCGCTCTCTTCAGTGTACTCATTAAACCCTGAGACGCGTGAAAAGGCGTTTGTCGCGGGGCGGAAGGCCGCTGAGCTGGAGCCGGGCAATCTTTTCTTTGCCACCAACTACGGCTATGTCCTTGCAAACGCGGGAAAGACCGCGGAGGCAAAGACGTTGGCGTGGCGCATTCAACAGGCAGCAAAAACTCCCATGGACAAGGCCAACGTGCAGCAACTTTTGTCGATGATTGCCAGCCGGGAAGAATATGACAAAGGGGGAGCTGCCATGAACCGGCAAGGTGCGGAACGACAAAGCGGAGCTGTGGCCACAAGCGCGAAGAATTCCTCAGACATGCCTCCCATCGGCGCTATCCCCAGTTCCCATGCAGTATCGCCAGAAAACGCTTCCACGAATCCGGTGAATGATGCCCACCGCGGAGAATCCGAGTACGCCGTGGACGGAACCATTGTGTCCGCCGATTGCGGAGGTGGCGCGGGAAAAGTATCAATAGCCCTGGGGAAAACCACGATGAATTTCTGGTTTCCGGATTTTGGCGCCCTCCAATTGTTTACGGATGCGAAGAAGGTTTCCGGCGGCGTGCCTGCCTGTGCCGATTGGAAAGGCCGTCACGTCCGGCTTTATTTCTACAAGCTGAAAGACAAGCAGTTCACCGGTGAGTTGGATTCCGTTCAATTCTTCTGATAAACAGTTTTGCCCCCGACAACCGTGCGCAGGACTTCCGTTTTCAAGATATCGCGGGGTGGGATTTTCGTGAGGTCCTGGGAAAGGATCACGAAGTCGGCAAATTCACCAACTTCCAGTTCGCCTTTCTTTCCATCCATGAATTCGGCGTACGCCGATCCCGTCGTATAAGCGCTGATGCAATCCGCGAGCGGGAGTTTCTCCTGCGGAATCCAGCCGCCCGGAGGGGTACTGTTCGTGGATTCGCGTGTGATGCAGGCATAGAGCCCGCGAAGCGGATTGATGGGTTCCACGTCGTAATCAGTACCAAACGCGAGTTTGGCTCCCGCGTCCTTCAGGGACTTCCACGCATAGGCGCCCTTAGAGCGTTCGGAGCCAAGGCGCAGTTCGGCCCAGCGCATGTCATTAGTTTCATGCGAAGGTTGCATGGAAGCGATGACCTGCAATTCTCCGAAGCGGGGTATGTCCTCGGGAGCGACGACCTGGGCATGCTCAATGCGGTCTCGGCGGTCCCGCGGGGGATTAACGCGCAACAAAGACTCGAATGTGTCCAAGGCGACGCGATTGGCTTTGTCACCGATGGCATGAAACGCCAACTGGAAACCCAAGCGGTCGCGTTCGATGGCCATGGCTTTCAGTTTCTCCGGATCCATGGTGAGAATCCCATTCGTCGAAGGATCGTCCGAGTAGGGGGCAAGAAGCGCGGCAGTGTGGGTGCCAAGGGCGCCGTCCAGAAAAGCTTTGAGTGCGCCGATTTTCAGCCAAGGATCCGTGGTGCCCCCTTCCGCGCGCATGTTCTGGAGATCGTCTGTGGAAAGGCCAAACGGCAGCCACTCGGTGATCCGCACCGTGAGTTTCTTTTCCTCCTGCAAATCGTGGTATACGAGAAAGTCTTCCCAAGAAGAGAAATCCTGGGCGGAAGTGACGCCATTCTGCGCCAACTCTTCCAGAACCAGTCCAATTCCCTTTCTCCGCTCGGCGTCGGGAGGATCGGGGATGCGCTGGGTGACCATTTCGGTGGCGCGTTCTTTGAGCAAACCGTTGGGCTCGCCATCGGCAAAGCGATCAATCTCGCCACCTTGAGGATTGGGCGTCTCGCTGGTGATCTCCGCATGCTTGAGGGCCAAGGAATTGGCGACAGCAATGTGTCCCGAAATGTGATCGAGATAAACGGGATTGTTCGGGGCGGCCTGATCGAGTTCCAAACGCGTGGGATATTTTTGGTCGGGCCAACGAGACTGATCCCAGCCGCTTCCGAGAATCCATTCGCCGGGTTTGTGTTTTTCGGCGGCGGCTTTGACAAGCTTCAGAACGTCGTCCACGGAAGTCGCGTTGTTAAGAATCAGAGTAAGTTTGTCGCGACCCGCGCCACCCAGATGCGCGTGGGCATCGTTGAACCCGGGCATCACGAACAGACCCTTCAGTTGCACGACCTCATTGGATTCCGCGCCGCCGCAATCTAGGAGAATCTGCGAGATAGAGCCGACGCAAAGAACCTTTTCGTCGCGCACCGCCATGGCTTCGGCCCACGGATGCTTGGGGTCATTCGTATAGATTTTCCCGTGGAGGTAATAGGTGGTGGGATGAATGATGGGTTGCTTCGTTTGGGCCATCGTTCGGACGCCGGGACCCAGAACAGCAAAAACCAGGGCGATGGAAAGAGCAGTTCTCTCGTGAAGTCGTCCGGTTCTCTTCATTGACCTTTCTCCGTTGCCACGCCGGAGACGCCGAGCAAGGTCAACAGAACACGCTTTAATCCTAGTTCCCTGTCGGCCGGCTCATACCATTCCTGCAACGAGTGGGCCCCGCCTCCGTTGCCGCCGGCGCCGATGGCAATGGCTTCAATTCCCATGGAAAGGGGGATATTGGCATCCGTCGAGGAGCGTTCGTTGCGAGATTTGTTGCCAATCACCTCATCCGCGGTACGAAGCGCATCCAGCAGCGCCGAATCCTGCGGTAATTCTCCGCCGGGCCGACTGCCGATCACATTCAGTTTCCATTCCAGCTTGCCGCGGCTCCGCTCCCGGGAATTGCCCATCTCATCCTTCACACCAGCAGCGATGCATTCACGCAACGCGTTTTCCATGCGGACGATCTCGTCTTCATTCTCCGAACGTAAATCCACTTTCAGTTTGGCTTCAAAAGGAATGGAGTTGACAGAGGTTCCCCCTTCAATCTGACCGAGATTGAAAATGGTCCTCGGCACTGTGGGCACTTTTGTGTTGATGAAACGGACCGATCCACGAACCAGAGCGTTGATAGGGTTCGGCATGCCGAAGTCGGACCAACTGTGACCGCCAGGACCGCTGATGACGACTTCGACGCGGCGCGAGGCCAAAGCTTGGGTGGTCACGTGATCGATGCCGGAGCCGTCCATGACAATCACTGCGCGGATTTTGGGGCGATAGGCATCGACGAGGGCGCGCATCCCGCGCAAATTCCCTTCCCCCTCTTCTCCCACATTGGCCGCAAACAGAATAGTGCGCTGCGGCTTGATTTTCGCAACGTGGATGGCGCGAGCCACCGCCAGGAGACTGGCGAGTCCCGTGCCGTTATCGGAGATTCCCGGAGCGAGCAAGCGATCCCCTTCGCGAGTCACATGGATTTCGGTACCGGCAGGGAAAACGGTGTCCAGATGCGCGGTGAGGAGCACCACCTCTTTGTCCTGGACGCCACGGAGTTCGCCGATGACGTTGCCGATCTTGTCCGTGAATACGGAGAGACCTTCGGCAGAGAGAATCTCTTTCATTGCCTGGGCGCGCTTTTCTTCCTGAAAAGAGGGAGCGGGAATTTCCGTAAGGCGAATCTGCTGGGCGGTGGTCCAATCGAGATTTCGGTCCAGCCAGTTGAGGGCTTCGCGTACCTGCGGTTGATCCGCAAGGGCGGTCGCGCGAGAGGTCCGCGGCGAGAGAGGGATGACCGAAGGACGAATCGGCATAGCCAAGAGAATAGCGCAAACGGCAACACGTTTCACTGTCACAACGGACAGGCGTACTAGCAATGGATTGCAGAGAAAGCGCTTTGCGGCATTCATCGGTGCCCAGTAGGCATTCTATACGCCCGTGAAGTTGCCCGCTCCTTCGACGAGCAAAATCAGGCTGTAGCTCCCGGTGCGGCGCAGAGTGCGTGGACTTCCTCATCGGTCAGGACGCGTGAGGACTGCTTGGCCGCTTCAAAGATTCGACGAACCACCTCGTCGGTTTCCGGAACGCCATGTCGAGCAAGCCAGTAGACCACGTTCGACCTTCCGCTCATCGGGCCGATTTCCACGATTTGCTCCAATCCAACCAGATGCGCGGGAACGCCACTGTAGACGGCATCGGCGAGCTTGCGGTCGTGGCTTCGCAGGGCCTTGATAATCGCCGCTGCGTGCACTCCGGTGGCGGTGCGGAACGCATCTCTGCCGAAGACCGGGTAATTTGGCGGGATGCTGGTATGAGTGGCCTTAGCGATTTTTTCACAATAGGCCCGCAGATAACTCAAATCATTCTGCCGCAATCCCATGAGTCGCAGGTTCACCAGCAGCAACTCCATGGGCGTGTTGCCCACGCGTTCGCCGAGCGATAACGCCACGCCGTGGATTTGCCGGGCACCGGCGGCAATCGCAGCCAGGGAGTTCGCAATCGCCAGGCCGCGATCGCGATGGCCGTGCCAATCGACGCGGATATCTTCACCGGAGGGCTTCACGACAGTATCCATCACAAATTTCACAAGATTGTAGGTGCCCTCGGGGGTGGCGTGGCCGACGGTATCGCAAAGAACGATGGCGCGTGCGCCGCTTTGAATCGCGGTGGAGTAGAGCCGCTGCACGGTTTCGGGATCCGTACGCACGGTGTCTTCGGTAACGTACATGGAAGGCAGGCCATGGGACACGGCAAACTTTACGGCCTTTTCCGTGGTGCGCTGGAGGTGGTCAACGCTCCAATCTTCGACCAAGCGGCGAATGGGGCTGGAACCGAGAAACGTAGCGGCTTCAATGGGGATTCCCACACGCTGGGAAATATCGATGATGGGGCGAATGTCCGCTTCGATGGTGCGCGCCGCGCAGTTTGGTTTGATGCGCATGTGGCGGCTGGCAATTTCCCGCGCCAGCGACTCCACATCGTTGGCCGCGCGAGGACCAGCACCCGGCAGACCGATATTGACGGAATCGATGGCCAGCACTTCCATCAAATGAAGAATTTCGATTTTGTCCGCAATCTCGGGATCGTGAATCGAGGGATTCTGCAAACCGTCGCGGAGGGTCTCGTCATTCACGAGGACCTGCGTGCCCGGAGGAATGGGGACGTGTCCGGCCAGATTCCAGTCATAGATCAAGTTGTCTTCGGACACGGCGGAGCGACCTCCCTGCCCCTCTCAGTATCGGACGGTAAAGCTGTTTGGCAATTGCTTGGGATCCGGACGGTAAACGGTTTTGCAAAATTCGCAACGGTAGACTTCCGCGTCCTTGCCAACCAGTTTTGCAACTTCCGCGGGATAGTCGAACCAGCGTTTCAGGTGGCCCGCACAGAGTTTCCCTTTTGCGTCCTTTTCGTCGCAGGCACGCTGCTTCGGCTTGCGAGTCTTCACCTTTGGCGCCGAGGGCTTTTCTTCCGCTGGCGCGGGTGCCGCTTCCACAGCGGGATTGGGTGTGGGTTCATCGGCCAAGGGTGATCTCCTTCTCTGTACGTCTAAAATCCACGATCGCGAAACATTGTTTTCATAGCGCCACGCGCATAGCGCAACCGCGATGCCAGTCCGCCGCTAAATTCGAAACGTAGAAAATCGTCCGCAGCCTTTTCCAGCTCGGCCCCATAACGATACCACCAGGGCTTTTCCATTCGTGGCAGGCGATCCACGTCCATGTACTTTAGATGCACCATCTCAAGAAGACCGGCTTTCCCATGGGTGCGTCCCCAACCGCTCAAACCCGGCCCACCATGAGGAGCTTCGGCAATAGCAAACCCACAGATGGCATCGTTCACCAGAACCGTTCCCGCACGTAATTGCTGGGCAATTCTCCTGCCGCGCTCCGTATCCTGCGTCCACACACTTGCGGCCAGGGCAAACTCCGTATCGTTGGCCAGGCGAACCGCTTCCTCCTCGTCGCGTACGACTTGCACGGCGAGGATCGGCCCAAACGTTTCGTCGCGGAAAAGCTGCATAGAGGAATTCGCGCCGGTAAGAACCGTCGGTTCGAAGAAGTTGGGGCCAAGGTCGGGGCGAGGCTGTCCGCCGCACAGAACTTTCGCACCCCGATGCACGGCATCCTCTATCACTTCGGTCATTCGCTGAACATGGTGCGGACGAATGAGTGGACCGAGGTCGGTCTCTGGATCACGGCCTGGGCCTACACGAAGCTTCTCGGTCTTTTTCACGCAACCCTGCAAAAACTCCTCACTGACGGAAGATTCCACGAATACGCGTTCCACAGAGAGACACACCTGGCCGCAATTTGTGAAACTGCCCCAGACGGCAGCACTGGTCGTCACATCCATAGCGGCATCGGAGAGCACCACCATGGCGTCTTTTCCGCCGAGTTCCAGAACGCTGGGAATTAATTCGCGCGCGCAGGCTTCCGCGACGTGCCTTCCCGTGAATACACTGCCAGTAAAGAAGACTTTGTCCGGATGGGCATCAATCAGTGCTTGCCCAAGATCGCCTGAGCCTTGCAGGATCGTCACCAGATTCTCGGGAAAGCCTGCATCGCGGAATAATTTTGCGATCAACGCACCACATTCTGGAGTGAAATCGCTGGTTTTGCAGAGCACGGCGTTACCCGAGGCCACCGCGGCGATGATCTGACTGAGAGGAATGGCCAAGGGATAATTCCAGGAACTGATGATGGCCAACACGCCGAGTGGTTCATAAAGGAGCGTCCCCGATTTCAACTTTGCTGCAGTGCTGTGGTGCGGGACCGATTCCGGCTGAAGCAGCTCGGGGCCGTGCTTGGCAAAATAATGAGCCGTGTCCAGGGCAATAAATACGTCGGCGAATTTTGCCTCCACACGAGGCTTGCCGGATTCACGCACGACGGCATCAGTAAGCGTGTCTCGCGCCTGGAGAATCTTTTCTTTCAGGATGCCGATACGGGCACAGCGCTGCGCGACAGGCACCTTCGCCCAGGCGGCTTGCGCAGCTTTTGCCTGCTGAAGGAGTTGTGGCACAGATAGCGGCGGGGTGCGGGCGTAACTGGCGCAGACATTTCCCGTGGCGGGGTCGATCGAAGGAATAGTTTCCAGAGTAACGGGCGTCGCAACCATGACTGTGATTCTAGCTCAACCTCGCAGAGACTTCACGTTGGCAGCAGAAGCAGAAAGATCTCCTCGTTCCATCGACTCAGGGATTGTATTTATCCAGCCAATTCTTGATTTCTAGGAAGATGTCGCGACGCTGCTCCGCGAGGCGCGGAAAATGCGGTGAACCGGGATACGTCACCATGCGGACGGTTTTTCCACGCTCGGCCAACAGAATAAAGAATTCCCTTCCCTGAAAAGTGGGCACACGCAAATCCGCTTCCCCGTGGAGAATCAGCAGGGGCGTGGTGACCTGATCGGTATGCATCACCGCCGAAAATTCCAGCAACGGTGCCGGATCCTTTTCCTGCAGGCGCATGTCATAGTCGACCTGGGCGATGTCACTGGTGGGAATAAAGCTGAGCCAATCGGTGATTCCCGCGCCTTCGATGGCGGCTTTGTAGCGATGCGTCTGCGTCACCGTCCAGGACGTCATGAAACCGCCGGCGCTCCATCCAAAGATTGCCTGGCGATTGGGGTCCGCCCATCCTTGCGCTACAGCGTAGTCGCTGGCGCTGTCCACGTCGCTGTAGGCGCGATCACCGAAATGTTGGTAGATGGCTTGAAGGAACTCGGTGCCATAGCCGGTCGAACCGCGATACTGCGGTTGAAGGACGACATAGCCGTACCCGGCAATGACCCGGGCAAACAGATCAAAATCCAAAGTGTCGTTCGCTTCCGGACCACCGTGCGGCAAGACGAGGAACGGGTGGTGCTTCCCGGTTTCGTAGTTTGCTGGGAGAGTAAGGATGCCCTCGAGTTTCGTCCCGTCCTTGGCCGTCCAATTGACGACACGCACTTCCCCAAGTTCTACCTTTGCCAGCGTGTCGTCGCCCTCGTGCGTAATCTTTTGAAGTTCGGAGCCGTGAGCAACGGCCACATTCGAGGAATGCGACGGATCACCCACGGTGAACGCCAGGACTTCCGACGCAGAAGAGAAGGGTGAAGTTGCTGGCGAGGAGTACACGACGCCTCCGGGCCAGCGGTAGGCCGGCGATAATTTACCGTCACGATAGGAATACACTTCCACGAGAGTTCCTTTGTGCATCTCCACCCAAACAGTCCCGTGCGGATTGTTGCTCACATTTAAAATGGAGCCCTCCAGCTTCGGCGTCAGATCCTGCGGTGTTCCACCGGAAACGGGAACGGTCCAAAGATGATCCGGAGTCAAAACATCGGTGGTAGTGCTGGCGAAGGCCAGCTCTTTTCCGCCGTTTGCCCACGCGATGCCGGAAACGGAGTTTGCTATTTCCGCGACCTTGCGTGCGCCGCTGGAGGTACACACCCACAGGAAAGACTGCAAGTCGTGGTGCCCGATTTTTTGAAATTGAGTCACCACCGCCAATTGAGAGCCGTCCGCTGACCATGCCAAGTCCGCCACATCTTTCAACTCGGGACACCACCAATTCCCTTCCGAGCCAGTCGCGCTCGTAACGTATACGCTATTCAAATCGTTCTCCGCAACGTGGCGCACTGACGCGAGAGGATCGACCGGACGTGGATCAGCGGTGAAAGCAAATCTATTTCCCTCCGGCGAAATCCAACTCCCATGAATCCCGTTGGGCAAAGCAATAATCTGTGTGGGTCTTCCTCCACTGAGCGGGACAATTCCTAGTTGAGCCTTCTTATCCACTTCATAGGTGCCGTATAAGGATCCACCATCTTTGGTGAAACCAGCGGGTTCGAAGGACTCCGGCAATTCCAATTTGTGACCGTTCTCTCCCCTCACATCGATGACATGCCACTCGCGCTTCGTTGGACCTTTATCGCCATCAAAACTGACTTGGTACAAAACGGTTTTTCCATCGGGCGAAACGGCTAGCGCGTTGGCACGGCGCAGCGCGGAATAGTCATCCAAGCCGAAAGGGTGTTTGTCCGCAGCGGCGACGGAATCTCCCGTCAGTGCGCCAATCGTGAGTCCAGTCAAAATACCGAGTGCAACAAAAGAGCCATATCCTGTGCGTCGATTCATAGCGCGCATTGTATCTGACTGAGGTGAAATCGCAAACGCAGTGGAATGCAGTCCTGCTCTGCGAGTAGTACTTTCGTACCAAATCGCGACCATACTTTTTTCGCAACTCTTTTGGCTCACCTGTGTTTGATTCGATATTCGGGCTGGTTGGGTCCTCACCGGCCGACGGTGGTTACAGCGAACTCGAAGTGGATTACGAACAAAACTGAACATACTTGAGACTCGCCCCTCATCAGGAGATTACGCATGAAGTCTTACTATTCTCGAATGGTGCTCAGTGCGGCGTCGGCTGCACTGATGTTCTGGTCGCTGGGGTGCTCGTCCGGCAGTTCTAGTTCCGACCCCAACCCGACACCACAGCCGCAAAACGGAACCGTGAGCTTGCTCGTCAGTGATGCCCCGACGGAGGACTGGGCCACAATCGGCGTGAAAGTTCTGTCGATTGCGCTGACGCCGCAGGGTGGAGGCAGCGACGTAACGGTATACACGGCGGGTAGTCCTGCGCCAACCATCAATTTGCTCCAGCTCGACCAATTGAATGAAATTCTCGGCAACGTCAGCGTTCCGGTAGGCACCTACACGGCCGCGACAATTACCGTCAGCGGAAATCCCGGGGACGTAGTGCTTACAGTGTCTGCCGATCCGGAAGCGGGCTTTGCAGCTGCGGCCAGTACCACGATTCCTTCCAACCAAATTCAGATTCTGAACACAACCGGGAGCGCAGGCAGCTTGACCGTTCCGGTGAAATTGAATCTTGCCGCACCGCTGGTGGTTACGGCGAGCCTGAGCAACGCATTGGACCTAGAATTCAATCTGTCGCATCCCGCGTTTATTGTGGCGCATGTGCCTCCGTCCGGCGGCGGCACCACGATGTGGGCGGTGAACTTTGACGGGACACTGCGTCACCGGCGCATTTACGACATCGCGCGTCTGGTTCTCCGCCATCACTATGGAACCGCATCGGCGGTTTCTACGGACAACAGCGCTCTGACCTTCAGCAAGGACTATCCGGTGTATCCGCCGACGAACCCGGAAACGGAGATCAGCAGCTCGCAGTCTCTCTCGGTTCTGGCGGATGCCACGAACGGGACCCTTTACTATGATGTGGACGCGAAAACCCGCACGACGATTCACGACTTCAGTTCCATTTCCGCGAGCATCGTGGGCAAATACATCCGTGTAGCAGCGCGTTACCAGGAGGACGGCTCGCTGGTCGCTGTTCGGTTGTGGGCCAGCAGTTCCTTCAACAGTGTATGGATCAGCCCCGAGGGCCACGTGGTGCACGTGAACACAGCGTCGAACACTTTAGTGGTCGACAACGAACTGGGTATCGGTGTTCCGCTGACCGTGGACGCGAACACACTGTTCTTCTTCCGCACGCCCTCAAACGCGCAATCCGATGCTTCGGCGATTGGCCAGGGTACAGCGTTCCTGTCCAACCTGGTTCGCGGCTTCAAAGTGCATGCCAGCGTCGTCGATCCCTTGGCGAGCCCGCTGGTGGCTAACTCGATCGATATCGAAATCGCGCGGTATGACGGGACCATTTCGGAGAGCAATCTGACGAGTTTCAGCTACAACCGAGATTTCCACACCGCGACGGATGACTACACCGTGCAACTGCCGTTCATTTCCTCGAACACACCGAATGGTAGCGATCCGCAGTCGGGTAATCCCATCACCGGCTTCAAGTGGTGGAACTTCACTTACCCGACGATTGTGGACAGCGGCACGAACTCCATCTCGGATTTCGACAACGCAACCAATGGCAGCGTGAATTTCGGCGGCAGTGTGGGCTTGCTGCAAGCCGCTGGAGAAACGTATGCCACGTGGAACGATCCGAGTGCCCCGAATACGTGGGCGGCACCTTCGGCGGTATTGATCCCAACCACGATTCCACTGGGAGCGGCAGCAACGTCTTACAACAACGGCAGCTTCACCGTCACCGTACTTGGCGGAACACAAGCTATCCCCGTGAGTCTCAACACCACGTCCGGCTCCGCCACGCTGGTTTACCAGGTGAGCTGGGTCAACGGCATCCTGACGGTCAGCCCCGTGGATATTACGACCACCGCTGGCCAAAACACGCTGTCGACAAACCTGGTGACAGGCACGCCGCTGAAGGTCTACGGCATGCCACAAGCTAACGGCACAATCAGTGCCTACGTCGTAAGCTACTTCACGGGATTTGCACAGGCCACAACCAACTAAGTTCCCCCCTGAACAATTGCGCCGCCGGCTAGGGAAACCTACTGGCGGCGTTTTTGTGTTTGCTGGAGTTTTTGAGCGCTTAGGCCCCGACTCGATATGATTCGTCGTGGTCCACGCAGACCATGAAAAGTCCCTGAGGCGGCACTGTCGGACCGGACTTGGAGCGGTCTTTTAATTTGTAGAGCTCGTCGATATCTTGGGGAGCCAGTTTTCCCCGCCCCACCTCGAGCAGGGTGCCGACCATCTTGCGCACCATGTAGCGCAGGAATGAGCGCCCGTGCACGGTGAACCAGAGTTCTTCGCCATCTTCCGTGCGCTTCAACTCGGTGGAGAAAATTTCGCGATCCATATTTCGTTCTTTGTCGTCGTCCTCGGAACCAGTGGAAGCGGCGAAGGAAGAAAAATTGTGCAGGCCCACAAATCGCGCGGCTGCCTCCTGCATCGCTTCTTCGTTGAGAGGGAACGGATAGTGAAGAACGTAACGCCAAAGCATCGGAGGCACGACTTTGCCTCGGTAAATCCGGTAGCGATAGACTTTACCTTTCGCCGACCAACGTGCGCTGAAGTCGGGGCCTTTTTCTTCGGCAGCGACAATTCGAATGGTCGGAGGCAGCAGCGCATTCAAAGCACGTTGAAACTCCACGGCGGAAAGCGCGGACTGTGTGCGGAAACTGCCGACCTGTCCGAGAGCATGCACCCCTGCATCGGTGCGACCTGCGCCGAGCAATTGGATGTTTTCCTGAGTTAAGCGGCGAAGAACCGCCACAATTTCGCCCTGCACTGTGGGCTTGTCTGCTTGATACTGCCAACCGTGGAAATCTGTGCCGTCATAGGCAATGGTGAGTTTGAAATAGCGCATGAGAGAGAAGTCGGGAGTCGGCAATCCGTACTCTAAAACCATTCGGCCACAACCCAAAACTGCCGCACGCGGGGCAAGCCCTGACCCCGGACTCCAGACTGTTAGGAAGCCGAGCGCACGAAACGGCTGCCGGGTTTGAGCGCCATGCTTCCCTGGCGGCACAGAGGGCAATCTTCCGGTTCGAAACTGTCGATCTTGAGCTGGATCAACGCGTTGGATTCCACCGGGAACTCGATTTTACCGCCGCTACGGTCGATCAAAGCGCCCGCGGCAACAACGCGTCCTCCCGCTTCCTGCACGACATGAATGGCCTCTTCGGTTGACCCCCCAGTCGTCCAAACGTCCTCGACTACCAGAACGTGTTGATCGGGTGTCAATGTGAAGCCCCGGCGCAAGGTCAGAGTGCCGCTGCCATCCCGCTCGACGAACAGGGCAGGAACTCCCCCACCTACCGAGTCCTTGGGAGACGGCAGAGCACGTGCGACTTCCTGACCAATCACGACACCGCCCAAGGCTGGAGAGACTACGGCGTCGATGCGAGCATCGGAAAACAGGGCGGCCAGAGCTTGTCCTAATTTTTCGGCAAATCGGGGATATTGCAGAACGAGCGCACATTGGACATAGGTGTCGCTGTGGCGTCCGCTGGACAGTTCAAAATGCCCGTGCCGGATGGCGCCAGCGGTTTCAAAGAGTTGAAAGAGTTCTTCGCGCGCAAACATTCTTTTTTTTGTGCCCCGTCGGAACTAACTGTTTCGGCTACCTAAACGTCGAAACGTCAGGAGATTAGCCGCCAGTTCTCGCGTTGTCAAGGTTGGGTGCCCCTGCTAAACTGACGTTTCGTGGTCAGCGGGAAACGTAGCTTTTTTCCACCGCTTCTTTTGCCTCCCGTCACCGTGAAACAAATTGGCCGTCGGGTACGTTTACACTATAAGAAGAATAGAATTACAGGTTTTGCTGTATACGTTCCAACTTATCCAAGTAAAGGTGAGGATATCCATGAACAAGCCGTTCCTTAGACCCCTGCTTGCTGCAGTGCTAATTGGGGTGATGGCGGGTACGCCGATGGCGCCGGTTCTTGCGCAGGAGCCGTCCTCTCCCTCTCAGGGGCGCGCCGCTGCGCAGGGCGGAGTTCCCATTTCGCTGGGGGTGTCTAAGTACGACTTTTCGCTTCCGCCCCGGGCCTTCCCGAACCTCTTGAATCCCTATCGGTTGCAGTATGTAGATCCGGGCGTACTCACCAATTCGCCGCGCCTCGATCAACTGATCAAGGACGGGAAGCTTCCCCTAAGCCTGCAGGATGCCATCGCTTTGGCGCTGGAAAACAGCATGGACATCGTGGTGCAGCGCTACATTCCGTGGATAGCCGACGTAAGTTTGCTGAAGGCACGGGCGGGCGGATATGGATATGGCACCCCGGGCAGCATCAGCGTGGGATCGACGGCGAACCTCCCCTCCCTGCTTTACGATCCAGTTCTCACGCAGGTTATCGGCTTCAGCGATGCCACGACTCCCATTGCCAACCCGTTCATCTCTGGTACCGGCTCCGCTTCGACGGTCAACACTGCGGAACCACTCTTCTCTCACGCCGCGTATTACAACACCTCGTATACGCAAAACTTCGTTACCGGCGGGTCTCTCAGCGTGGCGTGGGACAATACGCGCTCCTCTTCGACTGCGGCGAACTTCTTCAACCCGTACGTGCAGTCTTCCCTGACGATCGGCTTCCAGCAGCAACTCCTGGCGGGCGCCGGCCGTTTCGTCAACCGTCGCAACATCATCATCACGGAAAACAACCGCAAGATTGCGGATCTTGCTTTCGCGCAACAAGCCATTACCACGGTGACGAATACCATTACGGCGTATTGGGAATTGGTATACGCGCGAGAGAACGTCAACGTGGAGAAGCAGGCGGTCACGGTTTCGGAAAAACTGTTCAACGACAACAAGAAGCAGTTGGAGATCGGAACCATGGCTCCACTGGACGTGACTCGCGCAGAATCCGAGCTCGCCACAGACCGGCAGAATCTTATCGTGGCGCAAACCACGGAGCTCCAGGATGAATTGGTGCTCAAGAATTACATTTCGAAAGATCCCATGGCGTCCAATCTTCTGGACGTAGAGATTATCCCCACCGATAAGCCGGAAACGCCCGCTACGATTGAAACAAAAGCGTTTCCAGATGCCATTAAAGAAGCGTTTCAGAAACGCCCGGATCTGCAGGAACAGTATTACAACCTGAAGAATGCGGAGATCGACGTGCGCGCTACAAAAAACGCGCTTCTTCCGACCGCAACCGTAGGACTTCAATACTCCTCCTATGGTCTTGCGGGAAATTCGTTCATCAACGGCACGTCGAGCACGATCGCCGGCGTCCCTGTGGTGGACTCAACTGGTGTTCCCATCCCGGGGTTTTTCCTACCCGAAACCGTTACCCCTGTGACTGGCGTCAACAAAGAGGGATTCGGGACTGCACAATCGCAAATCTTCCACAACAATTTCCCAGTCTATTCCGGGCAGCTCAACGTGAGCCTCCCTCTGCGAAACCGCGCCAATCAGGCTGACAACATTCATGCGCAGTTGGTGGAACGCCAATTTGAGGCGGAAGTCCAACAGACCAAGAACAGCGCCGTGCTCGACGTCCGCAACACCATCATCGCCGTCGAGCAGGGCCGCGCCCAGGTGCAAGCCGCGAGCAAGGCCCGCGAACTGCAACAGCAGACGTTCGATGCCGAGCAAAAAAAGTATCAGTTGGGCGCCTCGACCGTGTACAACGTCATCCTCACGCAGCGCGACTTGATCAGCGCGCAAGGTACGGAACTGCGTGCGCTGGCGAATCTTGCCGAAGCCAAAGCCAATTACGAGCGGGCCCTTGGGCGGACATTGGAAGTCAACAATGTCACGATTGCCAAAAACAAGGGCATCATCGAGAAGGATCCTTTGATCCCCGGCACTATGAACGGCCAGGTAATCGGCACCGATTCGCTCTTCAAAGCACTGGAAAAGGCCACCGTCCCCGGCCAGCGCTAGATTCTTTGGCGTTACAGCTTTCTGGTCACGCCGAGCCTGCTATTTGTTCGCGGTCCTTTCTAAGCCCATGGGTGTCTTGCCGCAAGAATATGCAGCGGCTCCTGTCCGGCCCGTTGCCAGTTCGTATGCCACCGGTTTCGTCGGCTTGCTCCCCGCAATCCTTTCGCATAGCATTAGTTTTTGTGACAGTACCCATACGGAAATTCTTATCTCTCCGTGCCTGTTGCCAACTGCGATCGCACGCTCCGGGAGCGCTAATTCATGAGTGACCCTTCGGATCCCAAGACAAAAACCACCGCCAAGAACTCGGATTTCCGCAGACCTTCCGCTGCCGAACAAGCTTGGGAGAAGAGCACGCTCAGCCCGACACTTGCGAAAAGTCCGGAGCGACAGAAAGAGTTCACGACGACTTCCAGTTATCCGATCCGAAGGCTATACACGGATGCTGACCTTACCGGCTGGGACCCGACGCGCGACCTTGGCCTCCCTGGCGACCCTCCGTACACGCGCGGCATTCATCCCACGATGTACCGCACGCGGCTCTGGACGATGCGCCAGTTCGCAGGGTTCGGCACGGCCGAGGACACGAATCAGCGTTTTCGTTATCTCTTGGCGCATGGGCAAACCGGGCTTTCCACCGCGTTCGACCTTCCCACGTTGATGGGCTACGACTCCGATCATGCGCTGTCTGAAGGGGAAGTCGGCAAGTGCGGCGTAGCGATCAGTTCCCTGGCGGATATGGAAGTGCTCTTCGACCAGATCCCGCTGGCGAAGGTCACCACCTCGATGACCATTAATTCGCCCGCAGCGGTCATTTGGGCGATGTATTTGGCAGTGGCGGCAAAACAAGGCGCGGACTGGAAGAAACTTTCGGGCACGCTGCAGAACGACATCCTCAAGGAATACATCGCGCAGAAGGAATACATTTACCCGCCGGAGCCCTCCATGCGCCTGGTGATCGACACGTTTGAATTCGCCATGAAGCACACGCCGAAATTCAATGTGATTTCCATCAGCGGCTACCACATTCGGGAAGCCGGCTCGACCGCGATCCAGGAAGTCGCGTTCACCCTCCGCGACGGCATGGAGTATGTTGAGTGGGCTGTCCGGCGGGGTTTGCCCGTCGATGAATTCACGCCCCAGCTTTCGTTCTTCTTCAATGCGCACAACGATTTCTTCGAGGAAATTGCCAAGTACCGAGCGGCGCGGCGCATCTGGTATAAGGCCATGACCGAGCGCTATAAGTCGACGAACCCACGCTCGTGGGCGCTTCGGTTTCACACTCAAACGGCGGGCTGTTCTCTTACCGCGCAGCAACCAATGAACAACGTGGTGCGCACGGCCATTCAGGCCCTTGCTGGGGTGCTGGGCGGCACGCAGTCCCTACACACCAATTCGCTCGATGAGGCCTGGGCGCTTCCTACGGAGTTCGCGGCGACCTTGGCATTGCGTACGCAGCAGATTATTGCGCATGAAACCGGGGTGACGAACACGGTCGATCCTCTCGGTGGCTCGTATTTCGTGGAAACGCTTGCGAACAATGTGGAGGAGGGAGCTTGGGAGTATGTTCGGCGGATCGACGCCATGGGCGGCATGGTGGCCGCGATCGAAAAGAGTTACCCGCAGCGGGAAATTGCGGAAGCCAGCTATCGGTACCAGATGGCGGTGGATAAGAAAGAAAAGATCATTGTTGGCGTGAATGAGTATGTCACCCAAGAAAAGCCTATCGACCTGCTGCACATTGATGAAACGGTAGCGCGACGCCAGGCGGCGAGGTTGAGCAAGTTGCGGACCGAGCGTTCCTCTGCGGAAGTCGAGCGAAGGTTGCTGGCGCTTCAGAAGGCAGCCCATGGCAGCGAAAACCTGATGCCGTTCATTTATGACGCCGTGAAGGCGTATGCGACCTTGGGAGAAATCTGCGAAGCCATGCGCACGGTCTTCGGCGCCTACGAAGAAATCGCCATCACGTAATGTCGCAATATAACACTGGCCTGTTCCTTTATTTCCACGTTCCCGGTTCTCAAGGAAAGCATTCGGAGATATATTTAGAAGGGAAAGAAAGAGCCCACAGCAGAGGCCAGAGAATCCACAGGGGGACGGAGAAGCCGCAAATATAACCCATGCCGGAAAAGACAATTAGAGTTTTGATTGCGAAGCCCGGACTGGACGGCCACGACCGGGGGGCCAAGATTATCGCTCGCGCACTTCGCGACGCCGGCATGGAAGTGATTTACACCGGCTTGCGCCAGACTCCGGAGATGATCGCCTCCGCAGCCGCGCAGGAAGATGTCGACGTCATCGGCCTTTCCATCCTTTCCGGCGCGCACAACACGCTTTGCCCCCAATTGATGAAATTGCTACACGAAAAAGGGATGAACGACGTCACCGTTCTCGTTGGCGGCATCATTCCGGAAGCGGATATTCCGGCACTGAAGCAGGCCGGCATCGCCGAAATTTTCTTACCTGGCACCTCCATGCAGGACATCATCGAATTTATTCACAAGCGCCTCGCGCCGACACACTGAGCTAGGACGGCGTCCAAGGCCGCTCGAATTTCACGCGTGTGTATAAGGTTTGAAATCCCAGGCGAGTGATGTTGCGCTGTGAGTGGCTTCCAGGCTGCGCCAGGCTCATCGCCCATTTGCAACCCGTTTCTGCAGCCCTGCGCAGCCGCGCATGTAGGAGCGCAGTTTGAACGCCGCGTTTTCGAAATTCCGGAAGGGTGGCGGCTCCAAATAAACCAGCAATCCCTCTCCGGACAGCCAAAGTCGCACCACCAACGACGCGGCCATCGATCCGCGCCAGATAGCACTCCGTGGTCTTTCCCATCGCGAACATCTTCATCACACTGAGGAGTTCGCGCGTAACGGGATAGTTTTCCGCAAAGCCCTGCGCGACAGTCAAGACCCACAAGTCCAGTTCGTCCGGCTTGGCTAGGCGGATGTCGATATCCGGGGACGCGGGAAGACGGGCGTCGTCACGCACAGCCCGCACCATGACGTTGGAAAACTCGCTCACGAAATAATGGCGCTGTTTGTATTGCTCAAATAGAGTGGCGTCCGCTAGCGGGCAGGTTTCGACGCGCACAGGTTCCTGGCGGCTGAAATAAAACACTTCTATCTGGTCAAATTCTTCCGCAGTCACCGGGCCATGCAAGCCCAACCCAACCGCCTGCGTCACCGGATTTCCCGCTCCGCAATAAACCGCGAACCCGCCAGCCACGCGTTCAATCGCGGCTACCGAGTCCGACTGCATCGATATCATCTTCTCCGCGCACCCGACAGCCGCCTCGGCTTCCGCCAATTCGATGTCTCGGGCAAGTTCTAAATCCAACAGGACATTCTTCATAACGCGAGTCTAACCCAGTCACGATGCTCTCTGACACAAACGGTTTTGCTTCTCCCCCGTCTCGCTACGTATACTTCCTTGTCATCCTTTCGTGTACCGAGGTATTCGCGTGTCGATTCTGAAATCTTCCATCAACCCCAAGTCCCCACAATTCGAGAAGAATATCCATCAGATGGTAGAACGCCTGACCAGCCTGAAGAACGAAGAGGAAAAGATTCGGGAGGGCGGTGGCGCGAAAGCGATCGAGTCGCAACATAAGAAAAATCGGCTGACGGCCCGGGAACGCATCGCAGGCTTACTCGACCCTGGGACACATTTCTTCGAGTTGGGCATCTACGCCGCACACGAGATGTACGAGGAGTGGGGCTGTGCGCCCGCCGCCGGAACGATCACCGGACTGGGCCGAGTGGCCGGACGCATGTTCATGATTATCGCCAATGATGCGACGGTGAAGGCCGGCGCGTTCTTCCCGATGACCGCAAAGAAAGTCATCCGCGCGCAAAATATCGCCATCGATAACCGTATTCCCACCATTTATCTGGTCGATTCTGCCGGGGTGTTTCTTCCTCTGCAGGAGGACGTCTTCCCAGACACGGACGATTTCGGCCGCGTCTTCCGCAATAATGCGGTGATGAGCGCGATGGGCATTCCGCAGATTACGGCCATTATGGGCATGTGTGTGGCCGGTGGTGCGTATCTCCCGGTGATGTGCGACCACATCCTGATGACCGAAGGCTCCGGCCTGTTTCTTGCCGGGCCGGCGCTGGTCCAAGCGGCGATCGGGCAGAAAACGTCCGCGGAAGAGCTGGGCGGAGCCAAAATGCACGCGCAGATCAGCGGCACCGTGGATTTTCGCGAACCAGATGACGAGTCTTGCCTGAAACGTATTCGGGCACTCGTCGATAAAATGGGCGCGCCAAATCCGCCGATCTTCAGCCATACACGGCTCGCCGAACCGCTCTACCCAGCCAGCGACCTTTATGGCATTTTTTCCAGCGATCCGGGAAAACAGTACGACATGCGTGAGATCATTGCCCGGATTGTGGATGGCAGCGCCTTCGAGGAATACCGCGCCGAGTACGGGGAAACATTGCTTTGTGGCTATGCGCGCATCGGGGGATGGGCTGTGGGCATGGTCGCGAATCAGAAAAAGCATGTGCAGACCCATGCGCCGCACTCCGACCAAAAACGAATCGAATTCGGGGGCGTGATTTATACCGAATCCGCGGAAAAGGCAGCGCGATTCATTCTGGATTGCAACCAGAACCGGATCCCCCTTGTGTTTCTGCATGACGTGAATGGGTTCATGGTTGGTAAGGACGCGGAATGGAGCGGCATCATCCGCGCTGGCGCGAAAATGGTGAACGCTGTGGCCAACAGTGTCGTGCCGAAACTTTCGGTGATCCTTGGAGGCAGCTTTGGCGCCGGCAACTACGCCATGTGCGGCAAGGCATACGACCCGCGCTTCATGTTCGCGTGGCCCACGGCGAAATTCGCGGTCATGAGCGGTGACGCCGCGGCGAATACCCTGGCCGAGATTAAAATCAAGCAACTCGAACGCGAAGGCAAAAAGGTCGACGAGAAGGCCAAGAAGGAATTGCTCGATTCCATCAAAGCCACCTACGAGCACCAGACCGATCCGCGCTATGCTGCCGCGCGTCTCTGGCTCGACGCCATCATTGATCCGGCACAGACTCGGGACGCACTAATCTGGGCACTGCAAGCAGCCGCGCTGAACACCGAGCTTCGTGAATTCAAGACCGGAGTGTTGCAAACGTAAGCGCCAAAGGCCCCATGGACCCAATCAAACTCATCGAATGCCCGCGTGACGCTTGGCAAGGACTGCCTGAGCTGATTCCTACAGAGACGAAAGTAGCCTACCTGCGGGAATTGATTGCCGCCGGGTTTGAGCACATTGACGCGGTGAGCTTTGTTTCTCCGAAGCACGTGAAACAGATGGCGGACAGCGAAGAAGTCATGGCTCGCCTGCTCGCTTCCCTTGCCGACGGCATCACACTGCCTGAAATAATCGGCATCGCCGTCAACGAAAAAGGCTTGGAGCGCGCACTCGCCACGCCTGGCGTTTCTACGATTGGCTATCCCTACTCAATTTCCGCTTACTTTCGGCGCTCCAATGCCAACATGAGCCGCGCAGAATCCCGCACGCTCGTGGAGACTTTGAAGAAAGAAACCAAAACGGCCAATAAGGGATTGGTCATCTACATTTCCATGGCATTTGGGAATCCCTATGACGAACCCTGGGGACCGGAAATCGTGCAAGACACGCTCGAATGGCTGAAGGAAATCCGCGTGCAGACTGTTTCGCTGGCAGACACCGTGGGCACCGCCTCCCCCGAACTTGTCCATGACGTCTATAGGAAAGTGAAAGACCACGTGGCGGGGATTGAGCTTGGTGTGCATCTTCACTCGCGCCCGGACGACGCAGAGGCCAAGGTGCTTGCCGCATACGCAGCGGGTTGCCGTCACTTTGACTCGGCGCTGACTGGCTTAGGCGGCTGCCCCTTTGCCGGAGACGACCTCGTTGGCAACATTCCGACGGAAAGTGTGCTTGCCGCGCTAGTCAGCGTAGGGGCGCAACCCAATCTCGATAGCGCTAAACTAGCTAAAGTGGTGGAACTGACCAACGTCATTCGCGCGAAGTATGCCCATGGATCTGTTGCGAGCTAAGGGGGTCGATTCATGCATTTTGAAACTCTTCAATTCGAGACAACTGAACATCTCTCTACCATCACGCTGAACCGCCCCGACAAGCGAAACGCCCTCTCCACGCAGATGATCGCGGAGTTGCAGGCGGCCCTCGACACAATTGAAAAAACGCATACGCGCGTCGTCATTCTGACGGGCGCGGGCAAAGCCTTTTGTGCGGGCATCGATTTAGACTATCTACACGCCATTGGACAACATTCCGCTGCCGAGAATCAGGAAGACTCCAAGCGCATCGCGAAGATGTTCCGCAAAATCTGGAGCTATTCCCGACCGCTGATCGCTGCGGTGAATGGCCACGCCCTCGCCGGCGGTTGTGGCATCGCCACACTTTGCGATTTCACGTTGGCGGTTCCTGAAGCGAAATTCGGATACACGGAAGTGAAGATCGGCTTTTTGCCGGCGATCGTTTCGGTTTTTCTGACGCGGCAGGTGGGTGAAAAGCGAGCCCGCGATCTTCTTCTCACGGGCCGCCTCGTGGAAGCAGCGGAAGCCAAGGAATTGGGTCTCGTGAACGAGATCGTACCTGCAGAGAACCTGATGACGCGTGCGCACGAACTGGCAGAAATTATCCTTGCCGCCAGCCCGAGCAGCATCACACGCGCAAAACATCTGCTGGTCTCCGCAGCCGCCGCCAGCGTGGATCACGACTTGGAACGAGCTGTGTTGGAAAGCGCGCGCGTGAGGTGCACGCCCGACTTCAAGGAAGGTCTGGCCGCGTTCTTGGAAAAGCGCAAGCCCGTTTGGCAAGGGGAGAAGCGCTAGCATTTTGAGTACGGCCACTAGTTAGCAGCCTACCGCTTTCAGCGGGTCAACACATGGCATAACCGGACGAAAGTCTGTTATCTTTTTCCGCTCGTGCCCCATTTCTTCCCCGAGCCATCTTCCGGCATACTAGTTCTTTCAGGTAAACGAAACAGACATGATTGGTTATCAGGATGTCACCGTTCGTGTGCGTTATGCGGAAACCGACCAGATGGGCGTGGTGTACCACTCCAATTATCTGATCTGGTTCGAAGTCGGGCGCGTCGAAATTATGCGCTCTCTTGGTTTCGACTACAAACGAATGGAAATTGAGGATGACTGTTATCTCGTGGTGGCGGACGTCCACTGCCGGTATCACCACCCGGCGCGATACGATGAACTGATTACCGTTCGCACGCGCATCCTCGAAGCGAAGACCCGCATGCTCAAATTCGGTTACGAATTGTTCCGCCAGGACGACCGGAAGCTTTTGGCGGCGGGCGACACGACGCACATCTCCTGCCGGCGCGATGGCCGGGTGACCCACTTCCCCGAGAAATACAAAACCGCGTTTCTCGCGATCGCCGCGGCTCTTCCCGAACGGAGCGCGGAATGAGCATCGCCCTGACTGGCAATGACCTGACGTTTCCCCAACTTTACGCTGTCGCATTGCAACACGAAGCCGTTTCGCTTTCGTCTGACGCTGTTGGACGGATGAAGGCTTCGCGCGCCGTTGTGGATAAGCTCGTGGCCGAAGGGGAGACCGCTTACGGGATTAACACCGGCTTCGGCAAGCTCGCGAGCGTGCGCATTTCCTCCGAGCAAGTCCGCCAGCTTCAGGTCAATCTGGTGCGTTCTCACGCCTGTGGCGTGGGCTCGCCGCTTTCCGAAACGGAAACTCGGGCGATGATGCTTCTGCGCGCCAACGCGCTGGCAAAAGGGTTGAGCGGAGTGCGTCCGATCGTTGTCGAAACTCTCTGCGAGATGCTGAATAATCGGGTTCATCCCGTAATTCCATCGCAAGGTTCCGTCGGTGCTTCCGGCGACCTAGCGCCGCTTGCGCATCTTGCGCAAGTCGTCATTGGCGAAGGCGAAGCGATCTATAGGAACGAAACGATCAGCGGCGCCGAAGCGTTGAAGCGCGCGCTCATCGCGCCAGTTGCTCTGCAGGCCAAAGAAGGGCTTTCCCTGCTCAACGGCACGCAGGGCATGCTGTCGCTTCTTAGTCTTGCCCTTCGCGAAGCCGACATGCTCGCCGACACGGCGGACGTTGCCGCATCCCTGTCGCTTGACGCGCTTCGGGGCAGTCCCGGGGCGTTCGATGCGCGCATCATGCATGCGAGGGCCTATTCCGGGGCGGCTACCACGGCGCGGAACCTCGCGCACCTGAATGCCAACAGCCAGATTCGTGAGTCGCATCGTTCGCCGGATGCGGACAGGCGCGTGCAGGACGCCTATAGCCTTCGTTGCACACCGCAAGTCCACGGCGCGGTGCGTGATTCCCTGCTGCAGGCGCGGGAAATGGCACTCGTGGAACTAAACAGCGCGACGGATAACCCCTTGGTCTTTGTGAAAGAGAATGGCGGCGACATCATCAGCGGCGGCAATTTTCACGGCCAGCCACTCGCCATGGCGGCCGATCAAGTGGCTATTTCGCTCGCTACAATGAGCGGCATCGCCGAGCGTCGCATCGAGCAGATGACCAATCCGCTCACGAGCATGTTGCCAGCATTTCTTGCGCCCGATCCTGGACTCAATTCCGGTTTCATGATCGCGCAGGTTACCGCCGCCGCGTTGACCAGCGAAAACCGCGCACTGGCGACGCCACATTCTGTGGATTCGATTTCCACTTCTGGGAATCAGGAGGACTACGTTTCGATGGGCATGAGTGGCGCGCGCCGGTTGGAACGTATGCTGCACAATCTCCAGCATATCCTGGCGATTGAGCTGCTCTGTGCGTGCCAGGGGATAGATCTCCTGGCCCCGCTGCAAACCGGGACGTTGGCCAAAAAAGCGCAAGACGCGGTTCGAGCCGTATCGACCAAAGTAAACGCCGATCGCTCCCTGGCACCAGACATCAATGCTGTGGCCAGCCTGATCGGCGGCGGAACCATCGCCAAGGTGTTGCCCTAAATTTAGAGTTGAGCTACGCCAGCGCTTCCAGAAAATACATAAACATGCTGTATCCCGCGATGTAACTGAAAGGCGGCAGCTCCAGCGAGTAGTGGCCCACCGGCAACTCCATGGTGCGCGGGTCGGCCCCGTGCTGGCGTAAGGCGCGAAGCATTTGCTCGGTTAGTTCCGGCAAAAACGTTGGATCGTATTTTCCGTAGACCATGAAGGTGTTGCGCTTCGCACCCATGCCTCGTTCGACGTAGGGCATCGGGCTGATGGGAGCCCAGTATCTTCGCAATTCGTCCACGCTAACCTCGTGCCGCAACGCCTCCCACACATGGTTCGTGGTCATGCCTTGGCTGACTACGTCCGCGAAATAGGTCGACACGTGAAAAAATCCGCCGGCTTGCACGCGCTCGTCATGCACCAGGGTGATGTACCCCACGGAGGAGCCGATGCTGGTTCCCAAAATGCCCAGCCGGTCGTAGCCCTTCTGCTCTAGCCAGGTGAGACATGCACGCGCGTCCTGCACTGCCTGGCGATTCGCGACCAGAGTCATCCCGATGTTTGGGCCCACCAATTGGTCAGCACGCTCGTGTCCCTGGGCCATCCGCCGGTCGTGATAGGGCAGGCTCATTTTCATCGCGGTAATTCCAACGCGTTGCAGCCAGTGGCAGAGCGGGATCTGCCCATGCCATTTCGCGTTCCAATTGGGCAAGATCAGAACCGCGGGGCCGGCTTTTCTCGCGGGGAACAACTGGGCATGGACGGTATTGTTCTCCGGCCAAGGCGATTCCATTGGGCTAGTGAATGTCAGCACATTTTGGCGATCCAATTGGTAATCGAGCACGTCGGCCGGGGCGAACCAATCCTCGCTGCGGGCAATGGCCTCACTGGCATATTCCGCAACATAGCGGCGGGGGTCATCGATTCCGGGGCGCCCTCCTAAATGCTCCAGACCCCATTCAAAAGAACGAACCATGCGATTGTCGTCGGTCGTCCAGCGCCGGTGTTCGTACCGGCGTATCCAATGCTCGTACCTGCTCATGGCCATAAGTGATTTAGTGTAGCGCACGCGACAGAAGATCGCCGGGAGCAGGCTGTTGGTCGTACACGATTCCCAACTATCAACACGGGCGCCCCGCAACGAACAAACGCTTCCCGTTAGCCATCCGACACGCCACGCTACTCATCACATTGAGCAGTTGGTACGGCTGTGGCACAGTCAACTCTGTGATTTCTTCCTTCTTTTTTCTTTTTGGCATCGTCATCGGCAGTTTCCTGAATGTTTGTATTTCGCGCATTCCGGAAGGCCTCTCTGTGGTTTCGCCGGCATCGCGCTGCCCACGCTGCGAGCAACCCATCCGTCCCTATGATAATATTCCTATACTGAGCTGGCTGCTGCTCGGGGGGAAATGCCGGAACTGCCATCTCCCCATTTCGCCGATGTATCCGATCGTCGAATTGTTCACCGGCGTTCTGTTCGTGTTCACCTACCACAGTTTTGGACTGACGCTTCCCACTTTTAAATTTCTGATTTTCGGTTGCTTGCTGATCATCCTCATTGTCACGGATATCATCGCCAGGATATTGCCGGACGCGGTGAACTGGTTCGGTTTCGGTCTTGCGCTGGCGTTTGCCACCCGCATCTCGCCGGACGATCCTGCCGGCGCAGCGCTTATTGGGATTGTGGGACGCGCGATCGCCCCTGGTTTTTTTTCGAATCCTGAAGCGATCACTCCTTTCACCGGAAGCGTTCTATCTGTCCTGGACGCCCTGCTTGGCGCAGCCTTTGGGAGTCTGTTGCTACTCGGCGCTGCCACGCTCTACAAGCGAGTGCGCAAGCGCGAGGGGATGGGAATGGGTGACGTCAAGATGATGGCGATGGTGGGGGCGTTCCTGGGCGTCCGCGGAGCCTTTCTCACGATCCTGTTCGGCACGCTCCTGGGCAGCGTCGTGGGGCTCATCCTGATTTCTATTCTCTATCTCCTTGGCTGGAGGCGGAGTCTGGCCGAGCGCGGTCACCGCCGAGGCTTGGGCAGCGTCCGTACCCTTCGCTGGGCCCTGGCTGCCGAATACCAGCTGCCGCTCGGGTCATTCCTGGGGTTTGCCGCTCTCCTTGTTGTGTTTTTGTCTCAGTCCATAGGGATTCCGCTGATCTTTGTCAGGCAGCCACACTTCTGAGTTTATACTTCCGCACCACGAGGCTCTCCCGGGCGAGAAAAGCAGTAGAATAGTGTTTGGCAAAAGAATGCGTCTTGGGAGCTGCCTAGCCGCTCCGGTGGAGGTTTGTCGAATGCGCCTAACAACCTTACTTCGACTCTTGGCTGTATTCGGATTTATAGCGTTTTCCCTCCCTGCCCAGGATCAAAGCAGCGATGATGTGGCTGCGGCCGCACGTAAGGCCCGGGAACAGCAGAAAAACGCGCCAGCACCTAAAAAGGTCATCACCAACGACGATATCCCGACTGCAAAAACAAGCGCCGCAACTTCAGACACCGCCAGCCGCAAAGCGGAAGGCCAACCAGATTCAGCCCAGGGAGATGACAAAGCGGCCGAAAACGATCCCAAGTCGGAAGTCTACTGGCGGAAGCGGTTTCAGAAACTGCACGACAAGTTGGACGAATCCGAAAAAGAACTGGACGTCCTGCAACGTGAACTCGACAAGAATCAGGTTCAGTATTACTCGGATCCGCAGACGGCTCTAATGCAACAGAACAACCGTTCCGACATTAACGACAAGACCGCCAAGATCGACGCCAAGAAAAAAGAAATTGAATCGATCAAGCAACAGATCAGCGACCTGGAAGATGATTTGCGCAAAGCGGGCGGCGATCCTGGCTGGGCCCGTTAGAAATTTTTCTAGTTGTCCGTATCGACAGTTAGCTTTCTCCTTGTATTTTCTTCAAATTCCCTTCATCCTGTCCGCGATAAGTTTCGCTCTGTCTGCGTTGTCTCCAAAGCAGAAATTCAGTTCAGCTCCTACCCGAGGCCCAGCTCATGAGTCCTTTGCAGGATCAGTCTCCGGCATTTCGTCAGGCGCTTCTCAAGAGTGAGCGACTCCGCATCCAGATACTTCTGTGCATCCTGGTAGCTCTTCTGCTGATCCGCATTGTGCGCACAGGCATCGCGTGGAATCCCGAGAATGTCAGAGGTTTGATCTGGTTGGGCTCCCTCACCGTGGCCCTGGCGGTGTATGAGATCTTCGTCTTGCGCGCCATTCGGCCGGCGATCCAGAGCGTCAAAGACCTGTCTCACTATTCCTGGCTGGTCAATATTCTGGTTGAATGCTGCGTCCCGGGCTTCCTCATCGCCTTTATGAGCAGCCCCAGCGTCGCTCAGGAATATCGCGCCGTAACGAATCCGATTTTTTGCGTCTATTTTCTGCTCATCATCCTTTCCACCCTGCGAATCAGCCCACGGGTCAGTCGGCTTTGCGGCATTGTCTCGACGGCAAGCTATCTGGCTGCGGCGTATTACCACGGCTGGCGTCCGGCGGACACATTGGCCAACATGTCCCTGTTTGCACCGGAAAAAATCGTGGTCACGTATGCGATCAGCTTGCTGATCGCCGGCGTTGCCGCAGGTCTCGTTGCGGGCGAAATCCGTAAGCAAGTGGATGCCGCCTTGCGCGAGGCCGAAACCCGCCGAGAGGTAGAGCAACTTCAGCACGACCTCGATGTCGCTCGCTCGATCCAGCAATCCTTGCTTCCCAAGTCCATGCCGCAAGTTCCTGGCTTTGAAATTGCCGCATGGAACAAGCCCGCTGACCAAACCGGGGGTGACTACTATGACTGGCAGGTGCTGCCGGACGGCCGCCTGGTCGTGGCTCTTGCCGACGTCACCGGGCATGGGATTGGACCGGCTTTGCTCGCAGCGGTCTGCCGCGCGTATTCACGGGCGACGTTTGGACAACATCGGGGCTTCCTCGAATCCATGGAGCGGATCAATACCGCCATTAGCCTGAATTTCTCATAATGAATTGAAAAAGGCTGTTGCTTCATGGCATAACTCTTTTGTCTGGAAAGAAATCCTGCCAAGGAGGAGCAACAGCCTTATGACCACAGAGTGTAACCAGTTTGTCTTCGGATTTCATCCCCAAAAGCGACGCGAGATCCGGGCACAGTTTGACGGTGGAGCGATCACCAGTGACGGCGGTGGTCTGCTGCTGCGGGAGGTCGAGAAACGCGTCGGGATCCTCCGCCGGTTTTCCGCCTGCTTCACGGATTATCGGAATCCGGATCTGATCGAACATACGGTGGAGGAGTTGGTGGCCCAAAGAGTTTATGGACTGGCATTGGGATACGAAGATCTGAACGATCACGAGGAGTTGCGGAACGATCCCTTGTTGGCGGTGTTGGTCGAGAAGGCGGATCCCGGTAACCAAACCTTAGCCGGAAAGAGCACCCTGAATCGCTTGGAACTGACCAAAGAGACGGCCAGTCGGAAGGAGCGTTACAAAAAGATCGTGCTGGATCACGGAGCCGTGGATCGCCTATTGGTGGAGGTCTTCCTGCAGGCCCACCAGGAGGCGCCGAAAGAAATCATTTTGGATTTGGATGCCACCGACGATCCGCTGCACGGGAAGCAGGAAGGGCGTTTCTTCCATGGCTACTACGGGCACTACTGCTATCTACCGTTGTACATCTTCTGCGGAGAGTTCCTGCTGTGTGCGCGGTTGCGATCCTCGAACATCGATGCGTCGGAGGGAAGTGTAGAGGAGCTGCAACGCATCGTCGAACAGATTCGTTCCGCGTGGCCAGGGGTGCGCATCGTGGTGCGCGGGGATTCTGGATTTTGCCGTGAGGAGCTGATGGCTTGGTGTGAAGCGAACCGCGTAGAGTATGTGCTGGGACTGGCGAAAAACGAACGTCTGACAGCCGAGATTGCCCAGGAGATGGGGGAGGCGAAAGCACAGTACCAAGAGACCGGACACGCGACCCGGCTATTCAAAGAGTTCGTCTACCAGACGAGGAAGAGCTGGAGCTGTGCGCGACGGGTGGTGGCCAAAGCCGAGCATCTGGAAAAGGGAGAGAACCCGCGGTTCGTGGTGACCTCTGTGAGTGCAGAAGCCTGGCCGGCGCAGGCTTTGTATGAAGAGCACTACTGCGCCAGAGGAGATATGGAGAATCGGATAAAGGAACAGTTGATGCTGTTCAGTGATCGCACCAGCACGCACTACCTGCGCAGCAATCAACTGCGCTTGTACTGCTCTTCGATTGCCTATGTGTTGTTGCAGATGCTGCGGCGACTGGGACTGGAGGGAACAGAGTTGGCCAAGGCCCAGTGCTCCACCATTCGGCTCAAGTTGCTAAAGATCGGTGCGCTGATCCGCATCACTGTACGAAAGGTATGGATTTCCCTGGCCGGCGGATATCCTCACGTCGAGCTCTTCCGACAAATCCATGAAAAGCTGTGTGCCGTACCCGTAAGGCATTGAAAAATAAAGATCCCAAAACAACTTTTCAGCGCTTCAGTCAACCGGTGGTGAAGTGTGCGCCGAAACAGCTCCGGAGAGAGAAAAACTCTCCCGCTAAACGAAAAACGGTCAACTACACAAAAGCAACCCGCGAAATTAGCTCGCAACTCCCAATTCGAACAAAGGTTATGCCCCTTGTGCCAAGCTGTGAGAGATTACGGTTAGTCCGGACGTCGGGGAAGGCCGCTTCGTCACATTTGTGGCGGCGATTGTGGGCCCGCAGAGTTCCCAGCTTGAGCTGCTGTCGGCGGGCCACGCACCCCTCTTTATCTATTGGCTCAAGCATGATCGCTTCGACAAGATGGAAGCGCAGGGTCTGCCGTTGGGGATTTCTCCAGAGTTCTTGTCCGAACCGCCACAGCTTTTGCCGTTCACGAGCGGCGATATGCTCGTTCTGACAACTGACGGCTTTTTCGAATGGGCAAATCCTTCGGAGGAACTGTTCGGCAGCGAGCGACTGGAAAATAGTATTCGAGCCAATCGAGACAAGCCTCCGGCCGAGATCATTTCCCTTCTGTATAAGGACGTCCTGGCGTTTTCGGGCGGAACATCACAGAAAGACGACCTAACCGCGATCATCATCAAACGGCTTTAGTCTTCGTGTTTTTATCGTGTGGACAGGAACTGCTTCGATCCAGCTTTTCTCTTGCCTACGGCAACCGCCTAATTTACGTAGCCACCCTCCGGTAGTTGCAGTTCCCCTTCTTCCAGAATGGCCAGTCCTTCTTCCAGCATCTCCGTGCCTTTTTGCAAAGCTTGTAAGGCAACGCGTTCGGATTCTTCCGCGACCACTTCCAGGCATCCCTGGACCGCTTCCGCGTCTCCCAGAATGTTCGTATCGAGGAGCGGCACCAACTTCTCCAGCGCTTTATCCTGAATTTGTTGGAGGGCCATCTCCACCGGCACCTCGTCCATACACAATCCGCATGCAAGTTCCGCGAGCGCGTCTTCCAGACGAATCCGTCGAATTCGTCCCTTCAGCTCGTTCTTGGCCGCCTGCGCCAGTCCATTGGTTGTCAACGCGCGTGCGTCGTTCATAGCGGAGTCTCCTTACTCTGACTCTCCATCTCCGGTGAGACTACAGGCTCCGTATGCACACCACAATACGTACTCCGTACCAGCCATTAATGAAATGCACACATTCCCGAGGCGGCCTTCGATGGCGGTTTTGGCCTCAGTTCTCAGATGCCGGGAGCTGCCGGTTCGGTTTCTTGCTTCTCTGCTTGCGGCGCTCGAGCATTCGCACAAACTTAGTGACACGGCGTTCCAGAGTGCTCTGCTGCTTCACCGAGGTGAGGTATCGCACGATTTGTCTACGTAAGGCTGTGGTCATGCCGCGAAACACGGTTTGTGCTTTCGGTGAGTTCCGCAAAGCGAGCACCAGTGCCGGCGGCAACAATGGTTCTCGCGGCCCTTCATCCCGCTCGATGGCGATCTCCACAACAGCGCCCACATCTACCCTCAGCTTGTTTCGAATGTCGCTGTGAATCGCTAGGCGGTAACAGCCTTTGCCGCGAGAAACCAACGTACTCTGCAGCGGCAGTCCTTGTACTTCTCCTTTGACGGCCACATGCGGCGTTCCGCCGCTCATGGCCCGCGAGACGTCCGCCGGCACGTCCACAAACCGGACGATTCCCACTTTGTAGATTTTCGCGGAGAAAACGTGAACGCCGTCCATTTGGCCGAAATGATACCGCAGTCCTCGCAATTTACGGGCGAATGGCAAGATGTAATGCCACAGAACCGAGCGTCATCAAGTGATACCGCACTTGGCGATAGCCAACTTTGCGCAGAACAGACGCTAGCTCCTCAGGCCGAAAGAACCGTCCGACTGATTTGGGCAAGTAGGCATAGGCGTCTGGATCGCCGGAAATCCACCCACCAACCTTGGGCAATACTGTTCTGGTGTAAAACCGGTAGGCATCGCCCATGATTCCCGGTGCGGCCTCGGCGAATTCCAGGATCGCCAGAGTTGCCCCGGATTTGAGAACGCGAAAAATCTCTTTCAACCCGTCTTCGTAGTTCGCCAGGTTTCGAAATCCAAAGGCTGTAGTCACGAGGTCGAAGGCTCCATCCGCAAAAGGCAGGCGGAGCGCGTCCGCCTCCAGAAACGGAAGGGGCATCATGCCGTTCCCCGCGAATGCCTTCCGCCGGGCACGCACGAGCATGGGGTGGGAAAAATCAGCGCCCAGGATGCGCGCTTTGGCCTTCCGTTGCAGAGCGAATGCCAAATCGCCGGTTCCGCAACACAGATCTAGGACAAGAGCATCTGACCTCTCGAGAATCGGTTTCAACTCTCGAGCTGTGCGCGCCCGCCATAGCCGATCCATCTGCGCGGACAGGAGATGATTCAGCAGGTCGTAGCGAGGCGCAATTCGCGTGAACATCTCGCGGACTTGCTTCGACGCTTCCTGTTGAGTTTTGGCTCCTTCGGGCTGCGTGCCTGCGGGCAATGTTGCCGGCTCAGTCATGACATTTCCCGAGCGCATCCATCGGCTGCAGCACTAATTGCGGACCGAAGCGTAACACGCAAATTGCGGCTTTTTCCGTGATCCCGTCATAGGACTTCGCACTCCCCAGCCGAGCTGACAACACGAATCGCACCTTGCCGAATTTCGTTTTCTTGTCCGCGCGCATCAAGTCGAAGAGTTTGTTCGCCGGCACGGAGGGCCAGTTCGGAAACGGACCAATCTGCCGGATCAGCGAAATGATTCGTGCCACATCATCCGCCGGCGCTTTCAGGATTTCGTGGCCCAACAAGGCCGCGCACATCATGCCCAACGCCACAGCCTCTCCGTGCTGGAACTTCTTGTAGCGGGTGGCCGATTCCAGTGCGTGGGCAAACGTGTGCCCGTAATTCAGTATTTCCCTGAGTCCGGATTCGCGCTCATCGCGGCTCACTACGTATGCTTTGATCCCAATGGAGCGACCAATGACATGCTCGAGGGCTCGAGGATCGCGCGTCAGGATCCGGTCCATATTCTGCTCTAGGAACGCAAACAACTTGGCATCCGCGATCACGCCATATTTGATGACCTCGGCAAGCCCCCCGCGAAATTCTCTCGCCGGCAAACTGCACAAGACTTCGGGGTCCACGAGCACCAGGCTCGGCGGGTAGAATGCGCCTACCAGGTTCTTCCCTTCCGGCAAATTCACGCCTGTCTTTCCGCCCACGGCGCTGTCGACCTGCGCAACAACCGTCGTCGGCACCTGCACTAGCGCAACTCCACGCAGATAGGATGCAGCCACAAATCCCACCACGTCGCCCACGACACCGCCGCCTACGGCGATCAGCAAGGACTTCCGGTCGGCCCCCGCACGCACCAGGTTCCGTGCAATTGCCTCCACCGTTTTCAGATTTTTCGCGGTTTCGGCGTCGTTAAACAAATGAATATGGACATTGTTTCGGTCAGGAATTCCCCTGCGCACGGTTTTGCCCACAGCTCGCCACACCCGGGGGGAACTCAGAAGATGCACACTGGAAAAATGTCCGAGCCGCGCAATCTCGTTCGACGCATGGCGCAGAACGGCGCGTGCGCACAGCACGGTGTAATCGCCGGCGGCGGCGCGAACGTGGATAACATGTGGTTTCGTGGGCTTCATCGCTCCGAGTGGATTCACCCAATGTAGCATAAGCACCCACCGCGCTGAACTCGCATCGGCCCTGCTCGCTCGGTGTATACTTTTCCGTCCCGGACGCGTTCGTTTCGTTTGGGCAAATTCCAATCGACCAAGCCGCTCAGCGCGAACCACCCTCGCTTTCTATTGTTGGGATCGCTGTGTACGGCGGAAAGCGAATCCGCAATGCTCCACCCAGCCACGAAGGCATGGCGTTCTTCCCTCTTAGCGAGCTTCTTTGCCCTCAGCGTCTTTGTACCTCTGCATGCCGGGAATCCTCCTGCCATGCGACCCGGCTACTATCGTTTCCCCGCCATTCATGGAGACGCAATTGTCTTTACCGCCGAAGGTGATTTGTGGACCGTCAGCGTGAAAGGTGGCGCCGCCCAGCGGCTCACTTCGAATCCTGGCGCAGAATCTCGTGCGGCGATCTCCCCCGATGGCAAAACGGTAGCTTTCAGCGCCGAATACGAAGGACCGCTCGACGTCTTTACCATGCCGGTCGATGGAGGCTTGCCGGAACGTCGCACGTGGGACGGCGGGGCCGTGGTGGTGGGCTGGACTCCCGACGGCCGCGTCCTTTATCGAACTTCGCGCTACTCCACGCTTCCGAACGCACAACTTGTCGCTGTCGATTCCCAAGGCCGCCGCGAAGTGATTCCTCTGGCGCAGGCTGCCCAAGGCGTGTTTACCCCCGACGGCAAAACCCTTTTCTTCACGCGGCTCAGCAAGCAAGGCAGCAACACAAAGCGTTATCAGGGCGGCACGGCCCAAAACATTTGGCGTTACGATTCCGGCGAGGAAGCCATTCCTCTCACCGCCGACTATTCCGGAACCTCCCACAATCCGATGTTCTGGAACGGACGAGTGTATTTTCTTTCCGATCGCGATGGCACCATGAACGTGTTTTCCATGGATGCGCAAGGGCACGACGTCAGACAGCAAACGCATCATAGCGGCTTCGACGTGCAATCTGCCTCGCTCTCTGACGGTCGCATTGTGTACCAGTGCGGCGCGGACCTTTGGCTTTTCGACCTGAATACCAATCTGGACGCGGTCATTCCCATCACGTTGGTTTCTGATTTCGACCAGTTGCGCGATCACTGGGTGAAGAAGCCCCTCGAATACCTCAGCATGGCGCACATCGCACCGGATGGAAGCGCGGCGGTCTTCACCGCGCGCGGTGAAGTGTTTACCCTTCCCGCCGCCCCCAGTGGCCGCATCGTCAAAGTCGCGGGAAACTCTGGCATCCGTTATCGTGACGCGCGCTATATGCCCGATGGAAAGACCATTGTGGCTTTCTCCACAGAAACGGGCGAAACCGAATTCTGGAGCTACCCCGCCAATGGCGAAGGCAAGCCCGAGCAACTGACGCACAATGCCAGCGTTCTGCGCTGGGACGGCGTTCCCTCTCCGGACAGTCACTGGCTGGCTCACCGCAACAAAAATCAGGAACTTTGGATCTTCGACCTTAAAACGAAAACTGACAAGAAAATCGCGCAATCCATGAATGATGACTTTAGCGATCTAACCTGGTCGCCGGACAGCCAGTGGCTCGCCTACGTCGAGGCCGCTGACAACACGTTTGCGCAGATCAAAGTGCTCAATGTCAACACGGGAGCGATCCAGGTTCTTACCTCAAACCGCTACAACAGTTTTAATCCAACATGGAGTTCTGACGGCAAGTGGCTGTACTTCCTCTCCGACCGCATGCTGAAAACCATCATTCCGTCTCCTTGGGGACCACGACAGCCAGACCCGTTCTTCGATCACTCCATGAAGGTCTACGAACTGGCGTTGACACCGGGGCTGCGTTCGCCGTTCACCCCTGTCGACGAATTGCATCCAGACCAGCCAACTACGCCCAATGAGACCAAGACGGCGAAGCCCGGCGAGGAGAAAGATAAGAAAGACGCGGACGCAAAGAAAACTACGGACGAAAAGAAACCAGCCGAAGAGAAAAAGACGGCGCCCACGGTGACTATCGATTTCACGGACATCGCCTCGCGTCTAAACGAAATCCCAGTTCCGCCGGGAAATTATTCCTCGCTGGAAGCCACGGAGAAGCGGCTTTGCTGGCTGGACCGCTCCGCCGATACGCAACCGAAGAACAATCTCCAGTGCGTGGAAATCGCCAATAAAGGAGAAGCTCCTGAAACGGTTTGGGCGGACGTCAAAGGCTACGAAATCTCCCTGGATCGCAAGAAACTCCTCGCCTGGAAGGGCGATGACTTTTACATTTTCGATTCTGAGGCGAAGCCCCCGACCCTCGCGGACGCCAAGACCCTTGCCAAAGCGAAAATAGACATGTCTCGTTGGGCGATTCTCACCAACCCACGCGCGGAATTCCACGAACTGTTCCTAGATGCCTGGCGCCTGGAACGCGACTATTTTTATGACCGCAACATGCATGGCCTTGATTGGCCTAAGATTCGCGACCGGTATTTGCCGCTGGTCGACCGCGTTGCCGATCGCGACGAGCTAAACAACGTCATTGCGCAAATGGTCAGCGAACTTTCTGCATTGCACATTTTTGTGTTCGGCGGTGACGAGCGTAAGCCTTCCGACCAGATCGATCTCGCTTCTCTCGGTGCAGTCCTTCGCCGCGACGAAAAGGCGGGAGGCTACGTTGTGGAGCACATCTATCTCCACGATCCCGATCTGCCTAATCTGGCGCCTCCCTTCGCCCGTCCGGACTCTCTGGTACGAAATGGTGAAGTGATTGTGAGTCTCGACGGCGAAGATGTTCTCAGTGTGCCGGACGAGCGCGCGCTCCTCCGGGGGAAAGCCGGCCGCAAAGTGATGCTGCGCGTCAAAAATTCTGCGGGGGAGACTCGCGACGTGCTCGTTACGCCCGTTCCAGACAGCGTCGATCGCAATCTGCACTATAACGAATGGGAATATTCCCGCCGGCTTAAGGTGGATGCCGATTCGCAAGGGCACATTGGCTACGTGCACCTGCGGGCCATGGGCTCCGGCGACATCGAGCAGTGGGTGCGCGACTTCTACCCGGTGTTCGATCGCCAAGGACTGATTATCGACGTTCGTCACAATGGCGGAGGCAACATCGATTCCTGGATCCTCGGCAAATTGCTGCGCAAAGCGTGGTTCTATTGGCAGCCTCGAATTGGCAATCCGTACTGGAACATGCAGTACGCATTCCGTGGTCACGTTGTTGTGCTGTGTGACGAGAACACCGGGTCCGATGGCGAAGCATTTACGGAAGGCATTCGCCGTCTGGACATTGGGAAAATTATCGGCACGCGCACTTGGGGCGGAGAGATCTGGCTCTCTGCGAGCAATGTCCTGGCAGATCAAGGAATCGCCACGGCAGCGGAAATGGGCGTGTACGGTCCGGAAGGAAAATGGCTGATCGAAGGCCATGGTGTTGATCCGGATATCACCGTCGATAATCTCCCGCATGCGACGTTCTCCGGTAGCGATGCGCAACTGGATGCGGCAACGAAATTCTTGCAAGAGGAAATCCGCAAGGATCCCCGGCCCGTGCCGCAACCTCCGCCGTATCCGGTCAAAGCATTCAAATACGAAAAGTAGGCGACGAGAATTTCTCGCTTCACATTTTCCAAATGGCGCGCGTTCAGGTCGATGTTGGAGCGTCGTTCCCTGAACTTTTCAGCGAGTTCGACCTCGCCAGTGGACAATTTGCCGGTGTCAAAAAACTTCGTGTTACCATACTCCTGCGCTTGAAGAAGGCTTTGCATGACACTCTCGCGGAAGGTTTATCACGTTGATTACGCGGTAGTGGGTTCTGGTATTGCCGGTGTGCGCGCTGCAATTGAACTCAGCCAAGCTGGCAGCGTCCTGGTCCTCGCAAAATCCTATTTAAGTGACTCCGCCACGGCATATGCGCAGAATGGGATCGCTGTTGCCCTAAGTGATGAAGATGAAATTGGCCTTCACGAACAAGACACGATTAATTCCGGTGACGGCCTCTGCAACCCGGAAATGGTTGCGCTCCTCGTCGAAGAAGGTCCCAAGTACATTACCCAACTAATCGAGTGGGGCACGGAATTCGATCGTGCTGGAACCAAGCTGGCTTTTACCCGGGAAGCGGCCCACAGCCGTTCCCGCATCCTTCACGCCCATGGCGATTCCAGCGGCCGCGAAATCAGCCGTGCACTTCTTGCCCGCGCCCACTCGATTCCCCATTTGCATCTGCGGCCTCACGCTTTTACCACTCGCTTGATCATCGAAAATGGCCGCGCCGTGGGTGTTCACTTCCTCGACGAAACCGACGGCTCGCTCCACGAGCTGCGTGCAGGCGCCGTTTTGCTCGCTACCGGAGGTCTCGGCCAACTCTATCGCGAAACCACGAACCCCGAAGTGACCACGGGCGATGGCATGGCCATTGCCTACGCCGCCGGCGCGGTTCTCTCGGACATGGAGTTCATTCAATTTCATCCCACCGCTCTTGCTGTCCAAGGGGCTCCGCGTTTCCTTCTGAGCGAAACACTTCGCGGCGAAGGGGGCATTCTCCGCAACATCAACCTTGAGCGATTCATGAAGCGCTACCACGAGGCGCAAGAACTGGCTCCTCGCGATGTTGTTGCCCGGGCCATTGTCAGCGAAATGCTCCGAACAAACAGCAAGCAGGTTTATCTGGACATGACTTCCAAGCCACAGGAGTTCTTTGAAAAGCGTTTCCCTCGCATTTATTCGACGTGCAATAGCTATGGACTGGACCTCGCCAGTGACCTTGCCCCCGTCAGTCCTGCAGCGCATTTCATGGTGGGTGGCGTGAAGACCGATGGTTGGGGACACACGTCCATTCCGGGCCTTTATGCCGCTGGAGAAACTGGGGCAACCGGCGTACATGGCGCCAATCGTCTCGCCAGCAATTCCCTTCTCGAAGGGCTCGTCTTTGGTGCCCGCGCGGGTATCGCCATGATTAAGGACGCCCCCGGCTCCAAGAAGAGTCCCGCTCACTTGCCTGGCTTACCGGCTCCCAAGACATGGAATGACACGGAGAAACACCATGAAAAACCCAAGCCGAATCCCGCTGACGTTGCGGCTCTAGAAAAGGTGCGGGAACTCATGTGGAAGCAAGTGGGCATTCTTCGCAGCGGTAAGGAATTGAAAGTCGCCATCGAATCCCTTTCCGCTATGCATCTACCGCCGACGGAAAAAGACAGCCGGACCGAACACGAACTCCATAATCTCTATGTCCTGGGGTTGCTGGTGGCGCGCTCCGCCCTGGCGCGCGAGGAGAGTCGCGGCAGCCACTACCGTTCCGATTTCCCGTACCGCGACGACGATGCTTTCCAAAAACACTCTTTGGTTTCCAAGGATCATGAAGTCGCGTTTGAAAAGGCAGGGGGAAAAGCTGTCGGCAGTCCGCAATCGTAGGCAGGAAATTGCGAAGGCTTACTTCTTCTGCAGTTCCTTCACTGATTCCAGAATGGTGTGACCCGCAATTGCCAGCGTCTTCGGGCTGATCTTGTCTAGCGTATCGTGCGTGGTATGCCAGTAGGGCACGTCCTGGACCGCATCCAGGTCGATGATATCCACCGAAGGAACATTCCGTTTCGTGAATGATTGGTGGTCGTCGTCAATGGCGCCCACGGTATCATTCAGAAAAACATTCGAGTAACCTAATTTCGCGGCTGTGGTCCACACCAACTCCGCAAGCCATTTAGTCGATCCCGCTTCGCGTCGAAAATGAGGTGTGTGTCCGCCCACAATGTCCGCCAAGATGAATGCTTTCACTTTTGGCAAATCTCCGGCCTGCGCCATCTTCGCCGCCATCTGCCGGCTGCCGTAGGTATTGTCCGGGTCGTGCCACTCGGTGTTGAACGCTTCTTCGGCGTCAAAAAAGGCGATCCACACGGCGTATTTCCCTGGCGGCTGTTTGCATAGAAGTCGCGCCAACTCCAGCATCACTCCGGTCGACGATCCCGCATCATCTGCGCCGACAAAATTGGCCATCTTCTTGGTGTCGTAATGCGTACCAAGAAGAATGATCCCGGACCTCTCTCCGGGAATCTTCACCAGAATATTCTTCATGGGCACGCGGCCGTCAGGCGTATCGGCGGAAAACGAATCCGTTTCGACCGCACAGCCGTAGGACCTCAGTTCCGTCTCCAAGTATTCCTGCAACTTCACAATCGCCGGCGAACCCGGGGGCCGCGGACCAAAACTGACTTGTTTCGCTACCTGGTCATAGGCGCGCTTTCCATCAAAGCCACCTGTGGTTTCCGGGGCAGGAGCTTCATCGCCAGGCGCTATGGCCGGCGCATTGCCCGCCACCGCGCTCATAAACGGCGGCTGTGCGGGAGCAGGCTGCGACGTATTTCCCGATTTGCAGCCCGGCGCGACCAGCACGCAGCAAATCGCCAATCCCATCACAAAGCGGGAACGCGCTTCGGAATTTGTCATATGGATTGTCCTGCGGCCTCCGCCGCGATTCTCTTATTCCTTTTCCTCACAACAGCGGCGGATACTGCAATTCCCACAAAATAGAGCAACACCATGGGCAGCATGAAGATCAACATTGTCTGCGCATCCGGCGTAGGCGTGATGATGGCCGCCACCACTGCAATAATCAGGATCGCGTAACGGAAGTTGTGCCAAAGGAATTTAGGCGTGACGATTCCGAATAAGGAGAGAAAGAAGATCAGGATGGGCAACTCAAAAACCAGCCCAAGACCCAGCAACACCATCAATATGAGGTCAAAGTATTCGTTAATGCTAAGCAGTGGCGCCACCGTCCCACCAAACTGCTGAAAGCCCACCAGAAACCTCAACATGTACGGCAAGGTGACGAAGTACCCGAACGCAATCCCAGCCAGGAAGAGAAACACAGTGGAAAACAGGAAGCCTGTGACCGCGCTACGTTCGTGCTTGTACAATGCTGGCGCCACGAACAACCACAACTGGTACAGCACAACCGGAGAAGCCAGCACGATGCCGATGTACACTCCCAGCGTGATGACCAGATTCAGTGCGCCTGCCGGATGGTTGTAATACAGCTTGGATTCGAAGTGCGCATCGTGCAGCGCTTTCAGCATCGGTTCATTAATGAACTTGATGACTTTTGGCGAGATGTATACGCCAATGAAGGCGCCCACTCCAATCGCATAGAGCGAATTAATGATGCGTTTCCGCAGCTCAGACAGATGCTCGAAAAACGTCATCTGCCCCCCGGCCTGTTCCATCCGGGCCGCAATGGAGTTGTCAGGCTGGCTGCTGTTGGTCATGTGAAGGAGGGTTTTCCGCCGTGTGCTCTGTTTCGGGCTCTGTTTCGGGCTCTGTTTCGGGCTCGGTTTTCGCTGGTTCGGCCGCTTCCGTTTCCGCGCTCTCGCCGTCCAAACGGGGAATGGCTTCCACAACAGGAGTAACTACAGGAAGATCGCCGGAATGGCTCTGGGCGGCAGCTTGGGCGAGTGGTGTGGTCGCCGGGGAGAGGGGAGTCCTCGCCGGATTGATGGTCCCGCGAATGGCCGCATCGGCAGCCGCATTGGCTTCCGCGACCTGCTTTTTCAGCTCAGCGATGCGCGCCTGGCGCTCCAAATCCCGCATTTCCTCCTCAAAGGCATTCTTGAAGTCGTTGGAGGCTTTGCGGAACTCGGCCATCAATTTTCCGAAGCTTCTGGCCAATTCGGGCAGCTTTTGGGGGCCAAATACCACCAGAACCACCAGGAAAACCACGATCATGTGCGGAATACTGAGCATTGTTGAACTTAAGCGTCCCTAGGTGCCCTAAAGGTGCCCTGTCTGCATCATAGAAAGGGTACGCATCAGAGTCAAACGACAGATGGCTTTGTGCATGTTATACTAGTTTTTTACACGATCGGCGGGGGTTTTCATGAATCCAGAACGGCGTGGATTAGTCCTAGTCATCGTTGTCCTTGTTCTATCCGCTATTTTAGGCGGGATTTACGGACCGTCGGTGCGTGCCACGACGTCTTCGACCGACGACTTCCGCTCCTCCGTGGAAAGTTTCACCTCGGTTCTGGACGTGGTCCAGTCCAATTACGCGGAGCCCGTCGACATCGACCGGGCAGTCTACCAGGGCGCGATCCCCGGTATGCTGCGCATGCTCGACCCGCACTCCAATTTCTTCGATTCCCGGCAGTTTGCATTGCTCCGGGAAGATCAGCGGGGCAAGTATTATGGCGTGGGCATGGTGGTTGCGCCCCGTGACAATCACACCATCGTTGTGGCTCCATATGTCGACGCTCCAGCTTTCAAAGCGGGGCTTCGCCCCGGCGATATCATTACAAAGGTCGACGAAAAAGCCACTGACGGTCTGTCCACTACCGAAGTAGCAGACATGCTCAAGGGCCCTAAGGGCACCATCGTAAAGATTCAAGTTAGTCGAGAGGGCTGGACGGATCCCCTGCAATTCAGTGTGACCCGCGACGAAATCCCTCGTCATTCCGTCGACATCATCACGATGCTCAAGCCGGGTATCGGCTATGTACGCCTGACACAGTTTAATGAGACGACCGACCGCGAAATTGCCGACGCCCTGAAGCAATTGGGTGCCAATTCCCTCGACGGACTGGTCCTCGATATGCGCAACAATCCCGGCGGCTTGTTAAACGAAGCCGTTGCCGTCGGCGACATTTTCCTGGAAAAGAATCAGCTCATCGTCTCTTATCACGGCCGCAGCGCACCGGAGCGCCGTTTCTATGCCATTCGCGGCAATCAGGGCATGACCGTTCCACTGGTCATCCTGGTGAACAATAACTCTGCCTCCGCTGCAGAAATCGTGACGGGCGCCGTTCAGGATCATGATCGCGGTCTCGTGGTAGGAGACACGACCTTTGGCAAAGGCCTGGTCCAGACCGTGACTCCCCTCTCGGAGAACACTGGCCTGGCCCTCACTACGGCCCGCTATTACACGCCCAGCGGCCGCCTGATCCAGCGCGATTACAAATCGATCTCCCTTTACGAGTATCACTACGAGCGCAAAGTACCCGAGCATCCGACGGAGATCCGTCAGACCGACAGCGGCCGCCAAGTCACGGGTGGCGGCGGCATCACGCCAGACATCGTCGTAGACATGCCCAAGTACACGAAATTCCAGGAAGAACTCTTCCGCAACGATGTTTTCTTCCCGCAGGAACAAGGCGTGGGTGGCTTTACTCGGTATTTTCTGGGCACCAAGCCGGTCATCTCTCACAGCTTTGAAGCGGATGACAAGGTCATGAAGGTATTCCGCGAATATCTCGGCAAGCACAACATCCGTTACACCGAACCTGAGTTTGCGGAGAGCCAGGATTGGGTCAAGCGCAAGATCAAGCAGGAAGTGTTCATGTCCAACTACGGCACTCAGGAAGGCTTCAAGGTTCTTCTCGAAGCCGATCCCCAGGTCCAGAAAGCCGTCGAGGCGATTCCGCAGGCGCGCGCGCTATATGAGAATGCCCGCAAAGTTGTGGCGCAGCGGAGTGGCTCTCCTGCCCACCTGAACCAACCCTGATTCCTACTCCCGCTTTTCTTTTCCAAAGGCGCTCGTTGAGCGCCCTTTTTTTGTTCGGCGGCATGAGAATTATTGCGGGAGCTTCGCGTGTCGTTCAGTTCTCACGGCGCACCCGGTAATGCGACCATGCACTGACGGTCGGGGAAACCCTTATTGACTGGAATTTGATCCGAGTGTAAAAACGCATTCTATAGAGGTACGCCTACATCAACCGTTCATGTTCATGGTGAGATGATGAGCGCTGATAGGGATGTTCGCGATGCAATCCTGTTGCTTGTTAACGCATGCAATGATTACCAAACACGATATCTAGCTCTTGCCTCCGCGTTTCGTGCGCTGCAAAAATATCCGGCTGAAATGAGGGATAGTTTCTGCGAGAGCGACTTACAGGCTGAGGCGTTGAAAGCCTACATCGATGCAGAGGCTACGGTTGAAGCTCAAGCCAGGGCAGTAAAGTCAGCATTAGAGGGCTCAGAGCCCTTTCTCGACGTTCTGACAAAGTTTGCAACTCGCCACCATTTAGAGTTCGAGCAATTCTTGCCGCAACCCCGACCCAACTAATACGTCCTCTTCAGCGCGGTAACAGGTTAACTCGGTACTGGGTCCCAGAGTTGACAAGTTTTTATGGACGGTTCCCGTGGTCCGGGGAAACTAACTCGGTTTGTAGAAATTACAAGGCCGAACGAATCCCTAGGACGAAGTTTCGTACTGGTCCTTCATCCCACAAAGCAGCCCTTCGGGCAGCAAGTTCCCACACACGTGCAACTTAATTGAATTGGTGCACGGCGTGCACCCTAAGGACTGAGGGAGGAGCACATGAGCGCAGAATTTCCCTTCCAGAGTGCAGTCTGCACCGATTTCGAAAGCCTTCTCCATGCGTATCAAAAGGCGCTGGGGGCGTGGAGAAAACGGCGCGAGGAAATTACTAGACTCGAATCAAGCAGTAAGGAGAAGGCCGATGAACTCCTGCGCCTGCAGGCAGATTATGCCAAGGGGTACTCGCGCTTGAAAAAGCACCAAGACACCTGCGAACTCTGCCGCTTCGTCTCGGAAATCGGCAGGCGCAGCTTCGCGAGCATCTCGATGCTGAACTAAAAAAGAATAATTTTGCCCGAATCTTAGCCAAACTTCTGACCGGCGAACCGGAAAAGCCGGACAGAGCCGCGAAATTGGCCAATTGTGGAGCATGGGTGAGAAAAAGTAAGCCATTTACAGCTTTACCCGTATTGTCGCTGCAACACCGAGCGTGAAAATTAGAATGTCGAGTGCACGTGTGTAGGTTGAGCGCATTGATGAAACTGAATAAAAAACTCAAGACTCAGGTGCTCCGCATTTCCTACTGGCTGGCCTACCGCCTCGCCGCCGCTGTAGTCTACACGCGCCAGCCGTTTGTGCGGTACCCGTATATGAATCCTCCTTCCGAGCTGTTGGAACTGACTAAACAACTCCTATCTGTACGGGCACCCGGAGCGGCTGTGGAAGTGGGATGCAATCAAGGTTGGACGACTTGTTTTCTGGTCGAAGCGCTGATGGAGAAGGGCGTAAACCGGGAGTATGTATGCATTGATACCTTCAACGGTTTCACGGAGGAGGATGTCGGTTTTGAATATAAAATGCGCGGCAAGACAGCAGGACTGTACGATGACTCGTTCCTGATCAGCGACCCCGCGTGGCTGCAAGCCTCACTATCCCGTTTTGGCTATAACAACGTGGTGGTTCAAAGAGCTGACGCTGCGACCTTCAATTATCGGGCGCTGGGTCAAATCGCTTTCGCTCTCGTCGATGTCGATCTTTATCGGCCGGTGAAGGCGTCACTGGAACGTATTCTCCCGAATATGGCGCGAGGCGGCGTGGTGATGGTAGATGATTGCGATATGAAAGATGATCGCTGGGACGGCGCCTACCAGGCCTACGCCGAAGTTTGCAAAGAGCGCAATATAAGACCAGAGATTGTGAGCCAAAAGTTTGGGATCATTCGCACCTGACAATCCTCTAATGAAAGTTCAAGTGATCGCGGATCGGGAGTTGCCCTTGCTCTGGAATCAGCCTAAATCTGAGTTCGGCGAAGGTTGCTCCCTTAGGGCCAGGATTGATATCGCATGATCGACAACAATCGTACACGCATGCAGCGAATCTGCTACCGTACGCCGGACGAAGTCGCAGAGCCCGATCAACTTGTGCTCGTCGAAGACGTTTCTGGCGAACGTGCAGTCAGTCAAGCGGGCTGATCCTCATGGGCTGCGAACCGACGGAGCAGGCCGTCGCCATCATGATGGAAGCGCACTGGCGCTCCTTAGTTCATACCGACCGCATCGAGGCAATACGAGGCTTCAACGAGGGCTGTGAGCCCGTGTTCCCCGATCCTGAACGTTAGGATTCCACGCGCAGCCAAGTTGATGAATGAAAATTCGGAATTTTTCGTCAATTGGCGGAAACCGGAAAAGGAGTAGTCGGATTGGCAGCGCAAAGAATCTGGAGGGTGTTGAAGCAACTCGGTCCGCATCAACGGCGATTATTTCGAAAACACGTCCGAGGTTATGGGTACGACGGCAAAAATACACTGGGTCACGGATGGGAAGACTCGACAGCCAAAAGCGGCGGATAGTCATCGCCAAATCGAAAGAACAACAAATGCAATTCTTACGGACACTGGCGAAGGTCGGCTTGGTAGTAGTCATGAGCGTCGCCGCAAGCCGGACAGATCAGTTTCCAAGGACCACCCCACACAAAGCTATGGAAATCCTCTTCGATTGCGGTGGCTTCATATATATCCCGAGAACTATGTAGTCGCGACATTTCGGGTTTTTGCACTCGACCCCAAACTTCGTTTCTGTGGACATCGTTAGCAGCCTCGAAAGGGCGAGGGCTACTTTCAGCTTAACCTTGCAGCGCATCCGAAGCTCTACACGAAATACCCGAGCTTCTCTCTATTCGCGAGTCTTCTGCTGCGCCCCGACTGGCTAAGCCTTGAACTACCGAGGTCTTCCTTCGCATTTGTGGCCTTGCTCACAATGCTGATCGCCTGCAAAGCCACGGCAAGAGATCCGTCTCGACAAGGCGGAGAATCCCGGTGGACTCTCGTTTGGAGCGACGAGTTCAATGGCCCCGACGGTTCTCGTCCCGACGCAGCAAAGTGGAAATTCGAACTCGGCGGCAACAGGTGGGGTAATCATGAACTCGAGTACTACACCAACCAGCCGGAGAACTCCTTCATGCGCGGCGGCAATCTTGTGATCCAAGCGTTGAAGGAAAGCTCTACCAGTCCCGACCAGATGACGCGCAATTACACCTCCGCGCGAATGACGACACAAGGGCTTTTTGAGCCTACGGGCGCTTCGAAGCACGCCTCAAGATTCCGCGCGGGCAAGGCCTGTGGCCAGCGTTCTGGCTTATGGGAAATGACTTCGAGAAGATCGGTTGGCCCGCCTGCGGCGAGATCGATATCATGGAAAATATCGGCAAAGAGCCGTCAACGATACATGGCTCGATGCACGGACCCGGGTATTCGAGCGACCGTAGCTTCACATCCGTGTACAAGCTCCCCGGCGGTGTGCACTTCTTTGATGACTTCCACGTGTACGCAATCGAATGGGAACCAAGAACCGTTCGCTTCTTTGTTGATCAAGATCTATATGCGACGTTTACGCCTTCGCGCCTCCCCGCCGGGATGAAATGGATTTTCGATCATCCGTTCTATATCATCTTGAACGTCGCCGTCGGTGGCAATTGGCCAGGCCCTCCGGACTCGACCACCGTTTTCCCGGAAGCCATGCTCGTGGACTACGTCCGCGTCTACAAGGCGTAGAGAGCCAGCTCAAATCGTCAAATCCCGACTAAGTCCCGTTATCCAATCAACTAAGGGTGCCGTCATGCCCGGCGTCTCCGTCCGCGACAGCACCAATTCCGTGCACAGTCTCGGAATTTGATTTCCAAAAAAGTTGTCCAAGATTACGAGACTACGGGCCGCTGTCCGTACCTTGTGCAGCGGGATGTAGTCGCGTTCCTTTGATTTAGCTCCGTTCGACGAATATCAGAAATCGGTTTCCGGTTGGCCTCTGATGTGCTAGAGCACTCCTTGCGGGCTATCTCGTCGGTCTGACGGCAAGGGAAACCAAAGAATAAACAGGTCCAGTACGGATAGTCCGCGCCAACGATATGTGGCAGAAAAACTGTCCTGTTTGCCGGAAGCCATTGGAGAAGAAACACCCTATGGAGACAGTTCCATGCCCCTGCGGAAAATACGTGTGGAAGGGATAGTGCTGCCTGATTGACGCTTGTTAGCTCCTGAAATCCGCAGTAGGGCTAACGGTAAGTGGGGCTGCTCGAATTAAACCTTAGTTCTTACATATCCGTTGGTTCAGTTTCTCTCTTGTAGGCCCATCCCTTTCTTGGTAGGCCCTCACTTCGGATTTGAAAGCATCCTTTGCGCACGGATAGACCAATCGAACCCCTTGGCGTGGACCGGGCACCCTTGCGTGACTGCATGCTGGAGGTTTTATGGCAGAAAGATGTATTGGGCGGCCAGATGCAAGAAATGCAGTGGAATGGTTGGGCATCGAGACGTAAGATACATCGTCGATGCGCAAGGAGCGAAAATGGAAGAAATGCTTCCCGAGGGGAAAAACGGCTGGCGTACCCAAGAAACAGCTCCGGGAGAAAGGCCAAAGCGTAGATACTGTGGCACTCGCACCAGAGGGACTGGGAGGCCGGTCAGGCCAGCAATCGGGAGATTTGCAGGGATTATCCGACGTCCAAGGTGCGGATTCCGAAAGTGTAGACGAGTTGCTCGAAGAAAGAAACGCGTTCGAGGCCGAGGTGGTGAAGGGCGTGGAAGACGCCGGGGACGCTGACGAGGGGGAAGTTCGCACACATGAGGTGCCGCAGGACGATGTTCCCGGCGAGTATCTGGGCAAAAGTAGCGAGTGAGTGGAACAAGTTTTTTGGGCCTCCTTGGTTCTGGTACGACAGATGGGCAATGTCGCTGGAAAAATTACCTGATATCGTGACGTTCGTTCTGAATTCGAGTCAACGCCTCTGGGAGCTTCAACTGATTGATTTTGCAGGGCCGACTTCGACATCGGCGTCGTGGAACCAGAAATGCCTACAAACTGAACAGCATCCCGACGGATGCCGATGAGAAGCGATTGAAGGAGGCTACGGTGAAGCCCAAATTCGATATCTTCACAGGAACTCCGGAAGGCCCTTTGACACAGATGTGCACGATGAAGTGTCCACGCTGCGGAAGCACAGCTTCCAAGGAGAAGCCCGAAGAACGATTCAAGTGCGAGCAGTGCGGTTGGAAATTGTGAATCAGGGATCCGCTTGTTCGAACACGTGTAACGAATGGGCTGTGCTGAGACGCCCCACTGTTCGATGATTTTCATGCCGTTGCCTCCCCAACTCGGGATAAAGGAAAAACCTCCTTCTAGGGAAGAAACGGGCCACCGACAATAGCGTAGGGAACCATCACCTCAAAATATTCACGACACTTCAAACATTTGACCCACTGAAGTGCCACGGACCAATTTCCGGCTAGGATTCGGGCGCGTACTCGTTGCTCTTGGCGGCAGTGGCAACAAGAAACAGTCACGGGAATAAAAGCCTGTTTCAATTGTATTTGGGGCACGGCGACTCCCCTTACCTGCCATCTCGGTAGCGAGTCAGACTTGCGGCTGAATCTACCTCGCAATGAACAATCCGTTTATCACACCGTTATTTTGACCTGAATAAAGTATTTCCTGTATCCCTACACTGAAAGAGCTTTAGTTCGGTGTCCCATCAACTTTGCTGATAGTGAAAAATGGCCATGCAATTGAGAACAGGTGAACATTCGTGGCCCGCGCAAATTGCTCTGGACCTCCCCTGACAACATTTCATGAACGCGTCACTAGGATATGCTAAACCTCCATCCGACATTTGTTCTTAAACAAGAAAATAGCGTCTATCCTGATTTTGTATGCAAGACGCAAGAGGCTCGAGAAGCTATTCATAGCTTGAAGTAGCACGACGCCAACACGCGAGGCCAAATTCCCAAAATCGGATAGCGAAATCGTCAACCTGAAAGACGAAAAGCCTCCCACCACGGGAGGCTTCCTCATTTTTGTGTGCCTATCGGAGCTGGCGAATAACGATTGATCATGGTCCCCGTGGTCCCAACTGGAAATCAGGTAAGTGGCTGAGGTACAATATGTTTATAAGCAAGAAGGTCTGGGCGTGTAGCTCAGCTGGGAGAGCGCGTCGTTCGCAACGACGAGGTCGCAGGTTCGAACCCTGTCACGTCCACCAAAATCCCCAATAAAACACTGGAGATTTCGAGTTAACGGAAAAAGCTGTCGTTGAAAACTGTCGCGGTCTTACGTTGGTCTTACGTTTTCCGTGGGAGTTGCGACCGGATCGGTCACGGTGAAATGCGGGGTTTCTCGAGAAAGATCTTTCGAGGGATTACGATCTAGATCTGACCGGATCTGATCTGATCCACGCCCCGGATCACTTTCCCGCTGATCTAGCACATTCGGGACGGTAAACTGCTAGACGAGCTGCAGGACGGAAAACTTCGGAGCGCAACCCTCGACGCGGGGAATGCTCGGGTCAGAACACGCTACTGGACACCAGATATTCAGCTTGCCCTTCACGCGAAGGACGGCGGCCCGCATCAGGAGCTGGCGCTGGTGACCGTCGGACCAGTCCGCCTGGCCGTCGCGCGCCAGGATGATGGCATCGCCACGGCTAGCGTAATGGTGAAACTGTCCGTCTGCGTTCAAGACTTCTACCCTGCGACTCATTTCGGGAACCCTGGAATTTTTGGAGGCGCTTGCTGCTCAAAAGTCCACGTTCGCGCACCGCAATTCGCGCAAGACCTGTAACGCAGGGTAATGGGGACCGCCGCGAGGTGCTTCGTGCCGGCGCACAACATTTTGCCGCCGCACTGCGGGCAAGCTGATGCCCCGAGGATTTCTGTAGATTTCGGGCAGAGCCCGGCCCCTTTACTATCGAGATTTTTGGCGCGGTTTGTGGCGGTCGGTGCGAAAAGCCCCGAGTCGGCGCGAGGTGCAGGTGGTTCCGCTGGCATTCAGTGGAATAGTGAACCGGTCACCGCGCCGGCGTCAACTCGTTTGCGCGTTTCTAGCTGGTCCGCCGCTTCTGCAATTCCTGGATATTGGCCACGGTGCGCATGACGGAGCGCTCCTCGACGTCGTGCATGGCAGCGAGTAAATCCGTTGATATTTACTCGGAGAAAATTGAAGAGGATAAAACCGATTGAAGGCCGTGCCGAAGAAGTGTACGCTGTCGATTCCTTCCTCTGTCGCAAATTCTTGCGGAGACAATCATGGAAAGAAAACTGCGCTCGAAGAACTGGAGAAATGCGAACCAGCAAGCACGGCGGAGTTTGCCAATCAAGTGTTGCTGGCGCGCGCGCAAATGCTCGAATGGAAGGTCTCGTGTTATAAGTCTTGAATGCCCAAACCAATCGAACAATGGCTGCTATTCAAATACGTCAAAGGTGAGTTTACGTTGCTCTCCAAACCGTTCAAGACGAAACAGCTAGCAGAGAAGGCGCGTCTGAAGTTACCGGAGCATGGGCGCAAAATGGTTGCGGTGGGTGTGATTCGAGTCAAATCGTAGCTGGGCGAAACGGAAACATCGGCGGTGGTACTAACGATGACGCGGGGTGTTTAAGGTAGGTTAGACTCCGTCAGCACCACCGACCGTTGGCCTGAGCGTAGTCTCTAGTTCTGCGGACCACAAGCAATCATTCGTTCTAGTCCTTCACAATCTGCCACTGGTGGACCAGCGCGGTTTGGTCGTGGCCGAAGTCAACGTGGTACTTAACGCCGTCGGTGGAATCGATGACTGCCTTAATAGTCGCGTCTACGATTTTCCCTGCGTGCATGTTGACTTTGATTTTGTCGCCGATTTTAGGCTGTTTTTCAGACATGCGCCGGAACTACACGTCACACAGCCACGCCGGACCAGTACCTACTTGGACGATTTTGTCGTTACACAGGACTTGGCGTTTTGCCCGAGGCCCAGCCCAAGCTGTTCGGCTTACCTCTGTGACAATCATCACCGCTCTGCTCACAAAGCAAGAGTATCCATGGTGTATCGATCTGCCACGGAGTCGGTGAAGCGCTCCCGAAGGTGCCGAGCAGGATAAATGCCCGGCAAGCGGATCGAAGATTCGAGACTCCTATGAATACCTATGGTGCTATTCCCGCAAGAAATGACTGGGGAGCTCTCCTGGCCACGCTCATTCTGGCAATGCCATCGACCATGGCTTTTTTGTGCGCGCTAGCGCTAGTGCGCGACGTTCCGTGGCTTCCTTTCTCTGGCCTATGGTTCATATACGAAGTCTCACGCTACGTCGCGTACGTGGGCATCGTCATCTGCGCCGGCATTGTCGTCGCAGAAGCTACCCAACACCGAACTTCACGGAAATTTGTGGTTCTCTTGGGACTCTCTCTGGCTGGAGCGGTGCTTTTGCTTTGGTACGCCGTCCAGATTTTTAAGAACTCGCCTTGGTAGCGAGGACTCGCGACGGCCTGGCACTCTGCGAGACGTCTTTCCAGAATTCGCCGCGAGCATCGTCCCAGCAACAAATGTGTTCGCAAGGAGTCAAGCGTCGCCCGGCGAGTTCCCGATTTGTTATATTGCGTCGTGCCGGGAAATCGGAAACTTGGGTACTGGACCCGACGCCAAAATCAACTTCGGCGGTTATGCCGTTAACCAGGGCCTTCGGACATTATTCTGCTGCCGCCACCATTCGCGGCGACGCTGCCGACTAGCCAAGTAGCCCACGCTATGCAGATCGCGATAACAGCCGAAAGGACCAGCACAAACCCAGAGAAAAAAATCCAGCTTATATACAACCCAACCATTTGAAACGCGAAGAGGACCCATCCCAGTGCGCCAACGGCTTGTGGAGTTGTCTGAGCGAGAGCACCCAAATACCAAGCCAGATATGCCGCAAACAGAACACACAACGAGCAGAACAGTTCAAGGGCAATGACCAGCTGGGCATAAGTAAAGCCTGAGTGGCCGACTGGCAGATGCATGCCGGCCATCGGCTCCGAAAGCTGCCGAAATCTTGAGACGAAGTACCCGTTAGCTGCGCCTGCCAGAAAGAGCAAAACACTCGCAATTCTGTAGAGGACAGTTGCTTTCATTGATGCGCCTCCTGGACGGTTGTCTGGCGTTCATCATATAGGAGCGGGCACAACCTGTGTAGAAGCGTTTAGTCCCCAAACTCGGCAAATACGAAAGGTTCGGTCTAGTACGTACTTCGGCGATTTCGCCGTTAATCGAGACTTGGGCGCGAGAATGAGTCGACGTGGCGTGACGAAGGCTTAGATGATAGTCTTCGCCGATGAAGATTGACGGAACTGCGGCTCCGTTTCTCCCGTACTTAGCAATGAAGATGTCTCAGGGTCGAGTGGCAAGTATTTTGCAACATTTTTTGCTCATTTTATCTATTGGCAGCCTTGCGGCTTTGGCAACGACACCTTCAAGTGCGCAGACTCGCTCCTGCCCAAACTCCACTTTGGCCGGGAAATGGCAGGGCACGATGAGCCGCCAGGGCGCCAGCGTCGCAGTCGCTTTCGACTTCGTATGCAGGGATGCAGACCTACAAGCCTCGTTCACGTCATTGCCACAACGGGCGATGCAGTATCCGTTCGATTCTGTCAAACAAAATGGAAATCAGGTTGAGTTGGTACTCGGTGGAGACACGGACTTTTCGGGGCAGTTCGACGAGCGGGAACTCAGTGGAACTTTCAAGGACGGAGACGGTTCCGGAAACTTCCACCTAGAGCATATAGCGGACACGCAGCTACCTTACTCCGAGAGCGATGTGGTATTCAGGAATGGCGACGTCGCTCTCTCCGGCTCGCTTTTCATTCCTCGTGGCGATGGATTGCACCCCGCTATCGTAATGCTCCATGGGTCAGGGCCTGAAACTCGTTGGGGCGCGAATCGCTTCTGGGCGGATTACTTCGGGCGCAGAGGAATTGCGACTCTCATCTATGACAAACGTGGTTCAGGCAAGTCCACAGGCGACTGGAAAACCGCCGACTTTAGCGTGCTGGCCAGCGATGCGCTCGCGGCAGTAGGTTTTCTTCAACAGCAAGCTGGAATTGACCCGAAGAAGGTCGGGATTCACGGACATAGCCAAGGTGCATCGATTGCGCCGCTGATTGCTTCGCAGTCGAAGTCTGTGGCATTCGTGCTGGCCGACGCGGCGAATGGAGTCCCGATGTGGCAAAGTGAGATTTTTAGCCAACAGGCATACCTCCGAGAATTAGGACTCAAAGGAAACGACCTTGTAAATGCCGAGCAATTCGTTGAGCGCGCAGTTCAGGTGGAGCGGACCGGAAGCGGTCGGGAAGCTCTCATTCGGGAGCATACTGCTGCATTGCAGAGTGGGTCAGCTTGGGCGAAAGAAACGGCGCCTCCGGAAGAGGACTCCTATTTTTGGAAATTCTTTCCGATGATTGCAAATTACAACCCTGCGGACTACTGGAGGCGCGTCACCGTGCCCGTTTTGATTGTTGAAGCGGGAAAGGACGAGCGAGTTCCTGTTGATTCGTCCATAGCTGCAATTCAGCAGGCATTAAAAGAAGGGCGCAATTCGGATTACACGATAGTGGTGTTCCCGACCGCTCCACACACGTTCGTGGAGCGTGCAAAGTCTGGCGAACCGTTCCGATGGCCTTGTATCACTTCTGGTTATGCAGACCTGCTAGCGTCATGGGTTTTGTACCGGGAATCTGGCAAGTAGCGGTCCTTTTGCAAGCCGAAAAAATCGAAAAATACGATAACTCCCGAGTTGTCGATTATAACCGGCCAATATTTTTGATCTCCTTTTTAAAAAGAGTTTTTTCTGAGAAGTGTTATTCTTTTTCAGTCGGATTTTTGTTTCATGAGGAAGGATCTCCGCTTCCGGCTAAGATCTTTTGAGTTCAGGCGGTGCGGAAAGGTCGATAAAAAGGATCGCCGCTCTTTGAAGATCTGCTCTGGTGCGTCATGTGCAGGTCACTCCACAAAACGTCCATCATCCTAGACGCCACGAGAACGGGCAGAGATTGATGTCATAACGACGCCGGCCTCGCGACGGTCCGGAGTAGACTGTTTCGGTGTTCACCCTAACAGTGCTCGGACCGAAGGAGGCCGAGATGAGAATTATAGGATGTGACTTGCACGCTCGCCAGCAAACGTTGGCGATGCTCGACACCACAACAGGGGAGGTGGTGACCATGACTCTGAAGCACGAAGGCAACAACGTGCGGGAGTTTTATTCCAAGCTTCCACGCCCGGTGCGTGTGGGGATCGAAGCCACGGGATCGATGCAGTGGTTCGTGAACCTCATGGAAGAACTGGGAATCGAATGCCAAGTCGGTCATCCGGCAAAGATTCGGGCCGCCGAACCACGGAAGCAGAAACATGATCGGCGAGATGCGGACCTTATTCTGAAGCTGCAGGTGGAAAACCGCTTTCCGGCGATCTGGCTGCCTTCGAAGGAGCTACAAGATCTGCGGGCCTTGTTGCGGCATCGTCATCAGTGGGTACGCATACGGACGCGAATACAAAATGCGCTGCAGGCGATTGCCTTGGCGAATGGTCTACGACGAGGTCCCTTGCTGTGGAGCCAGGACGGACAAAGCAAGATAGCCGCGTTGCCGTTGGCGCCACATACCGCTTATCGGCGGAGCGAGTTGCAAGCGATGTACGCGAAGTTCGAGGCGGAGATCGAAAAGCTAAACCAGCGAGTCGAGGAGCAAGCTTGCGAACGTCCCGGAGCACGGTTGCTGATGACTCACCCTGGAGTGGGACCGATCACGGCGTTGGCAACCGAGGTATTCCTGGGCGATGCAGCACGATTCGCTGACAGCAAGGCCCTGGCTAGTTATGTGGGGATGATTCCGAGTGAATACTCCAGTGGAGGGCGGCAGCGATTGGGTGGTGTGAGCAAACAAGGCAATCCGCTGCTGCGGTTTCTCTGGGGTGAAGCGGCGGCACACGCGGTACGCCGGGATCCGGAGTTGCAGCGTTTCTACCGCCGCAAATTGGTCCAGAAAGGTCTGGGGAAGTCGAGAGTGGCGGTGGCTCGCAAACTCGGGATCCGGCTGTGGATCATGTTGCGGGATGAGATTGATTATAACGAGTTCTGTCGTCGCGGACAGAAGCAGCAGAAAAGCAGTGAAGCCTGTGCGGGGATGCCAGATACCGGCCATGGTGCGAAACAGTCACCGGCAGATTGATTAGGCTACCTGCCTCCCTTGCAGAAGAGGGAGTTCGAATAACTCATCATGGTTGATTCGTGATCGAAGAGATGTTTGGTGGGCAACACTGAATTGATGAACGGAAACGGGCTGAGCAGGTTAGGGTGCCACAGGTGAGGAGAGAAGACCGGAAAGGACACGCTTCGTGCGTGAGCGGAGAAGTGTGCGCGAATTCAGTGATAAGCAAAATAAAAAAACTTAAAAAAACTCTTGACACGGCCGGCGTCGTTAGAGATGGCCGGTTATGTCGGGAAATCGGAAACATAGGTACTAGCCGCCACCAGGGTCGCTCGCCGTTTCCTTCCTGCGAGCTCGCCACGTTTCTATCGAGTTAGCAATGACCGCGGCGTCGAATAAAGTCACCGCTATTCCTGACACAAGCGAGAATGCAAGAGTATCCCAGCGGCGACTGTGGCGGAACGATAGGACTGCGAGCACAGCGCCGGGCAGAGTAAGCACACCGAGCCCAAGCGCGGCGACCCAGACTAGCCAGTCCATGGTGTGTGGTACGACGTTCAGCGGTCGTGTCGCTTTAGCATTCACACTCCCGGTGTCTATGAGAAGCGCTATGTCGCACGACACTACTAGAAAGACTGAAATGATACATCCCGAAAAAAGTGTGAGTGTCGAAAAACCGCTCCTTGTAATGAGCGGTTTGATTCCTAACGAAAGCTCGTATAGCAAAACACCCGACATGGGTAAGACTGTCACCGTCAACAGGAAGGCAGCAGTCCAAATCAGCCACTTACCGAGCATTGGTGCACGAGGCTGTACCACCGCTCCTAGGATAAGAAAAACTGGAAACAAGAAAAACGAGCCGCCGACAAATGCACCTGCCACGGCCGTAAAGCCTCCCGCTAAGATCGCCAGTAATCGCGTCCTGCGGCCGAGAACATCGGTGGCGGAACTCTCAAACATGTCGTATTGCAGCATATAACTCGAGGGGTAAACATGTCAAAAAGGTAAGAAGTCGGGCTTGCGAGACAGCCAAATCCTGGTAAGTCCTGCCAGCTCAACCGGTCGATGCAACACCATCTGATATAAATCTTTTCACTAAGGTGGTGTTTAATGACCCAAGGGAAACGGTTTGGGCTTTCGGCGGCGCAAAAGAGGGACGTGTGGCGCCGTTGGAAGGCCGGACAGTCGTTGCATAAGATCGGGCGCGCCTTCGGCAAGGAGCATTCGTCCATTCGTTGTCTGGTGTCGCGTCACGGTGGGTTTGTTCCGGCGGTCCGGCGGCGCTCGCTCCTCGCGCTCACGCTGCGTGAGCGCGAGGAGATCTCTCGAGGGCTCGCTTGCGGTTCGTCGATTCGCGAGATAGCTAAACGCCTGGATCGAGTGGTGTCGACAGTGCGCCGCGAGGTCGCACGTCATGGAGGCCGTCCTGAGTATCGAGCCAATGAAGCCGATTCCCAGGCCTGGGAATCCGCTTTGCGGCCCAAGCGGTGCTTGCTTGCGATCCAGGTGAGGTTGCAGAAGATCGTTGCGAGTAAACTGATGTTGGATTGGTCGCCGGAACAGGTTTCCGGATGGCTGAAAATCCACTATCCCGATGACCAGAGCATGCATGTGTCCCACGAAACCATTTACCGAAGCCTATTCATTCAAGCGCGAGGAGTGCTGAAAAAAGAGCTGCTGGGGCACCTGCGATCCAAACGCCGCATACGCCGCTCGCAGCACTCTCGTATCTTTAGAGACTCGCGCGGTCAAATCGTGGATGCCATCTCCATCAGGGAAAGGCCCGCTGAAGTTGAGGACCGCGCCATACCAGGTCATTGGGAGGGCGATCTCTTGAGCGGCTCAAAAAACAGTCACATTGCGACCTTGGTGGAACGACATTCGCGTTTTACCGCGCTCGTCAAAGTTTCCAGCAAAGACACGGCGGTGGTCGTCGCTGCACTGAGCCGGCAAATTCGCAAACTCCCAACTTCGCTGCGGCGCTCTCTGACCTGGGACCGTGGGCTGGAGATGGCCAAACACAAGACCTTCACGGTGGCTACAAACGTGAAAGTTTACTTCTGTGATCCCCATAGTCCCTGGCAGCGCGGCACGAACGAAAACACCAACCGGCTGCTGCGACAATACTTCCCCAAAAGGACCGACCTGTCCGGATATGCACAATCTGAACTCGACAAGGTAGCCCTGCGTTTAAATCAACGCCCGCGAAAAACCTTGGGTTTTGAAACTCCCGCAAGTAAACTGCGAGCAAGTGTTGCGTCGACCCATTGAGATCACCCCGGTTACCGGTAACTTGGCTCCCAGTACTTGACTTTACCGTGTTTGCCAGATGGAGTTGGTCGGCACTAGAGCGGTGTTTTGGTTCGCGCCGAGCGCACAACTTGACTTATCGCATCAACCACGACATCGGGTCGGTCAATAATCACGAAGTGCCCGCTATTATCGGCGGTCATCTCTTTGCTATTGCTGGAAAGGGATAACAATTGCTTTTGCAATTCTCCTCCTGCGCTTTGATTCGTATCCACGTCCACAAGCGGCTTGTCACCTAGGGGGCTGCTGTGTTCCTTTGCGATTGCGTCCACATCTGCGAAACAGCCTGGCATCAGCTCAATATTGCTTTGCAGTACTTTTTGATTTCGAGCCTGCGCCATGAACCAAAGGTGAGCTTCGCGGTCCTGGGCAGGTAATTTGCCGAAGTTCGGGTCGTCTTCTAGACCCACTGGCTTCATCCCAGGCGGAGGCCCGACTGACCCAGACATTGGTGGTGGCGGGGGAAGCGGTGCTGGTCCGGGTCGCATGGCCATATTCGGCTTAAACATGATGGCATGGTCGACAAACACGATTCCCGCAACTTCATCTGGATACCGCCCCGCGTATAGTCGCGCAACCAATGCACCGAGCGAGTGCCCTACGAGCACATAGGGCCCCTGAATTCCAGCGTTTTTCAGCGCACTGTGAGCTTCATTCGCCCTGAGCACACACGAATCTTTAGGACCGTCGTCGCTCCATCCGATTCCTGAATGGTCATAGGAACACACCTGCGTAAACTTTGCGGCTTCCGGCTGAACAAGTCCCCAATCGAAGGAGAATCCCGCGCCCACAATAACCACTGTGGGGCTTCCAGTTCCGATGCAGTAGAGATGAACCCGATACCCACCAACGTCAATCAACTTTCCGAGAGGAGGAGGTTCTTTCCCGTTCCCACCACCTGTTTGAGCCAGAGTTGCATCTCGACGCACCAAAAGGAGACAGCAAGAAACAATGGCGGCAAACAAGGGTCGTTGCACGAGCACCTCCCTCCATTCAGACGGATATTAACGGCAAAGGTGTCTCCAACGGAAGCCAACTCCCGATATGTCGGGAAACCGGACAAGTTGCTCCCAGTACCAGTTGGCCGCTTTGGCGTTAAATCGGAACTCACGTAGCGAACTGTCTTGAATTAGTTTGGGTTGTTTGCCGCCGTAGGGTTTCCACCACAAGACCGACTAGTGCATACGTGGCGACATTTGCAGCGAGAGCCAAATAGAGGCTAACGGGATAATGCGAGCCGACAATCGCAATGGGGCAGGTTAGCCGAACAAGAGTGGACACAATCGGTGCTATCGGATGGTTCTTGCTTGCCACTAAGAAATAAGCCGCCCAGCCACTCGCAACGAGAAAGCCCGCAGCCGCCCATATTGCAACTCGGTATTTCATGCGGCACCTCGCGCTTTCTTGGTTGAATACGCTCACAAAGTTCTGCATCTGTCAGGCCACACGCTCCACATCCCGCCGAGCGCAGATAGGGCTATCATTATACTATGCGGTCTGGTGGCCGCACACGAGGGTATCAGTATGCAATTCAGAGATCTTTTCGCTGCGATTTTGCTCTTCGCGTCTCCGCTCTGCGCGCAACAAAGCTCCCAACCCGCTCCCCACGACACGGCTCAGATGGAGCACGACGGGTTCATGCAGGGCGGAATGCATCACGAGGTCGCCAAAGGAGTGAAGCTTGAGCAAAAAATCGATGGAAACACCATCACCATCAGCATCGGCCCCATGAACTTACCCGCCCACACCAGCCACATGAAAATGCCGCAACCTCCCGATCTCGAGTGGCAGATTCCCATAGACGGCTGGCTCCTCGTCTATTCGCCCAGGCTGGTCGACGCCAAAGGCAACGCCGTTCCGGGGCGCGTTCTACATCACACCGCGTTCTGGAACGAAAACCGCGCAGATTTTCTCTGCCCGAATAAGGAAGAACACATCTTCGGTGCCGGCAGCGAAATGACCAATTGGGGAGCGGTTCCCGGATACGGTTATCGCGTGCAGATGGGTGACAAAATCCGAATCGAAACGATGATGCACAATCCCACGGACACGTCCTATGACGACGTTTTTCTCGTGGTCAGCATTTCCTACCAAAACGCCAGCTCGGGTGCGCAATTGAAGAGCGTTTATCCAACGTGGATGGACGTCATGTCCTGCGGACACTCCGGCTACGACCTTGCCGCCGGGGAGAGCGAAAAAACCGGAACGGTCACCGTGCACTATTCCGGCGTGCTGCTCGGCGTGGGCGGGCACATGCATGATTACGGAAAAGAACTTGTGCTCGAAGACGCCACGCGCAAGGAAACAGTTGCTACGCTCGACGCGAAGGTCGATGCTAACGGCATGCTGATCAGTATGCCAACGGTGCTTTTCTTGGACAAAGGCGGCTACAAATTTGCCGCGGGCGACGTGCTCAAAATTTCGGCAACGTACGACAACACGAGCGGCAAACTCCTGCGCGACGGCGCCATGGGCATAGTTGTCGGATACTTCGTACCGTCTGACGATTCCGCGATGGCCGCGTTGCGCCGCAATCCCACGGCACATAACATGTCCGGAATGTCGCATGACCATTAGTCTCGTGGATTCGCCAGGCGACTTTTGGATCGAAGGTGCGCCGCCCTTCTCGCGATGCGAACTTCGCGCACGCGATCGTCGTGCCTGCTAAGCTTCAGATGTACCTTTCTCAGCGAATCGTGTCCTGCAGAGCGTGGCAGCGGAAACATTAAAAGGAGCTGTTTATGAAATTGTCGAAAATCTCAATTCCTATCGGATGGGCACTTGTGCTTTCTTCGGGCGCATTTGCAGGGGATGTTAATAAGGGGAAACTTCATTTGCAAGACAAGACCATCGTTGACGGTAAGCCTCTCAATCCGAGTCTTGCATCGCAGAGTATCGCGCCTGGATTTGCGCAGCCGTGAGCGGCTTTACCTGCATGCGCTTGAAGTAATCAAAAGTTTCAAATCCCGATGTTTGGCAGATTCCCTATCAGTGTGAGCTGAGCGAAAAAAGCCGAGCGAAGAAAACTCACCCTAGAGTTGGTACAAAAAAGCCGGGCCGATCAAGAAACCCGAAGCGCTAACTTAACTTATAGAAAAAAGTGTCATCTGTGCCCTCAAACCAAGCATGCCAATGAGCCCTGTTGCCTCATGGCTTCTATTAGTGAAACCGTGCCGGACAAGCCAGCCCGGTTTCAACTCCCGGCTGCCTTCCTTAAGACGAACGGCTCATGGACGAGCTTCATAGACGATGTTAAACGGTGTTTCCGCGGCTCTGCGGAAACGGCTGAAGCCAGCCGCGGCGACTACCTCGCGAATCCGTTTTTCGCCTGACTGTGCACCCAAGCACAGCGCAACTTCCTGTGAACGCGAACAAGGAGTGCATAACAAAGTTGAAAAAGAGTAGTACACGCGACCGACCGGATTCAGATTGTCTTTTAGTTCATCGTGAGCAAACGGTTCGACGATCATCCATGTGCCGTCCTTGCTAAGTGAATTGCGTACATGAGTTGCGGCGCCGACCGGATCACCCATATCGTGCAAACAATCGAACACGGTGACCAAGTCGTAGTTTTTTCCTGGAAATGCTTTGGCCTTCGCAACGCCAAAGTTGAGTCGAACCTCGAGACCCTCTTTAGCAGCGGTCGCGCGGGCGCCCTCGATGGATTTGTCGTGATAGTCGAAGCCAAAGAATTGCGATTTTGGGAAGGCTTTAGCCATCAGCACGGTGGACGCACCCTTGCCGCACCCAACATCGGCGACGCGCGCTCCGGCCTCGAGCTTAGCCTGGACGTCGTGCAGGGAAGGAATCCAAGAACTGACAAGGTTTGCTGCATAGCTTGGCCGGAAGAATTTCTCGCAACCATGAAACACGTCTTCATCATGCTCATTCCAACCCATGCCTGCGCCGGATCGGAAGGCTTCGGTAATCCTGGGAACTGCGGCCAGAGAGCCGAGGGCCAATTGGAAGGCGCCGGGAAGATAAGCGGGACTGTCTTCGTTCGCCAGCGCAAATGCCTGCTCTTCGCTCAGACTGAACTTCCGAGTCTGCTCGTTATAGGTGACGTAGCCGCCTGCAGCTTGGGAGCTCAGCCATTCGCGCACATAACGTTCATCCGTGCAGGTCTTGGCCGCCAGTTCAGCTGAATTCAGCGGGCCTTCAGCGAGAACCTTGTACAACCCCAGCTTTTCGCCGATCACCACCATGCCAGAGTGGACCGCCGCTCCTAGATCCCCAACGAATTGCCCAACGAACATATTCAGTTTGCCCATATCGAGTGCCATTCTAATTCTCCTTTGTGATTGCGATTTCTTTAGCTTTTCCTTCAGTGATGATCTTGTACGGGTTCTCACAATGCTGTTTCCTTCATTCGTGCTCAGGAAGCGACCGCTGACGCCTCATGGGCTGTCAGGCGTGCTCGCCTGTTGTGCGCGAGGATCGACTACTTATTCTTGCTAGGGTCGTCGTCAGGATTGACGTAGTTGAACTGCAGTGGAGATTGTCCGTGGACCTGGACAATGGTCTCTCCGCTGGCCATGGCGTAGTGATGCATGTTGGGATCGAGAAAGGCGAAGCTGCCGGCAATGAATGCATTCATCTTATTGGGGTCAAACTCGTCGCCCATGCCGACTTTAAACGTCCCGGAAATGATCGTGACGTTTTCCCTGTTCGGGTGCCAATGGGGTGCGATCCGGAACCCATCGGGCATCTTCAAGCGAATCGTGAAGTCTCCGGTAGAGGCGGTTGGGTCGCCTTCGAGCACGGCAAACTGCGCACCAGAACGCACAACGGGCGGTGCCGCCCCCCAGGAAATGGTATCCGGGGTGAATGCGTTTTTTTCGTGCGAGTTATCGTGCGCGGCGCTGGTGAATGTCAGCCCCGCCCAAGAGAATATTCCAGCCACTGCAAAAGTTAGGAACAAGTATCGTTTCATTGTCGAACCTCCGTCGTTTGGTATCGAACTGCGGGAATCATGTCTTGAGCGGAGGACTATTACAATGAAGTGTTTATACAGATTGCCTATCTTTTCTATATCGTCGCAAATTATTGATTCTTACGGGATAATGCCCTTCGAGAGCGTTATGCGAAGCACACGAGCGGCGACGGGTGAGATCGAACTGGACCTGGGGCGTTATGAGCTTCGCCGCCAGGGCCAGCGAGTTAAACTCGAAAAGAAGCCGATGGAACTGCTGATTTTTCTAGTGAGCCGTCGAGAACAATTGGTTTCGCGGCAGGAGATCGTAAGCAAATTGTGGGGCTCGGATTTGTTCCTCGATACTGAGCCCAACATCAACAACATTGTGCGAAAAATCCGCTCCGCTCTGGGTGACGACTCCGCTAAGCCTCGTTTTCTCGAAACCGTAGTAGGCAAAGGTTACAGATTTGTCGGACCAGTGCGAGTGCTGGGCGCGCGTTATCCACAATCCGATTTTGGACCGGGTGTTGTACGCGCGGGGGTCCCGGAGAAAACGCGCGGGTGGAGCGAGCGCACTTCTCTGGCCGTCTTGCCCCTGATGCTTCACGGCAAGGCCACGGATGACTATGGCGTGTGTTTGGGGTTTGCCGATGCACTGGTCGCGCGCCTCGGGAATTTGACGGGCGTGGACATCCTTCCAACTTCAGCAGTGCTGAGTGTGCCGGCGGGGGTGACACCTGCGGAGGCCGCTTCGCGACTTGGCGTGCGTTTTGCCGTTCACGGCGGCATTCAAATGTCCAAGGGCCTTTGGCGCCTCTCATTGGAAATGTTAGACACGCATTTGCAAACTGTTTGCTTCACAAGGAAGCGCGATCTGGACCTCGACCGCCTATCCGACCTCGAGGACGAGATCGCCAAGCAAATCGCCATGGCACTGAACCGGCCGCTGGGTCCAGCGATGGTTCAACGCTCCCCGCGCTATAGCAAGGACCCTATGGCTTATGCGGAGTTCATGCGGGGTTACAAGTTCAGCTCCTCCGGCAATCCAGCCATGCTGGACGAAGCTGCCCGGCACCTGAGCAATGCGGTAGCTAGAGATCCTGCATTTTCCCTGGCGCATGCCGTACTTTCCGTGGTCTGCGCGACTCGTCACTTTGAACTTGATCCATCGAGCGCGTGGTGGGAAAAGGCCGAGTTTCACTGTTGCCGCGCGTTGGATCTGGATCCGGATTTGCCCGAGGGGCACGTCGCCCGCGCGTTTCTCTTTTGGGGGCCGTCCAGGAACTTCCAGCACCTAGAAGCGATTGACGAACTCAAGCGGGCCTTGGCTCTGCAGAACAATCAGCCCCAAGCGTACAACCGTCTGGGCACGATCCTGGCTCACATCGGGCTACTCGAGCACGCCCGTGAAATGTACGAGCGGGCACGGCCATTTCATCCCAGAAAAGCTGTTAGTCACAGCATCGTGCAAGTGTACGTTTGGAACCAGGAATACGACTTGGCACGCGAGGAGATCGAAGCTTGGCGCACCGAGAATCCAGAGAACAAGTATCCTGTCTACTTTGCTGTTCAACTGGCCTTGCTGACAGGAGATTTGAAAGTAGCAAGAACCCTGTTGGACGAAGCGGTTCAGTTGTTGCCGGAAGAACCGCTCATTGTCAGTTTGGAGGGCGTCTACTACGCGTCGACCGGATTAGCCGGAAAGGCGCTCGACTGCCTGACAACGGCTTGTGCGAGCCCAAAATCCTTTGGGCATGCGCACCACAGCTACTATCAAATCGCCTGCATACTTGCATTGTTGGAGCGGCGTCAAGCTGGGTTTGAGTGGTTGGAGCGGAGCGTCACGAGTGGGTTCGCGTGCTGGCCTTTTTTCCTCAAGGACCCTCACCTAAAAAACTTACGCGAGCTACCAGAGTTTGAGGTTCTGGTGAGCTCGTTGCAAGCCAAGTATCCCGACCACCTCGGATTAATTTAGCGGGACGCGCCCTCGCGTACCGCGTCGACAAAATAGCCAGGAAGCGCGGGGCCCTTCCCGATTCCCATCCGACCTGAGTAGTCGCGCCGCACATAGAAGTGCCCTATGACCTTCCACATTCCGGGCGTGTCTTCGCAAACCGGAAGCTGAGAAATGGCCTCTTCTACCTTGATGTTCAAGAATCCCCATAATTCAGGCCTTTCTAACTCATTGAAATCGTGAAGGGAGATCCGTGGGCTAACGGTGTTCGGTATTCAATCACCACGCCGTCAGCGGCGTGATGTGGAAGGGAATAAGGGTTTTGCCCGAGATCGATCGTTGGAATGTTATTGCCTATTTTGAGTCCTGGTTGCCGAGATAATCGGAAGTTGGTAATGCACGTCGGAGGCTACTATGTGGATGTGAGCAGATGCCTTCAGACGAGCGGCTGCCTTCAAGTCGCTGTATCGAAAGCGCACAATCCCACCGTGCCCGTGTACACCTATCTCGACTCGCGCTTCCGATACAGACTTTTCTGGGGAGTATGGAGATCCACTTGTCCCAGTATGGTAAATGAGACAACAAAACCCCCACCAAGCCCACTGTTACTTTTGCCAATTTGCGCCCTCCGCGCAAGCATGGAGAATATCTGCGGTAGAAGGGATTTCCTCGCTCAATACCCCAATAGTCGTTGCTGAAGTGGGTCAGTCCGAGCCGAGAAGTCCCCAAATTCTTGAGTTTACGCGGCACAACTCGAGCGTACGCAGGATGTGGACATTCGGTAAGACGGAGGCATTTATGAAGACAAGAGTTGCGGCAACGGCGGCTTTTGTGTTCCTACTCTTTAGTAACGGCATCCTGATTTCTTGCAACAAGTCCAAAACACCGCAGCAGGCGCAGTCTGGCAACCAGGCCGCGACCGCTGAGGAGCGCGTCGAGCGCAACCCCGACCGCAACGCCTACTTCGGCGAGGAGCATATTCACACTAGTTGGTCGGTGGACGCCTGGGTTATCGGCAACCGGATCACCGGACCTGACGACGCCCTCAAGTATGCTCAAGGCCAAACCATCAAGCATCCCATGGGCTACGACATCAAGATCGATACGCCCATGGACTTCATGGGCGTGACCGATCACTCCGAGTATGTCGGCGTCACCAAGGAGGCCAACACCCCGGGTTCGGCGATCAGCAAGATGCCGGAGTCGCAGCCCTTAGTTCTCAAAGACCCTAACAACCCGGCGGAGGTGCAGAAGGTCTTCCTGTATCTGCTCTCTCTTACCAGTAAGCCGCCGATCAAAGCTTTCATGAGCCCAGCAGTGGCAGGCACGATCTGGCAGGACAACATAAAAATCGCTAACGAAAACAACCATCCCGGCAAGTTCACCGCCTTCTGCTCGTACGAATACACTTCCCAGTACGACAATCGCAATCTGCACCGCAACATCTTCTTCCGCGATTGTGCCAAGGTGCCAGCGTTGCCGTTCAGCATGCTGGATTCCTGGCATCCCGAAGACCTTTGGAAATGGATGGACACGCAGCGCAAGGCGGGCAACGAGTTGCTGGCGATTTCCCATAACGCCAACTTGAGCGACGGCTGGATGTATCCCGTGGACCTCGACAGCTTCGGGAGACCAATCGATGCGGCTTGGGCAACCTCCCGCGACCGCAACGAGCGCCTGGTCGAAATCACGCAGATCAAGGGTTCGTCCGAAACCCATCCATTGTTGTCTCCCAACGACGAATTTTCCAACTACGAGATTCTTAGCGGTCTGTTGGGTCTTCCCCCAGACGTGGGCCGCATTGATCACATTCATGGAAGCTACGCCCGGCAGGCTCTGAAAGACGGCCTCGCCATGCAGGACACGCGCGGCTACAACCCCTATAAGTTGGGCATGGCCGCTGGTTCTGACTCGCACGACACCGCCAGTCCTTACCGCCAGGACAATTTCTTCGGTGGCCACGCCGAGGTAGACGGAACTGTTGATAGGCGCTTGGCTGGGGTCATGCTGGGAAACACCATTGATGTTCGCCTAGAAAACCCGGGCGGACTGACCGGCGTATGGGCGGAGGAAAACACGCGCGCTTCCCTTTGGGACGCGATGTATCGCAAGGAAACCTTCGGCGTCAGCGGCCCGCACATCAAGGTGCGATTCTTCGGCGGTTGGGGCTACAACAACGACCTCCTGAACGCAAAGGACTGGGTCCATCAGTCCTATGCAAACGGCGTCCCCATGGGTGCCGACCTGCCTCCAATGAAAGGCACGGCTCCGACCTTTGTTATCTGGGCGGTGAAAGATCCGACTTCTGGCAATCTTGATCGCATCCAGATCGTCAAAGGGTGGACCAAAAACGGCCAGAGCTTCGAGAAAATCTACGACGTAGCCTGGTCCGGCGACCGCAAGGCCAACAAGTGGACGGGCAGGGTTCCGGCGATCCAAAGTACCGTGGACCTGGAGAAAGCCACCTACACCAACAGCGTCGGTTCAACAGAACTCAAAACCGTATGGACCGATCCTGAGTTCGATGCCAGCCTGCATGCGTTTTACTACGCCCGCGTGCTGGAAATTCCCACGCCGCGCTGGACCCTCATTCAGGCAGTGAAGGCCGGAGTGCCACCGCCAGACGTGGTGCCGCTCACCGGCCAGGAGCGCGCCTGGACTTCGCCGATCTGGTACACCCCGAGCGCTGATGCGCGCAAAAATGCGCCCGCCGGCATGACGGTGGCCGACCTCAAGAAGAAAGGGGCAATGGCATTGGGTGACGCCCAACTTAAGTCGCTCATCGTGGGCAAAGCCTTCTGGGTACGCAATAACGTGACGGGTGATCAGTTTAGCGTCAGCTACACCGCCGAAGGCCAGAGCAACATCTGGCATGTTGGCCGGAGCGCCACAATAGCCAGCAGCGTCGGTAACCCGATTCGCAGCGGCTACGAGGGAACCACAACACCATACAAGATTGAGAATGGCAAAGTAGTGACGAATATTTCCCAGGATCCCTTCTCGGTCACAATCTACAAACTGGGCGACAGCTACTACGGCGCACGCAGCAATGAATTCGGCTATGCCAATTACGAGATCATTCCGACGCCGCAGATCGTATCAAATCCGCTGACGGCAATGATCAACCAGTTCGTCATTGAGTTGGGGTTGAACGAACAACAGAAACAGCAGATCGCTCCTTTCCTGAAACACGAGCTATTGCAACTGGCCGCGCTGAAGAAAAACACCGCTCTCAGTCCAGTCCAGAAGGTGGAGCAATTGAGACAAATCAGCAGTGCAGTCGATGACAAAATCACGCCTCTGCTGGATCCAGCGCAACAGCAGAAGTTCCAGGCGCTCCGCGAAGAGAATCGGCGGAAATTGCTCGAGGAGTTGGTCAGCAAGCTGGGGCAGAAGACGGAGAACGAGCTCAAGCAACTGATGTAGAGGCGGGAAGTAAGAACGAACCGCCGGAATTGTCGGCACGCTCTTAGTTTTTTGCCTTTGCGTACGATCCGAGACGCACTCGAAAAGAAGATGCCTTGAACGGCGTGCACTACTTGCGGATGACTATTTGATGTTAGCCGATGCGCTACGATGAGTTGCAGACTGCCACTGCCTTGCGGTGTGTGAGTCTTACGAATTATCAGGGAAGCACTAGTCCTACGTCTGACGGACACTGCGGGAGAATATCCATGACGATGGCACGTACGCACTTGCCCATCCGACCTACCGGCTTTGTAATTGTCCTCATCGTCCTCCTTGGTGGGGCGGTTCGAGCCCAGCAGGGATGCGCGGTTACTCCGGTGCTGAAAATTCCATCGGTTCGCCAAATTTTCAATCTTCAGCAGGAACAAACACTTGGTGATGTGGAAGCGGAATGGGTGGGAGCGAACTACCCCGTGGTGCAGGAAGAGAGACTCACTTCGCATCTTGACGCAGTCGCAAGTCGAGTACTGTCGCGATTCCCGGCAGAGTTGGCGCGAGTTCAAGTGATGCTGGTCGATATTCCCATAGCGGATGCCTTCAGCGCGGGCCCCAACCGAATCTACATCACACGGAAAATTGTGATCTTGCTAAAAAATGATGACGAACTTGCAGGACTGCTAGGCCACGAACTGGGACACATCCTGACGCACCAAAACGCCGTGACCGTGACAGAATTGTTCCATGAAATTCTGGGAGTTGACGTGGTGACGGATCGTAACGACATTTCGGAAAAATTGAGCCGGATGATGGTGAGGATCGATGAGGATGAGAAGGCCTTTCACAAGGCTGCTCAGGTCATCCGGCGGCAGGAAGTCATTCATCAATTTGAGGCAGATCGGGTGGCGGTTTATGCGGCAGCCGACGCTGGGTTTTCGCCGCAAGCCTACGTGGAGCTGTTTGACCGTTCGGCAAAAACAAGCGGGAGCAAGGCAACTCCTCTGGCCGATTCGTTCGAGGCGACGGGCGCCAACAAATGGCGGCTTCACGAAATTCAAAACAACTTAAAGAGGCTCCCGCACGCGTGTCGCGGAATTGTTCCTGCTCCCTCAGCCGAGTTTTTGCGTTGGCAGGCAGCGGTCCTATCTTCCCCGGACTTGGCCCGCCAGTGACGGTCCTGCGAGAAAAAAATGAGTGAGCGGAAGTTTAACTCGAGCGTGGGCATGGTCGAATGATGAATCTGTTCTCCAATCGCTGGTACTCAGAAAAGAGTCCAGGCAGGGGCGGTTTCGCTTTGAGGTTATGGCTTCGGCGATTGGCAGGTGCCTGTGTGCTATTAATGGGGGCCTTTCCCACGTTCGCCCAGAAGGCGGCACCGAAAACTGGCAACGATCGGATCGCCGTTCTCCGAGGGACGATCACCGCCACGCAGGACGGCTCAGCGCTTGTGGGGGCAACCGTGAAGTTGTCGCCTACTCCGCCCTCCGAAACGCCGCTAGCCGTTGAAACGGACGAAAACGGCAATTATGTATTCCTTGCTCTCGCACCAGGACCCTACTCGATTTCCATCACCGCCGAAGGATTCAAGGCGATCACGATGCAGATCGTACTTGGCAGAGGAGAACAAAAAATCCAGAATTTCAGCATGGGGCTAGCGGGAATCGCACAAAGAGTGGAGGTCAGTGGATCGGCATCAGCGATCACCACGGAGAGTTCGTCCGCGCCGAACGCATTTGTGACGACAACAGAGCTGATCACGCTACCCACAGCCCAAGAAAAAGTAAAGGAAGTTCTGCCCGTGACGCCAGGAGTGGTGCAGACTCTTGACAGTAAGCTGGTATTCAAAGGATCGGACGAGAATCAGAGCCTGCTTATCGTGAATTCCGCGCGGAACACGGACCCCGTAACGGGCAGCTTCGGGATTACGGTGCCGACCGATGCAGTGGAGTCCTTCGCAGTTTATAAAACGCCGTATGACGCAAGCCTCGGCAGTTTCTCTGGCGGATTAACAACCATCGAAACAAAACCCCCGGCCGATGACTGGGATTTCCATCTGAGGAGACTAGGACTATCTGTTGAAGGAAAGAATGGGCATATGGTGGGGCTATCGGCGGCGACCCCTGCCATTTCGTTCGACATACCGCTGATCCGGCACAAGCTGCTGCTCTCGGAAGTTTTCCAGTACGACATGAAGAAGACAACCGTAGAAGGATTGCCGTGGCCCAACGACATCAGCAAGCGTCAGGGGTTTAATTCGTTTACGACGGTGGAGGCCATTCTCGCGCCCAACCATGTGGCGACTCTGACGGTGAATGCGTTTCCACTCCGCACCGACCACATTGATATCAGTGCGCTGGTTCCTCAGCCGGCGTCTAACAATCTGAATCAAAGTGGGGCCACCGTTGGGCTATCCGATCGCTACCAGTTCGATTCTGGGGCGGCGCTTTCGACCATGGCGCAGTACACGCGATTTGACAGCAACGCGCAGGGACAAGGAACAGCGGACATGCTGATTACGCCCCAGGGCTGGGGCGGAAATTACTTCAATCTGTGGTCCAGGCGCGGGAAAGAGTTCCAGTTTCTTACGAACTACCTATTTTCCAAGAAACACTGGATGGGATCGCATGAAATCCGGGTGGGGGCGGATATTGACTGGCGCAGTTTTTTCGGAACCACGGCATCGCATCCGATTCAAATCCTGACAGCAGATAATTCTCTGGCGCAAAGCATCACGTTCGGCTCCGCGCCATCGCAGACGCCGTCGGATAGCATTTTTGCGGAGTTTGTACAGGACCACTGGCTGGTCTCTCCGCACTTCAACGTAGACTTGGGGTTACGGTTAAGCACAGAAACATCGGGATGGCCGGCGGCGCTGGCTCCACGTGTTGGCTTGGCCTATTCACCAGGCAAGGACGAAAAGACCATCATTCGTGCTGGGGCTGGGCTCTTTTACGGGGTATTGCCGTTGCTGGCGGCAAATTGGGCGGCGAATCCCGCACGGACGGTCACAGACTTCCCTGCTCCCGGCGTGCCAAGCGCTCCGATTACTTACACGAACGTTTACACGGGAAGTGTGAACCCGTTGGGCTCTTCGGCTTTGCCCAGCGGGCCGGATACGACGCCGAGGAATTTTACATGGAACGCCGGTGTGGTGCATGAACTTCACAAGAATTTGCAACTCGAGGTGAGTTACATCAACAGCCACACCAGCCGCCTGTTCGAAGTAGAGCCATTCACAGCGGAAGCGGCGGGCGCCGAGTCCGTCATGGGCCTTACAAATACCGGATCCTCCCTGTATCGAGAGGTCGAAACGACGGTGCACTATACGTTCAAGGAAAGCGACCAAGTGAATGCGTCGTATGTGTGGAGCCGCACGAGAGGGGACTTAAACAATCTTTCGAGCATATACGTCCCATTTGCGGCGCCGGTGATTCGCCCCAATGTCTACGGAATTCTGCCATCGGACATTCCGAACCGCCTGATTGCCTGGGGAATCTTTGCTCTACCATGGAACATCACGTTCAGTCCGCTGGTAGACGTTCACTCCGGTTTTCCCTACTCAGCTGTGAATGTGACGCAGCAGTATGTGGGGACTCCGAATGGACAACGCTTTCCGCAATTTTTTTCCCTGGACCTCAAAGCGTACCGGCAGTTCCGGATTCCGTTTGTCAAAGGCAAAAGCGGGAAAGGACATCACGTGCGGCTCGGTGTGTACACGTTAAACGTTACGGATCACGGTAACTTCAATGCGGTGTATAACAACGTGACCTCGCCGGACTTCGGAAAATTCGTAGGATTCCTGTATCGACACGAGGGCATGATCATCGACTTTGTGGACTGAATCCGGTGGGCCCAAAGAACGCCGCCAATCGGTATTTCTGGCCGGCCGCGTAGAAACTCGGAATTATGCTCGGCGGGTGGCATGATTTCCGCCACACGCCCTCGATGGCACTTTCGCAATCCCGAATTTCATGATGCAGGATCATTCACCGAGCCCGAGAGATAATTTTCCAATTGGCCTGTTTTAGAGAGCCATTTACCTAGGGGAGTGATCACGTATACGGGTTGAACCTCCTCATTCGGCGCTAGGCTGAACTTTCCATTTTTTTGCACTATTCCGTTAGCTTCGAAACCTCGGGTACTTCCTGTACATATTTCTCTAGCTCCGCCATTAGCGTCCTCCCATTCTTTTCTCTCTTCGCACGCCAACTTTTTTTGCCACTCTCGCATCACGAACCGATGTCATTCATTCGCCCTTACATTGTTGTGGCTCGGGTTTAATCGACTGAGACCAGCCTCTAACGCCGCCAATGGCGACGCGAAGACGATTGGCTCCCAACGCCCCGGATTCGGTCTTCGTAGTAAATGTGAAAAAGGCCTGAGCTCTGGTAGCAGACATCGTATAATTAACGCTCTGCCCTCAGATGCATAGCTAAGTCCGGCACACACTCTAGAAGTTACATCGTGCGCAACGATGAGGTCGCAGGTTCGAACCCTGTCACGTCCACCAAAAACACCTATGTCTCAGGCCGCGCACCAATAAAACAAACGTGATTTCGAATTAAGGGAATAGAGTGGCGCCGGATTTGATTTTTATTCTGAAATGACAATGCGCCGCCGCGCGCGTCAACGCAAAAAAACTTTGGGCCGCTCCCGACTTTTGTGGCGGACGGCAGAGGTGACGATCACCGGGAGTCCACAGCAGAGGCGCAAGCCCGGGCCCTGCAGGGCAGACGGTACATCATGCCAACTAAAGAGGGGAGATGGCGGTCAGTCGGAGGTCGGCCGGCGGTGGCGGCGGTGGACGGTTACGCAGATGCCGTGCTTGGGACGCAACGTCACGGAGGGTAGAGGTTCGACGAGATGGCCGGGGACGAGTTCGAGATGAAACTTTTGCTGGATCATCGAGAAGAGGAGTGTAGCTTCAAGCATGGCGAATGCGGCGCCGACGCAAACTCTGGGGCCACCGCCGAATGGGAAATAGGCGAAACGCGGAATCTTGCCAGAGCGGATGGGGTCTTCGCGCCAGCGCTCGGGATCGAATGCATCCGGATTGGGGAAAAAACGGGGGTCGCGCTGCGTCAATGATTGAAAGATGAAAATGTTAGTGCCGGCAGTCACTCGATAGCCGCCGATTTCGCAGTCGTCTATTGCTTTGCGCCCGATGCCCCAGACGGCGGGATAGAGCCGCATGGATTCTTTGAGCACCATTTCCGTGTAGCGCAGACGGGGAAGGTCTTCTGGAGTGGGCTCGCGGTCACCGAGAACCGCATTCAATTCTTCGACGAGCTTGGCCTCGACCTGTGGGTGCTGACCGAGCAAGTAGCAGGTCCAGGACAGGGCGATCGCAGTGGTTTCGTGGCCAGCCAGAAAAAGGGTCATCACCTCATCGCGCAATTGCGCATCGCTCATTGGGTGACCATCGGCGTCACGTGCATAAATTAGGGTGTCGAGCAAATCTCCACGCGACTGATGCGAGGCGCGACGCTCGCGGATGATGTCATTGATGATCTCGTTTAAGTCGCTGATGGCGTTCCGCCGGGCCGGGGCCAGAAAATCGGGAAGGTTAAACGGGAGCAGAAGCGCTTGACTGGCGTCGGTTATGAACCGGTCGGTCACTACTTCCATGGCTTTGCCCACTCGATCGGCGACGCAAGCGACTTCCGCGCCACACAGACATTGCGCGACGATCTCGAGCGTAACGGCCATCATATCCTCGTGCACGTTGTGCGATTCGCCGTCAGTCCAGGAATCGAGCAAGCGGCGGGCGGCGCGGGTCATCACCGGCGCATAAGACAGAATGTTTTCGCGACGGAAGGCCGGCTGGATCAGGCCGCGCTGGCGCTGCCAGGGTTTTCCTTCATTGGTCAGCAAGCCATTGCCGAGCACGCGGGCAAGGGCGCGGTAGTCCGCAGACTTAGTGAAATTGCCTGGATTGGTGACCAAGACGTATTCGATGTCGCGAGGATGCATCAGCAGACAAATGGGAACGTGGAGGTAACGAAGCTGGACAACGTCGCCATAGTCCCTGGCGCACTGGGCATAGAATCCCAGCCAATCGCGAGATACAGCCGCCAAGTTGCCTAGCAGGAAGTGGCCCTTGGGGCCAGGAGGAAGTCTCAGTGGAGCCTTAACCACAGACGTAGAAGTTGCAGCCATGCTGTCGTCCCGCATTTCTCTTTCAGTTTCCGACAGTGAAGAGTGTAGCAAGAAAATGCGCGCCGGACGGGCCGCCACCCGCGAGGAATCCGCCGAACGCGAAGGAGAGGCCACTCAGTCGCCGGCCGGCCACCGCTTGTCGATCCTCTCCAGTACAAACGCAGCCTCATTGATCGCCTTGTTCACAGATACTGCTTTATCATGATTTCAACTAAAGTATTGGGCCGCCAGAGTGGACTTTGAACGCAAAAGCGTACCGGGGGATTCTGTCGGTCAATCCACTTGTTCCAGATGGAATTGTGTTCTTCGAAGTCCTGCATATCCGCCAGCCATACGTAGGCGGTCAAAAGTTTCGATTTATCCGTCCCAGCTTTCTCCAGAAGCCCGTCAATGCTCGCAAGCACTTTTTTGGTCTGTACTTTTACATCTCCACTCGGCTCAGCCGTCACACCGCAAGTGCTGACGATTCCGTTGTACACCACCGCTAAGCTGATGACTGGGAGTACCTTCATGCCAAAAACGTCCTTTAGGCCCTCGGTTGAGCCAATACGTTGAATGGTCATTATTTCGCCTCCTTGGCAACGAAGAGCGAAATCTATCAGTAGTTAACAAAGTTAAGTTCCGGTTTGGGCACTATAAGGAGTTGATCCAAACTTGCCCTACTCTCCGCGCTGTTTCGGAGTTCCACCGTTCCATCCGTTGTTCACGGGATCGTAGGGTTGGGCGTCAGGCAGGACGATCGTGTTCTGACCGTGGACAATCTTCCATTGGCCGTTGCGTTTAGCGAGGACGAACGAGAGGATGTCTTTGCTGGCGGGTCTGGTCCCACCATCCGGCAGTTGCGAAGCGTCGAAGTCTTCATTAATCACGGCGACAGCCACATTAGGGGCTATCGGGCGAATCGCAACATTTGTGAAACTGATTCCCGTCTTGGGAAATAGAAGACGATGATATACCTGGTGGGCCTTCACGATGTCGGGCTTCCCGCTCCAGTGCATCCCAACGACATTAATCCACTGAGCGTCTCCTCTGAATAAATCCCCCAAGGCCTGCATGTCGTGATGATTCCAATCGCTCTGATACTCTGCGAACAGTCCACGGACGGATGCCTCATCTGATTTGTCCCATGCAACTTGCCGAGCGCAACCGCAAAGAAAGAAGCCGGCGAGCACACCAGTGGCAAAACCTATGAGTCGTCGCATAACGCCTCCGAATTGCAATCTGCGCAGTCTACTTTTCGCGGTTATACAGGGCAATCCAAATCTTCTGACACGGACCCTGGTCAATGTCGATACCCAAACGCTCCAAGCGGCGAACCGCTTGCTCACTAAGGTTTCACACCGGCTGCTTTGACGATACGCTTTGCGCTTTCGCTCTCCTCCAGAACGAAACGCACGAACTCAGGCTGTGTCATGCTCATTCGATCCGCTCCATGCTCTTCTAGCCAAGCGCGCAGTTCTGGCGCAGCCAAGACCCGCGCGATGTCCGTTGCTAACTTGTCCACCACTGCGGCAGGAGTGCCAGCGGACGCCCACACTCCATACCAAATCGGGTAATCGAAGCCGGGGACGCCGGCCTCTGCGATTGTTGGTACCTCAGGTAGTAAGTGAGAGCGACTCTTGGTGGTTACACCAAGGGCACGCATTTTGCCTGAACGGATATCAGTCAGGGCGAGCTGGATGGGAGCCATCATGTAAGTAGCACCCCCGGCAACCGTGTTGGCGATCACGTCGGTGATCGCGTCGCCCGCTTTAGCGGGTGCGTGTATCGCCTTAATGCCCGCGTCAAGATTGAATTTCTCAACTCCTAAGTGCGTGCCGGTGCCCACACCGGCGGAGCCAAACTTTAGCTCACCCGGCTTTGCCTTCTCCGTGACAATCAACTCGCTCAGTGTGGCGATGCCCGACCATTTGCCTGCGACCAGGACGTAGGGCTGGCTTGTGAGCGGAGCGACAGGAATGAAGTCCTTCAAGGGGTCATAGGGCAGATTTTCCAAGAGGGCGGCGCTGTACGCCTGAGCGCTGGTGTTGAGAAGCAACGTGTAACCGTCAGCTGGCGACTTCGCAACCAGGGCCGGGGCCGCTGCACTCCCCGCGCCGGGATGGTTTTCGACCGTAACAGGTTGCCCCCAAAGCTCCGAGAGCTTTGGACTAACGGCCCGGGCTATCAAGTCAGGCCCACCACCAGCCCCGAATGGTTCGATCATGCGCACGGGCTTCGAGGGGTAATCCTGGGAAACTCGCGGCATCGCTGATAACAGGAAAAAAATCCCAGAGCCATCCGAGTCGATATGCTTCACCCCTACAGGAATAGTAGCGTCGAGACTCTCTCGCCGATCAAATCCCGGTTTGAGTTTGGTAAGGCCCGCCCACATATTTGCTTGCGCGGTTACGGATGATACCCGAGAGCTTTTGCAGATCGCAAGACCCCCAAACTGAAAGTCGTGGCGGATGAGGAGGTCAGCCTCAAACAGCTACGAATTGGTCAAAGGCTTGTCGGGCGCCGGCAAATAAAGCCAAGCGATTCTAGCAAAACCAAATCACGTGGTCTGACGTAGATGCACAATCAGGTTGTGTACGCTCTTTGCTAGCTCTGCTACTTCGCCTTGGCCCTGGATCTCAAGATCGACCGCGTCGCTCCCTTGCGCGGCATGATCCACCGCCTCTCGCAAGCTAATCAGCGGTTTCACAACTTGCCTCGGCAAAATAACACTGACCCACAAACTGAATATCAGCGTCATCGCGGACACAATGCTCAGCGCCCACTCCGCCGACCGCATCAGGCGTCGAGCCTCCTTGTGATCGCGTTCCACTAGCTTCCAGTTTTCTGTTTCTAGCTCGGTCAGCAACCCCAGCACTTCCTGACTCGAACTCTGCAAGTCCGCGGTGACCTGTCTCAGCGCAGGGTTTCCTTCCTGAACAGTTTCTGAGATCTGCGCATCGAACGACCCTACGCGGTTCCGTAGCTCGTCGATCAGTTGCGCACGCTTCTTCAACCGTGCTCCTCGCAGCAAATCGTCCAGATCCTTTTCGTACGCCCACACTACGCTTCGAATGCGGTCCGCATCTCCCTGCCCCGGCTGCTCAATCACAGAAATTGCCGTCCCGAATCTTTGTTCATACACACCGAGCGAACCCAAGGCCTTCTGTGTTTGTCCCATCTCTTGCGGCTCGAGCTCCCGGATCTGGCTCACTATCTGTTTGGTTTTGCCGACTGACTCGCGGTTTGCCGCCAGATAGCTCTCATCATGCAGCAGCAGATAGTTTCTCTCCGCGCGCCGGGCCTCCAGCATTTCAATCGACGCCTTTTGCGCCAGCGTCGCTGCCGGCGCATCCACATTGACGATCCGGTCCACGATCCATCTCATTTCGAACAGGTAATACACCGCCAGGAAAATCACTGGTACCAGAATCAATCGTGCGATGGCCAGACTGAGCGCCACTCTCTTTCGCAGTGAGTTTCCCGGCGCGAGGATCTTGAACGTTCTCCGGATTCCGAGTCTCATAAACCGGCTCCCGCCAAAGAGTTCCCTCTCTGGCAGCCCGATTGTATGTCACCAGTTCGGCACCGCGCGCCCCTCTTGATCTCCCGCCAGTCGCTGCCATGCCTTCCAGGCCAACACTTCGGCGTTAGTCTGCACCAAGAAGAGCAGTAGCATTCCAGATGGCCGCTGGGTCGTTTAGTCGGTTTGTCAGACGTGGGCTGCGGTTCAAAAACGGGGATCGAGGAGATGAAACCACACTCATGCGGTCGGGCTACGCTACGCTTCCTCGAACCGGACTTCTGGAGAGTGAGGGGGAATTCTCCGAGTCATGGTTCGCGCGTCGCCTGACGGAAGTGGTCTGACCGTAGCGTATCGGCTGGCTTCCTCGGAGGCTGTCACTGTTCGTGGGAAAGCAGAGATGTCTGCGGTTCTTTCGATGATGCAGTATCTTCAAGGACGGATTCTAGGAGCTAATCCATGGACAATCTATTGCCACGCCGCATTGCTGAGAATCCTACCCAGTACAAGATTGATGCAATCGCCCAGCTGGAGCATGACGCCCTTGCTTGGAGGAGTCCACGTTCACGCCCATGTGTTGGCAGAGTTTCTGCAAATCGCGGCAAAGTTTGTCTTTTGACGACAAAGGCCTCATGCAAATGCAAAAGGCACGTGGCATCCCAGCAGGTTGCGCACTGAAGCACCCTTCGGAGGCGGCCCTCTAAGGTCTTGTGACGCATGCACTATCCCTCATCCTGGCCAGAGAGGATAAGTACTCTAGGAGCCACAAGTAGTTGTGAGCAAGAACGTGGGGTAGGGGAAACGCTTCTGCCTTAGAAAGCTAGCAAACCATCTTGCTTGATTCTGAAGAAGACCCCACTGTGATGAGAGTCCTTCTAGCCTTTCTGGCACTGTTGAGATTTGGTCGTGGCGGTAGTGGAAGTTCAAATAACGGAGGTGATTGTCGTGAAAAGTGAGCAAAGCATCGGGTTACTGAACAAATCCGTGGCGGATGAATTGGCGGCAGTCCACCAGTACATGTACTTCCACTTCCACCTGGACGATCTGGGCTTCACACCCCTAGCGAAGCTGTTCAAGCGTACTGCGATCATGGAAATGGGCCATGTGGAAGCGCTGGCCGAGCGGATTCTCTTCCTGAAGGGTGATGTCCAGATGGCGGCAGCTGAGTCGGTCGAGACTATCACCGAGCCCGCAAGAATGTTGGCCAAGGCGATCGAAATGGAACAGGGGAGCGCCCGCGATTACAACAGCGCCGCGCAGAGCTGCGGCGCCAATGCCGACGCCGTATCGAAGCAGCTTTTCGAGCGATTGGTAGGGGATGAAGAGGGACACCAGAACGAATTTGAGCGGCAACTGGAAAACATCAAACGCTTCGGTCTCAGCTATCTCGCACTTCAATCCTTCGGCGCTGCCACCGCCCCGGAACCTGCGGAAGAGTGAGAGAAAAATCTGAGCCGTACTGTCATCTCGGCTTAATCAATGAGGTGAATCGGCGGGTCCGATTCTATGAAGTCACTGGGCGGCGCCAGTTGTGAGCGCAAAACTACAGATTTCCGCCTGTCAAAACAGCCAAATATGTGAGCTTCGGTGGTGCGTTTGGCAGGGGGTCTCTAGCTTACCCATTCGGAGAATTCCAGATGCGCCGCAATCCACTGAAATCTCGGCACACTGCAATTTAATTTCACACTTCCTCGAACCGGACTTCGGGGGAGTCTGCTTTACAGCGATGTATAACGCAGTCCCGATGAGACCGACCGCCACACTCAACCGAAACAATCGCTCGTGCGCCAGGAGGTTGTTGGCTGTAGCCGCGGCGTCACCAGACACAACAAGCCCTCTAATGAGGAACACGCCTAATACCGCCGTCAGAAAGTAAAGCAAATAAACGACACCGGTAATCCTGGCCTTGGGACGCGGCGACGCTTCAACAGTTCGATCCGTCATTTCGGCTCCTTTGCAGATGTGACATCAACGCCGCGCGGCGGGTACTGCTTCTATCAGCGTCAGTAACGCCGCGGCCTTCATGTACGGAGTGACGCCGCCGCTGCGCTGGCCTGCTCGTTCCAGCGTTGAGTGTTCACACCCATCACGATGAGCCATAGCTCCACTGGTATTTCCCCAAGGGCAGAGGCGGCATCGATGATGTGCCATAGACGGTGTGCGAGTGGCGGGTACAAATAGATCACCCAACGCAAACCACTAATCGCCAACAGCACGCCCAGAATTCGAGGCAGGAAGGTCGACCTGAAAATGAGGTAGCCGATCAGGAGGCACCAGGCTCCGAAGAACACCAGGTACATCTGGAAGGCGTAATCATTCAATCTCAAAAACACGAGCGCCAGCGCCTGCAACTGTTCCGGCGTAAATGCGCTCAAGGAGCTACCGCCTTGCAGGATGATCAAAGGAGCGAGGTACAAGAGGCTGGCAAGAGCCTGAATAGCGCATCCCACGAGAATCACGAACGCCGCGAGTCTAGACAGGCTGCTGTTCACAGGGTTGAGCAACTCATACATGAGAAGCACCCATGCGATATGGAACGCAACGCCGATGAGCGAGAGCACGAACCCCAGCCAAAATAATCGCTCGTGTCCGAGGATATTGGCCGCCGTAGCCGCAGCGTTGCCAGCGACAACAAGCTTGCCGGGAATGATGACTCCGCCGAATGCGGCCGTCACGGCTTCCATCAACTGACAGACACCGGCCATCCTGGCCTTGAAACGTGGCGACGTTTCTGCAATCCGTTCCATCATTTCAGTCGGTGCTCATTCTCTTTCTCTTTATTCGACCGATATCAAGCGCATGGGCGCTCTTGAGTGCGAGCCTACACCACGGCTGCCGATACCTGCTCGCCTGACTGCTTTGCCGGAGCCAGCACGATCAGGGTTACACCGATGATGACAAGCGCAGCCACACCCCACAGATCTCCGCGATAGCCCCCCTTCGAGAATGCCGTCACCGTCATAACAGCGGCGTGAGCGAAACTCGACCATGCTGTAAAGGCAATCAGGCTACGATTTGCCGAAGCATTACGCGCTGCAATCAGCAGGAAAACGCCGAGCGCGACATAGAGGCTAAGCATCATATCAAAGGCATACATCGACTGATTCTGGTGCGACAAAGAGTCCATCACGGGAAGCACGCCAGCCGAAAAAAGCAATCCCACCATCACCAACACAACCTTCAGCGCCCGTTCTCGACGCATAGTGCCCTCCTGCTAAATCACGTAATGACTTCGCCCGCCAGTGTTGCGCATGCGTTCAGAAGACGCTGTGCAATTTGACACAGTCTTTGCCGCCTCGGCTTGGGACTGCCGCCAAACCTCCTGACCAATCGCGGCTCGTGGATCGGGCTGGCTGCAGAGAAGCCTAGTGACGCCGTTTCCCTGGTACTTTCCCGATTCTAGGATCCCCTGCCAGGATAAGATCGCAGGCGTGCAGCGCTGCTTCCTCGAAATCCTGCGCATCGGCTGGAAGAACCTGCCAGCCCGTCACCTTCTTCCCCAACACTTGGATGGATCGCATGTTGGGGAACTCCCGCCGCAGACTCCGGTGCTGGTCTTCGGTTGTAGCGAGCCACACCCCGTTGTCTGCCGCCTGATCACCTTTGTCGCGGAGGATGAAGACAATCTTGTCCTGAACGTAGATCGCGAGGCAGCCGAACATGGAGCGCGTCTTGGGCGACAGCGCGATCGCGTCGAGCACGAATTCATGTGGGACCGGCTTGCGCGGCTTGACGTCGAACAGGGCGTCGTCCAGCGGAACGAAGGACTTGTTGCGACGGGACTTCGACATGCGAGCCAAATATCGCGCTCTGTTCATTTCTGCCCAACAGATGACGACTTTATATCACTGACATGTCATTTGGCGAATTGTCGGCACCCTTCCTTTACAGGATTAGAGAAGAGTTGCCCGTCATGCGACCAGAATCCGGCCCAGAACTGGTTGCAGCGGTTGCGAAATCGCCTGTTTTCGAAACGTTTTGATAGCCTTCGGCCGGTCTCCAGCTATACCCTTCGCTAGGTCCGTTCAACGAGGGAGGACACATGAGTTCCACCAAAAACCCAGGCAGATTCGCAGGCTGGTGCCAAACAGCTAAAGTGTCTTTCGCAGGAAGACGTCCACGACGGGCCAAGCGGCGGCATCGTGGTTCGTCCCTGGGGGGAGCGCTCGTTTTACGTCGAAGACCCTTGGAAGAACCCACTATGTTTTGTCGAGGCGGGTACAGTTTACGCAGGCTAGACCTCCGTATTTCTCGTTGGGCTGAGCGATCATCGGCTTCCAGACGCAAAGGATCGGACCATGGGATCTTGTGAAGGGGAGGACGTTATGAAAAGCACGCAAATTCTTTTGCTTTTCCTACTGATCGCGTTCAATGCTGAAGATGAACCACCATTCGATGCGGATCGGTGATACTACTGGCTAAGCTAGGCACCTCACGTCGGGTAATCGAGATGGCTGATCTACATACCAGCATTTTCTTGCAGGCCGCCTTGAATGGCGACCGAATTCACCCAGCAGCACCGCGTACTCCCACTGCTATCGCGGAAGCGGCTCGCGCGGCCGTGGACGCTGGCGCTCAATCGGTACATGTTCATGCGTTCGACGATGTTGGTCGGGAGACTCTCGATGGCGCTGCTTGCGCTAAGGTTTTGCGGGCAATCCGAGCTCTCTGCCCTGAGATTCCGATTTCCTTAACAACGTCAGCGGCGATTGTGGAGGATCCACGAAAGCGTTTCAGTATCATCGAGGCGTGGGAGGAAATGCCTGACCTTGTTACTGCAAATCAGGGCGAACCGGGGATTGTAGCGCTTTGTGAGTTACTGCTATCCCGGGGCTTAGGTATCGAGGCTGGATTGCTGAGCATTGAAGATGCGCGAGCGTTTGTACTTTCCGGCTTGGCAGGCCGGTGTCGTCGCGTCCTGATCGAGCCGCTTGACGCCGATCCTGACGCTGCTGTTCAGCACGCTGCCAAGATGGAAGACACTGTGTTGTCCGCGGGCATCACGCTGGAGCAAGTCCACCACGGTTACGGCATAGCATGTTGGGCAGTTAATCGACGTGGACTCGAAAGAGGGCATGGTATCCGTACTGGGTTAGAAGACATCACGCTGCTGCCCGACGGTAAGCAGGCACGGGACAACGCTGATTTGGTGGCAACGGCAGCGCGTTTGATCCGCGCGCATGTTCGGCCATCACTTTTGTGAGACGGGTGTCCCGCCCTTGACTACGAATTAAGCTTGTCAGCCTGAGGATGACGTTGGTGTCGGAAAGCCCATTGGGGCAATGCACCTCGCCTGTATTAAGGCTGCATTCTGGACGTATTGTCTACTCGGAAGTTGGCCAGAAACGGCGTTCGAGGATTGCGACCTGTAAAGCTGTTGGAAATGATTGTCTGACAAGGAGGAAATCGATCAGACCGTGCGTCCCGTCGCACGTAGCCTACGAGGTTGGAGCGGCGAGGCAACAGACCGTTCGAAGCCCTCGGACAATGTACCCACACTCGCAAGAGTGGCACCGAAACCGTGAGGCCACGGTGTATCTGCCAGCATAAGGTGGAGAGGGCCTAGGCTTGATGGCAGGGTCAGAATACACAAATGTTCGTAAGCGTCGTTACGCCGAGAGAGCCTAACATGCTGAGCGGCTCTTTTTGCAGTGAGCACAGAGGCTTCCTCGTACTCTGTCATGGGTAAACAACGCTGCCGGCGCACAGAACAGACCTAACCTATCGCGTCATTCCAACGGAACAGGGTAAATCCACATCGCTCCCCGCAAGGGAAAGTGCATCGCAAGATGCACCCATGGCGGTGCGGACAACAGATGAGGGAGAAAGCGAATGCCGCTCTGTAATGGAACGGATACCGGTTGTGTCAGCTACATCGACAACATCACCGGACGCGAAAGCGGGCTGACTTCCCTTTATGGTGCTTCACACGAGAGAACTTGGCTAATCGGCTCAATGAGGCAAGGCAGATGACAACAGCGCGAGCTGTTGGTGCGGTCTCACGCGAGGCGGCGGAATGGTATGCCATTGATTGGCCAACCATTCACCGCAACGTTCGCCGACTCCAAGTGCGTATCGTGCAGGCAACGAAGGAACGCAGATGGGGCAGGGTGCGAGCCCTGCAACGTTTGCTGACCCACTCCTACAGCGGCAAAGTTCTCGCCGTTCGAAGAGTGACGGAAAACAATGGCAAGGCAACCCCGGGTGTGGACCAAGAAATTTGGGATACACCAGAGAAGAAGACACAGGCAGTACATGCACTGAAGCGTAGGGGTTATCGATCTCAACCCCTGCGGCGTGTCTATATACCCAAGTCAGATGGCAAAACGATGCGGCCGCTCGGAATTCCCACAATGATCGATCGAGCGCAGCAAGCACTTTACTTGCTTGCACTGAATCCCGTTGTGGAAACCACTGCTGACAGAAACTCTTACGGGTTCCGTCAGAAGCGGTCCTGCGCCGACGCGATTGGACAGTGCTTTCTTGCACTGAGACGCGCCAGCGCGCAGTGGATTCTGGAAGGTGACATCAAGAGTTGCTTCGACAAGATTTCACACGACTGGCTGTTGGCTCACGTCCCTATGGATCGAGTCATCCTCCAAAAGTGGTTGAAATCCGGGTACATGGAAAAACACGTCCTCCACGAATCGACGGACGGGACTCCCCAGGGCGGAATTATCTCTCCCGCGCTCGCTAACTGCGCGCTGGATGGACTGGAACGCGTCCTGCAGGAAAAGTTTCCTGCAAAGAAACGTCTCAGATCCTTTGGAGGTGAAAAACCTTGTGTCCATCTCGTTCGTTATGCGGATGACTTCGTCATCGCCAGTAAATCGAAAGAATTACTGGAAGGAGAAATCAAACCCCTCGTTGAGCAGTTCCTGCAAGGACGAGGTCTTGAACTTTCCCCGACCAAGACCGTCATTACGCACGTGGAGCACGGCTTTGATTTCCTCGGACAAAATGTGCGCAGATACCCTAACGGGAAACTGCTCATCAAGCCTTCCAAGAAGAATGTTGGAACCTTCCTGAATGGCATCCGAGGAATCATCCACGCCGCACGTAGCATGTCTGCCGCCGATCTGATCGATCAACTCAACCCCAAGATTCGCGGTTGGGCGAACTATCATCGGCACGTGGTGAGTAAACGCATCTTTGGACGCGTGGATCACAACATCTCCTCTTGCCTGTGGCAATGGGCACGACGAAGGCATCCGAACAAGCCCTCACGCTGGATCAAAATGAAATATTTTGAACGGCAAAGGGACCGCGATTGGACCTTCTTCGGTGAAACCTGCGATGACGAAGGACGGCCAAAGAAAGTCTGGCTATTCCACGCTCAGAGCACTCCCATCAAACGGCACGTTAAGGTCAGGGGCGAAGCGAACCCTTACGATCCCGCCTATGAAACCTACTTCGAAGAACGAGAAGGGGCTCACATGCTGGACACGTTTCGGGGTTCTCGCACTCTTCGCTATCTCTGGTATGAGCAACGTGGGCTTTGCATGCTGTGTAATACAAAAATCACCCGGATCACCGGCTGGCGCCTTCATTATTGCGTCGCCCGCGTGAAGGGCGGTTCCACAGGTGCCACGAACTGCGTTTTGCTTCATCCAGAGTGCCATGATCGGGTTCATGGTCAGCATCTTTCCGTTTCGAAGCCGCGTCTCCTTTAAAGAGGCGTTCGAAGGGCTTGAGCTGGGTGAAGGGAAACTTTCATGCCCAGTTCTGAGAGGGCCGGGCGGTCGCAAGGCCGCCTGGCTACTCGGTGATGGCAGCGTGAACTGCGGTCGGAAGTACCGCATTATCGACTTATGACCCGTTGTGGCATTGATGTCTACAGGTATTCCATTTAGTCAGACGTCGGCTCGTTTGCACAGGAATGAGAAAAAATCGCGTGGAGTTCAGCTACCTTTCAAGCGCACTGCGGTCCCAGTTGCCAAGCGTTACCTCTGCGTCGGTCACACCGGCCTTCGCGGGCGAGCTGAACAGGCAGGCAGTTGCCAGCAGCGCCGCGGCCAGCGTCATCGCTCCGAGGTTTTTCATTGTTGTTTGCATTTATCTCTCCCTGACTGAATTTTGGAGTGAAATCTATTGGTGCAACTTCTCCGTTTCCGCTTTGCCCGTGTTATTTTCAATTTGTCGGATGTATAGGCGTAGTCCGAGCAAAACGGCGAGGATAATCCCCAAAGATAGGCCCAGACCCCTTCGGCGACGGTCGCGCTCAGCCAGCGCTACTTGGCCCTCGGCTTGCGTCTTTGCGGCGATTTTGAGACCTGCCTGAATGTCCTGTTCCACGAGTTCGGTTTGAAAACTATGAATGGTGACGCGAGCTTTGGTCAGGGAATCTCGGGCCTGATCCTGCTCCGTTCGGGCCTCGCTGACCTCCATACCCGAGGATTCGGCAACACCCAATATTCGATCTGCCGCTTTGACAGCACCATCCAGTTGCGTCAAGTCCTGCAGCATTTTTGCCCTGGCCTGATCGCAGGTGTCGCCAGGTTTATGGCAGCGCATGCAGACAGCCTCGGGGCCCGTACCGAGTTTCGCGTCCGTAGGGAGGCTTACGTCATGATTGCTGTGACACACGACGCATCCAGGAAGACCCGCGGATTGAAACGCCGCCTTGTGGGTGCTTTTGTCATACATCTGCGCCTGAAAAACGTGGCAGTTCGCGCATACATTCTTTACTGAGTCTATTCCTGGCGGAGTGGCTCCATGATTTCCGTGACAAGTCGGGCACGTCGGCGCACTCAGGTCTCCACGAACTGTCATCGCTTCGTGGTGCACGCTCCGGTTGTAGTTGGCGTATTGGTCTGTGGGGATGCCATATCCGTGCATGTATTTCGCATCGGAGTGACACCGGGAACAGGTCTGGGCCACGTTCAACGGGCTAATTTTGGAGCGCGGGTCGCTCGCTGGGCGCAGGTCGTGCACGCCATGGCAGTCGATGCATACCGCAACTTTGGTATCTCCCTGCAACAGCCTCTTGCCGTGCACGCTGGTCCGATACTGAGCCAACTGGTCGGTACGCAACGATGGGTTGTATTTGCGCATGAAACTGCTGTCGGAGTGGCAATGGCCGCAGAGCTCAGGAATCTGGTGGCGCTGAATCTTGCCACGAAAACCCGCGGTTTTACTCATGGCATCCATGTCTGCCTTGGTGGGGTCGCCGCCATGACAACTGGCGCAGGTCAACCCTTTTTGAGCATGGATGTCTTGAGAGAACTGGGCTTGCGTTACCTGTAGCGGCGGATCCAAGGCGGCGTGGCAATCCAGGCATGTATTCGGCGCCTGTGCGCGGGCCCCGCCGACACAAACGCACGCAACCGTCAACAATATGGTTAGCGACCGCGGAAAACCGTCATTTAGCCATGTATCCATAGATTGTCATCGCGATGATATAGCTGAGAGCGAATATGCCTGCGCCGAGGACGAGTCTTCGTCCGCGCCTGCCGCTAGCCTGTTCAAAGAACGGCAACAGCAGCCAAATGACTCCCGCTACACCAAACACCAAGATTCCTAAGACATCTCCATCGGCAAACCACACCTTTGCCGGAATCTTCTTGAGCGTCTGGAACATGAACATGAAATACCACTCAGGCCGGATGCCAGCAGGCGCGGGAGCAAACGGATCAGCCTTCGCTCCAAGTTCCCAAGGGAGAATGGCCGCCAGCGCTCCGAGGACTCCCAGAGCGATGTACCATGCCATCAATTCGCGCAAAAAGAAGTTTGGAAAAAACTTCATCTGCCGCACTTCACTGGGCGAAACTTTCCAGCGTACTTCCACGGCCGGCGGGACGCTCATGCCAAAATATTGAACCAACGCGATGTGAATGAGCAGCAGGAGCGTAGTCAATCCGGGCAAAAGTGCAACGTGAAATCCGAAGAAGCGAGTCAGCGTGGCGCCCGTAACGTCTTCTCCGCCGCGCAGGAAGACCTTCAGGCCGTGGCCGATTACGGGTACCTGACCAGTGATTTCCGTTCCGACCTTGGTGGCGAAAAATGCCAGCGTATTCCACGGGAGGAGGTAACCGCTGAAGCCGAATCCCATTGCGAGGAAGAGCAACAACATGCCGGATATCCACGTCAGCTCCCGCGGCTTGCGGTAAGCCCCCAAGAACAGCACGCTGAACATGTGACAGAATGCGGTAAAGATCATAAGGTTGGCGGCCCAGGAATGGATGGAACGAACCAACCAACCGAACTGCACTCGGGTCATGATGTACTGGACGCTCTCGAAAGCCTCGGTGGCACTGGGCCGATAATAAAGGAGCAGGAGAATGCCGGTGCAAACCTGAATGCCAAAGAGAAAGAGCGTGATGCCGCCGAGAAAATACCAGTAAGACAAGTCGTGGGCGGGGACGGTTTTCTTTCGCAGGGGAGCGGTGATGGCGGCCCAGTCAAATCGTTCGTCAATCCACTTACGCAGGGTGGCAAACAAGGTTATGCCTCTCGCTTCCGTGAGACCACCACATCGTCTCCCCGTAAGTGGACCTCATATACCTCGAGTGGCCGAGGCGGCGGACCTGAGATGTTGCGGCCACTCAGATCGTAGAGTCCGTTGTGGCAGGCACACCAGATCTCTAGCAGGTCGCCGCGGTATTGCACGATGCAACCCAAATGCGTACATGTGGCGGAAAGTGCGCGATAACTCCCGTCAGTGTGTCGGATAAGCAGTCCCGGACGGCTGCCGAATCGAAAAATCTTGGCAGAGTTCGGCTTCAGTTCGCCGATCTTGCCGGCGATGACCTGATCGGCTCCAAGTTCCGCAACGGGCGGGGGAACGAGATAGCGAAGCACGGGATAAACGAAAGATGCGAAAGAAGCGAGCAAGCCGCCTCCAAGCAGGATTTCGATCAATCGCCGGCGTGCCGGTTCGGGCTGGGATTTGGGATCAGCAACCGATTTGGCGTCAGCAACCATGGACTGAACTCGTTACAACAGCGGCTGCGGAGATTTGGACGACCAGCATTACCATTCTCATGGCACACTCTCTTAATGATTTATGCGGAATGTTTTTCCACCGTTCGCTGCATTTCGCGCAGCCACATTGTCTGGAATAGTTGCAGGCGATGGCCAATGACAATTGCTAAGTTCAAAGTGATTTTGTACCCCAGTGTTGGGTTCGCGGCGAGATACTTGCGCAACTCCTCCCGAGGCAGAGCGATTACTTCCGTCTCAAGCGGAGCTGTGGCGGCAAGAGTGAACTTGTGGGGCGGAATCAGGGCTGACCAGCCCACCGTCTGACCTGCGGTTCGCTCTTCGACGACCACATCCTCTTCTCTCCCTCGGACCCGCATCGGAAGTGTAAGCCTGATTTGTCCGCGCTCAATCAGAAAGAGACGTTCGGCCGGGTCTCCCAGCCGGAACAAGGAAGTCCCGCTGGGCAGTGCGATCCTGGTACCGAGGGCTAAAATCCGTTCCACTTCCTCTGCTGTGAGATCCTTTACCAGTTCCGATTGTTCGTGGGCCATGAAGGGACTCTTAGTTTACGAGTGCCGAGGTCGTCTTGGTGTGCAACTGCGCATGCGAAGGTGACTCGAGGAACGACTCCGCGGCGGCTTGCTCCAAGCGGACGTGGTTTTCAATCTGTGTCAGCAGGACCTCCGTAGGCACATGGGGTCGCGGAGCAGCAGGAGGAGGCATGACTTTGTCGGTAAAGAACCGGCCAGGAGCCACCGCTTTAACTCGCCGAAGCTCAGGTTGAACAGACGAAGATGACGATCCCGGACGCGTCGCCGCTCCAAATGCGATGGCCGCGACAGCCAGGCCGAACATACTCATGCACAATACCATTAAGAACATTTCCATGGTCGAGCACCTCCCTCGGCACTCCTGAGGGCACGTCATTTACCAAGATGAGATAGCCCTAACTTCTTTAAATAGCGCTCTCGCCGCCTATCTATCCAATCGGCACAAGGCCGTACAAAGCCAGGGGCGGCAACTTTCACCACACGTCGGCTCATGCCGTTCTGCGCTTACGCGTTCTTTGAGCCGCTGTACATGGCCGCCATAAGCGCAACGGCAGCGAAGACAAAACAAAGAACTACTACTAACCGCCCACGATGCTCGTGCCTCGACGGGCGAACCGCTAGGTGCAGGCCGACATAAGTGAGAGCAATGCTCAGAAAAGCAGGGACCCAGATCAAGATACTGTCGTACATAAACTGGATACCTCCTGGGGGAGCAACACGGTCCCCGGCCGGGGTTAGTCACAACGTCTGACACTTTTCGACACGCTCTGCAGTGCCCTAGCTCACGGAAATCCGTGACCGCAGTCACGTAGGTTCCCGAGGGCCGCCGCACCCGAAAAGTAATCCCACCGTTGGCTCCAAGCCCCGCGCTACGCTTTTGCCGTCACAAAAAGACGCAATTCCGGCCTTGGAAGTCGGGCTAAACCTACTGTTGGCAGTGAAATGAGCGCCGGACGTTCACTTGCATTTTTTCGCAAGCCTGGAATGTCAGATTTTGGCATCGGTGGCTACCCGGTCGCCAAAAAAATCCGGCATGGGGCCGGGGGGACGACATTCTTATGCAATCAAGTGCCCGTCACAGGCAAGAAACGGCGTTCGAGGAAATGACGGTCCGAGCTTCGTTCGCCAACACCGCACTTCCTAAGAACGGAGCAGTTTCCTGTTTCTCGTGACTCAGGGATTCGGCGTCTAGTGCGCAGGGTCTCCAGAAGACCGCCCTGACTCTCGTTAATTTAGAGCTTCAACATTTCAATAGTTTTGTCTCACGCGAAGCGCGGATTAACTCTTGAAGATATTTGTCCTCAGGAATTCGTTTCGGAATTTGCCTTGCGGGTCGTACTTCTCACAGAGCTGGATGAAATCGGGAAACTTCTTATAAATAGATTTCAGCTCGTCTGGAGGCGTAGTAAACAGTTTTCCCCAATGCGGCCGGGCCTTGAATGGAGCTAATTCTCGTTCAATTACGGGTAACAAAGTCCTGACCGCGGGCCAGTCTTGTTTCCATGTAAAGTGAACGGTCACGCAAGCCTGTTCGTAGCAGGGACTCAACCATAGATCGTCGGGGGCAATCGCACGGATTTCCGTAATCAACAGTTGCGGAGTGACCTGGTCACGCAATCGCTCCACCGCCAGGATTGCTTCAATGGCATGTTCACGGGGCACGAAGTACTCTGATTGCAATTCCTTGCCGGCACTGGGTGTGAAGCCCATGCGAAAGTGCGGCAATCTCTCAAACCAAGGGCCAGGGACGCCCATCTGCTCCGTGCAGTTCTCGGCGGAGAGCTCTGCGATCGGATGCAGATTCTTGGTGGCGCGCTTGGCCCCAAAGAATTCCGAGGTTGCGTCAAACGCTTGACCTGCTTCATCGCGGCTCTTGATCCACACTTCGCTGAAACGCTGGTTCTGCCAGTTGGTAAAAAGGCTGACGCTATAGGCGCTTGCTTCGATGGCGTCAAAGTGATCTTTCACGGCGGCGAGCGGTAGGTTTTCATACACATACTGCCGCATCATAAAAGTGGGCTGAATATCGAGTGTGACCTTTGTAATTACACCCATCGCACCAAGCCCAACAACGGTTCCGCTAAAGGCTTCTCCGTCTTGCTGGCGAGATACCTTAACCACGTCGCCAGCCGAGGTCACAATCTCAAGCGCTGAAACCGCCGTCGCGAGGTTACCGTTCTTCTCGCCCGAGCCGTGCGTTGCGGTACTACAGGCTCCAGCAATCGAAATATGGGGCAATGAGGCCAGATTGTGCAGAGCAAAACCCTTGCTATGCAGGTACGGGCACAATTGCCCATACGTCATGCCTGCATTGACCGTGACTGTGCGTGCCGCCGGATCCAAAGCAACGACTTCGTCCATGGACTTCAAGGACAGGAGGCTATGCGTGCTGTCTGCGATGTTGTTGAAGCAGTGGCGGGTGCCCAGAACCTTTAGCTGGCGTTGTTTCTTAACGTAATTCCGCACCTCTTTCAACGAGTTCGCAGAGTAAAAACGGTCCGTACTGTATTCGAGATTGCCGGCCCAATTCTTCAGTTTATTCTTCGATGCCCAGCCTGACAGGCGGGAGAGAGCAGCGACGGCAATCACCGTACCGAACAACCTTATGAAGGTTCTCTTGTTCATTGGCCTCGAATAAGCGGCCATTGTACACCTATCGATTATCTTTTCAGCGGGCCTTAGCAGCGTAGCCTGACGACAAGTTCCTAGTTGCCGGCCGACGACTATGATCGCAAGGTCGACCAAAGTGGTAAAGTGTGGAGACGGACAGCGCTCAGTTCTCCTGATTTTAGCGGAAGTTCTTTACCAACATGATGTAGGATCGGCTTGGCTCAATGCGAAACAATTTGGAAAAGAAGAAGCAAAGAAAAGGAAAGAAAAAAACAGAAAAATGATAGAAAAGCCTTGACACTCACCGGCCTTCTCATGAAAGCAGTTAGCCCTCGTTTGGGCAGCACTCCCGCTTAGAAGATGAGGCCTGGTGCTGCGCTGGTTGTGCTGGCGTCTATGTAGTGATGGCTGAGGTCGTGGGTGTATAATCCGGGCCGAGCCGGAACGAAAATCGTGAGTGGTTGGCAAGCGTAGAACAAGCCGGGACGAAGAAGAAAAATATGCGTCGACATTTTCCGCTTTTGGCGGCACTTTTTGTCCTCACAGCAACCCCGGCGACTTTTAGCCGCTCGCACGCAGGCGGCACACAAAATTCAGCATCCGCTCAAGAAACCAGCTCGTCAAATGCGACCATCTGCTTTTACCGGCCACGGAGATTTGAAGGGTGGGCGTACAAACCGTCCATTTACGTCGGCGAAACTGAAATTACTCGACTGAAAAATGGAGAGAGTGTGCAGGTAATAATCTCCCCCGGAAGCCATCGACTCTATTCAAACGACAAATCTACTGGCATCGTCATGGACGCGAAGGCTGGTCAAACTTATTACGTCCGGGTGGATATGAAGCGCGGTTTTCCGTGGCACGGAGCGGTCACGCTGGTCGACCCGCAAGAAGGAAAAGTCGAATTTACGAAACAACCGCTAGATTTGACCCGGAATTTGTCCGGGCAATCCACGCCGTCTTCGTCGGCTGGAACACCGACGCCTTCAACCTTAGACATTATCCCTTTAACTCACCGGGAGTTAGCACGTCAATTACTCACCTTCCTTCTTTACTGTGCAAAATTGAACAGCGCAGTTTTGTAACCGGTAAAGTCAAGTACTAGGAGCCAAGTTACCGGTTTTGCGAATCGGGACTTGACCTTCCAATTTGTGCCAATTCGTTGACTTGCCTTCCATCCTCAACCTAAGATGGCCGAACCATGGCGGAGTCCGACTCGCTCATCGGCCAAACCATCTCTCATTACCGCATCATTGAGAAGCTCGGCGGCGGTGGGGTGGGCGTGGTCTTCAAGGCGGAAGACACGCGGCTGCACCGCTATGTGGCGCTGAAATTTCTCCCAGAAACGGTGGCGACCGATCCGCAGGCGCTGGCGCGATTCCGGCGGGAAGCGCAGGCGGCTTCGGCATTGAATCATCCGAATATCTGCACGATCCACGACATTGGAGAGGATAACGGCAAGGCGTTCATCGCGATGGAGTACCTGGAAGGCGAGACGCTGAAGTACCGGATCGCGAAGGGGCGGATGGATCCGGAGGAATTGCTGGGGTTTGCGGTGGAAGTGGCGGACACGGGGACACGGCCGAGGAACGAAGAGGCGTACGACTTGTACCTGCGAAGCTTGAGCATGCCGCGCAACCTCAGCAGCAACGCAGAGGCGATCAAGAATCTGGAGAAGGCAGTTGAACTGGATCCGAACTTTGCGCCGTCGTGGTCAGAGCTGGGACAGCGGTACTACTACGAAGCCGAATATGCGCATGGTGGCGTGGAGGCGGAGCAGAAATCGCGGGAAGCGCAGCAGAAAGCGCTGACGCTCGATCCGGAGCTGATGGCGGCGGGGCACCTGGCCACAACGCAGGAATGCGATACGGCGGTACGGCTCGATCCGGGAAATTATCAGTTCCGGACGTGCGCGTTGCCGTTTGCGAGTATGGGGAATTATGAGCGGGCGCGCACGTTCATCAATCTGGACGAAGGGTCGGATTGGGCGAACACGGTGACGATGACAATCCGCATCGCTTCCTGCAACAATCCCACGTACCGCAGCACGTAGGAAAGCGTAAAGTGCGCCACTCCGCTATCCGGACGCCTCCGCACCATCGCTTTCGCTTGCTCATACGCCGCCGCCAGGTTTCCCGCGTCCGCGCTCCTGGGACGAGAGGGGAAAAATAAGGAGGCGCTGGTGTACGCAGCGCGAATGCCGGACGCGCCGTTTTTTGCGCGGAGTTTCACGGAGATGTGCCTGGAGGGGAAGTCGGGCGCGGAGTACGATCGCGCGGCGCAGGAAGCGGCAACGAGCTTGGCGGGGATCACGGATTCAGAGCCGCGTTTGTGCCGGGGGATGGTGATGGTGTGGTGCCGGGAACCGCAGTATGGCTGGCAGATGATCGAAGAAGCGATCCACAAGAATTATTGTCCGTACGAAACGTTGCAGCACGATGCGTTCCTGAATGGAGCGCGGGAGACGCCGGAGTACCGGAAGGCATTGGGGGACGCGAAGGCGTGCCAGGGCAAGTTCCTCGCCGAGCGGGGAAAGCACTGAAGCCGAGAGTGGGATGGTGCGTAGGATGCGAAGGGAGAGAGCGCACATGAATAATCTTAAGTACTTGCTTGCTGCATGGATTGTCGTTTGGGCGGTTTTCTCCTTTTACCAAGTCTCCATTTCTCGAAGAATGAGCCAATTGAGGAAGGATGTTGACCGTCTCAATCAAGAACGCTGCTAAGCCAATAAGAGGGCGAGGTCATTGAAGTTTCGGATTAAGATCATGGTAGAGGCCGAAACCGGAAAAGGTAATGATGAGGTTCCGAAAACGTGATACGGAGTTGCCGGGCCGCTCCCGCCCGTCTGCGACCGCCCGTTGCAAGATGGGATTGATTGACCTGGAAGGGTCATCGGAATACGATCATTTTCGGCGTGTCCCCCGTTTTTGTTATCGCCTCGGTGTGTAGCTAGTTCTTCCGCCCATGAACCTTAAGCCCATCGGATGTCTGGCAACACTACTCCTAGTCGTCGGTAAGATCGAGGCGAACGAACAGCCTGCCCCTTGTGTCGTGTATTTCTCAGTACTCGAAAATGATGAAGTCCCCGGCCACCTTTCCATATTGAAGATGAATGAACCGCAGACCAGTTGGTACGAGAAGTATGGCAACCGGGACAAGTATGCGGGAATTTGTTACGTCGAAAATGGCGCTCGCGCCCCGGCCGATGAGCCATTCTATGCGATCGTGTGGGGAGAGCATTTGGTGAGTGAATCGTATATTTACAGTTATGAAGCAACTGCGCCGGTCAACGGAGATTTGAACCCGACCATAACGGATCAGAATGGCAACACAAGCACCGTTTCAGGCACCACCAGGACCAGCGTGCCTGACAGTCACTCAAGCTCAGGGACGAAGAAGCACTATGTGGCGGATGGATGGTTGGCAGTTTGGAACCCACAAACAAGCGAGAGCAAAGGAAGTTTCGTGCCTATCGCACCTCTTCATGGTCACAACCGTACTGACTTGACCTCAGCTTCCACGTCGCTGCTTAAGGACGCAATGGAACAGATTAGCAAAAGGGAGAAGGAAAGATTGGCGGTCAAAGGAAAGGGCTGGGCTGTGCTTACCATCAGGCCAATAAATAACCCGCAATCAGCGCCAAGCGACCCTTCCTCAACCACACCTCAGAGTTCCCTCGACACTGTTCAGCCGACAGTCCCATCCGCAGTTCAGACGACCACACCCAAACCCTGTCCGGCCCAATCATCAGTGGTCACCTCAACCGTGAGCGTAAGTTCCACCCTGCCTGGAGCCGAGATCTTCGTCGATGAGGATTTCGCCGGTAACACGCCCTCAACCATAAATGTCACGGCCGGAAAGCACGTCATAACCGTCAAGAAATCTGGGTTTCAAGACTGGGTCCGCATAGTGAATTTTTCCGGTGGTTCGATCACCTTGAATGCCGAGTTGGCCGGGGGACCCGATGAAATGAGCACAGCAGACCCGCCGACGAAGCCCGACAGTTCAAAGGAATCGGCTGCAGATCGAGTATCAACACGCTCGACACAAAAGCCCGTCGGCTGGATAGGAGTCTCCGCGAAGAACGATAGTGAAGGAGCGTTGGTGACCAACGTGACTGCGCAAGGTCCCGCGGCGCTAGCGGGAATACACGTGGGAGACGTAATCTTGGCGCTCGATGGACGGCGGGTCAAAGGCACAGAATTGCAAACGGTGGTGGCAGCTCTTAAACCGGGAACGCGAGTTCCAGTTAGCTACGCCAGCGGTTCCTCGACTCATGAAGTCTGGATAACCGTGGCTTCACGAGACTGAGAAGCATTGACCTCAGCCAGCTTTTTTGTTCGGACAGAAATGATCTACAAAAAAAGTGTCACGATAGGAACTGATCGAGCTTCTTCACCGAGAACCCGAGCAAACTGGTTGCCAGAGCTCATGCGAAGTATCGCCGAGCAAAGCGAAGCACACTAGGTTGGTAGCGATACCGGGATTCAATATGAACCAACTAGATCCCAAGGAATTTGCCGTTTTCCGCTTAGCTACTTTCCGTCGCAAATATAGAGCATCGTGGTGCCTGTTTGTGAACTTTTGTTTGGTTGTGCGATGTTACCGAGGATTTTCGCGTGACTGACTCTCCTTCACGACGCGGCCGTTGAGCGGCTGAAGGGGCCGAACATCGTGCGGATAGAGCTTGGCGAACGCGCTGATCTCCTCTGCGGAGATGTCCACCGGAGTCTTCAGCACAAACCAGGTGACGCCCTCACTGCAGGGCGGAGCCGTCAACGACCCCATGTACGTGTAATAGGAGGTGTCGCGGGGCAGCAGGCCAGTGGGATTTACCTCGACTCCCGCGATCACCTCCTCTTTGCCCGGGGTGTCGGGCATATGTTCCCAAAGCTGCTGAACGATGCCATTCGCGCGGCCGGCCTTGAAAAGAACTGAGACAGCGGCAACCTGGCCGTCACTGGCTTGGTGCATCAAATGGGCCACCATATCGGATGGCTTACCGTGAATGTATTCTTCGCTGGGATGATGAAAGTGGAATTGCGTCAGTTCGTAGCGCTTGTCTCCCACGATCAGAAAGTTTCCATTTCCCGGGGTATAGTTCACTCGGACCGCCGTGTAGCCATTGTTAATGATCCTGAGTGGGCCGTTTCTGTATTCGAACCGTATCGGGGGGAGTTCGGCTTTCTCCGCGTTTCGAATGTCGATGGGAGACTGTTCCTTGCCAACTTTGCAGGCGGCGTACTCCGGGTCCAGGTCACCCCAGTGTTCGGGGCCGGTTGGCCCTTCGTAGGTCCAATGTGACTTCCACCGCGCGCGTGGACCCGTAGGCACCAAAACGGTAGCGACAATCAGCAACAGAGACGATATGCAACCCTTTCGCAAATTGCACCTCGCTTTGCGCCCAACGGCTTATTTGCCTGGCCGAGGGCGTGGTGGGATCTATGGTCGCAAGTATGGCAGTTCCCGAAAATCAACAATTCGTTAATCATCGAAGTATGAATGTCGAGCATGGACGGCCATGCACGAACCAGCACCCGAGCTTTCGGTAGTAGCTGAAGTGAGTCCGTCAACCGCGAGCGTATACTTGAATCGGCTGAAGATAGCGCACCTGGTGAAGGTGTTCGTGCAGGGAAAGCGAGCAACCCGGAAGTTATCAGCGCGCCGGTCGGGTTTGTACCGATAACACCCTAGTGTTGAACAAGCCGATCAACTCGGAAACTATGCCCGCGAGGTTGTTTGGTCAGCCGCAGGTAGAAGTGCGGGTTAGTACCAGATTTGCAAAGGATTACCTTGCGGCAAAGGGCTTGCCCCGCACCGCAGAGTAGACGGCATCGAAGACGCTCAGCTCATGGATATTCGCAACGCCGCCAACGGTGATTGGATCGCCCAGGTACTGAATCTTGCTCTCTGCATTGGCGAACGCCGGCCACGAGGGAAGGCCCGGCCCGTTTGGATCGCCTGACTTTGCAAAGTTGACCCAGTAGTTGGACATCTCCTCAGCCAGCTTCCGATCTGCTGCAGTCCAGTTCCAGGGCGACTGGTCCAGGTGGTCGAAGACATACCAAAGCTCGGCGAAGTGGCTCGCGTCCCAACCCGCGTAGACGGAGCCGGCCGGGAACGGCGGCTGTTGTCGAAACGAGTAGTAAAAGACAGGGCTCTGCCCGGTTCCGGCTTGCAGCCTCGCCCATGCCCACATGTCCCAGCCGAAGCGGAGGTCGCGCTCGAGGCCGAGCTGCGCCTGGCGCGCCTCTTCGTCGGTCGCGTGAGGATATGCCGCAATCAGCGCAGGGGGAAGTTGGCCGACGCTACGTTCCAGGTCGCTGTCGAACGTGGCGGCCGTTTCGTGAGTGACATCCACCATCGCTCGTGCCCCTTCGGCGTTCGAACCGATCAGTAAGGGGACATCATTCTGCTGCCCTGAACTGAATGCCTCATAGGGTGAAAGCGGAAGCACATACGGTTCGATCACCGCGTGGACGATGCCGCCGGCATTGCCGGTAAGCAGGGTCGCTGGAAGCTGGCGTAGTTCCTTGAGCGAGGGCGCACCCAGCGAAACGGCGTACTTGTCCCCGTCGCGTTCTGCGTTGGCCAACAGGAATTTTGGTGCGAGTGCGACCGGCTCAAACAGGCCGCCGCTCTCTCCGATGGCCCGCTGAAACAAGCCTTTAATTGGACACTCAGACAAGGAAACCCCGATAGAAGTTGGTCGTTAACTGCCCCCACTTGACTGTGTAGTCGCGTACTCGGAAACTTGAAATCCATTTGGACGTGTATGTCGTTAATCAGAGATGAGATGAGAAGGCCGGTCTCCCGCAGGATGCGATACGCTCCCAATGTTTGACGTGCTCTAGGCACAATGAAAAGGAGACCGGCTATGAAAAAGACTAGCACTGTTCGGGTAAATGGAAACATGATTTTCAGGCTTGACACTCACCGGCCTTCTCATGGAAGGAGCTAGCGCGGTTTTCCTCTTTAATGGCAGTCAGACTATTGGATGCTGACGGCATAGGCAAATTGGGGTATATCTACGACACAATGTCAATAGAATCCGTGCCAAGCGCAAAGACCCAGGCCAAAAGCGAATATGCCCAAAGAATTGATCGGGTCATTGACTACCTTCGCGGGAATCTGGATCGCCCGGTGAAGCTAGCTGAGCTTGCTAAGGTTGCTTGCTTCTCGGAATTTCACTTCCATCGGATTTTTAGAGCGGTTTCTGGCGAAACCCTAAGGAATTTTACGAATCGGCTTCGTCTTGAAAAGGCCGCTCGTCATCTTCGTTATTCCGACCAAAGCCTGACCGATATAGCCTTAGATTGCGGGTTTTCGTCATCGGCCACGTTTTCACGTGCGTTCCGATCCGGCTACGACACTTCGCCAAGTCAGTTTCGAAAAAGCGGCGAGATCAAAAAGAGCAAGATTTGCAAAGAACTGTTCCCGGAAGACGAATATGGTCTCCCCATGAGCGCGGAAGAAAAGAGAGCCGCGTTTCCGGTCAGATTGCTCGACATTCCTGAAAGGCAAGTCGCCTATATTCGGGTTACGAATGCCTTCGAACTGGACAGAGTACTTGCCGCCCTAAAGACAGTGATCGAATGGGCCAAATCCCAGGATATTTTTTCGCAAGGGATTCTTTTCGGAATGACGGTAGACGATCCACACGTGACCCCAAAGCATCTTTATCGATATGAGGTCTGTCTTGCGTCGTCTTTTCCCTTCGAGTGCAGGGAAGGCATGTCGAAATTGAAAATGCCAGCCATGCGCTACGCCGTCATAAAGGTTTCCGGCGATATCCATAAAGGTAGCTACGGCTTGGGACTACCTTTACAGAGACTGGCTTATCAACAGTGCCTACGAGCCCGAGCATGCGCCAGCACTTGAGGTTTTCCTGGACAAAGAAAGCGCGACGGATTGGTCGCAGTTTGAATTGGAACTATGCCTGCCGGTTCGGAAACCGGCAGAGATGAGGAGTTGACATGAACTTTATGATGGTCGCGCTTCCATGGACTGCTTTAATTTCGCAAGTAGATCGAAACAAGGGACAATAACCGAGTCACTGCGTAAGGGGGGAATTTATGATCAACGGAATTGGCGGCGCTTTTCTGTTTTCTAACGATACAAAGAGATTAGCAAATTGGTATCGCGAATGCCTCGGAATAGTTCCTGAGGGCGAAGATACTGAGTGCAGTTCAATCTATACATCGTTCGAATATAGGGATCTTGAAAATCCGGAGATCAAGAGAACGATAGCGTGGGCGATTATGCCCACTGATCAAGACATCAAGGATAAGCCACGAACGGGTAAGATTAATTACACAGTGAAGAACATGGGAGAAGTCCTTAGCCATCTTAAGAGTAAAGGCGTGGCAATCGAAAAGACCGCGGAATATCCCTACGGGAACTTTGCGTGGCTTAAAGATCCAGATGGCAATCAGATCGAGCTTTGGGAACCTTCCAAGGAGTGAATGGTAATCCCTGGTTTGTGAAGCCCCAAGGGCCATCAGAAATGACTGCCTGGCCGGCCGGAAAATCTGATGACCGCCGGGCCCCTACCTCCCGCCCTCATTGCCAGGTCTTGCCGCTGCAAGGAAGCGCTGCCTCCTAGACCAGACATTGTGCCCCATTTTGCCCGCACGGCAAACCGGACAAGTCAAGTTCTAAAACTTTATATGGGCGATTACGTCGTTTTTTCAGGCCTTACCGTATGGCACGGGACGCGTGCCGGCTAATGGCTTGGGCTGTCGCCGCGAACCTGTGTTACGACCTCGCGGATGGCGCTAATGATCAGTTCTTGCGGAATAGTGCCGTGGTTGGCATTCAGCGCAACGATTTGGCGTCCGCGGGTGGAAAGCCGCGCGAGTTTTGGTTGAATTTCATGGACCCACACTTGCTGGTATGCAGCAGCTTGCCTATTTAGTTCCGGATCGTCGAAATCGAGTGGCGTTCCTGCCGTCAACACAATCAGGGGAATGTCTCCGAACGCTCCGGTGGCCCTGGCCTCCTCATAGCTTTCGGGCAGGACAACTCCAGTCGTGATGTTATTCACAACCGACTTTGGTTGTTTCCTGAGTGCTGCAATCATTTCCTCACGACTCATTTGTGCCGGATTCTCGCTTCCCGTACGAGACGATTCGGTGAGCCGGATCAATCCGATGAGAGAAGCCGTTCGCAGTACAAGATCGAATGGGTGCCAGATGATTCTCGGCGCAGTGCGACCCAGAAAGAACTTTGGCGCGCGCAGAGGTTCGTCTTCGTGCGCGGAATCGATGAGAACGAGTCCAGCTACTTCCTTGGGGAAAAGACCGGCATACACCCGCGCATTCAAACCACCGAACGATGCGCCAGCAAGTACGTATGGCGGTGGCATACCTCCACTTTTCAACAGCGCATGAAGATCCCTAGCAATAGCCGCACTGGTTCGCGGATACGGGCCGGAGTCGCTCCAGCCAATTCCAGCTCTGTCATACCAACAAGCCTGCGTGAACTTAGCGACTTCCGCCTGATAGGGCGCCCACTCAAGACCTGGTGCGTCGCCGCCAGATTCGAAAATGACCGCCGGTGCGCCTGTCCCCAAGCAGAGGATATTGAGAGTCCGGCCGCCAATGTCCACGGACCTGCCGATTTGCGGAAAACGCGCTCGGTCACGCCTGCGTCCGAGTTGTTCATAAGCGATCCCTGCAAGCAAGGAGCACCGTCGCGATCAAGAGCGTCAAGCTCTTTCGAATGATCCTGGTTCGTCGGCTCAAAGGCAGTTTCTCCTTTCGGCAAGAAACTCCCGAACGCAATGTCGAAAATCCATAACATCTCCGGTGCGAACCGCTTGCGGAATGAAGGCGGATGTAGGCTAATGAGAAGTGCATAAAGGAAACTCATCACGAGGCTACCTTTGGCTTGGTACCGCGCAGACGTACCCTTGCCTCGCGAACGACACTGTCCAGACGCGAAACCTCTGCTAAGAACAAATTGCGGCCAAATCCCGTCATTCGATAGTAGCGCCGCCGAGGGTCGTCGTTTGCGGACTTCCGAGGCACTTCCTTGACGACTCCGTGATCAATGAGCTTTTCCAGATTGTCGTAGAACGTGCCGGGACCGAGCTTGTACCTGCCTTCCGACTGGCGTGCTACCTCTTGCATGATTCCGTAGCCGTGGCGATCTTCGTCAGACAGAGCAAGCAGGATGTAGAAAGTGGCAGGGGATAGCGGGAGGGAATCTTTACGGTCGTCTTTCATGGTCGCACTCCGATATATCGGAATCCGACTTACTTGTCAAGATCGAACCACGGGCCTGCGTCGCGTTACCGGACATGTTGCTGCTAGTACCCGTTCATAGGTGTGATGTGCCGGTGAAGTCCCGCTTCTTCCTAATGAAGTCGCTGTGCAACTTTCGTAGCCCTTCTCCCATGGAACTCCACCCCGTAACAAGACCCAAAGGGGCGATTATCCTCGAAACGTATGGAGACGATGCGATCACCATCTAAATCGATGATGATCCGCGCACTAAATTGTGGATCGTTTTCGACCAGGTCAGCTCACAAGCGACCATTACCTTTAGTTCGTTGGTACCACCGTACCATTGACCTGCTGTCTCCCCTCGGATATGGAATGCAGGTATTCTGTTCGTTTGTTTACCTCCCAGCCTGTGTGGAAGAGAGCGCGGAGACGCGCGTCTTGGGCGTCTTGGTTTGCGCAGGGGAACTATGTGTGGCAGCGGTATCCTCAGTGGATTTCCGTTGCTTCAGCTAGCGGCAACCCGAGCGAGAATCACGCGACAACTGGCAGGGGGGGCCACGTCAATGGTGAGGACAGAACGCCGACATCTCCCTCGCATGTCCGTGACAGGGTCCGCGTATGTCAACCTCGATCCAAACAGTGGCGGGGTCATTCTGAATATTTCTGAGGGCGGCCTTTGCTTCCAATCCACAGCCCCCATTCAACAGACTGAGACGATTCGCTTCTGGTTTTCTTATCGTCGGCACCGAATCACCACAAACGAAGGGCTTGGTTCCAAAGATGAACAACTGACAAGAGGCATCTCGAGATTTATCGAGGTGGGAAGCGAACTGGCGTGGACTGACCAGACGCGCAAAATGGGAGGATTGCGCTTCACGAACCTGACCGCCGAAGCCCGCGAACAAATTCGCGACTGGATCCACAAATCGTCCCTGGTGGCGGAGAACGAGAAAGCTGCCCTTGCGCCCGTGCGCCCATCTCCTTTCCTAGGCATCAAACAGTCTCTGACACACGCGGCGCGGCAGGTTTCCGCGAAAGTGGACACCCTTCTCCGGCGTGTTCGGTCAGAAGAAGTGTGGATCGGATTCTCCGGGGGGGTGCTGGCCGGAATCCTCGTTTCAGCCCTGGTTGTCGGCGCAATTTCGGTGCTGACTCACAGTCGCGAACTGGGCGAGGGTCTGATTCGGCTGGGTGAACGATTGGGAGGAAGATCCTCTTCGCAGATGTCCACCGCGGCAGAGGCGAGCCCCACAGAAGCGCGGCCAACTGCGCCGAGCGGAGCAGCACCGGAATTAAGCGTTCCTTATCCTGATCCGCAGCCAATAGTGTCTGAACCCCAGGATAGTCCCCGGGCACCAAAGAAAGTGGCGGCCGTGTCAGAGCAAAGCCCCTTCCCGCCGAAACTCGTTGCGACTGCTGGGCTGACGACAAACACCAAGACCGATGAAAGGAAGTCAGAAGCTGCGAACCCTTCCCCTCCCTCTCTCTCTTCTCCCCGGAGCAACCCTAGCGATAACTCGATTGCGGGTTCCGCCGCGGAACGGCACTTGGCGTCAGGCGTGGGCGTCTCGCCTGTCGTGGATCCAAGCGCCATCATGTTCCGGCCTATCTCGCCAGAACTGGAATTGGCGAGCCGACTTGCCGTTCACGTGGAGCCCTCGAAGATCGACCCGACCGGAATGAGTTCTGAAAAATATCTCGAAGTCGGAAAGTTCAGGGAAAAACTACTGGCGGACAAAACCACCGGCAAATTAACGCAACTGGGGTTCCCTTCGACAGTCATCCAAAAGGCCCGTCTCTGGGGAAAGTCCTACCAAGTTCTGGTCGGTCCGTACGAAGGCGACCGCGAAGCTGACGCGGCACACACGGCTCTGGTGTCGCTCGGTTACACGCCGCGATCGTACGAAAGGGGACGCCGGGATTTCAATCTACCTCCTGCGCTGAAGGTTGCTGGCAAAGATCTGCCCGTCGGAGATTGCGTGATCAGTTGGGAATCGTACACGCCCGATGCGGTTGTGAAGATTGAGGACACAGGAGGGTTGGGTTTTACCGTCGCGGGAAAATGGGTGAAACAGAACACCCGGTTCCCTGCGGATGCCATTGGGTATCAGAAGAACAGAGACGGGTCTCGCACCTTGATCGAAATTCGGTTCGCGGGAATGAGACAGGCTCTCGTGTTTGCAAATAACTAAACCTGAAAGCTATTTGGGGGTGCTGGACGCGGACGTTGGCAGGATTTCGATGTAGTCCAACGCAGCGGACTCCCCGCGATCCGGAACGCCTTCAATGCGAATCTCATCTTCGGGAGCTAGCCTTACTCCTACGGTGCGGTGTCTGGTGGATGTATCTCCGCCGATCTTCGGTGAAGGCAGATGGTCGTTCGCCACCCACTCGTCCCGCAGTTGATCCTGCGCATACAGTCGAAATCTAGCTTCGCCGTTGTTTTGGTCGAAGTACTGAGTGTCGATCTCGTATATGCCAGGTGCCCCATGAAACAGGAATGCCGCTGAGCAGCCTTCCGGCACCTTACACTCAATCGCTTTTCCTGCGGAAGCATTTTCCCAAGGTTTGACCTCGACCACGGTGTAGCCACTTAACTGCAGGCGCTCGGCTTCCACGCGTCCTGGATACTGGCCTACCCTTCCCTGCGCGTCCGAAATTCCAGTGGTTTGCAAGAACCAGTTGCAGATGGCATCGCGCCAGACGATGGCGTGGCCCGCCTGATACCGAAGTCGTGCCAGGACTTCACCAAACCGCTGCTCGTCCACACGACCTTCCAAGGTTTGCCACTGCCGGACATCATCAGCCGCGCGTTGCGCTCCGTCATAGTGAGAATCGTAGATATGCTGGATGACGGTTTTTCCGGAATGCAGAACATAGGTGTATGGAACGTGGTGGAAAAATAAGAGCAGCTCGTCAGGAGTAGTTTCGACAGACTCGTACACCTTCGCGACTGGCGGCCAATACTGCCCCACAAAACCAGTTCCGGTTGCCACAGACCGGTCCATTCCGATTCCCTTTTGATCAGCCCGGTGCCATTGCCCCCAACCGTTCTCTTCCGAGGATTCAATACCTGGTCCGTAATGGCTGCCGAGGATATCCGTCAGAGTTTGCGCGCCAAGTGGACCTGTGTAGCTTTCATAGGTGTTCCAGGAAGTAAGCAGCATCGACGAAATCGTGCGCAGCACAGCCGGATCGCTGCCAAACGTGAGTTGCGTCCATTCTTCTGCGATCGCTGGTGCGCTCAGATTGGGATTCCATGCGAGCCGCGCAAAACCGTATAAATTGGCCATCGCCAAGGGATGCCCCAACCAGTTGTCGTCCAATCCCACGTTGGCTACTCTCACGAACCCGCCCATGGGGCGATGAAATGTCCTTCCGGCGACCAGTTCCTTGACGGGCGTATGCTGGCCGTCGGCGCGCAAATCAAAATCCAGTGCCTCCTTCCACATAGGAACCAGAAAACACAAGTGCCGCTGCTGTCCCGTGTATTCCTGCGTGATTTGTAGTTCGATCGCTTCGTTTGTCTTCTCCAACCCGCCGAAGAGCGGCGAAACCGGTTCCCTGGCCTGGAAATCGATTGGTCCGTGCTTCATCTGAATGATGACGTTGTCATCAAACTTTCCGTCGAGGGGATGGAAATACTCGTAGGCCGCTTTAGCACGATCGTTCTTCAGGTCGCGCCAGTCCAGGTGATGGTTGTAGACGAACGCGCGATAGTAAACGACGCCCTGATGCGGCTTCAGAGAGCGCGCAATTACATTTGCCGCGTCGGCTTGCGTGCGGCCATACAGCGAAGGACCCGAACGGCCTTCGGAATCTGCCTTGACGACAAAGCCGCCGAAATCCGAAATAGCAGCATAGATCTGATCGGCTTTTCGTCGCCACCATTCGGCCACGCGCGGATCCAATGGATCAAACGTATCCAGTCCGCCGACGGTTTTCGGGCTCCCCAGATCCACCGAGATGGAAAGCTGCACTCCCCAGGGACGGAACGCTTCTGCCACACGAACAAGTTGAGGAAGATACTCGTCCTGGAGCAGGCGCGCATCCGCATTCACATTGTTGATGGCGCATGCATTGACGCCAACAGAGGCTAGCAAACGAGCGTACTCGCCGGCACGCGTGAGATCGCTCCGCACTTGACCGTTTTCGAAGAAAATCGATCGACCCGCATATCCGCGTTCAATGCTGCCATCTAGGTTGTCCCACTGATCCACCCAGCGGGCAGCTGCATAAGGCTGCTGCAACTCATCGAGGTTCGCGGTGGATTGGTTCCGCGCAATGGCCCTCAGGAGGAAAAACACGCCGTAGAGAACACCCCGATCGTTCGCCGCGGTCACGACGATGCAGTCTGCCCGGTGCAACCGCACATGGGTAATCCAGAACGCGTCGTTGCGCAGCTCGACCGGAGGACGGAAACCGGGGATGGCTCTCCGGATGGCCGGAATGGTTCCTAGAACGATAGCGCCGTCTTGCGAAACCGTCGTCTCACTGCGCAGAGTTTTTCCAAGCATGTCGCGAATTCCACGGGTCAATTCCTCCCTTGAGGAGTTCAAAATCGCGGAATCCCCCAGTACAACCATGGCAGCCGGCAGCTTGTCGTATTTTCGCGAAGCTTCTTGATTGAGGGGAGCGTAGCGTAACCAAGCTGCGGCTCCAGTTTCCGCACGCAAAACTGTACTTCCCGCAAGCACGAGGGAAGCCACGCACAAGCAAAGCAGCGAAAGGCAGTGGTTGATAGCTCGATTTAATACCATGAGTAAGTCAGGAGGATACCCCTTCCGCACGCTGCAAAACGCTTGGCGGCAGCAATCACCAGAATGTATAGTACCGCGCACCCACCCGGCGGAAAGAAGTGGAGGAATTCCTTGCACAAGATGCGAGTAATTACTGGCCGTTCTGGGGTTGTGCTGTCCACTTGGATCATTCTGTGCCCCTTTGCCTTTCCCGGGCAGTCTCCACTAACGACGAGCACTCTCCCTCCTCCTGTGCAACTCACCGCATCCCAAGATCATCAGCGGCTGATGGATCTTCTCCACATTACGACGCTCCGCCGCGGTCCTGATGGCGACCCGAAATCGCCGAATGCCGCCAATTTTGATGAATCGAAAGTTGCTCCGTACTCCCTTCCCGATCCACTGGTTCTGAAGAACGGGAAAAAAGCTGACTCCCCGGAAGTGTGGTGGACACAACGCCGCCCGGAAATCGTGGAAGAGTTCGACCGCGAAATTTATGGCCGAGTTCCCAAGGATATGCCGGCTGTCCATTGGGAGGTCACCAGCATCACGAAGGAAGAAGACGCGGGCGTTCCCATTATCACCAAGAAATTGCTCGGGCACGTCGACAATTCTGCCTATCCGCTTATCACGGTGGACATTCAGCTCACCTTGAGCGTTCCGGCCAAAGCGTCTGGCCCCGTCCCCGTGATGATGGAATTTGGCGTAAGCCCGCAGGTCCTAGCCGCGATGCGAAAACGCTTTTCGGAAGCGCAGTGGGCAGCGTTCACCGGAAATGGACCTCCGTGGCAGCAGCAGGTGCTTGCGAAAGGCTGGAGCTATGCCGTTCTGATTCCCACCAGCGTGCAAGCCGATAATGGCGAAGGCCTGACGCAAGGGATCATCGGCCTCGTGAACAAGGGTCAGCCACGCAAGGTGGACGATTGGGGCGCTCTTCGCGCGTGGGCCTGGGCCGCCAGCCGGGCACTGGATTATTTCGAGACGGACAACTCCGTCGATGCCAAAGAGGTCGGTATCGAAGGGCTGTCGCGTTATGGGAAAGCCGCCTTGGTGGCCATGGCATATGATCCGCGTTTTGCCATTGGTTTCATTGGTTCCTCCGGCGCGGGCGGTGCCAAAATTCTTCGGCGCACCTTTGGCGAACAGGTGGAAAACGTCGCCTCCACGGCGGAGTACTACTGGATGGCTGGGAACTTCCTGAAGTACGCGGGACCGCTAACTCCTAATGATTTACCGGTGGATGCCCATGAACTTATCGCGCTTTGCGCACCGCGGCCCATTTTCATCAGCAGCGGGTCGCCACTCGTGGAAGGCGGCTGGGTCGATGCGAAAGGGATGTTCTTGGGAGCGGTAGGCGCCGGGCCGGTTTACCAACTTCTCGGCAAAAAGGATTTAGGCACCATCGATTTTCCGCCAATGGAAACGGCGCTCCTTGACGGAGACATTGCGTTTCGCGAGCACACCGGCGGGCACACCACGGGCCCAAATTGGCCTTACTTCCTGACGTTTGCTAGTCGTTACATCCACGGTCCGAACGGGGCACCATCCTCAAAGTGACGGGCAAACCTCGCCTCTTCACCAATTGTGGATCGTTCCATCGAGCTTTCGGTTCACGGGCAAATATGCACGCTCGTACGGCCATTTCGCGGCGAGCGATTCATCCATTTCAACGCCGAGTCCGGGCGCTTCGCCGGGATGCATCATCCCGTTCTCAAACGTGTAGGAATGCGGGAAGACCTGGTCCGTTTCCGCGGTGTGCCCCATGTACTCCTGAATGCCAAAATTATGAATGCTTAAGTCGAAATGGAGCGCGGCGGCCAGGCAAACCGGACTGAGATCGGTAGCGCCATGCGGCCCAGTTCGCACCTGGTACAGCTCCGCCAGATGCGCAATCTTCTTCAAATGTGTGATACCCCCGGCATGCACAACGCTGGTGCGAATGTAGTCAATAAGCTGTTCCTGAATTAATTGCTGGCAATCATAAATGGAGTTAAACACTTCCCCAACCGCGATTGGCGTTGTGGTGTGCCTCCGAATCAGACGAAACCCTTCCTGCAATTCTGCCGGCGTCGGGTCCTCCAGCCAGAACAAATGAAACGGCTCGAGTTCCTTGCCCGCGCGCGCCGCTTCAACCGGCGTCAGGCGGTGGTGCGCGTCGTGCAAAAGATGCACGTCGGGGCCGAACTCTTTGCGCAGGCGCGAAAATAACTGGGGAACGAACCCCAGATATTTTTCCGATGACCAGAGATTTTCTGGCGGCGCACCTTTCTCTGCAGGCTCATAAATTGCCTGGCCATGCGGCACCCCATAGGTCGTCTCCAGCCCCGGGATTCCCGATTGCGCTCGGATGGCCTTGTACCCCAGTTTCAGATATTGACCCACCGCGCGGACGGTTTCTTCCAGGTTGGCGCCGCTCGCGTGGCCGTACACCAGAACAGCATCACGGGACGCACCACCGAGCAGTTGATAAACAGGCACGTGGAGCCGCTTCCCCTGAATGTCCCAGAGAGCGGTGTCGACCGCGGAGATCGCGGACATGCCGACGGGTCCGCGGCGCCAGTAGGCTCCTTTGTAGAGGTAGTGCCAAATATCTTCGACCTTGCGGGCGTCGCGGCCAATCAACAAAGGAAGCACGTGGTCGGCCAGGTAGCTTGCGACAGCGAGTTCGCGTCCGTTCAGGGTGGCGTCACCCAAACCGTAAATTCCGTCTTCGGTCATCAGTTTCAGGGTGACGAAATTCCGTCCAGGGGAACAAACAATGACCTTAGCATCAGTTATTTTCATGAGTTCCCCGTTCCGTCGCGGAGCCCAGAGGTTTTCAGGAACTTCTCAAATTCGGTCACGACGAGAGCTGGCAATTCGCCGAGCGACCTCTTGACCAACAGGTCGTGACCGGCACCTTCAACTTCCAACAATGCGTGCGCACCGGGAATCAGCTTTATTGCGGATTTCATTTCCACAGGCGAGCCGAAGGGATCGCGGGTGCCGTGAACAAAGAATGCCATCGTGGTCAGCTTCGGAAAATGGCTCGTGCGCAATTCAGCCGGCTTTCGCGGCGGATGCAGAGGGTACGAGAGCAGCAGCAACCCCTTCACTAGCTGCGGTTGTTCCGACGCGAGAATCGTTGCCTGGCGTCCACCGTAGGAATGGCCACCCAGAAATACTCGGCCTTTCGTCTTCTCTCGCAGTAGGGCCACGGCGCGGTGGAGCCCCTCTCGGTCCGCAGCAGCGCTCCCTGGAGACGGTGGTCCGTGCGGCCGCGCACGGCGGAAGGGCAGGTCGAAACGCAGAACGGTGAATCCCCGCGCCGAAAATGCATCGGACATCTCTACCAACAGCTTTGTTTGGCAGTTGGCTCCCGCACCGTGGGTGAGCGCGAGGGCGAATCCGATAGGCCGTTCAGGCTCGTGAAGGAACCCCTGAATCGCGGGCTCGTTTTTTCGATCTTCAAAAGAAATAGACATGCTGTCTCAACCGGCGTGGTTGTCCGGAGGGTCAGTCTATGCAACGCCCAAAGTTCCGTCAAACAAAAGCAAAAGCGCCCGCCAGGCTTGATCCGGGCGCTTTTCTTTATGGGTATGCGTGGTTCTACTGCGGCTGCTTCGCCTTGGCTGTAGCCTCCATCTTCTCCTTCAGTTGGTTCCGCTGATCCGGCGTCAGGATCTCATTCACCCTCGTCCTCGTGTCGCTGTGCAGTTCCTTCATCTTCTCTTTCTTCTGATCGTCCGTCAGCGAACTATCCTTCATGATGTCTTGCCGCTTCGTTCGAGCCTCATCGAAAATGTCCTTCACTTTTCCCTTCTGGTCGTCGGTGAGGTTTAACTCATTGACGGCTTCCTGATAGCGATCGCGCATGGCTTGATGCGCTTCCGCTGTCTGCGTGGCAGAGTTCGCCGCGAAGTTCGTCGCAAAGAGTGCTGGAATGGTAAAGGTCAAGCCAAGCCCGATATAAACAAGCCCCCGAACTGCAGTACTGGTTTCATAATGAAATCACCTCAGTGAGATTTCTTGGGCGGGATTGTCGGGGCTGGACAACACCCTTTTCCATAGAGCACAGTGACCCGAGGCTGACGGCAAGACAATCCTGTAATCCTTGTACCCCGGCCGCATCCATTGCGGTCTAGCTCAAATGGGCGTGGGCTGGATTCCTAGAGCACTTCGCCTAGCCGCCGGATGCCTTCGCGAATTTCTTCCTCTTTCATGCGGCAATAGCCCAGCATAAGACCAGTTCGGGAAGGAGGTTGCAAGTAGTACCGCGCAATGCCACTAATGCCCACCCCGCGCGACCCCGCCTTCGCAATGATATCTTCCTGAGAGACGCGCCGTCTGGGCCAAATCACCACATGCGCTCCGGCGCCGTCACCGGTAATTTCGACGCGGTCGCCCAAATACTTGCGAATGGCGTCGAGCAAGGCTCCGCGGCGCGCGGCGTTTCTGCGTCGAACGCGACGTAGGTGACGCTCATACGCCCCAATCGAAATAAACTCCGCCAGTGTATGCTGCTCCAGCGTAGCGGAATGCTGATCATTCAGCCACTTTGCCGCAGTGAACGCGCGCCTCAGCGATTTTGGGACAATTACGTATCCCACGCGGAGCGCCGGAAACACGGTGCGAGAGAACGTCCCCACGTAAATGATTCTCCCTTCCGCATCCAACCCCTGAAGCGATTCGAGCGGCTGCCCTCCGTAGCGGAACTCGCCATCGTAGTCATCCTCGACAATCACGGCGTTTTTTCGCTTAGCCCAGTCCAGCAGCGCCAGCCGCCGCCCCAGAGGAAGAATCGCCCCCGTGGGAAATTGGTGGGAGGGCGTGACAAAGCAGATCCGCGCATCTTCGGGAAGCTTGGTGGGATCCAAGCCGTCGCGATCTACGCACACGGGAAACAACCGCGCTCCCGCGGTAAGAAGAATCTCTCGAGTGCCCTGGTAGCTTGGATTCTCGATGGCTACGCGATCGCCGCGCTCTAGTAAAACGCGCACAATTAGATCCAGGGCTTGCTGCGAGCCATTCACAATAATGATTTCCGACGAATCGCAAACCACGGCACGGGATCGCCTCAGATGGGCGCGGATAGCTTCGCGCAAGGCGAGACTTCCAGCCGCTGGACCGTAATCCAGTTCGAGCACGCGAGCTTTGCGAGCGCAGCGCAGCAGCAAACGCCGCCACATTTCGAATGGAAAGGTCTCAATATCGCTTTCGCTCCGGCCGGAAGCGAAATCAAAACGGTGTACGGGCAATCGCCGGCCTTCAATATCCATGCTTCTGGCAGCGGCCGCCGCCGCGTTCCCGAATCGCGATATCCGGATATTGGTCGACTTTTTCGAAGTTATCGACTGGCTCGAGGACAGTCCTTTCGCGACGTAGGTTCCCGAGCCTCTGCGGCCGGTGACGAAGCCTTCCGCCAATAGCTGGTCGTACGCCAGCAAGACCACCGTGCGGGAAATGCCTAATTGGTCTGCCAGATCCCTCGTCGAAGGCAAGCGGCCGTCGGCGGAAAATCCTCCGGAGAAGATGGCCTGCCGCAGGCCGAGGTAGACCTGCCGGAACAACGGCCCGCCGTCTTTCGAAAGTGGTATCGCCAATTGCATAGAAAGTGGATCTAGGAAAATACCACAAGAAACGGGACTCTTGAACCCGCGGATTGGGAGTTCCGCGTTGCGGTGGAGAAAAATATGAATTCACTTCGTCCGGTGGGAGCTTCCTTTCTGTTCTGCACAATCGGCAGTTTCTTTTGGACCAGTCCCGCAATTCCTACAGTTACACCAACAACAGAAGCGAAGCCGGCCAGCACATTAGCGGATGGCCAGCACGATTTCGATTTCCAAATTGGAGCTTGGAAAACGCATCTCTTGTGCCGGTTGCATCCTCTCAGCGGCTCGACCACTTGGGTCGAATACGACGGAACTACCGTCGTCCATAAAGTCTGGAATGGCCGCGCCAATTTGGTGGAACTGGAACTCGACGGTCCGGTAGGCCACATCGAAGGACTGTCTCTACGTCTCTATGATCCCCAGGCCCACCAATGGAGCCTGACGTTCGCCAACAGTCATGGCCGCACCTTGAGACAACCTGCAGTCGGCGAGTTCACGAATGGACGTGGCGAGTTTTTCGACCAGGAAATGTTCCATGATCGAGCCATCCTGGTTCGTTTTGTGATCTCAGACATCACCCCGAATTCGGGCCGCTTTGAACAGGCATTCTCCGATGACGGTGGCAAAACGTGGGAAGTGAACTGGATTGCAACCGACACACGAACAGAGGAAACAGACAAGGCGCACTGAATTCGGCTTCAGTCGAAATGTACGTCCAAGGAGGAAGTGATGAAAACGTGGAAAATGAGCGGGTTTTATCTCCTGGTGGGCAGCCTGGTTCTTCTCGCGCTGCCCCCACGAACGATCCCGAAGCAAACTCCCGACGCGTCGAAAGCCAATGCTCTTCGGGATGGGCAGCACGATTTTGACTTCAACTTTGGCACGTGGACGACGCACATGAAGCGACTTCAGAATCCACTTTCGGGCTCGACCACCTGGATCGAACTCACGGGAACTGTCGTAGTTCGAAAAGTGTGGGATGGCCGCGCGCAACTCGAAGAGGTGGAAGCCGATGGTCCCGCCGGTCACTTCGAGGATCTATGTTTGTTCCTTTACGACCCCCAAGCGCACCAGTGGAGTATGAATTTCGCGAATAGCCGCGCAGGCGTAATCGGCGTACCTCCTACCACCGGCGAATTCAAGAGCGGACGGGGCGAGTTTTTCGATCAGGAATTATACAAGGGCCGAGCCATCCTGGTACGAATCGTCTGGTCAGACATCACTCCGGATTCCCACCATTTTGAACAAGCCTTCTCCGATGACGGAGGCAAGACCTGGGAAACGAACATAGTCGCGACACTGACGAGGGTAAAGCGATGACATGGAATTGTGGACAGGCGAGGCGGCAATGTTGAACCAGCAAACGCGGGTGCGGCCAGTCGAGCAGAGCGATTTTGCGGAGTGGAAGGTGCTCTGGGACGGATACAACGCGTTCTACGGCCGTAAAGATGAGACAGCACTGCCGGAAATAATCACGAATCTGACGTGGTCTCGGTTCTTCGATGGTTATGAACCCTTGCAAGCTCTGGTCGCCGAGCGCGACGGAAAATTGTTTGGGCTGGCGCATTACTTACTCCATCGAAGCACTATTTCGTTGACTTCCAACTGCTACTTGCAGGATTTGTTCACGCGCGAAACGGCACGAGGTTCCGGAGTTGGCCGCGCGCTGATTGCAGAAGTGTATCGATGCGCGGAACGTGCCGGCTCCAGCCGAGTGTATTGGCAGACACAGGAAACCAACGCAACCGCCATGAAGCTATATGACCAAGTCGCGGAGAAATCCGGATTTCTTGTGTATCGAAAAGTTTTCTGATGTTTTCCCTTGGCCAAAGAACCCACCACGTAATTGTCTGGAGGAGATCATGAACCTGTTTCGGCATCTTGCAATCTGCTTATTGTTGCCTTCTCTGAACTCTTTCTCCCATTCCCTGCCGGGGTTTGCGCAAGCGGCCCCTGCCACGGAAATAAACCCATCGCACGATGGCCAGCATGATTTTGACTTCGAGCTGGGCACCTGGAAAATCCACCTGAAACGCCTCTTGCATCCCATGACCAACTCCACGACATGGGTCGAATTTGACGGCACCTCCGCGACCCGAAAGGTTTGGGACGGCCGCGCCCAGTTGGAGCAATTCGAAACCGATAGCACTGCCGCAGGCCACATCGAAGGGCTGACCCTGCGCCTCTACAATCCGGAATCGCACCAATGGAGCCTGTATTGGGCTAACAGCAAGAATGGCACAGTGGAGCCACCGCAGATCGGCGAGTTCAAGAACGGACACGGTGAGTTTTACGGTCAGGACACATTAAATGGCAGAACGATCCTGGTGCGCTTCATCTGGTCGAACACCAACACAGCCACGCCTCACTTTGAGCAGTCATTCTCCGAGGATGGCGGTAAGACCTGGGAAGTGAACTGGATTACGGACCAGACGCGCGTCAGCGACGAACCAAACAAAGATCACTGAAAGCCGCCACATACATATAAGGAGGCATCCCATGGGAAACTCTCTAGTCGTAACCGCACTGGTGTTTGCGACGGTATGCTTCGTGCCTTCGAAAACGCAGGCCCAATCGGCACTGTTGAACCTGCCGGACACCAGCCAGGAAGCGCGCGTTACACAACGCATTGGCATCACAGACATCACGATTGACTATCACCGCCCGCTTGTCAGTGGCCGCAAGATCTTCGGCGGTCTCGTGCCCTACGGGCAGGTCTGGCGGGCTGGGGCCAACAAAAACACCGTCATAGAGTTCACCGACGCGGTCAGCCTCGAGGGTCAGCCTCTGCCGAAAGGCACATACGGCCTGCATCTGATTCCGGGTGAAACTTCCTGGGTCGTCATTTTTTCTAGGAATTCCACGTCCTGGGGAAGTTTTTCGTACGACGAGACTGAAGACGCGCTCCGTATTACCGTGAGGCCGCAAGCGATCGAGAATCACGAGGCACTCAGCTATGATTTCGACGACCCGAAACCGAACTCCGCCATCATCACGATGCGCTGGGAAAAGGTCTCCGTGCCCTTCAAGGTGGAAGTGGATACTGGCGAAATCGTGGAGCAGAGTCTGCAGAATCAACTTCGCGGGCGCGTACAATTCGAATGGCAGGCGTGGATGGAAGCTGCAAATTATCTGCTGAACAACAATCTGAATGCGGAAGAGGCCGCGAAGTACGCGGACCATTCCATTGCGATTGAAGACCGCTTTGAGAATGAAATGACAAAGGCGCGGGCGTTGAGCGCTCTAGGGCACGCGGAGGAAGCGCTCGCCGCGCGCAATAAGGCCTTAGGCATCATCGAAACGGCTCGCCTGGACGTCGCCAGAAAGGACTACGACGCGGCCCTCACCCAAATGAAGCTCGCCCTGTCCGTGGCTCCTGACGCGTCACTCAAGTCTCAGCTCACCGACCTCGTCCGCCGCCTGGAGAACAAGGAAGATATCAACAGATAGTGGTGCTTGCGATCCTTCTACGCGAGCCTCCTATGCACTGGTGTCTTCATTTCTTGATCGCGTGTGACCATTCGCTCGGGGACTGCCTCTACTGTTATTCTTACTAGGCCCATTTTTCAGAGGAACTCCAAGCCACTTGCCACCGATCATCAGCGCTCAAGCACTTGCCAAACGATTCGGCGTCGCTCCCCTCTTTCAGAATCTTTCGTTTATTGTTTCCGAGGGGGAACGCATTGGCGTCATTGGACCAAATGGCTCCGGCAAGTCCACACTCCTTGAAATTCTTAGCGGCCGCATGCAGCCTGATAGCGGCGAGTTGGCCATCCGCAAGGGCATGCACCTCAGCCTGGTTCGCCAAGTGTCCGATTACGCCGAGGACGAAACGATTCGCTCCGTCCTCAACCGGGCCCTTGACGAGGCCCACGTGCCCGAAGAGGACCGTCTTGCGCGATTGGCGGCGATTCTGGGTCGCGCTGGCTTCATCGATCTAGATGTTTCTGCCTCCTCGCTGTCCGGCGGGTGGCGAAAGCGCCTAGCCATTGTGGAGTCCCTCGTGCGCAATCCGCATGTGCTCCTTCTCGATGAGCCTACCAACCACCTCGATCTTGCGGGAATTGAATGGCTCGAAGGCGTTCTCCAGAATGCTTCCTTCGCCTGCGTCGTGGTCAGTCACGATCGCTATTTCCTGGAGAATGTCGCCAGCGAAATTGTCGAAATCAATCCTTCCTACGAAAATGGTTCCTTGCGGGTCTCTGGAAACTACAGCGCTTTCTTGGAAGCCAAGGAAGAATATCTTCACGCGCAGCGCAATCGCCAGTCGGCCCTTGAAAATCGTGTTCATACGGAAATCGAATGGCTTCGCCGCGGACCCAAAGCTCGCACCACCAAGTCCAAGGCACGCATTGAAAAGGCCCATCAGCTGATCGGTGAACTGGCGGACCTCAATGCCCGCACACGCACCAACAGCGCCCAAATCGACTTCTCTTCTTCCGATCGCAAAACCAAACAGCTGATTACCCTGGACGACGTCAGCTACTCCTTTGGTGAGCGCACACTGTTCGACCGTATCCACTTCATTGTGACTTCCGGCATGCGCGTCGGGCTTGTTGGCCCCAATGGCAGCGGCAAAACCACCTTGCTTCGTCTTCTCAAAGGAGACCTCAAAGCCACACGCGGAAAAATCCGTCAAGCCGAGTCATTGCGCATTGTTTATTTCGATCAGAATCGAATTCTTGATCCCGACCTCACGTTACGACGTGCTCTTGCCCCTGATTCCGATTCCGTCATCTACCAGGACCGCGTCACCCATGTCGCTTCCTGGGCTGCGCGTTTTCTTTTCACTGGCGAGCAACTCAACCAACCGGTAGGGCGCCTCTCTGGAGGGGAGCGAGCCCGCGTCCTGCTGGCGCAGCTTATGCTGCAACCTGCGGACGTGCTTCTTTTGGACGAACCGACGAACGATCTCGACATCCCCACACTGGAAATATTGGAAGAAAGCCTGCTCGAATACCGCGGCGCTCTCGTGTTGGTCACTCACGACCGCTACCTGCTCGACCGTGTCTCCACGGTAGTCCTTGGCCTCGATGGCCTCGGGCACGCCGAACGCTTTGCTGATTACCCGCAGTGGGAATCCTGGCAGAGTGCCCAATTGGCCGCCGCAAAAACAAAGCCGGCTCCGGCTTCTCAACTCCTCGCCACCGGTAGTCAGTCCTCCACTTCCCCTGCAAAGAAGAAGCTCTCCTACAAGGAAACCCGCGAACTGGAAACCATCGAACAGCGCATCGCCGACGCGGAAAAGGAACTACAAGCACGCCACGATTCCCTTCTCGATCCCGCCGTGATGAGCGACGCCACTCGCCTCCGCACCATCTCGTTGGAAATGGAAACGGCCCAGAAGGCGATCGATCAGCTTTACGCCCGCTGGGCCGAACTCGAAGCTAAATTGGTTGTGGCTCGCAGAGGGCCGATTTACTTCCCCGCATTACCGGGTCCGCCTACCGCGTGCAGGCGCGGCAACCGCTCGTCCACGGGCGGCAGCGCCGGGAACGCAGCGTGAGGTTCCGTCTGATACCAATACGCCACCGAAAAATAGTTGTCCGACCGCCCATTCGCGTGTCCGTGCTCGATTGTGGCCTTCAGGGACTTCGTGAACGGGATCGGCGAATCCAAATGGAACCGGTATACGCTACTGCGGCTCCCGGCCTTCTCTACTCCAACGACGGGCGCACCATACAGTGCGTAGGAAAACGGCTTTCCCCCAAAGTCATAGGCCCCCAAGAAGTAGTCCTCCGTCCCAGTCCCGTTGATGGACGGCGTCTTTTCACCGTCAATGAAAAACATATCGTCGCCCTCGCCCCACCAATAATCCTGGTTCTGCAGCACAGACATGGTCACGCCAACAAAGTGGCCGCGCCCTGTGGCTTCCATCCAGACGTAATTCCCTTCTCCGGTTAAATTTTTCTTGTCGTTCTGCAACGGGTCGCCATTGTCTTTCCAATCGCCCACCAAGCCCTCGTTCGGCGAAGCTTGCCGGTACTGCGCATGAAAGTACAGCGTATCGGCTGGTAGCGGCTTGGCAGACGCCTGGTAATCAATGTTGTAGTACAACGCCTCCAGTCTTAGTTTCCCCTCGTTCTCCACCGTGATCCGTGCGTGCTTCTGAAACGGCATCGGGAAAAACGAATTCACGGCGTGGTTCGGCGCCGCGGATAAAGGTAGCGCCTCAAATGTGAAATACTCGCCTAGTCCCAATCCAAAAAAGTCCCCGATGGGCGCCTCCACGCTGGGCGCCGTTTCTCCGTCCCAGTACATGCGCAGCACGAGTTTTTTCAGGTGGTACGCCTCCTCGGAGGAAAACGTGAACCAGATATGCGTAATGATTCCGGGCCCGGACTCGTCCAGTAGGGTCAGTGTCGCTCCAGGGGCGATCGTCCGAAAATCCTCGTTTCCGCCGGAGCGGTCGTAGCTCGAGACACGCTTCTGCACGTACTCCTGTGGCTCCGCCAGTCCCCCGAGCCAAGCCTGGCTCTGCCCATACACGGCTACGCAACTGAAGAGCGCCAACAACACCACTCGCGCAAATATCCTGATCCGCATTCCTCACCTCGTCTAACTCCGCCCACGCAGGCGGACAAACCTCAGTCGTTTTCACTTTGCACTGATTGCCTCCAGTTTCTTTACCATCTCGCCGATCTCGGGATTAGCCATAAAAGCCTTCCATGCCAAGCCACTTCGATAGTCTTCAACCATCACTGTGATGGGTGCCTGATCCAATCCGATGTACAGCGGTGACACCCAGTCTTGCGCAGGATTAAACGAGTCGCGCGGCCCGTAAATACTCCACAATTGATCGCCCAAATCGCGGTAATAATGTTTTAAAGCCAGCATTGACGCTTCTGGCGTATAGGGAAAGGAAGCCAGTGCCCCAGTCGGCGTAAGCGTCCCAAGATCATTCGCGACATCCGGGGCGTGCGCATTATATCCATACGGCCCGTCACTCGCCGTCAAACCCCAGGCATCCGCCCCATACCCCGCAAAGTGCTTGGGATTGGCCATGACACATGCGCGATTGATCAACGCAATGTTCCGATTGTTTTCAAAGTACGACGCGGTGTACCGGTCATGAAGTACATGCGGATCAAATCCCAGATAGGAATAGTGTGTAAAAAAGAGCGGCCCGCCCATCCCAACTCCAACGTCCAGCTTAATCCCGTAATAGGTATTCCCATTCGCGTAACGATCGCCGTCCTTCTGCCTCGACCATCCCTCACGATACTCCTGGGCCCGTTTCGACTGGCCTGCCCATCCGGAATAGTATATGGCGGCGGGCACCCCATGAGTCGGTGACGCAATGGCCAGCAGATAGGTGATCATCACCTCATTGAATCCGATCAACGGATGATGAATCTTAAACGACCAATCCGATGACCAGTGCCAGTAAAGTGACTCACTCTGTAAATTCTGTCGATACCAGTCCCACTCCACGCTCTCCCAAAGCTCCGTGATTCGCCGAAACAATGCCTGTTCTTCCGCCCCGGCGCCATGGAAATATTGCCGCGCGGCCAGCAGTCCCTGCACCAGGAAGGAGGTTTCCACCAAATCTCCGCCATCATCAAACATCCCAAACACGGGCATCGTATTCCCGGCGTTCGCATCCATATAGTGCGACCACACGACGTGGTAGCGTTGCGCGTGCTCCAGAAAAGAGACGATCTTACTCAGTCGCTCCAATCCCTCCTTGCGCGTGATGAACCCGCGTTCGACACCCACAATCAGCGCCGCGATCCCAAAACCGCTCGCTCCCGTGGCCACAACCCGGTCATCCCCTGGAATGTTTTCGCGGGCCATTCCCGAATGCGGGTCAGCGCCTTCCCAGTAGTAGTGGAAGCACGCTTCCTCCAGCATCGTCAACATTTCATCGTCGCTGAAGTCGCGCGTTGCGCTACTAGCGGCTTCAGACAGTGCGGATTCCCGATACATGTCGTCGGATACAGATACCTTCTATTCCGCCTTCACCCCCGATTTACCAAGAAAATCATTATAGCGGAACGCATCCGCGACCTGAATACCAACCGGCTCAAATTTTCCCCCGTTCAGCGAACGGTAAATGATGTATCGCGCCACACCCGAAGCCTGTGGAGCGTCCCAACTCACCTCGATGTGCCGGTCGTAACCTTTGGCGTGCACATTTTGTGGAACCGGCAGCGGCTTCGCGGATGGCGCCGCGGTCTTCATTGCGTATCCGTTGTCGATTCGAATCTCGTCCACAATCAGCGTGTGCAGCGACCCATCCGCTTTCCCCTGGTGAAAAATCATGTTCTGGAAAAAGCTTGATTGGAATGGAAAGATGGACGCGCTATGGAACTCCGCCGGGGGAATGTGCACCTGGACCCAGTGTCCTGCCGGGACACCATTGGCCACATATTTTCCCAACTGCAGCGCTTGGCTAAAGCCCGGAAACCCCGTCACCTGCAGGCCCCATCGCAAATTCGCCAACGTGAGCAACGGCAGATCCGTTTCGGCAATCGCTTCCGGCGAATAGCACCAAAATGACAGCGTATCTCCTTCAAATCCGGGATACCGGTTGCCAAAGTTTACGATATGCACTTCCGCTTCCCAACCCCCACCCTCCTGCGACTGCCACTCGAGCCGAAGCGCATTCGGCGGCGTAAAAAATATCTTCGTCTCGACTGGCAGTTTCCCCTTTTTCTCTAGCAGAACGCTGGGAGCCGTAGCACTTGCGGAACTGTAGAAGACAAATCCGGAGTCAGGCTTCGGTTAAGCACCCCCAGGTGCCGCCCGCAATCAAAACCTGCAACCGAAAGCTTCGACTTGCTCGCCCAACGGGCGGCCGCTGCCCGCGACTCCGATCAATTGGACGAAGCCGTTTCCCTTTATAGGAAAGCACTCGCCCTGCGCCCCAAATGGGCGGAAGGCTGGTGGTCGCTGGGTACCCTCGAATATGACCGCAACAATTACCGCGCGGCCGCCAGTGCCTTTCGCCAACTCCTCCCTCTCGCCCCGAAAGACGGCACCGCCTACGCCATGCTCGGTCTCTGCGAATTTGAATTAGGACAGGATGCTGCCTCCTTGAAACACCTCGAACAGGCCAAAACGCTCGATATTTCGTCCAACCCCCAGTTGCGCCGCGTCTTGCTCCATCACGATGGCCTCTTGCTCGTTCGCGCCGGCAAATTCCAGTCCGCGCAGACTGTCCTAGGCAGTCTCTGCCAGGACTCCATCCCCAGCGCAGACGCGGTCAAAGCCCTCGGATGGGCGGTCTTCCGCATCCTCCTGAACACCGCACCTCCCGAGGGTTCTCCGGGTGCAGCGATCGTTCTACGCGCCGGGCAAGCCGCGTGCATCACTGTCCAGAAGAAATACGACGAGGCCCGCAAGGAATACGCTGACCTGGTCGCTGAATACCCTGACTATCCCAACATCCACTATGTGTTTGGAAAATTCCTGTCTGAAAGCAACGATGCGCCAGCGGCCGTCGCCGAATTTCAGAAGGAGATTAAGAACAATCCTCAGGACATCAATTCCCGTCTGGAAATTGCCGCCACCGAATATAAACTGAATTCCGCCGCCGGAATTCCTTACGCCGAAGAGGCCGTCCAGATCAATCCCCACGTGCCCTTCGCCCACTATCTCCTCGGGCTCTTATATTTGGACGTGGATGACTACCAGAAGGCCATCCCTCAACTGGAAATTGCCGAAAAGGCCTTTCCGAAGGACGCGAGGATTTATTTTGCTCTGGGGTCTGCTTACTCGCGGGCCGGCAGACGGCAGGAAGCAGAAAGGGCGCGCACCACGTTTCAGCGCCTCAGTCAGGAATCCGCCAGCGACTCAAGAGCGTCTTACTGAACGTACTTCGCGGGCTCCTCAATGGTCATAATGCGATCGACTGCCACATCCTTCAGAATTTGTTTAATCCCGCTTGGCCAACGAATCTCGATCTCTTTGATCTTTTCGTTTTTGCCCAGCCCGAAATGCACCCGCGGGTCGCTTGATGATGCGTAACCCACGGCAGTCGTCACTTCATTCCATTGGCGATTTCCATCCTCCGTCGTTATGCGGATTTGCGCGCCGATCGCCATGCGATTGCTCCTCGTTCCGACAAGCCTCAACAAAATCCAATGATTTCCGTTCTCCGTGATGTTATGGAGCAGTTCGGCCGGCCCATTCAGGACGGACACGACCATATCAATGCGGCCATCGTTGTCCAGATCCCCAAATGCGACTCCCCGGTGGGCCGCTTCCACCTGGAAGTCCGGTCCAGCCATCGCGCTGACATCTTCAAACTTCCCATTGCCCAGATTTCGGAAAATTGTGTTGGGTTCGGGATACCGCCGCGAAGCAACCTGCTCACTGATATTGTCCATCACGTTGGCGCGCGCCACGAACAGGTCTTTCCATCCATCGTTGTCAAAATCGGCCATGCCGTTTCCCCACCCGGACATGTCGTTCGTTGAGCGCAATCCGCTCGCTATGGTCATATCCTCAAACTCGCCTTTTCCATTATTGATCCATAGCGGAAAACCCTCGTGTTCCACGGCAGTGTGCCAGATGTCCGGTCTGCCGTCATTGTTTACGTCGCGAAAATCGGCTCCCATGCCCGAGCGCGCGATTCCATCCTGCGCATAACCAACCCCCGCAGGAAGTGCGACTTCCTCAAACTTTATCCCCTTCAGATTGTGGAACAGGAAATTCTGCGTGGTATCGTTGGCCACAAAGGCATCCAGATAGCCATCGCCGTCATAATCGGCGAACGTCACGCTCATCCCTTTGCCGTACATTTGCGCGATTCCCAGTTCCTCGGATACATCCGTGAAGGTTCCATCTCCGTTGTTGCGGTAAATCGTGTTGTGCAGCGACTTATAATTCTTCGGATGGCAGTAGGCGCGCACACCTTCCTTTACGCGGCAATAGGGATCTTTGTTCACCTCCCATACGCAATAATTCACCACAAACAAGTCCAACAGTCCGTCATTGTTGTAATCAAACCACCCCGCGCCCGCCGACCACATTTTCTTTCCATTCAGTTTGGCACCGGCCAGGCCCGCCTTCACCGTCACATCCGTAAAGGTGCCATCGCCGTTATTATGAAACAACTGATTGCCAGTTACGCTCGCGAGGAACACGTCAGGCCAGCCATCGTTGTCGTAATCGCCGATGGCCACTCCGCTGCCGTATCCTGCTCCGGCGAGACCGGCTTTCTCGGTCACGTCTGTAAACGTGCCGTCATGATTGTTATGGAACAGGCGATTCCAGTAGGCGGGGGCCTCCTTCTCCAACGTGGGAATGGCTGCGCCGCCCACCAGGTACACATCCAGGTAGCCGTCTCCGTCGTAGTCGAATAGCGCTACGCCCGCGACCATGGTTTGCGGCTGATTCTTGTTTTCGGTGTTCCCGTTGGCGGTGATGTAATGCAGTCCGGATTTCTGGGCAATCTCTTCAAAGCGGATGGTGCTCGCACCCTTCGCGTTGGTCTTGAGCACGGACTGGTCCTGCCCGGTGGCGGAGAGCAGGACCATGCCCAATAAAATTAACAGCCGCCGCATTTGTTCATGCCTGCTGAATTCCAACCTTTGTAATGGCGGCCAGCACTTCGCTGTTCTTCATGAATGTATTCCCAGACCAGGCCGGTAGGATAATTTTCCGCCAACACCCTGGTAATCCCCAAATCGATTCCCAGCACATTGTATCGTGCAGTCGGTCAGCGGATTGAACGCATCCACGAAATTATACTTTGCCCACGCCGTAGAAATACCCTAGCGGACGGTTCCAGCCTGAATACTCGGCGTAGAGGAGTCGGGCTTGAATCCGGCGCGTTCCATGCCACGCCGCGCTTCCTCGTTCTTCATGAAAGTGTCCCACACGAAGGAGGTACGCGCATTCTCTGCCATAACCATAGAAATTCCAAGATCGATTCCCACTACATCCGTGTCATACCAATTTGTCAGCGGGTTGAACGCATCTACGAAGCCGTACTGTGTCCAAGCGTTTGTTCCATAGCGATCCTTGATCGTTCGCAAGACGCGCATTGTCGATTCAGGCATGAAGGGTAGAGAACCTGCGGTTGCACAGGGAACAACACTCCCATCAATTGGGCCGGTTGCGGGTGGGCCGCCCCATGCTACGTACCCTTTCTGCGAATCCGAAGCCGTGATACCCCACAAATCGTCGCTGTAATCGGGAAACTCAGCTGCCATGTCCAAACAGAAACGCCGATGTGCATCCGTAGCAAGAACGGAATTTTGAAAATAGTTCGCGTACCGGTCCCGCTTGCCGCGGAAATCAAACCAAGCCTGCGAATATTGGTGTATGAACAAAGGAGCGAAGGAGCCGATGTATCGAATGCCATCATATTCAAATGTCGTTCGTTTCCAAGCATTCCATGCTTCGGGCGGCAATGCGTGAGAAGAAGACCCGAGTCCAAGAAGATACATCATCATCATTTCGCTGTAATCGCCCCACCGGTACTGCAGAAATCCGCCTTCTGGAGTCCATCCGTGGGGCAGTATAGGTGTGTCCTCGGAAAGCCAATTCCAATCTACTCGGTTGAAAATTTCTAAGGCCAATTCACTGATCTCGGAATGTATGAAGTGTTGTCTGCAGGTGAGAATTCCGCACAGCAGAATGGCTGTATCAACGGAAGAAACTTCAGAATCCCAAAGTCGTTCGCCCGTATTTATATTGCCAAAGTGATAGAAAAACCCCCTATGGTTCGGCAATTTCTTCCATAGGAAGCGCAACGTATTGACTGCGCGAGCCTCGGCTTCCGAACGCACGACATATCCGCGCTTCACGCCGATACAGAGAGCGGTCAGACCGAAACCCGTTGCCGCAATGCTTCCCAAGTCACTCGTTACCGGTTCGCGAGCATGGCATCTGTCCAGCACGATACCCGTTTCCGGATGTGCCTGTGTCCAAAAGTACTGGAAAGCGGTCTTTTCCATTTCTTCCAACAGCTCCTCATCGTTTCTAGGGAAATTGTAGACACCCAGGGCAGGCGCAGATTGAGCGGTCCGTTTGCTCCGTGTCTGCGAACTGGAAAGGCTACCGCGGCCTGAAACAACAAAAACGGTTCCCAAACGAGCAATCTGCCTTAGCCACTCCCGGCGCGAGAGTCTGGGGACCCTGACATTTCTCATTTTAATTATTATAGACACTTTGGGCTGAAAGAATTCCGTATGATCCAGGGTTCTGTGTCGTACCAGTAGTCGGCAGTGACGAAAGGAAAATCCACACGGACACGTGCCTTGATTTCAAGCGGCCCGCGAGGTATTTTGAAGGAGACACATGATCGGCAACCGTAAAGTCGCCATTTTAGCGATGGTGATGTTAGGCTTGAGTGGAATTTTGGCTGCGACATGGATTGCGGTTCGCAAACACCGAAAGCCACGATTACTCGCCCTCACCGGCGCAGTCCTTAAAGATGACAAAGACCCGCGAAAGCAGTCCCCCATTGCTAATGTCGAAGTATGTTCGCCGGATGGCTTGCTTGTTCGAGATGCGAACTCCGATTTTTTGGGGTCCTTTAAACTTACCTTTATTTCCAGCGTCAAAATGGGGCAACCTGTCCGCCTAGTCTTTCTGCACCCTGATTTCCAGCCCCTCGAGGTGGAACATGTGCTTAGCGGTGGGCTAGCTGTCGTTCGGATGAAACCGCTTCATGATGAGGTTGAGGAAAAACTCAATGAATCTGAAATTGTCGTTGCGAATGCCCTGGTAAGATATTCCACGGAGGAGACGAAAACAAAGAACATCTTTAGCGCAGTGAAAACGTTTGAAGTGGTGAATACGGGCAATATTCCTTGCCGTCAAGGTGTCCCGTGTTCGCCCGACGGGAAATGGACGGCGGCTGTGGCCTCTGCCTCTGTCGATGCGGGAGAAGGGAATGTATTCCGCGATGCGAGAGTGTCATGCATCGCGGGACCTTGCCCGTTTACTCGCATCGACACCGATGAATTTTCGCGGGGTGGCCGTGACATCAAGGTTACTGTCCGCGGCTGGTCTGACACGACCACCTTTTTGATTCAAGCCGAGGTATTTCGTTCTGAGCTTGACGCGATTGTCCGCACGTCTTTCCCTGTGATTTTCGGGCGAGCGATGAATTTCACATTACCATCAACGGCCAAAGGGCCCACCATCGAAGCCGAAATGAACGGCACACTTATAGTGTTTCCCTTGGGTCCAACTCCCACCCTCAGTTGGGTGGATTGCCAAGTCCGTGTAGAAAAGAAGCAAGTAAAAGATTATCGATGTGAGCTCAAGCCGGGGTATCGGTTTCGATGAGGTTTCGAGGCTAGAGAATCGGCCCGTGGACGCTCAGACCGCGCCCGCCTCCAGTTCAAACGCTGGTGATTCCCGCACCATCTCGCGTGCGAATAGCGACAACGGTCGTTCGTGCAGGATTCGCTCAGTGGCTTCCACGCGCGCCTCATTGTGAAAAAGTTCCTGAAAAACCGAGTTGGTTAGCAGATTACAGATCGATATCAGGATCATTCCCTGATGGTGCGCCATCCAGGAATGTACGACCTCGAACGACGTTTCGCCAGATTCGCCGTTGCGCTTGAATTCCGCGGACTCATAAAAGCCATACTTTCCGAGCCATCCCCGTGCATCCATCGATTGAAGATTCCGCAGCGCTTCCACAGGCTGGATCGCCAGCGCCAAGGCAGATGCGTAAGGAGTAATGACTATCCGCTTGGGTATATCCGCTTTCATTGCAAGTTGGGGCACACCGAACGCGTGATACTCGTAGTGTCCCGAATCATTTTTGGCGGTGCAGGCGCCCTCCGAAATTCCCCACGGTATCTTATGCCGCTCGACAAAGGCACGCTGGCAATTCACGGCACCGCGAAGAGTGCTCTCCAATAAAGTTCTAGGGAAGTGTTTTAGCCACAGTGCGGGCATCAAATATTCGAACATCGTGCCGGTCCAGGATACCAGTACGTCCTTTCGAGCGTAACGCGCATGCGTACGGCCCATGTGAAACCAAGCTTCCTGAGGCAATTCATTCTTTGCAATGCCGACAAAAACCGCGCTTCGCGCCTCCGAAGCCAGCAAATCATAACAACTCTTCTGCAATTTGTTCTGTGTGACGTCGAAACCCACCGACAGAGCATGGCGGCCTTTGTCAAAGAGCGGTGCGAAGTCCATTTCTCGGACAAGAAGCTCCGAATCCTCCACGATCCGTGTAAGGCGGTTGCGCAACCCATCTGTTTCAATCCTGCTAGAAGCCAGTTCTCTTTCCAGTTCGAGAAATTCAGGTCCGTCGACCGTCGCTGCGATCTTCTCGAATATGCCATGCAGCGAATCCATGCTGATTTTATTTACAAAGGCCGTAGAGTAAAGGTCAGGAAGTCGCGACTTGACAACTGCGAATTTTTGCGAGAGCCATGGAGTAAATGATTGAAACATCGACAATAAATCCTTCAATCGCTCTTGAGTCTCCTTGAGCCACCATGCAGCATCGCTTTCTGCCGCGGGCAAGGTGCCGTGGCCCTCGGCCACTCTCGCCACGGAAGCAAGAAGTGTAGGCACCGCTTCGCTCCACGAAACGGAATCGGCTGCAAGCGCCAGAGCGTGGGTACGGGCATTTTGCGCCATCTCGAGCTGTTCTCCCGGATATTGTTCCGTTCGCATGGCTTCAACAGCCAAATCGAGATGATCTGTAATCGCTTCGAATACGGAGTCGTCGAAGAAAGGACGTTTCAATGCGGAAAGGGCGCCTTGCTTTTGCGTCCAGAGACAACAGGCCAAGTTGCCATTGTCGACCGTTGACACGAACTGAGGTTCGAGCGGCTCTAGCGTATGCGAGTCGTACCAATTCACAAAATGGCCTTGGAAACGGGGCAGGCGCTTTGTCGTCGCCATGGTCTGTTCAGCAAGCGCTGCAAATCGGGGCAGCGTAAGCATCCCCAAATGGTAGGCAGCCAGCTGTGAATTTAACAGCAGACCCAGGTTAGTTGTCGACAGGCGATGAGCAACGTGGCATTCCCGGCCTTGGATGTTGTCGGGGACCAGCCAATTCTGATCGGCATTGGAATACTCAACGAAGAATCGCCAAGTCTTCAGCGCCAATTTTCTGGCGTATGTCTGGTCCACGGAGGAAAGAACGCTGCGGGCGGGGCTCAATGGCCGGTCCAGCCATTTCGTTGCGGGTCTGGAGATTAGCCACAACAGCAGGATTGGCGACGCGACCAGCAACGAATGCGGCCGGAAGACCCAAAGCGCAATGGCGATCACAATCGTCAGGGCAGGAGTTAAGTCGAGATAGACGTCCACCGGCGTCTTCTTGCGATTATCCATCTCGGACTGTGCGGCGGTTTCCCATTCGAGAAGTTTTCGCCGCGTCACGGTAAGGCGAAATACGGTTCGCACGATCGCGTCCAAAGTAACCATTGTCTGATGTGGTAGGAACGCTAGGAACACCAGGACGTTGACCTGAGTTTCGACAAAATCGCTAAGCCCCTGCAAAATGGCAGCGAATTTATGGACGGAATTCCACTCCCGTATTAGTGTCAGCGCGCATTGCACGTAGCTAGGAATTAGCAGCAGAGCCACGGCCGCAGCGGTCCAGCGTGCCGCCGAGCCCGGCAGGAAAAACCAGCAAGCGAGAAATAAGACGAACGTCGCGGCCTCAATGACGCTGCGCCGCAGGTTATCAAGAATTTTCCAGCGAGAAAGCACGCTTAGCGGATTGGCGACGCGCTCGCCTACGGCGTTAGGCACGGTCGGAAACAACCACTTCAAAATTTGCCAATCTCCGCGTACCCATCGGTGCTTGCGCCGACTATACGCGCTAAAGTGAGACGGATAGTCGTCAACGATCTCGACTTCGCTCAGCAAGCCCGTGCGCGCGTAGGAGCCTTCGATCAGGTCATGGCTGAGAATGGCGTTGGACGGGAAACGGTCTTTCAGCGCCTTTCGAAAAACGTCAATCTCGTAAATTCCTTTGCCGGTGAAAATGGCCTCGCCGAACAGATCCTGGTAAACATCGGAAACCGCTTGCGTGTAGATATCGAGACCGGTCTGACCGGAATAGATGTACGCAAGCCGCGACCGATTCACCGATTGCACGCTGATTCCGACGCGGGGCTGCAGCACCCCGTAGCCTTCGCGCACTGTTTTCGTAACGGCATCGAGCACGGCCTGATTCAAGGGATGCGCCATCGCCGCGACAAGCCTTGCCGCCGAACCACGAGGAAGTTGCGTGTCCGAATCCAACGTAATCACAAAACGTGAGCGTCGCAGAAGTTCCATGTTGCCGACTTTAACAGGGAACCTATCTTCGCCGTTGCGGAGCAATTCGTTGAAATCCAGAAGCTTGCCCCGTTTGCGCTCCCAGCCCATCCAGGTATTTTCGGTTTCATTAAACGTTCGGTAGCGGTGCAGGTGAAAGAAGCGTGTGTCACTGGGCGAGGCATACTTCGCGTTAAGCGCCTCTATCATCCCGGAGCAAAACGACACCAGCGCGTCGTTTTCGTCAAACGCCTTGTCGGAATCCGGCGAGTCGGTGAGCAGAGCAAAGTAGAGATTACGGTCGACATTGCCGAGGTAACGAACCTCCAACGAACGAATGAGGTGTTTGACTTGATCCTTGGAAATCAGAAGAGTGGGAACAGCCACTACCGTTGCGCACTCCTCGGGGATGCCTTCGCTGAAATCAAGTCGCGGGATATTCCGCGTAGGTAAGAAGAACATCAGTACCTGATGGATGGCCTCGGCCGCAGTCTCGCTGGAAGGCAAAAGAAATAGCAAGGTTGCCGCCACAAACGGAATTCCCACTTTGATCCCGCTTAGCAGAAACCCCATAATCCCAAAAAGGAAAAATTCCATTGCTAAAAAGTAGAAGAGCTCGGGCGCTTCGAGCAGAACCCTGCGGACGAACACCGCACCCTGCGGGCGATAATCGATCTGCCGCTCCAATAGTGTGCGTCCGCGGCCCACCAGGTAATATCCAACGTGTCCATGCCGCTGAGAAGTTCGAGAACCTTTGGGATATCTGTTTAAACCGGTTTGGGCCAAGGAAACGGCGAGCCTGGCGATGTCCGTTTCCGATGCCGACGAGAAACGTGCCAATTCCTGGATCGCTTCACGGTAAGCGTTACAACTTGTAAACTCCGTGCGGACGTAGGCACCCACGGGGTCATCCTTCAAGATCTTCTCCGTCGCGCTCAGCGAAATGAACAGCGCCTTCCAATCTACATGCTTCATAATAACCAGAGAAGCGCACACTGCCTTGACTCGTGATCGAGGGTCCGGATTAGTTTGGGTGCGTCCCTCATCGAGAGTATTCGAAAGCTCGAATAGTAACTGCAGGTGTAGCATGGGGCCAAGCAACCAAACTTCTGCAATGTCAAAGACACGCTCTTCCTGAGCGTTCTGCATGTAGGAGCGGTAGGAATCCTCCTCAAACCGGTAATCGACGGTCGCCAGATAAGACTTCGCGGCAACATAGGCGCGCGGCAACTTTTGCTCGCCAACGAGGATCTGCGGGACGACCGGCTCATCTGCAAGCGTATCTTCCACATCCTGGACGACGGATTGCACGAGCAAGCGGTTGGTTAACAATTCCTCACGAAAGGCGGGCGGAAAGTTAGACATGGCGGTCTTCGCTTTGTGATGATCCCATGCACTCTCCAAGTTTTTCTTGGCCTTTCGGAATTCACGCTTAAGCGCCGGCCAAACCGGATCCGGATCCTGCACCTCGACAATCCAGGCCCTGGCATCGGTCCGAGCCTGTTCCGCGACTGCCATCGGCAGATCGACTGGAGCTGACGCAAGCACATTACTAATCTGTTCGAGCGGAGCCGTCTCCGTCAGGGGCAGGCCAGTTTGTGGCTCCCCGGTGGTCGAGGCTCCCGTCAATTTTGGCGTAGCGGCCATTCCGTTATCCATCATCTGTAGCTAGAAGCCTGTAAATCAAACATCTCTGCATAGCGACCGCCACGAGCAAGCAGCTGCTCGTGTGGTCCCTCCTCCGTGATCTGCCCTTTTTCCAAAAGAATGATTCGATCAGCCATCTTCACAGTGGAGAAGCGATGGGAGATCAGTACAGACAACTTGCCTTCGGTTAAATCGGCGAAGCGCTGAAACACTTCATGCTCGGAGCGCGCGTCGAGCGAAGCCGTGGGCTCGTCCAGAATTAAGACTTGCGCGTCGCGCAGGTACGCTCGAGCCAGAGCAACTTTCTGCCATTCACCACCCGAAAGGTCCACGCCACCATCGAAACGGCGGCCCAGCATCTGGTCGTAACCGCCTCCTAATTTCGCGATCACATTTTCTGCCAGGCTCTTACGGGCGGCGGACTTGATTTCTGGAAGGTTCTGCGATTCGCTAATACGGCCGATGGCGATATTCTCGCGAGCGGTCATGTCGTAGCGCATGAAATCCTGAAAAATGACTGCGATCTGACTGGCATAATCCTCAAGGTCGTACTCGCGGAGATCAACTCCGTCCAGATAAACCCCACCCTCGGTGGGATCGTACAAACGGGTGAGCAGCTTTACGATGGTGGTTTTGCCCTCGCCATTCTCCCCAATCAACGCGATGCGTTCCCCCTGGCGGAGCCTCAGATTCAGATTGCGAAGCACGAATCGCGATGTGCCGGGATACGCGAATGAGACGTCCCGGAACTCGATCCCGGTATGAATTGGACGCGGGCATGTCAATCCGTTCTGCTTGGAACGAATCTTCGGCTGCAGTCCTAAAAAGCTCAACAAATCACCTAAAAACAAGGACTGGTCCGCAATACTTGAAAAAGTTGAAAAGATGCTTTGCAAATTGGTGCTCGCCCCAGCTATCGCGCCTGCCAGGAACGTAAGTGTACCAACCGATAGCTTTCCGGAGAGGGTTTGGTAAATCACATAGGCATAAGCGCCGTAGTATCCCACGGTGCTTAATAAAGTGAGAAATGAACTCGCAACAAAGCGTCGCTTGGCAAGAGCGACATTTTCCTTGTAGATTTGGCCAGAAAGATTTTCGAATCGGTCAGTCAAGTAGCGATTGAGCCCGAAGACCTTTAACTCTTTGGCGCTCTCTTTACTCACCCCTAGAAAGCGGAGGTAATCAAGTTCGCGCTTCACCGGCGTCTGTTGGAACGCCAGGCTGTAACCCAAAAAAGCGAAGTGGCTTTCGCCAACAAACGCAGGAATAACGCATAGAATCAGCACAATCAACAACCATGGCGAAAAAACCACAATACCCGCAGCCAAAGCCACCGTCGAAATTACTTGTTGCAGCAAGCGTCCCATCTGCTGGATCATTCCGAGGCGATCGGTCGCCTGTACACGGGCACGTTCCAATTTGTCATGGAAGGAAGGGTCTTCGTAGGTGGCTAGATCGAGCGAAGATGCGTGGCGCATGATTCGCACGCTGATGTGCTGGATGTACTTATCGGCGAGCAGGGTATCGGAAAAATCAATCGCGCGATTTAGGAAGGTGCTGGCGCTTGCGATCAAAAATTCCAGCGCAACCCACCACCAGAAGTGCGGACGCAGCTCGTGGCCCTTTGAGAGAAGCCCGACGATGGAGTCCAAAATAATACGCGTGACGGCAAGCAATGCCAACGGACTGAGTGCCGTTAAAACGCGCAGGGCAAGCCCCCATGACACCACGGCCGGGCCTGAGTCCCACACTATTCCCACGACGGCTGGAACATTGCGCAGCGCGTTTAACCGCTTGGCCCAAGCCTCTTGAAATCGGTGGTGTGCGACTTGGCCAGAAGTCTGCATCATTTTACCTGGACTCAGGGCTCCTGAGAACGTTCACCCGCCTCACCACACTACAGCAACATGAGGTTGTTAGGCTATCAATACAGGGGTGACCCTATGCGCGGAGTTTGGTGGCCAAACCAAAGAGCGCAGCGCATGCAAACACCGAAACTGATGCTACACAAAAAACTTCCGCGACTACAGAAATCGCGTTCGTCGTGAACAGGCTTGTTAACCCTAGTGCTACAACGATCGCCAGTAGCGCGAATTTCCAGTTTTTCACGGATTTGTTCCTCCTTTCTACCTTAGCTGTTGTCTCAAAATGCAACATTGGGTCCTTTTCTCGACGCTGAAAAGACAGCACTTACTGTGGCTTTACCTAGGACTACTATGCAAATCCTAGAAAAATAAGTAAATTATTCCTATACCGTGATTTACTGGCTTTCCGAACTTCGATAGGTGATCTTCGTGGCTCCTAGGCGAAAAAGACACCGCTCCTCTTGCTCCTTGTCCGATCATCCAGCACTTTAGTTCGCGAGCGGCCTCGCATACCCCAGCTATGGAGTGATTTCGACCTCGACGGGCTGGCCGCGCCGAGAATCCGGGCTCACCCAGACATGCACTCGGCTTGGCTCGATGGTACGCACGTTATGAATATCCCACAGGGCGAAGACTTCCGGGCCAAGCGAGAAGGTGACCTTTTTGGTCTCTCCGGGCGCGAGGGTGACCTGTTCGAAGGCCTTCAGTGCGCGCACCGGTTCCTCCACGCTCGTACCTCGCAAGCCCACATAGAGCTGAACTACCTCTTCGCCCGCAACGTTTCCTGAATTGGTCACGTTCGCGGTCACGGTCATGACCGTCTGAGCGTCCGTCGATCGGTTGTGCAGAGCTTCCGCCAAGTCTTTGGCGCTCAATTTTGTGGCACTGAGTTCCGGAGGGGAATAGCGAAATTCCGTGTACGACAAGCCGAAACCAAACGGAAATTGTGGCGCGTTCGGTTCATCCACGTAGCGCGAAACGTATTTCTCGGTTCCTTCCGCGGGCGGTCGCGATAAATCCGTATTGCCGGCTGGCCGTCCAGTGTTCAGCGCATCATAGTAATCCGGGATTTGTCCGATCGAATGCGGCCAGCTGACCACCAATTTACCGCTCGGCACGGATTCTCCGTACAAAGTTCGCAGCAAGGCAGGCCCAGCCTGCACTCCCGGAAACCAAGCCGCAATGACCGCGGGGATGTGCGCGAACGCCCACGTCAGTGTCAGCGGTCTTCCGCTGAATAGCACTAACACCACTGGCTTCCCCGTCGCCGCTACCTGTTCCAGAAGCTCTTCCTGCCGCCCCGGCAGGTCCAGATGCGCGCGCGAACCCGCTTCCGCGGTCATGCCTCCGGCATCTTCACCAAGCGCCAGAACAGCCACATCTGCCGAGCGGGCTGCCGCCACGGCTGCACTGATTTGCTCGTCCGTGGCTGTGCGGATTTCTCCGCCCTTCGCGTATTTCACTCGCTCCGCACCCAATCGCTCCGTGAGGGCAGACCTCAGCGTCACTACATCTTTCGCTTGCCCGTGCGCACCCCAGGATCCCAGCATCTCGCCGGCGTCATCCGCCAGCGGCCCGATCAATGCCACGGTATGCACTTCGCCATTCAGTGGCAACACACGCCGCGAACCAAGTGGCTCATTCCTCAGCAAGACGAAGGAGCGCTCCGCGGCGCCTCGCGCTATATCCAGGCTCTCCTTAGGCAAAGGCCCATGGTTTTCACGCGCTTCGTCGCAGTACGGGTTATCGAATAATCCCAACGCGAACTTGACGCGAAGCACGTGCCGCACCGCCTCATCAACTTGTGCTTCCGAGATCTTGCCGGCCTTCACGATATCCAGCAGGTGCTCGTGATACAGATTGCTTTCCATATCCATATCCACGCCCGCTGCCAAGGCCTTCCAGGCTGCAGTCGCTTCATCATTCGCTACGCCGTGCGCCACCAATTCCCCAACCGCGGTCCAGTCGCTGTCCACCAGCCCCGGAAACTGCCACTCTTTCCTCAGAATCTGGGTCAACGTAAAAGGATTGGCAGTCGCCGGCACACCATTGAGCGCATTGAACGCGCTCATCACCGAAGCTCCACCTTCATCGAGTGCGGCATAAAATGGAGGCAGATATACCTCCCGCAATGTGTGCTCGGAAATTTCTGTGGAGTTGTAATCGCGCCCGCCTTCGGCCGCACCGTATCCGACATAATGCTTCACGCATGCCGCAATACTGTCAGGCGCGCTGAGATTCTTCCCTTGGTACCCACGGACATAGGCCCGCGCGATTTCGCTTCCCAGGTACGGGTCTTCTCCGGCACCCTCGATCATTCGTCCCCAGCGGGCATCCCGGGCAATATCCACCATTGGGGAAAATGTCCATCGCACCCCGGAAGCGGAAGCCTCTTGTGCGGCTATGCGCGCTGCTTTCTGGACGATTTCCAAATCCCAAGTCGAGGCCAGACCCAGAGGCACGGGAAACTCCGTCCTGTATCCATGAATTACGTCCAACCCGTACAGCAAGGGAATATGTAAACGCGATTTTTCCACCGCAATATGCTGGTAGCGGTTGGCTGCACGGGCATCTTCAAGATTGAACAGCGAGCCCACCTGCCCCTTTGCGATCATGTCCTGGTAATCGCCGCGCCCCGTCCCAGGTCCGGTCGGAGTGCCCACCGAATACTGCACAAGTTGCCCGACTTTCTCTTCCAACGTCATTTGGTTCAGGAGGGCTTCCACCCTTCCTTCGATAGCAGGATCGGCGAGATTCGATCTGACAGGGAGACCGCGGAATGGATGCGATTTTGCAGTTTCCTGACAACGGGCACAGGGCAGAATCAGCAACATCAGCGTACCAATCAAAACGTGGGAACGGAGAAATGGAGGCAGCACGTGAGTCAGGCTCCTATCTGATACGAACTTGATGTGGTTCGGGATCGCACTTTTCTGGATTCCATGTCACACTCCCTTTGCGGGCTTCGACGACCTCAGGCTATCCCCCCCGCTTGTTCTGCTCTCAAACTAGTGCCATGATAAATCGATTTATTGGCTCGAATCTATCATATTTCCGCATGCCCATCCAGCAACTTCCTCCACTTTCCCTTCCACCTTCTTGCTCCCCTGCCCTTCCTTATGCCAGACTACGCCACAAGACGCCCCATGGTTAGGTCAAAAGGAAACCACGCTGGAGAGGGCCCGCCCGTTGCCACTCCTTCCATCAGCTTGAAAGAACTGGCCGCGCACCTTGGCCTCTCTTCCGCCACCGTCTCTCTGGTCATTAACCGCTCCCCGGGAGCTAAATCCATTCCTCCTGCCACGCAGGAGCGAGTTCGTGCGGCGGCCCTCGAACTTAATTACCGTCCGAATTTAATGGCACGCTCTCTTCGGCAAAAGCGCAGCTTCACCATCGGCGTCGTGGTTCCGGAAGTCAGCGAAGGCTATGCCGCCCTAGTTCTCTCCGGAATCGAAGATTATCTTCTCCAGGAAGGCTATTTCTATTTCGTCGTCAGCCATCGTCATCGCGCCGACCTCATTGAGGAATACCCGTCCCTCCTCCAGCAACGGGCAGTCGAAGGGATCATCGCCGTCGACACAGTTTTGACCGGCCCCAGTCTCATCCCCACCGTCGCCATCTCCGGACATCGTCAAGTCCCCGGTGTCACCAATATTGTGCTGGACCACAATCTCGCCGCCCGGCTCGCGCTGGAGCACCTCCAGAAATCCGGCCATTCCCGCATCGCACTGATCAAAGGACAGGACTTCAGCTCCGACACGGAGATTCGCTGGCGCGCGCTGCATTGCGTCGCCAAGCAACTCGGGATCATGATTTACCAGGAATTGACCGTTCAGCTCGACAGTGACTCTCCCTCTCCCGAAGTTGGGTACAGCGTGACGCGCAAACTTCTCGCACGCGGCGAGCCCTTCTCCGCCCTTTTTGCCTTCAACGATATTTCTGCTATCGGTGCCATCCAGGCTCTTCGTGAATCGGGAAAGCGCGTGCCCGAGGACGTTTCCGTAATCGGGTTTGACGATATCCAGAGTGCCGCGTACCAGAATCCAGGCTTGACCACCGTTCGTCAGCCATTGCGTCAAATGGGCGTGATTGCCGCGGAAACGCTGCTCGCCCGTGTGAACTCTCCTCGCCAGTCGGAATACCCCAAGGAGATTGTCGTCAAGCCGGAACTGATTGTCCGAGCTTCCACCGCTCCGGCACGGACCCTGTTGCCTCATTCGTAATGCTGCCCGGCACTCAACTTTCTTTATTTCTTGTTCTCAGTAAAATTAAATCAGATTTTCGCTCTGTTCCTAATGAGTAACTCTGAATACCTGAAAATGACCTGGTTGAAATATTCTCGTAACTTGGTTGAAGAGAAACTCAGTTCGCCAGAGGTCAACTATGAGAACGGTAACCTTCGACCCTCTCTTAGCCGAAACTTCTCTCTTCCGTATTTCCCTTGCGCAGTCCCCGGAGGATTTGGTCGAGTGCCAGCGCCTCCGCTACAACGTCTTTAATCTGGAACTCGGGGAAGGCCTTTCCACTTCCGACCGTTCCGGCCTCGATATCGATCCCTTCGATTCCTTTTGTGACCATCTCTTGGTCCGCGACCTGGAAACAGGCAAACTGGTCGGCACCTACCGCCTGCAAACCGGTGAGGTTGCCCGCCGAAATCTTGGATACTACGGCAACCAACTCTTTGATTTTTCTGTTTATGATTCGATTCGCCGCGAAGTGCTGGAACTCGGCCGCGCCTGTGTTCATATCGACTATCGCAACATTATGGTGCTGCACGCCCTCTGGAAAGGCATTGCGGTCTACGCCACGCGAAACGATTCGCGTTACCTGCTGGGGTGCAGTTCCATCTCCTGTCAAGACGAGTCCGTCGGCATGGCCATGTACGATTCGCTGAAGCGCAAATACCTCGTTGCGCCATTTCTTCGCACTACACCGCAACCCGGACACGAGTGCCAAGCCAACGGTCTGCCTGTCACTGTCGGACGGCCGCCCCGCTTGTTCCGCGCCTATCTAGAGATTTCTGGGCGTATTTGTGGGCCGCCCGCCATCGACCGCGAGTTCAGGACCATTGATTTCCTTACCTTGGTCGACCTAGCCAACCTTCCGGACCGTGTCCGCACTCGGTTCTTCTAGCCGACACACCTCTACCCTTTTCTCACCCCTGCGCATCCTACTGGCGGTACAAAATCCGTTCCCAGAAGGTGAAACGTATGACGCCGATCAGCCCCGAACATGCCGCTTTTCTCGTGCAGTACACGCTGCCGACGGTGAAGAATGAGCATCGCAATACCCGTGCCGTCATTGAGGCTATTCCCCAGTCGAACCTCGAGTACCGTCCTGACCCCAATTCCAAAACGGCCATGGAACTCGCCTGGCACGTCGTCGCGGCAGAACATCGCTTCTACAACGGCATAATTTCTGGCGCCTTTGACTTCACTCCCATTCATCGCCCGGAGAATGTTCAGACTCCCGCTCAAATCGGCCAATGGTACGGCGATTCCTTCGCCAAGAGTTTTGCCCAGTTCCCGAATCTCTCGGGTGAGCAACTCGCCAAGATCGTAGACTTCCGCGGCGTTTTTCAGCTGCCTGCCGTCGCCTATTTCACTTTTTCTCTCCACCACACCATTCACCATCGCGGACAGCTCTCCACGTATCTGCGCGCCATGGGCGGCAAGGTGCCGGCGATCTACGGCGAAAGCTACGATTCGGCCGCGGCCAAAGCAGCCGCCAAAGGCTGATTCCTTGTCGGGGTGCAGCATTGAGGAATAAGTGGAAGCTCAGGAAGGCCGTCTCATCTTCTTGATTCGATAGAGCGTCTCACCGGCGCGGGGCATCACCTTGATTCCCTCGCTTTCGCGTCCGAACCATTCCTGCATCTTCACTTCGGAGGGGTCCAGATAGCCAAGGTTCATTCGATGGCATCGCTCCTCGGAAATTCCGGTGGCCAGAGTCACGCGGATTCGGTCTCTCTCAAATCCCGTGCCCACATCGAACGCGCCTTCCCCACGCAGATGCGTCGAATGCGCCAGCACTCCGCGAGGCACATCCGCGAATAATTTCCATTGCTTAACAAAATAATCCCGGCAATGATAGCCAATTTTTTCGATATGCGGTCCGTGGGTGGCACTGAACTCCGTGATGTGCGGCGCGTAAATCACGACTTCGCCCTCGTCCATCATCGCTGGTTCCGCCTTGTACATTCCCTTTGCTGCTGTCCAGATATCTCCATACATTTCGGGCATCACCGCCAGCACCCGGCGGAACGGCTCATCCACCCATTCGATGTGCTTTTGCGCAGAAAGTGCCGCCGCGGATTTCCAGGCCTCTCGCGCGCCGCCGAAATAAAACCCGGAAACTCCTTCTTTCGTCACCACCAGCGCCATGCACGCCACGGGAACTTTAGTCTTCGCGGCCGCACGGTCAATTAACTCCCGCACCGGGGTCGATTCCGTCCCAATGACGTGATAGCTGCCCAGCAAAGCGCCCAACCAGTGTGTCTGGTCGATCATTTCCTGGCCGCTAATCCCAGGGAATAAATACTTGTTCCCCCCCGAAAAACCGACGACTTCATGTGGAAAAACCGGTCCGCAAATCAGTATCTGGTCGTACTCGAAAATCAGCCGATTGATTTTCACCGAAATACCTTCGGACAACAGCCCGCCGGAAATCTCTTCCACTTCGCCCAAAGGAATGCTCCCAATCGGCACAAACGTTTCCGCCATATCCCAGCGATGGTTATATACCCGCGCTCCATCACATCTGCCGTTTTCCACGGAACGCCCCAGCAGCTTCGTGAGCTGTTCATCGCTCATCAGCGGATGTGTTCCTAAAGCCACGAGGTAATCGCAGACTGCCGCATGTTCTCCGATCTCCTCTTGCAACAGGCGGAACATCTGGGCCATCGGCATCGTCCGCGTCCCGTCTGGGATGATCGTCAGAACGCGCTTATCTTCAATGCCCAACTCCCCTGCCGCGGCCGCAACTAGCCCATGCAGTTCTTCCTCAGAAAGTGTCCGGTCCAGCATAGCTTTCTCAATCGTCATGCTCTCTCACCTGCCGCACGCGCAAATCGCCAGCGTTGCTGCCCCGCGCAAGACCGTGCGAAACTAGCCTCCATTATGCGCACTTCCTTCGCCCTACGCGCAATTCCCCGCTCCAGGTGTGCGCTTGCCTCAAACAATCCCTAACCCCCTGCGTCTGCCCCGCCGTCGCTGGCGCATCGCTTTCTTGCTTGCCTTCGGTGTGATCATTGGCTTCTTCGACCGCATTAATCTCTCGGTTTCCCAAGACGCCCTTCACGCCTCTTTCGGCCTGTCCCTGATCGCGTTTGGTTACCTCGCCAGCGCCTTTAGTTGGACCTACGCCATTATGCAGATGCCTGCAGGAATTCTTCTGGATCGCTTCGGCGTTCGCCGTATCGGCCGTGCCAGCACCTTCCTTTGGAGTGTCGCCTCCTTTGCTGCGGCGATTTCTCCGGGCCTGGGCGTGTTTTTTGCTGCCCGCTTGCTTCTCGGCGTCGCCGAAGCACCCACGTTTCCCGCTAACGCGAAAGCCCTCGGTTATTGGTTTCCCCAGCAAGAGCGTAGCTTGGCCATCTCGATCACGGACGCCGCTGCAAAGTTCTCCTCCGCGATCGGAGTCCCCTTCCTCGGCCTCATACTCCTGCATTTTGGATGGCGGTTCACGTTTGGTGCCACGGGGCTCCTCAGCCTGCTCTATTTCCTACTGTTTTATCTCTTCTATCGCAACCCCACCGAAGATCTCCAGCTTTCTCCACAAGAACATCAACACATCCTGGGCGCCGCCGTCGGCCCATGCGAACCTCAGCCACAGACCAACCTTGCCTCTGTTTCCGCTGATTTTTCCCGCCTTTTCTATTTATTGCGTCAGCCGAAGGTCTACGGCCTCGCGTTCGGTTGGGGAGCATACAACTACAGTTTCTTCCTATTTCTGTACTGGCTGCCCAGCTATCTTTCCATTGCCCACCACATGGATCTGCTTCACTCGGCGTTCTACACAAGCGCTCCATGGCTCTTTGCTACCTTCACCGACATTGTCGTGGGCGGATGGCTGGTGGACGCCCTCATCCAGCGCGGATGGAACGCCAATCGTGTGCGTCAATCCGTTCTGATCGTCGGCACGAGTTTCGGCCTGGCGATTTTTGGCGCAGCCCACAGCGAAAGCTCCCTTGCTGCTCTTTGTTGGATCAGCCTCGCTTTAGGCGGGCTTGCCGCGGCGGCACCGGTAGCCTGGACCGTACCCTCTCTCATCGCCCCGCGTGACAGCGTCGGCACTCTCGCCAGCATCGCCAATCTGTCGGGCCAGCTTGCCGCCATCTCCGCGCCTATCATTACCGGCTACATCGTTTCGGCGACCCGCTCCTTTGCCTCCGCCTTCGTTACCGCGGCCGTCATCCTCTTTCTCGGTATCGCCGGTTACGCATTCCTTCTCGGCCGCCTTGAGCCGATTCCCGAACCTGCCAGCTAAACCTTCCCCCGCATTATTTCCCTATGGCGTCCGGAAATCCCTTGTAATAGCGGAATCCTTCGACCCGCTTTCCATCACGTGTTCGGATGGCATCCAGCGCCCGATCTTTCATTTCCTTTATTTCCGCCTCGCTTGGTTTGGGATTGTAGTTCTTCCATCCCGGCCCGAACTGGCTGATATAGTGCGCGTCCGCGTTTACACGCTTCTCCACGAAATCGCTGATATCTATCCACACATTTTCATCCTGATAATCGTAATCGTCATAAAACATGTATTCCGGAATCATGAATTCCTTCAATCCCTCTTGCGTAATCTGGCCTTCAAACAGCAGCCGCCACATCGCCGCGCGCGCCGCATCTGCGGCCAGGTATGCTGCCGCGCGGTGGTCTGATTTGTGCCAGCGCTGAAAATTCTTTCCCGGATCCCACGCAAACAGCACGTCCGGGCGCAGTTTCCTTATCCATCGCACGAGGTTCTCGACTACCGCTTTGCGGTCCTCAAATTCCAACAGCCCGTCGTCGTATGCAAGATTGATGTAGTGGTCCGCGGGAATCCCCAATTCCTTCAGCGCCGCCAATTCCTCTTGCCGCCGAATCTCCGCCAACTGCGTCCGCGAAAGTTTTGGGTCCTGTGTCCCTACGTTCCCGGTTGTCAGTGTCACGATGTACACCTGGTTTCCATGCGCCTGCAGCATCGCCAGTGTGCCGTGCGACAACGCATCATCATCGGCATGCGCACCAATCAGCATCACCGTCTTCCCTGTCCACTTGTCCACTGGCACTTCCGGCTTCTGCGGTGCCATCTGTCCTGCCGCCATGCCCAGCCACGTCCACATGACCGCCAAAGCCATGAACACACCCCGCACCACTCTCATCGCTTCCTCCGATCTCGCCACGCTCTACTGCCCGTGATCGCACACACCACGGCCCAATGCTACTCCTATCTTTTTTGAGTTGTTCTGAACTCGTGCCGCGCTATCAGGTCAGCATCTGGATCTTCTTGAGGGTGGAACCACGGATGAGCCAGTCCGTCCGAGCAAGGCTCCAGCAAAAACTTGCCCAGGACAGACTCTTCGCCAGTAGATCAACCACGAGTCGCGCGCGTGCGACCTATTGGTTCTCGCTCGGCTTGGGATTCACCGGCGGCGGGATAAAATGCGCATCCCGTCTTGGTGGCGCCACCTTCGGCGTGGCCTTCTTTGGCTTTTTCTTTTCGCGATTCCCTTTGTCACGGTTTCCCATGGACACAGCTTGCCACACTTCCCTACGGATTCGCTATGGCTTCCTCTGACTGCCCGCATCGCCGTGGTTTGCGACCGTGACACCCCCGTGTGACACCCCGCATTGCGCCTTCCGCCAATTCGGTCCAGCCTCACTTGTACCTCGAGTTTTGCGCACTGGGTCTGCGGGCCCTCCAGCTGTGCCCGCGTTCCGGACTCTGGACCCCCGTGCCCCCAAACCGGGTCGGTCACCCTGTGCCCTTGCCTCCCGGCCACCGCTTGTCACTTCTGACAATTACCACCACAACCTCCTGGCTGACACACTGTCAAGCCGGGGAATGCAACGGTGAGTTCGGGTCTGTCCGGTGTTGGATTTTCCCTCGCAACGGGGCGGCCAGGCTGACCAATGTCAGGCTTAGAAAACAGTGCCGCTGGCCTCGGTAAGGCCATTGCGGAAGGAGCGCAGCAATGACCATCAAATCAATCGGACGCGGGTGGATTCTCGCGCTGGTCCTCGCCGTTACCGTGCTGGCGTTGACGCTGGCCGCCCAGCAGACCGGTTCGCTGGCTGTCACCGGTTACCAAGGGCAAGCCCAGGTGATCCAAGTCCAGGGCCGCAATTACGTGGACGTAGACAGTCTTGCCCGCCTGACCAGAGGCTCGATCAGTTTCAATGGGAATCAAATTGTGCTTACCCTTGGCGGTTCTGCAGCGGCGGGTTCAGCGCAAGCGCCGATGCAAACACAGAGCCAGCCGGACGCCCAGGCAGCCGCGCCAGCCCCATCGTCTCCTCCAGGATTTTCCAAAGGGTTTATTACTTCAGGAACCGAAGCCATGGCCCAGGTTCGCGAGTGGCACACGGCCTTAAGAATTGCGATCGAACAAGGCGTGCCTATCAACGATCAATGGCTCGGTAAGTACGCCGCCCAGGCTCGCGAATCCCTGCGTCTTGCCTCCGTCGCCATCAGCACGGACTCAGATAGAAGCGCCTACCCTTTCTTGACCCACGAGTTCAACAACATGAAGAGCCTGTCCGATGAGTATGTACAGATGACCAAGAACATGAACTACATCCCGCCCACTTCACTGCAGGACGACCCCATCAATCAAAGATTCGTCGCCTGCGCCCATTCCTTGTCCTCCATGGCCTCCACGAATCAATTCATCGACGACGGCTCTTGCCAATGAGCGCGAGATCCACAGCCTAGTTTTCTTCTGTCCTTGAGGGCGACCTTGGTCTGCTGTTTCTATGCCCCGACCAGTTGCTTAGCAAGCGTCAATGCAGCGCTGCCCTGCAGAGGATCCTTAAGTTTCGCTCGCACGAAATCCCGTGTCCCGCCGCCCTTCCCCGGAAGTGTGCCTAAGACCTGCTTGAGCACGGCGCCGAGATCCTTCCCGACGCCTGTCGACTGTGCGAACACGAGCTGCCCGGTGGGTTGATGCACGAGCAGCGCGACTACCTTCTCCCCCTTCGCAAGCTCCGTCGCGAGTGGCAATAGCAATTCCACATCTTCTTCTCGTAGCACTTCCGCGACGACCCGTACGCCATTGTTCCCTGCTACAGCGCCGGCGCTCATCAGGTTCGCGCGCGCTTCGGCCAATTGCTGGAGTGCAGTCCGAAGATTCTTGTAGCTCGCCTCTCTCTCGGCAGAAATTTTCTCGATGGCTGCGGGCGCCTCTTCCGGTGCACAACTCAGCCGCTCTCCCATGGTGCGCAGCAATTGAAAATCCCTTGTTGCACTCCGCTCCGCCCGCCCTCCGCAGACGAATTCCACTCGCCAATCCTGCCGGATTTTTGCGCACCGGCGAACGAGCACTAACCCGATCTGCCCCGTGCTCTTGACATGCGTTCCTCCGCAAGGCTGCAAATCCGCCGCTTCAATTTCGATAGCGCGGAGAATGCCTTCTCGTTCGACTTCCTTTCGCACGCCACGTTCCGCCAACTGGTCGGCGGTTCCATACCGCACACGGACAGGACGATCCTCGAATATAATGGCGTTCGCCACGCGTTGCGCACCGTACAGCAAATCCTCCACGGGCTCCGGCCCACGCAAATCGATTGTGCACACCTCGCTGCCCAAGTGAAATGACACCGTCGGCAGTCCAAACCGCTCGTGGAACATCGCTGAAAGAAGGTGCTGGCCAGTGTGTTGTTGCATATGGTCAAACCGCCGGCCCCAGTCTACACAACCGTCGACAGCACCCAACTCGAGCTCTTGATCAACGATATGTATGACCTCTTCGCCGTCGTCGCGCACGTCCAGGATAGACGCCTCCCCCAGTCGGCCCAGATCATTTGGCTGGCCTCCTGACGTCGGGTAAAACGCGGTGCCGTCTAACAAGACTTCCCACGCCGTTTTCGTGCCGGACTCGGTCAAAAACGGTTCGGCAGGGCTACAAGCAAGAACACGGGCGCTGAAATTTCCCAGGAAAGAATCGTCGTAATACAGTCGGTGCGTGGCCATGAGAGCGGGATTTTAGCACAACCAAATTGGTGCATCCCGCATGGCAAAAACGCGCCCCATTTCACATGAATCCGCGCCTCTTCCTGTAAACTAAGAGAATGGCCATCCGTTTTATTGCTCTCGATATTGATGGAACGCTGCTGAACAGCCGCTTTGAGGTTTCCCCCTCGAATCGTGCGGCAATTGCGGAGGCCACACGTCGCGGGATCGAAGTGGCCTTGGTCACTGGCCGTAGGTATGACTTTGCCATGCCCGTCGCCAATCAGGTCGATTCGCCCCTGACCATGATCGTGAATAACGGCGCTCTGGTGCGCACCAAGGGAGGACAAACCCTGCTTCGTCACCTCTTGCCTCGCGAGACCGCGCTCCGTGTCCTGCTGGCCACGGAGCCCTGGAGAGAAGCCACAGCTGTGATATTTGATCGCCCGCAGGCAAACCAGGTGATCTTACAATCGATCGATTGGGAAGATCCTACGCGCGGTGGCTATTACCGGCGCAACCGCGAATTCATGGCCGAGGCCATGCCCCTCGAGAGTTGCCTCAACGAGGACCCCATCCAGATCATGTACACGGGTTCGGTCGCATCCATGCAAGAAGCCGAACTTGCGTTGCGCCGCGTCCAAGCTGTCGAGGAATTCGCCCTGGCCGCCACCGTTTACGAAGATCGCGATTTCTCCATGATCGACGTCATTCACGCGAGCGTGACCAAGGGCACAACCCTGGCCGAGTGGACAGCTTCCCGCGGCATCGCTCCAAAGGAAATCCTGGCTATCGGTGATAATCACAATGACTTGGAAATGCTATCCTTTGCTGGTGTCCCCGTAGTCATGGACAATTCTGTCACCGAGCTGAAGCAACGCGGCTGGCATGTGACCGGGTCGAATGACGAAGACGGTGTAGCGATAGCGATTGAACGGTTTGCTCTGGCAGAGACGGTGGAGTGAGACTGGCGATGATGCGTTTTGTCGTTGGCGGATTGATGGCCTTGGCGCTCCTTCTGGGAGGCGCCAGCGTAGCTCGTGCCGACTACGTCGTTCTGCGCAGCGGGGCCCGTCTGGACGTCACCGGCTACGAGATTCTGCCTGATCGTTACATCCTGCACCTCAAGGGGGGCGTCGCCGTGGTTCCTCTCACCGAAATTGTGGGAATCGAACCGGAGGAGATTTTTGATCCGGTCGTTGTTCCTTTCGACGATAAGAGCCCGTTTGAAAAGATTATTCGCGAGGCCGCCTACCGCTACGGCATGGATGCCGATCTCATCCATTGCGTCGTGGCTGTGGAATCGAATTTCAATCCCAAGGCGGTCTCCCCGAAAAAAGCCAGTGGATTAATGCAGCTTCTTCCGCAGACTGCGGCCCAGTACGGCGTGAAGAATATTTTTGACCCGGAAGAGAACGTGAACGCCGGGACCCGCTATCTGAAAGAACTACTCGCCAAATACCATGACCTTACCCTCGCTCTCGCCGCGTACAACGCCGGTCCCGAACGAGTAGACCAGTACGGCCGGCGCGTTCCACCGTATCTAGAAACCATGAAATATGTGCAGCGGATTGCAAAAAGCTACGCAAAGATGAAAGCGGAATCCGTTGCCCAAAAACAAGTCAGCCGAAAAATTCCCACTGACAATTCTTTCTCTTACTGATTAGGCGGCGCCTGCAACGGTGGGATCTGGTTCGGATCGATCGGCGCACCCGGATGCTGTGGATTTGCCGTTGGATTCTGATTCTGGTTAGAATTCTGACTCGGATTCATCCCTGTCGAAAACGGTGCGGTGGGCGTCATGCCCGAGGGATTTGTGCCGTTCATACCGTTCACCGGCGTTCCAATGCCCGTGGAAGCGCGTCCCGCGGTCATATCTTTCGAAGGATCCCAGATGAATTCGAACAGCCGATAGTTCTTGGCCTTCTCATACACCATGAACGACTTCTTGTTGACCTTGCTGCCCACACCGATAATGTTGCCCCCGATGGTATTGCTGGCGTCCATGGGACCGGCGAGAGAGTGCGGTTGGCTTGGATCCGTCGAAGTATCATCTCCTGACGGGTTCGGCGTGCCATTAGCCGTGCCCGAAGTGGCCCCGGCGGTCCCATTGGCCAGCGCTGTTCCAACCGCGCCAATCTGCGAACTGCCCGCTCCTTGGTTCATGGCGAATCCAGAAGAGTTGAACGCCCCTCCACCTGCACTCGAGTGACCCTGTCCGTTACCTGAAGAAAATAGGCTACCGGCCTGTGCCCCTGCCGCACCCGCAGCACCCATGCCACTGCCACCCATTCCTGTTAAACCAATGCTGCGATCGCTCAGGCTGCCAATCAACTGCCCGTTGGGCCCGACATAGATCAATCTCCACGAACCATCCACCTGGTTCATGGGGTCCTTGTACGCCTGACGCATAAAACGAATACCAGTCTTCGGCTTGGTCAGATCATCCAGGGACGTAGGGAATCGATTCATTTTCAGGTAGTACATGCGGATGCCGCGAGTGTATTGCTTGCCGCGCCAGACCATTTCCGCTTCTCTCTCGCGCTGAATGTTGCTGAGGACGGTTGGCGCCGCGGCCGCCATGCTTATGACTAGCAACGCCAGAAAAAACATGATAAGAACCAGGGCGTACCCCGACTCCCTGCGGTCAGCCCTATTCTTGTGTCTACCTTGCCTCATGCTTGTGGCGGCAACTCCAGATTGTTCGAATTTTTCTTGCCCGTCACGGTATCTTCATACTCGATACGGTCATTCCCAATATGCGTGATCCGAATGTGGTTCTGGACCGTATCCCCTTCTTCCACAATGCGAATCTCTTCGCCATCCAGCAAAAACGCGCGTCGCGGCCCATTCGTCGGGAGTGACCCATATCCGAAGAACTTCATGGTAAGTTGCGGAGGAGGGGGTTCTGGCGGCGGATGCACCGTGGGAAACTCACGTTCTGGCTTACGCGCTTTCACCTCCACAACGGTTGACGGGGTGATGGGTGCCGGACCGGCCACAAAAATATTTCGTCCGGACGATTTGTACACCGTGGATTGCGACTCGCCCATTTCCTTGAAAATCACACTGTAATCTTCGGCGTTGATCGGCGTGTAGGCTCCCGGCAAAATCAGCCCGTTGGATGCAGTGTTGCTTTTTCCCAAGTAGAAGTACCAGACCAGGAACGCCACCCCGAGCAGGACGGCCAGCACGATCCGTTCTCTTTGTTGTTTCGTCTGCGTCATTACGCCTTCCGAAAATAGGTTCGCATATGTAGCGAAACCCGCAACGCCCCGGCCGGCCCGTGCCCGGTTTCCGGCGTATCAACCGCGAGCGAGTCCACAATGTACACATTCTTCGAACGCTGCAGGTGGTTCAGGAAATTCACGATGCTGCTGTAGTCGCCGCTAACCGACGCGTCCAGATAGAGTTCCTGCAGGTTGCGGCCGGTTACATCTTTCCTGTGCCACTGCACATCTTCTACGATCAAGTGCGTGTCGCGCGCGTACTCGTCCATCTCTTGCGAGATGACGGAGGATCCTTTCGACTCAGGCAGGAGCGTCGCCTCAAACTGATCGAACTTCTTCAGTATCTCCGGAATGGTTCCGCGAATCTTCGTGGCCCGTTCCACATCGGCCTTCACCAGCGCCAATTGTCGGGTCTCCGCAGCAAGGGTCTGCTGGCGATTGTTCTCCGGCGACGAAAGCTTTGCATTGAAATACATCAACCCGGCGTCGGCCAGCAGAAGGACCACGAGGCCGGCAATGATCAGCTGCTTTTTTCTCTGAAAGTTTCCCATTCCTTATATACCCGTGTAGATTGCAGAAAATTCCACCAGAAAGACGTCAGGAGTCCCCGTGCTGCCCTGCTTGGGCATTCCCTCAGAAGTGACCTCAATGTGCGTGAACGATCGGGAATCTTCGAATGCCTTGATCAGCTTCACCTTCGAGTCCAGAGGAGAACCCGCAACCAGGAATTTCACCGCCGCCGATCCGCTCTCGAGCTTTGGCTCGATTCTCAGCACATGGACACCGGGTGGCAGGGTGTGCTCCAGGTCCATGAACATCTTGGTCCAGTTAAAGCTACGCGCCTCAATTACACTGCCGATGAATCGCGCGCGATCTTGCAAATTATGATTCTCTTCCTTTTCGTAAAATCGTTGTAACTCGTTGCGCTGATGCTGGAGACCGTCCATCTCTTGCTGCAGCTTGCCCATTCGCGAACGATAATCTTCATCCGCCTTCCGCAAGCTGAAGAAATGCCACCCGAGATATAAAAAGAGCAAGCTACCGAGAATCCCCAGCAACGCCGATCCCACCAGGAATCGCCGGTGACTGACCAGCGGTTTGGTGGCGAGATTAAGTCTGACGTGCATGATTTCGTTCTTAAGTCGCTCCCTTAAATTCGATGCAGCATCCAGCCTACAAGTCCTTCCAATTCGTTTTCTGCCAATGGCCGCGCTTCAGCGCGCAAATTCCCGTCGGACATCGCCGCATTCAGCAACGAGCGTACCGGGCACTTGAACTCATCTTCCAGCGGGCGTACGAATTCCGGTAGGCGGCTGCCGAGTCCCGCGACCCGGACGGCTTGGATTCCTTCCTGCCAGGTATCCTGATAGTAGGCAGCTAACGGATAAATTTCTTCCAACAGCAAATGCGGGGTGAGTGCATCCGTGTGGACCGGCAATTCCGTGCACCGATAACCGGCCAGCACTCCTTCTCGAACGATGGCTGTGGTCAGCGTCGTTCCCGCGACGCGCGCCAGCAAAGTTGGCTTCTGGTCCTCCAGCAAGCTGACAGCAGCAAGGGTTGTGCTCAGAACAACGCCGGGTCGCACCGTGGATTCTTCCAGCGCTGCCTCGTATTCCTTGATAATCCTCAGCCGCGCGATCGCCGTCACGATATCCACGCCGTCTGCCCGCGGTGCCTGTCTCATGTACGACAGCAGCGTTTCCTCCACTTCAAACGGCACGCTCTTCTTCAATTTCCAGCGCAACATCGGAATTGCTTCCTCCGCGCTTCGCGGAAATTCCTCAAAGTGCTGCACGAACACTCGGATGACCGGATCGGGAACGAGCAGCGCCGCGTCCTCATCTTTTGCACCCAGAGTCTGGCATACGCCGGCAACCGCGGCTTTCACCGCCGCGGCATTCGCCATATTGGATTCAATCGCCGAGGGGACAATGGCGCCCTTCGGCAGCGCTTGAATATCGTAGGCCACGTGGGCGCCCGCCCGGCCAAAACGTACCCCAGCCACGCGATCGGATGAAATTTCAATCGCAAGAAGCGGATGCGGCGTCGCATCCATCCAGCGCATGAACTTCCGCACCGCGTCGGCCTTGTAAATCCCTTCTCGAATTGCGGCGCCGCTACTCAACGAACGTCACCTTATTGATTTCCCGAAGAGTCGTTACCCCCGCGCGTACCTTGGCCAGCGCACTCTCGCGCAGAGTAATCATGCCTTCCGTGATGGCCGCTCGCTTGATTTCAGACGTGGGCCTGCGGTCCACAATCATTTCACGAATATGATCGCTCAGGTCAAGCAATTCGCAGATGGCGCTGCGTCCGTGAAATCCTGTGCCCGAACACTCCAGGCAACCCGCGCCTTCGGCAAACTGATATTTGCCGGCCGTCGATGGATCGATTCCCGATTCCGTCAACTCTAAATCCGTGTACTTCTTCGCCCGCTTGCAATTCGAGCAAATTAACCGAACCAACCGTTGCGCCAGGATACAGTTGAGCGCGGACACGAAATTGTAAGGTTCGACGCCCATGTTGATGAAGCGACCGATCACGTCGGTCACGTTATTGGCATGGACCGTGGTGAACACCAAGTGCCCCGTGAGCGCGGACTGAATGGCAATCTGTGCGGTTTCCTGGTCACGGATTTCGCCGACCATGATCTTGTCCGGATCGTGCCGCAAAATGGAGCGCAATCCACGGGCGAAAGTAAGCCCTTTCTTTTCGTTCACTGGAATTTGCGTGATGCCGCGGAGTTGGTATTCCACAGGGTCTTCAATCGTGACGATCTTATCCTCGTCCGACTTGATCTCGTTGATCGCCGCATACAATGTTGTGGTTTTTCCGGAACCCGTCGGCCCCGTGACCAGCACCATCCCATACGGCTCACGGATGTATCGCCGGAAACTTTTCGTCTCCTCAGGCGAAAACCCGACAACGTCCAGGCTCAGGCTTTGGAATTTTTCGGAAAGTGTCTCTTTGTCGAGTACGCGAAGTACGGCATCTTCGCCATGGCTCGCGGGCATAATGGACACGCGCAGGTCGATGAAACGGCCTTTATACTTCACGCGGAAACGCCCGTCCTGCGGAACGCGCCGTTCGGCGATGTCCAGGTCGCTGAGCACCTTGATGCGAGATAGGACCGTCGAATGCCATTCCTTGGCGATAGGCTGCATTGCATGTTGCAGCACGCCGTCGATGCGGTACTTCACGGCAACTTCTGCGTCACGTGCTTCGATGTGAATGTCACTCGCTCGCCGTTCGAGCGCCGTGAAGATGATCGTTTCCACCAGGCGAACCACCGGGCTGACCGTCGTATCTCTGGTCAGACGATCTCCGGAGATTGTCTCCTCGCCTTCCTCCTCGTCCTCCTTGGAGACCTGCAGCGTAAACGCTTCGGTAGCCTGCTCCAATACGCGCTGCGACTGCTCGGTGCGCTTCAGCAGGTCGCTGATCTGTCGGGGAGTAGCCACTTTGTACGTGAGTTTTTTACCCAGCAGCAGCGGCAATTCGTCGCTCAGAATGACGATGCTTGGATCAGCGACGGCGATGACCAGCACGCCCTCGTGCACAACCAGTGGCACAAAGTTGTAACGAAACATCAGGTCCGCGGGGATAGTCCGAAACAGGTCTGCATCGATCCGTTGTTCCTGAAGATCGATAAACCCGCAGCGATACCGCGCCGCCAGTCGACGCGCCTGCGCCCGCTCCTGCTCCAGGTCTACCGGTCCACCTGGAGCAAGGGTCGAATTCGGAAGATTGGGATCGACCGTGGCCATATAAAACCCTTAGCTCACCTCGCCGTTCCTGACACCGAGAACGAGAATATTGGCAAATACAACGATATCAGGATGCCGGCAACCAACAGCCCCATCACGATCAAGAGCATCGGCTCAATCAACGATACCAGCGTGCCCAACTTCAGGGAAACTTCCTCTTCGTAGAATTCCGCGACGCTATTCAACATCGGCGCCAGTGCCCCGCTCGTCTCACCCACTTCAATCATGTCCAACGCCATCTCCGGCATCACGCGGTTAGCCGATAGCGCGCCATGAAGCGATTCGCCTTCGCGCACCATCTGGGTAGCTTGCCCTACCGTGCCACGTACCAGCCGGCTACCAATGGACTCGGAAGCCGTCGCCAAGGCCGCCACCAGGGGCGTGCCTCCCGTCAGTAGTGTGCCCAACGTGCGGCAAAACTGGGCGACCTGGAACTTCAGGAGAGTTGGACCTAGAACCGGCAACTTGAATTTGAAACGATCAAAGGCGACTCCGCCTTGTTCGCTTCGAGACCAGAAGAAAACTCCTACCACCGTCAGTGCAAGAAGGACAATGAATCCCAAAATGTAGGCTCGGTAGTCCACCGTAATCGCAATCAGAATCTTTGTGGGAGTTGGCAATTCCACGCCAAGATCACGGTACAGCAAGCCGAACTTTGGAACTACGAAGGTCACCAGATAGGTCACAATGACCGTCGCGGTGATGATCAGCAATGTGGGATACACGAGAGCAGCGATCAATTTCTTCTGCACATTGGTGCTCACACGCTGATACGCGATGTAGTATTCCAGCACGCCCGAAAGATTGCCGCTTTTTTCCCCGGCGAGAATCGCCGTCGAATACACCTTGGAGAATACGCCGGCTTCGTCGACTGCCTCGGAGAGCGACTTCCCTTCCCGGACACGGTCCCGAATCTGGGTAAGAATAGGACGAAGCTTGGGTGCACTCGCGCGAGTGGCCAGGAGGTCCAGCGCACGAAGTATCGGTAGCCCCGCTTTGACCAGGGTATTAAATTGCTGATTCAGAACCAGAAAATCGTTTCCGCCAATTTTTCGTTCCCGGCGGACCCCAAGAAACCCACTGATCAGCGTGCTCCGAGGGTCGACCGAGTAAACGTACAACCCTCGATCGGCGAGCTTTTGGCGCGCTTCGTCTTTATCCGAGGCGGCTTCTACATGAGAGAAAACACGCCCGTTCGCATCGGCGACCCGGCAAACAAATTCGCCCATAGCCTGTTAGTTTACCTCATCCGGGGTTTACCCGAAATCGACCACGCACCAACTCGTCCTCTGAACGACAACTTCAATGGCTCCTATTGTTTACTGACGCAGCCCCGGCGTATCCGGTAGCAAGCCATCGACGATCACCGTGTCGTGCGGAGGGACGAATTCGAATACGGACTTATCCAGGGGGGGATTCCACCGCCAATCCGCGAAGGAGAATTCCATCTCGATTCCACCTTCCTGTGGAATCACAATCCTGTTCAATTCCCCTTGGGGAGACAATTCAAACAGCACAGCCTTTGTTGAGGAAGAACCCGCCTCGGTGGTTCCCCGCAGCGTACACCGGTACACGACCCCTTCCGCCTGAGACGGTTTATCGTTTGGCGCCAGCACGATCTTTGTGCACAGCCGCGACAATTTCATGTGCGAAGTGAGGTAGGCCAGGGGGGTTCGCCAGTCCTCGCTTTGCTTCGCCGGCATGCGCGTCGCCGTGTGGTCTGCCGGCGAATAAAACCACACATACTTCCCGTCCGCCAGAAACGTGTTTTTTTCCGGCGCCTGGTACTCCCAGCGCATCTTGCCCGGACGTAGAAAATATGCGTCACCCGCTTCCACTCGAACGACACGGCCGTTTTCGCGGTAGCGTTCGAGAAACGTCGCCTGCAGCCGCGTCGCATTCTGGTATTTCCCCTCGAATTCGCGCAGCGTCTGGCTGCCCGGCTCCGTCGAAACCGTTGAGGGAGCGGCGCCTTGGGCGCCCGGGAGAGGCGAACAAAGCAACAGAAACAGCAAGGTGCACTGTCCTAAGGCGGCATGGGCGGTCATGCGACAAGTATAGCAAGTGCTTGCCAGTACCAAGCAGAACACCCAGGAATCGCGAAATCCGAACGATTCCCGCGATCTCCCCTACACTAGAAAAGAACAATTCACTTCCGCTCATCAACTCGCAACGATATGGCGCAACTTCTCATGGAAGCAGAACAGACCAAACCCGCACCGGCCGCGGAGTTGGCGACCTCAAGAACCGAAACCGCCAGCCTTGTCCTGCTCTTCCTGCTGTCGGTCGGCTGCTACATCAACACGCTCTTGAACGCCTTTGTCTACGATGACGAGTTGCAAATCCTGCAAAACCCCTACATCAAGAGCTGGCACTACTTGACGGCGATTTTTCGCACCACCGTTTGGTCTTTTATCGGCTCGGCCGGGGAAACGAACTACTATCGACCACTCATGACCCTGACGTATTTAGTGCTCTGGAAAATCTTCGGGGATTCTCCGGTAGGCTACCATCTCTTCAATATTCTGCTAAACGGCTTGGTTGTCACTTGCGTTTACTTTGCCGGTCGGGAGCTGTTCAAAAGCCATTGGAGTGCGCTCTGCGCGGGGATCCTCTTCGCGGTCCATCCCGTGCACACGGAGACTGTCAACTGGATCGCCGCGGTTCCCGATTTGGAAGCAACTCTCCTTTGCCTAATGGCGTTCTACGCTTACGTCAAAGGACCACTCGATGGGAAGAGACAAACCCTGATCGTGATCTGCTTCTTCTTGGCTCTCCTGGCCAAGGAACCTGCACTGATGCTCGCTCCTCTCCTCGTCTATTACGAGCATTTCGTCCGCGACGAGAACAGTGACACTCCATTTGCCGTCAAAGTGAAACGTTACTTGCCTGTTTGTCTTGCTGGCGTTGGCTATATCTTTTTGCGGATCGCCCTGTTAGGCAAACTGGCGCCCGTCTTGCAACACGGCCAGATCACCTGGCCGCAAGCCATTTACTCGGGTTTTGCTTTGGTCGCCCAGTACACCCAACTTCTCTTCTGGCCAGTTAAGCTGTCGGCTTTTCACGTGTTCCATGTAAGCCATTCGTTCGGCCAGGGAAATGTCCTTTTGGGGATTGGCATCGTGGCTCTCAGCGGAGTGCTCACGCTCCTCTTATATCGGCGCTGGCCCGCGGCCTCTTTTTGCATCGTTTGGACGGTGCTTACCCTGGCTCCCGTTTTGAATGCACGGTGGATGGCCGCAAACGTTCTCACCGAGCGCTATCTCTATCTGCCGTCCGTCGGTTTCTGCTGGCTGGCAGGGTGGGCCGCCAAGGAAGTTTGGGATTCCCTCTCCGAGAGGGGCCACCAGCGAACGGCTGTTCGTTATGCTTTGTTAGCCATGGGAATTGCCCTCGTGGCTGTAGGAGCGGCCACGACCTGGGCGCGCAATCGCATTTGGCACAACGACATGACACTCTACAGCGCGACTCTCAAGACGGATCCCGATTCCTACGTCATGCACATGAATCTCGGTGTCGCTTATTTCGGATCGAATTTTAAGGAATCCGAAAAGGAATTGCGCCGCGCTCTCGAACTGAAGCCCGATAGCCCCAACATCCTCAATGCGCTCGGCTCCGTATATCTCGAGCAAGGCCACCTCGAGGAGGCGGAAACTACGTTTCGGAGAGCGATCGCCATTAAACCCACCTGGACCGATCCTCATTTCAATTACGGTCGGCTACTTAAGAAAATGGGTAAGGACGACGATGCACTGGCAGAATTTCAGAAAGCCGTGGATGCAGGTCCGTTGAACGCCACCGCCCGGCTTTATCTCGCGCAGGAGTTGGCGGAAAGAGGGAGAGACACCGAAGCCGAGGCCCAATACCGCCGGTCAATTCAACTCTCCCCCTCCCTCACGGCCGAGCGCAATCTCGCCGACATTCTTTTGCAAGCGGGTAGAGACACCGAGGCGGCCGATCTTCTCAACCAGATTGCCAAGGAATTTCCGTTCGACAGTGCCACTCATCTCCGTTTGGGACGGCTCTTGGCCAAGCAAGGCCAGGCCCAGGAAGCGGCCATGCAGTACAGGGCGGTCCTGGAGACCGATCCCGCAAATGCCGAAGCCCTCGCCGCGCTGAAAGCCACGAAACCATGAATGTCACTTCTGTGCGTTCCGCTCCCCTTGCCTCAGCCGCTAGAGAATCTCCGCGGTCTCAACTTTCTGCTCCTATCCCCGAGCTTGATGGCATTCGCGGCGTGGCCATCAGCCTGGTCGTTTTTTATCATTACATCATTCTCAATATCATTCCCGCTCGCGGCTCTTTGCTCTGGTATGCCCTGCTTCCCGGACACCTCGGCTGGGCCGGCGTCGATCTGTTTTTTGTCCTGTCTGGTTTCCTGATTGGTGGAATTCTTCTCGATGTGCGGACCTCCTGTAACTACTTCCGCGTGTTCTATACACGCCGTTTTTTTCGCATCGTTCCGGTCTACGCGCTGTTTCTCTGCTGCTTCTTCCTGTTGCTTCATCTCAATATGGCAGGACACACTCCCAAACTTCAGTGGATCACGGCAGGCTCTCTTCCTTGGTACAGTTACGTTCTTTTCCTGCAAAACTTTTGGATGGCATTCGCCAATACCGGCGGCCCCTTCGCCACCAATATCACGTGGTCACTGGCTGTCGAGGAGCAGTTCTATCTGACGCTGCCGTTGGTGATTCGCTTCTTTGAGAAAAAGCGGCTGGTTCAGATTCTTTTCGAAGGTCTGGGCCTGGCTCTGATCCTGCGCATTGCCCTGTTCTGCTTCTGGCCCCGCCTGAATTACTCCTGGTTCGTCCTTATGCCTTGCCGCGCTGATGCACTTTTGTTGGGTGTATTGGCCGCGGTTGCTTTGCGTGACCCTCGGTGGAAAAATTGGTTCCAAGGCAATCGCTCGCTGCTTCGCATCCTTCTGCTTTTTCTCGCGGTTTGCGTGTGCGCGCTGACTCGTATGTATTATGCGGCCTTCGGTTTTGCCATCGCTTCGCTGGGACTCACGTCTATCGCAGCCCTATCCGTCGTGGGCCTTGTCTATGCTCTCGTTTTTCCAGAAAGCCATTTAAGCCGTTGCCTCCGGTGGGCCTGGTTACGCAAATTGGGCGGCCTAGCCTATGGCATCTATCTTTTTCACCAGCTCATCTTTGATCTGCTCTACGGTCTGATCTGGTCTCACTCGCCGATTCTTACGGTTTCCTCCAAACTTGAAGTAACGTTGCTCGCCTTCGCCGTCACCTTTTTTGTGTGCCAGCTCTCATGGACCTTCTTCGAGAAACCGCTGGTGGCCACCGGACATCGCACCACGTACAAATTTGACGAGAAACCAGCTCTCAATGGCTTTCTTGCCCCGATGCAGGAGAACACCAACGCGGGCTAGGGCAGCGGCCCCAGACGAGCCGCGAAGGTTCCTTGTGGTTTCTCAATTGAGTGACCGGGTTACTGTAAAGCGGAGCTCGTCGGTGTGGGCGCGGTGCCATCCAAGGTGTAGCGGATAACTCCCGTTTGATCGCTGTAGAATCCGCGGTTGCCGGTGAGGCCCAGAGCGATGGGCAACGCCACAATTGTAAAGGTGATGTTCGTTCCACCGGAAGGCGTCGGCGTATACGTAAACTGATAGCCGCTCTTATAGGAAGGATCCGAAGCACCGAGTACATCGTCAATGATGTTTTTACCGCTTGCACAGATCGCTCCCGTATTGAGTTCTTTGAGCGTTGCGGAATAGCCCGTGTCAGGGCAGGACGCGGCATAGGTCGTTTCGGCAGTTGTAATCGTACGTACCGATTCTCCCGCACCCGCTTCATTCGCGGCCATCTTGGCACGCATCAGATTCGGAATCGCGATCGCCGCGATAATCAGAATGATCGCGACCACGATCAGTAGTTCGATCAGCGAGAAACCCGCTTGGGCTTTACCTCGCTGGCTCGAAAACGTACCCCGGATTTCTGTCTTGCCGCTCACGCATACACCTCATGGGAGACCTGTACTTATGGAGCAATCTTAAGGCCAGTATAAAGTGCCACTACTCGAGATAATGCAACTTTGGGGCCATACTTCCCCCCTGGTACCGGAAGGGTAACTCTCCCCATCCACCCTGGTGCCCTCCAGAAAAAAACAGGGGAGCCTGAAGGCTCCCCCGAAACCGCTTGCGAACTTCTGAACTTACTGCAGCGGTGAGCTGGCGGTCGTAGGAACCGTACCATCCAAGGTGTAACGAATCACACCGGACTGATCGGAATAGAAACCGCGCTGACCGGTGGAACCGATGCCGAGCGGTGTCGCGGTCACCGTGTAGGTGTTGTTCGTCGTGGAGCCACCGACCGGCACGCCCGCAGCGGCAAACTGGTAGCCGGACTTTTGCTGCGTCACGCTGAGCAAGCTGTCGATCAAGCACGCGCTGGCGGTCGTGGCAACTTGACCGGGAGCGCACGCTGCCGTGGTGCCACCGAGGTTCGTCAGAAGCGCCGCAAAGCCGGTGTCCGGATAAGCGGCGGAGTAGGTGACCATGGCGGTGTTGATGGTGCGAACCGAGCCGACGGCCGAGGATTCATTGGCCGCCATGCGCGAACGCATCAAGTTCGGGATAGCGATAGCCGCGATGATCAGAATGATCGCCACGACGATCAGCAATTCGATAAGTGAAAAGCCCTTCTGCTTCTTCATGGAATCTCCTTGAGAGAGTTTTGCTTCTGCCAGGCCACTTCGACGGGAATAACTTCTAGAGCAGGAGTGGGGTCGTCGGCCACAGCACGCGATGAGATGCGCACGATCTGTGCCAATCCCTGGAAGTGAGGGCCCAAACCGGCGTACTTCCATTAACTAACAGACAACACAAGCGTTAAATCATACTTCCGGAAGCTTTAACCGCGATCGGGGTTTCTATCCCCAGGACCCTAATGAGCCTTTGTGACAGTATTTGTCACCGCAAAACGCCCGAAATCGTCCATCCGGCGGCGAGGCTACCGAGTGCTTTGTATTTGGAAGTACCTGGATTCGACCTGCACTGTTCCTACGCACCACCGTTGCCACAACCGTAAACTATCTCGTGCGTTACGGACGAGCGGTGAGCGGCGTGGCTTTGTTCAATAAAGCGAACAGCAGCAACGCTTGGCTATTCGACGGGTCCAGTCGTAGCGCCTCATTCGTGTCCGCCCGAACGGACTCCCATTCTCCGCGCTGATACCAGATGACCGCCCGGATCGACCAGTTTCGGGAATACTCGGGAGACGCAGCGATCTGCTCATTCAGAAGCTTCAATGCGTGTTCCGTTTTTCCCAGTTTGATCAACTGTTCGGCCAGATTCGCGGCCACGTACTCGTAAAGGACATCGTCCTTCCGGATCATCGACAGCGACTTCTCGAATAACCGCAGTGCTTCCTGATCATGGCCAAGGCGCGCTTCCAAAAGACCTAGGGAATCCACGACATCCGGAAAATCGGGGTAGATGCTCAACGAGATGAGGTATTCCTTGCGCGCCGCCTCCAACTCGTCGCGGCGCAAATACTCGCCTCCGAGCCCCGCGTGTACTTTCGCGCTTCCTGGGGCGGCTTGTACTGCCGAGGAGAACAGACTGAAATTGTCCTGCCAATCCCGGTTGCGTACGACGGTGCGCGCTCCCAGAGCGACAAGCACCACCGCCAGCAATGTCCAAGCCAGGCCGCGCTGTCGTTTTTCCAGCCGCATCCAAATCAAGGCAAGGAGTAGGCAGAAGCCAACAGAAGGAAGATACGCGAGCCGTTCTCCCATGATCGTACCCGTCGGCATCAGAAGGTTCGCCGTCACCGCAAATCCCACCAGATATACCGCTCCCGCCAGATACCATTCTTTTCGCCGCGTCACGATGGCCCAAATCCACAGCGCCAGCACAACGGCCGTCGCGATAAGGGGGGGCAGTGTGTGCCGCCAATTCGAGTACAGCAGAATCGCGTTATAGGAATAGTCACACGAGAGTTGCGCTGGATATACGTGAAGGCCGAAGTATTTCCAGGCGACGCGCAGAGCATTGACGATTCTCAACCGGGGGGAAAGCTGCGCGAGCGGGTTATCCAGAAAATTGATCCCTCCCTTTTCTCCAAAATGTCCGCCCTGCATTTTCCAAAGCACGGCCAGATAGAGGGCGCCGAGGCCCGTAATCCATCCATACCGGGCCAACGATTTCCATTTTCCGAGTGCAAAATCTCCCGCCAGCGCCAACGGTAGAAAGATCACTGCCGATTCTTTCCCCATCAGGGCCAGCAAGAAGCAAAGCAGCGCGGCGATGGGCCGGTCTTGCAGGTGTAGCAACCATGCCGCCAGCAAAAATCCCACGGCCAGCAGTTCCGACCGTCCCACAATCGAAGACACCGCCTCAGTATGAATCGGGTGAACGGCAAACAACATGGCCGCCACCCACGCCATCAGCGGTCCTTCCGTGACCATGCCTTCGAGGAGCTTCCGCAATATCAGGTACACCAGCACGGTGACCAAGGCGTGCAGAAGTAAATTCACCAGATGATAGCCCCATGGGTGGGCGCCGCCGGCAAGCCAGTTGATCGCCAGCGTCGCGAAGGTGAACGGCCGGAACACATTGCCTGCGCGCGTCACCGTGAAAAATCCCTTGAATGTAGGATTCGTCACCAGGGGGTTGTTGAAGATATAGAAAAAATCATCCATGGCGAACCCGTTTAACAGGGTGTTCCCGTAAACCAGGCTCGACACCACCAGAAGTATCGCGACACGCACGCGCTCGCTCATCCCAACGAACTTCTCGACGGCAGCGAACGAGGTTTTTGCTTCCATATCTGGTTAGAGGTCGTGCTTCTTGGCGTAATGGCGGAAGGAGCGGTAGGAGATTTTTAGCAACTCCGCCGCCTGCGTGCGTACCCCACCCGCCTTTTCCAGCGCCGCCCGCAGGTACCGCTTCTCTGTTTCCGCAATGACGTGTTCGAAATTGACACCCTCGTTCTGGATTTGTAGCGAGTTTTGCTGCCCCTGAGGACTCCCAAACGCCGCCGCGGTTCCTGCAACACGGTCTGGCAGCACCGCCACGGAGATCTCCGGACCGCTCTCTAGGGCTACCGCGCGCTCAATGGTATTCTCCAGTTCCCGGACGTTTCCGGGCCAATCATAGGATTCCAGCCGGCGCATGGCTTCCGGAGAAATGCCATCGATCTTCTTTCCCATCGAATTGCGGAAGGACTCCAGGAAATGGCGCGCCAGCAAAGGGATATCCTCTCGGCGGTCGCGCAATGCCGGTACGTGCATCGGAATCACGCTCAAGCGGTAAAAAAGGTCTTCGCGGAATTCTCCGGCCGCAATGGCCTTCTCCAGGTCCTTATTCGTCGCCGCGATGACGCGCACATCGACATCAATTTCCTCCGTGCTTCCCAGCGGGCGGACTTTGCCTTCCTGCAACACCCGGTACAGCTTCACTTGCATAGCCAGGTTCATATTCCCGATTTCGTCCATGAACAACGTGCCCCCATGGGAAGCCTGGAACAGTCCGCGGCGGTTCTCGTTCGCCCCGGTGAACGCCCCCTTGGTATAGCCGAATAATTCCGATTCCAGCAGGGTTTCCGGAAATGCGCCGCAATTGATCGTTATGAAAGGGGCCGTCGACCGCGAACTGTTCTCGTGAATCGCCCTCGCCACCAACTCCTTTCCCGTTCCGCTTTCTCCGGTAATCAGCACGCGGCTATTCTGCGGCGCAACGGTCTGGATCAGGTCAAAGATGGCTTTCATCTTGGGGCTTTGCCCGATGATATTGTCGAGCCCAGTCAGGCGGCGCAGTTCGCGCCGCAGATATCCCGCTTCCTTTTTCCACTTCAGGTTTTCCGTGACCTCGCGGACGGCAACGCGCAACTGCTCGACAAGATCATGATCCTTGATGACATATCGGTTCGCCCCCTCATTCGCTGCGGCAATGGCCGTTTCGAGCGAAGGAACGCCGGTGATCAAAACGAAATATGCTTCTGGGGCGACTTCCCGTGTAAACCGCAACAATTCGACGCCAGTTTCCCCCGGCATGCACACATCAGAAATGATGATGTCGTACAACGACGCTTCCAGCTTGCGCTTGGCCCCTTCCACATTGTGGGCCACCTCGACACGGTGCCCTTCTTTGCGAAAGGTAATCTCCAGAAGTTCGCAAATGGACTTTTCGTCGTCCACCACTAGAATGTGCGCCATCTCTCGTCCTGTGTTCTTCGGAGCGGCTTTGGTTGCTTGCATAGCGCCTCATTCAATGCGCGGAAGTTCGATCACAAATTCCGCGCCCTTGTCTTTTTCGCTGAATACCGTAATCCGTCCATTGTGGGCCTGAACGATTTGATACACGATGGCGAGCCCTAACCCGGTCCCACCCTCAAAATTCGATTGCAGTGGTTCGAAGATTTTCGCTCGCTGCTCCGGCTCTAACCCAATGCCGGTATCGCGGAAGGAGATGCGCAGCCATTCCGGCACGTGCTCGATGCCCACCGTCAGCGTGCCCCCATTCGGCATGGCGCGCACGGCATTGTCACACATGTTCCAAAACACTTGTTTGATCTTGTTCGGATCCACCCGAGCTTTCGATACTTGTCCATTGAAAGCGCGCACCAGCTGCACGTTCTTCACCACGTCCGGCTTGCGCTCCATCAGCATCAATGTTTCCTCAAGGAGCGCGCGCACATCTTCATCCTGGTAGGCGTAGCTCTTCTCCCGCGAATAGTTCAGGAAATCCGTGATGATGTGATTCAGCCGTTCGGATTCCCTGCTCACGATGCTCACCAGGTGCTTCTCGTCCTCTTCGAGTGGCACCAGCCGCCCCAACTCCTTGACGGCTCCGGCGATCGCCGTCAGCGGCTGACGAATTTCATGCGCAATGGCCGCGGACAGCCGCCCTACCGCCGCCATTCGCTCTTTGGTCGCCACTTCCTGTTCCAACCGTCGCAGATCGGTCAGATCCTGGAAGTTGAACACGTAGCCACTTCGAATCGCGTCGCGGGTCCGCAATGGCGATACGGAGATTCCCAGAACGCGTCTTTGTCCGCCGGGCGTACGGACTTCGATTTCGCGCCTCAGCGATAGCCTCTCGGGCAATCCCAACATGTCCTCCAGCCAAAACTCTGGGTTTACATCCCGCAAATCGCGCCCGCGCAGTTCGTTGAACGTCCGTCCCAGAATTTCTTCCCCTGTACGGTTCAAAAGAACGATTCGGCCCTCCATGTCCGTCGTTACTAATCCGCCGCGCATGGAATGGATGATATCCGCCGTGAAATCCTGTAACTCCAGCAGTTCTTCCCGTTTTTCTTCGAGTTCGGTGCTCTTCTTGCGCAGAGACACGGCAAGCAGGCTCGCCAGGTACGCCACCGCCAAAAATCCAAAGGTATTGCTGAGAAACCAAAGCCGGATGGTCTCGTATGTGGGGGCGGCGACCGACGTTCTCGGGATCCTGCCGCTGTACACCAGCGCTGTCGTCAACGCCAACGACGAAAGACAGAATAGCGCTGTCAGAAAGGTAAGTTGCCGCGAGAAGAGAATACTGGCAACGATGATGACCAGCAGGTACAAGGATGTAAAATTGCTGTCCTGCAGCCCTGTGGCGTAAACGATTGCGGTGATCATTCCTACGTCGCAGGAAACCTGTAGCGCCCCGAGCCAGGAGGCTTCGGGCAGCAGACGCACCAGAATCAGGTGAAGAATTCCAATGGTGATCCACAGAATGATGATGGGTAGAAAGTAGCGCGCGGTTCCGCTGGGAGGCGAGTATTGCGGCCACACCACGCCTACGCCCAGAATCAGGGCGATCATGAGCAGACGGACCTTCGTCAGCCACTCCAGCCAATCTCGGCGCGTCTGTGTCTGTTCCATGGATAGAAAGCGCCCCAGGTGGCGCCTTACTCCCCCACGACCTATTAAAACAGAAATAGGAGGACAGGAACTTTCCGCCTGTCCTCCCATTTCCGAAAGAGAACTACTCCTCTTAGTGTGTGTTGCTCAGCTTTCCGATGAGCGAGAACAGTGGCAAGTACATGGAGATAACCACGCCTCCGACAACCAACCCCAGGAACACGATCATGATCGGTTCGAGGGCGGTCAGCAGGTCCTTCACGGCAACGTCCACTTCGTCCTCGTAGAAGTCCGCAATCTTCTGCAACATCGCATCCATGGCGCCCGTCTGTTCGCCGACGGCGATCATCTGGGTCACCATGCCAGGGAAGACCTCGGATTCCTTCAAAGGTTCGGTCAGCGATTTACCTTCTTCCAACGACTTGCGCACCTTGTTGAGTGCCCGTTCGACGACCGCGTTCCCGGAGGTCTTGGCTGTAATGTCCAGGCCCTCCAGGATCGGCACGCCGCTCGAGATCAAGGTTCCCAGGGTACGCGTAAACCGCGCCACCGCGATTTTTCTCATGAGGATGCCGATGACCGGTATCCTCAGCACCGTCGCGTCTAGTGCGTATCTGCCACCCGGCGTTCCGTACCAGATTTTCAGACCGAAGACTGCGGCAACGATACCGACCACGATCAGGAAGCCGAAAATGCTGCCCACAAAGTGGCTTAAGCCGATAACGATTTTCGTCGGTAAGGGCAGGTCCACACCCAATCCGGCGAACAGCGTCGCGAATATCGGCACTACCTTCCACAACAGCAGCGTAATCACCGCGCCGGCAATGGTCAAGACGCCAACCGGATAAATCAAAGCGGACTTGACCGCTGCCTTCAGTTTCACGTTCTTTTCAATGTAAGTCGAAAGGCGCTGCAAAATGGTGTCCAGAATACCGCCCGTTTCGCCGGCTTCCACCATGTTGCTGTACAGCGGGTCGTAGACCTTCGGATATTGCTTCATGGCCGCCGAGAGCGTGCTTCCGCCTTCGACCGAGCCGCGTACACCCGTCAGCACCTTTTGAAAAGTCTTATTGTCCTGCTGGCTCGCCAGGATCTCGAGGCACTGGACCAGCGGCAACCCGGCGTCGATCATGACCGAGAACTGTCGCGTGAAGATGGCCAGTTCCTTGGCTTTCACGCCCCCGCCGAAAGTGGGCAGGTTGAATTCCTTGCCCTTTTCCGACATGCGCGTCGGCGTGATCTGCTGCCGCCGCAACAGGCTCTGCAGCTCCGTTTTGTTGCTGGCGCTCATTTCTCCAGCCACCGACGTGCCTGCCCGATTCGTTCCCTTATATGTAAAGACCGGCATGGTATCTCCTCCTCAGGGGGCGAAATCCGTATTTTGCACTTCGTACTTCTCCAAGGTCATTAAAATCTCCAAAATTTAGTGCCGCGTACCCACCGGCGTCTTACTGCCACCTGAGCCTCTGCCAGCGCTCGGCGTGCTCGACACGCCGCGATTGATCATGTCCTGCAACTCGTCCGGATTTGAAGACCGGGACAACGCCATGTCCATCGTGATCAGCTTAGCAAAATACGCATTTGCCAGTCCTTGGTTGAAAGTCTGCATTCCCGTCTGTCCGGTTCCAGTCTGCATAGCCGAATATATCTGGTGAATTTTATCTTCACGAATCAGGTTTCGAATAGCCGGCGTAGGCACGAGCACTTCCATCACCATGACGCGGCCGCGCCCATCGCCCCGTGGCAACAGCGCTTGGCAAAGGATTCCTTCGAGCACCATCGAAAGCTGCGCGCGAATTTGCGGCTGCTGGTGCGAAGGAAATACGTCGATAATACGGTTGATCGTCGATGCCGCAGAGTTTGTGTGCAAAGTCGCAAACGTCAAGTGGCCGGTTTCCGCGATACGCAACGCCGACTCAATGGTTTCCAAGTCGCGCATTTCACCGATGAGCACCACGTCCGGGTCTTCGCGAAGCGCCGCGCGCAGTGAGTTCGCAAACGAATGCGTATCCGCATGCACTTCGCGCTGGTTCACCAGGCACTTCTTGTGATTGTGGAGAAATTCTATCGGATCCTCGATGGTGATCATGTGCTCTTCGCGCTCACCATTGATCTTGTCCAGCATGGCCGCCAGTGTGGTGGATTTTCCGGACCCGGTTGGACCGGTCACAAGAACCAGGCCGCGAGGTTTGTCGCACAACCCTTTCACCACCAGGGGCAGACCCAACGCGTCGAATCCCTTAATTTCCCATGGAATGGTGCGGAATACCGCCCCGACCGCACCGCGCTGATTAAACACGTTGCCGCGGAACCGCGCCAGGTTCTTCAATCCGAATGAAAAGTCCAACTCCAGGTTTTCCTCGAAACGGTGCTTTTGCGAGTCCGTCAGCACACTGTACGCCAGCGACTTGGTATCCGCTGCGGTCAGTGGCGGCATATCCAATGGACGCAGCCGGCCGTGCACGCGCACGCGCGGCGCGCTGTTGGTCGTAATGTGGAGGTCGCTGCCTCCCATCTCAATCATCTTTTTCAGTAGTTCGCTTAAAGTTATGCCAGCCATAGTCGCATTTTCTCCGTTCTATAGAACCGTTTCGCGGATCACTTCTTCCAATGTTGTCAGTCCCAGAGCCGATTTAATTAGACCGCTCCGGCGCAACGTGATCATTCCCTGCTCGATCGCCTTCTTCTTCAGCTCCAGGGCCGACGCGCCTACAAGAATCAGTTCTCGTAACTCGTCATTGATTTCCATCACTTCGTACAAGCCGGTGCGGCCCTTGTAGCCTCGCTTGCCGCACGTGGAACACCCTTTCCCGTGATAAATCTTTGTGCTCTTTGCTTCTTCCGGGCTGTACCCGGCGTCAATCAGCGCCTGCGCCGGAATCTCCAACTCTTCTTTGCAATTGAGGCACACGCGGCGGACCAGACGCTGCGCGCAAATTAAATTCACGGAGGTGGCCACCAGGAATGGTTCAATTCCCATGTTCATCAAACGGCTGATGGTAGAAGGCGCGTCGTTCGTGTGCAGCGTCGAGAGCACCAGGTGCCCGGTGAGCGCGGCTTTGACCGCGATTTCCGCCGTCTCGAAGTCTCGAATCTCGCCGACTAGAATGATGTTCGGGTCCTGCCGGAGGAACGCGCGTAGCGCCGCTGCGAAATTCAACCCGATCTGGTCCTTCATCTGCACCTGGTTGATGCCCTGTAACTGGAACTCAACCGGATCCTCGGCGGTCATGATGTTCGTATCTACCTGGTTCAAACGCGAAACCGACGAATACAGCGTGTTCGTCTTTCCCGATCCCGTCGGCCCCGTGACCAGCACCATCCCGTACGGCTTCAAAATGTTCCGCTCGAATTTCTTCAACGATTCCGGCTCGAAACCCAGTTTGGTCATGTCCAGCCGCAGGTTTTCCTTGTCCAGCAACCGGAGTACGATTTTTTCCCCGTAGAGCGTCGGCACCGTCGAAACGCGAAAATCCAGTTCCTTCTTTTTGCCCTCGGCCTTGTACTTGATCATGATGCGGCCGTCTTGGGGCAAGCGCTTTTCCGCGATGTCCAGCTTAGCCATGATCTTCATACGGCTGGTGATCGCATCGCGCAGTTTCAAGGGCGGGCTCATCACCGTCTGCAGCACGCCGTCCACACGGAAGCGCACACGCATCTCGTTCTCGTAAGGCTCTACGTGAATATCGCTGGCCCCGCGTTTCACCGAGTCCGTCAGGATCAGGTTCACAAGCTTAATAATCGGAGCTTCTTCGGCGGCCTTTTCCAGCATGGCCGCGTCCATCTCTTGCTCTTCTGCCGCCAGCTCCAGTTCCTGGTCTTCATCGACCAGGTCCTTCATCAAGGAACTGAGTTCCTCGTGGCTCGACGCGCTTCCGCCATAAAACCGGCTGATCGCCTCGGCAATCGCGGATTCTGACGCCACCACCGGTTCCACGTTGAACCCGGTCATGAACTTGATGTCGTCCATCGCGAACACGTTCGTCGGGTCGGTCATCGCAATGGTCAGAACCGAGCCCACGCGCGAGAGGGGAATGACCTGGTACCGTAGCGCCGTATCCTGCGGAATCAGCTTGATGACGTTGGGGTCAATCTCGTAATACTTCAGGTTGATGGAGGGAACGCCGTACTGCCTCGACAGCACACCCGTGATGTCGTCGTCCGTGATAAAGCCCATCTTCGTCAGGCAGCTTCCCAGCTTTCCACCATTGGAGCGCTGAAATTCGAGCGCCTTTTCCAACTGGTCCTGCGTGATCAGGCTTTCCTTCAGTAAGATTTCGCCTAAGCGGACAGACATCCGGAGAACTCCCTGGACACAGTGCACCTACCGCTCAACATAGCAAAGGGGCCGTCGCTGCGTCGTTCGATTTTGACTCATCGTTGTGAATTCGCTAATACCTGTACGCCGGAACAGGTCTATCGCGGTCGGTCAGTGTCTATTTCTTGACTTGCTGCGACTGCGTCGCTATCTTGCGAAAGAGATGTCTGCCACCCGCATTTTGACGACTCGCCCTCCCCTTCGCAACCGGACACAGCAACCGCTGCGACGCCTCGCTCCATTTCCCGAGGCTCCCCTCCGGCCGGAACTGGCTCTGTATTATGATGCGTTATTCCGCGCTCACGGCCCACAACACTGGTGGCCCGGGCGCACGCGCTTTGAGGTGATCGTTGGAGCCATTCTCACCCAGAGCACCAGTTGGTCTAATGTCGAACTCGCCATTGCGTCGCTGCGTCGCGAACATCTGCTCACGCCAATGGCCCTGGAACACGTATCTCTCGCTCGGCTTTCCCGCCTGATCCGCTCTTCTGGTTATTTTCGTCAAAAGGCTCGGAAACTGAAAGCGTTCGTCCATTTTCTTCGAAGGCAATATCACGGCTCGTTGGATCGTCTCTTCGCCGCACCGACCGCGGAACTCCGTGAACAACTGCTCACGGTGCACGGGATCGGCCCGGAAACTGCCGATTCCATTTTGCTGTATGCTGGAAGCCATCCCGTATTTGTGGTCGATGCGTATGCACGCCGGATTCTGGAACGGCATAACCTGGCTACTCGAAAACAATCCTACGAAGAGATCCGTCAACTGTTTGAGCGGAACCTTCCGGCCGATCCAACGCTCTTCAATGAGTACCACGCCTTGATCGTTCAGACTGGCAAACATTTTTGCCGAAAGCGCAATCCCGTCTGCGAGCGCTGCGCCCTGCAGTCGTTCTTGCCCTCGGGTGCGCAGGTTTCTCCATGAGTCCGGTCACCTCCAAAGATCGCGCACGGCTCGTCATTGGCGGCGTGCTAGTCACGCTACTTCTTGCAGCAGTCTTCACGCTTGGTTCCTTGGACGTGCCGTTCGAACCGCACACTACCAGCGAGTTCATCGGCTTCTACGCGGTCTCCAGCTTCATCATCGCTGCACTGCTTGTCTTCAGCCTCATCTTGATCCGCAGTTTTGTCCGTCTTCAGATGGAGCGGAGCAAGGCCCAGCTCGGGGCACGCTTCAAGACCAAGATGGTCCTTGGGGCCATGGCTGTTTCGCTTCTACCCGTCATCTTCATGTTCTTCGTCAGCTATTCTCTTCTTAATCGCACGCTTGGCCGGTGGTTCCCCCGGCCACTAGAGATTGCTTCCGAAGAAACCCAGAAACTACTCAACGACCTTGGGCGCGGAACACTTCCACGCCTGCACATGCTGGGCTACCAGGCCGCAGCTCACGCCGAGGAAACGCCTGAGACTTTTTTGCAGCATTCCTTGGGCTCAGGACTGGATGCGGTTTGGCTTTATGACGCGGACGGCAAATTTCTCAAGGGTGGTGTGATCTGCGACGACCAACCCGAAGACCGTACCAGCGAATTGTGCACGGTGAGCGGGCTCCAAGGCTCTTTGCAAAATACTCTGCCGAGCGGCGTCGAAATCTGGCTAGTGAAGGACAATAGCTATTTTGCGGCGCGTCTCCCCGTAAACCTAAAGGACCATCCCAACAGCTCCCTGGTCTCCGGCTTTCGCACGGGTCCGGACTTCCTGAAACGCTGGACGACAATTCGGGAGCAAACCCAGCAGTATGAGGATGTGAAACAGAATCTTCGTGCTTTCAAACGCCAGATGCTTCTGATCCTCTTTTTCTTCACCATTCTTGTCCTCTCCGCAGCCACCTGGGTCGCTCTTTTCCTGGCCAAGCAAGTCACCGTCCCGATTCAAGCCCTCGCCGAAGGCACCCGCGAAGTTTCCGCGGGAAATTTTCAATACCAGGTACCGGAGCAGGCCCAGGATGAGCTCGGCCTTCTCGTCCGTTCCTTCAACTCTATGACCCAGCAATTGCGCGACAATCGCGCCCAGATTGATGAGTTCACCCGCAACCTTCAGCAGGCTGTCCAGGAACTCGAGCGGCGACGCCAGTTGATGGAAACCGTCCTCGAGAACATTCCCGCTGGAGTGATCTACATGGATGCCAGCGGCGGCATCCAGCGAACCAACACGGCCCTCATTAAAATGTTCGACGTCGCTTCTAGGAACATGAACTCGTTGGAAGAACTGGTCAGCCCGGACGCGCTGCGCACCTTACAACAATTGATGCGGCGCGCGCTGCGCATGGGTGTGGTCACTCGAGAGATCGAGGTGCTCGTCAGCGACCGCGTGTTGCACCTTGCCGTTACTGTCAGTTCCCTCGGCCCCAGGCGCGCCAACACGGGCTATGTTCTCGTCTTCGACGATCTGACGGAAGTGTTGCGGGCGCAAAAGTCGGCCGCCTGGCAGGAGGTAGCGCGGCGCATCGCCCATGAAATCAAGAATCCTCTCACCCCGATTCAGCTTTCCGCCCAGCGTATCCTGCACCACTTGGAGTTACGGGCAGAAACTTCCAACAACACCGCTGATTCCGAACTTGCTCGCATTGCCCAGGAGTGCGCCCGCCTGATCGTTCGCGAGGTCGCCACTCTCTCAGCCTTGGTAAATGAATTCTCTCAATTCGTGCGCTTTCCCACGGCGAAGCTCCAACCCACCGATGCAAACATCGCCGTTCATGAAGCACTTGAAGTGTTCTCCGGCCGTCTGGACGGCATTCAATTGAAGACTTCCCTGGAGTCCAATCTTCCCGCGGTTCGCGCCGATGGGCCGCTCCTGCGCAGCGTCATCATCAATCTCATCGACAATGCCGCCGAAGCCTTGGAAGACGCTACCCTCCGCGAAATTACCGTCGCCACGCACTTGCGCCAGGAATCCGATACCATTGAGATTGCCGTCGCTGATACCGGGCACGGCATATCTCCCGAGGACAAGGACAAGCTCTTTCTGCCTCATTTCTCCACCAAGGATCGCGGCACCGGTTTGGGCCTGGCAATTGCCGCTCGCATCATTTCCGAACATGGTGGTTCCCTGCGCGTGGAAGACAATCGCCCAGTCGGCTCGCGCTTTCTGATTGAACTGCCGGTGGCCGAGTTGTCCGCCACAGCCGGCGCCGAACGTTGCGGAGCGGACTTCGATCGATGACCTTTCATCCTAGAATCCTGATCGTGGATGATGAAGAAGGCATCCGCGAATCTCTCGCCTCTATCCTCCGGGACGAACACTATTCTGTTGACGCCGTTGCCTCGGGCGAAGAAGCGCTCGCTCTGATTGGCAAAGGCGATTTCCAGGTGGTGCTGCTGGACGTTTGGCTGCCCGGCATCGACGGGATGGCAGCACTCACACGTATTCAGGATCTGCCGCGGCCGCCGGCGGTCATCATGATTTCCGGCCATGGCAGCATCGAAACGGCCGTCCGCGCCACCAAACTCGGCGCCTTCGACTTCATCGAGAAGCCACTTTCCCTCGAAAAAATCAATGTGCTTGTCCGCAACGCCTTGCAGCAGCGGCAACTCCAGGAGGAAAACCAGACCCTCCGGGATGAACTCGTCCACCGCTACCAGGTCATCGGCGAGAGCGTGCCGATGAAAGCTCTTCGCCAGCAGATCGCCGTGACCGCCCCGACCAACGGTCGCGTTCTGATCTACGGCGAAAGCGGCACCGGCAAAGAACTCGTCGCTCGGGCCTTGCACGCCAACAGTCAGCGCAGCAAAGGTCCCTTCGTTGAAGTGAGTTGCGCCGCGATTCCAGAAGAGCTGATCGAATCTGAATTGTTCGGTCACGTAAAGGGCAGCTTCAGCGGCGCCACCGACGATAAAACCGGCAAGTTTCAGAAAGCCGACGGCGGCACTTTGTTCCTCGACGAAGTGGGCGACATGAGTCTCCGTACCCAATCGAAAGTTCTCCGTGTGCTCGAAGAGCAGCGCATCGAACCCATCGGCTCAAATCAAACTTTACGAGTGGATGTTCGCGTGCTCGCCGCCACCAATAAAAATCTCGAACAGGAGATCGCTCGCGGCTCTTTTCGCCAGGACCTTTTCTATCGCCTCAACGTGATTCCTTTTCACGTTCCTCCCCTGCGCGATCGCAACGAGGACGTCCCTGTGCTGGCGCGTTTCTTTTTGAATGAATTTAGTGCGGAGTATGGCAAGAAGACTCGCGAACTGAGCGACGGCGCGCTGGAGATTCTGGTCCGTTATCCCTGGCCGGGCAATGTACGCGAACTTAAGAATTTAGTGGAACGACTGGTCATCGTTTGTCCCCAGGCCCGTATCGAGCCGCACCATCTGCCGCCCGAACTCTTCCGCGGCGTGGCCGAAAGTCCCCAGCATCCCTATTCCACGCTGCACGAAGCCCGCAGCGCCTACGAGCGCGAGTTCATCCTCCGCAAGTTGCAAGAACACCGCTGGAACATGACGCAGACGGCTTCCGCTCTGGGACTCGAGCGCTCCCACCTTTACCGCAAGATGAAATCACTTGGAATCGCAGCGCCAGAATAGCACCATGCGTTCGCGCCTTCAGTTCCAACCCATTGTTCAGTACGGCCGTGCATTGCCGGTAACGGCGATCTTCCGATTGCCTTCGCAAACGGAAGCTTCACTCCTCTTCCCTCTTCTCGGCTTGATTCTCCGCAATGGCGTCCAGTTGCGCGTGCCAATCCAGTTCCCTCACCTTTTGCGGGTTCTCCCGCCAGTCCGCCACCACTTTCACAAACATTGCCAGGAAGATTTTCGTCCCTAACAATGTTTCCAACTCTTTCCGCGCCGCCGTACCAATCTTCTTCAGCATCTCGCCTTTGTGGCCGATTAGAATCTTCTTCTGTGAATCCCTCTCCACGTGCAGCGTGGCGTGGATCCGCAAAAGCTTCGGCGATTCCTCAAACTGATCGATCACCACAGCCAGAGCATGGGGCACCTCGTGATACGTCAAGTCGATGGCCTTCTCGCGAATGATTTCGCCCACCAGAAACCGTTCCGGTTGATCCGTAATCTGATCTTCAGGGAAAAATGGTTCCCCCTCCGGCAGTTCCTTCATAATCTCTTCCAACAGTTGCTGGCAACCGTCACCTTTCCGCGCGGAAATGGGCACGAGCGCGGCAAACGGAAACGCCTTTGCGAACGCATCCAGCAGCGGCAATAGTTTCGGCTTGGGCACCAAATCAATCTTGTTTAACGCCAAAATAGTTTTCCCGCCAAAGCGCTGGCCCTTCTCTAGCAACAGGGAATCCGCGTGCGGCAAAGTCCGACTGGCATCCATCATCATCAACAGCACATCAATTCCTTCCAGCGCCGCGGCCACCTCGCGCATCATCTGACGGTTTAGCGCCGTCGTCGCTTCGTGCAATCCAGGAGTATCCACAAACACGATCTGCCCGTCTGGCTTCGTGACGATTCCTTGAATCCGGTTCCGCGTGGTTTGTGGCTTCGACGTCACAATCGCCACTTTCTGCCCCACAAACCGGTTCAGCAACGTCGATTTCCCCGCGTTCGGCCGGCCGATAATAGCCACAAATCCCGCGCGCTTCTTCTTCCCGCTTTTTTCTAGGTTTTTCGCCGACACCATCCCTCTCACTTCACGATAGGCAGTTCCAGCACGCTCGCGTGTTCCGCATCGTGCAGCAACTGAATGTGCGCGGTGCGTGCATCTTTGCCCGTTTCTTTCACCACAACGCTCCCGCTATTGTAGTTCTTCTCAGCCGAAGGCGTATTCGCGCTCCCAATCACCAGCCGTAACCGGCTCCCTTTGGCGACTTGCCTCGAGAAAAACATGAAATTATCGAAAACGTATTTCTCTGCTTTCCCAGCTGGCACTGGCTTTTCTTCCCGCAAAGACTCTCGATAGCGCGCTCTCATCGTGGCATTGCTGAGAAAGATGGAACTGCCATCCGCCAGAATCTCATACAACGTCGCGCCCAGATCCGTATCCGGCACATCCATCACCAGCCAAACGGTCAACTTCGGGAACCCGCTGACCTCTGCTGGTGCAGCGAATGGTTCTCCGTGGTAAATCACGCCCTCCCCGAACAGATCCGTGATTCCTGATTGGCTCGTCAGATAAGCAGGATTCTCCGTCGGCTCCGCATCTCCCGCACGATTGTCCAATGGATCGTACACCCAGGAATCCGTTGCGGCAGCGTTCGCCTTCGTCGCCACTAACATCCCCGAATGAAACACATCCGCCGCACTACCATTCGACGAGAGGTACAGCGTGAACGTCTGGTTACTGATTCCTTCCAATGTGTCGGCATATTTCCATTCTTCTGCGCCCATCACGTAATAGGCCACACGCTTTTTCAGAAACTCCGGTTTCGTCCCCGCCTTCATCGTCCACGCATACCATTCGTCGTGCAGCTTATTCAGGTCCAGCGCGCTGCCCGGCGCGAACTTCAGTCCGCCCATCTCCGTTTTTGGCGAGCGCGTCCCCGCGTGGTCCCACGGCCCGATGATTAGATAATGACTCGCTTTCGCCTCCGCCGATCCGTATTGCATGTGGCGCTTATAAAAGGTGAACGCGCCGGGCTGATCCCCATCGTAATGGCCCGTGATCGTCAGGATCGGCAAGCCCAGTTTCTTATATTGCTCAGGGCTTGGCACCATCGCGTCGTAATACGCGTCGGGAGTTGGATGCTGCAGCCATTTCTGGAATATCGGCGAAGGATTGCCGACAAGCTGATCGTAGCCTGCGAACGCGCTGTGCGTTTTGTACATTTCTCGCGACTTCTGACTCCAAAATCCGCCATTTGCAAATGTCTTTTCATTTCCGGTGCGGCCGCTCGTGAAGGTCAGCCACTGCATGTCGTACGGGTAGAAAACATTGTATTGAAATGGAAAGTCTATGCCCGGATGTGCTGCGGCAGCGGGGACTATCGTTGCGAGGTGTGGCGGAAACTCCTTCGCAACGGTCCACTGATCGAATCCTGCATATGACCCGCCCCACATGGCCACTTTCCCGTTCGAGTACGGCTGCTTGGCGAGCCATTCCGTCGCGTCGTACCCGTCTCGCCCTTCGTTCGCGAACGGTTCAAATTCTCCCTCGGAGTTGCCGCGCCCGCGTACATCCACCAGCGCATAAACGTAGCCATGAGTGGCAAAATACATTGCGCGATCCGTATATGAATCCCCGATGTACGGCGTGAACGTAAAAATGACCGGCAGTGGCTGCTTCTGGTTGTGGGGCTGGTACACCGTGGCGTTCAGATGAACGCCGTCACGCAGCGGAATCTTCACTCCCCAGGTCATGTCCACGCCTGTCGTCGCGCTCTTCGGCGCTTCCTGTCCCCTCAGGACAAAACTCGCCCACACACTCAGCAGCAGGGAACCGACCAGAACACGCACCATCACTTTTGCGAGAAGAAACATTTCGGCTCACTCCGTAGATTACGCAAATGGACGGTTAATGATAGCAGCAGGAAGAAGACGCAGCTTGTTTTTCGATCTCCCGCAAGCTCAGTGCGGAGCAGGAGAACTGGCCGCCGCGAGCCGCCGGACGCGCAATCGCAGCACTTTGCGCTGATTCGATTCCAACACTTCGAAACGATACCCTGCCAGATCAATCTTGTCGCCTGGCGCGGGCACCTTACCGAGGGCATGACTCAGCAGTCCAGCAACCGTCGTCACAGTTTCATCTGAATGATCGCCAAACTGGAGCGAAAGCAGTTTCTCCGCATCCGAAATCGACATGCTCCCGCGCAGCACCAGGCTGCCGTCAGCCTCCCGCACCGCATCTGGCGCTGGTTGCATCTCGCCCGTCTGGCGTTCGCCCACAATCTCTTCCACCAAATCTTCTACCGTCGCGATGCCCGCCACCGACCCATGCTCATCGATCACCACTACCATCGACTGCCCTTTTTGCCGCATCTCGCGCAGCAGGTCCGAACCAACCTTTGTCTCGGGTACAAACAGGATGGGCTTGAGCAGTTCTCTTACTTTTCGCTTCGGCAAATCCGTATCCGCAATCTGCAACAAATCCTGAACGTGTACCACGCCGATGATGTCGTCCGGCGATTTCTCGTACACCGGCATCTTCGCGAATTTTGTCTCCACGTACTGCGCGTGCATTTCTTCCAGCGTAGCGTCTGCCCGAAGCGACACCACATCCGGGCGGGGTGTCATCACTTCGCGCACGCGCTTATCGCTGAACTCCACCACCTGCTCAATCAGGTCGGCTTGTTCCGGTTCGATGATACCTTCCTCTTCGGCCACTTCCACCAGCGCCTCAATGCCTTCCTCCGTGCGCTGTTCCTCCGTCTGCTCCACTTCCTGCTCCGAGATACGTGCCAGTGATTCCGCCGCTTCCAGAAACACGCGGATGGGCCAAACCAGCCACATGCCCGCGCGAATGAGCGGTAGGAGCGGCAAAAGCCAGCGCCCAGTCGTCCGGTACAACAGCATGTCCGGGATGAAATGCATGGCGATCACCACTTCCAGTGTGAGAAACACAAGAAACTGCACGCCCGCTTCCCAATTGTTGGGGACGAGGTAGACGACCCCGCGCGTCGTCTCTAATACCACAAACGCCAGCCAGAAGTGACCCAGAATCCGGAATGTGCGTCCGCCGCTCCTCCGGTTGATGTTCAGCTTCGGCTCGATTTCCGATTCAAAAATGTCCAGGTGTTCGTGGACGCGCCCGGTCGTCATGCGTCCCAGTTCGCGGTAAATCAGCGTCAGGTAGGAAAAGATCGGCAGGCCGAGCGCCAGAACCAATACACTGCCCACATACGCCCAGAGCCACATCAGCTCAGCCCCAGCTGGCGCCGCAACCTCAATTCCATTTGTTCCATTTCGCCGCCATCGGTCTCGTGATCATATCCCAGAAGATGCAATACCCCATGCAGCATCAGGATGCAAATTTCTTCTCCCATGGTTCGGCCAAACATTTTCGCGTTGCGCCGCGCCACCGTCGGCGAAATCGCGATGTCGCCTAGAAATGACCCTCGCACCTCTATTGTACGGCGTCTCAATCTACGGGGATGGCTGCGAATCTCTGAAGGGAACGACAGCACATCCGTCGTCTTGGCTTTCTCACGGAATTTCTGGTTTAGCCGTTTCATTTCTGAATCAGTCACGAACCGAACAAACGTGGCTCCCGGGCGAAGCCCCAGTTCCCGATTTAGCCGTAACAGAAAACGTTCCAGAACGCACAGCGACAAACGCACACGCCGCTGACGATTCTCGATGTCACGGGAACGGCTCTGCACGCTGGAGGCCCTAGGCTCGCTTCGCTTGCTGCCCATTCTGAATTACGATACAGGCTTCTCCGCGGCTGGCAACTCTTTCGCCTGTGCCTGACCATTGCCGCTTCTCGGCGGCTGCGTGGCGTCATGCTCCTCGTACGCGCGGATGATCTGCTGCACCAGGTTATGCCGCACCACGTCTTTCTCGCCAAACTGGATCACGCTGATCCCCGGAATCCGCCCGCATATTTCCATCGCTTCCACCAAGCCGGACTTCTTCCCGGCGGGCAGATCAATTTGCGTGATGTCTCCGGTAATCACGGCCTTGGAATTGAATCCCAGTCGCGTCAGGAACATCTTCATCTGCTCGCTCGTGGTGTTCTGCGCTTCGTCCAGAATCACGAACGAATCGTTTAGCGTGCGTCCCCTCATGAACGCGAGCGGCGCTACCTCAATAATTCCCTTCTCCAGAAAGCGCTCGAGTTTGTCTGCGTCGAGCATGTCATACAGTGCGTCGTACAACGGCCGCATATATGGATCAATCTTTTCCTGCAGGGTGCCCGGCAAGAATCCCAGTCGCTCTCCAGCCTCCACCGCGGGCCGCGCCAGGATAATCCGATTCACCTGCTTCGTCAGAAGCGCGCTGACCGCCATGGCCACCGCCAGATACGTTTTCCCCGTCCCCCCGGGGCCGATCCCGAACGTCATGTCGTGGCCTTCAATCTCTTCCATGTAGCGCTTTTGGCTGGCGTTCTTCGGCGTCACCGTCTTCTTCCCGAACGATCGTGTGCGGCCGTGTTCGAACATCCCGCGCGGAGACGTGTGCGGCTCTTCCGTGGCCACCCGCATCAGGGATTTCACTTCACTACTCGAGAGCGCCCGCCCGTGGCGCGTCAGGTGGTTGTACTCTTCCACGATTCGCACGGCTTGGTCGACCGACTCTTGCGTTCCTTCGATCGTCAAGCGCGTATCGTTCAGGTGCGTTCGAACCTGCAGAACGTCTTCCAGCAGTCGTATGTTTTCGTCGAGGGTTCCGAAAAACGGTTCCAGTTGCCCGGAGATATGTATCGTTCGCTTCATCCAATTGGAAGGTTGCGCTGCTTCCCGCAATGGGTGGCCGATGGGTTTGCTCCTGAATCTTTCCGGCTGCTCGTCAACCTCAGTAAAGGAGAAACTACCTTCAACCTAGCGCACCAATCCGCGGGGGTCAAGTTACACTACCGTGACACCGACTCCTCCATCTTTCTCTTCTCTCATGGTTTCTTCGACAGCGCTTCTTCGACGGCCTTCTCCGCCAGCGGCGCCATCACCGCATATCCCGCTCCGTTCGGATGCAGCCCGTCGTTGGTCAGTTCGCTCTTCAGGAATCCCTGGTCACCCGCCATTGCCGGGAAATAATCCAGATACACATCGTCATGCTCCGCGGCATATTTCTTGATCCATTCATTCAGGGCGAGGATTTTTTGCGGCGGCCGGTGCAAGGTTTGCACAATTTTCTTTCCGTCCAGCGTCGTCAGATCGCTGACGGGCGTCACCGACGAAAGCACCACCCGTATCCCATGTACGTGTGCCAGTTCGGACATCGATGCCAGATTCCCTTCTGTCTCTTCGAGCGTCATCTGCCCCGTATTCCCGGCGATATCGTTTGTCCCTGCCAGAATCACCACCACCCTCGGCTCGAGTGAAATCACATCCGGCCGGAAACGCAGCAACATCTGGGGGGTGGTTTGTCCTGCAATGCCGCGGTCGATGTACGGCTTGCCAGGAAAGAATCCCCCAAACTGCGGCAACTGCCAGCCATCTGTAATGGAATCTCCCATGAAGACGACGCGAACTTCGTCGTTCGCTGGCGAGGCGAGTGTGCTGTTCGCTTCTCGGGAACGCGCCAGTTGTGCCCAGTCCATCAACCGGTCCTTCATGTTCTCGATTTTTTTCTCGAGCGACGGCAGCTCCACGCAGTTCTCCGTCCCTTTCGCCGCCGTACTCGGTGCCGTCGGCTGTTGCGCCCACGAGCCGACCATTATCCCCAGCACACTTGTCAAGAGGAGTACCTGCTTTTTCATGGGTCCTCACTTCCTGAATTCTTCCCCGTATTCATTCGAGCAAATTTCCCGCCGGGGCCAGTGTCGCAAACATCACCTGTACTCTGGTACTCGCGGACTATAGACGCTAGCACTCACTTCCTCAAAAATCACATACATAGCGCAACGATTATCGGCATTAGAAAGTCCTGAGGGAGGAACGTCACATGTTCGCGTCTTCGAAATATCTCATCCTGGGTCCCACTGTCTTGCTCTTTGCTCTGCCGGCCCTTTCAGCAGAAGAAACGCCCAGCGTTGCCTCCATGCCGGCGCGCACCGCGGTCGTCAAGTGCCCGGTCGTAACAGCGATCCCGTTCACGTCCGATGCAGAGCAAGCTTTACCCTTGCGCGTTGTCGGCTCTCTTGCCTGTGGCGAGACTGTTGTCGTTCTGTCGGACCGGGAAGGTTACACCGCCCAGATTCGCACGAAGGACGGTCAAGAAGGTTACGTGCCGCAAATCTATCTAACCACCGAGACCAGCGCGCCCGCCACAGTACACAGAGCACAACTGTCCTCCGCCACACCTGTGAATGGAGTCGCCCGCTGGGCCGCAGACGCACCCGGTTGCGATGAGTTTGTCAGCCACGGCCGACAAGTCGAGTCCATCACCGCGAATGGCATTACCGTGCAAGTTTCCCTCCAGGATACCGGCTGGAAATACCGTGCCAACGTGGCTATCTCCAATCAATCGGGAGAAAAGGTTGAGGTTCTTCCCGGAATCGTCACCCTCGATGAGTTAATGCCCAACCTTCGCTCCCTGCTCGCCGTCAGCCCCGAGAAGGTCGCTCATAATCCGACGCACCAGGCGTTCTGGACGCTGGCCGACGCCGTACCTTCTCCGAGCGCGGTAGACAATCACGCCGCGAGCGCGTCCGAGTCCGATCGGCTTGCCAATCGGACGTCTCCCTCACCCGATTATCTCAACCCCCATTTGGCGCTTACTTCCACCCATCACGGTGCGTTCGATCGCACCGAATCCGTGGACGTGCAGTCCATCGCCCTCAAGCCCACCTCGGTTCCCTCGGGGCGACTGACCGCGGGCGTAATGTGGTTCGACCGGGACGGCAGTGCACGTCAACTCTCTCTTCGTGTGCCGGTTGGAGATATGGTTTTCGACTTTGCGTTTTCCCTAGAACAAAAAAAATAATACTCCCCCAAAAGAGCGGCCCGGCGCACCCCCACGCCGGGCCGTTTTTCTTTCTGACATGCCAAAGATTTCAACCTGAAATCCACATCAATCCGCAGGCGCCGCTCGATTCTTCGCCCATTCTCGAATCGCATTGATTTCTTCCGCCCGCGTCACACTTAACGGTTGTGTGGCTTTGCTACGGCCACACGTTGCAGCAGTAAGGAAAAGCGCTGCTCTTCAGTGGTTTCCACGGCAATGATCGGATTTCGCGAATTGATCAGCAGGCAAAGCTGATCGCGTTTCGCATCCAGCGTACAGTCCCCTCCTGGCTCTCCAGTGGTTACTGAAGAGCCCGCCAGAGTAGCTCCCAGTGGCACGCAGGGCGCTGTTTTTACGTCGTTTGACAAAGCGTGCTCACTCCCTTCAAACTAATAGTTTGAGAAAAACGCATAAGGAGCAATAGATGGCCCAAGGTCAGGCTACCAAAGTTAAGAAAAAGAAGAAGTCAGTTTTAAAGCGTGCGGCGCAATCTCGCCAACGCGCGGAAGTGAACCGCGCCAATCGGACCCGGGTTCGCAGCGTGATCAAGCGCTTGCGCACCGCCATTACCGCGGGTGACGCTACTGCCGCTGGAAATCTCTTGAATCCCACTCTGTCGGCGATTGATGCCGCCATTGCTAAGGGAGTGCTGCACGAGAATACCGGTAATCGCTATAAGTCCCGGCTCGCTCTGGCCTACAACCAGGTGAAGACAAAAGCCGCGAAGTAACAGAAAAACACCACGAATTCTTGGCGGGCCGCGCAACAAGTTGCCCGCCGTTTTCTTTTCCGCCCGTCTTGGCGGCGCTAGACCGTTCCCGGGCTTCTCTCGAGGCACTATCGCGCCACAGCCGCTTCGTCCCCGCTCAATCGCCACACCAGAAATTCCATAATCGCTCGGACATCCTTGGCCCCACCCTTCAACCGGTTGTCGGCCTCCTGCAACGCCAGCAACCCGTCCAATAGACGGTCCCGCGGAATTTTCCGCGCGCAGCGAATCGCCAATTCCGCCTGCTGCGGCCGCATTCCCAGCGCCTTGGCCGCCTGCCAGCTGTTCGTCACGCCTCGCACTTCGCAAGCCTCTATCAGCTTCCGGTACATCCACGCCATCCCGCCAACCATCAAAACCGGCTCTTCCCCTTCGCGCAGCAGTCGGTCGATAAACTCAAGCGCCTTTCGCGGCTGGTGCGACGCGAGCAGGTCGGCCACTTCCCAGATCGTCGTAGTTTTTTCCGAACTTACCAGCAGGCTTACATCTTCACGCCGGATGCTCTTCCGCTCCGCCGCAAACGTGACCAGTTTCTCCACTTCTGTTTTCAGCCGCATCAGGTCGCCATTGACGAACTCCGCCAGGTCTTCCGCAGCTCCTTTTTCAAACGCAATCCCTTGCTCCCTGGCCATCGCTTTGGCAAGTGCCTCCGCCGCGCCGTTTCGCTCCTCGGCTCTCTCACTCAGCCCGACTTCCACCACCAACGTAAGTTCGGCCAGTTTTTTTCCCAGCACCATCCGCATATCCAGCTTTTCAGCCTCGATCACCAGAACGGTGAAGGGCGCTGGATCCTGAAGATACGCCACGATTCGCTCGACCGCTTCTTCCCTGTTTTTCTCTCCCAGTTTCTCGATTGCTTCGGCTTCTTCGAGAAAGACCACCTGTTGGGAAGATAGCATCGGCAATGTCTGTGACTGGTCCAGCGCATCTTGCGTCCCGCCGCGGTCCGCAGAAAACCGGGAAACTGCCCAGGTGCGCGCTCCCTCCGGCACGAACTTATCAATCAACGCGGCCCGGCAGGCATCCCGCAAATAGGGCTCATCGCCTAGCAACAGCAACGCCGGGATGGCTTTGCCCTGCTCCAACTTTTCCTTGAATTGCTCCAAGTTTACCCGCGCCATCAGTAATTCTCCGTCACCGCCGCGACCAGCCGACTCGCAAAATCCTCTGCCATGCGGTCTGCCGCTGGCTCGCCTTCTTGGAAAAAGGATTCCACTTGGCTCCTTGGGTCGGTTGCCGTTGGGCAAGTCGTTCCCGTCGATTGCGCGCAGATCGTCGCGAGTTGATATTCATTGCGGAACACAAAATTACTTGTGTGATAGAGCACCTTATCGCTGTCGCGTTCGGTGAGCGTGACTTCGCATCTCATCGTCACCATCATCGCCGTCGCTTGCGCCACTGAGGTCGTCGTCGAACTTGAACTTTGGAACAACAACGGCACCACTTCCACGCTTAGCACTTTCCCGGTGAGTACCGCATCCCCCGCATTGGGATCTGCTACCACTTTGTATCGCGTCTTTGCCAAGAACTCATGGATCGTTGCCGCGGTCAGTTTCTGCTCAATCTTGAACGTACTCGTCTTGTTCTCCATCGCAGGAACCGCAATCACGTGGATGGTTTTCGGTAGTGCATCCGGACCGTGCCCCGCCACATGATAGCCGCAGCCAGCAGCCGCCCCGCCCACAACCGTGCAACAGGCAATCGCCCACCATGTCCTGCGGGTCATTCTTCCAACCATTCCGCGAGCTTGCGGCCGCTCCACGCCGGCAAGCGCAAATTATCTGCCGCTCCCCAGAACCACCAGCCACCCGGACGCAAACTGTCTGCCTCAGGGGCCCGCAGGTATACGCTGGTCTCCCCAGCCACGCTCACATTACTCGGGCCAACCTCTGTCCACGGCACCAACGAAAACCCGGCGTCCTCGCAGGCATGGAGCAAACCTTTTAGTTCCGTCTTTTCGTCGAGTTCAACATAAGCGCTAAAGGTCATCCCATAAAACACAGGGGCGTGAATCAGATTGACGGCAATTTTTGCATCTTCCCCGGAATTACCCAATACACCGCTGATCTCGGCACGAATCTGCAACAGACTTTCGTGCAAATCGTAATGGCTCTCCGTTCCGTAACGCGGTAGCAGGTTAAAGGCAGCCTGCGTTCCAAAAACGGGTGTGCCAAGACTTTGGAAAGACAGCAATTGCGAAGTCTGCGTTTCCAGCTCTTCGATTCCCTCGCGTCCCACATCAGACACCGGCTGAAACACAACCGTCATCATGCGTTGCATTCCGGCACGACGTAGGGCCAATGCCAGCGTGGCCACGGCCGCACCTGCCGCGGAAAAAATCGAAAATGTTGTTGCGTTCTTTGCCACGCTTCTACCGCTAAGTGCTTCGATGCGTGGAAACCACGGCGTGGCGTCCGGGTCCGACAGGCTTGCCCGCGAAAAATCAATGATCTTGGCTCCGGCTTCTCTCGCAGGCCCCAGGCACTGCCTTCCAAACGCCGTCGAACCCGTCAGAAATGCATAGCGCGCTCCATGAAACGAATCCTCTTCCACGCGCTGGATCACCGTGGCTTCGCCCCCCGCTTCCGTCAGCGTTCCGGCCACTATTTCTTCATCCACCAGTCGCAGGTCCCAGCCCGCTAAGCGGCTTTCTTCCAATACGGATTTCAGTTCGTTTCCGAGGAGTGAAGAGGCTCCGGCAATGACAAGTTTTTGCGCACGGCGGTCCGTAACCATCGGTCAGGCGGTCCTCGTCACGGTCCGGTGCCGAAACACTCGCAGAATATGCAGTACGATGCCCGCCACGGCGTACGTTCCTGCCAGCACTACCAGCGCATATTCCGAATAGCGCCAGATAATTCCCACCAGCATGACCACCAGAATGATCGTGACCGACGGCTGCTTCCGCGCCCACGGAATATCTTTGAAACTGTAGTAGCGCACCGTGCTGGTCATCAGCGCCCCAAGCGCAGGAAGCAGCACAAACCAACCGTAGGCCCATTTCTGGTCGTCGATCGGCCCGACCCAGTGAAACGCATGAACAATTGCCGCCACTACCCCCGCTGCTGCCGGTGTCGGCATGCCCACGAAATTCTTGTTTCCGCCTGGTTCCATTCCCTTCACGTTAAACCGCGCCAGTCTCCACGCCGAACAAATCAGAAACGCCAGGCAGCATAGCCACGCAAAGTGCCCCAGGAATGAGTCGCTGTTCCCCGCGGTCACGCTCCTATAGCCCCACGCGTACGCCAGGATCGCCGGGGCAATGCCGAAACTCACCACGTCGGCAAGCGAATCGAATTGCACGCCAAACTCGGTGTTTGTTCCGGTCATCCTCGCGATGCGTCCGTCCAACGAATCGAATAGAATCGCGATGCCAATGGCTTTCGCGGCATGGTCTAAATCCTCTCTCCCGCCCGACAGAGCGGCAATCGAAGCGTAGTAGCCGCAAAGCAGATTCGCGCCTGTCATGATGCTCGGCAGGAGGAAGATTCCACGGCGCATCCGGCGCGCCCGCCGTTTACCTTCGGGAAACATCATTTCTTGCTGTTCGATGGATTCCATCACAATTCCCTTTGCGCTGCTGCCACAGAGTACTACGAGCGTGCGTGGTTCGACAGGTTCCGTTCCGCCGACCGGGAACCCGGTTCACTCGTTCGCACCGCCGGCAATTTCTAGCATTCGCGCCAGGACGCTCGATCCGCCCTTCACATTCTCTCCCACTTTCACCAGAATTTCCGCCTCGACCGGAAGCCAGAGATCCACACGCGACCCGAAACGCACCAATCCGATGCGCTCGCCGCGCGCGACTTCATCGCCCGCTTTCTTCCAAGACACGACGCGGCGCGCCACCCAACCGGCGATTTGTTTGTACACGATCTCGCCGTGTTCTGTGGACTGCGTGAACACGTTTTGTTCATTCTGGAACGAGGCCTGCTCGTCCCAAGCGGCGAGAAACTTTCCCGGCTTGTAGTCCAGATGCGTGATCTTCCCGGCCGCTGGGGCGCGGTTTATATGCACATTCCAGATGGCCAGGAAAATACTGATGCGTTTCCCGGCACGTCCTCGATCGCTTTCCTCTCTTACCACAACCACGCGACCATCCGCGGGCGCTACGATCAGCCCCGCTTCCGGCGGCACGGTGCGATCAGGATTGCGGAAAAAACTGAAGACAAACAGTCCTAGAAACACCAACGCCGTTCCAGCAATCAAGGACCAACTTCGGCCGAGCGCCAGTAGCACTAGCCCAAATAAAAACGGGGGCAAGCCAAACCAATACCCTTCCCGGACCATACCCTCCCCTATTCCCGTCGCGGCTCAGTGCCGCAGGAGGACCCTGGTCATTCTACGATACTTCGCTCTGCCGGGAGGGCGATTAGCGGCGGGTTACTGCGTGTGTCTAGCGCGCGCACTGTGGAAGTGCGCAGCGATGCGCTCCATTTCATCCTTTACGTGAAGCTTTAATTTTTTCAGTCGGATTTCTTCGATGAGGTCTTCGGAGTTCAGGTAGGGCGACTGCGAGAGTTTCTGGAGTTCTGCTTCGTACTGCTGGTGCTTTTCCGCCAGACGCTGATACTCGGCGTCTGATTCGAAAATTACGTCCCGAGGGCTCCGCTGCGCTGTTGCCATGCGTGTCTCCTCTGACTTGAATTGTGAACACTACATGAACGCAGACTAGCACTGGGAATTTCCCCGTCAAGAGCAATTTGGTCCCGAACCTGTGAATTTTGCCTAAGTACCGTTAGCCCATTCAGATGGTACCCGGTGATCCCTTCAAGCTCAGACTCAGCAGGAAGGCCGCCTCCGTAGGATTCCGGTAGTAATCTTTCCGTTTTCCCATCGGTCGAAACCCTAATCCTCTGTAGAACTGAATTGCCGCGATGTTCGACTCGCGAACCTCCAGGAATACTTGAACCACAGCCTCTTGCTGAAATACCTCAAGCAGCGTTTGAACCAGCGCTTTCCCAACACCTTGGCGACGCCAGCTTGCGTGTACAGCTAAGTTCAAGATTTCGCCTTCGGCCAGGGCCTGCCGGCCGGAGATAAATCCCGTTATGTCCTGACCCTGCCAGCAAATAAGGAAATGTGAGCCATGCTGTTCGAACGCTTCGGCCAGCGACTTTTCGGACCAGGAGGCTGCTTCGGGCGACACCTGAAGTATTTCTTCAACCTTTGCGAGATCTTCTCGTCGGCAAGTGGCTACTCGCCTCCTGAGCTTCTCTTCCTTCGACAGATCAGCGCCCACTGGCCGATGACCCCTTCCAGAATATCTCCGCGTCGGAGCGTCTCACGTAATTCGCGTCAAGTGTCACCGGGTCGCTAAACTCCCCCTTTGCCGCGCTCTCCTCAGCCAGTACTCCTATCGCTGAGGCCAGCTCACTCGTGCTGACAATGATAGAGTCACCAGCCGAGAGTCGCCTGCGAAAGGTTTCCAGTTCGCCGAAGCCCTCCGGATCCAACGAAATCCACGTAACGCGCTCCGTCCCCGCCTGTCCACCAACGAAGGCAACAAACTCTGCTGGAGCAACAACCAATTCTTCCCCTACCCGTTCTCGTCGAGCGAGCGAATTGCGGTAAAGCCCCCCGAACACTTGCCCCCGTTGCGCGTCATAGGAAGTAGCCACCAGTCCATCACTTTTCAAGGGAAGGGCCATGGCCTTCAGTCGCGAGATTCCCACGATGGGCTTCCCATAGACCTCCGCCCAGGCTTTCACGGCGGTCAACCCGACGCGTAGTCCTGTAAAGGACCCTGGCCCGGTAGAGACGGCCAGCAATTGAACCTGTTCCATTTTGACCTCCGCTTCCGTGAGTGCCCGCTTGACCTCCGGAAGCAGCCAGGCAGAATAATCCGCCCCATCCGCATGGATTTTCCGGGACAAGGTCGCTCCATCACGCCGGACAGCGACACTTCCTCGAGCTTCAGACGTATCGATAGCTAACGTAATCACTCAGAGATATCCGTCCCAAGAGCCAAGCTTACTCCTTCAAACTGAATACGTTGCAACAAAAGTTTCAGGTCCCTCTCCGTCGCAAGGCGCGCAGACTCCTCCCTGGTTCGCGCAATCGCCTTGCGTCAAATCCCCTGGGCGTAAGCAATTCGACTGCCAAAGCACTTTTCTACTCTCCCTATCTTCCTGATTCCAATGGATATATCTTGACTCTTGCGTCACACTTATTTACACTCGTTTTATCTTCTTGGGGGGCCACCGAAGCTATGGAATACAAGATCGGCGACAAAGTCGTTTATCCGAACCACGGCGTAGGGGTAGTAGAACAAATCAGTTATGGCGTACTGAACGGCAGAACCGAACGTTACTTCATGATTCGTATCATTTCCAGCGGCTTGCGCGTCATGGTTCCTTCTTCGAACGCGCCGGCAGTTGGCCTGCGATCTGTGATCCGCTCTATCGATGCCAGCAAGGTCCTTGGCTTCCTCGAGAGAGGTAAGCTCAATTCGCACCATGACTGGAAACACCGTTTCAAAGAGAATTCCGAGCGCATGCGCACGGGTTCCCTCCTCGAAGTCGCTGTCGTTCTTAAAAGCCTCGTCTCCCTCAGCCGTAGCAAGCCCCTTTCTTTCCGCGAAAAGAAAATGTTGGAGCGCGCCAAGTATCTTCTCGTAAGCGAGATGGCTACTGCGCGCAACCTCACGTCGGAAAACGCCGAAGGCTTGGTGGTGAAGTCGCTCGCCAAAGCCAAGTTGCAGTTCCCAACCATGCAGGAGAAAGTCGACTAGCTTTTTCTTAAGGATCCGAACTTTCCACGGGCAGCCTTAACGGGTTGCCCGTTCTTTTTTTTGAGTCCGGCAGACGAAGCTGTCGCTTGCCCGTGGTCCCGTCCTCCACCACTCCTGCCCTCACGCCAAGGGCATACTCGCGGTGGCATTCAAACTAGTATCCGCAAATCGTTGATGCGCGTATCGCGGGTACGCCGCCGCGGCAATCATCGCCGCGTTGTCCGTGGACAACGCACGGCTCGGAAAGTAAATCCGCAACCCGCGTGCTTTTGCCCTTTCTTCGAACGTGGCCCGAAGCTGGCTATTAGCCGCCACTCCCCCGGACACAAGGATCGTCTCGACGCCGCATTCTTCCGTTGCCAGCATTGTTCGTTCCACTAAATCCCGCACCACCGCGTTCTGGAATTCGCGCACTAGGCCCAAGGTTGCGGGGCTACACAGTCCCTGTAGGTCCTCGAGCTTAGGGTGCCGCGTGTTCAGTGCTTCTTCCCTTTTGCGAATCTCGTCGTTGTATTCTGGATGCTCCTTCACGTGGTACAGCACGGCCGTTTTCAGCCCGCTGAAGCTGAAGTCCAACGCATTCCCTCTTGTTTTCGTTGGTCCAAACTTCGTGGGCGCGGGGACAGAACCGGCAGCAGCAGCCAGGCGATCCAGAATCGGTCCGCCCGGATAGCCCAGCCCCAGAAGCTTGGCCACTTTGTCATACGCCTCACCCGCCGCGTCATCTCGGGTCTGCCCCAGTTTGCGATACACGAGTGTCTCGTTCCGCGAAGCTTCCGCAGACTGAACCTCATACAAAACCGTGTGTCCCCCCGACACAATCAAGCAGACCGCGGGCAGCTTGGGCACGTCTCCGTGCTGGTGCGCTTCTAGAAATGCCGCGTGAATGTGCCCCTCCAAATGATTCACTCCGATAAGCGGTTTACCCAACGCGGACGCAAGCGTCTTCCCGTACGTAATCCCGACGAGCAATGAACCCACTAGGCCCGGCCCCTGCGTGACGCCAATCGCCTGCAAATCCGCAAATCTCAAAGCGGCTTGTTCCATCGCCTCGCGCACCACTGGCACGATCTGCCTTAGATGCTCGCGCGAAGCCAATTCGGGCACCACGCCCCCATACTTCCGATGAATATCGATTTGCGAAGCCACCACGCTGGACAGGATGGTGCGCCCGTCGACGACCACCGCCGCCGCCGTTTCGTCACACGACGACTCAATCCCCAGGATGCGCGTCTCCCTCGTCACTCTCTCACTCATTTCTCATTCCAGACTTCATGCTAGCACATCGGTTCGGAGAGACTTTTCCGCGGCCTACCTTCTCATTCGCTGCTTACTGGTCCAATCGGGCGCCATTCCTTGCCATCAAATTGAATCAGAAAGAGCTGCTTGATCGGCTGGTAGTCGGTAGGACTCGTTTTGATGCGGATTCCCGGACGCAGCATTCCCAGCTCCAAATCCAGGTTCGACGCCACTTTCATCACACTTGTCCGGCTCAGATCATTCCCGCATTGCTTCAGCACGGCCACAAGCGCCTGAGCCCGCTCGTATCCGGCCACATTATTCTGATCTCGCAAACTCGCTTGCGGATTGTATTTGCTCATCCATTCGAGAAATTCGCGTACCGCGGGATCGCTTTTCGCTTGAGCGGCGTGCCATCCCTTCGAACGCGCATTTGCCATCACCCCCGCCGCCTTTTCGAGCCCGGCCGGCTCGAGAAATGCAGCAATCGATACTGAGGGATTCGGAATGAACTGCATCGGGTGCCAATCCAATTCGTATACCTTGCGAATCACCTGCGTCGCCACCGGTCCGAGGGAGAAGTTCAGAAGTACATCTGCGCCGGATTCCTTTAGCGTGCGAAGCTGCGCCTCCCAATTGCTGTCCGAGTCCGCATAGGTTACCTCATTGACGATCATCGCGGCCGCCTTCGCTCCCAGCCCGTCTCGCAAACCTGCCACAAACTCACGACCTGTATCGTCATTCGCGTACAGCACGCCAATCCTTCCTGCAGGCTTGTTCTGCAAAATGTATTTGGCGTACGCCCGCCCTTCCGTGCGATACGTTGCGAAAAATCCCATGGTCCACGGAAAATGCACTGGATCGTCGAATACCGCCGAACTCGACTCCAAGAACAGTTGTGGCACCTTCTTGTCATTCAAATAGCTGCGAATGGCCAAGTTGGTTTCCGTGCCGAGCGTGCTGACCAGAAGCTGCACGCCATCCTGCTCCACCAACTGTCGCGCAAGCTCCAAAGACTTCTGGCTGTCGCATGCGTTATCCACACTGATGAACTTGACCTTCCGCCCGTCGATTCCCCCGCGTTCGTTCATCATTCCGAACTACGCTGCTTCCGCACGCGCCACAGCCGCATATTCTTTCGCCCAACCCGTATAGCACGTGATGTTGCCGATTTTAATCTCGCTCGAACTCACCCCAGGCTGAGCTGGCTCCTGGGCTGCCCTACACGAGAAGCAAAACAATCCTGCCTGCAGGAGTACGATTGCAAACAATCTCGCGAGGAGGTTCATGAGAAAATTGTTCCCTTTCTTCCTACAGTTGCTCTCCTGGCTAGCGGCACATGCTATCACGGCGGTACGAAACGTCGGACCCCATGGGGCCGCGCCCGGTCCGGCCCCGTTGAGCTAACTCCTGCGTTTCCAGGGATTAAGACCCTGACACGTACAGAATTCACTTTGTTGACAAACCTCGGGCGCCACAGATACTGTCGGTAAGGAGCATAGTCGCTAAAACCACAGACCATCGATGATGAGTGAAGAGCAAAAGCCGCCTCCACTGAAAACTCCTTCGCACCGAAGAGTTCGCAAGGCCGTCCTGCCTGCCGCCGGTCTTGGCACTCGATTCCTTCCCGCCACGAAGGCGCAGCCGAAGGAGATGCTGACCGTCGTCGATAAGCCGCAGATTCAGTATGTCGTCGAAGAATGCGTGGCTTCCGGTATCGAGCACGTCATCATCATCACCGGGAAGGGCAAGAATTCGATCGAAGATCATTTTGACTATTCCCCTGCCCTCGAGCGATTCCTCCAGGAAAAAGGAAAATCGGAGCAGGTGGAAATGGTGCGCGACATCGGCGATTTGGTGCAGGTAAGCTACACGCGCCAGAAAGAGCCGTTGGGGCTAGGCCACGCGGTTCTCGTAGCCAAAGATCTTGTCGGCGACGAACCCTTCGCGGTCTTACTTGGCGATGTACTGATTCCTGGCCCAAATCCCGCCACCAAGCAACTGATTGACGTTTATGAAGCCACCGGCACAGGCGCGATTGCCGTGGAAGAAGTGCCACGAGACAAAACGCACTTGTACGGCATTGTGGATGGCGAGCCTGCTCCTCAGCCGCCTTTCGGGGAGCGTTTGCTCCGCATCCGTGAATTGATTGAAAAACCGATGCCGGCTCAGGCTCCTTCCAACCTTGCGATTACAGGTCGCTACGTGCTTCCCTCCGCGATCTTCGATTGTCTAGCCCGCACCAAGCCAGGCGCTGGCGGAGAAATCCAGCTCACAGACGGTTTGCGCATCCTGGCGAAGGAACAAGGCCTGTGGGCCCTAATCTATGAAGGAATTTCCTATGATGCAGGGGAGAAGTTGGGATTTCTGAGGGCTACCGTCGAGATTGCCCTGCAAAACAAAGAATTTGGCGAAGCCTTCCGCACGTACCTGAAATCACTAAAGCTTTAACCAACGGTCTTACTTCTTTGACGCTTTCTTGTCCTTCGATTCTTTCGCAGCAGCTTCCTTCGGAGCCTCTTTCGTGGTTTCCTTTGCGGCGTCCTTCCCCGCCTCCACCGGTTTCCCTTCGGTTCCTGCGATCTTCTTGCCCGCATAGTCGGTCACGTACCAACCGGCACCCTTGAACTGGATCGCTGGTGCTGACTGCACCCGCTCGACTTTCCCCCCGCAATGCGGGCATTTTCTTAGATGCGGGCCCGCTACGCTTTCGATCTTCTCCTTCTTCTTGTGACATTTCGTGCACTCATACTCGTACAGCGGCACAGTCCGGCCTCCTGAATGTTCTGCAAAAGCCCGATTATAGCATGCGCCACAACGGCGCTATGCGGCGTGCTAAACTGACTCCCTGCCAATTCCATGAACGGAACCGCGCATACTGAATCCTCGCCGCAGCCCCGACGAGGATGCTTGTACCTCGTGGCCACGCCGATCGGGAATCTGGAGGACATCACGCTGCGCGCGCTCCGCATTCTCAAGGAAGTCGATCAAATTGCCTGCGAGGATACGCGGCACACCCTGAAGCTTCTCAATCATTTTGAAATTCACAAGACTCTTGTCAGCTATCACGAGCACAATGAATTGACGCGCGCCTCCGAACTGGTTCTGGCCATGGAACGCGGCGCCACCGTCGCTCTAGTCAGCGATGCCGGCATGCCTTTGGTGTCTGATCCCGGCCATCGCCTGGTGACCTTGGCGATTCGCCATCACATTCCCGTTGTACCCATTCCAGGTCCTGCGGCGCTCCTTGCCGCTCTGTCCGCTTCCGGTCTCCCCAGTGAAGAGTTTTTGTTCCTTGGATTTCTCCCGGCGCGCAGTGGCCAGCGTCAGCGCGCGCTGGAACGTCTTCGCATCGAGGACCGCACTCTCGTCCTGTATGAAGCGCCGCATCGCATCTCGGATACCATCGCTGACGCCGTCGCCATCCTTGGCGACCGTCCGGCGTGCCTCGCCCGCGAAGTCACGAAGATTCACGAAGAATTCCGCCGGGGCAAGCTCACCGACATTTTCCAGACTCTGAATGAGCATCCGGCCAAAGGCGAAATCACCCTGGTCATTGGTCCCGCAGAAAAGGGCGCTCCGGGCGCCAACATCGACACGGCGCAGTCTCTGGCAGCTCGAGTCGACGAATTGATGCACCAGGCAAAACTGGATCGTAAGGATGCCCTAAAGCTGGCCGCTAAAGAGCGTGGTATGACCAAGCGCGACGCCTACCGTCAACTTCTGGACGAGCATCCTCCGCCGTCCGAATAGCGCTGATTTTCTGTTCTGGAAAACTTACGCTGCCGATTCCGGCCGAAACATCCTCTGGAACCGTGGCCCTTCGAAGTGTACGCCCACCACTCTCTCACCATCAGGCTGCGACTGGCTTACGTGCACTACTCGGCCTTGCGTCTCGAAATCGCTCTCATCCCGCCGCGACGGTCCCTGCAACGGGATGCGGATCTGCAGGCTCGATCCGATGGCCACATCGAAACGAGTACGAAAGGCTGCTCCGCTGCGGCACAGATTTTCGCTGGATGTATCTTCCTCGAAGTTAAAACCGCGTGCGTCTTTGCCCTGCACGCGCAACGGCAAGCGTACGGAGATCCTACGTTCGGACCGTTTCCGGGCTGGCCTCTCGATTGTCTGGCTCATGGGCTGGGTTCCCCCCAACGGCCGCTTTCCGCTCAAAGAAGCGCTCGACGTTCTCGACCACTTCCCCCGGCGTGCGCGCCAAGTGCACGATTCTGCGCAGCTCGCTGCCATTCCCCACCCCATGGGTAAACCAGCAGGCGAACTGCTTCATTTTTCCCATGCTATCGGGCAGATTGGAGTTAAGAATTTGCCTGTAGTAGCCAGAAAGTAAACAGTGACGTTGCTCTTCCGTGGGAACCGTGTAGCGCCCCGTCTTCCGAAACTCTTGCATCTGCGCAAAAATCCATGGGTTCGTTGCCGCCGCTCGCCCGATCATTACCGCATCGCAACCGGTTTCCCTCACCATTCGTGCCGCATCTTCCGGGCACTGAATATCGCCGTTCCCAATGATCGGGATCTTCACGGACTGCTTCACTTCCGCAATGATCTTCCAATCCGCTCTTCCCGAGTAGCCCTGCAAACGCGTCCGCGGGTGGATGGCAGCGGCTTCGACGCCTACCTGCTCGGCCATGTTCACCACTTCTTTCGCCACGATGGAATTCTCGTCCCAGCCCGCCCGCAATTTGATCGTGAGCGGAATCTTCACCGCTGCGCGAACCCGCCGGAAAATCTCTTCGAGCAACGGCAGTTCCCGCAATAATCCTGAACCACCGCATTTCACCACTTTCTTTGCGGGACAGCCCAGGTTGATATCCACCGCATCATAGCCGAGGTCTTCCACCATGCGCGCGGCGTCGGCCATCACCTGTGGATTGGCGCCGAACAGCTGCGCGGCAATGGGGTGTTCATCCTCTGCAAAGTAGAGGTACCGCTGGGTTTTCTTGGCGCTTCGCGTAATCCCCTCGGAACTGGTGAACTCGGTCATGAGCAATCCACAGCCGCCTTGTCCGCGAATCACTCGACGAAACAACGTATCTGTCACACCTGCCATGGGCGCCAGAACCGTCGCGGGACGAATACACAAATCCCCAACCCGATATTCCTTCGGAATCATTGCGGAATAGGTCGCGTCGACCGGACGCTCGCCCCTCCCCAGGATGTCCCGCGCCCGTTCATTGAATTGTGGATTGTCGCAATTAATGCTTTTCTTCCTTCTTCCCCGTTTTTGCCGGTTCGTCCGCCAAATACCGTTCCAGTCGCAGGAATTTGCGCCCCAGCGCTCCGCTATATGCCGACCAATCTTCTTCTCCGGATTCAATCGCCATCGCCGACCGCACTGCCGCTACCTTCGAATCCATATCGTCCAAATAGTGAAAGACTAGCGCTTCCCGAATCATCGGCAATTTCGGAGATCCGAATTCGTACTGTCCATGATGGCTGATGAGCATATGCTGCACCACTGCCTTTAGCTTCGCCGGGAATCCCTCGATCTCGTCCATGGCCTTCGCCACGGTTTCCAATTCCATAACAATGTGGCCCAGGAGTTGTCCCTCGGTGGTATACGCAACCGAGCGCTCGTAACACAACTCATCCAGTTTCCCAACGTCGTGCAGCATCGCTGCCGTCAGCAGCAGGTCCACATCCAGTTCCGGGTAATGCGCCGCAATCAGTTTTGACAACCCGCACAATCCTGCCACGTGTTCCAGCAATCCTCCCAGGTACGCGTGATGCATGACCTTCGCCGCCGGCGCGCGTTTATAGCGTTCCGCAATCTGCGGATTGCCTAGGATCTTAAGAACCAGATTCTTGAGCCACGGGTTTTCCATTCTCTCGGCATCCGCCAGAAGCTGCTTGTACAGTTCGTCCACATTAAACGGTGTGTGCGCAAGAAAATCGGCTAGATCGATTTCTTCGGGCTTGGCTACGCGGAACTGCTGCAGTGACAATTGCGTTTTGTTCCGATAAATCTCTACGCGTGCCTGTACCTTCACAAAATCATCGCGGTTCACCGCCTTTGCGCACGTTTCGAACTGATCCCACATCCGCGCTTCAACCGTTCCACTGCGGTCCCCCAACTCCATCCGCAGGTAGGGCTTCCCTGAGTTTGTGTTGCGGACCTCTTTTTCATGCACAAGGAAAAACCCGGTAATGACCTGATCCGCCATCAGGTCCTTTACGAAAGGACTCTTCATGATTTCGGCTCTGTTGTTTTCCCGAACAGAATGTACTTCTTGCGGGGTTTCTTCTCTTTTCCGGTTTCCGGAGTCGCGCTCACTTCTTCAATCTCCGAATTTCCGCTGCCGGCCATCTCCTGGAATCCCGGCTTGATCACAACATAGCTTTGCTCGCGGAGGGTCTTCAGGTATTCCCGCAACGCCGGCTCCATCTTTTCGCTGTACAGGTGGTCCTGAATTTCGTTTTCTACCTTGTTGAACGGCTGCTCGCCTTCGTCATAATGTTCCAAAACCTTCAGCACCAGAAACCCTTGCTTGGTTTCGATGACGTCGGTCAGCTCGTTCTTCTTCATCTTGAAAACGATGTCTTCCAATTCCTTCGAAAGCTCTCCGCGTTTGTACACGCCCAAAAACCCGCCCTGCTGCGCGGTGGCACCGTCGGAGAACCGCTTCGCCAACTCTCCAAAATCTTCACCTTCGGTGACGCGGTCCCGCAACTTCTGCGCTTTGGCCTTCAATTCGGGTATTTCCGACTCCTTTTTCCCTTCGGTCTTGATTTCAATGGCGCTCAAGGCCACTTGTTCCGGCCGTACGAATTCCTTCTTGTGTTCCTCGTAATACTTCATCTCGTCGTCGTGCGTGATATTGATATGCGATCCCACTTCCCGCCGGATTACTTCCTGTGTCAGTAAGTGGTTGCGGATGCCGCTCTTAAAATCCTCCCAGTTTATGCCTTGGGACGTTACGGCCTTTTCCAGTTCATCCAGGTCTTTCAGTTTGTTCTGTTGGCGGATCTGGTCCAACTGTTTGACCACTTCCGGCTCCACGTTGATGTCCATGTCCTTGCCGCGCTGTGCCAAGAGCGACTGGTCGATCAGCTCACGAAGCGCGAACTTTTCGGCATCTTCCACCGCTACCTGCAATTGCTCCGGTGTACACCGCCCGGTGCACTGTTCTCGCGCACTATCGGCATCCTGAGCCTTGGCTTTTTCCAATTCCGAGCGCGTGATGATCTCGTTGTTGACCCGCGCGATGATCTCCTCGACCACTTTTCCTTCCGTGCCGGCCGTCTTGGGGGCAACTTTGGGCGTGGGAGTGTCAGTTTTCTTCGGGGCGGGCGCCGTTGCAGGGGCCGGCGCTTCTTCCGGCGCTTCCATCTGCGGCTTTTCCAGTGCGGGAGGGTTCTGTGCCGGTGGCGTTTGCGCTGGCGGAGTCTGTTCGGGTGGGTTTTGTGCAGGCGGATTCTGCGCCGGCGGGTTCTGACCCAGCAATGGCCAGGCGATCAACAGCCCAGCAAGTAATGCTGCTTTTTTCATAAATTTCCCCATTCTCGGAGTTTAACGTGGATTCCTCGCCCTGTCAGCTTTCGCTTTGCCCGCTCAGTCCCGTCAAGACCTTACGTAACGCCCCGGTTACCGGCTCGCCGCGCTCCAGTTCCATCCAGAGCACCCCGCTGGGGTCGAGCTTGATACCCTTTCGCGACCGAACGACCTTCACTACCGCAGATGGCTCCAGGGTGGTCTCCGGATGGAACCGCATCGCGATTTTGCTACCCTGGCGTTCCATCGAGGCGATTCGCAACCGCTCACACATGGATTTGAGTACGGCAAACTCCAGAAGGTTTTCCACCGCCTTGGGGAGTGCCCCAAACCGATCTTCCAATTCCTTATGGACGTCCTGCTTCTCCGCCTCGCTGGCCACCGAAGAGACCCGCTTATACGTCCTGAGCCGCAGGTTCTCACTCGGAATGTATTCTGGCGGAATTCGCACATCCATTCCCAGGCTCAACGTGGTGCGCAGCTCCGGCGCCGCCTCCTGGCCCTTCAGCTTCGCCACTGCGCGCTCCAGCATCTGCACATACATATCGAATCCGATGGCCTCGATGTGGCCGTGCTGTTGCCGACCGAGCATGTTGCCGGCTCCACGCAACTCCAGGTCCAGAGCGGCGATGCGAAATCCGGCTCCCAGTTCGCTGAACTCTTTCATGGCCGCCAATCTTTTTCGCGCCACATCGCTCAACACGCGCTCTGGCGGCACCAACAAATACGCATAGGCCCGTTGGCTCGATCGACCCACTCGTCCTCGCAACTGGTAGAGCTCCGCCAGCCCCAAGCGGTCTGCACGATTGATCAGGATGGTATTTGCGCGCGGAATATCCAAACCGTTTTCCACGATGGTCGTCGCCACAAGCACATCCGCTTCGTCGCGAATGAACTTGAGCATGACTTGCTCCAGTTCGCGTTCACCCAATTGCCCGTGCCCGACCACCACTCGCGCTTTCGGAACGAGTTTCGACACCAGGTTCCCCAAGGAATAGATGGACTCCACTCGGTTATGGATGAAGTACACCTGCCCGTCGCGCGCCAGCTCGTTTTCAATCGCCTTTTTCACGAGTTCTTCGTTGAACGGCGCCACCACCGTTTGGATCGCCAACCTGTCCCTGGGCGCCGTTTCGATCACGGACATGTCTCGCAAGCCCACCAGCGACATGTGCAAAGTCCGCGGAATCGGTGTCGCAGAAAGCGCAAGGGCGTGTACATTTTTCCGCATTTCCTTCAGCCGCTCCTTATGCGCAACGCCAAAACGTTGCTCTTCATCCACCACCAACAAGCCCAAATCCTGAAACTTCACATCCTTCGACAGTAGCCGGTGCGTCCCGATCACCATGTCGATCTTCCCGGTTTCCAGATCCGTCATGATGGTTTTCTGCTCGGTCGCGCTACGGAATCGGCTCAACATCTCAATCCGCGCAGGGAATGCGGCGAAGCGTTTCTTGAACGTTTCAAAGTGTTGAAACGCCAGCACCGTCGTTGGCGTCAGCACGGCCACCTGCTTGTTCTCACTGACCGCTTTGAACGCGGCGCGCATCGCCACTTCCGTCTTGCCGTACCCCACGTCGCCGCACAACAGTCGGTCCATCGGCGCCGACTTTTCCAGGTCGCGTTTTACATCTGCGATCGCCGTGAGTTGGTCCGGCGTCTCTTCAAACTCAAACGCGTCTTCAAACTCTCTTTGCCAGGCGCCGTCGGGTGAAAACGCAAAACCCTGTGCGGTTTTCCGTTCGGCGTACAGCACCAATAGCTTGTCCGCCATATCCTCCAGGGATTTGCGCACCCGGGTTTTCCGCGTATTCCAGGCCGTTCCCCCCAGTTTGTCGAGCGTCGGGTGTGTGCCTTCCACCACGCGGTAACTCTGCACCAGGTCCATGCGCTCCAATGGCATGTATAAACGCGAGTCCTCCGCGTAACGCAGCAACATGAATTCCCCGCGCCGGCCATCCGACTCGATGAGTCGCAGCCCTTCGAACTGGCCGATCCCGTGATCGACATGGACCACGTAATCGCCCGGTTTCAGTTCCGCAAAATCCGCAAAAAATCCGGACGTGCGGATCTTGCGCCCCGGCCGCTCCACCGCCGGCGTGACGTCGAACAGGTCCGCGTTGCCGTACAGCGTGAGTCCTACTTCCGGAAAGGCTACCCCTGCGGCGAAGGGCGCGCGTACCAGAAGCAATCGCGCCGTTTCCGAAGCGCTCTCCGCCGTGAATCCCGCCGCCGCTTCTTCCGTTTCCCCCAGGGCATACGGAACTTCGTATTCGCGGCAAATATCGGCATAGCGTTCCAGTTCGCCCGTGCTGGCCGCTGTGAGGAACACCGTTCCGCCGGTCGTAATTTGCGACCGGATATCGCCGAGGCCTGCGACCACGTCGCCATGGAACCTAGTGCTTGGTCTGGCAATCAATTCGAAGCGTTTTCCGCCGGACTGCGCCAGATTCAACTGTTCCACTTCAATTCGCGAGGTTTTGTTTACCGCTTTCTCCCACTGCTCTTCGCTCCAGAAAAAGTCGCATACCAGCGGCGCGTTCGCCTGTCCGTGCCGTTCGTAGTTTTCCGTCGCCGCTTCCAGGATCTTTTTGCGCGTTTCACGCAAGGTTTCCGGCTCGTCCAGAAACACGATCGGTTTCAGCGAGCTTTCTGCTAGCTCAAACAGCGGGCTGCCGCCTGGCTCTTTCGTTCCCCCAAACCATCCTCCCGCCTCCCACTCCTCTGCTTCGCGGCTTCCCGGCGCAGGCACACTCCACTCCGCAAGCGGGAGAATTGTGGTGCGGACGACAGGGGAAATCGAGCGCTGCGTGCGCGGGTCAAATTCGCGCACGGATTCTACGGTGTCGCCCAGCAACTCAATCCGCACAGGTCGCAACGCCTCGGGAGAGAACACGTCCACGATTCCGCCGCGCACCGCAAATTGCCCCGGCAACTCCACCATCTCCGTTCGGGCATAGCCGATGCCGGCCAGATGCGTGATCATCTGTTCGTGATTCGCTTCGGAATCCTTCGCCAACGTGCGGGCCAGGGTCAGATAAACGTACGGGTCCTGGTAACGCCACAAAGCGGCAGCCGCCGGCGCCAGCACCACGGAAACTTCTCCATTCGCTAATCGGTAAAGCGTTGCGGCGCGTCGCTCCAAAATGTCCGCGTGAGGCGCTTGCGAATCCCAGGGAAGACTGTCGAAGGCGGGCAGTACGGCGATGCCACCCGTTGGACCAGGGAATATTTGCGCGAAGAAGCGCAGCGTTTCGGCGAGTTCTTCAGCGCGCCGGTTAGTTTCGGTAACAAAAAAGGCGGGACGCCGTAGTTCGTGCACCACATAGGCGACCACCAGCGGTTTGGCCACGTCGCGCAAGCCCGAAAGGCCCACCAGGTTCGAGCCAGAGCGCAGCTCTCCCACCACGCCCTCCATTGCAGGGTGGCGCAGGAGTGCTTCCAGTCGCTCTCTCACCGCCGGCAGTATCACATTTCTTCCTGGGTTCCGTTCTATTGCTCGGCGCGTTCGTCCAACACTTCCTCTTTTTCCCTCAAACTCTGTGGCGTGGCCGGTCATTTCGAACACCGTGGGGCACAGCTCTGTATCGTGGTGGTCTGTGTGATGAACCCCTGTTCGTCTTACGGCCTTCCATCTCAGGGTAAAGCGCGGATCTTGTTCAGGATTTGCGTCGTCGAATACCCCGGTAGAACCTCAATCAGAACAACTTTGCCACCTGCCGCCTCAACCTCTTCCCTGCCCACAATCTGATTCCCGGGCCAATCGCTGCCCTTCACCAAAATGTCCGGTAAAAGCGCTGCAATCACTTTCTGCGGCGTCAATTCCTCAAAAATCACAACACCGTCTACGCACTCCAGATTTGCCAAGATCTCCGCGCGTTCTTGCGCAGGGATCAGCGGCCTCCCCGCACCTTTCAGCGTCCTGACACTTTCGTCACTATTGATACCTACAACCAACTGGTCTCCTAGCGCCCGAGCCGCTTCCAGGCTGCGAATGTGGCCCGGATGCAGCAGGTCAAAACAACCATTGGTGAACACCACCCGCTTGCCGTTGCGTTTCTTCCGGCCAAATTGCACAATCATTTCTTCCAATGTCACAACGCCTGGGTGCAAAGGCTCTCCATGTTCGCTGAAAGAAAAGGACCGCGACCACACTCGAAATACCAGCTTATCATGCCCGCAGATTTGGCCCATTCCGGCCGGAGCCATCCGCTTGAATAAGAAAAAACAGGTCTTCCAGGCAATTGCTGGGATCTTCTGTCTGGTGGTTGGCGCTTTGCTCGCGCTGTATCCTACGCGCCGTTACACCGAGCACCGCTACATCGTCGACGCCGCTGCTTGTCGCATGGATCTTCTCATGGTCAGCCGTGCCGATTTGCTCGCCCGGCCTGAGACCGGATCCGTTGTGCTGTTTCACGGCATTTCCGCCAATAAAATCATCATGCAATATCTCGCGCGCGCTTTCGCCGAGCTTGGTTTGCGCGTGTTTGTTCCCGATCTTCCCGGCCACGGCCGTTCTCCAGGCCCCTTCTCGCCCGCACAGGCAGAATCTTGCAGCGCGTCCCTCCTGCGGGGACTCGCCGCGCGGGGCATGATTCTTCCCGACCGCACCATTCTTGCGGGCCATTCCATGGGCGGCGCCATCGCGCTTCGTATTGCGACCAAATTCCGCCCTGCAGGGGTCATCGCGATTTCCCCTGCGCCGATGCAACCTGCCCACGGAGTCATTTCCGAAAATCTGCTATTCCACACACTGCCGATTCTGGTGCCCAATACGCTCCTTCTTGTGGCCCAGCTTGAACCCCAGGGGATTGCGGACAACGCCGCGGATCTCGCCGCCAACTACCCGGATGCCTCCGTGAAATTCTTGCGGATCCCATGGAGCACCCACGTCAGCGTGCTTTTTTCGCCGACGGTGGCCCGCGAAGTGCAAGCCTGGGCCGCGCGGGTACTCTCGTTCCCCAATGACGCCCGGTTGCCTTCGCGAGCCAACCTTATCGGTTGTGGGCTCGGAATCGCTGGTATTTTGTTGCTCGGCGGACCATTCCTGCGGGAGATGATGGGGGACAAACCACCCGCTGACTCGGAGGCGGTCAACCCGGTGCCACGCTTTCGTGGTGCCCTCGAACTGGCCCTCTTTTCTGCGGTGGCCCTTCAGCTTCTTCGATATTGGCTGCCCCTCCGCTTTCTCCACCTCTTTGAAGGGGACTACCTCGCTAGCTTTTTTCTAATTCTCGGCCTCGGTTTGATTCTTCTGCATCTGAAACTCGCCCGCGAAGGATTCCGCACTCGGCTTGGCCCGGTGGTGGGCGCGGCAATTGCTGCCCTCCTGCTTCACTTTCTCATTACCGGATGGTTTGAACTTAGTGCCACAGGGGCTTGGTTGAATCTACAGCGTTGGGCACGGTTCCCACTCCTGCTACTTACGGCGTTTGTCTTCCTATATGGGCTGGAACTCATTGCTGGCCCCGTGGTGAAACCACGCTCGCGCTACATCTTCTGGTTCTCGCTGGTCGTCCTAGCCTGGCTCTGTCTGGCCTTCGGAGTGCTCTATCTGCGGTCCGGGGAAATCCTGCTGGTGCTCCTCTCCCCCTACTTTGCGTGTCAGTTCCTGCTGTCGGGCCTAGGTATCCAATTGGTACGCCGCGAATCAGGCTCTCCCGCGGCAGCAGCACTGTTCGGTGCTATACTGCTTAGCGGGTTCTGTCTGGTGATCTTCGCTTTGTCCTGATAGACGCTAGGCTCCCGAAGTGTGGCCCATCCCTCCTGCGCCGGAGATGGCAACAATTGAAATTGCGGTGACGAATGGCTGACTATGTCATTGTCGGTGGTGGGCCTTCTGGTGCCATGTGCGGCGAACAACTCGCCCGCGCCGGCCAGACAGTAGACATTTTCGATGAGCATCTTGCCTGGGAAAAACCCTGTGGCGGCGGTTTAACCCATAAAGCCACGCAGTGCTTCCCTTTCCTGCTCGACAACCCCCTTCCCAAGAAACTGATCCAGAAAGTGGAAATCATCAGCGCGGAAAATCACCGCGCCTCCTTGGACTTGCAACATCCGATCGTCATTTACTCCCGCACGATTCTCAATGGTCTTTTGCTGGACCGCGCTCGCGAGGCGGGCTGCCGCATCCACCACTCGCGCGTTCAGAGCGTGGACACGTCCACGGAACGCCCTCGCTACTCGATCGACGGTGTCTGGCACGACTCCGATTTTCTTGTGCTCGCCGGTGGCGCCCGGAATCAGTTCCTTCCCGGCACCCGAGCACTCGCTCGCGATGAACTCGAAATGACCCAGGGCTATTTTGTTCCGCAAACTGCCGATCAGATTCTGATCAAGTTTCTGCCCGAATTTGAGGGCTACATCTGGTCTTTCCCGCGCGCTGATCATCTTTCTCTGGGGATTTGCGGGAGCATGCAAGCGCACACCAGCAGCGAACTGCGCGGCCACCTGCATCAATTTGCGGGTACGGAAAAGATCGAAACAGCCAATGCCAAGTTCTATAGTCACGTCCTGCCTTCCCCGCAGGTGCGCACTCTTTCCGATCGTGCCGTCGTTGGGCGCAATTGGGCGCTCTGCGGAGACGCTGCCGCCTGGGTCGATCCGCTTACCGGCGAAGGCCTTTTCTATGCCATGCGTTCAGGGGAACTCCTGGGCCAATCTTTAGCCGAAGGGTCCCCGGAGAAATATCCTGCGCGGGTTCGCGCTTCATTTTCTTTGGAATTGGAGTTTGCGGCTCGGATTGTCCGGCGCTTTTATCGCGGCTCGTTCTTGGGCACCGCCGTCACTACACGCATGGTGCAGTTCCTGCAACGCAATGCCGTGTTCCGTCAATTGCTTTCGGATCTATTTTGTGGAACCCAGGATTATACGACCCTGAAGCAACGCGTCCTCAGCCACCTTGGTGGAACGCTCAGCCAGTTCGTCAACAGCGTTTTGCGGTTTGATCATCCCGCCGCAAAAACGCCCACGTCGGACGCGGCGGACTAACTTTACTTCCTAGGCCAGCACCCTCTGGAATCGCTCCACCGCCCAGTCAATTTCTTCGCGTTGAATCACCAGCGGCGGAGCAATACGGATAATCCGCTCGTGCGTCTCTTTGCACAGCACGCCTTCTTCTTTCAAAGCTTCACAGTATTTCCGGGCCTCGGTGTGCAATTCAACGCCAATCCACAATCCGCGTCCGCGAATCTCTTTAATCACCGCGCTGCGCAAGACTGTTAGCTTCGCCAGAAAGTAGCCGCCCAGTTCCGCGGAACGCTCCACCAGCTTTTCCTCGGTCAGCACTCGCAGAGCCGTTCGTGCCACAGCGCAAGCCAGGGGATTCCCGCCAAATGTGCTTCCATGATCTCCCGGCCCGAACACGCCGAGAATTTCCTTCGACGCCAGCACCGCAGAAATCGGGTAGAACCCGCCTCCCAGGGCTTTGCCGATAATCAGCACGTCTGGGGCAATCTTTTCGTGCATATACGCAAACAGCTTGCCCGTGCGCCCCAGGCCGGACTGGATCTCATCAACCACGAGCAGCACATTGTTCTCTTTGCAGATGGCGGCCGCTTCTCCTAGATACCCGTCAGGCGGAATCACGATGCCCGCTTCGCCCTGAATCGGTTCGCACAAAAATGCGCAAGTGTTCGGCGTGATCGCTTCCCGCAGGGCCTGCGCATCCCCAAAGGGAATGATCCGAAAACCGGGGGTCAGTGGCCCGAAACCACGGCGATATTGTTCGTCGCTCGAAAAGCTGATGACCGTCACCGTGCGCCCGTGAAAATTCCCTGCGCAGACAATGATTTCCGCCTTCCCGTCAGGAATTCCCTTTCGGGAATAGCCCCATTTCCGCGCCGCTTTCAGCGCGGTCTCCACTGCCTCGGCGCCGGAGTTCATCGGCAAGGCCATTTCCATGCCCGTCAGCTCATGCAAATCCTTATATAACAGAGGCAACTGGGCATTCCGAAACGCCCGGGAAGTCAGCGTCACCTTCCCCGCCTGTTCGATCAATGCTCGCAAAATCCGGGGGTGGCAATGGCCCTGATTCACCGCGGAGTACGCCGCCAGACAATCCAGGTACCGCTTCCCTTCTACGTCATACACCCAGCATCCCTGCGCCCGCTCGACTACGACATCCAGCGGATGGTAGTTGTGGGCCCCATAGGCGTCTTCCCAGCCCATCAGTTCTTTTGCGCTGAACAATTCTTCTTCCGTGAGTGCCATAGAAGTACCCTGATTTCTTCGAACCGACTCCCTTGACCACGGCCCGCCGAGACCCCGAGGCACTGGAGCGATTGCTCTTAGGTCCCAAGTCCTTGGAGCGAGGGGACAGCGGCGACGGAGGAGTCCATCCATTCGCCGCGCGGGAGGAACTACTCAAATCATGGCATTGAGGGCGCAAATTACGCAATAGCCGAGGTAGGATAGTAACCCGCGGAGCGGTGCCCTGCGTGTATCACACCGGGACCGCGCTGCGTCCAAGTGGGGAGAGCGCCCGGACGGTTGGTCTGTGATTGCTTGCGCGTCAGGTCGCGAGCGGGAGGCAAATCATGAAGAACAGAACACTGGCGATTGTCGCCATCGTGCTGGTTGGAGTTCTGGTCGCACTTGCGTCACCACGCCATCATGCCCCAGCACAAACCGGAGATGTGCCCGACCTCAACGTCACCATTCGCGAATGGGCCGTCCCAACGAAAGGCGCTCACCCGCATGATCCCGCGGTGGGGCCCGACGGCGCTCTTTGGTTCACCGAGCAAATGACCAACAAGCTGGGCCGACTCGATCCCAAGACTGGTGAATTCAAGGAATATCCGCTCGACGAAGGCAAGAATTCCGGTCCGCATGGTTTGGTGGCTGACCACGAGGGCAACATATGGTTCACCGCGAATTTCGGAGGCTACATCGGCAAGCTCGACCCGCAAAGTGGGAAAATCGCCGAATACAAAATGCCCAGCGAAAAAGCCGATGATCCGCACACGGCCGTCTTCGATGCCCGTGGAATTCTGTGGTTCACCGTGCAGGGCGGAAACCTGGTGGGGCGGCTCGATCCCAAGTCCAGCAAAATCGAGTTAAAGGAAGTGCCCACCGAAAGCGCTCTGCCCTACGGCATTCAAATCAACAGCAAGGGCGTGCCTATTTTCTGCGAATTGGGTACGAACAAGATGGCTTCCATCGATCCGGCAACCATGAAGATCACAGAATATAGCCTGCCGGAGTCGGCGCGTCCTCGCCGCCTGGCGATTGCCGCGGATGACACCGTGTACTTCACCGATTTCAAGAGCGGCCACCTCGGCAGGCTAAACACATCCACGGGCGAGGTGAAACTGTACGGCTCTCCCGGTGGCGCCGAATCGAATCCCTACGGCATTGCCATTTCTCCGGACGGCATGGTGTGGTACAGCGAATCAGGCGTGAAACCAAACACCGTTGTGCGTTTCGACCCGAAAACGGAAACCTTCGCTCGCGCCAACATTCCCTCAGGCGGCGGTGTAGTCCGCAACATGGCGGCCACCCCCGACGGGCGCATCTACATTGCGTGCAGCGGCGTGGATAAAGTCGGCGTTGTCGAATCCGCCAGGTAAGAAGTAAACGAGCAATCCGGACTCATGAGTTCAATTCTCCAATTCTTCTGCAAGCCGACCCCTGGCCTAGCCGGTATTTTCTTCATCCGCCTCGCCGTTGGACTAATTTTCTTCTCTCAAGGTATCCTCAAGTTCAGCGACCCCGGGATGGGCGTCAACCGCTTTACCCGCATCGGATTCCCTCATCCTTATTTCACCGCGCATTTCGTCGGCACTTTCGAAATCGTCTGCGGTCTGCTGGTGCTCCTCGGGCTTTGGACTCGCGTTGCGTCCATCCCCCTTCTGATCATCATTACAACTGCGATTGTCACCACGAAACTTCCCGAACTGTCCCGCCCGGCCCAGGGCTTCTGGTACATGGTCGGCGATGCCCGAACGGATTTTGCTATGCTCTGTTCGCTTCTTTTCCTGATCCTCGCCGGAGGCGGCGCTTGGGCGCTCGAACAGCGGCGTTCGCCAACCTCGTAAGGAGCTGTGGATGAAGAACTCTCCTGTCTCGCGGCGTTCCTTCCTGCAAACAACTGGTTTGGCAATGACGGGAGCCGCACTGTATCCCGCGAGTTTGCTGAATGCGACTGGACTTCGCGTGCAACAAGGTGGCTCCGGTCCCGCGGATTACAGCCTGCACATTAAAAATTCCGCTGTCGAGATTGCCCCAAAGCGCATCGTTAGCGCCACAACGTACAACGGACAATTTCCCGGGCCGCTTCTCCGGTTCAAACAAGGCCAGCCCGCCACCATCGACATCTTCAACGAGACGGATACTCCCGAACAGCTCCACTGGCACGGCCAAAAGGTTTCTACCGACGTGGATGGCGCGGCGGAAGAACGCACTCCGTACATTCCCGCCCACGGCATGCGCCGGATCACGTTCACGCCAAACCCTGCTGGCTTGCGCTTTTATCACACACACAATCGCGCAGGCCCCGATCTCGCCGCCGGGCAATACAGCGGGCAAGTCGGTCCGGTCTATATCGAACCGAAAGCCTCTCCCGGAAACTTCGATCGTGAAGTCTTTCTCGTGATGAAGGAATTCGAGCCCACCTTTAGCCGCGGCGGCGACATGGACATGAATTTTCTTTCTCCCGCCACGCGCGTGAAATCACTGGAAGATTCCGGGGAAACCGCGATGAAGGCTTCGCTTGCCAAAGGCAGGCCGCACGGTTTCGAGGTGGGCTACGGCTCCTTCACGATCAACGGCCGAATGCTTGGCCACGGCGATCCGATCCGCGTCAAAGCCGGAGAGCGCGTTCTGTTCCATGTACTCAACGGCAGCGCCACGGAGATTCGTAGCCTCGCGTTGCCGGGCCATTCCTTCGAAGCGGTTGCGCTCGACGGTAATTCCGTTCCAAACCCGGCGAAAGTGCCGGTGCTTTGGCTTGGAACTGCGGAACGAATTTCCGCCATCGTCGAGATGAATCACCCCGGGGTGTGGATCCTTGGCGATCTGGATAACGACGACCGCCGCCACGGCATGGGCATCGTCGTCGAATACGCAAACCACAAGGGCACTCCCGCCTGGATTACCCCGCCAGCCTTCAAGTGGAATTACACTCGCTTTGCTAAAACTGGCGCTACTGCGGCCTCGCCGGACGAAACTATCGCAATGACATTCGCCAAAGAGAACGCCGCGCACGAAGGCTTCAATGTTTGGACCATCAACGGCACCTCCTTCCCCATGTCCGAAGGAGTTGGGCCTGCATCCTTCCATCTCAAGCTGGGCAAGCGGTACCGCCTGAAAATGCGCAATGCCAGCGACGATATTCATCCTATTCACCTGCACCGACACAGTTTCGAACTCACCCGCATCGCTGGCCTGCCCACGGCTGGAATCCTGAAAGACGTTGTTATGGTGGGCGGCTATCAGGAAGCGGAAGTCGACTTCGTTGCTGACAATCCCGGCTTGACCCTTTTCCATTGCCACCAGCAGCTCCACATGGACTTCGGTTTCATGACCCTGTTCGATTACGTGTAGATCGACACAGCCACAATCCCTTACCTATCTCCTTTCGTTGCTGTGGCCTACGTCTTTTCACGTACCAAGCGGGTGAGAGTATCGACACCGCTCCAGAACCGCCCGCGTACTCCGTCTCTCCGTTGCGGCATCGAACGAGGTATTCTCCCAAGTGACAGGATCCCCATGGCCACAACTGCCACAACCGCAACCGTGCCCGCGCAAGCTGCGCCGCAAAAAGCGAAGAAAAAGATCAAGTGGAGTTCCCTGCCCGAAATCTGGGCGCTGCTGCATCCCCGGCGCGGCATGCTTCTGCTGGGGCTCTTCCTTGTGGCCATCAATCGTGTCGCCGGTTTGATTTTGCCAGGATCCAGCAAGTATCTGTTCGACAATGTCATCGACAAGCACCAGGTCAATCTGCTTCTTCCGATCGTTCTGGCGGTCGTCGGCGCCACGCTTCTCCAGGGCGTGACCTCCTTCACCCTCACGCAGCTCTTGTCCAAGTCCGCACAGCGCATGATCACAGACATGCGCAAACAGGTGCAGGCGCATATCGGCCGCCTGCCCGTCGCCTACTACGACGCGAACAAAACCGGGGCTCTGGTGTCGCGCATCATGAGTGATGTGGAAGGCATCCGTAATCTGATTGGCACCGGGTTGGTGGAATTCGTCGGCGGCCTTCTGACGGCGGTTCTGGCTTTGATCATTCTCCTGCGCACCAGCACGGTGATGACGCTTGTGGCCTTCGCGGTACTTGTTGCGTTCGCGCTCTTCCTCAACAAGGCCTTCGCCGCCATTCGCCCCATCTTCCGCGCGCGGCCCAAAATCAATGCAGAAGTCACGGGCCGCCTGACGGAATCTTTAGGTGGCGTGCGCGTGGTGAAGGGTTACCACGCGGAGGATCACGAAGAACGAGTGTTCGCGAGTGGGGCGCAGCGTCTGCTGGACAATGTGCTGAAAACCCTGACGACCACATCGCTCATGAGCCTTTCCGGGGCCTCTCTCATGGGCATTGTCAGCGCCATCATCATGTATCTCGGCGCGCGGCAAGTATTGGCTGGGACGATGACTAAGGGCGATCTGATTGCCTACTCTGCGTACCTCGTGCTTATGGTCGCGCCCGTTTTTCAAATCGTGAATATCGGCACGCAGATTACCGAAGCCATCACCGGCCTGGAGCGCACGCGCGAGATTCTGAATGAATCCAAGGAAGACCAGGATCCAAAACGCACGGTGTCTCTGCACAGGATTGAAGGGCGCGTGCAATTTGAGGATGTGCATTTTTCCTATGAACCCATGAAAGAGGTGCTGCACGGCATCAATTTCGTTTCGCAACCGGGAACAGTTACGGCGCTTGTGGGGCCTTCAGGATCTGGCAAATCCACCATCATTGGATTGATTTCCGCATTTTATGTCCCCACACAAGGACGTGTTTTGGTGGATGGCATCGACGTGGCTACCGTCCGTCTCGATTCCTACCGTACGCAGCTTGGCGTGGTGCTTCAGGAAACTTTTCTTTTTGATGGTACCATTCGCGAGAATGTGGCTTACGCGCGGCCCAGCGCAAGCGAAGACGAAATCATGGCGGCATGCCACATTGCGCGAGTCGATGAATTCGCGGAAAACTTTGAAAGGAAGTACGACACCGTGGTGGGCGAACGCGGCGTAAAACTCTCCGGGGGCCAGAAGCAGCGCGTATCAATTGCGCGCGCGATTCTTGCTGATCCGCGCATTCTGATTCTGGATGAAGCCACGTCCAGCCTGGACTCGGAATCGGAAGCGCTGATTCAGGAAGGCTTGAAGTTTCTCATGCGCGGGCGCACCACGTTCGTGATCGCGCACCGCCTCTCTACGATTCGCCGCGCCGAGCAGATCCTCGTCGTTCAGGACGGGCGCATTCTGGAGCGGGGTACGCATCAGAGTTTGTACGCCGCACAGGGGCGTTATTTCGAGCTATATAACAAGCAACACGCCGTGGAGACCAACCTGTTTCTTGCTCCCGGCGAAGGCGACAAAACCGAAGACGAGAGCGAAACTACAGGGAAAGACGGGTCCGGCAATTCCCTGCCGGAGGCAATTCGCCTGATGCGCTCGCGCAATTCGTGAGTTCATTCCTTACCTGTCGTTCCGAGCAAAACGAGGAGTCCACCTAGGGGCAATGCGAGAAGGCTTTCAGTTCGCAAACCCCGTTTGGAATGACGGATCAAGTTGTTCAATAGCTTGCTTAGAGGGACGGGCGGCGCACGACGGCTTTCTTCGCCTGTGCGGCTTGCGCGGGCAGCAACGTAGCCATCTTGCGGATCATCGCCAGAACCAGGCGCTTGTCGCCTTCGGAGAGCGTGGTGCTGTACTTCTTGATCTCGGCAAGGAAGCGAATCTCGTCCTGGGAGAGTTCGCCGAGCATTTTCTGGGTTTCTTTATCGCGGGGAGTCTCTGTACCAGGGAAGAAATCCGCGAGCGAAATTTCCATGGCTTCGGCGATCTTGGCAAGGGTCTCGAGCGAAGGAACGGTGTGGCCGTTTTCAACGCGAGAAAGGTAGCAACGCAGCAAGCCGGTGCGGCGTTCGATGTCGCCCTGCGACAGGCCACGCTGGCTGCGATAGGTTTTGATGACTTCGCCGATGTTCACTTGTGGTTTCTCTTTAGGCACGGTTTCCTCCAACGCAAACAGTAGCTTAGTGGCTAACAGTAGGACTGGCAAGGGCGAAACTCCAACGAACGGTTCCTAAGGGTAAACCGGCGATGTTTTTTGATTGTGTTGCGCCGACGCGGCCCGACCGACTGCTCCAGTCCTGCGAACTTAGTGCGAAAGATTCGCAGTGGCTGGACTTATGTTGTAGCCGTCGAGTTCCAGGACCGGAGGCTTCCCCTCCGCATCGGCCAAATTGTAAGTCGCGCTGACGGATTTTTCTTCCCCGGGAAGGAGTGAGAAGTAGTTGTCGTCCCAGAAGATAGGAACGATGTCCTCCCCATCCTTGCCCTTGGTGGCACGCAAGTGCACCTGGAAAGCCACGCTGGTACTCGGGTTCTTCACCTTGACAGTGATGGTTCCCTTTCCGGACTCCTCGTGAGCCGAGGAAGTCAGCTCCAGTTTGACTTGCGGCATGGAATTGAGCCCAGTGAGATCGGCGAAGTCTTTCTGTGGTGTATAGACCGTGTCCTTGCGCTTGGACCAATCGAGTGTGTCGAGTTTCGTGGAAAGCCAATAGAAATTGTCGCTGACAAGATTGCCCGAAGCGTCGTGGAGATAGAGCTTCAGGAAATAGGTCGTGGAGAGGTTCGCCGGCTTAGGCAGATCAAAGGCTTTCACTGCCGCGTCAGCGGGAAGATCAACCTTCGCGTTGTGCGAATCAATCTCCTTGCCGTCCACATTGAATAGTCTTGCGGTAGCTTCCAGTCCTTTGATCGGCTCGTACGTGCCGTTAACGACGGCCACGGAATTGTCGTTGTAGTCGTATTGCACGTGGACGATTTCCTGGGCTTTCTTGGTGCCGAAATAGCCGCCAGCGGGAACTAAGTAGTAGTCATACAGGTGCCAGATGAGCGAGGGCCAAGCATTGTCGAGCATCCATTGGATTACGCCCGTGGAGGTGTATTTCTTGCCGGCGTATGCCTCAAACATGGAGCGTTCATTGTCGTAGGCCATGGCTTGGGCCTTGCGCTCGTAATCATCCAGCGAAGTGGCTGTGCCGTAGCGTTTGTTCAGCGCATCCGTGAAGACGTTGACGGTCGCAAAGCGATCGCGGCCAGAGTGAAAATTCCAATACTCATCGATAGGCCAGAGGTGGTCCTTGGGAATGAACTTTTCGAGGCTTTCCTTGGGAGGAATGGCCGGGCCCGGGCTGGTTTCGGTGTTGTAGCCATAGGCGCCGCCGGCTTGCGTATCGACAAGCCAATAGACCGGAGGAACGTACTCGTACGGACCGGTCATCTTCACACCGGATTTGCCGGTCACGGTTGTGGCCTGTTCGCTGGCCGAAGAGACCGTCGGATTCGGCCACTCCAAGTCTTTGAAGATGCCGAGGTACATGTTCTCAATTTCCGGCGGAGGAGGATTGTCGCTTCCGTAGAGCCAGACAAAGACGCTCGGATGGTTACGCAGGCGGGCCAGTTGGTCGACAAGAGAAGCAGCGGCGATGGACTTGGTTTCGGGCGTCCAATGCTTCCAGCGCTCCCAGGCATCGCAGCAGCACCAGCCGGGCATGACCAGGAGTCCGAGGCGATCAGTCTTGTCGAAAAATTCGTCGCGGTCCACTTTGCCTTCCAGCCGGATGGAGTTGAGTCCCATATGCTTGACGTAGGCCAAGTCCGCATCCAGACGTTTGGAGGACCAGCGTAGCAGCATGTCCGGAGCCCAAGCAGCACCGCGAATCAGAACGTTCTTGCCGTTGATCTTGAAGAGACGTCCGCCACTACTGGTCACTTCGGAGGTGACCTCGCGAATTCCAAAACTCACGACGGAACTGTCGGATTCTCCGCTGCCAGAATCAACGTGGAATTTGGCGGTGTAAAGATAGGGCTCGCCCATTTGATAAGGCCACCAAAGGTGAGGCTGCGCCAACCTGAGTTGGGAAAACCGATCGGGAGTCAGCCGAACCGTCTTGGACTCCTGGGCCGCAAGTTCGACCGGCTGGCTAAGTTGCGCACCCGCGAGATCCACCTGGAGGGTCGACTTCACGGGATGGTCGGTGGTGTTCGTAAGAATCGCGCTGACAGTAAGAGCTGCCGATGTGTAGTCCGAAGCAAGTTTTGCGTTCACAAAGGGCTGACGAAGCGAGACATCACCGGTCTCCGACAAAAAGACTTCACGCCAGATGCCCATATCCTTGTCGGGAGGCGTGGGATTCCAATCGACCCAAGTGATGCCGAGATCCCATTTCTCAGGGGCAAGGATTTCCACGGCAAGCGCGTTGGAGCCACCGCTCTTGAGCGCATTTTCAACGCGGATCTCAAATTCCCGGTACGCACCGGCAACATCGGCGCGGTCGGCCACCTTTTTGCCATTCAACCAGACATTGGCACGGTAATTGATACCGAGCAAATGGAGCCACGCCGTGGGCTTGGACGAGTCTGGAGCGGTGAACTCCGTGCGGAACCAGAACGAGCAGCGGTAGGGACTATCGGAAGGCAGATCGCGCGTAGCGAAAACACCTTTGTTGTCCATCACAAAGCCTGGGAATGATTTCAGGTTCATTCCAAAATTAGGATCGGGAAGCGTTTTGTCTGTCACCAAAGCGCCGACAACGGTACCGGGAACTTCGGCAGCGTGCCACTTGGAGGCATCATAACCGACCGTAGAAATTTGCTCGCCCTTGGCATTGTCCTGGCAAGAGGACTGCATGCGCCACGTGCCGTCAAGATATTGGCGGTTCCCCGGCACCTGTGCCGCCAAAAATGGGACAAAGAGAAAAAGGGTGAGGAACACCGAAACACAGAAACGAGAAGTGCGGAGTGACATAAGATTCCTCGCAACACGAAGAGGCAAGACTATATTTTTCCGGAACAACAACTGGCGCCAGTGTACATTAAATCGATTCAAATATGGAACCCATTCGGACATTTTTTGCGGCGAGAAGGCGTAAGCAAGCGCATTCGCTTGTTTTATCGAGGTGTTCCAGACAGAGAAGCAGGTTTACGAGACGTCGTGGATTTCGCCGGTTCCTCCACCTTCAAGATCTGATCGACGCTGATGTGTTCGAGTTTCTGAACGATGCCGCTGGGCCACTGGATTAGGACACTGGCGATGGAGCTGTCACTGCCAAGCCCGAAATGAGCTCGGCGGTCGCTCGAAGACATAAAGCCGACGCTGGTAGTCACGTGATTGTAAAGAGTCTTACCGGAACCAGTGGTGACCTTAATCCTGGCCCCGATGGCGTCGCGGTTACTGGAATGGCCGCGAAGGTCGAGGAGCAGCCAATGATTGTGGCTGAGTCCATTGTTGTGGAGGATGCGAGGTTTCTCTCCGAGAGCGGTGACCACGAGATCCATAAAGCCGTCGTTGTTGAGATCAACGAAAACGGAACCGCGATGGTAACCCAGCGGCAGGAAATCCGGGCCCATTTGCTCGCTCACATCCGCGAAAGCCTTGCCGCCGAGATTCTGGAACATCGTGTCGTGCTGTTTGGCGTCGGGGCGAATATTGTCGACGTCCCCATTGGCAGAGAAAAAATCCTTCCAGCCGTCGTTGTCGTAGTCCACAAAGCCCATACTCCAGCCGGAAAAGTTTCGGCTCAGGCGCTCAAGGTGTGTGCTGCTAGAGGCATAATCAAACGACGAGCCCCTATCGTTATGGAATAAGCCAAAGCTCTGCGAGACCAGGTCGTTGTAGGCAATGTCCACCCATCCGTCATTGTCATAATCCTTGGCGTCGCTGCCCATGCCAGAAACGATGGACCCAGAATCGTTGTACGCGACTCCGTAGGTCAGACCTACTTCTTTGAAGGTTCCATTCCCCTGGTTGAGAAAGAGCAAGTTTCGCTCGGTGTCATTGGCTACGAAAATATCCATCAAGCCATCGCCGTTGAAATCGGCAATGGAGATACCCATACCTTTGCTGAGCGCGGCGCCCAAGCCGGAACTTTCGGTGACGTCCTTAAAGTGACCACCACCGAGGTTGTGATAGAGGCGAGTGGGAACGCTGGTATAGATGGTCGGGCTGCAATACGACTCCACCCTGGTTTCCACCGTGCAGCGCTTGTCCGTTGTGGGGCTCCAAATGGTGTAGTTGGAGACGACTAGATCGAGTAAGCCGTCGTTATCGTAGTCGACCCAGGCGGCGGCGACACTGAGAAGATTGTCGGGTTTCCGCTCCAGCCCGGAGCCTTCGGTCACGTCAGAAAATGTCCCATCCCCATTATTGTGATAGAGGGTGTTCCGTCCGGCGTTGCAAATGAAGAGGTCTTCGTTGCCATCGTTGTCATAATCGCCGGCAGCCACGCCGAAACTGAATCCCAGAGTTTCTCCGGCGAGGCCCGCTTTGGCGGTGACGTCCTCGAACGAGCCGTCGCCACGGTTTCGAAGCAGGCAGTTGTGAAAGGTGGAATCTGTTTTTTTCAGTTCCGGGAGTTTGGCACCATTGGTGAAAAACAAGTCCATGAAGCCGTCATTGTCAAAATCGAAAGCAGCGATTCCGCCGCACATGGGCTGGGGAAAATACTTTGTTCCTGTGAATCCGTTATTCGTAACGTAAGGAAAGTTCGAGTCCTTCGCGATATCCGTGAACCATGCTGGCTGGTCCGGGCCGCGATGGCCAGCAAGAACCCTGGTTGAGTTCACGAATGCTGCCAGTGCGAAGCCGGTCGTCAGCAGGAAAGCAGCGAACCACCACGCTGGGCGAGGCTTCCGGCGTATTTTCTGGATTATCCGCGTAGTCGACGAAAACACGGACTCTATCTTAAAGCATCTGCCAGATATCCACGTATGGTTCTAAGCAGGGACTAAACCAAAGACGGCATTGCGAAAACGGTGCACTTCCTACCAGTTTTATGTTTGCCAGCCTGGCGTCGGCGGCAAAGAAAGAAAGCAGCTACTGGACGCCACGTATTGATTGCACTCAGAGGAGCATACGAAACGCCGGAGAGTGAGATCTATTCCGATGTACTTCCATTCGCTTGTCCGCAGTGCCAAAGACCTCTCGCCTCGGCTAGCGCGAGCACGGGCGATGTGACAGGAGTCACCGCATTGCAACTTTGCGTGGAACCCTGGCCTGCCCGTCCACCTATTGGTGTTGGTAAGCCCGCATCCTGCGATGGACAACGGTTTTCCTCCAATCCCTGACATCTCCAAGTATTTCACCTACGTGGGAGTCCATAGCGTCCAGCAAGGTGTCGCTGAGGCGACTCTGCTTGACGAACCCTCGAACCCGGATGTCCTTCGCTTGCTTAACGAGAAGCGCACCTTCCTGAATGGAGTAAAAAAGAATAGGAACCAGTGTGGCAGTGCGCTAAGTTGCCGATTCCAGCTCTTATCCTTCACCGCCCTCTTCACCTTGCTCGAGAGCGCAGCGATGCCACGCTTCGTCTTCGGCGTGGACTGCGCAAAACCACTTCCGACAAACGCCGCAATGGCAAGTGGCGGAAGTATCACAAGGCTCGCCCGTGGCGGATAGGGCCTGACAGACCCATTCGAAGTTCGTGGACTCTGTCTGATCTTCCTCTTGTAGCATGGCTCCCTCCTATGGAGCGGGATTCTAAGCCCGTCTCATAAAGAGGTGGTAACGAAAAATACGCGAGAGCCTCGAGTACTAGGAGCAGCTCTTCTGAATTATCCGACTTAGCCGACCGTCACTCAACAGGGTGATCGTCTCACTTGCGTTCCCTTGTCCCTGGGACTAGCGATTTAACATGAGTATTCTCTGTCAAACGCAACGCGCTGTTCTCGAACCAAAGAGGGAAACTCTTGAATTATTCCCCCAAGAAGCAGGAGGATTGTATGACCACATTCGACCAGCAGGTGGCGGCCGCCAAGCAATGGTTCGCAAGTCCCCGTTTCGCAGGTATCGTACGACTCTACTCTCCTCGTGAAGTGGCCGAGCAACAGGGTACGATTTCCAGCGACTACACCGTCGCGCGACGCACAGCCGAGGAGTTCTACGCTCGCCTCCGCGAGTTGTTCGAGCAGCGCAAGCAGATCACGACCTTTGGTCCCTATTCACCGGGCCAAGCGGTTACGCTGAAACGGATGGGGATAGAAGGCATTTACCTTGGTGGCTGGGCGACCTCCGCGAGAGGTTCGGTCGCAGAGGATCCAGGACCGGACTTGGCAAGCTACCCGCTGAGCCAGGTGCCAGACGAGGCAGCCGGACTGGTCCGCGCACTTCTCACGGCCGACAAGAACCAACACTTTGCCCGTATCCGGATGAACGAAGAAGAGCGCAAGGCTGCTCCGGCAGTCGATTATCGACCTTATATAATCGCCGATGCTGACACTGGCCACGGTGGGGATGCGCACGTGCGCAACCTGATCCGCCGCTTCGTAGAGGCCGGGGTTCCGGGCTACCACATCGAAGACCAGAAACCTGGAGCGAAGAAGTGTGGACACCAGGCCGGTAAGGTGCTCGTCGCTGAGGACGAACAGATCAGACGTCTGAACGCGGCCCGCTTGCAGCTCGACATCATGCGGGTCCCGGGCATCCTTGTGGCCCGAACCGATGCGGAGGCTGCGACGTTTCTCGACAATCGTAGCGACGAGCGAGGCCAGCCTTTCATTCTCGGCGCAACCAACACCGACCTGCCGAGCTACCGGGTTGGCTATCTAGCCATTCTGAGAAAGCTATACGAACTGGGGGTCGAGGTCCGTGGACACCTCCTGTTCGCCGTGTCAGAGACCGAATACCAGGCGACCTATGCTTGGCTTGGGCAAGTCGGACTCATGTCGATGATCACAGAGACTGCCAAGGGCCTCAAGCATGCGTCGACAACAGAGCTCGACTCTGCGCTCGAGAAAATCGGCACGTGTTATATGGAAATCTGGCAGTCAGAAGCTGGGCTGAAGACTTATGGTCAGGCGGTCTCTGAGGTGATGGAGTCACGCACGGACGAAGGCGAACGCTACGACATGAGCATGGAGGACTGGCGGGCGTTCTCGAAGCGCGCTTCCTTCCATGAAGTGCGCGAGCGTGCGAAATCCATGGGCATCCAGGTCGTTTGGGACTGTGAGCTGCCCAAGACGCCAGAAGGTTTTTATCAAATCCAGAGCGGGATCGATTACGCCGTGGCTAGATCGCTGGCTGTGGCACCCTTTGCGGACGTGTTGTGGATGGAAACCAAGACGGCGGACTTGGGAGACGCCAAGATGTTCGCGCAAGCAGTGCACGAAGAATATCCTGACAAGATGCTGGCATACAATTTGTCGCCGTCCTTCAACTGGGACACCACCGGCATGAGCGACGAGGAGATGAAGCGGTTTCCGGAGGAGCTCGGAAAGCTCGGGTTCGTGTTCAATTTCGTCACTTACGGTGGACACCAGATCGACGGCCTGGCCGCCGAGGAGTTCGCGACTGCGTTGAAGGAGGACGGGATGTTGGCGCTGGCCCGCCTGCAGCGTAAATTTAGGCTGCTGGAGTCGCCCTATCGGACGCCGCAGGCGCTAGTAGGAGGACCACGGCTAGACGGCGCATTGATGGCTTCGTCGGGACGCACTGCGGCAACGAAGGCGATGGGCAAGGGATCGACACACTACCAGCATCTAGTTCAGACCGAGGTTCCCCCCAAGCTGCTGGAAGAGTGGCTAACTGAGTGGAGGAAGCACTGGGAGCATGCGGCGAAGATTCGGGTCGAGCTGCGTCCCCACACGGCCGGATCGGAACTGTTGGAACTGGGCCTGCTCGATGAGCCCAGTAGTCAAAAACTCGCGAACATTATCTTTGCGCCTGTCCAGGATCGTCGAGGCCGGAACTTTCTCTCGGTTCGCGACCAGAATACGGTCGCACCACTGCGCAAGAAGCGAATGATGACCCTCGTCCAATTGTTTCTCATCCACCGCTACAAAGCCGTCGCCGTGCACTACGTCACGCCGACCGAGGACAACGAGTACCAAACACAGAAGATGAAGAGTATGGGAATCTTCTCGGATGTGCACACGGAAGTTGGGCAAATGATCGTCGCGAACGTCAACAAGGAGGTTGTTGACGAGCTACTCAAGCCTGACCGGACTTCCCTCTTGGAGATGATACGGAAGACATTGCCCCCAATGGAGCGGTCCCCGAGGGTAGCCCATCATCACTCCTGAGACGCCGTTCTTATCGGTCGCGATCAAGGCGCCGAGCAAGGGTAGTCCCGCGACCTTCGATAGCATTGGCTAGCAATTGAATCGCCGATAGAAGCAGCACTGTAGGCAGGGGCATGGAGGTTGGGAAGACGCCTGTCATCGGAGCATTCCACGGACTTATTTGTGTGGCGTGGCTACGAGGCCGGACAGAGAAATCCCTGTCACTGAGTCCGGATGCATAGGGGCTGTGACTAAAGATCTCAATGTTACGAAAGCGGGCGCCCAGAGGGGGAGGTCTATGGAAAACGCGACCGGTCTAGTCATGACGGGTGGCGGTGCTCGCGGCGCTTACCAGGCCGGTGTTCTCAAGCGGATTGGCGAGTTGAAACGCATCGGGATCCAGGGTAATCCTTTTCCCATCATAGGGGGTGCTTCGGCGGGAGCGATTAATGGTTCTGCTCTTGCCACAGGTTGTCAAGATTTTGCTTCGGCCACGCAGATTCTTGCAGAATTCTGGGCGACGCTCAAACCCTCTGACATCTTTCGCTGTGATGTTTTGTCTCAGGTGCATAATTCCATCACCTGGATAGTCGATCTCTCCTTCGGAGGAATTCTAGGGGGAGGAAATGCCCAATCGTTGTTGGATGCCACCCCCCTTCGCCAGTTTCTCAATAAGCACCTGGAGTGCGATCGGATACAGGAGAACATTAAGCGTGGGCACCTCTACGCCCTGGCTATCTCCGCGACCAACTACAATTCAGGAAAAAGCTATCTCTTCATTCAGGGAATGAAGGGGCATCCGATATGGAAACGGATCCGACTGGTGACGGTTCCGACGAAGATCACTGTCGACCACGTTTGTGCGTCGTGTGCTATTCCCTTTGTTTTCCAACCGGTAAGACTCCCGATTCCGCCTCGTGGGTCCGCCTTCTTCGGCGATGGTTGTGTGCGCCTTCAACAACCTCTCAGCCCGGTGATTCGCCTGGGGGCCGAGAAGGTTTTCGCAATCGGCGTCCGCTGTGGAGATAAAGAACGTCGAGAGGAAACCTTGGGTGAGAGAAACCCTTCGCTAGCACAAGTGATGGGAGTTGTTTTTGACGTTATATTTCTGGACAATCTCGATACGGACATCGAGCACCTTGAACGGTTGAATCAGTTGCTCAACCACAATCAGATCAATCAGCCTGGGATTGAAGGAACTGAAAAGATGCGGCCATTGAAAACCTTGATTATCACGCCTTCAGTCCATTTATCAGACGTGGCAAAGCAGCACCGGAAAGACATGCCCTCTCTGATCCATTATTTTGTATCCAGTTTGGGACGAGACGCAGCTTCTTGTGCGGATCTGATGAGTTACCTACTCTTCACGCCAAAGTACACCCGAGAGCTCATTGAGATTGGTTACCATGACGCCAGCGAACGAATCGATGAAATCGAAGACTTTCTCTATTCCTCCAAAGAGGGAAACGCTGAAAACCCACTGGCCAGTGAAACAGGGAGGAACGTGCCCAAGGCAGGCTCGCCAGCGAAACGGACCGGAAGCTCGGTCAGATCTCGAAAGTGACCGTCCAAAGCTCACTGGCACCAAAGCCGAGTTTCTCGTGTGCCGTACTGAGCGTTTCTCGGCCCAACGCGACAACAAGACGGCGGCAGGGTCGGGAGGGCTCACTTATTATTGTCGCGGATTTCTTCTGAGACGTTGCGACCCGTGGTTCCGCATGCCTGGCTTTCCACGCACTCTACTGCTGGCATTATTGTGTGCGGGGGTCCTGCCACGGTTGAGCTTCTTGTCAAGGATTACGCCGTTCTTCAGTTCGCCAACGTAGTGACCACCCATGCAGTAGACTTGCGAGCCGCGCAATTGCCCTACGGGCTGACCTTGCAAGTCGTAGATGATCTTGCCGTCGTGAAATCCAGTAGGCGCGCCCGATTTTGCGTAGATAGCGTCTTCCATATCGAGTCTCTCGTTCCTCGCGGATCACCAGCTGGCGGTATTGTCCGTGACGCACAGTGCATTGCCGAGGATCCCCGGCCCTAGGCTCTCTCGTCAAACTTTTTGTTTGCATGTATCACTTCTGAATATTTCATCCGACTCGTCTGGTTGTCGCTTTAAACCGCGGAACAGGCACAGGGCAACGTCTGGAGATAAATTGCGTTGGCTAACTTCGGCACAGTAGACCTGTGGCGACGCGGCCGCAACTCACAACAACTGCCAACAACGAACTGTCAGGAACGAGGCAGTCCGTTCCTATTGAACATTGCATAATATAGTTACACAGGAAAAAGTCCGGCCTGCTGCCAGAAGGCCATGATCAGAGTTGGGCGGCGACGCATACGTTTCAGACCGCGGATAGCGTTCTGGACAAATCTGTATCCGGTGTATGTGAGAGGCGAGGCGTATTTGGCGGCGCATCAGAGCGCACAGGCGGGAGCGGAGTTTCAGAAAGTTCTAGACTGGCCGGGAGTGGCGGTGAATGAGCCGATTGCGGCGTTGGCGCAGTTGGGGCAGGCGCGTGCATACGTAGACGCAGGAGATGTGCGGAAAGGAAGGCAGGCGTACGACCGGTTCTTCACGCTCTGGAAGGACGCCGACCCGGACATTCCCATTCTCATCGCCGCGAAAGAGGAATACGCGAAGCTAAAATAGTTCGTGGTGAAAATTGTGGCACGGTTGTGGCGAGAATCCTGAATTCACCGCCAAAACTGACATTGTCATGGCTATGATGAAGGAACGTTCGCTTTCCCTGAAACCATTCCTAGTTGAATGTAAGAATCCGATGCACACTCTGGGAATATGATTTCCAGATTCACTGTCAAAGATTTTGGCGCAGGTTCGCTGTCTTACCTTGTGCGGCCGGATGTGGTCTCGTTCGTTCGAGTTAGTTCCGTTCACGAATGTCAGCAGTCAATTGTCCTGTTGGCCTCAAATATGCTGAAGCACTTCTTGCGGGCTATTTGGTCGGACGCCCAATCTCCACGGCTTTGGACGCCGACGGAGACCAAAATATTAAATAGTTCCGGTACGGGTAGCCCGCGCCAACTTGAGACCTGTTCGTGTGAGAAAGGACAGGTGCGAATATGTGGCAGAAAAACTGTCCGGTTTGTCGGAAACCTTTAGAGAAGAAGCATCCTGCGGAGACCGTCCCCTGCCCTTGCGGTAAGTATGTCTGGAAGGGATAGCGCAGCCCACTACTTCACTTCTGACGCGCTGCGAATCCAGTACAACGCTGTTTCGCGGTCAACGCCATGAATCTGCATGTGAGCTTTGGCGGCAGTATCCAAGAGCAGCTTTGCCGTCCCCAACATGGCGTCTTGCTTCCTGCGCCGTTCAACGCCCTGCCCCGCTGCTTCTTCGCTGGGGTATATGCCGACGTGGACACCGGCGGCGTCAACGGCAGTGAATTGACTGCCAGCAGCCACGATACGGTACTCGGCGCTCATGGCCTTTACCAGAAGGTCCTCTGCACCCGGCAGCGGTGAATCGAGCACTCCAAGAACACGACCAACCTTCCATGACCCGTCGGGCTGCCGGTTGAGGGCGGTGACGGTCGTTGACTGAACGACCATTCGTTCTGCTCCCGAGCGTGGCATCAACTCGGTCTTCGCGTCCGCAATTTCGAGCGCCCAAGTTCCGCGAACGACCAACTCCACTGGTGTGACGGTCTGCTCAATGGAAAATGCCTCGAACGCGGCTCGGAAGTCCGACTTCAATGCTTCTTTCCCGCTCACGCAGCGCCCCGTACCGTGAACTACGACAATGTCGTCGGTTACAAGAGTTGCAAGCCGTTCAACATCACCCGCTCTTAGAGCGTCGAACCAAGCCTGCCGAACAGCCCCGATGGACGCCTCAGCGGAATTGCTGCCTAGTTTTGGAATGGTGCCCTCCTTTTTATCCGGCTTTTCCGCCGTACCACGTCACTTTCCCATCAACCACGTTCGCCGCGTAGCGACCCCCACTAAGGAATTGCATCACTTTCTTGCCTGACCGTGCCATCTGCGCCCAACGGGATTTCGTCTCTGGGTTCTGTTCAAGCCCCCGAATCTCATTCCCGTCGAGCGCGAAATCCACCTGCCGCAAACCTCGTTTGGGGGTCCGCCGGACAGGGTAACTCTCCGTGCCTAGCACGACGACCTTGGCGTTCTCGACGAGGGCTTGCCGCCAGACCTCGACTAATGTTTGCTCGAAGGAGAGTGCCATCGACTCGCCTCTGAGGCGAATTTATATGCCCATGCGTTTTGTCGAAGACGCCTATGGGATGCCCTCGCTCGTTGACGCAAGTTACGCATGCAACCTAACATGACAGCACCATGGCGGGCACCGACTCACTCATCGGAAAGACTGTCTCCCACTACCGCATCCTAGAAAAACTCGGCGGCGGGGGCATGGGTGTTGTCTATAAAGCGGAGGACACGCGGCTCCACCGCGCAGTGGGATTGAAATTCCTGCCTTCCGAAATGCTCCACGACTCCGCCGCTCTGGAACGATTCCGCCGCGAAGCACAGGCCGCGTCCGCCTTGAATCACCCGAATATCTGCACCATTCACGACATCGGCGAACAGGACGGCCAGCATTTCATTGCCATGGAATTTCTCGACGGCGAAACGCTGAGGCACCGCATTTCTGGGAAACCTCTGCCGTTCGACGAGATGCTAGAACAGGCGATTCAGATTGCCGATGCGCTCCGGGCGGCACACGCCCAAGGCATCATTCATCGGGACATCAAGCCAGCAAATCTTTTTGTGACTAAGCTAGGCAACGCCAAGGTCCTCGATTTCGGGCTGGCGAAGTTTGCTCCTGTCCATGAGGGTGGTCTTTCTGCGATGCCGACGGCTACGGCGGATTTCTTGCTCACAAGCCCCGGCTCCACTATGGGCACCATGGCTTATATGTCGCCGGAGCAGGCACGGGGCGAAGAATTGGATGCACGTACGGATTTGTTCTCTTTCGGGGCAGTGCTTTACGAGATGGCGACAGGCCGGTTGGCCTTTCCGGGGAATAGCGCTGCGGTCATTCATGACGCGATTCTGAACCGAGCGCCGACTCGACCGACTCAAACGAACCCAAGCTTGCCGCCGGAACTGGATCGCATCGTCTACAAGGCACTGGAAAAAGACCGAAGACTGCGCTACCAGAGTGCGGCTGACATTCGGACCGACTTGCAGCGATTGAGACGTGACACGCAACCGGCACGGCTGCCAGCAACAACGGATGCAGTCGTTGGTGTGAGCGAGCAGCGAGGAATGCGGTGGAAGGCGGTTATTCCCGCTGCATTCGTGGTTGCCGCGTTTGTCTCTGGCGTTTACTTCTATCTCCACCGCACGCCGAAACTAACCGGCAAGGACACCATTGTCCTCGCTGACTTCACAAACAAGACCGGAGACACTGTGTTTGACGGCACCCTGAAGACGGCGCTGGAAGTTAGCCTCGGACAGTCTCCGTATTTGAACGTACTTTCTGACGGAAAAGTCCGTGAAACGCTCAAGCTTATGGCGAAGGCCCCTGATATACCAATCACGACCGAGATCGGGCGAGAGATTTGTCTGCGAAATGGTGCCAAAGGGATGGTCGGCGGCTCCATCGCGGCCCTCGGCAGTCATTATGTGATCACGTTGAAGGCCCTGAACGCCCCGACCGAAGACACGATAGCCGAAGAACTCGCAGCGGCCGACTCCAAGGAGCAGGTGTTGACCGCGCTCGGGAAGGCGAGTACTGCACTGCGTGGGAAGCTTGGGGAATCACTTACCTCGATAACCAAGTTCGACACGCCCTTGGAACAGGCGACAACCTCCTCGCTCGACGCGTTGAAAGCTTACAGCCTAGGATTGGCACAATACTCAAAAGGTGATCCATCCAGCGCGATTCCTATGTTCCAACAAGCTATTGAGCTGGACCCGGAATTTGCTAGCGCCTATGCCGCACTCGGCAGGGCGCATGAGGTTCGCGGTGAAGCGACATTGGCAGAAGAGGCCATCCGTAGGGCCTACGCGTTGCGCAGCCGCGCTAGCGAGAGGGAGAAGTTCGACCTCACCGCCGTCTACCATCAGTTCGCAACCGGGGATATTGAGCAGGCTATCCGGAGTTGCCAACTCTGGAAGCAAACCTATCCCCGCGACTTCGTACCCCACCGCATCTTAGGATTCGAGTATGCCACCCTTGGGCGATGGGAGGAGTCGACGGAGGAATTCGACGAAGCTAATCACCTTGATCCAAGCCAGTATCTGCCGTATGCCGGTCTTATGCAGGACTACATGGCTTTGAATCGCTTTGCGGATGCGCATGCGATCCACCAACAGGCACAGGCTCGCAATCTAGGTTCCGGCCTCGATGGCTACCGTTACGCGCTTGCCTTCGTTGAGGGCGACACGGGGATGATGACCAAGATCGCCCAATCACAGTCGAACTTCGAAGATATGGCGGCGGATACTGAAGCGTACTTCGGGCACCTAGGGAAGGCCCGGGAGTTATCGCGGCGTGCTGACGACGTAGCCTTGAGGGCAGGAGCAAAGGAACGCGCCGCCTTCCTCACTGCGAATGCAGCCTTGCGAGAAGTGTTGTTCGGCAACGCGGCCACGGCACGACAGAACGCCACCGCTGTGTTAAGCCAATCTGCGGGAGCGTCCGGGCATTCGGAGAGCGGGTGGTCGGCTTCATGGTCGGGGGCCCTTACGCTGGCGCTCGTCGGGGACTCGGCACAGGCCGAAATGCTAGCGGATGGATTCGCCGCAGGCTACCCGGTTGACACGGTCATAAAGAACCTCTGGTTGCCAGAGATTCGCTCCGTCATCAAGCTAAACAAGGACAACGCGGCGCAGGCTGTGAATCAACTGGCGCTTGCCGAGCCTTTGGAGCTGAGCTGGGTCGAGCCGCGCCTCATGCCAGCCTACCTCCGCGGTCAAGCATATCTCATGGCACACCGTGGTCCAGAAGCCGAGAGAGAGTTCCAGAAAATCCTCAACCACCGCGGGATTGTGCTGAACTCGCCTATCGGCGCACTGGCGCATCTCCAAATCGGCAGAGCGTACGCCATGCAGGGCGACACCGCCAAAGCCAAGGCGGCCTATCAGGATTTCCTGACGCTCTGGAAGGACGCCGACCCTGATATTCCTATTCTCATCGCTGCGAAGGCGGAATACGCAAAGCTGAAGTAGCAGTCTGTCTTCGTCTGTCTTCGCTTGGAGCACGTTGACTAGCCTGTAGGTGCGACCTAAGATTGCGCCAGTCTTTCCCATGATTGGCCAAACCATCTCGCATTACCGCATCCTAGAAAAACTCGGCGGCGGGGGCATGGGTGTTGTCTATAAGGCCGAGGACACAAGACTCCATCGCTTCGTTGCCTTGAAGTTCCTTCCTGATGGGTTCGCGCCAGACTCACAAGCTCTGAGCCGCTTCAACCGTGAGGCACAGGCTGCTTCCGCCCTGAACCATCCAAATATTTGCACCATTTATGAAATCGGCGAACACAACGGCCAGCCTTTCATTGCGATGGAGTTCCTCGACGGGCAGACCTTGAAGCACCTAGTAGAAGGTCGGTCTCTGCTCCCGGAACAGGTTCTGCAATTAGGAATTGAGATAGCGGAGGCGCTGGAAGCTGCCCACACCGAAGGCATCATTCACCGTGACATTAAGCCCGCGAACATCTTCGTGACCAAGCGTGGTCACGCCAAAATTCTCGACTTCGGCCTTGCGAAACTCGTCCCTGCCGGTCCGGGTGTTGGCGTTTCGCAGATGCCGACCGCCACGGCGGGGGAACTCTTGACCATCCCCGGTTCGACCGTGGGCACCATCGCCTATATGTCCCCGGAACAGGCACGAGGGGAAGAACTGGATGCACGGACCGACTTATTCTCGTTCGGTACGGTGCTCTATGAGATGGCAACAGGACGGATGGCTTTCCCGGGTAAGAATGCTGCGGTCATCCATGACGCGATTTTGAATCGAGCGCCGACCCCGCTAGCACGAGTAAATCCTGATTTGCCACCGGAGCTAGAGCGCGTGGTCAACAAGGCGCTGGAAAAAGACCGCAAACTGCGCTACCAGAGCGCAGCAGAAATTCGCACAGATTTGCAGCGGTTGAAGCGCGATTCAGATGCGGGTCGGGCAGTCGTTACGGCAGCCGAGACGGGGTTGAAGCCCGCCCGTAAATCCATTCGATGGGGGGCGGTTACTGGGGCAACAGTGCTTGTCATCGGACTGGCCGTGGGCGGCTGGCTGTTTTTCTCTCGCAAGGCGCACGCGCTGACTGACAAAGACACCATCGTCCTCGCCGACTTCACGAACTCGACCGGCGATGCGGTATTTGATGGCACGCTGCGGCAGGGGCTTTCCGTGCAACTGGAACAGTCACCCTTTCTGAGCATCATCTCGGACCAGCAAATTCAGCAGACCCTCCAATTGATGGGCCAGAAGCAGGATGTGAAACTCACGCAGCAGATTAGCAGGGAGATTTGTCAGCGAACAGCGAGCGCCGCAGTTGTCGAAGGCTCGATTTCGCAGATTGGCACGCAGTATCTTTTGACTCTTAAGGCGGTCAACTGCGTAAGCGGGGAATCGCTGGCAAGCGCGGAAGCTCAGGCGGGCGACAAGAGTCATGTACTCAATGCTCTCGGGACAGCTGCAACTGAAATGCGGAGCAAGCTGGGCGAATCACTCAGCACGGTGAAAAAGTTTGATACGCCGCTTGAACAGGCCACTACGCCTTCGCTTGAAGCGCTTCAAGCCTACACCCTAGGATGGAAGAACTGGCAGGCTAAGGGCGAATTGGCAGTTCCTTTCTTCCAGCGGGCCGTCAGAATCGACCCAAAGTTCGCTACGGCTTATGCCTTACTTGGGGTGGTCTATTCGCTATCAGGGGAATCGAGCTTAGGGGCTGAGAACACGCGGAAAGCATACGAACTGCGCGACCGTGCAAGCGAAGCAGAGAAACTTCATATCGAGTGTAACTACTATTACTTTGTCACGGGCGACCTCGAAAAGGCGAGGCAGTCGTTTGAACTATGGGCGCAGACCTATCCGCGAGATTATGTGCCGCACGCCGGGCTTCGTCTTGTCTTCAAAGCCTTGGGGCAATACGACAAGTCTTTGCGAGAGGCTCTCACGGCCCTTCGTCTCAACCCTGCGTCGAGCATCGGTTATCCCAACCTCGCCGAGGTTTACCTCAAATTGAATGACTCCGCGGAAGCCCAAGCAGCGAACGAAAAGGCACAGGAGAAAAAGCTAGATTCTCCTAACTTGCACGTCAGTCTTTACCGGGTTGCCTTTCTACAGAACGATGCGATGCAGATGGCGCAGCAGGTGGCATGGGCGGCAGGCAAGCCGGGAGTAGAAGACTTGCTGCTGGCGAACGAGGCTGATACAGCCGCCTATTCCGGGGGTCTGACGAAAGCCCGAGAATTTTCACGCCAAGCAGTAGCCTCGGCTGAGCAGGAGGGAAAGAAGGAAACGGCTGGGGGCTATCAAGCCCGTGCTGCCGTACGGGAAGTCTTGTTTGGAAATACGAAGCTAAGGGTCATCGCCGCGCTCGGCCCTTTGACGGGCCGCGATGTGCAATATAAGACGGCGCTGGCGCTGGCTTTTACAGGGGACTCGGTTCGGGCACAGGCACTCGCCGATGCTTTGGCCAAAAACTTCCCTGAGGATACCATTGTCCAGCTTAATTACCTCCCCGCGTTGCACGCTCAGCTTGCACTCAGCCTTGACGACGCTTCAAAGGCCGTTGTATTTCTTGAGGCTGCCGCCCCGTACGAATTGGGAGATGTGGGCGGTGGTGCCCTCTACCCCGCGTACGTACGCGGGGAAGCCTATCTTGCCTTGCATCAGGGCAGTGAGGCGGCCACCGAATTCCAGAAAATCCTCGACCATCGCGGAATTGTAATAAACGAACCCATCGGAGCACTCGCGCATCTCCAAATCGGGAGAGCCTACGCCATGCAGGGCGACACCGCCAAAGCGAAAGCTGCGTATCAGGATTTCCTCACGCTCTGGAAAGACGCCGACCCTGATATTCCTATTCTCATCGCTGCGAAGGCGGAATACGCAAAGCTGAAATAGCCAAAATAGGACTGAATCTAATCTTGCAATTCCTCCTGGGTCGCCATTAAGTCGTCTACGAGAGCGCCTACCAGGACTCAGGTGTCATGAGTACCTCACGCACATTACTGCCACCACAAAACCATCTTGGCGAAATCGAACTCGATGCGCTTCGCATGTAGCGATGCGGTACCTAAATAGCCATCCATACCCTGCATCGTGCCTTCATTAGGACCGTCAATCACCACCACCGTGACTACCTCTTCCGGGCCGCCAATCCGCACTTCGGGCAGAGCAACTTTAGTGCCTTCGATGCGTCCTATCGTTACCGTTTTCGCTTCTCCTTCCGTCCGTAGTTTCGGCAAGCGCTTCCGAAGGCGACCCCCGTAAAGTAAGATCCCCGGAAACCCGGTATCTACACACAACCGAATGGGAAGCCCCTGAACGACAACCGTTACCAAGAAACCTCCGGGAACAGAACCATAGCTCGTTCCGTTTTCGGCTGGCTCGAAATACAGAGTCCTTCTACCGTAGTCGATCGTGAACTTTTTGCTTCTGCTCAACAGATCCAACCCGATGATTCCGTCCACGTCTTTCGCGAACTCAGAATATTTGGCCAGGTTCATAACCATTACCCGGACGCCCTCGGCCCGAATAGGTCCCATGCGAATTTCCGTGACGTCCGCCCACTCGATCGGGATGTACCGGTCGAAATTCATGATTCTTCCCGCGCGCCGATTCACCTGAAGTCTTTCAGCTACCTTCCGGTCGATGGCGCTCCACGTTGACCCCGTGTCCACGATGAATTTTAGACCGTTCAGATTCCCGATCCCTCCCTTTACCACTACCAGGAAATCGGACCCCAAATCGAATGGGACTGCTGTCGAAGCCTCGAACGCTCCTGGCGCTTGCCCCTGTCCCTCTAGAGCAAAGGCAAAGAAATTGCCAAGAACGAACACGGCCCACAGCAACGAGTGACGCATTGACGCTTGCCTCGGCCGCAGTTGCGGCATCGGGCAAGGTCGGATGGACCAGCAGCAAGTTCAATTCACCACACTTCATCGCTGTATCTTGACTTCATCAACCGCTAATGCTCTGATTAGCCGCTTGTTAGCTTTTCAGCTCACCACTCAGGTCAACGCGGTCACGTCGTAGAGGTGCAGGATGCTAGAGCCTGCCGAGGAGCCCAAATTCCGGTTCGGAGTTTTCGAACTGGACCTATCTTCGGGTGAGCTACGTAAGGGCGGTACCCGTATCAAGCTTCAGGATCAACCTCTGCGCGTTTTGATCCTTCTTTTAAACCGCCCGGGGAAGGTGGTTACCCGCGAGGATTTCCGTCAGGCGCTTTGGCCTTCCAACACGTTCGTGGATTTCGAGCACGGCCTCAGCGTGGCGGTCAACAAATTGCGTCAAGCGTTGGCGGATGATCCAGACAATCCTCGTTTCATTGAGACCATGCCGCGGCGCGGTTATCGCTTCATCGCGCCGGTTGAAGCCGTTTGCGTCCCGAACGCGACAGACCTACGCCAAAACCCAGCGCCCCATGATTTCGGCACAGGGTCAGGACATAAGAGAGCTCTTCGGACTGAATTCGTTCGATACGCGGGTGTGCTCTTGGGCGTGGCGTTGATCGCAGGTATGGCTTTTTTCCTATACAGACGTGCACTAACTCCGAAACCGCCAAAACAGCGTACGCTGACTCGCCTAACTTTCGACGATGGCCTGCAGATCGGGGCCACTTGGTCGCCGGATGGTCGCTTTATTGCTTATAGTTCCGACCGTGGCGGCAAATTTGACATTTGGGTCCAGCAGGTCAGTGGAGGCGATCCCATTCAAATAACGAAAGGACCAGGAACCAACTGGCAGCCGGACTGGTCACCGGACGGTCGATACATTGCCTATCGTTCCGAAAACGGGGACGGCGGCTTGTACATCATCCCTGCACTGGGCGGAGCCGCATTGGCGAGAAAAATAGCGCCGTTCGGCTATTATCCGCGCTGGTCCCCAGATGGTTCGCAGCTTCTATTTCGGACCACGCAATACTTAGGGTTGAACCGATTCTATGTCGTAGGCCTTGACGGAGGTCAGCCGCGCGAAGTTCTTACGGAAATTCCCGCTGAGCACGAAGCGACTCTGTCGGCCGCCTGGTATCCCGATGGCAAGCGAGTGTCGGTTTGGGTCGTGAACCCAGAATGGGGCCCCGACTTTTGGACTGTTCCTCTCCTGGGAGGTCGCGTAGTCAAGTCTTCGTTTGTTCCTGAAGTCGCCAAGCAACTACAAGAAGTTGCTTTGCAGGGAATTGTGGCGCAAACCATGGATTTCACATTTTCTTGGGCGCCATCGGGTCGAGCCATTTATTGTGCACAATCGTTTCGGGGAGCCCTAAATCTGTGGAAGCTCACCGTTGATCCATCGACAATGCTGGTTACCGGTATTGAACGATTGACCATCGGCCCAGGGCCGGATCGTGAACTAGCCCTCTCTCGTGATGGAAGCAAGTTGGCATTCACAGCACAAGTGCAGCACATCCGCGCATGGGTTTACCCGTTTGATGCGGACGGCGGCAAGATCAAAGGTCCTGGACAACCGGTGACGCCGGCCGGAATGTCAGCGTGGCGCCACAGTATGTCCCGAGACGGAAGGAATTTGGCCTTTTCCGGCAATTACGCAGGACGTTCTCAACTGTGGAAAAGATCAGTAGACGATACCAGTATGGGTCCCATTGTAGATGATGATTACGTTCGCGATAATCCCCGGTGGTCGCGCGACGGCAAGCGTCTCTTGTACGAGCGGATTAACGTGTCGACCCATGAAGATGTGCTCGTATTGTGGTCCGCCGAAACTCGAGAGGAAGAACCCCTCTGCGATGCGACAAACGCATATGGCGGTTTTGATTGGTTGCCCGATGACAATTCGTTCTTGGTATCGCAGACGAGCGGTACTAACAAAGTAGAAATATGGCAAGTGTCCACAGACGAAAAACCCCATGCTACTCCTTGTGGACGAAAGCTGATCTCCGACCCTAACTACGATCTTTACCACCCAAACGTGTCTCCTGATGGACGATGGATTGCATTCGGAGCTGTAAGAGATTTGCCTACCACGTTGGACTCCACACTCTACGTGACGCCCGCGTCAGGCGGCCGATGGACGAAGATCACAGATGATAAACAGTGGGCCGACAAGCCTCGCTGGTCACCGGACGGGAAAATAATCTATTTCGTCTCGCGTCGGGGAGGGTTCTTTAATGTCTGGGGAATCCACTTCGACCCCGCTCGAGGAACAGCAATCGGAAACGCGTTCCCGGTCACAAGTTTCGACAGCCCGAGACTCGGCATGCCGCAACACCTGCCATCTGTAGACGTTTCGCTCAATCAAGATCATTTAGTCCTGACGATCGAGCAAGACTCCGGCAACCTCTGGATATTGGATAACGTCGCTCCATAGAGAAGAAACGCTCTTGCCGGCGTTACGCCACTTTGCCATATCCAGCCTGACGACGTCAGAAGGTGGTTCGGAAGTGGCCTCAGTTGCGAGACAAGTCTGGGGTTGCAGCTCGTGCGCATTGGTACGCGCTCGTGTAGACTCTACTTGCCTCTTCCTCTGCCGCAAACTCTCTTGCGAAGACCCCAATGGCCGAAGAACGTAAGCACGCCATCCTGTTTGCTGCCACCCCGCTGTCTGCGCGCAAAATCATCGTCGCACTGGATTCGTCCAAGCCGAACCCGGGCAAAGATTTCTTCATTGATGATGCCATTAAAGAAGCAGCGGCGACTGTCGAGAAGATGGAACAATCTCCGCGGCCGATTAAAAAGCGTCGCCATATTCAATCGCTGTCAGAACGGTCACGATCTCGGGTGCCACTTCACTCGGACGCATTTCGTTCGCAATCGCGGCGGCGCTGATGGACACGCCATGGCTGTCTTGCAGCCACTGAGAGAGTCTCCCCAGAACCAGCTTACCGGAAACGAGGGAAAGCCTGCCCTCTTGGGTGGTCCAGTGCGGAGACATTCTTTCCCTTGCCATGCGATTTGCAGTGGTAGGGCCGCCAGCGCGGTTCTCGTATAAAAACTCCACCGCGAACGCGTCCATAACATCATGTTCAGACTCACCGGCAAACTCAAAAAGCTTTCGGGCCAATTCTTCGGTGGTTGGCGCTTTCTCCTCTCCTCTAAGTCTCCTAACAATCACCCGACGCATTACTGTGGGAGGATCGAGGTCGACGGGCTGACTGCCACTATCGTCCCGACGACCATCGAGTCTGCCTGCGATAAGTTCTTGGCCGACGCTAAAGCACGCCAACTGCGTGACGCCAGCCTGAGAAAGTATCGGCAGTTGTTCAAACAGCTGAAAGAGTACTCGACCGCCCGTGGCATCGCCTTGCTTAACAATATGACCACGGACGAGCTGCTGACGTTCCGCTCAACGTGGAAGAACTCGAACCAATCGGCGAAGAAAAAGCTGGAGCTGCTGAAATCGTTCTTCCGGTTCTGCACCACCGCCAAACTCGTACCCAGCAATCCGGTCGAAGGCATCAAGGCTCCGAAGGTCGAGGATGTTCAAGTGATGCCGTTCACGGACGAAGATATGAAGAGTATTCTGAAAGCGTGCGACGAGCATCCTTCCGGGCGTGGGGAGAATCGCGCCGTGCAAATCCGCGCGTTGGTTCTTCTAATGCGCCATACAGGCTTGCGTATCGGCGATGCTTGTACGCTGGAACGTAGCCGAATCCATCACGGGCTGCTGACCTTGAGGACGGAAAAGGGCGGCCCCGACGTTCGTATTCCTGTCCACCCCGATGCGATGGAAGCGTTGAACAAAATCCCGAAGACCAGCCCGTACTACTTTTGGAGCGGCGAATCGAAACGTCGAACCGTGGTGAACATCTGGGAGGATTCGTTTAAGGCGATGTTCAAAAGGGCGGGGATCGCAGGCCACAGCCACCAGTTGCGCCATACATTCGCAGTGGACCTGCTCCAACGAGGGACTTCCCTCGAACACGTCAGTTCCCTTCTGGGCCACAAGAACCTGAAAATTACACAAAAGCACTACAGCGCATTCACTCCGGGTCGTCGAGATGCCTTGGAGAACGCCGTTCGCGCAGCTTGGAAAGAGCATCTCAGACGGTGACGCCTAGGTGACGCCAGATTCCTTGATGCGAAATCGCCAAGTGTTTATAAGGGTTTTTGATGGTCCCGGAGGAGGGAGTCGAACCCACACGGGGAGTGATCCCCGGCAGATTTTGAGTCTGCTGCGTCTGCCAGTTCCGCCACTCCGGGAAAAATCCTAAACTATTGAATCGTAACATCTTTCGCTACTTTTGTATTCTTCTTACCCGTCTCATTTTCGTCCACTATAACCAAACTATAACCAAACTGCGCGGCCTCGATTTTTTTTGCAGCGTCGGCCAGGTCCCGATCGCTCACGATATTGTAGCGGTCAAAGACGGCTCGTGTCTTGTGGCCGCTGATCCTCATGGCGACTACTTCGGGGATTCCCCCCCGCACCATATTCCGCACGGCGGAGCGCCGCAGATCGTGAAAGAGCAAGCCGGGACAACCGGCGGCACGGGTGATCTTCTCCCAGGTGCCTCTAAAATCGAGTACCGCCTTGCCGTCCCGCGTGAACACCGGTTCCTCGGGGTTCTTGCCGGCGACACAGGCGCTCAAGAGCTCGCGAGTCTCTTGCGTCAAATTCACCTGCCTAGGCTCTCCATTTTTCGAAGTTTCAAGCCGCAGTGTGCCGGCCACGAGGTCAACGTCGCGCACTTTCAGGCCGAGCAGTTCCCCTTTCCTGAATCCGAAAGAGTACGCGAGAGCCAGCATTGCCCGGAGATACAGATCCAGGCAATTCTCGGCAATGGCGCGGTAGGTCTTTTCTTCCACGAATCCTTGCCGGCCTTTCGATTCCGGCAAGCGGTCAAAGTAGAGTCTCGCGGCCACCCGGCGGGGCGTTTCCTTGTAGGCCATCGAGAAGGCCGATTGCAGGATAGACAGCTCGCGGTTAATCGAAGCGTTGCTGCCTCCCTGCCCTTTGCGAAATTCCATGTAGTCGCGGATGGAGGCGCTTGATACCGCGTTCGCTTTCATCGCGCCGAAAAACTCTAGCAGATGCCGCCAGCAACCCTCAGCCCACTTGATACTGCGCGGGCCGCGGCCATGCAGCCTCCATGCGCTCATCATGGATTCTTTAAGGCTCACAACCGTAGTGTTGCGGGAATCTGCGGTAAGCTCGCCGTTTGCGTGTTTTTGAATCTGTCTTGCTAATTCCCGCTCAGCCTCCCGCTTCGATTCAGTCTTAGCGGTGTGCTGGATGGTGCGCCCGTTTGCGGAGAACTTGATCCACCAGTTCCGCGAATTGGGCGGACGGTAGACGCAGCCTTGGCCATGCTTCCCTCTCGGTTTTTTCTCTGTGCTTTCCACGGGGTTACCTCCCGATGAGCTTCTGTCGTGCGTATTCGGAAATGTTCAAGCCGGCCTTGTCTGCGGCGGCGCTCACAGCCTTAAACTCTCCATCTGTCAGACGCAGACGGATAAACGTCCTCCGCCTGTCCCTTGCTGCCTTTACCGGCCTGCCCAGTTTCTTCATATACTTATTGTCCCACGGTAAGTAGGGAATGTAAAGTCCTAACTTCTGTGCTGCTGCACAAACTTTTCCACGTCCCGCAAGTCGAACCGCATTGGACCGCCCTTGGACAGCCGGATGACAGGCAATTCCCCGCACGCTACCAGGCGGCGAATGGTGATCTTGCTGACGGCTAGGAGCCTTGATACCTCGGAAATGCCTAATAAGGGTGTCACTGTGCTGCGCCTGCCTTTCTTTCATCACCCGCCCGCTGTCCCATTTCACTGTCCCACTGGGACACCCGTGGGACACTTTTGGGACACTTGGTGGGACACCTTACGTCCTTATTCACGTATGGGTTAGAGCCGTTTTTGGGCAAGTGTCCCACTTTTTATCAGTTGTACCTTTCTGGCCTTGTTTCCATGCCCCGCAAGCCGTTTTTGAGGCGGTGAGCCCTCGATTTTGAGATTCCGAGCTCATCGGCTACGTCCCGGACGCTCATTCCGTCCCGGAAGAACTGTAGGGCGCGGGACTCGATGGACACCTCGGGATCGCTGACGGTCCAAAGGGTCTCGCCGCTTGGGCCGGCAGACATTCGGACGTCGAATGACTTTGCGGCATCTCCATAGAAGCCCCTGGATTTTTCGTATTCGACAATGCAGCGGAGGCCCTCTGAGGGGTTGTAATCAGAAGGATGTTTCAGCGTCACCACCGAATCGAGCAAATCCTCGCGCCGCGAGGTCCCTCGCTGGTTTTTGTCTTTGCCGGCGTGATGAACGAAGAGAACAGCAATGCCGCGGCGTCTCAGGCCAAGCGCCCAATCCTGCACCGGCAGCCAACCTTCACCTTCATTTTCTTTGACAGCCCTAACCAACGCAGAGAGATTGTCCAAAACAAGCAGGTTCACACCTTCCAGGTGCTCTTCGATTTCATCCTGACCGCAAATAGTGGAAAGATCTGGCAGCCCGCGTTCGTTTTGCAAGTCCGGGGTAATAATCTTGAGATTCTCCGGTGGCAACGGGAGGTCGAAACCCGCGCCAATGTCCATCACTCTCTGCTTTAGCGCGGACAAGGGCATTTCGCCATCCACGTATAAAACACGCCGGGGGACGGGAGCAGTCCATCTTAGAAACCGGGAGCCAATTGCTACGGCCAGCGAAATCCCCAGCGAAATGAAGGTTTTTCCTACTCCGCGCTTGCTGTAGAGCATGGCCAGACCTTGGGTTGGCAGGAACGGATCGAGAATCATTTCACGTTCTGGAACATCCAGCTGGATTAGTTCAGGAACCGAGACGGCCTTTAAGAAGTTCTTTGGTGCCGGTGACGGTTTCGGAGGTGCTGGACCCGGCGTATAAACGTCGTCGGATTGAAACTCGATAGCGTGCGCTATGGTATCTGCTCCATAGGTAGAGGCGCCGCGACGGGTATCCCACTTCGGCCGCATGAGCTTCGATTGCCGGAATAGCCTGTCCATACGTTCGGCGTTTTTGCCCGTCCAGAATGCCAAATGAGCACACAGTGCAGCATCGGCGCGGGAGTCGTCGTCAGCATAAGCGGCGGTCGAGCCCTCCCACAGAGCCAGGATCTCCTGCCCATTCTTGCTGGCAAACATCCGTGGGATGAGTTCCTCATCAGCGATGGGGTTGCCGGCGCCATCATCATCATGCGTGCTCGATTTATTCTCGGGAAAAAGTTCCCGGCAAAGCGAATCGAGTTCGGCCTGGCGGGATTCGACGGTGCGCGGGGTGCCTCGCACGTGCTCACCAGTCAAGGTAAAATACCTATTCCGGTCGTAGATTTCCACGCCCTCTTTGCGACAACGACCACCAGGTTTCTTCCCACGAACCCAGATGCGAACGCCTTCACCACTTGGCGTGATTTCCGTATAACTGCGCAGACGCCGGACGATGCTGGCAGCGTGTGCGTCAAGTTGGCCGGTCTGCTTATTTCGGCAATGGTCGAGATCGATGCCGACAAGCCCCTGGTCCGCCGTTACCACACGGCCTATTCCCTCACACCTGTGAGCGTCCACCGCGTCGAGCGCCAATGGATAAGGAGCCCAATCTGCGGGATTCGTGCTGCTGGCTAATCCCCCCGTGTGCGGGTTGACTGGGGGCTTCGTCAGCTTTCCCTCTCGTTGTTCATACTTCCAGCACACGAAGAAATTGCCTTCTCGCAGTTCTGCGGGAAGAAACTCGCGGGGCGTTACCATGAAGAATTCCGCGGCGGGATCTTCGCCCTGGGCGCGCCTGTGGGTGCCTGCGGTTTGGGCGGATTCTCAGCGGCTTTCATGCCCTTGAAAGAGGCAAGAAACTCGTCAACCGCATCGAGCGCCAAGGAGTTGAACATTTCCCGCTTCTCTTTCTCCATCGTGATTACGGGCATATACCCCTTTGCGCCGTCTTTTTTGACATACTCGCGATCCGGAAGCTTCACCCACCGCGAATCATCCTTCACGAAATACTTCGTCTCGTGAAAACTAAAGCCACCCGGAACGGTCAAGGTGAAAACGGCCCGCAACGCCCCTCCTGCCACATCCTTCCAGTCCGAAATCGTGAACGCGCTCATATGACCTTTCTCCTTATCGAACTTTTCCAGCTCATGGGACCACCAACCAGGGCGGCCGCGGTTTAGGGTTGCTCCCTTCATAGGGGCGCATCGCCAACCACCACTCACGCCAGCTCAGTGGCCGATTCTGGCGGGCTGGGGGAGTTTCCGACTCACGGCCGGATTTGCGCACCAGCGCCCGTCGGTATAAATGTTCTTGATTAGAAGTGCGGTTTGTATTAGTTTCACTCATAGTTAGCGTTGTTTCCTCCGAATCTGCTGGGCCGTCTGTTAACTCACCCCGAGGACGGCGGCCTGGCTTTTCTAATTGGGCTTTGTTGCCAACTGATCGCTCCGCTTTTCCTCGACAATGGTGCCCAGTGCCTCGAACTTCAAAAACGCACGTGCGACTTCAACGCTGCACTTCGCGCAGTGCCATGCGTGGTGTCGACTGACAAGCTCAAGGAACTTTCCGGGAGCGGGCACGGACATGGTGGATAAGACCATGTTTGCCCCAAGGTGACTTCTCGCCCACTCATCGTGATTGACAAGCCGATACGTGACGGTCTTTCCTGCCTCTTTGTGTAAGACTTCGGCCCATCCAGTACGCACGAGTTCTTGCAGGGCTCTAAGAACCGTTGCGCGATTCCGACCCGAATATCTTCCGATGCTTTCGACTGAAGGGAAGAAGGCTTCAGAGGTCACCGAAAGGCGTCTACCCCAATTGTGGAGCAACCCTGCGAGATTGGATTTCATGCGCAAAAAATGCCACTCCGCGGAACAGTGGAAAGAGTTGTGAGGTTCATCCCAGGAGAACTGATCAAGATTTTTAGGCATGCAGACTAGCTGCCCTTTCTACCGACACTCTTACTGTCGGTTTTCAACCACTCCAAAACAAAAATGCAACAATACGCTCGAGGAGAACCCGCCCTCACCACGGCATAAGTCCCACGGGATGAACACCGCGAAGGGCCGCAATGCTACAGAACATGCACTTTGTTGCGTCGGTCCTGTTGGCTTTAGCGAACGGCTTCAGTATCCAAATTGCCGTTCACATTTTTTGGGGTACCGAAGACGGGGTGCTCGGTCCCAAAAAAATCAGTAGCTTTGCCAACCGTTAGGAGAGGGGTTTTTGGAACGTGATCAACTCTTCTTCGGAACGTATTCCATGCCGTTCCAGGTGAAATCGGGATCAAGCCTCGGCGGCAGTGGCACTCCGTCATCCTTCGCCTTCCGAAAGGCGTCATCGTAGAAACGAAGGACATCGTGCAAGTTGTCCTCAGTGACCTCGTCCATGGTCAAAGGAGGGTCACTCTCGGAAGCAGCGTCTGGGTCAAATCCCTCTGGCCATTTGATCCACATCCGAGGCGAATCGGGCTCCGGCGATATGCTATCCCACCCCCTGCTCACGCTGTCCTCTTTGAGAGCTCGGAATACTCGGCAAATCTCTGTCGCTCGTTCCTGTGTGAGAAATGTCAGGTCAATCCAAATGTCTCCCGGTTGCGGTCCATCCTTCTCCGCGAGCTGGTGGAGCATAGCCCGCGCCGCCGCGCGTGACTCAACACTTCCGAGTGGGAAATCGGCCGGACTTGGCCTCACGTGCGTTGCAGTCGGTGGTGGCTGGGCCTGTTTGGTTTTCAACGACTTAGATAGCATCTTCGTCCTCCGAACTCTGCTCTTGTGTTGCTAACTGCGCTTCCCTGCCCACGGTCTGTTCAAACCAGTCAGGCAGCTTCCCAGATTCCGCATATTGGCGAAGTTCATGCCTCGTCATCTTGTCGAACAGCAGGTTAAGGTCCACGCGTTCACTGCGTTCGACCAAGCGTCCTTCTGAGTTGATCTTCGCGTACGCAATGACGGCCTGCACCACCGCTCCCGCAGTTACGTCAACATCCGTGCTTTTTTCAATGATGTGCTCCAGTGCACTCCGCACATTGCGCCGGCGCTTGGCCATCAGTCCGGTAGCCCACGCATGCCGATACAGCGTTGTGCGATCGCGTAGATTCCAGTCCTCAGCAATCTGGCTGGGGCTCTTCCATGACACGAACTCTTCCTCGATCAACAACCTCTCTGGGTGCTGGCACACCTTGCAATTTGTCTCATGGCGCCCGAGGCTTACCGGCTTTTCTGACTTCTCAGGCTTCTTTCGTTGCATGGAGATCACTTTAAGTGAGAGCGTAGATTACGGCCTGCATCGCCGAAAGAATCACCGGCCAACTGCCGTGCTCGATCTCGATGGATGCGAAGAGCTTGTCGTTGGCCTTAATGCGTAAGGCGGTCGCCTCTAACTTGACCTTCTCAGCGAACCTACCCAGGACTTCCCTGGTCGCTGGCGCTGGCGGGGTTTTTTCTTCTCACTCAAGCACCAACGGGTCCACCCTCTTTCAATCTGACCGCAATACCCATCATGGTTTGTGCTGTCGTGGTCGCCGCAAAAGCTGCGGCTTCTCTTTCGAGAATTCCTATGAGTTCGATGGCTGGTCTCACTGCCCCTCCTCATCCAAGTCTAAAGTTTTTAGAGACTGCAAAGGAGCCCCGATCCGTCTGCGATAAGGCCGTTTTCGGGGTTGCTGGTGCCACCATAGCAGGAGGGCAAAATCGCACCCGTAAGTCCTTTGTTGGCATTAGGCTGCTGACAGGTTTTCGTCACGCTAGACCGCGCGCGAAACTCCCTTTGCTTTTGCGCGTGGGCGTTCTTCCTTGCTCGGTCGTCTATGTACATCTTCGGCCTGCCGCCCTTGTGAATCTTCTGGCCCTGGCCCTCGCCGTCGCCACGGCATTTCCTCGAGCACCACACCCCGGTATCTCCGGAACGCGTGAATCTCACCGCACCAAGAATTTGACCGCACCGGTCGCATGCCTCGGCAGCGTAAATGCCACGCTCATCTCGCAATCGATTCTGTAGTCCAAGCGAAAGGACCATTTGCCCCTCCTATGTCATCGCAGGCGTGGTTTCACCCTCGAAGATTCGTGGCTTCGGGGGATTTGGCGTTTCAAACAGCCAACCCTGATCGAATCCGAGCACTCCCGCAACTCGTTCACGTTCCGCCGGCAAGAACTCGCTGCGTCCTTTGAGTAGTCGCGAAAATCGCCATTCTGAGATACCGACTTCTTGGGCGATCTCGTAGTGGGGCAGCCGCTTCAACGAGATTGCGTAAACCAGATTTGGAAATCTCATCTTCCCCTCTACGGTTGGCGGTACACAGGACGGTCCAACTGATCCTTGGCAAATGCCCAAGCCCATGGTTCTTTGGCCCCCGCAACCACTCCTCCGACAATCGCGGAAAATCCTCTGAGTTTGAGAGTGGCCTTCATCTCAAGGAATCGTTTTTGACCCGCTGGTGTAAGGCGAATCCGCATCTCTCCACGGCCAAGCCATTCTGCCTCGCCTCGATTAACCCAATTCCTGGCGTCTCTGTGCGAGAAATACAGTGGTCTTCCATCCCTCTTTTGTGTATCCCTGCCAGTCTCGATCACAACTTTACCTGGAATTACGATGACATTTCGCACACAAACACCCCTACTGCTACGTTCACCTGATTGAAGGGCGCCCTTTAAGCTCGGCGTCAGCTTTCACTGCAACAATCAATTGCAGTGACTATCGTAAAATGGCATGGCATGGGCTGCTAGCACACCCTACTAAAGTCGCCTGATTCCGTAGGCGTGCGTCTTACTTCTTATTCGTGTAGGAGGTCTTTTTGCGAGTCAAGCGCCTAAGCCCCTGGTCCATCATCCGAATGGCGGACTCGGCGCGATTTGGAAAATAGTGAGGAAAGTATCTCTCTGCTAGCAGACGAACGCTTAGCCGCGGGTTAGCTGCGCGATCTTGCCATGCCTGTTGATAAATGAGGCTCTGAGCAGGAATTCGTAGAGCCACAATAAAAGAGCGGGTTTCCGTCGGGGGATGATTCGGCTAGACTCGGCGGAATGCGCGACAACGAATTCACGAAAATCCTGGGATGGCCGGGCTACCGAGTCTACCAGCACGAAATCAATGAAGCCGCCAAGACGCTGCGTTTATGGGTACGGCGCAAGCGAGGAAACCGCAAGCTGATCTGTTCGGGGTGCGGAAGAAAGTTTAGCGAGGCCCATGATCACAACGAACGGGAAGTGCGCGACCTGCCGTGGGGCGAGTATCGCACAACGGTGGTCATCGAAGTGTACCGGGTGTGCTGTCCGCAATGCGGGGTAAAGATCGAGAAGGTGCCGCAGTTGCCGAGTAAAGCACCGTTTAGTAAGCGCTTTGAAGAAGCCGTGGGGTTAGCGTGCGAAAGCGCATCGGTTCGCCAGGTGGCCAGGCAGTTCCGGCTGTCCGCCAGCACGGTGCGAGCGATCGACCTGCGGTATCTGCAGCGGTGGAGTGCGACGCGTCGCAAAGACCGGTTGGTGCAAATGGGCGTGGATGAGATTTACTTCGGCAAGCAGATGAAGTTCATCACCGTGGTCAGCAACTTGGATACCGGCGAACCCTTGTGGTTTGGGCAGGACCGCAAACAGGAAACCCTGGATGAGTTTTTCCGGACGCAACTGAGCGCCACGCAACGGAAACGAGTCGAGGCCGCGTGCGTGGATATGTGGCGGCCATTCACCAACAGCATTACGCAATGGGCCCCGAACTGCCGCATCGTGTACGACAAGTTTCATGTCCTACAGCATGCCAACAAAGCCATCGATGAAGTGCGCCGGGCGGAGTTCTTCCGCAAAGGTGGGCGCATGCGCGGTGTGGTGAAGGGCAAACGCTGGCTGTTGTTGACGCGCTGGATGAATCTGAACAGCCAAAAACGCCAGCAGTTAAACGAGCTGTTCGCCCTCAATCGACGCGTGATGAAAGCCTACCTTCTGAAGGAAAGTTTGGAACGGTTGTGGACCTACCGCTATGAAGGAGCCATGCTGCGCTATCTGCAAAGTTGGATCGATCAACTGCGCTGGCAACGGTTGAAACCCTTTCAAGATCTCGCTTGGATGCTGCTGGACCACTTGGACGGGATCCTCAATTATTGCCGCACCAAAGTACCCTTCGGAGTGGTGGAAGCCATCAACGGCAACATCAAAACCCTTCTTCGAAGGGGCCGTGGCTACAAGAATCTCGGCTATCTATTGCTCAAGGCACAACGCATGGCGGTCACCAAGACCGAATTCATCGTTCTTCAGAAAGCAGCCTAAAATGCGCGTCTCTACGAATTCTTGTGCAGAGCCATAAATGAGTTCTTTCTCTCGCCCCCTCGAAGGATGGAGGAGCGATTCAGTCTCCCTGATCTCGTGCCAAACGCGCCCCAGTTCTCTTAGAGAATCATTATAGGCGCGATCAACTTGCTCGCTCACGACTCTACGAACCTCAAGCTTTTGACCGTGAACCAAAATCACTTCGACTGGCCACCCCTGAATTTTTTTTCCATCTCCTCCGACTGTTTGACGAGCTCACCGAAAGCACTCTTGAGCCGTGAGAGTTTGGCCTCGAGGGCCCTAGTTGTCTTCTTGCTCGCCACACTTTCCTATCCTGAAGGCGATCCTAAGATAGTTCTTGACAGGTGTCAAGTACATTGTTATTTTCTGCCCGATGAGTTCCAAACTGCTCAGCACCGTTGAAGTCGCGAAAGAGATCGCGGTACCCAGGGCAACCCTTCAGTATTGGATCAAAGAGGGGAAGGTTGGGGCACCGAAGACCCGGCTTCGCAACGGTATAGCAGTTAGGCTCTGGACGGCTGCAGACGTCGAGAAAGCTCGCAAGCTAAAGGGCTCACTCAAACGTGGTCCGGAGCCAAAGAGGGGCAAGAAGTAGAAGTAAAACGGGACCCGCCGGTGCGTCAACACCGACAGGCCCCTAACCAAGCAACCTATCTAGGAGGCGGCAATGGCTAACAGAATCTTACAGCAGCAACCCCGTGCAGCAATCTACGCAAGGGTCAGCACCACTCATCACGGCCAAGACGTTGCTATGCAGACGAGGGAGTTGGAACAGTTTGCTCAAGCTCGCGGATGGCGAATAGTCGATTCTTATGTTGACGAGGGAATAAGCGGCTCAAAGGATTCCCGTCCGGAACTCAACCGTCTAATGGCCGATGCTCATAAGCGGCGATTTGATGTCGTCTGCGTTTGGCGATTCGATAGATTCGCCCGGTCGGTTTCCCACCTTCTCCGAGCTTTGGAGACCTTCAAGTCGCTAGGGATCGACTTCGTTTCGTTTTCGGAACAAATGGACACTTCCACGCCTGCCGGCAAAATGGTGTTCACGGTTTTGGGTGCGGTAGCCATAGAGCGCAGCTTAATCGTGGAGCGCGTCCGGGCCGGCATGCGGAATGCGCGCGCAAAAGGGCGAAGAATAGGAAGGCCACCCCAGACTCCGCTGTCTCCAGAGTTGCGCGAAAACATTGCAGACACGTACGCACATGGGGCAACCAGCTTGCGTGCTCTAGCCAAGAAATTCGGCACTTCCTTGGCCACCGTTCAGAGATGCATTGGGATGTATCAGAGAGCGGCTGGCGAAGGTCCACTATCTGCCTGATTTGTGGACTTCTCGTTTCGGCGAGCCGGCCATCAAGGCCATTCTTGGCTTCCTCTCGGCGCGGATTCTACCACGGGTAAATTTCGGGCGGACGCGTCGGATGTTTCCCCCAAGCAGCTTAGTGCCGTGGCAGCGATGCCGGTTGTGGACGGAACCCGCCGGATTGTTGCGTGCGCCTAAGAATGAAAAGGCCAAGCAAGATAAGCACGAGCACAATTACGATTGTGTTCGCATTTTTCTTTCGCGGCCGACGGCGCGGCTGTACAGGGTCGTCCTCGCGAAACGTCGCGGTTATACGCGTTCGCTTTGCCATTTCCGCCTCCCAAGTTGTTCTGCGCCATTTTCCAACAGGGGTGGGCACGAAACTCGTGAACCAAAACAGTGGATATGATGGCTCAACGACGGTAGCTCTGCCATCCATTCTGTTTTCATCTACGTTTAAGAATCAGTGATTCGGGAGTTTCCGTTCCAGCGGTGCTATATCAATTATGTCTCCAGCACCCTCAACTTGTTTCCATTTCCGATATATGTTGGCAACCGCGAGTGTCCAGAAGGGAACCAGATCGACGCCGGGCAATAGTTTGGCCATGGACGACGGCAGGAACTCCCAGTGCCAGCCAAGCAGGCGAAACAATGCCACCGCCACAATCAAATCCAGGATGTCATCCAGCGGCGATAGCGCCCCCTCTACAAACAAAGGAAAAACGACAATCTGCACCGCGTCGGCCACGATGGCCAATATCAAGGCGGCACGGAAGCGCGAGCGCGGTGAGTTCAGGAACGAATCATCGGGCATAGCAATCTTGCCAGTGGATCCAGCTTAGCAGAAAAACCGTTCTCAGAGTTGTTTCGGCCAACGCCAAACTGATCGCGCCCGGGTTGCCCCAACCTCTGCGGCGGGAATGTCCAGCCGCACTGCTTTGTTAATGTCAAAGCCGACGCCAGAACGGGAGACAGCATTGTTGTGTTCGCTTCCACGAAGCGCAGGAACGCCCTGACCGGCGGCGCATGACCTAAGACCGCAGGCATTTGGTTCGAGCCTTTCCAGCCCTTTATTGACTCCGTTCGCCGGGCATCTGGCGAACAGGCGGAACCTGCCGAGGCGCAGCATTCCGTCCGATGAATGGTTCAATGCCTCGCTCATTGGTGCGGTTCGGTGGGACTCCACCGTGCCAGCCGAAGTGCCTCCAGGTGGGGCGAGCACTGCCGAGCTTGTTTCACGTGGCTGACCGCGGTATCCAGTTCCCAGCCCAGGGACCAGTGAAGGTAGCCGATGGCTACTGTGGGCGAGCGACCCACACCCTCAGTGCAGTGGAGATACACTGTGCGACCCGCCGTCATCAGGCTGGCCAACGTGCGGACGCACTCCGGGAGCTTCTCCCGAAGCTCGACCTGTTCCTCCCTCATAGGGAGCCGCAAGAGGTTAATGCCCGAGGCCTGGTAGTGGGCTTCGAGAGGTCGCCAGTTGAGATTGACCGAGCGCATGTCCTCGTCCGTTTGCAAATTCAGCACGGCAGTGATGGCAGACTCCCGCCGGAGTCGCTCGACATCGTCGATGGCTCGGGGATGCGATCCCACGAAGAGTCCGGAAAGGATTTGGGCGTAGTTCATGGGACTTGCAGGAGCAGATTCTACCAGGTTATCCAAATGACTCTCCGATTCCTGTGCCAACGCCATAGGATTATAAGCGCCGGATCCTAGCCCTCATGAATGAACGCAAGCCACCCTATCCTTTAGGATTACTACAACAAGCGGTATCCTTGGCGACGGGGTGGACCAGGGATTCTTGGGGGCTGAATCTAATATCGCAATCAAGAGCGTCGACCTCCTGCACCAGACCAACAAGTTCGCAACTTGATTCAAGTGCCGAGGTGATTCCAACGAACTATATAATTATTTAAGAGACCGTCCAGAGACAATTAAGACCGAGTGCGATTGTTTGCTATCGCGTTGAATTGGCGCGTCAGTAGAGGAGTTTCTTACCTTTCCCGCATTGCTACCGTTTGCGATGGTTTTTGATCTAGGGTGGGCACAAAATGGGGCACATCAATTGCCTCTGATTAGTAGCCTTGTAACCCCCTAAGCAAAGTTATGAACTCTTCTTATCGCACCTAGGTACGTCGCACCCTGATCAGAGCGCCCAAAGGACTCCTAAGCGGGCCATTTCCAGTCGGCGAACTGCTCGCGCAATGCAATTTTCTTGAACTTGCCAACGCTGGTACGGGGAATGGTTTCGACGAACACGAATGCATCCGGCAGTTGCCATTTGGCGAAATCCTTTGCAAGAAAGTCCCGCAGTTCGTGGTCGGTTGCTGTGGCGCCCTCCCGCAGGATTACGGCAGCGAGAGGCCGCTCCTGCCATTTCGGATGCGGGATCCCTACGACGCAGGCTTCCTTCACCGCCGGGTGTCCCATTAGAGCGTTTTCCAAGTCCACCGAGCTAATCCATTCCCCGCCGGACTTCACCAAATCCTTGGAGCGATCCACGACTTTCATGATTCCGTCGGGATAGATGGTGCCAACGTCGCCGGTGCGAAACCATCCATCGTCGCTCCACTTGTAAGCCTGGTCGGGTGCTTTGTAGTATTGCGCCGCAACCCAAGGGCCCCGTATTTCAATTTCTCCCGGTGTTTCTCCGTCCCACGGAGCTTCGCCTTCGGGCCGCATCACGCGAATATCGATGAGCGGCACGGGCCATCCCTGTTTTGCGCGGATCTGATATTTCTTCTCTTCCGGCCAATCTTTCATTCTGTATTTCAAGTGCCCGGTTGTCGCCAGCGGCGAGGTCTCTGTCATGCCCCAAAGATGGAGGATACGGAGGCCGTGGCGATCGAGCCTGCGGATTAACTCCATCGGAGGCGCGGTTCCGCCGCTCACCACACGGATTGGTTTTTCGAACTTCCAGCGGCCCGGGTGTTTCTCCAGCCTTTCAAGCACGTTGATCCAAACTGTGGCCACGGCATTCGCAACAGTCACGCGTTCTCTAAGCAGGGTATCGAGAACAGCGAACTCTCAGGTTTGAGTTCGCTATCCGATTCCGAAAAGAAAGGGCGCCTTTTCGGGCCTAGGTCCGAGCACTAGCGAATTACCATCCCGGCTGCCGGTCCGGTCCGCATGCTCGCCAAGACAGTCCCAGTGCGAACTTGTCGTCCGCTGCTCTCGAAAATCGCGAACGATTCAGTCCCTTGTATCCGCAGGTCCAACGTAGACAGAGTCGCTCACAAGGACGGTCGCGGACAAGGAAACGAAGCCGAGTTCATGGAGGGCAAGGTAATCCGCATCTGCTTCGCTGGTCGCAATCACGAGAGCCATTGCGCTTCCTGCGAGCTTTTCTCCCATCACACAAAAAAGACTGTGTTCCTGTTTGCTAAGCTGACCTGGGCGGGGTCGATCTAGCATGACACTCCTCCTCACCTTTCTTCCGATTGATCTCTAATATCAGTCTTAGCTAAAGGCTGTTGCAAAACCCCAATTTTTCAAAATTCGGTTACTCGAGCTAATAATTTCGTGGAGAAAGGTGCCGCGATGATTACTTTGAGCTGTAGGCTTTGACCGGCTACTCGCCAAGGCCCCATGAATTGCGGTGACCCATGGATCTCCTGGCCGGGTGGACCCATATTGACCGCAGTTAGCGCATAGTCGAGGACAAGAGACTTGAGAGGTGCGGCGCGAGCCTGATCGAATTTCATGCTTCTGAGAACCGATGCGGTGGGGGAGCCAGACGGGGGTTCTCTACATCCATCCAACCGTTGTCCCGAGCTGGCAACCAGCAACGGGTGGTTCAGACCGGCTTGCTGACTGGGGCTGAATAGCAGAAACAGCAATGCCCAGCAGACGAAGATGAAAGAGAACCATGGCTTCATCGCGAATCGGCCTCGCGGGCGCGCCGCAAATTGCGGTCCTTGTTCAACTCCGCCAGTTCTCGCAAACATTGCTGCATCTTTTGCCAAGCCTCTACCCCTTGGCGCGTGGCCTCTTGCGCTCCCTTGGGAACATAGTAGCCGGTGGTCTTACCCTTCTCCCCGCGGTAGCTCACATTCAGATGCGGACCATGCTTGGGTCCGTCTCCCTGGCAGTGGCAGCCCGCTTGTCCGCAGGTGCGGTAAGTTTCCGATAGCGTTCCGAAGATGGCGATCTCTGCCAGACGGGCAATCTCGCCAAGCAGCTTGCGTCGTTGGGCAGCACCATCAACCGACCTAGCCATGGCCTCTCCTGCGCGCTTGATAGCGAGCGATGGAAAACAGATTCTTGGTAATCACACACCAGCCCACGTAGCGCTGAAATCCAGGATCTCTTTTGTAGCTGGCCCGCAACATTGAAAAGGGATGTTTCAAGGTGCTGATGGTAGCTTCACAGCCGGCACGCCAGCGCAGCGCTCGCCGAAACCAGCGCTGCTTCTGCTGCTGGGCCCGCTTGACCGAGAGACGTCCGCGCGCCGGCAGCGCTACTTTCTTCACTCCTAGCGCTTGCGCCTCCCGCTCGTTTTTGGCTGAAAAAAATCCTCGGTCGGCGGTGGCCATCTCTGGCGCTCGCCCGAAGCACGCTTGATGTTGTTCGAGGGCCGGCATCCAGGCCGTGGTATCGTCCGGATTGCCCTCAAGAACTTGGTAACCGCTCACGATGCCGTTTTCCACCTCGTCCATCCGCACTAGCCTACCAAACTCATTTGGCTTGTGCGCTTCACCGCGCGCCCGTGATGCACCACGTCCAAGGCTCCGTCCTTACACTCGGCGGCGATCCGTAGGAGACAGCGGCTGAGCACCCGGATGCCATCGCCCAAAAGCGAGCTGTCGGTGGGATAGTGAACGTTGCTTTCCACAACCGTCGTGTCGGTGCGAAGTTTCCGTCCTTGCGCTACACCTTGCTCACGCGCCAGGCCCACCACGCGCTGATGAATCTGTTCGGTGACCTGCGGGCTCAACAATGCGAAGGTTCGACTGAAGGTAGTGAAATCGGGTGTGGCTTCGGCATCGAAGCGGGTGAACCGCCGGTACACCAGATTGCTGCGGAGCTCCCGTTCCAGATCGCGGAAGCCCCAGCCCTTCAGGTGCTTCATGACGCAGCAACGCAGCAGGCGATCGGGGGCTATGCCGGGCCGCCCAGTGCGTGCCGAAGCGGGGGAGCGTGCCGCCAGACATTGCTGGACCAAGTCGAGCAAAGCGGGATCCTCCAAGAGCTGATCGACGGGATCGAGCAAATCGTCCTTGAGCAAAGCGGCTTGCAGGGCCAAAGGGGAGTAGAACAGCCAGGCTTGGTGGGAGGTAGAGCTGATCATAACGTACTCGACTATATCGAGTAAGATACAATCTATCAAGAAAAAAATAAAACCAACGCACTTTTCTGGGAAATTTGTGGCCAAAGATCAGCGGACCTGCAAATCTGCCACGCTGTTGCGCCGCCGACCGCGTCAATCAAGGGGTTGGGCCCGGGGTTTTGGTGGAGTCGAGAACAGGCGCAGTGACCTTAGTCTCCCGGTGGCGATTGGCGAGGCTTTCGCCTCGCCGCCTCAGTCCGGTTGGGCATAGCTCTGTTTCCTGTTCCCGCTCATCGCACTGGACGTGCGGATTTCCCGCATCCAGCGCTCGGAGAAAGCTCACGGTTTCGCCCACGGAAGGCCAGCGGTCCGTTCGGTAAGACTGACCAGACCAAACACTTGGTAGAAGGACGCCGTCGGGAACCGTTTCTTCCCCGGCCACCTCACCTTGTGCTTAATGCACAGCCACTGACGCAGCCGCTTGCGGGTGTGTTGATCCACCGCACGGGTGCCGACTGGGCCGAGGCAGAAGTAGTTCGCCCATCCATTTAACATCTGGTTGAGCTTCTTAACGACCACCTGGGCGTCCAGCGTGGTTTTATTTCGTCCGGTCTCCTCGCTGATTGAGGCACAGATGCGTTGCACCCGCTTCCTCGACGGAGTCGTGCCTAGGTAGGCCCGGCCCGTCTTAGTCGAGTAACACCGACCGAAGGTATACCCCAAGAAGTCGAATTTCTCTTCCGGCAGCTTGCAGACCCGCGTTTTCTTTTCGTTCACCGTCAGCTTCAGCTTCGTCATCATGTCCCGCATCGTGGCTAAGGCTTCTTCGGCCTTCTCCCGACAACAGATCACGAGGTCATCTGCATAGTTAACGATGTACGCTTTCAAACGCTTCTCGTGCCCCAGCTTCGTCCAGCCGAGCACGAACCGGCGCATGTACAGATTGCTCAACAACGGGCTGATCGGAGACCCTTGCGGAGTACCCCGACCTTCATCCCGATTACGCGTGCTGCGATGCTTGTTTCCACGCTCGTCCGTTTCCTCGACCGGGGCTTCCAGCCACATCTTGATCAGATGGAGCATGGCCCCGTCGACGACTCGGCGGGCCACCGACTTTAATAGGTGGCAGTGTGGAAGGGTATCGAAGTAGCTGCTGAGATCTGCATCGACGATTTCTTTATGGCCAGTGTTGATCAGCTTGTGGACGTGTCTAACCGCGTCCAGTGCGCTGCGGTCTCGCCGATAGGCGTACTGTTCTGGCTGCAGATCGGTCTCGAAAATAGGTTCGAGCACCAGAACCGCTGCCATTTCCGCTGCCCGATCCCGGATAGCGGGCACCCCTAACGGCCGCTGTTTCCCGTCCGGCTTGGGTATATACACCCGCCGCACAGGAAGTGGTCGATAAGTTCGGCTTTTCAGCTCTTGCGCCAGTTCGTCCAACCATCGCTCTGTTCCATACGCTTCGATGTCCTCGAATGTTTGGCCGTCAACTCCTGCTGCTCCGCCATTGGCTTTGCAGCACTCGTAGGCGAAAGCCAGTACATCCTTGCGATACACCTTGTCGTACAGCGCGTAGAATCGAAAGTTGGGCGATTCCTTCGCTTTTGCGTGCAACGCCGTCTGCAACTTCTGAACGCTTACTGGGGTTGTTAGGCTCAACGCCAATCCCTCCGTCTTCGTCGCTTCTTGCGTTTGCTTTCAACTGAGGCCACTTCCCTCCACCGGCGTTACCCGGCTTCGTCGGTACTACTGGCCTCCCGTCACCTCATACGGTCCAGTCTGACCCTCGCGGGTTACCGGTTGATCGTGAGCTACGATCACCGCTGAGGCTTCCCGTGTTGTCGTCTGGTCTCCTTTGCATGCATGCTGTCACCACTACCCCGGCAGCGACCGATGGAACTGTTTCGCTCGTACTTCCACCGGCATCGGCCTTCCCCGAGTGTCGGGCGGGTCGGCTCCTGCATCGGCTGTTGCGGGGCCTGCTCGGTGTTTACACTACATTACGGGCTGCATGACTCGCCAAGTCGCTTAACGACCCTCTACATCAGAGGCTCCGGCAGCTTCGTTGCCTCCGCTGCCGCTCCGATTGCTACCGGGTGGAGCGAACCAGTTCCCGGGCGGGACTCTCAACCCGCGGTAGACCACCTCCTTTACACGGCGCACCAACAGCCTTTAGCTAGCCATGTCGATTGGTCAAAGTACCAATGCGAGCTACGCTTGTCCCGTAAGCTCGTCAATTAGGCTAACGCTGTGCCTACGTAGCAATTCGGTGTTTTAGACCTTGAGGCACGGTCGGTCTCGATTAAGCCTTAAGTCTTTGAAACTGGAATCACTTCCCCGCGGTCAGCGATTCCTAGTCAATCGCGAGGTTAGATGCGCTCTCAGCGTCATCCAACTCTTAAAGCCATATCGCCGTGCGACTAGATATTGAGCATCGGAAAGCCGGGGAGGAAAGCCTCCGTCCCATAGAACGAGGCGGATCGTTCGGTTGATGCCGCATCCTCTTGCGAGTTTATACAGGAGGGTCCTGGCTTCCTTTTGAGCTGCACCGCGAGCGCCGGGACCACCGCTCTGACGCTCTGAGAACTTCCCTTCGTGGAATCACGTCGGTACTTCTGTTACGAAGTGGGGCGACTTGGCTTGGCATTTCCATCATCTTCCCTCGGACGCTTCGGACCGAAAAGTAAAGGGCTGCCATCTTCTCCGCCCAAGAAGTCAACGGCAGCCCGAGTTCGGACGTAGGAAGGTCACGTCCAACTCGGGAATCTATACCGTACTGGTCTCCGCGGCCACTAGGGGTTCCCCCAGGCTGTCCGAGGATGTGGCTCAAGCCAAAACAGTTGAGAAAGAGTTTGCGAATCTGCGATTCACTGAGCGGGTGAATTGTTGCTCTACACAGAGCGTGCTTGCTTCCAAATCAGATTTGGGAGTTCTACATTCAGGACGCGACGCAAGTATGCGGCTGCGCAACTCTGCAAGCGTGTACAAATGCCGATTACTTTCCTTTTGACTCGTTCTTGGGCGACTTCGCAGTGAGTACCGCAAGCAGTTCCTTCGCCGAAGCGGGAGGTGGTCCGGCTTGGCCGCTAATGATCTCTGTGGCAGTCACTTTCTTGCCATACAGATCTTGATTTGCGTCGTCATCAGGTCCGAGCGACGATCCCTCCAGAGAAACGCCAGCAAACACACCCTGCGTTCTGGAATAAGAGAGCATCTGTGCACTCATCGCCGCATTCGTGGAGGCTTCCGCTTCCCGCCCGACTGGACCGGCGGCGATACTGGCATCCGCACCAAGCTTAGCTTTCCCATTCATCAGGGCGCGCGCTCCCTTGTCATTCATTACTAGAATGACGAAGTCGCTAGCTTGGCCGCCAGCCTGAAGACCAAAACTTCCGCCAGCCGATTGCATCATCGTTGGGGCGCTCCACGGCCCGTCAAAATTTTCTCCTCCCCGACATGTCATCACACCTTTACCATATTGGCCCGCAATAATGAATCCAGCCTTCTTTACGGACGGGAGAACGATAACGCACTCCGCCTTATTCAGCACACTGATGGGAACGCCGCTGGATGACGAAAGAAGCTCCTTCATTACATTGCCCGATTCTTTTACTCGCTCCTGCTCATTCTTGTCATCCGCCGCAATCGCAATGCTTGGAATACTTAGAGACAGAACGGCAATGGTCAGCAAGGCTATTCCCGTTAGCTCCCGGTTTCGATTCAACATATTCCCCTCCTTTGGTTTTTGCCCGCTCAGACTTCTCAAATGGGAACTCCCCCTCCTTCCGATTTCTCTCTTGGTCGAACGTTACCCGATAAGCTTCCGGATTGCTGTCGCTGAGAGCGAGATCCCGCAGAAAAGAGCTCCAAGCAGTCCGAAGAGCGGGAGATTGCTGGCCGTCTTGGGTAGTTTTGTAGGGGCTGGTTCGGCGGAAGCCGGTGCAGGTGCACCCGCGGCCACAAGGATCGGGACATCGGGCTTTGGTTCCGACGGCGTCGGAGGCAACGTTCCGGTGTGCCTTATTTCCTGGGCCACAATCGTTTCCGGAGTCTCGGTGATCCTCGTTGCCGAGACTATCATTCCCTTCCGCAGCCCAAAGGCATCGGTTTCTTTCCCAGCAATCGTGAATTTCTGATCCTTGGGAATATTGAACCTTTGGTTCGTTCCGTCTTCCAAAGTCAAGATAACAGAGCTTGGAGGACTCACATGAAATACCTTACCCGTTACGGTCTCAACCTTTGTGACCAACCGGGGCGTCGTTGTCGTAATCGTCTGCTTTTCAATTTTCATTCCTGGTTTAATTTGGTGAACGTTGAGCTGCCTTCCATCAACGGTCACGGTCATGCTGTCCGGAACATTGAAAAAATCCTGTAGCGAACCGTCTTCCATCTTGATCATCACGTCGTTGCCGGAGACGTAGACAACTTCTCCACGCTGGATCGTGACTTGCTTGATGGGTGTGCCGTGCTCCATGGTTTCTGAACTTTTCACCTGTGCCGATGTCGGCAGAGCCAAGGCGATGCAAAGAGCACCTCCCGCCAGCAGACTTCGCATGATCCTGTTAGAGAAACTTAGAGTGATCATTTTGTTCTCCTTATTCTGGGTCTTCTTACTCGCCGTGATTAAAGCGATGTTTGTCTCTATCCCGGGCTGGCCAGAAACCTTAATCGTCGTAACAATGAAGCGTTCAGGCGTCGCTCCCCGACGTAATAGAACGTCTCTTCAGAATTTCTCGTTTCTCGCTGTAGTCGTTTGCGATCCGTGTGTCTGCAGACGGAAGAGGTACGGCGAGAATGGAGGCAATCATTTTGAACCACCAGAGGGCTCCTCCAAGAAGTGCATCACAGTAAATACAGGGCGACCACTCGCATTTTGCAAGGAGGGCCAATATTGGGCGGGACCGTGAGATGCTTCTGATTCTCGTCACATGTATCACATCTCGAGCCATAAGTGAAAGCGTTAAATCAATAAATTAACTTATAGAAAAAAGTGTCATCTGTCCCCTCAAACCAAGCATGCCGATGAGCCCTGTTGCCTCATGGCTTCTATTAGTGAAACCGTGCCGGGCAAGCCAGCACGGTTTCAACTCCCGGCTGCCTTCCTTAAGACGAACGGCTCATGGACGAGCTTCGTAGACGATGTTAAACGGTGTTTCCGCGGCTCTGCGGAAACGGCTGAAGCCAGCCGCGGCGACTACCTCGCGAATCCGTTTTTCGCCTGACTGCGCACCCGAGCACAGCGCAACTTCCTGTGAACGCGAACAAGGAGTGCATAACAAAGTTGAAAAAGAGTAGTACACGCGACCGACCGGATTCAGATTGTCTTTTAGTTCATCGTGAGCAAACGGTTCGACGATCATCCATGTGCCGTCCTTGCTAAGTGAATTGCGTACATGAGTTGCGGCGCCGACCGGATCACCCATATCGTGCAAACAATCGAACACGGTGACCAAGTCGTAGTTTTTTCCTGGAAATGCTTTGGCCTTCGCAACGCCAAAGTTGAGTCGAACCTCGAGACCCTCTTTAGCAGCGGTCGCGCGGGCGCCCTCGATGGATTTGTCATGATAGTCGAAGCCAAAGAATTGCGATTTTGGGAAGGCTTTAGCCATCAGCACGGTGGACGCACCCTTGCCGCACCCAACATCGGCGACGCGCGCTCCGGCCTCGAGCTTAGCCTGGACGTCGTGCAGGGAAGGAATCCAAGAACTGACAAGGTTTGCTGCATAGCTTGGCCGGAAGAATTTCTCGCAACCATGAAACACGTCTTCATCATGCTCATTCCAACCCATGCCTGCGCCGGATCGGAAGGCTTCGGTAATCCTGGGGAACTGCGGCCAGAGAGCCGAGGGCCAATTGGAAGGCGCCGGGAAGATAAGCGGGACTGTCTTCGTTCGCCAGCGCAAATGCCTGCTCTTCGCTCAGACTGAACTTCCGAGTCTGCTCGTTATAGGTGACGTAGCCGCCTGCAGCTTGGGAGCTCAGCCATTCGCGCACATAACGTTCATCCGTGCAGGTCTTGGCCGCCAGTTCAGCTGAATTCAGCGGGCCTTCGGCGAGAACCTTGTACAACCCCAGCTTTTCGCCGATCACTTGCGAAGTCGAAGAATATGCGTGCTGCTTTCAAGTCTCTCGGACCCGCCGTGTGCAAGATGGCTCCGGAACTTCCTGAACTCAAGGCGACCGGACCCATCGTCCTCACCCCCGCTCACGCCATCCTTTTCCTGGTCGTCACACGGAGCCTCTTCAAGGCGTTAGCGGCGCGCATCCGGTCCGAGCTCGACGTTCCGGCGCTCGAATGGTGGGGAGCGCCGTAAGCGTAGTGCGCGGCCATCCTAAAGTATCCACTCTCGTACTACAAATACGCCTGGACTCCCGCGTCAACGTTCCTTGACGAGCGGTATCATGTGCGCGCGCTGGACAAGCACGATCTCATCCGAGGGATTGAGCGAAGCGCGGAGGTGGCTACGCTGATCGAAACTACCCCCAGCTTTCTTTCGAGGACATGCAGGTCCGGAACTTTTCGCCTGTAACACAAGCCTCCTACGCCCGAGAAGTATCGGGCTTTGCCCACTACTTGGGTCCGGAACAGATTCGTGCCTATCAGGTCTATCTGACCAACGCAGTATGACCGGATAAGCCGACACAACTACAGCGCCACCACTACCGCGCTAGCGGTTTAGTGCAAGTCGCTGTATCGAACGCGCGCAACCACACCGTGCCCGTGTGCGCATCTTGCCTACTCGCGCGTCCGATACAGCACTAGGACTTATCGGGACTTAGGGTGTGTTCTAACATAAGAATGGCTCCTCCATTTCGGAAGGAGCCATCTCTTGCGAGTTCCGCGCTGACGATTCATTAGGCATTTCCCTAGTTGCGTGCATGTCCAGTTCACATTAGCGTCTACTTCGGACTGGCGTTCGCTGTAATCACACGGTAATCCATCCCAAGCGAGGACATTCCCTTCGGGACTGCGCTTTGCACTCGGGACTCACACAGGAGATGCTCTTACTGTGACGGAGAAGTCTACAGGGAGAAACGCAATCGCAGTTTTGTCGATGGAACCTGGCATCGTTAGTCCAAGTAGAGCTGCCTTCGTAGGGTTGGCGGTGCAACCATGATGTGGCGTCGATCTCGTCGGCTGAAGCTATTTTGGTTTCTTTGGCTTCCTGCGGCTTGCTTTGGCCAAACTACTGGTGGTGATGCAAGGATGGGGTCGAATCCTCTCAACGTAGACGCTCCGTCTTGTATTTCCCAGGTTAAGCAGTACATCGCCGTGAATTGCCAAATTACACCGACAGGGGGCGCGCAACCATACAGCTATGCCTTCACGGGAGGCTTCCCAAGTGGCATATCGATGTCCACTGGTTTGGGCGGTGGCTTGATCAATGGCACGCCCACGGGGATCACCGGCGAGCGGACCACCGTGACCGTAACCGATGTCAAAGGGGGGACCGCCGCAACTTCCTTCATGATCACGCCCGCAGGCTTAACCGGCTCAGGCCCCTGCGGCAGCTCCGTCTGCGTCACGGCAGCCAATTACGTGATCAAAACGGCGGAAGGTTATACCATCACAACGTTAGCCACGGTGCAGTTGGCGGCCACAACCTATTGGAGTGATGGCAGCACTCTTGATGTAACTTCCATGGCGACCTGGGCCTGCACTCCGAGCCCGCAGTGCGGTTCGGTATCAGCAACTGGCCTTTATGCGGCTGGAAATTCCGTCGGTACCTACCATGTGACGGCAACGTTCTCCGGAGTAATGAATAACGGCGGGTCGGGTGTCGCGGTTACTGTGGCCACAATCCAGGCCCACACCAAGGAAAGCGATCGAGTAGCAAATTCTGGCATGGTGATGAGGGAAGTCCTGCAACTGCGCAGTGGCATACCCGCGGCGGTGCTACAGAAGGCAGAATGCGTCATCGTTGTGCCTTCAACCCTCAAGTTCGCTGCTGGCGTTGGTGGAAGCTACGGGCGCGGCGTAATGACTTGCCGCGGAAGGCCCGACTTTCAAGGGCCGTGGAGCGCTCCGTCAATGATCGCGCTCGGCGGAGGCAGCTTTGGCTTGCAGGTCGGTGGGCAGGCCACGGACTTTGTTCTTCTCCTGATGAATGACCGTGCAGCCAGCAGCATATTGACAAGCAAAGTGAAGATCGGCGCTACTGCGTCGGCTGCCGGCGGGCCCGTTGGACGTGAATCAACTGCCGCCACAGATTTATACCTACGCGCAGAGATACTTTCGTACTCACGCGCTCGCGGACTCTTTGCTGGTGTCTCGCTGGAAGGTTCCACGCTACGGCCCGACAACCGCGCCAACCGAAAGCTTTATGGAAAAGATGTGAGCGCGAAAGCGATCGTCCTCGAGGGTGAAGTTTCGCCGCCATCCTCCGCGTTGGAACTGCTATCGGTATTGAACAGCAAGTCACCCACCAACAGGTCAGCGGGCAGTATTCCCCCTAATCGTCTACCGGTGGCGTCTTGTTCAGCTAATCCGACCCATGTTATCGATGGAAGCGGCGAGACCGTTTTGGTCCGAGCTGATGTTAGCGATCCAGACAATGGTCCGCTCACCTATCAATGGACGACAACGGGTGGGGCCATTGAAGGTACAGGATCGCAAGTGCGGTGGAACCCCGCAGGTGTGGCACTGGGCACCCATTCTGTCACAGCGCGAGTGGATGATGGTCGCGGCGGAAATGTGAGTTGCGTGGCGGAGATCCGAGTGGACCCGCGACCCAACCAGCCGCCAACGATCAGTTGCACCGCGACTCCAAGCTCGGTACAACCGGGCGGTCGCATGCACATCACTGCGGTGGCAAGTGACCCTGACCACGATCCGCTAACATTTAGCTGGGAATCGACCGGTGGCCAAATCGTCGGCTCCGGTTCGGAAGTTGACCTCGATACTACCGACGTTGCGCCCTCGCACTACACTGTGACGGGCCACGTCAGCGATGGACGCGGTGGCACCGCGGATTGCCATGCCGAAATCACTTTGGAAGCTCCGGCGGTGGAAGCCAAACTGGCCATCCGAAGCATCTATTTCCCGACGGCGCTGCCTTTACCCACGGCACCGGACAAGGGCTTGACGGAGAGTCAACAAACTACCCTCATGTCGCTAGCGAGCGACTTCAAGGAATATCTTGCAAGCAAACCCGATGCGCATCTTGAGTTGCAAGGCCATGCAGATCGCCGGGGAAAACCGAAATACAATCAAGCTCTTTCTGAGCGCCGCGTCGAAATTACGAAACGCTTCCTTGTAGCACTTGGCATTCCTGAAGCAAATCTTGTGACCAAAGCATATGGGGAAGAAGACAACCTGACTCCCGAGCAGGTAAAACAGCTGGTGGAGCAACATCCCAACCTAAGCCAGGAACAGAAGGATAAGATCCTGAGCAACTTGAAGGTAGTGACGTTGGCGCAAAACCGACGCGTGGACATTACCTTGAGCAGTACAGGGCAGCAGTCTATTCGCCAATTCCCGTTCAATGCTGAAGATGCGTTGACGCTGCTCAGTGCAGGGACGAAGAACAAACATTAGAACTGAGAAATGTTCTCTGGCGCTGGTGTCCGTCAGGTGACCACACACCGATTGCTCACTTTTAGGGGTAGTAGGAAGGGTCGTATGCTTGTCAATATGCTTCATGTGGGCCAGAATTGCCGCTAAGCGCGAGAACGGCCATCCTCAGCGGCACACGTTTTACCTGCTCATGTCGAAGAGCCCGCAGTCCCCTACTGTTATAAGTGTTTTCGCCCATGCCAGGCACCATCAGCGGCTAGCGCGAGCGGGCCGGTTGCGAGGGGGACATTGTATTTGCGAGTGACGCGTGAACTATATAGCGCTGCGGTGCGCTACCGACGTAGTAAAAGGGATAGCAGGTGACTAGGGTCAGCGAAGACTTGGAGCGCGCACGAAGGACGGATACTTCCTTGGGAGAGACAATGAGGATTTCATCCACAACATAGGGTGTCAGCCTTTGTCATCCCTTCTATGGTTTTGCAGGGAACGCTCGGCGGTCCCTGCTACATCTTCACTAGCAAAGCGCTCAATCTCTGAGCGGGGAATTAGGACCCTGCGCCCAACGCGTCGAGCCGACATTTCACCCGCTGCCAAAAGTTTGTCCACGGTGCGCAGACTGAGTCGAAGTGCTTCCGCGGCTTCCTCTCTCGTGACTATTAGTTCTTTCATCCATTCCTCCCTTTGTTATTCGACCTTCGGCGTAACAGCATCCTGCGTGCAATGTCTGGCACAGAATGAAATCGGAGAGGTTTTTTGTCGAACAAACTAAATTGCTTGGGAAACGGGAGGGAGGAAGCAGCGAAAGATCAGGCGGTTACGATCTTTTGTGGGGAAACTCAGGAAACTGCCACTTTAGATATGAAGACTTTGATGCGTTTCTTCAGCTTGGGGTGCCTCCGGGCATCACTGAGGAGACGCGGCAGATCGCGTACTTCCTTCCACGATCTCGGACATATGTGACAGAGTTCCTTCCCTGCTCGTTCCAGCAACCCGTCCACACGTCTTGCAATGAAAGCATGATCGGAGACCTTGAGCGGGTATTGCCTCTTCGCCTCGCGAACGTACGCCCAAAGCAGACATTTGCGACCAGGCTTGTTCGCCTTTTTGATTGCAGCCGCCTCTGCCTCTAGTCGAGCCACCTTCTTCGGTAGGAAGACACGGTCGGCCGCTCGCCTCATAATCCGAGCGTCTTCTTCTGCCGATAGGGCTGCTGGTTGCGCATCGCGACCGGCAGCCAGGTCAGCCAAAAACGACCCAAAAGCGCGCGTCTCTTCCGTTGGCACCTTGCGTGCGAACTCGGCTTCCCAAAATTCGCGATTCTCGCCATTAAGTGCAGATTCCCAGAATGATTGAATCTCACCCTCTGTCAGTTTGGGAACGGTGACATGCCTCCGGTTCTCCTTTGTCTTCATTCCTCCACTCCTGTTGGCATCATACACTTTTGAGTTGACAGGTTACATATGATACATGATGTATCGCATATGAAAACGTATTCGACAAGGGACGCAGCTAAGCGGGTTGGAATAAGTTGGGTCACACTTCGCCGCTGGCTGGCATCTGCTCGGGTTCGCCCATCGCTGGCAGTCCCTTACGACGGACGCACCCTCTGGCGCTGGAGTGACAAAGACGTGGAAAAACTTCGGCAATACAAGGAAACCCACTACCGGAAGGGGCGTGGGCGCAAGAAAGGCACCAAGTCTCGGGTTTAGAAACAAAACGGGACCCGCCGGTGTTAGAGCACCGACAGGCCCCTAACCAAGCAACCTATCTAGGAGGCCGCAATGGCTAACAGAATCTTACAGCAGCAACCCCGCTCAGCAATCTACGCTCGTGTCAGCACTGCAAATAATGGTCAAGATCCCACTCTTCAGACGCGTGAGCTTCGTGAATACTGCGAGCGCCGAGGCTGGAGCATCACAAGCGAATACGTCGACGTTGGGGTGTCTGGTTCAAAAGAAAAACGTCCAGAACTGGATAAACTAGTCACTGACGCACACCGTAGGCGGTTTGACGTTGTTCTGGTCTGGAAACTCGATCGTTTCGGTCGTTCACTCCGTCACTTAGTTAACTCCCTGGCTGAACTAGAATCGCTTGGTATTGATTTCGTGAGCCTTCGAGACAATCTCGATTTGACTACGCCATCGGGTCGATTGATGTTCCAGATCATTGGGGCGATGGCAGAATTTGAACGGGCTCTCATACCCTTCGTCCTTTTGCACGCGCATTCCGCATGCCGGCCTTGACCCGCTCCTGTTAACGCCACATATTACAGGCACGTTCGAATTAGCGGTCGCAATCAAAAGGGTAAGCGGCGTCGAAAATATTGCAGCGCCGAATTTTACAGTTACACAAACATGATTCGTCGGTGCTACGGAAAAACTAGGAACGGCGAATATCTCTGTGACCTCTGGGGAGGAAAAGGAATTCGTGTTTGCGACCGCTGGCTGGAAACCCGCGTTGGTTTCAAAAACTTCCTCGCCGACATGGGACCTCGCCCAGCCGGAAAGTCACTCGACAGGAAAAATCCCCAAGACCATTACACGCCGCTCAATTGCCAGTGGGGCACGAAAAGCGAACAGGTCTATCATCAGACTCGATATATGTGGAAGGAAGAACACCGCCGCCCATTCCGTCGATTCGCGATACGAACGAGCAAATCGATACCATGTTTGGAAGCGAGCCATACTGATCGTGGAGCCTTGATGACAATTTCGTGGTGTGTTTACTGGCGATTCATCGCACGAATTTGAAAATTCATTTTACCTGTGTCGACGCCCGACTCCGCGAGCGGTCGTTGAATTAAAACTGACATTAGTCCCGATTGACGCCGAAACCGGACAACTGGGTACTACACCGTGGCTGCGATGCCCTTGTGCCCCTTAAAGCAGCCACGGTGTAGTACCTCGCCATGAGGGTTCACCAAAGACTCTTACGGCCGCTCCGGGAAATTGTTCACCGGGTGAATAAAGAGTGAAGACGCAAGTTTTTGAGCGAGCTGGGGATTAGGGATTCCCCCAGTTGTTTCGTAGCGGGCCTAAGTCTAAACAGGGTTTTGCGATGACAGCCTGTGCGATTCCCTCGGGCGGAGTGAATCGCTAGGGGTTGAACCCGTAAGGGGGATGGCTTTCTGCCTGGAGGGCCATCCCTCCCTATTGCCGTGCTGGCGGGACAGTAAGTCCTCCGAGAGGGAAATGCTGAGATAGCACATCGGGGGTTGGAAGTGTGACCACGAAGCGACGGCGCGGCGATTACTTGTATCTCGTGCTTTTGTAGGGATGCAATTGCGGATGCCCGGTATCTATATTTTACTCAAAAGCGAGTTTCGCAATGAATTTCGCGGTTATCGATGCTGGACTCGTGGTCAAGCTGCTTCTGCTCCTGCTGATCGGCATAGGTCCGAAGGTCGCCCTGGTGCCGTTCCTCGAGAAGACCAAGCACCTCGATGCGGAGACGCAGCGGGCTGTCGGCCGGCGGATGGTCCTGACCGCCGTGGTCACGGCCATCGTGCTGTTCGCCACTGGTTGGTTTCTCCTGCGCCTGCTCCACATCAGTGGCGGCGCCCTTGCAGTCGGCGGCGCGATTGTGCTTGCAATCCTCGCCATCAAGATGGCCACCGAGCCGACCAAGAAGGTCGAGGCGGTGGTCGAGATCCCAGAGGATCCGATGCAGATCGCGGTCTACCCGCTCGCGGTGCCCTATCTGCTGAACCCGGTCGGCATCACGATCCTCATCATTGCATCCGGCGAGATCGTCTCGGTCGCGAGCGCCGCCTTGGTCCTGGGACTCGTCCTGCTGGTCGGCGCGGTCGATTACCTGATCTTTGCCAACATCGACAAGCTGTCCAAACGCCTGAACCCCGTCGTCCTGGGCATCTCCGAGGTCGTGTTCGGGATCCTGCTTACCGCAGTTGCTGTCCAACTGATGGTGTATGGGCTGGGTGCGCTCGGCATCATACAGTCGGCCACTCACTAGCTAGTTTCTGTCGCGAAACGCAAAATACCACGTCTAATCAGGCGTTCGTAGGCTTTTCTCGTTGTTTTTCTCTTGACAGGTATATGTGCAGTGTGGCACATATACAGTCATGAAAACGAACCAATCCGAATCTCCTTCCGATGTCTGGCGTTGGTTTCAGAATCAAACGGAAAGCCTCGGGCCCGCCGTTCTTGGCTCGCTCAGCTTGCGCCGTAGTCCTTGTGTTCGCGAGAACTGCCCCGCTTGCTTGTCAGGCGAACAGCATGCCAGTTACGTCCTGTACGGCCGCCTAAAAGGACGACGGTTTGCTGTCTATGTTCCCGAAGAACTTGTGCCGGAGGTACGCCGTTGTTTGGAAAACGGGCGGGCTCTGCAGGAGCTGCTCTACCAGGCCGCACCGCGTTATGTCAAAGCTTTGAAACGGGAGCGGGACCAAGCCTCGAAAAAAGCAGAGGACTAAAAGGTGCCCAGGGCTACCAAGCCGCAGATCAGTTTCGCCGATTGGGAGTTGCTGCAGCAGGGCATCGTGCTGGAACCGCTGCTGCAGAGCATCTCCGATTTTCTTGACGACCACGAAGAGATGATCGAGGCCGTACGAGGTGATCTGAAACGAGGTCTGAAGAATCCCGCAACCGGTCGCAGCGGATTGACACCGCAGCAGGTGCTGCGTTCACTGATCCTCATGCGCGTCAAGAATTGGAATTTTCGCGAACTGCGCGAACGGATCGCCGACGGCTACACGTTGCGGCAGTTCACGGATTTCTATTGTCAGTCGGTGCCTAAGCACGACGCGTTCAACCGTGCCTTTAACCGGCTAACTCCACAGACGTTGCAGGCCGTCAATGAGCTGGTCGTGCAAGCGGGGGTGGATCTGGGTCTGGAAGATGGTCAGAAACTTCGTGTTGACTCCACCGTCGTACAGAATTCATCATCCGACGGACAACACGTTGTTATGGGATGTCGTACGCGTGATCACGCGCTTAATCGGCTGCCTCGCCGAGGCCGTTCTGCAGCATATGGAGGGGTTTCGCAATCGCACGCGGGCGGCGCGGCGTCGGATGCAAGAAATCCAGCGGTTGACGCCCAAGGAACGGCACGAGCGACAAACCGAGAAATATCGCCAACTCATCGGAATAACCGAAGAAGTCGTGAACAGCGCACAAAAAGTATTGCAGCAGACCCGAAAAGCGCGCGGCAAGGATCTGGCCGCCGACCTGACCATCGCCGAACTTCGCAAGGAAATCGTCCACTACTGTGAACTGGGAGACTCTGTGATCGATCAGACGCGCCGTCGCGTGCTCCAAGGAGAGCAAGTTCCCAATGCCGAAAAGATCTATTCCATCTTTGAAACTCACACCGATTTGATCAAGCGCGGCAAGGTGCTAACACCGGTGGAGTTCGGCCACAAAGTCTTTCTCGCGGAAAGTGCCCAAGGGTTGATTACGCAGTATGAAGTGCTGCAGGGAAACCCTGGCGATGATCAGCAGGTGGAACCTTCCCTGGAACGCCATAAGGAAAACTTCCGCCGCGCTCCCGAGTTGTATAGTTCCGATCGAGGCTTCTTTAGCGAAACGAATGTGAAGTCATGCAAGCGAAAAGGCGTTAAGGTGGTGTGCATCCCGCAGCGTGGCGGGAAGAAAACGGCGAAGCGCAAAGCGTATGAGAAGAGTCCTATTTTCAAGGAAGGACAGCGCTTTCGCGCCGGCATCGAAGGGCGCATCTCCGTACTGTTCCGTGGTCGTGGTATGAAGCGTTGTCTTGCGGAAGGGCGCCAGCGCTTTCAGGTATTGGTAGGCGCCGCCGTGCTTGCCAACAACTTGCTAAGAATTGCGGCAATGCTATCGAAACGACCGTCTCGCAGACGAAGAGCCGCGTAAACACGATCTTTCCGCTTTCTCTCTCCGTGAGGCCGAACGCATTTTTCTTACGCCCACTCTACCATTCGATCCCGAAATCCATGATCGCAATGGTCTGCGAACGTCTGTCCAGGCGCGCTAAAATCCCTGAAATTTCTATTGCCCAGTCAATTTTTTCCGCAAAAATAGGGTTTCGCGACAGAAACTAGCTAGCAACGGCGAGCCGAGGCGGCTCTTTTCCAGGCCCAAAATTGTTGCCACTGACGTACACCCGAAATGCGGGTCCAAACCGAAGAACAATTAGAGAGCAATGTTTTGGAAGCATATGGTTGCCCTGGTTCGGTAAGACCTACGCGCCCATGGGAGTCAAGTTGTAGCATCGCGCAAGGTCATTGATATTCGCGCGCAAAGCGGCCCAGTATTTTTCTGCCTGACTACCGTAATTCCCTTTGGTCATCACCTGATTGACGCGACGTGCGCTGTCCATGACCTGCTCCATTTGTGCCTTTGTTTCGAGATAATTGGACGTGGGGTCGAACTTGCGCCGAAGACGGTTTGTTGTGCGATTCAAATCGTCCATGGCATTTTCGAGATCGTCTTTTGTTTGCTTGGCTTGGTTTGTCCGAGCGTCTGTGTTCGCTGAATCCGAACGCTGGCGACGCGTTGTCGCTCCGCCGCTTTGTGCCGAGTCGGCGCGGCTCTGGGCGTCTTGTCCACGGTTTTCGAGATACTTTTGGAATTGGTCCACGCCGTCTTCAACTTTACGGATGCGATCGCCCACCTGCGCCTTTGTAAACGGATTTGTTTGCGCTTGCGCCACGGTGGAAAGGCTGACCACGGCTAACATTGTCATGCACCAAAATGCAGTTCGTTTCCTGCAATCCATATCGCACCTCCCCGATACGGGCAATTTACGACGGCGCGTGGCTCGCGCGTAACTAGGGATCCCCCTAAGGGGCGTGACTCTCAGCCAGTAGGGTTAATTCATCTCTGGGAATAGTAAATTCCGCCTTGCCGCAATTGAGGCACATCAAGAGTTCGGGGAATACCAGGACAGCGCTCTTTTTTGCATTTCTCAGTACTGGAAAATGGATGTCGGGCTGCTATTGCCGCCGACGGATAACTGCGACTAAATATAAAGCAGGCACCTGTGTCGCGCCAACTACGGTTAGGGAGAGACTGCATGCTATTAGCTACTCTCTGTCTCATGTCATCCACACTATTCACTTCAGCAGACCCAGTAGAGGCCCCCGTTTTCGAGATTACGCCAGTAAACAGCTGGATTAAGTTCGACGTGAAAGCGTCTGTGGACATCGTTGGTAAATTCGACAAGTGGGATGCCAGCTTGACATTCACATCTCCTGACGAAACGACAGGCGTTTTAGAGATCAAAATTTATGCCGACAGCGTGGATACCGGGAGCGGCATAAAGAACGGCAAGCTCAAGGGCAAAGATTTCTTTGACGTAGAAAACAATCCGGTGATCACGTTTAAGTCCACGAAGATTGTGCGGACCGGCCACGACAACTATGAGGTGGGCGGCGACTTGACGATACGCGGGGTATCAAATCCCGAGAAACTGACGCTAGTAGTTTCTGGCAGAGGGACAGGCTCAGGCGAGATTAAAGGAAAAATGGTGTTCAACCGTAAGGACTATGGGATGAACAAGGGTATTCTGTTCGTCTCCATTGCCGACCATGTTGAGGTAAATTTCCATCTCAAGGGGAAGCGCGTCAGTGGGCCACCTCTACTCGAAAAGTAAGGTACTGGGTCTCGGTTCGGCTCACGCTGAATTTCCCCGAGTAAAGGCTTTGGGCTAGCGGGTGTCTTTCCACCCATATGGGTTTTCCGCGATCACGCGCGACAAGACGCGATCGCCAATTTACAGGTGAAGAATTACAGGTGAAGTTTTCTGGTGGATTTTGCTAAGTGACTGAATGAGCGGCCTGAGACATAGGTAACACATTGTACCGGACACATAGGTGACACTTTTCCCCGTAAAGGGGAGGGAGTGATGCCTTGGAAGGAGTGTTCGGCAATGGATGAAAGACTGCAGTTTGTGGCTCGCCGGCTAGCCGGCGAGGCGATGGCGGAACTTTGCAGGGAGTTTGGGATTTCCCGCAAGACGGGCTACAAGATTTTCGATTGCTACCATGAATGTGGGGTGCAAGGGCTGACGGACAGGAGCCGACGTCCCTTTCGCTACGCGAATCAACTGCCCTTCCAGGTGGAGAACTACATCCTGAACGTGAAGCGTGAGCACCCCAGCTGGGGTGCGCGAAAAATCAAGGAACGACTGTTGCGCCGATTCTCCGGCATTCCGATTCCAGCGAAAAGCACCATCCATGCGGTGCTGGATCGTCATGGACTGGTCGAGCGTCGCGGCCGCTTGCGTCGTCGCGCTCAGGGAACCGCTTTATCGTTGGGCCAACGCCCCAACGAACTGTGGTGCACCGATTACAAAGGCGAGTTTTTGTTGGGGAATCATCAATACTGCTATCCGCTGACGGTCACCGACCACGCCAGCCGGTTTCTGCTCACCTGTGAAGCCCTTTCTTCGACCCGGGGACAGTACGCTTTCCACTGTGTTTGAGCGGCTTTTTAAAGAGCGTGGCCTGCCCGCCAACATGCGCAGCGATAACGGCGTGCCGTTTGCTTCCGCTCACGCCTTGTGCAACCTCAGCAAGCTCGCCGTGTGGTGGCTGCGGTTGGGAATCGGCATCGAACGCATCAAGCCCGGCCATCCCCAACAAAACGGCCGTCATGAACGCATGCATCTCACGCTGAAAAAAGAAGCCACCAAGCCAGCCGCTCGGAATTTCCTGCAGCAGCAGGCGCGCTTCGACAAGTTCATGGAGGTCTTCAACAACGAACGCCCTCATGAAGCGCTGCACATGAAGTGTCCCGCGGAGGTCTACCAACCTTCCCCGCGCCCCTACACCGGCTTGCCGGACATCGACTATCCCCTCCACGATAAAACTATCGTGGTCACCCGTTGCGGGCGCATCTGTCTGGGCAAGAAGAAAATCAACTTCAGCCAGGTCTTTGCCGGCCAAGCGGTGGGCATCAAAGAAGTGCACGACGATATCTGGCTGGTGAGTTTTATGGATTATGATTTGGGATACTTCGATCTGGAGACTCGGGTGCTCGAACCGCTCGAAAATCCGTTCGGCCCGAAAGTGTTACCTATGTCTTAGGTACGTTGTGTCACCCATGTGTCCGGGCCGGACCTGAAAACGATGGTAAGCCCGTGGGGACTCGAACCCCAGACCTCTACCGTGTCAATTTAAAGGCCGCATGACTACCAATTGTTACCTGGAGCGACCAAGTACATGAAATTCAGGTAGATGGAGCCATTTCTCACTCCTCAATAGCCGTTGGTCATACTAGGTGTTTTCCGGTAATACAAGGCCATCTGTATTTAACTCTATGTTGAACTCGATGGCGCCTCGTTCGGGGAAATCGCGTAGAAGCTAGGCGTTGATTAGCGCGTGCCAGATCTAAACTGGAGGTAGGCTCCCCGGGCTAGATTCGAACTAGCAACCCTTCGGTTAACAGGGCAATCCAGGGCGCAACACACACCAACCAAAAACGAAAAGTCTCAATAAAGCCAAGTGTTACACGCAATCCATACTGAAGAGCGTTGGGCCACGTTGGAAGTAGTTCACGGACAGAACACGGACAGTTAGGGACTTGGTGAAGAACCGAACAAACCCTCATCCTTCTTCAATAGGAGAGCGTATGCTGAAGTAGCCATGCCAGCATAGCGCAGATCGAGGGATAGTTATTGATGAAAGAGAAACGCAAACACCGCAGGACAGGAAGAAAGCGCGGCCGTCCCAGGAATCGCACTGTCAGAGATCTGCTCGTCGGCGGGATGCTAACGCCAAAGCAGGGTGTGTTCCTGCAGGCCTTCGCTGAGTCCCGCAGCAAGACAAAAGCAGCTATCGCCGCGAAATATGCGAACCCAGGTCAAGCAGGCTACAAGGCCTACGAAGCACTCTTGGAAAAGGCCCCCGAAGTCATTGCCCGAATGGGAATTACCTTGGAGTCCGTGGTTGAAAATTATTTAATCCCGCAGATGAACGCGGTCGAGGTGAAATTGGCGCAGCACGAAGGAAAATTCACAGACTCTGCGGAGCTGGCAGCCTGGCCGATTCAGCAGCGTGCAACGAGAACTTTGTTAGAGCTGATGGGCGCGTTCCCTGGTGAAGATGAAAAGCTTGGCAGTAAACCCAACGTGGATGTGATTGTTTTGGATTTACCTGAGCCGCCGCCATTGCCGCCGCTCATTCGCAAGCCAAAGCCGGATAACGGCAACCTGGCGCAGAAGAAACCAGATCCACGCGACGATCCGAACTATGATCCGCGCCCACGAGACTGACGGTATATACCATGCCAAACAGGAGGATCATTCGTTTCGGCTGACGTTGTACCCAGTTCACGGACAATTACACACGGACACTTTCAGCGTGCGTTGTGCGCCGAGAGAACCTGTGAAATGACTCCGTCCAAGCTTACGTCGAAAAAGTTCTTATTGCCGGTTCGTTGGGAGAAGATGAAATACGAACCAGCGCCAGCGTTGCGGATCAATTCGAAAGCCTCGTGCAGAGATTCACCACAGCCCAACCAAGCAGTCTCGGAGATCTTGACCGCGAAGACATCTAAAGGAGCGATCATGGGACCTCGCTTCCTCACCAAACCTAAGGTTGTGCTTCAGTTGTCTTTGGAGAATAAAGCAGCGATAGGGAGCCCGAGTCTCACACATTGGCAGGCTTGCGCCCACTACTTTGTTCGCCGGTCTTGGATGTCGCGCAGGATGGCCCGCATAATCAAACAGAATCAAAGCCCGCCATTGAAATAGAAGTTGCGGAGTCGATTCGAGCTACTTAGCCGGAACAACGAGGATGAGCAGTGTGGCACCCTGTCTTGGCGGGTCAGGCTTCGGAGGTGGCGCTGTCCCCGTACGTACCACCTCTTGTGACACCACCGTTTCAGGTGTCTCGGTGACCGCGGTTGCCGAAATGTTCATTCCTTCTTTAAGGCCCCAAGCGTCGGTCTCCTGGCCGTCGACATTGAATTTCTGGCCCTTGGGAATGTTAAAGGACTGGTTCGTACCATCTTCCAAGGTGAGAATGACTGAGTTCGGTGGACTGACGCGCCAGACTTTACCGGTCACGGTCTTTACCGTGGTGATCATTCTCGGTGTGGTGCTGGTGATCGTGGTCCGCTGCAGCTTCATGCCAGGTTTGAGATCGTGAACCGTCAATTCCTTGCCGGCGACAGTCACGGTTTTGTCGTCTGAAACATTCGGGAAATGTCGAAGCTCCCCGTCGTCGGTCTTGACGACGAGATCGTTGCCCGAAACATACACCACCTCGGCGGTCTCGATCTTGACAGTTTGAGAAGCCAGGCTTCGACCTTCGTTTCTGTTTTTACTTGCGAATTTGCGGAAAACGCCAAGGTGATGCAAAGAACGCCCACCCCGCACAGGCTACCTGGGATGCGTGGCCAACCTTTGCGTGAAATCATGTTTGATTCTCCTCCGATGATGGCTTTCTTACTCGAAGTGGCCTTCCCGTGGATACCGAACTGATCCTGCGTCTGGCGCACCAGAGCGATCAACTCACATCTAAGACCCTCCGATCGACTCCCGCCTGCATCAACGTACGCCGCTCCTCCCGGGTAGTGTACGCGCTCACAGTAGCGAACTCTGGTTGCCTGGCCTTGATCCGGTTGGTGACCCACTGCTACGATTTAGCCGTTTTATTCAGGTCGTCGTCCTTGTAGTACTTCGTCCCTTGCAGCGTCAGTTGGAGCGCAAGGCCATTCTTGGTGATCTGGTAGACCCATACTCCCGGGGCAACTTCAGCCGCACCCGAGTAAGCTCCGCCCTTCTCGCCCGCTTTGGCGGCAGCGTCCGCTTGCCCTGAACCGGACCAGCCGGAGTCCAGAAATTGTGCCAGGGCCTTATCGTTCTCGAAGACGAACACCACGACATAATCTTTCACTCCCATGCCCACACCGACACCGGCCGAACCCATCTTCATGAAGGTTTCTTGCTTCGTCTTGTTGTTGACGGCCAGTCCTGAACCGCGTGCCGTGCTCAACAGCAATACGTTCACCCCCATGTTGTCGAAAACGGCGTATCCCGCCGCTTTCTGGATAGCTGCTTGGGAAGCGGGTTCGAACTTATACAAATCCTGCAAGGCCTCGGCTGCCATCTTGCGGGTTTTCTGCCTTTTTTCCTCGTTGTCATCTGCGGCCATGCACATAACTGCTGACAGCATCGTCAGGGCGAGAATCGAGGCGATCATCTTGGCTCTCATCGGAATACTTCCTTCCTGGAGTTCGGCGGCTAGGTGCCGAGGTAATCCAGTCCAGTTCCCGTATACGCTGATTGCAGATCGAGGACAACTAGGGAAATCCCCTGGCAGTTCCGAGGTGACGCGAAATTGTCACTCTTGATGATGCTGGACGGCCGAACCCCCGCTTGAGCGATATTGCCTGAAGAACCAGCTTCAGATTCCTGCACCGGTAGCAGGCTAGGCTCGGATGTAACGCTCTCCCATTAACTTGAACAGAGCACCGCACCAAGCGCAGAAAAGGACTTCGATGGGACAGTGGGACAGTGAAATGGGACAGGAATTAGGGCTTTCCCCAGTTGTTTCGTAGCGGGGCTACATCTAAACATGGCTTGCGATGACAGCCTGGTGCGATGCCCTTGGGCGGGCGGAATCGCTTCGGGTTGAACCCGTAAGGGGGATGAGCTTCTATCCTGACCGCCATCCCCCTTTTGCCGTGCTGCCGGGCTGGGCGGCTAGCCCGGCCTCTCAAGTGTGTGAAAATATGCCTATTTTCGTATAGATGCAAGCCATTATTGGAAATAAAGTCATACACGGGCTCTGTTCGTTTAGTCGGCGGAACGAATCGGCTTATCCATGCAGCACCATCCAGATGGTCATTATCACCGCGGCGATCAATAACCCGGCACCCAGCCACAGCATCTCATTGCTGGGCGCAGTAGGGGATTTAGCAAGAGCTAGCCGAACTTTCCCACTTGGGCACATCTGCTCTGGTTAAGTACTTTGGAATCAGTCGAGGTTAGGGAAAGGTCTTCACCACAAAACAGCCTCCTACCTTACGGTTGGTACCTCGATTTCGTAGCCCTGTTTTTGCCCCACCAGGCGCGGTGGCGGCTGGCTCGGCAACTGCAATTTCAACTTCTCGATGAGTATCTTGGTGTCTGTAGAAGGTTGCGTGTAGCGTGGCAGAATCAACCATCGTTGATCGACCGTAGGAATCCACACGTCAATCATTTTGATTTCCGCCAACTTCTCCAACACCGCCGTAGGCGTTAACCCTGGTGCGTGCAGCAACAGACGCTGCTTCAGCGTCACTTGTAAGCAGTAGGCGAGAAAGGCGATCAGAATGTGCGCGTCGGCGCGATGCTCCCGTTGATGGCGGATCGGGCGGATGCAAAGTTCGCTTTTCAGCGATTTGAATACCGATTCGATCTGGGTCAGCTGCACGTAGCGTGTCCACAGCACGCTGGGATCTCCGGCGGTAAGGTTGGAGCGCAGCAAGTAGTGTCCGTCGCGCCATTCCGCCTCCTGAAGTTTTTTCTTATCCACACGAAACTGGAAGGTCTCCCGCGTGACCTCCTGGCCTTCCCCAGGTACTTGCATCTGCACGAAATGGAATGCGCGGCCCGCGGCTGCTTTCGCGGCGCCCAAACGCATCAGCAGCTGGACCAGAGAGGGCAGGCTTCGCCGCATGGCGCGGAGCTTTCTGAGCAATCGAGCCAGACGCTTGCGACGCATGGCGGTCTCTTTGGCTCTTCTTCCTTCACTCTTGGCCAGCACATAGAGTTCGCCGTCCTGCTCAAACAGTTTCACATCCACCGAATCTCGGACCTGCTGCCAGGGCAGATCGAGCCACTTCTTTTCATACTGCTGGATCTTGCCTTTCGGCGTTCCCACCAGATAAAAAATCTCGCGTGCTGGATCTCGCATCTCCTGTAAAATCTCCTCGGTCGGAATGCCGCGATCCATCACCCACATGCGTTTTGCTTTCCCGTAGGTCTTCTCAATCTTGTCGAGAAAATCGCGCAGTGTGGTGCGATCACTGGTATTGCCGTCCAGGACTTCGTAGGCCAACGGGAAACCATCGGTGGTGATCACCAGCGCAATCACCAACTGCAAACAGTCGGTCCGTTTATCGCGACTGTGACCGTACTTGGCCTTGGGGTTCTCTTCCATTGCGCCTTCAAAATACGTGCTCGTCAGGTCGTAGAGCAGCACTTCGAACTCCGCTTGAAACAGATCGGCCCACTTCTGTCGCAGCCACAGAAAGAGATCCTGCTTGTGCTCCAGCACGCGATCCAGGCAGCGATACAAGCGGTTTTTCTCCGCCACGGAGAAATCTGTCCCGAGCAATGCATCCATGGCGGTGGTCAGATACCACTGGTGATGTACACGAAACTCGCTCCCCGGATCCAGCAACTGGCTCACGACCAGTAGCTGCAATACTTTTTCCCAAGGAACTTCTTCCCGTGTTCCGGCAAGGCGAGAGTCCCAAAACTCATCCAGGCCCAGTTGGCGCCACAACGCGCACCCCAACCAGCAACTGCCGAACAGGCGAGGACACCGCAGTTCGAGACCGCTCAGTTTAACTTGCAGACTGTCGATCGCATCGGCGGGAATCTCGCGGTCATCGGGAAACAAACTCAAGTTTGCATACTCTTGCTCCTGTTCATCAAACACCGACAACGTCTTGCGCCATGCCGCTTGTTGTTGATCGTTGATCTCTCCGAGATAGAGAACGGTTCGCTGCACCGTTTTGTCGGGCGCGATGCGACGGTTTTCTACAATGCTGAAGTAGCGGTGATCTTTACCGTCTTTCTTGCGATGGATGCTGCGTAGAAACATGACAAGCGAAGAGGCCAGAAGTCTGGTCTCGGAGGGAAGACACTTGGTCTTCACTCTACCGTTTTTTCACAGCGCGGCGATGGAAACACGCGGTTTAACCTTCAAAATTATGGGGAAAATACCAAAAATCGCCTGCAGCTGGTCAAGTTGGGCTAGGTTGGGAACAACATTTCTACGGATTATTACCCCGGGCACTAAATTGGTGACACTTTTCAACTGGCGGCGTATCGGACGTGGCGTTCGCAAAAGTAGTTCTTCACCACCGTGGGCCTTGCCTGTGTGATCCGAAGGTAGGAGCGAACGTTGTCCATCATTTCCTGGACGTTGATTGGACGGACTCGGCCGAGCGCGTTCGTCTTCACATCCTGGTTCAGCAATTCATCCGGATTCAACTCCGGACTATATGACGGAAGGAAGAAAACCCGGATTTGTTCACGGTGCTCGTCCAGCCAACGTGTTACTGATCGCGCCTTGTGGACTGGGTGACCATCCACAACCAGAAACACCTTCTTTCTGGTCTTCCGCGTCAGGCGTAGAAGACGGCCAAGAAAATTCAGAAACACCCGCGCCGTAAAACGCTGTCGGAAAATCATGAAGGCCAACCGCCCCCGGTTGGTAATGGAAGAGATCATGTTGCAGCGAAAGCGCTGACCCGTACCAAATACGACTGGCGTCTGCCCGCGCCGTCCGTAGGATCGCCCCGCTTGATGGTCTGCACGGAGCCCCATCTCGTCTAACCAATGAATTTGCGCCTTAAACTGTCGTGCTTGTGCTCGAATCGATGGATATTCTTCCTCCAGCCATTTCCGCACCGCCGGCGGATTTTGTTCGTACGCTCGTCGCACCGGCTTCTGCGGGGTCAGACCCCAGGCCCGCAAATAGCGTCCCACCGTCCACACCGAAACCTGCACGTCGAACTTTCGCGACAGCAACTCTTGCACCGCTTCCCGGGTCCACAGCGCAAAGGGCAAGCTCAACTGGTCCGGGCAACCGCTGAGAATGTGGCGCACCGTCGTGGCTGCTTGATGCGGTGCCAATCGCGAAACCGGCGGTCGTCCTCGCCGTTGTGCTTTCAGCGCCCGTCGTCCTTCCCGTTCCACCATCCCCATCCAGCGGCTCACTGTACCTCGAGCTACCCCGAAGACTCGAGCCACCTCAGTTTGCGAAAGACCTTTCTGAACTGCATCAACGACTCGTCGGCGAAGATCTTCTTGAGCTTCCGCCGGCAGCGAGCGAGCATCTTGGTTTCCCATGCCCGACACACTAACACATTATTTTCTGAATGTCACCTATATTATGCTCCGATTAGTAACTTCACTGTGTACTCCAATTGTAGAGGGCCGGCCTTGGCCGGCCCTGTGCCGGGCGGAGTAACTGCATTCCCCTGCGCATTCCCGGCAACCGATTGAGAAGATTATGGCCGCTGTGGACGTGTCTGTCGTTGCACTGGAGCAATCAGGGATCGTCCCGGGCTGCCGGTAACGGTGTGTCGACGGAGATCCTACTCAGCAGCGAAAGAGTTGAAGACGCAAGTTTTTGAGCGAGCTGGGGATTAGGGATTCCCCCAGTTGTTTCGTAGCGGGGCTAAGTCTAAACAGGGATGGCCAGCACTATGCGATTCCTGCGGAGTGGACCGATGTGGGGGAAGTGGGGGAATAAGAAGCCGGAAACGCAAATCAAAAATTTTCCAGTGAATCCGCCGCCGGCGTCGAAACCCGCCGCGGCTACTGGGGAGGGAACTACCGCAATGAGTACAAATGCTATCCGTCCGATGGTGGCGACCGCTGACCGTGCTACGGCCCGGCTCGGTCCAAGTCTGCATGTGAAAGGCGAAATCGCCGGCAATGAAGACCTGGTGATCGAAGGGTCGGTGGAAGGATTGATCCAACTGGGCGAGTATGCAAGCTTGATTCAAAGACAAAAAGCGCTCGAAGGGTCGGTGGAAGGATTGGTCCAACTGGGCGAGGGCAAACTGACCGTGGGCGCTTCGGCCAAGGTGACCGCCGACATTACCGCCCGGGAAGTGGTGGTCTTCGGCACGGTAAAGGGCAAGGTGCGGGCCGAGGATCGGATCGAGATTAAGAAGGATGGCTCCGTCAACGGCAATCTGGCGACGGCGCGCATCATCATTGAAGACGGGGCTTATTTTAAGGGCTCCGTCGACTCCATCGAGGTCGACAAGAGCGGTGAGAAGGAATCCGGTGGCGGATCGTTCTCGCGTGCCGCGTCAGCAGCGGCCGGTGTGGGACAAACATACGATGACCGCGGGCGAGCGAATGACCGTGGGAGCAAACGCTTTCTTGGCTAGGCAGGTCGCAACGTGCAATAGCGTGCGTTTTGCTTCCCGGTCATGGGTTGCGATGGCCGGATGGATATAGATACGTCGCGATTTCTTGTCGCAATATCCGCCATTGCGCCGGGTTGAGACCCCAGCCTTTAGGGCGGATGCTGGCTTTGCTCACACTCAGTTTCCAAGCGACCTCGACAAACTCTACGCTGACGAAAGTCATTGTCTGGTGAGCCCCGAGATTAGCGATAAAGACAACCCAATCTCGTGCTTTGTAGGGATGCAATTGCGGATGCCCGGTATCTATATTTTACTCAAAAGCGAGTTTCGCAATGAATTTCGCGGTTATCGATGCTGGACTCGTGGTCAAGCTGCGGCGGTTTGCCGGGCATGGGCAAGGTTTAAGTCTTCAGGGGAAACTGAAGAGGAGTCGTATAAGACGGAGGAGTTCATCGTTGAAGTGAGTGATGATCCCAAAATCCTTCACGTCAACCTAGAAAAAATGCTTACTTGGCTTGGCCTAGGAAGACGAAGCCGCAACGATTCTGAGGGCAAGCAACGACTACGGAAACTCCTCGATGAAAAACATGCTCCCGGGTCGAAATAGTGAAACTAGCGCCGCGTACTGTTACCTACTTCGGCGATTAGGCGTTAACCAGGACTTGCGAAGGACATTGAGCATCACGGACAACTCATTCCTTTGTATCCCCCGGCCCTACGTGTAACCGGACATCTTCGTACCGGGACCCCATGTCCGATTTCCCCGTCAATCAGGACTTTAACCATCCAAAGATATCGAAGATCAATGAAAATTAAACACCAGACTGTCAGAACTGACAGTTCCAGCCGATAACGGAAGAGGGTAGGCTCCCCCCTGAGTGACAGTCCTTCACAGGGCGCTCTGACACGTATCCTGTATCCACTCCTCCAACACCAGTCAGACCCTATGTAATTGTGACGACCCGGTGTCGCTCTTCCAGCTTTCGTTGATCGCATAGAGAGGAGCCTTATGCAAAGCGTGTCTTCGCGCAGCACCGGTCCGCGTTTCTTAATCGCAGATGACCACGCGATGTTTGCCGAAACATTGCGGGCCTATCTGGAAAAGACTTACACCGTTTTAGGGGTGGTACTGGATGGTCGCGCTATGGTTGCGGAAGCCATGCGACTCCGGCCGGATGTGATTGTTGTAGACGTCGGTATGCCGCTATTGAATGGGCTGGATGCGGCCCGGGAAATCAAAGAGCAAGTCCCCAACATCAAATTCATCTTTCTAACGATGCGAGACGACCCAAATCTGGCTGCTGCTGCTTTTGAACTTGGGGCAATCGGGTTCGTCCTAAAACACTCCGCGGGACAGGAATTGTTGAAGGCGATAGATCAGGTCTTGCATCACAAGCCTTATTTAACGCCCAAGCTGAGAGCGGAAGACTGGGTTGCGACGAAGCTTAGGGCGCGGCAATACTCGAAGGAGATGACCCCGCGACAAAAGGAAGTTGTTCAGTTGCTAGCTGAGGGGCGACCTAACAAAGAGATCGCAGATATCTTAACCTTAAGCGAAAAAACTGTGGAGTTCCACAAACACAAGATCCGGGGATTGTTTAACCTTCATAGCACCGCCGACCTGGTCTTATTTGCCTTAAAGCAAGGACTGATCTCGATCGAGCCAGATAGTTCGTGCCGTCGGCACGCTAACTCCTACTAATTCCACGTGCCCACGGATGCGTCGATTTTAGCGTGACAGTGGCTAGGCATTTCCCCAGTGGCGCGGCATTCATTCTCGCAGGTACTCTGAACCAAAGATCCTGAGTTCGCCCGGTTTGCTGCTCAGCAATTAGACCGAGCGACTTGAGTTACTTTTGAGAGGCGAATATTGAGTCGCCCCCGCGTTTTATTAGCCGATGATCATGGGGCTCTCCTCGATGCAGAGAGAGCTCTGTTATCTCCCTATTTTGATGTCGTAGGAACAGTAGCGGACGGCGCAGCATTGGTGTCGGCAGCTCGCCGCCTCCTCCCTGACGTCATCGTGACTGATGTTAGCATGCCGATATTGAATGGAATTGACGCGGCGCACCAACTTCAGGCAGCCGGTTCCACAACAAAGATTGTTTTCCTGACGGTACACCGAGAAAAACAGTTCATCGAGGCCTGCATGCAAGCGGGAGCGTTGGGCTACGTGCAGAAGTTCAACATGAAGCACCATCTGGTGCCCGCGATAAAAGCGGTGCTCGCCGGTCAGTCCTACGTTTCCCAATCCGATCTTGCTCCCTGACAGGCCCTAACTACCCCCAGTGGCATCGCTCTTAGCGAGTAGGACTAATTCTTCTTTGGGAACGGTAAATTCCGCTTTACCGCAATTGAGGCACACCAATAGTTCGGGATACACCAGGACTGGACTCTTCTTATTGCTCAGTCCTGGAAAATGAATGTCGATCTCGGAAGTAAACTTTCCCTGATTAACTGACCCACATGAATTACAAGCCATGTTCCCCCGCTGATTTACGAGACTCTATTCTAACTGGTGCTCTGGGTGATTGGTCAAATCCTGGTCAATTCGGGTTACCGGACAAGTTGCTCATAGTAATCGGACTGCCTAAGTTTTTTTCATCCTATCGCGACAACCTCGCGATTCGCAGAAGCAACGAGGTACTGCTGCGTTTTGGCGAGCGCGTTCCTTTTCTGTTCCTCATTCACTATCGCATAGCGCCTAAACACTAGAGCGCACCGATTCCATGGAGACGTCAACCACCTTGCTAGATTCTCTGGAAACAAAGGATTCAGATGCCAAGACTAATAAGAAAGGTTCAATAATCCCTTTCTCGAATTTTGGAACCCTCTCCGGCGAAGCGGTAAATCGTTCCAACCCCAACCCCCAAATCCGTTGCGATCCGCTTCCAGCCAAAGCCTTGTGCGCGTAGCGCGGTAATCCTCTTCACATCCAGGACCGTCTTCGGCCGTCCAAGCCGTTTGCCCTTCGCTTTGGCGTTGCGGAGCCCGGCTTTCACTCGCTCTACAATCAAGCTGCGCTCTAGCTCGGCAACAGCGCCAAGAACCGTAAACACCATCTTCCCGGCAGGCGTCGAGGTGTCCATCTGCTCGCTGAAAGAGACGAAATCGATGCCTTGGGCCTTGAACGTATCGAGGGCGCGAAGCAAGTGAGAAACTGAGCGAGCAACCGCCACTACTACGCGCAGGTGCAGTTTTGGCACCTTGACGCCGCACTGAAATGGATATTGGTGGCACTGGCAGCAAGCGGATTTTTGTTCGCCTGGTGGGCTCGCATTCACCTGGGGCGTCTTTGGTCGGACTGGCTGACTAAGAAGACTGGTCACCATGTCGTGGATACAGGCCCTTATCGCCTCGTACGCCATCCGATTTATTTGGGCATCATCTTTGCGGCGTTCGCAACCGCCATCGAGAGAGGAACTTCTTTCGCGCTGTTTGGGGCCGCTATTTTAGCGTTCGCCTTCTACACAAAAGCGCGACGGGAGGAACGGTTCTTGCGGGTAGAACTCGGCGAAGACGCCTATGCTGCGTATGCACGCAAGACCGCAATGCTGGTGCCATTTACAGGGCGAGCGCCAAATTAGGACTCTACCGGCCGCTGAGCCAGAGGGGTAGCTATAGCTAGGGGTGCAGTCCCAGCCGACGCGTCCTTCATCCTAACAATTTCGGGAGCATATCCGTCGCGCACAAAGAGTAAGTCAAACCACAGGCCAGAATCCAACTTGGCAATTGTGTAAGACCCGGATGCGTCTGTTTTGCTAGTAGTTTTGACAGCTTGCACTCGTGCCTCCAGAGGCGTAGTCAAGTGAGAGACCGGCCGAAATTCACCGAATGGAGAAAGACAATGCCAGTAAGAACCCCGAAAGAAGTTTTTCTGATGTTGCTTAGCAATGTGCGAAATAGGACCGAACGGCAATCGACCATCTATCAAGAGATCGGTAAGCACGCTGAGGAACCCGAGATCAAGGAGGCGATAGAAGCACGGGCTTTCGTGTCCAAACAGATTCTCGCCAAACTCGACGAATGCTTCCGCATCATCGGCGAGAAGCCAGGAACATCCAGTGGACAGCTACAAGAAACCTTCCTGGAGGATTTCCGCAGGGAAGTGGCTGAGATCCAATCCCCAGTCGCCAAGCGCCTCTTCGTCTTGGCAAAACTGAACCATCTCGCACACCTACGGATGGCCGAGTATGAGGTTTTAGTTGCAGCAGCTGACTTGGCAGGCCATCACGGTGTGGGCGTACTTTTGGAGACCTGCCTGGCAGATAAGCTCGCCTTCGCAGAACGCAACCGGCGTCTAATCCGGCACTTCGTCGAGACCAAGGTCGCAGAACGGGCTGCAGGAGCTTCGGCACAATAAAAAGAAAGCGGAAGGTGAATGGGAAGGGGCGGGGCTAACACTTCGGGGTTCCGCCCCTAACTCAGTTGCTATCACAGACCGGGCCACGCGGCGGCAGCATTCCTTTTAGTTGGTCAAATGTCATTCTTCGACGGGAATGGTTCGCCATTCGTAGGACGAACGGAGAAGCATGGTCAATGCACCATTAAGCGGCTAGACGGAAGCTTGCGGGTCGCCGAATATATTTTCGTCGCAAATTTTGTCCCTTATCGGCATCTATGCAGATTCGATAACGTTAAGACCCCTCGAGTAAATTTATTGCACCAAACATTTAACTCGGGCCACGGCAAGAATGATTCAAATACTTTCCAGGTATACTGAGGCACTCCAAGACCGAAGCGTGAGCAAACGCCGACCTCGCATTGGCTAAAGTGCGCCGCTATTTCTCAAGGGGGCGCTCGATGAAAAAACTCAGCGAATTTGTCTTAGGGCGGCTGGTTGCGGGGGCGCTAGTGGTGGCGCCGACTTATCTGGCGGTGTTGCTGGTGCTGAAGGGCATCAAGTCATTGGCGGTGATCATGAAGCCATTCGCGCAATTGCTGCCGAAGTGGCTTCCGGCGGATCAAGTGCTGTCGTTGCTGCTGGTGCTGGTGGGTTGCTTTCTGATTGGGGTGGCGTTGCGGACCCGGACCGGGTACCGGTTGTGGAATCGCGTGGAGAAATCGTTCTTTGACCGGATGCCGGGGTATGCGCTGATTCGCAGCCTTACGCAGCGGCTGGCCGGAGAGGATCGGGAGGCGGCGTGGAAGCCGGCGCTTGCGGAGGTGGAGGACGCGCTGGTGCCGGCGTTCATTATTGAAGAACTGGGAGACGGGCGGTTTACGGTGTTCGTGCCGTCGATTCCGACGCCGCTGGCGGGAGCAGTGTATATCTTGAGTGCGGAGCGGGTGCATCCAGTGAATGTGCCGTTCACGCAGGCGCTCAAAACGATCTCGCGCTGGGGATCGGGATCGAAGGATTTGGTGGCGGCGCTGGAGGGGGGAGGAAAGTTGGGCGCCAACGCCGCCTCAGCCCCTAAGCGTTAGCGTCCGTCAGACATTAGCGGAGTCGATTTGAATGGGGCGGACCCGGATCCATAGCCCCGCCCCTTTCCGATTCACTGCGAAGCTCACTGTGCTGAGTACCCGATGTATTTGGGGAGATTGCCCAGCAAAGCTGTCCCCGGCACTAGCCTACAAGGCCTAAACAAATTGATTTCCGATTCGATGAAAAAGATTGTTCACACCGTTATCGAAGACATTCAGATCAATATCAGCTGCGGAGAGGCACGACTGAACTATCCAAATCGCGAACGCACGGAAATTGGAGTTGGAGTGGTTCGCCTGACGAAGTAGACTGTAGTTCCGATTCCCACCAGCAGTGAATCCAAACTCAGGATTGTTCCAGTGCGCGTCTGTGCATGCACCGTTCGATTTCGCGACAGAAGAGGTGTCGATCATTCAACCGAGGTTCGTGCGTCGAGTGTCTACGAAGCGGCCTGCCGAGCGTGGGCCAAGTTCAAGAACTCCAGAAACCGAGGAGGAGTCGTACAAGGCTGAGGAATTTGTTGTCCAAATGCACGAGGAAGCAAAGACTTTTCACGTAAACCTGGAGAAGCTGCTTGACTGGTTGGGCCGGGGTAGGCGCGGCCACAAGGATACGCCGCGCAAAGAACAGTTGAGGAGGCTTCTCGATGCGAATATATCGGGGCCTTCGCTGGTGCGCGACCAGTGAGCGTGGTACTAGCCGTCACTATTCCGATAATGCGACCGACTTACGACACGCCCCGACACATTTTTGACCACAGGATGAGGGTGGCGTTCGGGGGAACTCTGCGGCAGTTTAGGGTTGAATTAGCGGAATCGAACTTGCCAGTTGCAGGTCGATCATCATTTGAACACGCCGATCGAGTTGAAAGAACATCGCCGTGCTTTTCGCTGACAGGACGTTGCGGAATATAGGAACGTATTTGAGTCGAAGTTGGACGACGGATGCATCCACATCAATCCACCTCTTCGAGAGAGTATCGGCCTGCTCATCGGTCATGTTTTCGTTTTGCAGATACTCTTTGATGAGAGCGTATTTCGCGTTGTTGATGTTCACCAACTCATTGATGTATTGGTCGTAGGTCGGCCAGAACCACTTCGCTTCGTCGGGGGCCAACTTCATGTTGGCAGCGATAACTTTCTTTCGGTTGGACCTAAGGTCTGACCTCATCATTGCGATCTCTTCATCTAGGGATGCTGGCGTCTCGTGGCCGGTCACGGGCTGCGCGGTCTGGGCCGAGCCGTTCTGAGCGAATAACGCCTCCTCGACGAAAAGAATGCCGCCCAGCAACAGAACGGCTACCGTGTAATTCTTGATCATCATAATGACCTCCAGTCCACGATGAATTGGTGTTCGCTATCTGGCTTTCTGCGGGGTGGCACTGGAAGGAATCTACGCCTAACAGGGGCATGTTTCAAGGCATGCGCGTTTGGATATAAAAAGGCAGCCGACTGCCATTGTCTTTTTCCCTGCTGCTCCACTTTTCCTGCTCATGCATGGTAAGGACATCACGATTCCGAAGGGTACCGAGATCACTGCTCAGCGATGAGGAATGAGAGGAACGGCCATTGCAGACACGTACGCACATGGGGCAACCAGCTTGCGTGCTCTAGCCAAGAAATTCGGCACTCCTTGGCCACTGTTCAGAGATGCATTGGGGTGTATCAGAGAGCGGCTGGCGAAGGTCCACTATCTGCCTGATTTGTGGACTTCTCGTTTATCCTTGCCGCGTGTCCTCGAACGCCGTTTCTGGAGAGTCACCGACAAACTGGGAGCTATCCCAATCAGCAGGGGGCCGCTGAGTTGGCCGAGGAGTCAAGCCAGGACTAAGAGAACTGGCCGGTCGTGGTTACTGTTGGGAAGTTTTCATTTCTTGGTAAGACTTGAATAAGTCCGTAACGCGATCCTTCTTCACAAAAGGCTCGCGGAAGAAGCGGTCGATCGTTGAGTTGAAAAGCGCAGGGTCATCATAAGGAACCATATGCGTCGAGTTCGGGAAGATGCAGAGCTGGCTGTTGGGGATGTGGTGGTAGATCTCTAACGTATGCTCGTCGCGGATCGCATCGTGATCCCCGACAAGCACAAGGGTGGGAGCAGTGATTGTCTCAAGCATCTTGGGATTGATGTGGGGCTCGTCGAACATCATTTGCATCACCTTCAACTCGCGTTTGCCTTCCGGGGATTCCTTGTCGGCAGCGGGCATCGAGTCCACCATCGACTTGGCGGCGGCTAAGACTTCTGGGTAGATGGCTTCTTCGCTCGGGTTCAGGTTTGCGGCCATCGCAGCAATCTTCTTCACCTGCGCCGGATAGCGGATGCCGAGCAAGAGGGCCTCGATGGCGCCATCGCTCCAGCCCAGCACATTCACGGGACCCGTATTTAAATGGTCGAGAAGGGCGGCAAGGTCGTCTGTCATCTTCTCGTAGGTGAGCTTGTCCGGGCTATCGCCGGACTTGCCCTGGTCCCGGCTGTCCATAGCGATTACCTTGTAACGCTTGCGGAAGTAATCGATCTGCGCATTGAAATCCGCGATGCTGCCGCCGTTACCATGCACGAGCAGAAGCGGTTCGCCCGCACCGTAAACTTCGTAATACAGCTTGACGCTGTCGTGAGTGAAGGTCTTGCCGACGTCTGGATTCGAACCATATTTAACGACGGGCTTAGGCGTAGCCTGAGCAACCGAATGGGTTGGGGGCTGCGATTGAGCATGTGCAACGACGTCGCACAGGAGGGCAGTGACAAAAACGATGGAGATCGCTTTGGAAAGCATTGCACACCTCTGTCTGATTTGCTGACTTTCAGTCTCGCCTAACAGAAGGGCAAGGGTTTCGGGTCAACGGCCAAGAGGTGAGGGGAGGGGTTAGAGAGACAATCTGCCAAAAGCGCCTGTCGAGAGCGTTTCCTCCCGTCTACTACAGGCCGACGGAACTCAAACCAATCAGTGAGACAATTATAATCCGAAGCGCTCGCATGGAATGGGAAATCTTCACACGCTTTCGTCGAGGCAAGGATCATTGTCTCGAAGTCCCGATGCGGGAGTGCGAGGTCTCGACGAGGATTGCTGGCGCTCTCATCTCCTCGAACCCCGTTTCTGTATAGTTTCCGAGTATGCGGACTAATCCGGCCACCAGAATGAACGTAAGACTGGTTGTCCTTATTGAGAGCTGGTGGATTTGGCAAGGCTCAGAGCCTTCTCCAGCACTGGATCACGACCTGAGGCAAGGTCCGCTGCGTGAACGTGCATTTCAATGTCGGGCGCGATCCCTACTCCTTCAAAAGGAGATCCATCCGGCATGAATTCGCGTTTCGTGCTCAGGCCGAATCCCATGCCATTTTCGAATCGGTGGCTATAAGGTTGGCCAGAGCTTCCAGCGGTGCGTTCGCCGATAATGGTAGCGCGATGATTGTCCTTGAAAGAGACGACAAAATCCTCACACGCGGAAAAGCAGCCGCCGTTCGTCAGGAGGAATAGAACCCCTTTGTAGGGCGTTCCAGACGGTTGTTCTACGCCTCCGAACCAATGAAGCTCGGTATGAGTTCCAGGGCTATTCTCCAACTCGAAAGATCCGATGTGCGCGGGAGTGGATTCTGACCACCAACGATAGGGACGGTCCATCAGAGCCTCTATGAGCCGTTGAGGCGTGGAACCTCCGTGGTTGTCGCGAACGTCGATGATGATTGCCTTTGCAGTGCCGGCCTGCTTCAGCGCCCCCACGGCATCTGCTTCCAATTTGGCAAGATCAAAGCTGGGGACGAGAATCACGGGAATACCCTCCCGATCGCTCACATCGATCTTCGTGTATTCCGTACCTGCGAACCGGAACGGGCCGTTGCGATGAACTGCGATACGGCGGCCGTCGTCCAGCGTGAGCTCAAAGCTTTCTGGAAACAGATAGGGATACTCAAAAAAGGAGCGCTGCCGCCAGCGTTCATCTGAGGCCGAAATGTACTTGCGCTGATTTTGATAGAACGACGCAAAGGGCTCTCCGTCCAGCGCAGAGATTACATCACCAACCTTGAGATCTGGCACATCGCTACGCGTGACGACCCACTGTCCATCAATCGGATAGGCGTAGAAGTTCAGTTGCTGGCCATACGTCTGTTGCAACCAATGGTCCACAAATCCACTGTGACTGTTTTGGAGCTTTCCAATGAATTCCATGCTTGCAAGAGCGAAAGCCCTGCGGCTATCAGTGGCGAGCACCTGATCCAGGTACTTGCCATATTCCGCATTTAGATCAAAACTGGGGATTCCCTCCCAGTGGCCAAAATATATCTGTATGTCAGCATAAATTCTCGAAGCGATTGCGACGCGTTCCTTCAGTGAAAGCGACTGATCATGAGCTTCGTCGGCCTGAAGAGAGATTCCCCAAATCAACATCCCAACTATTGTGAGAGTCCAGATTCTTTTCATCGTTTTCTATATGGAATCACGCGTGAATTTGTTCCAACTTATCATGGTTCGAGGCGCGTTTGGAAACTTACACATGGGCTATACATAGGTTCTCTTGTGAGCTTTTTTGCTGGGTCCAAATAACCCGGGAGGCACGGATCTCAACATCCTTCTTTCACTCCTCTTCCTGTTTGGGCCTCGGACACGCTCTGCTCGGAAATAATCCACTTAGAGGTATAACGCCATACTCGGACAAGGCAAATTTCGCTGACTCCCCCGAAGTCCGGTTCGGGGAAGTCCTCTGCCTATCCCTTTGCTGCTTCCTTTGCAGTATCAAAGGGTGCCATTCGGAGGCATTGTATCTATTTGATTCTCCAATCTCCTGTCGCGCAGAAAAGAGCCGTATCAAAAGAGGTGTTTTGGTACGGACCTGTCCGATTGCTCTCCAGCTTCGCCCGAGCTAAAGAGACCCGAACAGGCGGTATTGCCCAAAAAGATATGATTTACGGCCATTCGTTTCATCGGCTAGAACCGTCTCATTCAAGATCAATTACGTGATTTTTGTGGTTTCTGGGCAGGCAGCTGCAGGATGAGTGCTAGCAGCAAGTCCGATTATCCGTGATCACGATTAAACTTCCCCGAACGGGACTTCTGACCCGGAACATTTTCGGTGAAGACAAAATTCTCTTCTGCCAGGGAGTCACTTCAACGAATAGCCGACTTGTCGGCAAAGTAACCAGAGATGTTGCATTCTAATAGTCTCGATCTATCCTTAATGGGTTCTGCAGGTCCTTCATCGGATCATAGAACGGTCTAATCCTTGGAGGTCCCTTCGACCACAAAACGTGACGATGCACGACAACAACGTAGACGACGAGACACGGAGAAAAGCTGTTTTGTTTTCCTTGGCGTTCTTTGGTGCCTCGGTGGCTATTCCTCGCGTAACGCCCGCATCGGATCCACTTGCGTCGCGCGGCGGGCCGGGAGAAAACTCGCGGCCAGCGCGACCAAGCACAGGAATATCGTTGACCCCGCCATAATCCCCGGATCGGCCGGGCTGATGCCAGCAGGCGTACCGTGGGCAAATGTTGAGAAAAGTCGACGCAAGACATAATCAAGAGCGAAGGGCTTAATCTACAGACATAACCCCCAAACGGCCCGAGCGAGGGACTCTTTCGAGCGAATTACAACTGGATGATGCCGCGTTTTACCCCGATCATGGCGGCTTGCGTACGGTCTTTCGCGCCCAATTTGGACAGGATGTTACGGACTTGCCCTTTTACTGTCTCCTCGCTTACCGAAAGCTGCTCTGCAATCTCTTTGTTTGCATTCCCTTCGGCAATCAGCCGCAGCACACGAACTTCCGCCGGTGTGAGAGCCTCGTCGGTGGCGTGCTCGGCAACTTCGAAGGAGGCTTCTGCAGAAATGGCCTTTTTGCCCGCATGGACGGCTCGGATAGTTTCCAGTAGTTCCTCATATAGCGAACTCTTCAACAGATAGCCCCGAGCGCCGGCTTTAATTGCCCGCAGCACCTGGGCGTCCCCAGCGTAGGTAGTCAGCATGATGATCCGCGCTTCTGGAGTTTCGTCGCGAATCGCAAGCAACGCGTCCAGCCCGTTCATCTGGGGCATCTGCAAGTCCATCAGCGTAATGTCCGGATGGTGTTCTCGGAACTGCTGAATCGCTTCGCGGCCATTCGAGGCTTCACCAACAACGCGCATGTCCGGCTGACCACCGACGAGCGCACCAACACCTTCACGGACGACGGGATGGTCGTCGGCCACCAGAATCCGAATCGGACTCTCCTCTTCACTCATCGCTTTTTCACTGTGCCTCGCCTAGATAGCTTCGCAAGAATCTTCTCGGCCAAGGACACCTGCTGTCCGTCAGTAGCTGTCGTGTACGCGCGTGCAGCAGGAATCGTCAGTTCTACTTCCGTGCCGGCCTCCAGTTCGCTCCACACCGTCAGCTTGCCACCTATGAGCTTGGCTCTCTCCCGCATGCCAGGCAAGCCAAAGTGTCCTTCGCGCCCATCACCGCTCAACAGCTTCGGGTCGATACCCTTACCGTCGTCGCGTACGCGCACGCGGATCCGCGCGTCGTCATAATAGATTTCCACCTCGATCTGTTTGGCATGCGCGTGACGGAACGCGTTACGCATCGCCTCTCCCGTTGTGCGGTAGACTTCGTCGCGAAGAATCGGATGCAGATCGCGCGGCGCGCCTTCCACGTGCACCCGAAAGGCAGAGTTCGACCCGGCCGCAAGCTCTTCCCCGACGGTCCGAATTGCCAGGGCAAGGTCGTTGGTTTCGATAACGGAAGAGCGCAACCCCTGGATCGCCTCACGGCCTTCGACGATCGCATGCATAGCCTGTTGCATTGCTGTCTCAAATGTTTTCCGTGCTTCGCCCGGACGCTCCGACATTTGGTTGATGCCAGTCTGAAAATACAGCAGAATTCCCTGAAAGCTTTGCAGTAGGGTGTCGTGCAGATCGCGCGCGATGCGGGTCCGCTCACCGACGCGCGCCTCCAACGTCATGTCGAACTCATGATGCAATCGCCGGAGACGCAACTGGTAGGCCGCCCATAGCAGCACTACGACAGCAGCTAGGCACAGAGAGCGAAACCAGTTCGTCTGGTAGTACGCGGGGGCTATGGAGAAGTCGAGCACGTCGCCTTGATCATTCCACACTCCGCTGTTGTTACTGGCGATGACGCGAAAACGGTAGTGACGGGGAGCAAGGTTCGTGTATTGCGCCAGGCGCTCGTTGACCACTTCCCTCCAGTCCTGATCCTGGCCTTCCAGCATGTACTTGAAATGAGCCTTCTCCGGCGCGACCAGGCTCAGAGCGGTGTAGTCGATCTGCAGGTCGTGAGTCCGAGCGGGCAGACGCAAGTTCGTAACTGCCGCGCCTGTTATGTTCTGCCACTGAACCTTGTGATCGGCTATGATTTGCTCGATGCGAACCGGCGGCGGAATTTTGTTCACAGCAAGATGACGAGGATCGATGACTTGGACCCCGTCCCCCGTTGGGAACCACAGCTTCCCATCGGACGCCTTCGAGATGCGAGGAGTAAAGGCGGTAGCCGCAACCGAGCGGATCCTGACACCATCTGCCGCATCCCAAACTGTCGTTTGAATCCTGTGCTTCGGATCCACGATCCATGCGTTCAGTTCACTCGGGGTGATGCGCACCAGGCCGCAGGCCGTATACAGCCAGAACAGACCATCATCGTCCCTTATTGACCAGAGAACCGTGTCGCAGGGCAAGCCATTCTTGCTGCTGAGCGTGGCGATGCGGCCATCCTTAATGCGACTAACCCCGCTCAAAGTTGCGACCCACAACGCCCCATCCTGATCGAGTTGAAGCCCTTGGACAGGCCCCTCGGCCAACCCGTCAGCCGTGCTATACGACTCGTGAAGCCGACCATCCTTGAAAGAAGACACACCCCCACCGTTCCAGAAACCAAACCAGAGTTCGCCGTTGTCACGGTCGGAGGCGAGAACGGAAGCACTCTCGATACGCCGCAACTCTGACCAGGGAATGTGCTCGAGCAAACGCCCTTCCCGCAACTTCAATAGAGTTCTAGACTCTGAAAACCAGATGTTTCCCGCCTTATCGCCTGCGATGGAATGCACTTGCTGGTCAGGTGCAACAGCCACGGCAAAGAATCGGCCATCCCTGAAATAAGCTAACCCATGAGCGGTGGACACCCAAATTCGGCCATCATCATCCTGAAACAGAGACTGTATCGTGTCGTCCGGCAGTCCATTTGGTTTCCGGAAGGTCGTCGTTTGTCCTTGTTTCCACCTGGTCAGACCATGAGGAGAGGCAAGCCAAATGCTGCCATCATTGGACGCGAGCACCGATGAAACAGCATCGGTAGGGAGTCCCTGTTTGACCGAAATAGTATTAACCGGGAGCTCCCGGAATCGGTCTAGTCCCCCTGTGGTGGCCACCCAGACATTGCCCTCACGATCCTCGAAAAGGGCCAGGACGATGTCGCCTGAGAGCCCATCCGATTTTGCAAATACATCGGTTCGGCCGTGATGTACATGGATGAGCCCTCGGTCTACGGTTCCGATCCAGAGACCTCCGTCGCGGTCGCGGAGCAGTTTATTCGAATTAACATCGTGGTCTGGGAGAAGGCGATTCGCATTGATTGCAGCTCGAATCGGATACGATTCGACCTTATTGCCGGCGAGCTGGAAGACTCCTGCGCCGTACTTGGCAAGCAACAGCCGTCCGTCGTCGCTCTCACTTAGGGCCGAGAGAATCTTTGGTATTGTCGCGTAGGGCGTTGGAGGACCGGGATTCATTCGCCAAACCTGCGTCTCTGCACCGGCCCAGAGATTGCCGGAACTGTCCTCATAGAAAGCTGGAATATTATGGCCGAAGGCATTGTCCTCGCCGTAGCACTTGGCGCTGCCGCTTCGCATCGCGCAGACGCGGCTGGGAAGCGCCCGCATTGCGTTCGCCTCGGTGCCCACCCACACCGTCCCCTCACGGTCCTCGAACAGCGATATCACAAATTCGTCCGCAAGAGCCGGGGGCGGTCGCAGCTTGCCTCCACTCAGGGTTACAAAACCACCAAATGTGCCTATCCAAAGAGTGCCGTCGCGCGCCGCGAGTAGCCTGTACACGGTCCTGTTAGGGAGATGCTGACCCGCAGGCGGTTGCCAGAGAACACTGCGGATGCCATCGAAGCGAACCAGACCTAGTTCGGTACCCAGCCAGAGATATCCATCCGGTGTCTGGGTAATGGCATAGATGTTGCCTAGAGAGAACCCGTCCCGGACGGTCCACGCGGTGTGCGCGTATTGAGTGATGTCGAGCGACGGATCGAGCGCCAGAGCACACGGACACGAAAGCACGCCAAGCGCAATGAACCCCAGCAAGGCTCCAATTTTCAGCTTCGCAGTTATCGTCCGAATCGCGTAGGACCTGTCGGTCATGGCTCCTCATGCTGTTGAGGATCGGCTACTTGGCCCCCAACGGAGAAATTCGTGGTTTGCGCCCGAATCGTGCTGGGATAAAAAGAAACGAGAACCGTAAGAAGGACTTTGTGCATAGTGCAGAGCTGGAGCCGTAAGCGTCCGGACTCATCGTGCCACCTTCAATCCCATCTATGCAACTATCAGAGCATATCCGTTACTGGTAAGCGTAATTTGCCTCAATCTCACCGTTATCCGAATTCGCCGATAGGGACGACTCAGCAGCCGAATCGCACTGCCTGTCACGGTACTGTGGCGGAGCGTCGGCACTGTGCTTCTCGTGGACTTAAAGGGGGAAAATTAGCGCACGGCTTTTAGTTGTTCCTGGTCGTGGTCCGCTGACGCTCTGGCGATATTTTCGAACAGGCAGCGCGAGATGCTGTCGCCCCGGAGGCGTCCTACGGGTTTGAGATCGTCCTTGCTGAAATCTCGCGGCGGACAAGACTCGCCAACTACATCAGTTCACTTTGCGCCGTGATGTTAGGAAGCGGCGCCACGTGCCGAGTTCTTTTACCCAACTCACCTCATAAACTAGCTCGTGCTGTTCCTCCGTGCTCTCTTGTGCATTCCAAACCTGAACATTTGTCGTTTCCCAATGCACATCGGTTCTTTCCAGAGACGGTGCGATGTACGCGGCTGTTGCATAACTAAATTCGTATTTCATTGCGACCTCACGAGCATGGCCGGCTGATACCCAGCTTCTGCATCTTGTTCTGCAGGGTAGTGCGTTTGAGTCCGAGACGCTCGGCTGCTCCACCGCGACCGGCGATCCTTCCGGAAGCCGCCTTCAGTGCATCGATGATTACAGTGCGTTCTGCTTGGTTGAACGTTGAGATTGGAGCGGACTCAGGCGAATCGGGCGCTAGGAACTCCTCGGCTGGTACGGTTAATTCTTCACCCTGTGAGAGAACGACGGCGCGTTCAATGAAGTTCGCCAGTTCGCGCACATTCCCTTTCCAAGGACGATTCGTCAGCACTTCCATGGTGCGCGGAGCGATGTTCTTGGTCTGCCTTCCCATATCCCGGGAGAGCTTCGACAAAAAATAGTTCACAAGCAGTGGTATATCCTCGCGCCGTTCCCGAAGTGGCGGGATGGTGATCGGGAAAACGTTGAGGCGGTAAAACAAATCCTCGCGGAATTTTCCCTCCCGAATCAGCCTGGAAAGGTTGCGGTGCGTCGCGGCGATCATCCGCACATTGACTTGTATCGTCTTAACGTTTCCAAGGCGTTCGAACTCTTGCTCCTGCACGGCACGCAACAATTTGGGCTGCAGTTCCAGGGGAATATCCCCGATCTCGTCTAGAAAGAGCGAGCCTCCATCCGCAATCTCAAATCTGCCCTTCTTTTGGATCAGGGCTCCAGTGAACGCTCCCCTTTCGTGTCCAAAAAGTTCGCTCTCCAGCAGCCCGGCCGGAATGGCCGCGCAATTCAACTTCACGAGATTGCGGTTGTGTCGAGGGCTGAGTTCGTGAATGGCCCTCGCGATCAGCTCCTTCCCAGTCCCGGTCTCGCCCGAGATCAACACGGTAGAGTTGGTGGGAGCCACGATGTCTACTTGCGAAAGGACTGAACGTAGGCCGCCGCGCTGTCCCACAATCGTATCCAGAAATGCGGACTGAACCGGCCTGGACTGGTGCATCACTAACTTGTCAGCGGCAGGAAATAGTCCGGTCGTCGCCTGATATCCATTCGAATGAGTCATAAAACTCGATACTGCGCTCATCTTTGCCCCCTCATAACGTCTTTGGACTTATTTGGCTTCGATTTGTGCAGCTTCTTAGCGCGCCAGCCAAAGCGCGCCGCGCACAGCCTGAAGAATCGTAATTCGATGGTTGCGCAAAATGTGGTACCACTGAAATATGCTCGGCGTTTTCATGACTGCTATCCTCCCCCAGGTCAACTGCCCCGATGAACTTCGGTGTCTTTGCTAGACTCCGCTGATCTCTGCAGGCGAGTGTGATTGCAATCTCGTTTGGGGACAACCCTACAACGGGACTTCGTGGACACTACATCGGTCTGCCGGGTGCTACTGTTGCGGCGTGTGTAAGCGTCCTTATTGGTGAGGAAAAATCCTCAAAGGGGGTGAGGGTTAGCTCTTTCGGTCCGGGAGTTCGACGCGCTTCCATCCAAACAGGTGGGGCGTCAACCGACGCGCCCCGGGTCCGAGCGGCCAAAGCAGCACCGAGAGCCCCTAAAGGACCCAGTTCAAACACTCTGCCCGATGTAGGAACGAGAAGCCCCAAGCCAGGCGCACGGTGGGCGAAAGGTGAGAAAGTCGACGCACGACAATAATCAAGACACGCCAAACCCTGTCGTCTATGCGGCTTCAGCCGGGGCCCATTCCCCACTGCCGGAGTGGTCACCTCCACCGCGACGATCTCGCGCCAGGTGCAGTTGGGCCTAAAGCTCCTTTGGTGACAAGGCAGGTGGACGAATTGTTGGCATTCGAAAGCTATTTTTGGCCGACGCGTGGACGAATTGTCGGCTATTCATTAAAGTAACTAGCCGCTAGCGAGGAAAAATACTTGCCAGAAGTTCGCTGGTTGGAAATCGGATTTCGCTATCTCTACGAATTGTCTGTCTGATTTGCAGATATTTGCCCAAAATCATCCGATTCTGGGCACGGCGAGTAGCGAAAAACAGAGCGGGCGAAATCAACAGTTTGCGAAGCTAAGAACTTCGAGGTTTTCGGGCCATGAGGAGCTACCGCGGCTGCCCAGCGCTGTACCAAACCAAATCCTTTGATACAGACCATTGCATGAATAGGTGTGGACTGCAAAATAAGCACTTACAATAGTCAGCTTCGACAATCATTTGATACAGAGTTATTGTGAGGTCCCCGGTTCAGATTGAACGAAATAATTCAGAGAGTGTGACTTTGAGGGCTTTAGCCAGCTTTTCTAAATTGACCAGTGAGACGTTGCGCTCCCCTCGTTCAATACCTCCAACGTAAGTTCGGTCGAGCCCGCAAATGTCTGCAAACTCCTCCTGTGACACCCCTAGGCGCGTTCGCCGACTGCGAAGAGCTCTGCCGAACCGAATTCGAACGTCCACCATAAACGGTTTTCATATTTGGCCCTTTGGTGTTGATGTGTCCACGGACGATGAGTATCATGAGCTTTGCCCTCACGCTGGTTTCGTTCTTAGTGTTCCTGGCTGAGCCGGACGGAAGAAAAGTTGAACGCTCATTTCAATGAAGAGAAGCAAAAGGCAAAAACCAACAAGAATTCAACTGCGGCCCAAGACAGCAGTTCTCAGAAAACGCTGCCCCATCCGATGGGCTTTGTCCCGGACCCGCACGAGAAGACTGCCGAAATTCCAGTCATGACTTCCAATGAGGGTTTCCATGCATTCCCTGGAGGCCCGCTACCCGGCCCTGAAAGAAGGGATCTTGTGTAGGTTGATCGTGCCGGCGTTTGCATTCAAAGAAGCCGCCGACAAATCTAGGTACACCCGTGTTTGCAAGCAATGCGTACTGCCGAAGGACACAATTCTTAGAATTGCTCTTAGCTTTGGCAAGGAAGTGACTGTACGTCTCGAAGGCGAACTGTGGATGAGAATCCGAGGTGAGCGCAGACCGAGTTGCGAGAACGTGTCCTGTACGCTGATCGAAGAGAAACTGACGGCGCAGTCACTGAACCACGCCTATGCGATCGCTTCAGCACAGCATGAGAAAGAACGTCGCTCGCACACAGGCAATATCTATCGTTCGATCTACTTTCGAGATTCTCGCGGGCATTGGCGCCCACTTGAAGACTTGAGACTCAGTGTTGAGGTGCAAGGTGAGCTAGAATGCGGCGGGATGCCTAGCGCGCGGTGAAAGAGTGCGGAGAAATAAGGAGGTTCGCGTGGGCAAGAAAACGCTTTTGCAAACCTCTACGCATCGAACGCTCATCTGAAGTTCAGTTGACGTCGACCAATACAAGCGAAACGTCGTCGGAAGGCGGTCCCTTTCGCCATGCGTCTACCCTGTCGAGGATTCCCTCGATCATTTCACTGAAAGGAAGGAGAGCCGCCTCTCGCACAAATTCCCGTAGGCCCGGAACACCCAGCATTTCATCCCGCGAATTGAAAACTTCAGTGATTCCATCGGAGTAAAGAACAATTCGGTCGCCCCGCTGTAGGTTAACGTCTAGGGTCGCTTCTTGGCTGACAGCTTCCGGAAGAGTTCCCAGAACCGTGCTGCGTGACTCCAGTAATCGAGGCTCTTGGCTGGGAGTCACGACCATCGCCGGTGGATGACCGCCACCGGCAAAGAGCATTCTCCGGCCACCCAGGTCGATACGAGCCAACGCTGCGGTGAAAAAAAAGCCCGAAATTCCCATGTTCTCTATGACGAAACGATTCATGTATTGCAGCATGTCGCCGAGGGGTTTAGCTGCTCGAAATTGAGTCACCATCTCGGTATAAATTCGATTTGCAACCAACGCCGAGCCTATGCCATGACCCGATACATCACCAATAAGCAAATTCAGATGATCTTCACCGCAAGGCATAGCAAGTCCAAAATCACCGCCGATCGTGCGGACGGCTTGAAAATGCGCTTCGACGCTCATGCCACCCCAGATGAGGCTCTTGGGAGCGAGGCTTTCCTGAACGTGAGCCGCGAGGGCCAGATCCTCTTCGATCTCTTTCTGCCGCTCTTCCAACTGCTTGTTCGCTGTGCGAAGTTGCTCCTCGGCCCGCTTCTGGTCGGAAATCTCTGTAAATGTGATTACACCGTATTGGCGCCCATCTGGGGAATTCATCGCTCGCGAACTGATGATCACCGGCAAGCGACTCCCGTCTTTCTTCGGTAAGACGAATTCAAAGCGATTGTGGCCCTCCCTCATTCCTCTTTCTTTCTGCTTGGCGATCACCTCTGCTTCCTCGGGGGAATAGAAATGGTAGGCTTCCTTTCCGATAATTTCTGCTCTCGGGATGCCGATCATCCCTTCAAATCGCGAATTGACCGAAAGGATCCGAGCACCATCATCGCTCACAATCACGCCTTCATTCAGGGTCTCAAGAACGCCCTCCGCCTGCTCAAGCCACTCAGGTCTTTGAATGCCCATAGAATGCCTCTTTTCCAATCCGTGAGGAGAAGTTGCGTCTCATCCGAGAGACTCCCAAGCAGCCCCGGCTAATTGCGATCCGGAAAACGTGTACTAAGTCTAGCCGTTCAGAAAACAGAGCGCACGGAGATTGCGAGCAAACCTGAACCTAGCAAGGCAAGATAGCCATCAAGCATCTGAAAGAGGTTTGTGGTGAACCTCCTCCGGAAATGGACCTTGAAATCGTCTGGCAAGAGCATGAGCTCGGCCAGTACCCCATCATTGGCCTTGTCTGGGAAGACCCATTTCGGGGTGTTCCATGGAATTTACATCTCGAGATGCGAAGCAGCCTTGGCGGCATACGAAAATGAGGGCGAGCTTCCTCCAGGCTGAACGATGCCGCCCGTTCGTTCGGAGGACGAGTTGAACGAACCTTTCGATCCGGACAAACCACCCCCCGAGCCACCAGAAATCTTCGACCTTTTCGAGAGCCAACGCTATATCAGCAAATTGATTCAGTGGGGCCTGGAAGCCTCAAATCGAGCACGAAGCCGGCCGCACTTGGTTGAGAACGATGACGACCCAGAAGGTGAGTCCTGACGGCTTTCAGGTATGCCGGTGTCTCCCCGGACACCGCCCGCAGACAAACGAACTCGAACGGCAAAGCCCCAACTGCCGTGGAATCTCATTCTCACGCCAGCAACCCCGCCGCAGCCATGCAAAGTGAATGACGCCAGTTCGGCGAAAGCGGCCGCAGCTCCGAGGTTCAGAAGTTCTCGTCGAGTGAGATTCCCCATGCTCTCCAAAGTGGGATGCGCTTTGGAAAACAAAGGTTTATTAAAAACGCGGACTACAGCTTCTACAGTAAGGCGAACGCTATTCTCCTGACTGCGCGCAATCTCCGCTGAGCCCAAGCGCCCACCATCCTCAGCTTGAATAATTACCCGCACCCTGCGGGTCTTGCGCGGAACGGGCAGCATGAAAGAAAACCGCGATGCGACCTCCGGTAGCCTGCGCCAATCCCAATGTGAGCAGAGCCACACTAAACGCAAGTGGCAGCCATAGTGGACCGTTTTGAATTATTTTGCGTGATTCAGTCGTTGCCGCAGTGTTTCCACGACTAAACCGACCAGTGCATACGTGGCGACATTTGCAGCAAGAGCCGAATAGAGGCTGACGGGATAATGCGAGCCGACAATCGCAATGGGGCAGGTTAGCCGAACAAGAGTGGACACAATCGGTGCTATCGGATGGTTCTTGCTTGCCACTAAGAAATAAGCCGCCCAGCCACTCGCAACGAGATAGCCTGCAGCCGCCCATATTGCGATTCGGTATTTCATGCTGCACCTCCCGCTGTATTGGTCGAATAATCTCACAAAGCCATGCATCTGTCAGGGCACTCCCGATTAGTCGTCTTCGTACCGGGACCCACTTGATTGCCGTTACCAGGCGTACCCGCGAAGAAGACACGCGCATCTGACTGACTCTAAGGGATCGCAGCCACAAAGAGAGATTGCCATGGCCACGCAAACCGCAAAGGTTGTCCGCTTCCATTCCACAGGTGGACCCGAAGTATTGAAAATCGAAGAAGAACCAATTCCCGAGCCGAGCAATGGCGAAGTTCGCCTCAACGTGAAAGCGATTGGACTGAACCGCGCCGAGGTCATGTTCCGCAACGGCCAATATCTGGAGTCCCCCGAATTCCCGTCGAAGCTCGGCTATGAAGCGGCCGGTGTCGTGGCCGCCGTCGGCCCGGACGTAGACAATAGCTGGCTTGGTAAGAAGGTCAGCACCGTTCCGGCGTTTCTCATGACCCGCTATGGCGTGTACGGAGAAGTCGCGATTGTTCCGGCCAGTGCGCTCGCCGCTTATCCCGAGAACCTCAGCCCGGAAGAGGGTACATCCATCTGGATGCAATATCTCACAGCCTATGGAGCTCTGATTCCCTACGCTCAGATTACAAAAGGCGACTTCGTGATTATCACCGCAGCCAGCAGCAGTGTGGGCATTGCCGCCATTGAAATCGTCAAGGCGGAGGGCGCGATCAGCATCGCCACCACGCGAACATCCAAGAAAAAGACCACCTTGCTCGAGGTCGGCGCGACACACGTAATTGCAACCCAAGAAGAAGACTTCCTCGCACGCGTAAAGGAAATCACTCATGACCAAGGCGCTCGCGTGATCTTCGACCCCATTGCGGGCAAAGGTCTCGAGCGGTTAGCCCAGGCTGCGGCTTTTCATGGAACCATCTTCGAATACGGCGCACTTGCGCCCGAGCCCACACCGTTTCCCCTGTTCCTTGCTTTGAGCAAGGGCCTGTCCGTCCGTGGTTACACACTCCGCGAACTGTTTGCTGAACCAAAGCTGCGAACAAAGGCACAGCAGTATATTTTCGATCACGTCAAGGCCGGCCACTTCAAGCCGCGCATTGACCGCGTCTTTTCCTTTGCGGAAATCGTTCAAGCCCACCGCTATATGGAATCAAACGAGCAAATCGGCAAAATCGTCGTGACCGTGTAGCGAATATCTGCGCGCGTCTTACCGGTACAGGGGCCCACTTTACCGATTATGCCGTTTTTACCGGGACTTGTCGGAACACTGCGGTATTCGACTATCATTTGGGCGAGAACGCCATGGCAATTGAGGAGGCTTTCAAACCGGAAACGTTTTGGGAAAAGTTTGTATATCGCGGCTCCTTCGCTCTTGGATTCCTAGGTGACTTTGCACTATTGTCGTGTGTCCATTGGCCCTCACAATCCACCTCAGGACCAATCCAACGCAGATCAATAAAACACCCAACTGGCGGGCCCAGTCCCGACCTGATGGCTTGTTTGGGTTCCGGCAGGTCATCCACCAGAAGACATACCTCCGGACCATTTCCGATTCCTCTTCACTTCGCCATGGCCTAGGGCGGTGCCACCGAGGACTGTTGACCGCCTTACGTAGATTTCGAATCGATGATGCATAGCTAGGCATGACAGTATCAACCGTTATTTCATTTCAGTAGTATCCCAACGTTATGTGAACAGAATCAATTGGTTATCGGAAACGCGTTGAATTTCGTCGGTCATCGTTTGGGCAAGTAGTTGATCCAATGGGATTGCAATGGCGTAATCATACTCCCGGGAAGACGGATGGCCTATCAGTTTCAGTACTTCGTCCGGTTAACCTGTGTCCGCTCGAGGACTTGCCGTAGCTGATGGATTTGGGGATAAAACTGCGGAAGTCGCACTGGCGACCGGAGTGTTTTAGCCTTATTCCAGTCTTCGAAGGCGCCGCTCGGAGCGCCAGCGATAAATCCGAAGGGCGAGCCAACCCACCCAAACGAAGCTGAGCAGGCCGAACGCGAGGCCGAAGGCGAACCGAAACATAGGACCGATCGTATCAAGGCGAGCCATTGAACCTATGGACCGACGGTTCCAGCCATTCGGTACCGGGCGTACCGACGACGACGCACTCATCTTTGGCAGTGCTTGTTAAGAAGCCGGAACACGTCGTCGGCCCAAACAGAGCTGCCGAAATATCCGAAGGTGTGTCCGTCCTGCGCGGAGTTGCCAAAGGGTGTGACTTATAGGCTCGGGTGCTGAGCTTACTGATTTCGATCCACTCATCCGTGTCATCTCCTTTAGGCAGATGCTTAACCCAATCTGGTCCCGGATTCCTCGGAAGTATTCTTGAGCGCGTCTCGCATTCACCTTAGACCATCCAGCGAGCCGAGCCGCCTTGCTGCGCTCAAAGCCTGCAACCTGCGCTTCTGACAGACCGTAGTTCGCCTGTGCCAGTTTGACCGCCGTCGCCGGGTCCGACTTACACCGCCGGAATTGGATCGCTCTGGTGTCCGCACGGCTTACGGGCAGAAATACGAGCGGCTGGCGGCATTGAAAGCCAAGTACGATCCAACGAACTTCTTCTGTCTCAACCAGAACATCAAGCCAACTCAGGCAGTCGTAACTTCGAAGAGCGCCTAGCGCCTGGGGATTGCTCCGAACGGAATGGCCAACGAAGGTCAAGTCCCGAAGAGAGTGGCTACCGGAAGGTTGGGACCTAGCAGGAACTTTTCCGGTAAGAACTCATGCGCCGTGGCGCACCACCGAGCATGAAAATAGCCGACTTTGGTCGCAAGTCCAGCACGGACTCAGGCTCTTTTCATAGCAGCGGACTTACCAGGCAAGTGGAATTACTTGCGAGTTGTCACTCGTCCTCATGGTTACGAATCGTCGTTCTCAGTCTCCTCCCGGACACGCCTGTGCAGTGCATCCACGTCGATGTCCCGTAAGTCGGCCGGCGTTGCCACGATGGCTGGGCGCGACTGCCGCTTACGCACAAATGCGACCACAAAGGAGGCGATGGCGACGATCGCAACGAAAGCCATCATCCAGAGGAGTTTGTCGATGGCTGGTGGCGCGACCAGAACGCTAGTTCCGTACTTCTGCACGAACGACTGAAGAATCACATCCTCTTTATCGCCCCTCTGCACTGCGGCCCTCAATTCGACGCGCATAGGCTCGGAAACGGTACAGTTGAGGTGGGTGCATGCGACCACGGTTTGCTGGCACCGGGTCAGCCCCATCCCAGTGGCTGGCACGCTTTCGCAGGTGCACATTAATCTGTGGCCGAGGTCATTGTATCGGGCGTCGGTACGGTTGTCTGCAGTCGCCCCCAAGAATCAGCAGAGCCGAGCTCAGCATCAGCAAGGTCAGGACGGCCAGGAACGACCAGAGCTTGTGGACGCGGGGAGTGGCCTTACGAGAGGCGTTCGCGGTTGTAGCCCAAAACCAATGGTCCGTATGCTACCCGGGGGCATATAAGTAGTTGCCCCAGAGCAACGACAGCACATTACTGTGGATGCCAAGATCAAATTCAGCTAGTCCTAGTGTCTTGACACGACGGGTAAGCCAGCATGGGGACCGGGATAGGCTAAGATACCATGCTGGCACCTGCTCCCTTTTTCCCTCGCCGGTTCCTCTGATTCGAAATTGTCCGTGTTCCATCTGGCGTATTGACATCATCACTCCGCAGTTTTAAATTTCGCGTATTCGTTCCTTTAGTGGGAAGGCGCTCTCGCCTATCCTTGGACGTGGGCGCCTAGTTCTCTCTGGACACAGGGGGTCGCTCTAGGCGGGGCGGCCCCCATTTTGCTTATCACTGCATCCATCGATTAGGGATTCCCCCAGTTGTTTCGTAGCGGGGCTAAGTCTAAAAGAGGCATGGACACACAGCAACCGGTGCGATTCCCCCGGGGCGGAGGGAATCGCTACCCGTTATCCGCTCCCGCTACACAGCAAGGCAGCGCGCTAAATTGTGACCTCTCTGTGTGTCCCACTCGCGACCTTGGGGCAGAGTGGTGTGCGGAAGGGTTCACACAGCAGCGACATTATTGGGCGAGAAGGAACGAAAGGAGCACAAGAGCAATCATGATGATGGTCCAGCCGGTGACCGTGATAGCCGTATCCTCGAACTTTTCGGACATTAAAAAAAATCGGCGCATGGATGAACTTTCTGACAAAGGCGGCTGTCAAACAACTGGGGGAATCCCTACTCGATGGATGCCATGATAACCAAAAATGGGGGTCGGCCCGCTAAGAACGACACCCCCGTTGGAAGGAATCAGGAAGGGAGAACAACTCCCAGTGGAAATGGAAACGCTGAGACAAGAAAACGGGACAGCTGCGCCAGCATGATGGCCAATCTCACCACCATGCTGGCACCTGTCGGGCGGGCAAGACCAAGAAACCACCACTTGGGTTTGAATCTTGGCATGCCCGAGGATCTGCTGTCGTTGCTCCAGAGCAATTTCTCACCAGGCCAATTTGACCTCTCGCAAACGGACGATTATTTCGCGAGAAGGAAGCCAACGATTACAAGATCAATCGCGATAAGCGTAAAGACGATGACCTCGATAGTTGTATGCTCGAATATAATCCGCAATCGGTGCATGGATGGAACTCCTGACCACAGGCGGGTGTCGGGGGGAGTGTTAGCCGTAAGTCTCTTTCATACTCGACGCAGCATCAAGTTAATATATTGTTACACGAGATGCCTTTGTTTCAGCCTTTTTATGTCTTTGAATCACAGTTGCATTCAATGGCCAGTCGGGAAGGGTCATTTTCTATATTTACTTTATAATGAGTAAATTACGGTGAGAATTTGATTGATGCCAGAAATCACTCCAATCAAGGTGCCGAAGCCAAGGGGCGGTAAAAGGCCAGGGGCAGGGCGCAAGCCAAACTACTTTAAGCGCTTGCAGATTAAGCCAATGACCGCAGCGGAGGTTCTGGCGAGGTGTTGTAATGAAGTAGATGCCTGGAAGTGGTTTCTGACGCACAAGGACCCGGACATCCGGCTTAAGGCGTTCGTGTTTCAGGCGGGATTGTTCACGCGCACACTGTCTACAGGGATCCTCGATTGGCTGCGCTTTCGCTCGAAGAGTTGCAATCACTCGACACCCTTACCAAGAAGCTCGCGCTACCCGCCGCAGGATGAAGCAAAATCAGAGCCGGCTATTAAAGCGGAAATTGTGGAACAGGTTATGACTGCCGGCGAAGAAGAGGAAGAATCTCACTAAACGCAGCAGACTGCATATCTTGCGTATATCCACAACATATTGATATTACTAGGCTTACGGACGCATTAGCTTAACTGTAACTTAGGGAAAGGGCGAAATGAAGCTCATGACACAACAGGCTTACGAGCTTCTAGCCTGGCACGGCAGCTTCATCACTGATATCTGCGACAAGTGCGGCAAGGGGTTAGGGGCGGTGAGCTACACTCGGCAAGCCGAGTCTGGGGTGTGGTGCTCGAGGGAATGCCGCGGGGATCAGGAACGGGCAGCAATCCGCAAAGGTGGCAGGCCGCGGAAGCACAAGACGAACGCTCAGAGGCACACGGGAGGCTTTTCGGTCATCGGTATGGCGAGCAACCTAAAACCCGCACAACGCCAAATCGTGGGACACTTCGGTAAAAGATAAGATAAACCACAGAAGATACTACACTTAAGGTGTCCCACGTGGGTGTCCCAAACCGTGGGACAGTGGGACAGTAAAATGGGACACCTTACACATTGTGATAAAGGTTCAGCCCTTGCCGCAATTTCCTTATTGGCCAGCCCTTCGGCGACTAATGCCATAACTTGACGTTCCCGGGGTGTTAGTTCCGCAGTGGATGGAGTGGGCGTCGACCGGAAGCTCTCAATACACCGGTCTGACTGGCACTGCACGGATGGAGGCGAAATAAGACTCATCCGCATCGGCCATGCTCTCTGGGCCATGATGAGGCAAGATCGTGCGCGAAACGGGGGATACCTCCATCAAAGCGACCCTATCTACGCGGCACTCGAAACCGTTTGGAGATTGAAGCGGGAGTATCGAGCAGAGCTGGCCGCCAGGCGACAAGGGGAGAGCGCCAGATTGCGGGAGAAGTTCGCCGGGGCTGGGGGTAAAATCGCCGCATGGACAACAAGAAAGAAGCTAAAGAAGCTGAAGCCGTGCGTCGAGCCCGTGTGCGTCAGCTATTTAAAGCACGGCCATTCAGCGGACCCCTCCAGCGGATCGAAGATCGTACGGAAAACGAAGTTTTGACGTTTTATGGATGGCTGCAACACCATCACCCTGAGCTGCTCCCCAAGAGTCGAGGGGACGTGTATAAGCACTTGAAGGTGGACCTCAGCGGATTGTACAAATAGCGCTCTCGAAGCGATAGACCGCAACCGCATGAAGCTCCCCGGTCGGCGCTCTTTAATCTTGTGGTCTACAAAACAGACGACAGTAGGTATATTTTCACACACCCTAAGCGGGGGTAGCCGCCCATCCCGGCCTCCTTGTCCAGCTTGTTGGCCAGTCCTTGTACCAGTAGCGAGGTAATTAGATGGTCTTCGATCCCCCACCGGCCCCTGCTGACGCGGCACGCGAGAACGATCCGCCACCGTATTCCTTCTCACCGCTCTTGTCGCCGACGGAGCCCCTAAAATAAGCCCCGTCCTCAATGACGATGCGCGCCGTCGTCAGATCGCCGTCGACGAAGCCGTCCTTCTTAATCTCGATCCGATCTTTGGCCTGCAGCTTGCCCTTTACCGTGCCGTAGACCACCGCTTCCTTGGCGATAATGTCGGCGGTCACCTTGGCCGAAGGGCCCACGGTCAGTTTGCCCTCGCCCAGTTGGACCAATCCTTCCACCGACCCTTCGATCACCAGGTCTTCATTGCCGACGATTTCGCCTTTCACATGCATACTTGGACCGAGCCGGGCATTAGCACGGTCAGCGGTCGCCCTCATCGGACGCATAGCATCTGTACTCATTGCGGTAGTTCCCTCCCCATTAGCCGCGGCGGGTTTCGACGCCGCCGGCGGATTCACTGGAAAATTCTTGATTTCTGGTTGCGCTTGAGGCGGTTTCGACGCCGCCGGCGGATTCACTGGAAAATTTTTGATTTCCGGTTGCGCTTGAGGCGTTTCCGGCTTCTTATTCCCCCACATCGGTCCTCCAAAGGGATAGGCTCACCCCACGCAGATTTCCGGCCCGGGGTAAGGCAAAGATAGTCCGCGGGACCGGCGTGTCGCAAACACAATACCGAAGACCCTTGCCTGAAAGCAACCTAAATTAGAAGAACAGGGTCAGGAGGAATTTCTATCACCCGTTGATGGGAGGGAACCTCCTGTGATTTGAGTTAGGGGCGCGTCAGCGTTGGTAGCGCTGGTGCCTCCCGCTTTCTATAACTTATCTATAACTTCTCCATGAGCAAGGATGAGCAACTATGAGTAAGTCAAAGCCTTTTTTGTCCCACACGCAAGATAACCTTTGTATCTGCTTGAGCAACGGTGAGCAGGTTTGAGCAAGTGAGTGACGTTGGCTTTTGAGTCTGCTGCGTCTGCCAGTTCCGCCACTCCGGGAGAACCGTATTGAAAATAGCACGAGCGGAGAAACCGGTAAAGCGAGAGAGCCAGCGACGATTCGGAATACCAAGAAAAACCGCGAAAGGACACCCGATAGATTGTGTTCTGGCAACGGTAGGTGTTCAATACGGGCAAGGCTGCAGGACACCTTCGTTCCCAATGAGGCAAGAATGGAAAATCTAGCGCGTCGCACTTTACTGCGGTCGTCCGCAGCGTTTGCCGCGGGCGCAATCCACTGGCGGTTAACGGCGTCGGCGCTGTTCGCCGCGTGCAAGGCGACCAGCCAAACTGCCCCGAGTTTGAACTTCCCAACAGCGCCACGAGAACGACTAGCGGTGGCTTCTTGGCCCTTTCGGGCGGAAATCGAGAGCACCACAAATGAATATCGCGACAAGAAGAAGGCTGGAATGGATCTGCGCGACTTCGCGGTAAAGGTGCGCGAGCAGTTCGGTGTGCCAGGCGTGGAACCGTTGAGCGGACACTTCCCTTCTACTGCCGAGCGCTATCTGAACGGCTTTCGCGAGGCTATCGAGACCGCGGGGGTGCACGTCGTCAACATCCCGGTGGACAATTCGTTCAGCTTTTACGACGCGGACGCGGAGACGCGGCAGAAGGCCATCGCTCACGGAAAGAAGTGGGTCGACGTTGCGGTGGTGCTTGGATCACCGAGCGTGCGCATATCGATCGCGGGGGCGGAGAACTCCAAACCAAATGTGGACCTAACAGCAGGCAGCCTTCGGGTACTCGTGGAGTATGCAGCGAACAAAAACGTTCTGGTGAATCTGGAGAATGACGACCTGGTGAGCGAGGATGCCTTTTTCGTCGTAAGAGTGATTGAAAACGTGAACCATCCCTACTTACACGCGCTGCCGGATTTTTGTAATTCGATGGCCAGCGAAAACGAGAAATTCAACTACGACGCGGTCACAGCGCTGTTTCAGCATGCCTATAACATCTGCCACGTGAAGGATTCCGAAGTGGGTGAGCAAGGAAAAGTGTATCGAGTGGACTTGAAGAAGACTTTCGACATCCTGAAGGCCAGCCACTATAAGGGGTACTGCTCGATGGAATGGGAAGGGCCGGAAGATCCTTATGTAGGGACGAAGAGACTGATTGCTGCCTCGCTGCAATATCTCACCTGAATGTAAAAACTGTACCGGTAATCACTATTTGTGTGCCGCCAAAACGCTGAGCGAAGCGCCACACTGTTTGCAGAATAGAGCATCGCGGTCGTGATATTGCAAGCCACATTGGGCACAATCGCGCATTGCAGCAACTCCCGTGGCGCGCGCTAGTTCAAAAGAAACAATGCCGGTGGGCACGGCGATGATGCCGTAGCCAAGAATCATAAGCACGGAGGCGAGCAGCCTTCCGGCAATCGTGTGGGGGGAAATATCGCCGTAGCCGACGGTGGTGACGGTGACGACCGCCCAATACATGCCTGCAGGAATGCTGGTGAAACCATTTTGTTCGCCTTCGATCTGGTACATGAGCGCGCCAACGATGATGACAATCGTGATCACAGCAAACAAAAAGACAACAATCTTGCGCACGCTGGCAACGATGGCAATGCGCAACGCAACTGCCTCACCGACAAACTGCGCAAGTTTCAGAACGCGGAACACACGCAAGAGGCGAAGCGAACGCAGCACGGAGAAAGAACGCGTGACTCCAAAAAGAAAACTGAGATAGACAGGTCCGACGGCGAGAAAGTCGACAATTCCAAAGAAACTTCTGGCGTAACGAGCGGCGCTGTTGGCGGTGGCGAGGCGAGCGAGATATTCGATGGTGAAAAGTATAGTGAAGGTCCATTCCGCCGCGCGGAGGACCGGGCCGTGCGCTTCGCGGATGGAGGGGACGCTCTCGAGCAGGACAGTAAGAACACTGAGGAGAATCAGGATCAGCAGAACGACGTCGAACAAGCGACCCGCGGAAGTCTCATGCCCAAAGATGATTTCCTGCCAGCGATCGCGCCAAGGTGCGCGTGGCCTGCTCCCCAGATGAGATTCGTTCATGGTGTTGAACCCAGAGTATTGGAAGGATACCGGAAGCGCGCGGGGAGGACCAGAAGCGGTGGCTCTTCCGGCTCTTCCCGGCGGGATTGAACCAGGCAAGCTTACGAGCGTTTCAGACAGAAGATAGACTCGCCTTCTTGATGGACACTCCCACAGGTCAGGAAGTGTGCCGATTGCCGCCTAGCGACCCGCGCGGAGGCTTGCTGGGTTTTTGGGCCCTGATTGCCACGCAATTCCAAGGTGCGTTCAGCGATAATGCGCTGAAATGGCTGGTGAGTTTTCTTGTCCTGGAATCGAGTATTTCGCGTGAACAACGTGATTTCCTTTTCGTACTGGTTGTGCCACTGGTTTTTGCCGTTCCCTTCCTGATTTTTTCCGTTCCGGGCGGATATTTCGCAGACCGCTTCAGTAAACGCAGCGTAACGGTGCGCACCAAAGTGCTGGAACTTGACGATGTGCGGAGCAACGTACGCACTGTGGTTGAATCGCCTGGATCTGGCGGCAGTGGCATTGTTTTTCGTGTGCCTGCAAGGCGCGATCTTCGGCCCGTCGAAATATGGGTTGCTGCCTGAACTGCTGCCGACGAGCAAGTTGAGCTGGGGCAATGGAGTCATCGAGTTGTGGACCTTGCTGGCAGCCATAAGTGGAACACTTGCCGGTGGATTTCTGGCGCATTCCTTTCGCGGGCGGCAGCAATGGTCTGGATTCTTCTTTGTGGCGCTGTCGCTGCTGGGGTTGTTGACTAGCCTAGGAATCAGCCTTGTTCCTGCTGCGGATGCGGGGCGACGATACCAGTGGAATTGGGCGAAGGAATTCCTGGAAGAAGTGGGACGGATGAGAAAGGACGCGGTGCTGTGGGTAGCGGTGATCGCGAATACTTTTTTCTGGTTTCTCGGTGCATTGCTGTTGCTGAACATCGTGCTGTATGCGACGGATGTTCTGCAGGTGGATGAAACACGGAGCAGCTACCTTCTGGGGGCGCTCAGTTTGGGAATCGGCGGAGGAAGTTTTCTGGCGGGGCACGCATCGGGCCGGAAAATTGAGATGGGGATGATCCTGCCCGGAATGAGCGGGATCGTGCTGGCCACTGCAGCATTGTTCGTTCCTGGTTTGAGCTACGAGGCAGTGATGCTGCTTCTGGGCGCACTGGGAATGTCGGCAGGGTTTTTTGTGGTGCCGATCAACGCGTTGATTCAGAACCGGCCGAGGCCAGAGGGGAAGGGGCGCGTGATCGCAGCGTCCAACCTGCTTTCGTTCGGAGGAATCGCGCTGCAACCGGTGGCGCAGTATGCCATGTTGCGGCTGGGACACCCGGATCCGGGACATGTCTTTCTAATTTGTTCCCTGGCGTGCGTGGGGATGGGGTTTGTACTGGCGCGCATGTTACCAGAACTGTGGCCGAGCGCGCTGTACTGGACGAGACTGCGACAACGGACTAACCTATAGGATGCCACAAGGGGCCGCCTGCACAGGGTGGTTGGGCTGAAAGAGAAACATGGCAACGGGAAGCACAGTACCGGGCTCGCGAGCCGAGATCCGGGGATTGCAGTATTGGATGGAGCGCGCACTGAAGGAACTGGACTCGGTGCGAAAGTCGCCCGAACCAGACGCGGTCCATGATTTGCGCGTGGCGATTCGGCGTTGCCGGTCGGTGGCCGCGGTCATGAAAGAGGTTGATCCGAATCCGGCATGGCCCGACATGCGGAAGCTGGGCAGAAAACTTTTCCGGCAGTTAGGCGAACTTCGAGATACGCAAGTTCTGGAAGAGTGGACCAAAAAGCTGGGACCGGAGTCGGATGCCATCCGAGAACGATTGCTGACAGCGTTGGCGGGACAGGAAAAGGAATTGCAGGTGGCGGCGCTGAAGGCAGTCGATAAGTTCGATCAAAAATCCTGGAAGAAACTGGAACGCAAACTACAGCGAAGGAGCCGGTTGGTCCCTAGCGACGGCTTAGCCGCAGCGTGCCTGGCCCTGGAGAGACTTGAAGCCGCAAAAGAGCTGCACGTGCGGGCGTTGCGAGCGGAGAAACCGGAAGCCTGGCACGAGCTACGCATGGGAGTGAAGCGCTTCCGCTACACCGTGGAGAGCCTGCTTCCCACCCGGTATGAAGATTGGGGAGGAAACCTGAAGCGCGTTCAAGATTTGCTGGGCGAGGTACACGACCTAGACGTGCTCTCTGGGAGAATCAAGGAAATTCCCGGCGATCTCGAGGAATCCAGGTCCGCGTGGGCCGAGCGGATTGCTACGCAGCGGCACGAGCGGATCGAACTCTACCGGCGGTGGACAATGGGAGAAGGCGGCTTGTGGCAGGACTGGAGGAGCGGACTGCCAGAGGGCAACCGACTGACAACCGCGTCGCAAGCGAGGCTAAGGGCAACGGCGCGAGCCTTGGAAGTAAATACGCGACGGGTGACGGTCGTGTCGCGGCTGGCGATGCGGCTGTTTGAGGCTTTGGCCAGACTGCACGCCGAAGAGGCCCTGGCGAAGAGGGACGTACGGAAAATTATGATGGGGGCTGCGCGGCTGCATGGAATCGGCGCGGGGCTGGATGCAGAAGCGCGCCAAAAAGCGACCAGGAAATTCCTGCAGAGGCTGGTATTGCCGCCCGGCTGGACGGAAACAGAATGGGAACTCCTGGTGAACGTGGTTCGGTATCACCGGGGCGGCTTGCCCGATGTGAATCATAGGTCGTTCGCGCGACTGAGACCCGAAGAGCAGAAACTCATTGCGACGCTGGCCGGAGTGTTACGGCTAGCGCGATCTCTGTGCAAATCCGGCGTGGCGTCAGCTACAGGATTGCGCGTGGAGAAATCGGTCGATGCGCTTATCGTAGCGGTGCCGGGCCTGGAAGAGAGCGAAGAAAATGCGGCGCGATTGGCGGCCGGCAAATATTTGCTCGAAAGCAGCGTCGGACTTCCCGTTATCGTAAAGGCGGCACCCCTGTTGCCGAAGATCGTGCAATTACCACGAAAAGAAGAACTACCTCCGGCGAGCGCAGCCGCTTCGGATTAGCGGCGTTCCCAGGGACAGAGAAGAAACGTACTCTCAGCCTGGTTTGCGAGGTTCGTCGCTGAGAGCCTTCCTCGGACTCAGGGGAATCCGCTTTGGGGTTACTTGCCGGCTTTGCGAAGTAGTTTCGGGGTGGCCAACCATACCAGTTCCCCACTTGGCGGGACCAATCGTTTTAATTCCACAAAGGCGACGCCAGCTTTTTTGAGCGAAGAGATGTGATGCTTTGTGCCGATCGCGGTGGCGATCAGGTCATCGAGGTGTGGGGCGTGCCCAAAGACAAACACGCTGGAGAGATCTTTGTCCTTGGCAAGTTCGCGGAAAAGCTGCAAGGGCTCGGCACCGGGGAGCAGTAAGTCCGATTTGCGAATTTTGTTTCTAGAAAATTCCAGGGCATCGGCAAAAAGCTCGGCGGTCTGGACCGCGCGCAGGTAAGGGCTGGTCAGGATGAGGTCGGGAACGGAGGCGACTTCCGCCACGCCTTTCGCCACTTGCCGCAACTTCTCGATACCCTCGTCGGTCAAGAAGCGTTCGGGATCAGCGGGGCACTTGGGATCTTCGCGGTCAACGGCGATGCCGTGGCGAACGATGTACAACTCCATGAACAGAGTTCCTCCTGCCTTAACATCTTACAAAAGCGAATATGTACGGGAGGTAACAAGCACGGGGGCAATGTCGCAGCCGTTACCATAGGGGCGCTCCCTCGCTCCGTTACTTCTCCACGAGGACTCCAGGAAACAAACCCCAGGCAGCCCCCAAGATGAGAAAGTGCGCTTTCTTGATCAGTGCTTGAATATAGGTAATTTCTGAAAAATGACGCTTCTCATCACAGATTCTAGAGGGTTTATAAGCCACGCGTTTGCTCATCTTCGCACAAGTGAACCATTCTAAAGGGGTTGTTGAGGGCATTTCTGCAAGCGCAGATTCCGAGGGAGTGAGCGGGCGAAGAGGGAGAAGAGCGCGCGTGGCATGGGATTGCACGAAGGTAAGTAATCGATTGTCTAGATAAATTGAGCCAGGACTCCCGCGAACGGCAGGGTCAGTCCTGGATGGGACGGCGAAAGAAGAGTTGGAGGTGAAATTCTTTTTCGAAGAGGTTGGAACTGCGCTCGGCATCCCGAAGATCTTCAGTGACGTCCCCGCGTGCTTCCATTTGAAGAGTGACCGCGCCCCGCTGAAAAGAGGCGTGTAGCCCAAGGATGCGCTGGCGGTGGGAATGGTCGAGGCCCTCGGCGATGCGAACGAGAGAGGCCAGACGGCGGGCGATGCGCTTATCGTTGTTGTTGAGTACAGAGTAGGCAGGATGGTGGCCGTCCGGCTCCGATTTGCGATTGTGGTAGCGCACGACCGCCCCGACGATATTGCGATCACGACCTTCCAAACCGGGGATGTCGCCGTTGAGGGCGAGATACTCGCCGTGCTTGTGGTGACCGCGGTGACTGATACGGTGGCCTAAGTCGTGAAGAAGGGCGGCCGCTTCCAACTGGACACGAGCTTGAACGGGCAGATGATGCAAGGGCTGAAGCTGGTCAAAGAGCATGAGACTGAGTTCGCGGACATGTTCCGCGTGGCGCAGATCGAAATCGAGACGACGTCCAAAGCTGCGCGTGGCGACCAGAATCTGACGCGCATCGGCGTTGTAGCGATGCGGCTCCTTGCGGGAGAAGGCGTCATGCGCAATTTCCTGGAGTAAACCTTCGCGGAGGCCGACGCTGGGGATGGCAAAGGTGCGAATGTTGAGGTAGCGGCCCAAAGTCACGAAGATGAGGGCGGCAACGGCCATCACGTCGGCGCGATCGCGACGGACGCCATAGGCTTTCATGCGGGAACGCAAATCCCGTTTGAGGATGTCCGGCAGGCGTTCCCGCAACAAGGAGACTTCGAGAGTCGGCAGACCATCCTGGCGAGGACCGGGAGCAACATTCGCGAGGGTTTCCGCGTTTCCACCGAGAGCGACAGCGACCTGGTCGGCAAGATTGGGGCGGCTAGGAAGCCGCGATTCCAGAAGAGCGCGGACGTAGCGGCGCACTTGTTCCGCTTGAACAGGGCGAATGACGCCAGGAATGTTCAGGGTGCTCATCAGGCGGACGGTACCGAGAGGAAGCTGAGCGGCTTGGGTGAGCGAGTGATCCTTGAGGATGCTGAGTTCCAGGCTGCCACCGCCAAGATCGACAATGCAGCCTGCCTGCGCTTCCGGGCCGAGGGCGGCAAAAACGGCTTCGCGACCGAGGCGGGATTCTTCCTTGGCGCTGATCACTTCCAGGACAATGCCCGTGGCCTTTTTCACCTGACGAAGGAGCGAATTGCGGTTCTGAGCTTCGCGGGAAGCGCTGGTGGCCACGGCACGATATTTGGTGACGCCAAATTCCTCCATGATTTCGAGAAGATGGCGAAATGCTTTAGCTCCCTTTTTGAGGATTTCTTCGGTGAACCGGTGACGAACAAACACGCCTTCGCCCAAACGGAGGGGATAACGCTCGGTGATGAGCGGCTCAATATCGAGAGCGGAATAGGCACGAGCGACGGACAGACGAACTGCGTTGGAGCCGGCGTCGATGGCGGCGATGTGGACGGGCTCAGGCATGATTTACGTTACCGCCACAAATGAGCGAGAGCCGAAGAAGGCGAGTACTTCGTGGAACGAATGCCGAGGTGTTCGCCGATACGCTGGCGAAGGGTTTTATTGACGGTGGAAACACTGGCTTCGCCATCGAGTTCGATGAAGCCGTTACGTTTGGCCATGACTTCAAACTCGCGCTTGATCATGGTCTGGTAGCGCACGAAAGACCAGTAGAGATCATGGGAGAGGGACATGTCGCGGCCCGCTTCCCAATAGCTGATGGCCTGGGCTTTTTTGAACTCGCGGGCGAAGGCGGTTTCCGGACGGACGTTGAGCCAGAACGTGAGATTGGGGCGAAGAGCCATGGCGTAGAGGCCCGTGAGGTAGTCGCGATTAATGCCGCGAACGGCGCTGCGAGCGATCAAGGTGAAGATAAAACGGTCAGCAAGAACGACAGCACCGGAGCGAAGAGCAGGAACAATGCGATGCTCGAGTTGATCAAAAAAGTCGGTGGAATACATGAGCGCGAGGGTGAGGCGAGTGACGGCGTTCTTGGCGAGGAGCTCGTCAATGTCGCGGCCAACGAGATTGGAGCGGCGCAGACCACTGGTCTGCACAGCGAAACCTTCGGATTCGAGCCATTCCTGGAGTAGCGCGATCTGGGTGGAACGGCCGGAGCCATCGAGGCCCTCAATGACGATGAGGTTGCCGTGCAGTTCGGAAGGATCGAGGCCAACGAGATGCTCGCCAAAGAAAAATTGCGAGTCTTCCGATTCCAGAGCGGGCGGCTTGGGAGCGATGGTCTCCGGCGGGAGGGAGATGGCGGTGACTTTGTCTTTATCCTGATCGGGCATACTCACTCCACCACATCGGCGCGCGGCGCGAAGCGCTTGAGATCGATTTTGGAAGCGACGATATCGCGCATCTGTTTTTGCAGTTTGTTGACGGGAAGGGTGCCGTCGAGGACCACGAAATTGTCGCTATCGACCATTTTGTCGTATTCCTCCAGGATGCGTGCCTGAAAGAGCTTGAAACTTTCTGAGCGGTCGTAGGAGAGGCCAAGGTCCATGCCGGCCTCATAGTATTTCAGCTTGGGACGGCCGCTAAGGATGCGGTCGACCGCAACATCCAGAGGCGCACGGAAATAAAAAACGATGTCGGGAATGGGAGCGAAACGATAGAGATTACGGAGCCAGCGATGGGAGCAGCCGCGGGCGGCATCGCGGGCGAAGGCGGTGTAGATGTAGCGGTCAGCAAGAACCAGGTAATCGCCTTGCAGCAGAGGCATGATCTGTCGCTCGCAGCGATCCGCAAAATCCGCGGCGTGAAGGAGGGAAAAAGTGGTGGGTGTAAGGAGGCGTTTCTGCTTGCCGCGGCGCGTAGCCGACTTCACGAGAGGAGAGGAGTTCCATTCGGTGAAGTGGAGGCGGTAGCCGCCGATTTCGAGCCACCGTTTTAAAAGATAGAGTTGCGTGCTTTTGCCCGACCCATCGGTACCTTCGACGACGATCAGCGCGCCAGGATAGGCACGGCTGGGAACGGGACGCCCGGGTTGCGGCAGCGTAGTTTTTGCAGCATCTGGCCGAGCAGGCCTGGGTGTCGTGTCTTGATTTTCCATGAGAGCGCTAAGAAGCTGCCCTTCGGAACGTTGAGAGTAATCTGTCATTGTTACTGAAGCATTACAACACAGTCGGGAGGAGGGAGCAAAGTGAGTGCGGGTAGTCGTCTGGGGCTAAAGCCCGGTACGTCCGGTGCGGCAGCGTACCTACACAGGTCAGACAGCGCAGAATCTTCTAGAAGAAGGAAAGTTTGATGGACAGGAATTTTTTGGGATTTTTGCGGAACTCGGAAATTAAAGAGCGCATGTCGCCGCTGAGCCCAGTGAGATTGTCATAAAGCTGGGGGTCATTGAACATCTTGCCCATGCTGTTGTTTTCCTTATTGAGCTTGGATGTGGCCTCGGCGAGGTTGCTGCTGGTATCACGAAGCTTATTGTAGAGAGTTTCGTCGGTTGCCAACTTGCCAAGAGTGCCCTTCCCGGCGCGAACGTCGCCGAGGACGGCGTTGCCATTGGTGAGGGCTTCTTTGGCCTGATCGTACAGCGTGGGATCGTAGAGCAACTTGCCGAGAGTTCCCTTTTGCGCGCGAAGGTCAGCGAGAACGGTATTGATCTGATCGACAGTGTTCTCCACCTTGTTGCCCATTTCGTCTTTCATGATGAGCCTGCCGAGGGTGCCCTGACCGGACTGCACAGTGGTGGCGATACGATCGCCTTTGGCGAGGATACTGTTGAGGTGATTGTAAGCCTGCTCATCGGTGATGAGCTTGCCGAGAGTGCCCTTTCCTTGCTTCACATCGCCGACGATATCCTGGATCTGTTCGCTGAGCGCTTTCAGATTGGCAAGAACATCGGCGCTGCGCTCGACGACCTCCTGCATGGCTTTTTCTTCGCCGCCGGTAACGGTCTGGCCGTCCTTGAGAGGGACACCGGTGTAACCGCGTTTGATGTTCACGTAGCGGTTGCCGAGAAGGCCTTCCGTGACGAGAGAGGCGATGGAATCGGTGAGAATGTCGTTCTGGTAATGGCGGTCGAGGCGCATGCCAATTTCGATATTGTGCATTTTATCGGGCGGCTTGCCGTTCTCGCGCGGCACCATGGTGATGCGCTCGACATTTCCGATTTCCACACCATCGAGCCGGACAGGGGCACCTTTCGAGAGTCCGGCGACCTCAGGCAAAAAGGTGTTGATGCGATACTTTGGACCGAACACGCCCGCGCCGGTCACGTAGAAAATCGCGACGGCAAGAATCAAAAGGCCTACGAGGACGAACAGACCCACGCGCAATTCCGACCAGGTCAATTGTTTGCTGCGCGGCATTCTCAGATTCCTCCGAACAAAACCAGGCCAATGCTTTGCATAACTATACAGGATTAAATCAAAAATCGTTGAAGATACGAGTCTTTGGATTTGAGCATTTCTTCCGGACTGCCTTCGAAATAGATTTGGCCGTCGCGCAAAACCAAGAAGCGTGTGAGCGGAAGGGGCACACCATCCGCAGAAGGACCACGACGAACTGTGCGGGTTTTGGGGTCAAAATGAAAATTGGCGAGGGCGAAACCATCCTGCAAGCGGTGCGTGGCCATAAGGGCGGTCACGCCGTAGACGTCGCGGAGACGGAGGATCAAGGTGATGATAGTCTGTGAAGTGATGGGATCGAGACCGGCGGTCGGCGAATCGTAAAGAACAATAGGCGGACGGGTGATGAGAGCGCGGGCAATGGAAACGCGACGGCGCATGCCGCCGGACAGCTCCGAAGGGAGCATCTCGCTGGTGTGCTCGAGTTCGACGAAACGAAGGACTTCCTGGACTTGAGGAGTTACCGCGTCCTCGGTCGCACCATCTTCAATCAAGCGGTAGGCCACATTTTCACTCACCGTCAAGGAATCGAAGAGAGCACCTTCCTGGAACACAAAGCCAATCTTGCGGCGGAACTCCAGCAATTCCTGTTCAGTTTTTCCGGAGATATCCTGGCCGAGAGCGTGCACGGTTCCGCGATCGGGGGTGAGCAGACCGGCGGCTATTTTCAAGGCAAGGGTTTTGCCAGTGCCGGTTTCGCCGAGAAGAACGAGTGTTTCGCCGGGCTGCGCGGAAAAAGTGAGACCGCGCAAGATCGGCCCTTCTTCAAAACCGATCCATACATCCTCAAACTTTATGGTGGCGTCACTCCCGGACGGGAGGTTTGCTCGGGAATTGGGAGAAAGTGGAGCCATGTCGGTCAAAGTTTATCTGCCAGATAGAGCGCGAGTTTCGTGAGAAACGTGTCGGCGATGATAATCATCACGGAGGAAACCACAACGGCTTGCGTCGTGGCGCGTCCCACTCCTTGCGTGCCACCGCGGACATTTAAACCCTGATAGCAGCCGACCGTGGAAAGGATCAAAGCGAAGATTAAGGATTTCGTGAATCCTTGCATAAGGTCGGAGAACTCGAGAATGGCAATGGCACGCTGCCAGAAAGTGGTGGCGCTCAGACGGAGAGAGAAGACACTGGCGACCATACCGCCAACGAGGCCGACGAAAACGGAAATGGTGGTGAGGAGAGGGACGGTGATGAGCGCAGCGAGAACACGAGGAGAGATCAATTTACGACTGGGATCCGTGCCCATGGCGCGCATGGCGTCGACCTGTTCAGTAACCAGCATGGAGCCCAACTCGGAAGCAATCCCCGAAGAGCAACGGCCGGCGACAAGGAGACCGGTGATCGAAGGGCCGAGTTCGCGGACAAGAGCAAGCGAAACGATATCGCCAGTCAAAGAGACCTGGCCGAATCGTTGGAACTGCGAGCCGGTTTGCAACACCATGACCGCGCCGATGAAAAATCCGGAGAGAAGGACGATGGGAAGCGAGCCGACGCCAATGTCATCCATCTGGTCGAGCGTGTCCTGGCCGTAGCGCGGAGGAGTGAAGAGATTGGAGAGAGAGTGCAAGGACATCCGGGTGTAGTCCTGCACTTTCAGGATGGCGTGCTTTGCGGCGTCGCTGAGGACTTCCGCTACCGAAGGAGGTTCGGGCGCAGAAGAATTGCGCTGAGAGACCTGAAGAGGGGTATCTGCCACAAATTTCTCGCGAAAAAACCTCGCGAGAAAGCGTAACCGGACCGGGTAGGGGCGTCAAGACGTTAGCGGAGATGGGTTTGCGTTCAACGGGAGTGGAGAATCATTCTTTCAGAATGAGGGTGCGGAGCTGCTGGAGATCATCGGCGGCTACATCGGAAACGGCGATATAGGTGAAGCCATCGCGCTGCCAAGCCAGCCAGTGATACCCATTGCGTTCGCCGGAATCGGAGGTGGCCGACAGGCGCGGAGACGCCAACACAAATACATCGATGAAATGTTTGCGACGACCGTAGACGAGCGCCGCGGCGGTACGGCCCACGAGGACATCGAGGCGTCCGCCGAGCAAAGGAAATCCATCATTGCCGAAGTCGCGAACGGAAGGGGCGAAGGCGACCTTGCCATCAAACCAGGGTTTCACGGTGTGCTGATCGCTGGACTGCACATCGGTGAGATGGCCAGGCTGCAGAGAACGCAGGTGGGCATCGACAGCGGCGGCAGCGAGCGAGGTGGTTTCGGAGCGATCATGCAGGAGGGTAAAGAGTTCCCGGCCGAGAATGAAAGCAAGAAGTAGAGAAGCGGCGAGAGCAATCCAGCGCCAAGTTTGCGGGTACGGGGCAGAGGCGGTAGGCGTCTTGGGCAAGTTCGCAAGAACCTTTTTGCGGAGATCCAGCGGCGCGCGTTCATAGAGTTGCGAGGAGGCGAGGGTTTGGCGCAGCGCTGTTTCCGAAGCAAGAGCTGCAGCGCAGCGTGGGCAGGACTTCAGATGAGTCTCAAAATTGGCGGCGTCGACGGCGTGCAGTTCGTCATCAAGATAGGCATGCAATTGAAGGGAGGAAAGGTCACACGACACGGCGAACCTCCTTCGGCTGTGGTTCGCCAAGCGCATCCTTTAGTTGCTTACGCGCACGGGCCAGAGCGGACATGACGGTTCCGATAGGGTGAGAGGTAATGGCGGCAATCTCCTTGTAGGAACAGCCTTCCAGTTCACGAAGAACGAGAATCTCGCGGAAGTGCACGGGCAAATCTTCCAAGGCACGGGCCACGCGTTCCCGATCGTTGCTGGCAATGGCTAAGGCTTCAGGAGAGGGAGCATCGGACGGCATGGAATCTTCCTCGAATTCGGAAACAACCTCTTGCGGCCGATTTTTTTTCAACAGCGTGTAGCAGGTGTTGCGCACAATCTGCAAAAGCCAGGCACGCGAATCACCAGCGCGGAAGCCGCGGAAAAAGCGAAAGGCGCGCAACATGGATTCCTGCGTGGCATCCTCGGCGTCGGCATTGTCGCGTAGCAGCCAATGCGCCAGGTTGAAGGCGGCATCCAGATGCGGCAGGACGCACTCCTCGAACCGTCTTCTCTCTTGGGGTTCCAACACGTCCGAACCTCGGTTCCCTTCTTGATAGCTATGACTGGCGAAGGCCTGATTTTATTCCCGCAGGGCAGAAATTCTTAGGAAAAAGAGGCGCGGGGCCAGAGGGAAGCGGGATTTCTCACTCCGCGGACTCCTTCGCAATGACGGGTTATTGCGAAGCGGGGGGAATAAAAGAGGAGGTGCATGAGTCTCCACAATAGAACACTTCAGAAGGTGGCGCGGGCTTATTTCTCTCTTGAAGTTCGCGCCACTCCCCGAACGCGATGTGTTCGAGAAAGGAATAATGATGGCAAGAAAACAGACGGATGAAATTGAGGTTGATCATAACCACGACGGAATCGACCGGCGAGGATTCCTCAAGTGCATGGCTTGGGCGGGAACGGGAATACTTTGCGTGATGCAAGGCGGTGTTCTGAAATCGTTCGCGTTGAGCCGGTTCCATGAGTTCGACGCGGGAGCGGCAAAGGGCGAATTGAGTTTCGCGCAAATCAGCGACAGCCATATGGGGTTCAACAAGCCGGCGAACACGGATGTGGTGTCCACGTTGAAAGCCGCGGTGGACAAGATCAATGCGCTGCCGAATGCGCCGGAATTTCTTCTGCATACGGGAGACATCAGCCATCTGTCGAGACCGGAAGAGTTTGACACTGTTGAGCAGATCCTGAAGTCGGCGAGGGGGAAGGAAGTATTCTATGTGCCGGGGGAGCACGACGTCACGGACGGGGATGGAAAGGAATATCTAGCGCGCTATGGAAAGAAAGCGCAGAGCGGCGGCTGGTACAGTTTCGACAAGAAAGGGGTGCACTTTGTCGGGTTGGTGAATGTGATGAATCTGAAGGCGGGCGGGCTAGGGTTGCTGGGGGAGGAGCAATTGCATTGGATCAAGAAGGATCTGGAGCCGCTAAGCGCAAGCATGCCGGTGGTGGTGTTCGCCCATATTCCGCTGTGGTCGGTGTATCCGGAGTGGGGATGGGGCACGGAGGATAGCGCACAGGCGCTGGCCTTGCTGGAGCGATTTGGGTCAGTGACCGTGCTGAACGGACACATTCACCAGACGATGCAGAAGGTCGAAGGGTCCATCACGTTTCACACCGCGGCGTCGACGGCATTCCCCCAACCGCAGCCTGGGAAGGCGGAGTCACCGGGGCCCATGAAAGTGCCGGCGGAGGAATTGCGCGGGCTGTTAGGGATTACGGACGTAAATTTTGTAAGGGGGCAGGAGGCTCTGGCGATTGTGGATAGCAAGTTGGGGTGAAGAAAGAGTGGAAGAAAGAGCCGCGTGTTGAAGGTGTAGTCAAGGAGTCAGGAGTCTTCAGGAGCGAAAGCCCGAGAGAAATGAGGAGAGGGGCATGAGGAAGAAACGAGAATGGATTCGCGGGGCTCTGTTGATTTTGTGCGGTGCGCTTCTGTTAGCGGCCGGAGAAAAAGCGGTGCCGCAAGCAAGCAGCAACGCAGCGGCGACGGAAGTGAAGATCGACAATTTCACGTTTGCGCCGGTGACCTTGACGGTGGCGGCGGGAACGACGGTGAAATGGGTGAATCGCGACGACATTCCGCACACGGTGGTGAGCGAAGACAAGAGCACGTTCAAATCGAAGGCGCTCGATACGGACGATTCGTTTTCATATAGGTTTACGAAGCCGGGGACGTACACGTACTTCTGTTCGATCCATCCGAAGATGGTGGCAAAAGTGGTGGTGGAGTAGGGAGACCCGATGGCAAATCCCTTTGATTGGCGAACGGTGCTACTGGCCAAACACGCGCAACACGTGGCGCTTATTCATTTCCCCATCGCGCTCTTTATCGTGGGAGTGGTGTTTGATGGGCTTGCTGCGTGGACGAAGAAGGAGGCATTCAGGACCGCTGCCTTTCTGAATTTGAGCGCGGCGGCGGTCTGCGTATTTCCTGCGCTGGTGACGGGTGTGATGGCGTGGCAGTGGCAGCTCGAAGGTCACCGGCTGAAGGGGATCTTGCTCTATCACGTGGTTTTTGCGGTGGCTTCCACGATGACCATTTTGGTGAGTTGGTGGATGCAGTTTCGTGCGCGACGCTGTGGGTCTCGTTCCCTGCCGTCTTGGCGGTGACCGCTGGAAGTCGTTGGTGTGCTGTTCGTGATGTTAGCCGGCCATCTGGGAGGATTTTTGAGTGGGGTGAACACGTAAAACAGAAAGAGCCCTCAGTGTCTGAAGCCGTGCCTGACGGAATGCAGGAAAGATCACGGGCGGGCGGTGTGTCCTGACCCACATGAGCAAACCGGAGAAATGGATCTCCGTTTCGAAGCGCAACGTAAATCATTCAAGACTAAGGGCAAACCTTTCCTTAGATCTCAGGGCAAGATCTTCGAAGCTCACGGTAATCCCTTTGCTCCATCACGCCGAGAGTAAACGCTTCCTCAGAAGCTCGGCGTATACCCTTCGCTCAGGACGCTCAGGTAAACTGGACGGAAGTGGCGGTGGCCGATACACTTGATAGTTTATGCTGCGCTTCTATACGGCGGGTGAGTCGCACGGACAGGCGCTACTGGCGTTTGTGTCGGGGTTGCCGGCGGGATTGCCGGTTGATGTGGAGGCGATCAACCATGAATTGCACCGACGCCAGTTGGGATACGGGCGCGGTGGGCGACAGAAAATTGAGATGGACCGTGCAGAAATTTTTGCAGGAGTGCGGCACGGACAGACGATTGGAGCGCCGGTCGCGCTAAGGATCGAGAATCGCGACTGGGTGAACTGGGAAAAGATTCTGCCGGTGGAAGCGAGCAGTACTGTTGAGGCAGGGTCGAAAAAGCTGGTGGCGCCGCGGCCGGGGCATGCGGATCTAGCGGGTTCGCAGAAATTCAATTTTCATGATGCGCGATATGTGTTGGAGCGGGCTTCGGCAAGAGAAACGGCAGCGAGGGTAGCGGCAGGGAGTTTTGCACGGCAATTGCTGGGGCAATTTGGAGTGCGGATTGCCAGCCATACGATTCAAGTGGGACACGTTCGGCTGGAGCGGGCGGCTGGTTGGCAGGAAGTCAGCGCGCTTTGCGGAGACTTGGAGTCACCGCTGCGGTGTGTTGATGCGCAGGTGCAGGAGAAGATGAAGGCGGAAGTGGATGCGGCGCTCAAAGCAGGAGATACGGTCGGGGGCGTGTTTGAGATTGTGGCGCATGGAGTGCCAGTGGGACTGGGCTCGCACGCGCAATGGGATGAAAAGCTCGATGGCAAGCTGGCCCAGGCGTTGATGAGCGTGCAGGCGGTCAAGGCTGTGGAAATCGGGTCGGGAATTCTGGCCGCGGGCTCGTTTGGAAGCGAAGTGCAGGACGAAATTTCGTACGACAAGAAGGCCCGGAAGTTTCAGCGAAGCAGCAACCGCGCAGGTGGATTAGAAGGTGGAATCACGAACGGGGAAGAGGTGGTGGTTCGCGGGTTTCTGAAGCCGATCTCGACGCTGAGGAAACCGTTAGGCACGGCGGATATGGTGACTAAGGAGCCGGTGCAGGCGGCGTATGAGCGTTCGGACTGGTGCGTGGTGCCCGCGGGGGGTGTAGCCGGAGAGTCAATGGTGGCCCTTGTGCTGGCGGATGCTTTTCTGCAAAAATTTGGAGGAGATTCTCTCGCCGAAACGCGGCGGAATTTCGAAAGCTATGGCCGACAAATCGACGAGTTCTGAACCGACGACTGCGGGAAAGACGACGGAAACGCCCGAACCACCGTCGCGGAAGATCTATCCCATTGTGAAGTACGGGGATCCCGTACTGGAGAAACCGGCGGCGACCGTCAAAACCTTTGACGTGGAGCTGCAGGAACTGTCGGAAGATATGTTCGCTTCGATGTACGCAGCGCAAGGGGTGGGCCTGGCGGCACCGCAGGTGGGAAAGAGCATCCGGCTAACGGTGATCGACGTCTCGAACGGAAAAAACCCCGAAGCGAAGATTGTGCTGGTCAATCCCGAGATCATTCATGCGGAAGGCGAAGTTCGCGAAGAAGAAGGGTGCCTGTCCATTCCAGGCTTTCGCGGGTATGTGGTGAGACCCCAGTTTGTGACGGTAAAAGCGCAGAATGTGAAGGGCGAGCCGTTTGAGATTCGCGGGGAAAATCTGTTGGCGCGCGCCTTCTGCCATGAGATCGATCACCTGGCCGGGGTGCTGTTTTTGCAGCATTTGAGCATGCTGAAGCGCGACCTGATCAAGCGAAAGATCAAGAAGCTGCGGAAAGAAGGCGAGTGGTAGGTTTGACGAGTGCGCGGGTGGTGGCACGGTGAACCGCCTGCGGCTGGTGTTTTGTGGTACCCCTCAGTTTGCGGTCCCTTCTTTGAAGGAGCTTCTCGGACTGCCCGAATTTGAGATTTTGCGTGTATTTACGCAACCTGACCGGCCGAAGGGCCGCGGGAACGAAGTGTCATTTTCCCCGGTGAAAGAGGTGGCACTCGCGGCAGAGATCGCGATTCATCAGCCAGGGAAAATCCGTGCGCCGGAAGTTGAAGAACAATTGCGAGAGTTGTCCCCGGACGTGATCGTGATTATTGCGTATGGGCAGATTATTCCGGGGAAGCTGCTGCCTATTCCTCGTTTAGGCTGGATCAACCTGCATGCTTCCCTGCTGCCGAAGTATCGGGGCGCGGCGCCGATTCACTGGGCCATTGCGAACGGCGAATCCCTAACGGGCAACACCACGATGCGCATCGACGCGGGAATGGACACAGGCGAGATGCTGCTGCAGCAGGAATTGGCGATCGGGCCAGACGAAACCGCGCCGGAACTGGCAGAACGCCTGTCCGAAGCCGGGGCCGGGCTGATGATTGAGACTTTGCGCGGGTTGGAGTCGGGAACATTGAGGTCGCGGCAACAGGATTCCTCGGGAGCCAGCTACGCGCCGATCTTGAAACGGGAAGATGGGCGAATTGCGTGGGGGAAGACCGCACTAGAAATTTACAACCGCAAGCGCGGATTCACACCCTGGCCGGGCGCGTATACACAATTTCGCGAGCAGACATGCCACATCTGGGGCCATCCTTTGCCGAAGGATGTGTGCACGGAATTGCCGGGAACGCTGCTGGCGCAGGGCGGGAAAGTACGTGTGGCCTGCGGAGCAGCAACCGTAATGGAGCTTACGCACGTCAAACTGGAGGGGCGGAAACAGATTTCCGCCGCAGAATTCGCGAACGGGGCGCGTTTACAGGTAGGCGAACGGTTCGGGGAAAGCTGATTTGCAGAACCCCAACTGGTCAGGCATACTCGCGCATTGAGACACTTTCACCCCACGCACCGAGGTTCAGGGAGCCAAAATCCAATGAAAAGCAAGCAACTAGGGCGGTTGAGGCTGGGAGTTTCTCTGTCTATTCGTCGGCGATTGCGGCCCATGGCGTCCCTACTGCTGGCCGTGCAACTCACCAGCTTTCCAGTTGCCGCGATGCCGGCAAGCGCGGACAAACCCGCGTCAGGAGCAGCTTCTGACATCGTGCTGATAACGATGAAGAAGGAACTGAACCGGGCGAAGAACGACCTGTCGAAGAGCGATCCGGCACCCTATTTTCTGAGCTACACAGTGTATGACCAGGACCAAATCCTGATTGCGGCGTCTTATGGGGGCATTTTGTCGGACTCCTCCACGCGGCGACGCTCGGCGGACGTCACCATGCGGGTGGGCTCCCCTGAACTGGACAACACGCACGGACAGAGCCGGGCGAGCGGCATGACGTCTGGATCGTTGCCGTTGAACGACGATCCGGATGCAGAGGCGCGGGTCCTGTGGGAATTGACCGATCGCGCCTATCGGCGCGCGGCTCCGGCGTACCTGAACGTGAAAACCAACACCGCGGTGCAGGCGGAAGAAGAAGATAAGTCTCCCGATTTCTCCAAGGACGCGCCACAGGTTCATTCAGACATGAAACTGAAGGATCCACCGTTCGATCGGAGCGCGTGGGAAAGCGAAGTGCGGCGACTGTCGGGGGCGTTTCGCAATTACGCGGATGTGTATTACTCGACCGTGGTGCTGCAGGTTTCTTCTTCGAACTCGCGAACGGTAACGAGCGAAGGCACGGAGTTGGCCATGCCCAGCGCCACAGCCCGCCTGGTGATGGAAGCGCAAACGCGCGCGGACGACGGGATGGACCTGCTGCGCGTAGAGACGTTTCAGGCACCGGCGGCAAGCGGGTTACCTCCGGAAAAAGAGTTGATGGGCAAGATTGAAAAAATGGCAGCGGATTTGACGGCACTGCGCAATGCGCCGGTTGCGGAACCCTACGATGGTCCGGCGTTGCTGAGCGGTCGGGCGGCCGCCGTGTTTTTCCATGAAGTACTCGGCCACCGGATGGAAGGCCACCGGCAACGTGACGAAGAAGAAGGACAAACGTTTACGAAGAAAGTGGGACAACAAGTGCTGCCCGCGTTCCTAAGCATAGTGGATGATCCGACGACCAAAGAACTGGATGGAGTAAAACTCGCGGGGACGTACTCCTATGATAACGAAGGAGTGCCGGCACAGCGGGTGGAAGTGATTCAGAACGGGGTGCTGAAGAACTTCCTCATGTCGCGAATGCCGATCAAGAATTTTGACCAATCGAACGGACACGGGCGGAACCAGCCGGGATCGATGCCCACGGGACGCCAGGGGAATTTGATTGTTTCGTCAAATCAGACGGTGCCGGAAGCGGAAATGCGGCAGAAATTGATCGACGAGGTGAAAAAAGAGGGAAAACCGTACGGACTGTATTTCGACGATATCCAAGGCGGATTCACACTGACGACGCGTTCTTTGCCGCAGGCGTTTCAGGTGCTGCCTGTGATTGTGTACAAGGTGTATCCGGATGGAAGGCCTGATGAGTTGGTGCGCGGGGTGGACATTGTGGGCACGCCGCTGGCGGCGCTAACGCGCATCATTACCACCGGCGACAAACAGCATGTGTTCAATGGAGTATGCGGCGCGGAAAGCGGAAGCGTGCCGGTCTCGGCAGTCGCGCCCGCGATGTTGTTCAGCGAAATGGAAGTACAGAAACGCGCGCATGGTCACGACCGCCCGCCGATACTGCCTGCTCCGGGAGTAGAAAGCGCCCCGCCAGCAAAGGACGCGGCCAAGAAAGCGCAAGTGAAACCGTGAGAAACGCGACGATTGCGAGCCGTTTGATTCTTGCTGCGCTCCTGCTCACCGGGAGCGCCATTTGTTCTTACGCAAAAGGCAAAGCATCTGAACTTGGAGCTAGTCCAGTTTCGGCGCATGAAGCCGCCAAAGGCGATTCGCTGCTCGAAGCGCTCCTGACCGAACTGGACCGATCCAGAGCACAATTGAAGATGGATCAGGTGCTGGCTCCGTATTACATCGAATACCGCGTGAACGACGTGGACGATTTCAGCGCGGAGGCCGCGTTTGGGGCGGTACGAGAGAGCGACCGCTCACGTCTGCGCGTGCTGCGGGTTGTGGTAAGGATTGGGAATTACAAACAAGACAGTTTTTATGGACAAGGGACGGGAGCCGCTTCGATCCTGCCGCTGGACAATGATCCAATCGCGCTGCGGCGGCAGATCTGGCTGCTGACGGACGAAGCGTACAAGAACGCCGCGGATGCGTACGCGGAAAAACTCTCGGCACTGAAACAGTTCACGCCGGATCCGAATCCTGTGGACGATTTCGCGCATGCGCCGGTCGTGTCCAGTCTAGAGGATGCGGTGTCCCTCAAGGTGGACCAGAAGGAATGGGACAAGACGTTAGAGGACGTCACGAATGTGTACCGGGAATATCCGCGGATCCAATCGGTGGATGCCTCGGCGCGATTCACGGCGGTGAACGAATACTTTGTGAATTCTGAGGGCACGGTAGTGCGGCAGGGCCGCACTACCGCGACCGTGACGCTTACCGGATCGACGCAAGCGGCTGATGGCATGCGGCTGGGGCGCAGTCCGTTTTGGACGGAGCAGCGGCCCGACCAGTTGCCCACACGAGAGGAACTGCTGAAAGAGACGAAAAAGATGCTGGATTCGCTCCAAGCGTTGGAGAAGGCGCCGATTGTGGAGGAGTCCTATCGCGGACCTGTCCTGTTCGCGCCGGACGCCGCGGATGACATCCTGGCAGGACTCATTGGCGGAAATATATTGGGAAGAAAGCCGCAGCCGGGACGGCCGAATCGGACGACGGGAGCGTTCGCGACAAGCTACAAAACCCGTGTGCTGCCGAAATTCGTTACGGCGATCGATGACCCAACGATGAAAACATTCGAGGGGAAACTGCTGGTGGGAAGCTATGAAGTGGATAGCGAGGGCGTGAAGGCACAGCCAGTGACACTAGTGGAAAACGGCTTGCTGGTGAATTATCTGGTCAGCCGCCAACCGCTGCGAGATTTTCCCGTTTCGAACGGGCACGGGCGGGCGACGCCTGGAGGCGCCCCGTTACCAAGCTTGGGCGTGCTGTTATTCAAGAGCTCCGAACCGGAATCGTCGAAAGCATTGAGCGAGAAATTAAGGCAGATGGCTTCGGCGGAAGGACAAGCGTATGGCTACCGGGTGGACACCCTGGGTCCGGGCAATTCGCCGCGATTGCTCTACCGGGTGTTCGTAAACGACGGGCACGAAGAGTTGGTGCGAGGCGCGGTGTTCAACGAGTTGGATGTACGTGCTTTACGTAACGACTTATCGGCCATGGGCGACGACCCTCTGGTCAGCAATCGGATGAGCGGATTGCCGCAAACCATTATTTGTCCCTCACTGCTGTTCGACGAGTTGGAAGTGAAGCGGGCAGATACTTCGAAGGAAAAACTTCCCGAATATCCTGCGCCAGACCTGAAGCAATAATCCGGGTCGTGGGCTGAGAACCAAGCAAACAAAAAGGGATTGACCCACAAACGTGGGAGTCTGAAAGTAAAGGGTATGACGCTACGCGAGAGGGTCGAGTGGGCAAGCAGGGTCGCCTTCCTGATCTTCATCCTCGCTTCGGCTGCCTTTTTGAGCGCGATCACTGCCATGCGGATCGCCATCCACGGGCGCGAAACCACGATGCCTAACCTGGTGGGTAAGGATGTAGGAGAGGCAACCAAAGCGCTGCGGTCCAAAGGATTGTTACTGCGCGTGGCGGACCGCGTGTACAGTGACGTGCCCATCAATCAAGTGGTGCGGCAAACGCCTCCGCCCGGGATGCTGATGAAGGTGTCGCAGCAAGCGCATGTGGTGCTCAGCCTAGGGCAACGCGAGTTGCAGATTCCACCGCTGGAAGGAAACTCCTTGCGGGTTTCGCGGATTGAATTGTTGAGAGGCGGGTTGCAAGTCGGCGAAATTTCTTCCGTGAGCCTGCCGGAGATTGCCACGGATCTGGTGTTGCAGCAGAATCCGAAGCCCGGACGGGGAGCGGCCACACCACGGGTGGACATGCTGGTCTCCGCGGGGTCCAAAGAGCCAGCGTACGTCATGCCGTATTTTCTGGGGCTGAACGAACTCGACGTGCAGCACCGGCTGGACCAAGCAAGCCTGCATCGAAAGATCAATTATGTCGCGGCCCCGCAATGGCCGCATGGGACGGTGATCGACCAGACGCCGCTAGCGGGCACGCGGATCAGCGCGAACACCGAAGTCGAACTGACGATTGCGAACTGACGGGAATTCTCCGAGTAAGTCTCGAATCCAGGGAACATGGAAGCAGAATGCTTCGTTCTATCCAGTGATAGGTCGGGGTGGAGGTGTGTGGATGCGAGTGGTGCTTTTCGTCCTGCTGGCGAGTTCCCTGCTGATCCCTGAGGCTCCGGCACAAAACCCAATCAAGGTGGATGTGAATCTGGTGAACGTGGCCTTCACGGCCAGAGATGCCAAAGGCGCGCTGATCGAGAACCTCACGAAGAATGATGTGGAGCTGTTCGAAGACACCGTACCGCAGAAGATCGAGTTCTTTACGAAAAGCACGGACTTACCGTTGACGCTGGCGCTGGTTATGGACGTCAGCGGCAGCCAGGAGCACTTTGAGAGGAAGCATGAGAAGGATCTGGAGGTTTTCTTGAAAGAGGTCCTGGGACCGAAGGACCGAGCCTTCATGGTGTGTTTCGGGAACCACTTACGACTGGTGAGTGATTACACCAATTCTGCGGAAGAGATTCTCTCCAGCTTTCGTGACTTCGACAAAGGAAAGCGGCACTTTCCAGAGATTGGGCCGCAGGAAGATCGGGAACTTGGAACGGCGTTCTACGATGCCATCTATTACAGCGTGACCGAGAAGCTGATGCAGAGCGGAGGACGCCAGGCAATCCTGATGTTCAGCGACGGGGAGGACAATTCGAGCTCGCACAATATGATGACGGCCATCGAAGCAGCCCAAGCGGCCAACGTAGTTTTCTACGGCATCCGGTATACAGAAACGAACAAACATGGTGTGTTAAAGGCCAGAAACAAATACGGGATCAGCGTGATGGAGCGAGTCGCGAAAGAGACCGGGGGCGCACACATCGACGCGGAGCACACTGACCCGCACACCTATTTCAAGGAAGTCGCCGAGGAGTTGCGAACTTCGTACGAACTGGCATACTACCCGACGAATAAATCTCATGATGGAACCTTCCGAAAGATCGGGATCAAGCCAAGAGAGGAAGTGATCAGGATCCGAGCGAAGACGGGGTATTTCGCGCCGCCCTAACGAAGCCGGATGTTGCTGTGCAGGTTCTCTGAGTTACACTTCCCGCATCAGGACGGCTTGCTCCTCAAGACCGGCAGGCCATCCTAGGGTTGAGATCACATGTTCGCGCTAATCAGTAGTCTGGACGAAGGAAGTGCGGAAGCAGCAAAGCAAGATTGTGTCAGTCGTGACGCAGGATTTGCAGTCGATGAAGGTCATTAAAGCGTTTGGGCGGCAGGACTTTGAACAGGAGGAACTGGGCGAGGTCAGCAAGGCCACAGTGGAAGCCGCCCTGCGGGCAAGAAAAGTGAAAGCGCTGCTTTCTCCCCTTGTCACGGTGACAGTGTCTTTGTGCACGGCATTCGTGCTTTGGAGAAGCTCGGCGCTGATTCTGGCCGGGACCATGACCGCAGGGTCGTTGACGGTGTTTCTGTACTACTGACGAATTTTTTCAAACCGGTCCAGGACCTGGACGAGATGACGAACTCCATCGCGCAGACAGCCGTCGGAGTTGACCGCATTCGCGCCATCCTGGATGCGGACGATATGATCCCGCAGAAGCCGGAGGCACAGGAACCTCCACCGCTGAAAGGAAACATCACGTTTAAGAACGTGGGATTCGGTTACTCCGCGGAGGCCTCGGTGCTGCGGGACGTCAGCTTCGACATTCAAGCGGGACAGATGGTTGGGATCGTGGGACCGACAGGAAGCGGCAAATCCACGGTGGTCAGCTTGATTCCGCGATTTTACGACCCGACTTCCAGAACGGTCACAATCGATGGAAGCGATATTCGAGACTTAAAGCTAGGCGCATTGCGGAATCAAATTGGGTATGTCTTGCAGGAGACGGTACTGTTACGGGGAACTATGGTGGACAATATCGCCTACGGCCGAGGGGGCGCGACGCGGGAGGAGATTGTGGAGGCGGCCAAACTCGCGAACGCGGACGAATTCATCTCCAAGATGCCGCATGGATACGACACGATGGTGGGAGATCGCGGAGATACGCTCTCCGGCGGGCAAAGGCAACGAATCGGAATTGCCCGCGCGATTATCAGGAATAATCCCATCTTGATTCTGGACGAACCCACGGCGGCTCTGGATACGGAGTCCGAGCAACTGGTGATTGAAGCGCTGGAGCGGCTGATGAAAGGGCGCACGGTGATTACGATCGCGCACCGGTTGACTACGATCCGGGACGCGCAGAACATCCTGGTGCTGAAGGATGGAGTGGTGGCGGAACAAGGGACGCATGACGCGTTGCTGGCGCGCGGGGGAACCTACGCGGAGTTGTATCGTGTACAATTCGAAAAAGAACCCGTGAACGCGGCGGGGCGCGCGGCGTCGTGAGATGGTGAGTTTTCTTAGTGTGTAGAAGTAGGAGGCAGTGTGACGCACAGCCTGCTAGTGCTCCCTGACGTTACAGTAGCGCCTCTGCTCAAGGCGATTGCCGGAGCGCGGAAGTCCTTGCGCTTGAAGATGTTTCTCTTTTCTGACCTTGCACTGATGAAGGCGGTGATCGATGCTCGGATCAATCAATTTGGCACCCGGGAGCTTCGACAGCCGGCGGGAACTGGCCATAGAGGTTTATTCGCCGAACGTGGTGCATCGTTTGACGCGCGTAGCTCATCACGATTGGAAGCACTCTTATCCGCTCGACCTGACGGACGAAGGACTGCTCGCCGAACTGGAAGAGCACCACATCGATGGATCGGAAGAGTTGGCGCTGCCTTCAAGGTCCAAAAAACGAAAGAACTAAGCAGCTAAAAGCAATCTGGGCCACGGCCGAAAAAGATGGCGGCTCTCGAAATGCGTTAGCGCAGATAGCCCCAGTTGTGGAGTTTGTCCGAGTCTTCCCCCCACCGGTCGCCGATGTCCGTGCGGTAATACATGTTGGGAATCAGGATATTTTTGATACGGGAATACGCCTGGGCTTGCGCCTGCTTCATGGTTTGACCAATACCGACGACAATCAAAACGACGCCAGAAGTGCCGGCAACGAGCCATTGTTGATTGACGATTTTCACGTCTTCGATGTGGATGCCTTCATTGACAGGACGCTTGAACACGATGGCGGCGTTTTTGCTGAAGGATTCGAATGTGGCTTCATCATCGAAGGGGAAAGGCGGCACAACGATGCGAACGCCCACCTGGAAACCGCTTCGAGTACGCCATTTCGGTTCCAAGCCGTGGGCTAACTCCCAGAAGAGTTCGCTGATCGGCGTAAGAATTCCCTCCTGCTGGATGCTGATGGTGGGATATCCGAAGCGCGAGGTGAATTCCAACGGATAGATGCCGTTGTTGTTCACGATGCAGTTGACGTCGATGTAGCCGACGTAGCCTTCTTCGGCAAGCCTGGGCTCCATCTTGAGCAGAGTGCGATTGAAGAGGGCGTTCGGTTCACTCCAGAACATGGCTGTGCCCATTTCGCCGGTGGGAGGACCAACCTCGCCGGGAAACAATTTCTTATGTTCGAAATTGATATTGATGGGAGTGATGAATTTCTTGCCGTTGAAGAAGCCGCCGACGGCGACTTCTACGCCGTTGACACGACGTTGTAACTGAAACACTTTGATTTCGTCGGCGAACGCGCGCTTGTAGGCTTCCAGCATGCCGATGACATCGTTGCCATCTTCCTCCTCGCCGACAAAGAGGCGGCGTTTCACGTTTTGGGCTTCGCCGCTGGGTTTGATGACATAGCGATCGGGATTTTTCTTAACGAACTCAATGGCGGGGTCGAAGGAATCGAAGTCCTGATAAGGAATGATGGTGACGCCGGCTTTTTTCAGCTCTTCCTGGCCGAAGGAGCGGTCATCCTCGAGATTGTCGGTGTAGGTGGAGCCGCCGATGACGGGCTTGCCCGCCGCGCGGAGCGCTTGGGCTTTGGTGCCTTGGCCTAAGGTGTCGTCGAAGACGACGATGTCGGCCCATTTGACGTCCTTCTCATAGTCGCTGGACTTGGGGACAAAGCCGTCGGCGATGTCGCGTTCCTTTTCCGCTTCGACGTAGTAGCGAACTTCGTGACCTTCTTTCACAACCTGCCAGGCGATGTCACCGATCAAACTGGAAAGTGAGACAAAGAGAAATTTTCGTTTTTCCATTTAGTGGAGCCTTCCCGCTCTGGAGCGAAAGGCAATGAAATCATTGTAGTGAGAGAAAAGGTGGTTTGGTATTACAAAACGTTAAAAAAGCGGAACCTGCGTTTACAGGAAGAACGCGGAGCGGTTCGAGGGCGTGTGGGGTTGCAGCGCAAATCCCTTCCGAGAGTGAACTTGGGGAGAAAACCGCAGGGGGGGTCGGAGGCATCCCAATTTCCAGATGCCCCGTACCAATGGGCAAGTTTCTTGGGGTACCTGTGCTAAAGTTCAGGTTATACTGAGAAAGGTCCGAGCCAGGTAGGGATTCCCAGTCCAGCCACAAGCTTCGGCCGGGGACCAGTCAGCAAAAAAGAGAGGTGAAGATTGCGGCGATTAGCGCTTCTTCTCATGTGTGCGCTTACCCTGGTGACCGCCAGCCAGTGCACCGCCCAGATTTTACACAAGAAGAAACCGGTAGATAAGTCGACGGACGCCTCGAACACGGTAGAGCCGGACAAGCAGCTCTATGACAAGGCCATGAACGACATTAAACATGGCCGACACGAGGTGGGGCGCCTAGGCCTGCAGACTCTGATCAATACCTATCCCGACAGCGAATACCTGGCAAAAGCGAAGTTGGCCATTGCGGACTCGTATTTTAAGGAAGGTGGGTCCAGCAACATCACCCTGGCCATCAACGGCTACAAAGACTTTATTGTGTTCTTCCCATTCTTGCCCGAGGCCGCCTACGCTCAAATGCAGGTCGCCATGTGCAATTACAATGAGATGGCCAAGGCAGATCGCGATACGACACACACGAAAGCCGCGGAAGAAGAATTCCAGACATTCTTGCTGAAGTATCCGAAGGATCCGCTGGTACCGCAGGCGGAGCAGCGGTTGCGGGAAGTGCAGGAGGTGCTGGCCGAGGGCCAATTCCGCATCGCTTACTATTACTACGTGAAGGGCGATCGCCGCGCGGCCGCAGGACGGCTGGTCCCGCTCGTTCGCAGGTATCCTCTGTACAGCAAAGCCGATACAGCTTTGTGGATGCTGGGGGACATTTTCGAGAAGAGCGAACGCAAAGACATGGCGGGAAGCTACTACGCGCAGATCGTGAAAAATTATCCGCTTTCGATCCACGATGCGGCCGCCAAGCAAAAACTGAAGGATTTCGGGATGCCGGTTCCGCAGCCTGACCCCAAGGCGCTGGCGTGGATGACCGCCGAGCAGAACACGCCCCGGCCAAGGGAAACGGTTGCGCACAAGTCCATAGGAATGCTGCATGGTGGACCGGACGTGCATTCGGCCGCAGCTCATGGGCTGCCGAACCTGGAACCGGAAGGCGATGACGGGACCGCCGATATTCTGAAGGGCGGTAACCGTTCGAATCTGGGCACGGCGAGCGGCACTAACGCGGTCGTGGACGTGGTCAAGCCGGGCGAAGCAGCGCCAGCGGGGGCGGCTCCGAGTGGCGCAACGACCGAGGACGTGAATTCGAACGCGGACGGCAATGCGGCCGCCGGAACCGCGGGAGCGACGCCGGCTGATCCCAAAGCAGCGGCGGGTACTGCGCCTGCAGCGTCAGATGGAGCTGCGGCCAGCGACGCGAGCAGTACGGCCCAGGACAGTTCCACGACATCAGCCGACGGCACTAAGACGGACAATACGCAGGCTGCGACGGCAGATTCCAGCCAGACGCAAAGCGATACTCAGAAAGAGTCGAGCAGCAAGAAGAAAGGGATTCGGAAATTGCTGCCCTGGTAGTGCGGAAACCACGCCAATCTCGCGGGAAAAGTGACCAAGGGGTGCGGAAGGATCGCACCCCTTGTCCATTGGTACAGGGTTACGAAATGGAACAAACCATGTCTACTTCCGACACATGCCAAGAGCACTGTAATTGACGGCCTAGGAACCGAGTGCTCCAATTGAGTTTGAATCTAGGAGTGTGGGTAGCGTCAGCTACCCGGAGGACGTTCGGTGGCCAAGATACTGGTTGCGGACGACAACAGCAACATTCAGAAAATGGTCGGGCTGGCCCTGAAAGACCAGGGCATCGACGTGGTTGCCGTCGGCAATGGCGAAGCAGCAGTGCGGAAGATTTCGGACATACACCCGGACCTGGTGTTGGCGGATGTATTCATGCCGGTGCGGAATGGCTATGAAGTCTGCAAGTACGTGAAGGAAGATCCTGCGCTTGCGCATATCCCGGTGATTTTGCTGGTTGGAGCTTTCGATCCGCTGGATGAGCAAGAAGCCCAGCGCGTGGGAGCCGATGGAGTCCTGAAGAAGCCCTTTGTTCCTCCCGATCCCCTGATTTCGATGGTGAAGTCCGCTCTGATCCGCGCCGGAGTTCCACTAGGCCCACCCGCACCTGTAGAGAAGGCGGCAGCGTCCCCAAAGCGGTCCGCGGCAGACATTCTGTCTCCCGGAGTAAGTTCGAAGCTGGCAGCCCTTTCGCCCGAAAAGCTGCCGGAAGTTACCCCCGAGCCATTGGAAGAGTTCCCCACGGCTGCGCCTCATTTGAAAATTGCGGCGGGAAGCGAACCGTTGGCGTTCGGAAGTTTGCTGGACACATCGGACGCCGAGGATCTGGCGATCACAGCAAAGCCGATGATCAATCTTGCGGACGACCGGAAGTGGGATGAAGAACCCGACGAGGTCGAAGAAGAAAAAGAGGAAACCGAGGAAGCGCCGCATGGCAGCTGGCGTCCAGGTGGACTAGACAAAGATTTGGAACGCGTGGCAGGACCCTCCGACGCGGCTCCCGACTGGCGGGAAGAAGCGTTCCATGGCAATTCTCCGGCGAAGAGTTTTGGCTCAAGCCACTGGGTTCCCTCGATTGAGCAGCCAGAACTCGCGGAAGCAACGGAATCGCAATCCGTGGCTGTAGCCACGGTTGACGCCAAACCTGCCGACAGCCCTGTGCCCTTCACGGGCGATGCATGGGCCGCAGCCATGGCTGCGGGAGTGGAAGACAAGCTTGCGGAGATCAAAAATGTCGCTGCGGCGGCAACGGAGAGTGAACCGGCGCAAGAAGTTCATGGGCAGTCGACCGAGCAGACTCAGGAGCTAACAGCCCCCGTTCAGGATGCGCCTGCTCTGGAGCCCCCTGCAGCGGTTGAACAAGCGCCTGTTGAACAGCCCGCCGAGCCCGCAAATTGGGCTGCGGTTCCTGAGACCGCATGGGAATTGGAGGCGAAGAAGGCTTCCCTGCTGGCGTCGACGTGGGATGCGCCCAAACCGGTGACCGTGGAGGAGACGCAAGAGGTTCCTGCATATCTGGCGGAAGTTCCGGTCGAACATTTAGAAACTCCCGCGGAAACGCCTGTAGAAAATTCAGCGTACTCGGCCGAGCCCGTGATTTCTGCCGATTCGACAGAACAGGAGGAAGCTCCGGCGAGCGAACCTGAACCAGAACCCACGATGGAAGCGACTCCCGAGCCGAAGAGTTGGGAAAATGCCTGGGAAGCGCCAGCTACTCCTCCCCCCGCAGAGCAGTTGGTTGAGGAAGTTCACGCAGAAGCTCCACACGTCGAAGAGCAGCCTGCCGTCACTGAGCCAGAGCCCGTGGCGGAGAAACAAGCGGCCGAGCCAGACATGGATGAGCTGGTGGCCCGTGTTCTCGAGAAAATGAACCCAGAAGTATTGCAGAAGGTCACACGCGAAATACTCCGGCCTGTAATCGAAGCCATCGTTCGCGACGAAATCAACTCCAAGAAGTCGTAACCCCGCATATTTGTCCATAATGCATTGCTCGCTCACCCTGAGCGAATTGACGCACTGGACTAGCTGCCCGTATATTCGAAGATTCACCTGTCAGCGATCGGGTTCGCCTTGTGCGCCTAGTCGAACCCTTCGGCGATCCGAGTCGGACTGCATCAGGATGAGGACGAGGACGGAATGCCCCGAGAGATAGCCAAAGCGTACGATCCAAAACAAATTGAGCAGAGATGGGCCGAATATTGGGTCAAGGAAGAGCTGTTTAAGGCCGACGCCAACGCGCCGGGGCCGGTTTTCTCGATCGTGATTCCGCCGCCGAACGTGACGGGGATGCTGCACATCGGGCACATGCTGAACCATACAGAGATTGACGTGCTGACGCGGTGGCACCGGATGCGCGGCTACAACACGCTGTACCTACCGGGTACCGACCACGCGGGAATTTCGACACAGCGCGTGGTGGTGCGGCAATTGTCGCATCAAGGAATTCACTACCGGGATTTGGGGCGCGAGGAGTTCATCAAGCGGGTTTGGCAATGGAAGGAAGAGAGCGGGGGCACGATTCAACGGCAGATGAAGCAGATTGGAGAGTCGTGCGATTGGTCGCGGGAGAAGTTCACGCTATCCCCGGAATTGTCGCGGGTGGTGCGCGAAGTGTTTGTGCGGCTGTATGAAGAGGGATTGATCTACCGGGAAAAACGGATGGTGAATTGGTGTCCCGGGTGCCGAACGGTGTTGAGCGATTTGGAAGTAATCCATGAGGAGAAACAGGGGCACCTCTGGTACATCCGTTACCCAGTGGCGGGGTCAAGGGAATTCCTGATTGTGGCGACGACGCGGCCAGAGACAATGCTGGGCGACACCGCGGTGGCGGTGCATCCTGAGGACGAGCGCTACAAACACCTGATCGGCAAGAATGTGGTTTTGCCGCTGATGAACCGGGAAATCCCGATCATCGGGGATGCGATGGTGGATCGCGAATTCGGGACTGGAGCGGTGAAAATCACGCCGGCGCACGATCCAAACGATTTTGAAGCCGGCAAGCGCCACCGTCTAGCCGTGATCGATGTGATGACAGATGACGCGCATATGGACGAGAAGGCCGGGGCGTATGCGGGCCTGGATCGGTTTGTGGCGCGGAAGAAAATCGTGGAAGACCTGCAGACGCAGGGACTGCTGGAGAAGATCACCGATCACACCAACGCAATTGGACATTGCGAACGCAGCCGGACGATTGTGGAACCGCGTATCTCCACGCAATGGTTCTGCTCGATGAAACCGCTGGCGGAACCGGCAATTGCGGCTGTGGAGCACGGAAACATCCTGATCACTCCCGAGAATCGCCGGGAAGAATACTTCAACTGGATGAGAAACATCCGCGACTGGACGCTTTCGCGGCAACTCTGGTGGGGCCATCGAATTCCGGCGTGGTATTGCCAGAATTGCAGGCAGATTCTAGTTTTACGGGAGGATCCGACGAAGTGCACGAACTGCGGGTCCACGGAGCTGGAGCAGGATGCGGATGTGCTCGATACATGGTTCAGCTCCGGGCTGTGGCCGTTTTCGACGTTGGGCTGGCCAGAAAATACGGCGGACTACCAGACATATTATCCAACGAGCTTGCTGATTACCGGTTACGACATCCTGTTTTTCTGGGTGGCGCGAATGATCATGATGGGGCTGCACTTCACAGGCAAAGTGCCGTTCCACGTGGTGTACCTGCACTCGCTGGTGCGAACAGCGAGTGGCGAGAAGATGTCCAAGTCGAAGGGTACGGGACTTGACCCGATTGCGCTGAATGAAGAGTACGGGACCGACGCCATGCGGTTTTGCCTGGCGTCCATGGCCGCGCCGGGAACGGATATCGTGTTGTCCGACGATCGGCTAGGCGGAGCAAAATCGTTTGCCAATAAGATTTGGAACGCGGCGCGGTTTTTGTTCGTGAACCTCGAGAAATTTGAAGAGGGCGGAACTTCGCTGGAAGAATTGGCCGATCCGGCGATACGCGCAAAGGCGCCTCACGCGTTTGAAGGGAAGGTCCCACTGGTGGATCGCTGGCTGTTTGCGCGGCTGGCGGACACGGTGAAAACGGTGGAGGACGCGCTGATCAATTACCGTTTTCACGAGGCAGCACAGAACGTGTACCAGTTTTTCTGGGGCGATTTTTGCGACTGGTACATCGAGTGGGTCAAGCCAGACTTGCAGAACGCCAACCGGGATCGCGCCACCGTGGCATGGAAGAGTCTGTTTGCGGGCTTCGACGCGGCGCTGCGGTTACTGCATCCGTTGATGCCATTCTTGACGGAAGAGCTTTGGCACCAGTTGCCGCAACGGGCCGGGGCAAAGTCGATTGCACTGGAGCGGTATCCCACGGTGCAGCAGAACTGGATCGATGGTGCCGCGGTCAAGGAATATGGCCTGGTGCAGAACATCGTGCAAGCGTTGCGCACGATTCGCGCAGGGATGAAGCTGGACCCGAAGAAAAAAGTGGCGGCGGAGTTTTTCAGCGGAGATACGTGGGCACGGAGGGTCATCGAGGCGAACAAAGACGGGATTCTGCGGTTGGCGATGCTTTCGGAGCTGGCTGTCCTTTCGGAGAGGTTGCCGGAAGGCGGCGGAGGCATGCGTTCGACCGCAGAGTTTGACGTGCGGATCCCCTACGTGACCGACAGTATCGAGGTGGGTGCAGAACGGGTGCGGCTGAAGAAAGAAATCGAGGGGTTGCAAAAGGCTATCACGTCAAAGGAAAGCCAGTTGGGCAACGAGACGTTCCGCAACCGCGCACCGGAAAAGATCATCAAGCAAATGGAGGAAGCGTTGAGTGGGCAGCGGATTGAATTGCAGAAGCTGGAAGAGCGGTTAAAGCAGTTGGGCGCGGGGTAGCAGCGGAATTTCGGATGGGGGATTTCGTCTTCGTCACTTCGCTAGAGCAAGAATCGTCGAGTCCGGTAGGCCGTGAAAACGGTGGCTGGGCCGCCGCACTCCAAAGGGATGCCCTTGATGGAATGGGCTTCTGACTACATTCGGGAGTTAATGGGGGCAGCCCTGGCGGACAATGCTGGCGCTTCGGACGTGTCCATTACGGCGACGGTCTCTCCCCTTGCGCGAGGGAAAGCACGGATTGTTGCGGAGCAGGATTTGGTTTGCGCGGGTTTGCCGCTGGCGGAGAAGGTGTTTCAGGCAGTGGACCCGGGAATACGGATCGGATTGCAGGCGACGGACGGTAACAGAGTTGAGAAAGGGCAAACCGTCCTGAGGTTGGATGGGAGAGCGGCGGGGATATTGCGGGGTGAGGGCGCGGCATTGTATTTTCTGCGGACGTTGAGCGGGATTGCCACGTTGACGCAGCAATACGTGGAAAAACTTGCAGGCACTCGTGCGAAGATCCGGACCACCAGAAATGCGACGCCGGGGTTGCGACTCCTGGAGGAATACGCGGTTGCTGTTGGGGGCGGAACGAAACGCTGCGAAGAGCCGGTTGGCGGTGTTTTGTTGAAAGAGAGTCATATCGCCTTCGTGGGTGGCGTGAAGGCTGCGCTGGACCAGGCACATAGCTATGTTTCGTCGCAGATGAGGCCGCGCACGATGACGGCGTACGAGGCGGTTGGCGCGGCGCCGACGGACGCGGAAGTCAATTCCGTTGCTATCCAGATTGAAGTACGGAATAAGAGGGAGCTTCAGGAAGCGCTTTCCGCTGGAGCGGAATCGGTCTTGCTCGAAGATACGAGCGTAGACGAGGCGGGGCGTTTCGTCAGGATTGTTAGGCAGGTTCGGCCAGACTGCGTCGTCGAGATCTCGGGAAGCATGACGTTGGTGAATGTGCGTGGGTATGCGGAAACGGGCGCCGATTATCTTTCTCCTAAGGTTCTAACGCAATCCGCAGCCATGGCCGAGTTCAGACTGCTTGTCGATCAGAGCAAGTGAAAGTAAGCTAGGACCGGCGGGATCACAGGACCAGCGCCGCATGCCCCAACCACCTTCGTTACCAGGAACAACTGACCGACGGCTGGCAGCGCTACTGACGTTGCTATCGGAGAACGCCACGATTGTAATTAGCGGGGCGCGGATTGCGCGCGAGACGGGCATGTCCCGTTCGACAGTGTGGCGCTGGGTGGAAGAACTGCGCAAGCTGGGCGTACACGTAAAAGGGCAGCGCAGTACCGGCTATTTTCTGGAAAAAGTGCCGGATGTGCTGACGCCAGACCTTCTGCGAAAACGGCTGAAGGGGAATCTGTTCGGCAAGCGGGTATTTCATTTTTTCAAGACGGATTCCACCAATCGCGTGGCAATGGAACTGGGGTATGCGGGCGAACCGGAAGGCACTGTCGTGATGGCGGAAGCGCAGACAGCGGGCCGGGGACGCGCCGGACGCACCTGGCATTCCGAGAGAGGGGCTGGATTGTACTTTACGGTGCTCCTGCGACCGCGACTTTCGCCAGCGCAAGCGCCACTACTGACGATGCTGGCGGGAGTTTCTGCGCACACGGCGATCGCGGCCCACACGAGACTGGTTCCGGAACTGAAGTGGCCGAATGATCTGATGCTGAATGGCAAAAAACTTGGGGGGATCCTGACGGAAATGCACGCGGAGCCGAATCTGGTTCGATTCGTAATTGTGGGAATCGGCATCAATGTGAACCAGGAGAAGTTCCCTGCCGAGTTGTCTGCGACGGCCACCTCGATTCGAAAAGAATCGGGGCGGATGAGTTACCGACTGGAATTGCTGGCGCGGTTGCTGACGCAATTCGAGAGCGATTACAATCGATTCCTGCACGAAGGCCCCGGATTTGTGGTGGATCGCTTCGAAAGCGTAAGTTCGTTCGCTAAAGGGCGCCGCGTGCGCGTAGATACGGGCGCGGAAACGTATGAGGGAACCACTGCGGGGCTCAGTCCGGAAGGATTGCTGCTGGTGGCCAGGGACGACGGAGCGCGGGTGACGGTTATTGCTGGGGATGTAACCGAGGTTCGTTAAGAGATGCTGCTGACCATCGATGTAGGCAACACCAATACAGTGCTGGGCGTGTTCCGGGAAGAGGAACTGATCGCCAACTGGCGGCTGACGACCGCGCGAACACAAACGGTGGATGAATATGGCGTGCTGACGCGCAACCTTTTTTCGTTGGCGGGATTGAATAAGGAGATGATCAGCGGAGTGATCATTAGCTCCGTGGTGCCGCCGTTGAATTGGACGCTGGCGGAGATGTCACGGCTTTATTTGGGGAAGAAAGCGCTGTTTGTGGAGCTGGGCGTAAAGACGGGAATGTCCGTACATGTGGACAATCCGATGGAAGTGGGCGCAGACCGGATCGTGAATGGCGTGGCGGCGTTTCATCAGTATGGCGGACCCTGCGTTGTGGTGGACTTCGGCACAGCCATCACGTTCGACGTGATTTCCGCGAAGTGTGAATTCCTGGGAGGAGTGATCGCGCCGGGGATTGGGATCGCCTCTGAAGCGCTGTTTTCGCGAACGGCGCGGCTGCCACGGGTGGAGATTAAGGATCCTGGAAAAGTGATTGGCACGAATACGGTGACGAATATTCAGGCCGGCCTTTATTATGGCGCGGTAGACACGGTGGATGGCATTTTGGCGAGGATCAAAGCCGAATTGAACGCCGGGCCGACGGTGGTGGCAACGGGCGGTCAGGCTCGACTTGTGGCGCGCGGGTCGAAGCATATCCAGCATGTGGACGAGTTCCTTACCCTCACTGGCTTGCGATATATCTGGGAGAAGAACCAGCCAGGAGATACACATCGCGAGTTGCCCAAACCTGCGGCTACGAAACCCGACCTGCAAAAACTGAAGAAGGCGCCCCGCTGACAACCGGGCGTTCCGCGCGTGCTCTCGACATGGACAATTGGAATTACTTTAACTATTTCACGGAAATCGAAGAACACTTCTGGAAGAAGCGCGGGTCGCACCTGCTAGTTTCCCCGCTGGACTGGGCCATCATGGAGACGTGGCAAAAAGCGGGCGTCCCGCTGGAGGCGGCGTTAAAGGGAATCGATAGGGCGTTTGAAAGTTTTCAACGATCCCGGCGAGGGGCAGGCAAGACTCTGAAGAGCCTGGCGTACTGCACGGATGCGGTTCTGGAATCGGCGCAGGAACAACAAGAGGCGGCCACCGGGGCCCAGCCGGGAGCGCACGCGCCAGCGAAGGAGCCCTTTGCTCGGGCTGAGTTGCAAGCGTACTTACAGCGCAATGCGGACCTCTTGCGGAGGGCGGCCAAGCGCCTGGAGGGGACACAAGCCAGTCTGGCGGTATTTCTTCGCGAAACCGCGGAGAAAGTGACTGCGTCTGAGACGCTGCTGGAAGCACCGGGAACGCTGGATATGGAAGACCTGGAACGGCGGCTGACCATTCTGGACGAAAAGATTCATGCGGCGTTGCTGACACAGGCTTCCGAAGAGCTGATGCTAAAGATCCGGCGCGAAGTAGATTCGCAACTGGCCACGTATCGGCGCAGAATGAGGTCGGAACAGTTGGCGCTGGTCGAGAAGCGGTATTCGCAAAAGCGATTGCTGGACGAATACCAAGTGCCGCGTTTGAGTCTGTACTACTTTTCCTGAGTGAGGATTTCGAACAACGAGACTGGCAAGAAACGACAGGATTGAACAACTATGGCTGATGAGTTACAGGTATCAATTGAGAAGATGATCTACGGCGGTGAGGGATTGGCGCACGCTGAAGGCAACACGGTGTTCGTGCCGTTCGTGCTTCCGGGCGAACAGGTGCGGGCCTCGGTCCGGCTGCGGAAAAAGAAACTGATTCACGCGAACCTTGTGGAAGTGGAAAAGTCGTCACCGGCACGCATTGCACCGGGCTGTCTGCACTTTCGCGTTTGTGGCGGGTGTCATTACCAACACATCGAAATCGCGGAGCAGGTCCGACTGAAGAAAGAGATTCTGCGGGAAACACTGTCGCGCCTGGGCGGAGTGACATGGAAGGGAGCCATCCAGGAGCACACCGGGGAAGCGTACGGTTACCGAAACCGAGCGCAGTGGGCGTTCCGAGATGCGATGCCCCGGGCATTCGGCTATTTCTTGCCGGAAAGTGCACACATCCTGCCGATCGACCAGTGTCCGGTGCTTTCGCCACGGCTGGCCGAAACTTTCGGACAATTGCAGGAATTAGCGCGCGCAAATTCCCTGCCCCCTGGAATCCTGGAGGTTGAGGCATTCGCAGACGGCGCGGATGAAAAAGTGGCGCTCAATATCGCGTTTGAACGATTCGCGGAGCCGCCGAAGGCGCTGTGCAGCAAGTTCAAAGCAGCGCTGCCTGCGTTGGAGAGCCTGTTGATGTTGGATCAAAGCAAGAACAGGTTCGAACTGGATGGGCCAGGCTACTTGGTGCAGAAGGCGGGCGGGTTCACGTTTCGAGTGAACCACCTTTCGTTCTTCCAGGTGAATCGGTTCCTGGTAGAGGAATTGCTGAAGACGATGGTCGGCGGGGCAAAAGGCGGCTACGCGCTGGATTTGTACGCGGGAGTCGGATTCTTCACGTTGCCGCTGACGAAGGCGTTTTCGAAAGTAGTCAGTGTAGACGCCAATCTTTCCGCCATTCGTGATTTGCGCCAGAATGCTGAAACCGCGGGGGTTGCGGTGATTTCGGAGAATGAACACACCGAAGAGTTCCTGAAGAAAGAACAGGAGAAACCAGATTTCGTGGTTCTCGACCCGCCGCGGGCGGGACTTGGTGCGGAAGCAGCGGCCCGGCTTGCCAACCTGGGAGCTCAAGACATTGCTTACCTTTCCTGCGATCCGGCGACGTTGGCGCGCGACCTTGCAGTACTGACGGGGTCCGCACGCAAGGCAGAAGCGTCGATTGCACCGGTCCACACATACGAAATTGTGGAAGTGCATTTATTTGATTTGTTTCCGCAGACGTTTCACATCGAGACTCTGGTGAGGCTGCGAAGAATGCCTTGAAAGTGCCGGCTGTGGCGATTGCCGCTCTGTTTGCGGGCGGCATATTGCTGCTTCCTGGGCGTCCCGCAGTTCCCTTCTTTTCTTGCTGGCAGCCACGGTCCTTCTTCTCGAGTGGCACGAGAATGTTCAGGACGGGGATGGGCGGTGCAAATCCTGACGGAGGGGCATGCTCTGATTGTAAATTGCTTTATTGGATGTTCGTCCCGGGCCGTGGCATCAATGAAGGCGGAGACGCCAGATAACCATCAGGCCAACCAGCAATAGGGCAAATCCCATAGCCGCCTGATATTCGTGATTCTTCTTGTATTGCTCCCACGAAAACCCTTTTCCATTTGTAGCTGTTTCCCTGGTCGCGGAAAGTCGTGGGAAAAAGAGGGGCACCGCGGCAGCGTAGGCGGAGAAAACCGCGCCATGCTTCCGCTGCAGCTCCAATTCTTCTCGTCTCATCACCAAGCTGTAAACCAAAGCGAAGTAGATGAGGAGCAAGAGTGCCGCCCACAGCGAATTCATGGCGACGCCCGCTCCTAGTGCCAGGAAACTACTGCCAAAGTAGAGAGGATTGCGGGTGCGGCCATATGGGCCGGTGACGGTAAGGACTTCCTGCTTGTGGAGGTAGCCGGCGGCGTAAGCGCGGATCCATAGGCCGATGAGACCAATGGAAGCGCCAGCGAAAATGGAGCGAGGATCGGGTCGCGCCAAGCACAAGGTGACGATAGCGAAGAGATAGCCAAGTCGCACGCGCCAACGAGCGAAAAAATCCATGGCCGTCACGAACGCGCCTTCAAACGTTGGTGCACCGCATCAAACACGGCGTCCACAGAGAGATCGAGGAGTGCGGGATCGGTGGTGTTTGAACGGCCGTAGCTGGTGACAGCCTTGGGGCTGCGCAAAACAATCTCCCCAGAGGGATAGGGACCGTTGCGGGCCGGATCTGTGGGACCAAACAGCGCAACCGCAGGAGTGTTGAGCGCGACGGCCAGATGCAAAGGACCGGTGTCTCCACCCACAATGCACTGAGCCCCTCGCAGTAGGGCTCTGAGAGTGCCCATCTCGCCGTCGTAGGAAATGGCCTTCGCTTCGCCGCTCGCTCCCTGGACTTCGGAAGCAAGAGTTTCTTCACCGGGTCCATAGTTGATGACACAAGGAAGCGCTAGTTCTTTGCGGATTTTCTGGCTAAGCGCGCCGAAGCGATCTGGCGGCCAACACTTCGAACGCCAACCACCGCCGGGACTGAGAACGATGTACTGGGTGAGACCTGCTTTGGCCAAATCCGTGCTTACCCCGAGGGCATCGTCTTCGGCGACTTGCAGAGAAACGCAACCGACGGGTTGTTTCGCACCTGCGCGAAGAGAGAGTTCTCCGTTCTGATCCGCGATATGGAGCGTCCGGCAAACCACACTATCGGTATAGAGAATCGGGACGCCAAATTCGCGGATGGTGGCGGAAGAAAAGCCAATCCGTTTTGGCGCGCCGCCGAAGAACGGTAGAAAGGCCGACTTCCACAAACCTTGGTAGTCGATGGCCGCGTCCCATTTGCGCGAGCGGAGTTTTCCGATGGTGGTCCGTACCGAGGCGAGATCGCGTGAGTCGACGGGCCAGATTTCCGTGGCAAGACCACTGCACGCTACCAGTTCTACCCAGCGCGGATGGGTCAACCAGACTATTTCAGCCGTAGGGAAGGATTTTCGAAGTCCGGCTACAGCCGGAAAGGTGTGCACGATGTCGCCGAGGGAACCCAGGCGAACAACCAAAAAGCGCTCAGGCATGAGGACCTTTTCGCACAGCATCGAGGAATGCACACGTAGAGTGATCTTTGGGATCCCCCACAATGGCCACGCGGATGCCCAGGCGGTCGGATACAGCGCGCTCTGGGACGCTTTCCGTGGTGTAATCCGTGCCTTTCGCGTGGACGTCCGGACGGAGATCTTCGAGCAGAGTCTCGACGTCAGGTTCAGAAAAGAGCAGAACAAAATCGACATCGCGCAACGCCCCTACCAGTTGCGCACGGCATTGTTCGTCGAGAACGGGGCGGCCCGCGCCTTTCAAGGCGCGCACGCTGGAATCCGCATTGACCGCGACGATCAGCACGTCCCCTTCGCGTTTGGCTGCGGAGAGATAGCGAATATGGCCAACGTGAAGGGTATCGAAACAGCCATTTGCTAGAACGATGCGTTTGCCCTGTCCGCGCAGCTTGGCGAGAGCAGAGCGGACCAATTCCCGAGTCTGAATTTTGGATTGGGCGGACCGCATAGAAGTGCCTAGTGGGCCACCTCCGAAGCGGCCATGCGAATGGCGTCCAAGAGTTCGTCGCGAGACACAGTGGCGGTGCCACGCTTCATGACGACAAGGCCACCGGCAATATTCGCAATATGAGCGGCTTCGACGGGCGAAGCCCCGCTGGCCAAGCCGAGGGTGTAGGCGGCTAAGACGGTATCCCCGGCCCCCGTCACGTCCACGGCCTGGTCGCTTCCATGCACGGGGATGTGCGCAGTTTTTTCGCCTGGCTGAAAGACAGCCATGCCATCTTTGCCCCGCGTGACCACAAGCGATTGTAACTTCATTGCCTGCAAGACTGCGCGACCGCTGCGTTCCAGAGCGGAGAGATCCTGGCCAATGGTGATATTGTGCAACGCTTCCATTTCCGCTTCATTGGGAGTGGCGGTGGTGACCCCGGCGCGCTTGTACGCCAATAATCGGTAGCGAGAATCCAAACTGACGGGGATATTTCGCTTCTGCTGCGCGAGGGAGCGCTGGATTTGCTCCGGACCGACTACACCGAGTCCATAGTCCGAAATTGCAAAAGCATCGGCTTTTTTCAGCTTCGCGTTCAAAAGCCCCTGGATCTTTTTTCGGTGTTTTTCGGCAAGCTGGGATTGCGGTTCGTAATCGACGCGCAGGACCTGCTGGCCCACGGTGTGTGCCCAGCCTGCGAGAAACCGGGTTTTTGTAGGGGTAATGGCGCCCTTGATTTGCAGGATTCCCGAGACGTCCACCTTCTTGTCGCGAAAGGCTTGCACCAACCAATCACCGGCATCGTCATCCCCCACGGCGGTGATGGGCAGAACATGAGCGCCGAGCGCAACAAAATTCTGCGTGGCGTTGGCCGCCCCACCGGGCGAAATGCGGGTCTCGCGATGGCGGAGGATCAATACAGGGGCTTCGCGGGAAACGCGAGTAATGTTGCCATACTGAAACGAATCCGCGACAAAATCTCCAAGGACGACGACGGACTTACGGTCGAAGCGCTCGACAATTTCGGCGAGAGCCAGCAAATCCACGGAACTGGACCGGGTTTCAGATTTCTTGTCCCGCTTCATGATGTTTGTCCCAGAATCCAATCCACAGCCTGTTGCAGGTTATCCACGATGGCGTGGGGCTGGCGCGGCCAGTCTTTCGCGTGCCAGGTTTCTTCCCCCAGGCCGTATCCGGTTCGCACAAAGATCCCCTTGCAGCCTGCGCGAAAGGCCAATTCCATATCACCGTACCGGTCTCCCACTATATACGAGCGTAACAAATCGAGATTGTGGTCCCGAGCCGCACGCTCGAGCATGCCGGTTTTCGGCTTGCGGCAATCGCAAGCGTCGGCGGAACGATGCGGGCAGTAGTAAACACTGTCGATACGCGCTCCGGCAGAGTTCAGTTCGCGGTGCATCTGCTCATTCACTTGCTGTACGAGCGACTCCGGGAAATAGCCGCGAGCGATCCCAGACTGGTTGGTGACTACAATCACGGTCAAAGCCGCCTCATTCAAGCGACGGATGGCCGGCCCCACAAAGGAAAACATACGAAATCTATCGAGATGATTCAAGTAACCGACTTCTTCGGCAATGGTACCGTCGCGGTCCAGGAAGACAGCCGGTTTGGGCGCAGTGGGGTCAGACAGAAGTCACCTCCAAAAGTTGCACGCGCATGGCCTCCTCCACCATTTCCGGAGTAACCGCCTTCATGCAACGGTGATCTGTGGGACAACGGCGCAGGAAACACGGACTGCAATAAGGCTTGTGCTGAACGAGGCTGGCACGCGGAGTGACAGGGGCGGTTCCGTCCGGATCCGTGGGACCAAAAACGGCGACGACCGGCAAGCCGACTGCGGCGGCGACATGCATGGCCCCGGAATCATTTCCCAGAAAAAGATGACACTGCGAAAGAAGAGCGGGTACTTCGGCGATTGGCGTTTTGCCCGTTAAGTCAATGGGGGCACGTCGCAGTCCCTTCGCAATGGCGGAAGAAACGGCAATTTCGCCAGGGGTGCCGAACAAAATCACATCCGCATCCGTATGCGAGAGGATTCCGTTGAGAGCCGCTGCAAAGCGATCCGGCGGCCAGCACTTGGCGGAGCCGTAGGAAGCACCTGCACCCACCGCAATGCGCAGGGCATTGGGCCGCGCACCGGCTTCGAGAAGCGTCATCCCCGCGCGTTCTTTCGCTGTGGGTGGAACTTGCAAAGCGATGTGCGCATCCTCTGGCAAGACATCGATCCATGCCGCGCGGCGCAACAATTCCAAATAGTAGAACTTCTCGTGCGGTGGAATTTCGCCGCGCTTTGGCACGGGAATCGCGCGAGTCAGAAGAAAGCTCCGCGCATCGCGGGCGTAACCAATCCGCTGCGGAACACCCGAGCGCCAGGCGAGCCAAGCGGCAGCGAAGGCGTTTTGCAATAGTAAGGCGGTGTCGAACTTACGCGCGCGCAAATCCCGGGCAAGCTGTTCCCTACCCTTCCAGCCACGATGTTCGGCTGTGGGGTCGTAGGGAAACAGCTCATCGCAGATACCCTGGTCGCGATAGATATCGGCCACATAGGGACGGGCGACAATGGCGATATGGGCGTCCGAAAATTTCGTTCTCACGCAGCGCAAAGCGGGCAGCGCCATAATCGCGTCGCCAACCCAGTTTGTCGCGCGAATCATGATGTTCATGCCACGAGCTTCCCGGCTTCCAGTTTTTCGCGAATGAGCGCAAGGAATGCGGCTTCCTTGGAAATCACCAGATCGATCACGGCGATGTACAAGGGCAGTTCGGCAAACTCGATGCCTTGAAGATTTTGCGCATCCTTTTCGGTGGTGATCAAGGCGGTGGCACTTGAGGTCCGTGCCGCCGCTTTTAATTCGGCAGCGTCGCGCCGGTCGTACCGGTGATGGTCAGCGAATTCACACTGACCCGCAAGGGTCAGTTGCCAATTCTTCAGGTCCTGGAAAAAAGCACGCGGATTGCCGATACCACAAAATGCATAGAACGGCCCTATGCCGATTTGCTCTGCGCTGAGCAGTTCGCCGGCTGGCCCAAAGCGGCGAAAGCCGAGCAAACGCGTCGCCGCGGAAAAGACTGGATACTCGTGAAACTTCTCAACGGCGGCGCCCGTGCCGGGCACGGTTTCCACACGGGTGAACACAAGGAGATCGGCACGAACCATCGCAGAAAGAGGTTCACGCAAACGTCCGGTGGGGAGCATGGTTTGCTTGGCCAGAGGCTGGGCAGCGTCAATCAGCAAAATGTTGACGTCGCGGGCAAGCTGAAGATGCTGGAATCCATCGTCAAGGAGAAACACATCAACCTCGGTCTCCAGTTTTTTCCCCTGTGCGTGCCGGTCGGCACCGACACCGAAGTGAGCCCGCTCGTTCAATCGAGATCTCATCAGTTCGATTTCATCGCTGGTTCCGCCGCTTCCCTTGTAGCCACGGCTTAAGATGCCCACGTGCTTTCCTTCTGCCAAAAACCGTTCCGCGAGCCAGATCACCATCGGGGTCTTGCCGGTACCGCCAACGGTCAGGTTGCCAACGCCAATGACAGGACGATTCAACCTTTTTTGTTTAAGAATTCCATTGGCATACAGTGAGGCACGCCAGTGCGTTATCGCTCCATAGAGCACTGAGAGCGGCCAAAGCAGCAACCGCACCAGTGTCATTGCGTTGCGCCACCAAACTGCTTGGTCACTTCGACCATGACGCGATCCAGGGCGCCGCGACTAGATTCTACGAGTTGCTTGGCTGCTTCGCCCATGCGCTTCATTTTTTCAGGATCCTTGAGCAAGTGGATCCATTCGACGCCTGCATCCTCAGGACTTTCGACCTGAATCGCAGCACCTGCTTGCACGAAGCGCGCCGCGATTTCCGCAAAATTTTCCATGGAAGGCCCGAAGACCGGGACCTTGCCGAATGCTGCAGGCTCCAAAATGTTATGCCCGCCAGCTTCCACGAGAGAACCGCCGACAAACGCGCCATCGGCCAAGGGGTAGAGTGAGGCGAGCTCCCCGATGCTGTCCAGCAGAACGACGGTGGCGTCGTCCGGGATGCCCCTCGAGTTCGCTGATGGTTTCGGGGCTATGCCCGGGCCCGGAATAGGCAATTCCGAGCGGCGCACAAACTTTCGATGCGATTCCTCGATGAATTCGGCCGCGGGCACGAAGCGCTCCGGTTTGCGAGGCGCAAGGACAAGGAGGGCGTTTCGAAAATCTCCTTGGACGACGCCAAAGGCGATCAAAGCGAGCGGTTCCTCCGTGGCGACCACGCTTCCCGCAACAATAACGGGCCAGCGCTGGCGACGCTTGCACTCCCCCGCCAACCACTGGGACAGAGGCGTCGCGTCCGGGAGGGCCATATCGTATTTCAAGTTGCCGCTCACTTTGACGCGGTCTGCTGGCGCGCCTAGGGCATGGATGCGATCCGCATCGGTGGATGTCTGCATCAGAAAAGCGGCAGGAGTTCGGAGAACGGAGGCCAGAAATGGCCGCAGGTAAAAACCAAAAAGACCAAGATATCTCTGATAACGCAAAAAGGAACGGTCGGAAATGCGGCCGCTCGCGAAGATCACGGGAATATTTCTGAGACGAGATTCGTGAAGGAAATTCGGCCAGATTTCTGTTTCGAGGACGATGATCAGAGCAGGTTTTACCGCGTCGAGAACCTTACGGACGCAGAAAGCCCAATCGAAGGGAAAGTAGATGATGGCGTCGGCAAAGGGCATGCGTTCTTTTGCGAGCGCGTGGCCCGTAAGGGTGGTCGTGGATAGAATCAAGGGGCGTTTTGGATAGGTTTCCTTCATCCGCTTGGCCAAGGCGATTCCCGAAAGTGCCTCGCCAACGGACACAGCGTGGATCCAGATGGCTTTTGGCCGCTCGGAAGGGAGCCGGCCCAGCGCCGGAAGCGAAAATCCGAGCCTCTCTCTGAGGTTGAAAAGATATTTTCCGCGGCGCAGCCCCTGAATCAGCCAATAGGGCGCCGTGAAAAAGGCCGCGAGGCCCATCAATATGCTATAAACGAAGTACACTCGATTTGGACTCCGGTTAGCTCCGGGATTTGTGATCGCCCAAGGTGCCGGAAGCAGGGCAACCCTGCTTCTTCCCATCGAATCGAAGGCCTCAGAATGCGAACAGTCTATTATAGCCTTATGCGAAACCTCCTTGCGTGTGTTCTGGTGATCGCGGCGGCCACTTCCCTTCCCGGACAAACCATTGATTCAACGACGCCCCCCGCGAAGTCTCCCGCAGCGCTGCATGCAGCGATCACGGATTCTCATGAAGGCGTGAGCATCGGGGTCGAGCCGTGGACACAAGCGAGCCGCTACAAAGAGAAATTCCCGAAGAAGTCACCGTTTTCGAAAGGCATCGTAGCGATTCACGTCAGCTTGCGCAACGACAATGACCATGGACTGAAGGTGAATCTGCAGAGCATCCGGCTGCTCGTACAGCTCAGCGAAGAGAACCGCCAAGAATTGGTTCCCCTAACCGCCGAAGAAGTTGCGGACACGGTGCTGCTGAAAGACAACGGGAAAGACCCGACTGCCAAACGCAACCCACTGCCGATACCACTGCCAACTTCCCACGCTTCGCGAGACGCCAACTGGACCGCGCTTCGCGACGCTTGTCAAAATGCAGGCATGCCCACGAGTGTGGTAGCCGGGCACAGCACTGTTGAAGGACTGATCTATTTCGACTTACGGGGCGAAGTGGACTTGCTGCAAAGCGCGCACCTTTACTTCCCCAATATTGTTTCCATGGGAGACAATCAGCCACTGTCTTACTTCGATATTGCGCTCGGCCACGATTCCGCGAATTAACGTTGTAATAATGGAGATGCAAAATCCACAGGCAGTGCTTGGTGGATTTGCCCGCTTCAGTCCCGTCGGCTACCATAGAGTGTCAACAAAAAGCCTTTTCCTTCAAACCCAATGCAAAATTTCCTAGAACGTTTAAATCCTGAGCAACGTCTCGCCGCTGAAACCACAGAAGGCCCTGTATTGATCCTTGCCGGTGCCGGGACCGGGAAGACACGGGCCATCACGTATCGCATGGCCAATCTGATTTCCAAAGGCACTCCGGCGGAGCGCATCCTTGCGGTGACGTTCACGAACAAAGCTGCTGAGGAAATGCAAAACCGCGTGACGGATCTGTTGCTTCGCGCCGGAGTTCCACCGGCTCGACCATGGATTTCCACTTTCCATTCGCTTTGTGCGCGGCTTCTCCGGCGAGAAGCCATCCACGCTGGACTGCCGAAGGATTTTGCCATCTATGATGACGATGACCAATTGGCAGCGGTGAAGCTGGCCATGGACCGGCAGCGGATTGAAGAGGATGGCCTGACACCGCGGAATGTGCTGAGCCAGATCAGCTACGCCAAAAACCACGGGCAATCTCCGGAGCAAATGCGCTCGGCTGCGTTTGGGCCAAACACGAAGAAAGTGGCGGACATTTTCGCGGGGTACCAGGATTTGCTCAAAAAGAGCAAGGCAGTCGATTTTGACGATTTGCTGCTGCGTTCGGCGCACCTCCTTCGCGATTCGAGCGAAGTTCGTGAGCGTTGGCGCGCGCGGTTCTCCTATGTCCACGTGGATGAGTATCAGGATACGAATCGAGTCCAGTACGACTTGTTGCGTTTGCTGGCCAACGAACAGCGAAACGTGTGCGTGGTGGGGGACGAGGACCAATCGATTTACCGGTGGCGAGGCGCGGACGTTTCGATCCTTTTGAGTTTTTCGCAGGACTTCCCTGCAGCAAAGGTCGTGCGCCTGGAACGAAACTACCGTTCCACGCAGTCCATTTTGGATGCGGCGGCAGCCGTGGTTTCCAATAATCCGGACCGCCTGGGTAAGACGTTGCGGGCAGAAAAAGAGAAAGGCGCGAATCTGCGCTATTACGAAGCTCGCGATGCCCAAGCGGAAGCAGAATTTATCGCCGGCGAGGTCGAACGCATTCTGAGCGTTGATCCCGATCAGACCTGCGCCGTGGAATATCGCACTAATTTCCAGTCGCGTTCGTTTGAAGAAGTGTTTCGCCGCCGTGGGATCCGCTACAAACTGGTGGGAGGATTCAGTTTTTATAACCGTGCGGAAGTGAAGGACGCGCTCGCGTACGTCCGACTGGCACTCCACCCGGAAGATGACATTTCGCTGCTGCGCGTCCTGAATGTGCCCGCGCGAGGGATTGGAAAGACCACAGTCGATACGTTGCGAGAGATCGCCGATCGCGAAGAGCTTTCTCTCTGGGAGGCTATCGAGTCCCTGATGACCAACCCGGCCTCGACCAGGGCCTTGGCGCCATTGCGCTCGTTCCGTGAACTCATTCAGCGCATCGGGGAAGCCTACAACACGAAGGAACCCGCCGCATTCCTGCGATTCTTGCTAGAAGAGACCGCTTATATGCCGATGCTGAGGGACCGCAACACGCCAGACGATGTGGCGCGGATGGAAAACCTTGAGGAATTGGCGCGGGCGGTGGCCGAAAGCCAGGAAGCCGGCGAATCGTTCACGGATTTCCTGGATGCCGCGGCGCTGGTCAGCGATGCCGATTCCTTCGAGGACAAGCCTGGCGTGACCTTGATTACGCTGCACAGTACAAAGGGGCTGGAGTTCGATCAGGTATTTCTCACAGGTTTGGAAGAAGGCATTTGCCCGCACAGCCGTTCCGTCAATGAGGATAAGGGCATCGAGGAGGAACGCCGGCTCGTGTATGTGGGGATGACGCGGGCGAGGAATACGCTCACTTTGACGCGGGCGGTATACCGGCGCATTTTCGGGAACGAGCAGCAGATGCGCGCCTCTCAGCCTAGCCGGTTTCTGGGCGAAATCCCGACGGAATTGGTGGATACCGTGCGCGGCTCCATGGCAGAAATCGGGGAGTCGCGGCGCTACGAACCAGACCCGGAATATTCCTACTCGGCGGAGGAGTTTGTTCGGCGGGCTCGCGGCGGGCCGGCGCCGACGCAGCGCGCGCCCCAGCGGCGTGCGCAATCGACCTCACCATCATTCGGATCTTCGGCATTCAAACGGGGCAGGAGCGCTGACCCCCTGCTGGGACAAAAAGTGCGGCATCCGGAGTATGGGGTAGGCACGGTGGTCGGTGTCGAAGGGGAAGACGACGATCGGCGGGTCAGTGTGAGCTTTCCGGGACGCGGAACGAAGAAGTTCATCGAACGCTACGCGCAGTTGCAACAGTTATAAACTGCTGACCAAGCCGCCTTGCCGCGCACTGGAATGTCGGCGCTGTGGCTAAATACGAAACCCGTAACACCTCTCTCGATTTGCGGGGGTAAGTTGCGCCCTAGTGAAGTTTCGCGATAAAGTGAGACCCGTTCATTCCCACTTAATTCCGTGGCCAAGTGACGGCAAGGAACGCATACGGCCGGATGCGATCGGAGAGCTTGAGTGGCGTCACCACTGTTCCGCTGTAAAAGCATTGATCAGCTTCTGTCGGACTCCGAAAACGCAGAGATCAAGTTAAAAAAATCACTCGGGTGGTTGAGCCTGACTTCCCTCGGCATCGGGGCAGTGATTGGCTCCGGTATCTTCACCGTTGTGGGAACAGCGATCGCTGGGCAAAAACTGCAAGTTTCCTCGGTGCTGAACGCGCCGCTTCTGCAATACCTCCTCACGCGCTCGACGTCTTTCGGCAGGCCCGGAGCAGGGCCGGCGATAGCGCTTTCGTTCATTCTCGTGGCCATCGTTTGCGGGTTCGCCTCGGTTTGCTATGCCGAACTCGCCGCGATGATCCCAATTGCCGGGAGCGCTTATACCTACACGTACGCAACGATGGGCGAGTTGATTGCGTGGATTATCGGCTGGGACCTAATCCTGGAATACGCGGTCAGCAACATGGCCGTGAGCGTGGGCTTCTCAGCCCATGTAGTGGACCTGCTGGACTGGTTTGGCTGGCACCCTGACCCCAAATGGATTTCTCCCGCATATCTACCAACCGGCTTGATGGACCTGCAAGGGAATGCCCTTTATGGTCCCGGCTGGCATTTCGGGTTTAATTGGCCGGCTTTCACCATTGTGATGCTGCTGACCGTGGTTCTTGTGCGCGGGATTAAAGAATCCGCGGAAACAAACAACATCATGGTGTTCCTGAAGATTGTGGCGATCTTGGTGTTCGTCAGTTTCGCCGCGCGTTTCATTCATCCGGCCAATTGGCACCCCTTCGCCCCGAATGGGTGGCCCGGTATTTTGACGGGCGGGTCGATCGTGTTCTTCACCTACATCGGTTTCGATTCCGTGTCGACCGCGGCGGAGGAATGCAAGAATCCGCAGCGCGATTTGCCCCGTGGCATCATCGCCACGCTGGTGATTTGCACGATCCTGTACATTGCCGTTGTCGTGGTGCTAACAGGACTGGTGCCGTGGCAGACACTCATGGACGATGCGGCTCCCGTAGTGAACACGATGAAGAAACTGCACTTTGGGCGAGTGCGCTTGATCGTACTGTTTGGCGCATTGCTGGGGATGATCTCGTCGCTATTGGTGTTCCAGTTGGGCCAGGCTCGCGTCTGGTTTGCGATGTCGCGCGATGGACTGTTGCCACGCATCTTCGGCCGAGTGCACCCGCGATTTCACACTCCCGATTTTTCGACGTGGCTGGCGGGCTTTGTTGTGGGAGTTCCAGCAGGACTTTTGGACATTGGGACGCTCGCGGACCTCTCCAACATTGGAACGCTGTTCGCGTTTGCGCTGGTGGCCGGCGGCGTGTTGATTCTGCGTTATCGCGAGCCCGACCGTCCGCGCGCGTTCCGAGCTCCGGGCGGACCTATCGCTCCGGTGATCACAATTATCACGTGCGTTCTCTTGATGGCTGGCTTGCCTATCATGAACTGGCTGCGCTTCTTCTCTTGGCTCATAATCGGGCTGGTGATTTATTATTTTTACGGGCGTAGAAAGAGTACGCTTAGGTTGGCCGCCCCGCGCAGGTAAACGCCTGCCAAGGAAACAATTGATGCCCCGGCAAACGTTGTCGAACGTAAGGAGCACCGGCACAGCGCTCCTGTTTCTTGCCGCACTTGGACTGTGCCTGCCGCGCGGGGTGTTCGCCTGGGGCAATAACGCGCAGCGACTGATCGTCAGTCATGCGGTTGATACCCTTCCCTATGAACTGCGGTCGTTTTTCGAAATCAATCGGAGCTTCCTGATCCAGCACGTCAACGATCCGCTGAACCAGTTGGATAAGCATCCGAATGAGCGCGAAAGCCATTACATCGAGCTTGATAAGTATGGGAAATTTCCCTTCGATGCGCTGCCGCGGAATTACAAAGCGGCGCTGGCCAAATACAGCAAATCCAAAATCGAATCCACGGGCGTTCTACCCTGGCAAATCGGCGTTTACAGCGCCAAGCTCACGGACGACCTGAAAAATAGCCGCTGGGACGAAGCTAAACTTGACGCAGCATTCCTGGCGAACTATGTGGCGGAAGCGCACGATCCGTTCAATACCACGGAGAACTATGACGGCCGGATGACCGGACAGACGGGCGTGAACGAGCGGTTCAACACCATGCTGATCGACCGGTACGGCTCCTTTTTCCCGCTAAATCCCCATGATTCTTTCTTCATTCCGGATCCGACGGATTTTGCGTTTGATACCTGCTTGAATGCGCACAGCCTCGTAGAGTCTTTGCTGCTAGCGGACCGAAACGCGAAGCGCGGTTTGAGTTCCTATACGGACGAATACTACGATCGCTTCTATAACCTCGCAGCGGCTTCGCTCATCAAGCAATTGTCCGATGCAGCGACGGATGTCGGCTCATACTGGCTGACGGCTTGGACGAATGCCGGCAAACCGCAGTTGCCGCACTGAAGTAGTTCCCGTGAACCACCTAAAACTCTCCCAAACGATAGCCACAATGCCTAAGGCGGAATTGCACGTGCATCTCGAAGGATCCATTCGAGCGCCGATTGCCGCGGCACTGGCGGCACGACAGGGAGTTACCATAAGCGAAGAAGAGGTACGGCAACGGTACGCATACACCGACTTCGGCGCGTTCATTGAGGCCTTCAAGTGGGTTACTTCTTTCTTGCAGGAACCAGCCGATTTTGGGCTGTTGGCGGCGGATCTGGCCGAGCAACTACTTGCGCAGAATGTGGTGTATGCCGAAGTCACGCTTTCCGTGGGAGTGATGTTGTTACGGAAGCAGAGCCCGCAAGCCAACTTCGAAGAGATTTTGGCAGCGGTGGAGCCGTTCGAACGCAAAGGGCTGCGGCTGAACTGGATTTTCGATGCAGTGCGGCAATTTGGGCCAGACCTCGCCATGGAGGTTGTAGATTGGGCGAAGCTCTGCGACTCGCCCAGGATTGTGGGCTTTGGGATCGGCGGGGATGAACTGAGCCTTCCGACGCGAGACTTTCAACACGTCTATAAACATGCCTCACAGTGTGGGCTGCACCGCTTGATGCATGCGGGCGAGATTGGCGGGCCCGATAAAATCCGGGAAGCCGTCGAGTTGCTGGGTGTGGAACGCGTGGGCCACGGGATCGCTGCCATTCACGATGCAGCGTTGATGGACCTACTTGTCGCTCGCCGGATCGCGTTAGAGGTCTGTCCGGTGAGCAACCTGCGGACGGGTGCGCTCGCCCGGCAACTGCGGAGCGCTACGGTGTCGCTGCGCCAGCACCCGCTTCCACAACTGTTCCGCCACGGGATTCCGGTGGTGCTGTCCACGGATGATCCGTCCATGTTTCACACGTCGCTGAATGAGGAATACCAACATGCGGGCGAGATGGGTCTGAGCGCCACAGAATTGAATGGTCTGGTGGCGAATAGCTTTGAATATGCGTTTCTTTCTGCGGAAGAACGCGGGCGCCTGGCCTTGCGACCAGCGTGAAGGCAGGCCCGTAAATGTTATACTGACCCCATGAAAGCTCATGTTTGGGTGATGCCAAAACGCACTGTGCTGGATCCACAAGGACAAACCATTCAACACGCCCTCTCCGGACTAGGATATTCGCAGGTGGCCGACGTTCGCCAGGGCAAGTTCTTCGTCTTAAACCTCAACGGGTGGAACCGGGACCAAGCGCAAGAACAATTGGAACGAATTTCCAAAGAAGTCCTCGCTAACCCGGTGATCGAAGAATATCGCTTCGAAATTGTCGACTAGGCCTCATTGATGGCTGCGCTCCTACCCCTGTCCCTGAAGCGATCTTCCTGCCTATGGGCCACCGCCCTGTTTATGGTTGCAAGTCTTGTGGTGCTTGGTGGCTGCAAACAAAGTCTGCAGGTTGACGATCCGCAACTCAAACCTATCCAGGCAATGCTCGAAAAAAACGTGCCCATTGGCACTCCCGAAAATGCGGTAAACCAGTTCCTTTCCTTGCGCGGTTTTCCGACGGAAACCTCCGAGAAGCCGGGTACGCTCATTGCGATCATTCGGCATATCGACACGGACAAAATGCAGCCAGTTACGGCGCGCGTGACGTTCTATTTCGACGCCAACGGAAAGCTCAATACGTATGAGATCGTGCGCACCATGAACGCGCCAGTTCCTCATTAACCTTTCCGCTGATCAGAGAATCCCTTTTTTCAGACGGACGAATTGGCCGTGTTAAGCTGCTTTCCTGGCAACCAGGAGATCGTACGCATGTGTGGCATCGTTGGCTATATCGGACCTAAGAAGGTGGTTCCGATCATTATCGAGGGCCTGCGGAAGCTGGAATACCGGGGCTACGACTCGGCGGGAATCGCCGTGGTAGATGCTTCCGGGAAATTGCACCTGCGGCGTGCTCCGGGGAAGCTGCGCAATCTGGAAGAAGTCATCCAGAATTCGCCCATGGATGGAACCTATGGGATTGGCCACACGCGCTGGGCTACTCATGGACGGCCCACAGAAGAAAATGCGCATCCTCATCGCGATTGCACCGGACAGTACGTGGTGGTCCATAACGGAATCATCGAGAATTATCTGGAGCTGAAGGAAAAGCTACAGAAGGAGGGCCACAAGTTCGTCACCGAAACGGACACGGAGATCGTGGCGCATTTGGCGGAAAAGTACGCAAAAGATTGGCCTTTTGAAGAAGCAGTGCGCAAAACCTTGAAGGATCTGCGCGGCATTTACTCGCTGGTCTTCCTTTCCGCCAAGGATCCGCAGAAACTCATTGCGGCAAGGATCGGACCGCCATCGGTCATTGGATTGGGCGACGGTGAGTATTTTGTTGCCAGCGACATTCCCGCCCTGCTGCAGCACACGCGCAATGTCTTTTTCCTCGCGGATGGCGATGTCGCCGTGCTCACGCGAGATGGCGTTCATGTGACGGATCTCGATGGCAAACCGGTTGAGAGGCCCCCCCACCAAGTCACATGGGACCCCATCATGGCGGAAAAGGGTGGCTACAAGCATTTCATGCAAAAAGAAATTTTCGAGCAGCCGCGGGCCATCCGGGATACGCTGCTCGGCCGCATTTCCCAGGACAACGGGAAGGTGTTTCTGGATGACATGCAAATCTCGCAGCAGCAATTCCGGGATTTTCATAACGTGCGAATCGTCGCGTGCGGCACAAGCTGGCATGCCGGGCTGGTCGGGAAATTCATGATAGAGCGACTGGCGCGCATTCCCGTGGAAGTCGACTACGGCAGCGAATTCCGCTATCGCGACCCCATCCTGGATTCCAAGACGCTGACGGTTTGTATCAGCCAATCCGGCGAAACGGCAGACACCCTCGCCGCCCAACGCGAAGCAAAACAGAAAGGCTCGCCGACGCTGGCCATCTGCAATGTCAAGGGTTCGATGATCACGCGCGAAGCCGCGGGGACGGTTCTGACTCATGCGGGTCCGGAAATTGGCGTGGCCTCGACCAAAGCGTTCACCGCACAAATTGCGGCTCTGCTCCTGCTGGCCTCGTATCTTGGACAAATTCGCGGCAAGCTTTCGCCAGAGGATGCCCGCAAGCTGATGCTGGAGTTCGTCCAGATTCCCCACAAGGTGGAGACGATTTTGCAGGCGGACTCCGCGGGGCTTTACGAATCTCTGGCACGCCAGTTTTTCCGCCAGTCGGATTTTCTCTATCTTGGCCGCGGCATCCATTACCCAATCGCCCTCGAAGGGGCTCTCAAGCTGAAGGAGATTTCGTACATCCATGCCGAGGGCTATCCGTCAGGCGAAATGAAACATGGTCCGAACGCGCTGATTGACGAGAACTTGCCGGTGGTGGTGTTGGCCACACGCGATGAATCCGATCCTGCCTCGATGACGCTGTATGAGAAGAGCGTGTCAAACATCAAGGAAGTGAAGGCGCGCGACGGGATAGTGATCTCGATTGCAACGCACGGCGACCATCTGGCACGGGAAGCGTCCGATCACCTGATTGAACTTCCGCCGACTTCCGACCTTCTTTCGGTGCTCCTCGAGATTGTTCCACTGCAGCTATTGGCCTACCACATTGCGGTTCGCAGAGGATGCGACGTGGATCAGCCACGCAACCTTGCGAAATCCGTCACAGTTGAATAGACCCGGCTCTACAGCTACTTACAGCTTTCTTTGCGCTGCGCATCGTCCGGCACTAGAATCTACCTGCGACTGATTGCGACGCTTCAATGGACAGACAACGCTGATTGGGGGTTCCCATGAAGGCGATTAACGCGCGCTGCGGTTTGGCCATTCTGTTGTGCTTTCTGGCAGGCCGCTCTCCTCTCTTCGCTCAGACCAGTGCACAAAGAGCAATTGCCATTACCATTGATGACCTCCCGGCCGGCTCAGCAAACTCCATGACTGGCGCGGAAATTGTGGAGATGACGACAAAGTTGCTGGGCACGCTGCGGGAACAGAAGGTTCCTGCCATCGGTTTCGTCAATGAACAGAAACTGTACAAGTTGGGAGAGGTGGATGATCGCATAAAGGCGCTCAACCTTTGGCTGGATGACGGATTCGAACTGGGGAATCATACGTTCGCGCACACTTCGCTGAACCGCGTCCCGTTGCAGGCCTGGGAGGAGGAAGTAGTCCGCGGGGAAACGGTCACGCGGACTCTCCTGGCGCAGCACAAAATGAAATTGCGTTACCTGCGCCATCCGTATTTGGACGCTGGACGCGATCTACAGACTCGTCGCGATGCAGAAGCCTTCCTATCTTCGCGCGGGTATCAAGTCGCTCCGGTAACTATGGACGCCTGGGACTGGATGTATGGCGGTGTATATGAACTGGCCCGCAAACAAGGAGACGCGACCCTGCAGCAACAACTGCTTAGCTCCTACCTGTCCTACACCACAACAATTTTCGACTACTACGAAAAACTGTCCAAAGACTTATTTGGCTATGAACCGAAACAGGTATTGCTGCTCCATGCAAACTGGATGGAAGCCGATCACATTGGCGAGCTTCTCGACCTGCTCCGGAAACGGGGCTACCGCTTCGTAACACTGGAAGAGGCGATCGGCGATTCTGCCTACAGCACGCCTGATGAATATGTTGGCGAAGGAACCGGATGGCTGGATCACTGGGCAATCACGCGCGGGCAGATTCCGCTGAATGAGCCTTCCTTCCCACAGTGGGTAATCGACAAGTCGCGCGAACTGCATCATCAGGCTTCGGGGTCTGCTCCCGATTGAAAATAGGGTTGTTTTGCTTGGGGCAGCGCAAATTTGCCTGATGGGCTAAGATAGACTTATGCGGCACCGTCTCTGGTGGTTTCCTCTTGCCGTCATCCTTTTTCTTGCGCTCACGGCCAATTCTTCCCCACAAACCGCAAAGCTAAAGGAAATTCGGGCGGAAGGGATGAAGACACTCACGGAGGCGCAGGTTGCTTCGCTCTCCGGTCTACAGTCAGGCTCCGAGGTGGGGCGTAAGGAGTTGCAAGACGCTGCGGATCTTCTGCTCCGAAGCGGGCTGTTTGCCAAAGTGAGCTACAAGTTTGATACGCATAACAATGATGTCACGCTGACGTTCCACGTCGAAGAAAATCCGCGGCTGACGGTGGCGTACGATAATTTTCCTTGGTTCGATGATGCGGAACTGACCGCCGCCATTCGAAATGACCTGCCCTTCTACGATGGCACGCTGCCCGAAGGTGGTACTGTCGTCGAATTGGCCGGCAATTCCCTGGCGTCCTTTTTGACCGCACACGGGTTGAAAGCAGAGATTCAGCATTTTGTTCTGGCAAATCCACTGGTTGATGCGTCCGAAATGCAGTTCCAGGTGTCGGGAGTCACGCAGACGATCTCCAGCGTGGAATTCAGCGATCCGATGCTCAAGGATAATCTAGCAGTTCAGCAGCATCTCTCGGACGTTCGGGGTAAGGCCTATTCGCGTCTGACCATCGACGTATTCCTCGCGGAAGCCATTCGCCCGATCTACTTGGAGAAGGGTTATCTTCGCGCCAAACTTGGCCCCGCTCAAGTGCGGCTCTCGGGTGATCCAAACAAGAAATTCCCTGAGGCCATACCCGTTTATGTGCCCTGTTCTTCCGGTGCGGTGTATCAGTGGAAAGACCCAGAGTGGAACGGGAATAATGCCCTCTCCACGGAAACGCTCAAGCACGCGCTCCGGCTGAATCCCGGAGACGTGGCGAACGGAATGACGATCGAAGGTGGGTGGGAGCGCGTCCGCGAGGAGTATGGCCATCTGGGTTACCTGGATGCGAAAGTCGAACCAGTGGCCAAATACGACGATCAAGCGCACACGGTCACCTATAGCGTCGCGATAAGCGAAGGCCAACAATACCGCTATCACGATATGAACATCACCGGAATGTCGCTGGCGGGGGAGCGGTTGATTCGAGAAGCATGGCCACTCAAGGCCGGCGATGTGATGGACAAGACGGCATTCGAAAAGTTTTTGTTGCAACTGGAATCCCATCGGGAGTCCATTTTCAAGGATCTGCCGGTCCACTACGATACGGTCGGCCACTGGCTCCAGACGGAATCGGAAAAAGGAACCGTGGACGTCCTTCTCGATTTCAAATAGCTCCTCGGTATCGCCAGCGAATCTCCCTGAGATATACTCAAATTAGATATGGGCACGCTGGTACAAATCCAGACAGGGGAGCCCTCCGCCCAAGTCGCAGCGGAGAAAGAGCAGTTTCTACGATGCAAGCTTGGTGAACTGCCGTCCCTCATCGTTGCGCTCTCAGGAGGGATTGACTCCGTTTACTTAGCCTGGGCGGCGCACCAGGCACTCGGTGCCCGGGCATTGTCGGTCACAGCCATTTCCGCGAGCTATTCCGCGTTCGACCGAGAACAGGTGGAAAGCTTCCTTCGGGCAAGCGGGGCTCAGCACGAGTTCATCGAAACGCACGAGTTGGAAAACCCGGCGTATCGCGTGAATGACAAAGATCGTTGCTATTATTGCAAGGACGAACTGTTTTCCATCCTGGACGCCTTGGCGTCGGAACGACAGTTCGCCGCCGTGGCTTATGGGGTAAATGCCGACGACACATTTGATTTCCGGCCAGGCCAGCGAGCCGCTGCGGAACATCGCGTTCTGACTCCCCTGCTCGATGCGCAACTGCACAAACCCGAAATTCGCTTCCTGGCGCAGCGCGCGGGTTTGCCGATGTGGGATCGTCCCGCTTCAGCCTGCCTGGCATCGCGGCTGCCGTATGGCACGGAAGTAACCGAAGAGCGCTTAGCGCTGGTCGAGCGGGGCGAAGCCGCACTCAGAAAACTGGGATTTCGCCAGTTTCGGGTGCGGCTGCACGACAAACTGGGGCGCGTCGAAATAGCCCCGGACGAACTGCCGAGCGCCTTAAACCCGGAGATGGTATCCGCGATTTCTGCGGCGCTGAAGGCTGCGGGATTCACCTACGTGACGCTGGATTTGGAAGGCTACCGGCAGGGGTCGTGGAATGAAACCCTGAGTAAAACTGCGGGAACAAAGTTGCTCTAATTTGCGTATCTCAGTGCAGGAGGGCAGAGTCGAGCATATGAGTTCCTTAACCATGACCACCCGTCGAGCTTGGCTGCCGAGCGTCCTGCTGGTTTACGGTGCACTGGCACTCGCACCTGTTCATGCAACAGCGGCGGACACCTTTGAGCGGACGCTGAATGTCTCTGGGCCGGTACGGCTGGAACTGAGTAATGGATCTGGCAATGTGGATATTCGTGGCAGCGCTGACGGGAAGGTCCACATTACGGGCAAGGTAACCGCGGGTTGGTCAGTGTTCGGCAGTACAGAAAAGAGCCTTCAGGAGGTCGTCGCCAACCCTCCGATCGAGCAGCGAGACAACGTGGTGCGCATCGGCAAAAACAACTATTCCCTCAAAAACATTTCCATCGAGTACAAGATCGAAGTTCCGCATGATACCGAGATTGATGCCGGTGTCGCTTCGGGGGGGATGACCGTCGACAACGTGCGCGGACCCGTCAAGGCTTCCTCTGCTTCTGGATATGTTCACGTTTATCGGGTGGAACGCGACGCGCAGATCTCTGCCGCGAGCGGTTCGATTGAGGCCTCCGGCATCGGGGGAATTCTGGGCGTAAAGAGTGCATCCGGCGATATCGTCCTGACTGACTCTAAGGGCGATGTGAGTGTCAGTGCCGCTTCTGGTTCTATTCGCGTGACGAACCCTGGCGGCCGCGTCGAGGCTTCCTCGGCCAGTGGCTCTATCGAAGTGCAAGGAGCCAAGAACGACCTCAAAGTGCATGCCATCTCCGGCTCGGTCAACGTGGGGGGAGACCCCAGCGCGAACCGCTTTTGGGAACTGAAATCCGTGTCGGGTTCTGTCGATATTCATGTGCCGCCGAGCGCCAGCTTTCTGTTGACCGCCGAGACGACTTCGGGCGGCATCCGCACAAATATTCCGGTGGTGCTGGAAGAACAAGGCAAACACTCGTTGCGCGCACACATTGGATCGTCGTCCGGACGCATCGAAGTGCATACCGTCTCCGGGGGAGTCGACGTTCAGGGCTCCTAAGCACCTATAGCGAGATGGAGTGAGCCTCGCCAATCCCTGCAAAAGTGCAATCGTGTGGGTACAATAAACCTGTGATTGCTCGCCGCCGCATGCTATGGAAATTCCCGGTCCTGGCTTGCCTCGTCGCTCTGACGGTAACGCAGGGAAGGTGTCAGCAGGCACCCAAAGCTTCACCAGAGCCGCCTGCGGCAGCATCTGGGCCGACCGACAAAAGGCCTTTGCCACAAGATCTCCCCGAGCGGCAGGACCTTCAGAAAGCGATTGACGGGGCGGCAAACGACCGAGCAGCGCTGGTCAAGAATCTGGAAGCGTTCCTCAAGAAGTATCCAGAATCGTCGCAGCGGCCGCAGATCTACCGGGCACTGGTCGAATCCAGCCTACAACTGCGGGACTTTCCACGCGCCGTAGATTATTCCGAGCGCCTGGTTTCGCTAAACCCCAACGATATCTCCAATACGGTTCTGACGATTCAGCTACTCAACCGCTACGGAGATGCCCCAGGGTACCGTCGTGCCGTTTTTTACTGCAGCCGGGTGATTGAGTATGTCGATCACACGTCGCAAACGGACAAATCGCCCCGCGTTTCCAGCGAGGATTGGGAAAACTCGAAAAAGCGAGATAAGTCTTCCTTACTCCTCGTTCGAGGAGACCTTTATCTGAAGCTGAACGACAACGCCAATGCGCAAAAAGACTTTGAAGCCAGTTACACCTTGATTCCGAATGCGGCGGCGGCGGAAAAACTTGGCGCCCTGGCGGAATTGAACAAGGACTTGAATACCGCGATTCAGGAGTACGCCCGAGCCTTCGCCCTGACAGACGGCACCAATGGTGCTTCCTCTCGCACGGAATTACGCAGGAAGATTGGCAACGTGTGGCGCCTGGCGCACAGCTCGGAAGACGGCCTCGGGGACTACATGCTTCACGCGTTCGACGCCAGTATTGCCGCTGCGTCTCCCGCGAAACCTGCACGGAATCTGGACGGAAAAGAGCCGTACGATTTCGTACTTCGAAAGGTAAGCGATGGTAGCCCGCTACGGCTCGCTGATGCCAAGGGAAAGATTATGGTACTCAGTTTCTGGGCAACGTGGTGCGGGCCGTGCCGCGAACTGGAACCGCTGTTCGAAAAGGTGGCGGCGCATTATTCCGGCAAGCCGGATGTGCTGTTTTATGCGTTGAATTGCGACGATGACGAGTCTCTGGTGGCGCCATTTCTGGCGGAAGAAAAGCCCAAGACGCCCGCATTGTTTGCCGATGGCCTTGATCGGTTGTTACGAGTCGATGCTTTTCCGACTACCGTGATTCTCGATCGCACGGGCAAGATCGCATTTCGCGTGGATGGTTTTGACGCTGACAGTTTTGAAAGATCATTGACCGATGCCATCGAGCGAGCTATCCAACCTGCGGGTAGCGCCGCGCCTTCTGTAGCGTTTAAACCTTAGTTCCTGCTTGACGTGCTTGCGGGTACTCCAGTGAAATCTCTTTCGCGGCGAGAATCGTGTTCGTATGAATCTGTATGGTGTCTTCGAGGCGGCGAGCATAGCCTCCGGCGAGGGTGGTGACAACGGGAATTCCGCGCTTGCGAGCTTCTTCGAAGACTCCCTTGTCTCGCGCCCGTAGTCCCTCCATGGAAATATCCAGGCCGCCGAGCTGATCCTCGCGGTAAGGATCAGCTCCGCCGATGTAAAAGATCATCTCGGGTCGAAAGGTATCCAGGGCGTGACGAACTGCCGGCAACAAAGCATCTAAATAGGCGGCATCGCTGACGCCGTCTTCCATGTTGAGGTCGAGGGTAGACGGGGGCTTGTGGGCAGGGTAGTTATTCAGTTGGTGGATGGAGAGAGTGAAGACGGAATCGTCGCGGGAGAAAATGGCTGCAGTTCCATTGCCGTGATGCACGTCGGTATCGACAACGATAACCTTGTGAATCGATTTGTCCTGTTGCAGACGCCGGATCGCCACGGCAACGTCGTGAATCGCGCAGAACCCTTCGCCGTGGCCAGGATACGCGTGGTGGAACCCACCGCCGAGATTGCAGCCGAACCCGTCGCAGAGCGCGGCTTGTGCCGCCATGATGGTGCCGCCAGCCGCCAACCAAAACGCCTCCACAAGTTCTTCCGAGTAGGGCACCTCCAGTTTCATTTCCTCGCTGCGTGTCAAGGTTCCGGTCTTGAGCTTGTGGACCCAGTCCGGCGTATGGACACGTAGCATGTCCGTGTCTGCCGCGGGATTCGGGCGAACGAAATCCTCGGGTGTGGCGATGCCCTCCGCCAGAAGTTTTTCCGCGATCAATTTGAATTTTTGCGAGGGAAAAACGTGGGCTCCGAGATGCAGATCGTAACCATCGTGATAGACCAGCTTAAATGGCAGCATATTAGATCTCAAAAGCAGAACGGGGTGCAGAGTAGTTGCACCCCGTTCTTTCGTGTATATCTACGCCCGTCGTGCTAATTTTCGCGCTCGAGGATAAAGTCCGGCAAAGTGAGCAAGGCCCTTCCATATTCCGCTTCGCCGATACCATTAATACATTCCTTGGCGCGACGCACATAATCAATGGCCAGATTTCGAGTGCGATCGAGAGCGCCCGAATCTCGGACGAGCGCAACCAGAGTCTCCGGCTGGACCGAATGAAATTCCTTTTCTTCCAGAACTCGCGCTACCAGTTCCCGAGCTTCCCGATGGCCGTTTTCCATGGCATAGATGAGCGGCAAGGTAACTTTGCCTTCTTTCAGGTCACTCAGCACAGGCTTGCCAAGCTGTTCGCTGGAAGCAGTGAAATCCAGTAGGTCATCCACTAACTGAAAGGCCAGCCCGGAATAGCGTCCATATTCGCCCAAGGCTTCCTCCTGCTTCTCATCAAATCCACCAAGAACCGCGCCCAGCCGGGCACAACCGCTAAACAAGCAAGCGGTCTTGTGGGTAGCCAGTTTCAGTGCGTCGTCTTCAGTGACATCCATGCGGCCGATCTTGGCCAACTGGATCAATTCGCCTTCCACCATTTTCTGGGTGAGGTCGATCAGGATGTCGAGGACATGAAAATTTCGCTCTTCGAGGGCAATCTGGAAGGACTGCATGTAGAGCCAGTCACCGGCAAGTACGCTGCGATGATTGCCCCAGCGGGTATTCGCCGAGGGGCGGCCGCGCCGGGTGTCAGCGCTGTCGATCACATCATCGTGGATGAGGGTCGCGCTGTGCAGTAACTCGACGACTGCCGCCAGCTTAATCGCACTGCGACGGCTTACCTGTGGGCCCGCGGCGTATCCGTGACATAAAAGCAGAAGCGCGGGCCGCAGCCGCTTCCCTCCCCCACCAAGCAGATAGCTAGTAATCTCGGAAACCGGCTGGTAGGCGGAAGCACTTTGCCGCGACAGTTCCAGCTCGACCTGGACCAGGTCATCCCGCACAAGCTCAAAAATTTCTTTGACCGTGAGTAAAGCTATGGCCGTCCTCCTGAACCCGCACCCCTTGGTCAGCGGGGCGCCACAACCGGGGACGCGCTCGGCTGGGCGAGATGGAAGAAACGCCGAAAATTCCCTGCCGTCACTGCGGCTATTTCTTCGGTCCCTAAGTTTCTCACATTCGCAAGGGCCTTGGCCACCTCAGCCACATAGGCTGGCTCATTTCTCTTCCCCCGAACGGGCTGGGGCGCGAGGTATGGAGAGTCTGTTTCAATCAAAATGTTCTCTAGTGGAAGCTGTTTCGCAACGTCGCGAATGTTCTGCGCCTTTGGATAGGTCAAATTGCCCGTAAAAGAAATCATGAAGCCCATGGCGAGGCCCTTGCGCGCGTCTTCGATGGTGCTGGTAAAGCAGTGGAGAATACCGCCAAAACCTGTTGGTTTCCAGGCCTCTTCGAGAATGGCCAGGCAATCCGGCCAAGCATCCCGGCAATGGATGATGAGGGGCAGCCTGGCGACCCCCGCTAGGTCCATTTGCTCACGGAATACGCGCTGCTGCACGTCGCGAGGAGAATGATCGTAGAAGTAATCCAGGCCGATTTCGCCGAAAGCGATCACCTTGGGATGCGTGGCCAGCTTCGCCAAGGTGTCCAGATGCGCCGGAGTGGCGTCTTTTGCTTCGTGAGGGTGGATGCCAACAGTGGTGTAGATCCAATCCTGCGCTTCCGCGAAAGGTATGGCGGCATCCAGTTTCCCCGGTCCATTGCCGATGGCGAGAAGGGTGTTCACTCCGGCGGCACGGGCCCGCGCGAGCATGGCATCGCGGTCTTCGTCAAACGGGGGAGCATCAATGTGCGCGTGTGAGTCGATGAGATCCATGCGGTTTGCTTTTGCCGGGAAGGCATCCGGACCGCCTCCCCTCGTACCTCAGGGCAAGCAGAAGGCGGCCTCTATGTTTATTTCAGGCGCGCGCCAACTTCGACATCTTCATGGAAGCCTGCAAGAACGGGTCGACCTTCCGGCCCGACAGAAGCGGCGACTATCATACCGTTGGACTCGACACCCCGGAGTTTGCGGGGCGCGAGATTCACGACGACGACGACTTTCCGTCCAATGAGTGATTCCGGCTCGTAAAATTGTGCAATGCCAGCACAGATCTGGCGGATCTCCGAGCCGATATCCACGGTAAGCTTCAGCAACTTGTCGGCACCCACAATACGTTCCGCGGACTTGACTTGCCCCACGCGCAGCTCGACCTTCGCAAAATCCTCGATACCGATTTTCTCCGCAGGGCCGGGCGCTGCCGCTACTCCCGTTGCCGTAGCCGGCGCACTTGCGGCCGGAGCCGGTGCGGGAGGTGCCGCTGGTGTCGGATTCTGTTCTTCGTTTGCCATTGCTTCGATCCTCTCTATAGCTTCTGTTTTATCCACGCGTGGGAAGAGTGCCTGGAATTTACTCAAACTGACTCCGGGCGCCAATTGTCCCCAACGCAATCCATCGAGTTCTACCTCGCCGATCGTGGTGGACTGTCCCAAAAGGTTCCACACTTTCAAGGTGCTCTCTGGAAGCACCGGATGTGCGAGCGCAGTCACAATACGCAGCAGCTCCGCGGTAGTCCAAAGAATCGTGGCTTTGCGCGATTCATCATCCGGCGAAGTTCCGAGGGCCCAAGGCTGTTCCGTGGTCAGATATTTGTCCGCGGCGGCGATTACGCTCCAGATGGCTTCCAGAGCGCGGGCAAATTCAAATTTGTCGTAGCGCTCCAGAACTTCGCCAATGGCGTTTTGTGTTTCCTTGGCCAAGGTATCGTCTTGCGGCAAACAGGCTCCCGGCTTCGGCACCTTCCCGGCGAAGTTCTTCTCGAGCATGGCCGCCGTACGGCTTGCCAGGTTGCCCAAGCCGTTCGCGAGATCGCTGTTATAGCGGGTGACGAGCGCGTCATAGCTGAAATTGCCGTCCTGGCCGAAGACGACCTCTCGCAAAAGGAAATAGCGAAGCGCATCCATGCCCAACATATTGGCGATAGGACGAGGCAACACCACGTTGCCCTTGGACTTGCTCATCTTGGCAGCGTCCATCAGGAACCAGCCGTGCGCCCAAACCTGCTTCGGAAGAGGGAGCATCGCCGCCATGAGGAACGCCGGCCAATAGACGGTATGGAACCGGATGATGTCTTTGCCGACCAGATGGACATCGGCAGGCCACATGCCACGTCGCTCGAAATCCGGCCCACCGACCGCGCTTAAATAGGCGGTTAGCGCGTCGAACCACACATAAAATACGTGCGGCTCCTCACCCGGGACAGGAATGCCCCAACGAATAGTTGTGCGCGTGATGCTTAGGTCCTTCAGACCGCCCTCGACGAAACTGATAATTTCGTTCTTGCGAGTTTCCGGCTGAATAAAGCTGGGGAATTTTTTATAGAAATCGAGCAGCGGTTTCTGGAATGCGGAGAGCTTGAAGAAATAGTTTTCCTCGGTAACCGTTTCCGTGGGACGTCCGCAGTCCGGGCAGGGATCGCCCGCCTTGGCGTCGTTTACATAGGCGTTGTCGTAGATGCAGTACTGTCCGGTGTAGTGACCTTTGTAAACGTAACCATTTCCCTTGCAAAGCTTGAAGAGCCACTGAACCGTTCGCACATGGGAAAGGTCCGTGGTGCGCACAAATTCGTCAGCCGTCAGACCGAGTTCATCCCAGAGAGTGCGCCAGGCCTCGGCCATGCGGGCCACAAACTCGGATTCGGGAATGCCGGCTTTCTTGGCCGCGCGTTCGACGTTGACGCCATGTTCGTCCGTGCCGGTCGTCATCACCACGTCATACCCACGCATCTTTTTGTAGCGGCGCAAGACATCCGCGACCACCGTCGTGTAGGTATGCCCGATGTGCGGCAAGCCGTTCGTATAGTAGATCGGCGTGGTGATATAGAATTTTTCTTTTCGTTCAGCCATTCTGTGTACTCGTATCCCCTGTGCGCCCAGCGCTGCGCGCGATTGTGCTACATCACCGCTTGAATTGTTCCTCGAAGCGGAGCATGGCCTGTTCCATCACTTCATGAAGAGGCACGTTTTTCTCTTCTGCCAGTTTACGGCAATCGTCAAATTCCGGGGCAGCATGCTCGACGCGACCGGCCGTGCGTGACAGTTTCACCCGTACTTCACCAAAGCGCGTGGAGACTTTCACGAACTCGCGAGGCAAGGCCCGGCGTTCCACCAGATGGCTACGTACACCGAGAGTGCTCGTTTCCGCAAAGAGCATCTCCTGGAATTTGCCCTCGTCCTGTGGCTTGCACAAGATTGTAATCAAGGTTCCCGGCCGACTCTTCTTCATCTGCACCGGGGTGGCAAAGACGTCCAACGCGCCGGCGGCCAAGGCTTTTTCCAATAAATAGCCAAAGATCTGGGGGTTCATGTCATCAAGATTCACTTCCAGAACGCGAATCGTGCCGCCATGGCTGTCCACAGCTTTATCGGTCAGTTCGCCCACCATGATGCGCAGGACATTCGGCTGACCTCCGAGGTCGGTTGTGCCAGCCCCATACCCGATTGCGCTGACCTGCATGGCCGGCTGCGGGCCAAAAACGTCGCACAGTGTGACAACAATGGCAGCGCCCGTTGGGGTCACCAATTCCTTCTGGACTCCGTTGGAATACGTCGGTTTTCCGATGAGCAGGCGCGCTGTGGCTGGTGCCGGCACCGGCAAAACCCCGTGCGCCGTCTTGGCCGTTCCTCCGCCGACATTCAGCGGCGAACAGGCGAACTTTTCAAACCCCAGCTCTTCGAAACCGATACAAGCGCCGACAATGTCCACGATGGCATCCACTGCACCTACTTCATGAAAGTGGATCTTTTCAATGGGAACATCGTGAACCGACGCTTCCGCTTCACCCAGCTGTGTGAATATGGCGCTGGCGCGTTCTTTCACGCGACGTGGAAGGTCGGACTGCTGCAGAATTCCCAGAATTGCCGTCAACGAACGATGCGTCTGCGTATCCTGAGTTTTCACACGCACGTGAGTAGCCGCCATACCGTTTTTCCAGACTTTTTCAGACGCAATTTCCCAGCCCGGTACCTGCAGACTTTGCAGCTTGGTGCGAAGAACCTCAATCGAGCAGCCAGCATCGACCAACGCACCAAGCGTCATGTCGCCACTAATCCCGCTAAAACAGTCAAAATAGGCTGCTTTCATTCGATTCTCGTGTCGGGGCGCACATCGATACTATCGGCCCCACCGCATGCCGTCAAACCCGGCTGCCCACCACGGAATCCCCAGTTCAGTCTCCGACCAGTTCTTTAAGTTCTGAGTTTCAGGACCAGGGTGCGGTCTAACCGGAATCGCATCGTGGTTTCCGACGGGACTTTCACCTGTTTGCCACGCGTGAAGATCCTGCGTGAACAATCCGGCACCCGCACCCGCGGCGGCGCCGATGCCCGCACCTTTGCCTCCGCCAAAATCGCGCCCATCAAACCGCCAAACCCGGCACCGCCACCGCCGTACTCCAGGGTGCGCTTGTTCGCCCCGACTCCCCGGCCGCTAGTAATGTCCACGTCAGTATCGACACGAAATTCTTTGCCGCCGATGTCCACGGAGAAGAGGTCGAGAGCCAGTTCTGGACACCGCGTCCCCCGCGGTGATATTGCGCACCACGAGCTCGGTCACCGGATAAGTTGTGGGGTAGGAGATGCGGGGAATTGATGCTGTATACTGGAAAATTCCAAGGTTCTCTCCGGACCAGACTGAGGCGCCGTGTACCTAACGATTCGGAACCGACTTCGTGACGCGCTCGCTGCATTTATCCAAACAACGTATGGAGTCGATCTCTCTGTCGTCGTGGAGAAACCTCCGAAACTCGAGATGGGAGAAGCTGCTTCACCCGTCTGCTTCGAACTGGCCAAGCGGCTGAAGAAGGCTCCGCGGGCGATTGCCCAGGAGATTGCAGCAGGGTTACCCAAACTAGAAGGCATCGCCCGGGTTGAAGTGGCCGGTGGTGGCTACCTGAACGCCTTCTTTGACCGACCTGCGCTGTGGAACGTCCTGCAAGCCGAGCCAACGGGCAATTGGCGTGGCACGCTGGGTGAATCAAAGAGGGTGATCGTCGAGCACACCAGTATTAACCCGAATAAAGCCGCACATATCGGCCATCTGCGCAATGCTGTGCTCGGCGATACGATGGTCCGCCTCCTGCAGCAGAGTGGCAACGAAGTGGTTGTGCAGAACTACATCGACAATACAGGTGTGCAAGTCGCTGACGTGGTGATCGCGTTTCAGCACATGGAAAAGAAGTCTTTAAGCGAAGTAAAAAGAATCGCAGCTGAGTCACACTTCGATTACCTCTGCTGGGATCTTTATGCCAAGGCCACACAATTCTTCGAAGAGGATAAGATTCGCGCAGGAAAACTTCGCGGAGACACACTGAAAGCCATCGAAGCTGGGACGGGCGAAACGGCGGAAATGGCTGCCGTTATAGGCAACACCATTGTGGGCTACCACCTACGGACCATGGCGCGGTTGGACATTTACTACGAGTTGCTGGTGCGCGAGAGTGACATTCTGCATTTGCATTTTTGGGATGCCGCCTTTGAAAAGCTGAAGGCGAGCGGGGCCATCCAGTACGCGACATCCGTCAAGAACGCGGGATGTTGGATTATGCCGTGGCGGAAGGAAGTGAAAGAGGTTAAGGAGGCTAAGGGAAATTCGAATCCGCCCTCTTTGCCAGAGGAAGAGGAGGATCAGGCGAAGATCATTGTTCGATCCAACGGAACCGTAACGTATGTGGGCAAAGATATTGCGTACCAACTGTGGAAGTTTGGCCTGCTGGGCAAAGATTTCCACTACACGAAATGGCCGAATCCGCCGGGCGGCAAGACTGTCTGGGCCACCACCACGGGACCTAGCGAAGCGAGTGCACCTCATTTCGGAGGTGTGGACGTGGTTTACAACGTGATTGATACACGCCAAGCGTATCTGCAAGACGTGGTCGCGGAGGGGGTGCGGGCGTTGGGACACCCGAAGGAGGCCGAGAACTCCATTCATTTCGATTATGAAATTGTCGCGCTCACCCCCCGTTGCGCTACGGAGATGGGGTACGAGATTTCCCCGGAGGAATCGAAATCGTACGTTGAGGTGAGCGGGCGCAAGGGTCTTGGGGTAAAAGCCGACGATCTGATTACGCGGATGCTGCAAGCCGCGGAAAGCCGCGTCCAGCAAAAACAAGCAGAAATGGCCCACGAGGAGCTTGCGAAAACTGCGAACGATTTGGCTGTCGGGGCGCTACGTTTTTTCCTTCTGAAATATACGCGCAATACGATCATCGCCTTTGATTTTGACGATGCCTTAAAAACGGAGGGAGAAACCGGACCTTACTGCCAATATGCGGTAGTGCGCATTCGCGGAATTCGGCGCAAAGGCACGGAATCCGCGGCGGATCGCGCGACGATCACGAGCGATTCCCTGAAGAAGTTTCTGGATGGCAGAGAAGGAGAAGATCTCTGGGAACTTGTACTGCTCAACGGCTCGCTGGATTACTCGGTGGATGCGGCCATCGGGGCGCAGGAGCCCGCTTTCGTAGCAAAGTACGCGTTCCAGCTAGCCCAAGCCTTCAACAACTTCTATCACAAGCACCACATTCTTTCGGAGCCAGACGAGCAGAAACGCGCTTTTCTTCTGGCGCTTACGGAACTGGTGGAACGTCGATTGGTGCAAGCGCTCGGGCTTCTTGGCATCGAAACGCCGGAGAAAATGTAAGAAAGGGGCGCGAGGCATCGCACCCCTATTCGCAGAAACAACTTAGAGTGATGTGATCAGTTGGACCAGGGTGCGCAGGCCTACTCCCGTTGGGCCTTTTGCCAGCCATGGTTTGGCGTCATCGTTCCAGGCTGTACCCGCGATGTCCAGGTGAATCCACGGTGTGTCTCCCGCAAATTCGCGGATGAACCAGGCGCCCGTGATGGAGCCGCCGCCTTTCCCGCTGCCAATGTTCTGAATATCGGCGAAGCTCCCCTTGATGAACTCGCGATACTCCTCGTCCATGGGCAGCTGCCACATTTTCTCGCCCGCTTCCTTGGCGCTGGCCAATAGCTTGTCTGTCCAAGACTGGTCCGAGCCAAACACGCCGACGTTGACGTTCGCAAGAGCCACAACGATTGCACCTGTAAGGGTGGCCGCGTCCACGAGGTGCGTTGCGCCAAGCTGCTTCGCATAATGGACGCCATCGGCAAGGATCAAGCGGCCCTCGGCGTCGGTATTCAGCACTTCGATGGTTTTCCCGGACATCGCGGTCTGAATATCGCCCGGTTTTTGAGCTTTCCCTCCGGGCATATTCTCAGTGGCGGGAACAACGCAGATGACTTTCACATTTGGCTTTAACGCCGCAAGAGCCCGCATGATGCCGAGCATGGTGGCGCCGCCCGCCATGTCGTACTTCATTTTTTCCATGCCATCGGCGGGTTTAATCGAAATGCCACCGGTATCAAAGGTGACGGCTTTTCCAACCAGACCGACGACCGGAGTAGCGGGCTTCACATTGGCCGGCGTGTAGGTAATCACAATCATGCGTGGCGGCTCGACGCTGCCTTGGGCCACACTGAGTAGCGCGCCCATTTTCAGATCCGCTATCTTTTTCTCATCCAAAACCTCGACAGTTAGACCAGCGTCCTTCGCCATCGCTTCGGCCTTGTCGGCTAAGATGCGAGGAGTCAACTTGTTGGAAGGCTCGTTGACTAGGTCCCTGGTGAAATTCTGCGCTTCACCGATGATGCGGCCCCGGACAATACCCTTCTCCCCCGCAGCTTTTTCTGCATCGCCGTAGCCAGCGAGAACGACTTTGTCGATAAACTTGTCCTTCTTCTTGTCTGTTTTGTATTTATCCGTCTCAAAGTCGGCAGTGAGAAGACCCTCGGTGATCGCCTGGGCGTTCCCTTCGGTGGCGCCGCCTTCCCGGACCAAGAACGCGAAACTGTGGACAGAGCGGCTTTTTAAATAGCGCAGGGCCACGCCCGCAACTTTCCGCAGTGTCGCGGGGTTGAATTGGTCGCGCTTCCCTGCCCCGATGACGAAGAGCCTCGCCGCCTTTAGACCTGTTGGGGCATGGACGAGAGTGGTTTCCAGCGATTTTCCAGTGAGTTCTCCGCTTTTGTTCAAGCGAAAGAGCAAACCGCCGGTGAGTTGGTCCAATTCGGCGGCGCGGCCCTGAGGACCATCGTTGTCGTCGAACACATACGTAACCAACGCTTCGGTCTCCAGTGAGGCAAACGGTTTGGGTTCTAGGATGACTTGCATGATTGGTTTATCGCCTCCGGTTGCGATACATAGCTTGTTCCGCTTCCCGGCGAGCCTCCTTGGTACGCTCGTCCTGGCGGCGGTCCCACGACTTCTTGCCCTGTGCCAATGCGATTTCGATCTTGGCAATACCGTCGCGGAAATAAATCCGCAGGGGAATGACGGTCAAACCTTTGGACTCGGTACGACCCGAGAACTTGTGGATCTCCCGTTTGTGGAGCAGAAGTTTTCTCTCGCCGAGGGGTTCGTGGTTCCACGGTCCACCGGGCATGTACTGAGCAATGTGTGCGTTCACAAGAAACGCCCCGCTTGGTTTGAAATCCACATAGGCATCCCGAATATTGGCTTTGCCTTCGCGGAGGGCTTTGACTTCCGTGCCATGCAACACCAAGCCGGCTTCGAGCTTCTCAAGAATATGGTAATTGTAAGAGGCAGCCCGGTTTTGCGCCACGATTTGCTCGCGTGGTTTTTTCGGGTCCTTGCCCTTCTCAGATCGTTTGGTTGGCTTGTTCACAATCTTTCATTTTACCTGATGCTGCGTCTAAAGACAGTGAGAACAAGGATGGCCATTGGTCCTGCCCCCCAGCCCGTTGCCCGTCTCTGGCACCTTGCCAACACTTGGTCAGGCAGCGTTTTCATTAGACCTTTAGCAGGATAAGGGGATACTGGCACATGGGACGGTTGCGTTACGGCGGTATTTGTCGGTGGTCTGCTTGCCGCACTGATAAACCCGATGCTAGACTGCGAAGGCAAGGAAAGACGGAGTTTGGTCCCCGTAAAGATCCCGGAGAGTGTATGCGCCGCTGGAGTTATGTTCTCATCTGCGTTGTGGTTGGAGTGGCTCTTGCCGGCTGCCCCAAGAACAATGGCCACCAGGACTATAAAGCGGGCGATAAGGCGTTTGACCTTAAGGATTACGACGCGGCCGTCGATTACTACTCCAAAGCCCTCGCCGATTCCCCGCACAACGCGTTTTACCGTATTAAGCTGAATGACGCCCGTTTTGAAGCCGGCCAATTACACGTCCACCAAGGATTGAAACTCAGGGAGAAGGGCGATCTTCAGGGTGCGGTTGCTGAGTTCCAACGCGCGCAGGTTTTGGATCCGTCCAGCGTGATCGCCGATCAGGAACTGAAGAGAACTTTGGACATGCTCGCCGAGCGTGTGCGCGCCACGGAACAACAAACGGAGCAACCGCTCATCGAAAATGGCCAGCCTGCGCTCGCTTCCGAGCCTCCCGAGCTGAAGCCGCTGTCGCGCGCGCCGATCAGCCTGAAAATGTCCAACGATGCAAAGATCGTCTTTGACACCATCGGCAAACTCGCAGGATTGACCGTGATTTACGACCCTGACTTGCAAGCACGCCGCATCACCGCAGACCTGAATAATGTGACGTTGGAACAGGCGCTCGATATCGTCTCCCTGGAAAGCAAGGCCTTCTGGAAACCCGTCACCGAAAATATCATCATGGTGATTCCAGACCAGACGCAGAAGCGCAGGGACTACGAAGAGCAGGTGGTTCGCACCTTTTATCTTAGCAACGTGGCTATCGCTCAGGACCTGACAGAAATCACTACCGGTCTCCGCCAGTTGTTGGACTTGAAGCGCATCCAGCAGGTAAATGCGCAAAACGCGATCATCGTCCGCGATACACCCGACAAACTGGCGCTCATCGAGAAGATCATCCGGGATATCGATAAAGCCAAGCCCGAAGTGATCATCCAGGTGGAGATTCTTCAGGCCAGCACCGACCACATGACGAATTTGGGCATCCTTCCGCCACAGAGCACGACGGTCACCATCAATCCAAACAACTCGACGAGCAATTCGGTGACAAATGGCACGAACACGGTAACGGCCTCGTCCACCACAGGAGTCACGCTAAATCAACTGACGCATTTAAACCAAAGCGACGTGGTGTTTACCATACCCAGCGCTACCGCCAATTTCTTGCTCACGGACTCAACAACGAAGATCGTGCAAAATCCCGAGATTCGCTCCATTGATGGCCAGCAAGCTAAGCTGCGCATCGGCAATCGCGTTCCAGTGGCCACGGGCAGCTTCCAGGCCGGGGTTGGAGTCGGAACCACGGCGGTCAACCCGTTGGTCAATACACAATTTCAGTACATCGATGTTGGCGTGAACGTCGATGTGACGCCCCACGTGCATCCCAATCGCGATGTCAGTATGAAACTGGACATCGAGGTTTCGTCTGTAACCGGGCAGGCCACGATTGGCGGAATTCAACAGCCGATCATCAGCCAGCGCAAAATCACGCACGAAATTCGGCTGAAGGAAGGCGAAGTCAGCGTCCTTGCGGGCTTGATTGAGCGCATCGACACGAAGACCCTGAATGGGTGGCCCTGGTTGGCGAATGTTCCCATCATGAAGTACTTCTTTGCGTCAGAAAACCCGGATCATCAGGACAATGAGGATTTGATCGTTCTTATCCCACGCATTGTGCGAATGCCGGAGTGGACGAAATCTAATCTACGGGCGCTGTATTCCGGCACCGAGACATTCCCCGCGGTCCGTAAAGAACTCGACGTCAAGTCACCGACGGCAAATCCGACACCGTCCCTTGCTCCAACTGCCCCACCGCCGGGCGCGGCGGCCAATCCGCAAGTGCCCATGGTAACGCCTACAAGCGGCGCGCCGGCTCCTGCGGCTGGAATGGCACCACCCCAAGTGAGTGGACCCCGTATCCGATTCGAACCGGCCGAGCTGACTCTGAGTCCTGGCCAAACCTCGACGCTGGGAATTGCCGTAGACAATGTCTCTGACCTTTTCGCTGTACCTCTAATGATCCAGTACAATCCCGCGGTGATCAGCATCGAGGAGGCTCGACACGGCAGCTTCCTTTCCGGAGGGACGCAGGAAATTGCAATCGTCCAACGGGTGGACAAGGAGCATGGTCAAGCGATTATTTCCGCTACTCGGCAACCAAACACGCCAGGTGTGAGCGGTAGCGGCACGTTACTTGGAATCGTGATCAAGGCAGTGGGACCGGGAACATCGAATCTTTCGATCGTTCAGGTGAACGCGAAGGATTCTCAGCAAAAGTCGATTCCGCTAGTCACCAGCGAAGCGACGGTTCGCGTTCAATAGGTCGCGCACAGAGGATAAGATCCTTGCTTTTCACGAAGACCAACCGGCGGCTCTCTTCCGAATCAGGCATGACCCTTCTCGAGCTCGTCATCGCGTGCGCCATTCTGCTCATCCTTTCCTCCGCAGCGCTTCCGGTGGCCCGCTGGACGGCTTACCGGGAACGAGAAAAAGAACTGCGGCGCGACTTACTCGATATTCGGCAAGCGATTGACCGCTACAAGGACCTGGCGGATCGCGGTCAAATCCGCGTCGATATCATGACGGGCGGGTATCCTCCCGATCTCGAAACTCTGGTCAAGGGAGTACCTTTGGCGGGGGCGGCGGCGCGTGCTCAGGGCAAAAAGATCCGCTTTCTGCGGCGCATTCCCATTGATCCGATGACAAAACAGGCGGACTGGGGTTTGCGCTCGGTCGAGGACGATCCGGATTCGACAAGTTGGGGTGGCAAAGACGTATTCGACGTGTATTCGCGATCCACCGCCACAGCCATGGACGGCACAAAATATTCAGATTGGTGAAAAAATGAAGAGACGTAGAATTACTCGCTCCACATCTGGCCGCGGCGGCCCGGGCTCAGCGATCGGGCACGCGCAAAGCGGCTTCACCCTCATTGAGCTGATGATCGTCATCTCCATAATTATTATTCTGGTGGGAATGGCCGCAGGGATTTATACGAGAACCGTGCAGCACGCGCGCGAGTCGGTATTGAAGAAAGACCTGCAGACGATGCGGGAGGCCATCGACAATTACACGCTGGACAAGCAACAAGCCCCCCAATCCTTGCAGGACCTGGTCGAAGGGCGGTATCTGCGCCAAGTTCCCATCGACCCGATCAATCAGCAGAACGACTGGGTGCCACACTACGGTGACGCGGTACTTTCGCCTGACCAAACGAGCACCGGCGTGGACGATGTGCATTCGGGCTCGGATCAAATCAGCAGCGACGGCACTCCCTACAACACCTGGTGATGTCTGAAGATGGTGGAGATCATCGGCGCAAGAAAAGTCCCCCGGAAATTGATACAGTTGCTTAATTTGACGGAACCGAGACTGTTCGATATAGTGGGTGTGCGGGGTGGAGCAGCCTGGTAGCTCGTCGGGCTCATAACCCGAAGGTCGTCAGTTCAAATCTGACCCCCGCAACCATTCAATTCGTTAATTCACAAGGGGTTGCCCACCAGGGGCAACCCCTTCTTCTTTAGATTTGGGCGCATTTGGGCGCAGAATCGCCCCCAGCCGCTCCGCAAATCGCACATCATCTTCACTGGCCACATGGGTGTAAACATCAAGCGTCAATGATCCTTCGCTATGGCCTACCCGTTGCTGACGCAGCTTCAAGGGCACTCCGAGACGATCCATCAACGTGATGTTTGCGTGACGAAAAGCGTGCAGCCCACCGCGCTCAATCCCCAGTGAATCAAGAAGTGGGTACAGCTTCCGTTTTACGACCAGATTCTGATCGAGCGGCGTACCGAATCGAGTGGCGAAAAGCCAACCTCCCTCATTTGGCTTCCAATGCGAAAAGGATTCCGCAAGGTGCGCACAAAGATGAGGTGAAAGAGCAAAGCATCGGTCCCGATGTTCACTTTTCGTTGATTGAGATTTTCCTCTCCATACGCTACGGTTCACTCGGACCAATCTTCGGTCTCGATCAAAATCACCGATTCGCAATCCACACAGTTCCCCAGCTCGCATTCCAGTTTCTGCCGCAATCCAGTAAAGCGTGAGATACGGTTCTGGCGCAGCTTCGAGAATGCGCTGTATTTCTTCTACCGAAAAGAAGCGTTGTGCTGATCTCTCACGCTTCGGGAGAACCACATCGGACACTGCGTCGTGGGCGACATAACCCCAGGCGCGGGCCGTTTTCCAAAGCATCTGCATCGTGGCAAACAGATTCTTTTTGGTTTTTGGACTGGCATCAGCAGAGGACACAAACCGTTGGACCTCTTCTGGGTAGATATCCTTCATCTGCAAATGCCCGAAGAAAGGAACATGGTGTTTGCGAAGATGACTCTTAATCGTGACCTGCGTGGACCGCTTATATTGGGAAAGCACTAACGACTCCCAACGAACTGCAAATTCTGCAAACGTAGAAGTGGGTCGGGCCCGGTAGCGAGGATCATTAACGACGGATAAGCGCTTCTCCAACTCCCGAAGTGCGAGTCTCTTTGTCGGAAGTTCCGACTTAGAGCCCAAAACCTCTGAGCGTTCGATTCTGCGATTTCGGGCATCTTTGATTTCATCCTCTCTCCAACGTCCAACCCAGACTGGGTTTTTTATACCTCTGAGAAATACTCTTCCTTTCTGAAATCTTCGGCGAGCCAGACTGCCTCCTCGCTCGCCGATCAGTTGTCCTCGGTGAGGGAGGGTAGCACAGTCAATTGGGACTGACATCCTCATCTGTGCCACCGGTTGCTAATACCAGACCTTCGTCAGAGATCATGTTATAAACTCGCTAGCCTTATCATCAGGGGCGGCACGCACCTGCCGAATGAAAGGTCAACAATGGATCCTGTCGTCAAGGTGGTGGTTGAGATTGCCGGTATCCTGCTGTTGGGGGCACTTGGCGAGTTCATCTTCGCGCGAACGCGCGTGCCGGACGTGGTCTGGCTAGTGGCAGCTGGCATTCTCGCCGGCCCCGTATCCGGTCTTATCCCGGCAGACCTTCTTAAGCCGGGCATCCCGTTCTTTGGAGCCATCGCCCTGACAGTCATTCTGTCAAGTGGAGCGTTTCGTCTCCAACTTAACGAGGTGGCCGCGGCCGCGCCGCGCGGTATTTTTCTGGGTTTGTCGGGATTCGTCTTTTCATTGATCGCGATCTGCGGGTTCCTTTGGCTGTCAACAGAACTGGGTTATGTGCGCCCAGCGCCGCCGTTGGCATGGCTGATGGTGGGCGCCATAGTCGCCGGCACCAGTTCGGTTATCATTATGCCAACGATGGCCATGGCTCGAGTGCCTTCCAGAGTAGCGCGCATGCTGGAGGTCGAGTCCTCCGCAACTGACGCGCTCAGTGTCGTTGTAACGATGGTACTGATCGATCTGCTCGTGAGCGGCAGTGCGGACCTTTCTCGTCCGTTCATTGCTCTCGCCAGAGAACTCGGAGTCGGGGTGGCTCTAGGTGTGATTGCCGCTGCATTGCTTGTCCCCGGAATACCTTCGATGCGGGACAGGCCTCACGGCTATACCGTATTTCTTGCGTCAATGCTTGCGTTGTATGGCATCACCGATTTGTTTAGGGGAAATGGTGCCATGGCGGTGCTGGTGGCGTCGCTGTTGGTCGGTAACGCCTCGTCTATCGTGCCACGCCTGTTTCCGGGCGCCCACGGACTAGTGTTCGCTGCAACGCAAACAATAGGAGTTATGCAGGACCAGATGACGTTCCTTATCAAGTCGTTCTTCTTTTTTCTGATTGGCCTGATGTTCCCGACGGACCCGAAGAAGATTGTCCTGGCGGCTGTGGGTCTGCTGTTTCTCATGGCGATGCGGGTTCCGGCTGTGCTGCTCTCGACAAGGAGAATGGGACTGGGGAAGAAGGAGTTCTGGTTCCTCTGTGCCGCCATACCTCGCGGTCTTGCCGCCGGCGTGCTGGCGACGCTTCCGATGCAATATGGGGTTGCGGGGGCGGAGAATCTGGCCCCACTCATATTCGCAGTGATTGTCCTCAGCGTCCTCGTTTTTGCGATTGGCTTCTCGATAGTGGGCCGGTTGCCAGACGAGCCCGCACCCATTGAATGATCGTTGCGGGGGAGCGCAAATCAATAACTGACGACAGGAGTCTTGCTAAGGTTAAACCGCCGAATGCGCCTGATAATTTTCCAACTTCGTGCAGAGTTCTTACTTTTCTCTGTCGTTCTTTTCTTTGTCGCGATCCCTGTCGCTAGCATGAGTTTATCACTCAACGAACCTCAAGTCCTGATTTTGCCGTCCATGGATTGCCGAACGCGGTTTAATGCCAATCGTCATCGGTTTCTTGCCAGGTCTTGTCCGGGTTGTAGTGCTCCATGGCCGAAGCGATCTTGGTCGTATCCGGCCCCAAGTCTTTCTGGTAGACCACCCCGTCGTAACTGACGATAAAGGTCTGCACACCGGTCACGCGGTACTCAGCAGGCCAGGCTACGAGACCAAAACCACCAATCATCGCACCTTCCACCACATAATCCAGCGTTCCCAGGCGCGCCGAGGGACCCTGGCCCTTCAAGACCTTGAAGTAGTAGCCATGGAACGGCTCGCTGCGGTTCGCATAGCCCTGCTCGATGGCCTTGGCCACACCCTCGCCTACCGGGCCTCCCCAGGTTCCATCGGGATTTTCCCAGGCCAAGCCGTCGTGTTTTCCGGGTGAGCTGATGATTCGCTGCGCGTATTGGTTCACTCCAGACTCGTCGTGAATCGTCAGCGCGTACTCTTCCTGGGCCTCCACGTAACCGCGGCAGATGGTGATAACGTCAAGTTCATTGGCTCCGATGCGCCGCCTCAAAACCTCTGAGTGAACCCTTGAACTGACACACAAAAATAGGGCACAGTTTCCGGGAAAGGAACACAGTGAAGAGAAAGCGATACTCCCGGAAGTTTCAACGAAGGGCTGTTGAACGGATGGAGACTTGTGAAGATGTCGGTGAGTTGGCACGAGAACTCGGGGTACGACCGAGGTGCCTCTACAAGTGGCGCCGAAAGCTGGAGATGGTTGAACCAGGACAAGAATCGTCGCGGCCCAGCACGCACGCATCTGCTCACCGCAAGGAAATCCATCGCTTGAAGCAGCTTTTGGCAGAGAAGACCCTGGAGGTGGATTTTTTCAGAGGTGCCTTGCAAAAAATCGAGGCTCGACGCCAGCGCAGCAGCGGCTCTGGCGAGATGGCATCTACGACCAGATCCGAGAAGTGATGTCATTGCAAGGCAGCCTAAGTATCGAGCGCATGTGTCAGATGGTGCCGGTCAGCCGCCGGGGCTTTTACCGTTCGCTGAAGGAACAGCAACCCGTTGAGGAAGAGATGGAAGTGCGATCTGCGATCCAACAAATTGCTTTAGAGCATCGCCGCCGTTACGGCTATCGACGGATCACGGCAGAGCTACACCGCCGGGGCATGCCAGTGAACCACAAGAGGGTGGCGCGGATCATGCGAGAAGATAACCTGCTGGGGATGCAGCCGAAGCAATTCGTGGTCACAACCAATTCGAATCACAAGCTGGAGATATATCTCAACTTAGCCGGCCGTATGAAGCTAACGGGCATCAATCAGCTCTGGGTGGCGGACATCACGTACATCCGGCTGAAAGCTGAGTTTGTCTATTTAGCGGTGATCCTCGATGGCTTCTCCGCAAAGTGGTGGGCTGGGCACTGGATCGGACTTTGGCAATTCGACTGACGATTGGGGCGCTGGAGCAAGCCATCGAGAGTCGACAACCAGAACCTGGCCTGGTGCATCACTCCGATCGAGGATTGCAATACGCTTCCGAAGAATACATAAAAGTCCTCGAGAACAACCGGGTGATTCCGAGCATGAGCCGTCCTGCGAACCCGTACGACAACGCGAGCTGCGAAAGTTTCATGAAGACACTGAAGCGGGAAGAAATCTACGCCAACAACTACAACGACCTGGAACATTTGCGAGCAAATATCGAAGAGTTCATCGAGCAGTATTACAATCGGCTGCGCTTGCACTCGGCGCTGGGCTATCGACCTCCCGAAGAGTTCGAGCAACAGATCGAGGCGTCAGGTCCGGCCGAATCCCGAAGCGCAACGATGGTGTTTTTTGAGAACAAAGAGAACAGCGGGAAGATTTCGAAAGGACTACTGGGGGAGGGACTCAAATGCCGTCCCCTTCCCCAGACCCCTTCTCCTGCTAGGAGATGCAAGAATCCTTCTATGAAAGCGGAAACTGTGTCCAAATAATTTGTGCCATCCAAGGGGTTCACCCCACCTCGTCGTGCCCAGATTTGGAATCGAAATACCACTTTCCATTCCTCCGGATCATGGGGATGGGAACGGGCCAATCATCGCTGCCGACGGTGAGAGTGGCCAATGCCTTGTCTTTCGGGTCTATGACTACCTCGGTCTTTTCCTTAGCTTTTACGGTAAATGCGGCGGCACGATTCTTATCCTGAACGGTGTCCTCAGAAGCGACAAGATCCTTGCCGTTTTGACCGAGAATCTCGAGCAGTGTCGGCACATTGAAATCGCTGGCCGCCTGAATGAGCGCATCGGCAGCTTCCTTGGGTGTGGCAAAAGCCTTCTGCGCCGCCTGCGATTGCGACTGTGCGTGCGATGGGGCTGCCAAGACGAAGCAGCAGACCATGGCCAGAACCGCAAGAAGTGTGTTGGACGCAATGGCTTTAGACGTTTTTGTGTTCATGAAATTCTCCTTGGTCATGGCCTTTTCACTTCCGGCGACCGCCACCGCCGCCGCGGGCACCGCCACCCGTGCTGGAGGCGCCGCGTGAACTGCTTTGTTTGGCTCCAGCTCCGCTGGCGGTGGCACCGCTGCCACCAAACGCGCCAGCGCCACTTCCCCTGGCCGCACCACCACTTGCGCTTGTCGAAACACTGCGATTGCCAACACGATCCGCGCCGCTTGTCCCACCGCGGTTACCCGCTTGCCCGCCACCCACCTGGCCCTGGTTGGGCCGGGCGCTGCCTTGGCCGCCACCGACTTGACCCTGGCTCGGGCCTGCACCAGCTTGCCGACCGCCGGCGCCGCCACGGTTCGCCCCGCCACCTTGCTGCCTTGCTTGTTGCTGGCGTGCAGAGTCTTGACGCGCGGCCTGAGAAGATCCGCGGGTCGTACCGCCAAACTGATTCGCCGTTGCCTTATTCGAGTAGGGCGTACCGCCGCGGTGCTGCGGGTTGTGCTGCCAGTTGTTACCCCCACTACCTCCGCGACCGGGTTGCGACCCACGGTTGCCACCGTTGATGTTCGTATTGCGGTTGAAATTATTGTTGTTATTGATGGTGATGTTGTTGTTGCCGCCGCGCCATCCGCAGTTATAGCCCCAGCCCCCAGACCACATTGCTCCCATGGCCACGCCCACTCCGAACGAAATGGCCATTCCGGCCGCGTAATACCCAGGCGGGGGATAGTAGATCGGAGGATAGGGATAGACGGGTGGGCCGTAGACCACCACAGGGTTATAAGTGGGAACGTAGATGACCTGGGGATTGGCCTGCTCGATCACAATTACTTGCTTGCTTTCCACCACTTTGGTTTCGACCTTTACTTGCTCGCTGGATTTCAGGTTCCCCTGGCCCTCGGCCTTCGCGCGCATCCGCTGCACGGCGTCCATCACGTCTGATTGCTGCGCAAGGAAGGCGTTGCCAATGTCTGTGGTCCACTTGATGTCGTCTGCCAGTCGCTTCACAACGTCCGGAAGCGCGGCCAGCCCCTGGACGCTGGGGTCCCAGTCCTGCTTTGCCACGGCGTCTGCCAGGGCCTTGTCCTTCAGATCCTTATGCTGCCCCAGCCATTGCTGGAGCTGGATGACTTCCAGCGGATACGTGGATGCCGCAAGCACTTGGGCTAACAGCGGGTCTGGATAGAGCGCGATGGGAGCAACCAAAGAGTCCAACTCGTCGTTGGGAATCTTGGGGGCCTCCTCCTGCGGAGCGGGAGCGGCCATCCGCGCCGGCTCTGCGCGCAAAGCCAGCTCTCCCGGCATCAGCAAAACTGCGCATAAGATCGCCAGCCCACTGCGAACTATGGGGCTGAGAACCCTGTATTGAGAGGCTTTTTGCGTCATGGCTCTGTTACCACTCCTTCTTGATCACACAAAGAATTTGATCGTTCTCTTGCATTTCTGCTTGGCGGCGATAGCCTTGTGTCGCAGCGTCAGCCGTTCGGCTACAACCTACCGATTTCTTTACCCACCGGCGCGGGCTTTCTCCGCGAACGCGGACGCTCTGCCGACTTCCAGGATCCGCTTGGCATCGAGGAAGCCATAGAGCTCGATGAGTTTGGCAACGAGTCCCGTCCAGCCGGTCTGATGACTGGCGCCCAACCCGGCTCCATTATCGCCATGGAAGTATTCATAGAAGAGAATGTTGTCGCGCCAGAATGTATCACTCTGGAACTGCTCCGTGCCGCCGTAGACGGGTCGCCGACCAAGCTCGTCGCGCAAGAAGATCCGGGTGAGCCGGCTCGAGATCTCCTTACTCACCTCGAACAGGTTCATGAGCTTTCCGGACCCTGTGGGGCATTCGATTTTGAAGTTGTCGCCATAGTACAAATAGAAGTTCAGCAGCGCCCGGATAATGAGCGCGTTCACGGGCATCCAGACAGGTCCCCGCCAGTTGGAGTTGCCGCCGAACATGCCAGTGTTCGACTCGGCTGGCAGGTAGTCCACGCGGTATTCCTGTCCACCGACATGGAGGATGTACGGATGCTGCTCGTGGAACTTGGAAAGCGAGCGGATGCCATAAGGGCCAAGGAACTCGTTTTCGTCGAGCATCTTCGTCAGGATCCGGCGGAGCCGGTCCGGAGTGACCAGAGCCATAATGCCCCGCTCCGCCACACCGAAGTGTCCCTGGCCCGTGGGATGGATGGTCTTGCTGAGTTCGGGCATCCGGCGCAGGCGTTCGGCGAGATGCGCAGCTACTCTCGGAACGCGTTCTCGAGTACTGGCCTCAATGATTGTTGTCGCGCACAGGGGAAGGAGTCCAACCATCGAGCGCACCTTGAGCCGTGTCGCGCTACCATCCGGGAGCCTCAGCAGGTCGTAGTAGAAGCCGTCCTCCTCGTCCCACATCCCGTCCGAACCCGGTTTGTTCATGGCAGAGGCGATGTAGTAGAAGTGCTCGGCGAACTTCACGATCATGTCCTGGTAGTTGGGGTCGTGGAGGGCTAGCTCGAACGCGAGCTCCAGCATGTTCTGACTGAAGAGGGCCATCCACGCCGTGCCGTCCGCCTGCTCCAGGTGGCCGCCAGTAGGAAGCGGCGCGCTGCGGTCGAACACGCCGATGTTGTCGAGGCCGAGAAAGCCCCCCTCGAACACATTCTTGCCAAACCGGTCCTTGCGGTTCACCCACCAGGTGTAGTTCAGTAAGAGCTTTCGGAACGTCGTCCTTAGGAAATCGAGGTCCGCCTTGCCGTGCAGGGCTTGCTCAGTTCTGTGTAGAAAGTATGTCGCCCAAGCGTGGACCGGGGGATTCACGTCGCTGAAGTTCCACTCGTACGCAGGCATCTGGCCGTTAGGGTGGAGGTAGAGGGCGTTGAGCATCAACTCCATCTGCTCCTTGGCGAAATCTGGGTCCACGATTGCGAGCGGGAGCGTGTGGAAGGCCAGATCCCAGGCCGCGTACCAGGGGTATTCCCACTTGTCGGGCATCGAGATGATGTCGTGGTTCAGCATGTGGAACCACTCCGAGTTCCGGGAATTTCGAAATCCGGTATGGAGCGGATTGGAGTGGTGCTCGTCCAGCCAGTTATCACCGTCGAAGAAGAAGAACTGCTTGCTCCAGAGCATGCCGGCGAGAGCCTGGCGCATCACCTTTGCTGCGTCTTCGTTCACTGATGACGGCGTGACCGACTTGTAAAACTCATCGGCTTCCCGAAGCCGGTTGGCGAAGACTTCATCAAATTGCTTTCCGAAGAGTTCGCGCTTCTGCTCTGGAGAACTCTTGGAGAGACGCAAGCGAATCACTTTGGATTGACCGGCATCGATCTTGAATCGGTAGTCCGCCGCGACTTTGGTGCCTTGCTTGCCGGGGTTCACCGCTCCCTCTTTGCCTTGCACCACGTAGTCGTTGATGCCGTCTTTGACGTAGGGACTCTCATTCTTTTGCCCAGGGAAAAGCCGCTCGTGGTTGGTGTCGTTCTCGGTGAACAGCAGCGGCACATCGCCTTCGCAGGAAAGAATCAATTCACCCAGAAGCGGATGCGTCGCAGCAACCGCACTCGTACCCACCGGTGCCGGAATCTGCTTTAGGTTTGGTTTCTTAGGGGTCCTATTTGTTTCGGCAATCCACGATGCCCAGTTGTTCCGGAACCACAACGTCGGCAAAAGATGTAGTTCTGCCGCCTCTGGTCCGCGGTTGGCTGCGGTGATCCGGACCAGGATGTCTTCCGGACCGTCTTTGGCATATTCAACAAAAACGTCGAAATATCGGTTGTCCTTGAAGGCTCCTGTATCGAGGAGCTCATATTCCATTTCGTCCTTGGAACGACGCCGGTTCGTCTCGACTAGATCGGCGTAAGGGTAAGCCGCCTGCGGGTACTTGTAGAGATACTTCATGTAGGAATGCGTCGGCGTGCTGTCAAGGTAGAAGTAGTACTCCTTCACATCCTCACCGTGGTTGCCTTCGCTGTTGGTCAATCCGAACAGCCGCTCCTTGAGAATCGGATCCCTGCCGTTCCACAAAGCCAGCGCGAAGCAGAGGTGCTGTTTGTCATCGGAGATGCCGGCGATGCCGTCTTCGCCCCAGCGGTAGGCGCGCGAACGGGCATGATCGTGGGTGAAGAAATTCCAGGCGTCACCATTCTCGCTATAGTCTTCGCGGACCGTGCCCCACTGCCGTTCACTTAGGTAGGGGCCCCACTTCTTCCACGGAAATTTTCCCTGTCGCGCATCATCTAACCGTTGCTGTTCCGCCGTAAGCATGATCTTCCTCCGAGACTTTGCCCCACAGTTTAATTTCTTAGGTATTCCCTGGGTCCATACGCGATCGGATATGTGTGCGTATGGTCTCCATCGATGAAAACCGCTGTTAAGAGTTCAACGCACATGGCTAATTTCTTTCGCTAGTATAGACTGCCGGGAAATGAGCAACAAGGATAGGAATCACAACGGGCCGCGCAATCTTTCTGAGACCGAACTACAAACGTGTGACCTCAAGTCCGTTACTCATAGATATGAATCCGGCGAAACGGGCCCGAAGTCCGGTTCGGGGAAGTTGGGCGGGACACACTTGGCCTTTCGCCGATCACAACCCGAGGCTGAGGTGGTCCTCGCAGTATCAAAGGGTGCCACTCAGGGGTAGTCTATCTATTTGATTCTTCGATCTCCTGGCGCACTGAAAAGAGCCGTACCAAAAGAGGTGGTTTGGTACGCAACTATTTCTGTCCAGTGAGAGTTTTTTAGACGAGAAGATGCCTAATATGTTTGCCTACTCACCCTTGCGATCTCAGCCATTGTGAGGACCCGGTGATAGCTCATCAACCATCGCTCTTTAAAGTAACGAATCTCGCCGCGCGCGGCCTTTGCAACAAAATCACCTGTTTGCGCACCAGTCAGATTCTGCTTGACGCGCTCTGCCTCGGCGCCCCAGACTTCCATCCCTTCGAGGACTTTCTTTCTATCCCTGTCAGTAGCCAATTTCCCAATAATCCAGGTCTGACAGTTACTTAAAGCTTTGCATTTTTAGGGGTGTTTTCAGTAAGCGCTGGCAAGTCCACGTGGTTCAGTCTAAGTATTTCCTGTGGCGCTCCGCAGTTAGAATAAAGCCTCCCGCACCATCTGGTCTTTCCAGAAGGTCGCGTATCATCCCTTCAAATTCACTCCGGGCTGCATAGGGATCTGTCTGCGAAAAGAGATTGATCTCTGCAAGCCTATTGAGAAGCCAAAGATGACGCTCCTTCACGGAACAGTTTTTCGATTCCTGCGGCCCGTTCCGTGATGCCGTTATAGCGATCATGGCGACATTGGCAAAGCAAGAGCGCGTCAAGCGGTCGGAGCGCACCAAAGCAGGCTTGGCGCGCGTTAGAGCGGCTGGAAAAGCTCTTGGGCGCCCAGTGAATCTCAACGGTTACCACGCCGCTGAGATCGCACGGCTACGCGCTCAGGGACGCTCTCTAAGAGCAATCGGGCTGAGCTGTCCACCGTGGTCATCTGTGTTCGATTCGGATGAGAGGATATTGCGCTGCCACACGGAGTCGATTTAAAGTTAGACCAAGTCGCGGATTTGTGAGCGTTACCTAATCCCGGCGATTTGAATTTCAGTTAACTGGAGGATGGCAATGAAAAATCTCGCCGCATCCTGCCTCGCCATCGGTCTCATTCTTTTGATTGTTGCCGCCATCTACGCGCAGGAGCCCGCTGCTGCTCCCAAACCAGGTCCGGAGCACGAAAAATTGGGTTATTACGTCGGCAAATGGACCGAGGAAGGTGAACTCAAACCCAGCGCTTTTGGTCCCGGTGGGAAATACACCGCTACAGAAACTTGCGAGTGGCTCCAAAGCAAATTCGCCATTCTCTGCAAAGAGGACGGAACCATGATGGGTGGTGAAATGCACGGCACCAGCATCATGAGCTACAACACGCAGGAGAAGTCTTACGTCTATTTCGAAACCAACAACTGGGGCGAGCTTTCCTACTACCACGGTTCCGTCGACGGCGACACCTGGACCTGGAACGATGAATTCACCGTCAACGGCCAGCAGATTAAGGGGCGCTTCACCCTGAAGCGCGTCTCCGACGATGTTGCCAATTTCAGTTTTGAAATGGCCATGGGCGGTCAGCCCTACGCTCTTGTGATGACCGGCAAACAAACCCGCCAGAAATAATTGCGTCGCGGCTACTACTGTAAAGTAGGCGTGTACTATGAGGAGCCTTTCCGGTAATAACCGACAAACCAGGAGTTATCAGGCGACCTGTAATCTCTGATACTGCATTGACATCAAAAAGTCAGGAGGTGCCATGCACATTGAGGACAGCGTTGCTCTTGTGACTGGGGCTAACCGTGGACTTGGAAAGGCCTATGTCGATGCCTTGCTTGCAGCGGGGGCCAAGAAAATATACGCAGGGGCTCGACAACCGCCGGGTGCGGCCGACTCTCGTGTGATACCTCTGAAACTCGATGTCACGTTGTCCGCAGATATTGAAGCAGCGAGGCAAAGGTGTGGCGACGTCAACATCCTCATCAATAACGCCGGCATCATGTTGAAAACAGCAATGCTCTCCGAACAATCGGCCGAATCCATGCGCCGTGAAATGAACGTCAACGTGTTCGGAACGCTTGCAATGATCCAGGCGTTTGCTCCCATCCTTGCAAAAAACGGAGGAGGTGCGATTGCAAATATGCTCTCAGTCGTGAGTTGGTTCACCTACCCATTCAACGCAACTTACTGTGCCTCTAAACACGCTGCCCTGGCGGTTACCGATGCTGCCCGCATTCAACTCAAGGCGCAAGGCACACAGGTTCTGGCCGTGTATGCAGGCTTCATCGATACGGATATGGCCTCCGAACTGGCAGGTGCGGATCAACCAAAGACGCCTCCCCGCCAGGTTGCTGAGCGGACGCTACAGGGAATCAGAGACGGTGTTCACCACGTCCGCGCGGACAAGCGGTCCGAAGAAACCTGGGATTCTGTTCGCAAGGATCCCGAAGGCTTGGAGAAATCAATGCAACAAGCTTGGGATAATCGTCAGCAGTAATTTCTAGATCCTGGTAAACGCGGCAGTCGTCCAAGTGCGTACTATTAGCCATTTATGAGTTCTAGCCTCCGCTGGCGCTCCCTGATGGTCAGCAGCGTCCCGGCAGCCGCCAACACGACAACGGGCAGGAGTGGCAAGTCCGCCAAGCCGAGCGTGCAGACACCGCCCAGTAGCGCGCCGGCAGCAAAGCACAGCGAAATCACCGAGCCAACGATCGCTTCTCCTCGAAGTTTGGGATCTGTTTCTCCCAGGGCAAGTTGCACCCAACCGGATACGGCGCTGCGGAGGTTGGCGGTGGTCATGGCACTGTTGAACTGCCATGGACCGACGCTGGAAAAGCTGGTGTTTTGCAGCGCGGCAGAAAAGGCGATCAGCGGTACGGCAAAGAAATCAGGCACGAATCTGCCGAAGAAGAGAAGCACAAGCAGAACGAGCAGTTCCAGGGCCTGACAAATCAGGGTAGCGCGGAAGGTTCGCTTTTGAGGGCGGACCCTTACGAGACGGGCGACAACCACGCCGCACAAGTATGCCAAGACGGACGGGACAGTCTTCCACGCTGATGTCCAGTTGCCCGCGGCCGCGCGGACCCCGAACAGAACGACGTTGCCGGTTTGCGCGGTGGCGAAGACATGACCGCGCGCCAAATATGAATAGGCATCCAGGAAGCCGCCGACGATGGCGAAGACACTGGCGATCGCGAACATGCCCGAAAGCGAGCTCAAGGAGGGAACAGGGTCGATGTTTGGCGCAGTTTCGGGCATAGCAATTGAGACCCCGGTAGATAATACTTCTCGACAAAACTCACGGGAAGACTGTCGCGTCCCGCTCAGCGAAGGGAGAGCCAGCCACTCTACGCGCAGCAGTAAAGTGCCAACTCTCTTCTGGTAAATCGGAAACTTGGGTAATGGTACGCAACTCGTTCGCTCTCGCTACTGCACAACCACTCCGAAGGTAGAGAGGATTCAAAAATAACCTCGGAGTGAATCCGGGATTCTTTCTAAACTTGCGGTGTCTCTGGAGACATTGGCCGCTGGGCAGCGAAATCAAACGGCAAGCCTCTTACCCCTTGGGTCACTCCAAAGTCTTCAGGCGTGGACTTCTGCACGTATGATTGACCCATCTTGAGCGTGTCTCGCATTCACCTTAGACAATCCAGCGAGCCGAGCCGCCTTGCTGCGCTCAAAGCCTGCAACCTGCGCTTCTGACAGACCGTAGTTCGCCTGTGCCAGTTTGACCGCCGTCGCCGGGTCCGACTTACACCGCCGGAAGAGTTGGATCGCTTTGATCCGCTCCATGCGGCCAATGCGCATAATCTCCGCAAACGTTGCTTCCTCTGTATCCGTCCAACCTTTGCACGTGTTCGGGTTGATGTCCATCTGTTCTATTCTCCCATGCAGGTGGATGTCGTAATTGGTCCTGCGGGAGATGTCTGGGTCAGCAATAACTGGCAATACTACCCGGCGGATTTGGGCAGAGTACCTGAAGCGTTATCGACTCTTGGAGCCGGACGAGGACTCGTCGTGTTTTATGGAATGGCGAAGCCAGTGCGCGTGCCAACAATCGGTCCGCCGCGCCAACCCTAGAAACGGAGGCAAGACATTGGCGGTCGCGCGAGTGAGAAAGAGAGAGGAAACGCTGGCACGGGATTAGGTATTCGGGGTCGTCGCGCCACGGAGAAACAGAGCACGGAATTTTTCCTGACCCAGAACTCGTCCCAATTCTCTGAATGCAAAGAATGGAATGAACGTATCCCATGGTATATACCTTCGTATATACGTACGAACAATTAGAAATTCAATCGCGGGGTCGCGGATCGTCGTCCTCCATCACCGCATCTTTCTTGTGTCCGTTTCCGCTTTGCTTCTGCTGCTGCGGCATGAGCTGCGCTGCTGGCAACTGCGGAATGGGATTCGGCGGCTTGCTCCAGTCAGGGCCCTGGAGGTCCACAATGATCTTCACATTTCCCACCGCGCCTTTGTTGTCGGAGGGCCTCGGCGCGTAACTGCCGTGCAAGCCAAACAGCGTGCGAAGCGCAGAGAGCCGCGATCCCCACGCCACAACAGTGCGCTTATCCGTCACCTGCTCTCCAGTAACTTCTTGATTGATAGTTCAAGTGTGGGCCGGGGTGACCTGCATGCCGAGTTGGGCGGCCTTCTTCCTGAGGAACTCGATTTGTTGTTGGCGATTTCTTCGCTCGTAGTACTCTGCGCCTTTGTCGACATACTGTTGGCCGTACTTCAGCATTCGATAGACCAATCGGGCAAGCCGATGAGCCATGGCGGTGATGGCTTTTGGGGCGCCGAGTTTGCTGCGCAAGCGTCGGTACTGCGCGCCGAGGTACGTCTGGCTTCGCAGTGAGGTCGAGGCCCCCAGCCGCAGTGCGTTGGCCGCGCGGTTGAGTACATGACGGGTTCCTCGTGCGAGCACTTTATCTCCACTGATGCGGTTGTCTGGACAGAGTCCCAGCCACGAAGCGAAGTGCGCCTCGGTTTTCCATCGGCTCATGTCCAGTCCCACTTCACTAATGACCGTTTGCGCGACTATCACATCGACGCCATCGATGCGCGTCAGATCGACTCCGGCGATGCGCTGCAGTTCATCGGCGAGATGGAAGTGCGGATTGTTCTTGTTTTGTTTCTTCTTCTTTTTCATGGGCAGCGCTTCCTTCACTGGTGGCGGGACGGTATCGGCAAAACCAGCTAGGTGCTTCTGTAATTCTTTGTCGCACTCGGACACCCGTCGCTGGTAGGTGTCATACATCTCGAGTTCCTGTTGCAGCACAAAGATGAGCTCTGGGCGCCAGTTGCCTTCCAGGCTTTTGGCAATTTCCCCGCGGCTGGCCTGAATCCGCGGGTGACTGAGTTCCGCGAGCTTTCGCGGGTCGCGTTCTCCGGCCACGATGGCCCGCACAATCAGCTGTCCGGTCACCCCACTCAGGTCGCTGATCACATTCGCGAGCTGAATATTCATTTGCGTCAGCGCTTTCTGCATGCGTTGCACACAGGTCGCCGCGCCCGTGACATGTTGTAACCGCTGTCGCCAGTAGGTACGCAGGGTCCGGATCTTGGAAGGTGGTTGGAACGAGTTGTTCAACAATCCGTAGGTGTGTAGCTTCAACAGCCACTGGCTTTCCTGCACATCGCTCTTCCGTCCTGGCAGATTCTTGGTGTGCCGTGCGTTAACCAAATAGACTTCGAACCCACGTTCGTCCAAAACGTCGTATAGGGGAATCCAATACACCCCGGTCGACTGCAGGGCCACGGTCTTCACACCACAACTGTGCAACCAGTCGGCTAAGCGGTACAGATCCGCAGTGAAGCACTCAAAGCGGCGCACCGGTTGGGGATCGCGGTCCGGTCGCACCGCCACGTAATGTGCGCCATTGCCTACATCGATCCCCGCGGCGTGTGGATGGAGTACCGCCAGACCGGGGTCCTCCGATTGCAACTGCCGTGCGAGTTCCTTCTTCGCTTTTCGATTTCGCCACAACTTTTTGTCCGTCCTCATCCCTGTTCTCCTTCGTGAAAATAGGGATCCGGCTCGGCCCGGTGACGAACGGTTTAAGAAACTCTCCAACGGGGTCAAAGAACCGTTACCACGAGGTCCTTGCCACCAAACTAGTGATCGCCAATACCGGAGCCATGCTAATCGTCGGGCACGAAGCGCCATTTCGGATATCGGCCTTAGCTTGCCGAATCGAATCCCCAGAACACACTGGCAAAGCGGAGAACTCTAGACAAGTTTCTGGCACTAGCGACGCGTCGAAGACGCAGTCAATGCTAATCGCTAGGCGATACGCCCTGACACAAGCGTTCCAGTTGCAGAGTAACCTCGCGGCCGGAAGCTGGCCAGCGCTTGGGTCTCATCGTCAAAGCTGGGGATAACGTCTAGCAGGCGGATCACCCTCATCACCACCAGCACCCGGCCGCACGGACGGAGCAATTTCAGGTCTCCACTCTGACGTCTGAGGGAAGTATGCGTCCCTACGATGGTGCTAACGCCGGAACTATCCACCTGCGTCAGGTCGGCCAGGTTCAGCAACAGCTTGCGCACGCCTTTGGTAACCAAAGCTTGTAGATGACCCCTTAGAAGCTCGGTGTCAGCGCCGATGGTCGCTCTTCCCCGAAGATCCAGTATGGTGACATCGCTGGATTCCCTGATTGAGATTTGAAGGCCCAAAACTCCCCCTGTGCAGCTCATCGTCTAGCCAAGTCGGAACTGGTTGCATACGAGTGCGGCGGCTCGCAGCCTCTGCCAACACTGACTCTGTTTCGTTTAAACTTCATATAAAAGAGCATCATACGACTTACTCGAGTGCGCGAAAAACCCGTAGGCGTCTCCATCTAGTTAATTGACGTCGCTTTGGCAGCCATGTCGGTGTGAGTCCCGACCTTCCGGCCGTTTGCGGCGACGCAGGTTTTTGCGGGGGCGCTGTCACTGCAGACGAAAGCAGGAACGGACTTCGGTTTCCTTTCTCTCGAAAAGACCAAACCGTTGCCGTTCTCATTTCGGTCGATGCACACCATGTCGCCGGAGGCTATTTGTTCGCTCGCCAATAAATTCGCCAACGGGCAGACCAGATGGCGGTGAATCGCTCGCTTCAGGTGCCGCGCTCCATAACGTTGGTCTGTTCCTTCCTGGGTCAAGAACTCGCGACCGGCGTCAGTTACTTGAAATAGGAGCTGTCCATTGACGTTCTCCAACAGTCGCATTTGCACCAGGCGCAACTCGATCTCCAGCACTTCCTTTAGTTGTTCTGGCTCCAATGGATGGAACACCACCACTTTGTCCAAACGATTCATGAACTCCGGCGAGAACTGCCGTCGCGCCGCCTCCACGGCCGTCCGCTCGACCTTTCCAACGAGATTAGTTCGTGCGTCGACTCGCGGCGCGAAACCCAGCCGGCTGCCACCCACCAAATCGGTAATTTCCGATCCACCCAAGTTCGATGTCATGAAGATAATCGTCTGGGACAAATCTACACGGCGGTTGTCGCCCAAAGTCAAAGTCGCCTTATCCAACATCCCCAGCAGCAATTGCCACAATGAATCAGAAGCTTTCTCAATCTCATCAAAGAGCAAGAAACTCAGCTTCAACGTGTCCGTATGGGAGGCCGCCAGCGCCTCCTGGGTAATCAGGGGATGCGTCTCCCTGTGTCCCAAATAACCCGGTGGCGAGCCAATCAGCTTGGCGATCTCATGTGAGTGTTGATATTCCGCGCAATCTACCTTGACCACTGCCCGCGGGTCCCCAAACAAAACCTCTGCTGCAGCCTCCACAATTCGCGTCTTGCCCGAGCCCGTCGGACCTAGGAACAGAAGATTCCCTACCGGTCGCCCCGGAGAGTTCAACCCCGTGCAGAAGACCTGGTACAAGTTCACCAAAGCCTGCACAGCTTCTTCCTGGCCAATGATTCGTTGGTGCAATGAGGCCTCAAAATCACAAGCTTCACGGCTGTGCAAACTGGGATTCAATTCCAATATCTCGACAGATTGAGTCGTCGTCACCATCGCACCTCGCTTGCTACTCATACGAATTAGATTCATTGAGCGATGTGGCGGAATGCGAGAAATTGTCACTTGATTGTAAAAAAGCCTGCTCTCAATTTGGCAAGGCAGCCGCGCCAGATAGGCAAACGTTCCTGCATGAAGCCTCCGGCATTCTTACGTCAGACTCTAGTGACTGGTTTAATGGTCTAGCGAGACGCAGAAAGGACCGGCATTGCTTGCGGCCGACAACCGGCTGGGCCAACCCCGGGTAATGCGAGCCCTCCTACGCGATGCAACATTTCTGGAGCAGATCAGGTGAAGGTTGCGGTGTGATCGGTTTTCTCTGCTTCGTTTCCCCTGAACGGTCACGGTCACTTGAGGATCGCTCATGTACTGTTTGAACTTCTCAGTCAAAAGCTGCTGGAGTTCGATTGGTTTGAGTCCCACCACGCGGACATCATTCAAAAGCGGCAAGGTGATCATCCCGTCCGAACGGACTACAACGATCCTCGACACGCTCTTTGACGACTGTGCTGGCGTCCTTATCATCACGCAAACCAATGTATTTTGAGTGACGCAGATGATCACCGTCCGTCCATTCTAGATATTCGATTCGCGCCACCACGTCAGGCCGAACCCAAATACACTTCTTCATGTCCTCCGCGGTGAGACCCGTTCCCCATCGACCCTTCTCAGTTTCGGGCAGGTTCACGAAAGGACAATTCGACACTAGCAGCGGCCGCAACTTCGTGAACACCTGCCTCCGGGTCGCCGGCACAAACCCATGCGGAGGCGAGAGCACGTACGTTCTGCGTTTTGCCACTCTCCGGTTGACACCCCTCTTACCGGGCGTATGATTCACGCCTCTGCCCCTGACGGAGATTCCGCTCCCTAGTAGCTGAGGTCACCCGCAGTCTCCTAGGCATCTCTGCCCGTTATTCCGTTCAATGTCCACTGCAAGGAGAAGGGCAATGAAGAAAATCTTTGGTCTCGGTCTCGTACTTGTTGGCGTCGTCATGCTCTCAGCCTTCGGTACCGATGGCGGCAACACGCTGGTTAGATTTAATGGTGGGATCGGTGTCGATCCTATCTCCAACGTCACTGTCAACGGGTCAACTGTGATAGCCAACGCAAATGTCGTACGGGGCGTTAAGCCTCCTGGACAGATCTGGCGAATCGGTGATCTCGACGCGAAAGTTAGTACCGACGGGCGAATCCGTGTTGGTGGACGGGGACTGCTTTTGGCCGGCGGCGATGGCATTGGAACGACTGCAGGCCTGAGCGTTTTCGCCACGCTATTCTGCGGAGCTCCGGGGAGTGCCACAGCTTCCAGCTCAAACCCGGCGGGCGTCCCCCTTGATCCAGACGGCGACTTCACGATCGATGATGTTCTTTCGCCGTTGCCGCCGAATCCGTGCGATACGCCAGTTCTCCTCATTCGACTTACCCTAGGAACTCAACCCTGGTTTGCTGCGGGAATCGAGAAGTAGGCTGCACTGGTCAACTGGGTGACTTGAGCGTTTTGTTGCGTGACTTTGCAACGGAGCTAGTGAAGCGCCGTTATGGCAGCTTCGCGGGTTGACGACTCCGTCGATCCTAAGGCCCTGCCGCACGCATAGGGTGGTATGCCACCGGGGCCGGCCACCCCGCCGCCGTACCCCAAAAAAGAATTGCCTGACGCGAATCCCCCTACCTCCGTGGCTCGGCTTCGGAGTCCCATCACGATCTGAAAAGACGCAGTGACTCGCTGATAGATTAACGGCTAGTCAGTTTTTAGCCGTTTAGAATTAGCGGGTTACGGGTAGCGTTGCACGGACATTGCATCCTGGGCGGCAAAGAGGTTTTCCTCAGTAACTGCTATTGTCAGATTGCAGGCGGCTTTTGGGTTATCCGCACGAACGACGGTTTGCAATACATGCCGAGTGCCTACCGCGGCATCATGCAAGGCATCGGGATTCCTGGCAGGCCGTTTTCCCCGATTCGAACGCGTTGGCCGGCGTCCAGGATGTTGCATATAGATCAAAACTCTCGGTAGGGTGTTATGCTATTTGCGCAATTTAACCGAGGATGTCCGAGTTTTAGTTGATTGCAGCGACTCTCGATGTTCGGCACTGTAAGCCTACCTACAACCAAGTTCAAGCGACTTCTACTGTCCGGTCAAACTTTTTTTGGAAATGCTCCGTTTTTCCTTTCTTGCGCCGATTTCTGTTTTCCTCGAAACAATTTCGCGCCAGGATGCCCTAGGAGCAACGATTCCCGTCTCGCTCGACCTATAGCATCCCCTGTTTTGCAATCACGACCGCGGCACATGACGGTGATGATAGAAGGGACACGATCATCGAGGTTCAAGCGACTTCTACGGTCCGGACCTCCTTCTGCTGAATGCGTGACGGATTCAGGCGTTCCTTCAGCAACAAGAGTTCTTGATAGCCTTTGATGCGTCGGAACTTCTTTTCTGCTTCCAAGAGCCCTGTCGCAGTCCAGCGCAGCGGCTGATCTCCTTCTCGCCAACGCTTTACGTTTCGCGCTACCCGCTGCACCGTCGACAGGCACGATTCGATCGGGTTGGTGGTGGCCAGTTTCCGCCGCAATACCGGTCCTATACCCAGGCGATGCACCGTCAGCGTTTCTTCCAGCCCTTCCTCCAGGCTTCGGGCAGCAGTTGGATTGATGCGCTCCAGTTGCCGGAAGATTTTCTGCAACGCCTCTTTAGCCTCCGCGTAGTTGTTCATTGCGTACGCATTCCTCATCCGCCGGTCGTAGTCTTTCTGACAGTTCTCGGGCAGATACTCCTTCACATTCCGCCGCTTGTGAATCTGACAACGCTGCACTTCCACTTGATCCCCGAAAACACGCTCCACTCCGGCTCGCAGCGCCTTCGATCCATCCATCACCACCAGATACCGCCGCTTCATATCCAGTCCTCGATCCACTAGATCTTCCAACAACCCTTTGACCACCGTGGTGTTCTCCGTCGCTCCTTGCCACACCCCCAAAACGTGCTTTTCTCCGCTTTCCGCAATCCCCAGAGCCACCACCAGCACCTGGCCGCCAAAGTGAATGCCATCGATCATCAGCACCACCAGGTTCAGATCTTCCAGGCGCCGTTCGCACAGCACCCGCAACTGATTGCTACTGGCCGCCACGAACTGCCGGCTCACGCTGCTCTTCTCGATCCCGTAGCCTTCCACAACACTCTCTACCGCTCGCCGATAGTTCCGTGTGGACAGCCCGGCCACCATGCGTTCCCGCACTGCTCGTTGCAGTTTGCCGTCTTGCTGCAACTGCCCGTAGCTCTCCAGTTCCACTTCCTGGCCCTCGCGCGTTCGTACCCGCGGCCGTTCCAGCGGGATTTTCTGTCCAGCAAAAACCACATAACCCGGCTGCTTCCCCCAGCGCACGCAGCCCGCACTAGGATTCGGCCGATGCGGAGGTCCCACCCGATGCGTGACTTCGTTTTCCAGGATGGCCCGCAAGATCTGCAGCCCAGCTTTCCCCGTCAGCTCTTCCACCTGCGCTTGCATCTCCGCCCACACCTCGGCGATCGGCAACGGCACCCGCACCAGCAACTCTTGCCCTCCCACGACCTCGAACTTGTGATTGGACTTGCGCTCTTTCCTCTGGTAATTCTTTCTCACGGCGGCTCTCTCCTTTAAAAGGGATTCGCAACCCGAACTCTAACCGAGTTCGGGCGAGAGCCGCTGCTTCTTGTTCTCAAGTTTCAACTAAACCCGGGGCATCCTCATTTAACCAGCTCACCCTTCGCGTGCTCATTGTTAGGATTCAACTCGACAGACCGCGCATATGCCATACGCGCATCTTGGATATCGTTCGTCGCCTCGTAACCATCTCCAAGGCTGTCCCACGCATTCGCGGAATCGGGATAAGCCTTTGTATTCAATTTGAACAGCACAACGGCTGACGAAGGGTCTTTTTCCTGAAGGAAGGCATAGCCAAGCCTATTTATCGTCCTCTCTTCTCCAGTCATGTAACGGTGCATGGGATTGGCAGCGAAACTCTGGAACGCTTTCCACGCGCTCTCTTCTCCCGTTCGAGCTGCCGATCGCATTATCTCGGCAAACGACTTCGGGTTGAATCTGATTTCCATGATGTGCCTGGGGACGCCGTTTTCAGCCGAAGTTCTCCCCAGAAACGCCATCGCCGGAGCGTCATGTTCGACGTAGGCATTCAGAAACTGAAGCATGTAAAGTGCAACCCACGAATAACTTGCATTTGCGTCTTCCCGTCCATAATCTGCGACCTGATCTTCGGTGAATGTTTCGGCGTTCTTCATGCGCTGAACCATGGAACAGAATTCAGGATGGGACATGCCCACCATGTTTACAGTTGTGACATCTCCGTGTGTCCATGCGTTAAGAACGCTGCGTCCTATTCTTTCATTGGGCGGGCCATGGTACGCATCAAGATCCTCAATGTAACTCATATCGTTTGCGGTAAAAAACAGAAGCGGCACCTTCAACTGCTCTGGATGAATGTCTCCAGCGCTTGCGACAAGTCCTGGATAGTAGCGCATGCTGCCGTCCATCTCAGCCAAGACCTGAATGCGGGGGTCGCGCGCAGCAGCGAACAAACTCGATATTCCTCCCCAACTAAAGCTCACCACGGCGACCTTCGATGAATCCGTATCAGGCAGGCTATTTGCATAAGAAATAAGAAATGAGATGTCGAGAGCTTGCGTATCAATCCCCGCCAAGTCGTCAGTCATATCGCGCGTTGACGGTCCCAATGAAGGAGTGGCAAAAACGACATAGCCATGGCTTGCAAGGTACTCGCACAGATCAGCGTTCTCCCAGGCGATGGATGAATCGCTGGGAGCGTAAATGAGAACCGGGTAGCGTTGTTCAACCGGTTTCGCGTCGCGCACTGCCCACAGAGAAACATCGAAGGAACTCTTCAATCGCCTGCGCCATTTGTTGTGCTCCTGGCTAGGCGTGTCAAAGTGAATCTCTCTATCCGCCAACTCCACATAATCTTCAACTGTCATTGGCTTACTACTGCTTTGCAGCGCTGGATACCAGATGAGCGTCTGCAGAGGGCGGCCTCCTTGTCGTCCATGTGCTTCGGGACGATCGGGTGTAACCGGAAACTTTCGTGAGGGATCGTATTGATTCACCACCCTTAAGCCTACCGGATACGGCCCAGGCTTCTGAAGAAATTGAAACGGAGGAAGCGCGGTTTCGATTAGGATCGGCTGAGGAGTTTGCGCCGAAGCAGTAAGGGGAATTGTGGATAACAACAACGCCCTAGCGACGCGCAGGCATTCCATTGGATTCAATCTCAGATTGAACCAGAATTTCCTTTTTGACTTCGAAAACTGCAAAAGATTGTACACTGAGGCTCCCTCCTTGGTATCGATGAAGAATAACTGCCATCTCAGTTCTCCCCGAAGCTCTGCAAACCGGCGCTATTCTCGGAGACCGCCCCGTCTATAGCCCCCGGTTTGACAACACTACAGACAGCGGACATTGCCGCTGGAACAGATTTGACTGCGAGACTCTGCGTCATCCCTTGCCTTATCCCGATAGCGCTGGCAACCCGGCAATGCGACCCAGCATGGTCCCGAACCGCCGCCGGTTCAGATGCCCTTCCGCCAACATCAGCCAGTAGTACCGGGCATGTTTCACCAGCCGTCCTCCGGTCTTCACCAACCGTTGCTGCAGACTGGTCAGCGACCAGCTCTCAATGCTCTTGGGCAGTGCCAGCCGTCGCCACAAGTTACCCAGGTTGTATGCCAGCAGGCTCAATGCCAGCCGCACTTGGTTGGAGCGAAATCGATGGCAGGACAGCCGGGTCATCTTCGCCGCCTGTTTACCTTCCTTGATCCACTGCTCCGCCGTGCCGCGCTTGTTATAGAAGCGCACCACCGCCCGGCTCGGGGTCTCCAGGTTGGTTACGATAAAGCCCACTCTCGGGAACAACTCCCCAGGATGGAACTCCACCTTGGCCACCACCCGTCGCGCTGTCTTCCAACTTGCGGCCTGATACAGAAAACCTTTGTACCAGACCACTGGTTTGTGACTCGGTCTTCCCACGGGCCGGGTCAGCAGCTCCGCGATGTCCCGCTCCAGGCTGTCGTTGGCCGGAATGCGGATGGCGTACTTCACGCCCCGCTTCTCAAGCTCCTCGTAGATGTCCGGCTTGGCGAAAGCAGCGTCGGCTCGAAACACCACTTCCTTTCCCAGCTTCTGCTGCCGCTCGATTTCAGAAATCAGCAGTTCTTCCCAGTCGTCGGCGCTGTGCACATTACAGATCCTTCCTTGCGCCCTCTTCCACCACCGCCTGGGCGATACTCTTTCCTCCTAGCCAATTCTCTGGGCGTGCCGTGTCGTGGGTTGCGGCCGACAGCACAGTCTCGGCGCACCTCAAACTCACCCCTTCCCTCCATTGAATTTACATAGGGCCCGCGTCCACCGCAATCACGGGCGGCCACGTCCAAACGGCTTTACCGGACGCGCGCGGAACTCTCTGCACCCGTTCACTCCTCAGCGAGAACGCGCATCCGCTAAAGCGCTAACGTTTCCCAGGAGTTGACCTGGGTGACTGGCGTTCAATATATCGCCGCGAACGTGCCGTTCAGAGCGGTCTTTCGTCGCGCGGCGGGCCGCCCGTTACGTCGCTCCGCGAGCCGCTGCGCCACTTCGCGGCATACGGCAGCACAAACAAGTACAGACCGGTGAAAAATTGCAAGGCGAGCACGAACACCGCCAAGAGGCCCAGCCTGGCGGTATACTTCTTCTGGGCTACGGCGACACCGTTGACAATGACGGCCACCGTAAAGGCAATGCTCAGCCAGCGGTGGGTCTGCCGAAACCATTTGTTCCAGTTCATGGAACTCTCCTTGTCATTGAGGGCGTTATTTTAATTTGCTTACGATGTCTTGCCTAGAGCCCGATAAGTCGGGAAAGTTCGACCCAGTGCGTACTTCGGCGGTTCCACGAGTCGGAGGCGAGTTCCCGAGCTGAGGTGGCCGCATCGATCACCTAAAAAGAAACCACAACGAACGATGAAAATGTATTAGAGAGGGTAGCGCATGCAAAAGGGAATCTTGTTAGAAATTTTGAAACAGAATCAATTCACCAGTCATTTCTCCTTGGACCGGGTTAGTGAAGAAAATGCATCGCTCCGGCTGAATGACAAAACAGCATCCATTGGATTCATCTACCGGCATATTGGAGAAACGATGAATTTGTTTGGTCAGTTTTTCGGCATCCCAACTGACGTAATAAATACAACCATAGGTCAAACAGATAACGGTCAGGTGTTTGATGTGGAATATAGCCGGGAGTTGATCTCAAGAGGATATGGTGTGCTGAGAGACCTTGTAGAAAACAGCACTGATGAAGACTGGCTGAAACCAGTTGATACTCCTTTTTTTGGTACGGTTACACGAATAAGATTATTTGTTCATGTTCTTTTTCATAACTCGCATCATGCAGGTCAGATATCCATGACCTTAGCAAAAGGAAGTAAATAGGATCCAACTCTGTTCCTTTTATCGTTTCGCTTGAGCCACTGACCTGCCCCGCCAGAAAACCTCTCCCATTTAGAATGGTCCGGAGGAGTAGTTGTGTGCATCATCAATGCTAGACAGCCGCCTCAAATCCTGGTAAGTCGCCAAATCGGAAACATAGGTACTGGACCCGACGCCAAAATCAACTTCGGCGATTATGCCGTTAATCGAGACTTTGGAGGTGGTGTGCAAAATCGAACAGCCAAAGAAGTGGGTAAGACTCATACTTCACGCCATGGGATTAACTATTCTTTTCCTCTTAGTATCCGTTTTGTTCCCATCAACCAGCCCTGCACAGGCTCCTGTTTTCGAGATCATGAAGGGAGAGAGCACGATAAAGTTTGACGTGAAGGCTTCGACGACAATTGCCGGCAAGTTCGACAAGTGGGACGCCACGGTGACACTTACGTCGCCTGAAATCTCTACAGCCGTTTTGGACATCAAAATTCAGGCTGCCAGTGTGAATACAGGAAGCGGCATGAAGGACGGCAAGCTGAAAAGCAAAGATTTCTTCGATGTCGCTGACGCTCCGTTGATTACGTTTCACTCAACAAAGGTTGAACAGACTGGTCCCGATACTCTTGTGTTCGACGGCGACTTCACCATACGAGGAGTAACCAAGCAGGAGAAGCTGACGTTTGCGATGAGCGGTAAGGGAACAGGCACTGGCACGGTTAAAGGTGCAATGGCATTCGACCGTAAAGAATACGGGATGAACAAAGGAATTCCGCTTGTCAAAATAGCCGACCGTGTCGAGGTTAGCGTCGACCTCATTGGAAAACGGGTCAGCGGCCCTCCGGTGGTCTTTAAGCAATAGCCACCCCACAGAACTCACGTCACGGTGGTTTACGAGGTCGTCAGATTGCAGAAATTTGGAATGAAGGAGATTCTCCATGTCAAAAAACTCACACCACATGTGGGCGGCGATCATGTCGCTTTTGCTGGCAATGAGCCTCATCTCGTTGACCGCCGCTAAAACGCCGCAGGCCAAGCCAGCGCAGTCGTCAAGCGCATCTTCGCAGGACAAAGCGAAGGCCTGCAACGACCTGGCCGACCAGAAGGGCCTTAAAGATAAGGACCGTCAGACATTCATGCAGAGCTGCCTGAATAAGGCCGCAGACACCGGGTCCAGTGCCAACGTTAGCGAGCAGGACAAAGCTAAAACCTGCAACAGCCTCGCGGATAAGAAAAACCTGACGGGCGCCGATCGTCGGTCGTTTGTGAAGGATTGCATGAAGAAAGCCAATCCCCAGTAGGTTGGTAAGGTGACTCTGAACTTTCCGAGAACGACAGCAAGGCTGTCATCGCTACTTTACGAGCCGAGAAAATTGGTGGGGTAAACAGTGAGGAGAGCATAAATGAATCGCAGCGTGGCAATGACCAAGGGGAAGCAATTAATCGCCGGTACTATTTTCCAGATCAGTGGACGCCTGGTGATGATCGGTGCGGTAACGCTCGGAATCACGCTTCCGGCTATCGCCCAGAATCCTGAAATTCAAGAGAAACTTGCAGCCGTGAAGCAAGCCGCAGCGGAAAACAAGCAGAAGATTCGTCAATATCAATGGGTCGAAACAACGCAGCTCACGTTGAAGGGTGACGCAAAGCCCCCGACGAAGAGCAGTTGCCAGTATGGTCCCGACGGAAAGGTCCAAAAGACTCCGATCGGCCCCCCACCGGAAGCACCAAGTGGTGGCAGAGCGAAGCAAAAGCTAATCGAGAAGAAAAAAGAGGAAATGAAAGATTACATGCAAGACGTGAAGGCCGTCCTCGGCCTATATGTGCCACCCGACCCTCAGAAAATGCAGGCAGCCTTCCAAGCAAACAAAGTCTCCTTGAACCCTGCAGGCGGTTCAGTGAACCTAATCTTCACTGATTATGCTCTGCCTGGCGACAAGATGACCCTCACGTTTGACACTTCCGCTAAGAAAATTACTGGCTTGAACATCAATACCTACATGGGGCAGGAGAAAGATAGCGTGACGTTGCAGGTGCAGATGGGCAGCCTGCCCGATGGCACCAACTATGAACAGCAAACAGTTCTCAACGCAGCTGCTAAGCAGCTGGTGGTAACAACAACAAATTCCAATTACCAAAAGCTGGGCGCGTCCTAAGGCGTCAAGAGCGCAGAGAAATTATTTAATTTGTATTATTGCCTTCATCGGGAAAATTGTTGTTGAATCGCCTTACAATCACAACGTTGTGCTCGCAGTGGCAGGCTAGGTCCTGGTAAGTCGCGAAATCGGAAACATAGGTACTGGACCCGACGCCAAAATCAACTTCGGCGATTACGCCGTTTACCAGGATCTAGCATGAGTGTAAGTCATCTATGTTGTTGAATTGTGGCTAACTGCACCGAAGTAACATGGACAGTGAATCTTCGCGGGTCTAGGATTCGGAGGGTAGCCTTGTTAGGAGTACCCCTGCTGAGATTTGTGGACGTCTTACATTCAGTTGTCGCAAATTGCCACTGAAAATGGCTTGCATTAAGCGGGCAGCAACCATCTTTATGATCCGCAAGCTCATGTTGCCGGTCGTTGAATATCAGTTTCTTTGCTTTCTGAAGCTATTGGTTTTCCTCTTGCTGCTTCTATTCAATAATTTCATTTTGAGCATGAGCTACTGTTTCGGCGAGGTAACTCCTTCCTCTGGTCTGCAGGACCACAACCAGCAAAGTAAAGCCCTTGTTTCATCTTCCTACATCGACCTGCCCATAAAGCAGCTCGTAAAGCGCATTCCTGAATTGAAAGGCATTTCTCCTCCACCAAATGAACAAGCACTCGGCACGATTCTGCAGAACACCGGCGCGAGAGTGGACGAGTTTCTCGCCGACGTTGTCGACACGGTTGCGCATGAGGACATTGCACAGCAGCGGGAACTTTCAACAGGCAGGCCAGGTGGAACTATGCAGGCCAGTCAGCACATGCAGGACAGCTATCTGATCTTGCGCACTACCGACAGAACCCACCAACTCGAGGAATTTCGCATGGATGCAAAAGGCAATCGGATGGATGAGTCAGGGTTGGACAAAGGGTTCTTTGTGACTTCTGGTTTTGCCCTAAGTAGTGTCCATTTCGCAACGCAGTTTCAATGGGATTCCCGCTTTCTTTACCTTGGCAACCAAAAGATCGACGGCCGGGACACCTATGTGGTCGGGTTTGCTCAACTACCTTCGGAAGGGCGCATCGCGGTCACTATCCAGAGCCGAGACGGAAAGACCTTCCGCATGCTTTGCCAAGGAATCGCTTGGATCGACAAGGCGAGTTTTCACCTACTGCAATTGCGTACGGACCTGCTGGCGCCACGATCCGAAGTCGGGCTAGATCAGCAAACCACAAAAATCACCTATAGCGAAGTTCGATTCGCAGATCTGGCTACGCCTTTGTGGCTTCCACACGACGTCAACGTATATATCCGATTCACCGATCGCTCAGAAGCTCTGCAATACGGAAATCAGGGGGATGTAGTGGATCTAGGTCCGCACGTCACGGATCAGACCTTCCGCAACATGCACCGCTACTCGAACTATCAGCGCTATCACGTTTCCACAAAAATCCTGCAATCCCACTGAGTCAATCCCTTGTGACTCGATGCCTTTAAGAAGACTGCGATTAATGCCTATTTCGTTTTTTCCGGTTTGGGGGCAACGTAACCACGGCGCGCCTGAATCGTTACCCCAGGTCGGTTCACCTTTACTTTTAAGTCGTGATAGGCCCCATTGGGTTTCATGTTGGCGGTGGAATATGCCAGGAGATAAACATATGCGGGCCCAGCGAAAAGGGTGCTGAGTCCGGCTTCAAGATTGTTGTTATTGTGAAGGAATGTCCCCCCCGTGCCGTCGGCCAACTCGGCCATGACGTTCTCGTCCGCAAGCATGGAAAATTGACGATATTGGTCTTCAACAGACGCGGTTCTTGGATCGAGGCCCCCGGGCTGAGATGCATCCAGATTACTCGTGTACAGTCCGCGTGCGTCGAGCGCATTGATGACCACATTTGCGCGAGCCGCTATATCCAGAACTTCCGATTTCAGCGTCATCGCCTCCGCATCCGGCGTAAGAAATCCTGGCGAAACCAAAATAATCACATGTTGTCCCGGAAGCGGACCCATTTTGCTCAGGACCAAGCGCAGAAACTCCAGATTGCTTCGATAATTCTGTTCGCCTAGAGCCACCGCCCGTTGTGCTGCACCCCGTACAATCCCTTCCGCGGCCTGAGCCACAGCCGGGTTTTGCGAGCAAGCAATCAAATCGGCCATAGCCGCTTGCAGCGCCACGTCGTCATTCTGATTGACGATCCTGTCGCCCTGGTAGTAGGTCATCCTTGGACATTCGTGCTCGTCGTGGCGGTAAATCGGAGTAACCTTCAACTTCATAATTGCTTGTTTCAGTTTTGCGCGGTCGCGCGTCAAGCCACTGTTGCTTCCCGATGTGGCCAGCACGGCAGCTGTGTCGTCCGCCGCCAACGACGAGCCCAGCGCTTGGATGGCGGCTTGCTGTACGCGCGGCAGATCCTCGATACTCAGATTCAAGTCGTCGAACAGGAACACCACGAATCGTTGAGTGGAAGTTGCGCCCCTGGGAGTCGCCGGAGTTGCAGGCGCACCCGGATTTGGAGAATTAGAACTGGTTGCCGCGGCACGCCGGATCAGCATAAATCCCGTGATGGCCTGTGGTTTGCCGTCATCAAGAATCTGAAAATCATCCTTTATGAGGTTGCCGACGGCGTGCCCCTGGGCGTCGCGCACCACCGCGGGCACGATGACTTCGTTCACATTTGTCCTAATTACCCAAGGCGGGTTCAGGCCGGGCACTTGCCCAGATTGGTGCGCTGATAAGACAAAGGGAACGGCTAACGCTAGAATAAAGCCAAAGGCCGCTGAACATCGGTTAATGGGCGAGCGCATGGCGAGTTGTCACCAACCGATCGTAATTCAAAATCACAGCCCATCGAAAATCGTTCGAGTACTTCTGAGCATGAGACGCGTCGATTAAGGAAGACGAGTACAGCTTTGCCAACTCCCGGTATGTCTTAGTGCTGTATCGGAAGCGCGAGTTCGCGATAGGTGTACGCGAGCACGGTGGAATTGCGCGCTTTCGATACAGCGACTTGAAGGGAGGCGCTCGTTTTGCGGCGGACGCGGTCGTTATGCAAATTCAAATGAGGGAAGAGTAGGTGTAGCGGCATCCTGAAGAGAGCCGAGAGAGTACAGCACCCAACGGGGAGAGAGAAAGAGTGGATAGATATGGATAAGCTTCATGCAAAGACGATGTCCCGAGGCGCGTAGAAGAAATTGGTAGGACGAGAGGGCACAACGATATTGAGCGCCGCGAGACATGCGAAAGTTTCGTGATGTAGATGTTGATCTCATGTGGCGACGGCGTCTCGCGTTGGCGGAGAACGGAGTTGGATCTCCGCAGCTGTAAGTCTTTCGATGACCAGCATCGGCCCACCACACTTTGGACAAAACCAAGCATCGTTCGAACTGGTGCTTAGCTCAGTTTTGGTCTCTGGTGTCGAGCCGAGCAACTGAAAGCAAAGTGGCAAAGTGGCGGCACGTCTGCGGTTGGCCAGGAATCCGAAGTTTCGGATGCGCACGAAACCTTCCGGGAGTAGATGCAACAGAAAGCGACGCAAGAACTCGTCGACCGCTAGAGAAAGCAATTTCTGTTCGTTGTGGTGGATGGAATCGCGCCAACGAAAGGTGACCTTTCCGTCGGCAAAGGCGACCAATCGATGGTTGGAGATGGCCACGCGATGGGTGTAACGGCCCAGATAGCGGAGCACATATTCTGGGCCTCCGAACGGACGTTTTGCGGTGCTTTATCATTGTGGCATTAGTCAGGACCCGGGCGACCTGCGATGACCGCTGATCAGCGAGCCGTGTGCAAGGATGCTTGGCCGCCATCAGGCACCCGATTGTCGAATCGTAAACAATCTCTCCCTGAGCGCCTGCCAGAGGCTTGCACTCCGTCTGGACTCCCAACAGCCGGTCACCGCCGTTGTCGACGAGGACTGCTTGCGCCTGTGAGGTTCGCTCGACAGCCGCTCGCGAGCCCAAGCAGAAGATTCGCTGCTATTGCGGTTTTTTCGCGGCTTTCAGGAGGATGATGTCCGCAGTGACGCTGCCGCGCGCAGCCGCCAGAGATTTGCCATCGGTCGACCAGGCGAAATTGTAGATGAGACCTGACGGGAAATGCGTGAGCTGTTTCGGGGCACCGCTCGAGAGCGGTTGGCGCCAGATGTCGGAAACTCCGCCTCGCGTGATCGAGTAATCGATGGCACGCCCATCGGGGGACCAAATGGCTAGACCGCCTCCGGACGGGAACTCGAAGGAGTACCGCACTGGCCCACCCTGGACCGAAGCAACGTTCATCTTGACGCGCGTCCCCAGATTGTCCGGATTCTGCCAAGTGTAGAGGACCAGTTTGGAGTCCGGGGAGAGCCAGGAAAACCCGATCAGACCGCCAGGCGAAGGAATGGGGAGGACCTGCGGCTGTGCACCTCCATTGCTAGGTACCATATAAAGGCCGTGCGGGTCTCCACGAATGTACGTAACCCACTGTCCATCCGGAGAACATACCGGAAAAGCGTTGAACCTGGCTGCCGCTATCTGAACGGCGTTGCTGCCGTTGGCATCGATGCGCCAAATATTGGTCTGCTCGTTTTCGGCGGCTTGATACACGATGTGCTTGCCATCGCCGCAACCAACGGAGAAGCGAATGTGTCGCTCACTGCCTGCGACCAGAGTGGGATTGCTGCCATCGGTAGCGATGGAATAGACCTCGCCGCCATCCGTGGAGTAAACAAAGTGATCCTTACCGAGAAAAGATACAAAGTCCACGGGCGGCCCGCCTGAGGTAATCTGCCGGGCTTTCGCGGAATCACCATTGGGCAGAAGCCACACATCGGAGTTGCGATTGTTTTCGATGGCCACAAGCGAAGAACCGTCCCTCGAGAGATCCAGCCACTGCAAGCTGTAGTTGGTGAGGTCGTGGGACAGACGATGCGCCTCCCCGCTCGGGTAGGAAATTGTATACAGCTGGCCTCGACTGTTGGGACCGCGTTCAGAAATGGGGATCAGCAACGCGCTGCCGTCAGGAAGCCAAATAGGCTGGCCGAGGTCCTCGCGCGTCGAATACAACAAACGAGAGGATCCATCATCAGGAGAAACGGCGTAAAGGCTTTGCTGATTGTTTGGCTCGTAGAGCAAATACACGATGGTCTTGCCGTCCGGCGACCACGCGGGCCGTACCAGCGTGTTTGCCTGCGGGAGGCCGGGTTTGGCGCGGAGAGTACGTTCTCCGCTACCGTCGGCACTGGCTACGAGGAGATGCACTTGTCCGTTCTCGGGATGACCGCGCAGGAACGCGAAGCGTTTACCATCGGGCGAGAAACTGGGAGCGGTGTCAATATCACTTCCCACCTTCACAGGTGATCCGCCGAGAACCGGGGATTTGTAAAAGTAGCTGAAGAGGGCATTTTCCTTACTGGAAGGAACGTAGTAGATGTAATTGGCATCGCGCGAAAACGCTAGCCCGAAAAACGTCACCACGTCTGGTGGAATGACCTGAACGTCGCTGCCCGTGGCGACCTGGCGGACCATCAGGCTCTGCTTTTCGCCATCCACTAAAACGTAAACCACATATTGGCCATCGGGAGAGATGGCGACACCCGAAGCTTTGCCGCTGCGCGTGAGCTTGGTGATTTCCATGTCCTGAAGGTTCAGGGGAGTTTTGCGTCCGGCGAACTTGATGTACGCGAATGACGCAGCGCCGAGGACAACGACAGCCAGCGCCAGACCGACGAAAAAGCCTGTTTTGCTCTTTTGTCCGGTGGGTACCGCAGCAGCACTGGCCGCGGCTGCGGGGGGCACCAACCCAGAAGAAGGTGCGGGTGTGATGCGCCCGGAGGTGGAGTACGCGGCATCGACGGCTTCGGCTGCGGAAATACGGCTGGAGCTGGTGTCGCGCTGCAGGCGCTTGAGGTCTGCGCGCATGTCCGAGGCATGCTGGTAGCGCAGGTTGCGGTCCTTTTCGAGCGCCTTGCTGAGGATGCGTTCGAGGTCTACGGGCAGGTCGGGATTAAGCCGCACCGGAGGAATCGGCGAACGATTCAAGATAGCGTCGAAAATGGTGGCGGTACTTTCGCCGCGGAACGGCAATTGTCCCGTGGCCATCTCATAGAGGACGGCGCCGAAAGAAAACAGGTCGGTGCGGGCATCGAGTTCCTTGGCGCGAGACTGTTCGGGAGACATGTACGCCACGGTGCCGAGCGTGCTGCCGGGACTGGTGAGCTGGTCGGAGGAAACACCCTGCGTGGCAAGGGTCTCGACCACAGCTGACGTAGCGGAAGCCACTTTGGCGAGACCGAAATCCAGAATCTTCGCGTGCCCGCGCGTAGTGACGAAAAGATTTGCGGGCTTAATGTCGCGATGCACGATGCCTTTCGAGTGCGCGGCGTCGAGCGCATCAGCGACGTCGATCGCGATAGTCAGCAGCGCATCGAGCTCTATCGGCCGATTGCTGATGATGTGCTTCAGCGTTTTGCCTTCCAGGTATTCCATGGCAATGAACGCCTTACCGCTGTCCTCACCGATATCGTAGACGGTGCAAATATTCGGGTGATTGAGCGCCGAAGCCGCTTGGGCTTCACGCTGGAAACGCATCAGTGCTTGGGGATCTTTGGCGACGGCGTCCGGCAAAAATTTCAGCGCCACGAAACGCTTCAGGCGCGTGTCTTCTGCCTTATAGACCACGCCCATTCCGCCGCCGCCCAACTTCTCCAGAACGCGGTAGTGGGAGATGATCTGGCCGAGAAGGACAGAGGTGTCCGACATGTGGTGGCATTGTAAAGACGTACATAATTGAAGTCAACGAAAGCAGACTTCGCCTGCGACGGGCAGGTTATCGTTCACACCCCGACCTCGCCCACCACCTCAAGAGCGCTGGCACACCCGGGACCTAAATAGTGCCTTGTATTGGTGCGCTCGATGGCGCGCACCATTCGGGACAAACCGACGGAGGTTGTCAGTGCCCGGTCGCGTAACCAGAAATGTGGCTATTAGTACCCGGCTCTTCCGGCAACCGCATCAATCAGACAATCACTCGGTATGTTTTGGTCGAGCGGACTCTAACGTGCGCACATCAACCCCTCTGGGAAAGCAGCCAGCGAAGCCGAGCGGCCCCTCCTTCGCTCAGCTTTTAGTTCAATGTACCCGTCCCCGATGTATTCCTTTCCAACAAGCCAAATTTCCACAATCTCTTTAAGTACGTCCATGTCGCGCGCCGTGGAACAAAATTGAGCCGCTCCGCCACTTCACCAGGCGTAAACCATGCTCCTGGTGCAAACGCGAATACTTTCAACGTGCGAATTTTCAATTTGTTGTAATGATCCATTGTTTTCAGTCCCACGATTCCACATTTTTAGACGCCATCAAAAGCTAGTTGATGATGATGAAAAGCTCGCTGTGGGTCGTTCCATTCCGCCCGACCCATGAAGTTGTAGTTCCCTTCCTTTCATTTTTTTCCCATTCAAAACATCTCATTCCTTTTCCTTCTTTTGGTTCCACTGGAAAAACAGGCCGATCACCGAGATCAATAGCCCGACAATCCACCAACTCCAATCCTTCTTATAGAGAGAGGCCGCTGCCAACGTGAAGCCACCGGCGGTGATAGCCAGTTTGGGATTGTAGGCGGCCAGGGCGCCTCCAGCGGCCACAGGAAGCAGTAATGATCCCGCCCCGCCCAGACGCCTCCGTGCCTCAGGCTGGGCCTCTTCCCGAGTCGCCTCGGCCTGTCGCAGCTGACGGCGGCGTGCGAGTCGCTTCGAACGATACAGCCGCTCCCATTCCTTCTTCCGTTCCGGGTCTTTGTAAGGCATACCAAATCCTCCCGATCAACCAATCTCACGAGTCGCGCTCCGCCCGTTACAAAAAATTTGGGCGCAACTTGGGCGCAAAACCCTGGGGTGAACCCCTTGGGTGGCACAAATTATTTGGGCACAGTTTCCGTTTTCTAAAGGCGTTCTTGCATCTCCTAGCAGGCTAAGGGATCTGGGGAAGGGGGCGACGTCGCCCCCTTCCCCAGAGTTGCTGTCGAATTCCTCTGCCTGTGCTCATCCTCGTTCTCAACCTTGTTCTCAAAGAACTTCATCGTTGCACTTCGCGAGTCTAACTTCAAACTCTCGCTCCGTCGCTCAAATTCTTCGGGCGATTGATAGCCCAGCGCAGAGTGCAAGCGCAGTCGATTGTAATACTGCTCGATGAACTCTCCGATATTCGCTCGCAAATGTTCCAGGTCGTCGTACTTGTTGGCGTAAATTTCTTCTCGCTTAAGCGTCTTCATGAAACTTTCACAGCTCGCGTTGTCATACGGATTTGCTGGCCGGCTCATGCTCGGAATTACACGGTTTTTCTCGAGGACTTCCACATATTCTGCGGAAGCGTATTGCAATCCCCGATCCGAGTGATGAACCAGACCAGGTTCTGGTTGTCGACTCCCGATGGCTTGCCCCAGCGCTCCCATCGTTAGCCGCATTGCCAAGGTCCGATCTAGCGCCCAGCCCACCACTTTCCGAGAGAACCCATCGAGGATCACCGCCAAATACACAAACTCGGCTTTCAGTCGAATGTAGGTGATGTCTGCCACCCACAGTTGGTTGATACCCGTCAGCTTCATGCGGCCGGCTAAGTTGAGATATACCTCCAACTTGTGGCTCGAATTCGTGGTGCTCACGAATCGCTTCGGCTGCACGCCCAGCAGATTATCTTCGCGCATGATCCGTACCACCCGTTTGTGGTTTACCGGTATTCCCCGGCGATGCAGTTCTGCTGTGATCCGTCGATAGCCATAACGTCGGCGGTGTTCCAATGCAATCGTTTGAATCGCAGATCGCACTTCCATCTCCTCCTCCGCTGGTTGCCGTTCTTGCAGCGAACGATAGAAACTTCTGCGACTGACCGAAACCAGCTGGCACATGCGCTCGATACTCAGGCCGCCTTGCAAAAATATTACTTCTCGGATCTGCTCGTAGATGCCGTCTCGCCAGTTTCGTCGCGTTTCTGGCGTCGAGCCTCTACTTTTTGCAAGGCACCTTTGAAAAAATCCGCTTCCAGACTCTTTTCAGCCAACAACTGCTTCAAGCGGTGGATCTCCTTGCGGTGAGAAGATGCGTGCGTGCTGGGCCGCAACGCTTCTTCTCCTGGTTCAATGATTTCCAACTTCCTGCGCCACTTGTAGAGGCATCTTCGGGTCACCCCCAGCTCTCGCGCCAACTCTTCGACATCTTCGCTGGTCTTCATGCGCTCTACAGCCATCCTCTGAAATTTCCGGGAGTATCGTTTCCTCTTCATCCTCTCGTTTCCTCTCCCGGAAACTGTGCCCATTCTTGTGTGCCACTTCAAGGGTTCATTCCAACCCCTGTTTTTGATCGCGAAATTGACTGGCGCGGGGAGAGAGGGCAACTGATTCGGCGAGACTTAGCTAGTTTCAGTACGTTGCTGACTTGAACTCAGCTCCTTATGCGCCGCATGTTTTCCGATTGACGAAGTGCACTGATTCTATCCACGGGCGTTCTTCCTTTTAAACTGCGAGATCTAGCGGAAGATCAGAAATATCTTTCAGCCGTTTACCTTGTGGTGTCTCCAACGAGCGCAAGGAGATCCCACGCTCGAAGAACTGAGTCGCGCGCGGCAGGACACTGAAGAGCTCGGAAGACTGGGCGGATTGCACCCAAGGCGTTGGCGAAGGCGCCGAGAGCTGAAGAGGATTGATTGCCTTTCCGTCTGGCGAGGAACGCACCTAATTGAACCGTGTGATACGCCAAAGAGCAACTCCTCCGGCCACCAAGACCAGCAGCATCGCTGACGTGAGCGCGGCGAGCCAGCCCCAGTGGATTTCCATTTCGGGAACGCTGGCCATGAGACCAAAAGCAGCGAATGTTAGGGTGGCCCCTCCGATTAGGAGCCAATCGATCAAGGTGCGCGCATGGTTCTTCGGGTTAGTTTCCTTGCCCTCCATGCGCGCGGCTACGTAGGCTGGCTCGATGTTGTAACGATCGCTCTCCCGCTGGGCCGCTTCTTTCCAACTCGAGTACTCTCCCTCCGTGGCGGACGAGAATGCAATCGCGACTGCGCCGGCGGCCATCAATAGCGACCCTCCTATCACCTGCGCATACACGCCACGCGCCAGACCGTGCAATTCACCGAAAACCAGGATTCCCCAAAGCAATCCCCAGAGCTGATTGGTGTTTGACAAAGGAATGCCGCGGCTGATTCCTACGTATTTGGCGGCGTAGTTCTGAAATAAGTCGCCCACCACCCACATGAATCCACCCAGCAGCGGCCAGAAAAGCACTCCCCGACTCTCGACGAGCTCGTGCCAGAAAGCCTTTGACCCGCCCGAGAAACTGACGGCCAGTACAGTCATTGTCGCCAACTCACCAACCGTGAAGAAGGTAATAAATGTGAGCGGGTTCATGCCAGTGATGTACGCCTTTCGATACGGGATATACATCGAACCGAGGACGATCCCCGCTCCTATTGCGGCCACCACCCCGCGCATGGCGTGCCCGTGAGCAGCTTGAGAGGTGGAAGCTAAAGATAACAATACCGCGCCTCCGAAAAGTACGAACGCTCCTCCGACAACTCCAACCCAACGAAGCCAGCCCGCTCGGTGCAACTCCTTGAAGAACAAAATACCCCATAGAATGCCGACAAGGCTGTTAGAGTTCCACAAGGGGAAAGCAATGCTGAGGCCGATATCTCTTATCGCTAAAATAGTTAAGGTATTCCCAACCGCCCAAAGGCACCCCGCCAACACTCCCCAGACGACCAGGTGGGGCACCTGCCGCAGGTCGGCACCGATGTCCGAAGTTCCGCGGATCAATGCAGGCAAGCTCCACCGCGAAACGAAGGCTCCAAGCACCATCATGAAGGAAATCACGAAGGGAGAGATGGCAACGGCTACCAGTTTTGTCGGCGCCTCAGCCGCCGCGAGCCACAGTGCGGCAGAGAAACCGCAGAAAATTCCGAGCGCCTGAAGCTTACGCTGGCGCGAACGATCGGACAGACTTTTAGTGATGAGGGAATTCAAGTTATTGGGCTTCTTCGCGACTTTATGCCCCATTCGCAAGTCGTGTTAATCGCGTATCGTACTCCTCTCCTGCCGTCGACGCAAAGGGCGGCGTATTCTACTTCTTCCGGGAGCGGCGGGCGCAATCACAGGTTCGCGTTAATAGCGCTTGTGGTCCACTGAACTAAAGACTAGAAGCTATTTCAAAACCCTCCGTAAGGTGATCATGAAGCAAGCGATATGAAAGAAACCGCGATAAACCGTCAGCGAACGGTCGTAGCACACAGTCAGCCGCCGGAAGTTGCCCAGCCAGGCGAACGTGCGCTCGACGATCCAGCGCCTTTTGTAACGCCGCAAGGCTCGACCGTCTTGCATCGACGGTTTGCGCCGACCTTTACGATGCGGGACGATCGGTTCGATGCCCCGTCGACGAAGTTGTCTGCGCAATCCATCGCTATCGTAGCCGCGATCCATAATCATGCGCTCAGGTTTCTGTCGCGGCCGCCCGCCATGGTGTCTCCGCCTTACGCGGATCGCCGCGAGCGTTTTCTCGACGAGCTTGACCTCCGCCGGGGATGCAGAGTGAAGGTAGTCTCCCAAAGGAACACCCTGGCCGTCGACCACCACCATCCACTTCGTCCCCTTACCCCGCTTGGTTTTTCCGACTCCGTCGCCCCCTTTTTCGCGGGAGCAAAACTGCCGTCCATAAACGATTCGCTCCACTTCAGCTGCTGGCGTTCGTTCAACTCACTCAGGAACGTGCGCCAGATTTCTAACCAGACCTCTTGCTCCTCCCAGTCGCGCAGTCGCCGCCAACAGGTCGAAGGCGAGGGAAACTCCACCGGCAAATCACACCAGCGAGCCCCGCTGCGAGAATCCACAAGATGCCTTCCAGCACTTTGCGGTCGTCGGCAGGCGGTCGTCCGCCATGGGGGCGTTTCCTTCGTTTCGGGAGCAAGGGCCGGATCTTTTCCCACTGGGCATCGGTCAACAGCCGACCGTATCGCGCCATCGGCCCTCCCTCGGCGCTGCTGACCTTGCTTATCACTCATATTGAGAGGAACAACCACTGTAAAATCACAACCCTGTACCCAGTTTTGAAATAGGCTCTAGGCTCAGTCAACGGCTGATGGGGTTGACGGGGTCAATGCCGATTCCTCTTCATGTTACCGTTCGCTGCGCCCCCATTCTTGCAGCCCCATCTTTCTCTTGGTGCTCCTTACTATGGATTGAGAGAGTCATCTTGCGCACGGGCGCGGACAGATACGACTTTCTCATTTACCCAAGGAGACGCGAAATGCTACATCGTGCTGATGTTTCTGATAGAGCCCTTGGCCTACTAATGGACCGCTGTCGGGTCACGTTCGCGAATCCGGAAGCAGACGGAGTTTTCACCCTTTATACATACCCGGACAGAAACCAAGTGAAATATCGAGTCACCGCACGTATGCATCAGGCCGCTGAAAAATATATAAAGAGCGGCGCTCAACGTCTGTGTGGCGAGATAAACCCAATCCGGCATCCAATTCGCCTCGGGCACAAGTCCACGAGCCTCGTATCTCGTGGCCACGGGGCCGCGCTGGCTTCAAAACAGTAGCGGTCCCATTTTAATTCGCGCTACGGTGCACGCATGGGTAGCGAGATAGGCTCGCCCCCAGCGGATTACTTCTTGGACGGATAAAAATTTACCTTTCCATCGACAACGACCGCAATATACCTTCCGCCTTCTAGGAACTGTATTACCTTTTTGCCGCTCCTCGCCATCGCTGCCCAGCGAGATTTCGTGTCAGGATTCTGTTCGAGGCCTCGTAATTCGCTTCCCTCGAATTGAAAATCGATTTGTTTCAGCTTTCGTTTTGCCGTTGAACGAACTGAGAAACTCTTCCCTTCGAGCGAGACTGTCTTCTTGTTTTCGACAAGCGATTCCCGCCAGACAGTCTGGAGGGCTTCTTCAAGGGAAATCGTCATGGCAGAATGTTACCGTCAAAATTATGCTATATGCTACTGGTACTAGGAGCCACACATTATAAAAGGGCGCCCCATTGGAGTACGTTTTGAGTGCGTTGCTCAAACTTCTCCAGGGTCGAAAATCACTTCCCTTGTGGTTGGTGGGATTGAGAATTCGGTGGGTCGATCCGGTAGCCGAGTCTTTGAAGTTGTCTAATCATTCTGGTGGTGCGCTTTTGCTTCGATTGTTTGCTGACGGCTCGGCCTCGTTCTTCGTAGCGGACTCCCTGGTGCAAGATCAACCAGATTAGCCGACACTGTCGATGGGCGATTGCCCCGATGGCTTGATTGTGTCGCAGGCGCGGGACTGAGCGGCGATACACAATTTCGAAGATGCTCCCTTTGGTCTTAACTGCGGCATTGGCCGTCTGGTTGAGAATGCGCCGCATATGGCGATTGCCCTTCGGGGACCGGTGACTGTAGTTCACACCAGCGCTCTCCTCGTCGCCCGGGGAGGCACCGACCCACGAGGAAAGACATTTGTCGGACGGAAATGTTGCTGCGGTGGGACCGACTTCAGCGATGATCTGTCGTGCTGAATCCACTCCCAGACCTGGCACCTCCGCCAGCCGCTGAACGGCATCCTGGTGCGGATGGAGTAGACTAGCCAACTCCTGGTCCAGTTGGGCCATTTGCTGCTCGAGGAATTGCAACTGGTCCAGCGCCATCTTCAGGAGCCGGCGGTATACAGGTTTGAGGTCGGTGCACGCGCCAAGCGCATCACACAATTGTTCGGGCGTAGCGCGTAACTTCTGATCGGCCAAAGCGGCCAGAGCCGCCGGGTTGGTTTCACCTTCGGCGAGCGCCTTCAGCATGCGTCGAGCACTAGCGCCTAGTAGATCCGAAACCAGGCTCGACAATTTGATATGAGCTTCTTCCAGTAGAGCCTCCAATTGGTTCTGCAGCCGCACCCGATCACACCTCAACTGGTACTTCTTGCGCGTTACCGTCCGCCAGAGACGTTGCTCGGGATCGGGCACGAAGCTCAAAACTAATTCCTGGGCCACTAGCCGCTTCACCAGGCGTTCGGCATCGGCGAAATCTTTCTTGCGTCCCCGCCGTCCGCGATTGGATAGGGCTTGCGCCAAGTGCAACGTTCCGGACTTCCGCCTTCCGCCTTCTCGCTTCTCGCATTTCGGCTTCCAATACCTTTCCAGTGCTTCCCAGACTGGTTTCCAATATTGGGCCGTCGATTCCATGACTACTTCTTCAGCCTTCTGATCAATGAGCCACGCAGCCAGCGAGCGCAATTGTTCGGGGTTGCTGCCGAACATCCGCCGCTCAAACTGGAACTCGCTTTCGATTTCGACGTCAGACACAACTACGGCCAGCACCTTTTTGTGAACATCGATTGCAGCTATCCAAGAGGAACTATGCCCTACAGGTGAGAAGCCGACCTCGCCGTCCCGAGCCGGTGCGATCTTACTCTCAAAGTAATTTTCATGAGGTTTTGCGGGCCGCTGGCCCTAAAGGACAGAAAGGAACACCCTTTTATGACCAGCGTTAAATATATCGGGCTAGATGTGCACAAGGAAAGCATTTCGATTTGTGTGAGGAACTCTGTCGGCAAGGTCGTGATGGAAAGCGTCATCGAGACCAAAGCGAGCACCATTTTGCAGTTCATCGACGGGCTGCGCGGAGATTTGCGCGTCACCTTCGAAGAAGGAACCTGGGCCGCTTGGTTGTACGACTTGCTGAAGCCGCGCGTGTCGGGAGTGGAGGTCTGCAATCCGCGAAAGAATGCACTGCTCAAAGATGGCAGCAAGAGTGATCGGATCGATGCCAACAAGTTGTCCGAACAGCTGTACATGAACAACATCAAATCGGTCTATCACGGAGAGCACGGCCTGCGAACATTGAAAGAATTGGCGCGCAGTTATCTAACCATCAGCAAGGATCTCACTCGGGTGATGAATCGGATTAAGGCGTCGTATCGCAGTTGGGCCATTCCCTGTGCTGGCAAGGAAGTGTATGCACCGCGTCACCGTGCGGTGACACCTTCCCGCTGTGCGGGGGCAAGGTCCCTTCCATCAGAACGCCATAACCGCCGAAGTGGGTACTGCGCTTTAAGTTCGAGGATTTGTAAACCTCAAGCCAATTTTCCTGTCATGCAGTTACCGCTTTCGATTGACCGAATGACTTCACGCCCGCCGCCTCATCATTCGCGACGTCGAAGATGGTATACAGTTTTGTTATTTGCAGTAGGTCTCTGACTTTATTCGTGAGGTTGAGTAGTTTCAGTTCTCCACCCTGCTTCCGCAAGCTCGTGAAGGAACTGACCAGAGCACCCAAGCCCGAACTGTCGATGTAATGGACATCGCCAAGATTGAGCAAAATCCGAGTATGTCCCTCGCGAAACAGGTCGCAAACCAGGGCGCGAACCGCTGCGCTCTCTTCGCCATGTTCAATCCGTCCGCTGATGTCTACCACCGTGACGCCACCTACCTGCCGAGTACTCGTCGTCATTTTCATTGCAACCTCCCGGGACTCCACACATAGGACATGTGATGGAGGGTATTTGTTTGCGCGTGAGTTCGCTCTTCTTTATGGTGACAGAATGCAATTATACATAGTCGCGAATCTGTTCAAATTTGCACACCGCTCGGCCTTCCCTTGCTTTAAGCGCCACTGCTAAATGCCTCGCAACTGTGCAAAATGGGGCTGAATGACTCCCGCCTCGATGTCATGCTCAGGACATGTCGAATAAGAAAAAACTCAGCAACTCGACACTTGCCCACATCAAGAGAGAAATGGCGGAGCCGCGCATGGCCAAGTCGGCAAGACTGGAAGTACGGAAATTTACTACCTGCGGCACCTTCGCCGCAAAGATGAAGTCCGGCGGAGTTTTGCGATACCAACTCCGAACCGTGGATTCCGCAGGCGTTCCGTAATACGTCGAATCAATCTCGACCGTCTTGAACCGGGTCGCGTAGTAGCTCAGATATTCGGTTGACTTCATTCCCACCGGATAGAAACGCGGACGTGGGGTTTGCTACGCCGTCGGCGTGCCAAGCCCAAGCACTTGAACGTGGAAGCTGCAGTACCGACTCAGCACACCTGTCCTTCGGGAAGATGGGCCTACTCGCAACTCTCCCCGAAACTGCAGTCATCTGAAGACAGTCTTCAGATGAATCGAGAACCGCAAATCCAGACCGGTTTCGGGGTTCGACAATTATGAAAGTCAAATTACTCCGGGCGCTCGCTCGGTGTATAGCTGCTCTGGCGGTAGGGACTGCTCTTTTTTCGGTTAGCGCCGCGTCGAAACAGGAGCACACAACTAATTCCCGCGTTCAAAAAGGAAGAGCCGCGTTCTACAGCCCGGTTTTGGAAGGCCACAAGACCGCCTGTGGAGGGAGGTATGTGGCGTCAGAACTGACGACAGCGCATAGAAGCCTACCATGCGGCACGAGAGTTAGAATCACAAACACGAAAAACGGCAAGAGCGTTGAAGCCACTGTCAATGATTGGGGGCCGACTTCATGAAACCGTATTGTAGACGTGTCCCGAGCTGTGGCTGAGAAATTGGATTTCGTTAAACAAGGGACGACCACAGTCAAGATAGAAATCGTGCAGTGAATCCGGTGCGGTCCGCGAGACGAGTACCACCGTCCCAATCCAAAGATCCAAAAAAATACAGTACTAATGGAAACATAATCCCAACCAGCGCTCTATTCGGGCATCTGCTCAGCTATGACATAAGGGATACATGAAAGAGGTTCAGCCTAGCCTCGAAAAACAGAACGTGTCCCCAGAGATACCCTTGTTTTGTTCACAATGTGGGTGGCCGGGAACTGGCAAAATGCCAGCAGGTGTGGGCGTGATAAGGCAAAAAGGCAAGACTGTTCTGGTCGGGACGTTGTCCTACTTCTGTATAAGCACAGACTTGTGTTCTCTTTGTCAAGAAATGGAATCCGGGGTAGCAAGTCGGCCATGGTTTGTCAAAGCGCACGCCGAATACATGGACCAAGTCAAAGTAAAAAAACAGTTGTTGGGTCTTGGGTGAATTGTTCATCAAGCGCGACCTTGACCCGATGCGGTCTCACATGGCTTGTCCGAGGTGTGACCCAGAAATTGGGTCCTCTTTGAGCCGACTGACCAGCAGCACAGTAAACGCGCTGTGCTTCAGGTCGCCAATTATGGCAGCCGCCGCTAGAAGTAGTTCATCTGGAGAAATGGAGTTCTAGTAGCTAGATGTTCGGTTACACGACGCAATCTAAAAGGACGCCCCCTTTTGGAATAGGTTTTTGAGTGCTCAGCTCAATCTCTTCGCAGTTGGCATCGTTTTTTGCTTAATCAGTTACTAGATTCTAGTACTCCGCTAGTACTTGGTGTCTCGTATTGAACAGAATGCGAGACCCGCCCCTCGATAATCTTTGGATAAGATAGCTCGGAAAAGAGCTGGGGGCAGCTGGCGCGGATGGAGGCTGCTCCCCGAGGTTTTATCAAGCGTGGATATGTTTCCGACATTTGAGCCTGAAATCAGGCAAGTGAAGCGAGTCTCTGCCATCGGTACGCCCGCGAGTCGAGCTAATCTCGTGCGAATCCTCTTTGTTCATCGTTCCAGTGTGGATGTTGAGCGCTGTTTGAATGAACTCAGGAGGGGGCGATTCAACATAAATTCGGACGTAGTTGTCACTCCGGAGCAATTCGCTGACCGACTTCGTTTACGGCTCTTTGACGTTGTTGTAGCCGAATACCCAAGTACAAACTGGCATGAGACGCAGGTGCTGGACCTCCTGGCTCAGTTGAAGAAGGACATCCCTCTCATTTTTTTGGTCCATGGCTTGAAACGCGAAACCGCCGCTGAGTTCATTCTCAAAGGTGCTGCCGATTGTATCGAAGAGGATAATATTGGCCATCTACCCGTCGCCATTCATCGGGCTCTCGAGGAAAAAGCGCTGCGCAACCAACGCGACCGCGCTGAAAAAGAGTTGGGACGCTCTGAAGCACGTTACCGCGCTTTGGCAGGAAATCTGAGCTACGGGATTTGCCGCTGTAATGCCGACGGAAGGTTCATGGAAGTGAACGAGGCCATGATGAGGATGCTCGGCTACGAGTCAAGAGAGGAACTCTTGGCTCTAGACCTTGCGAGTGACATCATTCATGACCCTAGCAGACGGGCACAATTGCTCGGCCAAGCGGGGGGAGAGGCTCTCCTAAGTCCTTTTGAAGTTGAATGGAAGCGGAAAGACGATGTGACCGTCAAGGTCCGGCTAAGCGGACGAGTGGTGCTCAGTGAGCAGGGAGAGTTGGAAGCCTACGAAGTTATCGCTGAAGATATCACTAGGCAGCGAGAACTGGAGGAACATCTCCGTCGGCAAGCAGCCAGTGACCCCCTTACTGGTCTGCCCAACTATCGTCGCCTCGTGGATGTTCTCGATTCTGAAATCAGGCGTAGCAAGCGCACGAACCGTGAGTTCGCCATCTTGTTCTTTGATTTGGATGGATTGAAGCGAATTAACGACCGCCACGGACATATTGTCGGAAGCCAAGCGCTTTGCCGGTTTGCTGACGTTTTGTTTTCCTGCTGCCGGGACATCGATACACCTTCGCGGTTCGGCGGGGACGAGTTCGCGCTTGTCCTACCGGAAACTAACGTAGAGGCTGCCAAACTGGTAGCTCAACGTATCTGCAAAAGCGTTGACAGCGAAGACAAAGGACCAAAAATCTCTGTCAGCGTCGGGAGTGCTGTTTATCCGCAAGATGGTGAAACCATTGAACAACTCTTGAGCCATGCTGATTCGGCGCTTTACTCGATGAAGCGACGGAGAATTGCCGTTGCAGAATCCAAGCAAGCTGCCGCCGGGCTGTAGGTCCCGCTCGTAGGCTACATATGAAACCCATGCGAGCACGCGTGCCCGGAATCCCCGTAAAATTGTGGGTTTTCATCAAGATGAATTTTTCGACTGGGTCGCAGACCTCGAATGCGGACATCAACAGCATGTTCGCCACAATCCTCCGTGGACTTCCCGACATTGGGTGACAACTCCTGAGGGACGGATGGAGCATATCGGTCACGATTTGCTATGTGCAGTCTGTTCGCAGAGCAGGAGTGAGTTTTAATTCGGGGACTAGGCAGCAACCTGCGAATTGCACCCTTCAGCTAGCTTATTGCAACTTTGCGTGTTCCGCTTTCGCAACGATGAAGGGTCTGCGTCTTTCCAGAGCGTGAGGAATTCCTGATAGGCCGCCTTGGCTTTGGCGCTGTCGCCCTGCATGGTATAGGCATGGGCCAGTCCCAATCGGACCAGGGTGCCCCATGAGTCTATCACCAGTCCTCGGTGGTCGATGAATTTCTGAAATTCCGCTGCTGCTGCGTGGCCGTCGCTAGCAGCGGCCTGGGTACCTTGGTGGCTCTGTACGTGTCGGCACGAAAGATCGGCGGTGACATCAAGTTTGCCAACCTGGGCAATCATGCAAAAGAGGTGCTGCAGATTACAAAGCTCGAGACAGTGTTCGAGATATTCGCCAAGACAGAAGACGCGATTGCATCTTTCAACAGGGCCACGGCAAACGGGTAATCATCCCGGACAGGAAACCACGATAGATTCTCTCTCACTCTGGCTGGAATCATTCGCCCAGTCAGGTCAATTATCGGCGAGGCGGTTCTAAGGCCATCGTAATTGATAAAATCGAAGCTCAAGCATCGCAGGAGTCGAGTTTCACAGGATTTTTGGCAACCTGGTGCACGCATGGCGTCCGCCACCGTATGGCCTTGTCCAAACGGCAAAATCGGAGAAGTGGGTTTTAGTACGAACATGGACGATTTGGCTTACCGGACACTGACTGGGCGTCGAGCTGGGTATTGGCGGCGGGTTGCCTTCATTTTTATTTTTCGGGCCAGGCGTTGAGCAGGCGGCGTAGCAGGATGAGTTGGCCGAGGTGGTAGGCGTTGTGGTCAAGGAGCAGAATGGTTTTGGAGGCCAGTGATTGGTTGTTGGCGTGCCGGATCGGGGCGAGTATATCGGATGTTTCCAGGGCGGCGACCAGTTTTTTGCGGTCGGCGCGGAAGGAGGCGGTGGATCTGTCCCAGGCTTTGGCGTGGGAAGGTTCGGGCGATTTCGGCCAGTAGCCGTCGGGGAAATTCGGAGATTTGTGATTGGGGTTGAGGGCATATTCGACGATGTCCCATTGGGCGATACGAAGATGTTCGACAAGTTGGTAGGCGGAGTGGGATAGACCGTGGGGGCGTTCGCCGCGGAGATTGGTGGGGAGGTTTTTGACGGCGGCGTCGAAGCCGGAGTGGGCGTTCTCTTCGGTGAGAAGAGAGATTAGTTCCTTGCGGAAAGAGTTCGATTCTTTTCTTGATTTTTGTGGCATGGTGGTGTCCTCCTAGTGTGCCGTCCCGGAAATACGTTCACATAGTCGCTGGACTTTGGCAAAGATCGAATCTGCCGTGGCAGTCCAGACGAAAGGCTGCGCGTGAGTGTTGGAAGCTCGTACATATTGATCGATTTTCTCCACCAGTTCCTTGACGCTGCGAAACGTACCGCGACGAATGGCCCGTTGCGTAATCCGGTTGAACCAGATCTCTACTTGATTCAGCCAAGAGGCATAGGTCGGCGTGAAGTGCACGTGGAATCGTGGCCGTACGGCGAACCAGCGTTTTACTCGTGGATGTTTGTGCGTGGCGTAGTTATCCACGATGATATGCACCTCCAAGGTCTCCGGCACGCTTTTCTCGATCTCTCTTAGGAAGCCCAGATATTCCTGATGTCGGTGACGCTGTCGGCATTGCGTCAGCACTTTGCCCTTCGCCGTGTCCAGGGCGGCAAACAGTGTCGTGGTCCCGTGGCGTCGGTAGTCGTGGGTCACACCCTCGACATAGCCCAGTCCCATCGGCAACATCGGCTGGGTGCGTTCGAGCGCTTGAATCTGGCTCTTTTCATCCACGCACAAAACCACAGCATTTTCCGGGGGATGCAAATACAGCCCTACAATATCCCGTACTTTTTCTACAAAAAATGGATCCGTCGAGAGCTTGAAGTGTTTCTGGCGGTGCGGCTCCAATCCAAAGGCCTGCCAGATACGGTGCACCGTCGATTTCGACAGTCGCGTCTCCGCTGCGATTTGCCGGATACTCCAATGCGTACCGCCTTTTGGTTTTGTCTCCAAGGTCTTGCGCACCAGCTGCGCCACACGCTCGTCGCTGATCGGGCGCGGGCGCCCGGGGCGCAACTCATCGTGTAATCCGGCCACATCGTACTTCAGGAATCGCCGTCGCCATTTGCCTACCGTGGCGTTTGTCAGTCTCAACTGGCGCGCAATCTGCAGGTTCGTCTTACCGGAAGCACTCAGCAAGATAATCTTGGCCCGGGTCACCAATCCCGCCGGAAGGGATCGTGAACTAGCCAAGCCTTCGAGCTGTTCGCGCTGTTCCGGAGTTAAAACCAAGGCCGCTTTCGGTCGTCCCATTGCCATAGGCACCCCCATTCTGCACTGGAGATGCATAAATTCCCAGCAATACTATTGCAACTTATTTATGGGACACTACACTAGCATCCTGGACAAAATCTCACCCGTGAAACCTGATCACGCTCTCTCTGCGATGCCGATGTAGGTTGTGAGCCAGACTCACCACAACGGTGGCCGCGCTCACGGCAATGATTGCCCATGTCACAATTGCGAAAACGTCGCTCATAGAAGCCCTCCAGACTGCCTCGGCAATCGCTATGGCCGTTAGGATTGACCAGCGGTGGCCAAAGCGCGAGCTATGCCTTTACTCCACTAGCCGTGCCACATCATGGTGTCGTGGCTGCGATGGTGGTGCTTGGCGTGGAAGTAGCCAATGGCAAGGACTCCCAATGGGATGCTGACCACTGCCAACACGAGAAAGGAAAGGACGGTCATGCGACCCTCCCCGGAAAACGCTGCGGCGAATCTGATCCGCCGGTTTTCCCTAATACATTAAGTTACAGAAAGAACTCCTTGCTGTCAGTGATCTAGGGATTACCAGTATGAGGGGGAGCGTATATACGAACACGTTTACCCTGGTACTAGCAGCAACATGTCCGATTAGGCGTGCTCAATTACCGCGAGCGGGGGAGCAGGCTGACACGCCTCTAGTAAGTTGGAAGGTGCTGCATTTTCCTCTGGCTTCGGAGCAACCGAAGGATACTTGGCATCGCGATCCATAATCGGCGTCAGCTTCGTCGGCGAACTATCCGCCGCAATTAAGAAAATGCGCCAATTGCAGCCTATGGCCATCCGGCATTTGTCTCTAACAAAGTGACAGGAGACCACAAGCCGCTTTCCGTCAGGAAACCATGTGCTAGTCGGACAAGCCCAATCCGGATCGTTTGTCACTTGGTGAACGTCGGAACCGTCCTTGCGCCTGAAACTGGAAAAGGAAGGCGTTTTCAGTCGTTCGGTGAAGGGGAGACTGCAAGGGCGCACGCGATTTCCAGTAGCATCTTTGTGATGCCATGCGCATCTTAAAAGTATTAGACTTGTCCGGATGTAGTCCGCGCGATCCTCGCAGCTACAAATCCTAGGGGCTGCAAGGAGGGTACTTTATGGCGCGCTTCGTTCTTCGTAATTCGACCCTCAAGAGGATTTTCATTGTTGTTTCGTGCATGCTGGCTTCCGCTTGCGTTCAGCCTCCATTAGCGTTGGCACAGCATGGCGGCCATGTTGGCGGAGGAGGGGCGCATGTATCCGCTCCACCGATTTCACACGTCCCGATTTTACACGCACCGATTTCGCCGCCTCGGGTGTTAGCCTCTCCACCTGCGGGGGCATTCCGTGCCGGTAGTTTGATCTTTCGTCCGCGGCCGATTCGCCCGTTCCCCCCGATTTTCCCTGTTTATGGTTCTCCTTTTTTCTTTGGTAGACCATTCTGGTGGTATGGGGCGAACTGGAGCTACAATCCGTGTTGGTGGACGAGCTGCTATCTGTTTTGGAATTGGGGATTCGGCCACAACACTCTGCCCTTCTATGAGTATGGTGGTGGAAATCATGTTCCCCCTCAGACATACGAGTATCCTCTGTACGTGTATGGGGATGAGAGACGCGACCTACCGCAGCTCTATCTGAAAGACGGCACAGTTTATAGCGTGACCGATTACTGGCTCGTGGACAACCAGCTTCATTTCACGATGATTGAAGAGGGCGGTACAAAATCCGTTGAGCACGTGATTGGATTTGACGAGCTGGACTTGCAGACAACAATCGATGTGAATACACACCGCGGATTCCGATTCGTGTTGCGCAACGAACCCCTGGAGCAGTACTTGCGGGATCATCCGGATCAGACACCACCAGATTGGTCGCCTCCCAGGAACTAGGCGAAGCCCAGGCGCAATTTCCGGGTTCTTGTGCCATTCGGACGGCGCGAGTGTTTACCAATATCTCCGCGAAAACGACGCGAGCATGGCCGACGATGCGCGCCTTTCTCAGTTTTCTCAAAAGAGCGTTTCGCGAAAGAGCGCGCCGCAGCAACACAAAAATCATACAGCAAGTTTTCAAAAGCCGTTTGACGTTTTCGCACGAAAATCAGATTTGGCAGGCGATCCAACTCCTAACACGCACTTAGAAAACATCTACTGGACTTTCGGAATTCCCGCCGCTACACTCCGGCAATTGCTTGTTGAAGTTTCGCATCCAAAAACTAGAAGTTCCAATTTCGGTATCTGGGCCACGCTTAAACCGAAATCCTGCAGGAGGAGTTCAATGGAAAATTGTAAGCGACTCCGCGGAATGCTGATTGTGTTCTGTTTGCTGATCTTTAACCTCGGGTCCTCCTTTCCGCAGGACAAAGGGGCCCCTGGAGCCGTTCAGGTTCACGTGGTAATTACAGCTGAAGCGCAGCGGGAGGATAGTGAACTTCCGGCTCTGCGACAGGACGACGTAAAAGTGAAGCAAGGCAAGACTTTCCTTCAAGTGACACAACTGATTCCCGCTCGCGGAGACACCGCTGCCCTTCAATTATTCGTTCTGATCGATGACACGCTCGACTCGCATGTCGGAAACAATCTCAACGACATTCGGGAATTTATTAGTGCGCAGCCCCCCTCGACGTTGATCGGTATCGGTTACATGTCGAACGCGGGTGTCAATATTGTCCAGAATTTCACCCCCGATCACGCGCTCGCTGCAAAGGCGCTGCGCTTGCCCCTTGGGAATACGTCGACCATGGATAGTCCGTACTTGTCACTCATTAGCCTCGTAAAGGGGTGGCCACAGCAAAACGTCCGGCGCGAGGTCCTAATGGTGACCGATGGAATCGATCGGCTGCGGGGGGAAAAACCCACAGCGACTCAGTTAGGGCCGAGCTTCGGGCCGGTCTATCACAGCATGCCGACTATGAGTCCGGACGTGAACTCCGCTAGCGAAATCAGCCAGCGCTATAACGTCATCGTTCACTCGCTCTACGCGATCGGTGTCGGTCGAGCAGCGCGAAGTTCTTGGGACCTGCAGATTGGTCTGTCTGGACTTTCCAAACTCGCGGACGAAACCGGCGGAGAATGTTTTTCGCTTGGCACCTCAAATGCGGTCAGCTTTAAACCTTACCTGGAGCGATTGCAGAAGATTTTCGAGAGTCAATACTTTCTGGTCTTCCTGGCTACACCGGGGAAGAAGCCCAGTCTCCAACGCGTCAGGATAACTACTGAACTGGCGAATGTGGAGATAGCTGCTCCCGACAACGTCTGGGTTTCCGCTGGAAAGTAAATCATTTGAATTTCTTGCCGGATCGATCACTCTGGACTTGGGCCACAATCTGTCAGCGGATCACAATGGCGCTCATGGGCACGCGCACGGCGTTGACCGTGTATCCCGGAATCGTGGGCATGAACGCCTTCCTCAACGTGAATAACCGCCAATCACTGCGCCGGACTACTTTGGCGTGGAGAGAACAAACATCGGCGACGCCTCGACACTTTCCACCGGCAAACATGTGATCAAGTACGAGTTCATTCCCGATACCGCGAAGCCAGGAACGGGCGGCAAGTGCATGCTCTTCGTGGACGGCAAACAAGTGGCGGAAGGACACATCCCCAAGACCGTGCCCTTCATCTTCTCGTGAGACGAGGGAGCGGACGTGGGAATGGACGCCGAAACCGCGGTGTCCGACGACTACAAGCAAGAGGACAACCAGTTCACTGGAGCGATCGTGAAGGTGACGATTGATGTGTCTCCGTCGAAGCTGAGCACGGCTGCTCAAAAGCCCACCGCCGACACCGAGAACGCCGCTGAGCTGGCAGTGGACCGACCGTTCGCCGATCTTGCGGCCGACGCCCAATGCCCGTCTTCAGTAACCCGTGTCGCTAGCCGACGCTGGCTAGTCATGTCCCAATGCGCTTTGCGTGTACAAAAAGAAAGGGTATTCTGCCACGATGAAAACGTTCGGTTGCGTGACATTCGTTCACTTCCCTGATTGCGTTCGCTCTCGGTTCGATTGTGGCCACCGCATTGCCCGCACAGGTATACGTGTGGTGAGAAACCCCTGCTATCATCGGTTAGATGCTGACTCGCAGTCGATTCAAGTTGTGCTCACTATCTGTGCCGGTGATTCTCGGACTCGTCTTCGGGTCATGCTGCCCACCCAGTTGTTCCGGTTACGCCGTCCTGACGCACGAAGCGATTATCGACGCTGCGTGGAAGGAGAGCATCGCGCCGTTGCTCTTGAAGCGGTTTCCCAACGCGACACCGGAGGAACTGCTCGAGGCCCATGCGTATGCGTACGGGGGCGCAATTATCCAGGACATGGGCTACTACCCTTTCGGAAACGCGTTCTTTAGTGATCTAACGCACTATGTCCGAAGTGGGGATTTTGTTCTCGCTTTAATTGAAGAATCCAGAGATCTCAACGAATATGCATTTGCGCTGGGCGCACTCGCACACTATGCCGCTGACAACTCAGGTCATCCGATTGCGACCAATCGGGCCGTAGCGATGACGTATCCGCAACTGGCAAAGAAGTACGGACCGGTGGTAACGTATGAGGACAAGCCCTCCGCGCACATGAAGGTAGAGTTCGGTTTCGATGTGGATCAGGTCGCCAAGGGGCATTATGCGCCGAAGGCCTACCACGACTTTATCGGGTTTGAGGTTTCGAAAGCGCTCCTGGAAACTGCATTCGCAAGAACATACTCGCTCGAAATGTCGAGCGTCTTTTTCCGCGTCGACCTGGCAATTGGCAGCTATCGGCACGCTGTTTCCACCGTCATTCCGCGCACGACCAAGGTGGCATGGCACCTCAAGAGGCGAGAAATCCAGCACAGCGATCCGAGTGAGACCAAAACAAAATTCGTTTACAACATTTCAAACTCCGGGTACCGCAAGGAGTGGGGTGACGTTTACGAGAAGCCCGATTTTTTCGCGCGGTTCAAAGCGTTCACTTTGTACCTAGTGCCCCGAGTCGGTCCCTTCAGTGCCCTTGGATATCATCCGCCCACTCCGGCCGTAGAGCAGATCTATATGCACAGTTTCAACGAGACGCTGGACCACTATCGATTGTTGCTCCTTGCGCAACAGGAAGGCAGACTCCAACTGCCCAACGACAACCTCGATACCGGAGGACTAACTGGACCGGCTGTCTACAGACTCACAGACGAAACCTATGCGAACTTGCTGGGCAAGACGAGTGGCAAACCTATTTCGGACGCTTTGCGTCGGGACATGCTTGCCTATTACGCGGACCTCGGGAAGGGATTCGCAACCAAGAAAGATCCAGAAGCTTGGCAAAAGGTACTCCGTCAATTGGATAGGTTGAAAGCCATGCCGACTGCTGGTGTGCCCAAAGATTGAATTGCGTTTCAGAAGACTGCGTGAGACTCCAACCATTGCAGACCGCAACGAACATGCTAGCAGCTGTCTCGATGGCTGGCAGGCAACTAGAAGCGAGCCTGATCGCATCGGTGCTACGCAGTGTTGAGCCATTACATACCAACCGGTTTGTATATTCGACAGAAATGAACATCCGCAGGCACGTCAGAGGAGGAAATCATGGACCGGCCTACACTCCAAGCGGTTGCCTCGCTAGGCTTCGCGCTGATTCTTCTGCTGGATGTGCCCTGGCAGGCACGGGCGCAGGATCGTCGGATGTCGTATCCAAGCATGGCCCCGATCGAGCAGTACCTCATGACGGATCGCAATGCTGAGATCGCTTTGGCACGAAGCGCCGCCCCAGAGGCCATATCCCGCGACGCAACGATTCTGGTCCTCGGACGACATGGGTACGAGACTGCCGTTGAGGGCAAGAACGGTTTCGTGTGCGCAGTGGAGCGGGCGTGGATGGGCCCCTTCGACGGGGCGGAGTTTTGGAACCCCAAAGTTCGAGGGCCACTCTGCTTTAATCCGCCGGCAGCGCGATCCGTCCTGCCGCTTACCTACAAGAGGACGGAGATGATAATGGCTGGGAAATCGAAAGCGCAGATCGTCGCAGCTCTCAAAGCTGCATATGAGAAACAAGAACTGCCGCCCCTGGAGCCTGGAGCCATGAGCTACATGATGTCGAAAGACCAGTACCTTACCGATGATGGCGACCACCACTGGATGGCTCACCTTATGTTTTATACCCCGCTCATGGACGGTGCTGCCTGGGGCGCAGATCTGCCCAATTCTCCGGTCATGTTCAGTCCGCAGTTCCGGGGAGCTCCAGAGCCGATCGACGTAATCACGGGCGAGCGCACACTGCCTGTGCTGGAGGCTGCTCACATCAAGCCTTACAGCTCGGGCGGTCCGCATGAACCCGAGAATGGTCTACTTTTGCGAAGTGACTTACACACGTTGTTGGATCAGGGATACCTGACTATTGACGCGGATCAACTGAAAGTGGTCGTCAGTAGTCGCATTCGAGAAGAGTTTGAGAACGGGCGAGATTAGCATCATCTCCACGGAAGAGCGATACGCCTGCCGCGCGAGATTGACAGCTTGCCCTCTCACGAATATTTGGCTTTCCACAATAGCGTGTTTCGCTAATCATTGCACTTTTCCAGTGCGCTCCACGCGACTTCGAAACAAGTTCTCTGTGTTCTTATCCATGAAGTGGACGTAGCAGCCTTTCATGCCGCGTGTCAGAAGAACACGGTAAGTGTTTTTTACCATTTGCGTGAATCGGTCGCCGGACCTCTTCACGACAGTGTCAAAGGATTTGGTCTTGTCTCCCTTCCAATCCGCAGCCTCGGGTTCGTAGACTAAATCAGGTCCGAAGATGACTCCGACATAATCGAATTCGAATCCCTACGCTGTGTAAACACAACCAATCTGATTCACGCCACCTGATTCGTACGCCCAGAGGCTCTCTTTCGGGATGCCAGGAGCGAGGCTGCCCGAGTCAGATTTGGCGTTCCATGGTCGGACGTAATCGCCGATGACTACGTCATCCACGAGTGTCCCGTTAGGCCGGGGATTAGACCACGGCCAACAAAAGCCTGCTGCCAGCCGCGCCGTAGATTTTTCTTCTAGCCTTTGCCTGATTTCGTCCTCCAAGGCTTGGGGAGTGGGCATGATCCTAAAGTCGAATTGGTCGGTCTGATTCCACATCACATGTGGCGTGCGCTGAACTCCCAGGGCGAACGTCGCACTGAAATTTTTCAGCTTCAGTCTTAAGGTAGTCAGTAGTGCCGATCTCCCCTGGCCTTACGATCTGGTTGTCATCAATGAAAAACACAGAAGTGCGACTTGCCTTTAGCAACTCGTGGATTTGTGAGACTTTGCTTTGCTTTACCTTGGGCGTGAATCGGTTGTTGCTAGTCTCTCGAATTCGGTGAGCCGCGTCGGCGATCATGACATCAATCACTTTGCGTCTGCACCCATATAGCTGTTGAAGTAGCGCACTTGCGCAGCCCCACGGGTGCCCACGATTTCTCGAATAGTGGAGGTGAACGCACGAGAACCCGTCACATAGTGCGCGTTTAGGCCCATCCCTGAGAGGTCACCGAGCAAGTTCATGGCAATAACCGATTTCCCTGTACCGGGGCCGCCTAGTACGATAATGGCAACCTTTTTCCTGCCCTTGACACCATCCTTCGCAGCTTCTGCAACCTTGTCATAAACCACCAGCTGCTCGTCGAGTAGCACGTATTCCGGCTTACCCTTGATGAGTTTGGTGACGTGGTCGAGTAATTTCTTACCGGGGCGATACAGGGCCGCAAATTGACGATCGTGATTCTCAGCAAAAGCAGATGGACCCTGGTGCGCCCCATGATGCAACAGATTGCCAACGCGGTGAACTCCGCAAGACCCGGAACCTGCACTCTGGTAGACATTCCTGAACGCTAATCTCTCTCGTCGAATCGGGAAGGAATGAGCGGAATGCGGAGCACTGAGGAGCGTCTTCACGTCGTTCGCCGAAAACAAGGAGTAGACGCCATGCCTATGAAGAACCCACCTCATCCCGGAGATTTCGTTCGCTATACGTGCCATGACCGTCCTCCAGACTAGGCAAGAATCAAACCCGTGTCCCTCAACCTGCCCAGCAATTCCGGATGCTTGTGGGCAAGGAACTTGAGTCTTCTCGTTTTGTACGGCTTAACGCGAGCGACATCCAGAACAATTGCGGCGAGGCTGGCAACTTGCGGATTGTCCGACTTTGCCATGCGTTCAAGGTGGGCCACGTTCTTTTCGGAAATGTGCGATTGCTCAAGGAACGCGAAGATGTCGTCCTTGTCCTCAATAGCCTGGCGCTCGCTCTTCGGCCTGGCCTTGCAACGCTTGCACACATGGATTTTGTGACCTTTGCCGGAGAATTGCTCGTTCGGACGTTCGCGCCCGCAAATCCTGCAGTAATGACCCATCATGGTTCCTTCTAGCAACTGAGAATGATAATAATCCCAGAGACGGCAAACAGGTGGGAAAGGTGTCCGCGGCCCAGAAATCACGAAAATCCCGTGGTTTTCTGTCGTTTTCTTGACAATATTACCCTCTCAGATACGATGAGGAGAGACTCTGATTCCCTTCTGGAGGGTTAAGCCGTACCGGGACCCACTTTTACGGTAAGCGCGAGCTGAGTCCTGTTTGAATTCATTCGTACCGCAACGCACCCATCGGATCGACCTTCGTAGCGCGGCGTGCCGGCAGGTAAGCGGCGAACAATGCGATGAACGCCAGGAACGCCGCCACCGTTGCAAATACAAGAGGATCCCAGGGACTGGCACCAAACAACAGCAACGAACCCATCCCAAAAGGCAGCGCCGTCAGTGCGTGCGATAACGCCGCAGCCAGAGTTAAGCCAACGGCAGTGGTCACGCCCACCAGCCGCATCATGCGCACCAAAATCAGCCGCAGAATCGACACCTCTCGCGCACCTAGCGCGAGGCGTATGCCGATCTCACGCGTCCGCTGCATGACCACGTACATAATCGTTCCATAAACGCCCACGCTGGCCAGAAAAAGTCCTAGGCTCCCCACGATCGTCGCGAACAGTGTCGCAATCTTAGAAGGCAGCCGCTGAAACCAAAGTGCGTCATCCATGACGTGCACCGATGCTAGCGAGGCCAGCTTGTTGTTAATTGCTGCAGCTGCATTGAGCACCGGACCGATTGACGTTTGGCCATTCCCTGCCGTGCGGACGAAAACGTCGACGACGGGCGCATCCGAGGCAGCCGGTGAGTACACAAACAACGATTCCACTCTTCCCAGAACAACCGTGCGGGTGTCTTGCACCACGCCGATCACCTGCGCGGGAGTTTGCGCGTCTCCCAGCCGGATGATTTTTCCCAGAGCATTCTCCCCAGGCCACAGGTGTCGTGCGGTGGATTCGGTGATGATAACCACAGAGGCGCGCCGTGCTCCGTCGGCCGCCGCGAAGTCGCGGCCTTGAAGAACGCTTATCCCGAAGACGGAGAAGAACCCGGGCGAGACGTGATTCTCGAACGCTTGCTCCTCCGCTTTCCCCGGTTCGTTCACTGCAGTTGTACCTGCTCCCAGGAGCGGAACATGGTCCGCAAACGCCACTCCCGTTACTCCAGGAAGTGCGGAAAATCCGCGCGCCAACTGCTCGCGGAATGCCGCCGTGTGTGCCTTGTCGATCCCTACGTCCTCGAGCCCTGCGAATTCGATGTCGATCACCTGCGTCGTGTCAAAACCGGGAAACACTTTCTGCCCCCGCATCATGCCTCGCGCCACAAGTCCCGCATTAACCAACAGAACCACACTGAACACCACTTGCGCAGCAATGAGCGCATCTCGTGCGTTCACGCGCAGCTTACCGCGATTCGATGTCCACTGCGCCACGTGACCTTGCAACGCTTCGTGAGGATTCGCCTTGGTGCAGTGACTTGCGCCCACCACACTGAAGAGCATGCCCGCTGCGATGGAAACCAGCGTCGTCCAGGCTAGAACCCAGCCGTCGGGCGAAAATCGAAAGCTGAAAACGTAGAGATCGGAGAACCGGAACACGATTCGGCTCTGAATCTCCCTCCAGATCAAATTGCACAACGGCGGCGACGCAATCAGCGTGATGGCACCCGCCGCTAGCCCGATCAAAACTCCTTCGGTCAGAAGTTGCCGCATCAGTCTGCCCCGGCTCGCTCCCAACGCTCGCCGAACTGCCATCTCCTTGCGTCGTGCCATGGCTCGGGCCAGGAAGAAATTCGCAAGGTTCGAACAGGCAATCAACAAGACCATGCTGACGCTCACCATCAACAGTGCGGCGAGAGACTGGAATTGCGGGTTGCCTTTTTCAATGAAATACGCCGGGGGATCGCTCTCAATTCCGGAAGTGACCTGCTCGAACCCTCGGCTTGTTTCAAAGCGCTGCACTATCGCCGTCAATTCAGGCCACGTTTGTCGTGGGCTGACGCCAAGCCTCAGCCTTCCAACTACCCGCAACCGAGGCTCATCCGAATAGCGCGCCCAGTCGCGGCCAGGTTCGACTCGCGTCTGCATCCAGAGTGGGATCCATAGGTCCGGAGGCACTGGGGGCAAGCCCGTTCCGACGAAATCACGCGGTGCAATTCCAATAATCGTGATCGGCGTCCCGTACAGCAGGACGGATTGCCCCAACACGGCCGGATCGCCACGAAAACGGCGCTGCCACGACGAATAGCTGAGTACCGCCACCGCTGCCGTGCCGCCGTGCTCCTGTTCCGTGAACATGCGCCCGGCCGTCGCGTTGACGCCGAGAACCGAAAAGTAATTTTCGGAGACCAGCTTGATGATGGCTTGTCGCGGTTCGGCAAGATCCTTCTGGCCGGCATTGGGGAATTGTGCCAGTACCGTGTCGTATCCAGTTTCCGCGATCACTCCCTCCAAACCCCGATTATGCTCGCTGAGATTACGGAACTCCGACTCGGAGAATGCCGTGCTCTCGCCTCCTTTGTGGAACTCCCGTTTCAGGACTGCCAGGCTCTTGGTGTCGCGAACTGCCACAGTTCGCAATGCGATCGCACTATACGCAGTGAATACCAGAGTAGTGCCAATGACTCCCAGCGTCAGGGTCAGGACGCTCGTCAGAGTAAATCCAGCACTCTTGTGCAACAGTCGTACAGCGAATCGGACATCGCCCGCTGCCGTATCCAGCCACCCGATAATGTCCATGGCGCGCGTATCTTCTTTCAACGCCGTCACATTCCCAAAACGTCTTCGCGCATCACGGCCAGCCTCTTCCGGTGTCATTCCGGCGGCGACGTTATCAGCGGCAAGCATCTCGAGGTGCGATCGAAATTCCTCATCCAGATCTTTTTCCAATCGGTCTCTTTGCAACATGCGGCGCAGGCGAGAAAACCACGACATTTGGCACCTCCTTTCAGGTAAACTGCAGAACGCGGCCGACGGCATAGGTGAGCCGGTTCCAGTTCTTTTCCTCTTCTGCAAGTTGCTTGCGGCCGGCAGCTGTCAACCGGTAGTACCGAGCGCGGCGATTGTTTTCCGACGTGCCCCACTCCGCACGGATCCAGCCTTCCTGCTCCATACGGTGTAGCGCCGGGTACAACGAACCTTCCTCGACGCGCAACAGATTCTCTGAAACAGTCTGAATATGAAGGGTGATTCCGTAGCCGTGCATCGGCTCCCGCGCCAACGTCCTGAGCACCATCAGTACCAAAGTGCCTTGCAGAATGTCCTTCTTGGTTTTGACCACTGGCAGCTGTCCCCTAGATATCTAGAGGAGAAGACGATCAGGAAGGGCAGAATGTTTCAGGCAATGTAACAAATCATCCTGAACTTCGCCTGTAGAGCAGGGCCCGACTGTGATGACCGCTTTTCAACATCGTTGTGCTTACACGTGACTCGGGTAACCGGACACTTCGCTACTAGTACCCGCCTCTTCCGGCAACCGCATCAATCAGACAATCTAACCTGCGCACATCAACCCCTCTGGACTAGTGCGGGGTGCGAGGGCAGCTGATTCGGCGAGACTTAGCTAAAGGCTGTTGCAAAACCCCGGGCCCAACCCCTTGATTGACGCGGTCGGCGGCGCAACAGCGTGGCAGATTTGCAGGTCCGCTGATCTTTGGCCACAAATTTCCCAGAAAAGTGCGTTGGTTTTATTTTTTTCTTGATAGATTGTATCTTACTCGATATAGTCGAGTACGTTATGATCAGCTCTACCTCCCACCAAGCCTGGCTGTTCTACTCCCCTTTGGCCCTGCAAGCCGCTTTGCTCAAGGACGATTTGCTCGATCCCGTCGATCAGCTCTTGGAGGATCCCGCTTTGCTCGACTTGGTCCAGCAATGTCTGGCGGCACGCTCCCCCGCTTCGGCACGCACTGGGCGGCCCGGCATAGCCCCCGATCGCCTGCTGCGTTGCTGCGTCATGAAGCACCTGAAGGGCTGGGGCTTCCGCGATCTGGAACGGGAGCTCCGCAGCAATCTGGTGTACCGGCGGTTCACCCGCTTCGATGCCGAAGCCACACCCGATTTCACTACCTTCAGTCGAACCTTCGCATTGTTGAGCCCGCAGGTCACCGAACAGATTCATCAGCGCGTGGTGGGCCTGGCGCGTGAGCAAGGTGTAGCGCAAGGACGGAAACTTCGCACCGACACGACGGTTGTGGAAAGCAATGTTCACTATCCCACCGACAGCTCGCTTTTGGGCGATGGCATCCGGGTGCTCAGCCGCTGTCTCCTACGGATCGCCGCCGAGTGTAAGGACGGAGCCTTGGACGTGGTGCATCACGGGCGCGCGGTGAAACATCGATTGTTGGAGATCAGCCGCGCCGCCAAGTCCCTCACCGAGGCCAACCAACAGCGCATGCGAGATAGTTACCAGAAGTTAGTGCAGCTGACTCGAGGCGTAGTGCGACAGGCCAGCGAAGTGGTGCAACGATGGGGAAAGGGACGGCTGAAAGTGGTCGGCAAGCTTCTGCGGGTAGAAACACAGATTGGACAGCTGCGACACTTTCTCCCTTTGGTGGAGAGGGTGATGACGCAAACCAAGGAACGAGTGTGGGGCGGAAACTGCCACGTGGAAGGCAAAGTGTTGAGTCTGTTTGAACCGCACACGCAAGTCATTCGCAAAGGGAAAGCGCACAAGCCAAATGAGTTTGGTAGGCTAGTGCGGATGGACGAGGTGGAAAACGGCATCGTGAGCGGTTACCAAGTTCTTGAGGGCAATCCGGACGATACCACGGCCTGGATGCCGGCCCTCGAACAACATCAAGCGTGCTTCGGGCGAGCGCCAGAGATGGCCACCGCCGACCGAGGATTTTTTTCAGCCAAAAACGAGCGGGAGGCGCAAGCGCTAGGAGTGAAGAAAGTAGCGCTGCCGGCGCGCGGACGTCTCTCGGTCAAGCGGGCCCAGCAGCAGAAGCAGCGCTGGTTTCGGCGAGCGCTGCGCTGGCGTGCCGGCTGTGAAGCTACCATCAGCACCTTGAAACATCCCTTTTCAATGTTGCGGGCCAGCTACAAAAGAGATCCTGGATTTCAGCGCTACGTGGGCTGGTGTGTGATTACCAAGAATCTGTTTTCCATCGCTCGCTATCAAGCGCGCAGGAGAGGCCATGGCTAGGTCGGTTGATGGTGCTGCCCAACGACGCAAGCTGCTTGGCGAGATTGCCCGTCTGGCAGAGATCGCCATCTTCGGAACGCTATCGGAAACTTACCGCACCTGCGGACAAGCGGGCTGCCACTGCCAGGGAGACGGACCCAAGCATGGTCCGCATCTGAATGTGAGCTACCGCGGGGAGAAGGGTAAGACCACCGGCTACTATGTTCCCAAGGGAGCGCAAGAGGCCACGCGCCAAGGGGTAGAGGCTTGGCAAAAGATGCAGCAATGTTTGCGAGAACTGGCGGAGTTGAACAAGGACCGCAATTTGCGGCGCGCCCGCGAGGCCGATTCGCGATGAAGCCATGGTTCTCTTTCATCTTCGTCTGCTGGGCATTGCTGTTTCTGCTATTCAGCCCCAGTCAGCAAGCCGGTCTGAACCACCCGTTGCTGGTTGCCAGCTCGGGACAACGGTTGGATGGATGTAGAGAACCCCCGTCTGGCTCCCCCACCGCATCGGTTCTCAGAAGCATGAAATTCGATCAGGCTCGCGCCGCACCTCTCAAGTCTCTTGTCCTCGACTATGCGCTAACTGCGGTCAATATGGGTCCACCCGGCCAGGAGATCCATGGGTCACCGCAATTCATGGGGCCTTGGCGAGTAGCCGGTCAAAGCCTACAGCTCAAAGTAATCATCGCGGCACCTTTCTCCACGAAATTATTAGCTCGAGTAACCGAATTTTGAAAAATTGGGGTTTTGGTGGAGTCGAGAACAGGCGCAGTGACCTTAGTCTCCCGGTGGCGATTGGCGAGGCTTTCGCCTCGCCGCCTCAGTCCGGTTGGGCATAGCTCTGTTTCCTGTTCCCGCTCATCGCACTGGACGTGCGGATTTCCCGCATCCAGCGCTCGGAGAAAGCTCACGGTTTCGCCCACGGAAGGCCAGCGGTCCGTTCGGTAAGACTGACCAGACCAAACACTTGGTAGAAGGACGCCGTCGGGAACCGTTTCTTCCCCGGCCACCTCACCTTGTGCTTAATGCACAGCCACTGACGCAGCCGCTTGCGGGTGTGTTGATCCACCGCACGGTAGGCTGTGCCGACTGGGCCGAGGCAGAAGTAGTTCGCCCATCCATTTAACATCTGGTTGAGCTTCTTAACGACCACCTGGGCGTCCAGCGTGGTTTTATTTCGTCCGGTCTCCTCGCTGATTGAGGCACAGATGCGTTGCACCCGCTTCCTCGACGGAGTCGTGCCTAGGTAGGCCCGGCCCGTCTTAGTCGAGTAACACCGACCGAAGGTATACCCCAAGAAGTCGAATTTCTCTTCCGGCAGCTTGCAGACCCGCGTTTTCTTTTCGTTCACCGTCAGCTTCAGCTTCGTCATCATGTCCCGCATCGTGGCTAAGGCTTCTTCGGCCTTCTCCCGACAACAGATCACGAGGTCATCTGCATAGTTAACGATGTACGCTTTCAAACGCTTCTCGTGCCCCAGCTTCGTCCAGCCGAGCACGAACCGGCGCATGTACAGATTGCTCAACAACGGGCTGATCGGAGACCCTTGCGGAGTACCCCGACCTTCATCCCGATTACGCGTGCTGCGATGCTTGTTTCCACGCTCGTCCGTTTCCTCGACCGGGGCTTCCAGCCACATCTTGATCAGATGGAGCATGGCCCCGTCGACGACTCGGCGGGCCACCGACTTTAATAGGTGGCAGTGTGGAAGGGTATCGAAGTAGCTGCTGAGATCTGCATCGACGATTTCTTTATGGCCAGTGTTGATCAGCTTGTGGACGTGTCTAACCGCGTCCAGTGCGCTGCGGTCTCGCCGATAGGCGTACTGTTCTGGCTGCAGATCGGTCTCGAAAATAGGTTCGAGCACCAGAACCGCTGCCATTTCCGCTGCCCGATCCCGGATAGCGGGCACCCCTAACGGCCGCTGTTTCCCGTCCGGCTTGGGTATATACACCCGCCGCACAGGAAGTGGTCGATAAGTTCGGCTTTTCAGCTCTTGCGCCAGTTCGTCCAACCATCGCTCTGTTCCATACGCTTCGATGTCCTCGAATGTTTGGCCGTCAACTCCTGCTGCTCCGCCATTGGCTTTGCAGCACTCGTAGGCGAAAGCCAGTACATCCTTGCGATACACCTTGTCGTACAGCGCGTAGAATCGAAAGTTGGGCGATTCCTTCGCTTTTGCGTGCAACGCCGTCTGCAACTTCTGAACGCTTACTGGGGTTGTTAGGCTCAACGCCAATCCCTCCGTCTTCGTCGCTTCTTGCGTTTGCTTTCAACTGAGGCCACTTCCCTCCACCGGCGTTACCCGGCTTCGTCGGTACTACTGGCCTCCCGTCACCTCATACGGTCCAGTCTGACCCTCGCGGGTTACCGGTTGATCGTGAGCTACGATCACCGCTGAGGCTTCCCGTGTTGTCGTCTGGTCTCCTTTGCATGCATGCTGTCACCACTACCCCGGCAGCGACCGATGGAACTGTTTCGCTCGTACTTCCACCGGCATCGGCCTTCCCCGAGTGTCGGGCGGGTCGGCTCCTGCATCGGCTGTTGCGGGGCCTGCTCGGTGTTTACACTACATTACGGGCTGCATGACTCGCCAAGTCGCTTAACGACCCTCTACATCAGAGGCTCCGGCAGCTTCGTTGCCTCCGCTGCCGCTCCGATTGCTACCGGGTGGAGCGAACCAGTTCCCGGGCGGGACTCTCAACCCGCGGTAGACCACCTCCTTTACACGGCGCACCAACAGCCTTTAGCTAGCTATAGCTAGTGTGCCGTCCCGGAAATACGTTCACATAGTCGCTGGACTTTGGCAAAGATCGAATCTGCCGTGGCAGTCCAGACGAAAGGCTGCGCGTGAGTGTTGGAAGCTCGTACATATTGATCGATTTTCTCCACCAGTTCCTTGACGCTGCGAAACGTCCCGCGACGAATGGCCCGTTGCGTAATCCGGTTGAACCAGATCTCTACTTGATTCAGCCAAGAGGCATAGGTCGGCGTGAAGTGCACGTGGAATCGTGGCCGTACGGCGAACCAGCGTTTTACTCGTGGATGTTTGTGCGTGGCGTAGTTATCCACGATGATATGCACCTCCAAGGTCTCCGGCACGCTTTTCTCGATCTCTCTTAGGAAGCCCAGATATTCCTGATGTCGGTGACGCTGTCGGCATTGCGTCAGCACTTTGCCCTTCGCCGTGTCCAGGGCGGCAAACAGTGTCGTGGTCCCGTGGCGTCGGTAGTCGTGGGTCACACCCTCGACATAGCCCAGTCCCATCGGCAACATCGGCTGGGTGCGTTCGAGCGCTTGAATCTGGCTCTTTTCATCCACGCACAAAACCACAGCATTTTCCGGGGGATGCAAATACAGCCCTACAATATCCCGTACTTTTTCTACAAAAAATGGATCCGTCGAGAGCTTGAAGTGTTTCTGGCGGTGCGGCTCCAATCCAAAGGCCTGCCAGATACGGTGCACCGTCGATTTCGACAGTCGCGTCTCCGCTGCGATTTGCCGGATACTCCAATGCGTACCGCCTTTTGGTTTTGTCTCCAAGGTCTTGCGCACCAGCTGCGCCACACGCTCGTCGCTGATCGGGCGCGGGCGCCCGGGGCGCAACTCATCGTGTAATCCGGCCACATCGTACTTCAGGAATCGCCGTCGCCATTTGCCTACCGTGGCGTTTGTCAGTCTCAACTGGCGCGCAATCTGCAGGTTCGTCTTACCGGAAGCACTCAGCAAGATAATCTTGGCCCGGGTCACCAATCCCGCCGGAAGGGATCGTGAACTAGCCAAGCCTTCGAGCTGTTCGCGCTGTTCCGGAGTTAAAACCAAGGCCGCTTTCGGTCGTCCCATTGCCATAGGCACCCCCATTCTGCACTGGAGATGCATAAATTCCCAGCAATACTATTGCCACTTATTTATGGGACACTACACTAGTTTCATTACGTTGCTGACTTGAACTCATAACTCGAAGGTCGTCAGTTCAAATCTGACCCCTGCAACCATTCAATTCGTTAATTCACAAGGGGTTGTCCACCGGGGCAGCCCCTTCTTCTTTAGATTTGGGCGCATTTGGAGGCCGCCTTGGCCTTGACGGTGTCGCCTTGCATGGCATAGGCAGCTACGGAAATAATTGGTGACGGGCGTTGTCCAGCGCCGCGCGAAGGTCGTTCAACTTTTCCTCGATTTCATTCCGATGCTCAAAATCGGCAAGGTATGCGACGAATCGTGCGATGGCAGTCCACAGTCCCTTTAAATCTGTAATTCTCCCGGGTGCGAGTGCCGTGACTATCGACCGACGAAGTAGTCACTGCCAACGGTCTTGAGATTATCCGTTTGAGTGGTGTGCAGAAGGAAGCGAGAAATCAGTACGATCCTACCATTCAGATTTAAGCTCCGCGGCTCAGTTTGCTTGACTGATCGAATTCCTCCACACGCACATCCGTTGTTTGAACCATGATCGGCGATCCGTTATCAATACCCCGATCCTGGGTGAATACGTAGTAGCCTCGCGGAAAGCACAATAGAATCATCAGAATCTTACCGCCATACCACGGCTCGTCCTTGCCAACGCAGAGTTGCACTTCCGTTTGCCGCTCCCGGTCAAAGAATGTGATGCTTCGGATTCGCTTGTCGCCTGCATTGTGGAGCGCGCGGAAATCGTTATAGATATCCTCGGCATGTTCTGGCGATTGGTCTGGAACAAAGAATTTCATGGTTCGGAACGGTTCTTGGATATACTCTCGGAGTGCCCGAGTTAAGCCTGAGCGATACCATCTGGACGCGCCTGAGTCAATTTAAATTCTGGTGTAGCAAAGGGCACTTCTAAAGCTTCCTTAGGAAGTGTAGCCATGAACGGATCGCGAGTATGCGCGTGCAGCAAACCGCCAGAAACACTCACATCCTACTTTGGCTTGCCTAATGCGCGATCCCACAAGGCATTTACAGCTTGCAATTTGAGCGGCCTGCTACCGTTCTTGAAGATATCCCTAATGACCCCCGGCACATCCACTTGCTGCAATATTTCCGTGGCGGTCATTGGCTTGGGTACCAAACCAATCGCTTCGCCAAGTTGGGTTTCCTGCCCGCGCCTGGACGTTGCCCGCAACATGTTCAAGTAGTTTAGGTTCTGGAAACGGGCTAACCGGAAGTAACCTACCCTGTACGAGAAGATCGCCTCCAGCATGGAGGATGTCACGGTAGAGGCCGCGGGTTGCGCCTTCGAGCACCACTTACCGGCAATCTGTACTCGAATGGCAGAACTAGCGTCTTCGGTGCATTGCGAGCCCTCGCAACCAATTTGTTGTTTTGAATCAAGGGCTTCCTGAACTCCACAGGAAGTCTTTCTTATGTCTCCTGCTCTACTGTGGGCCAGCCGGTGTTGCACTTACGTGCAGTTAGCGCTTAGTCCCTTATAGGGTCCGAACCGAGACTTTTGTTCTTGTAGTTTGCTTGTTTCTCAGGCGGCCTTGAGGCCGACCGCGTCGACGAGATCATCGAGGGCCTGGATGACGGCGGAGTAGCGACGATCAATAGCCGTTATCTTTTCTTGGGGAATATCCTGGTCCGCAGCGAAGGGCCGGAGAATGCCGGCCGTCAGTGGAGCATAGATTTTTTCATACAGTTTCAGGAAGACCAGGCAGATCTGGTAGCCGTGGGGGAGAAGGCGGTACCGACGGGAATGAGGGATCTTTTCCACCAACCCTTTGGCGCGTAGCTTCCAGAGGTCATAACGGAGGGAGGCGAGTTTGTACTCTTCCGGTGTCCTGCGGATTGCCTGCAGGGTTTGTGGATATAAGTCGCGGGTGGTGAAGGTGCCTTCCGCGGCGAGGTAGCAGAAGCGCACCAGGGAATGCATGAGGGCCAACTGTCGGGGTTGATCGAGCTTCAGACCAGGAATGCGCCTGCCGTTGGGGAGCAGCGTGGGCTGGGTGAGTTGGCGAAGTTCCTCGCGGTCCACAAAAGTTTCCAAGATATCTTGCTGCACGTCCAGATAGCGGTCGATGATGCCGCTCAGCCTCTGCCGTAATTGAGGAAGATTGTCCACCGCCTTGCCGATGCCGTAATCAGTGGAGATATTATTGGTCGCCGTTTCCGTGCGCAGGAGGAAACGATCGCGGACATATTGCTTGAGGAAGCCTTTGCGGTAGTGGCTGCGAATCACCGGGTTGGGTAGGTTCATGTCCTCGATCACCGTCTGGAGCTTGCCGCCATGATGCCGCGTGATGCGGCGGCCGAAGATCAGTGTGAGTTTGTTGGGTTGACCGATAGTGCGGTTGGCGTCAAGGAGCCGTTGCTCAAGGGCATCGACGGCAGCGCGACGACGGAAGATCAGATTGTCGGAGTACTCTACCTGGGCAAAGAACAGGCGATGCTGAACGCAGGCATGGCTGCGCTCTTCGGAAGTGAAAAAAGGCGTGAAGCGGGCCAGCCACTTTTGCGCACAGGTGATCATCTCGTCGGCGGTGAGGGAATCGGCGAGTTTTTGAAGAGCTTCCGGATCGGAACACTGCAAGAAGGCGTTGGCGCACTGTTGAAAGTGAATGCCACGCTCCTGCAGGCGCCGGGCCAGCCAGTAGTGCTGATTGAGACAGACGCGCACAAACAGCTGTCCCCAGCGGGAGTCCTGAACATAGAAGTTGTATTGCTCGACCCAGCGCCGCTTCATCTCCAGATGCCAACGGTCGTCTTTCCCGATGGCGGTCATGATGGTGGCGGGTTCGCGGGCTTTGATGATGGCCACCACCTGATCGGGTTGCGCACGTCGGAAGTAGCGCTCCACGAAATCATCGCGTCGGCCGGGGGGATCTTCTTGAACGGGTACACCCCATTTCTGAGAACGGTTTTTGGCCCAGTTGTGGTATTGCGTGGCGATGTCGCGCAACACTTGCCGACTCACGGGATAGATCTTGCGATAGCTCCAGAAAAATCCCACGGCGCGCTGTTCCTGTTGAAACGGCTGGATCATGGCGTGGAGCAGGATACGATCGAAGCAACGATAGGCGAAACGGATGTTATCCTTATGGTGTTCGTAAAAGGCGTTCATGGGGTCCTCCAGTGGGGTGAGATCCTTGGAGCATACCCCACTGAACGCCTCTCTGTTTTATGCCTGTCCCCAAAACTCCGGCACGAACGTTTCAGGATCTCGTGGTGTGGCGCAAGGCGCACGAGTTGGTGTTAGCGGTGTACTCGTTCACCGCGGCCTTTCCGAAGGAGGAAACTTACGGCTTGGCGTTGCAAATGCGACGGGCCGCGGTCTCCGTCCCTGCCAACATCGCGGAAGGATTTCGTCGGCGTGGGAAAGCTGACAAGGCACGCTATATGAATATGGCCGAGGCTTCCCTGGAGGAGAGTCGCTATTACTTGATCTTGGCGCAAGATCTTGGATACGGTGACACCAGCAGCCTCACAACTTCACTGCAGGAAGTCAGCCGCTTACTCAACGCCTATGCAAAGGCCATTCTGGCTTCGGACTCCTGACTTCCATATCCCGAAGGGATATCAAGGGCGAAGCCCTTGCCTAGTTAGTTAGCTGCTAATCGGCTCCCACATTCGGTTCAATCCCAAAGACACCGTTCGGCTGAGTTACTATCTGCGCGAACTTGTCCAGTGGTATACCCCGTCGAAACGTCAAAAATGGCGACCGCCGATAGCGCCGAGTTGCTCGTGATGTCGGGTCCGGGGAATCCTAACCCCGGTAAGCTGGCGGGCGGTGGACGAGGCGCACTGGTCGATCTACTGCTCGTCTGATTGGTTGGTGTTGCAACGACACGAAGTAGTCCATGTCAAGGTCCCGTCTGTCTCGCACAATTCAGTGCAATGGGTGCAACTTTATCGGCTGCTTATCGTATCTACCTCCAGGAGGTGTACTCATGCGAACCATTCTGCCAATGCTATTGGTCTGCCTGATTGTGCCGGCCGCGGTCACACTGGCTCAGGAAAAGCCAGCCGCGCCTGCCCCGGAGAATCCGCTGAGCACGTGGAATAAGATGGCCTACGGAAGGGTGAAGGATATCCTGCTGCGCTCCGCCGAGAAGATGCCGGCGGAAAATTACAGCTTTAAGCCCACGGTGGCGGTCCGGAGCTACGGCCAAATCCTTGGACATGTGGCCGATGCCCAGTATCTGTTTTGTTCGATCTCGCTCGGGGAGAAAAATCCCGCACTGGACATCGAGCACACCAAAACATCGAAAGCCGATCTCATAGCGGCACTGAATACCGCTTTTGCATACTGCGACAAGGCCTACGACGGCATGACCGATGCGTCGGCGGTGCAAATGGTGAAGCTTTTCGGCAATGACGCGCCGAGACTCAGCGCGCTCACAGTCAACAACATGCACGATCTGGAACACTACGGCAACCTGGTAACGTACATGCGCCTGAAGAACATCGTTCCTCCAAGCAGTGAGCAGGCGCCGCAGGCACAAGCACAGCCGAAGAAATAGCGGACGTTGGAAGAGTGCAAAGGCGTAAGGAACTCCGGTTCGGAGGTAAAACCTAGCCAGGGTCGTGTTCCGTTCAATTCAACGCTCCCGAACGATTTTAGCTTTTTAGACTTCGGCAAATAGAGTTCGAGTTTAGTGTTGTCTCGACCATTGAGGTCACCGGGCAAACCGGTGGACGTACGTAGTTTGCTCTTCTATGATAATTGGCTCAAGGAGGCGCTTATGCCCAACAAAAAGCCCACGCATGAACAAGCACAACTCCAGCTTCAGCTTTATGACCTGCGCCGCGAAGCGAAATTGCGCCAGGCCCGCGACTGGTTCAACCAAAATTTTTTTGCGGACAGCTTTGAGGATTGCATGCGCGTCGCTCCTATGGGCTCGCAAGAGGGGACGTATCTGTGGATGGTCCTCGGGTATTGGGACCAGGCTTGCGCGCTACTGAATAACGGCCTGCTGCACGAAGAGCTGTTCTTTCAGACCGCCGGAGAATTCTTCGGCGTGTGGGAGCGGGTCAAAGCCATGGTACCGAGCGCACGGCAAATGTTTCATCAAAAGCTTTTTCTTTTGAACCTCGAACAAGCCGCGAAGCGATTTGAGAAGTGGATGAACCATACGTCGCCCGGTGCCATAGAAGCCATGCGCCAGTGGATGAAGCAGATGCGCACGGAGAAAACCAAGAAGGCCGGCGCATAAAAGGCCGCGACTAGTAGGTAATTTTTCTTTGCTAGAGTTTGGCGCAATTCGACGCGGGGTTTCTTCCGCTAACTCTGGTCACCGTTGTACTCGGCGCATTTTCTCGTATCCGCCATATTTGCGGAACCGTGCTGGGTTTCAACTTCTCCGATAATGACGTTTACCAAGATCTAGTTGACCTGAACGGAGTTTTCGTCCTCCTCAGGACGCTACTTCGTGGATGTGACCTGCATCAGTGGCTTTTTCCAAGTCCCATTGAGGACCTCCGAGGCTGGCATGTAGATCCTCAGAATTGCATAAAATGCGCCATCAGGACCCCTTCCTGCCGCACTGCGGCCTTCAGGGAACCCGTCACATCACTTAACCGAAGATACGCAGAAGTGTCATTCATTAGAAAACTCCCACGCTCACGACCTTGCGAATCAAAACGCATCACCCCCCTCCTTGCGTGCCTGCGCCCCATCACTAGGCAAGAGATCACTTTACCGTATTGTCGGTTTTCCGTAGATGTGACTCTATAAACGGTAGAGAGGAATTGATGTGTTCTTCCCGGATGACGGGCAACTCTTACCTTACCAGATTCAGGAAGAGTTGCCGACATAACCGGCCATCTCTAACGACGCCGGCCGTGTCAAGAGTTTTTTTAAGTTTTTTTATTTTGCTTATCACTGAATTCGCGCACACTTCTCCGCTCACGCACGAAGCGTGTCCTTTCCGGTCTTCTCTCCTCACCTGTGGCACCCTAACCTGCTCAGCCCGTTTCCGTTCATCAATTCAGTGTTGCCCACCAAACATCTCTTCGATCACGAATCAAGTCGCGGTAGGAGCGCCGGTTGCCCAGCGCCCCCCGCGCAGATCCGCACAGGCAGTTTTCCCGCATGCGGCTCTTACCGCGGATGCTTGGCGTCGAAGCGCAGGTAGGGATACGGATGTAGGATTTTGGGGAGTGGAAGCCATTGCTCCGCAATAGCAGTCATGTGCTTCCACGACATCCGGCTCTTCTGACTACGACGTTGCAACACGCGTAGCCAGCGTTTGCTCACCTCAAGCCGAAACCTCTGGAGACTGGCGAAGTTTCCCGGGACTGCGTGATAGTTGAAGTATCCTTGAACAACTCTCTTCAACCACTTCCCGACCTCCGCCAGCGGCTGATGCATGCGCTTCCGAAGTTCGTCCTTCACCTGTTTCAGCTTAGCGAGGAGTCGCTTTCGGATACTCATGCGCAGCAAGAGGAACTTGCCGTTCTTCCTAGCTTGTCCACAGATATGTGTGAACCCCAGGAAGTTAAACGTTTCCGGCTTGCCCTCCCCACGCTGTTTCCGACTTGCTGCAGCATAACGCCCGAATTCGATCAGGCGCGTCTTGTCCGGATGTAGTTCCAGCCCGAATTTTTGCAGGCGGTCCCGCCAGTTCTGGAGAAACCGCTCCGCATCACCGCGATGTTGGAACCCCAGCACCATATCGTCCGCATAGCGGACCACGATAACGTCACCCGTGATCCGGTGCGTCCGCCAATGCTGCACCCAAAGATCGAAAGCGTAATGTAGGTAAACATTCGCTAGCAGCGGCGAAATCACCGAGCCTTGCGGAGTCCCTACTTCCGTCTCCGACCATTTCCCATCCTCGAGTACGCCGGCCCTCAGCCATTTCTGAATGAGGCGGAGGATCCTGCAATCCCCGATTCGATGCTGAAGAAACTTAACCATCCATTCGTGTGAAAAAGACCCAAAGCAGTCACGAACGTCGGCATCCAGCACCCAATTCACTTTCTTCCTCATGATCCCAATCCAGAGCGCGTCCAACGCATCATGCGTGCCGTGCCCGGGTCGGAAACCATACGAGAATCCCAAGAAGTCCTCCTCGTAAATCTGACTGAGGACCATTCCCACCGCATGTTGGACGATTTTGTCCTCCAAGGCTGCTATGCCCAGGGGTCTCTGTCGTCCATCCGGCTTGGGGATGTAGGTTCTCTTGGAAGGTAGCGCTCGATACGTACCTCGGTGCACGCGACTGTGCAAATCCTCCAGCCGTTTGTCCAGGTCCGTTTCGTATACCTGCCACGTCAGCCCGTCCACTCCCGGAGCAGCTTCCCGTTTCAGAGCATAAAAGCTGTTCGAGAGAAGGGCGACGGATACGTGGTGCAGTAGCGCGGTGAATCGTAACCGTTTATCCCTCTTTGCTGCTTCCCGCACACGGCGCAGCCCGTTCAACGCGTTCCCCCAGCTTTGCATCTGGGACGCGGCCGTCTGTTCCGTGTTCTCCTTGGTCAGTCGTCTTCCCTCCGCGCCCTCCGCCGACGATTTTCCGTCTTTGTTCGGGCACTTCGCAGGTACTACACGACCGTCCGACTCCCCACCAGCGTGCATGTTGGACTTATGGTTCATCACCTTCTCCAACCGGCCCGCTCAGTACCTCGTGTCGGGCGTTGGTAGGGTCTCCCGGTTCTCGCGCGTGGAGTTTCCGTGCATGCGGGGGTCTCTGACCTCACAGAGTCCGATGGATGCTCACGATTTCGTACCCATCGTTGTTGCCTTCCGCCATCATGGACGACGTCGGCCCTCTGATTTAGTAACATTTCGCGGCTGAATACCCCGCCTGCATGTGCTCCTGTCAACGCTTCGCTTCCAGCCTTGCGACTGTGAGCGCATGACTCGGAGCCGGTGTGGCTCGCTAGGCCTTCACCGTATGGCTCTTTCATCCACTACTCCACGCCGGCTTATCCCGGCGCTCCCATGATGAGTTATTCGAACTCCCTCTTCTGCAAGGGAGGCAGGTAGCCTAATCAATCTGCCGGTGACTGTTTCGCACCATGGCCGGTATCTGGCATCCCCGCACAGGCTTCACTGCTTTTCTGCTGCTTCTGTCCGCGACGACAGAACTCGTTATAATCAATCTCATCCCGCAACATGATCCACAGCCGGATCCCGAGTTTGCGAGCCACCGCCACTCTCGACTTCCCCAGACCTTTCTGGACCAATTTGCGGCGGTAGAAACGCTGCAACTCCGGATCCCGGCGTACCGCGTGTGCCGCCGCTTCACCCCAGAGAAACCGCAGCAGCGGATTGCCTTGTTTGCTCACACCACCCAATCGCTGCCGCCCTCCACTGGAGTATTCACTCGGAATCATCCCCACATAACTAGCCAGGGCCTTGCTGTCAGCGAATCGTGCTGCATCGCCCAGGAATACCTCGGTTGCCAACGCCGTGATCGGTCCCACTCCAGGGTGAGTCATCAGCAACCGTGCTCCGGGACGTTCGCAAGCTTGCTCCTCGACTCGCTGGTTTAGCTTTTCGATCTCCGCCTCGAACTTCGCGTACATCGCTTGCAACTCGCTCCGCCGATAAGCGGTATGTGGCGCCAACGGCAACGCGGCTATCTTGCTTTGTCCGTCCTGGCTCCACAGCAAGGGACCTCGTCGTAGACCATTCGCCAAGGCAATCGCCTGCAGCGCATTTTGTATTCGCGTCCGTATGCGTACCCACTGATGACGATGCCGCAACAAGGCCCGCAGATCTTGTAGCTCCTTCGAAGGCAGCCAGATCGCCGGAAAGCGGTTTTCCACCTGCAGCTTCAGAATAAGGTCCGCATCTCGCCGATCATGTTTCTGCTTCCGTGGTTCGGCGGCCCGAATCTTTGCCGGATGACCGACTTGGCATTCGATTCCCAGTTCTTCCATGAGGTTCACGAACCACTGCATCGATCCCGTGGCTTCGATCCCCACACGCACCGGGCGTGGAAGCTTGGAATAAAACTCCCGCACGTTGTTGCCTTCGTGCTTCAGAGTCATGGTCACTCCCCTGTTGTGGTGTCGAGCATCGCCAACGTTTGCTGGCGAGCGTGCAAGTCACATCCTATAATTCTCATCTCGGCCTCCTTCGGTCCGAGCACTGTTAGGGTGAACACCGAAACAGTCTACTCCGGACCGTCGCGAGGCCGGCGTCGTTATGACATCAATCTCTGCCCGTTCTCGTGGCGTCTAGGATGATGGACGTTTTGTGGAGTGACCTGCACATGACGCACCAGAGCAGATCTTCAAAGAGCGGCGATCCTTTTTATCAACCTTTCCGCACCGCCTGAACTCAAAAGATCTTAGCCGGAAGCGGAGATCCTTCCTCATGAAACAAAAATCCGACTGAAAAAGAATAACACTTCTCAGAAAAAACTCTTTTTAAAAAGGAGATCAAAAATATTGGCCGGTTATAATCGACCATTCGTCCGGAATCCTCGAATCCGCCGCTGCCGGGACCGCATTTTCAGTCACATCAGAACCGCGGACAGCGTCGGTCTCTCAGTTGATGACAACGAGATCGTCCCGTTTTAGCTACAACCCTGCCTTGTGAGGATTTGGCCGGCCACGATCGTGTGGGGCGCTCAGGTCGGCGATGATTCTTCCCACCACTTGTGCGACAGCACGCTGTACTTGTGGAGAGATCTCAGCACCGAGTTCAAATCGCCTTCCCTCGATTCCGTAGACCCGGAGCCGTATTGGAAGCTGCCCCAAAACGTAAGCAAGTTCGATGGCTTCTGCGACACCCAGGCCATGGGTTGAAGTATTGATCCTGATGGAAGCCAGCTGGTGCCGTCCATTCCATACCTGAACCGTGCCGCTTGGCGCACCGGTCACCACCGTGTCGACCACGATCACATCGTCGGCACCCTTCCACGCCTCGATCAGATCCACAGCTTCGCCGATGCGCATGTCCGCTTCTATGCCAAGCTCCCGCAATCGCTCCGCGACCAAGATTCCGGCTCCGTCGTCGCCTCGCTGCCGATTCCCGCAGCCAATGATGACCATGCTTCAGTCCTAGACGTCTTCGCGCTCCACCACAACCCGCAGAAAGTGAGTGGCGCAGGAAATGCACGGGTCGTAACTCCGTACCTCCTGCTCGCATTTCCAGGTCGCTTCTTCGATGGGCCAAGCCACCAACTGCGCCGCATACTCGCGAAGATCATCCTCGATCCGTTTCTGGTTCTGAGAGGTCGGCGGCACGATCTTGGCGGCGACGATCAGCCCGTTTTCATCCAAGGCGTAGCGGTGATAGAGAATCCCGCGGGGTGCCTCAGTGATCGCCTGACCGACACCTATTCTGTTGTGGACCTCGACTCGTGGTTCGGCCGGAGGCTCGTATTCGTGAATGGCTCGCAACGCCTCCGCACAGGCGAAGACGAGTTCGACCGCGCGGACCACGATGCTTCTGAAAATGTTCTTTACGGGCGGTCGTAGGCCCGCATCGATCGCCGCCTTGCGTGCCACCTCAGGCAGCTTGTCGAAATTCAAGTTAAACCGTGCCAGCGGTCCTACGAGGTACGAGCCTCTTCCTCGCACTACGGAGTGCAAGGCGTTTGAGTGCTTGACATGCAACTCGACAAAGTGATCTTCGTATTCCGCAGCGTCGATATCCAGACCGCGATTCGACACCAATCGTCCTTCGTTGAACGGATATTCGTCCGCATGACGAAGCGCTACGAACTCGTAGTCTTGCTCGAAGGTGGGAAACTGCAAACCAGCGGTCCAGCTCACAGCTTCCAGCGAGGCTTCGAGAGCCCATTCAAGATCGTCCACCAAATCGTGTAGCTGTTGCTTGGTGGGTGTCTTGTAAAAGCCTCCGACCGCCGCGGAGATGGGATGGATCTCGCGTCCGCCAAGCAATTGCACAATCCGATTGCCAATCTTCTTCAGCTGGAGCGCTTTTTCGACCACGGCTCGGTGGTCTCGCGCCATGGCGATTGAGTCCTGGTAGCCAAGGAAATCGGGCGCGTGCAACATGTAAACATGCAGGGTATGACTCTCGATCCACTCGCCACAGTAAAAGAGACGACGGAGCAGGCGAACCGCAGGGTCGACCGCGACTCCGAGAGCCCGTTCGATCGCGTGCACAGCGCTCATCTGGTAAGCGATCGGGCAGATGCCACAAATCCGGGAAGTGATGTCAGGAGCTTCGGAGAAATGACGACCGCGAAGGAAGGCCTCAAAAAAACGGGGCGGTTCGTAGATCTTGAGCTTCACATCGGCTACGCGTTCACCCACGAGTTTGATGTAAAGGGAGCCCTCGCCTTCCACGCGGGCCAGCGTGTCGACACGAATTGTTCTCGCTCCGCGTCCGGTCATGTCCGCTCACACTCCTCACTGGCCTTGCGGAACTGCCAAGCCCATGCGTTGAATCCACGGAATGCACGTGCCACCTGAGTGTCCGACTGTCCCAGAATTCGGAACTGGCTCGTAAGCGAGGCAGTATTGGGAGTCTCCATGGGCCCGAAACACCCGTAGCAGCCACGGTCGTAGCTTGGGCATAGCGCTCCGCACCCCGCTTGAGTTACCGGGCCAAGGCAAGGAACCCCGCGGGCCACAGCAATACACACGTTCGCCTTGCGCTTACACTCGATGCACACACTGAATGAAGGAACATTCGGCTTGCGCCCGGCCAGCGTCGCGGTGATCAATTCTATGAGTTGGTATTTGTTGATGGGGCAACCGCGCAGTTCGAAATCGACTGGAACGTGTTCAGCTATGGGGGTCGAGAGCTTCAGCGTGCTGATGAACTGTGGTGTGGCGTAGACGACCCGGATGAACTCATCGACATCTTTCCAGTTACGCAGAGCTTGAATGCCGCCTGCAGTGGCACACGCCCCAATCGTGATCAAAGTCTTGCACTGGTTTCGCACTTCCTGGATGCGCTGGGCATCTTGATACGTGGTAATCGACCCCTCGACCAGGCCGATATCATAAGGACCCTTGGACATGGCGCGTGTGGCTTCAGGAAAATAGGCAATATCCACTGCCCTGGCAATGTCGAGCAGTTCATCTTCCGCGTCGAGGAGGGTTAATTGGCAGCCGTCGCACGAAGCGAATTTGAAAACCCCAATTTTGGGCTTGGGTTTTGATTTAGAGCTCATACTTCTCCAGTAACCTCCGGATCTGCTCGTAGCGGAAAATTGGACCGTCCTTGCAGATGAAGTGTGGTCCATACTGGCAATGGCCACAAAAACCGACGGCACACTTCATGTTCCGTTCCATCGAAAGGTAAATATCGTCGCGGCTAAGCCCCTGCATTTCCAGCTCCCGCGTGACGAAGCGCATCATGATCTCAGGACCGCAGACCATAGCGACCGAACTCGCTGGCTGCAGGCGGGAGTATTTGAACAATGTCGTGACTACACCAACGTGTCCCCGCCAGTTCAGGCCACCATAGTCGACCGTGACCAGCACTTGAGTCTCGCGGTTGCGAGCCCATGTCGCCAGTTCCTTGCGATACAGAAGGTCGCGTGGGCTGCGCCCTCCGTAGAGTATTACCAATCGCCCATAGTCTTTCCGATTCTGCAAAACGTGATAGATCATAGGCCGCAACGGCGCCAGGCCGATGCCGCCAGCCACCACGATGACGTCCCTTCCGCGCGCAGCCTCTACGGGCCAGCCTGCCCCGAATGGACCTCGTACACCCACGCCGTCGCCCACTTCCCGATTCACCAGCGAATGAGTAGCCTGGCCCACTGAACGAACCGTGTAGACCAAGCGGTCGTGCAACGCTGGATCACCACTGATGGAGATTGGCAACTCGCCAACTCCAAACACCCACAGCATGCTGAACTGCCCGGGCTGGAATATACTTCCGTTCACTGGGTTCTCGGGCTCGAGCCTCAAGGTAAACGTGTCCGGCGTCTCCTTGGCCACCTGTCGTACGGAGTAGGGCCGGGGAAGCATCGGGTCGGTTGTGATTGCTGTTGCCATCGTCGTCATCTGACTGCGTATACGTCAAGCAACTGCAAGCGTGTCGATTCCAGTCGCTGCTCCATGATCTGCGCAAATCGCTTCAAAACCTCGTAGCCCAGGTCGTGGTTCTCCTCGCACTTCGTTCGCAAACACTTTCCATCGAGCGCAATGGCGCGCACGTCATTGACAGCGCGCGCGTGGAATTTCCATTGAAATGGTGGCAACAGCCACGACCACCCCAGGATTTCCCCCACGCTCAAGGTCGAAACGATAATCGGCTTGTGCTGGGGCGCCAAAACCTCGACGGCAACCTTCCCTTCCCGAATGAGGTAAAAGGTGTTGGCCGGGTCCCCTTCCCTTAGAATGTAGGTGCCTGCTTTGAACCGCACGTTAGAGGCACAGCTCACCATCAGATTCGTGAAGCCGTCATCTAGACCGACGAAGAACGGGTGCTCCGCAATGATGCGTTCAAGGGTTTCCATTCTTGCCTCCTTCCCGAATAGCCCTGACCTCCTCGGTGATGTCGATACCCACCGGGCACCAAGTTATGCAACGACCGCAGCCAACACATCCCGAACTGCCGAACTGGTCGATCCAGGAGGCCAGCTTGTGAGTCATCCACTGGCGATAGCGTGCTTTGGCGGAGGTTCGGACACTGCCTCCGTGAATATAGGAAAAGCTTTGTGTGAAGCAGGAATCCCAGCGGCGCCAGCGTTCGGCGTGATCTCCGGTAATGTCAGTTACATCTTCCACAGAGGTGCAGAAGCATGTGGGGCAGACCATCGTGCAGTTGGCACACGTCAGGCAACGGCTAGCCACGTCGTCCCAGCGCGGATGCTCAAAGTTCTCGTAGAAAAGCTCTTTGATGCCAGTGGTATCGATGCTACGCACCTGCTGGCGCGCCGCCGCTTCCACCCTCGCTCCGGCTTCCTGGCAGTCATCTGCGGTAGCTGGAACCGTTTCAAACTCAGCCAGTATCTCGGCGCCGCGATCGCTACCCTCGTCTACCAGGAAGCGGTGCCCCTCGGCCCCCAGGAGTTCTGTGAGAACAAGGTCAAAGCCATTTGACACCTGCGGACCCGTTCCCATCGACGCGCAGAAACATGTTGCCGACGCCTGCGTGCACTGTACAGCGATGATGAACGCACCACGACGATGCTGGTCATAGATGGGATCACGGTATTTGTCCCCGAGGAGCACGCGATCTTGCACGGCGATCGCGGCCAGTTCGCATGCTCGAGCTCCCAGGAACGCGTGCGGACGCTGGGGCTTTGCTGCATTGTTAAGGATTCGGAAAGTCTCACCCTGGCGCTCCGCTGACCACAGATGGACGTCCGCCGGGTGCAGGTAGTTCTTCCAGCTCTGTGGTCCCACCGCGTATCCGAATAGGGCATCATCTTCGCGGCGCTTCAAACGATAACGCCCCGGTTCCTGTTCGTCGGTCCATCCGGCGGGCAGATCCTGGAGCGACTCGATGTTGTCATAGACGATCGCCCCGTCACGTAGCCTTGGGCCGATGACTTCATAGCCCTTTCGCACTAACGCATCGATCAGCTTCGCCAACTGATCTGCGCCTAGGATATGCTCCGTTCGCTGAGCCACGCGATCCTCCGCATTTTCACGAGTCGCCAAGAAGCCTCCGGCGCCAACAAGTCAAGACTACTCCTTTTTTGCGCCTGTCTGCCGGGAGAGTCTGTCTGCACTGGATGTCGCCTTCGCGATTAATTGGTCCGAGCCCCGTGGGAGTTCTGCAGATCGAGGATTCTCTCGCGCGGCTGCTGGCAATGCCCGAACAGCGTCGCCAGTTCTAGTCGACGATCCGAAGATGTTCCCACTCATGAGATCTGGCCGATTGTCGATTGGTTAGCCTACCAACCGGACGGGCTGTTTCAGCAGGCTCGCCGGGAGAAGAACTAATTCATCTTCTTCGCAGGACCCGCGTCGTCTGGCGCAACGAAATTCACCACAAAAGGCGCAATTCCATTCACCTGCACTACGCCGTCACCCTTGCACTGAGCATAGTGCCGCATTTGCGCAGGCGCGGACGCGAAGCCTCCGACGGGGATTTCTTTCATCGTGGCGTCATCCCACTTCGCGCCCATTCCCAGCAGAAACGTGCCTTTAATCACCGTCACATTTTCCGTCGTCGGATGCCAGTGCGGCGCAATCTTTGTCCCGTCCGTGCAGGAAAGACGAAGCGTGTACGGACGCCCAGCCGTCATCGGGTCGCCCTGTAGGACCGCAATCTTTACCGTTCCGCCCATCTCCACCGACGGCGTCCCTACCAGCGCTGCCGCGGGAATGGCCATCCATTGCTCCGAGCCCGGCATCACCAGCGCGCTGCGAGCCGCGCCCCCACTCTTTTTTTCAACGGCCATCTGCTTCGCGGGCGGCGTCTGCCCTATTCCCGCAGCTGCCGCCAGCAGCATGCACACAGCCGGCACACCAATTCGCTGTTTCGTCATGGCTTCGTTTCCTCCGTACTTCAAGTTCTGACGTTGTACTTTGTAACCTCGGGCGGTACTTCCGCTGGGCGGAGATTAGCACTAACGGCGTATTACCTTCAATTCCAGGCGCCGGTGCAGAGAGCACGGCCGGGGAGAGAATCACGGGCAGCCTTCCGTAACGCGGTAAGCCAACAAAGGTGCGTATAAGACCGTAAAAGTGGCTTACACCTTTCGCGGACAGCGTAAGCAAGTGGTAGTCAAGGAAGACGCTTGGCTGAAATTACCCTGAGTTGCCGAAGTTAGTATCGCAGAGCCATTCTTTATCCGATCTGATCTCGGCCAACCAATCCATGAATACTGCCAAGCGACCGAGACACTTTGAGAGTTACCGCCAAAACGGATGTAGGTTCCGTCGCTATAACTGACTTTGATGGTCTGGTGTTTGTTCTAGGGAAGCGCCACGGTTCCACCAATGCGCGAACTTGTCTGCCGAGTTGACGCATGGAATTAGGACTTTCCTAACTCCGGAGTGCAAAGGGCGTACCTTACTTGTTTCCCTGTCTCGGTGGGATAGAATGAGGCGCGCCGAGAAGGACACCAATGGAAGCCCAGACCAAACTTCCGTACGCTGCTCCCGAAATTTCTTTGGTGCGAGGCGGCCCATTTTATCGAGTCCAAAAGGCTCTTGGGCTCATTCGGCAGAATCGATGGAATCTCGGCAGCCGCATTGCCTTTTTCATTGCGCTAGGCTGGCTGCCGCTGCTTTTGCTAACCCTGATTTTGAACCCCAGAGGCTTGTACTCGTTCTCAATTGACTATCGCCCTCATGCTCGGCTGCTTCTCGCCATTCCTGCCTTGCTGTTTGGAGAACTTTTCATGGATACGCGCTTCCGGGCAGTGTTGGCGCACATCCGCGAGGCGTCCCTGCTCGACGACATCGACCAAGAGTACATGGATGGCGTGATCGGGAAGCTGATCCGGGCAAGAGACGCGTTCCTACCTGAGCTTGTGGTTCTGATTCTGCTCATTGTTCATACTGCTACGACATACCGCGGGTTAGTCGATCCCACGCCGTGGCTTGGGCAAGGAACTAACGTGGACCTTCACCTGACGGTTGCTGGCTGGTACGGCGTTCTGGTGAGTGCGCCCCTGTTTCAATTCTTTCTGGGTCTCGGCCTTTGGAAATGGCTACTGTGGACATTCTTTGCGTTTAAATTGTCGCGCCGCAATTTGAAACTGGTTGCCACCCATCCCGATGAACACGGTGGGCTTGGGTTCCTCGGACTCACCGCTTCGGCCTTCGCCCCTGTGGCCTTTGCCGTCGTCAGCGTCATTGGCGCCACTTGGAGGCATGACATTCTCCACCATGGAGCCCGCCTGATGGGCTACAAGCTGGACGCCATCGTTCTGGCAGCGATCATCGTTCTCATCGCACTGGGGCCACTTCTCTTTTTTGTTCCGCGTCTCGCGGCCCTACGACGCAAAGGCATCCTGGAATATGGGATTCTTGGGCAGATCCACAGCACCGAATTCCATGAGAAATGGATTCTTCATCGTGCGGGACACGAAGCCGAATTCCTCGAGGCTCCTGATAGCAGTGCCCTCACGGATTACGCCACTAGCTACGAAAAGGTGCAACAGTTGAAGCCGTTCCCGGCCGACAAGGGCTCGCTCTATACCCTGGCCGCCGCCGTAGCCATCCCGGCGTTGCCCGTCATTCTTACCGCAGTCCCTCTGGCGGTCATCTTGAGGGATTTGTTCGACGCTTTGCGGTAAATCCGGGAGCGAGTGAAACTTACACCAATCGATGCATCCTCGGGAGCCAGAAACAACAGCACGTCCACACTGAGCAAACGATTGCTCACTTCTCTGGATATCCACGAAAGTACAGAAATTGATTTCCAGCAAAGCAGGCCCATTACGCTGCTTATGTCAGTGCTGGGTCATCCGCATGCTAGTTCCCAGGTGATAACTCTATCTATATATCTATCAGCACGTTAGATAGGCGGTGTATCGTATTGTGGATCCGGCGAATTTCTTCTAATTGGCGCCATCGGAAAGTAAAGTCGGCAAGGATTCGCTTGAGAAAGCGTTTTCGTGCTCGAACCTAGAAGCGTGGCCGATTATGCTATGCTTTGGGACAATCCGCGGCCGAAGAGCATTCCGTTCAGGGAGGTTGCCTCTATGGTTCCGATAGAACGTCGACGTTTTTTGCAACAGTCTCTGGCAGCAAGCGTAACGTCCTCCGCCGGATTGCTCTGCGGTCGAGCGGGGCGTGCACAGTCCTCACCGTCAAATGGCTTGGCGCGTGTGTATGTGGATACGCGGCGGACGATCACGCCCATCGACCGCAACCTCTTTGGGTCATTCCTGGAGCACCTGGGCCGCGCAATTTATGAAGGAATCTACGATCCCAAATCCAAGCTATCTGACGCGAACGGGTTCCGAAAGGATGTCATAGAAGAAGTCCGCCAACTGGGAGTGCCGATTATTCGGTATCCGGGCGGAAACTTTGTTTCAGGATATAACTGGCTCGACGGCATCGGTCCGAAGCAAGACCGGCCACGGGTTCTGGACAAGGCGTGGAATTCCATCAACACCAATCAGTTCGGCACCGATGAATTCATGTTGTGGTGCAAAGCAGTGGGCACGCAGCCTCTCATGGGGCTAAATCTAGGGACTGGGACTCCTGAACAGGCTGCGGCGCTGGTCGAGTATTGCAACGTAGAAAAGGACACCCGTTGGAGCGACCTGCGACGCAAAAACGGAATTGCGGAGCCCTACAAGGTGGAGCACTGGTGCCTGGGTAACGAAATGGATGGTCCTTGGCAAATCGGCCACATGACGGCGACAGAATACGGATTGAAGGCCGCGGATGCCGCGCGGCAGATGCGTTACGTTGACCCTTCCCTGAAACTCGTCGCTTGCGGTTCAAGCGGCCCGTTGATGCCAACCTATCTTGAGTGGGATCGGGAAGTATTGGCGCAATGCTACGAATACGTGGATGCTCTCTCGCTGCACCGTTACATCGGAAACACCCAAGAAGAAACGGGAAATGACAGCGCGAAATACCTGGCGATGAACCTGACGATGGATCGTCAGATTGCCGAGACAGCCGCAGTTTGCGATCTGGTGCGCGGACGTAAACGGTCTCCGAAGAAACTGTGGCTGTCGTTCGATGAGTGGAACGTATGGTACCGGGCTCGAAATGGCGACGCTGTAAACGGGCATCAGCAAGAGGCTCCTCATTTGCTGGAAGAGGTATATAACCTGGAAGATGCGCTACTTGTCGGTGGAATTATCAACACACTACTGCGAAATGCGGACCGGGTTAAGTTGGCATGCTTGGCGCAATTGGTGAATGTGATCGCCCCGATTATGACGAACTCCAACGGCCTGTTCCGACAAACAATTTTTTACCCATACGACTGGGGATTGCAGAGGGCGCGCGGGTCTGTGCTGAATCTTCTTTCGGAATCTCCGGTATATGAGGTACCGGGGATTGGGACGGTTCCATACTTTGATGTTGTGGGGACGTTTTCGAAAGAGAGCGGAAACCTGTGCCTCTTCATCCTGAACCGGGATCTATCGAACGCGCACGTACTCGATGTGGTCTGGGAAGATGCCTCCCCCGCCCGCGTAACGAATTCGACAGTGTTAACGGGAAGCGACTTGAAGGCGTTCAATAGCTTCGATTCGCCAAAGCGGGTGGTGCCCACTGAATTTGAGAAACTGGTAACTTCTGGCGGGCATACGAAATTCGAAGTGCCCCCACGTTCCTATTCCGTTGTTGAGTGGAAGATGTAGCTGACCATGCATGGCAGCCGATTCTTCAATAGCATGAGGCACAAGGAGCAGACAATCTAAAATTCGAGCATGGATCGAGAGGGCAGGTTGGCGCGTCGCCACCTTAAGGATAGGCCGCAACCAATCGCCAGAAAGGAGAGCGGGATGCTTGATCGGCGAGAATTCTTGAACCGGGCGGCACTGGGGGCCAGCGCGCTCGTTCTCTCCCCAAAGGCAGATTGGACGAATAGCGGCGCCTCTCACGAAGCAGATTCCCACATTGATGTCCTTCTTGACGAGCCTCTGGGCGCGATTTCTCCGAACCTTTACGGTCATTTTACAGAGAACCTGGGAGGAGTGGTGTACGACGGCATCTGGGTCGGAGAAACATCAGGTATTCCCAATATCAATGGCCTTCGTAGAGACCTGATCGAGAGTATGCGCAGGATCAAGGCTCCGGTGATCCGCTATCCTGGCGGATGCTTTGCCGACAGCTACGACTGGCGAGACGGCGTCGGCCCAACCGAAAAACGTCCCCGGAGGACAAACTTCTGGGCGAACGATGAGACGAACAAAGCACCAGCAAGTCATCGCTATGATCCAAATCTATTCGGAACCAATGAGTTCGTGCACTTCTGCAAATTGATCGGCGCCGAGCCTTATCTCGCCGCAAACGTCAGGAGTTTACCCGCGTCCTCTTTCTATCAATGGGTGGAGTACTGCAATTCGCCTGCGGGAAGCACCACACTTGCCGACATGCGTGCGGCAGCGGGCTTTGCGGAACCTTTTCGTGTGAAGTACTGGGGCGTAGGAAATGAATCGTGGGGGTGCGGAGGCGAGTTCACTCCTCAGGAATATGCCGTGGAGTTCCGTCGGTATTCCACCTGGCTTCCAAAGTACGATGACAACCTGAGCCTCATCGCATCAGGGCCAAACACAGACGATTGGAACTGGACGCGAGAGTTTCTTGCGGAGGTTTTGCGGAAAGGTCCTAGAGAATTGCACCGCATCTATGGGATGGCTCTACATCACTATGCTTGGAATTTAAGCCGCGGGAAGACGCAGGATTGGGTGACCGGCAAAGGCGACGCTTTGAACTTTGATTCGGTTGACTGGTATGAGTTGCTCCGGGAAGGTGAGCGGATGGAAGGCCTGATTACTGGACATTGGCAGGTTTTGGGCGAGTTCGATCGTGACCATCGTGTGAAGCTGGTCGTGGACGAATGGGGACCCTGGTATCGACCCGGGAGCGCGGCGACTCCGGGCGACCTCCTCGAGCAGATGCCCACTTTGCGAGACGCGGTGTTCAGTGGTATGACACTGGACATCTTCAACAGGCATCCCGAAAAAATTGCCATGGCGAACTGTGCCCAGCTCATTAACTGTCTAAACAGCCTCTACCTTGCACATGAAGAGAAATTTGTCGTTACACCCGTAGGCCGCGTCTTCGAGCTGTATGCAAATCATCAGGGAGGCGAAGCGCTCCGCACAATATTCTCGGCACCCAACTTGCATTATGACCGTGATGGAAACCCGGCCTCCTTCTGGGGGTTGCGTGGTGCAGCCTCCGTGCGTGACAAGAACTTGACGATTACCGCAGTGAATCCGAGCACCACCGAATCTCGCTTGGCGGAGCTTACTCTGCGCGGAGGAACAGTTAAAGAAGCTAGCATGACTTTCTTGACCCATTCTGACATCCACGCGCATAACACATTCGATCAGCAGAACGTGGTCGCGCCTCAAGCGAAGGTCCTAAGCATGGACGCGGGAGTTCTTGTGCTCGAGTTTCCGCCAGCTTCCGTTGCCGCCCTGAACATTCAGTTGCATTAGCTCCCGGCGAGGTTCATGCCAGGCCTTTTCCCATGCTTGCGCTCTGGCAGGATTCCGCAGGTTGAAGAGAATTCCGGCTGATCCAAATCATGGCGCGTTGGCCATTTGCTAATTCTGCTTCTTACGATAAGGCCCAAGTTGTCCTTGTGGTTCAGACCTGTGAAGTTGCGCAGCGAGCGAGGAAACAAAAAACCAAAGGCGGGGCTGCACCGCCTCCGCCTCTGGCACCACAATTACTTGCAAGCTTTGAAAGAGCGTTGAAAATTGTCAGAAATATCCTCCCCCTCTGGGCCATTTACGTTGCGCCTGGGAAACCACCACATGGGGGAGCAAAGTGGCGGTCCCACAGGTTGTTGTTTTCAATCACGCTAGAAGTAGAGCTTCCCTCCTATTTGCCACCATCTCGGCAAGGTCTGTGCTGTCACTTGGCCAAAGTTGCCCTGCGAAGGATTCCCATTGATGCTCTGGAAATTGGGATGATTGAACACGTTGTAGAACTCAAACCTGAATTGAAAAATAAGCCGCTCCGTGATGTGTGTGTTCTTGTAAAGAGTCAGATCCGTCTCGATGAAGGCCGGATTGCGGAATTGGCCAGTCTTCTCGTCCCCGTTCGTGCCGGCGGTGGGGACAGTGAATTGCCCCGCCGTGAACACTCCGGTGGTATAAGCGCTCCGGGACGTCCCCTGCTGATAACTGCTGACATTCGGATAACTGAAGTTGTCCCCGGTCGCAAGATAGTCGCCGGTGGCGGTAGTATGTGCGTCTGCACCCACGACATAGTTTGCGCCGTTGTAAGCCGCTGTCGTAACGACATTGAACGGATAACCAGTCTGGTAAATGCTGGTGCCGCTCAATCCCCAGCCGCTGGTTAGGTGTCCCACGAACCCCGCACCGCCATTCAGTCCTGGCTGCTCATAGTTGAAAGTGGCCGAGAAGCGGTTGGGTACATCCCAAGGCGAAGGTCCGTAAAACTGAGCAGGATTCGTTGCAAGCGGATACCTGGCAGCATCATCCTTCGAAGACGAGCGCGTGTAGGAAACATCAAAGAACCCGCGCCTTGCTCTGGCTCGCAGGTCAACCGTCACGCCCTCATAGTTGCTATAGCAATTGTTCTGGGTATAGTTGATTATGCCAAAACTTGGATTGGGTCGCGCCGGAGAGGAGCCGAAAGGTTGTCCAATCAATGCCCCCGGGAGTTGGTTAATGTCAACACCATAGGAGACGAGGCCCCCTGCGTTGCCGTTTGGAACGAGGTCGTAATCGTGGGACCCGCTGTAGAGCACGCTGGCGACGAAGTGGCTGCCAATACTATGCTCGAGCGTACCGGACCAAATCAGTGCGGTGGGGGACAGGATGGTCGGGGTGATTCCCCCAATCGTCAAGCCAGCACCCACGATCCCCCCCGCCGAGTCGAGACAGGGGGCGACAGGACACAAGTGTGTGCCAGCCAGTCCCGGGAACACGAATCCAAATGGGGGTACACTACTGGTGCCCTGGACGAAAACGGGTTGGTTTCCCGGTGCATTTGTCGAGAAGAAAGTAGGAAGGATTAGCCCCGGCGGATTGCCCCGGAATTGTTCCTGGACGTTGGCGGGCGTGAGCCAATTGGTAAACATTCCGAATCCGCCGCGCACTACCCAGTCTCCCTTCCCGTTGATATCCCACGCCGCGCCCATACGCGGACCAGGGGCTAGGGGTGTTCGAAGCAGGGCGTTGTGCGTGGGTGTCGCATAGCCGCCGGCCACTTGCTGCTCGAAAGTTGCTCCCGCACCCAGGTAGAAGTTGCCAAAAACCGTCGAGGGCGACTTAGAGTACGGATTTCCTTGATCGTCGAAACGGAAACCCAGCGTTAAGGTGAGGTTCTTCCGTGCTTTCCAAGTGTCCTCGACAAACAGGGCCCATGTTTTGGAAGCAGCGTCCCAACTCCAAAGCTGCTGCTGGCCAGTGATGGGGTTGTACATGACACCGGCTTCCGTAAGTGGGGCATCTTGCGCCAGCGACAATAAGTTGTTGAAGGTGAACGCTGGATGAGACCACGGCCCCTGGAACGGCTCCACGTCATCGCCGTACCAGCCTTCGTAGCCCAGCCTGATTACATGAGCGCCATGGACATGAGTCAAGACATCACGCCAATGATAGTTGTGTTGGATGAAATTACCTTGCGCGAATCCTACGCCGTATCCGACGCTTTGTCCGGTCACGCTGATTCCCGGAATGGTGAAGTCCCCGGTCTCGCCAAGTTTGCCTTGGATGCGATTCTGCGCAAAGATGACTTCATTCAACGTCGATGGGCTAAAGGTGTGAGTCCAGTTGACCTGGAAGGCCCGTTGCCAATAGTTGTTCGTGGTTGAGAACTGCGGGATCACATTGGGACTGGGAGTAGACTGAACCGTACGGAAGAAACTGCCGTAAATGCGGTCTTTTTTGAAGTACTTGTCCACGCGAACATAATACTGGGTGCCGTTGATGATGTTGGCGGAGTTGAACGTACCGCTGTCAACCATCGGAGTCGCACAAGGTAGGAAGTTTGTGGTGACCGTTCCACAAGTAGTCGGGAAAACCTGCAGGGCAGTCGAAGTCACGGCGCTGAAGGTTACCTTCTGGGGCACATAGGTGTTCAGAATCTTGGTTCCAAAAGTGCCCGGATAGTTGGTTTGTGCCCAGGAGGCAAACGCCGGATCCGGAAATGTCACCACATTGTTACCCGTGGAAGCAGAGGAGCGCAACGCTTCGATGCCGAAGAAAAAGAAAAATTCGTGATGAGGAATAATTGGGCCACCAATCGTCCCAGAGAGGTTGTTGCTATGGAAGGGATTGTACGGATGGTCGGAGCCGGGCAAAGAGTACTTCGCAAACATGGGCTGGTAGTTGAAATAATCGCTGGCCAGCCCGTGGAACTCATCCGCACCGGACTTCGTCGTCATAGCCACCTGGAGGCCACTCCCATGTCCGTACTGGCTGTTATACGTGTTGATCTGAGTGCTGACTTCTTGAATGAGGTCGGGGTTGGGCACAAGGTTCAAAACCCCCTGCCGAACACTGCTCGTGACGTCCAACCCGTCAACGACCCACATGTTTGCAACTGTTCCTTGACCATTGGCACTGACGTCCACGGCCGTCTCTGTAGAGAAGTTGTTGACCCCGGATCCTGGAGTCCCCGAGGCGACGCCAGGACCGCCAGCGAGTCCTAGTCCAGACACGCCGGGTGCCAGGGTCATGAGCGAGAGCATGTTGCGTCCTGCGAGTGGCAGAGAACCCAGTTCTGGGGTTTCCAGTGTACTTTGATTTCGTGTCTCGGCCGTGTTGAAAAGCGGATTTTCCGCGACGACTTCGACGGATTCCGTTGTTGCGCCGACCTTAAGCGAGATAGGAACATTCAGGTTCTGGTTCGTCTGAAGTGTGACAGTCGTTTCCACCTTCGAAAAACCCGCCGCTTCAACGGAAACTTTGTACGAACCCGGACCCAAACTCACAAACCGATACCCTCCCTCGTCATCCGATGTCGTCGCGGACGTAACATGGTTCGCAACATTCTCCAGCGTAATCTTCGCTTGGGCGACCGCGGCGCCACTTGGGTCGGTAACCGACCCTTGGATACTGGCATTGAATTGCGCCCAGGTCGAAACGGTCACAAATAACACGGTGAGGAGCAGTCGAATGGACCACGCAACAAACAATCTCACTGGCATGTAGTTTCACCCCCTGATCCTGAGAGCGAACATTTACAACAACGATCAGCTGTAAACGTTTTCTCGATTGCACAAACTTATAGGTCACCTAGAATCAGCTGTCAAGCTTTTTCTAATAGTTTCCTACTAGAGGGTATACGGGGTGGTAAGGGTACCGGTCCCTATGAGCTGGACCTTTACCCTTATGTCTTGGACCAGCCCCGGTTCGGCACCAGCCCAATTCCTTCCCGCAGGGTGATCAATCGATTGATTGGGACTTGTTTAAAGGATTCCACTAGTCCATTCGGCCAGTGCACTTCAATGTCGACGGTGGTATAGCTGCCGAGGCCGAAATGCAAGCGGGGATCGTTCGAAGAATAAAAACTGCTTTGACTTAGTACGCTCTGCGCCTGCGTTTTCCCCCCATAATGAGCGAGAACGCGTGCTCCAATCGCGCTTCGATTGGATTTCACTCCCTCGAGTCTTACCTTAATCCAATTTGGTTTTCCACGGATGTCATTTCGCAACAAAGAAGGAGGCTCGTTCATGTTTATAACCAGAATGTCGATGTCGCCATCATTATCAAAATCACCGAAGGCACATCCTCTGCTGCTGTGCGCCGCAGCTACGCCCGGGCCGGCTGCTTCAATAAGTTCTTCAAAAGTTTGGTTACCGAGGTTGCGAAAAACCGCACGCGGTGTCTTGTAAGGATATTGAGGAAGCTTGTGTTCGACTTCCGGGTAAACGTTACCTGTGGTCATAAAAAGATCCGGATAACCGTCATTATCGAGATCGACGATTCCGGCGCCCCAACAGACATAACGCGTTTCTACCCCAACGCGAGCTCGCCGGGTGACATCGTCGAAATTCCCCTTGCCGTCGTTGTGGTAAAGAACGCAGGAATCGTCTGTGAAGTGTGTCTTGAAGAGATCCAAATGTCCGTCGAGATCATAATCGCCAACGCCAACCCCCATCCCGGCTTGTTCTTCTCCGTCATCGCTGAGCGCTACCCCGCGCAAGACTCCCTCTTCCCGGAACGTTCCGTCGTGGTTATTCATGAAGAGCAAGCTCGGGGTCGAATCGCAAGCCACGTAGATATCTGGCCAGCCGTCTTCGTCCAGATCCGCCGCCACCACCGTCATGCCATAGCACTGTGTAAACTGCGCCACGCCCGCTTGCTGGCTGACGTCTGTAAACGTCCCGTCACCGTTGTTTTTGTAAAGCGAATGCCGCCCTGTAGGAAGCCCCCGGGGCCCGCATTCAACGGGAACGCCCCTAAAATTACAATTCGAGCCAGCTCCCGGGACGGGGGCATGCTCAAACGAGAAACGTAAGTAATTGGAGACAAACAAATCAAGGTGCCCATCACGGTTATAATCGAGGAACGCGCAGCCCGCACCCCACCGCGGCTGGTCGTTCCATAACCCAGAATCCTTCGTGACATCGGTAAAAGTGCCGTCTCCATTGTTACGGAAAAGCATGTTTTGCCCGAAGTAGGTGCAATAGATGTCGTCAAACCCGTCGTTGTTGTAGTCTCCAATGCAGACGCCATTCGCCCAACCGACGGCATGCAGTCCCGCTTTCTCCGTCACATCCGTGAATGTGCCGTCTCGATTGTTCTTATAGAGACGGTTCGTTGCTTCCGGAGGAGGGCCCTCAAGTCGAGAGCCTGAGAGCACAAAGAGATCCATCCAACCGTCATTGTCATAGTCAAGGAAGGCGCAGCCGCAGCCGTCCGATTCCAGGATATATTTGTTGGTCTGCTCGCCCCCGTAAATGGTTGGGGAGTGCAGTCCGGCTGAGGCAGCTACATCGACAAAGTGAGCGTTAAACGGGCGACCGGAAGGGGCCTGTCGGGCTACGGGTTTGGCTGTGTGTCCCCCCATGCCCTGCGCCAGAAGTCGTTCGGCAGTCAGCAAGATCGCCGACCCGAGGGAAACCCGCATGAATGCGCGTCGACAACAAGTCATTCCAACAGATTTCCTCTTTTTGGTTTTGTCACGTCAGTTGCGAACTATCGCCCGCCCTGAATCTGAGTATACATTTTCTCAATCCCTAGGCAAAAAGCACGCACCTTGAAGGCATTACGGCTCTGGCTGCTGAGCGGGAGTTTCCTTTTCAATGAGTTTGTAGCGATAACGCTCCCGTTCCTCTTGCGTGGCCTGTTCACGAAGCCTGGCAAGTCGCTGAAGTAAGTCAGGAATTTCTTTCTTTTGCCCCGTTTTCCGCAACGCTTGAATCAGGCGGTAGACCGCGGTTTGATCTTTGGGATCGATGCTCAACGCTTTCCTGCACTGCACAATGGCCTCCTGGTATTGTCCGGTTTGCATGTACAGCTTCGCGAGGACAGCGCGTGATGAGGCCAGAGTAGGCTGCAAGGCCACGGATTTCTGCGCCGAACGCATGGCAAGCTGAAATTCAGGCGTACCCGGTTCAGCACCTTTCTGCGATAGCACATCTGCTTGCAAGTAGAGCAGCAGCGGGTCGTTGGGCTTCCGCTTAAGCTTTTCCTGAATGGAAACCAATGCGTGATCCAGATCATTCGCCTGCACCGCAGCTAGACCTTGAGCGGCAGTACTAAGGGACTGATTGGGGTTCAATTCGTACGCTTTCTCGAAGTCAGCCTCCGCTTCGTCGTACTGCGCCAATTGTACGTAGAGGACACCCCGGGCGACATAGAGGTCATCTGCCTTTGGCTGCAACAACAGCCCGTCGGTGATGACGTCAATGCCAACCTGAAACGATTCGTGCGCAAAACAAATGGTTGCAAAATCCAGATAAAGACTGACGTTCTTCGGGTCGAGCAAAAGAGCTTGCCGGAGCGTACTGACCGCTTGGGGCGTGTCGCCGGTCTCTTCATAGGCTCTCGAAGCCAACTCCAGAGTGTTTGAATCCACACTTTGCGCCTCGAGGAGTGGCCGCAGCGTGGCAAGCGCGTCTTGAGGCTTGTGCGCCATCAGCTGGATGGATGCCAGGACGCGGCGTTCCCCTGGATCGTCGGGACGAAGCGCCACGGCCCTCTGCAATATCGCTGCCGCTTCATCGAGCCGCTTGAGCCTCACGAGGCAGGTAGCGTAAGCATGCAAGGCATCGACCTGAGAGTCGAGCAGCTGGCCAGCCTTCTCGAAATGGGGAACCGCCGCGGCACAGTTTCCCTTGCGATATTCCAAAACCGCCAGCATGGCATGGCCTGTAGGGTCTTCGGGACGCAATTGGATCAGCCGATTCAACAGCGGCACAGCAGCCTGGTTTCCCGCCTGGTATTCAATCTGCCCCGCCCCGGCCAGTGCCGCAATATTATTGGGAGAAATCTTCAACGCCTGTTGAAAGGCTATCAGAGCGTCCTTGCTGTCCCCTTTGCGGGTAAAGGCAATACCTTGTAGAGTCCACAACTGGGCATTGTTCGGCGATTCCTTCAAAGCGGCCCGACTCAGTTCCACTGCCCTGTCGAAATCTCCGGCACGTAGCGCCGAGGTGATAGGCTCAATCTGGTTTTCGGGGCCCTGTGGATGAGCCAAGGAGCTGCAAGCCAACAGAATAATTGTGAGACATAATTTCCTGAATAGAACCATCGGAGATATCGGCGGACTTGGAATTAGTCCCAGAACAGGATACTTCATCCGTGAAGTTCATGACAGCATGGGTTTGACGCCGAGCCGCACTCGCGCTATACATAGTTTCGCTGAGAAAACGCTTGCCCAGATAAGCGTATCCGGAAGTCGGGTGAACAGGCAACTCTCAGAATGCGGGAATTGTTCTCAAGTAAGAAGTCCGGGAGGTGCGGTATGAAGACAAAGTCAAGGAGACAATTCCTCAGTACAGCGGCGGTCTCGACGGCGGGGTTAGTCGCGGCTCGTTCCCTTCCTGCGTGGGCTCGGAAGAAAACGGAAGTAGCGGTCACACCGCCCTTGTCGGTATTCGGTTATGCCGACGTGCAACTCCTGGACGGACCGTTCCGCGTCCAGTTCGATCAGAACCACAAGTTGTTCCTGAATCTCGACGAAGATGGGCTGCTTAAGCCGTTTCGCCAACGGGAAGGACTGCCAGCCCCCGGTCCGGACCTCGGCGGATGGTACGACAATGGCGATGACTTTAACGCGAAGGATAATTTTCACGCATTTATTGCCGGCCATTCTTTCGGCCAGTATGTCTCAGGATTGGCGCGCGCCTACGCGGTGACTGGGTCGAAACCGACCCAAGCGAAGGTGCAACGTCTTGTTCGCGGTTTCGGCGAAACCGTGGAGCCTTCCGGGAAGTTCTATATTGACTACCGGCTGCCGGGTTACACCTTTGACAAAACGTGCTGCGGCCTCATCGATGCCCACGAGTTTGCCGCCGATCCGATTGCCCTTGATGTTCTCAAGCGAAGTACGGATGCGGTCTTGCCGCACTTGCCGGAGAAAGCGCTAAGCCGTGCCGAACAGGAAGCTCGGCCTCACCCATCGATTGCTTACACCTGGGACGAAACGTACACATTGCCTGAGAATTTTTTCCTCGCTTATCAACGAAGCGGGGACAAACGCTATCGCGAATTGGGAGAGCGCTTCATCTATCATGAGTACTACGATGCACTAGCCGAAAACCACAATGCCCTTCCTGGAAAGCATGCCTACAGTCACGTGAACACGTTAAGTTCAGCGATGCAGGCGTATCTGGTCTTGGGTGATGAAAAATATTTGCGCGCCGCAACCAACGGACTACGCATGGTGCAAGAGCAAAGCTATGCCACGGGAGGTTGGGGGCCAAACGAGGCGTTCGTTGTCCCCGGGAAGGGACTACTCGCCGCAAGTTTGGGTAGCACCCGTTCCAGCTTTGAAACTCCGTGCGGAGCTTACGGGCAGTTCAAGATTACGCGCTATTTATTGCGAATTACGCGCGACTCTCGCTATGGCGACAGCATGGAGCAGGTGCTGTATAACACCATCGCCGGCGCAAAACCGATCCAGCCGGACGGCACCAGTTTCTACTATTCCGATTACAACAACGATGCCGCCAAAAAGGTCTACTACAAAGACAAATGGCCATGCTGCTCCGGCACTTTTCCCCAATTGGCGGCTGACTATGGCATCAGTTCTTACTATCCGGCAAAGGAAGGCATTTACGTCAACTTGTTCCTTCCTTCCCGCGTTACCTGGGCGCAGAATGGGGCGAAGTGCAGTTTGACGCAGCAAACAAGCTATCCCACTTCCAACACGACTCAACTTCAACTGGAGACGGCACGTCCGGAAAATTTCACAATCTATGTGCGAGTTCCGTCCTGGGCAGACGCAAAAACGCGGATTTCCGTCAATGGGAAACGCGCGGAGGGCGACGTTACGCCAGGACAGTTTTTTGCGTTATCACGAACCTGGAAAACTGGCGACCGTGTGGAATATGACATGGGGATGCCGCTTAGACTACAAGCTGTGGACGCTGAAGATCCCCAGATAGTGGCCTTGGTTCGTGGACCGGTTGCGCTATTTGGCATCGGCAACCTGCCGGCGAGCTTTGCCCGTGCGCAACTGCTTGCTGCCACGGCCGCCTCAGAGGCCTCCGGAGATTGGTTAGTACAATCCGATGCGGGGAAAGTTACGTTCCGACCCTTCGGGGCAATCGGGAATGAGCCGTATCGGCTGTACCAAAAGGTGGGCGAGTAAGTACTCCTCGCGGTCACAGCACATATGGTGCACGCTGCTTTTCTGCTGCAACTCCTGTGACGGATGCCACATAAATGCCGCATAAAACCGCATCCTGGGCAACCGGCGGAGAGTTACTCGATTGCAGCCGTTGGCCCTGCCTTCGTGGCGCATCCCAAAACTGTGATACTTGTGCTGTCGTCCCACTTCCGAAGGCAGGATTTGGATCATTCCGCGCGGTGAGTCGATCCTCCCCTGGAAACTCGGCGCGTGCTCTGCCGCCAGCCATGTTTCTCATTCTTCTGCTTCTTCTAAGTGCAGCTTCGGCACGCGCGCAAGCCACAGAACAACAGTCCATCGGATCAGAGGCTCGCTCGAATCTACTTTGGAAAGAGCCGTCGGGCGCAGATCGCTGCCTGTTTTGTCACCCGGTGGAGGTCCAGGGATATGCCCGCTCGGCCATGGCTCATGCGTTGCGTCGTGCTGGCCAGGAACCGGACGGCACTGTCGCAGCGCACGGAACGAGGATCGCAATTCACTCCTCGCCGGCAGGGCTTTGGCAAACCTGGGAGAATGCAGGCGAAAAAAGCGAGTATCGCGTGGACTATGTGATTGGCTCAGGGGATCACGCGAGCGGATACTTGGTTGACATCGGAGACCATCTTTTTCAGTCGCCCGTCGCCTATTACAAAAGCCGTCACTCATATGATCTCGCGCCAGGGTACGAAAATCAGCCCGATCCCGATTTCACACGGCCCGTCAGTGAAGAGTGCGTTCTCTGTCACTCTGGCGTCTCCCTGCATGTTCCGGGCACTCTGAACGAGTATCGACCACCGGTATTCGCAGCCGAGGGCATCACGTGCGAACGCTGCCACGGCCCATCGGAGAAACATTTGGCGGATCCCCGACCAGGAACCATCGTCAATCCCTCCAAGCTCGAACGCGCAGCTCGCGACAGTATCTGTGAGCAGTGCCATCTATTCGGTGTGGCGCGCGTCGCCAATCCCGGGAAGAGACTGAGCGACTTCCTCCCGGGTCAACCACTCGAAGAAACCTATACGATTTATCGGAATGCCCTGCCCGAAGGCTCCTCGACGGGTGAATTCAAAGTCATCAGTCACGTCGAACAACTTGCGCTCAGCGCCTGCTCTCGTATTAGCGGCGGCCGCTTGTGGTGTGCAACGTGCCACAATCCCCACGACAAGATGTCTCAATCTGCCGAGGATTATCGCTCCCGTTGTCTGTCGTGCCACACGAGCAAACTCCCTGATTCTCATCCTCCGCAGAACAGTGATTGCATCGGGTGCCACATGCCAAGGCGCGATGCCAAAGACGGTGGGCATACTGCGTTTACCGATCATCGGATTCAGCGGCGTCCCGAAGGACAGCCCGGACTTCCACTGAACGCTGGAATCTCTGCTTGGCGCGAGCCCACTCCAGAATTGCAGAAGCGGAATCTGGGAATCGCCTATATTGATGTCGGAATGCAGCGTCACTCGTCGCCATTCGTCATCGAAGGATATCGTGACCTCACAGAAGTGCAGCGCCAATTTGCGGACGATCCTGATTTTTTCAAATGGATTGGAGAAGCGCTCCTTCTCGGAAAGCAAACATCGGACGCAAAGGTGGCGTTCGAGCGTGCCTTGCAACTCGATCCCAACTCCGCCCTCACGGAGGCAAGCGCTGCTTCACCCTACATTTTGGAAGGAGACGATGCTCGCGCCATTGCGCACTTGGAGCGCGCGATAAGTCTCGATCCCTTGTTTCTGCCTGCAGCAAGCACATTGATCGCTTTGTATGGGAAAGAAGGGAAAGCCACCGAAGCAGCCGCACTATCAGCCAAAATCAAGATGGCCATGGATGAACTGCCCGCTAGGGATGAAGGCGATGGAAGAGGATCCTCGGCTGGAGAGCCTAAAAATGCGGAAGAAGTTTTCAAGAACATCCAGGTTCTGAAGGGTATGCCGTCCGATCAATTGCTTTCCGCGATGCAATTCATGGCTTCGTCACTCGGCGTGGAATGCACTTTCTGTCACGTGGAAGGCCACTTCGATAAGGATGACAAGAAACCCAAACAGACCGCACGCGAAATGATAAAAATGATGTTCACCCTGAATGGAAACAATTTCGAAGGACGACGCGAAGTAACCTGTTACTCCTGCCACCGCGGTGCGCGCGTTCCGGACGCTACTCCAAACCTTGAAAACCAGTTGCTATCCGGCTCAAATGCTTCCAGTGGACAGCAACAAAAGCTTCCTCCAAGCTTGCCGACCGTCAGCCAGCTCATTGACAGATATATCCAAGCTCTTGGTGGGACGGTCGCGATTCAGAAACTTACAAGCCAAATCGAAAGGGGGACTGTTGAGGTGTCCGGCAAGTCCGTGAGCGTAGAAGTGTTCACTCAAACACCGGATAGACGTGCCGTGGTACGCCATCTTCCGGCGGGAACGAGTATTGTCGCATTCAATGGGCATAACGGTTGGACCACGATTCCAGGTCGCCCCACACGCGACATGCACGCCGCAGAACTAGAGGAAGCTCGGATTAATGCTGATCTGCAATTTCCTTTACACATCCAACAGGTATTTCCGGATGTGCGTGTGGAGTATCCTGAAAATGTGAATGAGCGGGAGGCATTCGTTGTTTTGTCTTTCCGGGAAGGACGCCCAACAGCAAAGTTCTATTTCGACCAAGAATCCGGTTTGCTACTTCGTCTTGTCCGCTTCGCGGACTCGCCTCTTGGCAGCAATCCTTCACAAATCGACTACGCCGATTACCGCGAAGTCGACGGGGTGCAGGTCCCGTTTCGCATCACGATTTCCTCCCCTGGCAGTAGTTCAACGATGCAAATTAAGGAAGTGCTCCAGAACGTGGCCATTGATGCCGACAAGTTTGTGAAACCGTCTGAGGACGGTTCGGCAAATCCAATGTCCCGTTAGGCAATTCGGTTTCTTGCGATCTTTTTGATTCGAAGATTGCATCGATCCGTCTATGCCCGGAGTATCGGAGTCCAAACCTGCATTGGCGTAGCAGTTCGATTCGCCCACGCGTAGTATGGGATAAAACTGAGCTCCAACGGGCGAGTTGGTGTTTGCTTTGGAGCGTATGGGTAGTAGAGTTTACTGCCTGACGCGGAGCTCTCGTTCGCTGCTCCCTCGTGCTTTAGAACGACGATTCCACCCAGCAGATCGCTTCGAGATTCCTCCCGGAACGAAGACGAATCCTTTTGGCGTAAATCCAAAGAAACTTCATACAGCGGCACTCCCGCCGGCTGATCCAGCTGTTCAAGACAGTAGACCAGTGGGCCGCGCTGAACCGCCACGCGTGCATAGTCGTCCACGACGCGGGTGTTGGCTTCGAGCACCTGTGGCGCCATGTTGAATTTCACACTGACAACGTCACCCAAGGACCAGCGACGCCGCAATGCAAGGTATTGGCCGGCAGTTGCGCCAGAAACAGGCTTTTCGTTGATCTTAACCTGCGTACCGTCGGACCAACCGGGAATGCGAAGATAAAATGTGAACTCCGTTGGCCTCGCTGGTGTGACTGTAATTTCTGCCGCGCCGTCCCAAGGATAATTCGTTTTCTGCACAACTTTCAGACCCGTTCCATTTTCCAAATGCCAATCCAGTTGCGAATTGTCATAGAGATGCAGATAAAGGCCGTCCTTGCTGGTGCCGTAGAAATAGCCAGGCAAGGAAGCGAACGTACGTTCCAGGTTGGGAGGGCAGCACGTAACGTCATACCATGGGTTCCGGATATGGTCTCCGCCGCCTGGATCAAAGGCCAGGGGATTGCGGTAGCAATAGAGTGTACCGTCGAGCGACATCCCGGAATTAATGCCGTTATATAGGGCACGCTCGATCACGTCGGCGTATTTCGCGTCGCCAGTGGCTGTCAGCATGCGCCAATTCCACATCATATTGCCAATGGCGGCGCAACTCTCTCCGTAAGCCGTAAAGTTCGGTAGTTCGTAGGAATCGCCAAAGGCTTCGCCTTGGCTGCGGGCGCCAACCCCGCCGGTCACGTACATTTGGCTGGTTACCAAGTCGTTCCAAAGTACATTGAGCGTTTTCAGGTAGGATTCGTCGCCGGTCTCCATGTAATAGTCTGTAGCACCGCAGCAAGCGTACATCGCGCGCACAGCGTGACCTTCAAGATGCGTTCGCGAAGTGAACGGAATCCCGCAAAAATGATAAACATAGGCGTGTTGTGGCTCCTTGATGCGGTCGTCGCCTTGCAAAATATAGCCGGCAAAGGTGAGGTACTTCTTTTCTCCTGTGGTGCGGTAAAGCTCGATCAGAGCTAACTCAATCTCCGGATGCCCCGAGAAGATCGGCTTTTTGTTCGATTCAGGGCCAAAATTTGGAAGCAAATAACCGTCAACGTAGCGAATGCTGGCGTCCAGTAATGTGCGGTCGCCGGTAGCGCGGTAGAAGGCAATCGCGCCCTGGATCATGTGGCCGAGATTGTAGAGCTCATGCCCCCAACGTTGCACCTCGGGCTGCATACGTTCTTTCGCGCGCTCCTCCACGTAATACGTGTTGAGGTATCCACTCGGCTCTTGCACCGCCACAACTTCTTTGATGATCTTCTCCGTAAGCTCCCGCAATTCCGGGCGATCACCGGACTGCAGGACAAACCCAACAGCTTCCGTCCACTTGTAGACATCCGAGTCCGAGAAAACTGGGCCATGCTGTGCGGCGTCACTTTTGCCTGAAAGCCGCAAGAAATTATTCATGCGCCCATTGGCTTCCAGTAATTTCTCCATCGAAGGAATGCTCTTGTCGACATTGATTTCTCGGCGTGTTCCCCAGAACCCCGCGGTGATCGTCACCGCGTCGACCGGAACGTTGTGCAACTTGGCATAGGGAGACTTATCAACAAAAAGTACGCCCTCATCTTTCCAATCCGGATCCGCTGGACTCAGACTGTGTCCCCCGGAACGGGCCAAAAGCTTTTGTAAGGACAGAGATCCCACCGCGGCCGTAGAGATCGCCGAACCGACAAATTCTCTGCGCGATATTTGTGATCCTTTTGGCATATGAACCTCCCTTAGTGCCTAGACTTTTGAATCTTCCAGCCAGTAAACCCAAGCGCAGATGCTCACGAAGTGGAGGGCTCCTTCTGCGCCAATTTGATCAGTGAGGGCAGGACATCGCCGAACCCGGAATCGTTCGGCTGCCCAAAAGCAAAATAGAGTTTTTGATAGAGGGCATACAAGGAATCGTAGGTTTTTTGGGCTTCCGGCTGTGGCATAAAAACTGTATGCGCCGGACAGATCTTGTCCTGGGCCTCGTCCACCGTCTGGAAAGTACCTGCGGCGAGAAACGCGAAAATCGCGGAACCTAAACTGATGACGCTCTTGCCAGGCACGAGGACCGGCCTTCCGAGAACGTTGGCATACACCTGATTGAGCACATTGTTTTTCTGCGGAATGCCGCCCGCATTTATCACGCGCTTGATTTCCACCCCATGTTCGGCCATGCGATCCAGAATGATTCTTGTGTGAAAGGCGGTACCCTCAATTGCGGCAAACAATTCGTCCTGACTGGTGCTCTGTAAATTCCAGCCGAAGGTCACGCCGCGCAAATTGGGATTAACGAGCACGGTCCGGTCCCCGTTATCCCAGGTCATGCGGAGTAGACCGGTCTGTCCCGCTCTGTATTTCTCCAGGCCGAGACTAAGCGTCGCCACGTCAGTTCCAGCGCGTTTGGCAATGGAGTTGAATATGTCCCCCACCGCGGAAAGACCGGCTTCAATCCCAGTTCGCTTTGGGTGCACGCTTCCCTGCACGACGCCACAAACACCGGGAACCAAGTTGATGGACGGTGTGATGCCAATGATGCAGGTCGACGTGCCGATAACATTGACCATATCGTCGGTGCGACAACCTGCTCCGATGGCATCCCAATGGGCGTCGAACGCTCCGACCGGAATGGGAATATCCGCCTTCAATCCCAGTTTTCCGGCCCAAAAAGGAGAAAGTCTTCCTGCAATGTGATCTGAGGTGACGTATTCTCCCTGGAGCTTTGCCCTCACTCCCGCCAGCAAGGGATCCACTGTCACAAGGAATTCTTCCGGCGGTAAACCGCCGAGGTCCGGATTCCACAGCCACTTATGACCCATGGCGCAAACACTGCGTTTTACCTTTCGCGAGTCGGTGATTCCGCAGAGGGTGGCCGCCACCATGTCGCAATGTTCGAAAGCCGAGATGAATTGAGCGCGCTTCTCTGGGTTGTGGCGCAGCCAATGCAACAGTTTTGAAAAACCCCATTCGGAAGAATACACCCCGCCACACCACTGGATCGCTTGAAGTCTCTCGCGGTGGGCCGCTTCCGTGATTTCCGCTGCCTCGACTTTGCTCCGGTGATCACACCAAAGATAGTACTCATCGAGCGGCTGGAGATGTTCGCCAACAGGAATGACAGAAGAGCCGGTGGTATCAACCGCGAGGGCTTGGACCTTGTCACTGGAGATGTCGGCTTTTTCTACAGCTTCGCGAGTGGCGGTTGCTAACGCGCGCATCTGATCGTCATGCGATTGCGTGGCGTATTCCGGATCTTCCCGCTTGCGATGTAATGGATATTCCGCGAGAGCCGTCGCCAACGGACCGCGTTCGCTGTCCACAATGGAAACGCGAACACTCAAAGTTCCAAAATCGACTCCCGCCACAATTGCCATCGGATTACACTCGCTCCCTGAACAAATTATTACTCCTTGTGGGCATACATCGGCCAGCCGAGGTAGCGGGTTGCGGCTTCGTGGACGGCGGCGGCCACGGAGGAGAAGTTGGCAGCGACATGATGTTCGAAGCCGTTCTCGCAGATGTACCGCAGGAGTTTCTGCAGGCCGGGGATTTCGACGACGCCAGCCCCACCGAAGGTTTCTAGCGGGTCGTCGGTGAAACGGCCGCTGCCGGAATAGCCGCGGATGGTGCCGTGGGCATCGTCCGTAGAAAACCGGGCAAAGCACATGGCGCCGGATTTCACCTGGCCAACGCAGGTGCCGAAGGTGTTTTCTTTACCGACCGTGCCGGCGATGATGGCCTGGTAGTCCATTTTCACTTCGCGGAAGAAGTGCTTGGGCAGATTGCTGCAATGGAAGCAGACCGCCTTGTTGGGGTCGCAACCGTAGTTGTTGTTCCAGTCGAGCAACGCGCTGGGCGTTTCCGAAGCGAGCTGCAGCGCGTGCATGCCGAGCACCCCGCAAACATCCACTTCGCAGGCGCTCGAGAGCAACGAGTCGCTCATCATGCTCATCACCGTGCAGGGAACCACACCGAGATTTTCTTCCAGCGAAGTCCAGCACTGCACCGCGCTGATCTGCAGGTCCGTGGTTTTCATCCAATCGTCAATGACCGCGCCGAGCTTGGCCATTTTCAGCAGCGCGGCCTGGGGAATATCCGTGGTCGAAACATACTTCTGGATGGATTGCAGTTTCTGAACCGCCGCGGGGTCCGTATCCTTCATGCGGCTGATACGGCCCAGCACTTCAGAAAGATCCAGCGTTTCGACGGAGATGCCGCTGGCTTCGAGCAGCTTTTCGCTGTAACGCACGGTGTTGAACGCCGTGGGACGCGCGCCGAGAGCGCCGATCCGCAGGTTGCGCAGGCCGTTCACCACCCGGCACACGGCCGCGAACCAGTCGAGGTCCCTGGCGAATTCCGGCGAATCGGGAGTTTCGGTATGCAGCGTGGTGAGGGAATACGGAATGCCGTACTGCTTGAGGTTGTTGCAGGCCGACATCTTGCCGCAGAAGCTGTCCCGGCGATGCGTGATGGCCATTTTACCCGGTGTGTCCGGCGTGGCCTGCATGAGGACCGGCACTGCTAAGCGCGCCAGGCGCAGCGTGTCGGCGATGGCGCGTTCATCGCCAAAGTTGGGCAGGGTGACCATCACGCCATCGATAACGCCGGCCTTCGAACGAAACAGTTCCGCGCAGCGTTTGGCTTCCTCGTGCGTTTCGACCGCCCCGTATTTACTCTGTTCCGGCGTCAGCGCCACCACCTCCCAGCCGGCTTTCTGCAAGGCCTGGATCATTTCTTCGCGGCCCGTCTTGGCCAGGTGATCGGGAAAGAACCCCCGGTTCCCTACTATCAACCCCATCGTCATTTTTTTCTTGCTTGCCATGTTGAGCTCCGCAACTCCTCGAAACGGTTCAGCTACGGCCTTTTCCCGGCGCGTAGTAAACGCTGTACACCGCTCCTATCACCGCCAGAATGGCGCCCCACCACACCCCCGCGTGCAGGCGGAACAGCACCACCTCCTTCAGCGGCGGGTACAAGAGCTGGTACACACCCGCGCCACAGATGAGCACGCCGTTCACGAGAAGGGATATCCCGATGAAAAACCAGATGGAAATCGATCCGCCGCGTTTCATAGCGCCTCACCAGAAAATAAGATTCAGAGCCACAAAAATGGCTCCGACCACCACGGCCCAGAACCACGGCCGGTGCCACGTGGAAACATAACTCTCCGAAGGAATGTCGGTAACGCCATAGACCAGGCCCTGGAGATCCGCATCGGCTTTGCGCTTGGTGACCAGGCTGACGGCGATGGTGACGAACGCGCAGATCAGACAGGACCACAGCGCGCGGTACATGTTCTCTGCCATGTCTCGCGCGTAGGGAGATAGCGCCACATAGCGAAGCGCTGAAGGATCCACCTTTACCCAGGCCCACATCCCCACCGACGACGCCGTGCCGGCCAGCAGGCCCCAGAAACCACCCGCTGCCGTGGCGCGCTTCCACAACATGCCGAGCAGTACGGTGGCGAAGAGCGGCGCGATAAAGAAGCTGAACAGCGCCTGGACGTAGTCCATGATGCTCTTGAAATCCATCACCAGGTAGGCGGTGCCGATGGAGATGGCCACACCCACAACTGTGGACCAGCGGCCCATGCGGACGTAGTGCGCATCGGAAGCGTCCTTCTTGAGGAGCGCGCGATAGATGTCGTAGGTCCACACGGTGGTGAACGCGCTGACATTGCCGGCCATACCGGACATGAATCCAGCGATCAGTGCCGTGATGCCGAGCCCGAGCAGGCCCGGGCCGCAGTACCGCGCGAGCATCAGCGGAAGCACTTCGTTGTAGCTGTGCCCGCCGCTGGCCACGGCCTGTGTTTCGCCAACCAGTTTGATCGGGAGAAGCGCGAGACCCAGAAGGCCAGGAAGAATGACGATGAAGGGCACCAGCATCTTGAAGCCGGCGCCAATGATGGGAGCCATTTTCGCGGCGCGCAGGTCCTTGGCCGAGAGCACGCGCTGCACGACCAGGAAGTCTGTCGTCCAGTAGCCCATGGAGATGATCGCACCGAGACCGAAGACGATGCCGGTCCAGTGAATGCCCATGGGGTTATCTTGAAACTTTCCGAGAGTGCTCCACAGGTGCGTGTATTCCGCCGAAGCATTGGTGGCGATGCGTGCTTTCAGGCCGTTCCAGCCTCCGGCTTCGATCAAGCCGAGGATGGGAATCAACAGCGCACCGGCCCAGATCAGGATGAACTGCAGAACTTCATTGAAGATGGCGGAACGCAGCCCCCCGAGAGCCACGTAAATAGCGACGGTGACGGAGGAAATCAGGATGCTGAAGTTGATGTCCCAGCCGAGAACGATCTTCAGGACCAGGGCCATCGAATACATGTTGATGCCGCTCATCAGCACGGTCATGAAAGCGAAACTGACGGAGGACAGCGCGCGGCTGGCTTCGCCGAAGCGCAGTTTCAGATAGCCGGGAACCGAGTGCGTTTTGCTGATGTAGTAGAACGGCATCATCACCAGGGCGAGAAACAACATCGCGGGAATGGCGCCGATCCAATACCAGTGCGCGGCCAGGATGCCGTACTGGTAGGAAGCCCCGGCCCAGCCCATGAGCTCGAGCGAACCCAGATTCGCGGAGAGAAAGCTGAGGCCGGCGATCCACGCGGTCATCTCCCGCCCGGCCATGAAAAAATCTTCGCCGGTGTTAGCCTGCTCCTTCAGATAGAAGCCGATGGCCAGCACCAGCGCAAAATAAAAAATGATGATGACCAGATCGACCGTGGATAAATGCACCAGCCGCTGCGTTTCGAGAAATGCAAGTGGCACAATCACCCTTTTATCCTCGCTTGGCCGTAATACGCATGCTTGCCGTGCTTTCTCAAGAAATGACGGTCATGAAGTGCTTTGCCAATGCCCTCCGCGTGCGGCTGGATGCCCACGGTGAAATACGCGATGCGAGCCGCGGCTTCGAGCATCCAGGCATTTTCTGCGGCTTTATTCGCGTCTACTCCCCAAGCAAACGGCCCGTGGTTCGCCACGAGAACAGCAGGAATCGCCAGTGGATCCAGCTGTTCAAACGCGCGAATGATAGCCACACCGGTATTCGCCTCATACTCACCATTGATTTCTTCATCGTTCATGACTTCCGTCAACGGGATTGCGCCGTGAAAATAATCGGCATGCGTCGTGCCGAAACAAGGAATTGATTTACGCGCTTGTGCCCATGCCGTGGCGTACTCGGAATGCGTATGGGCGATTCCACCGATGGAGTGGAACGACCGGTAGAGAGCCGCATGCGTGGGAAGATCTGAGGACGGGCGCAAAGTTCCCTCGACCACCTTGCCTTGCAAGTCCGTCACAACAAGATGCTCCACCTTCATCGACTCATAGGGAACACCACTTGGCTTTATCACCATAAGGCCTTCGTCGCGCGCAACGCCGCTGGCGTTACCAAAGGTGGACAACACCAACCCTCTCCGGACCAAATCCAGATTGGCTTTCAGAACTTGTTTGCGCAAATTGACAAGCAGCATGGCTCCTCGACTGTTTCCGACCTTTGACTTATCGGTGGACCGTTCCCACCCACTTTCACGCTACACCGGGCTTTCTTTTTCCCTGTTCCGAGCGGGCTGCTTATGTCAACCAAATCCAGCGAGCTTTTGTCCGGCCCCAGTATTCCCTGGCTCCGGGCCGAAAAACTGACGACGGTTGTTGGATGAGAAGGTCATGAAAATTTCAATGCTCTGCGGGAAGAGTTTGAGTGGACGGGTGGATCCAACCTGTCCTGAGCGGCAGAGAAAGGAACGGTGTGGCGGCCATAGGACGACACGGTGCGATCGAATCATGGAGGGCCCCCTCGACGACGCGGAAGTCAGTACCGCGATAGCTCGCCAAATTAAGTAAACGTTTACCACGGTGCTCTCCCTATTGCAAGGCCCTTCGGTGGCCATCTTTCGGCCGTCCGTCAACAATTCGCGGTGCTTCGGGAAAGGCTCAGGGAGAAGCGACTAGACGGTTTCCAGATGAAGGTCGAACTCGACTGTCCGTTGGAAACAACTTGGGATAGCGTATACTGTAGATACCAGCTTTTTTCGAAACAGAAGAGGTCTTGTGGACATTCGTGATGTCGCCAGACGGGCTAAAGTGTCAACTGCCACCGTTTCGCGCACCGTCAATCAAGTAGCGACCGTAGACGCTCAATTGGCGAAACGTGTATGGAAGGCCATCGAGGAACTTGGATACTACCCCAACCGACAAGCCCGGGCTCTGGTGTCGGGACGAAGCCACGTTTTTGGATTAATCGTTTCTGAAATTACAAATCCTTTTTTCCCCGAGATCGTTCAGACCTTTGAAACTCTCGCCGTCGAGCAAAATTACGAAATTCTTCTGACCTCTACGATTCACGACCCTAGGCGCATGGAACTTGCCGTCCGCAGAATGATTGAAGGCCGCGTCGATGGGGTGGCTATACTCACATTCGGAATGGAAGACTATTTGTTGGAACACCTCCGTTTTCGAAACTTGCCCCTGGTGTTCATCGACATCGGCCCGAAGGCTCCGCGCGTCAGCAATATCCGCGTTGATTATGCCGATGGAATTCGGCAGGCCGTGCAACATCTGGCCGCGCTAAGGCATGAACGGATCGGCTTCCTTACCGGACCTCTCCGCTTGCGGTCCGCAGTCGCCAGGCGAGACGCATTTGAAGCGTCCATGCGTGAGATCGGCTTGCCGGTCAGGCCGGACTTTGTCATCGAGGGAGATCACAGGTTAGAGGGGGGGAAGAGGGGCCTTAAGAAACTTTCCGAGCTTCGCGAGCGACCAACGGCACTTCTTTGCTCGAATGACATGACAGCGATCGGCGTGATGAGGGAGGCCTTCGAACTTGGGATCAAGGTTCCTCAGGATTTATCGGTAGTCGGATTCGACGACATCCGCATGGCGGAGTTTTTGACTCCTCCGCTGACCACCGTGCAAATGTCGCAATCGGAATTGGCGAGACTCGCCTTTGAGGCCTTGCTCAAGGAAGTCAAAAGAGAAAGCCCAGCGCCAGAGGGCACCGAATACATTCTTAAGACGCGCTTGGTACTTCGAAGTTCGACCACGTTTTCCCCAAATCACAATCAGACGAAATCGCGATCGAACGCAAAGCGGTCTTCCCGGTCGGCAGCGGACTGAGTCGGATAGGTTTAATGCGAGTCGCGCGCCACTCGCGCACCGCTGCGACCTACCAGAAAATCAAGATCAGCTCCCTTATCTGCTTGCAAGACATGTTCGGCATACAATTTCAGCCAACCGCGATCGGGAACTGAGGGTGGAATCCATCTTGCCCGACGGTCAGCGAGTGTTTTGTCATCCACTTCCAAACGAAGCAGCCGCTTTGGAACATCGAGATTGACGATGTCTCCCGACTCCACTAATGCCAGTGGACCGCCCGCAGCCGCTTCCGGCGAAATGTGCAGCACCACGGTTCCATAGGCGGTCCCACTCATGCGCGCGTCGGAGATGCGGACCATATCCGTTATTCCTTTCCGCAAGACCTTTGGCGGCAGGAGCATGTTGCCGACCTCCGCCATGCCAGGATAGCCACGCGGGCCGCAATTCTTGAGGACCATGACGCAAGTCTCGTCGATATCCAAGGACTCGTCATTGATACGGCTGTGGAATTCTTCGATCGTTTCGAACACCACAGCGCGCCCTCGATGGGTCAACAGGTTAGAACTTGCGGCAGACGGCTTGATGACAGCACCATCCGGTGCCAAGTTACCGCGTAGCACGGCGATCCCGGCGCTTGCCTTGAACGGTTCCGAGAATCGACGAATCACATCGCGATTCCAACAGGGAGCGTCCGCGACATTATTCCCGATCGGCTGTCCATTCACGGTGAGAGCATCCCGGTGCAGCACACCCGCTTCCGCAAGTTCGCGGAGGACCGTGGGGAGTCCACCCGCATAGAAAAAATCCTCCATGAGGTACTTCCCTGAAGGCTGAATATTCACCAAACAGGGCAACGTGGATCCGAGTCGATCAAAATCAGGAAGGGATAAGGGGACACCGACGCGGCCTGCAATCGCAATCAAATGAATCAACACGTTAGTGGAGCCACCAATGGCAGCGTTCGCGAAAATCGCGTTCTCGAAAGCTTCGCGTTTGAGTATTCGTGAGACGCAAAGGTCCTCCTGGACCATCTGCACAATACGCCGGCCGGTCATCTGCGCCAAGGTATTGCGGCGCGCGTCTACCGCTGGAATGGCGGCGTTGCCGGGCAGGCTCATGCCCAATGCCTCGACCATGCTGGCCATCGTTGAGGCGGTACCCATGGTCATGCAATGTCCTTTGGAGCGGTGCATGCAGCTCTCCGCTTCAAAGAATTCCTCCAGCTTCATTGCACCTGTGCGGATCTGATCGGTCATTTGCCAGAGTCCAGTTCCTGAACCCAAGTCCCTGCCATGAAATTTTCCAGAAAGCATGGGACCACCGGAGAGTCCGATCGCGGGTAGATCGCAGGAAGCGGCTCCCATCAGAAGCGATGGCGTCGTCTTGTCGCAACCCATGAGGAGAACCACTCCATCGATGGGGTTACCGCGAATCGACTCTTCCACATCCATGCTGGCAAGATTGCGGAACAGCATGGCCGTAGGCCGTAATTGAGTCTCACCCAGAGACATGACGGGAAATTCCAGGGGAAAGCCGCCAGTCTCCCATACGCCACGCTTCACAAATTCGGCGAGCTCTCGGAAGTGCGCGTTGCACGGTGTGAGTTCGGACCACGTGTTACAGATACCGATCACCGGGCGACCATCGAAAAGGTCATGCGGCCAACCCTGATTTTTCATCCAACTTCGGTACAGGAAGCCATCCCGATCTTTTCGTCCGAACCATTCCTGGCTGCGTAGCTTCTTCATTTTGCTGTCCTTCCATAAAACTTCCGATACCTTCCTATCGCCATTTCTGTCCCGCCGATCATAGCCCAAAACCAGCGTGTAAACGTAATCTCAATAAACGGTTTTCACTTGACGGGGAGTGCAGGAGGGAAGATGATCTCGATGCCTCAAGTTCCTCGCCAGGGTTTCAGCTATGCCTTTCGATCGATCTTTCTAAGAATCCAGCCTCGGCGACCCGGGAAGTGACGATGGTTCATTACAAGGTTGCGGTCATTGAAGGGGACGGGATCGGCCGTGAGGTCGTACCCGAAGGTCTTCACGTTCTGGAAACAGCGGGACGCCGGTACGACATAACCTTCGCCTGGCATCACTTTGACTGGAGCTGCGAGACCTATCGAAAGACCGGCCGGATGATGCCTAAGGACGGTCTCGACCAGTTGCGTGAGTTTGACGCGATTTACCTCGGCGCCGTGGGATATCCCGGTGTTCCCGATCATGTTTCGCTCTGGGGGTTGTTGATTCCGATTCGGCGGACGTTCCAGCAGTACGTGAACCTACGTCCCGTGCGTTTGCTCGGTGGTGTGGATTCTCCCATCAGAGGATTTCCCCCCGGACAAATTGACATCTGCATCGTCCGCGAAAACAACGAAGGCGAATATTCTGAGGTTGGAGGCCGTCTCTATCACAACACGGATTACGAGATGGCGCTGCAGCAGGCAGCTTTCACCCGGCGCGGGTGTGATCGCATTATGCGTCATGCATTCGGACTGGCAAAAACCAGGCGGAATCATGTCACGTCGGCCACCAAATCCAACGGGATTATTCACACGATGACGTTCTGGGATGAACGATTTTCTGTCGTTGCTCGAGATTTCCCGGATGTGCGCACCGACCAATATCATATTGACATTCTGGCAGCCCATTTTGTGCGCCATCCCGATTGGTTCGACGTAGTTGTCGGGTCAAACCTATTCGGTGACATATTATCGGACCTCAGTGCCGCGGTTGTCGGCTCTATTGGTTTGGCGCCTTCCGCAAATCTGAATCCTGAACGGGAATATCCCTCCATGTTTGAACCGGTCCACGGTTCCGCTCCAGACATTGCAGGCAAAGGAATCGCTAATCCCATCGCGCAAATCTGGTCGGGGGCCATGATGTTGGAGCACCTGGGAGAAGCAAAGGCAGCGCGTGCCGTGGAAAAGGCGCTGGAAGCGGTGCTCGCCAGATCAGACGTCCATACTCCGGATCTCGGCGGCACGGCCGGCACGCGGGATGTCGGGACTGCCGTGGCTCAAGAAATAGCGGTGGTGGCCGAACCGTAATGAGTGTGCCGTCCGTCTTGGGTACGGAGCAGATGGCCAGGCGCCGGATCGCCGCCCGTATACTCCCCTTCCTGTGGCTTCTGTACGTCATTGCTTTCCTCGACCGGGTCAATGTTGCCTATGCCGCCCTAGAAATGTCTCACGACTTGCGCTTCACTGACCGGGTCTTCGGTTTGGGCGCAGGAATCTTTTTTATCGGCTACGTCCTGCTGGAAATCCCCGGGGCATTGATCGTCGAACGCTGGAGTGCGCGACTTTGGATTACCCGAATCATGGTCACTTGGGGACTGATTACCATAGCTGTGGGATTCGTTCACACGTCCAGCCAGTTTTACTGGTTGAGGTCCCTGCTGGGGGCAGCCGAAGCCGGCTTTTTTCCTGGCGTGATCGTGTATCTCACCCATTGGTTCACTCGTCGTGATCTGGCGAAAGCCGTGGCGTCCTTTATGGCGGCCCAGCCACTGGCAAATTTTCTCGGCTCCCCGCTTGCTGGCAGGATTTTACGGATTCAGTGGTACGGCCTAGCAGGATGGCGTTGGTTATTTATTCTCGAGGGAATTCCCGCGGTGATTTTCGGGGTCATCACCTTTTTTTATCTTACGGACAGGCCTAGCCAGGCAGAGTGGCTGCCTGAGGACGAACGGGAATGGATCACCGGCGAATTGAACCGAGAAAACAAGGAAAAAACAGCAAAGCGTTCTTACGCGGTGGGAGAAGCACTTCGTCAGCGGCATGTCATCTTGTTCACCGTGATTTATTTTCTCACTAACACCGGGTTTTATGGATTCACGATCTGGTTTCCTTCGCTTTTGAAGCGCGCGTCGGGACTGGCAAATGGACCCGTCACCCTGTTGGTGTCGATTCCCTATTTCGCCGCACTCATATCGACATTACTGAACAGCTGGCACTCCGACCGAACCCAAGAGCGGCGCTGGCATGCGGCAGGCGCTCTATTCTTAGGATCCGGGGCTCTCCTCTTGGCGATCGTCTCTAGTTCGCATGTATGGATGCAACTCGGATTCTTTACCCTTTTTGCTGCGGGTATTTATGCGTACCAGCCATGTTTCTGGGCGCTGCCTACGATCACACTTGGAGAGTATGCCGCCGCCGCCTCCATCGGCTTGATTAACGCCATTGGAAACCTGGGCGGCTTTTTCGGTCCGTATGTGCTGGGCTATGTCGTGACGCGCACGGGTTCGTTCACCACAGGCCTGGTCTGGCTACTCACCAATCTTGTCATTGCCGGCGTTCTGGTCCTATTTTTACGTAGCTTCACGCGGGAAAGAAGTTGAGTCTCGTCGAAGCCAGAACTCATTTTGAAATCTAGAACGACACCTCGACTGGCTTGCCCTCAAACATCACATTGCGCGTTGTCTGACCCAATTTTACGGTCATGGGCCGCTTCACTGGCGGGAGCATCCGCGACCCGGATGCCAACTGCAGGTTGAACTTTCTCTCTGCATCTTTCCAAGCCATCTGGATGCCCATCCATTCGCCCTTGCGGTAATTGAAGGAGGAGCCGTCATCTTCGTAAAGCAAGAAGGACGTATTCGCGCCAGGATAAATCGAAAGGGTAAGCGGCTCTTCCACCTTCTCGCCCGCATACTGCTTAACGGGCGCGAGGGGAAGAATGGATCCCGCGCGAACATAAAGAGGTATTGTTTCCAGATCAATGCGCCGACTGATCTCCCTGCCACCCTCGAGGCGTTCCCCTGTCCAGTAGTCATGCCAAAGGCCACGTGGGAGGTAAACATGGCGCGTCGTTGCTCCCTTTTCTACGACGGGAGCGACAAGCAAATATCTTCCCCACATATACTGGTCACCACACGCCACTGCCTTTGCATCGTCCGGAAACTGGAGCCACAGAGCGCGCATGATCGGCATCCCTGTGGTGGCACACTCCCGCACGGCACTATACAAGTAAGGCAGCATCCGGTAACGCAAGTCCAGATACTTGCGGCAGATCGCTTCCACCCGCTCATCATGCAATTCGCTGGAGTCGGGTAGCGCCGCGCCTTGGTAATTGTTAATTTCTGTGGGACCCGTATCTCCGGTGTTCCAGCCCCAGGGCAGCCGCAATTTCCACGCACGTCCATGGCATCGAAAAAGGGGGCAAAAAGCGCCGAACTGAAACCAACGCAAATAGAGTTCTGCAGTAAATTCTGGGGTTGGAACAAAACCTCCGATGTCCGTACCCCAATACGGAATGCCGGTAAGCGCGGTGTTGAGCGCCAAGGGAACGTGGGTTTTTAATGTCTCCCATGTGGAATAGACATCTCCAGACCAAAGAAACGAGGCGTATCTCTGCATACCGGCATAGCCGTTGCGATGCAAGGCGTACGGCCGGACGTTTGACCGGTCGACCTGTGGCCCCTCCCAATACATGCGATTCCTCAACAGCCGCGACGCGATGTCGAGGGAGTCGCCTTCGTCCGGCCACCACCCGTCTACGCCCATTGCGAAGTCTTTTCGATGCGCATCCCAGTAACAGCTTGCTTTCGCTTCGTCGAATCGCGGAAGCTCGCACGGATCTTGCACCGTCCCGCGGAGCTTATCGGTCAGAATCACGGCATGAAGTACGACATGAAAATTCTCCGCGTGCAGTTCCTTGAGCATTTCCTGGGGATCTGGGAAGGCTCGAGAATTCCACTCGAAGGAGCCATTTTCTGTATTCCAGCCCGACGGACAAAAACCGGTACTCAGATAGATGAGAGCGTCGCACGGCAATTGTTTCTCGCGAAACGTCTTAGCTACGCCAAGAATTTCCTCCCGACTGGCCAGTGTACGGTGCGACTGCTGATATCCAAGACTCCATAGAGGCGGCATCTGGGGAAGGCCAGTGATGCGCGCATACTCGGACATGATGGTGGCCGGATCGGAAGATGTGACGAAGAAAAGATCGAGGGGAAGTGCTGTGTCTTTACTTGCAGGCAGGAATTTTCCTTCCGATCCACTGAGATCAAACGTACCGGACGGTTGGTGAACAAATATCGCCCACCCCGACGTCCCAATGATCCACGGGACGGCTACTCGAGCGCCATGCGTAGCAAGTTTGTAGCTTCCTTGTCCATTCCGCATAAGGTCGACGAAGCCCCGCCGATCGAATTGCCCACCACCCTCCCCAAGTCCAAATAACGGCGAAGCACCGGGCAGAAAAGACAGGACGCCGGTGCTATCGTCAAAAGCGAGCTGCTGGATAGCATTACCAGATGCATCCGTAACGGTGACTCGGACCGGTGGTAGAGAAATCTTAAGCCGCACATTCCGGGTAGGAATAGTCTGCTGTGTGTTCTCGCGTAGCCTGGCGATGGGAGTACCCCAGGATTCTTGAACCAAAGAGCCGTTAACAGGGATCTTTCCCACGACTCCGTTTTTGGACACGGGCAAGATGCTGAGTCGGAAGGTCTGCGGGCTAATGGTGGTCACCTGCACCTCCGACGGGCTAACGGCAACGTCTTTGTCCTTTTCGGCAGCGTCGAGAGTTGGGGGAACGAACATGCCCGTAGATGCGGCAGCCATTGCTTTCAATACCTCACGCCGATTCCATCGTACCCTCATCGGTTATTTATCCTCCGGATTATCGCTTTTAGGGCGAACCAGACAATTTCCCGGTGCCCGGAACACTTGCCACGCCGCTATGGCGTTCGACCGGGGATTGTAGCGGAACGAGGGAACGGAGTAAACGTTTGCCGTACCCCGGTGAAGTCAGCTTATCTGCGGACAATCGGTAAGGGAACAGGCCCGGCTGGTTACGGTGCCGCGGGAAGCGCGTATTTTTCGGGCTGACGATCGAATGTTTGTTTGCAGGAGGCGCCGCAAAAGTAATACAAATTCCCAAGATACTCTGATTTGTGTTTGGCCTTGGCCACATTCACCATCATTCCGCAAATCGGATCTTTTGCTTCCTGTGCCAGTACCGGCGACTGCGCTGGTGCTTTTGACGTCACAGGCCTTGTACCACGCACCTGGATGATTTCGGCAAGGATGCTGACCGCAATTTCCTCGGGCGAAGCGGCACGAATATCAAGACCCGCCGGGGCACGAAGCTGACTTAGCCTGTCCGTGGTGATCCCCCGCTCTTTAAGGTAATCCTGGAGTTTCGCAGCTTTGACTTTGCTGGCCACGAAGGCGACATAGGTTGCGCTTGTGCGAAGCGCTTTTTCCAGCGCCTCTTCGTCTCCCTCTCCCTGCGTGGAGACCACCAGGAAGGTCTGCGGCGCGATGCGCAATTGGGTCAAGTCCAATTCCGTTTGGATGAGGTCGGGATCGGGAAAACGCTCGCGTTCTACTCCGGGAGCCACGACGGAGACCGTATAGTCAATTGCCTTACCGAGTTTCGCGAGGGCCACCGCAACGGGAGATCGTCCGAGTATCACGAGATTCGGTTTGGGCAAGACTGGTTCAATGTAGATGTCCAATGTGCCTCCACTGTGACAAGTCATGGTGTAATCCACGATGCCTTCCTCGGGAGAAGAAGAAGGGCTGATGCGAATCAAGCGAGGCTGGCCGTCCGCCAACGCTTTCAGGGCTTCTTTGATCACGACCGGTTGCGCGCAGCCACCGCCGATCCAGCCCCAGATTTTGCCGTCGGGATACACGATCGCTTTGTTGCCGGGCTTTCCCGAGATGGGCGCTTGATAGCGTACAACCACGGCAATCGCGAAGGATTGGCCGTCCTTTACTAACTCATCCGCTTTGTGCAGGAACTGATCAAACATCTCAGCTCACCTTCTCTCAAAGCTAAAGGTATCTCTCGAAAGCCAGCAGACTCTCTAGATTATGGCCCGGAGCAAAGACGTCAACATAAGGAAGAGCGGCGCTCATGGCGCGGGTGACGGGCGCATACTCTTCAAGCCCCAACAGCGGATTCAGCCAAATGAGTTCCCGGACACGACGCTGGATCTCACGAAGTTCCGCAGCCAGCAGTTCCGGTTCTCCGGTATCCCAACCGTCGCTCAGAAGAAGGAAGACGGTGTTGCTTGAAAGCAATCGCCTGCTGTCCTTACGGTTGAAATCCCTGAGCGAATCGCCAATCTTTGTGCCGCCGGCCCATCCTGCCGCCCTTTGGGAGAGCCCGAGTAGGGCATCCCGCAAATCCTGAGTGCGAAGGAGATCGGTGATTTCGACCACATTGGTGCTGAAGAGAAACGTATACACGCTCTTGAAGTATTTTTGCAGGGCATAGGCAAATCGAACCAAAAATAAGCTATAGGAATTCATAGAGCCGCTGACATCCAGAAAAATCACCAGCTTGTGTTTGCGTGGCTTTCTTCCCCGAAAAGCCAGCACAATGGGATCACCGCCGCGGGGAATACTCCGCCGAATGGTCCTGCGCACGTCTATCGTTTCGGCAAGATTCCTGATCTTGCGTCTTCGCGCGAGGCGCAGACTCATCTTCCGAAATAACCGCATGGAAATTTGTTCCAGGGCAAGCAAATCTTCGTCCGAAACGTCCGACAGGTCCACCTTCAGCAGGCGCTGTTGAGCGCTGGCACCGGAAACTGTTTTGCCTTCCTTTTCTGCTTGCGAAAGATCAGTGACGGATGAGTACATGAGCGCTCGGGAACTAGTTGCCGGCCTGGTGGTGCTGAATGTTGGCTCTTTATCGTCTTTTGGATCAGACCCTGACGCGTTGCGGGAAGTATTCCAGAACAGTTCGAAGATCTTGCTGAACAGATCCCATTCTTCTTTCGTGGAGGTTATCGCGGTTCGCAGGGCCAAAGGAACAATTTCCCTGTCGGCAAAGTCAATGGAGTTCGCGACTTCCAGCGCGGCCAAAGTTTGCTGCACACCGTTAGACATTCCGTTTTCTCTGGCGAACTGGCAGAACTCCACGATGGAAGCTGCTGAGCGATTGCGTTGGACTTGCGGCATGGGGTCCTTCCGAAGACAGCGTTACGAGAGCATCTTCTCGATGCCCGTAGCTTTAATCTTGGCGGCGTCTTCCCTTGATTTCGCTACGCACCCGATGGTTTCCTCCACCGCTTGGGCATCCAATGCATGTTTGCCCAGGGACATCGCGGATTGAGCGCAGTCCAGGGTTTCCGTCACACCGGGCGGCTTTACAAGATCCAGTTGCCGCACGGCCTGAACGAAACGGACGACCTGGCCGCCGAGTGCTTCCTCAATTCCCGGAAGCCTAGCGTGGACAATCTTCATTTCTTTTTCATAGCTGGGGTAGTCGATCCAGTGGTAGAGGCAGCGACGTTTCAGAGCGTCACTCAGTTCCCGCGTCCGGTTGGAGGTGAGAATGACGTAGGGAATGTGTTTCGCCTGGATGGTGCCCAACTCGGGCACCGTAATTTGAAAATCGGAAAGCAACTCCAGCAAAAAAGCCTCAAACGCTTCATCCGCGCGGTCGACTTCGTCGATAAGCAGAACGGGCGAAGCATCTTCGACAAGGATGGACTGTAGCAAAGGCCGCTCGAGGAGAAACTCCTTGCTGAAAATATGCTTTTCTTTCTCCTCGACGGTACGTTCGATTTTTTCCTCGATTTTGATGGCCAGCAATTGCTTCTGATAATTCCATTCGTAGACGGCAGAGCTGAGATCCAGCCCCTCATAGCACTGCAGGCGGATGAGGCGCGTCCCCAGCATCGCAGCGAGGACCTTGGCCACCTCCGTTTTGCCCAGTCCAGCGTGCCCTTCGATGAGCAGCGGCTTCGCGAGTTTGATGACGAGGTATACAGAAGTAGCCAAGGCGCGGTCGGTAACATAGCCCAACTGTTCGAAACGCTGGACGAGGTCATCGACATCGCGAATGTGGTTGTCCTTGGGAAACATTGGGGAGGTGGGCATGATGGGTTGAGTTCAGCGTGAAACGGGAGGGCTCAGCCTTCGCGGCGGAAAACCCCTTTGGCCGCCTGCCATGCCAACGAACCCGCATTTATGGGCTCGTTTGTCGCATCCGTCGCTACTTCTGAAGCCGTGTCAGGCTGCGAGAGTCGCGCTTGAAGGTTCTTGGTGAACTCTCCAAACATGATATTCGAAACTTCCGTGATGACCCGCGATCCCATCTGCGCCAGGATGCCCACCACATTTAGTTCGGAACTGCTGATGACCTCGGTGCCGCCGTCATCGAGGGCACGGAGCTTTCCAGTCATCTTCATGGAGGCACTGCCGCGGCCCCGAACGTCTTGTCCTTTGCCGAGGATTTCGATTTCGTGATTTTGCGGGTCCATGCGGACGATTTGCAATTCGCCCTTATAGTCGGTCACACTCGGGCCCACCTTTACACTGATAGTGCCTTTGTAAGTCTTTTCGTCCACCTGTTCGGTAATTTGTGCCCCTGGCACACAACCAGCAACCTTCCGAGGATCGCTCAGGAAGTTCCAGACTTTCTCCACGGCCTCCTTCACCTGAAAGGCTTTCTCAATTTGCAGAGCCACGGCCTTAGCTCACCACTCCTTTCTCTTTCAAAACATTCCAGACTTTCCACGGTGTGATGGGCATGTCGATATGCTTCACGCCCAAGTGCGAAAGAGCGTCCACGACCGCGTTTACGAACGCCGCCGGAGATCCGACATTGGGCGATTCTCCCACGCCCTTCGCACCAAATGGATGATGCGGGGAAGGCGTACACGTGCTGCCCGTTTCCCAGTGAGGGGTTTCGACGGCAGTCGGGATCAAATAATCCATGAAACTGCCGCCCTGCACATTGCCGTTTTCGTCGTAATCGATGAGTTGCATAAAGGCGATGGCGAGGCCTTCCGTCAGCCCGCCGTGAATTTGACCTTGAACGATCATCGGGTTGATGACATTGCCGCAATCGTCGACGGCCACAAATCGGCGGACCTTGACCTCGCCCGTTCCTTTGTCGATGTCCACGACGCAGATGTAGGTTCCAAAGGGGAAAGTGAGATTTGGCGGATCGTAATAGTTGACGGCTTCGAGTCCAGCCTCGAGGCCTTCGGGAATATTGGTGTAAGCCGCAAAAGCGATTTCCTGGATAGTCTTAGACTTACTTGGGGCGCCCTTCACAAAGAACTTGCCGGGTTCCCACTCCAGATCCGCTTCGCTGCACTCCAGCAAATGGGCTGCGATTTTCTTGGCCTTGTCGCGAATTTTCCGAGCGGCCAGGGCCGTCGCTGCCCCGGACGTGGGGGTACTGCGGCTGGCGTACGTTCCCAGGCCGTAAGGGGCCGTGTCCGTGTCGCCTTCTTCTACGACCACATCAGAAGCGGGGATACCGAGTTCCTGTGCGACGATTTGGGCGTAGGTAGTTTCGTGGCCTTGACCCTGGCTCTTAGTGCCCATGCGGCAGATGGCTTTTCCCGTGGGGTGAACGCGAATCTCCGCGCTGTCAAACATTTTGATACCCGCGATGTCAAAGGTATGAGCCGGCCCAGCGCCGACTGCTTCCGTAAAACTGGAGATGCCGATCCCCATCAACTCGCCCTTCTTGCGTTTCTCTTCCTGTTCTTTCCGGAGCTGGGCGTAACCGACCATCTCCAGAGCTTTGTTCATGGCCCCTTCGTAGTCCCCGCTGTCGTAGGTCCAGCCCAGGGGAGTCTTGTAGGGAAATTGGTTGGGCTGGATAAAATTCCTGCGGCGAAACTCGGCCGGATCGATCTTCAGCTGGTTGGCAAGGACGTCCACGACGCGTTCGATAAGATAGGCTGCTTCCGTAATTCGAAACGAACAGCGGTAGGCGATTCCGCCTGGGGCTTTGTTCGTATAGACGCCGTCCACTTCGCAAAAGGAGGCGCCAAAATCGTATGAGCCAGTACACATGCTGAATAAGCCGGCGGGAAACTTGGTGGGTTGCGCGGCAGCGTTGAAGGCACCGTGGTCAGCCAGCGTTTTTACGCGTAGCGCTTTGACCTTACCGTTCTGATCAGCGGCAATCTCCGCAGTCATGTGGTAGTCGCGGGCAAAACCAGTCGATTGAAGATTTTCGGATCGAGTCTCAATCCATTTCACGGGCACGCCCAGCGTCAGAGAAGCGACAACGGCACAAACATATCCCGGATAGATCGGGACCTTATTTCCGAAGCCACCACCTATGTCCGGGGAGACCACGCGGATATTCTGCTCGGGGATTCCGCCCACGAGAGAAAACAATGTCCGGTGAGCGTGCGGCGCTTGCGAAGTGAGGTAAATAGTAAGTTTCTCGGTTGCTCGATTGAAATCCGCGACACAGCCACAGGTTTCGAGCGGCGCGGGGTGGCAACGCTGCGAGATAGCATGCACGCTGGCCTTCACCGCGGCGTCCTGAAACGCTTTGTCGGTGGCAGCCTTGTCGCCTACTTCCCAATGAAAAATGTGGTTGGACTTTTCTTCGCGATCTTCGCGAAGAATGGGCGAAGCGGGGTCCATGGCCTTATGCGGATCGACGAGAACGGGAAGTTCCTCATAGTCCACTTCCACCAGTTCGGCAGCATCGGCCGCAGTGTATTGATCCTGCGCGACGACAAAGGCGACTTCCTGGGCCTGAAAGAGCACCTTCCCTGTCGCCAACACCATTTGTTTGTCAAAGAAAAGCGTCGGCATCCAGGCGAGATTGGCCTTGGCGAGATCTTCCCCTGTAATGATGGCCAGCACGCCGGGAAGTTTCTTGGCATGCTCGGTATTAATGGACTTCAGGCGGGCGTGTGCGTAGGGACTGCGCACCATCTGACCATAGACCATTCCAGGAAGGCGGACATCGTCGACATAATTGCCTTTGCCCTGGAGGAATCTTGAATCTTCTTTACGCTTGAGCGAATGACCCATTCCACCGATTTCGGGCGACGTTTTGGCGATCACTTTGCCCCTCCTTGGGCCATTTTGCCGGCGGCGTACTGAACCGCTTTCACAATATTTTGATAGCCCGTGCAACGGCACAGATTCCCGGAAATTCCCCATCGAATATCACTTTCTGTGGGCTGAGCATTCTTTTGCAGAAGCGCGTAGGTCGACATCAGCATGCCGGGAGTGCAAAACCCGCATTGCAAGCCATGCTCCTGCTTGAAACCCTCCTGGAGCGGGTGAAGCTTCCCGTCCTGGAATAGCCCTTCCACGGTCAGAAGCTCCGAGCCATCTGCCTGAACGGCGAACATCGTGCAAGACTTGACGGTTTTTCCGTCAAGGATGACGGTGCAAGCGCCGCAGTTGCTGGTGTCGCAGCCGACGTGGGTGCCCGTCAAACCGAGTGTATCGCGGATGAAGTGAACCAGTAGGAGCCTGGGCTCCACATCGGCTTCCCGCTGCTGGCCATTGATTTTGACGTGTACAGTTTGCCTCTTTGCCATTTCGATTCTCCCGTTCGCTGAAGACTTTATCTGCCAGCACGCTCAACAGCGCGGGATAGCGCCCGCCTCGCCAACTCTTTCACCACTCCCTTCTTGTACTCGATCGGGCCGCGCAAATCCGGACTCGGCGCAGACTCGTCGGCCGCGAGCTGCGCCACTTGCTTGATGTTGGCTTCCTCCAGTTTGTTGCCGCGAAGGAATTCTTCCGCCTTCCTTGCCTGCACGGGGGTTGGACCTACATTTGTCAAACCAATTCCCACTTTTTGACAAACGGCCTTTTCGTCCAGCGTCAGTTGCACGGCCACGGCAGCGGTCGCAAAGTCTCCGACCTTGCGCTCAAGCTTGAAGTAGGCGCCACCACTTCGCGGAGGCGGTATCGGTATGCGAATTTCCGTCAGAATTTCTTCGTGCCGAAGGGCGGTGCTAAATAAAGATAAAAAGAAATTCTCGATGGGAATCACTCTTTCACCCTTTGGCCCGGTTGCGACCACCTGGGCACCGAGAGCCACCATGGTGGCTGGATGATCGTTGGCAGGATCTCCGTGGGCCAGATTGCCTCCCACTGTGGCCATATTTCGCACTTGGGGATCCGCGATGACGTGAGCGGTGTCCAGGAGGATGGGGTATTTAGCACGCACCAAAGGCGAAGCTTCCAGCTCGGCCTCGCGCGTCAATCCGCCAATCTTGAGGTAACCGCCCTCTTCCTTTACGTACGAGAGGCCCGCAATCCGATTAATGTCTACGAGGAAGCCCGGCCTGGCCAGCCTCAGCTTCATCATGGGAATCAAACTCTGCCCACCACTTAGAATTTTTGCGTCATCGCCGTGCTGTCGGAGCATGGCAACCGCTTCGGGAACTGATTTGGGTCGTAGGTATTCAAATGATGGGGGGATCATTCTCACCTCTCGTGTTACTTAGGATGTCGTTAACTACTGGGAGGGATGGGTACCCATCTCGGGAAAACAGAAGGAAACCCCGCTTTGGGGATTCCTTGCGCCCGCTCCCGAGAAATCCGCTTCCTGCCTCGAACTGTCGCTGACCCAAGCGCATCTTAGCCCGATTCTCTGAGAAGATGACTCGCACGTTAATGCACTGACAGGACGGCCTTCCTCTCCTACAGGAGCAGAGCCTAAACTCGGTTTCTTGCGCTGCGCGTACGCGCCCCTAAAATCACTCTCCCTGAGAAACGCGACAATCGGGACTTCCATTTTTTGAATCTCAGGAAAAGACCGTTACCCGTATCGGGGATTCCCCTAGGCCAAGGTAGCGTCCGAGGACACTTTATAGCCCTCTAAATCTGTGTTTGTCCAGTTTGAATTTTTCCAGCTAGCCGAACAGAAAATGAGACAGCCGCAATTCCGTAAAGCAGAAATCTACGGGCCGGTTTCCTTATTTCTGCGTCGACGGCTGCGCCAGTCGTCAATCGCCATCCGGATAGCGTCTGGAGCAAGATTACTGCACACCATCTTATATTCGGGAATGCCGCCCAAAGACTCAGCTACGCTTTGTTTCGTTATCTCGTAGGCTTCGTCGACAGGTTTGCCCAGAACCATTTCTGTCGCTATGGAAGAGCAGGCAATGGCGACAGCACAACCTATACATTTGAATCTCACGTCCTGAATCACATCATCCGTAATGGTGAGTGTGATCAGGACGGTGTCGCTGTCCACGGGACTGCGGACGATGGCTCTGCCGGAAGGGTTGGAGATCGTGCCCACATTCCGCGGGTTGACAAAGTGCTCGCGAATTTGTTCGCTGTACAAAGCGGCTCCCCAGGCTGGCTTGAAAAACAGGATATATGATAAGAGTTGACGTATGTCCGCTGAATTTTACTCCAAGGCTGCCGAGCTTGCAGGCCAAAGGAAATCCTTTGCTGTGGCTACGATCGTACGGGTGGAGGGCTCTTCTTCGGCTAAGCCCGGTTCCAAGGCCCTCATCGACGAACATGGAAAGATCCTCTTAGGATGGGTAGGGGGCGGGTGCGCGGAAAGCACCGTCAGGAACGAAGCCTTGAAATGCATCGAGTTGGAAAGGCCCGAACTCATTACTCTGGATATGACCGACGAGCTTCTGGGAGTCGGAATGCCTTGTGGCGGGAAAATGGACGTGTACATCGAGCCCGTTCTTCCGCAGCCCGAATTATTGATCGTCGGACATGGCCGGATCGCCGAAGTGCTAGCCACAATCGCGCACCTAATGAATTTTTCTGTCACAGTGAACGATCCCGGAGCTGACCGCATCCGGTTTCCGCAGGCGACTCGGCTGGTTACCGAAGATTTCGATCTGACCGAGACCCCTATTGATTCCAGAACATTTGTCGTCATTGCAACCCTGCACAAACGGGATCATTTGTGGCTGCAAAAGGCGTTGCAAGGCAATGCGGCTTATATATCGCTCATCGCCAGCCGTCATCGTTCCCGGCTTGTGCTCGATTATCTTCTGGCGACAGGTATGCCCGCCGAGAAAATCCAAAAGGTTTGGGCGCCTGCGGGCCTAGACCTCGGCGCTTCCACGCCAGAAGAGATCGCACTGAGTATCGTCAGTCAAATGGTGGCGGTGCGTCGCGGTGGGAGCGTCAAATCGCTGAAAGAATCTGAGTTGGCATCGAAGGGCACTGCCACCGACAAGGTGATTCAGCAGTGTGAGAGTGACAGGTTACACTGAATTCTTCATTCCTCTTTCCAAATTCCAAATTTCTAGGAACCCACAGCAGTTTTGCGCCTGACGGAACCTCGACTCTCCGCGACAATCTCCGCCAGGATGCTCAACGCGATCTCTTCCGGCCCCTCAGCCCCGATGTTGATTCCAGCCGGGGCATGGATCCTCGCCACCCGTTCTGCTGACTCGCCGCGCACTTCGAGGCTGCGGCGGATTTCTTGTGCTCGCGTCTTGTTCGCGACTAAGGCAATGTAGATGCAATCCGCGCGCAGGGCCTGCTCCACGGCTTCTTCGTCGAATTTCCCTCGGCTGGCCACCACTACGTAGCGCTCCGGAGCTGGGGGCAAGTGTGAAAAGTCCAACGAATTAAATAGCCGGTTAGCTTCTGGCAAATCAGAGGATTTCACAAGGGGATCCACAACGGTCACCGTAAAGTGTAGCAACCTCCCCAATTTTCCCAGCGCGATCCCTACTGGTTCCCTGCCCACGATGATGAGTTCACGTCCCGGCGTGGAATCCGCGGCGTCCGTCAGTTCCCTTCCACCCCGATTCGCTGTCTCCATCAAAACCTTTTCGCTCCCACTTCCGGTGCGGCGGAAATCGCGCATTAGATCAAAGTCTTCTTTGCTATCCAAATCGAGGAGAATTCCAATATCTTCCACGGGCTGCTTGACGATCCCCTCCAAGTGATTTCCGAAGATGGCACGACAGCCGATATCCCCTGTAAGCGCCATGACCTCGGGGAAGACAGAACGATCCAGGAGGACCGGATTGCCTCGGAAGCCCTTGTAGGTTGGAATCACAATCTGAGCGCTGGACCGCTTGTACTGATCCATTAGGAGGTCGAGGGTCTGCGGGCGAATGAAGGGCTGGTCGGCCAGAACGATAAGTGCCGCGTCCACAGCGGGAGACAACGCGGCGAGTCCGGCGCGCAAGGACGTGCCCATTCCTTGCTGATAGGAATCATTGTTGACGACCGTCAGGTTCTCGGTGCTAATTCGTTCTTTGATCTTTTCCGCGGCATGGCCGAGCACGAGAACAACTTCGTATACGAGGGAGCTGCGAACATTTTCCAATACCTGGCCCAGCACCGTGTTTTCACCAAGGCGGAGCAGTTGCTTGGCTTCGCCCATTCGTGAAGACATTCCTGCCGCCAGAATCACGGCGCCAATTCGGGAGTTGTTTCTTAATTCCATAAAGTTAAAATAAACTTTTTCTCGTGGCATCAGTCAACCATCGAATTTAGCCGGCAATGAGTTTCGCTAGCACCTGCGGAAAGTAAACGCTGAAAACCACAATCGTAACGGAGCCCCAGAATAGAACTAGAGTTATGGGACTGCGTCTGGTGCCAGCTGACTTCGCGAAGTAGAGTCGCCCAAATTCGAGGCATAAAAGAAGAAGCGAGGCGCCAAGGAGCCAATTCCGAAGCGGTCGCATCCAGAGTTGAACGCCTGCGAATCCAATGGAGCCGAGAAGTCCCAGGGGAACGCAGCAGACATGACCAGACAACGCAGCAACAATTGCCGCAGCGGGAGCGCCTTTTTGCAAGATTTTCATGCGTTGTCTTTTGCTTTCTAGCCTTACCGCCCTTTGACCGGGGCTTCCGGCGGCAAATTTCTACCGCACCTAGCATCACGCAAGTTCCGAAGCCTACTGCAAGTGGAGTTAGGTGTCCAATGCAACTCTTCCACTGTGAGGTCCACATTGTTGGGCGCCCTCGTCAGGGCCCGGAGCAAGCGAGCTAATCCCTTTACTCTTGTTCTGCGCCGCGGGCATGCAGGCGCCCGGTGCGAATTGCCTTCACCAGGCTGGCATGGTCCTTCTCAGTTTGGTCGGCATAGGAGACCGAAAATTTCATAAGGGCGGAGTCAAATGTGTCGCTTTTTCCCAGATACCCCGCAAGCAACGCTGCGTCTCCAGTTCGTGCGTGCGCACGGGCCAGCGTCCAGCCACAGATCGCCACGTACTCAATCCAGTCATCTTTCGTCAGGTTATCTAAATCGATCTTCATTTTCATGTCGCGAAGTTGGCGGAAATAGTAGGAATGGCCCTTCTGGTCGCGTGTCCATCCGAGGAACACGTCACTTGCCGATTGCAGCATACGCTGTCCGGTCACGACGCGCTCGCCGTGATTGGCATACCGGCTCTTGCCCGCATACGGCTCCAGCACCGAAGGCAGGGCTTCTTTAAATTGCAGGAGCAGGGGGTCGTGTTCGCCTGCCATGAGCAAAGCTACGTCGCACCGGGTACCCACGCTGCCGACCCCGACCACTTTCCGCGCGATATCCATGATGCGGTAGCGGTCCAGAATCACACGCCGCTCCTCGGGGAGCGTCCGGCGATACTGGTGAAACATCTCGGTGACATGCTTCTGTATTAAGTCGATCGCGCGTGGGTGATACACAAGTGGTGGATGATCAACAATGCGCGTCCGTCCCTTGATCACTTTCGCCATTTTGGGAAAGATGTGCTCTGCCGTCTGAAGCCGGGCTTTCTGCTCTACTTGCCTCCAGCGTTCTCTGGCCGCCTGCGTTTTCGCTTCGTCGATAAATACCTCGGCGTCCATATGCGAATACCACACCTCCAGCGCACGCATCTTCGCGTATTCGCGCATGTGTAGGCGATAGGATGCCGCCATCGTGAGCACCGCATCGCGACAGCTTCCGGCGCTCATCCCGATTTCGCGTGAGGCGAGAATAATACTCGCCGCCAGCCGCTTGACATCCCACTCCCAGGGAGCCCGCAGCGTTTCATCAAAATCGTTGATGTCGAAGAGCAGGCGTCGTTCAGGGCTCGCAAAGCCACCGAAATTTGCTGCGTGGCAATCACCGCAAGCTTGTACACGAATTCCTGTGGCGGGCGTTTTGGACAGATCCCAGGCCATCACTGCCGCTGCACCCCGGAAAAATGCAAAAGGCGATTGCCTCATCCGGCCATACCGGATGGGCAAGAGCTCAAGAAGGCGACCACGATTGGAATGTTGCAGCAGCTTGATAGGATCGGGACGACCGGAGGCGGCGGCCCACTTGGCGTGCGAACTTCGGGGAACTTTCTCTCTCAGAGCTTTACCGGCGCTCATGCGCGATTGAATACTCGGACCGAGCACCCCCGATCGTTCGCCTTGAGTTCTGGCAGTTTTTCTTCCGTGCGTATTCATCTGGCCAGCCTTTTGGAACCACAGTACGAAAACGAGTCAAGCCAAGTGTCGAGCATCATACCACCCTAATCTTTGAGCACTTGATCGAGCAACTGAGAAACCGCCCGCTGGGCTTCGAGTATGGAACTTCGGTGGTCCATGATCCCAGCGAGGTCGGTGTTGGCGAATGCGATTCTGCCAAATGGTGTCGCTCGCAATACTTCACTCGGCGCTGCCTTGCCACCCTTGCCAAAAAAGAAGCCCGGCTGTGGATTCAAATAGGCGTGCCCCCAGCGATTCAGTATGATTCCGGCAATGTCGCGTCGCACATCGAACCCGAAGCGAGCGAACATATCCGCAAATTGTTGGCGGATTCTGCGTTCATATTCACGGAACGAAGTGGACAGCAACTCTCCCCGGCCACGCTGCCCCTGCTCGGCGATGGCCATGCCCGGATAGGAATAAAGAATCTTCAGAGTAAGGACAATGGGCGAATCGGGTCCCATGGTGGGGGAATCCACACCCAACAGGGCTGTCCTGCGAACTTCCGTGTAATTGCCAATCCCCTCAAACCAGCGAAATCCGCTGATTCCCATTTCATACAGAAATCGCCAATTGCGGAGGGCAACGTTTGCCATCAGACAGGGAGATCGATAAAACTGGTCATATGCGTCACGCTGGGGCGCGGGAAGATCGCGCACGATGTGCTTGGTGGTCCAGGAACCCCCGGCCATGACGACAGTGCGCGCCTTCACTCTAAACATTTCTTTTCCCTGCGCATAAATCACGGATACGAATTCCGACTTGGCAGGATCCCCATCGTGCTGGACCCAAAACGCGGTCGAATTCAGACGCACTCGAGCGGGGCTGGATGGTTGGTCGAGGGCTGAAAAGTCCACGCGCCCACGGCAAACGTCCTGCATTTCACTGCTGCCCGGAATCGAGTTCGGAATCAGTGCCTTCATCATCAGGCGCGCAATATCGCCGTTGCCGCGCGGAAACATCTGATCGCCATCGTCGATATCGAGCGGATGCAACATGTCGGCCGCATAGTTGGCATAAGCCGACAAGACGTCCGGCCCAAGTCCAGAGCCACCACCCTCAACGGGAGACAGAAATGTGCGAATGGTTTCGCGGCCAATTCCATACATCTTCATCATGTGGTCTTCGAGAGTGATCTGGTCTAGTTCCCGCGAAATCTGATCGCCGTGATATTGGGGTCTTTTTTCAGGAGACAACGGTCCGTTTCTCCACTGAAGCAACTCCGCGCGCGCTCCGGCAGAGATGGGAGCTCCTTCTAGTTTCTTGCCCCAAGGATCGATGAGCCAAGTGCCCGGGTTTTGCCCAAATTTCGCGCCGAAATAAAATCCATAGTTCGCAGGTTCAGTTCCCACGAGGTCGTAAGGAGTTTTGCTGATTTGCATTTCACGGGAAGGTCCGGCCCAGGGCTGATACTGCAACTTGGGGTTGGTGATGCCGATGGAGTCGTAAAAGTGCGAGAGAAAACTGTGCGGATATTGGACGAAGAATACGGCCGAGCCCTGATGGGCTAAAAGCCGGTGGCCATCGACTTCAAACTCGTTGCCCTTGGCTTCCCCGCCAAAAATCGGATGATTATCCAGGACCAAACATTTGCGATTCTTGCCAGCCTGTCGAATAAAGAACAGCGCCGCTGCCAGCCCGCTGATTCCGCCTCCTACGACGACACAATCATAAAGCTCATTGGTATCCACAGCGGTACTGGGGAGAGTCTCGAACTGCCCGTCGCGAATCTTATGACCGGCTTGCACAATTTCGTAGGTGTTGCCATTTGAGCGACTGTAGTCGCCGACTCCTCCATATCCTGTCCAGTCATCTTCCGAGAGGAAGTGTAGTGGAGTGAGTGGACGCATCAGTAGTCCGCCGGAAGCCAAGAGTGTCGAATTCAGAAAATCACGGCGGGAAATCGCCTGGTCCATCCCGAGAGATTTGTCTAGTTGCGGCTGGTCTTCCGATTTATCGGTCGGGAGCATAGGGTAGCAATTTTCCTGATTTGCGAAAGCTGACATTGTAAGACGTTTTCGGTGATCTAGAAACCTTTCCCTTCCGACAGACTATCCGTTGAGATAGACAGGCTATCTGATTGGTGAGGATCGTGAAGAACCTTGGCCGACAGAAAGGGGAAAAAAATAAGAATCCTGCAACCCCTTCCGGCTGAAGCGTGTGGCGGCATTCCAGGAAATCATCCGGGCTTCGTTCTGAGGCGAACCATATCCTGGGGCGCGAAGAAAACAGTTCAGGCGTGCGAATCGGATTGTCCTCTCGAGCGGAAAAAGCGCCAGCCAAACGGAGCGTTTGATGGAGATTGAGACGCCATCCAACTGGGATTGCGGAGGATACACGAATGTGTACCCAAGGACACGATTTTACGCACATCGTGGCATGGGTTATGCATTGATTGGGAGCGTGAGAAGGTGGAGCAGCCAAGGAATGAGACAGTCGATGAAAATCGTTACCTGATCTTTTCCGCCGCTCTCGGCTTTCGACACAAGGAGGTCCCCATGAAAAACCTACGTTCGATCCTGGCTGCTTTGACAGTGCTGTTGATGGCTACGGCCGCCCATGCACAAAGCCTCGCGGTAAAGGCCACGATTCCCTTCAATTTCGTTGTCGGCGACCGTGCCTATCCTGCTGGCGAATATTCTTTTAGAGAAAACGGAGTCATCCTTCAGATTGCCGACACGGATGACATGGCAACCAGCAACGTCATATCCAACACCTGCGAAAGCGTGAACCCTTCAGAGAAAAGCAAGCTCGTTTTCCATCGCATGGGAGGCTACTACTTCCTGTCTCAGGTATGGGTCTCGGGCAATACCTTGGGACGAGAACTCCCACGTAGCGATACAGAAGTCCAGCTGGCCCAGAACCACGAAAAGTCAGAGTCGGTGATCGTTGCGGCAAATCTTACGCGTTAGAGAGTTCATCCGCCCGCCAAATCAGGTCGAAAGAGGGAACGTGAAAGCGTTCCCTCTTTTCTTTTGCGCGGCAGCGCAGATGGCGATGGATGCCATGTTCATTTCCATTTCGGCCAACCAAGCCAGTAATACTGCCAGGCAACCGAGATGCTCTGATAGTTGCCTCCGTAATTGATATACGCGCCATTGTTGTAGCTGACCTTCAGGGATTGGTGCTTGGTGATAGGAATGGACGCAGTCGCTCCTATGCGGGAATCTTTCTGCTGGGTGGCGATATTCGTGACTCCATTCAAACTCGTCTCGCCACCGTGCCAGAAATTCGCATCAAAGGAGACCCAGAGACGCGGTTTGAAGTCGTAGCTGAGATGTCCTTCAAAGGCAGCCACGGGAGATTCCGATTGCGTTTGCGTTCCGGGGAAATACTGGTTGTGCGAAAAAAACTCCTGGTTCGTGGTGAAAAACCAACCGGCAGCGTAGGCATCCACGACCCAGTGGCCCCATCGTTGCGAGTAGCCAATCTCCGTCTTGAACGCCCAGCGATTGTTTCCCCAGTTGATCAATTTCGTTGGATCATATTGCCCAGTCGGCGCTACAACCTTGAGGCTAGCGCCAATTAATATTTTCTGGTGCCATTTTTGGAACTCCTGGGCCGGCAGCGCCGGCCCGCCCTTCAAATTCACGGAAAACCGATAAAACGAATCCAGGAGTCCTGATCGGGAGGCGTGCTTCTCTGCGCCCAAAGCGTGTCCTTGAAAGTTGCCAACGCCATACGGCAGCGAGGCAAGGACATTCGCCGAGCGCCCGAAAAAATTCAGAGAGTGATAATAGGTAACGATCGGAGTGCTGATGTTGGCAGTAGCCCCGGTAATCGGGACTGCACCATCGAACTGCAGACTGCCGGTGTTATAGGCGTATGTCAGCGTAATCGAATTCCAACTGAGCGGGGTAATCACATACGCGCGTGGCGCCAGATCTTGCCCGCAGGCAATTCCTAATGCGCAGAGTTCGAATGCGGCCGCTATTGCAAGCTTTCCCAGAGCTGGCATGTCGTTACCTGGGCGAATCGGGACAGCCGGGGTCTTGCTCGATTACGTTCCGGCGATGCCCTTGTTTTGCAGGATTCTGACCACGACTCTCCGGTTCTCAGCTTGGCCTTCCGTGGTTGCGTTAGGCGCTACCTGATCGGAGGTGCCCATAGCTCCAGGAGCCAGGATATTGGTAAGCGGAATCTTGCCGTCTTGCTCGAGGAACGCCAGTACGTTATTTGCACGTTCCATGCTGAGCCTCTGGTTCAGAGCCGCGGACCCAACGGCGGAGGCGTATCCTTGCACTTGAATGATGTAGGCCGTGATTGTCTGCGCCTTGGTTGCCAGAGCGAGCAACTGCGCGTTGTATTTCGGATCAACGTCAACTTTGCCATTGGCAAAATACACCGTGACTTCGCCCAGAATGTTGTATTCGCCCAGTTCCCCAAAACGCTTGTTGGCTGCGGCGATCTCCGCTTGATTCGCAGCAATCTTCTGCTGGCTGGCCTGGATTTCCGCCTGGTTGGCGGCTGTCGCTTTCTCGTTCGCGGCGATTTCTGCCTGATTTGCCGCCACTTGCTGCTGTGTTGGCGCGAGCCCCGCTTGCATGTCCTGGGCAGCCTTGAGGTCCGAACCTTTGAACTTGACGGTGTCAGCGACCAGTTGGTGCTTGTCATTCATCATGCCTTTGACTTGTACGGGGAGGCCGGGAATCAGGGCGGTCATTCCGAGTTCCTTCTTGCGAAGCTTGAATGCCCCCTGGACTTCCTGAACTTGGGTGTCTGGGGTAAGTGCTACAACTATGCTCTCATTGTCCTGGGTTTTGACGGTCATCGTTGCACCGCTACGGCCAGTAATGAGACCTTGCACTTCCGATTGCGCACTCGCAAGGCCACCAACCAGCAACAGTACAGCGAAGGCCAAGGTTACACGGCCCAGAGATTTCAACCTCGTGTTGTTCATAAGTCCTCTCCTGTTCTTCATTTTTCTCGCAAAACAACAGTAGCTGGGGCCCGGGAGGCAATCCTATTGTCAAAAGAAACAGGGCGAGCCTTTAGCTCAACCCTGAAAAAGTTACAGCTTCTGGTAATTGGAATTGGTGGTCGTCACGACAAGCTCTTTCGCAGTCGCGTTTAGAACGGTCTGTTGAGTGTAATTGGTGCCATCCGGAAGGCCCCCCATTTGAACCTGTAAGGTAACCTTGTCCTTGTCTTCACCCATATAGGTATCGATATGTATAGCGGTGATTTTTTTCGCTGTGGTGTCAAAGGTTACGGTCATGCGGTCGCCGGGTTGGGCATAGTTGGTGAACACCAAATTCACTGCGCCTGGAACAGGATTCAGTGAGACGTTGCCAGCCTGATAGGCCTGTTGCATTTTCTGGGCATCCGGCGGCAGGTATTGACCGAGCAGGACCTTGACGTCACCCATATAGTCCTTCATTTCCGCTTTTTTCTTGGCAATGATCTTTTGCTTCATGCGGCCCCCGCTGGGTTCCTCGGGGGGGGGACTGGTCAGGGTTTTCTGAACTTGTCCGTCAGGACCATAGCGGCACAGATAGGTTGAGGGAGGCTTGGCATCTCCCTTTAAGGTGAGTTGGCTTGTCTCGGTCCATTGATATTGCTGCAGTCTCTGTTTGTTTTCGGCCGCGGACTGTTTCACGGCGGCAAGCTTTTCCTGCAATTCGGCGTTCTGCGGCATGGCTGGCGCAATCGCCAGAAGCACGAGTCCACCTCCAATGATCAAGCGGGCACTCATCGCGCCCATGATGCCGGTTGCAGACCCTTTTCCCTGTGTACTTGCGCATGTCCAATTCATCGTCCCCCCTTATCCGCTTCGAAAGTGCTCAAAGAACGCAGTCTCCGAGTTACACACGGTTTCCCGCGCCTTCGGCGAACTCACAAGTCACACTATCTGCGGTGGGCACGGAATGACATTGGCAATAGTAACAGGGTGGTCTTGCCCCTCCCGGTAAGAGAGGATTGCGGTTCGTTTAGCGCAGCCCCGTTTCCCTTGCGCCGCCGGTATCGACCTTGGGAAAGCGCGACGCCTGCAGACGGTACCCGTTGCGGGTCCGCACATGGCATTTCTTCATCCGGTCTCCCGTGAGCTTTACCGTGATACTTCGCCATCCTTTATTGGGGTTCGGCTGCGGATAATAGCTCAGGGAGTAGAGATGCGCCAAGTCATCACGAATCGAGGCAAAAGCGCGCTCTTCGTCCTTCCAGGTCTTGGCAAAGTAGGCTTTGCCGCCCGTGGCTGCCGTCATGCGTTCAAATACGGCGGTCGAAATGGGCTCGAGCTGGGCCTGTGTCGTGCTCACCATATAGATGGCGGTACCGGTGGATTGCGCCAGTTCGGCAACGTCCTCGGGGGGAACGATGCTGGCATTGTCGGGCCCATTGGAGAAGACAACGATCACTTTGCGGCCGGAATACTGCGCCGCATCTTTCACCGTGAGCAACAGACAGTTGTAAAGGGCCGCGTCATCCCCTGCCACGGTCGTGCGCACGCCGCGCAGGACTTGCGACCTCTCCGCAGTGAGCCGGGCAGCTCTGGACAGATCCCGGCTGTAGGAATAGAAAGCGATCCGATCAGCGCTTTCCAGGGAACGAATAAAATCGGAGATGGCATCCTGGGCAAAGACGAATCCACGATACATGTAATTGCTCGTGTCGAAGAGAACAAACACATTCGCCCCAGTGACCGCCGAGCTGAGGTCGGCAGCCGACAACTGTTCCCGCGAGTCATTCGGTTCTTTGCTGGTTCGCTGGCTAACGGCAGCAGCACTGCTCCCGTCTTCTTTTCCCGAGGGAGCGTCGGCCAACCGGGCCGGAGCCTCATTGCCCTCTCCAAAAGTGGCTATTTTTTGGGAAATTCCATCCTCCGTGATGACGAAGTCACTCGGCTGAAGCCCGGTAACATAGTTGCCGTGACTGTCCGTCACAGCAACATTGAGCTGCACCAAGTCCACGGCTACGTGGATATGGGGATCCACTTGCACCGGGGCTTGCGCAATCACGCTCTGGCCGCCATAAAGATACAAACTCAGACCAACACAGAGTAACGAATATAGTGTTTTCTTCACCGTCGGCATCCTTATTCCCAAGTGAATACGAGCTTGCAATCCAATCCACCACTCAATTTCTGTTTTCCGCGATTCCGGTAAGCGAGGAAATTTTCCCCTGCCGGAACTCATCGCCTGTTTCGCGCAAAGCGCGCAGCGTCGCGGGCCAATCCTCCAGGTCGCTTGCCGAAATTCTTTCCACCATGCGGCGAGTGAGCACAGGTACAATACGGTTTAATTGCACGGGCGATTCACCCATCTCATCTGCCAGCCGCGCCCAGTAAAGATTTCCAGAATCCCAGCACTCGCCCATCAGACGGTTATAGGTTCCCCCAAGGGCCGGGAATGGCTTGACATTGATAAACTCCAGGGCGTAGGTCTGAGTGAAAACCGGATGAACGACTCCGAAGTCGCGGGATAAGCGTTCCCAGCTAACCCCGTTGGGATCTTCGCGGAACAGAGCTTCCAGCTCGCGTCCAGAAGCGCTGGTTTTCTCGAGTTCCCCCGGATACCTTTGGCGAAACTCAGCCGTCAGATAAAAACTATCGGCCGGCGCGATAACAGTGAGCATTTCGCTCGTTTTTCCGGCTCGCATGGTCTCCTCCAGCCAGGCCCGTCGTTCGGGAAACATGCGATCCGAAAGCACACCCATCACCTTACCGCGCAGTTGTTCATCATTTGCGGATGCCGCCAGGAGTTCCTCGCCAGACCTCTGGTAGAGCGCGACCGCGTGCAATTCGTTGCGGCTCACATCCCACCAGCGGGGCACGACCGCGTTGCTCAAAAGACCTGGCACAAATTGCTGCCAGATCAGCGCCTGGACGTGATCCGGAGCGATAAAATCCTGTTCTGTCTCGGCCAACACGTACGGCAGGTCCGCGAGCGATCCGATCAAATGAGCGCCGCCACCGGCCGGGGAGCCTTCACCAAACAATCGAGGAGCCTGCCACAGGCGTTCCACGCCCATCACGGTGTCACCGGAAAAATCGTGCGAACGGACAAAGAGGGGGTTGTTGTGCAAAACCTGCGAGCCAGGAGGTTCGTAGTAGGCGTAATTCATACCCACGAGAGTGTCTCTCATGAAGGTAGCAAGTTGCCCGCGGGCTGTTTCCAGTTGTTTTGGGGACGCGTCTGATTTGATGACTTTTGCGATATCGGTTCGCATTTGTACTTCGGTGTGGCGATTGTTGTATGTCCCTGCGGCCCAGCGAGTTCTTTCGCTATTCGTAAAAATTGGCTGCGGCATTTCAAATTCGCGTAGCTCCGCTGCCATGGCTGCCAACTCATCCTTACGGCTGGCTGTTTCTCCCAGATTCTTTAATCCGTCGTCCAAAGCAAACAGGGTATCCAGAGACACCAGGCGCTGGTCGTCCAAAACTGACCGTATGCGATTGGCCAATTCCATGTGCACTTGCTCTGCTTCTCGGTTGGACTGATGAGCTCCGGCAAGCAGATTAATTAACTCCTCTTGCGATCCACTCGCCTTCCCTGTTGCCGCGCGGAACACTTGTGAAATGGAAGTGCGTCCGGCCGTAACGAGCTGCGGGGGCGAAGAAACGTCAGCAAAAGGCTTGATCATGTCCCCCCAGGAGGAATTCAACTGCGCATGATCGATTTCGCCCTGCCTGGCCAGAATCTGCCAGATTCCCACATTCGCCTGGAAAATTCCCATCGCGTTCCCACGAAGCGTATGGTCAGAAATTTTATTGACTGCCTCAGCGGCATTCAGGAAACGCGTGATGGAGTCATCCGTCAGGTCCGGGAATTCAGAAAAAATCAGATACTGGTTGCTAAAATCTGCGAATTTGTCCGCGAGCAAGAAAACAGTCTGGTCATTTAACTGTCGCGCAGGTCCACGACGATGGTCCAGTTCACTCAAGTACAGATAGGCTTGGAGCGGTCCGGTATCGGTCTCCACCTGGGAGAAAGCGAACATGGCTTCGGCAACCTGATCTGGATGTCGCAACCCCACCGCGAATTTATTCGGATGGCGAACGAGTTTGGAGTCTCCTTTGTGATGCAGGATATCGGCCCATATCTGCAGGCTGCCTGGCACATACGGATTGCCGTTGGCATCCCATTGCATGCGCGTAACGAGAACCATGAGCGCGGGTGCCGGTCGGAACGGCAACCTGGCACCGGCTTCCGCGGAAGCTCCCGCGGTTCGAAATGCCCCGTAATACCGTTTCATTCGCTGATCGGCCGCGAAGCGCTGTTGCTGATTTTGGCTGGTTCGCGCCATGGCATCGAAATAGGACGCGGCCCACCCGTGGTCTCTCTCCAAAAGTTGAAGAACAAATTCTGCCGGTGCCCGTGGACTCGCGCCTGCGATCTCCTGCCATTGCTTCTCCGCATCTCGTCCACCTGGGACGACCACGGCCCCGTCGCGAATACAGAGCTGGCTTCCGTAGAGATCGAGAATGGGGGCGAAGGGGAGAAGTTTCGCGAGTCCGATGTTTTTCTTCAGGTCCGCCCTGCTTTGTGGCTCAATTCGCGACATAGCCCAGTAGAGCCTCGCCACATTGGCCTGATAGAGAAGACTCTCGAGAAAGTCGCGGCCTTCTTGTCCCTTTTGACTGTTCGCGACGGCAACCCAATCGCTGGCTGTAAACAGCACGGGCACAGCAGTCCCTGCATAGCTATAGACAAACGGTCCATCGTGCTGCAGCGTTTCTTCGAGATCGAGCAATGGGAATCCCGAATCGACAGTCAGGAATGCGCGTTCCGGATCGGCCGTCACTAGGGCCATGGTACTTTTTCCGCACTCGCCTTGGATTCTGTACCCGAGGATACGAAGCAAGGATTCCGCGTCCTTGCAGCCATTCAAGCGTATGCTTGCCCCCGGCCCCGCCAGCGTCGTCAACTCCTTCGACTGGTGAAGATACCGCCGCACGAGAATCAAAAATTCTGTTGGCTTGCCCAACTCGTAGCCTTGGAGAATCACGGTATGGGAAACTAACGGCAAAACCTCTTCCGGCGAGACATTCAGGCTGATCCCACTCATCCGCAAGAAGGAGCGCAACGGTCCAGGAATGGTCACCTCACCCTGCGTGGAATTGGAAATCGCGCTTTGCTCGGAGACCTCGGAGGAAAGATCCGTTGCCAGAGCGATGGGCACGAGGCTATTCAGGAAAACGCCAATAAAGGCACAGAGCGAGAGAAGCAAAGAAGGTTTCACAGTTGACCCCCACTCGACCCGAAAGGGAGGCGGACGCCCACGGAGTCAGTAGGTGGTGGAGTTTACTCCTCTGGATGCACATAGCCAATTAACTTTTTTGCGATTCAGGGAAGATCCGGAGCTACCCGTAGGGCGTCCAGTGCTTCAGAGGGAATTTCGTGATGCCGAACGGCGCCTTGCGAATTATTCCCTAACACACTGATGGGCAATAACTTACGGGATTAAGGACGGATTCCTCGTCTTAGGGCCCGACTATGATTTTCTCTCCAACATACTGCAAAGTTTTGTCCGCGTCTTTCGTCAGTTCCCCACCCACGCCATGGTTTTTGGAGACGAACACCACCTGAAACGTTCGCGCCGCATTCATGCCGGGAAATGAACCCGTGCGAGCACCGATGGTCAGACGCTGACTGGCATCGTCCCATGTGAACGGGATGGTTGCATGAGCGCCTCTCTCGTAGTTGTAGTTATCGTTCTCGTCTTCGTAAAGCGTGAAGGAACCATTTGCGCCTCGGTATATACGCAATTCGATTGGATCCGCGGATTTTTCGGTCGCGTATTGCAAGTCAGGTCCAAGCGGAAGAAGTGAGCCCGCGCGAACGAAGAGAGGAAGGCGATCCACGGGCGCGGACACGTCAACGGCAATACCGCCCTGCAACGACGCACCAGTCCAAAAGTCGTACCACAGCGTAGGGGGCAGATAAAGATGCCGGGAAGTGGCGGTGGGCTCGGTGACGGGGTTGACCATGATTGCGGGTCCAAACAGAAACTGATCTCCAATGTTCTGGGCACGGGTATCATCGCGGAAGTCCATGACCAGAGGACGCAGGAACGTGTACCCTTCCTTTGTAACTTTCCAGGCCGTGGAATAAATGTAAGGCATCAAGCGGTAGCGCAGACGGTCATACTCCGTCAGGATTTTTTGCGCCTCCGGCCCATAGGACCAGATTTCATTCTGGTTCGTGGTACGAGTTCCGTGCGCGCGAAAGATCGGACAAAAGGCGCCGAACTGAAACCACCGGATGTACAGTTCACGATAGTGCGGATCCTCCGGGTTAGCAGAGACGAACCCACCAATATCTGTGGTCCAATACGGGATGCCGGAAACCGAGAGATTTAACCCCGCGGGAATCTGCCTACGAAAAGTCTCCCAATTCGGATCCACGTCCCCGGACCACACAGCCGTCGAGTTTCGCTGGATGCCTGCAAAACCCGAACGCGAGAGAATAAAAACTCGCTTCTGGTCCGAAACGGCACGTTGACCTTCATAGACACCGGTGGTTGTCAGCAGTGGAAATTCATTGGCGTAACGTGCGCCATTGCCGACCGCAACTTTATTCGTGACGAGCAAATTCGTCTCCATGCCTTCTGTTTCTGGTTCAGTCGTGTCCAGCCACCATGCGTCGACACCAATCTTGAACAGAGCATCGTCCATCAGCTTCCAATAATACTTTCGCGCGTCCGGATTGAAGGGGTCGTAGAGTGCCTGCCCCGTCGGATGAAAGCCTGGCACTTTGGTTCGAGCGATAAAATACCCGTGCTTGTCCATGTAATCGTAAATGGCTGTTCCGGGCCGGAAATACGGCCAGACGGAAACCATCAAGTGCACATGATCCTTGTGAAGCGCCTCAACCATTCCCTTGGGGTCGGGATAATTTTTGTTAAAGACCGGTTCGCCCATGGTGTTCCACCAGAACCAGTCCTGAACGATGTTGTCTAATGGAATATGGAGTTCGCGATATTTTTCGGCGACACTCTCCAGTTCAGCCTGAGAATCGTACCGGTTTTTGCATTGCCAATAGCCATACGCCCACTTTCCGAACAGAGGAGCTTCGCCGGTAAGCTCACGGTATTCCGCGACAATCTTGTCGAACGCAGGGCCAAACAGGAAATAGTAGTCGACCGAGTCGGCCACTTCCGAGCTGATATAAAGAGCGTGAACAAAACGATTATTGAATCGGCTGCGGGAGCCATTGTTCCAGAAAATGCCATAGCCGTTGCTGGAAAGCAGCAGCGGAACGGATATGTTGGTATTGTCCTGGGAGATATCCACAGATTCACCGCGATAATTAAAGACGCCAGCTTGATGTTGACCCAGGCCGTAAAACGCTTCCTGGGTATCCCACATATTTGAGAAGCGCTCGGCGTGATACGTTTTTTCGCCATTCACTTCTGTCGAGGCCAACGTCCGCGAATTTTCCTGTGTCAACTTGTGGCCGGCCGCGTCGTAAAAAATGATGGAACTGTCGGTGCGCATAATCTCAATCTTCAGGTTGGACGTCAATAGCGACACAGTCTTCGGGTCCTCGGAGTGCAACGCAAAATCCGCCTTCGGCCAAGTTGTCTTCACGATCACGAAATCGGTGCGCTTCGGGACGTCACGCTCCAGGGAGTACGTGATGTGTACAATTGAATTCGAACAGACCTGGAACCGAAGGTAGCCCTCTTCCAGAACAAACACTGCTCCGTCGGCTTGCGGCTCAACACTTTTCACGGGATTCAGGGGGATCCACTGGGCACGAAGAGAAGAAACAGAAGTGAGGCTAGGCAGGCAAGCGAGCACTGAAAGGCAAATCCGGGAAAGAAGTCTCATGATGGGCGGCTCTCAGTAAATGATTAAAACTCTGGGATTGAAATTCCTCGGCGACTGTCGCACTCAGGAGGCATGTTGTCAATGAATTTCCAGCCTTGACAGAGCCCTAAGCTTCTCAACTCACAACCGCGCATTCTCCACGAAAATCTCACGCGTGTTCCGAAACGGCAGCTGAGGGAGATCGGTTGGACGAAGGCCACCGAACTTGCGAAGGTTGCGCGGAAGGAGGGGGAGCGGTTCGAAAGTGCAACCTGGGTGCACAGGGCCCAGGTGCTCCCCAAGGAAGAGTTCAAGCGGGAGGTCGAGCGACACCTGACGGGGAAGGAAACGGAAATGTGGGAGATCGTCTACTTCAAGCTGTTCAAGAGCCAATTACCGGTAGTCGAGAAGGCCCTTGAAACTGCGGGACTGATGCTTGGGACGGACAAATCGAGGGGTTATTGCCTGGAGATGATCTGCGCTGATTTTCTTGCTGGAGCAAACCTTGGGGAGAATGGGGGATAGACAGGGAAAATGCAGCTCCTTCGCCAAAAGCGGCCCCGACGGAAGCTCGACGTCAAAGACTACAATTTACTCCGACTCCGAGTGCTCGAACGAGATGGATGGCGATGTCAAAACTGCGGGTCGCCAAAAGACTTGCACGTGCATCATTTAGCGAAGCGGAGCAATCTCGGCGACGACGCCTTGGACAACCGGATCACACTCTGTGCGACCTGCCATCTGCGAGAGCACCATATTCTGACCACTGTTCGCAATGTTTCCTTAGGACCTGGTCCGGCTTAGCAGGTTTTCTTCCGAACGACAAAGGAGTTGCTGCCGACGAGTAGCTCGCGAAGCGGCACACTAGCCAAGTCACTGAGTTTGCTCGCGTGCCTTCGTCGCTGTCTGCCTGCAACGCGATCACCGGGAAGCGCATCGCGGTCTTCAGTAGCGGCCACCAGGTGACCTACGCACTTATCCGGGATACGCCTCATTTGGCTTCACGACTCGAATTCGGTGGTCAGAGAACTTATAGTGTGCCCCCGGCAGTTCGAGCTTGGGCATATGGCAGGACGCACATTTCGATTTCGCTATAGGACAAGCCTTGGCCCCGGGTTTCCCGCCGCCGTGACAGGCCTGACATTTTGGGTCGTAATCGGTGGTTTCTACGCTCAATTCAAGGTGTGGATCGTGGCAAGCTAGGCAGCTAATCCGTGGGTCATCCGCGTCGTAGCACTTGCTACCGGCTAGCCGGTAGGGTTGGAAGCGCACATTCGCTATGCTCGGATTCGGTTGCACAGCGATTTCGGCCCACGTGCGATGACATTGTCCGCAGAAATCCGAAATTTGCTCTGCAGACAGCTCGGGCAGTTTGGACTTTACGGTTGACGTCTCTGGCTGGTAACCATTCAAAAGCATAGCTGCGAGATGCATTTCTGCTTCATGGTGGCAGTGACTGCACTCCACTCCTGGCTTCAGTTTGTCCAGCTTGAGTTGCCTCCCCTGGACGGCATTCGTGGCGTGACAGCCAAAACAGCTCAGCTTGTCTTCCCTGGTCATCAAACGTCCGGCCGCTTCGTTCACGTCCGCCGGAATAGAGCCGGCGGAGCCCAAGGTCGGTCCCAGGCCCTTCAGTTCACGGAAATAGCTGACGCGACTTTCGTACAAGTTTCCGTCTTTTTCCAAAATGTAGGTTTGACCGATCGAGGAACTCGCTCCCATCGCCCAGCGTATGGGCATGGTGAGGGTATTCGTTCCATCGGTAACCGAATAATCGCTCTGATTCCCCTTGCGCTCGATTCGGTAGGAGTACTTCCCGACCGTTGTGGTCAGCACAGGACGATCGATTAATACCTTGCAGTCCTCAACCTTTTCGAGAGCGCTCCCCATAGACGTGGCAGGCTGCGACTTGGCTTGAGAGTGACATTGGGCACACGGAGTTGATCCCGCCGGGTGGGTTTGTCCTATCGCCGCTACGGGGAGGACCAAACAGATTAGTAGGGCCCAGCGTTTCATTGCGATTTAAGATTCTAACTTTGAATTGCCCTTAACGAACCAGAATCATGGTTTAGTGGGGGCTGTGCCCGGTTGCGACTCGTAGTAGGCGATTCTGTGGCGCAGCTCCTCAGAGAGCGGAGCATCATTCTGGCGAGCGGCGATCTCAAGTGCGCGGCGCGCCGTTTGAGCTGCCTCTGAGAAACGGCCTACCTCCGCATACGTTGCGGCGAGCATTTCGAGACTCTGAGGTTCGTTTCCGCCCGTAAGTTCGACAGCTTTCTCGAATTGCGGAATGGCCTCGGCAAAGCTATGGCGTGCTAGGAGGATGCGACCTAAATTGAAGCGGTACTCGGGCGAATCGGGCGTGAGAGCAACAGCATTCTCCAGGTGGGCAACCGACTCGTCCAGTTTCCCTACCCTCGCGAGAACAATTCCAAGCATGTTGTGTCCATCAGCGAAGTTGGGATCGAGTTCCAATGCCTTTCGGATGTGATCGAGAGCTTCATCCGTCTGCCCCGTCTCCAACAAGCTGGTGGCGAGATTACCTTCCGTCAGCACGTCCTTCGGATTAAGCGCGAGAGCCTGCTTCGCAGCGGCAATGGATTCGGGGAGATTTCCGGAACGGGCAAGCGCGATGGATAGGCTGGCATAGGCAGCGGCATTCGCGCCATCCAGTTCGACAGACTTGCGATACTGCTCAATGGCTTGATCGAGCTGATCCTGTTTGTCGAGTGCATAGGCCAGATGATAGCGAGCCTTGCCATCGGCCGGGTCAAGGTTGACGGCTTTAGTCCATTCAGCGGCAGCCGCGGCGTAATCCCCTTTACGGGCCAATTCGCCGGCGGTGTCAGAGAGGCGATAGAACTCCGTGGCGGGTGCATCCATCTTGGTCAGGCCACCAGGAGGAATGTTGACGAACTCGGGGATGTTCACGCCGCGATTCGCGGCCGTTGCGTTTTCCACCAAAATAGCTGGGGAATCTTTGCCATCCTCGTCAATGTGCGTGAGGAATAGCTGCGTGTAGAGGGAACGACCTTTGGAAGAGAAGGCCAGCCACCGCCCGTTGGGAGAAAAGGTATGCCAGGAGTTCATTCGAGGTAAATTGCAGTCGAGCCGCCGGGCAGTGCCGCCTTTGAAAGGAACGATAAAGAGATTACTGTCTGGACGCATCAGCAGGCCATTGCGGTTCTGAACAAACACGATCCAGCGCCCGTCGGGCGATACCTTGGGAAAATTGTTGCTCATGCCGTTTTGTGAGGCACCTTCGATCCGTTTCGGAGTTCCGCCTCTACCTTCATTGAAAGGGATTCGATAGAGATCGTATTGAATCTGAGTCTCGTCGGGAGAGTTGGCAACTTGCGCTACGTTCTGCCCATCGTGATAGGGCTCTTTGGCAACGGCTCGGGAGAACACTAGATATTTCCCGTCGGGACTCCAGAACGCAGCGGCCTGAACAAAAGCGGGGTCATCGGCACCGGGGAGAGGCTTAAGTTTGCCGGTGGCTTTGCTGTACCAAGCCAGAATGCCTTTTGTGGGAAAGAACACCTGGCCAAAGCCGTAGTCGCGATAGAAGCCATTATAAAAACGGCTGTCAAAGTCTTTGATATGCGAGCCTGGGTTTTCGATGGACGTGATCACGTACTGTCCGTCTGGAGAGATCTGTGACATGAATCCGAAGCGCTTGCTGGCCCGTTCCTCAGCAAACGAACTCCAACGTATGACGTTCTCATTTCGGATGGAGGTTTCGGCTTTGACCGGGACGATGCCGTATAGCCCTTTATCATTACCCGGACCGTCAACGTCCAGGCCCATGGACGAGCCGTCGCGCGAGAAGGAGTGGCAGTTGATGCAGGTAGGTAGTCCCTGCATCATCAGGCGGCTCTCGGTCTCGCCCACATAGCGGAGCCGCCAGGCGATAAAGGGAATGGCTGCAGCGGGGATGGGCATAATCACGCCCTTTTCACCTACGGGGACCGAGATGAGCGGAACGTCACGAAAGAAAATGGGCGCTCCGACGGGGTCCTTGGAAGTCTGAAAGGAAACCTGTCCGCGAGAGGAAGGTTGGGTTAGTTGCTGATCGCGAAAGCCCGTGAAGGTGATGCTCGCCGGCAGCTTTACAGAGTGCCTGAGGATTGCTTCCCAAGTAGCGGCATCGGGCTTCCAGGTATGGTCGACAGCTTGTTCAGGCGTCAGCATAGGCGGCACAGTCCCGGCTTGGGCGCAGCGCTCGTCGATTTGACCAATCCGCAATTGCTCTCCTTCGGACTTGAGCTGTAAGGCAGCAGATCTGTCCGCAAAGGAGATGTCTATTCGCCAAACGATGGTGGAGGGGTCTGCGTCGCGCCATAAGAAGGTAGGAGGCGCAAAGTCAGGAGGGAAGAGCGTGTGTTCGGCGGGATAATCAACCGCGATCGTCGCGAGTGTGGCAGTCGAGTTGTCGACGGCCGGGTGATTTGCGTTGAGGCTTACCGCGAGACAGAGCAAAACCAGAACACAAACAACGGCACTCGGAAGCAATCTGACGAAATCAGGCTCAAGACGCAACAATGGTGAGTGAGCGACCGCCGTACTGGTCTTGCCAAAATGAGCTTGCACTCGTGTCCCCGGATTTCCCACCAGTCACCCTACCAGATTCGTGTGTGTGCCGCTGTGACTTAGCTCATTGCACCGGTTCTTCAATCGTTAGGATTTGATCCGCCGCCACGTTGTGAAGTACTTGGTGGATGCCACTCGGCCACCTGATGTCAATCTCGCGTATTGTTTTCGAAGAGCCCAAACCAAAGTGTACGCGGGAGTCGCTGGCGCAGGCATAGCCTACAGCGGTGGTCGCTTCGTTGTACTGCATCTTGCCATCCTCGCCAGTAATGCGGATCTGTGCCCCCAACCCCATGCGGTTGCTCTTTTTGCCGACCAGTTTCAGCAGAATCCAATGGTTACTGTTCTTAGAAATGTTATGAAAATACTTCACAGGGCCGTTCAGCACGGTGACCACAGCGTCAATTCGTCCGTCGTTATCCATATCACCAAAAGCCACTCCGCGATGTGCTGCCGCCACCTGAAAGTCGCGCCCGGCTTCGCTGCTCACGTCCTGAAACTTGCCATTCCCAACGTTGCGGAGAACGGAATTGGGCTCCTCATAGCGCCGGTTAGAAAATTGCGCGATGTTGTCGAGGACATTGCTGCGAGCCACAAAGAGATCCTTCCAGCCATCGTTATCGAAATCTAAAATACCGTTCCCCCAACCGGACCAGGCACGCGTAACCGTCAAGTGTGCTTCTAGTGTTTTCTCCACAAACTGGCCGTCGCCCACATTTTGAAAGAGCGGAAACGACTCATTCTCCACGGCAGTGTGCCAGATGTCCGGGCGTCCGTCGTTATCCACATCCTTGAAATCTACGCCCATGCCGGAAATGACGCTGCCACCTTGGGCATAAGCGACGCCAGATTCCAGCCCTACCTCTTCAAATTTCTTGCCACCGAGATTGTGGAATAGAAAGTTGGGGCGGTTGTCATTGGCCACGAAAATATCCATGAAACCGTCGCCATCGTAATCGGCAATGGCCACTCCCATCCCCTTGCCGAAATGCTTTGAGATCCCCGTTTCGACAGAAACGTCCGTGAAGGTGCCGTCGCCGTTGTTTCGGTATAGCGTATTCGGAAGATTGGCATAGTTGTTGGGGTGGCAATATGCGCGCAGATTGGGGTTCGGCCCGCAGTGAGGATCCTTGTTCACTTCCCACTTGCAGTAGTTCGACACAAACAGGTCGAGGAGACCGTCGTTGTTGTAGTCCACCCATGCTGCAGAGACAGACCACATTTTTTTGCCGTCGAGGATGCCTCCCGCGACTCCGGCCTCGTCCGTGACATCCGTAAACGTACCGTTCCCATTGTTGTGAAAAAGCTGATTCTCGCCAGTGTTCACGATATAAATGTCCGGCCATCCGTCGTTGTCGTAGTCGCCAATCGCTACGCCCATGGCGTAGCCAGAGCCCGCGACACCCGCTTTTTCCGTAACGTCGGTAAAGGTTCCGTCGTGGTTGTTGTGGTACAGGCGATTCCAGTACTTCGGGCTTTCCTTCTCGAGAGATGGGATAGCTGCACCGTTTACCAAGTAGACGTCGAGATAGCCGTCGTTGTCGTAATCGAACAGAGCCACACCGGCTACCATGGTTTCGGGTTGGTTCTTGTTCGGCGTGGGGCTGCTATCGGACACGAATGCCAGGCCCGAACGTCCGGCGATTTCTTCGAAAGCGATGGGGCCAGAGGAGGTGACAGACTCGGCGAGTAGCGCACCAGTTCCGAGTACAATTAACGCTACAATATGGATGATAGCCTTCATGCCAGCGAAATCTCAGTCTAACATGTGGCGCTCGTGGGTCCTGAGCCTTTCCTTGGCCCAAGCGTCCTTATTCTTGGTTCTGCCAGGCCCAAGACCGGTGCCAGTACACAAGCGTCCCGGTTTTGTGGACGTGGCCGGGCGCTCGAAGATCCTCTACATCAGCAACAATAGTCCGGGGACTTATAAATACTTTCCGCAGCCCATGTGCGGCGGGGTGGCCATTTTTGACTACGACAACGATGGCCGAATGGACATTTTCTTCACGAACGGCGCGCAACTGCCGGAAATGATCAAGACAAACCCTACGTACTACAATTGCTTGCTCAAGCAGAAGACGGACGGGACTTTCGAGGACGTCACCGCCAAAGCGGGCCTATTGGGCAAGAACCTGGACTTCAACTTCGGTGTGGCTGTGGGCGACTATGATAACGACGGCTATGAAGATCTGTTCCTCTGCGCCGCCGGCCGAAACACTCTCTACCACAACAACGGGGATGGGACCTTTACCGATGTAACAGAAGCATCCGGAATTGGTACCAAGCCAGCGGACACTCTCAGCGTAGCCGCCGCCTGGTTCGACTACGACAATGATGGCCTCTTAGACCTGATCGTTTCCAATTACACCTTCTGGACGCCTAAGACCGACCTTCGTTGCACCATGGACAGCAAAGAGTATTATTGCGACCCGCGCCGCTATAAAAGTGTGCCGCCGCGCCTCTACCATAACTTGGGCAACGGCAAGTTCGAAGATGTCACCGAAAAGTCGGGACTTGCGAAGGCTCCAGGCAAGGGGATGGGCATTTCCATTGCGGATTTCAATAATGATGGATGGCCGGACGTGTTCATCGCCAACGACACGGAACCCAATTCCTTGTTCATCAACCAGGGCAACGGCACGTTCGAAGAGAAAGGGCTGGAGTTGGGAGTCGGGTACGACGACAACGCACGCACCGGATCTTCCATGGGCTCGGATGCCAAAGACTTCGACAACGACGGCAAAGTGGACATTTTCTACAACAACTTGAGGGAGCAGGTCTGGCAAATACTAAAAAATGAAGGCAACCTGTTCACATATCTTTACAGTTCAAAGATCCAGAAGATGAGCATGCCCTATTCCGGATGGAGTAACGGTTTCATCGACTATAACAACGACGGATGGAAGGACATTTACTCCGCCAATGGCGATGTCGACCAAGTAAACGAGACATCTCCACAACATGACACGATGTTTGAGAACGTCGATGGGAAGACTTTCGTGGACGTTTCGGGAGAGATGGGCAAGGACTTCCTGCGTAAGGGCTACCAGCGGGGTTCGGCTTTTGGCGACCTGAACAACGACGGCTCCTTGGATATCGTGGTCACATCTCTGAACGAAACTCCGCGGATTCTGATGAACACGGCCGATAGCGGCAATCATTGGCTGATGCTAAGCCTGACGGGGCACAAGAGCGCGCGCGACGCGGTAGGCGCGAAGGTGAAGCTCACCACGGCATCTGGCCGCGTGCTCTACAATCATGTCGCTATCAGTGTGGGCTTCATGTCTTCCAGCGACAAGCGCGTTCACTTCGGCCTGGGCGAAGAAACCAAGATTGCCTCGATCGAAATCAGCTGGCCCAGCGGCATCCAGCAGGTGCTGAAAGATGTCGCCGCCGACCAGTTCCTGAAGGTCGACGAGCCCCACTGACGGATAATCCCGGCGTAGCAAAATCGTGGACGTGATTCTTGGGGTTAGGCTCGCCGGAGTTATTTTACTTCGCCCTTTGACTGATTCGCGTCTTGCTCTGCCTTGAGCTTTTGCACCAGGGCCCGCTCGCGGTCTCCGTCCTCTTTCCGTTTTTGCCGGTAGTAAACCTGCGCTAGCGAAACGTGCGCCTCCAGAAATTGTGGCGACTGTTTCAAGACCTGCTCCAGAGTAGCGCAAGCGCGATTCAGATCTCCTGCCGCGAGATAGGTTGCACCCACCTGGTAGAGCGCGCCCGGGTCGCCCGGACGGACGAGAAGCGCTCGCCCCAACAGTTGTTGCGAGTGATCGTACTCGCCGTCCTGTTTCAGCAGGACCGCCAACCTCACATTGGCTTCAAAATCGTTGGGGTTTAGTGCGAGTTCCTTCTCAAATGAGGCGCGGGCCGCAGTCATGTCTCCGCTGGCCATTTGCGCTTGGCCGAGGTAGGAATAGAGGTCGGGAAGATTGGGATTCAGCTCGGCGGCCTTGGTTAGATCCGCGACGGCGCCTTTGTATTCGAGGGCCTCAAACTTGGCCATTCCGAGAAGAAGACGAGCCTCTGCCGAGTCTCCGTTGCGAAGGATTCGATCAATGAGAATTTCGCCCTGGTCTGACTGTTTGTCGCGGATATAGGCGGTTCCAAGCATATAAACAACCGCGAGGTCATCGGGTCGAGCTTTGGCTACGGGCTGCAATACCCGAATCGTGTTTTTGTTCTGATCCATGCGAAGATAGCAATCGGCCAGCAGGAGTGCGGCCTGATAGTTGGCTGGGTCGGTTTTGTGTACCTTAGTCAGGACCGTCGCGGCGTCGTCTATCCTGCCCATTTTGTAATACGCCAGCGCCAGATTGAGAGAAACTCCGAGAGTCGAAGGGGCGAGCTTCAGCGCGATCTTGTATTCCTTGATGGCTTCCTCGTAGCGGCCCAGCCCCGCTAGGGCCGCTCCAAGATTTGCGCGAATCGGCGCCACGTCGGGGTGATCTTTCAAGAACGTCTGATACTCACGTACCGCGCCATCCAGGTCGCCCGCCCTTTGTTTGCTGATGGCGTCCTGGACAAGAGTTCCCGGATCTTGTGCCCCCGCGATCGTGCTAAGGCTGAAAGCAAGGAAGAGAGTCGCTTTCCACATGCTGGCAAGTGCATCCTAATTCAGTCTACAAGAAAAAACGGGATGGCCAAAGCCATCCCGTTTTTTGGTTAAGTTGCCGTGCAGCCGGGTCAAGCTAGAAGTAGAACTTGACCGCCAACTCCACGATTCGGTGCCCTTGTTTATTCACGGCTTCGCCGAAGGTCGAGTTAGACTGCGTTATCTCGCCTGCCGCGTTTTGGGTGTAGCTAAGTCCGAGATTGTTTCCGTTGAAGGACCACAGCGGATGGTTCAACCAGTTGTAGCCGCTGACCCGGAACTGCAGGGTCTTGTGCTCGGTGATGGCAAAGTTCTTGAACAGGCCCATGTCCCAATTGAAGAAGGCCGGTCCGTAAATAGGCGGTAGGACGGTCCCGCCGTTCTGGCCGACCTGGGTCGGCGGGGCGAAGCAATTCCCGTTGATCCATTGATGCGGTCCCAAGTTCGAAGTTGGGCTGCAAGTCAAGATCGGGTTGAGCTGGATGTCCGGCGTGCCCAACAACGACACGTTGCTGATCGCGATACCTTTGGGGTTTTGAGCAGAGATGCTCCCCGGAATGATCGAGTTATTGAGGTTCATGCCAAAGTTCTGGTTCTGGAAGCCCGTCAGGTTGGGCCCGCTCTCCAGCTGGAAGACGCCAGAGACCTGCCAGCCATTGACGAAGCCGCCCACCAGCTTGTTGGTTGTGGGGTTGGGCAACTGAATGGAGTAAACAGCGTTGAAGAGATGCGGGCGATTGTTGGCCTGCACGCCATAGTTGGCGTTTACGTTGAATTGGTCGCACAGGTTGCCGTTGCAATTCTCGATCCCCATAGCCTTGCTAAATGTGTAGTTCAGATTGATGGTGTAACGCCCCTTCGTGCGCGCCCACACCACCTGAAAGGCGTTGTAGTTGGCATGCGCGTTGTTCGTGGCCAGGTACAGGTCCCCGTAACCCAGCAGGGGACGGAAGTTCTGCGAGTTGAGCGTGTTCGGATCAACGCCGCCATTCTTCGACGCCAGCATGGTTCCTTCTGGAATCAAGTTGATGTTCAAAGTGTTGAAGCCCGCACTGCCGCCGTTGCCGCTGCTCGGGATATCTTCCGACCTGTTGCCGATGTAGGAGACCTCAAGTATGCTCGACCACGGCAACTGGCGGGAAATGGTAAAGTTCCAGTTGTCCGTATACGCCTGCTTGTTGTCCGTGCTGTCCACGGCGGAGGGACTCGAAGCCACCGCGTTGAAATTAACTGAGTCTAGCCCGGGGACTCCTGGGAACTGAGGCAACGGATTGACCAGGATGGGCTGACTGCCGGCCCCTACGGGAACCTTGCCACCGTCGAAAGAAATCGACTTGACGCCCGCAGACGCATCCAAGCCGTTCGTAAACTGACCAGCGTGGAAGTAGTAGCGGCCCCATCCTCCGCGGAGTATCGTCTTGCCGTCGCCAAAAAGGTCATAGGCGGCGCCGAGCCGCGGCTGGTAGAACAACGCCCGAGTCGGGAATCCACCCAGCGGAACGGAGCTGTCCTTGGAATGCCACTCGAATCCACAGTAGGTCGGTCCAGCTGCACAAGCTGGGGGACCGCCTGCGGTATAGGCCGCAGTATTGAAGATCGAGTAGCCATAACCCTCCCGGTCATACCAGGGCTGCATGTGACTGAAGCGGATACCGAAGTTGACAGTCAACCGTTTGGTCGCCTTCCAATCATCCTGCGCGAAGAACTCGTAGTTGTTGTAGGCAATGTCGTTGATACGGTTGAACGAGGCTTCATTGTAGTCACTCATTATACCCAGAACCTGGTCGGCATAGGAATCCCCAGTGGTGTAACCGAGTGACGTTGCAATGCTGGAAGAATTAAACTGCAGCTCGCCGTTGGTGTTATTGTTGGCGGGCTGTGCGTTGCGGATCCACTCCCAGAAGAAGCCCGCCTTGATCGTATGCTTGCTCATAACCTTGGTGATCGTATCGCTGACGCTGGGCATGTACTTGTTGGCGTATAGACCCTGCGAAGGTCCGCCGGCTTCGAACCCGCCCGGATTAAATACCAGGGCCGCTTCGTTCCCGAAACTTCCAAAGGATGGAATCTGGGAAACACCATTCTTGAACAGGCCCGTGAGGTTGTAGCCTACGTTCGAACGGTTCACCGCCGCCGGATTGCTAAAGACGTTCGGGAACTTCACCTCGGTGTACGCCACAACCAGTTCGTTTGTCATCGTCGGGTTAAACACGTGCGTCAGTGATCCCGATAGGGAATAGGACCTGTTCTTGCCCAACACCGGTGTCGGATACGGAACCTGCGATCCGTTGCGCCACCACAGGCCGACAGGAAACTCCTGGGTCTCCCGCTGGTAGTTGTAACGCACGAACAGTTTGGTATTGTCGCTGATGTTATAGTCCACGCGCGTGACGAACTGCTGGTTGTTCTGGTTGAACACTTCCGATTGCACGTAGTTGTAGCCGTGAGTTATGGCGGGATCGGCGTTGGCGGCGGGATACAGCTTCATCAGGGCGAGCATGTTGGAGTTAAGATCCCCTGCCGGAATGATGCCGCCCGGATACCACCCTAAACCGGTCGAATTAAGACAGGGAAGGTAGTTGCCGGCGGATACGCTGGTGCCCGGGCAGGCCGAACCCGCAGGATTGCCCGAAGCCGTGTTGTAATTGTGGGTTGGGTCGCCGATCTTCTGCAACTCGGACGTCGAGAAATTCCCCTGGAGCATGCCGGGGGTGGGAACCGTGGCACGGAGCAAGCCGGTATCCAGCGTCTGATAGAAGTACTCATAGCCGGCGAAGAAGAACAGCTTGTCCTTGTTCTTGTTAAAGCCCGTTCCTGGAATGATGACCGGGCCGCCGATGGTGGCGCCTGGGTAATAATAGTCATTATGGGGTTTCGGGGCCAAGTCGGCGTTGTTTAGCGCGTCGTTGGCGTTCAGCGCGTAATTGCGGGCGGAGAAGAAGAGGCTGCCGTGGAAATCCTGGCCACCGGCCTTCGTCACCGATGTGATGAGAATTGGCCCTTTCTGGTTCTCGGCGCTAAAGTTCCCGGTCAAAACCTTGAACTCCTGAACGAAATCAGAGTTTGGGTTGACCGGCGTGTCGCAGTTGCAACCCGGGTCGGAGACGTGCGCGCCGTCCGCAGTGATGTCCAGCGAGTTGCTGGGAAGCCCGTTATAGGTATAGGCGTTGTTCAGCGCGCTCTGGCTGCCGGCGTCGCCGTTGGCGTTGATGCCGATGACTTCGCCGCTATAGTTGGCCTTGTTTGAACTGCCGTTTTGAACCGCAAAGCCCGGCATGATCTTGATGTACTCGGCCGCGCTGCTGCCTACCTGAGTCAAATTCTGCAACTCCTTTGTCTCCAGCGTAAACGACTTCTCGGCTGAGTCCGTGGTCACAAGTGGGGCCTCTAGAGCGCTGACCTCCACCGTTTGGCTGGCCGTACCAACCAGTAACTGGATGTTAAAATTGCGTTTTTCCGCCCCGCCCAAGACGATGCCTTCCGCCTTGTACATTTGAAAGCCCTTGGCTTCGACCGTCAGTACGTATGTACCGACGGGAACCGATGCGAACGTGAAGTAACCATCCCCATTCGTCACCGTTTCGCGAATCGAGCCTGAGAAGGCGTCCTTCAAGACAACCTTCGCGTCAGCTACCACGCCTGATGAGGGATCAGACACAACTCCCGTTAGAGTCGCGAAAATCCCCTGGCCATGCAATGAGCATATAACAACGAGAAACAGGCAAGACAAGACACATAGATACGACAATCTCCGTTGACCCACAGGCCCACCCCTTTCCTACTGACAGAATAACGATATTCAACGCGGAAACCCCAGTGTGCAAATACTTAATTCCAAAGCTCTGATCTTGTCAAGCTAATAGTTAAATATTAGATCAGTTTGTTCGGAAACGCATATCTTAGGAGTTGGACTTGCTCCCCACCCGCCAAGTGCTTGATTCTAATCGTTGCGATGGGGATCCACACCAACTACGCTATGTCCGGTCGGTCGTCACAACTCCCTGGTTGATTCCTGATGTTAGCAGCTAGCGATTTTTTGGTTCCAAGGCGGGCCATCCCGTGCCCAGGGGGCAAAATCTGCGATTGCCCGGTGCGAACGGTGGTCCGGCATGGGCAGCCTCGGCCAGTTTCGGTACGAACCAAGATCGCAACTCGAACTTTTGACGCGACTGAAGGCAAACCCGAACGATTCGAGCCTTCGCTAGCTACCACGCATACAGATACTTCTTGGTTAACAACGACAATGAATACATATTAAGTAAATTTACCTATGGCAGAGATTCCCTCGAGACAAGCTGTGCTGTCCAAAAGTACAGGGAGTAATTCCTTGGCGGCGCGCCCTTCAGGATCGCCCCTGAACACACCTTCTGACCGGATACGCTTGACGACAAGCCGATTGCTGAGGCCAGTGCAACTTCTACCCCCTACTCGGGTTTCATCTTCTAGCTGGCGCCCAGCTCGGCCTCGAACGCTAGGAAGTCAAGTACGCAGCTCTAGGAATACAAGGGGAATTGATTATGGTCCGCCTCACAAAAGTTGCAGCTTTGCTCCTCTTTGTTGTTCTCGCCAGTCTGGCGATACCGTCCGCGGCTCCCGCACAATTTGCCGTGGGCGTTTCGATCCGAATCGGTCCACCCGCTTTGCCGGTTTACGCGCAACCGATCTGCCCGGGTGCTGGCTATATTTGGACGCCTGGGTATTGGGCCTCCGGACCTGACGGATATTACTGGGTACCCGGAACTTGGGTCCTCGCTCCTACCCCGGGCTTCCTCTGGACGCCGGGCTATTGGGGTTGGGCGGGTGGCTTGTACGTTTGGCACGGGGGATACTGGGGCCCGCATGTTGGCTTTTACGGCGGTATTAATTACGGCTTCGGATACGGCGGCGTCGGCTTTGTTGGGGGCATGTGGCGTGGCGGGGTCTTTCAGTACAACACGGCCGTGACCAACGTAAATACCACTGTCATTCACAACACGTATGTGAACAACACGGTGATCAACCGGACCGTCGTCAACAACAACATCAGCTTTAACGGTGGCACTGGTGGAACTAGTGCTCAGCCAACGGCCGCAGAACAGGCCGCCATGCACGAACAGCATATCCAATCGACTGCGTTACAAACGCAGCATGAGGAAATGGCTCGCAACGACCGTACCATGCTCGCTTCGGTGAACCATGGAAGCCCTGCCGTCGCTGCAACAGCGCGGCCAGGCGTATTCAAAGGCGAAGGCGTTGTTGCCGCTCATCCCGCGAACATGAATGCCAATCGGCCGAACGCCACTGCCAATGCACATATGGATCGTCGGCCGAGTGCACGCCCGGAAAATGCTTACAACGCGAACGCCAACCACACGAGCACTCCCACGAACACCAACCAGAACAATGCCAATCGGTCAAACACAACGCAAACCAATTCAAACCATACGAACAACAACGATAACCATCCGAATACTTCGCATCCGTCTCAGCAAACGCACCAGAGTAAGCCACCCGAGCACGAATCACATCCGGGCGGAGGCCACGGCCGCTGAGCATTTGCCAAAATACAAGACAAAGGCCAGAGCTTTCGCCCTGGCCTTTTTTTCGAAGATTTTCAGTCAGAATTGTCGGGATTGCTCTCCGTGCACCCGCAATCGATGGTTATTTTCCGCTCCACCACACGATGGTCACTCCAATGCACACGACCGCAATTCCCAACCACCGGTTCCGGCTGATGCGTTCCCCCAGGAACGCTCTTGCTCCAAAGGCTCCCGCCGCATAACTCAGTGCACTGACAGGCACAACGAAACTGACATCGCGGAAAGAAAGAATCGTGAGCAATGAAAAAAAGCCTAGGCTCATCATCGCCACACCCACCCACATCCACGGCAAGCGCAATCCCCGCCACACAAAACTCAGTATCAATTTCGGACTGAAATCGTGGACTTCTCCCATGCTTCTCATGGCTCGGCTGACGCAGAGTTCCCCGCCCGTTCCGGACACGATGATGAGAGTAAATAATATGGCGGTGAGCATATTCACTCGACCCTGTGCGCGCGGGGTGAAGTCCGCCCTACGATAAAAACCCCGGTGCAGATGATCAGGACGCCCAGCCAGCGCAACGGCGTAATCAACTCACCCAAAACAAAATGACTGAGAATCGCCACCGTGGCGTAGGAGAGCGACGTGGATGGCTGAACATAGCTGTAATCCGCCCAACTGAGAATCAGCATATAGGCCACAAAAAAGGTGAGCAGTGAGCCGATGCCTAACCAGATATAGCCGTTCGTAAGGATGCGAACCACGATTGGCAAAAATTCACTTGAGGTCCAAGTTGCGGCTGAACCCACTCCTTTCATGCCCTTACCAAGCAAGACGCTGCCAAGCGGGGCGAAAATCACAATCACGAGAATCAAGAGATATGTTTTCAGATGAATGCCAGGTCCGGATTTCATGCAATCGTCGACGCGCCAACGCAGGGCAGCTTTGCTTTAGGCGTGCGGCTGTTCCTCTCTGCGGAGTTTTCCCATTAATGCTACTCTATGGATTGACCTCCTCCAAGCAGCCTCTCGGAGGTTTTGTGTGTTGCGGCGACGCGTTTCGGCAAGTGCGTTACGATTTCTTTCGGTCCTGTTGCAACAGATGCTGGCATTTCGCTGATGGAACAGCCCTCGGGCGGATGCGAACTCGCCAAAGATCCGAGGTTCAGTTACTGTGAGGATTGAATACGGTTTACTTGGCGTCGCGGCCATTCCCTTTATTTATTACTTTCTGGCCATCTTCAGCACCTTGAAGTTTTTTGGACGCCGCAAACAAAATCACTCGAACCAACCCGCATTTACTCCCCCGGTCAGTTGCCTTAAGGCCATTCGGGGACTGGACGAAGACGCATTCGAAAATTATGCTAGCTTCTGCCGCCAGGATTATCCCGAATACGAAATCGTGTTCTGCGTGGACCAAGGCGATCCTGCGGTGCCGGTTCTCAAGCGACTCATCGAGGAGTATCCGAACACGCAGATCCGTCTGCTCATGGGTCCGGATCATGTTGCTATCAATGACAAGGTGGCACGGCTGGATCGCCTCTCCAGAGAAGCCCGTTATGAAGTGTTGGTGCTCACCGATGGCGATGTACGGGTCGAACCCAATTATTTACGCTCTGTCGTTGCTCCCCTGCAAAATCCAAAAATTGGCGCTGTGACCTGCTTTTACGCGGCAACAAAGGAGATCACATTTACGGAGAAGTTGCAGGAAATGGGAATGATGTGCGATTTTTTCCCGGGAATTCTAGTTGCCTGGTTTCTGGATGGGGTGAAGTTTGGTTTCGGACAGACCATCGTGACCACGCGAACCCGCGTTCAAGGCTTTGGTGGTTTTACGACGATTGAAAATCGGCCGGCAGATGACCTTCTGACGTGCAGACTGGTCGCCGAGCAGGGATTCGAAGTGGAATTGCTTCCCTATGTGGTGCGCACCACTCCGGATTTTCGTTCGATGAAAGACCTAGTCGTCAAGCGCATCCGCTGGATGACGGTAATGCGTCATATGCGCCCGTGGGGGCATTTGGGCCTCATTCTTACTTTCGGCCTGCCCTGGTCTTTGTTGGCCTTTGCTCTGTATCCTTCCCGGGCCACGGCCTTTTGCTTTCTGGGTGGATATTTCCTGTGTCGTGTGTTCATGACCTGGCTCGTGGGTGTGTACGGGTTGAAGCAATGCGGCGTGTGGGGAAAAATGATGCTGATTCCCCTGTGGGACGCGACGGCGTTCCTGATCTGGCTCGCCAGCTTTACCCGCAGAACCATTCGCTGGCGCGGCGTCGACTACGTCTTGCGAGACGGCATGCTTAAGCTGGCGGGTTCCGAGCATGGCCAGGCTGTCTCGACTCAGCCCGAATCGTGAACGCAAAAATCGCAGTCGTGGGTGCTGGCATTTATGGCGCGTATTCTGCGATCCGCCTCGCAGAGTGTGGTCACGCGGTGGAGTTTTTTGACCCGCTGGGCATTCTTCGCGCAGCCTCGGACATCAACCAATTTTGCATCCACTCCGGCTATCACTATCCTCGTAGCCCGGAGACAATTGAAGAAACTCAGGAAGCCCGGACCGAATTTCTCTCCGCCTTTGCTCCTGCAATTGTCCGTAACACGCAGCACTATTACGCGATTCCCAAGGAAGGCTCGCTCACTCCTCCCGACGCTTACGAAGAGACCATGGGGCGCCATGGCTTACCTTTGCGGCCATGTAAGCCTAGCTGGATGGATTTTGAATTCATCGACAGATGCTACGAAGTGGATGAGAAAATCTACGATCCCCAGGTTTTGCGCAACATGTTGCAAGCTCGTATTGATGCGCTGAAAATCAAATTTCGCCCGGAGCGCTACCTTCCAGCCCTGCGCGGCGATTATGATTTCGTGATCTTCGCCACGGACTGGGGCCGAGTCGCGGCATGTTCCAATTAGCCAAATACCAGGTTGCCGAGAAGATACTCGTCGAGATGCCCCACGCTCTGCGGCACATCGCTCTCGTCGTGGTGGATGGACCATTCACAGCTTTTGATCCGTATGGCAATTCTGCCTTCACTCAATTCGGCTCGGCAAAGAACACCAAGCACTGGACAACCAGCAATCCCGATGAGCCGATTCCCGAGCCTTACACTTCACTCCTGAAGCGGCCTTCTTTCGAGCCTGTTCCCTTTATGCGCTTCGAAGCCATGCGAAACGACGCGTGTCTGAGTGTCCCTGCAGCCAAGGATGCCGTCTATGTCGGGTCCCGATTTACGATTCGCGTGGTAGAGGACAACTCCGCGGAAGATCGCCGCACGTTGTACCTGAAGGAGATTGCGCCGCGCGAGATTCACATTTTTTGGGGAAAGTGGTAAGCGCTGTCAAAGCGGCACGCTTGATTTGCGAAAGGATTGCGCGTGGAGACTGAACCTGCCCGCTACTTGGTTGTAGGACGCGGCCGATGGGCACAGCGCATCGAAGCCATACTCTCCGGCGAGGATCGCGCCTTTGTTTCGCTCGAAGAAAGCCGTCGCGCTGCCTCTGAGGATGAGTCGACGTATCGCCAACGCCTACTAACGACCTTCAAAACCAGCCGCGCGCAGATTGCGTGGCTCTGCGTTCCTCCCGGCAATCACATTCCGGTGATGATGAGCGCGGCGATTGAGGCTGGCTTGCACGTTATCGTTGAAAAGCCGTGGCTCTGCTCCCCGATGGAGACGCAGCGGCTCCAAGCGCTGGCTAATGCTCACCATGCGCTGCTAGCCATCCACTACGAATATTGCCTGCTGGACACGGTAACTGCCTGGCGGCGCGAATACAAAGCCAAATCCGGCCTGCGTTTCGGGGGACGCCTGAAGGTCCAGCGCCCTAATCACATCGGGATTCCTGCGCTGGACAACTTAGGCTCGCATCTATTTTCGATTCACGAGTATTGTGTGCCGGACGCGGTGATCACCGAGATCGCTTGTGCGTACGAGCAGCCCGACGAGCGTCGCGTGTGGCTAGAAAAAGAGAATTGGCGCGTCGCTGAAATTGACCTTTTGGCGAACAAAGAACCAATCATTCAGCGTTTTATCGCAGGCGTGGAAGCCGCTACTCGTCGAGGCGACTTCCCCCTTAATTTGCAGTTTGCGTTGCGGGTGGCCGAGCGCACCGCGCTCTGGCGGCAGCAAGAACCCCAAGGGTAGGGCTACCGCTTGCGGCTCTTGGTGACAGTCTTCGCGTCCTCTGTGGAAGCCCCTGCCAACGCCGACTTTGCCACCATGCCAATCTGAACGCGCCGCTCGTTCCGAGGTTCGCGCCAATTGACCTGCGGCAGCATCAGTGCCGGATCCACACGGTCGCGATACCTTACGGCGATATTCACCAGGGAATCCAACAGCGATTCAGAAAGTGTGTGCGGTTGCAGGCCCAGATCGACGAGTTTCGAGTGCTTGGCATTGTAATAATGCTGTTCGGCTTCGACGCGGGGGTCGGGAATGTGATCGACCTCCACGTTCAACCCAAGCTCCTTGCCCGCATGCTGTACCTTATGCGCCAGTTCCAATACGGAAAAGTGCTCCGTGAATTGGTTATAAACACGGCACTCTCCGCGAGCAGCCGGGTTCAAGCAAGCCAACTCCACGCAGCGGACTGTATCGCGAATATCCAGGAATCCGCGCGTCTGTCCGCCCTTTCCATACACGGTCAGCGGTTGCCCGATGGCGGCCTGGACGCAGAAGCGGTTCAGAACCGTTCCGAACACATCGTCGTAATCGAAACGATTGATGAGTGATTCGTCCAGAGCCACTTCATCCGTCATGGTCCCGTACACCACGCCTTGATTCAGGTCGGTTGCCCGGAGTCCCCAAATCTTGCAGGTGAACATCATGTTGTGGCTGTCATGAACCTTGGAGAGGTGATAGAACGATCCAGGCTGCTTCGGGAAGGGGAGTACGTCTTTCCGGCCATTGTGCTCGATAGCGATATACCCTTCTTCGATATCGATATTCGGCGTGCCGTACTCACCCATGGTTCCGAGCTTCACCAAGTGGCATTCGGGAAGCGCCTCGCGCATGGCAAACAACACGTTCAGCGTGCCTACCACATTGTTCACCTGAGTGAAGACCGCGTGTTTGCGGTCGATCATGGAGTACGGAGCGGAGCGCTGTTCGGCGAAATGCACGATGGCTTCCGGCTCGAACTTCTTCAATGTGGAGAACAGAAAATCATAATCCGTGATATCCCCAATGAAGAGGTCAATCGTCTTTCCCGTCAGCCGGCACCACGACCGCAGACGATCACTCAACGGCTGAATGGGAGTCAAGGTTTGCGCACTCAGCTCGTGATCCCATTGACGACGAATAAAATTGTCTACAATCGCGACGTTATGCCCTTTTGCGGACAAATAGAGGGCTGTTGCCCAACCGCAATATCCATCTCCACCCAAAACGGCAATTTTCATGTATTCCCCTCAAGTCATCAGCCTGAGCTTCTTCTCTTTATTCTGATTCCCCACAAGGGCGATTTGATTCCCTCTAGGCTGTTTCTTCCCAGGTGCAAACACACCAGGCATTTATTTATCTTGCGGACATCAATTTAATTTGTCAATTTTACTTTGCTAACCCTGCTGTTGAATCTCTAAACTCTTTTTGTGCCAGTGTATCGCGAAGGGGGCACAGGTCTCCGATTGGAGACCCACGTCGCTCCTGTGATAAAAAGGCACTATGCTCACTCCCTGCTTCGGCGAGTTTATGGGCACACTTGTCCTCATTTTGCTCGGCGATGGGGTGGTCGCCGCGGTGGTCCTAAAGAAATCCAAGGCAGAGAATTCTGGGTGGATGGTCATCACCGCCGGGTGGGCGTTCGCCGTGATGTGTGGTGTATTCACTGCCATCGCCTGCGGCAGTCCGGAAGCACACATTAACCCCGCCGTGACCCTGGCATTCGCCATTCGCTCGGGCAACTATTCTCAGGTCTTCCCTTTTTTCCTCGCGCAAACCTTCGGTGCGATTGTCGGCGCTTCTCTTGTCTGGATTCAGTATCTTCCGCATTGGCGGGAAACTCCGGAGCCTGCCGCAAAGCTCGCCGTCTTCAGCACCTCGCCGGCGATTCGCAATGCACCAGCGAACTTCGTCAGCGAAGTCATCGGTACCTTTGTCCTGGTTTTTGTCGTTAGCGCCATCTTCTCGCGGGGAGTTTCCTCCCTGGGCCGAGGGGCGGGTCTCGGCCCCTTTCTTGTGGCCAGCCTTGTGTGGGGTATCGGGCTCTCCCTCGGCGGCACGACTGGTTACGCCATCAATCCTGCGAGGGACCTTGGGCCGCGCATCGCTCACGCGATTCTCCCCATTACGGGCAAAGGCACTTCCGACTGGAGTTACAGCTATATCCCGGTGTTCGGGCCTCTTGCTGGGGGTGCCCTTGCCGGCGTGCTGGTCAAATTTCTCGCGTTCTAGGAAACCGCCATGCCTGCTTATCTTGGAGCTCTCGACCAAGGCACCACAAGTACTCGATTCATCGTTTTCGATCGGGCTGGCAGAATCGTCGCCTCCGCCCAAGAAGAACATGAACAGATCTATCCCTCGCCAGGATGGGTCGAACACGACCCCGACGAAATCTGGCGCCGCACGCAAGATGTGATCCGTAGAGCGATGCAGCAAAAAATTCTTCAACCGAGCGACGTGGCGGCCATCGGCATCACGAATCAACGGGAGACTGTAGTTCTGTGGGACAAAAACACGGCGCGCCCTCTTTGCAATGCCATCGTCTGGCAAGACACCCGAGTTGAGGGTATGGTTTCCGATTTCGCCAAGCAAGGCGGCATCGACCGCTTTCGCGGAAAAACCGGCCTGCCACTCTCTACTTATTTCAGCGCGCTGAAAATTCGCTGGGTTCTCGACAACGTGCGCAATGCCCGGAAGTTTGCCGAAGAGGGCGAAGTTCTCTGCGGCACAGTGGACACCTATCTCCTCTGGCACCTGACGGGTGGCGTTCATGGGGGCGTTCATCTTACCGATGTCACGAACGCCAGCCGCACGCAACTCCTTAACCTCTCCACTCTCCAGTGGGACCCGGAGATTCTTGCCGCCTTCGATATTCCCGCGAACATTCTGCCTCGCATCGTTTCCAGTAGCGAACTCTATGGCGAAGCGAAGATCGATTCCATCGCGGGTGTGAAGATCGCCGGCGTCCTTGGAGATCAGCAAGCTGCGCTGTTCGGCCAAACCTGCTTTCAGCCAGGGGAGGCGAAGAACACCTATGGCACCGGCTGCTTTCTCTTGATGAATACAGGGGAGCGGCCCGTCCCGTCCACCTGCGGGCTTCTCACCACCGTCGCCTACAAACTGGGTAACGCGAAGGTCGTCTATGCTTTGGAAGGCAGCATCGCCATTACCGGCGCGCTGGTGCAATGGCTGCGCGACAATCTTGGACTCATTCAGAAAAGCTCTGACATTGAGGACCTCGCCCGTTCCGTGCGCGACAACGGCGGCGTTTACTTCGTTCCCGCTTTCTCCGGGCTATATGCCCCCTACTGGCGCAGCGATGCGCGCGGCGTCATCGCCGGCCTCACCCGCTTCGCGAACAAAGGCCACCTCGCGCGCTCCGTTCTGGAGGCGACGGCCTATCAAACCCGCGAAGTCCTGGAAGCCATGGAAGAGGATTCAGAAATTCACCTTTTCGCTCTTCGCACCGATGGCGGCATGGTCGAAAATGATTTTCTGATGCAATTCCAGGCAGACATCCTCAACATCCCCGTACTCAGACCTGCGATTAAGGAAACTACGGCGCTGGGCGCTGCTTACGCGGCGGGTCTGGCCGTTGGTTATTACAGCGATCTCCACGATTTACGGCAGAATTGGGCCGCCGACAAGACCTGGGAACCCCACATGGAACAAGCCCAGCGGGACAACTACTATCGCCAGTGGAAAAAGGCGGTAACGCGTTCGTTCGATTGGGTGGCATGAAGGCTGCGAATTCTCAAACGGGATGATCGTTGGTGCGGTCAGGCCTTTCTTATTTTTATTTGGCACTTTAGTGGCGGAGAACCTTATGAGCAAAAAAGTGAAATGGGGAATCCTCAGCACCGCTTCCATTGCGCAACGCCGAGTAATTCCCGCCATGCTCGACTGCCAACGCGCGGAAATTGGGGGGATTGCCTCCCGTTCGCTCGAGAAAGCAAAGGCCGTCGCCGCGCAATTCTCCATCCCCAAGGCGTTCGGCTCTTATGAGGAACTGTTCGCTGACCCCGAGATCGAAGCGATCTACAATCCTCTGCCCAACCATCTTCACGTCGAGTGGTCCATCCGCGCCGCCAGTCGCGGCAAACATGTCCTCGTCGAAAAGCCCGTGAGCCGCAATGTAGCCGAAGCCCGGCACTTGCTTGAAGCCCGCGACGAATACCATGTCAAGATTGGGGAAGCGTTTATGGTGCGCACGCATCCTCAATGGCTGCGTACTGCCGAACTCGCTCACAGTGGCCGAATCGGCAAGTTGCGTTCGGCTCTGGGATATTTCAGCTATTTCAATGTGGATCCAGACAATATTCGCAACGTCGCGGACCAGGCCGGCGGGGCGCTCATGGACATCGGTTGCTATCCCATCAAAACTTCCCGTTTCGTGTTTGGCGACGAGCCCATTCGCGCCTTCGCCTGCATTGAACGGGATCCCAGCTTCAAGACAGATCGCCTCACCTCCGCCATCCTCGAATTTCCTACCGGCCAATCCGTGTTCACCGTATCGACACAGATGGTCTACTACCAGAAAATGCAATTCTTTGGGGATGCAGGCCGGATTGACGTCGAGATCCCTTTCAACGCTCCCGCGGACAAGCCGACCCGCATTTTCATTGACGATGGCAACGACCTTTATGCCGGTGCCAGCGCGATCATTGAATCCTTCCCGATCTGCAACCAATTCACCATTCAGGCCGATCTGTTCTCTGCGGCGATTCGAGAGAACACCCCAGTTCCGAATCCGCTCGAAGATGCCATCTGCAATATGGCTGTCATCGACGCTCTGTTCCGCTCCGCCCAATCCGGCAAGTGGGAAACACCCGAACGGTTGTAGCTCCGTCGCATATTCAAACAGAAAAGGCGCCGGGGTTTACACCAGGCGCCCTTCCCTGCACGTTATGTTCACCCAAGCTATCTAGTCGTAATACTCCTGTCCCAAGTGGGTGATCAGATTCTCGCCCTGCATCCAGCGCAAGGTGTTCTTCAGTTTCATCAGCTGGATGAACAAATCATGTTCTGGGTAAAGTTTCGGCGCGGTCATCGGCGATTTGAAGTAGAAACTGAGCCATTCCTGGATCCCGCGCATGCCGGCCCGTTGCGCCAAGTCCAGAAACAACACTAGGTCCAGCACGATCGGCGCCGCCAGAATGGAATCGCGGCAGAGGAAGTCCACCTTGATCTGCATCGGGTAGCCCAACCAGCCAAAGATATCGATATTGTCCCAACCCTCTTTGTTATCGCCGCGGGGAGGATAGTAGTTGATGCGCACCTTGTGATGAATGGTCTTGTACAGCTCCGGATACAAGTGCGGTTGCAAGATGAATTCCAGCGCGCCCAGTTTCGACTCTTCCTTGGTCTTGAACGACCCGGGATCCTCCAATACTTCCCCGTCGCGGTTCCCCAGAATGTTCGTTGAGAACCAGCCATTCAACCCAAGCATGCGAGCCTTGAATGCTGGAGCGAGCACGGTCTTCAGTAGTGTTTGTCCCGTCTTGAAGTCTTTACCTCCAACAGGGACACCATGCTTGTGCGCAAGCTCTTGCATCGCCGGAATATCCACCGACAGATTCGGTGCGCCGTTTCCGTAGGCGATGCCGCTGGTGATTGCCGCCCACGCATATAACATGGAGGGTGCGATCGCCGGATGGTTTTTCTTCATCGCCTGTTCAAACTTGTCGGCCGTGCTGTGCACGTCGTGCGGCTTCATGAACACTTCTGTAGAGCCACACCACAGCATCACCAACCGGGAACAGCGGTGCTTCTTCTTGAAATTTGCGATGTCTCTTTTGATCTGCAGGGCGATGTCGTACTTCGTTTTTCCCTTTTTTACGTGGGTGCCGTCGAGCATCTTCACATATTCGTGGTCAAAGGCCGCGCGCATTGGCTTGATCTTCGACAAAAATGACTTCACCGCCGCCAGGTGGTGCGCATCGAGAACCCCGGCTTTCGCCGCCGCTTGGTAGGCACTGTCCGGGAAAATGTCCCATCCCCCGAACACCAAATCATCCAGGTTCGCGAGTTGCACAAACTCCTTTATCTTGGGGGAACGGCCATCCGTCCTCTTTCCAAGACGAATCGTAGCCATCTGCGTCAGAGACCCGACAGGCAGTGCCTTCTTTTTCCTGACGAGTTCCACTCCCGCCATAAACGTTGTGGCAACCGCTCCCATCCCCGGCAACAGCACTCCGAGTTTCCCTTTTGGCGGAGCAATTCTGTTTGGCTTTTCCATGAAATCCTCAGTTTTCGATTGGTGGAACTACACAGGGCACAGCAGTTCACTGCGGGTACTGTATCCCAAATCATCAATTGTGGGGGAAGCGATAGTGATATGCAAACGAAAACCGTGCTCCGCTTCAAACCATCATCGCGTTTGAATTCATTTCATGCCTGTGACCGCGCCCGCCATATCGAGTTCCACGTTCACCACCGGCTTCACTTTCAGCAGCCAGTTGCTGGGATCTTTGATCCCCCACTGAATGTAGGGCACATCAAATTTCGCGGTTCCCTTCCAGTGGTCGCCCGTCACTTCCGCATGCACCAGCGCCACAACTTCGTGTTCGCTGCCGTGAAGGAGTATCACGCCTTGCAATTTCACGTCGGAGACGCCTTCGCAGGTCACCTTCCCGTCAATTTGCTTGGGTCGAAAATTGGCTTCCGGATATTTCGCTGTCTCCAGAATCTCCTTGTGCATTCGCTCATCGCGAGAGCTGTTTCCCGACTCGCCACTGGTCGCATAAACGGACACCTCGCCGCCTGCTTTGCCGGTTGCGGGATCGAAATGCACAGCCGATCCGTTCTTCAGCGCGAACGTTCCATGCACTGCGTGCAATGTCGTGTCCACGGTGAAGTGAACTTTGCTCTGCGTGGGATCTACCTGCAAAGTGACTTCAGAAACAGCCACGTGTTGTGCTAGTGGCCTCGGTGGTGCGGCGGTTGCCGACAAAAAGAGCGCGACACCTAAAATTCCGCAACCCGCCCCAAGTGCCGACTTCCCACTCGATACCTGCATTCCGCGATTCCCCTCCTAGTTGACGAGTAGATGCCAACCCAGTTGTGCTCCCGTTGCTGCCAAATTCCCGGTCGTCGCCCGTCCCGCATGGATCGCCAGCAATCGCGCAAACAGATCCGGGCTCCGGCTCAACATTTTTAACGCTCGCAACCGCACTCCGTCATATCGCCCCAACTGCAGCAGGAGCCTCCCCATCCAGAGTGGCCGTCGTGCCAACTGGCTGTGAATCCGGCCATACTCGCGAAGATCCCCACTTTCCATGGCTTCGGCCAGGGCATGAGCTTGGCGAAATGCCAGCCGCAAACCGTCACCCGTGATCGCGTCCACGCCACCCGAAGCGTCGCCCACCAACGCCACATTCCCACGCCACACGCGCGCCAAGGTTTGCATCGCCGTAATCGCGCCACGCTCCCGGCTGCACAGTTCCGCCTTCGCCAACCTTTCGCGCAGTTCCCGCAGGACCTCCAGCGCTCGCTCGAAGTCCGCATCCTCCACCGTGTCGCCCATGGTCACGATACACACTTCTTCGTGGGAGATCGGCGTGACATAGGCTTGCACCCGCGGTGCCCAGTGAAGTTCCATAAATTCCGTCCACGGTCGCACGCGATAATGCCGGCGGCTTGCCAGACGATGGCTGGTCGTCACCGCGGCATCCAGTTCGCTCCACTTTCGCACGCGGGAATGACCACCATCCGCTCCCACGATCCACCGCGCGCGGACCGTGCTGTTCTTCAAACGCACGGCGTCCCGGCCAATTCCCACGATTGGCGTTTTCCAGCGGATTTTTACTTCACACTTTTCGGCTTCCTGGATCAAAACTTCGTGGAGGCGCGTCCGGCGGATTCCGATTCCTCGCCCTTCGGGGAATTCGGCAGCCACCAAGGTGCCCCCTTCAACAAACCGAATCCCTCGAAATTGGTAGCCCGCGCCTGGCGGCAACTCCACACCCAATTGTGCCAATGCCGCTTGCGTCTCCGGCATCATCCCCTCGCCGCAGGCTTTATCGATGGGTGGCTCCGCTCCATCCGCCACGGTCACAGCAAACCCTTTTCGCCGAGCCGCAATTGCCGCAGTCAGCCCTGCCGGGCCTCCGCCAATAATGAATACGTCGGTTCCTCCCCCAAGGGATGCCACTCGTTCCCCCTTTCCCATGAGCGTTGCGGATTTCAGATATTTGCAGCGCGCTTGGCCAAACCCAGCGCTTCCGTCCAAAAGGCTGCTGAGCTGTCTGCAAGCTTCACCACACTCCGGATCGCTTCAACAAACTCGTCTAACTGCTCCTGGCTAACGACGAGCGGCGGCGCTGCTTTTAACACCATGAAATTATTTCCGCAGATCTGAGTGAGGATATTCTTTTCGCGAAACATGCGCATGACGATAACCTGACCGAACATGGCCGGGTGAATGCGGTGAAACGCCTCATAAAGCGCGCGCAGTGCCAAGTTCTGCGGCGCCTGGAATTCGATGCCGCTCAGCATTCCCATTCCTCGCACTTCCTTGACAATCTCGAATGGTTCCAGCGCTTGCCGCAATTTCACTCGGAATCTTTCTCCCAGTTTCATCACGCGGGGTCCTAGTTGTTCCCTCTCCAACACATCCAGGGTGGCCAGGCCCGCTCTCATGGACAAACTGTTCTCGCTAAACGTTGAGGTGTGTACGATGGCCCGCTTCAGCGACGAATAAACGGAACGGTAGATTTTGTCCGTCATCAGCACTGCGCACACCGGCATCAACCCCCCGCTCAAGGCTTTCGCGAGGATTACCATGTCCGGTTGTAGCCCAAACTGATGGGCCGCCAGGAAGGTCCCCGTGCGATACATTCCCGTCTGAACTTCGTCCAGCACGAACAGCGTCCCGCGGGCGCGGCACAACTCTTGCGCTGCCTGCAGATAGGTCTTGGACGGAACGCGAATCCCCGCTTCCGCTTGCACTGGCTCTACAACGAACGCCGCACACTTTTCGTTTGCGAACGCTTTTTCCAATGCCACCAGATCCCCGAAGGGGACCCCGATCGTCTGCGGTAGCAACGGCCCAAATCCTTCCCGCCAGAATGCGTCGTTCATCAGAGACAACGCGCCTGCCGTCAACCCGTGAAAGCTGTTCTGGGCATACACGATCGGGGCACGGCCCGTTGTTGCCCTGGCGAACTTAATGGCGGCCTCAACGCCTTCACTCCCGCTGCTTCCGAAATAGGCTTTCTTTAATCCGCCGCCCGCTAATTGACACAGGCGTTCTGCCAAGTCTCCGGCCAACGCCGGAACGTGGCTCTGCAGCATCGCTGGGCCGCACTTATCCAGTTCCTCTTTCAGCGCTTCCACGATATACGGATGATTGTGGCCGGTATTGTGAACACAATAGCCAGAGAGATAGTCGAGGACCCGCCGCCCATCCTTAGTAAATAACTCAGACCCGAAACAGCGCTGATATTCCACGTTCATGTCCAGCAAGTTCAGTAGCGCCACCCACTGAGGATTCACATATTCCTGGTATGTCCGGCTGCCCACAGGCTCTGAAACAACCGTTACACTTTTCGTCGCCATATTGGTCAATGGATGCTCCCCCACTCGTTCGGGATGCCTTTGGGCTCAATAAATTAAAGCACTTTGTCCGATCGAGCCCAATCCGGAATTTCAGCTAGCGCTTTTGCCGATGCCAACCTCTCTTCATCCATAATTGCATCTTATTTTCGAATGCACTTCTATTAATTTGACTGATTCACCCGGATTCCTTCATGCTGGGTACCTCCGCTGGCCGTACGGGTGTTTGCTGCCGCTGGCAAGATAGGGAGCGTGGATCGGTAACGTTTTCGTATTTTTCGGATCCGTCCTCTCCGCGGAGGGATGGCCCCGCGCTTTTAATGAACGGTGCCATCGATTCCTGGAGGAATCTTTCTGTGACTGACAGTCCGCTGAAGCCTCGCAGTTCTGCCCTGACCGACGGTGCGCACAGAGCTCCCGCTCGCGCCATGCTCCGCGCCGCCGGCCTCAAGGACGACGACTTTCGCAAACCGCTCATCGGCATCGCCAATACCTGGATTGAGATCGGTCCCTGCAACTATCATCTCCGCGAGTTGGCCGGGCATGTTCGCGAGGGTATTCGCGCCGCCGGCGGCGCTTCCCTGGAATTCAACACCGTCTCCATTTCGGACGGCATCACCATGGGCACCGAGGGCATGCGCGCTTCCCTCATTAGCCGCGAAGTGATTGCGGATTCCATCGAACTGGTCACCCGCGGCAATCTCTTTGACGGCTTGATCATTCTCGTCGGTTGCGACAAAACCATTCCCGGCGGAATTATGGCTCTCGCCCGTCTCAATATTCCCGGCCTGGTTCTCTACGGCGGGTCCATTGCGCCAGGTCAATTCGAGGGCCATTCCGTCACGATTCAGGATGTATTTGAAGCGGTGGGGGCGCACGCTCGCGGGAAAATGACCGACGCGCAACTCAAAGAATTGGAATGTGCTGCCTGCCCTGGTGCTGGCGCCTGCGGCGGCCAGTTCACCGCTAACACCATGGCCCTTGTGTGCGAATTTCTCGGCGTAGCGCCGATGGGCCTCTCGAGTGTTCCCGCGACGAACGAGGGTAAGGCTCACGCTGGCGAACTGGCTGGCAAGCTAACCCTGGATCTGCTGAAGAGAAATCTACTGCCGTCAGAAATCATCACCAAGTCGTCTATCGAAAACGCCATTTCGGGTGTCGCCGCCACTGGCGGTTCAACCAACGCGGTCCTGCATCTCCTTGCCATCGCCCGCGAAGCCGGCATTTCTCTTTCGATTGATGATTTTGACCGCATCAGCTCGAAAACGCCCATTCTTGCGGATCTCAAACCTGGAGGACGCTTTGTCGCAACCGACCTTTACGCAGCAGGTGGTACTTCGCTCCTCGCCAAGCGCATGCTGGAAGCCGGCCTGCTCCGAGGCGACTGCATTACCGTCACCGGTCGTACGCTCGCTGAAGAAGCCGTCCAAGCCAAAGAAACGCCGGGCCAGCAGGTGGTCCGCACCAAGAGCAACCCGCTCAAGCCGACCGGCGGCCTAGTGATTCTGAAAGGCAATCTTGCGCCCGAAGGTTGTGTGGTCAAGGTCGCTGGCCATAACACTCTGAATTTCCGCGGTCCCGCCCGGGTGTTTGACAGTGAAGAGTCGGCCTTCCGGGCAGTGGAAACGGGAGAGATTAAGCCGGGAAACGTGGTGGTGATCCGTTACGAAGGCCCCCGTGGCGGTCCAGGTATGCGCGAAATGCTCGCTGTCACTGCGGCGCTCGTCGGTGCCGGGCTGGGTGATTCCGTCGCGCTGCTGACCGATGGCCGATTCTCTGGCGCCACCCACGGACTGATGGCAGGGCATGTCGCGCCGGAAGCCGCCATGGGTGGACCCATCGCAGCCATCCGAGATGGCGACACGATCGTATTTGACTTGCCCAAACGATCTCTCTCTGTCGAGCTGACCGACGCCGAACTCCAAAAGCGCCTCGCCTCCTGGAAAGCGCCGAAACCGCGTTACACTCACGGAGTGATGGCCAAGTACGCCTTGTTGGTTTCTTCGTCCTCTCTCGGCGCCATCACTTGTGTTCCTACGAGCTTTTCTTCCGGCCCTGTTCCGGTTTCGACGGGGAGAACCCTATGAAGCTGACTGGTGCGCAAATCCTTTGCGAAACGCTTGAACGCTTGGGCGTGCGCCACGTATTTGGCTATCCAGGTGGCGCCATTCTTCCGGTCTACGATGCCATTGGAAAATCCAAACTCCACCACATCCTAGTCCGCCACGAACAAGGAGCGACGCATATGGCCGATGGCTACGCGCGTGCCACCGGCGGTGTGGGAGTTGCGATGGCCACTTCTGGTCCAGGAGCGACCAACATGGTCACGGGTATTGCCACCGCCATGCTCGATTCCTCGCCTGTGGTCTGCATCACCGGCCAGGTGAGCAGCAAACTGCTCGGCTCCGATGCGTTCCAGGAAGTGGACATCACCGGCATCACCATGCCCATTACCAAACACAATGTGGTGGTTTCGCGGGTGGAAGACATTGCGCATACCGTCCGGGAGGCATTCGTCATTGCCAATTCCGGCCGGCCTGGGCCCGTCCTTGTAGACATCACCAAAGATGCGCAACAAGCTACGACCGATTTCGACTGGTCTGCCGCTGCCCCGAAGCTGCCTCCAAAGCGTATTCGGAATAATCACGATCAGAAAGAGTTCGATCGCGCGGTGGATCTGCTCAACACTGCAAAACGCCCTGTGCTTCTTGCCGGGCGCGGCATTATGCTTTCGGGTGCCATGCGAACGTTCGAGCAGTTTGTTCGCACCAGCAACATTCCCGTGGCCATGACGCTCCTCGGAATCGGCTGCTTTCCTGCCACCGACCCTATGAATCTCGGCATGATGGGCATGCACGGCGAGGCATGGGTCAATACCGCCATTCAGGAAGCCGACCTGCTGATTGCTGTGGGCATGCGCTTCGACGACCGCGTTACCGGGGATCTGCGCACTTACGCGCGGAACGCCCGCAAAATCCACATCGAAGTGGATCGCGCTGAAATCAACAAGAATGTGAAGGTGGACGCCGCGATCATCGGCGATGCCGGCGACACCCTGGCCAATCTACTCCCGCTCATCCACGAGGCCGACCATAGCGCCTGGCTCGCCCACATCAAGGAACTCAAGGGCGATTCTGCCGTTCGCGACATTCAGTCGCTTCCCGACAGCGGTCATCTGTACGCAGCCCACGTGATTAACGACCTTTGGAAAGTCACCAAAGGCGGTGCCATCGTGGTGACGGACGTGGGGCAACACCAGATGTGGGAAGCGCAGTATTACCACCACAACGAACCGCGCACTCTGATTACGTCCGGCGGCCTCGGCACCATGGGTTTTGCCCTCCCCGCGGCGATCGGCGCGAAATTCGCCAAGCCCGAGTCGGAAGTCTGGGCCGTTGTCGGCGATGGCGGCTTCCAGATGACCATGTGCGAGCTGGCCACCATCGTTCAGGAAAAGATCAAGGTCAACGTCGCCATCATCAACAATGGCTACCTCGGGATGGTTCGCCAGTGGCAAGAATTTTTTTATGACAAGCGCTACGTGGCCACGCCGCTGGTCGCGCCGGATTTCGCCGCCCTCGCTAGTGCCTTTGGGATACGTGGTGAACGTGTTACCACCCGCAAGGAAGTGGTGCCCATGATCGAATCGGCCCGCGGAACCGAGCAGGCCGTCTTGCTGGACTTCCGCGTCGAACAGGAAGACTCTGTCTACCCGATGGTTCCGGCGGGCGCAGCCCTGCACGAAATGATTCGTCGTCCGAACAATCCTTTGGTGGAAACGGCTTCGGAGCCATAATGGATTCGGCAGGAAGAAACTGAGGAACTTATGCAGACCATCGTAGCCTATGTCGAAAACAAGCCCGGCGTCTTGAACCGCGTGGCCTCGCTCACGCGCCGTCTAGCCATCAACATCGATTCCCTTACCGTTGGCCCGACCGAAAATGAGGAAATAGCCCGCATGACCATCTGCGCGCACACGGACGAAAACGGCGCGCGGCGCCTTGAAGCCAGCCTGGAAAAACTCGTTGATGTGCTGGTTGCGGAAAACATTTCCGATCGCTCCATGCTCGAACGCGACCTCGCGCTCATCAAAGTTGCTGCCGACCAACAGAACCGGCCGCACCTCATGGAATTGATCAAAGTCTTTCGGGGGCGTGTTGTCGATGTTGCCCCTGAATCACTTATCGTGGAAGTTTCCGGCACTGTGGACAAAATCGACGGTTTGCTCGAAGTCCTCCGCCCGTTCGGCGTGCTCGAAATGGCACGAACCGGCCGTATCGCTATGACTCGCGGCGGGGATCTGCTTCGGCCGCCGACAGCGGCGTCCAATGATTCCAAGGACAAGGACTCCGCCCCGGCATCGAGCTAGTGACCGCTCGCACGGCTCGCGCGCTTCGATCCGCACACCCTGAGCGCTTAACACCAGATCAGTCTGGACAATGGATTTCGGCCGCAACTCGGTCATCGAAAGGAACAACGAACGCAATGGCAAATCTCTATTACGACAAAGACGCAGACCTCTCATTAGTGCAGGCAAAGAAGGTCGCGATCATTGGATATGGCTCGCAGGGCCACGCTCACGCCTTGAATCTCCGCGATTCCGGCGTATCCGTTGTTGTTGGGCTCCCGGAAGGTAGTGCGTCTCGCGCTAAGGCGGAGAAGGATGGGCTTACGGTCAAATCTCCTGCGGAAGCCGCCGCATGGGCCGATGTCATCATGATCCTAGCCCCCGACACGCGCCAGCCCAAGCTCTACAAGGAAGCCATTGAACCTCACCTTACTCCGGGGAAGACCCTAATGTTCGCTCATGGATTCAATATTCGTTTCGGTGCGATTCAGCCGTCCAAGAACATTGATGTCAGCATGATCGCTCCCAAGGCTCCCGGCCATCGCGTGCGCGAAGTTTTTATCGAAGGGGGCGGAACTCCTGCGCTTCTCGCCGTCCATCAAGACGCGTCCGGAACAGCCAAAGCGTTTGCTCTCGCCTACGCCAAGGGTCTTGGCACCACGCGGGCCGGCGTCCTTGAAACCACCTTCACGGAAGAAACCGAAACTGATCTTTTCGGCGAACAAGCGGTACTGTGCGGTGGAGTCAGCGAACTCATCAAGGCGGGCTTTGAAACTCTGGTGAACGCGGGCTATCAGCCGGAAGTTGCCTACTTCGAATGTCTCCACGAACTCAAGCTCATCGTCGATCTCATCTACCGCGGCGGACTCAGTTACATGCGCTACTCGGTTAGCGATACGGCGGAACATGGCGACTACCATGCCGGACCGCGAATCGTGACGGGGCAAACCCGCGAGGCGATGAAAAAGCTGCTCGCGGAGATTCGCGATGGCAGCTTCGCCAAAGCCTGGATTGAAGAGAACGAGAAGGGCTGCCCTAACTTTCACGCCAAGCGCAGAGCCGAACAACAGCATCCCATCGAGCAACTTGGACCCAAACTCCGCGCCATGATGCCGTTTCTCAGCCCCATTGTCGCGCCCGGTCTGGCAGAATCCGCGGCCTCGGCCAAGAAATAACGAGCGCGTTTTACTGGATCGTCTCTGTTTACAGAGGTGGCCTGAGTTTCGCTGAGAACCGGTTACCCCTGGATTTCACCCAGCTTTGTTAAGCTTGCATTTCCAATTCGTCAGGTAAATTATGCCGTATGCCAAAGACCCCTGGTCCAGATAGTTCCGCCATCAATCTCAGCGAGCGCATCGATCAGCTCAGTACCAAACGCCAGGAGATTATTCGGCCGATCCTCGAGCATCCCCGGGATTACGTGCTCTTGAGCGTGCGCGCCCTCGCCAAACGCCTCCACACCGATCCTGCCACGATAATCCGCATCGTCCACGGTCTCGGCTTTGAAACTTACAAACACTTTCAGCGTCATCTTCATGAACTATCCCTGGCCTTTGCGACTTCCCTGGACACCATGCTGCAAACTGCGGGGGACGGCTCCCCGGGTTGTCCGGCGCGCGATTCCCTGTTTCGTGACTTGAAGAATTTGCAGGCGCTGAAGAATTCGCTGGACACGAATCGATTCGCTCCGCTGGCAAAACGCGTCTATGCGGCCCGCCGCATTGTTATTCTTGCTGGCGACCTTGCTGCCGTCCTCGCGGAGTATCTGGGGCACCATCTGAACCTTCTCGGCCTTCCGGTGTATGTAGCGACTTCCGCGGGCAGTGTCACCTACAGCGTTCGCAGCTTGACGGAGAAAGACTTGGTGTTTGCGATCAGCTTCCGGCGGGGCCTCCGCCAAACGGTGGAAGGAGCCGAACAAGCCCGGAACAATGGCGCCCATTGCGTGGGCATCGCGGATACTTACCTCTCCCCGCTCACACGCTCCTGCCAGGAGGTGTTCCTCGCGTCAGTCGATTCCGTTTATTTCGGCGCCTCGTACAGTGCGCCCATCGCGCTGATCAACGCGATACTCACGGCCATCGGCGAATATCGTTGTCCCCGCACAATGGAGATCGTCCGTGAGCTTGATGAAGAGCAGCGGAGAGGCTCTCGCTGGTATAACTCATAGCCTCCCCACTCTTAGAGGGAGAGCCTCCTGACATTCACCGCAAACACTGCTCTATCTCATTTATCCGTTCCTGACAATTTCCACTATCATGGGGACCGTGAATTCACGCGATCTTCGCTCACTTGTTTTGCTGGCCGGCCTCTGCCTCTCTTTCTCGCTTCCGACTCTGCAAGCCCAAACCGCGGCAGCCCCGGACGTCTCGCTTCTCCCCGGTGCCAAACCCCCTGACGTCCCATTGCCTTGGAAGCAGCTTGTCGGAATTTATACGCGGGTTGACACGCACGAGTCCTTTACGCTCCTGGAACGGAATCAGCGTCTTTATTGGCTAAACTCGCAGAATTTAGAGCAGGAAGTTGCGGAAGCGAATGAGGCTGTCTGGATTAAGCTTGGCGGTCAACGCCGTACCGGGCTGTCGGAAATTCGCTCTCCTGGCGGGTCAGTCACCCGGCTGTCCTATTTGAATGAAAATTACACGCGCACGGACGCCGGGGCGGACCCCGAGCACTTCTTTCACATCACGCTTTCAAAACCGCTCGGTGAATTCCGTGCCGCCGCGCTCGCCGCGAAACCACCCGTCGAGGCCGGGCCTTTCCGCGAGCCGGATCTCGTCGAGTTCGCCACCCTCGACATCGCTTTCCATCTCGACATCCGCTACGCGCAATCGAACAATTTCCTCTCCACGCCGGTCTACTCTGAGGCCCGTGCCTTTCTGCAGCGTCCTGCCGCGGAAGCCCTCCTAGGTGTGCTCCACGAACTCGAAACCCTCGGCTATGGCCTGCTGATCCATGATGCCTATCGGCCCTGGTACATCACCAAAATTTTCTGGGACGCCACACCAGCCGAGGACCACATCTTTGTCGCGGATCCCAACAAGGGTTCGCGTCACAATCGCGGATGTGCCGTGGATCTGACCCTCTACGATTTTGCCACGGGCCAGCCCATCGAAATGCCCGGGCTCTACGACGAGATGTCGCCGCGGTCGTTTCCCAATTTTCCCGGAGGTACGGCCTTGCAGCGCTGGCATCGCGACCTGCTGCGCCGCGCGATGGAATCAAAAGGTTTTTCCGTGAACGAAGATGAGTGGTGGCACTTTGACTACAAGGATTGGAAGTCCTATCCCATCCTCAATGTGCCCTTTGAAGACTTGCGCAACATTTCTGGCAGCAGCGCGCTGTAGCTCAGTGCAGCAAGCTTCCTGCCTGGGGCTGGTTCCCTGGCGACAAGGGTTCTTCGATGTGTAGATCCCTCGTATGCCTGGGCCCGAGAAAAAACGTGTCACAACTTGGGCAATAGTGAGGGCGCAGATTCAGCAGCCGGCATGCCAGCTTGATTGAAATTCCTGCGCGCCTGATACGATACGCTTCGCAACCCTTGCATACGGGACAAGTCCGCTCCCTGGTGATCCGCCTGTACTTCATAACCATCTCCCTCAGGTCCACTCTCGCTACGTCCCCAAATAATTCACGTGCCCATAGGCGCCGGTGTGCACGTTGTAGAGCAAATAACCAGCCAGGAGGATCGCGGTCTTCGTACACTCCGAAGTCATCCCCACAGTCCCAGTACCAGTCCGCGAAGATAAACCAATCCCAAGGCGCGACTTCAAAATATAACCCTCCGGGGAAGCAAAAACGGTGGTGATCCCTGGCGATCCGTTCGACGTTCTACCGGTAGTTCGGAGCAAAATGCTCGAAATGCCCGTGCGCAAAGGGATGGTCGAGGTGATAGCGTTTGTCGTTCGGCCCGTCGTGACCGTACCAATGATCGTTGTCGACGTGCTGCGATGCGTTGACTTTTCCATTTTCGCGCTTCTCCGGCTCGGCTTTCGCGTGGGTCTCGCGTTCGGAAGGGGCGGAGGGATTCTTCCTTGATTTGTTCGCGGCGGATTCATTGGCCTGGCTTCCGGTGGGCGTGCACCCTGCTCATGTGCACCTTCGGCGGGATGTTGTGCCATCGCCGGCATGCACGAGGCCAATAGAAATACCCATGGCAATTCGAGACGTGTCTTCATTCCTCCTCCATGAAGGCATGAAAATGTCCGTACCGAATGTACCCTTACTTGGACTGGGGGGCGGGGACGCTATTGTGACGCAAAAGAGTCCACTTTGGATACAGAAATCGCTATAACTTTGTCCGGCCAGAGATGGCAGCCGCCTGGTGTAGGGCATCGCGGAAACCCCGTCGTTAGCCCATAGGAGGGGTGAAACATGCGCTTTGCATCCGGAAACAAGTTGTCCTTACCTCTCCTTTTCCTGATCCCATTCGTCTTAGGCACAGTCCATGCGAAGACGGTGCTGCTGGATGCGAAGCCTGCCGCAATTTTCTGAAGCGCAAATTCGAGTATTTGCCTTCGCCAACAATCACTATGGCGGCTATGCGCCAGACACCCTACGGCTATTTGAGGATCTGATGGAAGAACAGCCTGGGAACGATGCGGCGGCCACTCCCGACGAACGAACGTACGGGGATCCGCCCTCGGCCAACGTCAACTCTCACATCCGAAGGGAACCAATGTATTTACTATTTGTTGTTTCCTTCAATAGGTAATTCAGCGGTAGCCTGCCCGTCTTTCCGTGGATCAGAGGCCCCGTAATTCACACCGGCGGCGAAGTCCCTCAGAACAGCCTGACCACCTCCCATCGCCGACGAAAATGTGCCCATCACCTGAATCTTGTGTCCTTTTGCCGCTAGTTCTTCGCGAACCTTGCCCGAAATGCGGTTTTCCATCTGCACATCGCACCCTTCAAAGGTCCGTTTCGTGAACCGCGGCGCTTCCAGCGCGGCTTGGATGTTCATTTTGTAATCCACCAGGTTTGCAATGAATTGTGCGTGTGCTTGCGACTGGTTCCATCCGCCCATAATTCCAAAGGCCACGCGCGTGTCGCCTTTCTGGGCAAACGCCGGAATGATCGTATGCAGCGGACGCTTCCTGCCCGCCAAAGCGTTCGGCGAGTTGGGATCGAGGTTGAACAATGCCCCGCGGTTCTGCAGGGCAAATCCTGTTCCCGGAGCCACAACCCCGGAACCAAATTCGGAGTAGTTACTCTGGATCAGCGACACCAGGTTGCCTTCGCGGTCTACCACCGTAAGATAGGTGGTCTCGCCCGCGCCCGGCAGCGTGCCCGTGGCCACATCACAGTTGGCATGGTCTGGGTCGATCAACTTTGCCCGCTCCGCGGCGCGCTCTTTCGCGACAAGGGTTTTTACCGGCAGTGTCTGCCCACGTGGGTCTCCAATGTATTTCACCAAGTCGGCATACGCTAATTTCTTTGCTTCGATCATCGCGTGCAATGCCTTGGTTGACCCGAAGCCATAGTCTTTCTGACCTAGGGGAAACGTCTCCATCATGTTCAGCATCAGCAAAACCGCCAGGCCCTGCCCGTTCGGCGGCAGTTCATAGACTGTCCAATCGCGGTATGTGGTGGAAATTGGTTCGACCCATTCCGCGGAAAATTCCGCGAGATCCTGCGCGGTCATCAGCCCATTGTGCCGCTTCATGGTTTCCAGCAGGCGTTTCGCAATCTCTCCCTTATAGTAGGCGTCCCGACCATGCGCCGCGATCTGCTGCAGCGACCATGCCAGGTCCGGATTGCGGAACATCTCCCCGGTCTTTGGCGGACGATCGTTCGGCAAGTACAGTTTCGTGGCTTCGTCGTCCCCGCGCAGATAATCCACATTCGTAGCCCAATACATCGACACCCATTCCGTAACCGGGTAACCGTTCTTTGCGGTTTCGATCGCTGGTTCGAGATCTTCTGCAAGTTTCTTTCGTCCGAATTTGTCCGCCAGCTTCTGCCAGCCTTCTACCGTTCCCGGGACAGTGATCGTGTTCACGCCCGCTTGCGGCATTTCGCGCAATCCCTGCTTGTGAAGCACCTCCATTGTCAAAGCCTTCGGCGCCCATCCACTCGCATTCAATCCATAAAGCCTGTCCGCCTTGGCGTCATACACAATTGCGAACAAATCTCCGCCAATGCCGTTCATCATCGGCGCTACCACGCCCATCATCGCGTTCGTTGCGATGGCGGCGTCCACCGCGTTGCCACCCGATTCCAAGATCCGCACCCCTGCCTGCGTTGCCAAGGGCGATTCGGCGGCGACGATCCCATTCTTCGAAATGACCATCGATCGCATTTGCGATCGATCCTGCGCCGCTGTGGAACACGCCCCGATCATGAGGGCTCCCCAAAGAAACGCTGCTCTCTTTGCGAAAATAAATTGGCCCACCGGATGGTTCCTCCTTCGAAGGAAATAAACTGTTCCTTCGTTTCGAAATTCCCGAACTTCTCTGCACTCTAACCCTCTAAGTGATCGCTCGCAAGCCAGCGAGAAACGTCACCGCGGTCATTTTTCTCTGGCGATTCGTCTCGCGCTTCCACGTCAAAGGCATTTTTCTTTTCCAGGACTCAACTTTCTCCTTCCACCTTCACTGCCATGCAAATCCCCCCTTTTTTTGACCCTGCGCTGCGTTGCTTCCTGCCACGCGCGGTGCGACTCTACACCCGTTCGGGCTCCCTGACGGAACGAAATTGGGATCAGCGAACCTTGCTACCACCAGCGGCGGTTGAAGGAAAGACTTGGGCGCGGATTCCCTCGACCGTCGCTTAGGTTTTAGCCGGATGGAGTCAGGTCCATTCCCCAAGCTCCTAAGGTCCTAAATCATGAGTACCTGTCCGAACTCCGTTTGCCCTTCCCCATTCTTTCGATAGAATGCTTTGGTGCCTGACGCCACACCTTCTTCACCAAAAGTCTCCGCCGCGGACCAGTTTCGTTCTCGTCTGGAATCGCTTCTGGTCGCTCGGAACTCTGATCCTTTCGCCATTCTCGGGCCTCATTCTGTGGACTCTTCCGGGGGACGTAGTTGGACCGTACGTTTCTTCCAGCCCCGCGCGACGGAGGTCGAGTTGATTCTACTTCGTCCTCCTGACGGGTCTTCTGCCGAAGAGGGCAGACGGGAAGTCCTTTCCATGCGCAGGCTTCGGCCCGAGGGTTTCTTTGAAGGCGGTTTGCCTGGCATCAGCGAACTCGCCCCGGCCCCTTCCAGCTATCGAATTCGTGTCCACACGGAATACGGCGAGACCATCGAGAATTACGATACCTATGCCTTCCCTTTTCTGCTCTCGGAGTTTGATCTCTACCTGATGGGCGAGGGCCGGCATTACGACGCCTATGAAAAACTCGGCGCGCACCTGAAGACCGTCGATGGTGTTGCCGGCGTGCATTTCGCCGTGTGGGCGCCCAATGCCCGGCGTGTCAGCGTCGTCGGTGATTTCAACCAATGGGACGGCCGCGTCGATCCCATGCGCTTTCGTGGTTCCTCGGGGATCTGGGAACTGTTCATCCCCGAACTCGGGGAAGGCACCATCTACAAATTTGAAATTGTCGGGCGACAGGATCTCGTTCTACCGCTCAAAGCTGATCCTTACGCCTTCGCTTCAGAACTTCGTCCTCATAATGGCTCAGTTGTGGCACGCCTTGACAAGCATCAGTGGAACGACACCGCATGGATGAATGAACGCGGCCGCAAGAATTGGTTGGACTCACCTATCAGCATCTATGAGGTGCATCTTGGGTCCTGGCGCCGTGTTCCAGACGACCCCAATCGCTGGCTGAGTTACCGCGAACTTGCCGACCAGCTGATTCCCTACGCGAAAGACCTGGGCTACACGCACCTCGAACTGCTCCCGATTATGGAGCACCCCTACGACGGGTCTTGGGGCTATCAAACACTGGGCTATTTCGCCGCGACCAGCCGCTTCGGCTCGCCCACGGATTTCATGGAGTTCATTGATCGGTGCCATCAAGGTGGCCTGGGGGTTTTTCTCGATTGGACTCCGGCACACTTTCCCCGTGACGCACACGGCCTCGCGCTTTTCGACGGCACGCATCTCTACGAGCACGAAGATCCACGCCAAGGTTCGCATCCGGATTGGGGCACCCTCGTTTACAACTACGGCCGCAACGAAGTGCAGAATTTCCTCATCTCGAATGCTCTGTTCTGGCTCGATAAGTTTCACATCGACGGCCTTCGCGTCGATGCCGTCGCCTCCATGCTGTACCTCGATTATTCGCGCAAGGCGAATGAATGGATTCCCAACAAATACGGCGGTCGAGAGAATCTGGACGCGATCGACTTCTTCAAGCGGCTCAACGAAGTGGCTTACCAGCGCTTCCCAGGAATCCTAACAATCGCTGAAGAATCCACGGCGTGGCCGAGTGTTACCCGGCCCACCTATCTCGGCGGCCTCGGTTTCAGCCTGAAATGGAATATGGGCTGGATGAATGACACCCTGCACTATTTCTCAAAGGATTCTGTGTTTCGCCGCTACGAACACAACAAACTGACTTTTTCTCTTCTTTATGCGTTCAGCGAGAACTTCGTCCTGCCCTTCTCGCATGACGAAGTCGTCCACGGCAAGAATTCTCTCCTCCACAAGATGCCCGGCGACATGTGGCAACAATTCGCGAATCTGCGTTTACTTCTAGGCTATCAATTCGCCCATCCGGGGAAGAAGCTTCTCTTCATGGGCCAGGAATTCGCGCAACGCCATGAATGGAACGAGGCCAGCAGTCTTGATTGGCATCTTCTTCAATATGAATCCCATCGCGGTATACAGCGGCTGGTTCAGGACCTTAACAAGACGCTGGCTGCCGAGCCCGCGCTTCATCAAGTGGATTTTGAGTGGCAGGGTTTCGAGTGGCTCGATGCCAATGACTCCGACAATAGCGTCTTTTCATTTGTCCGCCGCGGCCGGAATCCGGACGACATGCTCCTCATCGTGCTCAACGCCACCCCCGTCGTTCGCTACGGCTATCGCATCGGTGTTCCCCGCCCGGGCCACTTTGACGAAATCTTAAACACCGACGCGAACTCCTATGGTGGATCGAATGTCGGCAATCTCGGGGGAATGAATACCAGCGAGCATGCCTGGATGGGCCGCAGCTCCTCCCTTTCCCTTACGCTACCTCCCCTGGCCGCCGTCTTCCTCAAATGGCGCCCAGCCTAAACCCCCGCTTCGTGCAACCCTATCTTTTGCGCTAGACTCTATATGTTGAGAGCGCAATTCCTCCTACGGAGAAGTATGAACGTGTCTTTACCATCTACGATTGCCACTAACGGACTTCGTCTCTCGTTTGCGATCCTCCTTGCGGGCGCCTTCGTTTCCTTTTCCTCGGCTCAAGATCCGGGACCGCTTCCCACTGCACCTGCTTCCCGCACTCAGGCTCCTCCACCGCCACCGCCGCAGCAGACTCAGACCTATCACACCTCTCCTCCTCCTCAGGGTATCCGTTCGCCCGGCGACAATCCCATCACCAAGGATCCGCCTTCTATTCCGGTAGACGAAATCATTAAGCGCTTTGCCGAGAAAGAAGCCGATTTCAAACGTGAGCGGGACAATTACACCTACACTCAGTCCTTTGCTATCCAAACCATTGACGAAGATGACCGTCCCGACGGCGAATACCGCATGACCAGCGACATCATCTTCACGCCCGATGGCAAACGCTTTGAGAAAGTCACTTTCGCCCCTGCCAACACGCTCCAACGCATTATGCTGAGCGAGCAGGACCTTGACGATGTCCGCAATGTTCAACCGTTCGTGCTCACAACGATCGACCTGCCCAAGTACAACGTCACCTATGTCGGCCGCCAGCAGGTGGACGAACTCTCCACTTACGTGTTCGATGTCGCTCCGAAAGTCATTGAGAAAAAGCAGCGGTACTTCCAAGGTCGCGTCTGGGTAGAGGATAAGGATCTACAGATCGTCATGACCGACGGGAAGGCGGTTCCTGACATCATCACCAGGAATAATGAAAACGTTTTTCCCCGCTTCCGCACCTATCGCCAGAATATCGAGCAGGGCTTCTGGTTCCCGGTCTATACCCGCGCGGATGACTATCTCCACTTCCGAAGCGGCGACGTACACATTCGAATGACCATCCGTTACTCCAATTACAAGCGGTACGGCAGCACTGTGAAAATTGGCACGGTTCGCGAAGTCAAGTAGCGCGCACTATTTCTTCGGCGGTCAGCCCGCGAACTTCTTTTCCGCTCGAGCGTCGTTTTGGGTATGCTAGTAGTCCTGTAGGGTGTTGGTTCAGTCAGAACTTGGTCAACCCGCGCTACCGCCGGCGCAAGCGGTCTGGCCCCCTGTACGCAGTACCAGTTGCGCTTTTCGCAAACGGTACAGGGTCAGAGCCAGACATTCCGATCAGTTGAAGGCACACTGTTAACGAAGTGATTTGCAACCGAGGGTGTACGTGTACTTTAAAGAACAACCGATCCCCGGGACCAGCGCGGTTCGCCTTCTCTTGCGACCCCGTTCCAGCTGCCTGCTCTCCCTTACCGTCGCTCTGCTTCTCTTTCTGGCTTTGCCTCTTGCTGCGCCCGCCTCTGCCAATTGCGACTATATTCCGTCCGGCAAATCTTTCTGGATCCGCCTGCTGGATCCCGTGGCTTCGTATAGTTCCAAACCAGGCGCTTCTGTCCGTGCCGTACTCATCCAGTCGCCCGAATGCGGCACTACACCCGTTTTCCCCGCGGGCCTGGAGGTGGATGGAGAAGTGGTGTCTGTCCGTAAAGTCGGCCTGGGCTTCATTCACGACACAGCTTCCTTGGAAATTCAGTTCAATCGGCTGGTGACTTCCTACGGCGAGATCCTCCCCATCTCCGCCCAAGTCGTAGAAATCGACAATGCCCGCGAAATTGCCCGCAAAGGCGTGATCCACGGTATCCGCTCCACCGACACGCCACAAGGACGCATCACCAGCGGCCTTATCCACTTGCCCACGTACAATCCCTATGGGGATATGACCCTTGTAATCTATCGGGCTTTCAGCATTCTTCCCGAACCGGAGATTTATCTTCCTCCCGGCACCGACCTCCGGCTCCAGCTCGGCGTCCCCCTCTACGTCGCTAACCAGCCCGAGTTGCCCCACGCGTCCTTCGAACTGGACGAATACGAACGAGGGGATATCGAGCAGCTTCTCCAGAACGTTCCCGAGCGCACCACCACGGGCTACGGCAAAGACGCCGACCTGGTAAATCTTCTCTTTCTCGGCTCTCAGCAGCAGCTACAGGACGCCTTTACTGCGGCGGGTTGGCTCCCCGCTGACCCGAATTCTCCTCGTGCCTTTCTAAAGCAGTTCGCGGCTTTTTTGACTTACAACAGCTATCCCACCATGCCGATTTCCCACCAGTTGCTGGATGGCAAGCCGCAGGACTTCACGTTTCAAAAGAGCTTTGACAGCTACGGTAAGCGCGAGCACCTGCGCGTCTGGAGCGAGCCAGGGACCGTTCTGAATGAGCCGGCTTGGCTTAGCGCCTATACCCGCGAAACCAGCGCCGCTCTTTCCATCCGCTATCACAAATTCATTCACCACATCGATCGCAACCTCGATGATGGCGTCAACATGCTTGTACGCGATCTCACTCTTTCTGGCTGCGTCAATTCGGTTTATCTTATGCCCCGCCCGGACGTTCACCCCCTGATGAGGAACTCCTCTGGCGATGAGATGCGCACTGACGGTATGCTGACCATCGTGCAACTTAAGGACTGCAACCGTCCATCGATCGAGTACACCCGTTTCAACCCGCTGATCCCGATCCGGCCCCGTTCCCGGATCGTTCGCTACTTCCGGAATGAGGTGCTGCTTTACAAAAGTGACGTCGTGCGCGGCAATATCATTTATAGCGGTTTCGATTTGTGCCGCATGGGCCTCCACTCCTGGCGCCGCCGGCATAACGGCTCTGCCGACGACATCGACGACGGTCTACCCCTCTCTCCGGTTTCCCCGCAAACCCTGTTTCCTCAACTGGAATTCGGCGAACTTCCCCTCGGCGATTAGCCCTTTTTCGTCCTCCCCTGGAACTTTTTCTGGCTCCCGGCCGTACCTATAGCCAAAGGAGCTTTCCCATGCACCATGTTTCGCGGGGTTTCCTCGGGTTTACCGGCTCAATGCTGCTTACTGCCTGCGCATTTGTGCCTCCAGCCGCCATCGCACAGACTTCCTCCAAAAGCGACCAATGGATCCACGTCCGGGTGGATAGCAAAGAAGCCAACGGTGAGACCGTCCGGGTCAATGTGCCCATCGAAATGGCCGAAAAGGTTCTGCCCGCCATCAACCATGAGAATCTTCAGAGCGGCAAGGTCCGCATCGACAAAGCTCACCTTGACGATGTTGATCTCCGCACCCTTTTGGACGCCGTGCGCTCTTCCAAGGACGGTGAGTATGTAACGGTCCAGAGCAACGAAGAGAATGTCCGCGTCGCCAAGAGCGCTGGCTATCTCTACATCCATGTCACGGAAAAGAAATCCGGCGAACACCAGGCCAAACACGCGGAATCCAAGCAAGGCGCAGCCAAGGTCGCATCCACCGAGGAATCTAAAGTGGAAATCAAAATCCCCATGAAGGTTGTCGACGCTTTGTTCTCGGCTGGAAAAGATGAACTTGATGTCGTCGCCGCTCTCCATGCGCTTTCTTCCAACGGCGATACCGAACTGGTCAGCGTCAAGGACGACGAGAATACTGTCCGCGTCTGGATCGATTCCAAGAATATTGCGGACTAGAGGTTCTCCCTTTTCTCGGAAATCCTTAAGGAGATAGGTATATGCTCTTCCTCGCCAAAGCAGCTTTGGGACTAGGCGCGATGCTCGCCGTCACTGGCGCCTATATCTTCCATGAAGGCGTGATCCGTGTCGATGTCGACGAGAATCGCGGTGGTGGCTCTCACGTCCATTTTTGGGTGCCCGCCACTGTCGTTCCGGTGGGGCTTCACGTGGTGCCACATCACAAGCTGGAACAGGTTGCCAGTCAAGCTCGCCCATTTCTTCCCGCGTTGCGCGAAGTGTCCAAAGAGCTGAAGAAGTACCCGAACGCAGAACTCGTCGACGTTCGGGACAACACAGATCACGTGCGGATTACGGTTCGCGACGGTAGATTGTACATTGATGCGCTTAGTGCCACGGATAAGATCCACGTCAGTTTCCCGGCAGAAACCATCAGCGAGGTCGCTGACTGTCTCGAATCCGTCGCTCCCGGGGTTTGACCAAATCTCGCTGAGCATCCGACCGGAAATAGGCTGTCGGAGTGGTTCCCAAGGCCTTCCCGAACATCGCGATAAACGCACTGGGCGTGCTATACCCGGCTTCTAGCGCCGCATGCGTTACTTTCGCGCCCTCGGCCAGCAACCGCATTGCTTGCATCAGGCGAAGCTGTTGCCTCCACTTTCCCAGCGTCATGCCCACATCCTCGCGGAACAATCTCTCCACGGTTCTCTTGCTAGCACCGATCCCCTTGCAAAGCTGCGCAAGTGGCAGGCGATCACCGCGCTCCCTGAATAGTGCTTCGGCGACGCGCTGCGCTCTCGGATCCGTGGGGTTCGGAAGTTGGAGGGGAACCATCTGGACAGTGCTTAACTGATCCACGATCACGTGGATTAAATGAACCTGCCACCGAATCGTTCTCCTCAGCATTTTCAATTTGCAAACGGAGAGAATGAGCTCCCGGAGCAAGGGTGAAATGTTTACTACGCAACATCCCCGCGGAAGCAAGGTCATCTGCTTGGGTTGGAGATACAGCGTCCGCATCGCCACTTCACCAGACATAGCAATGCCATGTGGTATCCCCGCCGGGATCCACACCGCACGATGCGTAGGCACCACCCACGCCCCTGCCTTCGTTCGCACCGTCATGACTCCCCGTGAGGCATGTACCAGTTGGTCCCACTCGTGAAAATGCCAGGGAACGGAATGCCCTGCGGAATAGTCCTGAGCCAGAGCTGTGATTTGGGCGGAGGGGTGTCCGCGATAATCGAGAACCGCCCTTTGTCGCTTTTCAGACATTCCTTGTCACAATAACGAAAGTAAGCCCTTGCCACAATGCCTATCCTTCCGTCCAGGGAGGAGTCCAAATGCAGAATCAATGTCTTGTTTCGCGAACCTCATTTTGTTCTGGAACTATTTCTCTGATCCTTCTGATGCTTACCCTGTTCGGTGTGAGGGTCCCGCCGGCATGGGCCCAAGCTGAGGCACAGCCGTGTTCCCCAAACTCGGAAAGCCGTCAGCTCGATTTTTGGCTGGGGGAATGGACCATCCAAAACCCCGGAGCCCCCGCGGGCAGCACCAGCAAAGTCTACCTGACGCTCGACAAATGCGAGGTTGTGGAAAGTTGGCATGATTCCGCGGGTCGTGCCGGCGAAAATCGATTCGCTTATAATTACGAGAACAAAAGTTGGCGCGGCATGTTCGCCGACAATCGCGGCCACGTTCACGTATTCGTCGACGGGAAAGTTTCCGCAGGCTTAGCCGAGTTTTACGGACCCAGCCAGGGCCCGAACGGCGAAACTGTTCTCCATAGAATAAAAGTATCTCGAGTGAATCCCAATGAAGTAGCGCAGGTCTGGGAAAAGTCCGAAAACAACGGAGCCACTTGGACCACCGTGTTTCAGGGCAAGTATTCACGCAAAACCCCTTAGCCAGGGTCGCTCACGTTTTGCGTTTCGGGTCGTCGCCGGACAAGGGCTAGCAGCTAGGTTCCGAGCGGAAAGTACGCCTCATCCTGCAGTGCGTCCTTCTTCCATCCAGCCCGCAGCAGGATAGCGCGCCCGTTTTCCACCATGCTGGGGTGCCCGCACAGGTAGGCCGTGGTGTCCTCGGGCTTCAGGTTCCACACATCCGTGAACTTACGGATCAAATCATCCACGCGGCCTTTTTCCCCACTCCACACATCATCTTCCCAAGGGCGACTTACTGTCGGCACATATTTGAGCCATGGCGCTTCGGCAGCCACCCGTTCCAGTTCATCCCGATAGCCGAACTCTGGGCTTCGGCTCGCACCTTGAATGCAAAACAGCCGGTGCTCTCCCGGCATTACGCCCTCGCCCTTCTTCCAATCCTGGTAAATCGTTCGCACGTAGCTCACATAGGGGGCGATCCCAGTCACGGTGGCGATCAACAAGTGATTCTTTCGCCCGCTTCGCAAATCCAGGGTGAAACGTCCTTTGGCAAACCGCCGCAGCAGCAAGGGCGCCCCTTTGTCCATCGCGTAGAGCAGCGGTGTCAGTTCGCCATTCGAAACTCGCTCCACAAAAAATTCCAGCTTGCTTTCGTACGGCGACGAACACATGGAATAAGGGCGCTCGATGCGTTTCCCGTCCACCTCCACGCCCAGTGTGGCGTATTGGCCGGCCAGGTACGGCAAGGCTTGGCCCGCTTCCACGTGCAGCAAGAATAGGTCCGGTGCTAGCTCCCTTCGGTCCACGATTCTCGCCGGCAGATATTTATCTGTCGCCATCGGCCTCTTTCCTCCTTTTTCGATGCCGCTACGTCGAAAAAGACACGGGCGGGACGCTCCGGCGTGCCCGCCCGTTGATATTTTTCTGACTTTCCAGCGCGGCGATTATTGCTGCGGTTGCCGCTGCCTCTGTTGTTGCATCTGCTGCATCAACACCTGCGGATCGAACTTTTGCACCGGCCCGGTAATCCGGTCGGGGTAACTGCTCAAAACTTTCATCAAGACCATTGCATGGTCCTTACTCATCTCTTTCACTACCCCGATAGGACTCACTTTGTCACTGGTCCATACTTCCCCGCCCGTTTTGTCATTCTTCCAGTGCTCGCAGGAATACGTTCCCGCAGGAACAGTAACCGTGTCGGTTCCAACGGAGTGCCAATCCTCCATCGATTCCACAACTTTCCCCCGATTGGCCCCCGCCGTGCTTACCGGCATCTCCATTGCCGGTTGCCCAGGGGTCTGTATGATCACGCGATAACTTTGAAAATCCGAACCGGTCATCAGCATCTTGGCAATCACGATTTGCCCATTGTTCGTCTCGATCACACTCTGCAACCAGTATCCGTCTTTTCCCTCGACACTTTCTTTTCCAACGATGCCCATTTGCAGGTTGTGTGGCTTGGTATCCGACCCCATCTTGTTGGTGGATTCATACTCCGCGCCCTGCCCCACCACGGGGTGAAATATCTTCGTGAACGAAGGTTTCGTAAACATGTTCATACCCATCTGCGCTCGCACCGGGGCGGCAAAACCCACCAGCAGGATCACTGCCCACGTCATCCGCTTCATGCTTTTCTCCTTGATCTTGTGAACAGGCGGCGGGAACCGCCATTTTTCTGCTTCTCTCATATCAGTTTCGGTCTTTTGGCGCAACGCTGCGCCTGAGGAAAAGTGAGGAAGATTTTCGGAATGTTTACTCGTAGGCGAGCGCTTGCACGGGATCGTAACTCGACGCTCTCACGGCAGGCACCGTTGCCCCCAAGGCGGCGCCGAGAAGCGCCAACCCGATGGATGCCAACACCCACCCCGGCGAAATCAGGATCGGCAGCGAAGGATTTGTTTCTTTCAGGATGGCCCGCGTCAAAAATGTGATTGCAATGCCCACCAGGCTTCCCGCAACCGCCAACACGGCGGTTTCTCCCAGCAGCATCTGCACCACTTCCAGTCGCGTGAATCCGAGGGCCTTCAAAATTCCGATTTCCCGCGTGCGCTCCATCACCATGGTGTGCATATTCATCAGCACCACAAGAAAACTGACCACGATTCCCAAAACCACCATCGTCCGAATAAACGGCTTCAATTCGGGCAGCTTCGACGAACTCATCAGCGTCACGTATTCGGACATGGACCGTACGCGGTTCTGCGGATTCAACTTCAGGATTTCCGCACGCGTTGCTTCCGTGTCACCTTTGCTCCTCACGAAAAACATGGATACTCGCTTGTCCGCTCCCATGATGTCCTGGCCCGTCTTTAGCGGAATGAAAAACCGCGCGCCTTTGCCATGCGCCACGATGCCCGAGATACGGAAGGGCCGATTGATCAGCATCACCGTGTCTCCCACCTTCAGGTGCCGGGTCTGCGCCACTATGTCATCCGCGATAGTCTCGTCTGGCGCCTGGAACGGCTGCCCGTCACGGAAAATGAATCCTTTACTCAGTGCGTTGAAGCGCTTGTAATCGATCCCATAAATAATCATCAGCGTCTTCGGATCGCTCAGGATCAACGCGGGCGCCACTTCGTCCACCCCTGGAAGCTTTCCTATCTCTTCTCCGAGAGACTGCTGCATCACCGCGCTCGAAAAAGCAAAGAAAATAGACGCGTTAGGAGGCTGCACCAGGATGTCGGCCCCGACACCCTCTACGCGTTTCCCCCAGTCTGCAATGACGCCGGAGGTCATCCCCACGATCATCAGAACCAACACGACTTGAATGGCAATGGCCACAATGCTGAGGAAGCAGCGGAGCGGGCGCGCCGCCAGGTTGCCCCAGAACATCTGCATCAGGGAAAAAGGTCCGTCTGTACTTTCACTCATCAATGGGTTCCGCCTTCTTCACTCTAACATCTGCGATTTCCACCGGTCAAAACTTGTCGTAAACAATGATTCTTGGTGTGCTGTTTGCACGACTCTTTCCGTTAGGCAACAAAAAATATTTCTCCCGCGTTAAGTTTTGCACACAAAAGTGGAAAACCTTGTGGAAAGGATCGGAAAACTTTCTCTAACCTGCCGTGTTTCAATGCGATGATGCGGTTTGCACTATTTTTGTGCAATCTCCCGCTGTTTGTCAGCTTTTTCCAGAGATTCCAAAACTTTTTGCGCGAGTTGGTCTAACAGCCGACTGACAACTCAACGATTGTTCGAAAACTTCCACCGAAACATCTTAATACCACTTCGGCGGACGCTCCAGATGAATTTTGATCACCTGTTTTGGGTCCGTGATGTCGTACCAGTGGCCATACGGCTTATATCCATCCGCCACAACCTGGACCAGCACTCGTCCCATCGGCGCATCTGGTACGTGCGCCACTCCCTGCGGGTTGGTTTTCACATTCATTTCGAACTTTTTGTCCTTGATCAGGTGTTCTTCGACCGTCTTCACATAAACGCTGGCATTTTCGACCGGCTTATTGGCATCACCGCCCGTCACTTCAACCGTCAGCCGGTTTGCCGGTGCGGGCGCTTGCTCCTTTTTCGATGGCGGCGCCTGATCCTGCTGGGCACACGCGGCGGTCGCCAGGCCGAAGCTTCCCAGTAGTGCGAGTGCCCAGATTGGCCAGAGTTTCGGTTTCATGATTCGCCTTCCTCATCGTCGCTGGAAGCTTTTCAAACGTCAAGGCCAAGCCATTTGACTCGTTGGCCCACCTCTTGTAACTTTTTTCTAGCCTCGACAAGCCGGGAGCCATCTGGGGTAGGACACCCCGCTTCGTCCTCGTTCCAGCGCACACCATCAAGGAGACACGCGAATGGGATTTGCTACCAATGCGATTCATGTAGGCCAGGAACCGGATCCAAGCACCGGCGCGGTCGTCCTGCCCATCTATCAAACTTCTACCTACGTTTACGAGGAACTGGGAAAAAGCAGGGGCGGTTACGACTATGCCCGCACCAATCATCCCAACCGCAAAGCTCTCGAACGTACGATCGCTAAGCTCGAAGGTGCTCTCTCTTCCTACGTCTTCACCTCTGGCATGGCGGCCATCGATTCTGTTTTCCGTCTCCTTCGCCCGGGCGATCACGTCGTCCTGTCGGAAGCTGTGTACGGAGGTGTGTACCGGTTAACCACACAACTCCTGGTGCACTTTGGCCTGGAGTTCTCGTTTGTGGACACGACCGATCCAGCAGTGGTGCTCGGCGCGTTTCGCCCGAACACCAAAATGATCTACATCGAAACTCCCACCAACCCTACACTGCGAATTACCGACATTCCCGCTATGGCCAAGTTGGCGAATGAACGGCATGCCACGCTGGTTGTCGACAACACATTCCTCACACCGTATCTCCAACGACCCATCGAGCTTGGCGCGCACATTGTCGTCCACTCGCTCACTAAATATCTGAATGGCCATAGCGATGCCACCGGGGGCGCCGTGGTTCTGACGCGAACCGAGGATGCCGAGAAGATTTACTTCATTCAGCGCTCAGCGGGTGCCGGCCTTGCTCCCATGGACTGTTTCCTCACCTCGCGCGGCATTAAGACCCTTGCCGTGCGTATGCTGCAGCACAACGCCAATGGATTGGCTGTCGCTCGCCACCTCGATGCCCACCCGAAGGTTCGCAAAGTGTTTTATCCCGGCCTCGTGAATCATCCGCAGCACGAACTCGCTCGGCGGCAGCAGAAGGGTCCCGGCGCGATGCTTTCCTTTGACCTAGGTTCGGAAGAGTCCGCGCGGCGATTCCTGAATCAAGTGAAAGTCTGCTCCCTGGCGGAAAGCCTGGGGGGAGTGGAGTCTCTCATCTCACTTCCTGCGCAGATGACTCATGCCTCCATGCCTAAAGAAGTCCGCGACCGCATCGGCATCACCGACAGCCTCGTGCGCCTCTCGGTCGGCATCGAGGATGTCGAAGACATTGTCGCGGACATCGACCAGGCGCTTCTTTATATTTAGGGTTCTGCACGAGAATTCGTAGAGACACGCATTTTAGGCTGCTTTCTGAAGAACGATGAATTCGGTCTTGGTGACCGCCATACGTTGGGCCTTGAGTAATAGATAGGCGAGATTCTTGTAGCCGCGGCCCCTTCTAAGCAGGGTTTTGATGTTGCCGTTGATGGCTTCCACCACTCCGAAAGGTACTTTGGTGCGGCAGTAGTTGAGAATACCGTCGAGATGATCCAGCAGCATGAAAGCGAGTTTTTGAAAGGGTTCCAACCTTTGCCAACGCAGTTGATCGATCCAACCTTGCAGATAGCGCAGCATGGCTCCTTCATAGCGGTAGGTCCATAACCGTTCCAAACTTTCCTTCAATAGGTAGGCTTTCATCACTCGTCGATTGAGGGCGAACAGCTCGTTTAACTGCTGGCGTTTTTGATTGTCCAGATTCATCCAACGAGTCAGCAACAGCCAGCGTTTGCCCTTCACGACACCGCGCATGCGCCCACCTTTGCGGAAGAATTCCGCTCGGCGCACTTCATCGATGGCTTTGTTGGCATGCTGCAGAATGTGGAACTTGTCGTAGATGATGCGGCAGTTCGGGGCCCATTGTTCAATGCTGTTGGTGAACGGCCGCCACATATCTACGCAAGCCGCCTCGATGCGCTTCCGCTGAATTTCCCCTAGTTGGGTTCGGAAAAACTCATCGAGCGTTTCCTGCTTGCGATCCTGTCCGAACCACAAGGGCTCGCCGGTCGCCAAGTTGCTGACCACGGTGATGAACTTCATCTGCTTGCCAAAGTAGATCTCATCCACGCCCATCTGTTTCAACGGCTCCTTGCGACGCGTGGCACTCCAGCGCTGCAGATACCGCAGGTCGATCGCTCGCACCGTGCTGGCAACCAGTCCGAACTGCCTGGCCACCTGGCGAACCGATGCACTTTCACACGCCAATCCCACCGCATCTTCAAAGTCTTTACTGAACGGCGCTTTGCCCGGCAGTTGTGGAACCTTCTCGATCCTCACCCCGCACTCGGGACAGCACACCCGGTATAGTTCGATGATCACCGTGGTCCGATACTTCCTCCACGGCAAGTCGCGCACCTCGCGCTGGTAATAATCATGGGCGTCGCTAAACTTCCTTCCGCATCCCGAACAGATCAGTTTGCGGTTGCCCCGTTTTCGCCTCACCCATAAACGCAACGTCTTGGCTGTTTCATCGATTTCGTGCCGAAAGACTCGGTAACCCGGCCAATCTAGGATTCTCGTGAATTCGTTGTCGCGCATTCCCCCGAGTCTAGCCGAACAGCCCTATCCCGGAAACCCGCTCTCTTATTGGGCCTCTACAAATTCTCGCTCAGAGCCATATTTAGTTACATCGGGGATTCCGCCGAACACAGCTTAAGAGTCGTTTGGCTCCCCGGTTTGTTTCACATCTACGCTCTCAGCGAGCCATTTCAGATACGCTTCCGACCCAGCGACAATTGGCAGGACAATGAATTCGGGCGTATCGTACGAATGCAGGGTCAATACTTCCTTTTGCAACTGGTCCACCTGTTCCTCCCCCGTCTTCATCATCAATAGATACTCGCTGCTGTTTTCCAACTTCCCTTCCCACGAATAGAACGATTCCACCGCGTGCGTCACGATATTCACACAGGCAGCCAAACGCTTCTCGACCATGGCGCGTGCAATTTTCCGCGCCTCTTCGAGGGTGGCACACGTTACCAACACCACCCGAAATTTAGTCTCCCGCTTCATTTCCGCGCTTCTCCGTCCCCGATTGTATACGACCTTACGAATCTCCGCGGTCGCTCTAGTTTGCAACCACGGTTCGGCTGGCCAGATCCACGGTCACTATGTCCACTCGCGATTGGGGGATGCTGGTCTTTCCCACTTGATGGAACCCTATCTGCAACTGGCTCTTGTCGACGCTAATCCGCAAGTAACCGTAATTTGCATCATCGTAGTGTTCAAGAATGAGACTCTTCGCTTGCACGGCAGGCTGCGTCGTCTCGAGGTAGTCGACCTCCATTCCAAACACCGGTTCTTGCGCGGGCTGCCCGCTTTTTCCCTGTACCAATTTCAACACGTCATGGCCTCCATCCCCGCAAATGAGGAAGGGCACATCGATTTCCCTGCCGCCAAATTGCATCGTGCGTGTGAACCGCTGGTAATTGTGCGCATGGCCGGACAGCACTGCATGCGGATATACGCCTTGAGCCTTGCAGATTGTGTCGATTTGACGAAGCATGTTCGGACTCCCGACGTGATCTCCGCCTGTGCCTCCCGCCTTGGGCGCCGGCTGATAGCAGAACGGCGGATGGTGCATCGCCAATAGAATTGCGCCTGCATATTTTTCCTTTTTGCTGCGCGCAAACTGCGCGGACAAAAAATCGAGCTGCAGATCGGGAACGCCCTTCCACTTTCCGTTTTCGCTAGAAATCAAACCAGGATCCTCCAGCGCATTGCTGAATAGACCAATGATCCGAACGAAGGGTGAGTCCAGAGCAAAATACACGCCGGGCTGGGTCATTGCCGTTCGGTGCAGTGATGCAGCCTCTTGCGTAATCGTCGGCACCGATGCGCAGAAATTGCGCATGAAAATGCTGAGGGGAGTGTCCCCTGCCGATGTACCGGGAATGAGGAACGCATCGTGGTTACCAGGAATGGCAAAGATAGGAGCCGGGTAATTGCGATACGGCTCGTAGAACTGGTCGTAATAATATTTCGATTCCCCAAAGTTATAGACCACGTCCCCCAGGTGATAAAAAAACGCCGGACGGTTCGTCGCGTCGCTGGTGCGGCAGTCGTCGGTCACCTGGTCGGACACCCGCAACTCATCTCCATACTTCCCTTCACTCGACGCACCCGTGTCGCCTGCGCAGTGAAAGATGATCTTTCCCGCCTTCTGAATGTCTTGAACCATCTCCGGACCATGTGGGCCCAGGGCGCTTTCCAACGTATACAGATCACTCGGCTGCACCCGCGAAGGGAGGAACGACACCACGTCTTTCGTCAGTAACGTTTGAATTGCTTTGTACTGCTGGTTGTCAGAGGGATGTTTGGTCTTAAATAGCTTCGGATCCGGGGTCACATTTCCTTCGTTGAAGACCGGCTGCGGAAGCGGTGTGCTCAATTCCCTAGGCATAGTTACTCCTTCTTCGCTTTGCATTTGGCTGAAGACGGGGCTGGGGGCGTTGTTTCCATCCTAGGGTACATTACAACGTGGATCGTGTGGGTCCATGAACCTTCCAGTTCCTCTCCGCTTTTTGCTGGCCGCGTGCGCAACTTTCTTGTTCTGCAGTGTGTTTCTTAGTCTAGAGAAGCGGTTCTTGAATATCACCGCCGGCCGTTGCTGGCGGAGGAAGACGCATCTCGTCGGGCGTACCTCCCCAGCGCGTTTCGTACAGACATTTCCGTCGAGGAGAATTTTGAGATGATTCGGACAAAACGCATCATGCACACGATCTTGTTTGCTGCCGCTACACTAGCTCCATTCGCGATCAGCGGTTGTGCGGCGCGCGTGCGCGTGTACGATGAATATCATTCCGATTATCACTCCTGGAACGATCGCGAAGACCGCGCTTACCGCCTGTGGTTCGCCGACAGACACTATGCGTATCGTGAATATGCCCGGCTCAACCACGAAGAACAGCGGGAGTACTGGAATTGGCGTCACACTCACCCCGATGCCGGCCGCTAGCTTCTTTCACCCTGAGGTACGTCTCGCTGCCGACGAGGACTAGGCCTAAGCCACCACGATTCGAAAAACAATTGCTATATACCAAGCGGCAGGAAGTGTTATAGAGTCGCGCCCATCGATGGGACATCGGGTGGTTCCCGGTTCGGTCACGTGATTCGGATGTCTCGGACCGGACACCCTGTGTTTCCGCCCCGAATGCTTTTTCTGTTGTCCGCCCAAACAAAAGAGCTAGGTTCGTTCGATCCAACAGAATCGCGCAGTCCTCTGCGAGGACAAGGAGAAAATGAACATGGTACCTCTGATTATTCAGTTGATTAGTGGTGCGGTCGGCGGAAATATTGCTGGGGCGTTGATGAAGAATTTTAACCTCGGCCCAATCGGCAATTCGATTGCCGGTCTCCTGGGTGGTGGACTTGGTGGTCACTTGCTGGGCATGTTGACGTCGGGTGGGGCGACAGCGGCGATGTCAGCCACCGGCTCAGGCATGGACATTTCCTCCATCATCTCCAGCGTGGCGGGCGGTGGTGTTGGCGGAGCCGTGGTGATGGCAATTGTGGGTTTGATTAAGGCGAAGATGGCCAAGGCCTAGCCGACTTCTCTAAAGAAATACATTCGCCGCGCACAAGTACCTCAGCCGGTGAGATCGCGATCGCTGGAGATTGCAGGGTGGTTGTGTGTGTTTACCCGCTACGGACGCGATGTCCGCGCAGATGGAGGGTGGAACTGAACAAATACATCGGCCTGGGTTTCCACGGGCTTCCCGTCAATGAGTGTCGGTTGATAGCGCCATTCTTGCACAGCTTTCACCACCGCCGGCAGGAGGTTCGTGGCACCAGAAATTGGCCTCACCAACTCGACGTGTCCATCCTGAGCGACCATGGCCTGTACTCGGACGTACTCCGTAGCGCCGCTACGAACTGCCGCGACTGGCGGATCCACACGAGCGATCAGACCGCCAACCACGATCCTGGTGTCGTGATGGAATGGCCACCGGGGGTGGGTTGGAGGCAACCGGACAGAACGTTCGATACGCACAGTCGTGGAGGGAGATTCGAGAACACGCTCGCCTGGCAGATCGAAAATCCGACTCCAATATCCGTTCGGAAGGTGAATATCAACCACTTGCCGCGCAGGAGGGTCCATTTGAATCACCGGTTGTGATATTGCAGTGAAACTCTTCGGGGTTGGATGGGGGGGCGGCACGTTTGCCCTGGAGAGTGTTGTCGGTACGCTTGGCGCGACATCGTTGAGGCGGGCTGCGTGTTCGGCGGCCGTTTCCTTCCCAACCGGCGAAGGCGGAGCTGCAGGAGTCGGAAGTTCCGGGACAGAAGAGGAAGCGGCTGCAGTGGTGTCGGACGTGGGAGAGGTTTCTCTCGGAGCGACGACGGACACCGCATTACCCCGATCCTCCTTGGACGCTTCAGTTGGTGTGTCCGGAGTCCTGTGCGAGCGATTTGCATTCCGGTAGGGCTCAGATCTCGGTGTTGCCGGCGAAGTGCTGGGTGGAGAGTCCAGCATAGATTCATGATTGTTTTTTGATTCGACGGGCTGCCAATCCTGGGGTGCTATGGCAGCGACGGATTCGCCTTTATATTTGTCGGTGTCCGCACTGGATGATTCGAGGGAAATCCGCTGCGAACTGTTCGGAGGTTGTGCCTTGAGGGGACTCACGTTTGCTGGTGGAAGGGTACCATCGGGTGGGGGAATTTCGCCGGAATGCGCGAAAGAATGCTCCATCGCACCCAATTTAAAAAAGAAAATACCGACCAGGCAGATCGTGCCCAGGGGCACGGCCCATTTGGCAATGCGATCGAAGAGTGACGTGGATTCGTTCCGAGCACCCGAGGCTAGAGGGTAAGCGGACGGGGCAATGGGCGGCGAAACCCTGACTGGAGGCTTGGACAGGACCGCAGAGCCCGCCTTGGGCTGCTCGGCGGGTGGCGGAAAAGGTCTGTCGATAGGCCGGGTTTGCTTCGGCTCTTGCTGAACCTCCCATTGCTTAGGTGCGGCCGCGGCAATCATAGCCCACTTGCGTATCTGTTGCCGGCCCTCGTCGGTAAGGTCGAGCAACTGGATTCCGGCGAGCTTTCCACTTTCGCTGGCCCAAACGACACGAACATTCACCTGCACTGGCTTAGCCAGGCCCACGAGCGGGAGCGCGATACGTGCTACAAAATTGCAGGGTAATGTCGCGGGCGTCGAGAGCAGTAAACCATTTTCGCTGACGTTGAGGAGCAGACACTGCCGGGCGTCAGCCATTGCGATGTAAGCAGGCGTTGAAGCCGCAATGCGTGGATAGAAGCGACGTTCGATTGTTGACGGTTGATCCAAGAGCGGTTGAGCTTTCGTGGGCATGTTCTATCCCCGTCGCGGGCGATTCGTCCGACCAGATGGTCCCGAAGCATGCAAACTCAGGACAGGTGAGGCTGGATACAGCGTGTCGGGCACCCAAAGGTAAACAACACGGAGGATCGGAGAAGGTTTCGGTCAATTGAAAATCAGAATCGCCTTACAGGAGTATCCGGATGACCTTCTCCTAGTACTCCAAACCCGTGTCCATGAAACTAGCTCCCCTTCCAGACGAACAGAAGGCAAATGCCACTCGCCAGGTGGCCGTAGACGCTTCGACACTGCCTGGAAGAAAAGTTCTATCGGTAAATTGCATGGATAGAGCAAAATTCCAATGCAAGGATGGTTCCTGATTCTGGTACGCTCGAACGGCATGAGCGGTGTTCTGTCCCAGGGTTCAGACTGGATCCTGGAGGGCGAATGAAGATCGACTGGGAAAAACAATCGGGGAAATTGCTGCACACCTACGGACGCCAGTTGCTTGTCGTTTTTGTGGTTGTCCTTCTCGTGCACGACGTCTTTGGCACACACGGGTTCCTGGCTATGCATCGCAAACAGCAGGAAATTCAGAAAGTCAACGTTGCGCTTGAACGGCTGAACAGGGAAAACGCTGCCCTCGAACAGGATGTGCAGGACCTGAAGAGTGACCCGCAGACCATCCGCAAAATTGCCCGTGAGGAATTAGGCCTTGCCGAACCCGGAGAGATCATCATTAAGTTGCCGGCTCCGGAGCCGCCGTCGCCTGCGACCCCAAAGCCTTGACGCTTCTTTTTTTGTAGCGCGTGCGCCAGATAGATAAGCCCAGCATCGCCAAAAAAATCACGCACAACCCAAGTGTTGCTTTTGGGATCGAACATCGATGCTTTGGCAGAATAGAAAATCTACCGTAGACAAACTCGATGTGCACCCAATACACCAGCAAGGATGTTTGCCCGAGCTTGATGACTGGACTAAAACCTTCTCGCGCAAATCCCCATTTGCACCAGGCGTAAACCAACAACAGGATCATCAGCAGCACCCCGCAACGCGCCATGAAGAAATTCGGATTCGAGTGCCAGTAATCGTAGACCGCGTATATCCGAACTGGCAGCGCATCGAACAGCATCGACAATAAAATAGCAGCAATTCCCGCGAGCCCGAGAGAGCCGAAGAAAAGTGATTCACGTTGACGGGCGAAATCACTGAATACCAGGAAGCCGACGGCTAACCCGACGAACGCGAAGCCGCACCAGGGAAAGATCGGAAACAACCAATGTTGCGGTTGATGGTAGGTGTGTGAACCATTGATATAAGTTTCCAGGGGCCACGGAAGAAACCTCGGCCGCCAGGTAGTCCAAAGGGGCGGCGTCACGAGCGCAAGGAGCGCCGCCACCGACAACGCTGACAGGATACTTCTCGACCGTGCTGCAGAAACTGTCGATCCAGAAGTCATCCAGCAAAGGACGCCCATCAGCATCATGGATATGCCCAGAATGTTGAGCACATCCACACGGAAAATATCCGTCCATGGCACCCATTTGTATCCGAGAACATATTCCTGGATTCGGAACAGAATACCCAGCGCGAAGATCTCTGCACCGCGGCGAATGGTTTGCCACGCAATCGCGGTGGGAGCGATTCCCTTCTCGCGGAGTTTCTCCGTCACAAGCGCGAATGACACTCCCGAGAGGAAGATGAACAGAGGCGCGGGCAGGGTTCCGCCAAGTTGCGACAACTTGTACAGCCGAGTGTCGTGAAGTTCGGGGCGCAGCCAGGAGTCGTAACAGTGCGTCTGGAACATCAGCAGGCACGCAAGACCGCGCATCCAGTCGATATAGGCGAGGCGTTTCAAGGGCGGAACTCTTCTTTAGTGTATCGATTTCCTTAGGCGCGGTCCGCCAACTTGCGACGGGATGTGCAAATATGGGTAAGAGCAGGAGCTAGGAGAGGCCTACCGGGCGATGAAGCAATTAGGACCTTGGGCAGTGCTAGGGATCTGGGGGGGATTCTGTTTGGGCGGCGCACTCTATGCTTCCTGGCAAGGGTACGGCGGACGACCGTTCGCAGCAACGTTGACCTCCTTCGCGTTTCTGCTCTTCGTGATTCTATTGCTTGCGGCGCGTGGCGTAGCGGACTCTTTCTACGCGAAGTTTGGACCGGCGGGCGGGGTCTTTCTAGGAGTTTGCGTCCTTCTCGCCTATCTCCTGTATCTGCTGGGGACGTCTTCCTTTGTCTTCACCCGGGCGGCAGCCATGGCGGGACTGATTTTCTTGCCGCTGGGGCTAGCAGTGTGGGGTGGAAGCGCGGCCGCGGGTGCATGGCAAGATTTTGCAAACATCCTGGGTATATGGGTCTTCGTGAAGTTTGGCCGGAGGGTTTGGTTATGGCCCTACCCGGCCGGTAAGCTGGCGCATGTGCTGACCGTGCTGGTTGCCGTGAGCGCGGCTCTGGCGTCTTTCTTGCTGGTACGACGGGCCAAAGGGATTGGATACTCCATCGGATGGGGCAAACGATGGGGGTCGTATGTCTTGGGGAGTTTTCTGGCGTTTGCGTGCATCGCCATTCCGTTGGGAAACGCGCTTCATTTCATTGCGTTTGCGCCGCAAGGGAGTAAGTGGGGGTCGTACGTCGGGCTTTCGTTGGCAATTCTAATCTTTACCGCGTGGCCCGAAGAATTGCTATTCCGGGGGTTGCTGCAGAATTTTCTGGCCAAGGCCTCGAAGAGCGAGCTCGCCGGATGGTGGACTGCGTCAGTGCTTTTCGGTTTTTCGCACATCACAAATCTGGGATTCCCCAATTGGCGCTATGTGATTCTGGCCACGCTGGCAGGGTTGTTCTATGGCTGGGTATGGCGAAAAACGGGATCCATATTCGCTTCAGCGCTCGTACACGCCGCAGTGGATGCGGTTTGGCATTTCTTCTTCCGGACATTATGAAGGGATTCTTCAGCGAATCCGTGGTCGATCGAGATTCGATTTTGATCTTTAGTCGAACCACTCGCTGCGATAGGCGAACCACCAACTGAATGCCAGAATTGGAATGGTGGCAGCAACGGCCCACCAAAAGGGGAGTACGAAGTCGGCAATCAGACCGATCCCCGCGAAGGTCATCCAGAAAATCTTGCGTTGCACTGCCATAGTCTAACGCCATTCAGGTGATACCACGCGAATGTCTGGTAAACTCGCCCAAGTGCGGTAGAAGAGACCGGGACATTCTAGAGCGAGACTGCGGAGGTTCCATGATGACGGAGCGACAGGGTAGTTCGACACGCGGATTTCGAGTGCACTGCTACGAAAAGGATGACGTGCTGATCGCGGAGTGCCACGGCAAACTCACATTTGAGAATACGCAGGTGATGAAAGAGACCATACGGGAAAGAATTCCGGGCCACAAGAGGATTGTGATCGACCTCAAGGAAGTATCGCAGGTAGACAGTTCGGGGCTCGGAACCGTCGTCGGGTTATACGTTTCCGCTAGAACTCGTGGTTGCCAGGTGGAGATCGTCAATGCGAGCAAGCAGATTCGCGACTTGTTCAGCATGACGAATCTATTGTCGCTGTTCGAGCCAGCTGGGCGACACCACGGCAAGACGATTTGATCAACACATATTCCTGGCGAAATGTCCCTTACCTTACAACACCGGCCATAGGAGAGGACGCAGAGGCATACAGCCGCTTGGGCATACGGCCAGCAAGAAATGCCTTACGCCCGGCAGTAACGGCATCACGCATGGCTTCCGCCATGAGAACGGCATCGGCTGCCTCGGCAATGGCAGTGTTCATCAGCACTCCATCGGCGCCAAGTTCCATCGCGACGGCGGCATCGGACGCAGTGCCTACGCCTGCGTCTACGATCATAGGAACTTCGGTAATACGCTCACGAAGGATGCGTAGATGGGCAGGATTCTGGATGCCCAGGCCGGAGCCGATCGGAGCAGCCAAGGGCATCACAGCGGCGGCTCCTGCGTCAATGAGTTTCCGTGCTGCAATGAGATCGTCGTTTGTGTAGGGCAACACGACGAATCCTTCCTTGACGAGAACCTTGGTCGCTTCGATGAGTTGTTCGGTATCAGGGAAGAGCGTCTGCTGATCGCCGATGACTTCGAGCTTAATCCAATTCGACAGACCGACTTCGCGAGCGAGCCTAGCCGTACGGATGGCTTCGTCTGCGGAATAGCAGGCAGCCGTGTTGGGAAGAATAAAGATTTTGTCGCGATCGATGTAGTCCAGGAGAGATTCCTTCGATTTGTCAGTGAGATTCACGCGTCGAACCGCAACCGTGACCATATCCGCGCCAGAGGCTGCGTGAGCGCGGCCCATTTCTTGAAAGCTGCGATACTTCCCGGTTCCGACGATCAGGCGAGACTGAAAGGCACGACCTGCAATAACGAGTTGCTCTGGCATGAGGGCTTCTCCAAGGGAATTGTAGCCCTTGGAGAGGGTGAGAACAAATAAAAGCTGCGCTCGGCGGAGCCAGCCACAAGGTCAAAAATAAAAGTGGCGGCGCGAATTGTCACGCCGCCCTCCTACTTAATCCGAGTCTTAGGCCTGCGTGAGATGGGCTTCAAGGAACCAGAGATCCTTGTCGAGTTCACGGGTGAGTTGGGTAAATAGATCGGCAGTAATGGGATCTCCGAGATCGTCTGATTCTTCAACCGCGGTGCGCAACGCATTGGCGTGATGGGCGACATTGTGGACCAGGAACTTGAGCATCGACGGGCCGTCCGATGCGCTGAGATCGGCTTCTTTCAGACCAGACTTGGCAGCGGCTTCACGCACAGTACCATTGGCCACGCCACCGAGCGTCGTAACTCGCTCCGCAATGGTGTCGGTCTGCTCTTCGAGGTGTGCCGCCACAGAATCAAAAAGTTCGTGGAGTTGAATGAAATGAAGACCTTTCACGTTCCAGTGGGCCCACTTCACCTGGGTACGCAAGTCTGTGCTGTCGGCAAGGCGGGCATTCAAGAGTGCAATGATCGCTTGGCGATTGTTTTCCGGTACCCCAACGCTGGTAGGGAAAGTGCGAGTCGTAGCGGTGGCTGCTTTTGGCATGGTCGTCCTCCTCAGTGGTAGGTTGCTCCTGCTTACTTGGGATGCGAAGAAAAGAACCAGGGATACATTCATGGGATGGCACTCTTAATATGAGAAAGCTGGAGAAAGAGTTCTAGTCGCGAAGGATGGGGCGCGGTTCGGTGACGTCGGCGTACAGTTTGTCGATGAGGTCGTGGTATTGCTTTTCCACAACCCGGCGTTTGAGTTTCATCGTAAAGGTAAGCGCGCCACTATCAAAGGTAAAGTCGTCCGGGAGAAGGGCAAACCGCTTGATGGTTTCGTATTGCGCGAGATGCCCGGTAAGGCGGCTAACTTCTTCTTCAATCAGGGTATAAGCGCGCGGATGAGCGGCCATTTGGGCGTCCGAAGAAAAGCTCAAGCCTTCCTCGGCCAATTTTGTGCCGAGTGTCACCGGATTTATGACGATGAGTGCCACAACAAATTTTCGCTGATCGCCGACAATCATCGCATTCAGCACAAAGGGGCTGGTTTTCAGTATGTTTTCAATAGGTTGGGGAGCGACGAACTTGCCAGCGGCGGTTTTAAGCAGATCCTTCTTGCGGTCGGTGATGAAGAGGTAGTTATCCTGATCCAGATATCCGATATCACCCGTTTTGAACCAACCGTCTTCGGAAAGTACTTCGCGAGTCGATTCCGGGGATTTGTAATAGCCCTGCATAACGCAAGGGCCTTTGGCAAGAACCTCACCGTCATCGGCAATGCGAATCTGAACGTTAGCAATAGGCCGGCCAGAGCTGCCGACGCGATTATGGGGATAGTTGTTGGTGAGCACGGGAGAGGTTTCGGTGAGGCCGTAGCCTTGATAAATGGGGATGCCGATGGCCCAGAAGAATTCGCCAAGTGATTTCGAAAGGGGTGCACCGCCGGAAAGAACCAGGCGCAAGCGACCACCCGTGCCCGCGCGTATTTTGGAATAGACCAGCCTGTCCGCCAAAGCCCACCGCAGTCTCAATGGCAAGCTGGCTGATTTTTCGCCACAACGCCAGGAAGCGGAATCTCTTGCCGCCTCCAAGGCAAAGTCGAAGATTTTGCGTTTGACACCTGAGGTCTTGCTTCCCTGCTCTATCAGGCGGGCGTAGATTTTTTCAAAAAAGCGCGGAACGGCCGCCAGAATTGTGGGATGCACCTCAAGCAGGGCTTGCGCGACGTTCTCTACTACGTCCACATACGCGATGGGACAACCCTGGAAAATGTACAGGTAGTCCAGCATGCGGCCATAGACGTGAGCGAGCGGAAGAAAAGAGACGGCAAGATCGCTTTCCGGGTGGAGAACGATATCCCGGCAGGAGTCCGCAACATTCGAGCTGAAATTCGAATGGGTGAGCATTACGCCCTTGGGTTCGCCGGTCGTGCCAGAGGTGTAAATGATGGAGGCAAGCTGGCCCGGCAGAACCTGGGCCGCCCTTTTGCGGTATGCACTGACATCCGCGGCACCCACGGTCGCAATCAAGGTCTCATAACGAAGAAACTCGGAGGGCATGGCGCTGTCGGCACCCGCGACGATGACCTGCTGGACATGGACCAGCTGATCGCGGACTTGGAGGTATTTCTCCAACTGGCGGAGACCCGCAATGCATAGGACCTGCGCGCCAGAATGATTCAGGATGTAGCTCATGCGGTCCGCTGACTCATTAAAGTAGATGGGCACGGTGACCGCACCGGAACCGCTGATCGCAAAATCGGCGGTGTGCCATTCGGGGCAGTTCGGGGCAAACAAGCCTACACGATCCCCAGATTTCACCCCCAGCTCAACCAAACAGTTGGCCAGACCCGCAATACGACGCAGGAATTCCTGAGAGGAGATTGCTTCCCAGCGGTCGGCGGTGCGGAACATCTGCGCGCGGCGAGAGGGGTGCTCATCGATGGCGTGGAGAAGAGCGGAAGGAAGTGAACTGTAGGCCATGAGAATTTTGAATCTACCTTAGAAGGAAAAGCGGTGCAACCGGCGATGGCTTGTTTGTTTCGTGTCAATGCAATGAGTGTCAGGAAAAAACGAGTCCTATTTGGAACAAGGTCCGGAACCTTCTATCTATTTCTATTCTCTGGTCGCTGTAGTACCACCTCCGCAGCGACGTGAGAAAGTGATCCGCCGAATCGCTAGCTGCACTGCTGGGTCTCCCGGACGCGTCCTTGCGGTGCCTCCACCAGGACCAAACGAAGAGAATGGAAACTCCGGCCAGAATTCCAAAGCGCACAGGCCAGAGGATGGAATCAATCGCTTTCGAATAAGAGGAAGAGCTAAATACAAGGAGCAAGAGAACACCACAAAAGAGAATCCAAGGATAATCGTTCCTTAGCATCGTCGTCCTCACGGGCCCAGAACAGCTTACCACCCGGGTGCTTCCAGAGTCAGGTGGCTGTTATCCTGAAAGATTGAAGCTGCGCTAAGATATGGCCAGAGGAATCGCGTACATGGAAGCCACTCTACGGGCAGTGAACGATCCTACGACGAGCCGGGGTCCATTCCGGGCACCGCGCGGCTCGGAACTTACCTGCAAAGGGTGGCAGCAAGAAGCCGCTTTGCGCATGTTGCTGAATAATCTGGATCCAGAGGTGGCGGAAAAGCCCGAAGAGCTTGTTGTCTATGGCGGAACAGGGAAAGCGGCACGAAACTGGGATTGTTTTCATGCGATCGTCAAATCCCTGCGGGCGCTGGAAACGGATGAAACATTGCTGGTGCAATCGGGCAAGCCCGTAGCGGTTTTTCGCACACACGAATATGCCCCGCGTGTGTTGCTGTGCAATTCCAACCTGGTAGGCCAGTGGAATAACTGGGAGAAATTCAACGATTTGGATCGCGCCGGATTGATGATGTACGGCCAGATGACCGCCGGAAGTTGGATCTATATCGGGACACAAGGGATCTTGCAGGGAACGTATGAGACGTTCGCATCTGCGGCGCGGCAACATTTTGCCGGCGATTTGAGTGGGAAGCTCGTTGTGACAGGTGGAATGGGTGGAATGGGCGGAGCCCAGCCCCTAGCAGCAACAATGAATGGCGCGGCGTTTCTCGGGATTGATGTGGATCCGGAGCGGATCAAGCGGCGTGTCAAGACGGGGTATTGCGATGTGATGGTTACGTCGCTCGATGAAGCACTGCGCATCCTGAAGAATGCCGTGCGCAAGGGCGAAGCGACTTCGGTGGGACTTGTAGGCAACTGTGCGGACCTGATTCCGGAGCTAGCGAAACGCGGTGTGGTGCCAGATGTGCTCACCGACCAAACCAGCGCTCACGATCCCATTAACGGATACGTGCCGAATGGAATGACGCTGGAACAAGCCGTGGAACTCCGCAAGAAAGACCCACAGGAGTACCGGAGGCGGGCGGTTGCCGCCATGGGCGAGCACGTTCAAGGGATGCTGGATTTGCAGAAGCTCGGCGCGGTAACGTTTGATTATGGCAACAATATCCGCACCTTCGCCTGCGAAGCAGGGGTGAAGAAAGCCTATGACTTTCCGGGATTTGTGCCCGCATACATTCGGCCACTGTTCTGCGAAGGAAAGGGGCCGTTCCGCTGGGCAGCACTTTCTGGCGAGGCTTCCGATATCGCGCGGACAGACCGCGTGGTATTGGAGATGTTCCCAAAAAACCAGCACCTAAAACGCTGGATCACCTTGGCGGAAAAGAAAGTGAAATTCCAGGGATTGCCGTCGCGCATCTGCTGGTTGGGCTATGGCGAACGCGACAAGTTCGGCTTGGCTCTAAATGACTTAGTGGCCCGAGGAGAACTGAAAGGGCCTATCGTCATGGGACGCGATCACCTGGATTGTGGCTCCGTGGCTTCGCCTTACCGGGAAACGGAGTCCATGAAAGATGGGTCCGACGCGGTGGCAGATTGGGCACTGTTGAACGCGCTGGTAAACACAGCGAGCGGTGCGTCCTGGGTCTCTATCCACAATGGCGGAGGGGTCGGGATTGGATACTCGCAGCATGCCGGACAGGTGACCTGCGCGGATGGAACCAAGGAGATGGCAACGCGCATCGAACGAGTGTTGACGAATGACCCTGGAATGGGCGTGGCGCGGCACGTCGATGCAGGGTATGCTGAGGCCATAGATTTTGCGAAAAAGACCGGCGTAAAGATTCCAATGCTCTGAGGAACAAGATCGATCCTTCGCACAGGTGCATGTGCCAGGGAGAGATTCGCAGAGTTGCTGTACATCAGAATGAGAATTCAGTCGAGGGAGTGAAAGATGTATACCGTACTGGGTGCAACAGGGCATATCGGCTCTGTTCTTACTAAGAAACTGCTTGAAAAGGGCGAGAAGGTACGAGTCGTCGGACGAAGCACGGCGAGACTGCAGCCCTTTGTCCAGAAAGGCGCTGAAGCTTTTATTGGTGATGTGAATGATCAGGAGGCGCTCAGTCGAGCGTTTCGCAATGTGCGCGCTGCCTTCTTGATGATGCCGCCTGGGATGAGTTCGCCGGATTATCGCGCTGACCAGGAGCGCGAGAGTGACGCGATTTCGGGTGCGGTCCGGAATGCCGGGCTGCAGTATGCCGTTAATTTAAGCAGCTTCGGCGCACAGGCTCCTGCGGGGACCGGACCGATCCTCGGACAACACAGGGCGGAGTTGAAATTGAATGCAGTGGATAAGCTGAACGTGTTGCATTTGCGTCCAACTTATTTTTTCGAGAACCATCTGGCCGGAATCAACATGATCCACATGATGGGCATGTACGGCGGCGCGTTAAAGGCTGACTTGCAAATTCCTATGATCGCGACTCGGGACATAGGGGCGTATGCTGCAGAACGTCTGCTGAAACTCGATTTCAACGGCAAACAGACACAAGAATTGCTAGGTGAGCGCGCTCTCAGCATGAGCGAAGTGGCAACCGCAATGGGGAGGGCCTTGAACAATCCGGAATTGCGGTATGTGCAGTTCCCCTATGATCAGGTACAGCAAGTGCTGGTGCAGATGGGAACGCCATCGAAAACAGCCGCCTATTTCATCGAGATGTTCCAGGGCATCAACGACGGGATTGTGGTAGCGACTGAGCCAAGAAGCGCCGAAAATACCACAGCTACCTCCATTGAGACATTTATCAAGGAAGTGTTCGTCCCGGCATACCAAGGCATGGCCGTTGGTGCATAAGCGGACAGAGACGCGATAACGACACTTTGACGGAAACCCTGCTCATCACTGGCGCTTCGCAAGTGTTGACGCTGCGCGGAAGCGCTCCCCGACGAGGCCATTCCCTTTCAAATTTGGGCATCCTGACCGCTGGCGCTGTTCTCGTGCGCGGGGGAAGGATCGCGGCCGTTGGCACGCGTGCACAAGTCGAAGCGCTACCTGAGGCCAAACGGGCAGAGAAATTGGACGTGGGCGGCAGAGTCGTGCTGCCCGGTTTCGTCGACTCGCATACCCACCTAATTCACGCTGCGAGTCGCGCCGAAGAATACGAACTCAAAATTAAAGGGGCGAGTTACGAGGAAATTGCCCGGAAGGGTGGCGGAATTCTGAATTCCGTCAAAAAGCTAAGGCTGGCGAGCGCGGAAGCATTGAAAACAAGAGCGCGGGCAGCACTGGAAGAGTTCGCATCGTACGGAACCACAACAGTAGAAGCCAAAAGCGGTTACGGTCTGGATGTGGCGAGCGAGCTGAAAATACTTGGACTGCATCGAGAGTTAAACGGTGAACAACCAATCGAGATCGTATCGACATTTCTGGGCGCGCATGTAGTGCCGGCGGAATTTCGCGGAAAGCCGGATGGGACGGAGCGCTACGTTGCTTTGCTCATTGAACAGATGTTGCCAGAAGTGGTAAACGAAGATCTGGCGGAATACTGCGACGTGTTTTGCGACCGGGGGGCATTCACGCGCCAGCAGGCCGGCCGAATTCTGACGGAGGCAAAGCAGCACGGGCTGATGCCACGACTGCATGCAGAGCAGTTGTCACGAACGGGAGCGACGCAACTCGGCGTGGAACTGGGGGCAGCAAGTTGTGACCATCTTGAACAAGTGAATGGCACAGACATAAAGGCACTGGCGAAATCGCGAACAGTGGCGACCCTGCTTCCGGGATGCGATTTTCATTTGGGATGGGAAAACTACGCCCCAGCGCGAAAACTGATCGAGGCGGGGGCGGTCGTGGCTCTCGCTACCGATTACAATCCTGGGACGAGCCCGACAGTCAGCATGCCCATGGTGTTGGCGCTGGCGTGCACGCAGTTACGAATGACACCCGCGGAAGCAATTACAGCGGCCACGATTAACGCAGCTTTTGCCCTGAAACGGGAGAAAAAGATCGGATCACTTGAGGTCGGCAAAGAAGCGGATCTTGCCGTCTTCGAAGTGGAGGATTATCGGGAAATTCCCTATTATTTTGGAATGCAGCGGTGCTGGATGACGGTGAAGAACGGCGAAATCATTTACATGCGCGACTGAGGAAGTGGGCATTCCAACCAAAAGGGATAAACTCTTGGGTGAGCTTGGGATTTCCAAGCAACCAGGCCTTGATTCTAATTCGGGGACAATAGACGGAATGACCTATGAAACGACTGATTGAGTGTGTACCGAATTTTTCCGAAGGCCGCGACCCGGCAATCGTGGATGCGATTGTGCAGGCCATGAGCAGCGTGCCCGGCGTGTATGTGCTGGATCGAGAGATGGACGCGGACCACAACCGCTCGGTGGTCACCTTGGCGGGCGAACCCGAAGCTGTAGGCGAGTCAGCGATTCTCGGTGCCGGTAAAGCGATGGACCTGATCGATATGACCACGCACACCGGCGCACACCCCCGGGTGGGAGCAACCGACGTAGTGCCATTCATCCCCATCAAAGGCGTAACCCTGGAAGATTGCGTGGCGCTAGCACGGCGCGTCGGAAATGAGATCTGGAAGAGGTATCGGATTCCCATCTTCTTTTATGAGGCGGCCGCTACGCGACCGGACCGAGTCAATCTGGAAAACGTTCGCCGGGGTCAATTCGAAGGATTGCGAGAGGAGTTGAAGAAAAACCACGACCGTCAACCAGATATCGGCGAGCCGAAACTGCATCCGACGGCAGGAGTCACTGTAGTCGGAGCGCGGAAATTCCTGATCGCTTACAACGTCAATCTAAATACCCCGGAGGTCAGCATCGCGAACAAGATTGCCAAAGCCATCCGATTCTCGAGTGGCGGCTTGCGCTATGTAAAGTCCATGGGAGTGGGATTGAAGGCGCGCAATCTGGCACAGGTCTCGATCAACCTCACGGATTACGAGCAAACCCCGATGCACCGGGTGTACGAAATGGTGAAACGAGAGGCGGCGCGGTATGGCGCAATGCCCGTGGGCAGCGAAATTGTCGGTCTGGTCCCCAAGAAAGCGATGGAGATGGCCGCGGATTACTTCCTGCAATTGGAGAGCTTTTCGCCATCGCAAGTATTCGAAAATAAACTCGAAGCTGCGCTGAGCGGTGCGCCGATTGAGGTCAAAGACGGAAAGCTGGCGAGCGTCGCGCGCCCCTTCCTGGAAGCAGTGGCGGCACCAACCGCAACACCCGGAGGGGGAAGTGTCTCTGCGTTTGTGGGGGCCATTGCGGCGGCTCTTGGACAGATGGTTGCCGGACTTTCGCGAAAGAAGAAATCCCAGCTATTGCATGTCGATAAGCTGTCGGAGTTTCTAGAGGAACTTCGAAAAACGGCAGATGCGCTAATTGAAGCGGTAGATAAAGATGCGGCGGCGTATGAATCTGTGATGGCCGCATTCAAGCTGCCGCAAGGAAATGCGGATGAGACGGCTCAACGCGAAGCCGCCACCCAGGCAGCAAGCAAAGTGGCCGCAGAGGTGCCGTTGCAGGTTGCACAAAAAGCAGCGCAACTGAACGACCGGCTGTTACAACTGGAAAGCATTTCGGCTGCATCTATGAAGTCAGATCTGCAAGTAGCGCGTCTAATGGCAGTAGCGTCAGCCAAAGGCGCCTTGGCCAATGTGGAGATCAACCTGGATGGAATGAAAGACGGGGCTTTTGTGGAAAACATGAAAAGCAAGGTTGCCGAACTACGCACCCGGTTAGGCTAGCGGGATGTCCATAGCGTAAAATGGAGCTTCATTCCCCCGGCCGCTTAAAAGGAGCAAGACATGAGGATGAGGAAGAATTTGGCCCGGAGTTTGGCCGTTTGCGCGTTACTTGTGACGATGGGCGTACTGGCAAGGCCAGCGAAGGCTGGTGGCGTCAGTGCAGACACGATCGCGCTTTTCCCGAAGAATACGGGGGAAATTGGCTACGTCGATCTGAAGAAGGCGCGGAGCGAGAAATGGTTCCCTGCCCTGCGTGAACAAATCCTTCCGGATCGATTTAAGCAGTTCGAAAAGTTTCTGGCGTCCGCGGGCGTGGACCCAAACAGCCAAGTCGACGAACTTGTCTGGGGACTCGTTCCTGAAGCGATGACCAAGAACGACAGCGGGGCCTCCACCGATATCCCTTCGAGCGAGCTCACCGTCGGAATCGCCATGGGCAATTTCAACCCGGAAACAACCGAAGCATATTTCAAACAGCAGAACCTCTCGGTAACCAAGATCGAAGCATATACGCTGTTTGCATTCGGGTCCGGATCGGGCGCTAGCGATCTGTATTTCTTTTTTCTGGATTCAAGCAAAGCCGTGTTCGGACACAGACCGTTGCTGGAAAAATTATTGGACATCCGCCTGGGCAAACAGGACGGCCTGTTGCGCAACGACAAGATGTACAACCTGATCAATGAAGTGAATGGCTCAAGCATTGTGTGGGCGGTGCTCGATCCCGGGTATACCCGGTTGGCGATGGGCCAGCTCGCCCCCGAAGTCCAGCAGTTTCCTGAGGCCGCGGCGCTGGTGCAGAGAATGCAATCAATGATCATCACGGCGAACGCCAGCAGTGGAGTGGATGCCAAGTTCCAGGCGGTTTGCGGTTCTACGCAGGACGCCAATACACTGAGCCAACTAATGGCGGCGGGACTGCTCTACAAGAAGTATCAAGCGAGCAAGGACAATCCGGAGCTGGCGCAACTTCTCGACCAGTCAAATGTGACTCCGTCGGGAGACCGCGTGGTGATCGCATTATCTGTGAGCGACGATCAGATGAGTTCCCTGATCCGGCGAAACACCTTCGCCTTCAAGATGTAAACCAGGACAGGCACAGGTCTTTCCCTTAGTCTGCGGGGGGATTCGGTGCGACAAACTTTGTGAGGCGGAGAATTGCAGAACTCTCTCGCCATTCACACTCAACTTCATCAATACCCTCCCACGAAGGTTTTTCCTTGTCGGGAGGTTCGGTTCCTGGCAGGGCTACCTCCACTTCTAAACGATCGAGGGATCTGCGAAGAGTGATGCCACAGGCCACGCCCGACGAATGACAATGGAAGCAGTGCTTGCAGGCAGAAACCACCGAAGCTTGAAATTGCAGGATGGTTTCGTTGCCCAGCCCCGCGGCGTCTGCGAGATAACGCGCAGCGCCTCCGACAGCGGCGACCAGGCGTTCGTCAGGATCCATGCGAACGGAAATTTGATGAGGCAAGATAGACACGTTTAATTTGAATTGGCGAGGGCAACATCACACGCTTCGCGGCATTCGGGACAGTAGTATAGTCCGTCGACGCCAAGCCGGACGTTGTTCTGGCCTTTGCAGATAGTGCAATACTTTTCGCAGTTGCAGTATTCTTCGCTCTTGTCACACTGCGAACAAACTACCTGCTGACGAGCTGCCATTCCGCCTCCGAAAAAGACTTTACCTGAGCGCTCGGCCACCAGCAAGAGCAAGCATCTGCGTCATGGCCAAGTTGCAAACGCAATACCGGTAAGGCCGCGGAAGCGAGTTTTGACGGTACCTGAATCGCGTGCTAGTATCGAAAATTGCCCGAGCGAACGGAATGGGATCCGTAAACTCTCCTACCAATTCAGTTCTTCGCAAGACGCCACTGAACGCGTTGCACCGTCGTCTTGGCGCCAAAATGGTCAACTTTGGCGGCTGGGACATGCCCGTGGAGTATCCCTCGAGCGGCGGTTTAGTGGCGGAACATAACTCCGTACGCAACGGTGTTGGAGTGTTCGACGTCAGCCACATGGGGGACATCCGAATTCATTCGGCAAGGCCGCCAGGCGGAGCGCTGCAGGCAGTCCAACATCTGACCATGAACGACGCGTCCAAGCTAGTCATTGGACAGGCACAGTACTCGGCCATGCTCTACCCAGAAGGCACCTTCGTCGATGATGTAATCGTGCACCGTTTGGGCGAGGATGATTACTTGCTGGTGATTAACGCTGGAACGCGGGAAAAAGACGTTGACTGGGTGCGAAAAAACACCACGAAGTTCGATTGCAAAGTAGAAGATCTTAGCGACACGTATACACAGTTGGCGATTCAGGGGCCACGCGCTGTGGAAGTCCTGCGGAAGCTTACGGATGCAAATCTGGACGCCGTGAAAAATTATTGGTTCACGCATGGAACCGTCTGCGGACTCAAAAACACACTGATTGCGCGGACGGGCTATACCGGCGAGGATGGATTTGAAATCTACGTACCGGCGGAAGTGAGCGCCAGCGAGCGTGTGTGGGATGAAGTAATCGAGGCTGGCAAGGAATTCGGCATCGTGCCGTGTGGGCTCGGAGCGCGGAACACATTGCGTCTGGAATCCAAAATGGCGCTATATGAGCACGAGATCAGCGACAGCATTAATGTTTGGGAGGCGGGCCTGGAACGCTACTGCAAAATGGACAAAGGGGATTTTGTGGGACGCGCGGCGCTGGAGAAGGCGCGGGCTGCCGGCTTGCAGCGTACCCTGGTGGGCCTGGAGATGGTGGACCGAGGAATTGCCCGCGATGGCTACCGGTGCGTTGACGAAAACGGCAGGGGAATTGGAGTCGTCACCAGCGGTTCGCCCTCGCCCACTCTAGGAAAGAACCTGGCCCTTGCCTACGTTCCTCCAAACCTGTCTCGAGTGGGAACGCCAATTTACGTTGAGATTCGTACGCAGAGATGCAAGGCTCAGGTCGTGACGACACCGTTTTACAAACGCATTCGGAAGGCGATCGCGAAGTAAGTAAAAGACAAGACGATTCCCTGCAAGGAGCGGCGCATGGCATATCCAACACAGTATCGCTACACGAAAGAACACGAATGGGTCGACGCGAAGGACGACACGGCAACGATAGGAATTACCGATTACGCTCAACACGAACTGGGGGACGTGGTCTTTGTCGAATTGCCTGCCGTAGGAAGCAAGCTAGCGGCGGGCAAGACGTTTAGCTCCGTGGAATCGGTGAAAGCCGTAAGCGAGATTTATGCTCCGGCCAACGGTGAAGTGACGGAGGCAAATTCCACCCTGCAAAACAAGCCGGAGACGATCAATAGCGATCCTCACGGTGCGGGTTGGCTTGTGAAAATAAAATTGACGAATGCCGCAGAGGTGAACGCGCTGATGGACGCCAAGACGTATGAAGCGTACATCGAGGAAAAGAAAAAGGAAGCGTCGGCCTGATGCGCTATCTTCCGAAGAGCCCAGCCGAGCGGGAGGAAATGCTGGCCGCGATTGGCGTGAAATCGATTGGAGAGTTGTTTTCTTCCATTCCCGAAGCGTATCGACTCAAAAAGCCGCTCAACCTTCCCGGTCCGCTGTCCGAAGCAGAAGTGATTCGCTACTTTGCGGAGAGAGGCGCGGAAAATTCAGTGGGGTACAGCAGTTTTCTCGGTGCCGGCATATATTCCCATCTGCGTTCCATAGTTACCGATGCAATTCTGCAGCGTGGGGAATTTCTCACTTCTTACACACCCTACCAGGCCGAGATTGCGCAGGGGACCCTACAAGCTATTTTTGAGTTCCAAACGCTGATGTGCCAGTTGACAGGGCAGGAAGTCGCCAATGCCTCAATGTACGACGGGTCCACAGCCACAACGGAAGCGGTGTTGATGGCAGAACGATTGACTCAGCGAGGGCGCGTGCTGGTAGCGCGCTCGTTGCATCCGGAATATCGCGAAGTGTTACGCACATATGCAAAGAATTCTGGTTTACGAGTCGAAGAAATCGGTTTTGGGCCAAGCGGGACACTCGACATCCATGGGCTAAAGAGTGCTCTTCGGGATGATGTGTGTGCCATAGTCCTGCAGTCTCCGAACTTCTTTGGCGCTATCGAAACTATTGCCCCGGTGGCAGAAGCGGCGCATGGCGCGGGAGCCTTGTTGGTTGTGGCCGTGGCGGAAGCCTTATCGTTAGGGCTGGTGAAACCACCTTCGGAAGCCGACATCGTCGCCATGGAGGGACAGAGTTTTGGATTGGCACCGAGCTATGGCGGCCCGTATGTTGGCGTTGTCGCCTCGCGCGAAAAGTTCGTACGGCAGATGCCCGGAAGACTGGCCGGCCAAACCACGGATCAGAACGGACACCGGGGATTTGTGCTAACTCTGGCCACGCGCGAACAACATATCCGGCGGGAGAAGGCGACCTCTAACATCTGCACGAACCAAGCATTATGCGCATTGGCCGCTACGGTTCATCTCACGTTACTCGGGAAAGAAGGCATCCGCGAGATGGCAGCGCAGAACCTTTCCAAGGCTCAGTTCGCCCTAAGCGAACTCGAGAAGATACCGGGTGTAAAACGGAGTTTCTCCGCACCTTTCTTCAATGAGTTTACGGTGGAGCTGCCTCGGTCCGTCAAGATGGTCAATGCCGAACTGCTGAGGTCGAAGATCGTGGGGCCCTACGTGCTTGGCTCTGCCTATCCTGAACTTAGCAAGCATGCACTGGTGTGTGTTACGGAAACTACCTCACGCGCCGAGATCGAGAAGTTTGTAAGCGAAGTGAAAGCGGCTTTGGAATCGCCCCTCTAGGAGAGCGCTTGAACGACAAGATCAAGAAAGCTTCGCGACACACGAACCAGAATGAAGGGTTGATTTTCGAAAAATCCTCGCCGGGGAAACGTGCGTTTGAGCTTCCTCCACTTGACGTGCCAGCCGTCGACGCAAATAGATCTTTAGGCCCGGCCTATCGTGCAGAAGGTGTCGAGGGATTCCCCGAGGTCAGTGAGATTGAAGTGATTCGGCACTTCACTCGTCTCTCGACGTGGAATTACGCGATTGATCTTGGAATGTATCCGCTAGGCTCCTGTACCATGAAATACAATCCGCGCGTGAACGAGCATGTCGCGAGGCTCCCGGGCATTGCTACGGAACATCCCTATCAACCACAGGAGCTTTCGCAAGGCTGCTTGAAGGTTCTTTCCCTGCTGGAAAAGTGCCTACTGGAAATCACCGGCATGGACGCGATTACCTTGCAACCCGCGGCCGGAGCGCAAGGCGAGTTAACGGGTCTATTGCTGATCCGCGCTTATCTTCAGAAACAAGGGAATCCGCGCAAGAGGGTGCTGATTCCAGATTCGGCCCACGGCACAAATCCGGCCACGGCCGTGATTGCAGGATATGAAGTCGAGAATATAAGGTCCAACGCCGACGGCCAGGTGGATATGGACCACTTGCAGGAGCAAGTCAGCGAGGATGTAGCCGCGCTGATGCTGACCAATCCATCGACCCTGGGCATCTTCGAACAACAGATTCCAAAGATCGCGGAGATTCTGCACGCGCAGGGGGCGCTCTTGTACATGGACGGCGCCAACATGAATGCGCTCACTGGGGTTACGCGGCCGGGGGACCTGGGTGTAGACGTAATGCACCTGAATCTGCACAAAACGTTTTCTACGCCACACGGGGGAGGCGGCCCGGGTGCGGGACCTGTGGCCATGAAGAAAATATTGGAGCCGTTCCTGCCTGTTCCCCTCCTGGTGGAAAAAGAGGGCGGCCGATTGGCGCTGGATTTTCAACGAAAAGAGAGCATTGGACGCGTGCGTGCGTTTGGAGGGAATTTCGGCGTTCTCGTGCGTGCGCTCGCCTACATCCTGGCGTATGGACCGGGCGTCCGTCAGGCCACCGAAGATGCGGTTCTGAACGCGAATTACATCCGCAAACACCTGGAAGGCACCTATGATCTGCCGTACACGCGGCCTTCGATGCACGAAGTAGTTTTTAGCGATGCCATTCAGAAGAGACATGGGGTAAACACGATGGATATCGCCAAGCGGCTGATCGACTACGGATTTCATCCCTACACGACAGCGTTCCCTTTGATTGTTCCCGGCGCGCTGATGATTGAGCCCACGGAATCCGAGAGCAAGGAAGAATGTGACTATTTCATCGATGCGATGAAATCCGTGGCAGAAGAGGCGGAAAAGAGTCCCGAACTGGTGAAAACGGCTCCGCACACGACGCGTATCCGACGACTGGACGAAGTTGGCGCGGCGCGCAAACCTATTCTCCGGTGGAAGCCCAGCGCGAAACGCAGTGAAGCGGCGGATTGAGCCCTATAGAAACAGGGCCTCCGTACTCTCACAGTTCCTCACTGAACACCTGCTAAAATAAAAGGTAGCCTTTGACGGAAGCAGGTCTTCAGGAAAATGAGTTTTGAGATCGATGCGTGGATGCCGAAGTCGGTCATCCTTCTACGCGACTATACCTTCGATAAATTCGTCTGTGATCTAATCGCCGGGGTGACAGTGGGACTAGTCGCTTTACCCCTGGCGATGGCCTTCGCGATTGCCTCCGGTGTCCCTCCCCAGGCTGGAATCTATTGCGCGATTGTCACCGGATTTCTCGTCTCGGCACTGGGCGGATCCAAAACGCAAATCGGTGGTCCGACGGGAGCGTTCGTTGTAGTCGTACTCGGTATCATCTCCCGCTACGGAATCGACGGCCTATTCACATGCACCATGCTGGCCGGCTTGCTTCTGGTACTGATGGGCGTGACGGGCCTCGGCGCGATGGTCCGCTACTTTCCCCGTCCTGTGGTCGTCGGGTTCACCAATGGAATTGCCATACTCATCGCGAGCACGCAGATTCGCGATTTTTTTGGTTTGCGCATGGAGCATGTGCCCGGCGACTTCTTCCACCGCATGGGGGCGATTGCCGAGAATTTTCAGAGTTTGAACTGGGCGGCGACCGCTGTCGGCATTGGGTCACTGATCGTGATGATTCTCTCCCTTCGTTACTTCAAGCGGGTACCAGGGTCAATTGTGGTCTGTTTTGGAGCAACAGCACTCGTCAGCTTGCTGCACCTTCCCGTCGAGACGATCGGTACGCGATTCGGAGGAATCCCCAGTGGGCTGCCGCATATTGCCATTCCTCAACTTCAGCCAAGCCTGCTGCTGCATTTGCTATCTCCCGCGATAACTGTCGCCATGTTAGGCGCCATTGAATCGCTGTTTTCAGCAGTCGTTTCCGACCGAATGAGCCACGATAAACACAATCCGAACGTAGAACTGGTCGCACAGGGCGTTGCGAATATCTTATCGCCGCTCTTTGGCGGCTTGCCGGCCACCGGCGCAATTGCGCGGACTGCAACAAACGTGCGCTCCGGTGCAAAAACTCCGGTAGCGGGCATGATTCATGCCCTTACGCTTCTCGCGGTGATTCTGTTTGCCGCTCCTCTGGTGAAAAATCTTCCACTGGCAGCCCTGGCTGGGATTCTGTTCATGGTCGCCTACAACATGGGCGACTGGGGGGAAATTCCCGAAATCTTGAAGCTGACGAAAGCGGACATCGCCGTTTGGACGCTGACGCTCAGCCTGACGGTTTTTGCAGACCTGACTCTTGCCGTAGAAGTGGGGATGATTCTGGCGGCATTCACATTTATTCGAAAAATCTCGCAGACAACCACAGTTTCCCGGGTGACGGAAGAATATATTGAGGACGGTCGAGTCCATATCCTGCAGGACAAAAACATACCCGAGTACGCAGCGGTTTACCGGATCCACGGACCATTCCTATTCGGCGTGACCGACAAACTTTCGGCGATCACAGAAAACCTAGAACAACTTCCGCCCATCGTCATAGTGCGGCTGCGCAACATGACGGCGATTGATGCGACGGGCATTGCAGCATTGGAAGAGCTTGCGGACCATCTCCACAAGAGCGGCCGGACCATGCTGCTCTGCGGAGCAAGGCCGCAACCAGCCGCCCTGATGGAAGAGGCTGGGTTCGATCGCCATGTGGGCGCAGAGAACATGTGTGAAAACATTACCGAAGCCCTGAAACGGGCGGAAGCGATACGCAGTGAGAGACTCTCGCTGGAAGCCCCGCACGTGACTACCTAACCGGCGCATTGCCTCACCACGGGCTTTTGTTAACCCTTAGCCACAAATATTCTGGATTCACTTTTGAAAATGGACGCTATTGAGAATTCCTCCGAAGGCGGCTTTGAAGCGGGGAAAGTCCGCCTGCGGCGCCACAAATATGTAGTAATACAACCCGCCGGGACCCATTACGGTAACAAGCCAATCCATTTCCATGCCGCCGGCTGGCGAATCATTGTGCAAGTAGGTGGAGAGGCCAATCTGGCCATCGACAATGATTTGTGTGGGCGTTTGGTCTACATCCATCGACTCATTTTCCTTTTGAAGGGACTCGATCAGTTTTAGAGTGTTCCGGCGAAGCGTGTCCTGAATTGCGAAATCCTCCCTTTTGACTTGCGCAACCCCGCCAATCATCCCCCAGGCCAGTGCTCCCTGGCCATTGCCTGCATCCACGATGCCTCCCGCCGGAATGAGTACGAGGCTATTTTTCCTGGTGTAGTTTTTCCAGTTGTCTGGGTAGGCGAGCGAAGCTTTGGCGTAGCGCACTTGGGTAACATTGGCGGAAGGCTCATCCGGCTTTGGGACACTTGCAGGAGCATCCACGCCGCCGGCGGAAGATGTGTTTGATTTAGGAGATGAGGCAGGAGGTTTTCCTTTGACCGGCGCAGGAAGAGCCATAACTTCCCTTTTGATGGCTTCGAATTCAGGAGAGTCTTTTTCCGCTCCTTCGGGGGCTCCGCCCAGCTTGCGGATCTCCGCATCCACGCGCTCAATGCGATGGTCCGGGTTGGGGTGGTCAGAGAAAAATTCTGGTGGTGCTTTGCTTTCACTGGTCGCGTTCAGATTCTCGAAGAAGGCCGCCATGGCCCGCGGGTCGTAACCCGAATCGTACAAAACCTGGCTTCCCATAACATCGGCTTGGGTTTCCGCGCCGCGCGAATTGTGGAGAAGGACACTGCCAAATGTGAATTGGCCGGCCCCGGCTGCGGCCGCGCCCGCCGCACCTCCAAAAATACTCCCCGCAGCACCCATAATTCCAGCGCCCAATTCTGCGTATTGAGCTTTCGTGAGCTGATTGGTGCCATGTCGCAATGCAACGTGGGAAAGTTCATGGGCCATGACGGCGGCGAGTTGCGCTTCGTTGTCGGCCGCCTCAATCGCGCCACGGTTGATGAAAACAAACCCGCCCGGAAGAGCAAAGGCATTGATGGCCTTGTCATTGACGCAATGAAATTCCCAAGGATAGTCGACGCGACGGGTGTTGAGATGCTGGATCAGGCGATCTCCGAGTTTGCTGAGGTAGGCGTCTACCTGGGGGTCGTTGCACATCTGGAGTTTCTGCTCGACTTCGTGCGCCGCCTTGCGACCCAACTGAATATCCTGCTGCGGGGTGAAACCATTTATTCCCGGCTTCAGATTTGTGCGATCAGCGAAGGAGCACGGCACAATCGCAAGCGTTAGCCAGAGGCTCACCAGTATCGTTGCCCGCAAATGGCCTTTGGTATTCATGAACCTCCAGAATGTATCCTGGTTCGGGATCAGCGAACCGGTACTGCCAAAGTATACGTGGGCTGGAAAATAGAAAAAGCCCGGACGGTAATCGGTCCGGGCCCTCGAGCGGAGGAAGAAAATTAACGGGCGAAGCGAGGAGCAGGTTCAGGCGGAACCGGCATCGCAGGAGCTTCCACCGGACGGCCACCCTTGGCTTGGGAGGTGCGCGCGACTACGGTTGGCTCGGGACGGCGGGCAGGCATACTCAGATTTTCTCCTTCACGGACGAAAGAGAGCTTCTCGTCGGCGCGATCCCAATCGATGCAGATCAGATCGCCACAATGCACCTGATCCGTTGCGAGTAGGTTGGCCATGGGATATACCACGTGGCGCTCAATGGCGCGTTTCAGGTGGCGCGCACCGTAGCGCTGGTCGGTGCCTTCCTGGAGGAGGAAGTCGCGGCCCGAATCGGTAACCCGGAAAAGAAACTGTCCCTTGGCCGTTTCCAGAACACGCTGCTGAACCATCGAAAGTTCGATATCAAGGACTTGTTCCAACTGCGTACGTTGGAGCGGATGAAATACGACAATCTTATCTAGACGATTCATGAATTCCGGAGAGAACTTGCGGCGTGCAGCTTCGACGGCCGTCCGCTCGACTTTCTGGTCAAGGTCGGTCTTCGGTTTGTCGTCAGACTTGATGAAGCCGTAGCCACCACCCATCAGCTCGGTAATTTCGCCGCCTCCGAGGTTGGAGGTCATGAAAATCACGGTTTGGGAGAGATCGACACGGCGATTGTCCCCGAGCGTCAGCGTAGCCTTGTCCAACATGCCCAGGAGCAACTGCCATAGCGCATCGCTGGCCTTCTCAATTTCGTCAAAGAGGAGGAAGGAAAGTTTGAGCTTATCGGAATGCGAAGCTGCCAGGGCTTCTTGAGTGATCAAGGGATGCGTCTCGCGGTGACCGAGATAGCCCGGAGGCGAGCCGATGAGCTTTGCGATTTCATGGGAATGCTGAAATTCGGCGCAATCTACTTTAATCACGAGCCGGGGGTCGCCAAAGAGTATTTCCGCAGCCGCTTCGACGATGCGGGTCTTCCCAGATCCGGTAGGCCCCAGAAAGAGGAGATTGCCCACCGGCCGTCCAGGCGAGTTCAGTCCGGCGCAAAAGACCTGGTACAAGTCGACGAAGGCTTGAACACCCTCTTCTTGGCCAACGATCTTGGCCCGGAGCGACTGGTGGAAGTCGCGCGTGTCGTTGCTGCGGATGGTGGGATCCAGTTGATGACGAACCGCTGCTTTCATAACTCTTACCTCGGCCGTGCCGACCCTTTCCTTTAATCCATCCGTTCGCATCAGGGCCAGGCACGCGTTCAGCCGCCTGAACGACGTGTGCGAAAAGAATGATGCATGAGGCGTGCCAATTCACAAGGATTCGATGGCTTAGGAAAGGGCTATAAGCTCAACAACATACAAATACGTCAGTTAACGGGTGTGTCTCACAGTTGAGACAGCATGGCGTGGCTGTTCCAATGTGAGAGAGGGACGGCAGTTTGTGTCTACGGCCATATGACAAAAAGGGGCGCAGCTGGTGTTCCGGGTCCCTGAATTTCTCGGACTAATCCGTCATTTCGCGTCTTTCTTGCGTCCCTGGAGAGATTGCCGAGCGGCCGCCGGAGTTGTCGCCGGTACAGCCGCGGGCCGCGCCGTTTCTTCTGCGATGGCTTCGATCGGAGTATCTTTCCCAAGTCCGTCCACGTCAGGAGTAGCGGCAGTTACGTCCTCCGTGGAGGGTTCAGGAGCGACCAGGGCTCCCTCGCGCTCACGTACGAACGTGAGTTCCTTATGCATGCCATCCCAGTCGACCCGAACAAGATCTCCCATGCGAAGCTGCTGGGTTGCCAGGAGATTTGCCAACGGATAGACCAGGAAACGCTCAATAGCACGCTTGAGGTGGCGAGCACCGTAGCGCTGGTCAGTACCTTCCTGAAGGAGGAAATCTCGCCCCGCGTCGGTGACGCGGAAGAGAAATTTGCCGGTGGCAGTGTCCAACACGCGTTTCTGTACCATGCCGAGCTCAATGTCCAGCACGGATTGGAGTTCTTCGCGGTCCAAGGGATGGAACACTACGACTTTGTCGATGCGGTTCATGAACTCCGGGGAGAACTTGCGGCGAGCCGCCTCGACCGCTGTGCGCTCAACTTTCACGTTGATATCCGCTTGGGGCTTGTCCTCGGCTTTGACAAACCCATAGCCACCACTGAAAAGCTCCGTAATGTCAGTTCCGCCAAGGTTGGAGGTCATGAAGATGACAGTTTGGGAAAGGTCGACGCGGCGATTATCGCCCAGGGTAAGCGTAGCCTTGTCGAGCATGCCCAGAAGGAGTTGCCAGAGCGCGTCACTGGCTTTTTCAATCTCGTCGAAGAGCAAGAAGCTGAGTTTGAGGTCTTCGCGATAGTTAGCCGCAAGCGCCTCCTGCGTGATCAGAGGATGAGTCTCGCGGTGTCCAAGATAGCCGGGGGGCGAACCGATCAGCTTGGCAATCTCGTGCGAATGTTGAAACTCGGCACAATCGATCTTGATGACGGCGCGCGGGCTGCCAAATAGGATTTCCGCGGCAGCTTCGACGAGACGGGTTTTGCCCGAACCTGTAGGGCCGAGGAAAAGCAGGTTGCCCACCGGGCGACCGGGCGAATTCAGGCCGGCGGTGAAGACCTGGAAGAGCTCCACGAGTGCCTGGACGCCTTCGTCCTGACCAACGATCTTCGCGCGCAGAGCCTTTTGAAATTCAATAGTCTCTGCGCTGCGAATATTTGGATTTAGCGAAAAATCGCCTGTGGCCATGACCGCCTCCTAGCGATCCCGCAATGCGGGATGCGCATTTCCAAAACGCCCGCTGCCCCGGGTGATGCGCTTCAGATCATTTCTTTGGCGGAACTGATCGAGCTTCACCTGGATGGTGGAGTTGAGCAACCGCAGTTGCACGAGAAGTTCATGTGCGACCGCGGGCGATTCGGAAAGTCGCAGGACCGGTGGAAAGAGGTCCGCAAGATCAAGGTTAAGGTCTCGCAAAGAATGGACAAGCTTCTGAACGGCCGGAGATTCGGGGTCGGCAAGGTCGATCTGATTATTCACTTGTTCGCGGAGCGACCGCCAGTTGAGTTCAACGAAGGGGTGCTTTTTGGTCACTTCGCGAACTACCGCGTCCGTAATGCGGGCGCGTTCACCAAGACGGGCCAGGTACAACTGACGCACTTTTCCGCCGCGGCGCACGTTGTGCACCAGATAATAGGAATTTCCTTTGCGGCGAATAAAGGCCATGCCTTTTCCCCCACAAACCCTTCGAAGGTCTACGAAGAGTTGTCCCCTGGGCGTAGTGTAAGATTGTTCCACTACAGACGTCAAGTTGGCAGGACACGAATCAGTCAACATTTCGGCCGTCATTTTTTCGCTGCGACGGATTGGATTTTCTGTTGCCATGTCCGCTTCCTTGGTCCGCGTGCCGCGAACTCTTTTGTGCCTCTACCTCTTAGATGCCCTACAGTGTCAAACACTGCGGCCAGAAGAATCTCTTGTCACTCGAGAAGAGTGCTCCTAGGATGGACTCGCTTTCCCCGGAGGAGGATCGCCAATGTCCTGGGATCCCGTCTATAAACTGGTGAAACAAATCCCGCGCGGCCGGGTTACTACCTATGGGGCGTTAGCCAAGGCTTTGCGCTTGCGCGGTGGGGCGAGAACCGCGGGGAGAGCAATGGCGGCAACGCCCTCTGGAAAAGGGATACCTTGGCATCGCGTGGTCGGAGACCACGGGAAACTCCTCATCCCTGAGCCGTATGGCTCACTTCAACGAAAATTACTGCAAGGCGAAGGTATAGGACTGGTGGAATTCCGGGTGGACTTGAAACGTCACTTTTGGGCGCCGGTGGAAGTAGGTAAGCGGCCAGTGCAGCAGCAGACCTCCCGGACACGTACCCGCAAGAGGAGGACTTAACGGTTCGAGAGGACCACCCCGGCTGAGTTACTATATAAGCTAATCCTTTGATGATGCCCGATCCAATCCTGCTGGTGGAAAACCTGGAGAAGCGCTACGAAGATGTGCACGCCGTGCGCGGTGTGAGTTTTTCTGTGCAAGAGGGCGAGGTCTTCGGTCTGCTGGGTCCCAATGGCGCGGGCAAAACCAGCACAATCGAAGTGATAGAAGGGTTGCGCGTCCCGGACGGCGGCCGGGTATCTGTCTGTGGCCTGGACCCTCAGAAAAACCCGAACGAACTCAAGAACGTGATTGGGGCGACCTTGCAGGCTACTTCCCTGCCCGACAAGCTGCGGGTCGGGGAGGCCATTCGCATGTTCGCGGGCTTTTACAAAAAGTCTCGGAATACGGATGAGCTATTGAAGCGATTCGGCTTGGAAGAAAAGCGCGCGAGTTTCTACAGCCAACTTTCCGGCGGCCAGAAGCAACGACTGGCCCTGGCCATGGCGTTGGTCAACGATCCAAAGGTGCTATTTCTGGACGAACCGACGGCCGGCCTGGATCCGCAAGTGCGGCGCGAGATTTACACCATTATTGAAGAGTTGAAGGCTGAAAAGAAAACTATCGTTCTGACGACACACTACATCGAGGAAGCGGAAAAGCTGTGCGATCGGGTGGCGATTGTGGATCACGGCAAACTCATTGCTTCAGGAACTCCGCGGGAACTGAAGCAGGCTTCGGCAAACACCACGCGAGTGGAAGTCCGGCTGAGCAAGCCGGCGTCAAATGGAGCACTGAAGAATCTGGATGGAGTGGTAGACGCGCGCGAATTGGACGGCGCGTACGTATTGCATTGCCAGCGTACCGCCCCGGCCATTGTGGCATTGGTGAAACACTTGGAAGCAGAGGATATTGAACTCGTGAGCATGGAGATTGCCACTCCGTCGCTGGAGGACGTGTTCATCGAGCTGACCGGAAGGAGATTGCGCGATTGAGAACAATACTGACCCTCGCCGGAATGCGCATCCGCATTACTCTGCGCAACAAAGCGTTCCTATTTTTTAGCCTTGTCATGCCTATGGGCATTTTCTTCGCGTTCTGCAGCATGCTGGCGAAGGGCGATCCTACGAGAATCTCTTTTTGGATGGGTCCGATTCTTTCGTTCACAGTGATGGGGACGTTTTGGGGATTGAGCATGCAATTGGTGACCTGGCGGGAGCAGGGGATTCTGCGCCGATTCCGACTTGCGCCAATTTCTCCGTCCAGCATGATTGCTTCGAGTATCGTTGCAAACTATGCGCTGATTATGCCGACGGTTTTATTGCAACTGGGATTGGCGCATTTTGTGTATCACGTCGACAATTTCGGAAACCTGGTCAGCGTATTTGTCTTTGTGATTTTAGGGATCACGTCCTTTGGGGCACTTGGTCTGATTGTGGCCAGCGTGACCAACACAATGCAAGAAACGCAGATCATCAATCAATTGCTGTGGTTTGCGTTGATCTTCCTTTCAGGTGCGACAGTTCCGCTGGCGGTAATGCCTAAAGTTGTCCAACGGATTGGTCTGTTCCTGCCGTCCACGTATCTTGTAAGCGGTTTGCAGCGCGCCATGATGTACGGAAAAGGCATCTTCTCTTTGGGAGTGGAGATGGTTTCCCTGGCGGCATGGGCGGCATTGGCATTTGTCATTTCGTCGCTGCTATTTCGCTGGGAACCGGAAGCTAAGTTACCACGCAACGCGAAGCTGTGGGCGGTGGCCACAATCCTGCCGTTCATTCTGTTAGGAATTTGGGAAAACCATAATGGCAAGCTGCTTTCGACGGCATCTACGATGGTCTACGGAGAGCCGACACAGAACGCTCCCGCGGGAAAGACTCAGTAACCGCGCCAAATTGGTCCGCTGTTCAGAAGATACACCGCCAAAATGGCTGAAAAACGGATGGCATCCATTCGTTGATTTCATTGACGCTTCTGGACAGCTGGCCTTATTCTCAAATTGCGAGCTGGCTCCATCCGACTCAATAGGGAGGCAAGACCATGCCGGTACAAAAGACAGAAAAGATTTGGCACAACGGAAAATGGATCCTCTGGGATGACGCGAAGCTCCACGTGCTTACCCATGCCGTCGGTTACGGTTCTGCCGTGTTTGAGGGCATCCGCTGTTACGACACGCCGCAAGGCCCGGCAATTTTTCGCCTTCGCGAACACATGCAGCGGCTGATTAATTCCGGGAAGATTTACCGTATGGAGTTTGCCTATTCCCTGGATGACTTCTGCCTGGCTGCGTGCGAACTGGTGCGCCTCAACAAGATGGGTGCCTGCTACGTTAAGCCCATTGCGCTACGAGGTTATGGGGAAGTTGGCGTGAACCCACTCAGTTCCCCTATCGAAATTTACATGGCCTGCTGGCAGTGGGGTGCGTACCTGGGACCCGACGCTCTGTCCAAAGGCGTGGACGTCTGCGTCAGTTCCTGGACACGCATTGCCCCGAATACATTACCAGCCATGTCCAAGGCCGCTGCGAACTATATGAACTCGCAATTGATTCGCATGGAAGCGGCGCTGAACGGCTTCGCCGAAGGCATCGCGCTCGACGCCGACGGCCATATCAGCGAAGGCTCAGGAATGAATATCTTTCTCGTGCACGACGGTGCCTTAATCACGCCCCCGCTGTCCGCCAGCATTCTTCCCGGCATCACCCGTGACTCCATCGTGAAGATTGCCGGCGACTTGAACATTCCAGTCAGGGAAACGGTAATCCCGCGCGAAATGGTCTACCTGGCAGACGAAGTATTTTTTGTGGGCACTGCGGTGGAGGTAACGCCGATCCGGTCCATCGACAAGATTACTATCGGAAAGGGCGTCGCAGGCCCGGTGACGCGGCTTATCCAAGAAGAATTCTTCGCCGTGACCAGTGGAAAAAAGGTGGATCGGCACAACTGGCTTACTCCGGTAAATGCGCCCGTCGCCGCTTCCCGCTGAACCACGCAACTTAAACCAAGGTAAAGGGGTATGGCAAATGCCGTATCCCTTTCTTTTTGACGCGGAAATCGCCCGCTAACCTTCCGGTAAACTTCGGTTTCTCCTTCCTAGCGTGCCTCCGGGTTTCCAGCTAGAATTTGCACATCGCGTTGTACACGTGGCACCACCGGGAGACCTTTAGATGTACAACCTTAGGGAAAAACTGATTGCGGAATTCCTTGGCACCTTTGCCTTGGTTTTTTTTGGAGCAGGCGCGATTTGCGTGGATTTTCATTTGCGCAGTTCGGGCGGACTGGGCCTGTTAGGGATTGCGCTGGCCAGCGGCTTGGCCTTCGCCATCATGGTTTCGGCGCTTGGTCATATCTCCGGGGGCCACTTTAACCCTGCGATTACGATTGGCTACTGGGTGACCAAACGGCTGTCAACACTCGATTCTTTAGCCTACTGGGCAGCCCAGCTTTTGGGAGCGACTGCGGCGGCGTTCTTTCTGAAGTTGGTGGTTCCCGAGGATATTGCGAACAATGTTTTCCTAGGCACGCCGGAACTAATGCGCGACTTCCCCCGGTGGTCCGGCATGGCCCTGGAAGGGGTAACGACCTTCTTCCTTGTGCTGGTAGTGTTTGCGACGGTGGTTGATGAACGGGGCTCGTTCCGGTCTATTGCGGGGTTCGGGATTGGCCTGACAATCACCTTGGGTATCCTGGTCGCTGGCCCCCTCACTGGTGGGGCCCTCAATCCTGCGCGCGCCTTCGGTCCTGCGGTGGCGTCCAGCCACTGGTTGAACTGGGGGATCTACTGGGTGGGCCCACTGGGGGGCGGATTTCTGGCTGGACTTCTGTACGACTCGCTGTATTTGCGACAACCCGGGGACTGACAGAGGCATGGTTAGTGATTCCCTGTCCCGTCGCCTAGGTAACTAAGCCGCTACCACCTCGACCAGCCCAGTTGTTGCGACTTCCGGGGAATGCTAGCTTCAAAGAGGCAGCGCATTCCTGCGGGGTGTTTGCACATGGCTCTAAGCATTGACGACTTGTTACGACGCGCCGTTGAGAACAAATCCTCCGACTTGCACCTAAAGGTCGGCAATCATCCCTACCTTCGTGTAGACGGCTTGCTTACCCCCCTGACGGACGTTCCTCGCATTACGCCGGAGGAAATGCTCTCCATGGCTTTCAGCATGATGACCAACCGGCAGAAACAGAAATTCAAAGAAACCGCTGAGTTGGATATGGCGTACGGCGTGGCGGGCTTGGGACGATTCCGCGTGAACGTGTTCCAGCAGCGCGGTAACGTCGGAATGGTGCTTCGCGTCATCCCCACCAAGATTCGTACGATTGAAGAATTGAACCTTCCCCCGGTGATCTCCAAAATTTGCGAGGAACAGCGCGGGCTGGTGCTGGTCACCGGAACGACCGGTTCCGGCAAGTCCACCACGCTGGCCTCGATGATTGACCGGATTAATGCCAGCCGTTCGGACCATCTGATTACCATTGAGGATCCGATCGAGTTCCTGCACAGAGACAAGCGCAGCTTCATCAACCAACGCGAGGTCGAGGTAGACACTGCAAATTTCTCCACGGCTCTTCGCGCCGCCCTGCGTCAGGATCCGGACGTGATTCTCGTCGGCGAAATGCGTGACCTCGAAACAATTTCGACAGCTTTGCTCGCCGCGGAGACCGGTCACCTGGTGTTCTCCACGTTGCACACCTTGGATGCGACCGAAACGATTCAGCGTATTATCGCCGTGTTCCCACCCCCCGAGCAGAAACAGATTCGTTTGCAGATGGCCGCCACATTGAAGGCGGTTATTTCGCAGCGGTTGGTTCGTCGAGCGGACGACAAGGGCCGCGTGCCTGCCGTGGAAGTGATGATCGCCACTGCGTACATCCGGGATTGCATCATCAACCCGGACAAGACGCGCCTGATCCATGACGCGATTGCGGCCGGCACGTCGCAATACGGCATGCAGACGTTTGACCAATCCCTGTTTGACCTGTATTCGAAAGAACTCATTACCCTTGACGAAGCATTGATGCGCGCGTCCAATCCGGACGAATTCAAACTGCGCATCCAAGGTATCCGTTCTGCCGCGGATGCCGCCCGAGAAGAGATGGCCTCGCAAATGGCGGATTTCGAGCGCTTCTCGCGGAAATAACGGCCTTGCGGTCCTACCGCTAACGCACGTTCCGCTCCCGACGTTTGCTGTGACTGTGTCGTGTGTGTGCCTACTCTTCTTACACCCGCTCACCCGCTCTCGCCCCTTGTCTGTTTTCGCCTCCCAGAGTATCATCCGCGGATTCGTCGAGGGCTCGCCCAACCGCCTTCGCTCACCCTTCTGCTTGGAGATACGATGAGTAATCTTGTTCCCTTTCCGGGCCGCAGAAACTTCTTGAGAGCGACGGCCGCCTTGACCACGGGTATCACCGGTCTCACGATCTTGTCTGAGCACGGTCAATCCGAAGACTCGGACATGTTTATCGTGGGCCCCAAGAAGGGCTATACGCCACAAATCGGCACATTGGTTTCCGAGATGGCCTTCATGCGCTGGCAGGTCTTGAATTCCGTGAAGGGGATGTCGCAAAAGGATTTGGATTTCCTTTTGGACGACAAGGCGAACCGCATCGGGGCCTTGCTCCTGCACCTGGCAGCGGTGGAAAAGTTCTACCAACTCAATACGCTGGACGGCATCGCCGGCGACAAAATTCCAGAAGCGTGGAAGGAAAAGTGGGGGATGCCGATGGAATTGGGAGACCCCGCCCGAAAGGGCATTGTGGGAAACAATCTTGATTACTATCTGAATATTTTGAACGAGACACGTGAAAAGACACTAGAGGAATTCCGCAAACGCGACGACGCTTGGCTCATGGCAGTAGACAAGACTTGGGGCTGGGGGCCGACAAACAACTACTGCAAGTGGTTTCACGTGACGGAACACGAAGCAAATCACAATGGGCAGATCAAGTTTCTGAAGAGCCGGTTGCCCGGGGCGAAACCGGCAAGCGAGTGACGTAAAAAGCTTCGCCATCCGAAACAGGAGCCCACCCCTGGGCGGGGTGGACTCTTGAGCGGAGTCGAACGCAGACTTAGTTGTAATACGCAGCGTTCTTTTCGATAAACGGCTTGAGGTCTTCCGGCAGTTCCTCGAGGACGAAAAGTGAGCCGGTCGGGCAAACCGGCACGCACGCACCGCAATCGATGCATTCGCCAGGGTTCACGTAAAGCTGCGCAGCCGTGGCAAAGTCGGCTTCATCCTTGGTGGGATGAATGCAGTTGACCGGGCAAGTCTCGATGCAATGCTCGTCTTTTGTACAAGTGTCGGTGATAACGTAGGCCATGGTGAAATTCTCCCCAAAGTGGAAGTGGCAATTGTTCTGCCAATTGGACTAGTTGCGAAGTGCCGCATTTTCAATGACGGACACAAATAATTGTGAACTAGGACCAATTTGGGGTGTGTGATCTAGCGCACGCCCTTATGTTTATCCCCCACGGCCTCTCCCCCTTCCTCCCCCTGGCCTCCCACTCGTTCTTCCTCTATGCTTCCCTCATGTTTGGTAAACCCCGCCAACTGCAAACCGAATCGCAGTTGTACGACGCAGCCATCAAAATTCTGATGCGACGCGCTCATTCTGTTTCAGAAATGAAAAAGGCGTTGGCCAGGCGTTGCGAGGATGAAAGGCTTGTTAAAACTGTGGTCGAGCGTCTGAAGCACGAGAACCTGGTCGATGATGCACGGTATGCCCGGCAGTTTACCCGCCACCGGGCCGAAACACGAAAGCAAGGACAGTTCCGGATCGCGCGGGAGCTTCGGGCGCGAGGGGTTGCCGACCGCCACATTGATGCGGCCCTGAAGGACTCCGCCGAAGAAACTGATCCTGCGGTGATCGTGCGCCGACGCATTGAACGGAAACTGAGGATGTCCCGCGGGGAAGTCGATCAGAAGAAGTTGGCCTCACTGTATCGTTCTCTGCTCGGCGCCGGTTTTCCCGCAGACCTGATCCGGCGGGAATTGCACCGGGTGACCCACGAAGATGTGCCCGAGGTCGAGATCGCGCCGGAGTAGTTTCTGAGAGTTTGCGGGCGGATTGACGGCTCTGCGATAATCAAATGTTCCCACTACAGTTTCGAATGAGGCTGACGTGACGGCTGAAGCCAGCAAAACTCTGACGGGTAATGAGGTGCGCGAGAAATTCCTGGAATTTTTCGAGAGCAAGGGACATCGGCGCGTCCGATCGTCGTCCCTTGTGCCGCACGGCGACCCAACGCTGTTATTTACCAACGCCGGCATGAATCAGTTCAAAGATGTGTTCCTCGGATTGGAAAAACGGGACTACACCCGCGCGACGACAGCGCAGAAATGCGTGCGGGCCGGCGGCAAGCACAACGATCTGGAAAATGTGGGCTTCACGAAGAGGCACCACACGTTTTTCGAGATGCTGGGGAATTTTTCGTTTGGCGACTATTTCAAGAAGGAAGCCGTTGCTTATGCATGGGAGCTGACTACTTCGCCGCAATGGTTCGGGATTGCGAAGGACAAGCTCTATGTCACTGTGTTCGGGGGGGCGGAAATTTCCGCTGGAAACGTGCTTGGGGTGGACGAAGGAGCCAAGAAATTCTGGCTGGAACAGAACGTTCCCGCTGAACGCATTTTCGCTATTCCTGGATTGAAAGATAATTTCTGGGCCATGGGAGACACTGGCCCATGCGGCCCTTGCAGCGAACTTCACTACGACATGGGCCCGGCGGCTTCCGATGAGAGACACACGGATTGCAAGTTCCCGTGTGATTGCGGGCGGTATGTCGAGATATGGAATCTGGTGTTCATGCAGTTCAATCGGGACGCCAGTGGCACGTTGACTCCTCTCCCGCGACCATCGATTGACACAGGGATGGGCCTGGAACGCGTGGCGGCCGTACTGCAGGGCGTGATTTCGAACTACGACACGGATTTGTTTACTCCACTGATAGAGCGTGCCGCCCGACTTACTGGCGTTGACGAGCAGCGGGAACTGGCTGCCGAAGAACTTCACCAGTCGGCCGCTTCGCTTCGCGTCATTGCCGACCATGCACGCGCGACGACATTTCTCATCACCGATGGGGTATTGCCTTCGAATGAAGGCCGCGGTTACGTGTTGCGCAAAATCATTCGACGCGCAATCCGTCATGGCCGCTTACTGGGGGCAACCAGACCGTTCCTAGCGGAAATGATCGGCACTGTGCGTGAAATTATGGGAGCAGCGTACCCGGAACTGCTCGAACCTGCGGCGGACCGCGTCCCCGAAATTGTGCTGGCGGAGGAGAAGCGGTTCGGCCACACGCTGGACATCGGGTTGCGCAAATTGGAGGAAGAACTGAAGCCGCTGGCCGCCCAGAAGGGATCAATGTATCCGGGGGAGGCGGCATTTCGATTGTACGACACGTACGGATTGCCAATGGACTTTATCGTAGATGCCGCGCGTGACCTGGGCGTTCAGTTCGATCAATCAGGCTTCGAAAAGGCCATGCAGGAGCAGCGCACACGCGCGCGGGCTTCCTGGAAAGGGGTACACAAAGAAGCAGCGCATCCGGCATATGCCAAACTGGCGGAAACGTTCAAGACCGAGCTGGATTTTTATTCCGCAACGCAGGCAAAAGACTGCCGCATTGAAGCCCTCATCACCAAGAGCGGTGCGATTGGTGAATTGAAAGCAGGGGAAAGCGGCGAGGTGGTGCTCGATCGCACCGTGATTTACGCAGAGTCGGGAGGCCAGATGGCGGATACTGGCGGATTCTACGATAACTCCGGCACGCAGTTGCTCGCTGAAGTAACAGCGGCGTTTTATCCCGTGGCGGGGCTTGTGGCGCACCGCGTCAAGGCAAAAGAGACTCTTCGTGTAGGGGATCGTGTAAACGTGATGGCCGATGCGGAGCGACGTGCACGGATCATGCGCAACCATACGGGAACGCATTTCGTACACGCTGCCCTGCGAAATATTCTGGGGACACACGTGAAACAAGCTGGCTCGTTGAATGCTCCGGAACGCCTGCGCTTTGACTTCTCCCATTTCGCGCCGGTAGGTCCGGATGAGATCCACGACATCGAACAGCAAGTGAATGAGGAAATTCGCCTGAACACGCGGGTAGAGACTGGCGTGATGTCCCTGGAGGAAGCATTGAATTCAGGGGCGCTGGCGTTCTTCGGCGACAAGTATCCGGAGAGCAATGTTCGCGTCGTTACCATTCCGGACCCGCGCTCGCCGCGAGGATTTTATTCGAAGGAACTATGTGGTGGCACCCACGTGAATCGCGGTGGAGACCTTGGCGTTCTGAAAATCGTCAGCGAAGAGTCCGTTGCCGCCGGCGTCCGGCGGATCGAAGCGGTGACGGGCATTGGAGCCATCGAGCACTATCAGAGTCAAGCTCAAATTCTCCGCGCCTTAGCTGGGCAGTTGAATGTGGGCGAGGATACCTTGCTGGCATCGCTTGAGAAGCTTACACAGACAGCGCGCCAGTTGGAAAAAGAGCTGGGGGAGCAAAAACGCAAAGGGGCATTGAACCAAATGGACGACTTGTTCGCTCAAGCCAAAACGGTGAAGGGAGTGAAAGCCGTGATCGGGGAAGTCTCGAACGTGGATCGGGAAGGCCTTCGCCAATTAGTGGATTCCTTACGGCAGAAGTTGGGGTCGGGGGTAGTGGTTTTGGGTATGCCTGAAGAGGGCAAGGTCGCCCTCATTGTAGGTGTGACGCGAGACTTGACCGCTAAAGTCCATGCTGGGAAGCTGATACAAGCCCTCGCGAAGCAGGTAGGAGGTTCCGGGGGCGGCCGGCCGGATTTGGCGGAAGCTGGCGGAAAAGACACATCCGCACTAAAAAGTGCCTTGCAGAGCGTCCCCTCCCTCCTCGAACCATTGCTATAATCTGTGTTAGCGCCGGGGCTGTGTCTTCGCAAGTAGCGCATTCCGTGATACTTGCAAAGCACATGGTCTCTAAATGAAATCTCTGCTGGGCCGTGCGGTGAGGAACCGAGCGACTGCAGCTATGGGTTTGGTGTACAAACCAATGCCTTCCCCAAGGCGAAGTTGTCGAACTCGAAACGATATGGTGACGCGTGCAGGAGTGTTGTTTGCCTTTGCGCTCGCTGGCTTGCTTGTGCCCCGGTCCACCGTGGCCCAGATTGCCACTTCGACCGACGCATCGGGACGGCGCATGTTTGTGAACGCAGATCCTGGTCCGGTGAGACTGGCTCCAACTAAACCTCGCACAACCATTTACATGCCGGGGGAGCTTTCCTTCCTGGGCGAGAACAGGCCAGCAGTGAATATTGACCGGGATGGAGTGGAAAAACTGGTGCGCGAAGCCGCCGAGCGCCATAACGTCGATCCGGCGTTGGTTCGAGCAGTGATTGAGACGGAGTCAAACTGGAATCCTTCCGCGGTATCCCGCAAGGGGGCTTTGGGCTTGATGCAGTTGATCCCCACGACCGCTCAACGGTTTGGAGTGAACGATGCGTTTAGTCCAAAACAAAACGTCGATGCGGGGGTTAAGTATTTGAAGACTTTGCTGGAACGTTACAACGGTAACCTCGATTTGGCTCTGGCGGCGTACAATGCGGGGGAAGGTGCGGTGGATCGAGCACATGGAGTTCCGGCCTTTCGGGAGACCCGAAGCTACGTGCAGCGGGTGCAGGAAGCTTACTTCCGACCCGGTTCCGGTCGCTTGGAAAGTGCCTATACACGGCCGAATCAAATCCATCGTACCGTTGAGCCCAGTGGAAGAATCATATTCACGAATGACTATTGAGACGCGGAACGGGGAGTCGGCAAGCATGGGGCGCAGATGAACTGGGGAACAAAAAATTTCCACACGATGTTCGCCCTCGTTTCGCTGGGTTTTGCCCTCCTACTAGCTAGCCTGATTCTCTGCCCCTTCCGCACAGAGGCTGCGACCACCTCCAGTGTGAAGCGTGACGCCGCGAGTTCCCAGTTTGTCCGCGCCGAAGAGCTGCGGGGACTGCTGAATAGCAAAGCTGCAGATCAACGGACGCTCGCCGAATACAAGAAGGTCGTCGCAGGCTACCAGCGTGTGTACATGATTACGCCGCATGCCGCCGAGGTGCCTGATTCCCTGTTTGCTGTTGCCGAGCTCAACACCGAAATGGGGGATCGTTTCGGCCGGAGTTACTATCAGATCGCTGCAGAGACTTATGCCTATTTGATTCACGATTACCCGAGCAGCAAACACGTGCAAGATGCGATGCTGCGCCTCGCAAATCTGCAAAAGGATCAGCTCGGGGATCTTACGGCGGCTACCAAAACGTATCAGGACTTCTCAAAGAAATACCCTCATTCGACTCACAAGCGTGAAGTGCAGGAAGCACTTGCCGAACTGGCGTTGCGGCGAGGCGGAGAGACGGGTGAAGTCGTAACGCGAAATTCCTCGACCACAGCCACCCCGACGGAGGTGAAGTCTGACCTCGCGCCAGGTGACCCTCGCAAAACCCTTAGCGGGGGCGCGGCGGCAAAATCCGTTGCAGTGCCACGAGTACAGAAAATACGCACCAACGTGACAGCCGACAGTACCGAAGTGATTATCGACCTGGAGGATTCCGTACAATACTCCTCTGGCCGGATCACTAATCCAGACCGCATTTATTTCGACCTTCACTCAGCGCGACTCAGTCCAGCAATGGCTCGAGCCAATGTCCACGTGAGTGGAGGGGTGCTGACCAAGGTGCGCGTGGCGCAGAACCAGTCGGGAGTGGTTCGTGTGGTTCTAGACGTGGATGGAGTAAGAGATTACGCAGTTTCTTTGACCAGGAAACCGACGCGATTGGTCATCGAGTTGTACCCCTCAGACGGTCGAGGCAAGACAAGTCCGACAGAAGCAGCACAAAACAGTAAAAGCAAAGCTGCCGGCAGTTCGAATCAGGTAGAAGAGAATCTTGCTCCGGAGTCGCCGGCAAGTGCGCCAACGGCAAAAGCGCAGGTCAGTGACGACATCGCGGCGAAAGGCTCGCCCGCTCTGGTTGCATCTCCCAAGGTTCTGCCGGAACCCAGCAAGACTTCCCTGACGAGAACCGCCACTTCGAAGAACAAGCCGGAACTGGTGCAGCCGGTGGCCGCGCCTATGCCCACTCGAGATGGCCAATCCACTCTGACGCGCACCCTCGGACTAAAAATCAACCGAATCGTAATCGATGCCGGACACGGCGGCCACGACACTGGCACCATCGGCCCCACGGGTCTAATGGAGAAGGACCTTTGCCTGGACGTTGCCTTGCGCCTTGGAAAGCTGATCGAACAGAAACTGCCGGGCGCGGATGTGGTCTACACGCGTTCTGACGATACGTTTATTCCCCTCGAAGAGCGCACGAACATTGCGAATGAAGCCAAAGCAGATTTATTTGTGTCGATTCACGCGAATTCCAGTCCAGACCCTGGCGCGCGGGGTGTGGAGACATACTACCTGAATATGAAAGGATCCCCGGAAGCCATGGAAGTGGCTGCGAGAGAAAACGCCGCGTCCCAAGAGGGCATACACGACCTGGAAGACTTGGTAAAGAAGATTGCACGCACGGAAAAGGTAGACGAATCCAAGGAACTGGCGGAAGATGTGCAGGATTCCCTGTCCAAACGGATTCAGAAAACAGCTAAACCTGTGCGGAACCGCGGAGTGCGTAAAGCGCCATTCGTAGTGCTGATCGGCGCCGATATGCCGTCGATCTTGACGGAGATCTCGTTCTTGAGCAATCCATCCGACGAACAATTGCTGAAAAAACCAGAGCACCGTCAACATATCGCCGAAGGCGTGTACCAAGGCGTATCCGCCTACTTGCAGAGCCTGAACAGCATGGCGGTGAACAGTTCGGCAAGGCCCGGTCGCGTCCCCGCAGTCACCCCAGTTGAACAATCCAGGAACCAAAAGTAGTCTATTGGCATCTAATCGAAAGGTCGTCATGCGAAAGCTGATGGTTTTATTTGCGTTGGCTGCCTGCCTCTGCGGGAGTGTATTCGCGCAGGCTACCAATCTGCCTGAACGTTTTGGATCCTGGGAATCCGTGGGACCCGCGCAACACCTGACTACGAAAGACCTGGGGAGTAACTGGGCGCAAGGAAGTACCGCGGAGCAGGTGCTACTGGAATCCGGGCTAATCACGATTGAGCAGCGCGCGTATCGCAATGGCCTGGACGAAGTCGCTTTACGACTCTTCAAATTCAGGGACCCCAGCAGCGCGTATGAGTTTTACACTTTCTTACTGGCTCCGGGCATGCGTAACATGGGGGTCGGAAAAGACTCCGCGCTCAGTCAGTATGATGGACGGATGCTCGTAGGCAATTTCGTTGTACAAGCAACGCTTTCTCCCAACACAAAGCCCGAGAGTCTGAACGATATCGTCGGCGCTTTAAAATCTAAGGCCGACCCCACTGCCCTTCCGCCTCTGAAAGGTTATTTGCCAACGGAGTGGCGAATCTTTGGATCAGAAAAATATGCGCTAGGCCCGCAAGCCTTTCGAGCCGCGATGACGGCCCTGAATCAAGGGGCTTATGCCGATTTGTCGAAAGAAGTGGGCTTTCAGATTGGCGCCGAGGCGATACTGGCGGGGTATCGAGGTCAACAGGGTAGCGGGGTCCTTTTGCTCTTGGATTACCCCACGCCGCAGGTGGCCGAGAACCACCGCCATCACCTCGAACAGGCACTACCGGCGGCGGCAAAGCAAGCGGGTGTGACGATTGAACGTAAGGCTTCCCTGCTCTCCGTCGTCTTCGCGGCAACATCCGAGATGCATGCGCAAGCCATCCGCGACGAGGTTAATTACGAGACCGAAGTGACCTGGAACGAGCCGCACCAGTCTGCCACCGATCCGCCGCTAGTTCGCGTGCTCTACAAAATCTTCCTTTTTACAAGTCTGTTTCTCGTAGTGGCGACGCTGACCGGCATTGCCTTCGGCGGGTTCCGCATCTTAATCAAGCACTGGTGGCCGGGAAAGGTGTTTGACCGGCCGGAAAGCATTGAAGTGCTGCAGTTAGGCTTATCGGGCAAGAAAATCGATCCCTCTGACATGTACTGAACAGGGAGTCAAAGAGCGGCTTCGACGGACCTGCGAGTCCGCACCACCGAGCGGCAGGAACTACAAAAGCCGCTGGTCTTCAGGTCAATCCACTCCACACCGTGCGAGGCAGCCATCACGCACTGATAGTCTTCACAATGTGCCAATGTTAGCGTGTGGCCTAATTCGTGTGTGGCCTCCTTGAGGAGCCTCTCGCGGTACAACGCGTGGTTGGCCGGCAGCCCGTAAAACTCCTGGCGCAGCCTGTGGGCCGATACCAGTGCGCAAGAGCCTTGCATTTGTGCTTCCCCGAACACAAACGTAAGGATCGGGATATACAGGTCAACAAGAGTTACCCCCAAAAGGCGCGTAGATTCCGGCGTCTTCCGTTTGAGCATGTAGGCCAGAATTTCTGTAGAGAGATACTGCTGGCGAGTGACGTTGAAAGCGAACCGCGGCTCCGGCTCCGCCGAAAGGATTTCGCACGCCGCCAGGAATTCCTGGCGCAAGCTGTCGCGGAGTTCCGCAAGCAGCTCAGCCGGAACCGAACCGAACGGCAAGAGCTGAATCCGGTTCACAGCGCAGACGCCGCCTCTCGTTTCCAACCGTATTTCTTCAACTTATTGTGAAGAGTAACGCGGTCAATATCGAGGACTTCCGCGGCAAGCGTCTGATTGCCTTTGCATTCCTGGAGGACCGACAGAATATGATCCCGTTCGACGTCTTCAAGAGTGCGTGGGGCATGCTCAGTCACCGGGAGCCGTAAAGCAAAATCTTCCTCGCGAATTTCCGGTTCTTGCGCAACGACCATGGCCCGCTCGATGGCATTTTCCAGTTCCCGGACATTTCCAGGCCACTGATAATGGTCCAAAAGAGCCATTGCCGCCGGGGCAACGCGCCTGATGCGCTTGTTCATGGAAGCGGAGAATTTGCGAATGAAGTGCTCAACGAGGATGGGGATGTCCCCCTTGCGCTCACGCAGAGCTGGCAGCTGTATTTGGAATACGTTGAGCCGATAGAAGAGATCGGGACGAAAGGTCCCGTCGTCCACAAGCTTCTGTACCTCCTTGTTTGTCGCCGCGATGCATCGGAAGTCCACGTGGATTGGGTGGGTGCTTCCGACCCGAGTGATTTCCCGCTCCTGCAAGACACGCAGAAGATCGGTTTGTGTCTTCAGGCTGATGTCTCCAATTTCGTCGAGAAACACTGTGCCGCCGTCGGCAACCTCAAAGCTGCCCTTTTTCCGGTATTGCGCGCCAGTGAAAGCACCCTTTTCGTGACCGAAGAGTTCACTCTCCAGAAGGGTTTCTGTAAGGGCACCGCAATGGATAACGACAAGCGGGTTGTAGTGGCGCGGGCTGGCCGCGTGAATGGCGCGCGCACACAACTCCTTACCGGTGCCACTTTCGCCAGTGATGAGCACCGTGGCTTCCGTAGGGCCGACGGTCTGAATCGCCTCAAAGACGCGCACCATCGCCGCGCTTTGTCCGACAATTTCCTGCGGACGGACCACGGAGGCAACCGTTTCCCTCAAGCGAGCATTCTCCAACTGGGCGCGCTGATGAGATAACGCGTTGTGCACGGTATGAGCAATGTCGTCCGGATCGAAAGGTTTGGAGACATAGTCATACGCTCCATTTTTCAGCGCTGCTACAGCCGTTTCCACCGAAGCGTAACCTGTCATGATGATAACCAGCATGTCGGAATCGATTTCGTGCATGCGGCGCTGCAGTTCCACTCCGTCCGTTCCGGGCATTTTGATATCCACCAGCGCGAGATCGAAGCGCTTCGCAGCCATTTTGGCCAAAGCCTCGTGCGCGCTGTCCGCCACAGTCACGTCATATCCCTCTTCTCGGAACCACTTGTCGAGGGAGTCGCGAACAATCAGTTCGTCATCCACCACCAGAAGATTCGCTCTTGTCGCCATGGCTTATACTCCCCGCCCCACGGCACTGACCCGGTCAGGTTTCAGTGCAGGGCTAGAATGCAAAGGTAAAGTGATCGTAAATGTCGTTCCGTGGCTAGGTTCCGAAACAACGTCAATTCGGCCACCATGTCGATCGACAATGTTCCGGCTAATCGCTAATCCCAAGCCCAAGCCACGGCCGTGCTCTTTCGTTGTGAAAAAAGGTTCAAACATCTTGGCAAGCACTTCTCGAGGCATGCCAACACCATCATCGCGAACTTCCATCTGAACACTCTCAGAATTGGCTGATATTCGCGACGCGAGCGAAAGATTTCCGCCGTTCGGCAGGGCATCGATCGCATTCATCACCAGAGCCAAGATGACCTGCTCAATTTGTCCGGGATCGCAGCGGACCGCCGGCAAATCCTGGAACAGGTCAAGATGAAGCTCCACACCCTTCAATGTGAGTTGGTGCTGAACCAGACGCACACAGCGGTCAATCACCGCATTCAGGTCGGACGGCTCCTTGTTCATCGAGGTCGGCCGGGCAAAGGTCATAAGATTCTTGACAATTTCTCCGCAGCGCCGGCTTTCAGACTCCATCAAATCGAGCATGCTTACATTTTCCACATTAGGTTCAGCCACCCTACTCAGCCGTTTCTTCAGAAGCTTGCAGTAGGTGAGAATCCCTGCCAGGGGGTTATTGATTTCATGGGCGACAACAGCAGCGAGTTTGCCAATAGAAGCCATTCGTTCGACCCGCAGCATTTCTTCCTGCGCACCGCTGAGCTCGCGCGTCTTTTGTTCCACGCGCTCCTCCAGCGTGTGATTCCAGGCATTGATTTCGTTGTGAGCTTCCTGGATCTGGCAGCTCATGGTGTTAAACGAATTTGCCAGGTCCTGCAATTCCCCACTGGACTGCATGGGAATTTGATAGCCCAAGTCGCCTGACCCCAACCGGTGCGTGCCTTCGGTCAACGCTCGGAGTGGTCCTCCAAGCATGTGGCGGACAAATGCAGAGATAAGGATCGCCACGCCCAGAACCGCGAGTACCGTATAGATCAAAACCTGATGCGTGCTTTCAGCAACATTTCGCTCACTGCTGGCCAGAGAAATATTGGTGTCCAGAATGCCGAGAGTTCTGACTTCCGCAGGATGCGCATGGCATTCCGCGCTACTGCACGCAGAAGAATTCTCGATGGGATCGATAACCCCAAGGGCCCGTTCGTTGTTGGACAATCGGTAAGTGCGGAAACTCTGTTTGAGGTTCGCTAGTTCGATGGCATTGCCGCCCGCCGGCGCGGTGTCCTGAGCTTTCATGTTTCGGTCAACGAACTTGGTGATTTCCGTGGGATCCGAAGAGAAACTGATGCGTCCTTGATCGTTAATGATGCGAATTCGTACCATACCAGGTTCATCAGCCATTTCGGTAATGATGTGATAGAGGCCATCACGTTGGTTGCGGAGCATGTAATAGGAGGTATTTCGCTTGATGACGCTGCTGGTGCGCGCCGCATCGGCCAGAGCATCCCTTTCCAAATGGCGCCGGTGAAGCTGAATGTTCAGATAGCCAAGGACCCCGAATACCAAGGCCATCGATGAAACAAGCAATACAAGCAGTTTTCCACTCAGGCTGCTTGCCAGCCTCGTCCAGCGTGCAGCGGCTCGCGATTTGTCGTCAGGTTTGCACATTCGATAGCTCTGGTACTTCTGTCTCGACCGCTTCGATTTGTGCGACTGGCTCGCTCGCCACTCCGTGAGTGAAAATAGGCAAATAGTTGACGGCTAGAGCAAACACAAAAAAACCAAACGCGATAATGGAGAGAGTGACCGCGATTTCTGTCCATTTCGGAACGTAATGCTCTCCGGAAGCCGCTTCCATGCCGGTGATGGCTACATTCATGCGGTTGGTAACGAATCCGAGCAGACACAGCACAGAGGCTAGATATAAGCCGCTTGAGCTCTCACGGACCTTGGGGCTAAGCAGCAGGCTGATCGGGGCAACAGAAACAAGAAAGATTTCCAGCAGGAAAAGCCCGGCTTCCCATCCGGGTTTGCTGAGAAGTCCCAACGCTCCCCGATGCAAAAGGTCCAGGAAACGCACCATGGTGTAAATACAGAGCATTACGAGAAGTGTGCGCCCGAGTGACTGGATCAATGGCAATTCCAGATGCTTCCCGAAATGTTTGGCACTCATCGAAGATTCAAAAATGGTCATCGCCAACCCAACGCAGATCGCCGAGAGGAAAAAGAGGATGGGAAGAATGGGCGAATACCAGAAGGGGTACAGCTTGTTGGGCACGATCAGATAAAGACTGCCGAGGGACGACTGATGCAGCGTGGAAAGAAGGACGCCCGCAATCACCAGCGGAATCTGTAGCATTTTCTGGATACGGAGCAATTTGAACAGATGAAACCGCTCAAAGAGCACACCACCGAATTCGAGCGACAGCACAATGGAGTACAGTGTGACGCACCAGGCCACTTCAAACATAACCGACCGAGGATTCCACATAACCAGGGGATGCCAAATGCGATAGCTACGGCCGAGATCAAACAGTAAGCCGACGACAACCAACTGGTAGCCCAAGAAGGCGGTGAGGACTGTTGGACGAACGATGGGTTTGAACTTCTTCAGGTTAAACAGATAGACTGCCGCGGTCAGCGTGAATCCACCTGCCGCGAGCATGACGCCGCACATAACGTCAAAGCCAATCCAAATCCCCCAGGGAAAAGAATCGTTGAGGTTCGTGGAAGCGCCCAAACCGCGAAAGAAACGCAGCAATGTGGCATAGGCACCTGCGACGAGGAGGAATGCAAATACCACTCTCCAAAACGTAATTTTCACCTTGAACATGTCCCGTCTCCTGATACGCCTTACGGGGCGCTGGACGCCCTTCCTTCGGCCGCTGCCACTTCTTCCTTGCGGTTGCAAAGCCACCAAATGCCTCCGAGTGCAACTGCACCGATTGCGACGACGTCTGGAAGGTGGGAAAGGACCCGACTTGTAAGCAATGGTAATGCTTCGCTACCGACATCCGCCCTATATCCAAAAGTTTCGAACGGTACACTGGAGAGCAAGAGGACGGAAGTTCCGCCCACTTCTTCGAGACCGTAAATGTGATTTACATACTGGCCCTGCCCTCGGGCGAGACGGTCTTTCGCTTCCGCAATCAACTCGTCGCGCTCACCAAACTTCGTTGCCCCTGTGGGGCAAGCTTCCGCACAGGAGGTGGGAAGACCGTTCAACACCCGGTCGGCGCACATATCGCACTTGCGCACCAGCGGCAGAACCTTGCCCCACTCATACTTGGGGACAGAAAACGGGCAGGCCATCATGCAGTAGCGGCAGCCAATACACCGTGAGGCCTCGTAGGTGACAGGGCCCAGGGCCGTCTTGCGAAGCGCGCTTACCGGACAGACCGAGGCACAGGTCGGATCCTGACAATTCATGCACAGCCTGCGCATGAACTTATCGTTTTGCGTTAGAACGACGGTGTACTTGTGGTCAGATTGCTTCTGCTCAGCGGCGATGTTGTCATCGTAGGGGAGACTATGGTGCTCGGCACACCCCTTTTCGCACATTTTGCAGCCGATACACAAAGTTGCATCGTAAAGAATTCCCTTGCTCATAGTCGAAATGCTCCCTGGAGCGACCTTCTCCCCCTAGGAAGGACTTACGGTAAGGGACCGGGGAATGAATCGTTAACCACAACGCACTGGCGAACTGAAATGGTGCGCATGGTGCCATTGCCGCGAGAGGCCTTGAGCACTGGCGGAGAGTCATCTGAACATCTGGGCCGAACGACAGGACCTTTTCGATGTCCGTGAACTGTTGCGAAGTTCAGCAGAGATGACGACGTCAGTGATGAATCCTTCCGCATAGTCGTTGGCCCACGTAAAGTCTGCCTCAGAAAGGGACCGATTCCAGTGAGGTCAGGCACTAGCCGAGGTGACCTGCATCACCATGCACTGTAAGCACTTTCAGCTGCTTAATTCTCCTACACCCTTGCAACCCACCCCAAAAACAACTCGGGCCCTGGCCTCTCTCGACCAGGGCCGGAGTCAAACGCGATTGGGAAAGAGGGTAACCCAATCAAGTCAGGAAGAATTCGCGGGTGATTTCCGTCCATTTGGTTGTGGGCATTTGCACGGTCAGGTCATGGACTGCCACTCCACCATCCTGGGCAACGGCTCCGGCAAGCGCCGGAATGCGCATCTGCAAACGGCTGGAGGCTTCCGCCATCCACTTGCGGGCCAGAGTGCCATTCAGAAGGTTGCGGAAACTCGTGGTGAGGTCCGGAGAGAGAACCGAAACGAACCAGCCTTGGCCGTAAGGATCGCTGTTGAGTGGCGTGGCGTCGGAAAAAAGCGCCTCATTGATACTGGTGATTTCGCCTTCCACGGGGGATACGAGTTCCGTCTTCTGTCCATCGCGCACCAGCGTTGCGAATTTCTGTCCTTGTCTGATCCACTGGCCCCGTTTGGGCAAGCTAATTTCGTCAATCTTTCCAACCAGGCGAGCGCCAAAATCATCGAGGCCTACGCGAACCAAAGTGGGGCTTTCCTGCAGGGCCCAGGTGTGCCCAGGGTGATACCGGCGATTCTCCGGGAGCTCAAATCCGGCAACAATCGTGGGGAGCGTGCGTGGCACGACGGCTGCGGCTTCTTCCCGAGCTGCGGCGGTCTCCCTTGCTTCTTTGCCCTTCCTGAGGTAGTCGATGGTAAGAAAAATGGCGAACATGGCGAGCATCAGAATGACGGTCATAACGGGCCTCCTCTTTGGCCTTTACTCCTAATCTTCAATTCTTAATAAGGGCAATCAGTTGGCCAAAGCAAAGATTTGCATGGGGACCACGTCAAGAGGCTGATAGAGAATGGCTTGCAATGCAGGGGCATGTTTTCAAAAGAAGAGGTAGGCCCTGGTGAAGTTGAATATCTCATCGCAGAAAATGGTGGGTATCTTAGCAGGAACTCTCAACTCCCAGAGAAGATAAGAGATCCTGAAGGAAAAACAGGCGATGCAAAAAACAACAGGCCTGTAAAGCTATTCAACAGCACTCCGACTAAATTTATGTTCTGCTTTCCCCGCAGAATTAATTCTCGCGCAAATAGAACTTGGCCATCGCCTCTACGACTGCGTCCTGCTGTGCGTCCATTAATTCTGGGAAGACGGGGAGAGAGAGCACTTCTTCGCTGGCCTTCTCAGCGACCGGCATCTGACCTCTTAGATATCCTAAGTCAGCAAAAGCCTTCTGCAGATGCAAGCAAAGCGGGTAGTAAATCTCCGTGGGAATCCCGACTTTGCCAAGAAACTCTTTCAACCTATCCCGCCGCTGGGCGCGAATCGTAAATTGGTTGTACACGTGGTGAACCGATGCGGGCGGAACCGGTGGGTAGCTGACGAAGCGGGCCAAACCTCGCTCGTCGAAGAGGTGGCGGTAGCGCTGGGCACGGTCAGCGCGACCGGCGGCCCATGTGTCAAGGTAACGAAGTTTAACCCGAAGGATGGCAGCCTGCAGGGCGTCCAGCCGGCTGTTGATCCCCTGAAGATCATGGAAGTACCTGCGATTGCTGCCGTGAACGCGAATCATTCTGAGGCGTTCGGCCATAGCGGCATCATTTGTCGTAAGTAATCCGCCATCGCCAGCGGCGCCGAGATTCTTGGACGGAAAGAAACTGAAACAGCCAAAATCGCCGATGGTTCCAACAAAGCGGTCCCCGTAGCGCGATCCAATGGCTTGCGCCGCGTCCTCAATCACCAATAACTTATGAGACTTTGCTATGGCCAAGATGGGATCGAGATCCGCAGGGTGCCCGAAGAGGTGCACCGGCAGGATGGCCCGGGCCTTCGGCGTAATCGCCGCCCCCAGCTTGCTGGGATCGAGGTTGAAACTGACAGGTTCAATATCGACGAAGACTGGTTTGGCGCCTACCTGGACAATAGACCCGGCAGTGGCAACAAAACTGAATGGTGTGGTGATGACCTCGTCGCCAGGCCCGATCCCGGCCGCTAGCAGAGCCAGAATCAGCGCATCCGTTCCTGAAGCGCACCCAACGGCATATTTCGCGCCAAGTTTGGCGGCAATCTCGTCCTCGAGGAGCTTGACCTCTGGCCCGAGAATAAACTGTTGGCTCTCCAACACACTGGTCACAGCTTCCATTACCTCTTGGCGGATGGAGGCGAATTGCGATTTCAGATCGAGAAAAGGAAATGCGGGCTTCAGCGCATCCGAGGGAATGGTATTGCCTTTCTTGTCGACTGCACCTGAGGTCATGCGCTTATTTTACAGCAGGGGACATGCCTCTCCTTCGCATAATTTGCGAAAGTGCAATTTCTGGACGAGTGGAGGAGGCCATGACCGGCACTTCGCTGGCCGAATCATTGCAAAGGGTTCGCCCGAAAATACTCATCAAGACCCGCTTGAACTTCCTGGATGCTGCGCTGGATATTCTTGTCCATCGCGTTGACAAATGCCAGAACGCTCTTCTCTGAAGCAGGTTCGTCGTAATTGTAAGAATGCTCCCAGACTGTAGTTCCGGATTTGCGGTCGCGCATGCGGACTTCGTAACTGAGCCGGGCCACGATCGACGACGGCCCATCTACTTCTTTGAAATCGTAAAGTTGTCCAGCCAGAATGAATCGACCAGCAGGATCTGCTCGCAGGGTGTAAACAGCTTTAAAGCGGCCAGAGGAGCGCAGACCGCGCACCAGTGCATACTGAAGTATTTCCACGGGAGGATCCGCCCAGCGCTGATACTCATATGTGCCCATTTCCGGAGTATCGAACGCATACACCATCTTGTCATCCAGATACAGATGTGAAGATTCAAAAGCACGCACCATGAGCGTGGCATTGATGGCATCCTGCGCTACGAATGACTTTGTCGGATAGGTCACCTGATAATACTTGATGGGTCGGGGGCTGCCACAGCCGGTAAGAAGGACCGCAAGCAAAGCGAGCCCGGCCACGCCGGAGACCTTCACGAGTGTCTTCGTTTTTGCAACGCTGGAAGAGAGAATTGTCATGGCTTGTCTCCAGGCTTACGGTCGCGACGGCTACCGGGATTCACAAGAGTCGAAGGACGGGTCTTGATCGTGTCCGTGAACTCTTTCAAGTTCTCTGAAACGATGCGCAGGTTGTTCAACAGTTCTTCGATGTTGTAATCGTTTTCGTCCAGCATGGTTTGCACCTGGGCGGTGATTTCGGAAATAGTGTCCAGAGACTGTCGCAATTTGATGACGGAAGCGCGGATGTCTTCCTTATTGTCGCCCACCAGACTATCCACTTTTTTCAAAGTACCATTTGCTTGATCAAGCGTCTTCTGGATTTGATCGAGCAGTGGGCTCAGTTTTTGGGTTGCCACATTCACATTATTTATTGTGCTTTTGATCTGCGGGCGGTTCTCCGCGAGCATTCCGTGAAGATCCGAGAGAGTTGCCGATACGTTCTGTCGATTCTTATCGTTCAGCAGGTCATTCACGCGATCGACAGTGACTTTCAGCTGTGTGACCCGATCATTCAGGTTGGCCAGCAGCTCTTGGGCCTGGGGCGCCAACTTATTGATCTGCGCGGTCAGATCGTTGAAACCAACATATTGATCGGAAGGCAGCAAAGCCCCATCAGGCGCACGTTGGGCACTTGGAGATCCAGCCTTGAGTTCCAGGTGGTTGTCACCCAGAGGGCTGAAGCTCAAGATGGCCACCCGGCTATCTGTCTTCACCGGTACGTCATTCTTAACGCTGAATTCCATGTCCATAAGGGAGGGATCGATAGGATCAATCTTGAGCTTTTCCACACGGCCGATCTTAGGTCCACCTTCAAAGCGCACAGTGGCACCCGGTTCTAATCCCGCCGCATTGTGAAACTTCGCGTGGAAAGTTCTGGTGGAGCTCGCGAACACACCCGTCAACGCGAACACCGTGACCACCAGCAAAATCGCCGCTATGACCACAAACAGCCCGACCAAGACCTGTTCACGCCTAGCGTCCATCTCTACCTGCTCTTCCCCTGACGTCCTTCCCCTTGTTTCGACGAAGGTTCTGTCAGCATTTGCAGATAATCCAATTCCTGAGCTACGGCTGGTTCGGGGACACGATCCAGAAACTGTCGCACTTTCGGATGCTTGCTGTTTTGCATCTCCTGAACCGTGCCCATCGCTATCAAGTCGCCTTTGTTGATCAAAACCATCCGGTCGGCAATCAAATAGGCGCTGGCAAGTTCATGTGTGACCACGATAATCGTCATATGAAACGCCTTTTTCAACTCCAGAATCAATTGGTCGATGCCCGCCGCGATGATCGGGTCCAGCCCAGCGGAAGGTTCGTCAAAGAACAGAATTTCAGGATCCATTGCCAGAGCCCTCGCAACAGCAGCTCGTTTCTTCATGCCACCGCTTAGCTGCGACGGCAGAAAATCCTCAAAACCAGACAAGCCCACCTGGTCCAGCTTCAAACGGACCATAATCTCCACCGTGGAGGGCTCCAGCTTCGTGTGCTCCACCAGGGGCAATGCCACATTTTGCCCAACCGTCATGGATCCAAAGAGAGCACCGCCCTGAAAAGACATCCCGAGTCGCGTTCGAATCTCATCTCTTTCCGCGTTGCTGATGGCGCCGAAATTTTTTCCGCGAATCCATACTTCTCCCGATGTCGGTTTCTCCAAACCCACAAGGGTGCGAAGCAAGGTGCTCTTTCCAGAGCCTGAGCCGCCGAGAATGACCAACGTTTCGCCCCGTTGCACATCAAACGTAATGCCATGAAGAATTTCGCGTCCCCCACCATAGCTCACCCGTAGGTCACGGATGGATATCATCGGACCAGAAGCTTCCGCACTCCCCGTAGGGTTTTTGATTTTTTCCGCCATCGCTCTTAATCCTGTGTCAACACGAAAAACAGCATTGTAAAGATGAGATCCACCAAAATCACAAGGAAAATGGAAACGACTACAGCCTTCGTGGTCGAACGGCCCACTTGCTCAGCGCCTCCCCCGGTATTGAAGCCTTCCTGGCATCCCACAGCCGTGATGGTAATGCCAAACATAAAACTCTTGATCAAGCCAGTAATCACGTCGCGAAGAAAAAGGGAGTCCAGGGAGGCGGTGATATACCGTTGAAATGTGAAATCCGCTTTCAGCACACCGAACAGCGAACCACCGAGTACCCCCATGAAATTTGCCCAAATGGTCAGGCAAGGCAACATGATGATCATGGCCACAAATTTTGGGGCCACAAGAAAACCGACAGGATCGATGGCCATGGTCTCCAAAGCATCGATTTCTTCGGTGACCTGCATGGTTCCAATTTCGGCGGCAAAAGCGGAACCCGACCGGCCGATGACGATAACGGCAGTGATGAGCGGCCCCAGTTCGCGGGTCATGGAAAGCGCAACGGCGCTGGCAACGAAACTCATGGCTCCGAATCGCCGCAACTCATATGCGGCCTGCAGGGCCAAAATCAAACCAATGAAAAAGGTGATCAGGGACAGAATCGGCAGAGCACGGACCCCAGCCTCCATTGCCTGAGAAATGGACTGCTGAACACGGGTTGGCTTTCCCTGGAATGGGCCGATGAACGTGAAATACGCGGCCCGCGCGGACAAAGTGGTCAAGGAACCCACGTAAGCCAGACCACCCAACACATAGGCGCCGATTTTTCGAGTAAATTCCAATGAGCCCGCCGACCTGTTCGCGGAGATTTTGGTGCTTTACGACGAAAGTGCTTGTTCTTCGTTATCGTAAATCTCGAAGATCTTTTGCAGCCGAGAAAGCTCCATCACTTCTCGCACGGAAGAGCTCAAACCGTAGAGGATCAGGCGCGCACCGTTATCCCGGGAAGCCTTCAGCCCCTCGACCAACGAGGCAATGCCGGAACTATCGATATATCGTACGCTTTTTAGGTTCAGAAACACTTTGGGGGTGCGTTTCTCCTTGATCTCACCCAAAAGGGCCTTTCGCATAGCCGGTGAGTGAGCCAGATCGATATCACCCGCAATATCGAAAATGACCCAACCTTCCGAATGTCGGGCAGCAATCTGCACAGTCTATTCTCCTTCCGGCTTTTCCTCTGGCTTTGATGGAGCCAGATATTTCACCATACGCAGCAGATTTTTGCCATTCTTTCGGCGGAATTCTACTACGTCCATACTCTGTTTCATAAAATGAAGGCCCAAGCCACCAGGACGGATCTCCTCGAGGGGCCGACCATGTAGCTTCTTCGGATTTACAGGAATACCCGAATCGGAAAGCTCGATCTCCAGGCCGTGGGTCGTCTTTTTCTCAGGATCAGCGAACAACCGCCGGCAGGTCAATTCAATGGGTAAGCCGGTCTGGCCTTTGTAGGCGTGGCGAATAACGTTTGCCAGGGCTTCATCGACAGACCGCACGATGGCTCGAGAGTCAGATTCCTGGAAATGTACGACTTCCGTCGCCCGCTGTAGCGTGGCACGCACCATGCACAGCGCTTCGGGATTGCTCTCGAGATTCAAGCGCAGCAACAGTTCCGCGTGTGCCGGCGATTTCGGTTTACCGTGCTTCTTTTGTAGTTTAGAGGGGACCAAGCAGCTGTGCCTCTCCGTTGCCCTCGGATGATATCGAATGCAGAGTAAAAAGCAAACGTGCAAATGTTGCAGATCTGACTACCCCAACCCTGGGAAAACCTATTTGAGAGACGAGTAGAGAGCCCGTTTCCAGCGCACATTGTCTATACTCCAGACGATTTTGGCTTTGTGGCCGCTCGCCAGAGTCGGCGCCCAAATGTCGCGATTCCGCTCGTCAGCAGCAACATTTAAGCGATCCACAACAGTCATGCCTCGTGTGAGTTCGCTATCCACTTCGATATCCAGGAAGTGCTCCGATTGGGAGGTCACAATCGATGGATTCAAAGCAACAGCCATGGCCACCGGATCAGGCAAGGAAATCCCGTGCTCTCCAGTCTGCACAAAGAAAGCATGTTGAGCCTGGCTGTTGCACTCGATGGCGAATTTGGCAAGAGGAGTCGCCAAACCCAAAACGTGTTGAATGTCTGAAAGATTCAGAACCGCATCCCCACGGCAGAGGTGCCAACCCACCAGTTCTATTGGAATCCCACTTCTCGCTACGATTCGGGCGGCCTCGGGATCGCACCAAATGTTGTACTCAGCCGCCGGCGTAACGTTACCCTCACAGCAGGGGGCGCCACCCATCACTACGCAGCGGCCGACTTTCGACGCAATGGCCGGCCGCTTTTGCACCGCGACCGCGATGTTGGTCAAGGGCCCGAGTGTGACCACCACCAGTCCAGGATGCGATTCGATAACATCAATGATTGCATCTGATGCGGGCTTTTTTTCCGGTCTCCGGGCCGGACGCGTATATCCGTGATCGCCCAGGCCATCGCGTCCATGGAACCAGTCCGCACCATGATGCGCTCGGTATAAGGGTTTTTCTGCGCCTATAAATACAGGAGTGGTTGAAGCACACAGCTCTGCGGTATAAAGCGCATTTTGGCCGGCCTGTTGCACTGCCACATTGCCCGCAACGGTGGAGATGGCGAGAACTTCCACTTCCGGGTTGCGGAGCGCCATAATCAGAGCGACAGCATCATCGGAAGCGGTATCCGTATCGATCAAAAAAGGTTGTTTCACGAACGGTAGCATAGCAAATCGTCACGAAAAGCCATGAATGTTCGTGAAGCCGTAACCAAGGCTCCTCTGCTGTCATCAGGTATGTCCCTGATGGAATGCCAAAATTGCCTGTGGCAAGCTCATCCAGCAAAACTGACAGTGCACAATGAGGAAGAAAGCAGGATCACTCACCAGGCTAAGCGAGTGTTGACACGGACAAAAATTGGCATTTTGGCGTTGTTCAGCGGGACTCTTGCAGTACCTAGTTTTGCGCCACTGGAGAGCGCCCAAACAATTACCGGCAACATAAGTATTAATGTCCTGGGACATCTGAATGCGACAATCAACTGGTATAACAACCTGACCACGCGAGTCCCCGCCGGGCCTGAACCGAGCGACTCGATTTATTTGAGTAATGCGACAAACCTGGGTGCTCAAGTGGTCCGCTTGGCATTCCAATCCGCAAGGGCGCAAGTGGAGTTGAACTCCCAACCGAGCGAGGCTGGCGCTCCAACTTCCGGAGGAAATGCCAGTCATACGAACCTGAGTACTCAAAAATATGCGCAGATCGAGAGCGAAGTCTCGCAACGCATAGCAGATGATCAAGCGCAAATCTCCGCGCTAAAACTAAAGCATACAAAAGTCGGGGGCAGTAGCCTCGTGGCACAGCAGCAGTCATTGGAAGGCAAACTTGCGCTGGACAAAGCCTCCCTCGAGGCCGTGCAACAAATGAAGAATTTTGTCGAGAGTAGCAACATGGGAGGAAAGGGATTAATCGCAAACATAAATGAGTTGGCGCGTTCCGTCCCCGAGGTATTGGAGTCGTCGGTAAACAACAAAGTCAGCACACCGGCGCTACCAGCAAAAACGCAGTCGGCGGTCCGTTCGGGCTTGTTTGGCCAACTGACGGCGCTGTACAGAGAAATGCAAAGCATTCGTTCCATTGATCAGCGAATGGACGAAGGCGACAACATTCGAAAGATTGCGAGTGGTCTGCGGGGTCCTTTGCGAGACGAACTGACTGCCACACTGCAGCAGGAGAAGGATCTGGGGACCCAGCAGGGAGTCACTAAGGATCAATACGATGCCCTGACTGTGCACTTCAAAGGAATCACTGCCGCGCTGCTCCCCCTGAGCGAAGAGATTGTAGTCCTCGATCAGAGCCGCTCAAATTTTCTGCAATGGAGGAAGTCCCATACGAGCGAATCTCAGACGACGCTGATATCGATCGTGACGCGGGTCGCAGTAATACTCATTTCCATTGGCGCAGTCTTGGGATTGGCGGAAGTCTGGCGGCGGCTCACTTTCCGGTATGTGCATGATCTGAGAAGACGACGACAATTCCTATTGGTCCGGCGTTTTGTGACTGGTTTTCTCATTTTCCTAGTCATCGTCCTGGGATTTGCCAGTGAGTTCAGTTCCCTTGCCACGTTTGCTGGCTTTGTCACTGCTGGAATCGCTGTTGCCCTTCAGACAATCCTGCTCTCTCTGGCCGCTTATTTTTTTGTGATCGGACGATATGGGATCAGCGTAGGCGACCGAGTGAGTGTCGCTGGAGTGACCGGTGACGTCATAGAGGTGGGCTTGGTTCGTTTCTATTTGATGGAATTCGCTTCCACGGGAATCGATTTGTACCCCACCGGGAGAATCGTAGTCTTCTCCAATGCCGTTTTATTCCAGGCTACAACTCCTCTCTTCAAACAATTGCCGGGCACCCGCTATACATGGCACGAGGCGATTCTGCCACTCGCTCCTAAGGCCGACTTCAACGCGGTGCAGCAAGCCTTGAACACAGCCGTGGAACCGATTTATAAGGAATACAATTTGGATGCACTGTGGCATCGCAGGGCCTTCGATTCAATAGACTTGGCCGTCAGCCCCCCATCACCGGAACACAGAGTCCAGTTTTCAGAAAGCGGACCGGAATTGGTGGCGCGCTATCCCGTGGACTTGAATCGAGCAGCAGAATTCGATGACAGGATCACCAGGGCGCTGAGGGAGCGATTCATATGGACGACAGACTAGCAAATGCCGTTGCCGGTCCGCCTAAGATCCGGCCTACCGTAAAAATGTGAATTTTCTTGAACGACGGTATCAGACACAGTTGTCGCGGATATTCGATGATCTACAGGCAATCGAGCTTTCGTGTACAGGAAACCCCTCATGGCTATCGCGACGGAAATCTTTGAGTATTGTCTGCCCTAGTGAGTTATTGTCCTATTCGCAACGTAGGAGTTAACAAGCGTACTGATATGGCCGAGGATCAAGCCTTAGACCAAGTTGGCACCACGGATTTGCACTCTTCTTCCTCTACTGACTCTTCTGGATCCTCTCAACGTCTCGAAGTTCGAGAAGGTCTGCCCTACCCCCGCGGCGCGACATGGGACATGCAAGGTGTAAACTTTGCCCTTTTTTCCGCTTATGCCACAAAAGTGGAACTCTGCCTTTTTGATAACGCAGGCAAAGAGGAGCTTCAACGCATTGAACTTCCTGAATTCACGGGTGAAATCTGGCACGGCCATGTCAGGGGACTACGTCCTGGGACAGTATACGGATTCCGAGTTCACGGGCCGTACGCTCCTGAACAGGGGCATCGCTTCAATCCTAACAAGCTTCTGTTAGACCCCTACGCACGGTCGCATGTGGGATCACTTCAGTGGAATGATGCCTGTTTTGGATACACCATTGGAGCAGAAAATACAGATCTGTCTTTCGACAAACGAGATAGCGCCCCTTTCGTTCCCAAGTGCGTCGTGGTGGATCCCGAGTTTCGCTGGAGGCAGAGCACTACGGGTCGTCATGCCATTCCGTGGAGCCAGACCATAATCTATGAGCTCCACGTGCGCGGTTTCACGAAGCGACATCCCGCGGTCCCCAAGAAACGGCGCGGCACATTCTCTGGCCTCGCCCAGAAGCCAGTAGTCGAATACATCAAGTCCTTAGGCGTAACCGCAGTGGAACTTCTGCCCGTCTACACGTTTGTAAACGATCGTGTCCTGCAGGAAAAGGGACTTACAAACTATTGGGGATACAACACCATCGGATTCTTTGCACCAGACCCTCGTTATGCATCTGACAACAGCAATGCCTTGAACGAGTTTAAGCAGATGATTGCCCGATTTCACGATGCAGGGATCGAAGTGATTCTGGATGTGGCGTACAACCACACCGCCGAGGGCAATGAACTGGGCCCAACCCTTTCTTTTAAGGGAATAGACAACGCCAGCTATTATCGCTTAAATCCAGAGAAGCCACGCTACTACATCAACGACACCGGCACCGGAAATACCCTTAATCTCTCACATCCGTGTGTCATTCAAATGGTAGCGGACAGCCTGCGCTACTGGCATGAGGAGACCCGAGTCGATGGATTTCGTTTCGATCTGGGAACCATCCTGGCGCGAGAACCCGATGGCTTTGACCGGCAGAGCGGTTTTCTAAAAGTCTGCAGCCAGGACCCTGCCCTGCAGACGGTAAAGAAAATAGCAGAACCGTGGGATTGCGGACCGGGTGGCTACCAAGTCGGCGAGTTTCCGCCAGGCTGGGCTGAGTGGAACGATAAGTTTAGAGATACCATACGTGACTTTTGGAAGGGTGAGTCCGCTGTCGGAGAATTCGTGAAGCGACTCTGCGCTTCCGCCGACATCTTCAATCGCCAGGGCCGCAAACCCTGGAGTTCGGTGAATTTTGTGACCGCGCATGACGGGTTCACCTTAAACGATCTAATTAGTTACAACGACAAACACAATGAAGCAAATGGCGAAAATGGTGCGGACGGAACAGCAAATAACCGTTCCTGGAACTGTGGTGCGGAAGGTCCGACGGACGATCCCGGAATAAAACGGCTGCGCGAGAAGCAGAGTCGCAATTTCCTCGCGACTCTTTTGCTCTCACAGGGTCTTCCCATGATCTTGGCGGGCGACGAATTTCATCGGACGCAACAAGGCAACAATAATGCTTATTCCCAGGACAACAATCTCAGCTGGGTAGACTGGTCTTTCACCGAGAAATACAAGGCCACGATTGACTTTGTGCGAGCTCTCACATCACTGCGAAATCGTTATCCCGTATTGCGCCGCAATCGATTTCTCACCGGCGCGTGTAACGAGGCGCTAGGCATAAAAGACGTCACCTGGATTCACCCTTCTGGAATGGAAATGAACGAGGAAACGTGGGGAGACCTGAGCTTGCGCTGTATTGGCATGCTGATTGACGGGCGGGCCCAAGCCACAGGTATTCGCGAACGCGGAAGCGAGGCCACCTTGCTTCTCCTTTTCAATGGCCACCCCGACTCAATGAACTTTGTGCTGCCCTTGCCTGCGGACATAGAGAAATGGCAGCTAGTGCTGGATACGGATGATCCTTCGCGGGTGGGGCAGTTTTTCGGTCCGCAGGTATCACGGGACATTTCCGGGCGCTCCGTCAGCGTCTTCTTAATGTATTAGAAAGCGCGGAACAGCGATTGACAAAGATCGATTAGCACCCATGATTCCTCGCGCTACCTACTGTGTACAATTTGGGAAGCAATTTGGATTCGACGACGCAGCAACCATTGCTCCTTACCTGGCCGACCTCGGGATCTGTCACATTTACGCTTCACCTCATCTTCAGGCCAGGCCTGGCAGCATCCCCGGCTACGATATAACCAATCACAACGCTCTCAATGCTGAACTAGGCGATGAGGCCGCGTTCCAACGTATGCTCGGCGCATTCAAGACTCACGGACTCAAACACATTCTTGATTATGTGCCAAATCATATGGGAGTCGGAGGCTCCGATAACCCCTTCTGGCTGAATGTGCTAGAGTGGGGTCGAGATTCTCGTTATGCCGCCTGGTTTGATATCGACTGGGACTCTCATTCGGAATATTTGAATGGGAAACTCCTGGTGCCCTTTTTGGCACACCAATACGGAGCCGAACTGGAGTCCGGTCATCTCGAACTGAGATTTGATCAGGAAGAAGGCGCTTTCAGCATTTGGCTTTACGGCACCCATAAACTTCCTGTAACACCGCCGTCGTATCCAAGGATTTTCGGCGAGGAGCAAGGTGAACTAGGGAGATTTGCAGAACGGCTTGCTGCGCTGCGAGATTTTCTCGGGGGAGATCCAGCTCCGGGCTGCCGAACTAAAAGCGCAACTTGCGGAAAGCGTCGCTACCAAATTGCTATCTAATCTGCGTGAAATCATGCAGAACGATCGTCCCTCTCACTTTTGTCGACTGCTAAAGAACTGGCACAATGGCGGTATCAAGCTGGCTCTGATTCACACCCTGTTGCAGTTCCGGCGCGAACATTCGGAAATATTTGAGAATGGCACTTATCAGCCTTTGCAAGTCACGGATGAGTTTGCGGTACGTTTGTGTGCTTCCATCAGAACTACTTCGCGACACAGTTGTGCTTGTTTGGATTCTCGACTGACATCGCAAGACTTTTCAGAAATTAGAATCGAGCCTGCGCCGGAACAAACCGCATCTCAATGGCGGGACGTTATAACCAATCGTGCCATAAGCAGCGAAGGCGGCGGACTCCAGTTATATAAATTGCCGCCCGTTTAGTACAGAGTCTACTGTATTGTTTGTTCACCCCTAAATCGCATACAAATAATTGGAGTTGATGTTTTTCAACAATGGGCGACAATCATGGCAAGCCAAACTGCTGCAACTAAATCGAAAGACGCCTCATCGCCCATAAAAGTAGATAAGGAACCCCAGCACATAATCGATCGCGCAAATGACACGGTTGCGCGCAGAGCGTATGCTTTGTTTCTGGCCGACGGTTCTACGGACGGCCAAGACCTCATGCACTGGCTACAAGCGGAGTCAGAGATTCTCACGCGAATACCGGACATCCGGGAGTCGTCTTCGTGGTACACAGTGAACGTTCTCCTCCCGGGATTTGCGGTCGAACAAATCCATGTGCGATTGGATGACAATCGCCTAATAATTGCTGCTGACAAAGCTGCGTCCCCGGACGAAAAGGCGCGTCATGAGGCCAGTCAAGAATCCGTCTATCTAGTTGCTAATTGGCCGAGCGCTGTTGATCCCGCAACCGCGAGTGCATATCTGAAGGACGAGAGTCTTACCCTGACGGTAAAACGCGCCAATGCGTCGTCTTAGAACGAGGGACAATCGTTGACAACACCGGCCCAGAACCAATACCTCTAAATTTAGACTGCTCGATGGCGCCCCCCTTTCCATGGTGGTATCCCGTCGGTGGGCAACTCCGGGAAGGAGGCGCATCCTTTCGACTGTGGGCTAATTCCCACAAGAATGTTTCTGTCGTCATAAAGAGTTCCGAGCATAAGCTCACGGCTGAATCGAATGGCTTTTTCTCTGGTCACTTGCCCGGTGTCCAAGAAGGCGACACCTACGCATTCCTTGTAGACAACCAAGGCCCGTTTCCAGATCCCGCTTCTCGATTTCAACCCGAAGGTCCTCATGGTCCATCCCAGCTTATAGATCCCAATCGGTTCTCGTGGAGTGACGACGAATGGACTGGGATTACACTTCCCAATCAAGTGATCTACGAACTACACGTCGGAACATTTACTAAGGAAGGAACGTGGCGTTCGGCGATTACACAACTGTCGCATCTGGCTGACTTGGGGATCACTGCAATAGAGGTTATGCCCGTCACGGATTTTGCTGGAACATTTGGCTGGGGATACGACGGAGTGGATCTGTTCGCGCCAACCCGCAACTACGGCTCTCCCGATGATTTCCGGGCATTCGTAAATGCGGCGCACACGCAAGGGATAGGTATCCTCCTCGATGTCGTCTATAACCATGTCGGGGCAGACGGAAACTACCTCTCTAAGTTTTCCAAGGATTATTTCACCACAGAGCATTCGACCGAATGGGGAGAAGCGATTAATTTTTACGGGGACAATAGCAGCATGGTACGCGAATTCTTCATTGCCAATGCGGCTTATTGGATTAAGGAATTTCACTTGGATGGACTTCGGCTGGATGCAACACAATCCATTTTCGACCGATCAGAAACTCACATTCTCAAGGAGATCACTGCCAGCGCACGTCGCGCAGCCGTGCCGCGGAATGTCATTGTGGTAGCCGAAAATGAACCACAGAACACAAAACTCATTCGACCGGAAAAGGCAGGAGGCTATGCGCTGGACGCACTCTGGAATGATGACTTCCATCACTCGCTTATGGTAGCAACGACAGGTGTCCGAGAAGCTTACTTCACTGATTACCTGGGCACACCGCAGGAATTATTGTCCTGTCTGAAATATGGTTTTGTTTATCAAGGCCAATGGTATGTCTGGCAAAAGCAGAGGCGCGGCGGGAGCACGCTCGGGACTAACCCTGCTGCAATGGTGACGTATGCTCAAAACCACGATCAGGTGGCGAATTCCGGCCGCGGCTCCCGCCTTCATAGGTTGACAACCTACGGACGATACAAAGCCGCGACCGCAGTCTGTCTGCTCGGCCCAGGGACGCCTATGTTGTTCCACGGACAAGAATTTGCCTCATCTTCCCCATTTCTTTTTTTCGCAGACCATGAACCTAAATTGGCCGATCTTGTGAGAAAAGGGCGTGCTGAGTTTTTGAGTCAATGGCGAAGCCTTGCCATGCGGCAATTCAAATTCGACGACCCCTGCTCCCGCTCGACATTCGAGAAGTGTAAGCTGGATTTCTCTGAGCGAGAGAAACACCACGAGGTGTACGCGCTCCACCGGGATCTTTTGCAGCTCAGAAGAAGTGAGCCGCTATTTTCACGGCAAAGCCGTCAACTTGACGGAGCCGTTTTGGGACCGGAGGCGTTTGTCGTGCGTTTCTTTGCTGACAATTTTCGAGATGATCGGCTTCTTGTGGTTAACCTGGGGGCTCAACTTTATTTGAGCCCGTCTCCGGAGCCTCTGTTGGGTCCATGTGAAAATACACATTGGGCCGTTCTGTGGTCTACGGAGGATCCGAAGTATGGTGGAAATGGCACGCCACTCCTTGACTCCGAGCTGAATTGGATTCTTCCGGCGCATTCTGCGGTTGTTCTAAAACCTGAGGCGACGGAAGGAGGTCCAGCGCCCCATGACTAACACTCTCTGTCGTGTTGCCTATCGAAAAGCGTCGACCGAATCACCTGAGACTCTCCTGGATAAAGAGTGGCTTGTGACGAATGGCTTGGGGGGCTATGCGTCTGGAAGCTTGGCCGGAGTCATAACGAGGGGCTTCCACGGCTATCTGGTGGCAGCGCTGCCAACGCCTCTCGGCCGCATCATGATGTTAAACGACTTGATCGAAAAAGTAGATACCCGCACTGGCTTGTCCGTCCAATTAAGTGGCGAAGAGCGTGTCAATGCGCCATTACAGACGCAAGGCGCCGAATACCTCGAAGAATTTCGTTTAGAAGATGGCATTCCGGTATGGGATTTCCGGTTTGGCGAGCTGCTGCTAGAAAAGCGCGTGATCATGGTGCATCGTCAGAATACCGTGCATGTGAATTATCGGTTGAAGAAAGGAGCAGGCCTGACTCTAACTCTTCGGCCATCCATAAATTTTCGACCCCATGAGGCTCCTGTGAGTACTCCGCTCGCCGGGAATTACGCTTTCACTGTCATTGAGGATACTTTCGAAATCTCATCACAGACGAATATTCCTCCCCTCAGACTACTGTTGCATGGACGGAATAAGTCTCTGACGATGGATCGCACGCGATTTCACGAAATCATCTATCGTATTGAAGAAAGCCGCGGGTACGCGGCTCGAGGAGACTTGTGGAGTCCCGGATACTTTTCAGTTCTTTTGACTCCGGAGGACGACGTCACGCTCATCGCCTCGACAGAATCATGGGACGCAATTCGCGCGGTCACTCCGGCATATGCCAGAAGCGCTGAGACTCTGCGGCGAAAACGATTGCTGGCTCGCGCCATCGAGGTTCCTAAAGACAGCACTGCGGCAGAACTCGTTCTGGCGGCCGATCAGTTCATTATTGTTCCTGAGGGCCGTTTCGACGACACTCTCCGAGCACGCGCCGCAGGCGATGATGTCCGCTCAATCATCGCTGGGTATCCTTGGTTTACGGATTGGGGGCGGGACACCATGATCACACTGGAAGGTCTAACTTTGTCGACGGGCCGCCACACAGAGGCGGGATACATTCTGCGAACATTTGCACATTACATCCGTCATGGCTTGATTCCCAACATGTTTCCTGAGGGGCATGACGAAGGCCTGTATCACACGGCCGACGCAACGCTTTGGTTCTTTCACGCCATCGCCAGGTATTTGGCGGTGTCCGATGATCACGTTTTCCTTTCGCAAATCCTTCCGCAGTTGCGGGAGATCATTCATTGTCATCTGCAAGGAACGGATTTTGGGATCTGTGTCGATCCGGAAGATGGGTTGTTGCGACAAGGAGCACCCGGTTTTCAACTTACCTGGATGGATGCCAAGGTGGATGATTGGGTCGTCACGCCGCGCCGCGGCAAAGCGGTGGAAATCAATGCGCTTTGGTACAACGCCCTGTCCTACATGGCGGAGTGGCTAAGGCGCGACGGCCAGGCAGAAGAAGCCACGGAAATGAGAAAGCATGCCCAAAAATGCCGCGCTTCGTTTCAAAAGCGTTTCTGGTATGAGGCAGGAGGATATTTATACGACGTTGTCGACAGCGAAAATGGTGATGACCCCGCCCTGCGACCCAATCAACTTCTGGCAATTTCCCTGGATTTTCCTGTGCTGGCACAAGAAAGATGGGCCTCGGTCATGGACTGCGTCCAGCAAGAACTTCTGACTCCCGTTGGTCTGCGTTCCCTTTCCCCACGCGATAAGGACTACAAGGCAAGATATTTTGGCAATTTGCGCGATCGCGATGCAGCTTATCACCAGGGTACAGTCTGGCCTTGGTTGATCGGGCCGTTTATCGACGCGTGGCTGAAATTGCATCATGATGAACTCAAAGAGGCAGAAGATTTCCTGCGTCCGTTTGATGAACGGCTCGCCAAGAATGCCGTGGGCTCCATCGGCGAAATCTTTGACGCTGAACCGCCATATACTCATCGTGGCTGTGTTGCACAGGCATGGAGCGTCGCTGAAGTCTTGCGCTGCCACGTTAAGATAGCGACGTTGAAAAAGAATCGCGAAGTCAGCAAAGTAGCTTAACTTCCTGTAGGTTTACTGTGAACATTGGCCGAGCCAGTGGAATCTTGTTGCACGTGACCTCGCTTCCAAGCCGCTTTGGCATTGGGGATTTGGGAGATGGAAGCCGGGACTTCGTCGATTTACTGGCCGAAGCCAGGCAAAAATTATGGTGCGTGCTGCCGCTCAGCCCAACAGGCCCGGAGAATTCTCCCTACCAGTGCCGCTCCGCTTTCGCTGGGAACCCTCTACTCATTAGCCCTCAGCAGCTCGTAAAACAGGGATACCTTTCGCGCCGAAACATCCAATCGCCGCCTCACTTCCCTTCCTCACACGTAGACTTCAAAGAAGTCCGTTCCTATAAGGAATCGCTTCTCAAGGAAGCCTTTCGAAATTTCACCAATACCCGAGACTATCTGCGTTTCGAAGAGCGGCACTCCGGTTGGCTCGATAATTACGCCCTGTTCATGAGCCTACGCGAGGCCAATAAAGGGGTTCCGTGGACGGAGTTCAACCCAAAACGCAAGCCATCCCCAGGTACCATCCAATATCACAAATTCGTGCAATTTGAATTTTTTCGGCAATGGCACGCTCTCCGGGAATATTGCGCAGAACGAAAAATCGCGATTATGGGCGATTTGCCGTTTTATGTAGAACACGACAGCGCCGATGTTTGGAGTAATCCGTCGCTTTTCGATCTTGGAGCGAATGGGCAGCCCAGAACCGTCGGTGGCGTTCCGCCAGACTATTTTAGCCAGAACGGACAACTGTGGGGCACTCCGACGTACCGCTGGGACAGGTGCAAAGAGACGGGGTTTAAATTGTGGATCGATCGATTCAGAGCGGCGCTGGAGCTAGTGGATCTGTTGCGGCTTGATCATTTCCGGGGATTTGAAGCGTTCTGGAGCGTCAATGCGCATCAGTCCACGGCAAAAAGGGGGCGCTGGGTAAAGGGGCCCGGCGCTCAGTTGTTCAACAGAGTACGCAAGGACCTCGGAGATCTACCCTTTGTCGCAGAGAATCTGGGAACCATAACTCCCGAGGTCGAAGATCTGTGTCATCATTTTAAGTTCCCCGGAATGGCTGTGCTGCAATTTGGTTTTGACGAAGTAGGCACGCATCGTCCGCATAATTATGTAAGGGAACAAGTAAGCTTTACAGGAACTCACGACAATGACACTACTTTGGGGTGGTGGCGAACCATTAACCAGGCGGCGAGCCGCCGTAAGAATCTGACGGATCGAGCTATCGTGCATCGGGTGAAGAGCTATCTGCAAACCGATGGCCGAGACATTCATTGGTCATTCATTCAGGCGATTCTGACGTCAGTGGCTGATATTGCGATTATTCCCCTACAAGATGTGTTAGGACTAGGTTCTGAAGCCCGGATGAACTTGCCAGGCCGCGCCAAAGGAAACTGGGGGTGGCGCTTTCAAAGTAGTCAATTGAATCGAGCGCTAATAAATCGTCTTCGCGATTTAACAGTCACATCCGGGCGCTAAAATCCTCCAATTCAATGCAGGATAAGGGTTAATCGCTCGAAAAATACAGGAACCAGCGGATAGAGGCAGTTGCCCAACGGCTATATAGTCCAGCTCACGGAATGGACCTGAGTTATGCCTGCGCCGAATCAAAAGAACGTGCTTCACAATGTTATGGTCGTTTGGATTCGTGATTGTCTTTAGCTTTGTGCTGGGGGCGGCTCGAAGAGCTGCGCCTCAAACGAGCACTGCGGTGGGGATTGACCGGGAGTTTGCTGCGAAAGCCGCTTCCGGAGGCAAGAGCAAGGTCAGGCTGGGACAACTTGCGTCCGAGCGCGGCACCAATCCTGCCGTGGAAGCGTTTGGTCAAAGAATGGTTACCGACCATTCGAAGGCGAATGAGGAACTCAAGACCGTGGCAACGCGCGAAACATTACTTTCCCAGATGCCCTCCCAATCGCAGAGCAAGCTACATATGACCGGTTGTCTAAGTAGTCGGGGAAACAGTTCGATGACGCCTACGCCAAATTAATGGTGGCCGACCATGAACAGGATGTGGCCGAATTCCAGAAGGAATCGGATGGCAAGGATGATTCGTTGAAGTCTTTCGCGACAAAGCCTCTCCCGACATTGGAATCTCATCTTGCCCAGGCCAAGGAAATGCTCAGGACTGTGGAGGGCTCTGCAAACATGTGATCATGCGGTGGCAGTCGTGTCCTATGACATTTTAAGGCGTGGCGGAATGGGACGAAGTCGAAGAACTTACAATCCCCTGCCCTTCTTTCACATTGTAAAAGCGGTCCGCTGCAAGATTCGTAAGTGTTTCTACTTTTCCGTTCGGCCACACCACTTCCACCTTATCCACACTGCTGTGTGCGCCCAAGCCGAAGTGGATACGTAAATCATGTTGAGACAGATAGCTGCCACCACTTAGCACTTGGCCCGTCTGAACCAGATCGCCGGCCGTCGCTTTGATGCGTGCATTCAACGCGAGCCGGTTGCTCTGTACCCCTCCAAGCTGGAAGCTGATCCAATGATTCGGAGGACCGCCCTGTGGTTGAAGAACTATTGGTTCGCCCTTGAGGGTCTCGACCACAATCTCTACCCGGCCGTCATTAAATAAATCGCCGCAGGCTACACCCCGTCCCACTCTTGGAACTTGAATTGCCGGGCCAACCAAATTGCTGATGTCTTTGAAGGTGCCATTGCGTTGATTCTCGAACAACAACATCGGTTCCTGGTACTTGACTCCAATCTCCGCTGAATCGACCTGTGGATATACGTGTCCGTTGGCCAGGAAGAGATCCGGCCAGCCATTGTTTTGCCAATCGATGAACGCATCACCCCAACTGACATACGGGGTAGTTTTGGCTGCTATTCCCGAAGCATATGACTCATCGGCAAAGTTCATCTCGCCATCGTTGCGATAAAGCACGGCATATTCGTCACTGAAATGGGTAATAAAGATACTGAAGCGTCCGGTGTGCAGGTAATCGCCGAGAGCAACACCCATGTTGGCCTGCTCCACTCCGTCCTGGCTGACCGCGACGCCGGCGTTGTACGCCACATCTTTGAAGTGACCTGAGCCATCGTTTCGGTAGAGATAATTGGGTTGCCCATCATTGGTGACGAAGAGATCGATGTGACCATCTTGGTCAAAGTCCGTCCAAACGGCTGTCAAACCGAAGCGTTTTTCCGGGTCGGAGACACCTGCAGTCTTGGAGACCTCTGTGAACGTGCCATCGCCATTGTTGTGGTAAAGAGAATCGGGAAGTCCTTTGAGGCCCCTCGGACCGCACTGTACGTCAATACCATGATACTGACAGGTCTTGCTGGAGCCGAAGACTGGCAAGTTGTCGAGACTGATGTCAACGTAATGGGATACGAAGAGGTCGGCCCAACCGTCACCATCATAATCACCAAAGGTCGAGCCCATGGCCCAACCTTTGTCGCTTGCTAACCCCGTTTGCTTGGTGACATCAGTGAAGGTGCCGTCGCCATTGTTCCGGTAGAGCACCACGCCTTCGAAACAAGTCACTAGCAGGTCTGGCCAACCATCGTTGTTGTAGTCGCCAACGGATACGCCATTGGCCCAACAGGGATACCCAACACCGGCTTTATCCGTGACATCCGTGAATGTCCCATCGCGATTATTGTGGAAAAGCGCGCTGCGGGCTTTTTTGCCACTCTGGGCCATCTCCACACTCTGCGCGTTCGTGAAATAAATATCCGGCCAGCCGTCTCGATCATAGTCGATGAGCGCTACTCCCCCGCTCATGGATTCCATAATGAATTTCTGTTCGGGGCTGGACAGATGTTGAAAGTGGATGCCCGTAGAACTGGTAATATCCACGAGCTGCGGCAAATGCGAATCGTCTGAGGCATTTGCGGCACGAGAAGCAAGCGGCACACTCGCTGGCACCGCAGGCTGCGTCGTGTTCGGAGGTGACTGAGTAAACAGAGGGTTGGCCATCAGAAGGACAAGTGCGACGGCACCACCGAACATTTTGTTCATGCGCCCAGGAAGATCCAATCTGCTCCTAACGTCCAGCATATTGCAACTGCACGCTATACAAGGAACTGCGCGCCGCGATGAAGAGGGTCTTATGGTCTGTCCCTCCGAACAGTAATTGCGACGGCCGTTCGGGAACATCAATGGTGTCAATGAGCTTTCCCGACGAATTAAAGACGTCTATTTGGCCCGCGGCGATGTACACGTTTCCCTCTGAATCTTCTGTCACACTCTCACCACCCACGTTTACAAATAATCTGAGATCCGTAAGAGTGCCGTCCTCAGCCACCGTAGATACGAATGTTCTTTGCTCTTCTTCATCGGTGACGTAAAAGGTCTGCCCGGCCGGCGCGGGAGCCAACCCGAATGCGCGAAGAACGTCGTGCATTTTCGACCCGTAGTACAGCTTTCCCGTAACAAAATCTTCGCCGGCGGGAATGTAGATACTCCGGTCCAGGGACACAAAGTGGTAGGGTTTCTTCGTCGTCACCGCCTCGGGAAAATCGTTCTGATTGCGCCAGTAATCCACCGGCAGAATGGGAGTCATACCAGGACGAGGGCGGCTCGGTTCCGGCTTGAGCAGCGTGAGTTGATCAAAATCCGTCCCTGGCTTAAACGTGTAGACCGTACCGTTGCCTTGATAGGAGATAACCAGCAGGTTGCCGGACCTAGCAAAAGCCAACTGGACGGGATCGAGAGGATTGTCGCGCACAATTGAGAGTTGATGCGAGGCCACGGACCATCGGTAAATCATTTGCCATTTGGCGTCTACAAAATAGAAGTCGCCCGAACGATCCACCGCGCCACCGGATATATTGAAGAAGCCTCCTGCCAGTTTTTCTATCTTGGTCCCTGCCGCCAGCACAGGGGACGGGGCCAGAGGTCGAGGTTGCGGCGGATTCCCGGAAAGCGTGAGCCACGCGAACTCCCGCTGGCGGATCTCGACGTTGTGAGTCTGGTCAACCAGGGCGTTATCAAAAGACACTTTGCTGTCGCTGTAACAATGAACGTTGCGAAAACGGATATTCATCGAATCGCTGACTCTCATGGCGTAGGGAAAGGGTTGGTAACTGCTCACCACCCGGTACATGTGTAGGTTGGCGATGGTGATGTCGCGGGAATTCCGAATCTCCAGCGGCAGGGCGAAACCTCCTTCCCCTCTCTCTTCTTCCGTTTGCAATGCGTAAATTTGCCAGTTGGAAACGTTGTGTAACACGACTTCATTCCGTACGTGATGCTCGCTCGATAACTCATACACGCGTCCGCTAGTTGAAGTGTTAGAGACATAAAGGCCTGCTTGGGCAAACGTGCAGGGAGTCCAGATGTTCACAAAGGTGCCGCCGCCCCCATCCGTCACCCACAAACTGGGATACTGGCCATCCCAACGACGCAGGAGATTCGAATCCGCAGTGTGGGTATTGTTGTAGATTTGCTCCCAGACCTTGGCGTTTTGCGCAGGGGTTGCCCCGGGATTCACCGTCCCATGGCCACCGAGGAAGCGCACATCATCGACCATGGAATCTTTCCCCGCCATCCATTTGAGGGCGACCGCCCGCGGATTGATGCCATTCGTGTAAAGGCCGATGCCCGTAATGATGTTGTTGCCGCCTTCGGGAGCCTCCAGGAGCGGTTTTGGGCTGCCCACACCTTGAAAGGCCGGAGTTCCATCGGCAAGTAGTATTCGCGTCACACTGGGATGTAAGCCGATGAGAATCGTGTCCGCCTTGAGCTGAATCGTCTCGGTCACACGGTACTGCCCCGCTGGGAAATAAATCGTCCGGTGTTCGGCAATTGCCTTTTGCAATGCCGCCGTGTCGTCCGTAGCGCCGTCACCTAGCGCGCCCAAAGTACGGATGTTCACCCACGTTTTCATCGGAGGCAGATCGCGAATATCGGATGGCACGGGCGGCGGAAGCGCACTCAAGGGCTCTACTTCGACAATATCCTGCATCGAAGGAACCGCCCCGACATCCTCAAAGTGAACTCCATGCAAGAAGGTCCGGATCGTATACATATCCTGCGGACCTTTGACCTGTTTGCCGCTTTCCCGAAAGAAGGTAAAGACAGGCACGCCACGGCATACCACGTTCTCCATATTGATTTCGGTTCGCGGGCTATTTTCGGCACTGATGATGACTCCGGGACCGCTGATATTCTCCAGCCGGGCATCCTTCACCCACAATTCGTCGAAGTAGCCTGGGTCGATGGAGATAGCAGTCGGAACATTCTTGAACTGCGGCCGGATGAGCGTTAAGCCCGCTTCGTGCTCCCGGATGCCGGCTTCACTTTGCCCCTCAAAGGTGCTGTCGATGATCGTGAATTGCCATCCCGGCGAAGGCTTGCGCGTCCATATACCGTACTTGCCTCCGAAAAAATGCAAATCAATCGCGACGCTCCCTCCATCGTGGATTCCGGCAATACCCGAACGCAGACGGAAATCCATGTGTGCTAGGTAGCAGTGCTGCGCGTAATGTGCGCGGATACCGACGGCCCCGGAATTGCCATCCTGGATTTCAATGTCCACATTGCTAATCGCGGAGTAGAAAGTGCCAGGGCTTGCGTCAGGCGGCATGGCCGCTGCTCCTTCACCGGAAACACCTGATGGCTCTTTCCCTGGCCGGCCGCCCGCAAAAAAAATCATGTAGGAAGGTCCCTGCTGAAAAGCCGGCGTGTTTGCTGCCAAGACAATCACCGGGCGAGTGTTGCCGTAGCCAAAGATGCGGATTCCAGGCCAGATGTACACTGTCCGGGAGAGACGATAGCGGCCCGCTGGCAGGAACAGAATGCCCTGATTGGTGGTTTCCTGCACTCTGTCGATGGCTTGCTGCAAAGCATCCGTGTCATCGGCGATGCCGTCGCCATGGACGTGAAACTTGTCGGGTGTAAGGTAGACGGCGTTCGGGTCCTCCAAACGATCACTGAATTGGGAAGTGGCCCGGAATTGAGCAGAGGAATGCAGCAGTATCGCCAGAGTAACAAGCGTTTTCATCATTGTACCTTCACTGAACTCCTTTGCCTGCTCTTCCTTCCCTATAGCCCCCGGCCACATGAAGTGAGGCGTGGAGAATTCCATTTCTACCGAAAGAAGGAAATAACAGCCAGACGGAACGCCCCGTGATCTAATTTCGCGCGTCGTCTTCCTGTTCCTTTTTGTCCGGCTGTAGTCGCATCTGCCGGTAAGTGTCCCGAAGCTTTTCTTTCATGGCTTTGTACTTCTGGTAGTCTTCCAGTTCACGGTTCGCATCCGCAGTTCGGCCCATCTTCCGGTAGAGAGTGCTGAGGCGAAAGTGGGCAACAGCGTTCGTCGGATCCAGTTTGACGGCCTGCTCTAGGAGCGGAAGCGCCTTTTCCGGCTGATTCATCGTCATCAAAGACTTCGCGAGGCCGAGGATCGCTTCCGCGTCGTTCGGCTGAAGCTTGAGGGCGCGCTGGTAGTACTCCGCGGCCGCTTGTTGGTCTCCGCGAAGCGCCGCTAGATCTCCCAGCTTGCATTCTGCTTTTTCGTCGTTCGGGTTGATCGCAAGAGCGGCCTGGTATTCCTTTTCTGCCTCTTCCCGCCCGCCGGGAATCGAGGAATTGTTAAGCATTTCGGCAAGCTCAAAGTGTAGGCCAGAAACGTTCGGATCGATCTTGAGCGCTTCGCGATAATTCGCGATGGCTTCGTCGGTGTTGCCCTGGCGAGCCAATTCATGAGCCATCATCTGGTGAACTCGGGCGGAGTTTGGCGCCACAACGATTAGGCTCAGCCGAGCCTCGTCCAAAAGATCCGAATAGATGCGATACGCGGTATAGATGATCTCCACGTTAGTTGGGTCGATGTCTCGCAGCGCACTGATAATCGGCACGGCCTTCGGCAGGTCTCCAGCACCGGAATAGATATCGATCAATTCCATTCCCGTATCAATGCGAATCTTCTGCTCCTTCAGGTTAGGAAAGGCTTTTTCCAGGTCGGCGAGGGCGCTATTGACGTCGCCTGTGCGTTTTTCGGCGATGCCCAGCAGTGCTTGGATTTTCCAAAGATTTGGCTGGAGCTTGAGCGCAGCGCGCAGGTGCGGACTTGACTCCGCATACTTGCCTTGGAAGAAGAGGACCACGCCTAGATTGCCTTGGGCGTCCACATTTTTCGGGTCCAGCGCGACAATCGCTTGAAATTCCGTAGCAGCTAGATCCGGCCGATTCTCACTCAGATACGTGCGGGCCTGCTTCAAGTGCGATTCGATTTGTTGCTGGCGTGTGGGGGAAGATTGGGAAATGCCAGTGGCTGGGAAGAAAAAGAGGAAAGCGCACAACAAAACAGTCACTGCCGTTGTCTTCATCTGATTAGTATACGGCGAACGAACCACTCAGCGTTTGTTCCCCCTCCTGCAAAAAAAAAGAGAGGACGGCGGGGTGAGCCGTCCTCTCCCTCGACGTGCTTGCTTGTTTAGAAAGAAAAGACTGCACTCAATTGTCCGCTACGGGGAGCCACCGCGACTCCACCATTTTGCGTTGAGGCATTTATCTCTCCGAAATTACTCGCTCCTAACACCTGGCCCGGAAGGCCGAGGCTCGGATGATTCAGAGCATTGACAAAGTCCGCGCGCAGGTCCAGATGGAAACGTTCCTTAAAGCTGAATCCCTTCGCCAAGGACAAGTTAACAACGGAAAGTCGTGGTCCTCTGAGCATGTTCCTCCCCTCGTTGCCCCACTGGAACGGAGCAATCAAGGGAGAGGCAAACGCTGCAGTGTTAAACCACTCAGCGGAAGTTTTGGGGCCATTAATGTTGCCTACAACATTGGCGAACCAATTGCACCCGTTGTTGACGTCGCCACCGGTGGCGGTACCACCGACGCTGCAGCCGGTAATTGTCTGGTTCTTATTAGTGTTCATTACCACCGTGAACGGATTTCCGTTCTGGGCGATGAATGTTCCCGCGACGCGCCACCCGCCCACGAGTAGATCTAATGCCCGACTGTTATTGAGGTAGGCCTTGCCTTGGCCAAATGGCAGGTCGTAAGAGGCATAGCCTTTGAAGGCAATCGGAATGTCGAAATTCGAATTGCCGTAGTTCGCTTTGGGGTCGGTCCCGATCTGCCAATACTGAGTTCCTCCACGGCTGCCCCACCCGCCCGAGTCCTGGTCATCCAGCATGTGCGACCAGACGAAGTTCGCGCTGAAGAGTAACCCATTGGAGTAGCGCTTTGTCACCTGGGCCTGGAGAGCGTTGTAGTTGGAGATCGCGTTGTAGTTGTTACCGCCGAGGGTTCCCCATGCGGGGAAGGGCCGATCGGCCTGAACCGCGCTTCCAGCCGCCGAGCTTGCGGCGAGACCAGTCGCGCTGGTTATTTGGTTGAGGTCCGTTGGGAATTGCAGATTCGAGCCGTGACTTCCCACATATGCAAGGGAAGCCATGTAATCATGGGCGAATTGGTGCTCGACGCTTACCTGCCATTGGTTGATGCGACCCACTGGAACGTTATACGGGACGTAGGTCTGATTTGACGGACTGGTAAGATTGAGGTACGTGTAAGGTACCCGCGACTGCGGCGAGCCCACGACGTAATTGAGCACGGAGTTAGCTACGGAGGCAGGAGAGCTCAGATAGATGAGCGGATTCGGTCCAGTTCCTTGGTTCGGGTCCGAAGCACTACCAGTACTTGTGTACACGGAGCCAGCCCCAATCCCGGCCCCGTAGACATCTTGGCTGAAGTTATACGAATACATCCCGAAGCCGCCTCGCAGCACAGTGTTGGGCATAAAGGACCATGCAAAACCAACGCGTGGCAAGAATATATCGTAAATAGGCTTCTGCGCTGAGGTTCGATTATCCTGGCCAGCGAACCACATCGAACCCAGACTGCCGTTATACGAGCAGTTGGTGACCGTGGCGGTGGGGCAGGGGTAGGTAAGTGTGACATTCGGATCGAAGCCGCCGATGGAGTTATGGATCTCGGTAAAACCTGTTGTGGCCGTGTAACGAAGGCCCAGATTAATCGTGAGGTTTGGTTTGACCTTAAAGTCATCCTGAACAAAAAGTTGAGGACTCTTGAGGCGGGCGTAGGAAACCGCCTGATTGGTTGCGCTCCACTGCTGGACGTCGCCGAGCAGGAAATCAGCCAAGCCGGTTCCCGTGGTACCCGCAGCCACATTGTTTTGCGCGGTGTAGTTCCCATTGAAGTTGAAATTACCGGCCTGCAGATTTCCCCACGGTGTGGTATTGCCTTGCCCCATCAGCACCTCAACACCAAAGTGAAGAATGTGTTTCCCTTTAATCAGGGTGATAACATCCGATGGGTCATACAGATTCTCGATATAGATCGCGTTTGTGCCGGGAGCTAGTTGTGCACAACAGAATCCGGGGCCGCCGATGTTTATTGTAGGAAGAATATTCGCCTTAGCATATTGCAAACCCAACGTGCTTGCTGCGTCGAACCCTTTAGTTTGGGGAATAAACCAGTTGCCTTGTTTGGTGTAAGCCATGCGGAACTCGTTCACCATCGTCGGGCTAATGGTCCAGGTGTCGGTATATTGCACGTTATAGCCATCTATGTCTCCGGAGAAGCAGTTGATGGGGCAAGGAAGCGGCCCATACTTATTGACCCCGGGATTGTTCTTGGCACTGATTGAGAAATTCATCGTATTTGATTGCGAAAGAGTGTAGTCGATGCGTCCAAAATAGCGGAGATTCGGGTTTGGAGTGGGGAGGATCGTGCTGAAATTATTCGTGGTCGCCCCGGCGACTCCTACATTGGGCTTAGGATAGAGGGCCAGAGTCTTCGCTGCCACCGGGTCTATGCGATTGCCCGGTATGGCATTCACACCAGCCAACGACCCTGTGTTTTCCGCCGCGAAGGAAGTTCGGGTACAACCCGGCGTGTTGCAGCTCTGCGGATCGTATAGGGTCGGGAGCCCAGTGAAATCGTATGCGCCTGGATTGGCTGTCCCCAATCCTCTTTCGGCCAAGGTAGGAACTGTGCCCAATGTCGAACCTGCAGCCCCGTTGTTATAGATCTTGTCTATAGCAAAGAAGAAGAATAGCTTTTGCTTGATGATCGGTCCGCCGACCGTTCCCCCGTATTCGTCATACCTGAGATAGCCTACCTTCTGTGGAGAAAAGCCCCCACTGCTGTTGGGAATCCAGAAAAAGGGTTTGGCGTTCAGTGCGGAGTTCTGAAAATATTCATACACTGACCCATGGTAGTCACTGGTTCCGCTCTTGGTGATCTGGTTGAAGACGGCGCCGCCAACCCCGTACTGCGCAGAGAAAGACGACGTTGTGATCTGCACCTCTTGTAGAGCAGAGAACAAAGTGTTGTCGACGTTGTTGCTCACGGGCAACTGGACCACACCGCCATCCTGCAAATAATTCGCATAGTTGGGGAGGTTGCCATTGATGGAAATCGCATCACCGGCATTGTACGCGCCGCTGCCTTCTGAACCAGGCGCCGTCGGGGAGCCGGTAGCTCCCGGGAGAAGAATATTGAAATTTGCCCAGTCGTTGCCGGTGATGCCCGCCCCTATCTGGGGCAGTTTAGCCATGGTCTCTGCTTCCTGAATCGCTCCGAGGTGTGACGTTTCAGTCTGCAGGAGCGGCGCGCCAGTGGCCTCGACGTTGACCACTTCGCTGACTTGGCCGACCTGGAGTGCCGCGTCCACTGTGATGACAGAAACTTGTAGAACGACGGGGCCGTACGTCGACTTCTTGAAGCCCTGCTTCTCGAATGTAAGCGTGTAATTGCCGGGGCGAGTGGAAACGGTGTCATAAATACCGTTATCGTTGGTGACAAAGTCTTTGGTCTCGCCCGTATCGACATTGACTAAGGTAACGGTTGCGCCAGCGACAACGGCTCCAGTGGGATCGGTGACCGTTCCGCGAATCTCGCCTGAGTTTGTGCTTTGAGCGAAAGATAAGTTAGCCGCGAATGCCAAAAGACAGATAGCAATCGCAAGTCGCAGTGCTGTCCTCATTCATTCCTCCAAATAGCTAGTGAATATGTCCTCGACAGGGAACGCTGCAAACACGGACTGGGACCACAGGGCACCAGCAAAAGGACGCACCTCAACAAAACCCTGCGCAGCCGTACACCCGACCCGGCAGGCCCCTCAAAGCCCATTTATTGTTTCGGTACGTTCCTAATGCTTATGTATTACTCTCGCTGCATTACAAACCTTCGCGGAAAGGTTGTCAAGAAAAAAATGCGATTCAGTTGATTTAGTCAATCGATTGTCTACTAATAGAGTCGAAACACCGCCCAGTTTGGCACGCTCTCTTGGCTTTACAGGCATTGGCCGGTTTCTCCATGGACAATCGTTTGTCTTTGGCAGTAGATTCCGTTTGCAGAGGGTTCGGGATCGCTCGGGTCACACAAACAGCGACTCTCTTGCAGATGGGTCCTGTTCGAATTATTGCTTCAACCCAGGCCATTTAACAGCTGCCCCTACTCCTTGTCAAGCCCAAAATACCGGTATTCTAACGGATGCCACGCTAGAATACGGGTATTCTAGGGAACTTTTGCAATACGGCTCTTGATTTAGTTCACCTTACAGTCAAAATGAGAGGTACTATCTTGGCAATGAAACCCCTCGGCCTAGGTGCCGTTTCTTAGCGCCACTTCTTTGCAAGCGTCAGGAGCGAAAGCCGAATGAAGATTCCGAAGAAAAAGAAGGGCAGGAACCGCAAGTCAAACCATCCCGTAACCCTGCAAATGGTTGCCGAACGCGTTGGACTCACCAAGGGAACCTGTTCCGCCGTATTGAACAACTCGCTCGCCTCCCGGTCCATTCCGCAACCCACAAAAAACCGAGTTCTCCAGGCCGCGCGCGAATTGAACTATCGCCCTAGCTTTTACGCGCGCAATCTTGGCATCAAACGAACCTACATGATCGGCGTCGTCACGCAGGAAATCGGTGATTTTTACAGCTCCCCGATCATTAGCGGTATTGAGCGCTATCTGCGCGAACGAAATTTTTTCTTTCTGACCGTTGCCTACCGTCACGAACCAAAGCTTCTCGAACATTATGAACAGATTCTTTCCGACCGCGGCGTAGAAGGTTTTATTACCGTTGATACATTCCTCGATCATTCGCTCTCCCTTCCCACGATTGCAGTCGCGGGACACCATTGCATCAAAGGCGTAACGAATGTGGTTCTGGATCATCGGCGCGCCGCATGGCTGGCCTTAAGTCATCTGATAGAACTCGGACACAGGGACATTGCGTTCATGAAGGGTTCCACCTTCAGTTCGGATACGGAGGTTCGTTGGAAGGCCATATGCGAAGTCGCCGAAGAACTCGAAATATCCTTAAAACCTTCGCTCATCGTCGAACTCGAAGGTGACGATCCTACTCCCCAACTAGGTTATCCCTTCGCAAAAGAACTGCTCTCCCGCCGCAAGCGTTTCACGGCGCTCTTTGCCTATAATGACATCTCCGCCATCGGCTCTATTCGAGCCTTTCAGGAGGCGGGACTACGCGTCCCCGAGGACGTTTCCGTCGTCGGATTCGATGATATTCAAATTGCCGTACATACCTTGCCGAGCCTTACCACAGTCCGTCAGCCGCTCCAGAAAATGGGCGAGTTAGCGGCACGAACTTTGCTAAATCGAATCGAATCCGGCGCTGACTTTGTACCGGAAATCGCTGTCGAGCCCGATTTCGTCGTCCGCTCCTCGACCGGTAAAGCGCCGGCTATACTCCTGGCTTCTTAATTTTCGGGCCACAGCTCAAATCAGACAGTTTGAGCACTAAACGTCTTTTTCCATTGCCTTCCACACAAAAAGAGCGCTAGGCTGTGGACAATCGATTGTCTCTCACGGTACCTGGCGCTCGCTCCACAGCAACGTTTCATCGCACAGAGGAGAGGGATTCATGGTAAAAAACACGCGTAGAGAGTTTCTGCGGCTGGCCACTGCAGTCTCGCTGGCCGTGTCGCGGCCCAGATTTCTGATGGCTACCGCTCCCCCGCGGGTTCGGGCCTGGGTTACCTCGAAAGACCGCAGACTGGCCGAAATCAAGCTGCCGGAATGGCGGACTTCGTCCGCAGTCAGCTCCACAAGCATTCTCACGGACGCCAGCAAACGCTATCAGGAAATCCTGGGATTCGGCGCCGCATTCACGGACGCGTCTTGTTACCTGCTCTCGCAACTGGAAACGGAAAAACGGCAAATGCTCGTTGCCGATTTATTTGGGCGCGATGGTTTGCGCCTTTCCGTCGGGCGCACGTGCATCGGAGCCAGCGACTATTCCCGGTTCGCCTATAGCTATGACGAAAGCACAGATCCTGATCCGGAACTGTCGCGTTTCAGCCTAGATCATGATCGCGAATACATTCTGCCGATTCTGCGATACGCACAAACAGTAAATCCGGAACTGTTCCTTTTTGCCTGCCCCTGGAGCCCGCCGGGCTGGATGAAATCCAATGGATCCCTCTTGGGCGGTTCCATGCGCAAGAAGTACCTCTCCAGCTACGCTCAGTATTTCGTGAAGTTCCTGGAAGGCTATGCAAAAGAAGGAGTCAGAATTCGAGCAGTCACCGTCCAGAATGAGGTCGACACCGACCAGGACGGAAGAATGCCCGCCGCTCTTTGGGGACAAGAATACGAGATCGAGTTCGTCAAAAAGCACCTGGGCCCGGCCCTCGAGCAGGCTTCGCTCGATACCAAAATATGGGTCCTGGACCATAACTACAATTTGTGGGGTCGGGTGATGGATGAACTGAACGACCCGGATTTCAACAAATATGTAGACGGAATTGCCTGGCACGCCTACGCGGGGACTCCGGACGCCATGGCTCGCGTGCATGAAGCCTTTCCAACAAAAAACACCTACTGGACGGAAGGAGGCCCAAGCTACAGGAATGCCGACTACGCGACTGACTGGGTCAAGTGGTCGCATACATTTGCCGGAATTTTGCGGAACTGGTCGCAATGCATCGTCGGATGGAATCTTGTGTTAGACGAAGAAGGGCGGCCCAACATCGGTCCTGCCTTCTGCGGCGGATTGGTCACTGTAGATTCCCAAACTCACGAGGTGGTACGCAGCGGCCAATATTGGGCATTCGCTCACTATTCGAAATTTGTGCTGCGAGGCGCCCACGTAGTTAATTCTACCTCCAAACTGAATAATGTTGACCATGTGGCGTTTGAGAATCCCGATGGCACCCACGTACTCGTGATCACGAATCAAGGCGAAGAACAGAAGGTGGTTTACCAAAACGCAAAGCAAGCGCTGGAATTGACCCTGGAACCAGAATCCATTATCACGCTTCGTTGGTAAGCCGCTCGGGAACCCGGGGGAAAGGGAAATCCGTGAAACTCAGTCTCATTCTCACCCTACTTGCAGTTTTCCTTCTGGCTCCTCTTCCCTCTCCTGCGCATAAGAAAACCGCAAAACTGTGGCTGACTAACGCCGACAGATCCGCCTTATTCCAGGAGCAAAAGAAATCCTTCCAGTTCTCCTCTGAACCCAGTCAGCACCCGACAATCGAAATCCTTGATCACCAACTCTTACAGCCCATCGATGGATTTGGTTTTGCGATGACCTGGGGGAGTGCGCACCACTTATATCGGATGGACCCGTCCAAACGAAAAGCGCTCTTGAAGGAACTGTTTGGGACAAGGGGTCGCGACATAGGCATCAGCTATTTGCGAGTGACGATCGGCGCGTCCGATCTGAATGAATATGTCTATTCCTACGACGACCTCCCTCTGGGCCAAACGGATCCCGACATGGCGAAGTTCAGCCTCAAGGAAGACCAAAAGTATGTCATCCCAATGTTGAAGCTCATCCTGGCGATTCGCCCGGACATTAAAATCCTGGGTTCGCCATGGTCCGCACCAACGTGGATGAAAACAAACGAAAATGTGAAAGGCGGAAGCCTCAAGCCTGAATGTTATGAACCGTACGCAAAGTACTTCGTCAAGTACATCCAGGGAATGCAGGCTCAAGGTCTCCGCATTGATGCCATCACAATTCAGAATGAACCATTGAACGAAAAGAATACGCCAAGCATGCAGATGTCTGCCCAAGATCAGGCGGTTTTTATTAAAGACCATCTGGGACCAGCGTTTAAGTCCGCAGGTATCACCACCAAGATTCTGCTCTTCGACCACAATTGCAATCATCCTGACTATCCATTGACGATTCTGAAGGACCCGCAAGCGAACCCCTATGCCGATGGGGCTGCCTTTCACTTGTATGAGGGGCAAATCATCGCTATGTCGACAGTCCATGATGCTTATCCAGACAAGAACCTGTACTTCACTGAATACATGGCCGTCGAACACACAGATAAGCCCACCCTCCTGATCGCCAAACATGTTTCCGAAACCGTAATCGGCGCTGTCCGAAACTGGAGCCGGAACGTTTTGCTCTGGAATCTGGCGGCTGACTCCAAATTTGAGCCGCATACCAACAATGGCGGGTGCCCAGTCTGTCAGGGCGCCATCACCATCGACGGCAATGAAGTGACGCGCAACCTGGCGTATTACACCATCGCGCATTTCTCCAAGTTTGCCCGGCCGGGGTCAGTGCGAGTGAATTCAAGCTTCCCGGACTTGTTACCCAACGTCGCGTTCCTAGCTCCGAATCACAAGTTCGTCCTGGTGGTTGCAAACACAGCTTCCGCGCCGCAGACATTCGACGTGGCTTACCAGGGCAGCTTTTTCACCGCAACGTTACAGGCCGGTGCGGTGGGAACTTTTGTTTGGTAAAGGCGATTGCCTGCTCGCAGGGCCTAAAAGCAGTGGAAAGAGTTGTGAGCACCCATGGAGAAAACTAAGAACAAATCGAAAGAGAAATCGAAGGATCCCCAAGAGCCGATCAGCCTGAAGAAACTGGCCGCCTATCTTGGCTTGAATCCCACCACTGTTTCCGTCGTTCTTAATGAGGTTCCCGGCCGGTCCATTCCGCCAGCCACGCGCGACCGTATTAAAGCGGCGGCGAGGAAGTTCAACTATCAGCCGAGCCTTCTGGCGCGTTCCCTTCGCAATCGACGCACATTTACCATTGGCATTCTCGTGCCCGAATTAGGAGACGGATACCATACCCAAGTCATGAGCGGGATTGGCGACCATTTGATGGAAGCGGGCTATTTCTACTTCACAGCCCACCATCGACACCGGAAAAACCTGATTGAAGAATACAGCCAGATGCTCCTCGGCCGCGGCGCCGAAGCTTTGATTGCAATTGACACCGCGCTGGAGCACGAATTTTCCGTTCCGGTGGCGGCCGTGGCGGGAAATCGGCCAATCCACGGTGTAACCAATGTCACGCTGGATCACCGATTCGCTGCGCAATTGACCTTGACGCATTTGCATTCGCTGGGCCACAAGAACATCGCCTTCATCCGCGGCCAATCGTTCAGCTCGGATTCCGAAGGGCGCTGGAACAACATCGTAGCCGCGGCGCAGGACATTGGCATTACCATCAAGCCTGAATTGGTAGTTCAACTCGATCGCGACATTTCCTCGCCTGAGCTCGGCTATCCCGTCGTACAGCAACTTCTTTCGAGTGACCGAGTATTCACAGCGCTAGTCGCCTTTAACGACATGTCGGCAATTGGAGCCATCCGGGCCTTGCAGGATGCCGGGCTGAGCGTGCCACGGGACGTCTCTGTAATCGGATTCGATGACATCAAAGTGGCGGAATTCAATAACCCGAGACTGACAACGATTCGCCAGCCACTCTCCAACATGGGCAGAATTGCCGCCCAATGTGTGCTTAGTCAGCTCAATGGTTCAGAGCCTTTCCGGAAGCAGATTATGGTAGAGCCGGAACTTGCCGTGCGCGAATCCACACGTCCCCTCAACCAGACTCTGCTGACTCCAGACGAGTGAATCGGTAGCATCCGGACGTTTACGGAGTGACAGGCACGAAGTCAAAATAAGCAAGATTGTTCCCTTTCCTGTAATGCAAGGTCAGGAGCTGGCGGCCGGCTTGAGGAAAACTGATTTCTCCACAATCTGCCTTGTTCCATATGTGCCAGATAATCCAATCCGGATATTTTTCAAGATTCAACTGTTTGGGGGTATCAACAGGAAGCTTACAGTCGGCTGCTAGCGTGTGATTCAGCGAAAACTGAATGGTTTGCGCCACATTGGAATACATGACTGTGATTTTGTACTTTCCAGGTTTTCCCACGTCTATCGTGTAGTTTGTCCATTCGCCGTCTTCTGTCCATCCAATGTACAACTGCTGCCATTCCGGAGCGACCATGTTTGGGTGATTTAGATCGGCCAACTTTTTCACGTAAGACACGTCCACACCTTCGCCCTCGCGAAAGTGGCAAACAGAAACAGGCACACCTTCCTCGCAATGTTCAGGTTTGTAATTGAGTTCCCCACTTCCGTGGTTGATGGGATCCACATCGTGGTAGGCGACTCCTTCTCCGCCCAGATCGTAAAATGCTGCTTCCAGCCGGCCAGGGATCTTCTGCGGGCCGATTGTATGGCTTGCATCCTGAAAAGGTCTGCCCTTGTATTCATCGGGCAGATTCCCTCGCGCACTAAAACCGAGAGGAAACGTCAAGAATGACAGCATACATGCGAGAAACCGCCGCACGACGATTTGAGATTTGAAGAAGGACGGTTTTGCAGGAAAGATTCTGGAGCCGAGAGTGGGAGTTAAACCCACGACCTGCCGATTACGAAATGACCGATTACACTTTGTTTCCTTTCCTTTCAATGTCTCTCACCTCCAGTGTCCCGGGGTAATTCGGGTTAGTTCGGAGCGGATTGTGCAAAGTACCCAGATTGTCCCACAACTCATGGTCTTTTCGGTTGGCATGGCTCGTCGCTCGGCCGTTAATGCCACCTGGGAGACTCTTAAATTGTGCGATAGAGCTCGCTCTACTTCACCACGACATCAACTCGGCGCGTTGGCCCTTCTATGGTGTTGCCCGCAATCTCCTCGGTTTCAAGCAAGTCATAGACAATCACTGAGCCGTCGGGAACTTGCCAGTCTTATCGCCCTCAAAGGCATTTTCGTTTGCGTAAATGTGGCGGATCCCCCCCCGCGCCAGACTGCAGATTTATGATCTGGACATGGTTCACGATGCCGTAGGCGAGCCGATGACCTTTGTAATTTATCCTAGCAGAAGATTTAGGCTAGTTAGAGGGTCTTAATTGCCGGAGCATCTGGCCGTGCAGTAATTTTCCATTCCAACCTTCTTTGCGAAGTTTTGTCGGTCAACACTAATGTTTCCACGGCCACTTCACCTTCGAGCACCTGGATTCGGAGGCTTTTTTCTTCGAGCGAAATGGTGCCAAACCCTGCGGCTGTGGAAAAAAAGGTTTTGAATGGACGAATGCTCAACTGAGGAGCAAACCATAGGGTTCGTTGCACGGCTGAATAACGGAACCCGGACAATGCGGCGAGCAAGGCGTAACTTGCCAGGGCGCGAGCGTAGTAATTCCCGCACTCATACTCATTCCATGGGTTGCGAATCCGGCCGTCATAGCGAGTGCGCATCGCCTTGACGATGGTGAGTCCCTCGGCGACGAATCCTTCCGCAATGAGATGAGCGGCGACCTGATATTCAATACCAGTCCAGACTTCGTCACAGTAGACGAACGGCAAGGTAGGCTTGTCACCGCGCGGCCAAGTGCATAGAAGCAAGCCCGGCTCGTGTCCCATGGCGTAGCCAGGACGTTGTGCATTTGCGTGTTGGCTGAGGTCGGCTTTGAAGTTATAGGTAAAGATAGACTTCAAGGTGCTTCTGATTTTGTCCGACGCAAGCGGCGTGTCGATTCCGTACATTCGGGCCATCCACGCGCCGATGACTCCGTCAGAAAGACATCCGTTTCCATACTGGTATTTCGGCCCTTCACGCTTTAACAATTGTTGCATTTCGCTGCTATGTTCATCGACGTGGGCGATCATGGTGGCAAAAGAGGTGTTCCTTAAGCCCTGGAATTGAATCTTCTGGTGAAAATATTCGCCATTATAAAGATGCTCTTCCATAAACCGCGCACAGCGAGTGGCCATCTGCCCATAAAATTCAGCATCCTCCGGTTGACCGACAGCCTTCGACATTTGCGCCATAGCTGAGAGGGCTCCCAGATAAATGCTGGTGCACATTCCGTCCGACCCCCAAAATTCAATGTCGTAAGTATTGTGATGAGGTTCGAACAGGCCCCCTTTGTGGTCTGGATCCCATTCTCGAATACAGTAATCCAGGCTGCGTTTCGCGAGGGGACACATTTTCTTCAGCCATTCCGCGTCTCCGGAAATCTGCCAGTCGCGGAAGACTTTCATTATTCCGCCCAACTGGCCGTCCGCAGCGGCATGGAAGTCATGTTTGACCGGCCCTGCGGGGAGTGCCGCTCGAAACGTGACGTGGCCGGTTTCGTCCATCGACCGGCCGAGTTCGAGTTCACGCAATGTTCGTTCAAGTTGCGGATAAAGATTGGGAAAAGCCTGGGCATAGTTCCACACATGTGTGCAGGAACCGTGGCAGCAGCCGGCATCAGGAAAGCAACCTTCCCAGCCCCAAATGTCGCCATTTTCCATGCGAAGTACGGTAGGAGATCTCAAGATGGCCAAATTGGCGGAGACTGCATCCAGAACATACGGCGGTAACGTCGACGAAAACAGTGCCTCTTTGAAGGTAAAGGTGCGCGATCGTAACGACTCGTAATGTTCATCGACGTAGAATGCTACATCCCGGGCATCCTTCCAATTCGCGGCGTAGTGCGGCCGCCACAATGGCGCTTCACCTTCCGGCAGACTTCTACAGCCTTCAGTGCCTGCAATCGGGGGAAGAAGACTTCCCGCCTCCAGATAACAATTGGGAAAATACCAGGCAATTAGAATCGGATGGGTCCTCGATCCCCCGGGTGCTAAGGCTCCCGACAACAGAATCGAACACCCGTTTCGACCCTTCGAATCGATCTCGTTCGATCCGTCATTGACCGTAAAATTGCCGGTCGATACCTCACGCCAGAGCGCCGAGAGCGAATCGAATTCCCAGCCAGGGCTGCGAAGCCACATTCCCTTAACGCCGCAAGTACCTCCGAGGGAGAGTAGGCAGCCGCTTCCGAAACTTTCTGCATTGGCCTTTTCTGTGTTGTACAGGAACACCCCTCGATCCGGTATAACGCTATTACGGCTGGTAGATTCGTCATCGCTACATCCAGGGGCTAAATGCGAAATATGGTAGGAGAGTTCATAGTCCACGTTCTGCGACGAAGTATTGTGCAGTGTGTATTCAAGGATTACGCAAGGAATCCCTGAGTTCTTATCGTCGACGGGAATGAACGGATTCCAGGCGGTGACTTTCACCTCCAGTGGAATCACCGAGTCGCTAATAAGCACCTCTCCAAAAGGGTAGTCTCCTCTAAAAACACATTTCCCAAATCGCGGAAATCCTTCGAATCCTCCCCTGCGATATCCTTCTCCCTGTAGTCCCTGATCGTAAATCTTCAGCACAGGAAATGGTCCTTCGACTAGTTTGGTGGCGGGAGTCGCCCCCTTAATATGCAGGATGGCGAAAGCAGCGTGGGTTGGGGAGTAACCCTCGGGCAAAGCTGTCGTTGCCGGGCGATTCCGAATCGAAAAGTCTTGCAGGCCGCCATAGCCATTGAAACAAATGCAGCCGGTTCCAATCCCTCCCAGCGGCATCGCGATTTGGGTAACTTTGTCGCCGCTGAACGTTCGCTGCGGTCCGCTCTGCAAAAGCTCTGCGGTGGAGTAAGGAGGCTTTGCTTCGTCTGCTCGGTTGGAGTTACTTGATCGCAGCGGTTCCTGTTGACAAGTTGTTGAAGGTACCGCTGCGCCTAGCGCAGCCGAAGAAGTAGTGACTAGAAATTCTCGTCGAGTTGGTTTGTCTGCAAGTGACATCGAGGCTCTCCACGAAATGTCCGTACGGAGGGAAACTACACTACTCCCGCTATTCGCTGCCAGTGGTCATTACCAGTTGTACGACCGCGGCATTTGCTAGAATTTGCCTTCGTCCCTTGGATAAACGCACGTCCGAGGACAAACTACATCAGGCTAGCTTCAAATTCCCCCTCATCATCGACAGGCCTGATGTGGTTATCGATGCAATCGGTCAAGTCGTACAGTCAGTCCGCAACAACAGTAAACTTTGAAGCACGCCTGGTGCCTGGTAAACGATTCGCCCAGAAGGTTTTTGCCGTCAACTTCTACCACAGGAGCCAGGGTGGGCGTCGCTCGGTGCACGGCTCAAGACTTACGCACCACGTGCTATAACAGGCCAATGCGGCTACACGATTACGCACCGCGGCCCGCGCACATCAAATGGCTCCTCGATTCTGACCCCGCCATCCGTTGGCAGGTCATGAACGACCTGACCGATGAGTCTCCCGACGCGATTGCGGCCGAGCGGTCGCGCATCGCGACTGAAGGCTGGGGAGCCCAACTTCTCGCCGCCCAATCTCCTGGCGGCTACTGGGGCGACCCGCGGAAGTGGGACCTTGTTACTCTCAACAGTCTCGTCGCCTTGAAGGAGCTCGGTCTCGACCCCGCCAGCAAGCAGGCTCGCAAAATGGTCGACTGCATTGACAAGCGGCTCGTGTTTAAGTGGCTCAACAACCGGCCTTACTTTCACGGAGAAACCGAACCCTGCATCAACGGCAGAATCCTCGGCCTTGGTGCGTATTTCAAGGAACCCAACGACGCACTGGCCAAGCAGCTCCTCCGCGAGCAGCTCGAAGATGGCGGCTGGAACTGCGAGGCATGGCCCTTCTTGTCGCCGAAACGCCCTCCCAGCCGGTGCTCTTCGTTCCACACCACCATCTGCGTGCTCGAAGGACTGCTCGATTACGAACGAGCAGGGTGCAAATCAGCGGCTGTCACGAAGGCTCGCATGCGCGCCGAAAATTATCTCCTCGAACGCCGCATGTTCCACTCGCTTCGCACCGGCAAAGTCATCGACAAGCGCTGGCTGCGCTTCTCGTTCCCGACGTTTTGGCATTACGACGTCTTACGCGGACTTGAGTATCTGCGGAATGCGGGAATCATGCCCGACCGTCGCGTCCGTGAAGCCATCAAAGTCGTGATTGAGCGCCGTCACCAGAACGGGCGCTGGCCGCTGAACCTCCTTCATCACGAACATATTCCACTGCAGATGGAGACCGATGTCGGCAGCGCAAGCCGCTGGAACACACTGCGAGCTCTCCGCGTCCTGCGTTGGTACAACAACTCAACGCGCTAATTGTGAGTTGGGGGTGCTGGCGCTGTGTCTTCGAAATATTCCCGCGAATCTCCCATTCGGAAGGGGTGACGCGCAAAGTGGAAGTAATCCTCAAGTCCTGCTTGACGACGAAACCGGTAAGGTGGACCCAAGTACACGGCCAAATTGATGGCGTGGTCGAAATCGCCAAAGCTTTCCTTCGGCCAGATGAGGTGATGGAGTTCTTCGCCGGTAACGACTTCGCCGGGCCGTTGGGAAAATACGGAGGTAATTTCATTCGGAGCAAGCAGGCCCATTCCTTGAGCAACATCCAATTAGCAATCATTTGTTCCACTTTGCAGCGTCACGTCTCAGCTAAGACGGTTGACGCACCGCCACTCCAAAGTGTCGGAGGCGTCCGCGTCCGGTTTATGGTCCGCTCGCGATATTGAGAAGGCCCGTAAGATTTTCGCAATCGTCAAAGGCGCGTACTAGCAACAAGATGTCCGATAACGCGACGCATTATAAAGGGCGCCCCTTGTGGAGTAAGGTTTGAGTGCTTCAGCTCAACCGCTCCAGAGGAGGAACGCCCTTTATGACTAGCAATATTAAATATGTTGGGATGGATGTGCACAAGGACAGCATTTCGAATGCGGTCAGGAATGCTGCCGGCAAGATCGTCATGGAATGTGTCATCGAGACGAAGGCCAGCACTATTCTGCAGTTTTTCGATGGGCTACACGGAGAAGTGCAGGTCACCTTTGAAGAAGGAACCTGGGCCGCTTGGTTGTATGACCTGTTGAAGCCCCATGTCACGAAAGTGGTGGTCTGCGATCCGCGGCGGAATGCTTTGTTGCTAGAGGGCAATCAGACTGACCGCGTCGATGCGCGCAAGCTCGCGGAATTGCTGAAGAACAACCAACTGCGCCCGGTCTATCACGGGGATCATGGGCTGCGAACGTTGAAGGAGTTGGTGCGCAGTTATCTGACCATCACCCGGGACCTGGGCCGGGTCATGACCCGAGTCAAGGCTATCTATCGCAGCTGGGCGATCCCTTGTAGCGGCAAGCAGGTGTACGGCTCACGTCATCGGGCCGAGTGGCTCGGGAAAATCAATGAACCGGGAGTGCGCCGGCGAGCTGAATTTTATTATCAACAACTGGATGCGCTGCGCGTGTTGCGCCAGGGAGTGCGCCGAGAGCTACTGGCGGAGAGCAAGAAGCACAAGGCTTGGAAGCGACTGTGCCAGATTCCGTCGATCGGTCCGATCCGGGCGGCGGTGTTGCTGGGCATTTTGCAGACCCCGCACCGGTTCCGCACCAAGCGACAACTATGGACGTACAGCGGCTTAGGCATTGAGATCCACAGCAGCGCTGATCACGAGGTTGCAAACGGCCAGCTCCGACGAAAGAAGAAGCCTGTGGAGATTCGCGGGCTGAACAAGAATTGCAATCACGACCTGAAGAATCTGTTCAAGGGAGCGGCGGTGGTGGCTTCGACGAAGCCCGGCCCGTTCGAATCGTTCTACGCGGCTTTAGTAGGCAAGGGCATGCGCCCAGAAATGGCGCGACTGACCTTGGCCAGGAAGATTGCCACGATCGTATTGATCGTATGGAAGGAAGGAGTGTGCTTCGACGCCCATCATCTGAAACCACAAACAGCTTGAGTGTCTCGGATCGAGTCCGCTCCATCACGGGGATCTTCTCTGGCGGTGGCCTGTGGGTTCTCGAGACACCTTGGTTCGAGAGCGAGTCTCAGCTGATTTGTTAGGCGCTGTGTGCTTCGGGCACCCAGTCTCACACGCGACCCTAGGCCCTCTCGGATAACCAGAAAAAGCTATGGGCCACGAGTCCCAGATAGAACTATGAGACGCCACTAACTAGAGTGAGCGCCGTTCAGCTTTGCTGGTTTCGGAACTGACAGGCTTCGTTGCCGACAGGCGATGAAAACCGCTGGTAGAGAAATCCCAAATTGTCGGGCGCACCCGCCCGGCAACCGAGCACATGGCGCGGGAGATCAGAACAGATCCTGCTTATTCGTGTGGGCTGCGAAGCAACAAAAATTCCAGCCGCTGGGGACGTTTTTTCTCTTGACTTCTACCTTTATAGCCTTGGCCACCCCTGCGGGGTGGTTGTATGAACCAGAAACTCCGGCAGAGACTGACAGCGAGCAGTCCGGGCGGTAGTTAGATAGCATCTGTGGCACGACTTGGCTCGGCAGCTAAGGCCGTCTGTTCTATGGAGCGTTTCTGCCCGATTTATAGCATGGCTCCGGGAGTGGCGATTGTGTGGGTGGTGGCAGGCATTGTCCTGAAAAGGAGAATGGCCTGACCCCGATGGAGAGATTGAGAAGTTTCGTCAACCGGGCCGAGCCACGTCGAAATTGAACACAAGAGGTTTCCATGAAAGCCAAGCAAAAGGAGCCAACCGAAAAATCCACTGGGCACTCGAACCAAATCAACTGGCGCCACATGAACCGCAAGCAACGGCGAGACCTGGAGCGGAAAATGCAAAGCGCAGACCTCTCCTTACAGCTCATACATCCCGATGCCGCTGGTATTGACATCGGTAACGAATCCCATTACGTAGCGGTTCCACCGGACCGGGACAGCCAGCCGGTGCAGCGCTTCGGCTGCACGACAGCGGAACTGAGAGCTATGGCCGATTGGCTGAAGCAGTGCCGGATTCGGACCATAGCCATGCAATCCACGAGCGTGTACTGGATCGCGGTGTACGACGTTCTCGAGCAGGCGGGTTTGGAAGTCTACTTGGTGAACGCGCGGGAGACGAAGAACCTTCCAGGGCGGAAAAGCGATGTGCAGGAGAGTCAGTGGCTGATGAAGCTGCACACCTATGGCCTGTTGCGAAATTCATTCCGGCCGCCACAGGAGATCCGCACGATGCGGACGTACTGGCGACAGCGCAATGATCTGGTGCGGTCGGCGGCACGGCACATCCAGAGGATTCAGAAGACACTGATACAGATGAATATGCAGTTGGCCAATGTCTTGAGTGATGTGAGTGGAGTGACCGGGCAAGCGATCATTAAGGCCATTCTGGCGGGCGAACGCGATCCGCAGAAGCTAGCGGCGTTTCGAGATCCACGCGTCAAAGCAAGTGAGCAGGACATCGCGCGGAGCTTGGAGGGAAACTGGCAAGAGGATCTCTTGTTTGTGCTCAAGCAGGAACAAGCGGCTTTCGAGTTCTACCGAAAGCAGATGGCTGAGTGCGATCGCCAGCTCGAACAGTACCTCCAGAAGATGGAGGACCGGAGCCAAGGGGCCACCCTGCCGGAAGAGAAGCGGAAGGATCGGCTGCAGAAGAAGAAGGGGAATCAGCCGCAGTTCGACTTGCAACAGCAGTTGTTTCGCATGACGGGCACAGACCTAACCCAGATCGATGGTATTGACGTCATGACCGCCACTACGATTCTCAGCGAGGCGGGTTGGGACATGATCAAATGGAAGGACGAACACCATTTTGTTTCCTGGCTGCGGCTCGCTCCCGACAATCGCATCAGCGGAGAGAGAATCATTGGAAAAGGGCGGCTGCCGACGAGCAATCGAGTGACCGTCGCTTTAAAGCTGGCGGCCAGCAACCTGCGAACAAGTCAGAGCTATCTTGGAGCGCAGTTCCGTCGACTCAGAGCCAGACTAGACACCCCGGTTGCGATCAAAGCCATGGCCGCCAAGCTAGCCCGCTTGATCTATCGTATGCTCCGTTACGGCACCAAATTTGTAGACCATGGATCACGCTACTACGAAGTTCAACAGCGCACCCGAGAGATCAAGCATCTCAAGCTCAAAGCCGCCACTTTGGGGTTCCATCTAGTCCAATCTACCGCCGCCTAAAGCACGTGGAGTTTCTGGAGAGAACAAATCAGGAGTTGATCGTCAGGCTTTTGCGACTAGGACTCGAGCCCGCGGCCTCTGCCGTGACAGTTCCTTCAGGGACGTTGCACATTACCAATCTTCACGTCGACTCTGAATTCGTGGTAGTTGCGGAAGTCGATGATGTTGTGGCTGCAGCTACCGGCGCCTCGGGGACATCCGAGGCTTTCCGCATGGACGGGAAGCAGAAACGATTTGCCGCCAATCATCACGTAGGAATAATCGACCGCGGATTCGATGGTATCCATCGGGAAGTCTGATGGTAGGTCGCGGGCCTGCATCTCGATGCGCAGGACGCGCGCGGTGCTGGGATCGACCCATACCGAGCCTTTGTAAGCGGGAACCAGAGTCTGGGACTCAGCCTGCACCGTCCAGCGCGAATTTGCCCTTGGCACGTCGAAGTCGTAAACCTGGGCGGGGAAACCTGAAATGGAAGTGGCCCCGCCGGACCGGAAGCGGGCGTTCGTATCGGGGGAAAAAAGGCCCAGGAGTATGGATGCAAATTCTCCCGTGGACCAGGAGCCACTGATTTCCTCCAGGTTCCTGTCGGTGGGGCGGTCATCGATCTTTACGTTGCGATAAGTTTCCTTGGCATGATCGTAAATAATTTCGGCCGAAACAACGTCCAGGGGCGTTTCGTCGCGGCCGCGCTGCATGTAGCGGGCCATGACCTCTTTACAAATAAAGTTGGGAAGATTCTGTGAAAACTCGAATGCCGCTTCTCTGGCCCTTTCGATTAAGGGTGCGGAGGGATTCTGCGAACGCGTGTGTGTGGAGTCCGCGGGGGCCGACGCGGCCGGCGGCGGGTCAGGACAGGGAGGCAGATCCGGCTGTTTGCCTCGTTTCAAGATGGGAGGAGCGTCGGAGCAAGCAGGCGTGTCCTGGGATTGCGATTGGGTTGCGGGCGGCGGCGCGGAGGGCGATTGTGCCAGCTGCGATTGCGGTGGGGATGCGCTTTGCGCAAGCAGGGAAATCGGAGCACTCAGAACGAGGGCGAGTAGCGCCCCCTTGAGGCAGCTAGATCTCCGACCCGAGCTAAAACTGCGCATGATCCACTCCCATGATCTACGATTCCGATTTTGCCTTTTCGCCCCACAGACAGCATACACCCCACCGCCTCCGTTGGGGCCGGCGCTGTTACATTCGGGCAGCGCCGCGGGCAGCAATGTGGCCGTCGGGCGTACGTAGAATGATGACGAGTCTGTCTGTGACGGGCACGCCGGCGCTGGATAAATCAAATTCGAATTCCCATCCGAAACGTTCGGGGGGTTGTGTGGCGAGTTTTTTGGCGTAAGGCGTGAGGCGGCGAGTACCTAAGAGTTTAGGGACAACCCCGTTGGCCGGGCGCATTTCCATTCCGCGTTTCCAATAAAGACTGAGGCGAAGCGTGCTGACTAGCGCGTTAGTGAGGTAGGTGCCCGTGCTGGCGTTCTGGATTTGGTCGGTACAGGGGAGATCGTACAAAAGAAAGCTGAGGTGCAGCGTCTCGGGGAACTGAGTGACGGGGTGGTTGCCGCGATGGATAGGGGTTCCCGCTTTCGTGTCGACACGCTTGAGGCCTTCGAAATAGTGAGGAGCAGTGACGCGGCCACTGATGCTGAAACAGGGGCCGGAAGAAATCTGGCCATCGGTCATCATCTGGAGGCCGCCGTCATAATTCCAGACGTTTTTTTCCTGATTGAGCTGCGCAACCAGAAGTGGAACGACCGGGGGAAACAGTGAGAGCACTGCGAGGGACAGGGAAATTGTGAGTCGGCGAGACATTGGACTTCCCCACGGAGAGATTACTCCCCAGGGGTGGGGCGGTGAAGGAACGCACAAGATCCGTGCGGGTGTTCTGGCGCAACCGGGCTTGCCGATCTTCCAAGCTGGCAACGGTGAGCCTTTGAACCTAGACAATCTCGTGCGACGCGCGATTACTCCGGCGCTTTCTCGTTGCGCGGTTTGCCGGAAACCAGAAGAGGAACACAAGCCGGAGGGCCATGAGTTCAAGCGGGATGATTCCCTTCCCGAATGGCACGGTTGGCACGCTTTCCGGCGCGGCCCCGCAACGAACCTGCACACTCTGGGCATCGATGACAAAACGATTCAAGCAATCCTGCGCCATAGCAATGTTGGCCTCACGATGAATATTTACGTGAAGAGCGTGAACGAATCGCAGGTAAGCGCGATGGACGAAGTCAGCGAAAAACTCGAAAAGTGCAACGTCCGTGCAACGTCAGGCGAGGGGCGCCCGAATTGAGATTTATATGTTGCTAATTTGGAAAGTGAGCGGCCTGAGACATAGGTAACACATTGTACCGGACACATAGGTGACACTTTTCCCCGTAAAGGGGAGGGAGTGATGCCTTGGAAGGAGTGTTCGGCAATGGATGAAAGACTGCAGTTTGTGGCTCGCCGGCTAGCCGGCGAGGCGATGGCGGAACTTTGCAGGGAGTTTGGGATTTCCCGCAAGACGGGCTACAAGATTTTCGATCGCTACCATGAATGTGGGGTGCAAGGGCTGACGGACAGGAGCCGACGTCCCTTTCGCTACGCGAATCAACTGCCCTTCCAGGTGGAGAACTACATCCTGAACGTGAAGCGTGAGCACCCCAGCTGGGGTGCGCGAAAAATCAAGGAACGACTGTTGCGCCGATTCTCCGGCATTCCGATTCCAGCGAAAAGCACCATCCATGCGGTGCTGGATCGTCATGGACTGGTCGAGCGCCGCGGCCGCTTGCGTCGTCGCGCTCAGGGAACCGCTTTATCGTTGGGCCAACGCCCCAACGAACTGTGGTGCACCGATTACAAAGGCGAGTTTTTGTTGGGGAATCATCAATACTGCTATCCGCTGACGGTCACCGACCACGCCAGCGGGTTTCTGCTCACCTGTGAAGCCCTTTCTTCGACCCGGGAACAGTACGCTTTCACTGTGTTTGAGCGGCTTTTTAAAGAGCGTGGCCTGCCCGCCAACATGCGCAGCGATAACGGCGTGCCGTTTGCTTCCGCTCACGCCTTGTGCAACCTCAGCAAGCTCGCCGTGTGGTGGCTGCGGTTGGGAATCGGCATCGAACGCATCAAGCCCGGCCATCCCCAACAAAACGGCCGTCATGAACGCATGCATCTCACGCTGAAAAAAGAAGCCACCAAGCCAGCCGCTCGGAATTTCCTGCAGCAGCAGGCGCGCTTCGACAAGTTCATGGAGGTCTTCAACAACGAACGCCCTCATGAAGCGCTGCACAGGAAGTGTCCCGCGGAGGTCTACCAACCTTCCCCGCGCCCCTACACCGGCTTGCCGGACATCGACTATCCCCTCCACGATAAAACTATCGTGGTCACCCGTTGCGGGCGCATCTGTCTGGGCAAGAAGAAAATCAACTTCAGCCAGGTCTTTGCCGGCCTGCGCGTTCTCAGGATCGACCGTGCCGCTGCTCAGCCACGCATCGAATACAAAACGATCAGCGCCTTGGAATCTCGCGAACTCGCTGTTTGCCCAGCCTATCGCCAAAGCCCGCTCGACATTGGACGCAGTCGGTACCTTGTCGACGAACCAAGCGAACGCAGTTGCTTCGCCTGGGTGCGCCGCTCGATATGCTTCGTAATCGCACTGCATAGCAAGCAGCGTTGCTTCGTCTTGCGCTTTGAACGGGCCGTACTTGTGGCTTTCGATCGCCTGACGCAGCGCGTCTAGCGACGGCCCAGCAGGTGGCTCTATCCTTCTCGGTGTAACTCGGTAACTCATTCAATTCTCCTTGGTGGCGGCTGTGGTACAGGCGCGCCCCGTAATCCATAAACATTCGTAACTAATTCCCAGCATGCTAGGTCACATCGATACCGTGTGCCCTCGACCAGTTCCCAGCCCTGCATCATCCATCGAAATACGTCCGTCCCCATCGTTCATGTTTCACCGCTCTCCGAAATCTCAACAACCCTTTTATCGGATTAGAGCCGACGGGCGTTGTGTCGCTGCCGCTTTTATTAGATACAACCTGTAAAACTAATTCGTGCCCGTCGTTCGACAGACCGACCATCAGATCGAGCAGCAACTTGGTTGCTTCCAAATCCTCGAACGAAGGCTTCAACGGATAAAATCTTTGGCACATATCCTCAAGCCTCAGGATCAAGGGCCGCACGGCGGCGTCAACATCGTTACTGAAAGACTTGCGCTGCAGCGCACGATTCAATGACGCGTCAGACATCCCCTGAATTCCGTACATCGTGCACAACACAGCAAAGCGAGTGTTCGTCAGGTTCGTCGTGTCGCGCAGATTTATGAATTTGGTGAATGTATCGAGTGCACCGGCCATAACGAGCCTCCTGGGTGAGGGAATGCCTCACAGATAATTTCCCCCGAGAAAAAGCCTAAGGCTCATTTTGGGAACCTTAGGCCGGTTGAGTGAGTGAAAGGCTCACTCAGAATTAAAAACAAAATAATGCCCGAAGAGCCGGGGAAGGCACTTGGGCCGAACGATGAACGAAACAGAAACAGCGGGCAGAACGAAACCCCCAAGGCGGGCATCCGGAGGTGAACCGGCGGCCTTGGGGGCCTGAGGTGAACGATGAATGGAGGGGTCAGTCTCTCCCAATATATCCCGAACGCGTTCCAAATCACCCGTATGTTACTCATTTAAGACGGGTTCCGACGATTTCGGGGCTTCCGAAGTTTTTCTCATGGCCTGTGCCTGTTTGAACGCCTCGACCTCCTGGCGTAGTTGCTCTTCGGCCAGTATCTTCTTGCCCATCCGCCGCATCTTGCGCCCCAGCTTCGTCTCTTTCGGCTCTTCACCCAGGCTACCGGGCTTGAGGGGCGCGCGCTTCTCGCCAGCGGGTTTGTACGTTCGGACGCCCTTGTCGTTGTGGACGAAGGACCCACCCTTGCCGCTTTCACTGTCTTGCTGGGGGTCTCCGCGCCCGACGTCGTTTGCCGGATTACCGCCGTTTTTCGGCTTCACGCGCCTGCGCTTCCCCTTCTCGTGGTCGGGAACAGTGAAGCCCTTCTTATCCGCTCCAGAGAAAATTAGATAGATCATGTAACGCGTAATTTCCTCGTCGTCGGCTGGAAACAACGCCAGCAGTTCCAGCCACTCACTCAACCGCATCGACTGATCCATGTATACGAGGCCGTACTTGCTGAGGTCCGCGTCCGCACCGTAAAGCTTCCGTATCTCATCGACGTTTGCCTGGATGAAGTTTCGCCATTGCGCGATCAACTTCATCGCATTCGGCTCCTGATCCTTCCCAGGAGGATCGCCTTTGAGCAGCGACTCGCGCGCTTCTGCGTTGGAGTTATCATCGAGACTTGTGTAGAGCGGGTGACGGTGACTTTCTGCGGTGGGGCGAAACGACATCTTCGTGCCGTCGGGGTTCGTTAGCGCGGATGCGTACATCTGTCCAGCGACGTCTTCGGTCGCCACCGCGATCATGTGATTCACTTCCCATGCAGTCGGACGATTCTCTTCTTTCAGAATATCTTCGACGATTTGCGCGCGACGACCTGGGCCTGCGCCAGGGTGGGTATACTTCACGAGCACAAGTAGCTTCTCGACCAGCGTCTCTTCGCGCTTCTTTTCGTCATACTTCTGACTGGCCTTGCGCCACTGCGCCTTTTGCTCTTCGTCGGCTGCGCGTTCGACGAGCGCCAACTGCAAATCGACTTCGGTTCCAGCTTGGGCCTCAGCCATAGCCTGATCGCGGGCTTCTTGCTCTTCCTTGTTCTTCTTTTCGAGTTCGGTGTCAACAATACCGACACCCCCGAAGCCAACCTTATAGAGGCGTTTCGCGGGTGGTTTGCGTGGTGGTAGCGGTGCCATTTAATTGTTCTCGACCCCGTCCAACACAAAGTTCATAAATGCCTCGACCATCTTCACTGCAATCTCTTTTGTCGGTGCCGGTGGCATATCTGGATGACAGACACTCACCTTCAATCCGTTCAAGTCGACAACAGCGGCCCAACCCCCACGCTCGGGGAAAACGTTCACATGAACATCGGGGACGGCTGGGCGCATCGCGATTGCCTTAGCGATGAACCCCTGTACCCTAGGATCGTTGAACAGCTCGTTCATTGGTCTTAGTGGTTTCATAAACACCTCCTGTTGCGGCGACTTTAATTCGTGCTCGCGCGCCGCTGCGATTACTGCCCTGCCGGGGCTTTACAGCTTGTGACCGCGCTTCCGGCGGGGGCCTAAGCGTGTGGGCTGACTGCAAACTTAGAGTAATTGAGTCCCGCGCCAGTAAATGTATTTGCCAAAACGCTCATCGCAAAAATCACGAGCAACTTCGTGAGTCTCTAGCATCCGCCTCATGCTTGCTAGAACTGTCCCGTGCCGCAAACCGGTGAGCTGGATAATCTCAAGGACTGTTAAAGCCCCGTGGCGGCTTCTTGGCAAAACATTGAGGACTGCGTCGTCCTTTACACGTCGGCTGTCTATCATCGTCTGAGTTATCATTTGGCCTCTGAGTATTCCGCCAAACGCTCTTGCAGAAGATCGAACAGCTTCAAAGCATCGTCTGCCACGAGAGTGAAACGGTTCTGGTCTTGAGTGATAACTAGCATGCGCTCGCCTGCTTCGTCCTCGTGCCACTGGCAGCGGAGCTGGCGCAGCTCAATAATCATCTTCTTGCGCTGTTCCTCGGCGTCGATCTGCGCCTGGATGGCGGCCATTTGCTCTTTAAGAGACAATTGCTTCGCTTCGATACCTTCGACAGTATTCCGCAATCCACCGAGGCTCTTGCCAGCGCGGAGCTTGTAGACTGTGGCTTGATCGATGTCCAGGCGTTCAGCAATTAGCTTGGCCGGGAGACCTTGCTGGGTCATCTCTATAACCCTTCGCTGTAGCTCTATCTGTTCTTCCGGGGTTCGCCGCGTTTTTGTGACGTTGTATAACGCGGCTTCTTCGTAATTGACCCGCGCCAATGTCTTGTCGCCGGGAGGCGTTGACGTCAGATGATACGCCGTGCACTGATCACAGGCGTACGGATACTGCCGTTCTTGTTCGGGATATATTTGTCGATTCCTTATCTCAAACTGGATTGCCTCAGCTTCTGTTGCATGAGCTTTCTTATTTGACGGGCATGACATTGTTCGGGTCCTCCTTAAGCTTTATGTACTTCGTGGGATATCGCACCTTGTTGATAATTCTTTCCCCTGCACCGTTGGTGCGCCAATCCAGGGTTTTTTCCACAAATCGTCTCTCGACCACACCAGCGTCGACCAGTTCTTGTATCGCCGCTTTGTAGACGTCGGTCTTCCCCCACAGCGGGGCAGAGCTGTGCTTCCGCAGCTTTTCTAATGGCATTTCGCCGCCGAACCGCCTGAGGGTCCTGACAATCTGGTCTGTTAACGGCATCTTGTCGGGTAGCAGCGAAGTACCAGACTTCGGCGGCTTGTGCTGCTTTGGCTCTTTGTACGAGGCAAGAATTTCTTTCGCAATCTTCTCGTCTGAGACAACAGAGACTCGCCAGCCGTCGGAGACAACCCAAATGAATCCCAGGTCCGTTAGCTTCGACAGTCCTTCCGAGAACATCTCTTTAGACCAGCAGCGGCAATAGCAGCGCAGTACACGCCGTGGGATTCTTCCGTTGAAACGCGCGACGATTTTGACAATCTGCTCCATCACACCTTGCACGGTTCTTTCGGCTGTGAGGTCTGGACGTTTGGTGTTCTTTGGGACCCAGCGCACATTTCCACGTTCGTAGTGGCCGGTCTTATCAATACGGGCTAGCATGTGTCGGTCGTCTGGCCGCAGACCGACGTCATCGAGAAAGTCTTCAAGGTCCTTGTATCGGAACTGAATGCCAACCGCGCCTGTGGTCTTGTAGTTTGGCCCTCGGGGGGACGTGCAAGACGAACGGGCGTGTCTGTAAACGTAATTATCGGGCGTCCCGTGCCAAGGGATGCCGTACCGTTCCGTAAGCTGTTGTTTCCAGGGGATCAGCGAGGCTGATACGGACTGCGAAGGGATTTGTAGCGGAGATTCTGGCGAGAGAACCCCGACTGCGCTAGGCGGCGAGACGCCTGAGTCGCAATTCGGATTTTGCGTGTTATCGCTAGGTGGAGAACTTCCAGCCGATTTGCACAGATCAATTTGCTCGTTTGGGTTGCTCATCAGTTAGCCTCCAATGATTCAAATAGCCAGGGGTCCGTTTCCCGCAAGAGTCTCATGACCAATTTGCCGTCTCTGTGCGGGGCGCGGTGAATGTCGACAGCGGCGGCAGCGCGCGCAATGCGATCATGGATCGCGTCCATCTCGGAACGCGCCGCGATGGCCCGTCGTCGCTCATCCGGCGTCAATATAATGTACGGGCGTGCGCTCACTTCGAGTCCTTCGGCCTGGGGGCGTCTTTGTGCAAAGCCCCCAAAGTCAGGGCTTCGCCCCAGACCTTTCGCATTTTTTCGAGATAGGTTTGAACGTTGGGATCCTCGAACAAGTCTTGTCTGACGCCGTCCAATCCCTTGTCAATGCATCTGCGGATAATTTCGGACGAGGGAACATTCGTTTGGGCCGACAGGGATTCCAGCCGGTTGAACATCTCCGTGTCCAGTTGAACGTTTAGGCGTTTGTCGAATTGCTTCTCGTTTTGCATACGTCCTCCAGTGCTAACACACTCTAACACAAACGCGCCTAGATGTCAACACATAACTTTCTTCATACACTTAAGAATTTATCATACTATAGCACAACAGTGCCTAGATGTCAACACATTATTTTGCCACTACGCCGACCATTCACCTACCGGTGTGGGTCGCGGCGATCCGGCTGGCTTGGGGAGGTAATTAAAGGATGCGGGCCGCCGGGGCGAATTATGGTTTGCAAACGCAATACGTTTGTGCCACACTCGTATCGTGGTCAAGAGAACCAAAGCTGTTAGGGTTAACGAGCAGCATCTGGAGAAGCTGGAAGAGATCGCTCGGAAGGAAGGCGAGACCGTTAGCTTTCTGATCCAACAGGCAATTCGGGAATACCTCGAAAGAAGGGCAGCGGGAGCAAATAGATAACATTTACGGAGGCAACTTTGAACCACGTAGACCCAGCAGTAGCGAGCGGCAGCTCTCCCGGCAAGCGGACACACTCCGACTTCTCCGGACGCTGCCAGCACACCGTAAAATTAAGTATACTGGTCCCTCAGGACGACAACTCTCACCACGGCGGCATGGCCGAAACGGGTGCTCAACAAGGAGCGCCCGTGCAAGAAAATCATAAAAATCCGTTTAGTGCGTCAGGTTCATCGCCCACCGAAGCGAAGCCTGATTTCATTTGCGAGAACCATGGCAGTATCTTCCTGCTTCGCCCGATCTCTCCCGCCGCTTTCGAATGGATCGATTCCAACCTTTCTTCTGATCGCCAAACCTTCGGTGACGCCGTCGCCGTAGAGGCTCGTTTTGTGTGGCCGACCATTCTCGGAATTCAAGACAGTGGACTCTCGGTGGTGCCGCGATGATCGATCAGAAAATAGCTGCCGACCTTATCCGCCAGCATCTCGAACGCAGATTGGCACAACTACTCGATTGTGAACCGAGTGCTTTGCCGAGAATCAAAATTGGCACACTCGTCCACACGATTTTTCTTTTGGCGGGAGATCAGCAAAGCCTACCCGGATTTTCTACGGCGATGAGTGGTTTGTCACAGTTACTGGACTTCGAGACCATCTGGGACGTCAAGGTGAAAGAAACGAGCGAGGAACTGAAGCCTGAGAAAGAGACGGTGAACTAAATGGAATCCCCTAACGGAGCGCCGCTGATGTCAGGCGCAGGTGTTGCTGCAGCGAAGGCTAGAATCCAGCGGGAGTTCGCTGCTGTTCACGCCGACCTGACGAAAGCTTTTTCTGAACTCGATCTCATTGCGGAGGTGGTCGACGAAGAGCTTGGCGAGCTTCAAATCACTCCGGAGACCGAATCCGTCGAGCTGGTAGGGACTTCGAAGAGGATACCAACGCGACCCTCGCCACTGAAATGCCGCGCTGTGAACAAACTACTCCTACGCCGGTCAGCGGTGGCAGCGGGCTTTACACTTTCGTCATCGACGGGCCGATCAGCGAGAGCTATGAAGAGCTTATCGCCCTCGCGATGCGAGAGACGCCAGAAGACACGGGAGAGACGCTGTGAACAAAAACGATCCGATCAGCTTGCAGGAGTTCAGCGATCTGTTGATCGACCTCGTCAAGTCTTTAACGCCCGCCGAAAAAGAGGACTGGCGCAACGCGCTCATCGCGTACGGGATGGGCGAGTCTATAACGGAGCCGATGAACCGAAATGCGGCGCACTCAACCTACTCTCTTCGAAATTGAGACCGATGAACAGAGACGCCGCACTTTGGGCAATTAAAAACGAGCTTCCGGCGCGGTAACTGGAAGGTTCGCCGCGAAGTCCTCGCGCAACTAACGGAGCGTTTCCCGGAACTGACGCTGGACTTGCTCGCCGCATGAGGAGGATCATCCAATGAGTGGCTGGAAAAAACTTGGCGTCATCGCGTCGATCGCATGGATTCGCGGCGCGGGTTTGCACACGGCTAGCGTTCGTAGCAACGAAGCCGTGCAATATGGCTCGCGGCTCACCTTGTCTTGCGAGGGCATCGACAGCCCCACCGGCCCACACGCTAGCGACGCATGCGATAAACTTGATGGACCTCACGTTAAACTCTCCGATTTGACGCCAGCCGAAAGCATTGCGTTCGTTCAGGTCCCGTGGGATGGGCCAGTCTATCTCGGATTGTTCCTCGTGAACTGATTCGTCATGAAGCGTAGGACGTTCATTTCGATACTCGGGGCGACGGGCGCATCGTTGGCGCTTCCCGCCGTTGCCGTGTCTGCTGCATCGATCCCGCGTTTGTTAAAGACAACCGGCACATGGACATTGGGCCATGTCAGGATTGTGGCGCGCGTGCCTTTGAACAGCATCATGCAGATTGCCCCAGTGGTTCGACGTTGCCGAGGGAAGGGACGCCTGATTCTTATTGGTGCAGTTGCGGGAAAGTCGAATACTTCAAGCAGCCAGAAGGCCACTACGCGGCCACGAATTCGACGGCCAGAAGATGTCGTGGTATCCATCGGGTGCACATGCATCTTCACAGACGAATGGTCGAGGATGATCGGTTCTATGATGGTGTTCGCAGAAGAATCGTCGAGGCGTGCGAAAAAGGATTTGGATATCGGGGTTCACGGTGATGGCGCCGGAATGGGTAGAGAATAGCCGGGGCGTGGGCTGCAAGATGCGGCTGGTTCGGCTACACGTCGACGGGCAGCCTGATCTGAGCTTCTATCACCCCGTATAATCGGAGCCGGGGATGAGAATTGAACTAGTTTTGGCCGCGTGATGGATAGCCACGCTGCCGAATGCAGGAAGGGGCTGTCGTTCTTCGAGGAGCGGCAGCCCTTTTGCTATATGATCACGGGAGCGCGATAAGGAAATTCGGAACAATGTGGGTCGAATTCGGTCTTTGGCTGATACTCGTACCCGTAACGATGGGAATCATTGTCGGCGTATCGCACGAGTACAAATCCTTGCCTGCGTGGTTCCACAAAATCGCTTTCGTGATCGGCAAAATCTTCAAAGCCTTTGCATACGTCGCGTTTGCGTGCTTCGTTTTATTCGTCCTTTTACCCGTCGTTACGCAAGAAGCGGCGATGTGGCTTTTCCCGAATAGCGCGCTCGGGTATGCAATGAAATACGAGTTGCCATAAAAGCAGGTTTCGTTCAACCAGAACCCCACGATTGCGAATGGGGCAAAGCGCACATTGGGAACAAGTACTGCCATTTCGAGCGGACGGTGAGTTTCGACAAGGACACAAGTGGCAAAATAGCGGCGGTGTACGTTAGTTGGCAAAAGGTCGACGATTAGTCATGAAATTCGGGAGCGCCGATGCGTTCGGGGGAGGGTTTCCATGAAGACCATGAATCGTGTTGTGATTCTCGCGCTTTCCAGCATCTTTGTAGCGGGAGCCTGGGCGCAAGAGCACGCCCCTACACTCGAACAGTGCCACGCTGACCGCGACTTGTGGATGCATCAAGCCCCAAAAGGCTTAACCAATAAAGAACTTCGCGAATACTTGGCTGGTATAAGCTCGGAGGCACTTTGGGCGCGTCAGGTTGAAATGCAAGATTGCATGACGGCGATAGACCCGATGCCTGAGATAAAGACTGACTGGACCTCCGTCAACAGAGAAAACTTCACTGATACTGTGTTGGCGCACCAGCAACAACTGTTGGCCAGAGAAAAATGGGACCACTACTTGCTGCTTCGGTTGGTGTACGCCGAAGAGATAGAAGAGCGGCTGATGGCGATCCTAAAATCGAAGAGATGAAGCCACCAAGGGGGTTCGGAGAGTGAAAGAAGAACGCGTTCTTATAATTTCGCGCAAATACCAGAAGGGGTCCAACACGCATGAGCTATTCGTAGCGCAGGTTTCAGGGGGCGACGTTTCTGGCACTTTGTTTCAGTACGAACTCTGGTTCAATAACGTCGAGCAGCACGAACAACGCTTCACCTCTGGCAACGCGTATGCCGTTCGTCGCGCATTCATCGACAAACTGCTAGACCTGCACGAAGATGGGTGGTCGAGAAAAGGCTCAGGCTCTTACGGAAGTTCACACGGACAGTTCTTCGATCCTGCAGAACTGTGAACCATGCCTCTGCCCCGTGGGTCCGGATTTGCGCGGCCCCCGCTGAGTTGCACCGGAGTTGCACCTGAACCCTACTTTTCACTGCCCGGGAGTGCCCTCGATGGGTGTGCGACCTGGGCGGGATGCCGAACTGAATTGCGACCATTGCTAAATTTTCAACTTTTTGTGCAACACGACTAAACAAGCGTTCAAAGCCGCCGATTCAGGAGCGAGATCAAGTTTCAATACGTTGCCTTCGGTGTGATCGCCACTCGCCATATTGTCCAGCAGTCGTTTCCGAAGAACACGTACCTCTTTCAATTCGTTGTACTGTATTAGGTCGTCTATGAAGGATGATCGACAAAGTCCTTATCTTCCGGTGATGTCCAGTACCGTCCCTCCGGGCGCTCCATTCGAATCACGTAAATGGCGATATTTCGCCAGCCTGCCCCATTTCAGGATGTGCGACATTCTCACTGCTCAATCTTCGTCCCCAACCCCGAATACAAATAGTTCTCCCCATACGCCTTCTTCAATCGCGCAAATGCCGGCTCACCCGTGCAGTGTCCCGGCGCAATCCTCTGCACGTTCCACTTCGTCTTTAAATTTTCCACCAGCACATCAATCTCTTCCACCGGCGTCGTCACCAGGTGCAATCCCCCAAACACAACCTCGGTTCTCGGATCGACCGCGCTTGCCGCTTCCAGAATCGCTTCAATCCCCGCGTGCGAGCACCCATCCACGAGCAGCAATCCGTTCGGTCTCTTGATCGCCAGCGTCAATTCCGGCAGCTCCAGCGTCCCTTTCTTCTGCGAAACTGACCGCACGAGGAAAATCCCCGGCGATACTTCTGTCAATCGATCCACCAACACAAAATTCCCCGTGTCATACAGCTTGCCCCATGTGAAATGCTCCGGATCCGTTCCCCCGAAATACCGCATCTTCGCGGGCAAGCTCTCATCTGCCCGCAAGAACGTCGCTGGAAGCGGCGCTCCCCCAAATCCATTCCCCCCATCCGTGGGCACATACACAGTAACGTTCGGATTCACCTTCAGCACATATCTCAGCCCCGTCGTGTGGTCTGCGTGCCGATGCGAGATCACCACAAAATCCAGTTTCGTCAGGTCTACGCCCAGCGCCTTCACGTTATGTGCAAAAATCGCGGCATCATTCCCTGTGTCGAATAAAATTCGCTTTCCGTTGTGCTCCACAAGAGCGGAAAATCCCCAATCCTTCGTCAGTTCCTTCGATTCCCCGAACGCATCGTAGAGGATCGTCACTTTATCCTGTGCCCGGCAGGGAACTGCCGCCACATACACCAGCAGAAACATCAAAATCCTCAAAGCGTGGATTCGCAATGAACACCTCCAACCGGAATTTCGGCGTTAACACTCATCTGTGAACTGATCTCCGCGCTCAGGGCAACGCGAGAATTATTACCCACAAATTTATCCACAGGGAACGGTTCCTAACATCCCGCTCGCGCACCGAGAATAGTCGCGAAGGAAGTCTAAGAAGGCCCTTCAGGGTTTGCCTTAGTGCAGCCGACCTTCCATTCCACCATTTGCGCGCACGCCAACAACACCTGATTGGCAAACTCCGCCCGACTTGCGGGTTCACACTTTTCTAACTCTTCGAGCGCAGTCTTCTTCCACTGTGCGGCCATCTCTAGCAGTTCTTTTTCCATCGGGATTCTCCGCAAGAACTTGCGGTAGAGGTCGGGAGCCTTAGTCTACTTCTTCTGCCACAAATCCCAAAATAGCTGGACCGTCGCTGGCCCGTGCCCAGCGTAATGATTGTTCGCAAACGCAAAAATCTTCAAGCCGCGCTGGGCAAATTGACGGTCATTGACAACCTATCCCCTAAGATGTGATGGCACCTTCACTGATGTGACCGACAAGGCTGGCGTAGCTGGCATCGAGCCGGGTACATACTTTCACTCGGGCGCTACGTTTTTTGATTATGACCGCGATGGTAAACTCGATCTTTATGTCGGCAGTTATGTTGCCTTGCCGCCGGGAGCGCAACGTTACTGCAAGCTTGGCGGACTCACTAGCAGTTGCCCTCCCAGCGTCTACGCAGGCAGCCCTAGCATTCTTTATCACAATAACGGTGATGGCACGTTCATGAATGTCACGAAACAAGCCGGGATTCACCAGCCGAATGAGGACCAGTTCTACAATATCGAGGAAGGCAAAAACGAGATCGGCTACCAACCTTTCGTAAAGGCTGGCAAGAACAAGCCTGCACTCGCTGATTCTGCAAAATCCTCAGCAGGTCAGCCTGTGCCGTGACTTAACACACACACTGCTTCAGGTCTTCATTGTGGCTTGTCGTTTGCCGGTGGTGGGGGAGTTGCTGCCGTCAGGCTCTTGTGTAAGGCAAACTCTTTTTCGGCCTCTTCCTTTTGACCTGTGCGGATGAGAGCGGTCGCTAGGGAATAATGGATCGCAGGGTTCCCCGGTGTCAGGCGCTCCGCCACACGCAAGGGCGCAATCGCTTCCTGGTAGCGTTTGACAGTGACTAGAGCGAAGCCCCAGCCCAGATACGCTTCCGCGAAGTTAGGATCGAGCTTCGCGGCTTCGGAAAACTGGGCGATGGCTTCGTCCCAATTCTCGTCTCTGCTGGCCAGTTCTCCCAAGACGTAGTGGGCACCTGCATTATTTGGATTGATTTCGATTTCTTTTTGGAATTCCTGTTTGGCGCGTTCGGTGGCTTTGCCGTCCGGGTCGGGCCGCGAGAGCAATAACCTGCCGAGCAGAAAATGTAGCCCAGGCGAGTTGGGTTCCTTTTCGATCATGCCTTCATATTCGCGCTCGGCGTCGTCCCACTTCCCTTGCATTTCGAGGGCTTCGGCATTGAGCTTATGTGCAGGAACAGAAAGTGGGGCCGTCCGTCCAAGCTCCTGCGCCGTCTGCGCCGATAAATCGGAGTAGGCGTGAACAAGAATGTAGAGTACATCAGGATCTTGCGGAAATTGCTTGTTCAGCAAGCGAATAAAATCCATCGCCGCGTCACGATTTCGCATTGACAGAGAGCAGCGCAGTCCGACGACGCCAGCTTGTTTCCTCGTGTCCGCCGCCACCTGGCTGTTCAATGCCCGTTTTAGCGCAGGGATGGCCTCCTGGCATTGACCCTGTTCCGCAAGGGCAATGGCTTTATCTGGAGAGAGGCCAGAGTTGGTAGCGGCGTGTGGGGTTGATTTCGGCTGCTGCGCAGAAATAACAGGTGCGAAACTCAGAAAACCTAGAGAGAACTGAAGGAGAAAGGCCGTACCTGATCTTCTAAACATTTGTATTAGGCGCTTTTCTCTTCAATGGAACTGCGTCGGCCGCAAAAAAATTAACCTCAAAACAAAAATGAGGCAGGCGGGGGTGAGCGCCTGCCTCATTATACGTTGGTCGTGCTTAGAAGTAGAGTTTAAGCGCGAACTGGATTTCTCTTGCCGGTTGCGCCGTCGTGATTTGACCAGTTGTAGCTGAAGCTACGGAAGTATTTGGTGCGCCGAGGTTGACGGCGTTGAACGCGTTCAGGAAGTCAGTGCGGAATTGCATTCTGAAACGCTCTGTTAGCTGGAAGTTCTTTTGCAAACTGATGTCCCAGTTGTAGTACCCCGGTCCGCGCAGCCCACCGAGTTGTGGTGCACAAGTCCCGAAGGTTGTGGTTGGGTTTGTATAGTTAGTTGGATCAAACCAAATGAACCCCCCACCTAAACTGGCGGGAGCGTTGCGCCGTCCATAAACCGTGTTGGTGCCGTCACAGTTGGGGCGCAGGCCACGAGAGCCCGTTCCCGTGGGGTCAGGCGCGGTGGCATAGAGGCCCTGTGGGAAGCCGCTGTGCAAAGTCATAATAGGACTAACCGTCCAACCGCCGACTATGGCGTTGGCAACCTTGTTCATGTCGCTACCGAACTTCCTGCCCCTTCCGAAGGGCAAATCGTAGATGGCATACGCTGTAAGATTTTGCGTCTCGTCGTAGTAGCAGGGCGCCCATTCGGCCTTCGGGTCGTAGGTGTTCTGCCAATAGGGGCTGGCGGTATTGTTTCCTCTGGCACTCGACCAAGTTCCGTAATAGCCGCTGTTGTTGGTCATGCATTTGGCGTAAGTGTAGGACACCTGGTATTCCAAGCCATTGCCCAGCGATTTCTTGAGTACGGCCTGGAGGGCGTTATACATCATTCTGCCGTTAGATTGCGTCCCCGAAACGTTCGTGTCACCGATTAGGCCCGCTAGCGTTTCATTCTGCGCAAAATAGGGGCTGGGTGACGTGCATGGCTGTGTGGCGCACGCGGTGCTAGGCAAGGCAACAAGCTGGCCATAGCTGAACGGCACCATCAGGTGATTCGCAACTTGGCCGACGTAGCCGACCTGAAGAGTGGTGGTTGCGCCGAACTGATGCTGGATGGTCAGGTTGACCTGGTCGTCAAGTGCTGGCTGAACGTTGGGATCCCAGAGCCGGAATAAGACGCCAGCGAAGCAAGAGTAATTCGGGCATGAAAGACCGGTACTGGGAGGTGCGATGATGCCATCCGATGCCGTGGTAAGAGGTAGCGGATAAGTTGTGCTAGCGGATGGAATATATTGTGTCTGGAACTCGGGAGTTCCGGGGTGCCCTTGATCGAAGGGAGCGTTCAAAGGCAGCCGGAGGTTCGTGCCGGTCCCTTCCAGGTAGGATGAGATCGTGAATGCGCCGCGAATCACGGTCTTGCCCTCAAATCGACCGCCCGGTGTGTAGGCAAAGCCGATGCGCGGTTGGAAGTCCTTGCCACCATATACGCCGTTATAGAGTGACCGGCTGGCGCCATTCTGGTTGGCGTATTCAATCTGCCCGGTCCGCATGTTGTAGTTCGATTGTTGATCATTTCTTTCGATCCAAGGCGTGTGCGCTTCATAGCGCAGCCCAAAATTGACGGTCAGGCGCTCATTGACGCGCACGGTATCCGCTGCAAAACCCGACCAGATGTTCGAGGTCTGCGTCCAATTACCGCTGGGGTAGCCGCGGCCAAACGCGGTGGGGAAACCCAGAAAGAAATCAGCCGAGCCATCTCCAGTGTTCGAAAGTGGGTGTAGGTCCGAAGACGCGGTGAAGTTAGGGCCAAAGGTCATGCCACCCAAGGCGCCGCTGTTCCCGGAGTAGTACACAGGCGTAAGAAGGTCAAACATCCAACCGCCGCCGAACTTGAACGTGTGGCGGCCCTTTGTCCAGGTTATTGCATCAGTAAACTGATATACTTGGCTGGGGAAGTTCTGGGTGACCTCGCTGTTTCCGATGCCGCCGATGGTGCCAGAGGCAGATTGTGTTGGTGTCCCGCCTCCGAATCCAAGAGACAGAAGGCCAGCCACGCCGTCTGGGTTGGAATTCGCGATTCCGATCGACTGACCAAAAAGCCCAACGGAGGAACCAAAGGAGGTTCCGGTGGTCAAGGTAACGTGGTTCCAACCGAAGCGCATGTCGTTGACCAGAGTTGTTGAAATCGAGCGGGTCCAGTCGCCGGCAACGTTCCAGATCGGCGCGGTCGAATAACCGTTTCCAAAAAGCGGCTGAGAATTCGTCGAAGGATCGTTCTGATAAGCACGTGTAAACCGGCCGGAAAACTGATCCTTGTCCGAACTCCTGTAGTCGATTCTGATATCGCCCTGGTTGCTGTTGAGGGAATTCCCATACGAATTAAGGGCATTACTCGTGAAGTTATTGTTAACCACTTTTGGATATAGGGGTGAGGCAAATAAGGCAGCAGCCACGGGGCTGATCATGCTGACGGGAATCTGATTGCCCGGGAAAGGCTGCCTGGTGGTTGCCGCGACGCAAGGCGTACCCTGCCCCGTAGTCCCTTGGCAGGGATTGTAAAGCTGAATGGGAGTTGTCTGATTTAGAAACGCAGAAAAATCGCCTTTCTGTTCCGCCGGAGTAAACGCAGTGAAGTAACTGCCAGAAGGAGGAAAGTCGAACCGTTGCCCCTGGAAATCAACAAAGAAGAACAGCTTATTCTTTATGATGGGACCGCCCAAGGTGGCCCCGAAATTGTTAAAGCGTTCCGGGGCGCGGGGAATCGGGGCCGAGGTCGGGTTGATTTTGTTTCCCCAGTTGTTGGCATTCAGGACGTCGTTGCGGAAAAACTCCCAGACGTCGCCGTGGAGAGAGTTTGTTCCTGACTTTATTGTAGCGCTGACGATGCCGCCCATGTAATTGCCGAATTCTGCGGGAGCGTTTTGGGTAATGAGGTTGAACTCTTCAATGGCGTCGGGCGCGGGAGTATAACCAACGAGGTTATCTGAGATTTGGTTGTTGTCCATGCCGTCGAGGATGAAGTTATCGGATTGCTCGCGATTACCATTAATAAATGGACGACCACCAGTGACGTTATCACCGGTGTTGAACGAGCTGGGGTCAGGATGCACGGCCCCCGGCGAAAGCAACGTCAATTGGATGTAGTTTCGGGTGGCCAGAGGAAGCGCATCGTTGGTCGCCGTATCCGAAATGAGGCCGACCTCTGTGGTCTCCGTCTTCAAAACCGGGGCGGCGCCGGTCACTTCAATCGTCTGACTGACCTGACCAACTTTTAGTTGGAGATCGATGCGCGCGACTTGGTTCAACGAAAGAGTGAACGGGGGATAGACGGCAGTCTGGAAACCGGTCTTCTCTATCCTTAAATCATAATTTCCCACTGCCAACTGCAAGATACGATAGAGGCCGGTATCATCCGTGACAGCAGTAGAAACGGCGCCGCGTTCCACGGACTTTGCCGTGACCGTGGCGCCAGCAACGGCCGCACCGCTCTGGTCGGTCACGGTACCCGTGATCGACGCGGTGATACCCTGGGCGAAAGTGATGTTCGCCCCGCATATCAGTACGACAAGCGTTAGGCATAAAGACGCTAACGCCACTGACCGCAATTCTCTCATAAAAATCCTCCCATACTGCTCGTGGTCCACGAACAGCGTCTCCCCGGCTTGGTTCAAAACAGAAGTCAACGACAAGCACCCCAAATCAGCAAACAAGCTGATGCGTTGGTAGTAGCTATATAGCACCAAGAAACACTTGTCAAGCAGAAAATTTTAATTTATAAGAGAAACCAAGCGTGCACTATAGCAGTGCGATCTGTTGCCAGAGAAAGTAAATGCCTAAGAAGGCGCGCTGGGTCCTCAGAAGAAACCGGACCAGAGGAATCAATGCGCTAAATAGACGAGGCAGCGTCATGGGTGTGAATGCGAGGGTCGTTCCACGATTCGAGGCGCACGATTATCTCTCGTTTTTTCAGCACTCTGGCCTCCTGTCGAGAAAGTTCCAATGCTAGTAAAATCTCGCAATGGCGTTCCCGCGTATCAGAGAATCCAAGGCTCCATTCGTAGAGATATTGAGTCCGGGGGTTTACTTCCGGGCGACCCCGTGCCCTCGGAGCGGAAGCTCGCTCGCATTCACGACGTGAGCCTCATGACGGCGCGACATGCGCTAGCAACACTGGAGCAGGAAGGCGTAGTCGAGCGTCGGCGAGGCGTTGGCACATTTGTTTCACCACCGAAAATCCATTTCAACAAATTGATGAGTTATACCGAGCAGATGAGAGCGCGCAGTCTGACCGCGAGCTCTAAGGTGCTTTTTTCGGAAGTTGTGGATGATGAGCTGGACGCAACGGCACGCCTGTCACTTCCGCCAAAAAGCGAGATATTGAAGCTCCAACGTCTTCGTCATGCAGCGGGTGAGCCCTTCGCGCTTGAAACCTGTTACTTTTCAGCGAAACAATATGCAGGGCTGGTAAACTCTTACTTGGAGCGCGGCTCTCTGTTCAAGATTCTGGAGCGGAACTTCGACGTGGTAATCGGTTACGCCGACGAAGAAGTGGATGCCACAGCAGCCGATGCGCGAACAGCTGAACTGCTGGGTGTGCCGAAGCGAGAACCGCTGCTGAGAATCCGACAAGTTATTTATTCGACAAAAGGCGCGGTGATTGTGTATGTGCTCGGCCTGTATCGTTCCGACCGCCACAACTTGGTGATACGCCGCTTCCGCTAGAAGACGGGCGCCTATTCGCTCCCGCGTGGTGAGCGGGCGAACACCAGAACCAAGGACCTAATCGACATGGCGCTTCTCCCAGGCGATCCTCTTGAGTACATTCGTTCGAACAACCGGGGCTGCTAAGATAAGGCATAGCGGTGGGGCTTAGAAATGCGCAGGATAGGGATTTTGCCGATCGCCCGGTTAGCGAACGTCCTTTTAGGCTTAGGCGCTTTGACATTGGGCGCCGTGAGTTTGGGAGCCCTGGGCAAGCTCGGGAACGCCCAGAAAAGTGATAATCTGAGGTCGATGGCGCAGTCAAAGACGGCCCAACTCAAGAAGCCTGTTGCGAAACCAAAAACAATTCCACGTTCGGAATATTTGAGCGATGAAGCCTGCGCGCCCTGCCACAAAGACATATTTGAAAGCTACGAGCGAACGGCTCACCACCTTACCTCGCAAATCCCGAGCAAGGATAGCATCCGAGGAACTTTTGGCCCCGGTGCAAACACCATGGCGACGGCAAACCCAAATTTGATGTTCAGCATGGAAGAGAAGGGCGGCGGCGAGTTTTTCCAGACGGCGATTTGGGGACCGCCCGCAGAGTCGACGCGGGGGGATTCCTCACCAAACTCGACTCCAACAGAAGGAACTGGAACGCGGACTCGCACCGAGCGGTTGGACCTGGTCATTGGTTCGGGAGGAAAGGGGCAGACCTATTTGTATTGGCGAGACGACCAGCTGTTTCAACTGCCTGCCGGATATTCGACAGTGCTGCATCGCTGGATCAATAGTCCTGGCTATGAGGACGGCGTAGCGGATTTCGAACGGGGCATCATTCCCCGCTGTTTGGAATGTCATGCAACTTATTTCAAGGCTGCTTTTCCTGATCCGGACATCAACATCTATGATAAGGAGAATTTTGAGTTAGGGATTTCGTGCGGGAAATGTCATGGTCCCGAACGCACACACGTGGCAAGCTATGCCTCCAAGAATCCCGTTCCCGGGTCGGCGGAAATTGTAAATCCCGCAAAGCTTTCGGCTGCGAGACAAGCCGACATTTGCGCGCAGTGCCATGGTGGCCAGGGCGACCGCCAGCTGATGCCGGCATTCTCCTACCTTCCTGGACAAGCGCTGGAGAAATACATCGATCTGGGGCCTATCGATTCTGCCAAAGACGTGGACGTGCATGGCAAACAAGGTAAACTGCTGATGAAGAGCCGCTGTTACCAGACGTCGAAGAACTTGACCTGCTCGACCTGCCACGACGTGCATAAGAGAGAGCCGGGCTTGGAGGCTATGTCGCAGCATTGTTTGAGCTGCCACAAAGTTGAGCCGTCGGCGACGCACGCAAGGGTGGGAGAGACGATCGCGAAGAACTGCATCGATTGCCACATGCCGAAGCTAGAGTCGCAAGTCGTTTACCTGAGTGTAGACGGGAAAAAGGTACGGCCGAGGTTCCGCAGCCATTGGATCAGGGTCTATTCGGAGCAAGAGCTGCAATAGTGGGACGAACGGAGAATGCAGCTCCGGCTGCTTCGACAGCTTCCGACGTCTTTCCCGCAGGTCTTCCGATAGCCCAAGTAGCCCAACTGAGGGACTGAAAATCATCGTCTTTCCCGGTAAGCGACACCATACAAGGCATTTAGATCTTGAATTCTTCGGCTGTTAACCGAAAGCCCAATTCCCGCCGTAGTTGATGCCCTTCGCTCTCCAGAGTCGTACGAAGTTCATTCAATCTGCGCTTGATTTCATTGCGGCACCGAACATCAGCAACGTATCGGACCAATCGTGTGATGTTGGCATGTCCCTTTTCTATTTTTACGAGTAACCTTTGGGCCGCATCGCGGTTGCCTAGTTCGAGTTGTAACCTCAAACCGTCAACAAATGTGAAGCAGAGCGCCAAATCTGTCAGAAGAAAATCCAAACAGATTCTCTCGGTCTCGTCGTACAATTCTGATATCTGCCTCGTCTCGGACATCTTCTTCTCGTTATACTTCGATGCTTAGGAACAGTCGGCAGTTTCAGTCCCCCGCAAATGACTGCCGCTAGACCACCACAATGGGAAGCATCAACGTCAACGGCTTTAATGTCGGCCAACTCCGGACTTGGCTCCGCAGCATGTCCGACGACGAACTGTTGAGGTTCGGCAAATCCGCAAGGTCGTTGTGCGACCCGAAAACCGATTACGGGAAACCGCCGCGTGAAGTGTTCGTGATTCAGTTGCGGGAAGCCAGAGAGGAATGGAGAAGGCGGCATCCGAAGTAACGTGGAGCCGAAGGAGAGACTTGAACTCTCAACCCCCGCATTACGAATGCGGTGCTCTACCGTTGAGCTACTTCGGCCCGTAAAGATTATTTCATCAGGCCCGTGAGTTTGTCCAACGCTTCGCGGGTATCCGCTTCCGATGTTTCGACGTAATACGCCAGTGTGACGGCAATATCGGAGTGGCGAAGAATAGCGCCTATGATTTGTGGTTTAACACCCAGCCCGTACAAGTTGGTAGCGAGTGAACGGCGAAACGTGTGCCAGCCTTTCCACTTTGGAATCGACTCGTCCAGTTTGAAAGGGTGATCGCATTCATCGTGAAGATGTTGCGGAGTTCCGCAAATGCATCGCGTCAGGTTCGGAATGATCGTTCTCCGAACTAGATTAGGCAAGTGCATCGATGTTCCACGACGTTCGCCGGCAAACATCCAATCCGTTGCTTTCAAATCCTTCCCTAAGTTCCCTTCCTCAGGCAACCCCTCCAAATACTGGCGGTAAGTTTCCAAAATCGCTTTTAAGACGGGAAGAACGGGAACCGTGTTCTCGCTCGATTCCGTCTTAGGCAACCCTTCTTTTGTTCTCCACACCGTTCGCTCAACCGACAGCTTTTCACCAGTGAAGTCCCGCCACTGCAAACCTCTTAACTCAGCCAAACGTAGACCCGTGAAAGCCGCCGTCGCTACCGCTGCGAATGCGACCCGTCCTGCATAATCAGGCGAATAACAACGCGTCATTAAATCAACCGTCTCTTTCACCGTGTACACGTCGCCTTTGAACTTCACGCGCCGAACACCGCGCGGCAAAGTAACATCGCGCATGGGATTCTGATCGTCCAGATACCCCTCCGTGCGCGCATGACGGAATACGCCACTCAGGAAACTTTTTAAGCGTAGCAGGGTCTTATGCCCCAGCGCAGGATTCTCCTTAGCGATTGCGGACAACAGCCGCTGGCCGTGTGCCGTACGGAAATCACGTAGGCTCAGATTGCCCAGCCTGTGCTTGAAATGTTTTTCGTAACAGTCTTTCTTGTAGTCTTTGAAAGTGGAAGGACGCAGGAAGGTTTCAGCCATCGGGAAATAAACTTTCTCGATGAACTCGGTTATGGGTGTGGCAGATTCGGGAGTCTGGAGGCGGGTATTGACAGGCTCCAGATGTTTCCAGGCTAGTGGTTCGACCGACCTTTTATCGGGGTAGGATGGGCCGATGGGCGCGAGTTTCTTGTGGGCGTTTTTGCGAACCTTGACGCCATTTTCGATTTGGTATTCCCAATAGCGGAGAATCCAGTGGCGACCACGGCGGGAGATGGTTCCACGTTGCATACTCGGGATTATATCGTGCGTTCCAAATTGCGTTCAACTGTTTTGCGCGACTAGGTGCGGAACTGGAAATAACCCCAGTAAGAACAATCTTTTCAGTAGGTATGGAACTCGAAACGTGCTTTACGAATCGGCTGCTCTACCACTGAGCTACCTCGGCCCGGTGATCGAAAGTTATTGTAACACAAGACTTTCTGCATTTTCAGTTCACCGCTTTTTGCTCGGACGTTGCATGGACGTTGCAAGATGCGAATTTTTGAGACAAAGAATCGAGCGCGTCCACTTGCGATGCGTTCACCGTCTTGACGTAAACATTCATCGTAATCCCCACATTGCTGTGCCTGAGAATCGCTTGGATGGTCTTATCGTCCACTCCCAAAGAATGCAGATTCGTCGCCAGCCCACGGCGGAAGGCGTGCCAGCCGTGCCAGGAAGAAACGGGAGCGACAACGCGCCGCGCCAGATTGTCGAGATTCAACGGCTGGCCGTTTCCGGCTTGGAAGATCGGCAAGCCCGGCTGCGCCAGAATGCCCGCACGGAGCTTGTGCGCGTCGAGAGCATCGGCTAATTGCCTCACTACCGGAATAGGAGAACGGCTGCGCCGCGTCTTAGGTTCGGCAACTGTGCTGTTCCAAACCGAATGGCGCACAGTCAAAGTCTCGCCGTCAAAATCTTCCCATCTCAGGCCGCGTAATTCACTTTTGCGGAGTCCAGTGAATGCAGCGGTGAGAACTACCGTCTGCGCAGGTTCCGCGAGCATCGCGAGCATGGCCTTAATTTCTGAGAGAGAATAGGCGTAAGTGTCTTGCTCTGCCTCTGCCACGCGCGGAATGCTCACGTCTTGAATGGGGTTGATACCATCCAAAATCCCTAGCCTCTTGGCTTGCTTGAACGCGCCGGACAGAAACGCTTTGCAATGCCTGAGTGAAGATCGGCCCAAACCATCATTCTCCGCAATTTGCCCCATGATTGTTTCGCCGTCCACCGTGCGAAACGCGCGGAGGGTGAGTTTCCCCATGCGTCCCTTGAGGTGATTATTCCAAACGTCCTTGTACTGTTTTTTCGTCGCGGCCCGCAGTTGCTTTTCGACGTACTCGGGCAGATAGACTTTCTCGACAAACTCGAAAACGAACATGGTGCTCTGCGGGTTGAGTGTCCCCGCGTTGAGCGGTTTGAGAATCTTTTCGACAAACTCTTTGACGCTGGCCTTTGTGCGGTAGTCTCCCCCGTATCCTACCGGCAGTTTTTCGCATTTCTGGACGCGCTTCCCGGTTGCGTCGGTATCGCAATACCGGAGAAACCAGCTTTCGTACCTGTGGAAGAGATAACCTTTTTGCTGTTTCATCTCTCTTACCTCCGTAATTACGCTACACCCTTATAGCGTAATGGTCAAGCTATTCCTCAAGAATTTTTCGAGCGCAGCCATGCGCACACGTCCGGCCAGCTAAACCGCAGGAAACCATCGCAGCGCAGGACAGGCAGGGGTTTGCAGCTGGCTTTCTCGGTGTGCTTGTAAATCCAACAAACAGGCACTTTCAGGCGCGCGGCTAGTTCTTTGGGGGTGAGAATGTCTCCCGGCTCTATCCTTGGCGCGTTGACCGGCACGGCTGCGAGTTTTGATGCTGTCGCCATGTTTAGCACATTTGGTTCATAGAAACGCCTCGGTAGGGGGGAGATGCGAGAGAGGCGGTTTTTGCGTCTGCAAGTCTTTTGTTTCCGCTAGGTTGCGAGGGGGTCTCGTAACACCCAGGACCGTTGGAAGAGGTTTTCCGCCTTTCCCGGTAAGCGTTCTGTCTTTGTGCGTTGTTTTTGTACCGCCTGGGGCGGCCGCACCTGCGGGTTGCTCGCCGTGCGTCATCGCCCCGGCACTCAGGGGCGCACCATTCCCTGGCATCCCCGCGCCGCGTGTAGCGCACGGCACCCAAGATCACGCCGCACTTGTCACAGACGGCCAGTGCATAGACGCCATGCTTGGCGAGTAGCGCGTAAGCCTGCTGCGTCGTGAGCGTCATTCGCGGGCCCCTTGGGAGTCTTGCCAGTTTGGAAAAGCCGCTTCTTTTTGTTCTTCGACGCCATCGAATCGCAGTTTCTTGACGTTGAAGCTTGCTCTGATCGGCCCCGTGCGTCCGTCTCTACTTTTTAGGACAAACAAACGCGCCTCCTTTTCGTCGCCCTGCATCTCACGGACGTACGGCCTATCGGCAAGCACGATGTAACTCGCGTGCTTCATCTTTGCGCCGCTCCCATACAAGCGTTGCAGACTCGGCTTCGCTACGTCCTCGCCGCTCAAAGACTTCCGCAACTGCGAAATAAGAATCACCACGCAACCCAATTCCATGCCGATAGACTTCGCCTTCCGCGCGATCTGTCTCTGCTGCTCAAACTCATCTTTGCCGGGTGCCTCGATTAGTTCGTCATAGTCCAGAATCAGAAGCTCCAGACCATCCCTGTTTTTCATCTTGCGGGCCGCTCGCCGGATGCGGGAAAGCTCAAGCTCGCCGTCGAGGATTCGACACTTTTTACATTGGTGGGATGCTGCGGTTATAAGGGCTTCAAAGTCCTCCGGGGTGAGCAAATCTTCTCGGCGCATTTTGATCGGTTCCACGTCGGCCTCTGGCGCGAGATGGCGTTTGACCAAATGTGCGGCCAGCATCTCACCAGAACAAAACAGCGTATGGAAACCGTCCCGGCAAGCGCGGGCGCGAACCTGTGAAGCAAGCAACGATTTGCCGGTGCCTGTCTCCGCTGTGAGCAAGACAAGCTCACCTTCGCGGAATCCCCCGGTCCATTGGTCTAGGCGGTCAACGTCCGTGAAAATCTTTATGCGCGGGCCTTGCCGCAATTCGCATAGCGCCGTGCCTGCGGCATAGAAGTACGTTTCTCCATTGTCTTCGTCTGATTCAATGTCTCTAGCGACGCCCGACAATTCCTCGATGGCTTGGTCTAGGATTTGCTCCGCGTTGTCCACGCGTTCCAGGCGAGGGTCTGGATTCTGTCGGCTATCTTTACGATCTGGCCCAAGGCGTTCAAGCTGCGAATCCTCTTGGCCGCGAACAATGCCGAATCACCGGCCAGGGGGATGCCGTCCGATATGCTGGAGAGATAGGCGACGCCCCCGGCCTGCTCAATCTCTCCGTTCGATTCGAGCATGTCGTAAATCGTAAGCAGGTTCGGAATTTTTCCCGATTCCTTCGCAGCGATACGCACGGAAGCGATTTTCCGGTGGAAGTCATTGGCAAAGTCACCCACACAGATAGCGTCCAAAATCTCGGCGGTGTGCTTGTGACCTCCAAGGATTGCTCCCAGGACCGTGCGCTCCAGCAGATCGTCATGCGGCAATGGCCGGGCTAACCTTTCTTTGCCCACGGTAGGGCCTCCAGTTCGGGAAGAGTATTCGCGGAGTATTCCTTGCGTTCTTCGCCCTCCCTGATTCGGCTGGCTGCCTGTACGAATGCTCGCGGGTGCCGACCGCCCCCCATCGCTTCCCAACCGTCCATGCACACCCCCACAAACTCGGACAACGGCTGGCCTTTGTTCGTAACGTACAGTTGCTCGCAAAGTTCTCTAAATGCCGGGGGCATCTTTTGTGGAAGGACGCCTATCAGGTTCCAAAGCTCTGAACCGCAGGCAGTACGCTTTGCTGCTGCGTCTTTGTGCTGCGTCACTGCTGAGTCTTCTTTGCTGACATCATTTTGATGTTTCTCTGGCTCTAATTTGGGTTTCACTGGCTCATAGATGTGTTTCTCTAGGGGTAGAGAAACATCATCTTGTGGTTTCTGTTTCTTCCAGATTCCAAACTTCTTCGAGTTCAAAACCTCAATGACTTGCCCGTATGGGGTGCGGCGCATTCGGATGTACTTCCCGTCCACCAGTTTCTTGAGGTGACGACGGATGGTTTCCTTGCCTCTGCCCTTGATCGCTTTGACGATGACGCCCAGCTTGACTGGCGACCCTCCCAGGACCAGGCCCATGCCATCGCGCTCCACGGTAACGGCATCGATGCACCATGCAAACTCCCAAAGCGCGTCACCGATGCGGTCATAGTGCTCAAAGACGCCATTCCAGAGAGGGATGGGGTGGGAGTCTTTCTCGCCGTACTTGCGTCCGTGACTCATACGGCCAACTCCTCCGCTTCCAGTTCACGCGCCAGGCGCTCCGCTCTGCCTATGGCCTCGACGGAAACGGGGATGCCTTGCTCGGCCCGCGTGCGAATGACGGTGAGTTGCCCGCGCAAGATGGTGTGTCGGTCGCGCCGGGGAATGCCCCCGCCGTCCAGCGATTCGACATAAATGCGAAGGTCAATCACTGGACACCCCCCAAATAACGGTCCCGGAGATGCGGAGTTATCTTCAGAGCCTCGCGGCTTGCCCTTTAGAACTTCGTACCTGTCTAGGCCTGGAGGTGCTTCTAGGGGTTTCGAGCGGAGCACGTACTTCGTCTTGATGCCGCGCACCCATTCAGACTTGGGAAGAGGCACACTCTGAATATCCCAGCCCAAGTGGTTCATCTCGTTGATGCGTGCCCCGGCCTGTGACCAAAACAGATCATAAAGAAAATGCGCCCGATGAACGCCGGGCGCGCCAGCCTTTTCTAGGATGGATTCGATTCGTTTGTATGAGTCTTGCCTAAACTCGGCGGCCATCATTGTCCACCACCGGTTGTTGCCGGTCGCCTCCCCACTGCGACGTCCCCATCCTTCATCGAGAGGAATTTCTCCCTGAAACGTGCGGCCGCTGCTAAACGCTGGCGGGCTACATGCGGAACAGGCAGTCGTTTGCCATCAGCGCCAACACACAGCGACATTGGAGGCGAAAAGCAAACGGGGCATTTTTCATGGAAGGCGGAAAACCTTTGTGAAGCGATTTTGCGCGAGAGGCAGGGGCCGACGCGAGGGAAAGAACTGCGGACTTCTAACGGGTGATTGGGACTAAGCCTTCTATGTTTTACTACTTTTCCAGACGCGGCAGTTGCGGCAATCGGTGCAGCGGTGGTACTGTGCATCTTGTCGACCTACGTATCATAGTTTTTTCCTTCCGAGGGGCCGCTGATGAGTTCGGCGGCCCTTCTTTATTCTGGCGGCTCTAATAGCGTCAGCCAGCTTGCTCTGAGGATAGCACCCGCCCGCTGGTCGGCAACAGTTTTGTCAGTCATTCAGGGCAAAAACAGCAAAAACAATTACATTTTCGCGTTAGTTCTTGACGCGGACAACGCGGATGTTAGCTACTAAGCGTGGAGGTTTTACCGTGCAGAACCAAGACGGATTCAGAGCGAGACTCAAACACTACCGGAAAAATTTGGGCATTTCGCAAGACGAACTTGCTGCCTTGGCCGGGGTTTCGCGGTCTGCGATCGCCAGCTTTGAAACCAGGAATTGCAATCTTTCAGTGAGCAGCATGGAAAGCGTCCAGAAGGCGCTCCTCGAACTGATAAACAACCGGGCATTGGGTGTGGGCTTCCTTCCGCCACCGCCTTCCGCGCTTTCCTTTCGCGGTCCCGCACCGGCAGAAGTGTGAGCGCACAGGCGCAAAAGTTCAGGGACTCCGCGAGCGCAGTCCCACAGCATCAAGACTAGAGGGAAGATGAATCCACAAAGGAAGTGGACAGCTTCATTAAGGACTATCGCAACCTTGCGCTTGGCAGAACTACCCAAGGGGGCCGGGATGCCCCGATCATGGAGCGCGAAGAAATTATGGACTTTAGGAACCTATATCGAGAATTTTGGTCAAGCCGAAGCGATGCTTGGAAGTCGAGACGTTTTTTCGCGCTCATCAATAAATGGCCCGAGTCAATGAACACGCAGCCTTTGCCGAAAGGGGCCAGGAGACTGTCGTCGGGCGCGATTGAAGGGACCGACGAACAATTGTCAGCGCTAATCCCTTTCCCTTATGCGGAGTATTGCAGGCGTACCGCCTTGAAGATGAATTGGCAGACCAGGGGATTTGAGATCGTACCGCGTGGGCCAATCGATTTGTTGACGGATGTCGTTTTCAGGTATCGCAACAAACTGCGAATCTGCGCCCGGCCCGAATGCAAGCGCCTATTTATTGCGGAATTTCCAAAGCAGGATTTGTGCCGTTTCCCTAATTCCGATTGCAGACGGCAAAGCGAGCTTGAAAGAAAAAGGAAATACGAGAGAAAAAATCGTGCGGCGCATAACTAGACGCATTAAGGCTCTCAAGGTATTGGCGCAGCGAAGCTACGGAAGTGCGCGGAACAAAAGGCATTGTGAGACGCACGCGCCGTGTAGAATGCGGGGGAGAAACCTGCGGCTCAGACCAGCTATTGATTCCCTGGGGCAATCGGCGCACATTAGTCACGGATTTAGAGTGAAGCGGGTGGAGAGTCCCCGGCAATTGCTGAACCCAGAAAGGAGTGTGCTATGCGGCAACGCGAGTGGGCGAGCGGCGACCGAGTGATCTTTTTGCGTGTTCGGGTGATGTGGATGACGGTGGGCCTAGTGTGGGTCTTGCTGTGCGGGTGCCAGGCGGGGAAGAATGGTGGAGTTGGCGGGGGCGGGACGGCGGCGCGCGTGAACTTTGCGGAGGCAGCGAAGTCGCCGGAGGCGAGGACAAAACCCGCCGCGCAACAGCCGGTGTTCGACAATGGATGGGTGCCCGACCAGCCGTCCAGACCCACGACGGGCAGGCGCAAAGAGGCTCCGGCGGCCCCTGCCGCGACGACGGAGGCTGTGCCGATTCGGCCGTGTTTGATTGCGGGGTTTCCGTGCGCATTCGATGGCGTTGCGGAAGACAGCAGTTGCGCGAGTTGCGGCGTCCCGCCGGACCCGAACGCAGCCGTTGGCGCGGGCAAGATTGTGGAGGTGGTCAACGACCTGATCCAGGTCACAAACCGAATGGGAGCGGTGGAGTGCGGCGGATCGATGACGCTGCAGACGCTGCTGAATACGACGAATTCGTTAACCGATCCACGCGTGCAGTTTGACAACGTGAATCAAAGGTTTAGTTTTTCGGTTACGGTGAGCAACCCAGGGCCGAAGGATACGCCCGCGATGTTTGTGGCGACGACGGAGACGGACGATCCCTGCGGAAACTGGTTTGTGTACCGAATGACGTTTCACGGCAGCGCGTATCCTACGGGATACTTTTTGGATTTTCCGATGCTGGGGCAAGACCAGAACGCGCTGCTATTCTCGTTGCGGACCTGCAAGACCAACGCGGACTGCGGGAATCCGATCTTCACGGTTTTCGGAGTGCCCAAAGCGCTGGTCTACACAAACCAGCATGTGGAGTTCAACTGCTTCCAGGTGGACTCTCTGACCGCGCCGGTGACGAATGCCGGGAACCCGATGATCGCGAGCCCGGTGAGTTTCTTTTTGGCGGCGGTGCCCGGGACGGGGTACAAGCTGTACCGGCTAACGAATAGCGGGGGGAATGGAGCAGTCATGACGAAGACGACGATCGCCGCGCCATTCTCGAAACCTTCGCGAAGAGTCAATCAGCCGGGCACGACTAACACAATCGATCCTTCCGACGGAAACATTGTGAGCTTTCCGTATTTTGATGGCACGCGGATTTGGTTCAGCCATGACGGGGACGATGATGGATTTCCGACGGTGCGATACGGGTTCGTGGACACGAGCAAGAACGCAGTGGAGACGACGTGGGCATTTCACAGCGGAAGCAGCGACGATTTCAATTCGTCTCTGGCGGTGGGGATCACACCGCGCGGCGAGACAGTATTTATGAACTGGGCGTTTACCGACACGCTGGCGGGGAAGGCGACCACGGACGTGTTCGCTTCCGGGGATGCGAGTAAGCCGCTGGTGACGATTGCGGGTCCTGGGACGATTTTTGCGTCTGGTGGCGTCACCAGCCAAACCAGGTTTGGCGACTTTTCTTCGGTGTCCGTGGATCCGAGCGTCAGTGGTTGTGCTTTCGCGACGCAGCAGTATTTTGCCAGTGATGGAAACAGTGCTGGAAACTGGAAGACGCGGATTCAGCCGATCGGCCAGTGTGAAAGCATTGTGGTGAAGTAGTTCGCCGCGGTAATCCTTGAAAGGTGCGGCAGCGCGTCGGAGGTTTTCGCCACCGGCAAAGCGCATTTAGAGCAGAATTTGATTTAATTTTGGCGCGCTACAAGGCCAGCAAAAAGAGAAACTGGAGATAGAAGAAATGGCAGCGCACACCAAGCGGATTATCAGCAAGGCCATGCTGCAAATCATTGAGAGCACTAACGGCTAAACCAAAAGAACAGCTCATGGCGGCCCGGCTTCTGTACAAAGTCAGGTATTCAGCCCCAAAGGGCAAACCCCGCGGGCGACATGCTCGAAAAATACGCATCACAAGCCGCCTTGATGACTTTCTGAACAGGCTTGAATAGTTGGCCCGGCGGGCGACCTTATCACCCGCAGAATGCAACGTCCGTGCAACGCTACCCGTAACCCGCTAATTCTAAACGGCTAAAATCTGACTAGCTCCGTGCAGGGTCGGCCAAAAGGTCACGGCCGGCCCTTCTACAATCGACTCCGTATTGCCATACACAATCCTAGGGTGTAGCTTTGGCGGTAGTAAGGACACTGACCCGCTCTTTTCAACCGATTCAGCATCTGGGTTCGGTGGAGCGGCTATAAGTACATCGGGCGTCCCGCGCTGTCCGAAGGGGGATGCCAAATGACCAAATCCCTCCCGCGAGTCTTAGAACGAGACACAAGTCGATACAGTGTAACGCTGTTGCTTCAAGCCCTCGAGCGAGATGACCGGAAAAATCTCGATGTCTTGTCGCGTTCAGTCTTGCGCAACGCATACGATCATTTGTTGATGGGTTACTCGGTGCGGACCAAGGAAAACGGCGCGGCGATGGCATCGTTGCTTGTCCTGCAGGGGGGACTCGATAGGCATGAGTAAAGAAAATAGAAGCTAACAACGCCGCTACTTCCACCTTACGGCTCAACTCCACTCACTCCCAGCAAGTCCGGGACAAGTCGCTACTTAGTACGGGATATGTCTGAGCGCCGGTCCCTGTGACAACTGCAAATGGTAAAATAGCACTGTGCTCCCACGCATTCACCCGATGCGGCTCCGCCTCGTTAAAGAGCCATTCGACAACCCCGATTACATCTTCGAACTGAAGCACGATGGTTTCCGGGCCGTTGCGTACTTGCAAAATGGTGAGTGCAAGATCATCTCCCGCAACCAGAAGCAGTTTGGATTCGAGTCCTTGAAGAAAGCCCTGACAAAACTACCCGTGCAAAGCGCGATCATTGACGGCGAGGTTGTTTGTCTTGACGCGCACGGCGTGAGTCGTTTCAATGAGCTTCTCAAACGGAAGGGCGAGCCGGTTCTGTATGCGTTTGATTTACTTTGGCTCGACGGTCACGACCTTCGACAAACCGTACTCTTGGAACGTAAGGGGCGCTTGGCGAAATTGATTAAATCGGCCGGCTGCGAGCGCATCCTGTACGCTCAGCACATCGAGGAACACGGTAAGCGTTTCTTTGAGCAAATTTGCGCGAGAGATTTTGAAGGCATCGTACCCAAGCGCAAATTGAGCATTTACAAAGACGATGGGAATAACTGGCTCAAGATTAAAAACAAGTCATATTCGCAGGCCGAGGGCCGCCATGAGTTACTGACCTGGCGTCCAATCCAGCGTAACGCCTGATTGTGGGACACTTTCGGTCAAACATTTTGAGCCCAGACTGTCAAACTATAACTTTTTACAGTTCCGTGACAGGTCCATCTTCGGGGACAATCGGTAGCCCTGCCATCCTGAAAGCGAGGTTTCGATGGTTGCTCCGTTGGATGTGTTTGCCTTCCAGGACATTGAGCCCAAGTGGGTGGATTCTGCTGAATCACTTGAGAAGGCTCGTGAATTGATGCGCAAATCTGGCCCCGGCGCATATCTCGTAGTCTCACAGCAAACTCAGCGCAAGAGCTTTTATGAAGTGGACTCGGATGGCGGGGTTTATCCGCTCCCGCTGCACAGCATTGCAGCGCACTAAATTGTGACCCTCTGTAGATGTCCCACTTGGTGGGACAGGGATTAGGGATTCCCCCAGTTGTTTCGTAGCGGGGCTAAGTCTAAACAGGTCTTGCGATGACAGCCTGGTGCGATGCCCTTGGGCGGGCGGAATCGCTTCGGGTTGAAGCCGTATGGGGGGATGGATCCTATCTGACCGCCATCCCCCATTTGCCGTGCTGCCGGGATGGGCGGCTAGCCCGGCCTCTCAGATATGTGAAAATATACCTATTTTCGTATAGGTGCAAGCCGTTACGAACGCGCTTCTCGGCTTATCCACCGAGCACCATCCAGATGGTCATTATCACCGCGGCGATCATTAACCCGGCACCCAGCCACACGATCCCATCACGGGGCGCAGTAGGGGATTTAGATTTAGCAAGAGCTACGGGGGGAACATTTCTACTACGGATTGACTTCACGTGTACTCCAAAAATTGTAGAGGGCCGGCGGAAGGCCCGGCCCGGCGCCGGAACTGCATTCCTCATCCGGAACACCAATTGAGAGGATTATGGCGTGCTGTGCAGGTGTCTGTCGTTGCTCTGGAGCAATCAGGGATCGTCCGTTAGGTGAGAGTGATACGGGGTGCTACGGTATGGGCCGGTCTGGAGTTTAGCCGGTCGGCAGGGGTCCAGAGGATGACCGTGATAGTCGTATCCTCGGACTCTCTCGGACTCCTCGGACAGTAAAACAAATCGGCTCATGGATGAACTTTCTGACAAAGGAGGGTGTCAAACAACTGGGGCAATCCCTACTCGAAGGATGCCATGATAAGCAAAAATGGGGGTCGCTAAGAACGACCCCCTGTTTTATTGCAAGCTCCCCGTAGCTTATAGCAGAAGTTATCCTTTCCGTAAGCTAGGCAGACGCCGCTCGCTGGCTGAGAAAGTCCTTAGCCTTTGCGATCTCTGCATCCCATTTTGTAAGCTGCTCTGGAGTTAAGAATTTTTCGAGTTTCTCGCGTCCAGCGCTGCGATTCTTGGCGACGTATTGGGCGATGTCTTCTTTCGTGACGTTTGGATTTTGCTTCCTGTATTCTTGCAGCTTCTCGTATTTTTCTGTCAGAAAGGTCTTGAGGTCCTCTCTTTGCTTGTCTGATAGATTCAGTTCCGAGCCGAGTCGTTTCAATTCAACCGCGATGTTGTTGACTTCATCCGGAGTCATAGTGCATCTCTTTTCTGGGCAGGGTTTATTTTTATTGGAGGAATTGGCTGGCGGGCGCACAGTCAAAACAACGTCCAGGGCGTATCCAACATAGTTGAGAGTTTGGTAGGCGTCAAGAATTATTGACCGGGGAAGAGAAAGCAATTGATGTCCGAATCGCTTTAGACGTAATCGGGATGGCGGTGCGTAATGAATACGACGTGGGCCGTCGTGTTTTCGCAAGATCAGGACTTGTCGGAAGTGGCCGACCCGGCGCTTCGAAATGTCTAGAAGCTATTGCACAACCCTCCGTAATACGATCATGAAGCAGGCGATATGAAAGAACGCGCCATAGATCGTGAGAGAGCGATCGTAACGCACGACCAAGCGTCGGAAGTTTCCGAGCCAGGCGTTGGTCCGTTCGACAATCCATCGCCTTCGGTAACGCCGCAGCGCTCGACCATCCTGCGTCGCGGGCCGCACGCGATTCTTCTTGTGCGGGCAGATCAGTTCGATCCCGCGACGTCGCAATCGCTTTCGCAACGGATCACTGTCGTACGCTTTATCGGCGATCACCCTCAGCGGTTTCTGTCGAGGACGGCCCGCCCGATGACGCCGTCTTACCCGGATCGCCGCGAGCGTCGTTTCCGCGAGTTTGACTTCCGCCGGGGATGCAGAGTGAAGGTAGTTTCCCAGAGGAAGACCGCGGCCGTCGACCACCACCATCCACTTCGTCCCCTTGCCCCGCTTGGTTTTTCCGACTCCGCAGCCCCTTTTTTCGCGGGGGCGAAACTCCCGTCCAGAAACGATTCGCTCCACTTTAATTGCTGGCGCTCGTTCAACTCGCTCAGAAACGACCGCCAGATGTTCAACCAAATGCCCCGCTCCTCCCAGTCTCGCAGTCGCCGCCAGCACGTTGAAGGATGCGGGAATTTCTCCGGCAGGTCCTGCCAGCGAGCCCCGCTCCGCAGAATCCACAGAATCCCTTCCAGCACGCGGCGATTCTCGATCCACGGACTACCGCCCTTGCGTTGTTTGGGCGGCTTGGGGAGCAAGGGCGCGATTTTCTTCCACTGCGCTTCGGTCAGCAACGGACCGGATCGCGCCATCGGCCCTCCTTCGGCGCTGCTGACTTTGTTTATCTCCTATTTCCGAATACTCAACCCTAGTCATTTCAATGGCTTGTTCAAAGTTGTGCAACAGCTTCTAGGGATTTTCCTACTTGTTCCCGCGCTGGAATCAGTCTACTTTAGTAGCCAAAACGTAGTTCAATCGACCAAAAACAGACGGAAGGGCGCTTTGGAGATGTGCAGGTGGCACAGCCTGTGGTGCGCGACAGTATTATGAGGGCTCTCAGAGGCTTCGAACGACTCCTGCTGCTCTTCGGGTTATTGCTGGTATTTGCATACGCTGTCGTCCGCATCTATAGCGTGGTTTACGCGCATGCGACAGTTCGGGAATTTTGGCGCAATCAGGAAGCCACCATCAACCGGCCCGGCAACCCCCTTCAGCAGAATCTCGGGATCCCGGATTTTCGGCTTTGGTCGCCCAAGCGCATTGAAGCCTATCAGACCAGCGTAACCACCAACATCCCAGCCCCTTTGGGGGTGCTAAGGATTCCTTCAATTGAGATCGAAGTCCCTGTGCTGGAAGGTACCGACGATCTAACGTTGAACCGTGCCGTCGGCCATATTGACGGCACAGCGGCTCCGGGCGAAGAGGGGAACATTGGGATCGCCGGACACCGGGACGGATTTTTCCGCCGGCTCAAGGACGTTCACCTTGGCGAGTACTTGGATCTTTACACTGAACGGGGAAACACGCGTTACATCGTGGACGAGATCCGCATCGTTCCACCGGAGGACGTTTCAGTACTCGCGCCACGCCCAAGATCTTCCATCACACTCGTGACCTGTTATCCCTTCTACTTCGTGGGAAGCGCCCCGTTGCGTTACATCGTTCACGCCTCAACAACGGGTGCAATCAAATAGTTCAGAGTCGGATGATTGCTGGACGACATTCGAGCTGGTTGTTTGTAAGGCGTATGGAACGCACGGCACCTGAATCCGTCAGTGTGAGGTTCATGCGGCACACAACTTCTGTGCAACCGGGCATATAGCCCCTTGGCAGCGCGTTCCGATGAACTTGAATCCCTTTACTGCGATACTCAACGATATGTGGCAGGAAGATCGGAAGTGCGTGCTTGCGTGCGTTTGGAATACCACTCGCGCATTCCGTGATGTCCCCATGCCTTACAACTGCGGCTTTGACCACAGGCTATTGAGAGCCCGGGCTGGACAATTTTAGTAATTTATCTCGTTGCTGCTGAGCCATCCCGTGATTCCGTTGGGCGTCCTAACTTGGACATTCCCGTATATGGAATCCAATCGGATTACTCGGACGTGCGTACCGCTTTCGACTTTACCGAGCACCTGTCCACCAGGGCCACCCGGGAGACTTTCGCCGTAAACTACGGCGTCTTTTATAACAGTGCCTTCTATAGCTTTTGGAGGAACGGGCTTCTTAGCAGGCTGTTCCAATGTGTACCCAGGCGGAAGATGCGATGAGGCAGAGGGCTTTGGAACCATCCCCGCACTTAAGTCAATCGGCTGCGCTTTGGATATGTCGAAAATGGGTTGCGCTTTCGAAAAATCTGGTGTCACAGGTGCTCCCAGCGTCTCGCCGGGTTTGAGTAGTGCTACTTGCTCGGGCGTGATATTTGGATTGGCTCGACAACGATCAGCGTTGGCTAACCGTTCGAACGCATTTTCCATCGCATCTCGAGAACTCACTGCATTCAATCGAGCAATACAGTCGTCCTGTTTCTTTTGCTGAATCGCGGCTTCCCGGGCCATTGCTCTCTGCTCGCGCCAATCTGCCACCCATATTTAGCCATAAACTAGCCCACAGCAGACTGCGGAGATTGCCGCTGCCCAAAAGAAGAATCTTCGAAACGGTTTATTCAAGACGACGAGCAGCAAAACGACAGAGAGGAAAATCCAGGCACCCAATGTCATTAGGAACCACCTCCTCTGTTGGTCAGAGGCCCCGGGATTCGCAGGGCCGCTGCGCCCTGCTTTTAGACTTTCTTTTTTCTCCCAGGCTTGACGCCCGCTAGGACTTTCCGGGCTTTCTCAATATCGCGGGCCGTCCAAAGCCGGACTCTCACCGTCCCCACTTCCACCACGGGCGGGGGCGTGATCGTGCCGTCCGCGATGCGCCGCTGAATCGTGACCAGCGTCCGGCCTAATTTCTTGGCGGCTTCGCGCGTTGACAGTTTCTTTTCCATACATACCCCTATATCACTTTGCCGCTGTCCAGGCAAGCCCCCGCACGTTGCAAGATACGTTGCAAGATGGACCGGAGAAAGGGGGCGAAAGGAATCTAGTTGGGGATATTGAAAACAAAAGGAATAGAAGGAAACAGCACGATTACGAATCGGCTGCTCTACCACTGAGCTACCTCGGCCCTGTTGATTCTTAAAGACTTTACCCCGACATCTTCAATTGACTAACATCTTGACTAGCACCATAACCCAGCAAGGCTTCAATCTTCCGCAACGCGTTCCGTGCATCGGTATCGGGCACCTGTGTCTAAATGTTAAGCGTGGTGCTTATATCCGAATGCCGCAGAATGGCCATGATGAGTCGTGGCTCTACGCCGCACGATAAGAGCAGAGTTGCCGAGGAACGTCTGAATGAATGCCAGCCCTTCCACGGCACTGCCTGCCCTATCTCGGTGCTGAACTCAGCCAACGCTGGAATTATAACGCGGCGTGCTAGGTTCGCCAAGTTAAGGGTGTGGCGCGGCGCTCACCAGCAAACATGTATTCATCAAGGGCATCCGTTTACCGATGGAGCCGGTAAAGACCAAGAGGCCGATGGTGGACGCACCCACCACCAGCCCCGCATAGATCAGCGCCTGAAGAATCGGCGCAATTTGCCGCGGCTTAGTTCCAGCCAAGCGCGAGTAGCGACGACCAGCATCAGAGCCATGATCACCGTGTCCAGGTACGTAGCACTCACCCGAAACCAGCTAGGCAAGCGCGCTACGGCAGCCAGTGGGTCCATCAGGCGGAGGGCTCCGTACATCGCGCTCCAGATTCCTAGCCACACGAAGACGCGCACGCCGCGGCGGCGGCGCATCGCCGCAATACCGCAGGCGGCCAATCCGAGAAACAAAAAGACAGTCCCCGAAATGATCTCGATGATTTGGCCGCGCAGGGTTGCCAGTGCTTGATCTTGCAGACGCGCACCTCCAAAACACCGCAAAGATATCAGAACAGAAGTTGTTACCCAAACCAGATGCGTCACAAGCGCCGAAAACAGAGTAAGTCAATTTGTGGGGTTCGCGGAGAAGTGTCCTTCAAGGGCAAAAAACGGGGTTCGGGCAGGTCTCACCCGACTTGTGCCGCTACTCTTCCATCTCAGTTAAGCCTGCCGGAAGGTGATGCTGTTCTCCTCACACCATTGGATGGCCATCTGCCGAAGTTCAACTTGCTTGAACCGATTCCAAGCGTCCCACAAGTCGTATTCGGTGAGTAGGTGTTTGAATAGGCGGAAGGCACCAGCACCGCGAATGCCGCCATGGAAATCATTCCGCATCTGCGCGTCTCTTAGTGTCATGGAGAAGCGGTCCATGATGGCCCACTCGTGGACATCGAACTTGCCAGGTAAAGCTAGGTATCGCTTGCCCTCCTGTTCCTGGATGTTCCGTACGAGTTTAACCGCCTCACGCTGCCAGTTTGGTAAATCCTCGATGGCTGTCTGCGGATCCTCCGCAAGGTCGAATTCCTCCTCCGTGATCGAGTGCACTTCGCCGGTTTCTACGTCCAGATAGGACGAGATCGAGTCGTCCGCCATTTCGAGCGCTTCGATGATCACGTCGAGCTTCACTTCAGCAGCCATCGCAACCCGATTCTACTCCCGATCCGGCCGAGAGTTACATCCGAGTCCTGCCTGCAGATTTGCGACTTTTTTCTCGGCGCATGCACTTTCTCAAATTGGCGGCAACAGCACCATGCTTCCTCGAGCGGGACTTCTCGCTCGTTTCGCCGAATTCATATTGACGAGATCGCTGTCCTTGGAAAACTACTTCTCTCTTTGAATAGCCATCTGTAGTTCTAAGTGTTCATTGGTTCGACGCAGCTTTCAGTGCAGTTCTCCGGGCTCTTAGGACCAACAGCAATCTGCCGCATCTGCGGTTTGTAAACTCTGGACAGAATCTCAGTCCAAACGACAGTGACGAGGTCATTTTCGGCGACCATCAGGACCACCTTCATTTTCCCGTCGGGGAAGGCATCTATCCAGCCACGTACCCATCAATCCGAGAAGCGCCGGGTCGTCATGCTCTGCCAACAACGTGCCGTTTGGAAGGCTTTCGTCGTGGGACCGCCAACCAGCGTCTTATGTGCGCGTACACGGCGGGCTGACTCAGCATTTCCCAGTGATTCATGCCATAGCCGACCCACTGCCGAGAGGGTGCGAATGACAATGTCATTCCAGGATTTTCATGGCGACCCAGAGCGCTGTCTACCGGCACCATTCCATCGCCGAAAAGATCGTTCGCCCTCTTTCCGATGTTTGCGGCAATCGCATAACACCGCACCCCTTCCGGCAGGGGTACCGGATGCCGGAGGTCTCCCGTTTGCTCGAAGCGGTCAGACCCCTGCCAATCTTCGTCGAGCACGTTGCCATAGCGGAGGTCGGTGATGCCAGCGCTGCGGAGTTTGCCCAAACGAGCGAATGGGGCCGTGTACGGGCTCAGACCCAAGCAGAGGTTCATCCAATTGCCCCCACGCTCCAGCAGCGCACCATGATGCGGCGTGCCCAGGAACACGAGTTTGCGCAAATGTTGCGGCCAGGCTTGGCCTGCCGCCATACCGTAATAGTATGCACTGCGAGACACCAGCCCTCCCATGCTGTGAGCGAGGATCGCGAACTCTTTCAGCGGTTCCGGCCATTGCTGGAGGAGGGCCTCAATCAAAGCAGCAAACCAACGCCCGTTGGTTGACGTGTGCAAACCGCTGTTGTAGTGCAGATGGATCGCTGTGTATCCCAGGTCACGGCCCAGGGCCGCCCCAAAATCGCTGCCCTTCCGCGTCCATTGCAGATCGTTCATGCATAGGCCATGCACTAACACGAGCAGTTTGTCGCGTGGCGGTGGAACCGCGGAGGACAGGGCCTTCTTTTCGAGTATCAATGGTTGGCCGTTGCGGCGCAGTCGCATAGGGATCGCAAGCGGGTTGCCGGTTGCAGCCAGGTAGTCACCCATCATCCCGTTTAGCGCCGCTAACACGGCTTCACGTTCCTGCGAACTCCTCTCGTTCAGGACGGATAAGGGATGCGCAAGAATGGCGTCGGTCGTGCCACGCGCCAACCTGGTCACTGCGCGAACGCTTGCATATACCAGTGCCGCAATGCTGCTCGAGTCTTCTTGCATGGGCGTGCCAGCAATGCCAGGGGAACGAGCAATGTTGTTGTGCAGCGCTTCCGCCAGGTTGGTAACGTCCGCGGTAATGTCAGTCGCCAATTGGTTGAGCCCAGCAAGATCGGAAAGATGGAGGTGGGTCTTTCTCGTCGTCATGGCAGCTCCATACACTGTGGCGCGCTCCTCACGACTTATGCATAATCGTCACAACATGTCATGAACTGTTCAGCGAATCCTTCAATGCTCAAGAGTTTGCTCTTCCCAAACGCACTTTTCCACTCCAATCGGCCTTAGATCCCGATGGCGGTCCTCGTCTATTTGACCGGCCAGGATCCAAGACGGATTTTACATCGGCGTGAACGCCGTTTCATCAAACACAAGCACCCGTTTCAGTAGTACGCGAGCTTGCGGTTGCAAACAATTACTGACTCGTTTGCGTGGCCGGAGGCGGTAACGGATTTTTGTGTCCAGTTACCGTGGCTGTCGTACTGATACGTATAATTTTCGATGAACGACTCGTCGGGCAAACCCCGTGAGAATGGCGCTGGGCCTGGAGATTCGCCGCTCGTCGATGGTGAATCGAAGCCGCTCTTCTCGATTCGTGACTGGAAATCCGAAACCCGAGCGGAGTTCGGACTCAGCTTTCTCTGCTTCGTTGCTTGGTCACCCTTCTCGTTGTACGTAAACTCCGTTCTCATATCGAGGACGTTGAAACGAAGTAAGGTGGACGTAAGACATCCGTGGGCGTCATACGTGTATGACATCCCCTCTTGGTTTCTCAGAAAGATATTCGCCAGAGCAGCATTTGCCTCTTGGACTTGTTGGGGAGACAGTTGAGCCCTCTGCTCGGCGGGAATTCCATCCAAGAAATTCAGCATTGGATTCTCCCAGACCCATTCTTCCTCAATGATTCGTCCATACGCATTACCGGTCCGGACGAAGCGCCTTACGACTTGTGCGTCGGCATTGAGGATTTGAGACTCGGTGGGCAAGCCGTTCTCATCGTAATTAGTCACTATCTTGCCGCCCACAGGGACGCCGATGCCTGCAACTGCGGCGTTCCAGAGCGAGCCGTCAGTGCATACACCGCCTTTGAAACGTTCGAGTGTTTCGGGTGCAAATGTTTGGGTCGCAATTTTTCGGCCATGCGAGTCGTATTGGAAATCGACCTGACACCCCTTCTCTGGGATGTTCGCGACGCAGACAAGTCTACCCAATCCATGGTACGTGTTGCCGGACATAACTTAGCCGAGGCAGCCATTGGCGTCATGTATTTGTGTGCTGGCGTTGCCTGGTTGCGCTAATGAGAAAACGGGTACATCGCCCAACCGATTCCAATTCCTACCAAAAGGAAGAGGAAAAACGACCAGAGAATGTATTTGATCCGATCCCTTGGCTGGCGCCGGCCCAAAAAACCGAACGCTATAGAGATCACAGCCGCGAAGAGCAGAAACGCCTGCATGTGCGTCAAGGTAATGGGAATCATGCCTTGCGGCCTCGCGCCGCCTCATAGGCATGTAGGGCTGCCAGAAGATTCAATACTCCAGCGGTCGCCAGAAACCTGGTTCCATAATCGCCACCCGCGTGCGAGACGTCAGCTCCGCCGCGTTCCACCGCGTGTGCCAGAAAATAGAGACTACCGGCACCCAAATCGGCCACATATCCAAGAGTGTCAAAAGCATCGCTGCCATTGGAGGTGAAGAGATTACCCCGCATGGATGCGCCTGCAATCACGAGTATCCCAACACAGACAAACACAACCAGTGCCCGCCCCCACATGCGTTGCAGCGCATGTCCCAAGCCAGGAAAAAGCCAGCCAGCTATCCCGATACTCAACGCCCTGCTCTCGGAAGATGAATCTGGTGGCGCATCCGGGGGAGCAGCATTTGAGATATCGGCAAGCTGTTCCAGAGGGACTGTTTCGTTATTTTCTTGGCTCATTCGATTCGCAGTAATCCCGTCTTTAGGCAAGCAAAGGGATAATTTCCGTTTGGACCGCACCGGTCACTCGCGCTTCCTCCTCATCCACATACACATCTACTTCCGTGCGCATACCAAACTCAGGCAGGTATATTCCGGGTTCCACCGAGTTGCATGTGCGCGGAATCAGATGGCGGTCATCCTGAGTTTCGAGACCATCCATGTTGGCGCCGTTACCGTGTACGGATGTGCCAATGTTGTGTCCCGTGCGATGAAAGAAATACTTTCCGTAGCCGGCCTTCTCTACAATGTTGCGGGCAGCTTTATCCACCTGCCAGCCCTTCAGAGGTTTGCCCGCCTTCACGCTCGAACAAATCAACTCTACCGCACGATCACGCGCCTCCCGCAATACACGGAAAACCTTGGAGTATGTCTCCGGAACCGAGACCCCCAGATAGCCCATCCAGGTTATATCGTAATAGACGCTGTTGGGCGCCTTCTGCTTTCCCCAGACATCTAGCAAGAGCAGATCCCCTTCTCGAATCGGCGAAGACTTCTCTCGCGTTGGTCCGTAATGTGGATCGCTCGCGTTTTGATTCACGGCTACATCCGGTCCTTCTTCCGTCGTAATTCCCGCTTCATCGAACTTCCGAAGTATGAATTGCTGCAGGTCGTATTCGGTCAGAGGCTTTTTCTCTTTTACGCACATCGCCGCATGTTCGAACGATTCGCGGACAATCCGGTCAATCGCCTGCCCCGCTGCGAGATGCGATTCAAACTGTTGCTTGCTCCAACAGGCTTCGTATTTTTGTACCAAGTCCGCCGAACTGACCACCTTTGGCCCTAGGCTTCGCACCAGTTCCACAGTTCCGGCATCGACCATAGCGACGTAGGGAATTGCATTCTTTGGCGAATACTGCATCGCTATTTTCTTTGATTTACCGAGCGTTTTCTTCAAGTTGTCGCGCAACTCTTTTTGGCCGGCATAGTAGAGAGTGTCACCGGGCACAGCAGCGAGCGAGCCGGATTCAATCTTATGTACTAATTTCTTAGGTGTCCCTTTGGCAGGAACGAAGTAAAACCATCGTCGCGTGCGCATGCTTGCCGGCAAGTCCAGAATTCGATGCGCGATTGGATCGCGACCGCGAAAATCGTAAAAAAGCCACCCGTCGACCTTTGCAGCACGCAGATCCTTCTGCATCTCAGAGATATCGACATTCATGGAAACAGTTCCCTCTCGTCTCTGGCTGGCCTCGGGTCAAGCTTCGATCTGAAGCAGTCCTTCAATCTGTTGCCGGGTTATGCCAAACACTTCAACCCGCTTGGTTCGGCTTTGCTCTCCGCTCCGGATTCTAACAGCCGTTTTCGAGGTTTTCAAAACCGTGGCAAGAAACTCAACCAATGCCTCGTTGGCGCGGTTCTCCACCGCCGGAGCACACAAGCGAATCTTCATGGCTCCATCGGATACTCCAGCGACCTCATCTCGGCTAGCACGTGGCTGCACGCGCACGGCGAAAGAAACAGTCCCCCGCGCCTGATCTACCGTCACATCCAGCTGACTCATGGCTCACCACGCTCTTTCATATTGGACCGGCGGCTTGATTTTTGCTCCGAGTGTATGCGCGGCGCGTCTTGGCCAATAGGGATCGCGGAGCATCTCCCGAGCCAGCAGCACGATGTCTGCTTGCCCCGTCGAGAGGATTGTTTCTGCTTGCGTCGGTTCAGAAATCATTCCAACGGCGCCCGTCGCAATGCCAGCTTCACGGCGGATGGTAGCCGCAAATCCGACTTGGTAGCCCGGACCAAAGGGAATCTGTACCCCAGGAACGGCCCCGCCGCTGGAAACGTCCACAAGATCAACGCTGAGTTGTTTCAGCCGGCGCGATAGTTCGACGCTCTGCTGAATCTCCCAGCCATTCTCGGCCCAGTCCGTCGCGGAGATTCGGACAAAAAGCGGCTGAGCGGCAGGCCAAAGATCACGGACGGTTTGTGCCACGCGAAGGAGAAACCGAATTCGATTCTCGAAGCTTCCGCCAAACTCGTCGGTCCGGCGATTGCAGAGCGGAGAGAGGAATTCGTGCAAGAGATAGCCGTGAGCCGCGTGAATTTCCACCACTTGAAAGCCGGCTTGCAGTGCACGACGCGCAGCTGCCGCAAACTCTGCCACCACCTGGTCAAGTTGTGCAGTCGAAAGTTCATCTGGCACCGTTGAGCCAGGGCTAAAGGAAATCGCACTCGGTCCTACCGGCCTCCAACCGCCTTCCTTGATGGCAATCGGCGCGCCACCTTGCCACGGAGCTGCTGTGCTTGCCTTTCGTCCGGCATGTGCCAATTGAATGCCTGCGATGGCACCATGTTCGCGAATGAAGTCGACGATAGGCCGCCAGGCGTCAACATGAGAGTCCAGGTAAATCCCCGTATCCGCGGGCGAGATGCGCCCGATAGCGCTAACTCCCGTAGCTTCGGTAAAAACCATTGCCGCCCCGCCAACTGCCCGGCTACCCAGGTGCACCAGGTGCCAGTTGGTGGGATGCCCATCCTTGGCGGAGTACTCGCACATCGGTGAAACAACGATTCGATTCTTGAGTTCTATTCCTCGGAGACGCAATGGTGTGAAGAGATTCATCGTAGTTGTTTGAGGTTCACTTTCTCCGATTCGATTCAGCGTGGCACGGATCGGGTACCGAATAACGCTGTGCCGACTCGCACTTCCGTGGCACCCTCCAGAATTGCAGCTGCAAAGTCGTGAGACATTCCCATCGACAGGACCGGTAAACTCCGACCTAAGCGCCCTTCCAATTGATCCCGAAGACCTCTCAGTCTCGAAAAAAAAGGTCGAACTTCGTCCGAATTTTCCAGAAACGGGGGAATGCACATCAGACCTGCCAGAGCTAGGTGTTCCAAAGACATCACTTTTTCCGCCAGTGCCGGCAAGTCTTCCTCGGTCGTGCCACTCTTGGTGGTTTCTCCTCCAATGTGAACTTCAAGGAGAATGCGAAGTGGTTGGGCGAGAGCGAGAGTGCTCCGAGCGCGATCTAGTTTCTGCGCCAGCGCAAAGTCATCCACTGCATCAATACTCTGAAACAAGTTTGCCGCCTTAGCCGCCTTGTTGCTCTGCAGATGTCCAATCAGGTGGAAGGTGGCAGACAGGTGAGCAACTTCGCCTCTCTTCCCTTCCCACTCCTGTACGCGATTCTCCCCAAAATGACGCAAGCCCGCGTCGAACGCTTCCCGAATAGCTTCCGCAGGATGAGTTTTGGAAACGCCGACCAAAGTGATCTCGTCGGCGCTCCTTCCGGCACGTTTCGCCGCCTCTGCGATCACCTCGCTTACTTGCAGAAGATTTTCACGAATCGCGTTTTTCTCCATGTTTGTGGCTTCCGCCTTGAAATCCTAACACGCTCTATCGACAAGTCGGCGGTTCCTTCGTTGAACAGAATCGCTCCTTTCGTTGCGGGCCATCCCTTCTCCGGTTACACTGGCTGTCACGAGTGGCCTCCCCACCACCGTATAACTAACCCAAATGACGACTCGCGGATTACTCATCGCCATCGAGGGAATCGATGGCAGCGGTAAACATACTCAGGCCAATCTTCTCGAACATTCCCTCTCAGCCAAGGGCTTCTCCGTTTTCGCTACCGGATTCCCGCAGTACGACTCCTGGTTTGGCAGCATGGTAGGAAAATTCCTAAATGGTGACTATGGCGATTTGCAGTCAGTGGATCCCCACTTCTCCGCACTGCTTTATGCGGGTGATCGTTTTGAAGCAAAGCCACGCCTGGAAAACATCTTGAACGAAGGGAAGATCGTACTTGTAGACAGGTATGTGGCTTCTAACCTGGCTCATCAAGTCGCTCGAGCAAGTGCCGAGAAGCGCTCCGAATTCCTCCGTTGGATCGAGCATCTGGAATATTCCATCTACGGACTTCCCCGCGAAGATTTGATCCTTTATTTGCGCGTACCGCCGAGCCAGGCGCAAAAGCTGGTCGGCCAAAAATCGGAACGCAAGTATACGCGCGCGACTCACGATATTCAGGAGAACAGTCTGCGGCACCTCGAAGATGCAGCGGAAATGTATGACATGCTCTCCCGCAGCCGACCATGGGCGACGATCCAGTGTTACGACGCGCAGAACGGTACACTGCGTCTTCCGGAAGATATTGCGGGCGAAGTTTTGTCGGCCGTACTGCCGCTACTTGAAACTGCAAAGAAAGGCTGAAGTATGGGATTTTCGGAATTCTTGGGGAACGAGAAAATTGTCGCCGCCCTTCGTGGCGCCTTTCGATCCTCCCGTGTCCCTCACGCCTTGTTGTTCACTGGTCCCAAAGGGGTAGGAAAATACACACTGGCGCGCATGTTTGCGCAAGCTGCAAATTGCGAACGCCTCACCGATGACTTCTGTGGCAAATGCCCTACCTGCCTGCAAGTTTCTCAATTGGCGGAACCGCAAAAACTGATTGAACAGGGCCTTGCCGAGCGCGGCGAGAGCGCCGATGCGGCCACCGTCGAGCGTGTTCCCTTAATACTTCAAAGCCACCCTGATGTATGGGCTGTCGTACCGGATCCTGTTCGCCTGAAGAGTCCAGTCGCCCGTCCGATGTTGCGCATTGGCCAGCTTAGAGCGGTCCGCCGGGCTGCGTATTTCCAACCAACGGGCCGTCGTCGAGTGTTCATTTTGGATGGGGCGGAAACGATGCGTTCGGACGTGGCCAATGTGTTCTTGAAGATTCTGGAGGAACCCCCCGGCTCCGCAACCTTAATTCTTACCGCGCCTTCTCCGTACAGCCTGCTGCCTACGATCCTTTCTCGGTGCATGCAGTTCCACTTCGCCCCGCTTCCGGCCGTCGAAGTCGAGACCATTCTCAAATCGCATTGCAACCGAAAACCAGCAGAACTGAAATTAGCCGCCCAATTATCAGAAGGCAGCCCCGGTCTGGCCTTGGAGCTGGACCTGGAAGATGCCGTCGAAAAGCGCAAAGCTGCCCTCAGGATTCTGGAGCGCGCCGCTCGCGGACAAGGATTCGCGCAACTGTTTGCAGATACCGCTGCGCTGGCGAAAGATCGTGAATCCTCGTTTGAAGATCTCCTCGGCGCGTTCTACGGTTTGCTTTCCGATCTATTGGAGCTGAATGCCGGAGTCCGCGCTCCGCTGCTGCGAAATCCTCATTTAGCCAAGGAATTAGAAGCACTCGCTCGCACCGTCGACGTCGCGTGGATTAGCCGCGCGATAGCCGGCATGGACAAATTGGCTGGGGGCGTGCGACGCAATCTGAATCGTCAACTCGGGCTCGACTCCCTTGCGCTCTCCCTCGTTCCTGCACAACCCACCACCGCCACCCGAAAATAAATATTCTTTCCCCTACGGGATTCGGCTGCGGCATAATAGCCGAAACCCTAAGCCCGCCCGGCGCATCTTAAGGACAGGAAACATCTTCGTTTAAACAATAAGGAGCCGTCATGGTGAATCGCCGCATGTTCCGTCCCAGCTTCGCGGAAGCCAAGGAGCAGGCTGCCCCCCGGCCTCAGCACAATGGTGGGCCTTTACCCAGCAAGAAGCCCGCGCCACCCGAAATTACCCACGCCGAGAATTTTTACTGGGTGAAGCAGATGCAAAGCCGCACCTCCATGTCGGTGGTGCTGGATTCGGGCGAAGTCCTTCACGGCATCATCGAATGGTACGATCGCGACTGCATCAAGCTTACCCGCGAAGGCGCACCCAATTTGATGGTTTTCAAGCGCCATATCCGCTACGTCCATAAGGAAAGCGAAGACGGCGAGAAGGGCGACGAGTAGCCCTCATTTTCCAAACTTATGTCCCGCGGCTGCGGAAAAGGTGAGCAGTGCCTTGGCCGCCATCGAGCCCGATTCATTGAATATCTCGCATTCCGTTACAATAAAATTTCGGCCTCCGCGCAGGACTCGTGCCTCCGCTCTGACCCTGCCCCCCGGGACAGGTTCCAGATAATTAATTTTAAGTTCCAACGTGGCGAGCTCCACGCCTCGCGGTACGACGGTGTACGCTGCAATCGCCGCCGTGGTATCTGCCAGGGCAGCTAGAATTCCCCCATGGACCACCCCGTGGATCTGCTTGTGTCGGGGCCGGACATCCAAGCGAAAAATGGCGCGCCCGTCATGTACGCTTTCTACTTCAAAACCCAGCAATTCAGACGACTGGCTCTCCTTCATCCGCTGGCGTACCAGTCCCGTTGCGCGCTTTTCTTCCTTGGTCAGTTTTCGAGTCATCGCACTTAAACTCCCTTACTAGGCGCTTAAGCCACCATCCACAGGAATTGCCGCACCGGTGATCCAACTGGACTCGTCCGAGGCCAGGAATGCGGCCAGTTCCGCAACGTCCTTAGGTTGACCAAACCTTCCCAACGGCAGCGTCCTGATCCTAGCGTCCCGTGCGTCCCGTCCCTTCTCTGTCTCATCGAACAGGCCTTTGACCAACTCGGTTTCCACAATCGCCGGGCAAATGCAGTTCACACGGATGTTTTCATGCGCATGATCCAGCGCCATCGCCTTGGTGAGGAGTGTAACGCCACCCTTAGATGAGCAATACGCAGCCCGATCCTTCATGCCGATAAGTCCAAGGACCGAGCCTATATTCACAATCGCGCCTCCCCCGGCGCGGCGAAGGGCTGGCAGGACGGCCCGCGACATCAGAAATGGTCCTTTCAGATTTGTGTCAATCAATCGATCCCAATCGTCCTCCGAGATGCTCTCCACCGTGGACACGCTCAATATACCCGCATTATTCACCAGCACATTTACGCTGCCAAACTCCCGCTCGACTTCGCGTACCGCACTACGCGCATCTTCACTCTGGGTAACATCGCAGACGATCGCCGCGCCCTCCGCACCCAATTGGGTCAACTCCTTGACCACTCCCACCAAGAGATTCTCCCTGCGACCCAATACCGCTACTTTCGCTCCTTCGCGGCCAAATGCGAGGGCGATCGCCCGTCCGATGCCGCTTCCGCCGCCAGTTACAAGGGCCACTTTCCCTTTGAGTCGTGTCACGTTCGTCCGCACCTTTGCGTCTAATCGGTGTACCATTCCGCAGGCAGGACTGCCGCCTGCGGTTCGCGCGACTCTAGCATCCGGGCTTGCCGCCCCGCAAGCAAGCTCGTCACGGAACGGAATTTGCGATCTTTTGATTGAGGCCCATTATGCGTATCGGAATCACAGGCTATCCGACCTATGGCGGATCGGGAGTGGTGGCCACCGAATTGGGGCAGGAACTGGCTGCCCGGGGGCACGACGTCCACTTCATCACTTACGCGCCGCCCATCCGTATGAAGACGAACGATCCTCGCATCCATTTCCATCAAGCTGCCGTGGTGTCCTACCCGCTTTTTGACCACTCTCCGTATACTCTTTCCCTTGCCGTGAAAATGCTGGAGGTGTTTGAAACGGAATCCCTGGACATCCTTCATGTCCACTACGCCATTCCTCATTCCGTTAGCGCTTTGCTCGCGCGCCAGATGGCTGCCCCGCGGCGCTTGCCGTTCATCACCACCCTGCACGGTACGGACATCACTCTGGTGGGCAACAATCCGAACTTTTTGCCGATTACGCGTTACTCAATTGAGCAAAGTGATGGCGTTACTTCTATCTCGAACTACTTATATCGCCACACCGTTGAGGAGTTCGGCATCAAACGGCCCATTGAAGTCATCCCCAATTTCGTGAATTGCGATCTGTACTGCCGGAAGCCCGACCCGAAACTGAAGGCCGAATGGGCCCCGAATGGCGAGCCGATTCTGATGCACCTATCCAATTTCCGGCCCGTGAAGCGCATTCTCGACGCTGTCGAAATTTTTTCGCTGGTCCGGGAAAAGATGCCCGCAAAACTGGTGATGATTGGCGACGGACCGGACCGGGAACCTGCCGAGCAACTTGCTCGAACCCGTGGCGTCGCGAAAGACGTCATCTTTCTTGGAAAGCAGAACGGCATACGCGAGAAGCTGGGGCAAGCCGACCTGTTTCTGCTGCCCTCTCAACTGGAGTCTTTTGGCTTGGCGGCCTTGGAGGCCATGGCCTGCGAGGTTCCTGTCATCGCTACCAACGTCGGCGGAGTCCCCGAAGTGGTCGAGCATGGTGTGGACGGCTACCTGGTCGAACCAGGCGAAGTGCAACTCGCCGGGAAGTATGCCATCGACCTGCTTTCGCGAGCGGATCGCGGCCGTGCGATGGGACAACAGGCGAGGGTGGATGCCCGGAAGAAATTCTGCGCTAACGACGTCATCCCGATGTACGAGGGCTATTACGAACGGGTCCTCACATGTCAGGACGTGCCGGTAGGCTTGTGGGCAAGAAGCTGAGATGACCGTCGCAGGGAAGGCCAAAGTCGACCTCAGTGAAACAACTGTCTTCCACTGAGTTTGGCAACTCGCTCGGCCTCCGACTGGATTGGCGAAGAACCCGCAGATGGATGTGGTGAATGATGTAGTCGGACCACAATTGCCAATAAGCGGAGGGCCAGACTCGATCGGTGTACCACGTGGTCCCCGTCAGTCGAGTGCGATTTCCGGGCAAGCGGATTAGCCCAAATTGCCCTTCGTGCGAAACAAAGTAACCGTTCAGATTCGGCATGGCCATGAGGACGACTCCCAACATTGCTGGTCGGCCTCTCTTCTGCTGACTTGTCTTTGTTGCTCTACCTGCGGGAAACTTCTGCCACCGCGCAACCGTCCACGGCAGCGCAATGTCTCTGCGCAGCGATCCAGCGATAGCCGGCATGTCCGAGTGCTGTCGCACCTGGAATCTTCGACAGCCAAAAGAGTGGCCGGGCCCACCAGATTTCGCGGGCTACGGCCAGGATAGCGTCCGCTCCGCCGTACTGCGTGCCATCAGAGAGCAGGAATCGCAGTTCCCGCAACAATTCCTGGAGCGACATGCCGAGCAGGGCGCCGACCCGCGAATCTTGCAAGGGCGCTACGGCAAATCTTCGACGAGCTAGAATTGGCGCAAGCCAGCGCGCTAGGCGAGTACAGAAGCCGCAATCCGCATCGTAGAACAGCCAGCCTTTCGCATGGCGTCCTTTTCCGTCGGTGTAATCGCTCGCTAAAGAAATCATGGCCTCTTCCTCTGCGTGCTCGTCATCACTCACTACTTGGCGTCAGCCGGCCTTTTTCTTGCCGGTGCCCAGCAGCGTGATCACCTTCCCTCGGAGTTTGCCCACTCCCTTAAGGGCGCCGGCGGGCATGCGGATAACCTCATCGAATAGCCCACTCATAATCGTGAGAAATTCCAGCATAGATTCCAACCGTTCGCGTGTGTACGCATCCCCCGGTGCATTTGCCTTGAGTTCCTGAACGCATTCGCCAAGCACCCGCAACGTGGGATCGATCTCGCGGCGCTTCCGTTCCTCTGAAACAACGCGAAAAATTTCCCAGACATCCTTGAAAGTCTCGAAATGGTCGCGGCGATCACCAAGCACGTGCACTACCCGCACGATGCCCCAACCCTGCAGTTCGCGAAGGCTGGTGCTAACGTTGGAACGTGCCACGGAAAGCGTCTCCGCGATTTCGTCCGCCGGAACTGGTTTCGGAGAAAGGAACAGCAGGGCATGCACCTGGGCCACCGTGCGGTTGATGCCCCACTTGGTGCCCATTTCGCCCCAGTGAAGGATGAACTTCTGCGCTACAGGAGTCAGTGTTGTTTTTGTTTCGTCGCTCATTTCAGTATATACAGAAATTACAGTAGCGCTAGCTACCTGTCAAGCTCTTCCTGAAGGGTGGCGGAACTACCGCGGAACTAAAAGACGCTGACTTCGGGGATGACCGGGACCAGTTGGGGCACGTCGATTTTGATTTTGGTGCCTTGCCCTTCGTGGCTGGAAATGTCCAGATTGAAGTCCGTGCCGTAGAGGACGCGTAGCCGCTCTCTGACGTTGCTGAGGCCTATGCCTTCCACGTAAACGTGAGGCAGTTTCTCCTCGGAAATGCCGACGCCGTTGTCTTCAATCTCAATGTGCAGGCGGCCGTCGCGGTTGGAGGTTCTGAGGAAAATCCGGCCGCCCTCTAGCTTGGGCGCCAACCCATGTTTCAGGCTGTTTTCCACGATGGGCTGCAAAAGCATGCTCGGAATAAAAGTTTCCAGTGTGTCTTCAGCGATTTCCTTAACGATGTCGAGGTTGTCTTCGCCGAAGCGTGCGACCTCGATATCGAGATAGTCGTCGATGAAGGACAGTTCTTCGCGGAGAGGTACGAAAGTCTCATGCTTGCGCAACAGGCGGCGCAGAATATTGCTGAGTTTGAGAACTACACCGCGAGCGGTATCCGGGTCCATGCGGATCAGCGCCGTAACAGTGTTGAGCGTATTGAAGAGAAAGTGCGGATTGATCTGGCTGGACAAGGCATCCATGCGAGCGCGCAGGAGCAATTGCTGGTGACGCTCGAGGTTCATCTCGATACGGGTGTTATTCCAGATCTTCAAAGGGGCAGCGACGGACATGAGGGTCCCGAGCACGACCAGGCAAAGCTTCCAGTCCCATTGCGGGTCGAGAGCAAAAAGCCATTTGGGCTTAGTGGCCATGACTAGCGCGACGCGGCCGAGTTCCAAACCGACGCAAGTGAGCAGAGGCAGCATCTCCCACATCATCTCGGCGTTGCCCACCATGCGCATCACCGCTTTAGGGATATTCAGGAAAGTGAAGGGACCGAAATTCCATAGATCTTCTTTATCGGGGATCAACTGGCGGATAAGGCCGCCAAGAAGGCCGGCGGTGGCAGCAGCAGGCATCGCCAGCCATTCGTGGGCCATGAGCGCGGGGATGGTGATGATGGCACCGCCGATGGGACCAACGACACGGCCACCGAGCAAGCCCATAAGGAAGGCGCCCTCCAAAGAGAGGTCAGCGAACTGGTACGCGGGCCGGTACAACCGGAGAATTACACCAACAATCAGCGCGGGCACAAGGAAAAGCATGAGTTTCAATTTTTGGTCGGCATCGCGTTCTTCGGTAAAGAGTACGCGGCGAAACGTGTTCCAGCGCGCGAGCAATGCGGCAATGGAAGAAGCCACGCCTACCTTGAGCAACAGAGTGAAGAGAAGCTCGCGAATTGTCAGCGTTGTTTCCATCCGGATGAAGCGAGCCGCGTGTGCGTACGCGAATGAAGCCTCGTCCTATTGTAAAGAAATCCCTTGGAAGCCTGCATGAATCTTGTCAGTAGGGTTTCCGGCGGCAATTCCCCTCCCTGCTATACTAAATAGAGGTCATGACGAAAAGAAACATTCAGAGGAAAGCCAGGTCGCGCAAGCCAAGTGACGCGCGGGTCATTGCACAAGCCGATCTTCCCACACGATACGGGCGATTCAGGATCTACGGATTCCGAGGCCGCGGATCGCAGGAAGAAGCAGTAGCATTAGTTCGGGGAAATGTCCGCGGGCGCGTGGCCCCGCTGGTGCGAGTACATTCCCAGTGTTTGACAGGGGATGTTCTGACCTCGCTACGCTGCGATTGTCGCGCGCAACTGGAATTATCCATGAAGAAAATCGGGGCTGCGTCCTCTGGGATTTTGCTGTATTTGCCGCAGGAAGGCCGTGGAATCGGGCTGATGAACAAGCTCCGGGCCTACGAACTGCAGGACGGTGGAATGGATACAGTGGAAGCCAACGTTTCCCTGGGATTTGCTGCGGATGCACGAGAGTATATGTTCCCCGCAAAAATTCTGAAAAAACTAGGCGCGAAGAAGATCCGGCTGCTCTCGAATAATCCTGACAAGGTACAGCAACTCGAATCCGCGGGGGTTCGCGTGATGAAACGCGTGCCCTGCCAACCGCGCATCTCGAAAATCTCTCGGAGCTATCTGCAAACAAAGAAGAGTAAGATGGGCCACCTGCTTCAGGGAATTTAGTCTGCAAGGAATTGGTTCCTGGAGGAAACGTGGTTCCCATCATTCAACAAAGCGTGAGGTTTCGCACATCCCCCCAAACCCTTTACAGGTTATACGTCGATGCGCGCAAGCATAGCCAGGCCACGGGTGCCCCCGCCAGGATGAGTGGAAAAGTGGCCGGCAAATTTACGGCCTTTGGGGGACAACTCGAGGGGAAGACCTTATTTCTGATATGGGGTAAACAAATTGTGCAGCTCTGGCGGGCCAGCCATTGGAAGAAAGAAGACTGGTCGATTCTCGTGCTCAATTTCAGTAAAGTGACCGGAGGGGCGCGGGTAGACCTGGTGCACGTTGGAGTGCCGCAATTTGACCAGAAAGGCGTTCGCCAGGGTTGGCCGAAATATTACTGGCGTCCGTGGAAAAAGTTCCTCTCTAAACAAAAATAGCGGCTCTCGCCGCTCGCTTTCGACGTCCTGTCTGTGACGGCGATTAGCCGCCGCCGACAAATTGCACAATTTCGAAGCGATCGCCTTGGACAACTTGCGTGTCGTCCCACTTGGCCTTGGGGAGGATTTCGAGGTTGTATTCAATGGCAACTCGGCCGTTGTTCAAGCCGAGTTGAGCAAGCAAACCAGTTACGGTCGTGCCTGCGGGAGCCTCCCGGTTTTCTCCATTCACTTGGATAACGACTTGGGTTGCCATGGAACTCTCTCCCCTCAGACTACCCGAGGTTTAGCTCGCAGCGCAAATCGCAGATTTCCCTTCGCCGTGTGATTCTCCGCTTGAATCAACAGGGCGGCGTGTGGCACGGTGATGCGTGGCATTTCGAATTCTATTAAGGCTTGCCCCATAGGACCACTTTGCCTTTGAATCGGAATCCCGTTCTCACACCCCTCAATTTCTACGATAATGCGAGCGTCAGGAACGGGATGACCGCTCTCCTCGCGCACGGTGAGTTCCAATCTCGCATGCTTGCCGGACAGCCAGGACTTGGCGTTGGTCAACTCGAGCGAGAGTGCTTTGGGCCTACCTGGCACCAGCGACGCTTCGGGATGACTTGGCGAGGTTTGCGCCGCCGGGTGCGGCGCCTCAAGGACTGGTGGCAGCGAGAGTTGCAGCTCCCCGGAGCGGATCTCTTCGATGACCGTGCAGTGTTGCTCGTCCAAACGGAGTCTGAGCGCCTGCTGGCGGTCCTCGTCCAGAGGAAGCAAATCAAAGTAGTTGTTGGTTCTGCGATGGAGAACGCGGCCGCGATAATAGACCGTTGTGTCGATCAGAGCGTGAGCTTCGCCGCGATCTTCGGTCTGAACGTGAAACGTGATGTTTCCGATGGTGAGATTCGTGTTGTGTCCGAAGATCATGACCGTCATTTGCTCCCAGTCGACAGGTCCGGAATTTTTTCCGGAACATTTGACCGGTGGCATCTCACTCGTTATTATAACTCTTCGACCATGACCCCCTCTGGCCTGCATGCGTATGTTCCCCTACTGATACACCTGCTCGTGGCCGCATTTCTAGCAGGCGCACTCATCCTTGTTTCCACGTTTATTGGATGGCGCCGACCGAATAAAACAAAGGCACAGGCGTACGAATGTGGAATAACGCCCACGGGCGATGCCAGGGAGCCGTTTTCGGTGAAGTTCTACCTGGTGGCGATGGTATTCATCCTGTTCGACGTGGAGGCGATTTTCCTTTATCCGTGGGCGTATATCTTCAAGGATTTGGCACGGAATGTGGAAACACGCTGGTTCGGCTTCATAGAAATGATGTTTTATGTGGCCATCCTGCTGGTCGGATACATCTATCTCTGGAAAAAGGGCGCTCTCGACTGGCATAAGTCATCGAAGTAACGCCAGCTCAGGCCCTTGAGGATCTCAGTAACGTGACGCAGCTTGCCAACGCAAAGGCTAATGTTGTAGTCGAACGGCTTCGGGCGTGGAACGCGGGAGCGGTCTCGCAGGTACTGGAGAGCCACGGAGAGACCACCATTGTTGTGCCCAGGGAAATGCTGCGTGCGGCCGCCCAGCAATGCAGAGATAATCCCGCCTTGAAATATAACCTCTTGAGTGATGCGACTTGCGTTGACCGGTTTCCCATTGAGCCGCGATTTGAGTTGGACTATCAGCTGGTTTCGCTGGAGAGGCGCGACCGGGTGCGGTTGCGGACTAGCGTAAATGCGCAACAGCCCATCATCGAGTCACTGGTTCCCGTGTGGCCGGGAGCCAACTGGATGGAACGAGAGATTTTTGACCTCTTCGGGATTCGCTTTGAAGGGCATCCTGATCTGCGACGCATTCTTTTGCCCGACGGCTTCGAAGGGGCTCCCTTGCGGCGGGATTTCCCCACGGAAGGCAAGCGTTAGATTCCGCGACTTGGATTGTGAACCATGACCACCACGGTTGAATCAGCGGTCGGCACAACGAACACGATGGTCCTGAATATGGGACCGCAACATCCGTCCACGCATGGCGTGTTGCGCGTGCTGCTCGAACTCGACGGGGAAAATGTCGTTTCCGCCATACCGGATGTGGGGTATCTGCACACGGGGATCGAGAAAAGCTGCGAGGATAAAACATATTCGCAAGCCATCACTTTGACCGACCGGATTGATTACCTGAATCCACTCGGAAACAACCTGGTGTATTGCCTTGCGGTCGAGAAACTGCTGGGGCTGGAAGTGCCCAAACGCGCCCAGTACATCCGCGTGATGCTGGTCGAGTTGCAGCGGATTTCCTCGCATCTGGTGTGGTTAGGCACACACGCGCTGGATATGGGCGCGATGTCCGTACTGCTGTACTGCTTCCGCGAACGTGAAGAGATCTTGAAGATTTTTGAGCGCTTTTCCGGACAACGAATGATGACCAGCTTTATCCGCATCGGCGGACTTGCCTTGCAACCCCCGGCGGGGTGGCGAGGGATGGTCAAGCGCTTTTTGGAAATGATGCCGGCGCGGATTGACGAATACGAAGCGCTGCTGACGGAGAACCGCATCTGGCAGGGGCGCCTGAAAGGCGTGGGTTATCTCTCCCCCGAAACATTGATCGGCTTGAGTACGACCGGGCCGGGACTGCGGGCTGCCGGCGTCGCTTACGACAACCGCAAGGTCTTTCCATACTCCTCCTATGAAGAATTTGAATTCAGCGTGCCCACTCGCACAGAGTCCGACTGTTATGCGCGGTACCTGGTGCGCGTCGCGGAGATGCGGGAAAGCTTGAAAATCGTTCGCCAAGCTATGGAGAAAATCACGGACGAAGGCGCGTTCAAGGCCGAGGCTCCGGGAATTATTCCGCCGGAACGCGAAAACATGAAAACGGAAATGGAAGCGTTGATCTACCATTTCAAGATTTTCACGGAAGGCTTTTCGCCGCGACCCGGTGAGGCATATGCCACAGTGGAATCGCCGCGGGGAGAACTCGGCTGCTTCGTCGCGAGTGATGGTTCCCCAAAACCGCTGCGTGTTCATTTCCGGGGACCGTCGTTCGTAAATCTGCAGGCCTTGCCCTATATGGTGAAAGGCCAATTGATCGCGGATACCGTAGCGTGTATCGGCACAATCGATATCGTTCTGGGAGAGGTAGACAGGTAAGACTGTATGGAATTATCACCACAACTCGCAGCCAAGTTTGACCAATTGCAGAACCGCTATCCGGTAAAGCGCAGCGCGCTCATTCCCATGTTGATGTACGCCCAGGACGAATACGGCTCTGTCACGGACGAAATCATCTCTGAGATAGGCCGCCGCCTGGACCTCAATACAGTCCAGATTGTAGAAACGCTCGAGTTCTACTCGATGCTGCACCGCAAGCCGGTTGGCAAACACCACGTGCAGGTATGCACAAATATTGCCTGCATGCTGCGCGGCGGAAACGAATTGCTGGAGCACGCGAAGAAGCGGTTGGAGATCGGAAATAAGGAAACCACGCAAGACGGTGTGTTTTCCCTGGAAGAAGTCGAATGCATTGGGGCCTGCACGGGCGCTCCCGCGATGCAGGTAAACTACGACTTCTACGAGAACGTCACGACCCGGAATTTTGACCGGATCATTGAGGACTTGGACAAAGGGAAGCGACCGGAGCCGGTCCCTGTCATCACCGGAGCGTTGCACGAGCGCAATAAGCTAGAGACCCCGCTCATCAGCGAGAGGTGGGGTGTGAAGGATTCCCACAAGATTGACGTCGCGTTGCAACTTGGCGCATACCAAGCTCTTGAGAAAGCCCTGAAAGAGTTGAACCCGGATCAGATCATAGATGAGGTCAAGAAATCCAATCTTCGCGGGCGTGGTGGAGCGGGCTTCCCCACGGGCATGAAATGGTCGTTCGTGCCGAAGGATTCGCCGAAAGCTAAGTATGTGATCTGCAACGCCGACGAATCTGAGCCGGGTACTTGCAAAGACCGGCCCTTGATGGAGATGGATCCGCATCAACTTATCGAGGGCATCATCATCGCGGGGCGGGCGATTAACGCGCAGCACGGATTCATCTACATTCGCGGCGAATACCGCTACGTACTGGACATTGTGGACGCTGCGATCGCCGAAGCCTATTCGCGCGGTTATCTTGGCAAGAACATCCTGGGAAGCGGATTTGATTTTGACCTGGTGATTCACACCGGCGCAGGGGCATATGAATGCGGTGAAGAATCCGCGTTGATGGAGTCCCTCGAAGGCAAGCGCGGAAATCCCCGGATCAAGCCTCCTTTCCCTGCGGTTGTCGGCCTGTATGGCTGCCCCACTGTCATTAATAATGTCGAAACATTGAGCGCCGTACCCTCCATCATCAAGGAGGGGGGCGAAGCGTATGCCAACCGCGGGACACCGAAGAACGGCGGCACACGACTACTTTGCGTTGCGGGTCACGTGAATAAGCCGGGAATCTATGAAATTCCACTGGGCATGAACATGAAGAAGTTCATCGAGGAAGTTGCCGGCGGGATTCGTGGCGGAAAGAAGTTAAAAGCAGTGATTCCGGGTGGTAGTTCCTGCCCGGTTTTCAAGGCGGATGAAATTGACGTGGCCATGGATTACGACTCCATCGCAAAAGCGGGGTCGATGCTGGGTTCCGGCGGCATGGTCGTGATTGATGAAGACACCTGCATGGTGGACATGGCGCGCCGCATCATGCATTTTTACGCGCACGAATCCTGTGGGTGGTGTATTCCATGCCGTGAAGGAACAGCCTGGCTGCGGAAAATGCTCGATCGCTTCCATGCCGGTTATGGCCGGCCCGAGGATATAGATTTAATCAACGATCTCTCGAAAAACATGCTGGGCCGTACGTTCTGCCCGCTGGGAGATGCCGCGGCAATGCCGACGATCAGCATCGTCACTAAATTCCGGAACGAATTCGAGGAACATTTGCAGGGGAAGTGCGCTTACAAATCCGCCGAAGCTTTGCTCAGTTCGCGATAGGGTCCCATGGCAGAAACGAAACTTGTCAAGTTGAAGATAAACGACCGCGATGTGCAGGTACCCGCGGGGACTCTGGTCATTGAAGCGACGCGCCGGTTGGGCGTGGAAGTTCCCTCGTTCTGTTATTACCCCGGGCTGGCATTGCAGGCTGCGTGTCGGATGTGCTTGGTAGAAGTGGAAAAGATGCCCAAGCTGCAGACCGCATGCACCCTGGTGGCGGGCGAAGGTATGGTTGTGCGGACCGACACGGAGCAAGTGCGCAATGCACGGAAGTTCATGCTCGAATTTTTGCTGACCAACCACCCCCTGGATTGCCCGGTCTGCGATAAGGGCGGTGAATGCGAATTGCAGGACATGGTTTTCCGATATGGGGCCGATACCAGCCGGTTCGTGGAAGAGAAACTGCATCGCCCCGAAGAGAAGTGGTCGGACCTGGTGTACTACGATGCGCCACGGTGCATTCTGTGCTTCCGGTGCGTGCGCGTATGCGACGAAGGAATGGACGTCAAAGCGTTAGGCGTTGGGATGCGTGGCGCCAATTCCATCATCATTCCGAATCGCGGCGATCATCTGGACTGTGAAGAGTGCGGCATGTGTATCGACATCTGTCCCGTCGGTGCGCTGACCAGCGGCACATACCGGTACAAAACGCGGCCGTGGGAGATGCAGTACGTCTCCAGCATATGCACGCATTGCTCGAACGGCTGCAAGACGACGTTCAGTGTGCGCAATCACGAGATACTGCGCGCCAATAATCGCGACCTTTCCGGAATCAACAAGGACTTTCTCTGTGTGAAAGGCCGTTTTGGCTTTGATTTCACGCAACATCCGGAACGGATCAAGCAGCCGATGCTCCGTAAAGGTGAAAAACTGTATCCCGTTTCTTGGGAGGAAGCAGCGCAGGCAGCCGCCACCCGTTTGAACCAGATTCACTCTGCCTACGGTCCAGAGGGCATCGGGTTCATTGGATCCAATCGAACGTCGAACGAAGAGAATTACCTTCTGCAGCGATTGGCCCGGGGCACGTTCGGCACAAACAACATCGATCATCATCGGACTGCGGATTACACAGGATTGATCACGGCACTGGGCGAACGGGCGTCCGATTCTCTGCTGACGATGGAGCAATTGTACGAATCAAAATCTGTACTCCTGATTGGGAATGACGCCAGCAATCAGAACCCGCTGGTGGCCTGGCAGATTCGAAGTGGAATCCGCCATCACAACTCGAAGCTGTATTTGATGAACGGCAGGGAAATCAAGTTGGAGCGCAAGGCCAAGCAATCGGTAGTGCTCGGCCCAGTGCTGGAAGCAGCGGCGGTACGATGGCTTGCCACGGGTGAAGGCAATCTCTCCGAGGATTTGGCGAGACAGCTCGGAAGTTTGCGGCAGGCCCTGGAGGCGGAACCCGAACTGGCTATTGTGTTCGGATCCGCGGTTAGTGGCGCGGCCATTGCGAATCTTGTGGCATTCGGATCGAAACTGCCGGGCAAGGTTCGCTACATGGCGTTGGGCGACTATGCGAATTCCCGCGGTGCGGCAGACATGGGATTGTTGCCGGACCGCCTGCCTGGATATGCATACTTGGACAATCAGGCTGCTGCAGAATCGCTCGAAAGGCACTGGGGAGTGAAGTTACCCTCGAAGCCAGGGCTTACGGCGCCTCAGATGGTCGAAGCAGCCCAAATGGGCAAGCTCAGCGCGCTGTACGTAGTGGGGGCAAATCCGCTAGCGCATTATGGAACGCTTGGTTTTGGACGCGGCAAGGTACAGTTATTGATCGTCCACGACATGTTCCTCAGCGAAACTTCGTTGCAGGCTGATATCGTGTTCCCTGCAGCTTCGGCTTATGAAAAGGATGGCAGCGTCACAAATACGGCCGGGGAGATCCAGTTGCTTCGCAAAGCGGGTGAGGTGATGGGCGCACGGAGCGATTTCGACCTGCTGCGGATTATGTCGCATCAATTGGAGAGGATGGGACTCGGCAAAGCGTTTCATTTCAAGAATCCCGCCGCGGTATTTGAAGAAATTCGCAAGGTGGTACCGGGATACAACGTGCAACTCGCTGGTCTTCTGACGGGTGGAGCAGAACCGACCAGTCTGCAGTTTTCTAAGAACGGGCACGCACCTTACGACGTTCCTGTCCAACTGATTCGCTCCGCGAATGACACGCTATTCACCAGCGGTTCGCTCGGCCGATTCTGCACCATGATGCAATCCTTGCCGGAGGCGGAAGTCAAATCGTGAACGAATTCCTGACACAGTATGCGTTTCTGATCGTTCCGATCGTAAAGATCGCATTATTAGTTTTCATTGTTTTGACTTTGGATGCCTATCTGACCTGGATCGAGCGCAAAGTGATTGCCCATATTCAGGCGCGCTGGGGACCGCACCGAACAGGACCGCATGGCTTGTTGCAGCCCCTTGCAGATGGGGTGAAGTTCATTTTTAAAGAGGATCCGATGCCCGCGAATGTAGATAAGGCTGCCTATTTTTTGGCGCCCTTTATCACGCTGATGCTGGCGCTCACTTCCCTGGCGGTAATTCCGTTTGGGCCCCAGCATTTTACTGTGTTTGGATATGAGACTACCGTAGGCATCGCGGATGTGAATATCAGTCTTTTGGTGCTGTTTGCGATTACCGCGCTGGGCGTTTACGGAGTAGCACTGGCCGGTTGGGCCTCGAATAACAAGTATTCCCTTCTCGGTGGATTGCGCAGCTCCGCGCAAATGATCAGCTACGAACTGGCGCTAACGCTCTCGGTGGTTGGCGTGCTGCTCATCGCGGGGGATTTCAGCTTGCGGAACATCGTGGATCAACAGGCAGGCTCCGGCTACGGACTGTTAAGCTGGAATATTTTCCCGCAGATCATTGGATTCAGTTGTTTTTTCATTGCGGCGATTGCCGAAACCAATCGCGTCCCTTTTGACCTGCCAGAAGCGGAATCCGAGCTGGTGGCGGGATTTCACACGGAATATGCCAGCATGAAGTTCGCCATGTTTTTTATCGCGGAATATACCAGCATGATCACGGTGTCCTGCCTCGCCACAATCATGTTTTTCGGCGGGTGGCTCTCTCCCTTCCCAGACTCGTGGACGTTTACGCATTATTTGCCCTCGGTTCTGATGATTCCCTTTGGCCTGTGGGTGATTTTCGACGGCGTGCGCTACGAGAATCTGTTCGGGCGGATGGTGCTGCCGGTAGTTGGCACGGTGCTTACGGCAATCGGTACCGGGCTGATTGTATTTCCCGTCGTCAATGATGCGATTCAGGGAGTTTTCTGGTTCCTGGCCAAGGTGTTCACCTTTTTGTTCGTGTACATCTGGATGCGCGGCACGCTTCCCCGTTTTCGCTACGACCAGTTGATGAGTTTCGGGTGGAAGTTTCTGTTGCCGGTCTCGATCGCAAACGTGATTGTGACGAGTGCCGTGATTCTTTGGAGAATGCACTGATGAACGCGCCGGTGGTCATCTTTTTTGTGCTGGCGGCGGTGGCTGTGTTGGGTGCGGTCAGTCTAATCATTCAGCGGCACCCAATTCATAGCGCCCTATCGCTGATTGTGGTCATGGTGGCGTTGGCGGGGTTGTATCTCCTGTTGGGCGCCGAATTCGTCGCTGCGGTACAGATTATCGTGTACGGCGGCGCCATCATGGTGCTGTTTATTTTCGTCATCATGCTGCTGAACGCAGGCGAAGAAGAGCGAACGAATTTCTCGAAACTTGCACTGTATGCGGGCATTCCGCTGGCCGTCGCGGTAACCGGGTTGATTGCAGCGGCCATGGTGAATTCAAGCGCCGCCACCGGGTTGCCTGTAGCCCAGCCAGTGACGCTGACCTCCACGCGGACTCTTTCGACGCTATTGTTTACGGAATTTGTGTATCCGTTTGAACTGACGTCCTTTCTGATCCTGGTGGCTATCTTGGGCGCGATTGTGCTGGCCCAACGGGAGAATTAAGCATGGTCCCGACGAATTATTATCTTCTACTGAGCGCGATTCTTTTCGGACTGGGGATCGTGGCATTTGTATTCAAGCGCAATATCATCACGATTTTCATGGCCATTGAGCTGATGCTGAACGCCGTGAACCTGGCCTTTGTAGCCTTCAGCCAGGCACTTGGTAAGCCTGATGGAGAGGTCTTTGTGTTGTTCGTGGTTATCGTGGCGGCTGCGGAAGCGGCCGTGGGACTTGGAATCATCATTCTGACAGCGCGGAACCGTCGTTCGCTGAACGTGGAAAACGTAAATCTGCTGAAACTCTAATGCCGACACCTCAATATCAGCCGATACTGGAACATCTGTGGATCATCCCGCTGTTGCCGCTGTTGGGCTCGGCCATCAATGGATTGCTGGGCTGGAAGTGGCCGCATAAATACGTGAATTCGGTGGCCTTGGGTGCAACGGGTTTGTCGTTTGCCTGTGCACTGGAAGCGGTGCGCGAGTTCTCTGTAAATGGACAGCAGGCGTTTCGCAAGGAATTCTTCGATTGGATCGTCGCTGGCAATTTCCGAGCAGGGTTTGACCTCCAACTAGACCAGCTCACGGTGGTAATGGTGCTGGTGGTCACCGGCGTGGGTTTTCTGATTCACATTTATTCGACCGGGTACATGGCGCATGAGGAAGGTTACTGGCGCTTTTTCAGCTACCTGAATCTATTCATGTTCTTCATGCTGATTCTGGTGCTGGCCGCGAATTACGTGCTGTTGTTTGTAGGCTGGGAGGGCGTGGGCCTATGCAGCTACCTGCTCATCGGCCACTACTTCCTGAAGAAGTCGGCGTCGGACGCGGGCAAGAAGGCGTTTATCGTCAACCGCATCGGAGATTTCGGATTCATGCTCGGGATGTTCCTGCTGTTCCGGACATTCCACACATTGGATTTCACGGCTCTGTTCGCACAAGCTGGCGGGCTGCCGGCGGAAACGATGGGGCAGTTCGGCATCATGACGGTCGCATGTATTTTGCTGTTTGTGGGTGCGACCGGCAAATCGGCCCAGATTCCCTTGTATGTATGGTTGCCGGATGCGATGGAAGGGCCTACCCCGGTCAGCGCGTTGATCCATGCGGCAACGATGGTGACCGCTGGGGTTTATGTTGTCGCTCGCTCACACGTTTTGTTTGTGCATGCGCCGACGGCAATGTACATCGTAGCGATTGTCGGTTGCGCCACGGCGTTTTTCGCGGCGACGATCGGGCTGGTGCAGTCCGACATCAAGAAGGTGCTGGCGTACTCGACGGTCAGCCAACTCGGCTATATGTTCCTTGGATGTGGAGTGGGGGCGTTCAGCGCAGGAATTTTCCACCTGATGACCCATGCGTTCTTCAAGGCGCTGTTGTTCCTTTCAGCCGGAAGCGTGATTCACGCCATGGGCGGCGAACAGGATATGTGGCACATGGGCGGGCTGGCCTCCAAGATCAAGCTGACGTTCTGGTGCATGCTGTTCGGGACAATCGCGATTGCCGGGTTCTTCCCGTTTGCGGCGTTCTTCTCGAAGGACGCCATTTTGTTCGCGGCGTTCAACGCGGACCCCGGCGGCAAAGTGCTGTATACAGTAGGACTGCTTGCGGCTGTGCTCACGTCGTTCTACATGTTCCGGCTGGTGTGGCTGACGTTCTTCGGGAAAAAGCGTTATGACGAACATCACGTGCATGTGCACGAGTCCCCACTAAGCATGACGATTCCTTTGATGGTCCTTGCGTTCCTTTCCTTGACTGGAGGCTGGTTCGCGCTTCCTGGGCTATTTGGAGGAAAGAACTATTTCTCTGACTTTCTATCTCCGGTGTTGGGATCGGGTGAGACTGCGAACGTGGTAGACGCGCACAGTCTCGAACTCACACTTTCCGGAGTGGCGATGGTTGCGGCCACACTCGGCTTACTCGTTGCGTGGAGGACGTACTCGAAGGACGTAAAGCGCGGCACTTCCCAAGGGCTGCACAAGCTTCTGTACAACAAATATTACGTGGACGAGCTATATCAAGCTGTGATCGTCGGGCCGCTTCTATGGATTTCGCGGAATGTGCTTTGGAAGGTTGTGGACGTCGGCATGATTGATGGGACCGTGAACGGAATTGCCAGTGGAACGACGGCGGCCGGCGATACGGTTCGACAGACGCAATCCGGGAATACGCGGAGTTACGCGGTGTGGGTGCTGGTGGGGGCGGTGATTGTGTTCGGGATTATTTTCTGGCCGATCCTTCGCCCGGCCTTGTTCGGAGGGATGTGGTAATGGCTCTGAACGGACATCTGCTTACGTTCTTGGTGTTCTTCCCTGCCGCGGGGGCGTTGGCACTACTGTGGTTGCGCGCGGATGACGAGGTCTGGATTCGACGCTTTGCGATGGTAGTTTCGACGGTGGAGTTCTTGGCCTCGTTGTTGATGTTGCGGGCGGTTTCTATCGGCCAAAGCGGGTACTCTTTGGAAGAATTCGCAAAGTGGATTCCGGCGCCTGCAATCAATTACCACCTGGGAGTCGATGGCATCAGCTTGTTTCTGGTCCTACTGAGCACATTCCTGACGCCGATTTGCGTGTTGGCTTCATGGAAGGGAGTGCACTTCCGGATCAAGGAATTTCACGTAATGCTGTTGCTCCTGGAAGTTGGCGTGGTCGGCGTGTTTTTGTCACTGGACATGTTCTTATTCTTCCTGTTCTGGGAGATCATGCTGATTCCCATGGCATTCCTAATCGGAATCTGGGGCCATGACCGCCGAATCTACGCCGCCGTTAAATTCGTGATCTACACCATGGCGGGATCGATTCTGATGCTGGTAGGAATCATCTGGCTATACAACGCCACCGGCACGTTTGACCTGCCGACGATCCAATTGCTGCTCCATAACGGGCAATTACAACTCTCAGAGCGGTCCGAAGTATTGCTGTTCCTGGCGTTCTTCGTTGCATTTGCGATCAAGGTGCCGCTGTTCCCGCTGCATACGTGGCTGCCCGATGCTCACGTGGAAGCGCCGACGGCCGGGTCCATTATTCTGGCTGGTGTGCTGCTGAAGATGGGGACGTACGGCATGATCCGGTTTTGCCTGCCGCTCTTCCCGGAAGCGTCGCACCGAGCGGCACCGTTCGTAGCGGCACTTGCGATCATCGGCATTATCTATGGGGCGTTGGTGGCGCTGGTGCAACCCAACCTGAAGAAACTGGTCGCGTATTCTTCGGTGAGTCACCTTGGATTTGTGGTGCTGGGGATCTTCGCGTTTCGCGAAATTTCCATGCAGGGCGCAGTCTACCAGATGCTGGCGCACGGAATCTCGACAGGTGCGTTGTTCTTGCTAGTGGGGATGCTCTACGACCGGCGGCATACGTTTGAAATCAGTGAGTATGGCGGCTTGTGCGCGCCGATGCCGCGACTGGCAGCGTTTTTCCTGTTTGTGGCGTTGTCGTCGATGGGTTTGCCGATGCTGAACGGGTTTGTAGGCGAATTTCTGATTCTACTGGGGACATATCAGGCACATTGGCATTGGGCGGCGTGGGCGGCAACGGGCGTAATTCTGTCGGCGTGCTATTTGCTTTGGTCCTACCAGAGAGTATTCTTCGGCGAAGTAACGCACCAGAAAAACCGTGAGTTGAAGGACACATCGGCGCGTGAGAACTGGATGCTCGCCGTCTTGGCCGTCGTGATCCTATGGATGGGAATTAGTTCACCGTTCTTCACACGGCGGTTTGCGGCACCGTGCAAGGCCGTAATCGAGCAGATGAATCCCAATGTGATGCATGAGGCCGCTGTGCCAGGCAAGGCAGGGCCACGCGTACAAGTAGACAATGCTCTGGAAAGGCTGGCGTCGCGCTAAATGGATTCCTTGAACCAGATCATGCTGCGCAATGTTTTCCATGTACTTCCGGAACTGGTGTGGTGTGGTTTTGGCGTACTCCTGATGCTTGTGCAGCCATTCTTGAAGAACCGGCAGGTCCTGACGTTCCTGGCGATGGTTGGGGCCGCGGTGGGAACGCTTGTAACTTTCTTCACGTTGGCAGGAAGCGGGTTTTCCGGACTGATTCAGTTTGACACCTTCAGTCTGTTCTTCCACTGGCTCGTCGGCCTGGTTGCATTTCTGGTGATCCTGGCGAGCGATTCGTACCTGGAACGCGAGAATCTGGAGGGGGCGGAGTTTTATGCGCTGATTCTGTTTGCAACCGCGGGGATGGGTGTGCTGTCCTCGGCGCAGGAACTGCTCACCGCTTTCATTGGATTGGAAATGTCATCGATCGCCAGTTACATCCTGGCGGGTTACCGGAGAGATTCGATCAAGGCAAGCGAGTCCGCAATGAAATATTTTCTGCTGGGTTCCTTTGCCACGGCATTCTTCCTGTATGGGATTGCCCTCGTTTACGGCGTCACTGGATCGACGAATTTAGCGGCACTTGCGGATGCAAACCCAAATGGCACGTTGCTGCGGCTAGGGCTCACCCTGATTCTTGTAGGCTTGGGATTCAAGGTGGCTGCCGCACCCTTCCAGATCTGGACGCCGGATGTATATGAGGGCGCACCCACACCGGTGACAGCACTGTTCTCAGCCGGGCCGAAAGCGGCAACCTTTGCGCTGCTGCTGCGAATTTTTAGTACGGTTCACGCGGCCACGGATTTTTGGTTCTGGGCTTTCTGGATACTGGCTGTGCTCACGATGTTCGCTGGCAATCTGGGTGCGCTCGTGCAGAACAACGTGAAACGAATGCTGGCCTATAGTTCGATTGCGCACGCTGGATACACGTTGGTGGCATTTGCGGCTGTCACTTTCGTCCGGACTGACCCCGAAGCAGTTGCGCCGGCCTACGCCGCGGTGCTCTTCTATCTGGCGAGTTATGCCCTGGTATCTGTGGGGGCCTTCACCGTGGTTTCGGAAATTGGTGGACAGGGCGAGCGGTACCTGACATACGACGATTACGCTGGACTGGGGACGCGCCAACCGTTCGCTGCAGCAGCGTTGAGCGTGTTTCTTCTCTCTTTTCTGGGTCTGCCCATTACAGCAGGCTTCTTTGGGAAACTGTATATCTTCACGGCGGCCATCAAATCGAACCTAGTGTGGCTGGCGGTTCTGATGGCTGTGAATAGCGTGATCGGGGCTTATTACTATTTCCGTTTGATTGTGGTGATGTACATGCGCGAATACAAGGGTGTAGTTCCGGCGGATGCAAGCAAGGGTCTTAGCCCGACGGCGGCGATGGTAGTGACCGTGGCAGTTCTGATCACGTTGTATCTCGGACTTGCGCCGAACCACATTCTCGGAATCGTCCTCTCGCAACCTCTTATGCTCTCCGGGCGGTGACGCGGATCGAAGAATAGACAAAGTATGGGCCCGTGCAGTCTCGCAGTACAATACGATCTAGCCGGGGATCGGCTGGAAGCAGAACGGTAAGGACCTGGAACCCTCCACATGGAAGATCGGCGTCGCTCCGCCAGACTGAGTCGCTCCCTCCGGGAACCGTGGACGCACGATCAATTCCGGGCGCTCCTGGAAGCTGCACCAGACGCCATGGTCATCGCCGACGAACACGGCACGATTGCTCTGGTCAATGCCCAAACCGAAAAGTTATTTGGCTACCGCCGCGAGGAATTGCTAGGTCAGCCGGTGGAAATGTTAATTCCTGAACGCTACCGTGGAGGACACCTCCACCACCGGAAAGACTACGGCCACTCTCCTCGACTGCGGCCGATGGGAGCGGGAAAGGAACTTTTTGGCCTTCGCAAGGACGGCCGCGAGTTCCCGGTAGAAATCAGCCTGAGCCCCTTCCGTTCCGAGGACGGGATGCTGGTCTTCAGTGCGATTCGAGATATCACGCTGCAGAAGAGAGCGCAGAACGAGCTTCGCGATGCCAAGGAGGCGCTGGAAACCCGCGTGCGCGAACGAACGGCCGAACTGGTCAAGACGAATGAGGCACTACAGGGAGAGATTGTTCAGCGGGAATTGGCCATGCGGCAGCGAGACACGGAACAGGAACGGGCACGGCGTCTTGAAGAACAGTTATTGCTCTCGCAAAAGATGGAAGCAATTGGCCGGTTGGCAGGTGGTATCGCCCACGACTTCAATAATCTTCTGGGGGTAATCCTAGGGAATGCAGAAATGCTGCTCAAGGCGGCGACGCCCGGAGCTCTGCATGTTGAGCGGGTGGAACAGATCAAGCTCGCGGGAGAAGAAGCCGCGTCCGTGACCAGACAATTGCTGGCGTTTGCCCGACAACAAGCCTCCGAACCGCGACTGTTAGACCTAAATGTAGTGCTCACTGATTTGGAGCCACTGCTGCGGCGTATCTTGGAAGAGAACATTCGATTGGAAATGGTGTTGGCGCGGGATTTGGGAGACATCAAAAATGACCGCAGCCAGCTGTCACAAGTGATTCTAAATCTGGTGGCGAACGCACGGGACGCCATGAACAAAGGCGGACGACTGACGATTGAGACCTCCAACACGTACTTGGGGGAAGCGTATGCGCGCGAGCACCTAGACGTGGTACCTGGGCCCTATGTCCAGCTCTCGGTAACGGATTCCGGCCAGGGAATGGACAAGGAAACGGTAAGCCGAATCTTCGAGCCCTTTTTTACAACGAAGGAGCAGGGTTCTGGATCGGGGCTCGGTTTGGCCACGGTGTACGGAATCGTACGCCAGAGCGGCGGGCATATCTGGGTGTATAGCGAACCTGGACGAGGGACGACGTTCAAAATTTACCTGCCGCGTGTATCGGAAACGTTGGCTGAAACGCTTAAGAAGAAGCAAGAGGAAGAAATCTCCAACGGGTCGGAGACAATTCTCCTCGTGGAAGACTCGAAGCTCCTCGCGCGAGTCACACGAGATTTCCTGGTATCTGCGGGGTACCACGTACTGCTGGCCGCCGAGGCGGATGAGGCGCTGCAGATTGCCGCTCAATATCCCGGCCGAATCCACGTGTTGCTCACAGACGTGGTTATGCCCCACAGGAACGGCCGCGAGCTCTCGGACGAACTGCTAAAAAAAAGGCCGGAGGTAAAAGTGCTGTACATGTCCGGGCACACAGCGGGAGTGATTTCACAAAATGCACTGCTGGCTGAGGAGGTGGCATTTATAGAGAAGCCGTTCACCCACGAGGGACTGGCGCGAAAGCTCCGCCAATTACTGGAACCTGCCATTTGAAGGTGAAAATGGAGGAATCCGGGGCCGGGGTAGTGATGAAGATCACACAACTCTGTGCGATATAACCCACCCCATCATGCTGATTTGGCAAACCCCGAAATGCCACAATCCGCCCAGCCAACTAAGCTTCCTCTTTTCTTTGGTTTATAGAAAGTCAACCAGAGTGAGGGTTTTGGCGGGAGTGGCCAGCCACATGCTTTTTCTAATCTCGCCAGGCAAGATTCCCCAAGTCAAGAAAGGATGTCCCCATGGCCAGCAGCGTAATGACAGCGAAAACCACGAGCGGATACCTACCGACAACAGCACAAAGGAAACCACGCACTCCCTATGGATTTCCGGTGGTCGATGATTGTTCGGACTGCGCATGGAAGGACGACGGCTTCTTCTGCAGCGTGTCGCCCCAAACTACGAGAGCCTTGGGACAGATTCGGCGCACAAGCGCGTACCCCGCGGGGGCGATTCTGTTTATGGAAGGAGAAGCCGCCCGGGGTGTGTATATCGTGTGCCAAGGACGTGTAAAGCTATTGACCACCAATAGCGACGGCAAGACTCTAATCTTCAAGATCGCCAAGCCGGGCGACATCCTGGGCCTAAATCCAGCGATCTCCGGAACGCCACATGAAATCACGGCCGAGACGCTGCAGCCGACGCAACTGGCATATGTGAGCCGGGAAGATTTCGTTAAGTTCATTAAGGAGCATGGGGACGCCTGCTTGCAAGTGGCGCAACATCTGGGGCGGGACTGCCACTCGGCGTACGATGTGATTCGCTCGATCGGATTGAGCAATTCGGTGGAAGAGAAGCTGGCACGATTTTTAGTGGAATGGTCCGCCGATGCGCCGATGACGAGCGGAGGGGCGCGAGTCAAACTGGCGTTGACGCACGAGGAGATTGCGCAATTGATTGGATGTTCAAGAGAATCCGTAAGCCGTAGCTTCAGCGAGTTCAAACGGAAGCGGCTTGTGGAAGTGAATGGTTCCACGCTTTTGGTTCAAGATAAAGCAGCGCTGGAAACACTGGCGACGCTATAAGATCCGCCGAGAATCCGCCCAAGGTAGGGGGGAGTCGGTACTCCCCCTCCCGCGATTCAAACAGCTGTGGAATTCAGAAAAGTTGGGTAAGTGTAAGTGGCTGAGACTCAATCAGATTCAGAGCCATCAAAAGCCACTGAATCTAATGGTGGTTAGCCAAGGGCGGGTCGGACTCGAATTGCATGCTAATGATCCTTGGTCGCTTCTTTGGAAAATGAAAACGCCCGCTCCGGGATGGCCGGGACGGGCGTTGTTAGTTCCGTTGGAGCGCGTCTAGACCTTCATCATGATGATCGCGAGGGTAAATAAGGCCAAGGTTTCGACGAACACGAGGCCGAGGATCATCGAAGCACGGATGGCCCCTGCGGCCCCCGGATTACGGGCCATGCCTTCGCACGCGGCCGAGGCAATCCTTCCCTGCGCGAGGGCAGCGCCGAACGCGGCAAGGGCCATGCCAAAGCCGGCGGCGATAGCACCGAGACTCCTGCCGGAGCTTGTACCGGTATCCTGCGCAAAAGCGCCGGGCGCGACCAGCATAACAATTACAGCGAGTACAGCGAACAACAGGACTACTTTCTTCATAACTACCTCCTGAGAATTGCCGCCAGTGGGTGGTTCCCGGATCTACGTGATGCAAACCGGTCTCACGCTGAACGGCACAACCGAAAAAACGAAGCCCTCAGCGGCTGAAGCCGCATTGGAATTTCGGGCCGAAGCCATGCCATGCCCCGTCCAAAGGAAAAGAGGCTCCACAGCTGGTCCGGAATGACGATGGAATTGCTCGTCGTCATTAGATCAGTGTTCGTCGGCAACAGCCAGTCCGACGTAAATAGACGGGAGCACGGTGAAGATGTAGGCCTGAATCACAGAAACGAAGATGTGCAAAAGGATAAACGCAATCGGAATGAATACGGGAAAGATGCCGACAATCACGCCGAGGACGGGATTCTTGGTCCAAGCCCACTCAAAGGGACCAATAAGTAGGCCCAGGAAAATTCCATAGATAAGATCACTGGCAAAGATGTTGGCCCAAAGCCGAACCGTGAGAGACAAAAGGCGGGCTGAGGTGGAGATGATTTCCACTGGAAACAAGAGGATCGCGAGGGCGGCATCACCCAGAGTCTTGGGAGAGCCGGCAAACGTCAAAAGATAGCGACCAACGCCATGGTGGCGAATCCCTTGCCAATTGAAATACAGGAAAGTGAGAAGAGCGCAGGCCAGAGGAACGACAGCGGCCGCAGTTGGAGACGAGAAGGCCGGAAAAACGCTAAGAAGGTTGGCGAGGAGTACAAAAATAGAGATTGAGCCAACGAAGGGGATGTACTTCGTCGCCCCATGGGCAACATTCTCTTCCAGTAAGTCTTTGATGCCAAATCCCATCGGATTCGTGAGAAGCATTTCGGCGGCCTGCTGGATGGCGCCAGGGCGCTCAACGGAAAGGCGTGCGCGAAGCATAAGAGCAAGGATGGTGCCGAGGAGGAGAACGACGAGCGACATGACCACGTACTCGGGAATAGGACGGTCATAATCGGACGGTTGAATATGGAGCGCGTGGAGAAGTTGAAGGGCGAGCGGACCCAAAAGATGATTCACCCAGTGGGTGAGCTGTTTTATATGTTCTTCCATTCGTTAGTCCGAGGAACGCAAGATGCTGTGCACACTAACCACGCTGGTGGCCGCTCCCAGGGCGCACAGACCTAAAACCATGCTTAAAACGGGAACGTTCAGATATCTAAAAGTAACATAGACAGCGAGTGCTATCAACCCATAGCGGAAGAGGGCTTTGAAATAAGTGGCGAGGGAAACCGCAACTTTTTTCTGGTTGGCTTGGGCGAAGGAAGCTTCAGTGAGAGCGTCGAGAGCTTGCTGGAGCCAGCGAAAATTGAACCACGCAAGGGCGGCACCGATGAAGATGCCAATGCCCCAGCGCCAACCGTGGAAATAGGCGACGGGAAGGGCGGCCAGCGCACCGAAGACAAGGGTGAGTTGGGAGATGCGGGATTCGGAATGACGATAGAAGGAATCGTCGACTGAAATGGAATTCACCTCGGTTCGCACTCTGGATCAAGATTATAGCTCCGCTGCCTGCGTGCCGACGGCAGCAGAGCTGCCACGGTTCGCATTGACTAATTCGTGACCGCGAACGCGGCAACTGGTCTCTCTCACTCCCAAACGGCTATTGCTTTGAGGCGCGACGGAGCATGTCCCGGAGGCCGCCGAAGAAGCCGAGGAAGCCGAAGACGAGCATGAGATACGGCTTGGTGTGCAGCCAACTATCGAGGGCGTAGCCGATCAAGCCGCCAATGGCAATGGCAGAGACCAGAATGAACGGTAGCTCCATAGCGGTGGCGAATTGACGGCTGAAACCAGCGGCGCGCTCCTGATTGGGAGTGCGCTTGTCATCTTTGGTGTCGTTATTGTCCGAAGGCATAGCGGGCCAAGCGCGCGAATGGCTCAGGATACAACCCCGCGGCCAGAGTTACAAACAGAGTGACACCGAGGGCGATGGCCTGCGCACTGCTCATATGCGGAGTAGGAGCTTCACCCGGACTCTTCATCCAGGCATGGACCACAACCCGGAAGTAATAATACAGCGCGGGAACGATGTAGAGAGCAGCGAAGACAGCGAGAACGGGATGATGGGTTTCGATGAGCGCCTGGAAAATAAAATACTTGCCCATGAAGCCGGCGGTGGGCGGAATACCAGCGAGAGAGAGCATGAAAATGAGCAGGAGCAGAGCGGCGGCCGGGTTGCGCTGGTAGAGGCCGTCGAGGTCGTCGAGCGTGTCGCCGATCAGGCCACGCTGGCGCATCACAATGACCACAGCGAAAGCGCCAATGGTCATGAAGCCGTAGGCGATAAGGTAGTAGATCATGCCCGTGATGGCGGTGTTGCTCTGCATCGTCGGGTCCCAAGCAACCAAGCCGAGAAGAATGTAGCCAACATGCGAGATGGAGGAGTAGGCAAGGAGGCGCTTGAGATTGGTTTGCGTGAGGGCGGCCAGATTTCCCCAAGTGAGGGAGGCGACGGCAACGCCGGCGATCAAAAACAGCCAGGTAGGATGAGAGCCGCCGAAAACGAAGAACATCAGGCGGAGGAGTAGAGCAAAACTTGCAGTTTTCGAGGCGACGCTGATATAGGCCGTGATGGGCGTGGGCGCGCCCTCGTAAACGTCGGGAGCCCACTGATGAAATGGAACCGCGGCGATCTTGAAAAAGAGGCCAGCAGCGACGGTGACGAAGGCGAGGACAACGAGCCAGTCAATGAATCCGTGGGCGAAGGTGTAGCGCAGTCGGCGGTCCAGCATGTCGCCGATCTGGTAGATGTTGGTGGAAGCGCTCATGCCGTAGAGGAGAGAAAAACCGTAGGCAAGAATGCCGGTGCTGAACGCACCGAGAAGGAGATATTTCATGGCGGCTTCGTTGGAGCGCTTATTGGCACGAAGGAATCCGGAGAGAACATAGAAACTGAGGGCCATGGTTTCCAAGCCGAGAAAGAGAACGAGGAGGTCGATGCCGGAAGCCATGAACATCATGCCAGTGCAGGCGAAGAGAATCAGGGCGTAGAATTCACCCTCTTGCTCGCGTTCCAGGTCCAGGTAGCGGATGGAGAGAAGAATAACGAGGGCTGTGGCGGCGAGAAACAAAACCGCGAAGACAATGAAGAAGCCGTCAACGAGCACAGTGTCGTGAAAGCCGAGGAGACCGGGAGGGCCGGACGGATCGGTCCGGGAGACGTTGTATCGCTGCACCTGCATGAAGAGACCGATACCGCTGGCAGCCACGCCAAGAAGGGCTAAATAGGCATTGAAGTGCTTTTCTTTCTTCTCCAGCAAAAAATCGAAAATGAGAATGCCGAGGGCGAAAAGGAGCAACTCCATCTCCGGCAGGATGACCAGGCCATCGCCGTGGATGTAAGTGATGACGGAATTGAGGGCTGAATGCATGGAGTCCGTTATTTGTCCTTCATTGCCGCGGGAGCAAGCGATGTGGATGAAGTAGAGGAAACTAGGGAGGGAATGGCAGACGTGGGTTGAGGTACTTTAGTGAGCTGGCTGCCGGCAGGCTTGTAGAAGTTTGGATTCACCTGATGGACGATTTTATCGACGGGGCTGTTGATGTAGTCAAAGAAAGGCTTCGGATAGATGCCGATCCAGAAGGCCATGAAGACGAGAGGAAGGAGGATCGCATACTCACGGAGATTGAGATCGGGGAGCGTTTTGTTGATGTCATGGGTGACGGAACCAAACATGACGCGCTGGTATAGCCAGAGAAGGTAGGCAGCACCAAGAACGATGCCTAGGGTGCCCCAAGCAGCCCAGGCTTTGCTGACGACGAACGCACCTTGGAGGATGGTGAATTCCCCTATAAAGCCATTGAGGAGCGGCATGCCGAGAGAGCTGAGGCTGACGATGAGATAAATGGCAGCGAAGTTTGGCATAGGCGTGGCGAGTCCACCGAATTCAGAAATGAGGCGCGTGTGGCGACGCTCGTAGAGCACGCCGACAATGAGAAAGAGTGCGCCGGTGGAAATGCCGTGATTGATCTGCTGGAGAACGCTGCCGGAAAGGCCGTTGGGTGTCAGCGCAAAGATGCCCAGAGTGCAGAAGCCCAAGTGACTGACGGAACTGTAAGCGATGAGGCGCTTCATGTCTTTCTGCATAAGGCAGACGACGGCCCCATAGATAATGCCGACGAGGGAAAGAACGATCAGGATGTGGATGATCTTGGCGCGAAGCAATGGGTCTGCAGGAAGCAGAGGCAGCGAGAAGCGGATGAAGCCGTAGGTGCCCATCTTCAAGAGAACGCCGGCGAGAATGACGGAGCCCGCGGTGGGTGCTTCCGTGTGCGCGTCAGGCAGCCAGGTATGAAAGGGGAACATGGGGACCTTGATGGCGAACGCGAAGAAGAAGCCCCAGAAGAGCCAGACTTTGAGGGAATCCGGAAAATGTTGCGCCGCAGCAAGAAGAGTGGGGATGTCGAAGGTTTGCGTACCACTGAGCTTGGATGCATTGAAGTAGAGAGCCAAAATTCCCAAGAGCATGAGGACTGAACCGGCGAGAGTGTAGAGGAAGAATTTGATGGCCGCGTAGAGACGGCGGTCGCTGCCCCAAACGCCGATAAGGAAGTACATGGGAACGAGCATAACTTCCCAAAACATGTAGAAGAGGAAGAAATCGAGAGACAGGAAGACGCCGAGCATGCCGGACTGCAGGAGGAGGAGAAGAATGTAGTATTCCTTGGTCCGCAATTGGATGGCAGACCAAGAGGAGAGGATAGCGATCATGCCGAGGAAAGTGGTGAGCATGACCAGCAGGAAACTGATGCCATCGAGGCCGAGCGTATAGTGCGCACCGATCGAGGGAATCCAGTCCGCCGATTCGATGAAGGTGTACCCTTCGAAATGCGAGGGGAAGTGAAGCACCAGGGGGATGGAAACGGCGAACCCGAGGACGCCAAAGAGATTGCCGACAAGGCGGTGAAGCGACTGGGCGCCACGCGGAAGCAGCAAGAGCACCAGAGCGCCAATCGTCGGCGTGAAGAGGATCACGCTGAGTAGATGATGAGAAAACATGCGAATCGCCTTTCAGCGCAAACTGCGCACTAAAACCTGCATGTGATGGCCGTAATAGGCCAGCAAGATAGCCAGCCCAATCAGGATGAAGACGGCATAACTGGAAAAGACGCCCGTCTGAATCATGCGGATCGGGTGGCTGAGCGAACGAGTGAAGTTGCCGACGAAATTGACCAATCCATCGACAACCCACTTGTCCCACCACATGGAAATGCTGGATAAGACGCGGGCAAGCCAGCCCGCACCGTCGACACCAAGGCCGTCAATCACTTTGCCATCGAAGAGACCAAGAGCAACGCTGAGGTCCTTGATGCGATTGACAAAAAGCGCATCATAGATTTCATCGACATAATACTTGTGAAGCAAGAGATTGTGGAGGCGGGGCCAGGACGCAGCAACTTTGGAATGGAGCTCGGGATGTTTGAGGTACAGTTTGTACGCCAGCCAGATGCCGAGACCTGCGATGCCGACGGAAATGCCCATGAGAAGCCATTCGACAAGCAAAGTGTGATGAGTGAATCGAACGGCAACGGTTTCTGGGATAACGCCGCTAACAACAGGTTCCAGGAATTTTTCGAAAGCGCTATCTTCGCCCCATAGGGTGGGGAGAGCAAACCAGCCACCCACGATGGAAAGAGCCGCAAGGATCATGAGAGGAACGGTCATGGTTTTGGGCGATTCGTGGATATGGCGCTCCACTTCCGGAGAGACGCGTGAGTAACCAAAGAAGGCGAGAAAGAGCAAGCGCAACATGTAAAAGGCCGTCAAGCCCGCGGTGATCACGCCAACAATCCAGAGGAAGAGGTAACGATCGATGGTGGCGGTGCGCGCAAAGGCGTGGCCGAGAATCTCATCCTTGCTGAAGAACCCCGCCAGCGGGGGCATGCCGGCGATCGCCAAGGTGGCGATTAGGAAAGGCCTGGAGGTAGCGGGGACGGTATTCCAGAGGCCGCCCATTTTGCGCAAATCCTGTTCACCGGAGAGCGCGTGGATGACGCTGCCTGCGCCAAGGAAGAGGAGGGCTTTGAAGAAGGCATGGGTCATGAGATGGAAAATACCGGCAGAAAATGCGCCGACCCCTAGAGCGAGAAACATGTAACCGAGCTGGCTGATGGTGGAATAGGCCAAAACTTTTTTGATGTCGGTCTGCGCGAGGGCCATGGTAGCGGCAAAAATCGCAGTAAGCGCACCGACGATGGCGACCACGTCCATGGCGTAAGGCGTGAGTTGGTAGATGGCGTTCATGCGGACAACCATGTAGACGCCGGCGGTGACCATCGTTGCGGCATGGATCAAGGCGCTGACAGGCGTGGGTCCTTCCATGGCGTCGGGTAGCCAGACATACAGCGGAAGTTGAGCCGACTTGCCGATGGCGCCGACGAAGAGAAGCAAGGCGATGGCAGTGAGGACTGGGGCCCCGAAGGCCAACCTGCCCTGATCGAGCATGGCGGCAAGAGTTTGGTTGATGCCAGCAAAGGCGATGGGATCGGTGAGGCCTTGCGAGGTGAAGCGGATGGTGCCGAAGGTAGTGGCGATGTAAAAGATGCCCAAGAGGAAGCCGGTGTCACCAACGCGGTTGACGATGAAGGCTTTCTTTCCAGCGTCAGAGGCAGATTTTTTGAGGAAGTAGAAGCCGATTAGCAAATAGCTGCAAAGGCCAACGCCTTCCCAACCAACGAAGAGGAGAAGGAGATTATTGGCGAGAACCAAGGTAAGCATGGAAAACATGAAGAGGTTCAAGTAGCCGAAGAATCGGTAATAGCCGCCTTCCTGAGCCATGTAGCCGATGGAATAGACGTGAATCAGGAAACCGACGCCGGTCACGACGAGGATCATGACGCAGGAGAGGGGGTCGAGGAGATAGCCCCAATCGGCGATGAAGGGGACGAGACCACCGACAGCAGGCATAGAGCCGGGGGTGATCCATTCGAATAGGATTTGCTGGAAGACGCGTTCGGTTGGATCGAGACCGAACAGAGCCAGTGCGGCACCGGCCGCGTGGAGGAAGGAGAGGAATACGCTGCCGACGCAAACGAGGTTGACAGCGCCCTTGGGTAGGACGCGGCCAAAGAAGAGCATGAGGGCCGCAGAGACCAGCGGGAAAAGCGGGATGAGCCAAAGGTGCTCGAGGAAGTAATGCGAGGAGGTCATGAGCGGCGGACCTCCAGAGAATGGAAGGAGTCGTCAGCCCGCCTCAGAAGGTGGTCCCTACGAACATCGGACGAGATGAGGGGGCTTACCATTTGAGGAGATCCATTTCGTCGGCGAGGACGGTTTCGCGATTGCGGAAGAAAGCGATGATGATGCCGAGACCGACGGTGGCTTCGGCGGCCGCGTCCGCAATGATGAACAGAGCGAAAACTTGTCCGGCAACGTCGCCGAAGATGCGAGAAAACATAACGAGGTTGATGTTGACGGCGTTGAGGATGAGTTCGATGGACATCAGGATGACGATGACGTTGCGGCGAGTAACCACGCCGATACAGCCAATCATGAACAGCGCCAAACTGAGGAAGAGGTAGTGGGCCGGGGACATCATAGTTCGTCAGTCCTTTTCTTGTTTTTGGCCATGACAACAGCGCCCACCATGGCGACCAGTAGAAGCACGCTGGCAATTTCGAAGGGCAGGAGGTAGGTGCTGAACAGGCTCTTCGCCAATTCCTCGGAATTGGGAGCAAGTTTCTCTGCGGGTGCGCTTCCCTGAATTAACAAGCCACCGCCGGGCAATTGTCGCGCCAGGAAAAGGATTACGGTGACCTCCATGCCGAGGGCAATGGCCACCAGAAAAGCCACGAGCCTTTGCATGCGAAAGCGGATCTGGTGAAGGGCCACGTCGAGGCGCACCAGCATGATGACGAAGATGAAGAGGACCATAATGCCGCCGACGTAGAGAATGATTTGGGTAATGAACAGGAATTCAGCGCGCAGTTGAAGGAAAATGCCAGCGGTGGCGAGAAGCGTAGTGACTAAAAAGACGGCAGAGTGGATGGTGTTTCGGCGGGTCACCATCAAGGCGGCGCTAAGGACCGCGACGCCCGCGAAAAAGTAGAAGAGGATGCTATCCAGCATAGGAATCCGAGGTAGCGGGCGTGGCAGAAGAAGCGGCTGCGACGCGTTTATCGTGCAAATGCACAAGGTACAAAGAAACTGCCAAAGTAAAAGCCGTGGTAAGGATCAAAGCGAGCCAGCGGTTCCAGCCAAATTCCGATTCGAGCAACATCGCCACGCCAACGGAGAAAACATTGACGATGGCCAGGGGAATCAAGATATACCAGCCGAGATGCATGAGCTGGTCGAAGCGGTAGCGCGGCAAAGTAAAACGCAGCCACATGAAAACGTAAATGTAGGCGGAGACTTTCAAAAGGAACCAGAAGGCGCCGTTCATGCCAGCAATGGCAGTGACAGCGAATGGTAATGGACTGAAGAACCATGGCAAAACGAAAATCAGTGCCACGGCGAAGCAGGCAAGTGCGACCGCCCACATGAACCAGGTCTGAACCTGGACGGGCTGCTTCCCTGCCCTATAGACACAGTAAGCGCCAACCGCGGCGATCAAGAGCCCTGGCAATACCCCCATGGGCTTATCTAACCAGTGGACATTGGGAAATGGACGGAGCCAGCCGCCTAGGAAAAGGGTGGTGGCCACCGAGCCGACGACGATCATATTGGCGTATTCGCCGAGGAAGTAGAGCGCCCAGCGGAACCCGCTGTACTCGGTCATGTAGCCGGCAACGAGTTCGGATTCGGCTTCAGGAAGATCGAAAGGAGCGCGATTGGTTTCGGCGATGGAGGCGACGAGATAGGTGAAGAAGGCCACGGGCGCAAGGAAAATGAACCAGACATGATTATTTGACTGCGCATCGACAATGCCATGAATTCTGAGGGTACCGGAGAGCAGCAAGGCACTGATGATGGCAAGTCCACCGGCAGTTTCGTAGCTGATGAGTTGAGCCGTGCTGCGGATGGCGCCAATGATGGAGTAGTGGCTGTTCGAGGCCCATCCGCCGAGGATGATGCCTAGAAAACCGAGGGAGCTGACGCCGATGACAAAAAGAATGCCGATGTTGATGTCCTGTGCGACTCGAAAGGCGGGACCGAAATACAGCGCACCCAGGGAAGTGAGAGCAGCAACCATGGAGATGACGGGGGCGAACCAGAAAATCAACGCATCGGAATCACGCGGGACAATGTCTTCCTTGATGAGCAGTTTTACCGCGTCGGCGATGGGCTGCAGGAGGCCGTGCGGGCCGACACGCATGGGGCCAAGACGGGCTTGCATATCCGCCATGAGTTTGCGTTCGACGAGAACGACGTAACCAGCGATAAGCGGGACAACGGCAACGATGACAGCGCCGCAAACGAGTTCGACCCACCAGGTTTCAAGAAAATTGAGCAGGGCTTGGGTGGTGGGATTCATGCTAGCGGTCCACCTCACCGAGAACGATATCGAGAGTACCAATGACGGCGACGACGTCAGCGACCAGATGGCCACGAATCATTTTGTCAAGAGCCTGAAGATTGACAAAGGAGGGCGGTCGAATCCGCACTCTGTAGGGCTGCGTGGTGCCATCACTGACGATGTAGTAGCCGAGAATGCCTTTGGGGGCCTCGATGGAATGATAGATCTCTCCCGGGGCGGGCTTGATGACTTTGCCCACTTTACCGAAGATGGAGCCATCGGGAATATTTTCGATGGCCTGAAGGCAGATCAGGCGCGACTGGCGCATCTCTTCCATGCGGACCATATAGCGATCGTAGGTGTCGCCATTGGTGCCGACGGGGATTTCGAATTGGTAGCGGTCGTAGGCAGCGTAGGGCTGAGCTTTGCGAAGGTCCCATCTCACGCCGGCAGCACGCAGAATCGGACCTGTGGCGCCGAGGGCGATACAGTCTGCGGCGTTTAGGACACCGACGTTGCGCGTCCGGCCGATCCAGATACTGTTGCCGGTAAGCAGGTCGACGTATTCCTGAATGCGACGTTCGAAGTCCTTACAGAAACGCTCCACGTCTTTTTCAAAGCCGTCGTAGGCCTCGTACTGCAAGCCACCGATGCGGAAAGCGTGGGTGGTCAGACGCGCCCCACAATATTTTTCGAAGATTTTGAGGATTTCTTCGCGCTCGCGCATGCAATAAAAGAGCGGGGTGAGCGCGCCGATATCCAAGGCATGCGTGCCGAGCCACAGAAGGTGGCTGGCGATCCGTTGGAGTTCCGTGAGGATCGTGCGAATGACCTTTGCGCGTGGGGGAGCTTCGACGTTCAGGAGTTTTTCGACGGCTTCGCAATAGCCAAGACCGTTACTGATCGCCGCAACGTAATCCATGCGGTCAACGTAGGGAGCAAACTGCTGGTAACTGCGGTTTTCGGCGATCTTCTCGACGCCGCGATGGAGGTAGCCGATGACACATTCGGTGCCACGGACGCGCTCGCCGTCGAGCTTGAGCTTTACACGAAGGACACCGTGGGTGGAAGGATGCTGGGGCCCCATGTTCAGGACAAGTTCATCGGCGCCGAGAAGCGTGTCGCTTCGTTGTGCTGCGTTGTGTTGCACTGTGTCTGCCACGTCTCCTTTGGTTACTGGCCGCTCTCAATGCCAAGGTTTTCACGGACCCACGCCGTGTCCTGCTGAAGAATGTCGTAGTCTTTGCGGAGCGGATGGCCCTGCCAGCCATCGGGCATGAGGATGCGCGTGAGGCCGGGATGGCCGGCAAATTCGATACCGAACATGTCGTAGATTTCGCGTTCCAGCCAGTTGGCTGTGGGCCAAACGGCTACCAGGCTAGCGGGATGGTCGTTTGCCGGAATGGGAACCTTCAAGCGAAGGCGAGTATTGTGTGGGAAGGAATAAAGACTAGCGACGAGATCGAAACGTTTCTCCCGGCGAGGCCAGTCCACTGCAGTCAAATCTTCGAGGAGATCGAAGTTCTCGTCGTCGCGGGAATAGAGAGCAATTTCCCGAAGTTGCGCCACATCGATGATAAGGTAGGGCTGTTTACGGTCCTCAAGAGCATCCAAAATCGCGGAACCAAAACGGGCTCGGTAACGGCGGACAAGATCGTTATCGAGAGGAATCTGCAGTGGAGGAGGCGCTTTCGGCGCGGCAGCGGGGGGCTTGGCCGCGGGGGGGGCAGGTGGACTCTTCGGGGCGGGCGCCGACGAGGCGTCCTTAGGCTCCGGCTGAGTACTTTCGGGCTGTTGGGATGGCTTGGACTCGTCTGCCATGGACCCTGGGACCATTGTGCTGCAAAGCGACCAATAGAAAAATGAGAACAGTGGACCGAGAAACTTAAGTAGCTGAGGATGGCTGGTAATAAGGCTGCATGCGCAAGGAAGGAGCGAGAACGCGCAAGCCACCCTGCAAGGCGGATATGATCATCCGCGACCTGCCAGCTATTCCCATCGTTCAATGCGTTTCTAACATAGGAGATAAAGTACAGTCAATGAGCAGGAACGCAGACAGAGGAAAAAATCTTGAGTTTCAGGATCGAAGTGAGGGAGGGGATGGAAGGGAAATCAGTAAGAGGAGAGAGCTGAAGAGAGACAGGGTTGGGATGGAAATCGCTAAAGTGGCGGTCCTTGGCGAGTCAGGGCAAGCAGAGCCGCTGCACTCCATAAATCAGGCCCAGTCGAGAGCGCCTTTCTTATAGAGCCAAATATAGCCGACGAGAAGGATGCCAAGGAAAACAAACATAGAGATCAGGGCAAACGCACCCATATGCGCTGCAAGCCAAGAACGGTACAGAATGGCCCACGGGAATAGAAAAATGGTTTCCACATCGAATATGACGAAGAGCATGGCCACAACGTAGAAGCGTGCCGAGTATCGGCCGCGAGCGTTGCTTTCCGCGGGAACACCGCACTCGTACGGCAAAAACTTGGCGGGACCACCGCGTGATTCGGGACGGATCAGTTTAAAAACGAGAAGCGCGAGGACCGGAAACGAGAGAACCAGTAACGCGAAAATCAAGACCGGGATGTAGGCGGCGGGCATGATCGATGTCCTTGGCAGGCTGTGGAAGAGGCAAAGGCAAAAACAAAAACTTCCACAACCTTGCAAGGATGCTAGCACACAAAATGGGGCGAAGCGCAAGGAGGGGTGTCACGGAAGATTTAACACCAGCGCAAAAGTGGGGGCTCTTTGCGGCTCAAGAGGAGTAAGCTGCGGCACTCCAGAGGTGGCTATTTTTCGAAGAGAAGCTCTCCGGCACGTTGCGTAGCCTTGACGACGGCCTTAATCAGAGTCACGCGAAGTTTCCCCTCCTCGAGTTCCATGATGCCATCGATGGTGCAGCCGGCGGGGGTGGTGACGGCGTCTTTCAGCAAGGCAGGGTGGTCTCCCGTTTCCAGGACAACGCTGGCGGCACCTTTCATGGTCTGCGCAGCGAGGAGCGTCGCGATATCGCGAGGTAGACCTACCTTGACGCCAGCTTCCGCGAATGATTCCAGAATGATGTAGGCAAAGGCAGGACCACTGGCCGAGAGACCGGTGACGGCGTCCATATTTTTCTCATCGACGACGACGGTTCGGCCCACCGCGCCAAACATGGCTTTGGCGATTTCGAGGTGCTCTGCGGAAGCGTGGGCACCACGGCAGATGCCTGTCATGCCAACGCCCACCGCGGAGCAAGTGTTGGGCATGGCGCGAATGACAGGAACTTTAGGGCCGACCCGCTGCTCAATGTAGGAAGTGGGAACGGACGCAGCTACGGAGATGACGAGTGTATGTTTTCCAAGGGCTGGCCTGATTTCCTTTAAGACATCGCCGACAACCTGAGGCTTCACGGCGAGCAAGACGATGTGGGCGCCTTTCACAGCCTTGCGATTATTGGTGGAAGCATTGACGCCGAGTTCGACGGCAATGGTAGCAGCCTTCTCCTCGTGACGGAGGGTGGCCGTAACGCACTTAGCGGAGAAGAGACCTTGCTTGAGGTAGGCACGAAGGAGGATGCTGCCGAGTTTGCCGGTACCGAGAACGGCAAGATGCTGGTCAGAAAGTTTGGGAGTCATGGTCAGAACATTGTTACGGAGGAAGAGCGAGGGGTCAACTGGCCAAAGAACAACACAGGGAGGAAGCGCCACGGGTTTGAGTTGCTGTTGGTTGTTGCAATGAGATGCTTCGTCGCAAAAGTGCGCTCCAGGATGACGTCGCCGGCCGGGAACGGCGGTGGCGTTAGCCGTGGTGAGCGCCGCGGAGAACTTCTACAGCGTGGGGGAGAAGGTGTGCGATGGCATCAAGGGATTCCGTGGCGCCCTTGGGGCTGCCGGGAAGATTGATGATGATCGTTTTGTGACGGACCACGGCAACTCCGCGAGAGAGCACAGCGGTGGGAGTTTTCTCTACGCCCCTGCGGCGAATTTCTTCAGCCAGACCCGGGATGGTGCGATCGGCGATGTCCAGAGTTGCTTCCGGAGTGGTATCGCGGGGACCCAGCCCGGTGCCTCCAGTAGTCAGGAGAATATCGGAGTGCCCGGAATCGGTGACGGCGCGCAACTGGCGGCGAAGTTCTGCCGAATCATCGGAACACCGAATAGTGGAAGAGATCTCCCAGCCGAGTTGGCGGCATCGGGCGACAAGTGCGGGGCCCGACAGGTCTTCCCGTTCACCGCGTGCAACGGAATCACTGATGGTGAGGATGGCGACGCGCATTTTGCAGTTATCAGTTCTCAGACGTAAATTATAAGAATCTCAGACGTAAATTATAAGAAAAAGAGAAAGCTAAGCTGAATCAAGAAAAAGAAGTTTAGGCGCAATACTTATCTCTGCAAACTGAGAACCTGAATAACTTCAGCCGGTGCCGACGGTGTCGCGGTTGGATTCGTCCAGCAAGCGCATGGCCTCCATCAGAAGGCCCGTGGTGCTACGCGTCGTGGTGGTAGCTGTCGAAGCATTAGCGGCGTTGAAATCAATTTCGAACTCACCCTCGGTCCAGAGCACAACCTTCATCACAGCATGATCACCAGCGAGATCGTTGATTTTGGCATCACGGCATTGTCCGGAAGCGAAGTACAGTTCAGCGCGATCCGTTCCCTTCTGCACCAGCAGGCGACAAGACTTTTGACCCATTTCGAGGGATTGCAGCAAGTCGATCATACTCATCTCTTCGAGGCGGCCCTGGATGACGCCGGGGCGGGAAGCTTGCTTCTGCAGTTTTTCAAGATGGAGGCGATCAACCACTTTCTTAGCGGACCGCACGAGGTCTTTCACGAGGAAGGGTTTAGAGATGAAGTCCTCCGCGCCATCAATCAGGGGGCGGAGACGTTCTTCGATGTCGGTGCGGCTAGCCATGAAAAGGAATGGAATGTGACGAGTGGATTCCCGAGAACGCAGCTTTTCGAAAAGCTGGCGACCATTAAGTCCGGGCATGTTGTAGTCGCAGAGGATGACGTCGGGCGGCTCGTCGATGACCTTGAGGAGAGCATCGGCACCGTCGGCGGCAATCATCACTTCACAGAAGGGCTCAAGGCCTTTGGCGACGAGATCGCGAACCATGGGATTATCCTCGGCGACGAGGAGTTTGACACTTTTGCTGGAGGCCGCACTCATCGCTTGGGTAACCTGGATGATGTTTTCGAGGAGGCACGCTGGTAGTCACCGCTCTTGCCGCCGGTCTTCTCCAACAGGTGGACGCTCGTGATCTCCATACCTTTATCGAGGGCTTTACACATGTCGTAGACCGTGAGGGCGGCACAAGTAACAGCGACCAGCGCTTCCATCTCCACACCGGTTTGCGCGGTAGCCGTCACCCTGGAAACCAGTTCCACCCCATCTTTGCATAGGCGTGAGGTCACATCAATGTGAGTGATGGGGAGTGGATGACAAAGAGGTATCCACTCCGGGGTGCGTTTGGCTGCCGCAATTCCGGCAATCCGGGCGACTTCGAGGGGATTGCCTTTGGGGTTTTTCAGGCTGCGAACGGCGCGCAGGACCCGAGGAGCCATGCGGACAAAAGCGCGGGCAGCCGCAGTGCGGGTGGTCACGGACTTGGAGGAAACATCGACCATGGTGACTTCGCCGCGTTTGGAGTAATGGGAAAGTTTGGGCATGGCGACGATGTCCCTTTGGGTCTGAAGTGGTTTTGATTCCCTCAATTCGAACAGGGACTCTTCACTTCGCGGGCTCCGTTCGAGATGACAAACTTACATTTTTCTACCCTGCTAGAGTACGTCGAAGCGGGGAAGAACGGAAACTGTCTCGCCAGCGGGAATGTCGGAGCGGTCAGCAGGGACGACGAGGAAACAGTTGGCGTGAGTCAGAGCGGAGATGTCGCCGGAACCTTGCCAAGCGAGAGCATGAACCTCGGGAGCGGAGTTCCGCCAGTCGAGACGAGCAGGGAGAAAGTGGGTAAGACCCGGCTTTTCCTGAAGAGGTTGGGCGAGCAGGGCTTCGAAGAGTGGTAGGGGACGCGGTTGCGCACCGCTGAGGAGATCTATGGCCGGAATCACAAAGAGTTGGAAGGTGACCATGGTGGAAACCGGGTTGCCGGGGAGACCGAAGACCAATGTATTGCGGCAGCGGCCGAAGACAGTGGGCTTGCCCGGGCGTAGCGCGACCGCATCAAAGAAGAATTCTGCGCCCAGACCTTTCAACACAGCTTCCACCAGATCGTATTTCCCCATGGAGACTCCACCAGAGAGGACCAAAATATCCTCGCGCAGCCCCTGTTCGATTTTGGCGGAGAGATCGTCAACCCGATCGAGCGCATTGAGGAGGGAAACCGGTTCTCCGCCAGCAAGAAGAATCTGCGCGGCAAGAGAGATGGTGTTGCTATTGCGGATGTGGAAGGGGCCAGGCGTTTCGGTGATAGGAACAACTTCGTCACCGGTGGAGAGGATGGCTACGCGTGGTTTCTTGTAGCAACGAAGAACGGTGGCGCCGACTTGCGCGGCAACGGCCAATTCGGCATAGCCAAGCCGCAGGTCGGGTTGAAGAACGAGTTGACCGGCACGCGCTTCACTTCCGCGTGGAACAACGTTTTGGCCGCACTGCGTGGCGCGATCAAAGGTAACGGTGTCGTCTTTGCGTTCCGTGAACTCAATCATAACGACAGCATCGGCTCTGGCGGGAACCGCAGCCCCGGTCATGATTTGAACGCAAGTCCCCGACGCCAGGGGTTGCGAAACGGTGTCACCCGCTTTAATTTCGCCTACACAGCGAAGTGAGGCGTACGTTGTGGCTTCGCTCGAATGGACGGCATAGCCATCGCGTGTGGAACGGTTAAAGGGAGGATATTCGCGATCGGCGTGGATTTCCTGGGCGAGGACGTGGCCGAGAGCCTCGGAGAGGGGAAGAGTGAGAGTGGACCGAGAGCCTGCCTGAGTTTCGGATTGCGTGATGACAATCTGGCGGGCGTCGGAAAAGGAGAGCATTGGAGTCTTCAAAGGCTACACAAAACTCGCGTGCGACTGCAAACGGAGTGCTGACGCGCTTAAGCACCGACTTGTTGACGCGTGTTCAGTCGGAGCTGAAGCTCCAGCGCGCTTAAGGAAGCGTTATAGCCAGCGGGCTAGGAGGGTGCCGGGCTGGACGATGGTGGCGTCGCGCTCTGGTCCGGTAGAGATCATGCCGATCTCGACCTGAAGGAAATCGGAGACGAAGCGCAAATAGTCGATGGCAGCTTTGGGAAGCCTGGCAGCCTCTTTGGCGCCGTAAGTGTCTTGGCACCATCCGGGTAGAGTCTTGTAGATGGGAATGACCTGCTCGTACACCTCGGCGGAGGCAGGCATTTCCTGGAGGGGCGAGCCTTTGTAAGTGTAGCCGACACCAACCTTGATTTCACGCTGGGTATCGAAGACGTCGAGCTTGGTGACGGCCAGCGAGTCGATGCCGTTGATCATCTTGGCGTAGCGCAGTTCCGCGAGGTCCAGCCAGCCACAACGGCGAGGGCGTCCAGTGACAGCGCCAAATTCCTTGCCACGTTCGCGAACTTCCTTAGCTTCGAGGTCGGGCATTTCCGTTGGAAAAGGGCCACCGCCCACGCGGGTGGTATAGGCCTTGGAAATCCCGAGAACATGGCGGATTTTTGTGGGCGGCACGCCGACGCCAGTAGTGGCCCCGCCGGAGGTCGCGCTGGAGGAAGTAACGAAGGGGTAAGTGCCGTGGTCGATGTCGAGCATGGTACCCTGGGCGCCTTCGAAGAGAACCGACTTGCCTTCGTCGAGGGCGCGATTGACGAGTTCGGCGGTGTCGCAGATGTAGGATTTGATTTTCTCGCCGAGCGCCAGGGAGGCTTCAACTTCGTGTGCGAAATCGACTTGAGCGCCGTAGGCACCCTGAGCAATGCGGTTCTTCTCGGCAACGATGCGAGCAGCTTTCTCGCGGAAAAGGGCGGGATCGAGAAGATCGACGACGCGCAGGCCACGGCGAGCCATCTTGTCTTCGTAGGCTGGTCCAATGCCCCGAGAGGTCGTGCCGATTTTGTTGGCGCCGCGAGCCGCTTCCGCAGCCATGTCCAGTTCGCGGTGATAAGGAAAAATCAGATGCGCACGATTGCTGACGTGAAGCCGGCCGTTGACGTCCACTCCACATTTGGCGAGAGTGTCAATTTCGGCGACGAGAGCGGCGGGATCAATGACTACGCCAGCGCCGATGACAGCGTGCCGCTTGGGGCGCAGGATTCCGCAGGGGATAAGCTGCAAGACGTAGCGGTCTTTGCCAATGATGACGGTGTGGCCGGCGTTGTGGCCGCCAGCTACACGGACGATATAGTCAAACGACCCTGCCAGATAATCGACAACTTTGCCCTTACCCTCGTCGCCCCACTGCGCGCCGACCACGACGACCGATTTCATTCGGACCATCTCCTTGCCCAGCCGGTGGATCCAAGGAGCGAGAGCCACCAGATAGGGAGTCTATAGAGCAAAATCCGTGCGACACACCAATTTGAAATCGTACGATGGGAGTGGGGGGAACGCAAGGACGTCGGAGGGCCTAGCCGAACAAGGTTGGCGCTTGCGTAGCGCTTCGCGGGTGAATTGTTGCCAAGTAGGCTGCGGTCCGTTAGCGTTCGAAGAGGCGAGGTGCCTCTCCACCTCGCGGAACAAAGGAAGAATTCCCAAGCGGAGAGGGAGACAGACTTGACCAATCCAATTATTACGTTGACGACAGACTACGGAACAGATGACCACTTGGTGGGGGTATTGAAGGGGGTCATTCTGAAGATTAATCCGGACGCGGCGATCATCGATATCACGCACGCGGTAACCCCGTATGATTTGCTGGATGGAGCGCTGGCAATCGCTTCGGCGTATGGATATTTCCCGCCGCGTACGATTCACGTGGTTATCGTAGACCCCGGGGTGGGCTCGGAGCGACGGCCAATCCTGGTCAGCGGGCAGAACCAGTATTTTATTGCGCCGGATAATGGCGTGCTGTCGGGTGTTTACGACAAAGAGCAGAATTTCGCAGTTCGGCATTTGACCAGCGAGCATTATTTCATGCAGCCGGTGAGTAAGACATTTCATGGGCGGGACGTGTTCGCGCCGGTGGCCGGTTGGCTTTCGAAGCACTGGCAACCCGCCAGCATGGGCGAGGTGATTGAAGACTTTAAGCGGTTCGCGATGCCGAAGCCTAAGGAGTCAGAGGGACTTCTGAAGGGCGTAGTTATGAAAGTAGATGGATTCGGAAACCTGATCACAAACTTCCGGACGGAGGATTTGTTGCCGGAAACGATGGAGAAGGGCGAGATTCACTTGCAGGTGGGGAGTCACCCGGTAACGCGAATGGTGCACATATTTGCTAGCGGAAAGGCGGGAGAGCCCGTGGCGTATATCGGGTCTAGCGGATACCTGGAAATTGCGGTGAATAAGGGAAATGCGTCCAAGGCATTGGGTATAGGACGGGGGACGCCGGTGCTGTTGACGAAATAGAAAAGAAAATAGAAATCAAAAAATGGAAAGTAGAAACAAGCGCAAGCGTTACTGCAAAAAGTGAATAAAACGCCAGGAATAGCCCCCTCGAAACAACGTTGCAGCTTCTTGCAGATTACCGGGACTGCTCGAGGGCGGTCATTTGGGAACGGGTGCGGGGGTCGAGCCAGTCGCGCCAGGCATCGCCTAGTAAATTGAAAGCTAAGACAGCTAAGAGAACAGCAAGAGCAGGAAAGACGACCATGTGCGGCGCGTCGAAAAGATGGTTGCGCGCATCGTTGAGCATGGCACCCCAACTGGGAAGCGGGGCTAGAACACCCAAACCAAGAAAACTGAGGGTGGCTTCGGCCAGGATGGCACCCGCCATTCCTATGGTGGCCTGGATCAGCACGGGCTGAAGAATGTTGGGCAAGAGATGCCGCAGGAGGATGCGGAAATGGGAAGCGCCGAGAGAGCGTGCGGCCAGGACAAATTCGAGTTCTTTGGCTTTGAGGACTTGCGCACGTGCCAGGCGAGCATAGCCAGCCCATCCCGTGATAATGAGCGCCAGGATCACTTTGCCGATGCCGGGCCCAAAAAAGGCAGCGAAAGCGATCGCTAGAAGGACCCCAGGAAAGGAGAGGAAGGCGTTGATCAACAGCAGATTCACGATGCGGTCAAAGATGCCGCCGTGGTAGCCGGCAAGCATCCCGAGCGTGAGACCGGTGAGACCACAACCAAGAACCACGCAGATGGCGACGAAGAGCGAAATGCGGGCTCCATAGAAGACGCGAGAGAGGATGTCTCGGCCGAGTTCATCGGTGCCCATCCAATGGGAAGGCGAGGGCGACTGGAGACGCGCAGGGAGATTCTGCGAAGCCGGATCAGCAGGCGAGATCCATGGGGCAAGCAAAGCAATAATGATCAGAAGGCACGCAATAATGAAGCCTCCCCGGGCGAGAAAACTTTGGCGAAGAAACTCTCGCAAGGAGGCGACGATGGTCATGACAAGCGCACCCGGGGATCGATCAAAGCGTAAAAGACATCAGTGAGCAGATTGACCAGGACATAGGAGAGAGCGATAACGAGAATGCAGCCCTGAAGGAGAGGATAATCACGAGACGAAATGGCCATGACGGTGAGGCGACCAATACCGGGCCAAGAAAAAATGGTCTCTGTGACGATTGTGCCGGCCAGGAGCGTACCGAACTGCAAACCCAAGATCGTGATGATGGGGATAAGCGCATTGCGCAAAGCGTGGCGCACGAGCACCGTGGTGTTCGAGAGCCCTTTGGCGCGAGCGGTGCGAACGTAGTCGCTGGAAAGCTCCTCGAGCATGGAACTGCGAACCATGCGCGTCAGGATGGCAGCGAGGGCAGCGCCGAGGGTCGCCGCGGGCAGGATGTAGTTCAAGGCGCCGCCGCGTCCGGAAACGGGGAGCCATCCAAGCTTGATTGAAAAGAGAGTGATCAGGAGCGGGCCGAGAGCAAAGTTCGGGACTGCCAGCCCGAGGAGAGTAAAGACACCGATGGCGCGATCTTCAGGAGAGCCACGGAGGTGTGCCGCAAGGACGCCCGCAGGAATGGCGATAGCGGCACATACAAGCAAGGCCAGGAAAGCCAGCTGAAGTGTGGCAGGATAGCGTTCGAAGATGACGCGACGCACGGGAGCCTGGAATTTGAAAGATTGCCCCAATTCGCCGCGCACGACCTGGCCGAGGTAGCGCGCATATTGAAGGTAGAGAGGCTGGTCGAGGCCCAGGCTGTGGCGCAATTGCGCCGCCTGGCCCGGTGCGGCACCTTCCCCAAGCATCTGCTCGACCGGATCGCCCGGAACGATATGAATCAGAAGAAAAACCATGGTGAGCACAAGCCAGATGGCTGGAAGAGTAAGAAGGAAGCGATGAGTCAAGTGGCGCGCCATAGGGTGAGAATTCAAGTCTTTCGACTGCTGGAAGTTGGTTTGGCCACAGGAACTGATCCGCCCGAGGTCGCTGGTTCGCTGGGAAGTGGAGTTTCGGAATCCTTGGGCCGGATCAATTGAATCTTTACCCGAGCCACGCGGCGTCCGTCCATTTCCACCACGGTGAACCGGTAACTTCCAAATTCGAAATTCTCGCCACCGCGCGGTATGAAGCCGAGCTGGTCCAGCACGAAACCGCCAACAGTTGCGTATGCAGGATCTTCGGGAAGGCTGATGCTGTACTGGGTTTCCAGATCGCGGACATTGAGGGCGGCGTCGAAGATCACCGCGCCGTCTGCAAGGGTGAGGGGCTTTTCGACCACGTCGAATTCGTCGTGAATCTCGCCGACCAGCTGTTCGAGGAGATCTTCCGTGCTGACGAGACCGAGAATACTGCCAAATTCATCGACAACCATGGCGATGCCCACATGGCGCGAGCGAAGTTCCGAGAGAAGCTCACTGGCAGGTTTAGTCTCCGGCACGATCAGGATTTCCCGCAATACGCGACGGAGATCGAACGGCGGAGGAGGAGGCAATTTTTCGTCGAGGCGTCGCTCGCGATCGAGCAGTACCCACATCATATCCTTGATGTGGACGTATCCGAGGACATGGTCCACGGTTTCGCGATAGACCGGGATGCGGGAACGTTGCGTGGTGGCAAACATACGCATGACTTCGTCGAGCGAGGCTTCGACAGGAAGGGTATGCATGTCCGGGCGCGAAACCATAATTTCGCGAACCTGGAGTTGGTTCAGCTCGATGGCACTGAGGATGAACTTCTCTTCCCTAGCGGCGAGCAAGCCGCGTTCCCGCGCCTGCTGGATCTGGATCTGAAGCTCTTCGGTAGAATGAGCAACGCCGTGGCCCGTGGGAGCCATGATGCCGAGAGCTTTCACAATCACGCCCGAAGTGCTGTCCAGGAAATCGATGGCCCAGCGAAAGGTGTTCAAAAACCACAGAAATGGGCGAGACACCAGCAGAGCCACGCGTTCGGCTCGTGCGAGACTCACGGTCTTGGGAACAAGTTCACCCAGAACGACATGGATGGCGCTCAAGAGCATGAAGGAAACCGTAAGAGCGACGGCGTGAACCAACAATAGGGTCTGCACACTGCCTTGGGCGGGCATAACGCTCTGGACGAGCGCAGCCAAGGTAAGTTCGCCGAGCGCCCCGATGGCCAAGCTGGTCAGGGTTATGCCGACCTGCACGCCGGAAACAACACGATGCAAGTCACCGAGGAGATGCTCCACAATTCTGGCCTGGGCACTGCCATTCGCGACCAATTGGCGAACACGCGAAATGCGCACAGCTACGAGAGAAAACTCAACGGCAGCGAAAAAACCGTTGAGTGCGACCAGCACCAGAACTCCGATCAGGCGCAACAGAAACATGCTTGGGAAGAACCCTCAGCGGCATTGTAGCAGCACCCGAGGCGGGAGCATCTGCGGCGTAGGGTGATGGAGCGAGAGTGGCACAGGCAAATTCACTCAGGCTGCAGGAGATAGTTGCACTTGGGAGCAGGTTGCATGGGATGGGGTGGTCCACTAGACTGGAAATTTCCCGAAGGAGCGAGCGTTCGAGTGAGGACAGTACTCCGGCTATTGCTGTGGATCACTGGAGTCGTGGTGGTGATAGTGGCCACAGCGATCTGGTGGTTCGTCTACCGGCCCTTACCGCAACTGGATGGTTCTGTCGCAGTGCCAGGCCTACATAGCGAAGTGACGGTCGAACGGGATAATTGGGGTGTGCCCCATATCCGAGCCGCTTCGGTGGAAGATCTGGCCGAAGCACAGGGATATGTACTGGCGCAGGACCGACTGTGGCAGATGGACCTGCTGCGGCGTGCGGCGCGTGGGCAGCTTTCCGAAGTGTTGGGACCAGCCACATTGAAAATCGACAAAGACTTTCGGATGTTGAATTTCAGCCGCGCCGCTGAGCGAGATTATGGGATGATCAGCCCGGAAGTGCACAAAGTGATGGAAGCGTACGCGCGGGGCGTGAACCTGTATATTGAGCAACACTCCACCCGATTGCCGATTGAATTTACGCTGTTGAATTACAAACCGAAGCCGTGGCAGCCCACGGATTCGCTAGTGGTTGCCTGCTATATGTACCGCACGCTGACTGACACGCGCGAAGAGGAAATGGGGCGGGCTATCGTGACTGCGAAAGTCGGACCTGAACTAGCGAAGGACCTCTACAGCCCGGAAGCCTCGATGGATCATTTCGTTGTGGGAGAAAGCAATTCTGGGAAAGACCCGCATGCGACTTCGCAGTCGGATCATGATCCAGAGGACGACGAAGATGAAATGGACCCTGAGAATGTCCTGAAGGCTAGCCGCGAGAGCAACTTTGCGCCTACGGCGCCGGATCTGACCTCCGGGTTTGGGGAAGAGGTGAAGGACTGGTTAGAGGAGTCGGAGCGAGAGATTCGCCATACCTTGGGCAGCAATAATTGGGTGGTGGATGGGACGCACTCGGCTACCGGCAAACCACTTCTGGCGAATGATATGCATTTGGAATTGACGCTGCCCCCCATCTGGTACGAGGTCCATCTGACGGCACCGGAGTGGAACATAAAAGGATTCGCGCTGCCCGGAGCCCCTATGATCGTGGTGGGCCACAACGACAGAATCGCCTGGGGATTCACGAACAACGGAGCCGACGTCTTGGATCTATATATCGAGACATTTAATCCCGCGCATCCGGAAGAATACCGAGTAGATGGCTCGTGGAAAAAGGCGGACGTATACGACGAAGTGATCAAGGTAAAAGGCGCGCCGGATGAACATTTGAGATTGCTGGTAACGCGACACGGGCCGGTGGTGTATCAAGAGGGAGAGAAAAGTTATTCGATGCGGTGGACGGTTCTGGAACCTGGCGCGCTCTGTAATTTTTATAACTGGCTGGGGAAGGCGCAAAACTGGGGGGAATTCCGGGAAACCATGAAAGGGATCTGGGGCCCGGGTCAAAATGTGGTGTATGCGGATGTGGATGGGAATATAGGCTACGTACTTGGAGCGCACGTACCTCTACGGAAAAAAGGGCACGGAGAAGTGCCTGTGCCCGGAGATACGGACGCGTATGAATGGACGGGATACATTCCGTTTGAGCAACTGCCGCAGGTGTTCAATCCCGAGAGCGGATTGATTGTGACGGCGAACGCCAGGGTCACGGGGCCGAATTACATGCAGTACATTACGGACCATTGGGAAGAACCGTATCGAACGGCACGGATATACGATCTGTTGCACGACAAGCGGGATTTGCGTCCGGAAGATATGCTGAGAATTCAAACGGATACGTACAGCTATCCGCACGTATTCCTTGCCGAACAACTCGTGGCCGCGGCGAAAGTGGCGCCTCCGAAGGACGAGAGAGCCCGGAAACTGATCCAATCGGCGAAAGACTGGAATGGAATGGCGGATGCGAACTCGCCGGTAGTGTCATTTCTAGATGCGTCTCTGTTCGAAGCGCTGGACCTCATTCTGGAACCACACCTTGGCAAAGACACAAATCACTACCATTGGCGGCAAGTGGCATTTCTCCAGCGTGTATTAACTGAACGACCGACACGATGGCTGCCGGCCGAGTACAAGAATTATGACGAACTGCTCAGCGTGGCCGCGGATCAGGCGGTAAAGTATTTGCAGGACAAAACGAAGGACGCAGATGCGGACGATTGGAGATGGAAGCGGTTCAACTATCTGGATATGCTGCACCCCATCGGCCGAGAAGGCATTTTAAAGAAATTACTGAGCATTACAAACCAGCCGCAGTCAGGAACGGAATGGAGCCCGAGGGCGGCCAGCCGGCATCATGGGCCTTCGGAACGATTCGTGGCCAACCTCGCGGATTGGGATCAGTCCATCATGCTGATCACTGGGGGGGAATCAGGCCAGACGGGCAGTGAACATTACCGCGACCAATTTCCCTACTGGTTCGAAGGCAAAGCCATCTACGGACCCTTCTCTGACGCCGCGGAAGCCAAAATGAAAAGGCATTTATTGATACTGAAGCCGTGAGAACTTTCCTCCTTCATGCCTGAACTCCCTGAAGTGGAAGCCATCGTGCAGACACTCCGACCGCAGGTGCGTGGCCGCCGCATCCGTTGCGTACACGTGTTTCATTCGATCGTGAGCCGACCACAAGCCTCGGCAAGCCTTGTGAAGTTCTGCGAACGGAGGCGCGTCCTCGAGGTGTGGAGACGGGGAAAGTATCTGTTTTTGGAGCTGGATCGTGGCCTGATTGAGATGCACTTTCGATTCGATGGCCACCTGATCTTGTTTACCAACGCACCGGATTTGCTGAAACGGGCCAACACCAGTTCCGGTGGAGTACACGTAGATATAGCGTTTGAATTCGACAAAGGCGTGCTGGGCTTTGCCGATGCTCGACATTTTGGACGAGTGCATTCCTGGGAGTCTAAGGAGTCGTGCTTGCCCTTCAGCCGACTCGGCATGGATGCCCTCTCGCGGGAATTTACAGCTGAGTTTTTGACTACAAAGCTAAGAACATCGCGGCGTGCGTTAAGAGAATTCTTGCTCGACCAAGGACGTGTCGCGGGAATCGGAAATATCTATTCCTGCGAGGCGCTGTGGTACGCGAAACTCGATCCGCGACGAGCGGCGAATTCCCTAAACAAAAATGAAGTGGCGAAGCTACATAAAGCAATTGTGTCGGTTCTCCGGCGTGCTTTAGAATGCTGTTTGGACCCGGCGCCCGAGTTTTGTCATCCGGAGTGGTGGTTTCAGGGACTCGAAAAAATTCTGCGCACTTATCAACGCGATGGGTTGCCCTGCAAGCGATGTGGGAGGGCGATCGAGTGCATAGAACAAGCCGGCCGTTCCACGTATTTTTGTTCGCATTGCCAGAAATAGCGGAAATATTCGCATTTGCTCAGGGCGCTTATTTGCAGTAGCAGAGAAATAGTCAAGGCGCGGTGAGTGCAAAGAGGAATGGCGTGAATCAATCCGTACCGAAGAAGCCTGAGGCACCGAAGAAACCTGATTTTGAACGCTCGCTGGCGCGGCTGGAAGAGGTTGTGCGCAGATTGGAGAGCCCACAACTGTCACTCGATGAGGCCATGAAATTGTTCGAAGAGGGCGTGGGACTTTCCAAGGAATGCCAGAAGCAACTGGAAGAAGCGGAAGGCCGCGTGGAAATCCTGTTGAAGAAAGCTGACGGAAAACTGGCGGCTGAAGCTTTCGAACCTGAAGGCGAAGGCAACCCGTGAGACACTCCGAGAACCGCAGCCTGGAACACCCCTCTGTCCGATGAAACTTCCACTTTTTTTTGAAGAAGACCGTGTAGCGGTTGACGCGCACCTTGAACGGTTACTGCCGGGCGATTCCGTTCCACCACCCTCCATCCATCAAGCGATGAGATATTCCGTGTTCGCGGGGGGGAAACGGATTCGACCGATACTTTGCATAGAAGCGGCGCGTATCTTTGATCCGAATGCCAAACACGCGTTGTATCCGGGTTGCGCGATTGAGTTTATTCACACCTATTCCCTGATTCATGACGATCTGCCGGCTCTGGATAACGATGATTTGCGGCGCGGGAAACCCACTTCCCACAAGAAGTTTGGCGAAGCGACGGCCATACTTGCCGGGGATGGGCTTCTGACCTTGGCATTTGAAACTATCGCAGCGACGCCGGTTTCGGCTGAGCGACGCGTGGCAATCGCGACGGAGATCGCGAGCGCGGCAGGAACCGTGAATGGAATGGTCGGCGGGCAAGTGGCGGACCTAGAGAGCGGAGGCAAAAAAGTTGGACCGGAAATGCTGGAGTATATTCACCGGTCGAAGACCGCAGCGCTGATTCGCGCTTCGGTGACCTCGGGAGCTCAATGTGCCGGTGCGTCCAACGAAGATGTGGCGCGCCTTCGACGGTTCGGCGAGACCATCGGGTGGGCATTTCAGGTTACTGACGATATTCTGGATGTTGAGGAGTCGTCCGCCGCCCTGGGCAAAACCGCGGGAAAAGACATCGCACAGCAAAAGGCTACGTATCCAGCGGTATTTGGCTTGGAGCAATCGCACAAAATAGCTGAGGATTTGTCCGCAAAGGCGATTGCGGAACTACAAGTGTATGGCCAACACGCAGAACGACTGCGCACTATTGCGGAATTTCTGGTCCAGCGCCGCGCCTAAGGCCACAAATCCATGAGCGGCAAACCCACGCGGAAGAGACTCGACGTATTGCTGGTCGAGCGGAGTCTGGCAGAGTCGCGCCAGAAAGCACAGGCGATGATCCTTGCCGGTGAAATCCAAGTGGACGGAAAGAAAGCAGAAAAGGCGGGAGTCAATTTTGACGAATCCGCGCGAATTGAAGTGCATAGCCGATTGCAGAAGTATGTGGGCCGGGGAGGGTTCAAGCTGGAGGGAGCGCTGAAGGATTTCCGTCTAGAGGTAGCGGGGAAGATTTGCCTGGATATCGGAGCGTCCACGGGCGGATTTACAGATTGCCTGCTTCAGAATGGGGCGAAGCGCGTTTATGCGGTAGATGTGAATATCGATCAACTTGCCTGGAGGTTGCACGAAGATGAGCGCGTTTTTCGCATCAAGAAAAATGCGCGTGAGCTAACCGGCAGCGATTTGGAGAATGCGGTGGAGCTTGTGGTGGCGGATGTTTCCTTCATTTCGGTGAGAAAAATCCTGCCCGGGGCGAATGCTTGCGCGGCGGTGGGAGCAGACCTGTTGATTCTGATTAAGCCGCAGTTTGAGTTGGAGCGCGTGGATGTCGGCAAAGGTGGCATCGTGCGCGATCCAAAGCTTCATGAGGTGGCGATTGCCAGCGTGCGTGAGGCGGTAGAATCGCTGGGGCCGACTGTGGTGGGAGTCGCCCCCAGCCGCTTGCTAGGTGCGGAAGGGAATCAAGAGTATTTTCTTCACGCGAAAAAAACCGGCTAAGGTAGAATCGCAATAATCCATGCCGCCTGCACCCCACTATAAGACGATTGGCATCATCTCCCGGCCGCGGCGGTCGATCCTAGTCGAAATCGTGCCGAAATTACTGAGCTGGCTGAAGGAGCGGGGCGTCTCGACTCTAATGGACTCGGAAACTGCCAGTCCTGTGAACCAAGGTGAACTCGGCAAGACACGCCACCAGATTGCGCAGGAAGCAGATCTGCTGCTGGTTCTGGGCGGCGACGGGACACTTCTGGCAGCGGCACGCGAGGCGGCCCCACATGGAATACCAATTTTGCCCATTAATCTCGGCGGATTAGGATTTCTGACTAGCTTCACTTTGGAAGAGCTTTATCCGGCATTGGAGGATGCGCTTGCCGGTTGTGCGCCGGTCAGTGAACGAGTGCTGTTATTGGCGGAACGCACACACAACGGCAATGCGTTGACACAGCAGCGCGTGCTGAACGAGGCGGTTGTCCACAAGGGGACGCTGGCCCGCATGATCGAGCTAGAGCTTTACATTGACAGTGGATTTGTCTGCCGTTACCGAGCAGACGGATTGATCGTGGCGACACCGACCGGCTCAACGGCCTATTCATTGTCCGCCGGTGGACCGATCGTGCATCCGGCCGTGGAGTCAATCCTGATTACACCCATCTGCCCACATACGCTGAGCGACAGGCCGATCGTCGTCCCCGATGTGTCGAAGGTCGAACTGCGCATGGCGGAGAATTCGGACTCGGTTTTCCTGACGCTCGATGGACAGACAGGCGTACCACTCCAAGCGGGCGACCGCGTTCGGATCACACGAGCAGTGGAACGATTGAAACTGATTCACCCGCCGAATAAAAGTTATTTTGAAATTCTGCGAAGCAAGCTGAAGTGGGGCGAAGCCTAACCTCAGGCCAGAACGTCTGTGTGCAAGAGATCGGCTTGGGTCTCTCGCCGGCGGATTAGGCGCGCGCGCTTTCCGTGAACGAGGATTTCCGCTGGGCGGCAACGGCCATTGTAGTTTGACGCTTGCACCATGCCGTAGGCGCCAGCGGCCCAGATGGCAACGGTGTCGCCCGGTTTTACACGGCCAAGCGGCCAATCCTGCAAGAAGCAGTCTCCCGTTTCGCACACAGGGCCGACAATGTCTGATCGCAACGATGAGTTGCCTTTCCGCTCATTGCGCTGGCGGACAAGAGTGATCGGATGAGGCGCGTCGTAAAGGACAGGCCGGGCAAGATCATTCATGGCCGCATCGATAATCACAAACGATTTTCTCGAATTCTTCTTCGTGTAAATGACTCTGGAAAGAAGCACAGCGGAGGGGGCAACGAGGGAGCGGCCTGGTTCCAGAAGCAAACCAACGTTGAGGGGCCGAACCGTTTGCGCAATCATCCTGGCGTAAGCTTTGCGAGAAACAGGAATTTCGTTTGTGTAGCGAACACCCAGGCCGCCACCAAAATCAAGATATTTGAGAACGATGCCCTGGTGGCGCAGGTCCATCAGGTAGGATCCGATACGAGTGAGTGCTTCGCGGAATGGCTGCAGGTCCACAATCTGGGATCCGATATGCGCGCTGATTCCCTGCCATTGGATCTGCTTCGACTTGCGATGTTGGATGTAAAGAGCTCGAGCGTCGGACCAGCTTACACCGAACTTATGTTCGGAAAGACCCGTAGAGATGTGGGGATGGCCACCGGCTTTCACGTCGGGATTTACGCGCAGGGAAACGCCGGGAGGCTTGGAATGACTGGTGGAACGACGAGAGGATTCTTCGAGCAGAACATCCAACTCCTCGGGCGATTCCACATTGAATTGAAGAATTCCGGGTGAGCTCTGGCGATCCGCTTTGTAGGCGAGGGCGGCACGAATCTCCTCGCGAGTCTTGCCAACGCCGCTAAACACAATGCGGTTGCCGGGTACTCGGATGTGGCCAAGATGTTCGAGTTCTCCGCCAGAGACGATATCGAAGCCGCTGCCCCGTTTGGCAAGAAGATTCAGAATGGACAGATTGCCGTTGGCTTTTACAGCGAAACACAATAGATGTGGCAACCGTTCGAGGCCACTTTCCAGCTCGGCGAATGCGCCTTCGATCGCACGCTGACTGTAAACATAGGAAGGCGTACCAAAACGAGAGGCAATTTCCTCGAGGGCAACCCCTTCACAAAAAACTTCGCGTCCAGAACCATTTCGCAGTTTCTTGAAGCCAAACTGGGGCGTGAACCGCGCTGGATCGACGTAAGGAAGGTTCTTTCTAGCTCCGCCGGCGCCGCTCATTTTACTTTGAGAACCACAAGGGTGCGATCGTCGCCGAGGGGGGCGCTTTGCGTGAACCAATCCACTTCCCGCAATACCGTGTCGGAAATTTCCGTAGCGGTCAGTTCGTGATGCTGCTCGATTAACCGCATGAGCCGCGTCGTGCCGAAGAATTGGCCTTCGGTGTTGGCGGTTTCGGCGATGCCGTCTGAGTGGAAGACCAGAATATCGCCTACTCCGAGGGTTACATTCCATTCGTCATAGTGGACTTCTTCGAAAATACCGAGAGGGAATCCTGTGAGCTCAATCTTGTCACACCGTCCACCCTTATAGAGCAGAGGTTGAGATTGTCCCGCATTCGCGACGCGCAGTTTTTGGCGCCCTTTTTGCCAAGTGGCGAAGCAGGCGGTCATGAATCTGCCTTCGATACGGCGCTCGCCGACCAGTTGATTCATCTGGCGCAGCATTTCGGCGGGTTGCAATTTTTGCGGGGCCAAACTGCGCATAATTCCGATGGCCACCGCTCCGTACAGCGCGGCGGCTGTGCCTTTGCCACTTACATCGCCAAGAGCGATACCCAACTGTTGAGGACCATACCGAAGGAATTCGTAGAGGTCGCCACAGACCTCGCGAGCGGAAATATAGCGGGCCGCCACGTCGAGGCCATAATCATCGGTTGGAACTGGGCGCAGCAGGGCGCCCTGAATGCGTTTTGCGGCTTGCAGATCACGCTCCATGCGCGCTTCGCCTTCGGCAACCTGCTCGTAAAGGCGGGCATTTTCGACGGAAACGGCGAGGTTTGCCGCGAGGATGGAAAGCGTTTGCACATGGTCTTCTGTAAAGTACTTCAACTGCGGACTTTCCAGGTCCAACACACCGATGACTTTGCCCTTGTGCATCATGGGAATGGCAAGCTCAGAACGGGTCTCTGGATTGACCATGAGATAGCGAGGATCAGCCGTGACGTCTGGCACGACGACGGGTTCGCGAAGGGTTGCGGCGGCGCCAACCAGTCCTTCGGTGGCGGCAGCCCGGAGCCTCCCTTGGACCCTTTGGCCGTGCTTCACATCCAGACGGTGGCGAAAAACCTTTTGCTCATCGTCGTAGAGCATGATGCTGAGGATCTGGTAGTCGATGACACGCTTGACCAGTTCAGCGGTGCGGCGGAGAAGTTCTTCCACATCGAGGATGGAGCTGATTTCGCGACTGACATCATTGAGGACTAAAAGAGTTTCGGCTTGGGTGCGCACCTGCTGGAATAAACGGGCATTCTCAATGGAAACCGCAAGACGATTCGCGAGTACGGCAAGAATATTTTGCTGGTCCTTGGTGAAATAATTTAAGTGACGACTTTGGATATCCAGCACACCCACACACTTGCCACGGAACATCAAGGGAACCGCTAATTCCGAGCGGACGCTGTCAATCGCATTGATGTAACGTGGGTCTTGCGAAACGTCGCTGACGCGGACAGGATGCCCGGTTGCGGCGGCGGTACCCGTAATTCCCTGCCCAATCGGCACTTTCAAGTTTTCGGCGAGGCCCGGGGGATAGCCAATCGCGAAGCGGTGCGTCAGGTACATGCCGTCTTTATCGACCATCAGAACGCCAAACAACTCGTAGTCGATATGCTTTTTGATCAGAACAGCAGCGTGGGCCAGAACTTCATCCAGATCGAGCGAGGCGTTGACCTCTTCGCCTATTTCCGCGAGGGTAGCAACAACCTCGGGGCTGTTTGTGGCCGGTTCAGTTTGTGTTTTGGGATCAGTGGCTTCCATGAATCTCTTAAGTATAGCAGGCAGCTGGCCTGTGGCTCAGAAACAGCCACAAAGCCGCAATGTCAGGCTGATTTTGCCTTGCCTCGTGAAGCAAATTGCAGGACACAAACGTCGGGAAGATTCCGATAACGCTCATCGAAATCCAGGCCGTAGCCGACGACAAATTCATTGGGAATGACAAATCCAGTGTAGTCCGCGCGCACATCGGCGATACGACGCTCGACCTTGTCCAAAAGAACGACGACGCGAAGATGTTTTGGCTTTTTCTCCTCAAAGAATCGCAACAGATATTTCAGAGTGAGACCGGTGTCGAGAATGTCCTCGACTACAATGACGGTTTTCCCCTCAATGCTTACGTCCAGGTCTTTGATCAGCTTTACTTCACCGGTGGAATCTGTGCCACGGCCATAGCTCGAGACAGAAAGGAAATCAAAGGAGACTTCGCCGCCCAGTTCGCGCGCCAGGTCGGTCAGAAAAAACACAGCCCCTTTGAGAACGCTGATCAAATGCAGGGGTTCGGTGGGAAAGTCGCGACGAATTTCTTTGGCCAGTTGCTTGAGCCGCGCCTTGACCCGTGAATCGGAAATAAGAACGTGGACGGATTCACCCGGGCGAAGACCGGGCATATTTTTCGATGAACTCACTGCGCGTTTCTTGGCCACGCGGGTCGCTCCTTCTGGGCTTATTCTACCCAGTCTGCAATGAAGATATTGGTTTCGTGGGGCACCTTGCCATTGCGGTTCGAGGCCCACACCAAACGCTTTCCGTCGGACGTAAACATCGGGAATCCGTCGAAATCGGGATGGAAGGTGATGCGCTCCTGATTGGTCCCATCTTCATTTATGACGTATAGATCGAAATCCCTGCCGTTCTTAGGATCAGCCTGATTAGAAGCAAAGATGATGCGTTTGCCATCGGGTAACCAATATGGTGCGAAATTTGCCGCGCCATTGTGGGTGACTTGATGTTTGTTCGAACCGTCGGCATTCATCATCCATAGCTCCAAGTTTCCCGGGCGAATCAGGCCTGCTGAAAACAGATCTTTGTAATCCTTGATCTCCTCGGGCGTTTTGGGATGTTCGGCACGGTAGACAATCTTTGTGCCGTCATACGACCAGAACGGGCCGCCATCGTAACCGAGCTCATTGGTCAATCGCTTCACGTTCCCGCCGTCGGCATCCATGGTGTAAATGTCGAGGTCTCCATCGCGGGTAGAAGTGAACACAATGTGCCGGCCATCGCGGGTGATGGTAGCTTCCGCGTTGTAGCCATTGGCGTGGGTCAACTGCTCCAAATCGGAGCCATCGGGCTTAGCGGTGTAAATCTGATAGGAGTTGTAAATTGGCCAAACATAGCCGCGGGAATAGTCTGGTTTGGGCGGGCAGTCCGGGCTGGAGGCATGAGTGGAGGAAAACAGAATGCGCTCGCCGGAGGGAAAGAAATAACTGCAGGTGGTGCGCCCCTTGCCGGTGCTAACGAGTCTTGGGACGGGCGGTTTGCCATCTGACGAGTCGACAGTCATGGTGTAGATCTGGTCGCAGGGTACGTCGCCTCCCTGATGCTGAAAGATGAGCTGTTTGTCATCCAAGGAGAAATAAGCCTCGGCGTTCTGACCGCCAAAGGTAAGTTGTCGCGCGTTTCTCAGGTGTTTTTGCTCTTGTGATAAGAGAGGAGAATCCGCAGTTTCCGGCTGGGCATGGAGGAACATGAAGTGGGGGCCATAGAGGCACAGCAATGTGAGAAGGCCAGCCGTGAGAATGCCGACCCAATTCCCTTTTTTCACGATGTCCCCTGAAGCATGGAGGTTTACCGGTTATTCCCCGCCGTGCGTTATTTGCGCTGTTCCAACTTCACATCGACTTTCAATTCTTTCCCGTCACGCAAGACAGTAACTGGCACGACATCGCCGACTTTGCTGCGACGGAGTGCGTCTGTGAAATCGTAGAGATTTTTGATGGACTTGTCACAAAATTGAATCAAAACGTCTCCCGCTTTCAGGCCAGCTTTCGCAGCGGGCGAACCGGGTTTCACATCGGAGAACTTTACGCCATTTTCCGTCTGGCCAAAATCGGGAATGGAGCCGAAGTAGGGCCCATAGCCGCCGCCACCGCCGGTCGCGCCAGAATGTGGATTGTTTTCGACAACCGTTACGAAAGCTGGTTTTTGCGGGTCAGAGGCAAGTTCAACGGTTAGGCGAGCAACGATGTTCAACAATGCGGCAGCAGGGTCAGGCTTGATTTTGTCCCAGGTATCCGACGGTTTATGGTAGTCCGAATGCAGACCCGAAAAAAAGAACAGGACGGGAATGCGCTTGGTGACGAAGGAGGTGTGATCGCTCGAAGTGTAGCCGCTTTGGGAAATCTCAAACTGAAGAGGAGTGTCATCGTGTGCCTGATCGAGGACCTTCTGAAGCGTGGTTCCGGTCCCAACACCGCCGATATACACCTTATTGTCTTTAATGCGGCCAATCATATCCATGTTGAGCATGACCACAGCTTTATCTAGAGGTTTGGTGGGATCCTTGACCCATGCGGCAGAACCGAGCAATCCCAATTCTTCGCCCGCAAATGACATGAACAGTATTCCTCGTTCAAATTGACCTTTCAGGGGGGCCAAGATCCGTGCGAGTTCCAGGACGCCGGCTGTGCCCGAGGCATTGTCGTCGGCACCGGGGTGAATCTGTCCAATCTGCGAGGGGGCCAGCGAATCGAAGATGCCTCGACCAAGGTGATCATAATGGGCCCCGACGATCACATATTCATCGGTCTTACCGGGAAGATAGGCCAGAACGTTGTTCACGATGGCGTGCGTCGTTTGCACGTCAATGGTCAAAGTGGCACATAGAGTGTCCGGAAAAGTAAAGAAAACCGGTTTTGAGGTGGAATTGATCTGCTCCTGAATCTCTTTCAAGGATTTCCCCGCGGTGTGGAACCATTCTTCGGCTACCGCATTCTTGACTTGGGCAAAGAGAAGGCCAACATTTTCAGGGCCACCCACACTTCCAAAACGAGTAAGCAGGTCTTCTTCGCCGTCACCGAGTTTTCCGTTGACAAGAATCATGCCCTTGGCGCCGTGATTACGGGCGTTGATGGCCTTGGTGATAAGTTGAGAGTGCGTGGTCATCCCTTGGTTGCCAAGTTTGGCCGCAAAGCCCGTTGGCTCGTATCTAAGAACGACCACGATTTTGTCTTTGGCATCCAGACCGGCGTAGTCGTCATAACCAAATTCCTCAGCGGTTACGCCATAGCCAGCGAAAACGAGAGTGGCCGCGACGGTGCCTGAGTCAGAAAAGCTAAAAGGAACATAGTCCTGATTGAGCTTTAGAGCTGTTCTTGCTTGGCCGTTTTGGACCAGGAGATGATTTTTTCTCTTAAGTTTGGCACCCGTCGTGACGGTGAACGGCTGTAGATAGCCATTGGACCCGGCCGGCTCCAGCCCGAGACTTTTGTAGCGCTCGACCAAGATGTGCTCGGCTCGCGTCAGTCCTTTCAATCCGTCGCCGCGACCTTCCATCTTCGGCTGGGTCAGAGTCTTGATGTCGTTGAGGTAGCGCTGCGGATCCGCTGGGGTAAGTTGAGTTGCAGTTGGAGAGGCAAAGGCTAAGTAAGCCGCAAAAAACAGCGCGAGCCCCAAAGCGTGCGCGGGGCGAGAGACTTTTCGAATTTGCTGAACCATGCAGCTCCGAAGTTCTGGTTGATTCTGAGAACGAGTTTTTCCATCCTATGTGCTACGTTTGGGCCTGTCAAATGAGGCGCTATGAGGCGCTTAGCAGGTCAAGTGAGCACGAAGAGAAAGAGCGAATGAACGGAACCAAGCCAAGTTTGCCGGAGCCATGGCTCCGAGGAACACTCACCGAACTGCCCGCGGTGCCACGCGCAGTACTCCACGCTCTGGAACTTGCGAAGGAAGATATCTGGAAATGGTGCTTCCGGCTGACCGACGAGCAACTCAATGCGGCACCGGAAGGAATCGCCTCGGTGGCCTTTCATCTACGACACATTGCCAGAAGCCTTGACAGGCTGCTGACCTATGCCGAAGGTGGTGCACTTGATGAAGTACAAGTATCACGGCGGAAATCGGAACTCGATGCCGGTGCCAGGCATGACACACTCTTTGCGGAGTTAGAAGATAGCCTCAACTGCAGCGAGCAACGCGTGAGAAAGATGGCTTCCGCCGATTTTGAAACGGCAAGGCGGGTAGGCGAGAAACAATTGCCTAGCACGATTGGAGGCTTGCTGGTCCATGTCGCCGAGCACACGCAACGTCACGTTGGACAAGCCATTACGGCGGCAAAATTAGCGGGAAAAGAGTAAGAACTCGTTGCTGGTGGGGCGTCCGGATATACTTCACCGGCAGAGTCATGGCCCAATTGTTTAAGTCAACCTTCCTAATCCTGACAGCGCTGTTTCCCATTGTGAATCCGCTGGGAGGCGCCCCTTTTTTTCTTTCGCTGACGCATTATTATTCCGCGTACGAGCGGAAGATACTTTCGCGACGGATTGCGCTAAACAGCATCGCGTTAATCGTGGTTTCGTATTTTATTGGAACACATATCTTGGCCTTTTTCGGAATTTCCTTGCCGGTGGTGCAGGTCGGCGGAGGGCTGGTGCTCGCTTCGACGGGTTGGGCCATGCTGAAGCAGAAGGACGAGGACAGCACAAAGGCGGATGTACATCGCAGTGTCGGAGCGCAAGACCTACTCACCAAGGCGTTTTATCCTCTGACGTTGCCGCTTACCGTGGGTCCGGGGTCGATTTCCGTGGCGATCACACTGGGTGCGAACGAGCCGCATATTGGTCATCAGATCATTTATTCAATGTTAGGGGCGGTGATTGGGGCCTTGCTCATCGCAGCGTCGGTTTATCTGTGTTACGCGTTTGCAGACCGGCTCGCAAAGGCCCTTGGTGAAACTGGGATGAGCGTGATCATGCGTCTGTCTTCCTTCCTGCTGGTGTGCATCGGCGTGCAGATCATCTGGAACGGCCTTTCAACGCTTCTCAGATCCGTGCATTGACAAGCCTTCGCGTGAGGGCTTATTTCCAATTGGGCAATGCCCTTTTACCAAGCAGCACCTCGGCTGCCCACGCTCCCAAATAAACGGACTGGGCCACGCCGTGGCCCGAGAATGCGCCAAGGACAATGGCATTTTTGCTTTTGGGGTGGTATTCGAACACCGGCTTCCAATCTTCCGCAATGCAGATGGGTCCACCCCAACGGTGAGTGAAATTCACACTGCGGAGCGCGGGATGGAGTTTGGCGACGCGCTTTTGTAGGTTATCGAAGAGCTTGAGAGATTCCCCTTCATCAATGTCCAACGTGTTCAGCGCATCCGAGTCTTCAAAGAAGACCAAACCACAACCGAAGATTATGGAATCTCCAAGTAATCTGCCCCACAAGTAAGGCAAATCTACAGTGTAGAAGGGCTTTCTTTTCCCCAGGCCGATTTTGAAGATTACGTCTTCACTGAGAGGTTCCGTCATCAGAGCCGTAGTAAATGCGGGTTGAGCACGATCCTTCAGTCCATTCAGATGGAGAGCGAACGCATTTGTGGCAAAGAGAACGCTTGTGGGCTGCGTTGTACCCGCGGCGGAAAGCAATGTAATTCGCTCCGAAAATTTGACGTCACTCACTGCTGCATGCTCGAGAAGCAAAACTCCCGCATGTTCGGCGGCGTGGGCTAGCCCGCTTACTATTTTTCCTGGATTGATGCTTCCGCCGGGGACTTCATTGACGGCGCAGAGATCGCCCGAGTCCTTCCAGCGGATGGGCGAGTCATGCATGGGATTACTGCGCCCTAGTTCATAGGCACCCGGGAGGCTGAGATGGCTCTCCACTTTCAATTTCTGGAGGATCGATTGATACCCAGCCAAGACATCGCCCAGGCCTGGCAAGTCCCCGACGGCAGATTCCGCCAGAGCAACTCCACCCGTGTGACCGCTGGAGCCTGCACCGATGGTGTCGGCTTCAAAGAGCGTGACGCTTTTTCCCGGCGCTAGCGTTTTTAACCACGCCGCTGCCGCCAAGCCTGTGAACCCGCCGCCAAGAACCGCGAAATCTACGGTCGCGGGCAGTTCCTTTCGCGTCGGAGTGAAGTCAACTTCCCACGGGCGGTTGCCCCAGTTTTTTCGCGTTTCCATTGCGTTCTTTCGCGTGCTGAAAACTCTACACCCAGAGCTTCGCCGTCCTATAACAAGCCCGCAGCTGTCATCAATTTGTGCCAGAGACAAACAGATCAGTGCAAGCCAAAAACCGCTACGCTGCTCGATGTACCCACATACACCTTTCCATTTGCCACCATCGGGGTAATGAACTTATTGTTGCTGAAGCTGTCTTTGCCACCCGCTGCCTGATTGGAATTGTAGAGTTCATTGGTCAGGTTTGTTGCGTCATATGCATGGAGAACCGCGGGGCTGCTGTTCTCCACCACCCAAACAATGCCATTCGTGTTCCCGTTTGCAGAAATGCTTGGCGCAGCACCTGGATACCCGAAGGTGTGGGCCGAGCGGGAAGAGGGACTAGTTGCCAGGACAGCGTTCACGATAGGAAAGGCTTTGATTGAATCCCCGACCGCTCCGTAATACACGGTACCGTTAAAATAGCTGGGCTTGGAATACACGCCGCCCGAGAGTTGACCAGTAATCAGCTGGTAGATATTGTCTGCGTTGCCGTTGAATTTCCCCATATTGTCGCGGTCAACGACATAGATATTCGCATCTTTTCCTGAGCCGATCGCGAGGTGACGGGTGTTGCCATTGCCGTCAACCAGATCCGGCAACAGAAGTTCTCCACCTGAACCAAAGTCGGTATCAGAATCCGATTCGGAGACGGTATTGAGTGGGGTGAAATAGTCAAGCAAGGTCAGTGGCGCCGACGAGGTGATCTTTGCAAAGCAGTTTCCGCAATTGCCATTTACGGGGAACCCACTCGAGTTCAGGGTAGTGTCAAAATCTCCGTTACCCAGGATGAAGTAGATGTTCCCGGAAGCGTCCGCGCCGGGAGCCGCTCCGGCCATCCAGATAGCACCGTCGTTGCCATTGGGAACCAAATTGAGGATGCTGGTTTGCGCTAAAGTGTCAGCGCTGTAAGACATGACCCACCCCGTGTAAGGATAGCCATCGCAATGGGAAGACCACGCGGTGTAGATGGTTCCGGAAAGTTCCAGGAGGCCCGGGCGCTCTTTGTATTGTTTAGGATCGAAGACGACCATACCATTCGAGCTATTGGCGCCACTACCGGGGTACGTAGCTTGCACTGTGGTCGGACCGCCGAATAACTCTTTCCCGGTGGTGAGGTCGAGCGCATGAACTCGCTGGTAGTAATTCCCGCTCGAATCCTTTGACATGGCGACGAAATAGATGGCGTTTCTACCCCGGTCAATAACCGGCGTGGACGTGATGCCAATCTCGGGGGTGACCTGGCCGCAACCACGATCATCACTGGGCGTTTCGCCACTCGGAAGCGCGCTCGATTTCCACAATACTGTTCCGCCCGTCGCTGTAATGCTGTCTACATCAAATGCATACATGGAGTCATGTTCGGTTGCAACATAGAGGACATTTTTTGTTCCAACTCCGGGAATGGTGAGATTGGAGAGCAACAGGGGTTGCGCATCCACGAGTCCGTCGACCGGGAATTCTCCTAATTTTCCGAAGGTATTCACGCTTACATTTGCCGGTGTCAGCGTGATTTCCTTCACGTTTTGTCCGGTCCGCAGATTGTCGTAATGATAGGTGACAACATCCAGCGCTGAGGTGCTTCCCACGGGATTTACGGCCAGAGTGGACGTATTGCTGATTACATTGCCGGCAGCATTGGTGATGGTTACGCGAAACTGCGCGCCATTATCCGCTGCGGTGGTTGCCGGGGTTGTGTAGGAACTAGAGGTTGCCGCAGAGATCGGCGTGCTGTTCCTCTGCCATTGATAGGTAAGCGGGGCGGAGCCTGTCGCCACGACAGAGAAAGTAGCCGTCTGTCCCACCGCGACCGTCTGATTTGTCGGCTGCGTGGTAATGGCTGGCGCAACGTTTGCCGAATTCACGGTCAACGTGGCCAATTGGCTGGTAACGCTTCCAGCCGTATTGGAAACTATTACATCGAAGGTCGCGCCGTTGTCGGCAGAGCTTGTGGCGGGCGTCGTATAGGAGGCTGCGGTGCCCCTAGCAATATTTGCGCCGTTCTTTTGCCACTGATAGGAGAGAGGGGCTGCCCCTGCGGCCGTGACAGTAAACGTTGCCGTCTGTCCTACGGCAACTGTAATGCTCGCAGCCTGAGCGCTGATGGTTGGCACAGCCGAAGATGAGTTAACCGTCAGCATAGCGCGCTGGCTAGTGACGGTCCCCGCGGAATTGCGAATCACAACATCGAACGTCGACCCGTTATCGGCGGCGGTTGTTGTGGGGGTGATATAGCTCGGGCCATTGGCGCCGCTGACGTTCGACCTGTTCTTCTGCCACTGGTAGGAAAGCGGGGCCAGGCCAGAGGCAGTCACGCTGAATACTGCGCTTTGGCCGACGGTTACCGTCTGTGCTGCGGGCTGAGCTGTGATTGTAGGCATTGCGGAATTGGCGTTGGCTCCGGAACCTGCCGAGTGGACCGAAGCACAGCCCGCCAACCACGCAACAAGTGAAATTGAGACAAAAATATTGAACGACAGAAGCGCCAGGTCGCGTCTACCCACGAGCATCTCCACTCTATCCATTGGAATTTCCGGTTGGGCCGGGCGCCTAACCCCATCAGCTTACGTCCCGGAAGTGCCTGTGGCAGCTGACCGGAGGGCCAGTTCGGGGCCGGGAAATAGCCTGGTCTGCGGTTCCATGCGCCGCCATCCACGGATTCCTTGAATTGGGGGGAATTGAGGTACTACTTTGGTCGAGGAAGAGAATTCAGAGGTATTTGATCAAGACAACTTCGTTGCGCGTTTCATTATAGACAAGCTCGTCTACCAGCTGCTGCGTGAGCATCAATCCTAGGCCGCCAGGGCGCAAACCCTTGGCTTCCCTTTCCTGCATGTGAGCCATGGGATTGTCTTGGGGGTTGTTGATGGCCGCGTGTTTCAGGTCTTCGAGCTTGAAACCTGGACCTGGATCATCCAGGCGATACATCAACATGCGCTTGGTTTTAATGTAAGAAATCCGGACTTTAAGATTGGGATCCAGATGGCCACCCCATTCGATGGCATTGTTCAGAAGTTCGCGGAAGGCATAGCCCACCTTTTCAATCACATCCGGGGGAAGGTCCATATCCATGTGCATCAGAAAGCTTTGTACGCGGCTGACCACGGAACGTTCACAGGGAACCATGAGTTCGACCCATTGCGAGTTGGCCGAGAGGACCTCGATCGCGGGTACCTCCGGACTTGTGGAGAGCGCATTTTCCACGCTGGTGAGAAGGGTTGTAGCATCTAGAGGTTTCTTCAAGAATTGGTAAACGCGACCTCGCAGCGCGGCAAGCAAAGTATCCGAAGTTTGGTCCGAAGTCATGACCACAATCTTGGGAATAAATTTCTCGCCGTGAAGATGCCCAAGGAATCCAAGCCCCGTCATTTTGGGCATCCAGATGTCCAAGAGGACGAGATCAAATTTCGTATTGTGAATCGCCCGAAGTGCCGCCACCCCATCCGAAGCGGTGGCAACTGAATAGCCGGCTTTTTTCAGGATGCCACGCAGCATTTGCCGCGTTGTGGCGTCATCGTCAGTAACCAAGATGCTCGGCATGTATGGCTCCGGGGTCTCTCGGCGGAGATCCCATGGCGATTATCGCTTAGGATTGGAACTCCGGCGCTTTTTCTTGGAATTCGCTCCCGGGCTAGGGGAACGCTTCTGTCCCGCGTATCCTCTCAAATTTGCTTCTAACTGTGCAATCTCTTCCTTCAGCTGCATGTAGACTTCAGGGAGTCCACCGAACTTGTGAGCTCGGGCCTGATCTTGGAGCTTTTCTGAACAGTTTCGAGCCACGTGCGCACCGAAAATGCTGACCGAGCCCTTTAGGGCATGTGCCAGCGAAGCCAAGTTTTCCGCATTTTTTTGTTTCAGAGCTTCCTGGATGGCGGCCATACGTGGGGGAGTGTCTCGCAAGAATGTGGCAATCATCTTGCGTGCCAGTCGTTCATCTCCACCAAGACGCTCGAGCAGGTTCTCCGAGGGCGTCTGCAGTTGTGCAGTCGCCATTTTTGTCTGTGCTAGAGGGGAGAAATGTTCCGATGAACCGCGGAGTAATGCGTCGAGTGCGTCCAGGCGAAATGGCTTGCCGATGACGGAGTTGAATCCGGCACGCAACAGACGTTCCCGATCGGGTTCGCTGTTGTAACCAGTGAGGGCAATCACTACGGTGGGCGCAGACGCCTTCTCGCGCTCGCGGATGGCGTGCAAGGCCTGCAAACCATTCATCACTGGCATGTCTTCGTCCAGAAGAATGACGTCGAACCTTTCGCGCTGCAGCGCTTCCAGAGCTTCCTGGCCATTGTTCACGGCAACCACGTGGTGCCCACACCGCTCAAGCTGGTGTGTGGTCAACAAGCGAATTTCGTTTTGATCGTCGGCGAGCAGTATACGCATGGGATTTTTCTTGGCTAGCAAACCTTTTGAGTCGATCCTTTTGTCCACCAGTTTCGTAGGTGCCGCCTCCGGTAACTTCCTGAGTTTCGGAAGCCGAAACCAGAAGCGGGTACCCTTTCGGGGTAGGGATTCACAACCAATGGTTCCTCCCCAGCGCTCGACCGTCAGCCGGCAAAAATACAAGCCCAGGCCCGCCTTCCCGCCACCGTCCTTTCCTTTCGAGAACAATGCGAAGATCTGCGCTGGTGATAGATCCGGGGGAAGGCCGGGCCCCTCGTCGTCCACAAACGCTCTGACAAATTCGTCGTCAGAAGTGAGTCCAATCGTAACCTTGGAACCGGCTGGAGCATAGCGAAGCGCGTTTTCCAGTAAGTTGGAGAAGATACGCCCGATGCGAGTTGCCTCACCACGCACGCGCCACGGCACCCGCTGGTCAGTCCGTTCATCGAGTTGTAACCCGACACTTTTGGCGGCATACACGGGGGTAAAGGCATCCAGTACAGCCTTGGCGCAGACCAGCAGATCGGGAGCCTTATCCAGCTTCGTTTCAGCATCGAGGGCGGCTTTCAGGTCCGCCGAAAAAACTTGGAGAATATCGCGAATCATCATCGACTGCTGATCGCTGGCTCTTCTTCCGAGCTCGAGAAGGCCTTTTCCGCGGTCGCTCACATGTTCATCCGCGATGCAATCAAACGTGGCGCTCATGACGCTGAGTGGTTGCGAAAGATCGTGAATTATGCAGTGGAGGAGAATTTCCTTCTTTTGGATCTCGCGCTGCAAGCGTTCATGCACCAGAAGTGAAGTACGTGCGGTCTGAAGCAACTGCACACGTTCCTGAAACTCGGTTTCCGGACTGTGAAGAGCCAGGAAGCGTGTGCCTTCCAGCCGGAGAGCGATGGCCTGGACAGGAATTTCCCTGCCCGCGGGGGATTTCTCAATCCAAGTTTCCGATTGGCAAAGCCCTTGGTTATTCGAGTTCCAAAATGCGTCGGCTTCGAACAGGAAATGTTCGAGAAATGGAGACTTCTCCGTGATTGGAATACTGCCGCGGTCATCCGGCGGTATTCCCCATAGTTCTGCAAGCCAGGTGGGCGGTGGAGAGAGCGGGGCGAACAGGCCGTGGTTCTTGTGCTCGAAGAGCACAAATCCGAGTTCGCGCAAGAATTCGAACACGGGACCGGACATGAGTCAGCCCATCATCTTTCGAGTGAGTTGCAAGAAGGCCTCCTCGACGCCCTGGCCCGTTTTGGCGCTGGAACGCAAGAGGGTCCATTTTTTGGCTGCAAGGCATGCTTCCATTTCAGGATCCAGTTCCCACTCGTCGACGAGGTCACACTTATTCATCACAAAGATGAACGGGACTGGTCCGATTTCCTTGCGAGCACGCTCTTCGAGAGCGATTGCCTTTTCAACCGTGGCGCGGCGAGTGCCATCCGCGACAAGCAGATACCCTGCAGACGCTCGGAAATGAGACCAGCGAATTTTTTGAAAGTCATCATCGCCATAAAGGTCCCAGAGCAAAAGACTGACCTCTGTACCGTTCAGATGCACGACTTTCTTGTCGATCTTCACGCCGACGGTGGTCAAGTAGGTTTCTGAGAAGATACTTTCGACGAAGCGCCGCACCAGGCTGGTCTTGCCCACGGCAAAGGAGCCCAGCATGCAGATTTTCTTTTGGATCATGGCTGGTTGGTAACAGGAAGGATCAGACGGAAAGTGACGCTTCGATTGTATTGGCGATTTTCTTCGCTATCTTCCGGGCGTACCGGTTCGCCAGTCGCTACCCCTTTCGCACGTAGATGCGCGTCGGGAATGCCAAGCTGGATTAGCTCCGACGCAATCCGGTCCGCACGCCGTTGACTTAGATTCTGATTTGCGGTTTCGGCACCAGTGGCGTCGCTATGCCCGATGACCTCAATTTGCAGGCTGCCCTGTGTGGAAGCTGGCCCGTCGAGTAATTCCTTGATTTGGGGAAGAAGGGTTCTGAGATACGCGCGTTGGGAGGAAGAGAGCGAGGCGCTGGCTACGGGAAATGTAATGATAGCTGCTTGAATCTTTGTTCTTGCCTCATCAAAGGCAATCTGCTCCGGTGAGAATTTTCCCAAATCGAGGGCCCGGATCCCCGGAATCAATAGCGCGCGCGAACGCAAATCATTCAACCATCGGACGGAAGGTTGACCATGGATATGCAGAATGCCATCCTGCACAGAAACAGAGACTCCGGCGGGAGGCGCAAGAGCGTTCATCGCACGCTGCTGGACAAGGGAGTCGTCGAGCGCATAATAGGGGCGCCAATGAAGTTCCACTCGAGAAGGGTCGAGATCAGCCTCCTCCCGAATGATTTCACTTGGATCACGAGCAAGCGGGTCGCGAAGACCGCGGATGACGAAGCGTCCGTGCTCGCGGGCAAAAGAGGTGACTGTCAAGCCCGTCGTGTTGCCAAGCGTTTCGGCGACTTTGTTCCACCTGCGATATTGCCACCATCGCCAGCCGAGCCAAGTTCCGAGAATAGCGAGCAAAAGAATGCCCGCCGCTAAGGCGTAACCGTAGCCACGAGATTGGGTCGGCTCTTCTTTAAACTTAGCCTCCAAACAGCGTGAGAGTTCCTTATTTGCATTCGCAAATGGCGCGGTATCACCGGTGAAGGCTTCCATCTTGGCGCCATACTCGGCGTGCAATTTTTCCAGAGTCTCCGCCATCCGGTCGTGGACGGAACGTGGAGCAACCCCACGGATCACTGCCGCCAGAATGGCGTAAGGGCCGATTTCGACCCACACATCGAGATCGCCCACGTTCATCCGGTTCACACCCTGACCTTGCCCCGTGTGGAAAGAGTCGCGCACAAAGTCTTGAATTGCCGAGAGCATTCCTGAAACTAGGCTGGGATCCTGCATGGCCACTGCGGGAGCCACAGCATGGGCCAAAGGCAAGCCGGTATCCTTGTGAATCAAAAATACCTGCTCGACACGAAAAACAAGACTGTGCAGGAGCGCGACTTCGGTAAAGGAACGCCCGGTGCGGATGGCCTCCAAGCGCCACTTCATGCCTTGCCAGGACAAGCTTTGGTCCAGAATCTGGTTGAAGGAGTCCAAGAAGGAGCGAAGGGTTTCGAGAATGGATCGCCGAATCGCAGGACCCATGACGGGGAACAATGCGTCGGCGAGGGTAGTTGGGTCATGGCGCACGGATTCGCGTAATGCGGTTTCGATGGTGGGTGCGAGGGCCTCGCTCAGGGCATCGCTACCTCCCTGCTCACGGCGGCGCTGAATTGCTTCCGCGACGACCCCGCTCACATCGTCGGTGCGCGACTCTGGATTCTCAATACGCTCGTGCAGGCGCTCGAGGGCTTCCTGCTCAGGAGCGAGAATCAGGTGGCGAAGTTCTTCGAGCGGACCAGAACCGTTCGGGGAAGAATCGTCCGCGGGCCCGTTCGCAGGTCGACTTTTTGGCGTGTCAGCCATGGAAGAGCGGGTATCCGGGTGATCCGGAGATCGGCGTGGGGCAGAGCCCATACGGTGACCCGGTTATTTCTCCGGGAGCTCCAGTTCGTCTTTCAAGCGCAGGGCAAGCTCCGTGAAAAGATCGGCGAGGGCCGCGCGATCCGTCTTCTCGGTGCGTAGCGTCTCTGCTTCGGTCTCCAGCGCGGTTTCCAGCTCTTCTTTGGACTTCTGGATCTGATTGGCAAGGGCTTTTGACTGGTCAAGAATGCGCGAACGCAAGTCTCCCTGGGCACTCTCGAGAGCATCTTCAAGCTGCGAAAGCTTTTTTTCGAGGGCCTTAGAGGAGTCGCGCGATTCACGTGTCAATTCCTTGAGGGATTCCGTGCGCTCGGCCTTCTCGTTCTTCAAGCGCTGTCCGACAGACTCGATTTCCTCGCGGACGTACGATTCCAGGGTGTCGAAACGCTTCTTGAGATCATCGCGAAGCGCATCGGAAGATTTCGTCAGGCGTTCTTCGAGCCGGGCGAAGCGCTTCTCGTACTCGCGCATATTTGCGCCAAAGAGAATATCTCGGATTTTGTCAACGTTTGCGCCTTCGCGCATCTCCCCGTTGGCGGCGTTCTTTTCCTCATGATCGGCAGACATGGCTTTATGTCCCCCCTTCTTGCGTCTGTGCGGCTTGGGCACCATCCGGGGACAGTACTACGGCCAAAAGGAGATTGGCAACCTCCTCTTTTGCCTGCAAACGGGTGGCAAAACGCATAGGAATACTGGACCCCAAGACGGTGAGGGGACGATTCCTGGCAGCCTTCAGGCTGACTTATTTCGTCTCCTGAACCTCCCGACCATTGACGGGCTGGATTGGCCGGGCGTTCTTGGGATACAGCTTGGCGAAGGTTTTCACTTGGGCGGCGGAAAGTGTCACAGGGTTCTTCAATACGTACCAAGTCACCCCTTCCGAGCAGGGTGGGGTAGTCAGAGAGCCGGTAAACGTGTAGTAGCCACGGTCGGCAGGAAGCAGGTCCTTGACGTTCAGCGAGACACCTGAAACGTCTACGGCCTTCTCTTTCTCTGTCGGGATATTTTTCCAGATGGAATCAATGAAGGCACTGGACTCACCCTGCTTCAAAAATACCGCAACCACGGCCAGGTGACCTTCGGCATCCGCGTGAACCAGGTGAGCGACCATGTCATAGCGGTGCCCGTTCACATGCTCCTCGCTCGGATGATGAAAGTGAAACTGTTTCAAGGTGTAGGTCTTGTCGCCGACCGTTAGACTGCTGCCGGGTGCGTAATTCACCTGAATGCTATGGCCATTATCGATGAGATTCAGCGGGACGGCGTTGTAGTCGAATTTGAGGTTGGGCAAGTCAGCCTTCTTCGCGTGTTTAATGTCGATGGGCGATTGGGCATGGCCGAGGGAGCACCTGGCGTAGGTAGGATCGAGTTTGCCCCAGTCCGCTGGCCCCTCCGCACCCTTATAGCTCCACTCTGGTGCGGCCTGCTGCGCACACGCAAAGGTGGGGATGAGGGCCAGACACAAGACAGGGAGGCGCAGACACGCGTTGCCGATAGTTAACACATTCATTTTCTCTATTCTCCTGCGGTTCAGATTCGGAGGAACGAAACCGGATAGATTGGGCGGCCAGCTGGAGCGTTGCTGGAGGATTTCAGTAGACGACAGAAGTGAAAGATTTCCAAGGGGAAAAAGCAGGTTGGAAGGTGGATATGCAGCCGTTTAGGAGTCTTTGTGAGAATGTTTAATACGAAGAAAATACAGACCAAAAGAAAGAGATTGTAAGCCGGGACTCGACTGATTTAGTCTTCGGCAAGGCAAAAAACGAATGTTGATCTCCTGTGACGAGGTACCGTTCTCCGGGTTGGAGAGGAAGATTGATGGGCCTCCGCACTGATAAGGGTAAACAGAAAGGACTGAGGGCCGTCGCGGATGCACGCGGTGTGATTGCAGCCTTGGCGATTGATTGAGGGCCGCGAATTTGCCCGTATCAAACCCGACGTGGTCACGCAGAGCATGGCAGAATTCTCGAACCGGCAATATCGCGTGGATCTTCTGAAAGTGGGGGTGCCCGTAAACATAGGATTCGCGAAGGGTTCTCCTGACGCAGGCAACGACATTCTCTACCGCCGGGATGAGGCCATCGCGCAGTATCAACGCGCGGCTTCAGCAGCGGTGGTTCCATTCATCTATTTATCTCAAGGCGTTAGCAATGAAGCGTTTCAATACGCCCTAGAGTTGGCTGCGGAGGCGGGGGTAAAGTTCAGTGGAGTCCTGTGTGGCCGAGCGACGTGGCAAGACGGAGCGCTCGTATTCGTGAAGAATGGGGAAAAGGCGCTGGAGGATTGGCTACTGCAGGATGGTGTACGGAATATCCAGAATGTGAACCGCCTCGTGGGTGCCGCGCACTCGTGTCTTTCCACGCAAGTGAGAACTGACGTTCCGGGTGATTTCACTCATAGGACGATGGTCGGGTCGTGAGCGCGCATCGCACAAAAAGACGTGGCGGAGCAACGAGAGAACTTCGACAGCTTCTTACTGCCAACCGCGCCGGGAAGGGCTTTGGCATCTATTCCATTTGCTCGGCGAACCGATTTGTACTGGAAGCGGGAATGTTACAAGCCGCACGCGACGGAAGTATCCTTCTGATCGAGTCGACCTCCAACCAAGTGAATCAATTTGGCGGCTACACAGGGCAAACACCCGCGCAGTTCGTAAAATTCGTTGCTGAAGTGGCGGCAGGAATGCGATTCCCAGCAGACCGCATCGTATTGGGCGGAGATCACCTTGGTCCGCACGTGTGGCGTAAAGAACCATCGCGCCCGGCCATGGCAAAGGCGCGGGAAATGGTTGCCGCTTATGTTGGTGCAGGCTTCACCAAGATTCACCTGGACGCAAGCATGCCCTGTGCTGATGACAAGTTCGAACCACGGCGGCCCTTACCGGATGAGATCGTAAGTGAGCGGGCCGCCGAGTTGTGTCTGGCGGCGGAGGAGGCTCACCGCAACCTTAAGCCTTCCGCAACTGCGCCTCTGTATGTGATCGGGACGGAAGTACCGATTCCCGGCGGAGAAGAATTCGGTTCCAAAGCTCCAGAACTAACGCGAACCAAAGGCTTGACGCATACTCTGCAGATCGCAAAGAAAGCGTTCCACAGGCGCGGACTTGACGCGGCCTGGGAACGTGTCATTGCCGTGGTGGTTCAACCTGGCATCGAGTTTGGAGATGCGACGGTTTTTCCCTACGACTCCCGCAAAGCAAAACCATTATCCCGTTTCCTGTCCCGCACATGGACCGGCGTCTACGAAGCACATTCGACGGATTATCAATCACGCACAGCGTTGCGAAAATTGGTGCTGGATCATTTTGCGATCCTCAAGGTCGGTCCCTGGCTGACCTTTGCCTTCCGCGAGGCCGTTTTCGCCCTGGCGGCAATGGAAAAGGAGTGGCTGGGAGGCAGTGCCGGAGTCCCGCTCTCTGGGTTGCCAGAAATCCTGGAAACCGCGATGCTGGAGAATCCTGTGCACTGGAAGAACTACTATCATGGAGACGAGAACGCCCTACGAATTGCGAGAAAGTACAGTTACAGCGACCGCGCACGTTATTATTGGCCTGAAGCGCAGGTTTCCGCCGCGTTAGAAAGGCTCCTCCACAATCTGAACGCGAATCCTGCACCTCCCTCTTTGCTGAGCCAATACCTTGCATGCCAGGCGGAAGCAGTGCGCACGAAAGAGATCCCGAACCAAGCGGCGGTTCTTGCTCGGCATAGAATTCTAGAGGTGCTGAATCAGTATGCGTATGCTTGCGGGTTCCGACAATCAGTGGAATAAAGCGATCAGGGAAGCGTTACTTTTCTAAGAGGAGAATCGATTGACGACGTTTGACGTGAGTGTTATCGGAGAGTTGAATCTCGACCTCATTCTGTCTGGCCTGCCTCCGGAATTGACTTTGGAGCGCGAACACCTGGCGGACAATCTGAGTATTACGCTAGGCAGCTCCTCGGCGATTTTTGCGCATAATCTGGCTTCCTTGGGAAACAAAGTGGGGTTCAGCTCGTCGATTGGAAGCGACCCGTTTGGAGAAATCTGCCTGGAACGCCTAGGGGAGAGCGGTGTGGATCTTTCTCGCGTTCGCAAAATGTCCGGTCGGACGACAGGCCTGACAGTGATCCTGCCGCAAGGGAAACAGCGCTACATACTCACTTATCCGGGCACGATGTTCGAAATGAGCGCGAAAGATGTGGACTTAAACTACGTTTTCAGTGCGAAACATCTTCACGTTTCTTCCTATTTTCTGCAAAAGAACTTGCAAGCGGACTTGGTTGACATTTTCCGCAAGGCCAAGGAGGCTGGGCTCAGTACTTCGCTGGACACTAACGACGATCCGGAAGGTCGCTGGTCGTCCGGGATCCACAAGCTATTGCCATATGTTGATGTTCTCCTGCCAAACGAACGCGAAGCTTGCAAGCTCGCGCAAGTGGACGATGTGGAGCGAGCTGCGGACATTCTGTCGCAGAAGGTAGCTATGGTTGTGGTCAAGAGAGGATCGCAGGGCGTAATGGCCCGGGCTTCCAACGATACGTTTGTGGCTTTTGCTACGGTTGTGGAGGTGGCGGATCACGTGGGGGCGGGAGACAGTTTCGACGCAGGCTTCATTCACCAATTTATACGAGGTGGAAAGGTCGAGGACTGCCTGGCGTTTGGGAATATTGTGGGGGCGCTGTCAGTGACTCGCCATGGCGGTACGGAAGCGTTTCGCAACGCAGAGTATCGTGATGCGTTTCTGCGCGATCATCCTCTACGGCTAGACGAACGCGGAAGTGCGCCAAGCAGTGGAGCTTCGCGCCCTCAATGACGCATGGGGATTGCTTCCAAGTTCAGAACTTCAAATGGCTGAAGTTGAAAGGTGTGCTGTTTGCCAGCTGCCAAGGTGACAGGCTTTGCCTTAGCATCGCTTTTCCAGGGAGAGTGCGCACTGAATTTTCGGGTCGCACCAGCTGGCAATTCCAAGGCGCGGCCGATATCCAGGGAGTACCTTTGTGCATGGTCACTCGGATTTCGCAACGTGATGATTCCCTTTTCTGGCGCCCAGGCAGCCCAGCCATAGACTTCCAGTTTTGCTGGATCGCCGCCGATCCAATGCGTATCAACTAAAGTGGCGGCATTGCGGCAAGACCAATTGGCAGCTTCCGCGAGAACATCCCAGTCTGCTTCTGACAGCAAAGAGTGCGTGATGTACATTTCCTGTAATTGTGTTCCGCTGCCGAAATAATCGCGAACTTCATGCGGAAAAACATGCTCAGGGTCATCGGCCAGATGATCGGCTTGGCGGGCATAGATAATTCCGTGCAACATCAAGGAGTTCAGCGGAAACAACGGGCCCTTTTTCACGATACCGGCATAGGTATCGGCGTCTCGGTAGGTGATCCACTTCTCGCGCCACGGCCCCATGCCCGCAAAGCTATCGTCTTCGCCGCCGCGCCAAATCGAATCTGCGTAGCGCAGCCAAAAGGGCGACGGATACGTTCCTGTCGTGAGATTCACAAAGATGTCCGGTTTCACGGCGCGCCATTCCCCGATCAGGCTAATCGCAGCATGGAAATCGCTGTCAAACTCGCTGCCAGGAAAAACACTGTTCACGTTTCCGGTGCCATCAATTTTGAATTGATTGATTCCATATTTGCGAATGAAGTCGAGAGTGACGTCCCGAAAATGCGCGAAATATTTCGGACCGGACAGAGCAAATCCCCCTTCATTCGTTTCGAAGCCTTGCACTCTCCCATACTTCATCCGTTCTTCTTTGGCTTTATCGTACCCGCCCCAAGGAGAAAGCCAGATGCCCGGAGCGGCACCATCCCTGGCAGCCGCCGCGGTCAAAGGAGTGAACCCATCGGGGAAGCCAGCGTCGAAACTCCAGAGGGAACGAGGATCATCCCAACCGTCGTCAAACAAAAAGGAGTCGAGTTTCACTCCTCGCTTGGCGTGGAGTTCTTTGCCAAAAGCGTCAATCGCATCCATGGCCGCCGCCTGGTCGTAACGGTTGCCATAGCCGATGTCGTACCAGGAGTTGTAATGCAAAAACGGCCGGTAGGGATGTGCCCGCTCGCGCTCCACATAGTTCAAGAATCCGCGGCGCATCTGGCCATCGGGAGAAATTCCGATAACAGAGGAATATTTGAGACTCTGCCCAGCTTTGATAGGGAGTTCTCTTTCGAGAGAACAACGCACCTGTTGCTGTTCCACTGAGCATTGGCTGATGGGATGTTCGAAGCCGAGAAAGAAATTGCCGTCCACGACGGGAGAGCCTTTTACCGTGCCTATGATTTGAGCAGAGTCGAGCTTGAAATCGAAGAGGCGGACTTCTCGGATTGGCGCATCCGTTGCAGCCAAAATGGAGATTTCCTGACGGACGTAGTTGTCTCCCTCGCGCAGGATCGCAGACCAGCTCACTTGTAGCTTGGAGGTGGGATCCTCCAGCTGTACGGTCACCCGCTTCCCCGGAAAGTGTTCTTCGAGACGCGCGGCTTGCACATTGGCTTCTACATCCTCGATGCGGGGCGGTTCTGTTATTTGCATCGATGACGCGTTGAGGGACTTGCCGTCACTGAACGTGAGGGTAAAAACAGTGTCGGGTAATGGCAGGGTCGTTGGCGCTGAAGCTGCAGCAAAGGATACTCCACGTAATTTGGCCTCGGCGATCGACCACGTACCCGTCAACATATTGTTTTTCAGGACGATGCGATTGTCCCGGATACTTACGTCTGGCTTCCCTGGCTGCACGCCATACAGATAGCTATCTTGCGCGATGAGAGTCGAAGCGCTACTGAAGAGCAAAACGCAGAAAAGAGCAGCATAGAACATAGATCTGGTCTGTCTCATGATGATTCCTTGCCTCGCCGAGCAATAAAGGCAGAAATGCCAGACGCATCAGGGTTATCGCGATTGTACTGGAAGCACAGCCAAAAGAACCTTGCATTTGTTAGTATCATTTTCGGTTATTCGAAAGAGGAGCGATCATGGGTGACTCCACGAAGAGCAAAGATCCTTTTGTTGCAATGGTCACAGCACGTGCTGACGTGGATCTCCGGCTCAGCGATTTTCATCCGCGCTCCATGTTAGCGGCACCTGCGCACGAAATTCTTAGACCGAAATTTCCTGTCATTGATTATCACAACCATCTGGACGCGCAAGAGCCTCGTGAAGTATTGCGCATCATGGACGAGTGTGCCATCGAGCGCATTGTTAACATAACCATGCATACCGGTGAAATGGCTCTGGAAATGATTCGCAAGTTTCATGGCGTGGCCCCCGACCGGTTTGCAACCTATGGCTGGATGGATTGGAGCGATGTGCAGACCGTCGGTTTTTTCGAGCGCAGTATAGAGAGACTGGAACGGTTGATTGACCACGGCGCGTGCGGACTGAAAATCTGGAAGGATCTTGGGACCAAAGTTCGTGACGCCGACGGTAGCCTGTTGCGTATCGATGACGAGCGATTGGACCCTCTCTACGAGAAAGCTGCCGAACTTGGCGTCCCGGTCATGTATCACATCGCGGACCCAGATGCTTTTTTCCTTCCCATCGACGCGGCAAACGAAAGATACGAGGAATTAGCTGCCCATCCCGAATGGAGCTATTACAGTTCGCACTATGGCAAGTTGGAACTTCTGGCGCAGCGTGATCGTGTGATCTCGCGCCATCCGAAGACTACATTTGTAGGTGCCCATGTGGCGGAACATCCTGAGGATCTTGCCTATGTAACCCGCCTTCTTGAGAAAAATTCGAATCTCCATGTGGATATCGGGGCTCGCTGCGCAGAACTGGGCCGGCAACCGTATACGGCGCGAGAGTTTTTCCTGAAATTTGCCAATCGCATCCTTTTCGGAACGGATCTGATTCCTGAAGTCAATATGTACCGGCTGCACTACCGGTTTCTGGAAACGCGGGACGAGTATTTCGAATACCCTTCGCACGCGTCCCGGCAAGGACGTTGGAACATTTATGGTTTGTATTTACCGGATGACGTATTGCGGAAGGTCTATCGCGAAAATGCGATTCGCCTTATCGACAAGCATTAACGCGGCGCCGAAAGTACTGCCACTCCGTAGTTCTCCAATCGTACGGATTGCTTCAACCCACCTTCCAAAACATCTTCCATCCTGGCGGGCAATGGAATGGTCTGCGGCGTGCCGGAGAAATTGATCAACACGTATGCCACCCCATGCGCGCTATATCGGGGAGACACTTCCACGCCAGCCGGAACTGTGCCGAAGGCGGGCTTGACTGCACTCGTATCCGTCATCCATTTTGTGGCTTCGGCGATAGTCTTGGGATCAAGCCACGCTCCGATATAGGTGATGCGACCCTTGCCGACTTTCCGAGAAATCGCCGCCGGCTGACCATCCAACCAGCCATTGCTCTTGCCGTAGCGCAGCAAAACTTCCGTGCCACTGTCTCTCGTACTCAGCAGCTCCGCCCACAGTTGGCATTCTCCTGTTCCCCAATTTCCTTCGACGGGGATCGGTTGCATCAGGGCATAATACTGTTCGACACGCCCTCCAAGCAGACTCGCGAGTGGACCGGGTTGACGCTCCGGTTGCAGCGAATTGTCGTCATCCTTCATGGCAGAACGTTGTCCCAAAACGAGGTGTCCGCCTTCTTGGACATAAGAGATAAGATTTTTTGCCGCGGCATCGGACAAAACATTCAGGCCGGGGGCGACCACTAGCTTGTATTGGCGCAGGGACGCAGTCGGAGGAACAATATCCACGGATTGCGCGATGGCTCGGAGAGGCCCGTAGTAGCTCAGAATCTCATCTTCGGGATCATACTTGTGGTTGTGTTTCTGCCACTGGATCGCCCAGCGGCTATCGTAGGAATGAAGAATGGCCACTTCGGATTTAACCGAAGTGCCAGCTAGCACAGGGCCAGCTTTTGCAAACTCCTTGCCGACCTGCGCGACCTCCGCATACAGAGGAACGGGAGTGCCATCGCTGCCAACCAGCGTGCCGTGATATTGCTCCTGACCATTTAGAGCGCTGCGCCATTGCCAGTAACTGACCGCGTCCGCGCCGTGTCCTACATCATGCCAAGCCATTGCGCGGACCTCGCCTTTGTCGAGTGCGTTGTTGATCTCCGCCCAATTCACGGAACCGGGTTGCGTTTCCATTACCCAGAAATTCTTCTGCTTGAGACCGCGGGTCAGGTCGTGGGTCGCGCCATTTCGAACGGGATCGAGGTGCCCTTCTCCGACGTAGTCGTCCCACGCAGCCATATCCAGATCCTGCTCGACGGTGTAATGGTCGTATCCGGCAAACCAACCCATGGTGTTGGTGGTGATGAATTGGCGGGGGTCGCAGTTCGCGCGAATCACTTCCAGCTGATTCTTCTGATAACTTCGCCAGGTATCACTGACAAAGCGCATCCAGCTGAGCAACAACCCAGGGTTGCCGTACCCTACTTGAATAGGAATCTGGTCCCAAGCGGTGTAGGTTTCGCTCCAGTAGGAGGTGGTCCAACGCGAGTTGAGGTTGTCCAGAGTGCCATAGCGGGCTTTTACCCAGTGTTGAAATTGCGCCCTGGTTTCCAGATCGTAGGAAACGTCCGCGTATTCGTTGTCAATCTGCCAGCCAAGCACGTAAGGATTGTGTCCAAACCGTTTGGCCATCTGTTCGGCAATTTTCCGTGCCATTTCCCGATACTTTGCATTCGCCCAGTTAAATTGCTGGCGATTACCATGCCCAGCCCGGCGTCCGTCCTCGGACACGCGCAGAGTTTCAGGATATTTCTGTGTCAGCCAAGCCGGAGGGGCGGCGGTTGGTGTTCCAATCACGGTGTAAATGTCGTGTTTGGCGGCGGCGGCGATGGCATGATCCAACCAGTCGAGATCGTAGTGACCTTCTTCTGGTTCCATGCGACTCCAGGCAAACTCTCCGATACGCACCATGTGGATGCCGGCTTGTTGCATGAGGGTAAGATCAGCCTCCCAGCGTGGCTCCGGCCATTGCTCCGGATACCACGCGGTGCCCAGCAGAATCGGCGGAGGCACAGGAGCGGGAGATTGCGCCAGGCTGAAGTTCGGGAGCATCGGTAAAACCAGAACGAAGAAAACACAGATGATGCGGGAGCGGAATTCCGAATTAATCACGATATCTTCTCCGAGAAGCCAACAAAGAATCCTTGTTACCAATCCGCATGGCAGGATATTCAATTCGCAGAAGATCCAGCAACCAGCGTGCGACATCCGGATTATATCCGCGATTTGAGTAAGGAAGGGGTGCAACTGGTTTCTCCAGCAAATTCGCCTCTCCGTCAACAATGGGAACAGAGCACTACAAAGTGGAATTTCGCTGCTTCTTGCTATAGTCTGTCGCCTCACTTCTCTGTACCAGGGATGGGCGGATGCAACTTACACAGGTTGATGCGACTCTTTACAATTCTGACCTTGCTCCTATCCCCCTAGAAAACCGTTCCTGGAATACTTACAACTACGTCTCACTGTGGGTGGCGATGAGCGTTTGTATTCCAACATACATGCTGGCATCCGGTCTGATCGCAGGTGGTATGGACTGGATCCAAGCCATAGCTACGATTCTACTGGGGAATCTGATTGTCCTGATTCCCATGCTTTTGAATGCGCATGCGGGTACACGCTACGGGATTCCATTTCCGGTATTTGTGCGCGCCTCGTTTGGGGTACGCGGCGCGAATATACCGGCAATCTTGAGAGCGCTAGTCGCGTGCGGCTGGTTCGGCATTCAGACCTGGATCGGCGGGCAAGCCATCTATTCCATGCTGCTCATCCTATGGCCCGGGGCAGCGAGCATTGCTGGAAGTCACTGGATTTGCTTCTTTCTGTTTTGGGCTATCAATATGTTTGTCATTTGGCGGGGCATCGAAACCATCAAATTCCTCGAAGGAATTGGTGCGCCGTTCATGCTTGTGGTGGGCATGGTGCTTCTTCTGTGGATTACGCGAAAAGCCGGCGGACTTGGCCCCGTCCTTCACACACCAAGCAAATTCAAAAGTACCTCTGAATTCTTGCGATTCTTTATTCCTTCGCTGACGGGCATGGTCGGGTTTTGGGCCACTGTGGCCTTGAATATTCCAGACTTCACGCGTTATGCCAAATCGCAACGCGCACAGATGGTCGGACAAGCGCTGGGATTGCCGACGGCGATGACGCTCTATTCGTTCATCGGGGTGGCCGTCACATCAGCATCCGCAGTGATTTTCGGAGAAGCGATATGGGACCCGGTGGTGCTGCTGAGCCGCTTCAACCGTCCACTTGTTGCTTTGATCGCGCTGGTGGCGCTGCTGGTTGCGACGCTCAACACGAATGTGGCCGCCAATGTTGTCTCTCCTTCGAATGACTTTTCGAATTTGCGGCCGAGCCTCATCTCTTTTCGGACGGGTGGCCTCATTACAGGGGTCGCGGGAATTCTCATGATGCCGTGGAAATTGCTGAGCACGTTCAGCGCCTACATTTTCGGGTGGCTGGTCGGTTGCTCGGCTTTGCTTGGCCCCATTGCAGGAATCATGATTTGCGATTACTACCTGGTGCGGAAGCGGCAACTCGTTGTTGGCGATCTATATCGCTACGCTGGAGTGTACGAATACTGGAAAGGATTCAATCCGACCGCGATGGTTGCTTTGGCTGTTGGCGTTGCGATTGCGTTGGTCGGGGCGGTGGTACCGGCCTTGCATTGGGTGTACGACTACGCTTGGTTTGTAGGCTTTATCATTGCTGGGGGATTATATTCTCTGCTGATGAGGTGGAGGGGTACGGGAGTGGTGTAGGATTCCTCTGTTCGATGGCTCTTGAACGATGTGACTTTCGCTTTTAACGTTCCTTTACTCAGGCAGTGTATCGTGTAAAAGCGTGCAGCGCGGGAGGATGTATTTGACGGGGAGCCCACAAAGTATGGAAAGAACGAGTTCGTTGGGCGAGCTTTTGCCACCCTTGACACGTAACGAATCGGCGATCGAAGCGGCAAGATGTTTGATGTGTTATGATGCGCCCTGCACGCACGCCTGCCCCACACATATCGACATACCGAAGTTCATCAAGAAAATCAGCACGCGCAACTTGCGGGGGTCCGCGCGCACAATTTTGGAGTCTAATCTACTTGGAGCTACCTGCGCCCGCGTCTGTCCTGTCCAGGAGCTGTGCGAGGGCGCGTGCGTGCTTGGTGCGGAGCACAAGCCCATCGCCATTGGCCGTTTACAGCGCTATGCGATGGACTATGCTTATGGCAATGGCGTTTCTTTTTTTCAACCGGCAAAAGAGACTGGGAAGAAGGTCGCGGTTATTGGCGCCGGTCCCGCCGGTCTCTCCTGCGCTGGCGAACTGGCTAAACAAGGCCACAGCGTAACGCTCTTTGAAAAGCGCGATCTCGCTGGCGGCCTTTCGACGTACGGGATCATCGGCCTACGCGAACCGGTGGAAGTGGCTCTGGCAGAAGTCGCGATGCTCACGAAGCTGGGCATTCAGATTGAGACGGGGAAGGAATTGGGAACGAATCTCAGCTTGCCTGAACTCCAAGCAAACTTTAGTGCGGTGTTTCTCAGTGTCGGTCTCGGCATTACAACTACATTGGGCATTCCGGGCGAACAATACATTCTGGATGGACTGGAGTACATCGAGCAAAGCAAACTGGATACGCAGAACCTTGTGATCGGCCGAAATGTTGTGGTGATCGGCGCGGGGAACACCGCGATTGACTGCGCCACGATTGCAAGGCGTCTTGGCGCCACGCAAGTTACCATGCTGTATCGCCGCTCGGAAAAGGAAATGACCGCCTATGCCCACGAATATGAATTCATTAAACGCGAAGGTGTGGGGTTTTCGTTTCTGACGCAACCGATTCGCGTTAACGCAGAGAATGGAGTAGTCAAGTCCCTGGAGTGTATCCGCATGAGCTTGGGATCCGCCGATACATCGGGTCGCCCTTCGCCGCAGCCTGTCCCGGGATCTGAATTTGTTCTTCCCGCCGATCAGGTTGTCAAAGCGACCGGACAAGAAAAGCCATCTCTCGTTTCCCGATTGAAGCTCAAAACGGATAAAGGCTTCATTCAGGTTAGCGCTCGCTTCGAAACGACTTTGCGTGGAGTATATGCGGGTGGCGACTGCATTCGTGCGCGCGGCGCCGCTTCAACAGTAATGGCGGTGCAGGACGGTAAATTGGCCGCGCGTTCGATTCATGAAAGGCTGGTGGCGCATGGCTGACCTCACCATTGACTTTGCAGGCATTCGCTCCCCGAATCCTTTCTGGCTGGCCTCCGCGCCGCCCAGCAATTCCGGCTTACAGGTGCATCGTGCATTCGAGGCGGGTTGGGGTGGAGCGGTATGGAAGACCATCGGGGCTCCCGTGCTGAATGTCTCCAATCGTTACGGGGCCTGGCACTATGGTGGTCAGAAAATGTTGGCGATCAACAATGTGGAATTGATTTCCGACAGGCCGCTAGAAATAAATCTTCGTGAAATCAAAGAAGTGAAGCGAGCGTGGCCCGATCGAGCCGTTATTGTTTCAGCCATGGTGGAATCCAAGCCGGAGACTTGGCACGACATCATCCGCCGAATTCAGGATACGGGAGCAGACGGGATCGAGTTGAACTACGGTTGCCCACACGGCATGAGCGAACGCGGAATGGGCAGCGCAGTGGGACAGGTGCCGGAATATTGTGAGCAGATCACGCGCTGGGTGATGGAAGTAGCCAAGATTCCAGTCATTGTGAAACTTACTCCAAACATTTCTGACATTGTGATGCCAGCGCGCGCCGCAGTTGCCGCGGGTGCTAACGCGATTTCGCTAATCAATACGCTGAACTCCATCATTGGCGTCGATCTGAATACGCTACTGATCACGCCGAATATCGGAGGCAAAGGCGGGCATGGGGGCTATGCCGGTCCGGCCGTAAAACCGATCGCTCTGAATATGCTGGCCGCGCTGGGAAGAGACTCCGTCGTAAGTGGATCCAGACTGCCTATTTCCGGGATGGGCGGCATCTCTACCTGGAGCGACGCCGCAGAGTTTCTGCTACTAGGAGCCAGCAGCCTGCAGGTCTGCACGGCAGTGATGCACTACGGATTCCGTATCATAGAGGACCTGTGCGACGGCTTGTCGAATTGGATGGAGGAAAAGGGGTTCGTTAAGATTCCGGACGTAATTGGCCAAAGCCTTCATCGAGTATCGGACTTCAATCATTTTGATCTCTCCTTTCGTGCGGTTGCGCGCATCGACCAAAAGAAATGCATCCGTTGTAACCTCTGCTATGTCGCTTGCAACGACACAGCCCACCAGTGCATTGACCTAATTGCAAAAGATGGGACTATGGTCCAGCCACATTCCTACAACGTGCGGGCGAGCGGGAAAGATGAAGCAATTGGAACGCGCCCCAGTGTGCACGTCCGCGAAGAAGATTGTGTCGGGTGCCGGCTCTGCTACAACGTATGCCCCGTAGAGGAGTGTATTCAGATGATCGAAGAACCTTCTGGACGTGCACCAGTCACGTGGAAGGAAATCTCGGATTCGCAACGTGAGGTCACTGAGGACTGGGAGAAAATGAAGGAATATCGCGAAAAAATGGGGATTCATATTCACTGAGATTGCTGTGACGTGGTTCTGGAGTAAGCCATGGCTTTGCTGATTCGGAATGGGGAGATCGTGGACGTGGGATCACACACCCACGCGGATATCTTCGTTGAAAACGAGACAATCACGAGGATCGGCAAAAACCTTGAGGCGCCACCCAACACGGACATCGTTGACGCGACTGGGAAACTAGTTTTCCCGGGGTTTATCGACCCGCATGTGCACATCTATCTACCCTTCATGGCCACATTTGCCAAGGATACGCATGAAACCGGCAGCATCGCTGCGCTTATTGGAGGAACGACGACGTACATCGAGATGTGCTGTCCGAATCGGAATGACGATGCGTTGGAGGGATACCAGCTTTGGAAATCGAAGGCTTTCGGGAACAGCGCTTGCGACTACGCCTTTCACATGTCAGTCACAAAGTTCGTGAAAGAAACCGAAACGCAATTGAAGAAGATCGTGGAGGATGGAACGGCCTCGTTCAAAATTTTTCTTGCCTACAAGAATTTTTTTGGCGTCGATGATGGCGAATTGTACCAAACTCTCGAACTGGCCAAGCGGCTCGGTGTGATCGTTACAGCACATTGCGAAAACGCAGAGCTGGTAGCCAGGCTCCAACAGAAGCTCCTGGCCGAAGGCAAAACGGGGCCGGAATGGCATGAACCCAGCCGTCCCGAATCGGTCGAGGCCGAGGGCACGGGCCGGTTCGCAACATTTTTGGAAAATACCGGCGCGACAGGGTACGTCGTGCATCTTTCGTGCGAGAAGGCCTTGCAGGCGGCGCTCGCGGCGAAATCACGTCGCGTGAAGATTTCCATCGAATCCGTACTGCCACATTTCCTGCTTGATAAAACGTACGCCGAACGCCCTGGGGTGGAGGGGATGAAGCACGTCATGTCTCCGCCTTTGCGGGCGAAGCACAATCAAGCAACCTTGTGGAACGCGTTGGCAGAGGGTGCAATCGACACTGTGGGCACAGATCATTGCCCCTTTGATACAGCACAGAAACTGCTGGGCAAGGATTCCTTTGTCAACATTCCCAATGGAATTCCTGGCATCGGAGATCGCGTCAATCTTCTTTATACACACGGCGTAAAGCGCGGACGCCTGAATCTAGACCGTTTCGTCGATGCCGCAAGCACCCGGGCGGCGAAACTTTTTGGCCTGTTTCCACGAAAGGGTGCGATCGCCGTCGGCAGTGATGCTGATTTGGTGGTCTATGACACGAACTATCGCGGGGTTGCGTCTGCTCAATCTCAACACACCAACAATGATTACAATGGATTCGAGGGCATGGAAGTCGAAGGCCGCCCATCGGTGGTCACCGTGCGCGGAAAAATCCAAGTTCGTGAAGGAAAATTTGTTGGCGAACGTGGACGCGGCAAGCTACTGAAACGTGAACCGACTCATTTCTGATTGAAGACTGATGAGCTTGAATCCTAAACGAACGGTCGCTGAACTGAAAGAACTCCGCTCCCTTACGGGCGATGAGAACGGCGCGCAGCGTGTGGCCTGGACAGACACATGGCTGAAAGCGCGCGATTGGTTTGCCTCCAAAGTAAAAGAACTTCCCATTGAGCATCATTATGACGCTGCCGGGAATAATTGGGTCACACTGCCGGGCGGCTCTGAAAAAGCACTACTCATCGGCGGGCATCTTGATTCCGTGCCCAACGGGGGCTGGCTGGATGGCGCGCTAGATGTTCTCGCTGGACTGGAAGTTCTGCGCAGGATTGCTTCGGAATTTTCGGGCCGCCCTCCAGTCACTGTGCGACTAGTCGATTGGGCTGATGAGGAAGGGGCTCGCTTTGGCCGCAGCTTGCTGGGCTCTTCAGCGTTTGCCGGAACACATTCGATCGGAGCGGACCGCGTTCGCACAGATCGCGACGGAGTGAAGTTGGAAGATGCCTTGCGCCGTTGCGGAGTGGAGATCTGCAAATTCCCGGAGGCCCAGAGAGAGCAGAAGAACGCCGCAGCCTATCTCGAATTGCATATTGAGCAAGGACCCGTGCTGGAACGCATGGGACTGCCCCTTGGGGTTGTGCTTGGGACAAAGGGCGTGGAGCGGCATATCATCAACTTTCACGGCCAAGAAGCACATTCCGGGTCCACGCCCATGAGCGTTCGGAGGGATGCGCTTGCTGCCGCCGCGAAACTAGCCCTGGAAATTCGAAACATCGCGGAGAAACACAAGGACGCAGTGTGCACCATGGGCAGTGTGAAGACATTCCCGGGAATCGTCACCGCCGTGGTTGGCCGCTGCGAGGTCACGCTGGACCAACGCGATCTTGATGCCAACATCCTTGCAGAGATGTATCGGGAAGCGCAGGAAGCCAGCCGCCGATTTGCCGCCGAGGAGCATTGCACGGTGGACTGGTCGCGGCTTTGGAGTATCGAGCCCGTACCCTTTCATCCACATTTATTGGATCTGTGCGAGCAAGCTGTTCGAGAGGCATCGGGGACCTCCCATCGCATGCCATCTGGTCCGCTCCATGATGCAGCGGAAGTTTCGCGCGCCGGAATCCCCACTGTTATGATGTTCGTTCAGTCGCTGAACGGTATCAGCCATAATAAAATAGAAGATACCAAGGAAGAGCATCTCGAGATGTCTGTTGCAGCGCTCGACCGGTTGGCCTCCAAAACGATGGCCTGGATTCAGAAGCAGCGCTGAAGTGCAAGAGTTCTAAGGAAGGATACAAAGCGTATGGACCCCCATTCCCAGAAGGTCGTGCAAGAAAATCGCGATTACACGATGTTTTCATGGTCAGTACAGGGCGCTTCGGCTCCTATTCACATGAAGCGCGGGCAGGGCGTCTGGTTTTGGGATGGTGATGACAATCGCTGGCTGGACTTCAGCTCGCAACTCATCAACCTGAACGTGGGGCACCAACACCCTAAGATGCTCAAGGCCATCAAGAAGCAGGTGGATGAACTGTGCTTCGCCGGACCTAGTTTCGCGACCGAACCACGCGGCCTCCTCGGTAAGAAGTTAGCGGAAGTGACAGGGTTGGCAAAAGCTTTCTTCACTCTTGGTGGTTCCGAAGCCAATGAGAACGCCATGAAGATGGCGAAGCTTTTTACAGGCCGCGAAAAGATCATCACTCGTTACCGCTCTTATCACGGAGCCACGATGGGATCGATGACGGCCTCCGGCGATCCACGTCGCTGGCCGGTCGAACCCGGCATTCCTGGAATTGTCCGGGTCTTCGATCCTTACTGCTATCGCTGCCCTTTCGGTCAAAAGGTAGAAACGTGTCATCGAGAATGTGTTTCTCATATTGAAGAAATTATTCAGATGGAAGGGCCGAATACGATCGCGGCGGTTCTTACGGAGGGCATTACAGGCTCGAATGGTCTACTGGTTCCCCCGGATGATTACTATCCGAAACTTCGGGCCGTCTGCGATAAATACGGAATCCTGATGATCGACGATGAAGTGATGAGCGGATTCGGCCGTACTGGTAAATGGTTAGCCACGCAACACTATGGAATCCGTCCGGATATCGTTACCTGTGCGAAAGGCCTGACGAGTGGCTATCTCCCGCTTGGAGCAGTCATTGTTTCCGACGCGATTGCCAATTATTTTGAGACGAACATGCTTTGGGGCGGGCTCACCTACAGCGGACATCCCGTCTGCTGCGCTGCTGCCGTTGCAAACCTGAATCTTTACGAAGAAGAACAAATCTTCGCGAACGTCGAACGCCAAGGACGCTATCTCGCATCGCGACTGGAAGCGATGAAGCAGAAATATCACTGTGTGGGCGATGTTCGATACAAGGGACTGTTTAGCGTCCTAGAACTCGTTAAGGACAAATCCACTCACGAGCCACTGGCCCCGTTCAACGGCAGTAGCGCAGAGATGGCCAAACTTGCCGGCCATTTGAATAGCAAACACGTGTATGCATTCAGCCGCTTTAATATGCTCTGGGTCTGCCCGCCCTTAATCATCAACCAGGAAGAACTCCGCCACGGCCTCGACATTATTGAAGAAGCTCTGGCCGTGGTGGATGACGCATTACCTTCGTTTCCCGGAATACAACCCGCGGAAATTCTCGCTCGCAAGTAGTCTTGGCGTCTTCGCTTTGTTTGCGTGACCCGGCCCCGACATCCGGGTAGAGAATGACGCAGGTTTACTGATAAACTCCCAATCTCGCTGGCTCCGCGCTTTCGTTGAATCGAATCATGCCGAACCGCGAGCACCCGCCCAAGAAAGGATTTCGCTATGAGCTCGATCCATTCCGATGCTCTCGTCTTTTTTGGGGCGACGGGCGACTTGGCCTACAAGCAAATATTTCCTTCGCTGCAAGCGATGGTAAAACGAGGGCATCTCAACGTACCGGTGATTGGCGTGGCGAAAGCGGGCTGGAACCTTGATCAGCTAAAAGCCAGAGCAAAGGATAGCCTCGAAAAGCACGGAGGAGTTGATTCTGCAGCATGGGAAAAGCTATCAGGATTGCTGCACTACGTCGATGGCGATTATAAGGACCAAGCGACTTCCCAGAACCTGCGCAAGGAATTAGGCAACGCCGAACATCCCGCGCATTACATGGCCATTCCTCCCGTCCTGTTCGGCGAGGTTGTCGAACAGCTAGTGAAGTCCGGCTGCGCAAAGGGCGGACGCATCATCGTGGAAAAACCATTCGGCAATGACCTTGCTTCTGCGCAGGCACTAAACAAAATCCTTCTGAATTCCTTCGACGAGCAGGATATCTTCCGCATCGATCACTTCCTCGGTAAGCGGCCGGTGAACAATCTGCTTGTCTTTCGTTTTGCCAATTCCTTTATGGAGCCGTTCTGGAACCGCAACTATATCGAGAGCGTGCAGATCACCATGGCTGAGGACTTCGGTGTCCAGGGGCGTGGCGCGTTCTACGATCAGACAGGTGCCATCCGCGATGTGATCCAGAATCATCTCTTCCAGATCCTTTCCAATCTAGCCATGGAGTCTCCGGTCCGCACGGATAGCGAAAGCGTCCGCGACGAAAAAGTGAAAGTGCTTCGGGCTATTCCGGCCATAAAGGAAGCGGATCTTCTACGTGGACAATTTCGCGGGTATCGCGCTGAACCTGGCGTTGCGAACGACTCGAAAGTCGAGACGTTCGCTGCTCTTCGACTCGAGGTCGATTCCTGGCGGTGGAAGGGAGTGCCCTTTTATATTCGCGCCGGCAAGAGCTTGCCTGTCACCTGCACGGAAGTCATAGCCAGATTCCGGCTGCCGCCTACTGTCTTTGAGGATGGCGGCAAACTAACGCAAAATCATCTGCGCTTCCGGGTCAGCCCGGATGTGGACATTGCGATGGGTATAACCGTTATGGCGCCCGGGGAGCAGATGACAGGCGAACCGGCGGAGATGCTGGCGCACCATCACCCCAAGCCTACGGAAATGGACGCCTATGAAGTCCTGCTCGGCGACGCCATGGCGGGTGATTCCACACTATTTGCCCGGCAAGACTATGTTGAAGAGGCCTGGCGGATCGTCGATCCCGTCCTCAAACTTTCCACTGTCGTCTACGACTACGAGCCTGGCACCTGGGGGCCGAAGGAAGTGGCGAGTCAAGTTGTGCCCCCGGGCGGTTGGGAAAATCCTGTCATCGCCAACCCCGCAGCGGCGGCCAAGGCTGGTTCATTCAAATAGGATTCGACAGAGCACGGAAGAAGCGGATACCACTCGGTTGGATGGCAAGTTGATTGGAACCGGCAAACAGTCCACTCAAGGGCACATGGACGATACCTCCGCTATCACATTGAAGTCTGGAGATCTCCAAGCTGTGTTTTGGCCGGGATGCGGAATGTTGGGGGTTTCCCTCCGTTATCGTAACGAGGAGTTGCTTCGCCGTATCGACGATCTAGAAGGCGCCAAGAGAAAAGGAAGCACAGCGGGAATCCCACTACTCTATCCTTGGGCAAATCGTCTTGCCTCTTTGCATTATTGCGCCGCAGCACGTGAGGTCACCCTCAATCCCAGCTCCCCCTTGCTGCATTTCGACGATCGGGGTCTGCCCATGCACGGCGTTCCCTGGGGCCAACTCGTGTGGACAATTCTCGAAGCAAAGCAGGATTCTCTGCTGACTCGTCTTCATTGGAACCGCGCGGAGCTGCTCGAGATCTTCCCTTTCCCTCACACACTGCAGATGGCAGCAAACCTTGAGCCTAATTCCTTGATTCTGAAAACCACTGTTTTCGCGGACCAGGCAGCTCCTGTTCCGGTCAGCTTTGGTTTTCATCCTTACTTTGGCATCCCCGAGCTTCCGCGCGCGAAGTGGCGATTAGAGTTACCCGCCATGCGCAAACTGCAACTCGATCAACGCGGAATCCCTACGAGCGCCTCAGTGCTTTGTGAATCCTTCGACAAGCCACTCGATGAGACTAGTTTCGACGATGGTTTCGAGCTGCTTAGCGAACCGTCTTCGTTTTCAATCGCCGGTGCCGGATACCCGATCACTGTAACGTTCCTGGAGGGCTTCCCTTACACGCAGGTGTTTGCTCCCAAGGAAAAAGACTTCGTCGCGCTAGAACCAATGACGGCTCCGACGAACGCGCTCATCTCGGGCGAAGGGCTGCGCATCCTCGAACCGGGAGCCCAATTTCGAGCTTCATTCCGAATCGCGGTTCATCACCACGAACGTCGAAGAGAGCCAGCGCAAGAGCCATGAACATCTACGACACCCGTGAAGGCGTCCGCTTACAGATGAACCAGCAACATGAGGGGCACTGGAATCGCTGGGGTCCTTACCTAGCCGAACGCGCCTGGGGGACCGTTCGCGAAGACTACAGCAAAAATGGCGACGCATGGAGCTATTTCCCTCACGACCAGGCGCGTTCGCGGGCTTACCGCTGGAATGAGGATGGCATCGCAGGCATCTGTGACCGTCACCAGTATCTCTGTTTTGCTCTCGCTCTTTGGAATAGGGAAGACCCCATTCTGAAAGAGCGCCTTTTTGGCCTGAATGCGCAAGAAGGCAATCATGGCGAGGACGTGAAGGAATATTACTTCTATCTCGACAATACTCCGACGCACTCCTACATGAAGTACCTCTATAAATATCCCCAGGCGGCGTATCCTTACGAACAGCTGCTAGAGGAAAATCGCCGCCGCGGAAGATTCGACCGCGAATTCGAATTGGTGGACACAGGCATTTTCGATCAGAGTCGTTACTTCGATGTGTTCGTGGAATACGCTAAGTTTGCTCCGGAAGATATCCTGATCCGCATCACCGTAGCCAATCGCGGTCCAGAAACAGCGGCCATCCATGTATTGCCTACTCTGTGGTTTCGGAATACTTGGACATGGGGGCGAGACGATCGTCGTCCCTCGGTTTCCCTGGAAATCAATCCCGCATACAAAGACCCCACAGTGCGGTCGATCCTCGCCAAACATTGGCAACTCGGCGAGTATGTTCTGTATTGTTCCAGTCCAGACGAGCTTTTATTCACGGAGAATGAAACCAACAACGAGCGTCTTTTTGGCGTGCCTTCACGTACTCCTTATGTAAAAGATGCATTTCATTCCTATCTCATCGGGGGAACCCGCAACGTCGTTAACCCTGCAGAACTTGGCACCAAGGCTGCCGCGCATTATCACCGCAAGGTTCATCCGGGAGAAACCGTTATTACCCGTTTGCGGCTCGCGGCAATGCCTGATCATCATCCCTTCGAGGACCCCTTCGCTGATTTCGATGCGGATTTCCAGCAACGTCAGGAAGATGCAGAGGAATTTTATGGCGTTGTGCTGCCATCTGGGCTAGCGGAAGACGCAAAACTAGTAGCCCGGCAGGCCTTTGCGGGAATGCTTTGGTCCAAACAGTATTATCACTACGTAGTGACAGATTGGTTGGAAGGCGATCCAAATGAGCCGCCGCCGCCGCCCGAACGAGTTCATGGCCGCAATAGCGATTGGCTTCATTTTTTCGCGCGCGACGTTCTTTCCATGCCGGACAAATGGGAGTTCCCGTGGTTTGCGTCCTGGGATTTAGGCTTCCACTGCGTTGCCCTAGCTTATCTTGATCCGCAATTCGCCAAAGACCAGATTCTCATGATGCTACGCGAGTGGTATACGCATCCAAACGGCCAGATCCCAGCCTACGAGTGGGATTTTGGCGATGTGAATCCCCCTGTATTGTCGCTCTCTGCTCAGGTCGTTTTTGAAGTCGACCGGGAATGTACGGGAGTAGCTGATTATGCGTTTCTGGAGCGTGTATTCCAGAAGATGCTTCTGAATTTCACGTGGTGGGTCAATCGTAAGGACGCGCTCGGAAAAAATATCTTCCAAGGTGGCTTCCTTGGAATGGACAACATCGGAGCTTTTGACCGGGACAATCTGCCGCAAGGCTATCTACTCGGTCAGGCGGATGGCACAAGTTGGATGGCGGCCTTCGCCAAGAACATGCTGTCCGTCGCTTTGATCCTGGCCGAGCGCGATCCGGTTTATGAGGATCTGGCCAGTAAATTCTGGGAACACTACATCTATATCGCCTACTCCATGAATAACCCCGATGATCCGGCAAATTCGCTTTGGGACGAACAAGATGGATTTTTCTATGATGTTCTTTATTCGGGAAGTAACAAAGGGTTCCCCGTCCGCGCACGAACCATGACCGGATTTGTGCCTCTTTTCGGAGGCACGGTGGTTTCTGCGGACACCTTTGATCGCTACCCGGACTTTCAGCGACGCCGACAATGGTTCATTGATCACCGTCCCGATCTTGTGGAAAGTATCCTGCCCATGGTGACCCCGGGGGCCGACAAAAACCTGCTTCTTGGCTTCGTCCGCGAGGACCAGTTGCGTCGTCTGCTGGCGTATATGTTGGATGAGAACGAGTTTCTGTCTCCTTTCGGTGTACGTTCCGTGTCCCGCTTTCATCTCGCTCATCCTTTAGTACTTAATCTCAGCGGACGCGAATACCGGCTCGATTACGAGCCGGGGGAATCAACTAGCGAAGTATTTGGCGGCAACTCCAACTGGCGCGGTCCTATCTGGTTGCCTATGAATCAACTGATTCTCCTCGCGCTCAGACAATATCATTTGTATTACGGGGATGCGTTCAAGATCGAATGCCCAACGGGATCAGGCAAGCAAATGACTCTGGCGGAAGTTGCGCAGGAATTGGCAACCCGACTTACCCGTCTGTTTCTGCGCGGCACGGATGGTAAACGAGTCGTCTTTGGCTCCACGCAACTTTTCAATAACGATCCTTACTGGCGCGACCTGATTCCATTCCCCGAGTATTTTCACGGGGACAACGGCCGTGGTTGCGGCGCAAGCCACCAAACAGGCTGGACCGGGTTAATCGCACAGATCTTGATTGATCTTGGCGAAATTGCGTCCGGGAACGCTCCACCTTCAGAAAACGAATCTCTATAACGCAAGAAGTGAACGATCACCAAGTGGTTTTTCTGCAGGTTTTTCTGCAGGATTGCGTGTGTCTGAATCGTATCGTAAGATGCACGCACAGGGAGTGAGACGTCGCGATTCGCAGACATAATCGTTCAGCCGCACCACAAGAGAGATCGCGACGAAATACAGCCGGAATCAAATGTGATCCGGACCATCTAAATGGCACAGCGGGATCTCACAGCTCCAACGACAGGATGGATGAAGAACTGGAAACGCCGGGTGGTAGTGTGTTTTTGCATGACGCTAGCGGCCTTTTCCGGCACAGGGGGGATTGCGCACTCAGGGGGGGCCGCAGCGCAACAAAGTTCGAATGGCAAGCGAGGAGCGGCGGTAGTAAGCGACCCTCGATTTTTCCCGGTCTCGGTGTGGTACAGCGGCGGAAAGGCGCGGGCGCCAATGCTCGAGCCGATCAATGGAAAGTCGGCCCAACTTTGGAAAGAAGATCTACTAAAGATCAAAGGACTGGGATTTAACACGGTTCGAACCTGGGTGGAATGGAATGTCGGCGAGCCGCGCGAGGGGGAATATCATCTGGAGAATCTGGATTTGCTGCTGCGTTTAGCGGACCAGGCGGGTTTGAAGGTGATCGTGCAGGTCTATGTAGATTCGGCGCCGGAATGGGTAGGTGCGAAATTTCCGGAAGGGCGATATACAGCTCAGGATGGCCAAGCCATTCCTTCCCAGGCAGCACCCGGCTTCTGTTTTGACAACAAAAATGTGAGAAAGGCTGTGCTTGACTTTTTTCAAGAAGTGGCACGGCATGCAGAGAGGAGTCCGGCGTTTTATGCCTGGGATTTGTGGAGCGAACCGGCAGCACTGAACTGGGCGCGCGTGGGATACAAGGCGGAACCGATGTTTTGCTACTGTCCAGCGAGCATGGAACGCTTTCGGAAATGGCTGCAAAAGAAATACGGGACGCTGGAGAAGTTAAATGTTACGTGGCACCGCACATTCACGGATTGGAAACAGGTAGAGCCACCGCGGTATGGCACGATCCTGACCTACACAGATTTCATGGATTGGCGGGTGTATTACGGCTACAAGTTGGCGGAAGATCTGAAAACAAGGAGCGACGCGGTGAAGACGGTTGACGCGCTCCATCTGACGACCAGCCATGCGCCGAATCCTTCTCCACTGGCCCGGACTCTAGCGGATCCTTACGACCCCACCGACGATTTTCTGATGAAAGATTCGGTGGACTATTTCGGGACAAGCTTTTACCCCAAACTGACGGCGGTGGAACACAACTGGAAGTTGAACCGCCGGGTATTGGCGATGGATTTGACTGCGTCGATGACGGGACGACGCGGTTTCTACGTGGGCGAATTGCAGAGCGGCTTTGGGGTCCATGGAACAACAATCGGATCTGAAGTGACGCCGAGTGATTTAGAGATGTGGACGTGGGGAATGGTGTCACGTGGGGCGCGAGCGATCAATTATTACGCTTTTTATCCAATGAATGCGGGCTACGAGAGCGGCGGATACGGCATGATTCAGTTAGATGGGACGTTGACGGAACGAAGCCGTCGTGCAGGAGAGACCGCAAAAAAGATCGAGGCGAACTCGGATTTACTGCTCGCCGCCAAACCGAATCGATCAGAAGCAGCGATTATTTTCAGTCCGTTAGTTCCACTTCTGGGCGGGTACGACGAAGAAGACACGCGAAACGCCATGCATAAAGCCGTTGCGGGATACCACCGGATGTTTTTTGAACGCAACCTCCCGGTGGAAGTGCTGAGTTCGCGCGAACTGGAGGGAGAGGATCTGCAGAAATACAAGCTCATCGTGGTTCCCTATCCATTGATGATGACGAACGAGGAGGCGGTTGCCCTGAAGGGCTACGTCGAGAACGGCGGTCATTTGTTCGTCGAGGCGCGGCCAGGCTGGGTAAACGAAGACGGCCACGCTGAAGGCGCCATACCCGGATTCGGATGGACAGAAATGCTAGGTGTGCGTGAGAGCTCGATCGATCCGGGGAAAGAAGTAACGGTGAAGTGGGCGGAAGCAGAGTTCTCGGGAACAAGCTTCGCGGAACATTTCACAGTCCTCGATCAGAACTCACGCGTAGTCGCGACATTCTCGGACGGAACACCGGCCGGATATGAGCACGCTTACGGAAAAGGCAGGGCGATCCTGCTGGGAACGTTCGCAGGACAGTGGAATGAGGCGAAACCAGCGGCCATGCACCCATTGGGAGGAGTTTTGGCGAAATGGGCGGGACTGACAGAGCCAGGCCTAAAAGCACCAGACATGGTGGAATTGCGGGAGATGGACGGGGAGAAGGGTCATTTTGTGTTCTTGTTTAATCATGCGGACAAATCGGCAAACGTCGAATTTGCAGAGGATTTGGAGAGGCCAGCAGTTAGAGTGCGCGAGATCATTACCGGCGAAACGCAAGAAGGGGCTGGCAGACGATTCGCGGTAAAGGCGGAAGTTCCAGCGGAAGCAGTCAGAATCTACAGGATTGACTATTGAAGCAAAAAACAGGAAAGCCGAGGGAGGCGAATTGTGAGTGCCAGCGCGTATCAGAAACGGCTTAGTGGAGTGCTGAGTAAAATCTGGGAAACACAAATGGAGAGGATCGAAAAAGCGTCGGCGGTAATGGCCGACACGATTTCCAAGGGCGGATTGGTGCACCTGTTCGGGAGCGGCCACTCGGTATTGCCAGTTCAGGATATGTTTCCACGCTATGGTGGGTACCCTGGATTCCGCCCGCTTATGGATATGCGGCTGATGTGGACGAACGTGATTGGGAGCGGCGGCGCGAAGGGGTTGCTTTGGCTGGAACGAAAAGAGGGATACGCGCAAGTGCTATTTGAGAATGAGCCAATCCGCAGCGGCGACGTGATGCTGGTGTTTTCGCATGGAGGATTGAACGCGGTAGGCATTGAAGTCCTGATGGAAGCGAAGCAGCGCGGGTTGACGACAGTGGCAGTGACGTCGATGGATAACTATGCCAAAAGACAGGCGATGCATTCTTCCGGAAAGAAGTTGGCAGATGTGGCGGACATTGTAATCGACAACTGCACGCCGGCGGAGGATGCCTTAGTGACCATCGACGGTTGGAAGGCACCCGTGGCCGCAGGCTCGACAGCAGCGTTCATCACCATTGCGATGTCCATCATCGCAGAGGTGGCGGCGAATCTGGCGGCGAAGGGACACACGCCGCCCGTGTTCGTTTCACCAAATGTGGTTGGGATACCGGCAGACCAGATGAACCGCGTGTATGAGGAATACGAACAACGACTGAAAAGGTGATCCGTGACGCAGTTAATTCGGCGGGGAGTACTGTTCGGCGGCGCGGCAACCGGAATTTTTGTATTTGGAATCGTGATGGCTGTGCTGGGGACCCTGTTCGGGCTGCCGGAGATGCGGACACGTTTGCAGATCAACCTGGCGCAACAGGGAAACATGCTCCTGTTGCTGTACCTGGGAATACTGATTGCCACGATCGTGGCCGGTCCGATGATTGACGCCATCGGAAATAAGGCGATCCTGGTGGCGTCATCGGCATTGGTGGCTGCGGGAATGGCAGGGTTCGCATTCGCACATTCCTTTGGCGCTGCAGCGATACCGGCGGTTCTGCTGGGATGCGGTGGTGGTGGCTTGAACACCTCGACCAATGCGCTCATTTCGGATTTGTACGGTGAAAAACGCGGGCCCATGCTGAATGTCTTGGGCGTTTTCTATGGCATAGGGGCTCTCTGCATTCCCTTGCTGGCAGCAACAATCGCCGGGCATTTTCCGATAGAGTCGCAATTGTTCTTTTGCGCAGGTTTGGCCGCGGCGTGTGTTCTCCTCTTTTTGGCAATGCGTTTTCCAGAAGCATGTGTAGGGCAGAGTTTTTCCTGGCGCGAAGCTTTGCGGGTGGCGCGTTATCCTGGCGTACTTGTGCTGGGATTCTTATTGTTCTGCCAATCGGGAAATGAGGCAAGCATTGGAGGTTGGACGTCTACCTATATGGGAGAAATGGGGTTGGGTGGGCAGACCGCCACCTTAATCTTGGCCGGTTATTGGGCGGCGCTGATGGTAGGACGTTTGGGCGTTGCGCGACTACTGAAATCCGTGGGCAAGGAGCAGCTTGTGCTAGCGAGCGGCGTAGGGGCGGTCCTAGGCGCAGCAATTTTGTTGACAAATCGGTCAGAAGGCATTTTGGTGATCGGTGTCCTCGTGATTGGGCTTTCCTACGCGGGCGTGTTTCCCACAGCGCTGGCTGTCGCAGGGGACGCTTACCGGAAAATGGCAGGGAGTGTATTCGGACTGCTGTTCGCGGTCGCACTGGTTGGTGGAATGTCCTTTCCGTGGGCTGTTGGACACATTTCGCAGGCGTGGGGAGTTCGGTATGGAATGGTAGTTCCGCTGTTCGGTGCGACGGGGATATGTGTTTTGGCTTGGAGAATTCTGTTCACCAGGCAGAAAAATAGGGTGCTCAGCTAAACGAAGGACGCGATGACAGCCAAACATGTCTTGGCAGTAGATCTGGGCGGAACAAAGTTAGCGTTGGCGCTCGCTACGCGCGAGGGAAAACTCGTGCGGCGGAAAAGCGTGAGCGTAGACACGCGTTCGGCGTTGTCCCCAGTGAATCAGATTGTGACATTGTCGCGCGAATTGACGGGCGGAAGCGGAATACAAAGAACTATTTCGGCCGTTGGCGTCGCGGTGCCAGGTCTGGTGCGACGGAATGGGACTGTGTGGGCTCCAAATCTGAAGGGCTGGCAGAAGATGGCCTTGGGACGGCGGTTGCGCACCGCTTTAGGAGTGCCAGTCCTAGTGGAGAGTGATCGGAATGCGGCCGTGCTTGGAGAAACCTGGCGCGGGTCGGCACGAGGAAAAGAAGATGCCATCGTATTGATGCTTGGAACGGGCATAGGCGCGGGTATTTTGAGTGGAGGGAGATTGGTGCGTGGGGCGCACGAATTGTCTGGTTGCGTGGGATGGATGGTTGTGACGGATGGATATGACCGAGAGGCGCAGCGCGTGGGGCAGCTAGAATCATTAGCAGCAGGCCCAGCCATTGCGATGGCGGCAAAAAAAGAACTAGCACGAGGTATCGGGGGCTTGTTGGAGGAGATTCCAGTAGCGTCCATCAATGCATACGAGGTCGCGGAGGCGGCAAAACGCGGCGATATATTGTCAATCGAGGTGTATCTCGAAGCTGGACGGATGCTGGGTTATGCTGTCGCCAATCTAGTGAGTTTGATTGATCCGGAAGTTGTGGTGATTGGAGGAGGATTGGCGAAAGCCAGTGATTTGTTCCTAGACGCGCTGCGAAAAGGGATGAAAGAACGGACACAGCCGATCTCCGGTACGAAAGTGCGGGTGGTTCAGAGCAGTTTGGGCGGAGACGCGAATCTGCTGGGAATGGCCCGGCTAGCATGGGAAGTTTGCGGCAAGGCGCGAGTATCTTGAAAAGTCGGTGCAAGCCGCAGAGTCAGCTTTAGTTCTCGGCGCCGCCGGTTCCAGTAAGTTCCTGATGCAAATTCAGTGAGCCATCGGGAATCACCACGATTACCCATGGAGTACCGGAGTTCACGATTTTGCCAACTCGGATCAGTCGAAAATCTTGGCCAAGACTTACTTCGACCTTTTGTGTTGGCAGGTCCTTGAACTCGATATTATTGGCCCTAATTTCGAGTGTGTGATTTCCGGCGCCTTCCGCGCGAACCTGCAATCTAATCTCATTCGCCTGGGTGGTTTCCATCGACACGTGAAAATCAAGAGCGCGATCTTCACGGAGTTCGACGTGGTAGATTCCGCCGGAAAGCGCAGTGATTGTTGTATGCGCTGCGCCCTGGCGAATCGTATATTTTCCTTGGGGCAATTGTGCACGGAACTTGCCGTCGGTTGCATTCATCGTGACTTTAGTCACGCGACCAGTCCTTTCCTCCTGAAACTCGATCGGCGCCGACGAACCTTTGTCCGCTTCACCTTCTACGACCGGGGCACCATGTAGATCTTGCATCAGCCAGATCCACTCGCCCACCGGCTGGGTCCACACTTCTTTGTAGGTCCAACAAATCTGGTTGGGCCAGTAGGGCGCGTCATTGTACTCCTTCGTTTCGATTCCAACGGGAAGCGCGCCCACCATCTGACCGGAACGCACGCTATAAAGCGGGGTCCAATCGTAACCTTCCCCATACATGATGCTGGCCGAAAATGGATTTCGACCCACGAGCCACTCCGCTTGTTTTTGCGCAAGATCCTCGGCCTGCAGGTCGCCACGCAATTGCCCCGCGGTCGACAGCGCCTTGGCTTCAGAGAGCAAAACACTGGAGTTCCCGCGGAAATCAAACCACACGGGGAACCTACGAAGATAGTATTCCCCACCAAGAGGAACGCCGCGGCGGACCTGCTCGACATAGGCATCTCGATCCGCGGCACGCAAAGGAGTCCAGTCCTTAGATTGTGGGATCAGCCGGGCTTCGCTTTCTTTGTAGATCGCGGCCGGCAATACGCTATACGGCTCATCGACCTGAGCAGCCACTTGTTGGTAGTACTTGGAATGCAACACAATTGCGGAATACCACTGCATCCAAGCCGCGTGATTGGGAAACGTCTCACAGAGGTGCGCCAGGGCTATGATTGGTTCTTCTTCCTGGCCGATGTGGAAGCGGTGAAATAGATTCTCCCGTTTTGGGCTAGTGTAGAAGTAGCCCGTCATCGGAATGCTCCAAGGCTGAAGCTGTTGCTCCTGCGATGCGAGAATGAGATCGGCGAGCCTGAATGCTTCGTCTGCGTAGCGCTGTTCGCCGGTGGCCCGATATAGATCGACAGAGGCGATCGCTCCGAAAGAAATTCTCTCAAGCTCGTCCTGTGCGCCATAGACCTCGGAGAGCGGAGCAGCCGTCTTCAGTCCCTCAACCGCATAGTTCCAGTCCTGCTGCGCGGTACGCAAGCTGCGTATCGCGAGGTCAGGTTCAGTATCTTTAAGTAAGCGCGCAGCAAGGGCCTCAACTGCAGCGACACGAAAATTCCACTCTGGGCTATTGACGGCTTGGCCGCTACGATCGTCGGCGTCGCCAATGATTCCATTGGTCCAGTAGCTGATCAGTTGCCCTGTCGTGCGATAGCCATCGCCGAAGTTCGTCTTCAACACCCAACGCAATCCCCAGATTCCCTCTTCCGTTAACCGGGCCCGCAATTGCGGGTCCACGTTTTGCAGTTTGAGCCGTTCTGCAAGGGAAAACAGCGCGTACGCCATCCCGGGCGTATTGCCAGTCGCGCTGAGGTCCCCTGCGTCGTGATAACCGCCATTCACGATAATTCGTTTGTCTCCGTGGATACTGTAATCGTCCAAGTGGCAGATTCCGTGGATTCCGGGAATCACGGTGCCGCAACGTTCGCTATATATGAAGTTAATGGCCTTCCAAATGCTCTCGCGCCAAGCCTCCTGGCCAATCTCAAAGGAGCGAGTGGTTGTATCGCCGGCGCGCAAGACGTATTTTCCGGGGATCTCCAACTCGGAAAAATCCAGCACGGCGTACCTGCCTAGTGAAGTCTTCTCCTGCCGGATCGGCTTTTTCAGAGCCACTTTGCCTGTACCTTGCTCGATCACCGAAAACTCACGGACATCCAAGTCACCCCCAATTGCTGTTTTCGTCGCACTTGTCGTATATCCCGCATGGCTGAAGGCTATTTTCCCGGGCGCAACGTCCCACCCTTCGACGTGATCCGGATCCACCGTTTGCAGCTCCAGTTGGTCGATGTAAAGAATCGTCTGATCCCCAAGGTCCGGAAGCATTTTGGGAAGACTATAGGCAAACTCGAGCTCTGTTACTTTATTCCTGGGCAGAGGCGCGATTTCCCAAACCACGTGATTCCATTCGTGGTTTTTCAGGAGGATGGATTCGTGTCGGCCCTCGTTATATCTGTCCGGAAGTACATGCGCGCCCGCATTGTGTAAGACCAGAGAGGCAGAGATCGCCGGCGCTCCAATCACATCGGGATACACCCAAATAGAGATGCGGTTGAAGTGGCCCCAATCCTCAGAGGCGAATTTCCGTGTGGCGATCAGGTCCTCCCATTCGCCGGCGCCTCCCACCTTTCCCAGATTTTGCGCCGACCGAATGCGTAAGGAATGCTTGCCGTCTTTCACAGGGGAATCCACAAGTGCCATGTCCCCATCACCCTGAAACGTCCACGCCGAAATATCTTCCATGGAATCGAGGGCTCTGGAGTCCAGAACCTTCTTTTTCAGCCAACGCGCCTCCGCTCCGTCGTCATAAACGGCCTGCATCGGCATTTTCGGCGGTTCTTCTTGGGCTCTCAGAAATTGACTGCCAAATCCGCACAAAATCGTCAACCCCAGCCACACCAGCGAAACTCGCCTGTTTCGCCCCTTACTCGGATGGCACTGCACCCATTTCATGCGCTCCCTCCACCGACACACAGGCTCAACGCGAACTTCCTAATGAACGATTCAAAAGTATTATAGACCTATCCTCAGGCCACACGGTCGCTTTTGTAGGCATCGGCGAAAATGGTGTAGCGCTTTATCCTCCCGCCCAAATCTGGACGACCGCTTCATGCCCTACATCGGCGGGACGCCGCCGCACTTAGACGCTATCATTCCATCGACAAATTGGCTGGCTTGGCTCAACCAAGACTGGACGACGCTCAGTACGTCATCTCCCGAGAGCACGGCCACTGCAGTTGGCAGAAGTTGAAGGAACATCTACATAGCACGAACAGTCCCTGGAACTGCTAACAACAATCCAGGTCGCCCCAGGTCAATGGCTCGATGCCCCCGGTTCGCCCCTGAACCACACCGACCCTTGGAATTGGCCTGGGGAATTTTTGAATGGGGAGAGACTCACGGAAAGAAGAAAGCGAAAGTGCCTTGACATCAACCGGCCTTCTCATGGAAGGCGCGTGACCCGAGTCATCCTTCGTGTTGCATTTCGAAATTGCGCTCGAGCAAGTATAAGGTTGCGCACAGGCAACGACGGAAACCACGTGGCATGTGATGCTTGTACAGCTGCGACCAAGGGAGCTTCTCCGCCCATTGGAACGACGGCTATCAGGGACCCTGAAAGCACGATTACTCCGTTTGACCAGATGATGGAGGGCACCAGGTTGCTGTGAATGGTGCAAATGCGATAGTAGTTCCCTGCGTGTTCGTGTACAAGGACAGAAATGGAGCTTATCAATTCGCATTCTCATAGCTGATGATTTCGAAAATTGGCGACGCCAAGTCCGTTCGCTGTTTCAGGCGCGGCCAGGATGGCAAGTCATCGCCGAGGCATCGGACGGATCAGACGCCGTTCAGATGGCCGAAGACCTGAAGCCGGACTTAATTCTGCTGGACATCGGCCTCCCCAAATTAAATGGAATCGAAGCTGCCAGGCAGATACGACAACGCTCCCCTAGCTCCAAGATTATCTTCCTAAGTCAGAACAGTGATCTCGACATCGTCCGGGCAGCCTTGGACACGGGCGCGTTGGGTTACGTTCGTAAGATAGATGCCGGATGCGAACTACTGCCTGCCGTGGACGCGGTTCTTGAGGGTAAGCAATTTCTCAGTGGCGGCTTAGAAGGCTATCAGTTTACCGACACCTCAGCAGAGAAAGCCGCACACCACCATGAAGTTCAATTCTATTCCGATGACGCACTTCTTCTAGACACATTTGCTCGCTTTATCGCTGTTGCCCTCAAGTCTGGGTGTGCGGCTATCGTTGTCATTACCGAGTCGCACCGGGACGGTCTTGTTTCGAGATTGAAGGCACAAGGTGTAGATGTTGATACCGCCACCCAACAGGGAACTTACATTCAGTTGGACGTTAACAAAACGCTCGCCACATTTATGGTCAATGATATGCCTGACTCGACTCGATTTTTCCAGGTTGTAGGTGGTCTCGTTGAGGCAGCAGCCGAAGCGGCGAGGCAACAGCATCACAGTATTGTGGCTTGCGGAGAATGTTCACCTGTCTTGTGGGTACGAGGCAAGGTCGACGCCGCGATTCGGCTTGAACAACTATGGAACGACCTAGGCAAGACCTTTGGGGTGGATATCCTCTGTGGGTACGCCTTGAGCAGCTTTCACGGCGAAAAAGACGAGCACGTTTTCCAGAGCATTTGTGCGGAACACTCAGCCGTTTATTCTCAGTGAGCAGTAAGACTCAATTCCAGGTTGTCGGCAACTTCTTATATTAATCGGTTCTTCCTCACCGGGCCATCTCCGGCTTTTATTAGTATTCGGGCATCGCCTCAGTTGATATCTGGAATCACACCCCTCTCTGCGTAGACCATTCGCCCACGGGTGTACGGGCCAGCCGTCAGCCGGTCGGCGGCCAAGCCATCATCGATGACGCCCTGCGTCTTTGGAAAGCATTGCTCTAACGCCACGAGCGCCATCGGCACGATTCCTGTACTCGCGGCTGTTTTGCCCATGTGGCAAATTCTAGGCCAGAATCCAGGAGTGTAGTTGGCATATCGTTGTGGTGGAACTGCCGCGGAGTGTGCGCGCAGGCGCTTCCGCGCGGATCACGAGAAGAGGAACTGCATAGTTCTCTCGGCAGCGGGACGGTTTGCGAGAAAGGAGTGTAGACGCGCCGGGGTCGGAATCTGATAGTGTTTCTCTTCGAGACTGACTCACGGAGGCCAGAATGTCTCGCACTACATTAGGGTCCGGTGCATCGAAGCGATCGGCCAGAGCCAGTTTTCAGTTCACTGTGGCTGCATCGTTTGTGTTTAGCGTTGCGTTAGTAGCTGCTGTCACTGCAGCTCCCGCGGATCAGCGGGAGGCTGCAGCCAAACTGCTGGCACGCACGATGACCAACCCGGAATTCCAGGTGAAATCTTTTCGGGGCGGCGCGTGGCTGGGAAACGGAGATTCGTATCTGGCGTCTGAGCCTTCAGCCACGGGGTCCGGTACCGACATCGTGAGATACCAGACCGCGACAGGTGCCCGGGAAATTCTAGTTGCCGCGGACCGTCTGATTCCAGCCGGCGAGAAAACGCCGTTGGCTGTTGAAAGTTGCCAGATGTAGCCGGACGGACACCAGGCCCTGATATTCACAAACTCGAAGACCGTATGGCGTCAGAACACGCGTGGAGATTATTGGGTTCTGGACTTGGTAAGAGGCAGCTTTCGCAAACTGGGCGGCGATGCTCCCGCATCGAGCTTGATGTTTGCGAAGTTTTCCCCGGATAGCAGCAAGGTTGGTTACGTCCGCGGAAACAACGTGTATATAGAAGATCTGGCCAGTGGCAAAATTGCGCAATTGACGCAAGACGGCTGTGCCACGATCATCAACGGGACTTCAGACTGGGTAAATGAAGAAGAGTTTGATATCCGCGATGGTTTTGCATGGAGTCCCGACAGCCGCGCAATCGCATTTTGGCAATTCAACACCACTGGTGTGCAAAACTACACGCTGATTTACGACCTCGGCGAGCCGAGAGGTGAAATCGCCACCGGGATTCCCTATCCGAACACGGGAGTCTACCCGCAGACGCTTGAGTATCAATATCCGTTGGCGGGAACGCCAAACTCGGCGGTTCGTGTGGGCGTAGCGGAGGCTGTAGGTGGACCAGTCGTTTGGATGCAGACGGCGGGAGATCCGCATAATAGTTACATCCCTGAGATGGGGTGGGCAGATTCCGGTCATGTATTGCTTCAACACGTGAACCGGTTACAGAACAAAAACGAGTTTCTGCTAGCCGATGCGGCGACCGGTGTGTCGCGAATCGTCTTTGTGGACGAAGACCGCGCGTGGGTTGACATTAACCGTCATGTTTCCTGGATCAGTCAGGGACGCGAATTTCTGGTGCTGAGCGAGCGCGACGGCTGGCGGCATTTATATCGCGTAGAGCGCGACACAGGCAAAGCCCAGCTGATTACGCGTGGCGAGTTCGACGTCGTAAGTTTGGATCGCGTCAGCCCGGATGAGCACTGGATTTACTTCATCGCGTCGCCTGACAATCCAGCGCAACGTTATCTCTATCGTGCGCCACTGAACGGCACAACTGCGCCAGAGCGGGTAACACCGAATGAGCCCGGCACACACTCCTACACAGTTTCGCCGAATGGCGAATGGGCCTTCCACAACTACTCTTCTTTCGATGTTCCCCCCGTTTTTGAAGTGGTGCATTTGCCCGATCACCGCGTAGTTCGCACCACGGTAGATAACGCTGTGCTTGCCGAACGCGTGAAGCCCCTATCGGGCGGACCCGTGGAATTTCTAAGGGTGGACGCGGGCGACGGTTTGATGGTGGATGCGTGGTTGCTCAAGCCACCAAATTTCGATCCTGCGAAAAAATATCCGCTGATTGTGAATGTTTACTCCGAACCAGCCGGGCAGACGACTGCAGACCGCTGGCTATCCATGTTCGACCGGACATTAGCCAGCGCCGGGTACTTGGTGGCGAGTTTCGATAACCAGGGCACGCCAGCTCCACGAGGCCGTGAATGGCGTAAGGTCGTGTACGGGAACGTTGGTCCGCTTTCGTCTCGACAGCAAGCGGCAGCCCTTCAATCGCTTGAAAAAAGTCATTCATATATTGACCCCAAGCGCGTGGGAGTATGGGGATGGAGTGGTGGCGGAACAGCGACGCTTAATCTTATGTTCCGGTATCCCGAAATTTACAGCGTTGGCGTATCCGTGGCGTCGGTGCCCGACCAACGCCTGTACGACAGCATCTATCAAGAACGGTACATGGGATTGCCACAGGACAATCCGAAGGCTTACGAACAAAGTTCGGCCATCAATTTTGCTTCCGGCCTGCGCGGCAACTTGCTGGTGATCCACGGCTCAGGAGATGACAACGTACATTTTCAGGGTTTTGAATTGCTCGTTAACAAATTGATCTCGCTTGGCAAGAACTTTGACATGCGCGTCTATCCTGGCCGCACCCACTCAATCTCTGAAGGCAAGGGGACCAACTCCGACGTATTAACAAATGTTCTAGGCTACTTTGAAGAGCACTTGCCGCCGGGGCCGCAGGCTGCCGCATCTCACTGAAGTAGGATACGGAGTTGCTAGGGTCGCCCATTCCGGGATAATCCGCTGTGACTCGGGAATAGTCGGCGATTCCTTCCGAATCACGGGCTGACCGGAGGTTATTCCGGGCCAGAAGTCCCATTCGGGGAGATCGTAATTGATCTCCTCCAACCCCGTTTGTCAGGCGCTGAGTCCATTTGCTGATGGGATTATCGGCCAGTTGGACGCTAAATGATTATCGGCTGAAGGTTGGAAGATGCACGATGTCGGTCTGTGGAACCGTCTCTAACGGATTCCCGGCTTTGCGCCATGCTGCCAGTCCTCCAACAATCACAAACGCGTTAAATCCTTGTTCCCGTAGCAGATGCGCCACACGGGCGCTAGTCGCTTCGCGCGGTCAAGTGCAGTACAGGTAGATGTCTTTGTCCCTGGGAAGTGTTTTGACTTCCTCCGACAGATTATTCGGCTCCAGGCGAATCGATCCTCGAATGCGGTCCGCACCAGGATCATAGTAACCGTGGCTGCGCACATCGGCCAGCAGAATCCTTACTGCATATTCACTTTGCAGCTTTGCTGCCAGTTCTGTGACCTGTATCCGTGGAACGATGCGGTCCGCCCGATGCTTCCAGTACAGCGAGATGCGATACGCGGTGAATGCAATCGCGCCGATAACGACCACGATCTCGACTGCGTGTCCCGCCGCTAGAAAACCGCGCGCAAGCGTCGCCACGAAGTCGCGAAAGATAAATCCGGCTCCGCCATACGCAAGCGTATAGGCAGAGGCGCCGAGGAAGTCCAGTCCCAAAAACTGCAGGAATGGCATTTTCATGCTCCCCGCCAGCGGAGGAGCCATCGAATTAATTCCGGGAATGAACTTGGCGATCACCAAAGTGGCCCGGCCATGCTTGTAGAAGGACTCCGCAGATCGCAGGATGCACGTTTCCGGATCGACGGAAATCCTGCATAGAAACCCTAACAAGCGCCATCCCATGCGGCTTCCAAGGACGTAGAGCAACGAGTCGCCCAATAGCATCGCCGTCACTGCAACCAGCGCTGCCGCCGGCGCGTGCAGGCCACCCGATGCCACCGCGACTCCGCCCGCAAGAAGAGCCAGTGCCGCTGGTACTGGAATCCCGAGCGCTTCTGCCAAAACGATGAAGAAAATGACAACGTATCCGTGGTGGACGACCAACGCAAGGAGGTCATTCATAGCATCAAGTCACGAAGACTACGGTGGTTAGAAACGACGCCGATGTGGAAGTGTGACAACAAAATGTAATTCAATCCTTTTGGATTGGAGCAAGTCAAGCGCTCAAATCCAAATGAACGTCAGCGAGAACCGGATCAAGCAGCTTGTTGTGGGTACAATTTCACAAGTATCGACAGCTCCTAGCTATAGCTAGAGTGAGCGCAGAAAATCGATGATTTCCTGTTGCTCCTGGACAGTCAGCTTATTGAAGTGTTCGATGACCTTATTGACCTCGCTGCCCTGGCTCTGGTGAGCCCTTATGGCGTCAACCAGGTTGGACGTACGCCCATCATGGAGGAAGAAGACGCGTTGTCCGACGCCCCAGAGAGGAGCGGTTCGGAACTCGTCGGGGCCGGCGCCGCCTTGCGTAATACCGTCGGCCAGTCCTTTCCCCATGTGGTGCACGGCCAGGTCGGAAAAAAGATTCGCAGTTTGATTGGAAAGCGCAGCACTCGGACTGGTCGCAGAGCCGCTCGCAATCCTTGCTCCTGTGGTAAACGACGGTGTATGGCAGTGCACACACCCAACCTTCGCAAACAAGTCGCGTCCCTTTTCGCTGGACGGTGTGGGCGGGGCGGGCGTGGGTGGAGCTAGCAACCGCATGAAGTTGGCAAACGCTTCGATGTCCGAGATGACCGCGGGGTTCGAAATGTCGCTCGATTTGCCGGTGGTCGAAGGAGTGGTTGTGAAGTTAAGAGTGTCGTTGGGAGTAGGGTTGAAGATACAGCCGGGTGTTTCGTCGCGCTCTTGCGGGAATAGCTGGTTCGATATTCCCATCTCGACGTTGTAGGCCTCGCCCGCGAACATGAGAAGGGATTTGTTCTGCGCCTTCCATCCGAAACGAGTGATAGTTCCATCGTTGGCACTGAGATTCACGTTGCCGCTGAGGTGCGCGTTCGCGTGTCCGTGAATACCCAGCTCCGACTTTGCCGACGCGTTAGCCTGCAGGTTAGCAAGGATGGCTGAATCAGAAATCCCTTCAATCAGCCCCGCGCCAAAGACAGGAGTCGGGATTCTGAAAATAATATTTCGATTCCCACCTTGGCCTGTAAGCGGATTTCCCGCGGGCAGAAAATCGAATTGGGCGATATCGCATCCGGGGGCGTCAGCGCGCCCCGTGATCACGAAGAGGTCGTGCACTTCGCCATCGGCGTTGCCGTTGCTCTTCTTAAACCGCGCTTCGCGGATGGGACCGTTTGGCACGATGAACCATGGCACCGCGTTCTTGGCCCCGTCCAAGGCGGCAACTTCGAGCAGGGGATTTTTCGCCGGGCTCGTCCCGCCCATATTGGGCTGTGAGTGGCAGGAGAAACACTGATTTGAATTAAAGCGCGGACCAAGGCCGTTGTTCGCGCCCTTGTTTACAACCTCGATTTCAGCGAACCTCGCCTGGCCATCCAGAAAGAATGCAGTCTCGTCCGCTGTTAGACCCTGCAGCGGACCACCCGCACTCGCCGCGCCACCGCGCACGCCCGGGTCTACCGGAGCTAATCTGGTTTGGCCCAAGGTGTAGCCACATGTGATCAAGGCCGTGGTCAATACTCCGTAGAGACTCTTGGGCCTAATTCTCCCCAGTATCATCATCACATCACCTCATAAGCCGGAAATGCCACTATTATAAACGAGCTTCCTCATTGTCTTTGACTTTCGCTGACCGGCGCCCTTTCGGGCTACAACAGTTCGCGAGTTACGAGCAAGTCGGAAGTTATTCCGGGCCGGAAGTCCGCTTCGAGGTAGTGTGATTCCACTTGCTGTTCGCACTCTGATCTCCTGGAACGCCGTTTCTGGATGGTTTCGTGATTGACGAAGTCCTGATTAAGGTTACGAGCATGATAGGATGACTTGCTGATCGATTCCATGATTGGACAAACGCTAGATCACTACAGAATCCTTGAACAGATTGGCGAAGGCGGTATGGGTGTCGTGTACCGCGCGCGGGATGAAGTTTTGAACCGCGATGTGGCACTAAAGCTACTTGCCCATGGAGCGCTCGAGAAAGTTGGCCCCGGCCATCTGCTTCGCGAAGCGCAGACAGCGTCATCCCTGAGTCATCCGAATATTTGCACCATTCACCAGGTGGGAGAAACAGGCAACGACTTCTACGTGGTGATGGAACTGATTGAGGGGCAGTCGCTCAGTGATTTAATCACGGCGACGGGCCTCCCGATGGATACAGTGACGCGTTACGGGACGCAAATCGCGGACGCACTGGCCCACGCCCATGACCGCGGAATTGTGCATCGCGACCTGAAGGGCTCGAACGTGATGGTAACGCCCGAGGGGCGCGTGAAGGTGCTGGATTTCGGGCTAGCCACGCGGCTAGAGCGTGAGGAAATCAGCGAGCTCACACTTTCTCATACCTCACTGGAAAGCAAGCTGGTGGGGACGTTACCGTACATGGCACCGGAGGTCTTGCGCGGGCAAAAAGGTGATTACGTGAGCGATGTGTGGTCGCTCGGAGTGCTGCTTTATGAAGCAGCGGCGGGGAAGCTACCGTTTCGCGGAAACACCGGCTTTGAGGTGACCTCAGCGATCCTGCGCGAGCCGCCTCCCCCCCTGCCTTCAACAGTTCCCTATGGGCTGGCAGCGGTGATCCAGCGCTGCTTGATGAAGGAACGCGCGGGGCGTTACCAGCGCGCGAATGAAGTCCGCGCGGCGCTCGAGACGGTTCAGGGCGCGGTTCTGCAAAGCCGACATCCGTCGGAAGAAACACGGGGGCCCCGAACGCTCGTACTCCGGGGGATGGAACACCTCTCTGTGAAGAACGGAGACGCGCTGTTGCTAGTAGGTACGAATAAGGGAGCGTTTTTTCTTCGCTCGTCCCGCGACCGCTCGAGATGGGACGTCGCGGGACCTTATTTTCATGGCCAAGGCATCTATGCGATGGCCTATGACGGACGAAGCGGCCGCCACCGCTTGTGGGTTTCTGCAAACAACGTGATGTGGGGTGCGTTTTTGCGGTCCAGCGATGACTTCGGCAGAATTTGGACCAATCCTCTGGAGGCGAGCATCAGGTTTCCCACAGAGTCTGGCGCTTCACTGAGGAACATTTGGCAAATTTGCCTGGGCCGAAATGATGAGCCGGAGAAACTCTATTGTGGGGTGGAACCCGCGGCCCTGTTCGAATCCGGAGATGAGGGCGAATCATGGTCACTGGTCCGTGGGTTGTACGATCATCCGCATCGGCCACGTTGGATGCCGGGCAATGGCGGATTGATTTTGCACACAATTCTGCCGGATCCGTGCAACAAAGACCGCATGTACGTGGCCGTGTCAGCCGGGGGCGTCTACCGAACCGAGGATGGGGGGACCACATGGCAGGCGCGCAACAATGGAGTACGCGTGGTGTTCCTGCCAGAGAAATATCCGGAGTTCGGACAGTGCGTGCATAAGATTGCGTTCCATGAATCTCGGCCTGAGCGATTGTTCTTGCAAAACCACTGGGGACTCTACCGTTCCGATAACCGGGGTGATTCGTGGCAGGACATCGCGCGCGGAGTGCCCTCGGATTTTGGTTTCGCGATGCTGATGCACCCGCACGATGCGGACTGCGTGTACATCGTGCCGGTGGAATCGGATGAGTTTCGCTGCACCCCAGAAGGTCATTTACGAGTTTACCGTACCCGAAATGCAGGCCGTTCCTGGGAGGCCCTGAACCGCGGGTTGCCCCAAAAAGGGGCATACGAAACAGTATTACGAGATGCCCTGTCGTCCGATTCACTTGATCCGGCTGGGATTTATTTTGGAACGCGAAGCGGAAAAATTTACGGTTCGAGAGATGAAGGAAAAAGTTGGAAGAAAATAGTGGAAGGATTACCTCAGATCTTGTGTGTGAAGGCCACGGTCGTCCACTTGGATGGGGCGCCAACCGCGAAACCAAATTTGAAATCAAAAATCCCGAAAAAGTGGAAAACTGCGCGTAGGAAAAGAGTCAAGCGCGGGAAATCAGGCTGATGCAGGTCTTGTTCAAAATTCCGGGTCCACTTCGTGAATTCACAGGGAATCAGAGCGCTGTGTGCGTCGAGGTGAAAGCGGGCGCTAACCTACTCCAAGTTTTGCAAGCGCTGTTCGTTGGATACCCGGGACTGCGTGACAGAGTTCTAACGGAAACGGGCGAAACTCGACGGCACGTGAATATCTTCGTGGGCAACGAAAACGTACGTTACACCGGTGGACTTGCCACTACTATTTGTGCCGGGGCAGAGGTTTCGATTGTGCCCGCGATAACTGGTGGCTAAGAACACAGCCCGCATACTTGGTTGGAGTCGGACAACGTACGAGGCGGATGCCGCAGCCTGAAGTTCATCAAAAGGAAATCCCACGAAACAAGCCAGAAGTCCGGTTGGCGGAGGTGTGGTGCTGCTGAAATGCGCTTGTGCCCTGATCTCCGCGAAACGCCGTTTATGGCCAACTTCCGAGCCGACCATCCGGACGAGAGTCATGTAATGACTGCGACGAGGCATCGAGGCTGGTGGTAGAGTCATCCATGAAACACGAGAGGATGATATGCGTCTCAAAACGCTAGCCCCGATTGTCTTTTTTGTCTTATTGACCTTGAGCCGTGACGCGCGTGCGCAAGAGTCTGGAAAGTCCGTGGCTCCCTCGCCTGCATGGAATGACAATTCTCCAATCGCTATTCAGAAGAAGGGTGGAGACCCTACTCGACCAGGCGATGTCAAGATCGAGTTCTATGGACACGATGCATTCAAGATCACATCGCCGGTCGGTCTGACGGTTCTGACCGATCCTTGGTGGAATGACTCAACAGGCCTTTACCCAAAGTGGTTCCTGAACGAGTTTCCCGCCATCCGGGTGGACATAGTTCTTTCCACGCACGCTCATTTCGACCACGACGCTGTCGAGAGACCGAACGGACTGATGGTTCTGGAACGTTTGGTTGGGCAGTTTAAGCTCGGCGACATCGAAATAACGGGCCTCGCCGACAAGCACAAATGTGAAGCGGCGCCTGCTGATGAGCCGGGTAGTGCCCCGGCACAGCTCCATGAAGAGACCTGTCCGCCAAACAACGTGATGGCGTTCGATAACGCGATTCAGATCATTGAGACCGGGGGATTGCGGATCGCCATCTGGGGCGACAATCGTGCAACGCCAAACCCCTCTCTCGATCATTACTTAAAAAATGTTGACGTGCTCATTCTTCCCATCGAGTCAATACTCACGCGCCTTGAGGTCGATGCAATCGTCGGGAAATATGATCCTAAGACCGTGATTCCAGCCCACTATTTACTCAATAGTTTGACGACCGAGGCCTCCGGTCTGGAGTCGCCCGACGAATGGGTGAATGACCAAGAGAAGATTCATCATGCAGATGTTCGTCGCGTCGATAGTGCGGAGTTGACGCTTAATGCAGCCGAGCTGAAAGGATCCCATCACCGGGTCTATTACTTCGGGAACCACTTTGCGAAGAAATAGAGATTTGATGAGCAAAGCCGAGTTTCATCGCGATCTGACTGCCACTTTCCCATCAATTTGCGACTGTGAAGCGGTCTCGCTCCGATTTCCTCGAACGCCGTTCTGGATAGTTTCCGTGTTGCCGACATTACCGACCAATCTCTGCCCGTTCTCGTGGCGTCTAGGATGATGGACGACTTGTGGGGTGACCTGCACATGATGCACGAGGGCAGATCTTCAAAGAGCGGCGATTCTTTTTATCGACCTTCCGCACCGCCTGAACTCAAAAGATTTTAGCCGGAAGCGGAAATCCTTCCTCCCGAAACAAAAACCCGACTGGAAAAAGAATAACACTTCTCAGAAAAACCTCTTTGAAAGAGAGATTAAAAATATTGGCCGGTAATAATCGACCACACATCCAGAATGTCATCGACAATTCCCAGAAACCCGTTTGGACTTGGACAAAATGCGCGTTCATACTCCACAAGACGGCTGCTACAATGGGCGTCGCAACATGGAGCCTACTCAGAACCCCGCTCTTCGTAAGAAGCACTTCTGCCTCGCGTACTGGAAAGAACATGCTCACTATCTGTTGATTTCGGTTTTGCTTTCGCTAGCGCTCCCCGCCGGCGCCGCTCAACGGCCGGCTGATTACTTCAAGATCGTCGTAGTAGACCAAGACACGGGCCGCGGTGTACCGCTGGTCGAACTGCGCACAACTTACGAAGTTTCCTACTACACCGACAGCAACGGTATTGTCGCTTTTTATGAACCGGGTTTGATGAACCAGTCCGTGTGGTTCTCCGTTCAGAGCCATGGGTATGAATACCCACAGGATTTCCTGGGAAGTCACGGAACAACCCTAGAGATTACTCCCGGCGGCACAGCCTTCCTGAAAATCAAGCGCCTCAATGTCGCGGAACGCCTCTATCGTCTGACAGGCGAAGGCATCTATCGCGACAGCGTGCTGGTCGGCGCGCGCGTTCCCATTCAGCAGCCTGCGCTGAATGCCAGGTCGCGGGGCAGGACGGTGCGCACGCCGTTCTTTACCACGGCAAAGTCTATTGGTTTTTCGGGGACACAAGTAAGATCTCCTATCCTCTCGGAAATTTTGCGGAATCAGGAGCGGTATCCGAACTGCCGAGTCACGGAGGACTGGATCCAAGCTTAGGTGTGGATTTGAAGTATTTCGTCGACGATACCGGATTCAGCAGGGCCATGTGTCCGACAAATGGAGATGGGCTGAAGTGGCTGTTCTGGGCGGGATTGGTCACCGATGAAAACGGCCGGGAACGCCTGGCAGGCGAGTGCCGGAGAATGAAGAACTTAGGCGAAGAGTTGGAACGTGCACTGGTGTTGTTCAACGACGACACGCAGAGATTTAAGCCGATTCTGCAATTGGATCTCAATGCGCAGTTGCGCCTGGAAGGCCGCCCGCTCCGCGTCAACAGTGCCGGCCACGACTATCAGTATTTTCCTACCGAATCTTTCCCGGCAGCGCGCGTCCAGGCAGACCTCGCGCACCTGATGCGTCCGGCTGAGTACGAAGGGTACACTTGCCTGGCACCAGGCTCTCGAGTGGACCATGACAATACCAGGCTGGAGCGCGGCTCCGATGGCCGCCTGATTTGCGGCTGGAAGCGTGACACCCCTCCTCTGAATTACAAGCAGCAACAAGAGCTCATCGCAAAAGGGAAAATGAAGCCGCAAGAAGGATTAATCCAGCTTCATGATTTCGCGACCGGAGCTCCGATTGCGCCTTTCGGTGCCACGGTGGAATGGGACGGCTACCGGAAGCGCTGGGCCATGCTGGTGCAGGGGAAGGTCGGAGAAATCTGGTACGCGGAGGGTGACACTCCGCTTGGCCCATGGGTTTATTCGACGAAGGTAGTGATGCATGACCGCTACGCATTCTACTTGCCGGTGCAGCATGCGTTCTTTGCACAGCAAAACGGCAGACTCATTTACTTTGAGGCGACTTACACGGACTTCTTCTCCAACACGCCGGTCAAGACACCACGCTACGACTACAACCAGATCATGTACCGGCTTGCACTCGACGACCCGCGTCTGTTCCTACCCGCGCCCGTGTATCGGGTCGCCGGGGCCGATGGACTGATGCATTATGCATTGCGCGAGAACGTTGAAACGCGGAGCGAGTGGCAGAACATCCAGGAGATCAGCTTCTTCGCGCTGCCTCCGGATCGCCAGCGCGAAGGGCTCATTCCGGTATTCGCAATTTTGGGAGAACGCGGCATGGTCCTGACTCTTGAGCCACCCGCAGGAAAAACAATTCTTCAACCTCTCTTCTTCGCGTTGCCGGCGAGAAAGTCAGAACCCGTTGAAACGCTCGGGGGAATCTGGAACTGCAAAGCCCGCGACTCGGATGGTTCCGAGTTCCCATTCACCCTGGAGCTCAAAGTCGAACGCGGGACCGTGCGAGGGCGTGTCGATCAAGATGAAATCGTGGACGGGATATCCCAGGAAGACCGCATTGAGTTTCAAATAAAGCTAGGCGATGACATTTACCGTGTGGTGGGCCGTCTCCAGGGTGGAAAACTCATCGGCAACTGGAAGGAGATCGACAGAGGTAAGGGTGGGACCTGGGTCGGCACTTTGGACCAGTCGGGCGTGGCGTGGGAAAAATCGCCAGACATAACTCCTTTGTACGAATACCGCTTTGCGGACGGCACTCCTATCTATTCGACCGAACCCAAAATGCCAAATGAGCAACTGCAGCGGTCGGCTGACCCAATCTGCCGCGTGTGGAGGAATCCGGCATCGCTCCTGATTCTGGATCGCGATGCAAACCCAGCCCGCGAGTAACGAACCATCTGTAAGCGTGCCGTCACGCAACTACTGTTCCGTCACCGCGCGCGAAGCGTCTGCCGCCGGGCGCCTTTGTTCAAGTGGGCCTGCGGAAAGTTGGAAACTTCACCTGGCGCATGCAGCGATCGGGAGGCGGATGATGGGCCAACCTGAAGTTACGTTTAGTCTGGTTCCGGGCTGGCAGCGATCTTGAGGGAATGCCCGCCTACTAGCACGGCATTACCTGCAAAATAGAGGTCGAATGAGAACACTACAAATGAACAAACTATCGATAAACCGACCAACCAAATTGGCGATCGCGGCTGTGATGGCCATGTTGCTGAGCGCTGCTCCCAGGGCATCGGCGCAAGCGCCGAAACCCAAGGCGGATAGTTCGGTGTATGCCGAACCCGCTCCGATCGACTTCGCGGACCACACTGGCTACACATCGCTGTTCGACGGCAAGACCCTGACCGGATGGGATGGGCGGCCCGGGCTGTGGAGGGTCGAGGACGGCGCGATTGTGGGCGAGACCGTCCCGGAGAAGTTCCCCGACCACGCCTTTCCAAACACGTTTCTTATCAACCACGGAGTCGAGGCCAGGGACTTCGATCTGAAGATTGAGATCAAGGCCGAGAAAGGCGGAGGCAGCGGCATCCAGTACCGCAGCAGCGTCGGCACTCCGTCGGGACCGGTTGCGCGCCAGGGCTATCCTGCGGAAGATCCGCGGTGGGTGATGTTCGGCCCACAGGCCGATTTCTGGTACCCGGAGAGCGCACAGGCGGTGGAGTACACTGGGCAACTCTACTCGCAGAACACCTCACGTGGAGCGATCGTGCTGCGCGGGCAAGTAGTCCAGTCACTGCCCGGCAAGAACCTGCAACAGGTGGGCGTGATCGGAGACCGGGGCAAGCTCGCTGCCTATGTGAAAGACGGCGAGTGGAACCAGTACATGATCATCGCGCGCGCAGGTGTGATCGTACATATCCTCAACGGCCAGCTGATGGCCGTGCTGATAGACGACGACCCGGCTTCGTCCAACCGTGTTTCGGGACTCTTCGGGCTGCAACTCGAGGGCGTGCCCTGCAAGGCGTCGTTCCGCAATCTCTGGCTGAAGAAGATCAATTGAACCTCAAGCGCCTATTTGAGAAGCGGTAAAGCACGGACTGCCGCAAAATTCATGAAAGTTTCTGTATGAACGGCTCCGCCATTCATCATGCTTCTCGACGCGCAAGACCCGATTGCCGCGAGTCACTGGCGCGATAGCGGTACGGGCCAAGACGGGTGATGAGTAGGGCGGCAGACAAAGTCGCGGCCAGAAAAGCGATAAGGGAGGCCCGGTACGAGCGTGTGAGGTCGAAGCTCCATCCCATCAAGAGAGGGCCCACGGCGCCGGACAAAATGAAGGTGGCGAGGACCACGCTATAGATGTGTGCAAACCAGCGAAGACCGAAGTAGCGGCCAACGAGGTATGGGATCATGTCGACTTCCGCGCCCAAGCCGAGGCCGGTCAGAAACGCACCCAGGAAGGCGAGCCACGGCGGGCCGCCGAACAGAAATAGACCGACTCCGGCTGCGACACATACGAAAAAGCAGGCAGCGACGCGCGTAGCAAACAAGCGGTCAAGCAAATAGCCGGTGCCCACGCGGCCTATCATGACAGCAGCGCCTAGAACTGAACTTCCCAATGCGGCGGTTTGCGCGTTTGCGCCGCGATCGCTGAGCATGGCTGCAGTGTGAACGATACAGCCTTGGACGCTTGCGCCTACGAAGAAAAACGCGCAGACGATAAGCCAAAACGCGGCGCTGCGCCAAGATTCAGACGCGGTTAGACCTACTGCGTCTGCATGTGCTTGCGCAGCCACCTCCGCCGACGCGACCCCGTCCGGCAAAAGGCCCATAACCTGAGGTTTTTCCTTAAGAAATGCCGCGACGATTGGCAGGGGAACAAGAAGGACCGCAAGACCGAGAATCGCGTAGGCGCTGCGCCAGCCGAAGTGGGCGATAAGGAGTTGAGCGAAGGGCGGTAAGATCATCGCTCCGCAGCCGATCCCGAACATCGTAAGTCCCAGAGCCAAACCCCGACGCCCGTCAAACCAGAATGACACCACGTTTCCGTAGGCGAGGGGTCCGAAACCAACGGATGCTGCCAAAGAAAAGGCGACGTAAAAGACATAGAACTGTCCAATGCCGCCCGACAGAACCCTAACGGAGAGAAGGATCAAGCCAAACATGACGGCGGCAGGGAGGATTACTCTGCGCGGCCCAAAGCGAGCGATCAGCCAACCAACAAACGGAGTGCAGATTGCGTCAGCGATAGAACGAAGAGTGAAAGCCAGTGAAACGGCGGCACGGGTCGAGTGGAAGTCCTGGATGAGAGGCTTGAGGAAGACGCTAAAAGAATAGACCGTTATGGGAACGCCCCAGAAAACGGCGACCATGGCGGTGAGTACAACCCACCAGCCATAAAACAAGTGATGGCCATGGCGCGAGGTCAATGCCGATGCATTCGGCGGCAGCGAGCCGGTTTGCCAGGAGTTGTCGGTCATCCGAAAGCTCACTGATTGTGGGCCGAATCGTGCACTGGACCTTGTTTTGCGAGCACGATCGTCTGCACGAAGGAGTGAAACGGCGTAGGCGGGTCGGACAGCCGCCGAACGAGCTTTTCCTGTAAGAGATCGGGAAAGGCATTGCGCTTGCGCTCGTCGGCAATAGCAGCAGCCAAAGAAGGAGAGAAAATCGAGCGGAAAAAGCGGGCGTGACGGGTCGCCAGCGCTTGCTTGTTTGAGTCGCGCTGGTAATCGGCCCAGGCGGCGTCTGGAAGCGTGAGCAATTCGTAGTGCTCAAGCTTGAGGCCGTGAAATTGATTGTCCGTAAACGGCGCGAAGAGCTCGCACCGCCGCCGGGGGTAGGAGCCCACAACCATGCGGGCACGTTCGTCAGCTGTGATCGCTCCCTCCGTTACCAACTGTGCGAGCGCTTCGTTCGCGTGCAGGAAAACGGGCTCAAGCCCGCTAACGCCCACGTCATCCATTCCGGGAAGTACGACGACCAGCCGGCCACCGGGCTTCAACTCAACGGCTCGGAGGGAAAGGAAAGCCTTCCAGTCCTCGGCGGCCTGGCGTTCGAACGCCTCTCGCACAGTTCCTGTGGCAACCCGTGGAACAAAGTGGCCTGGAATTCTCGCCGGATTCCGGCTCAGCCACACCGCCGCATATGACGACCAGCCGAGATGAACATGCGCCTTGGGAAACACGTTCTCGTAGAACGACCTTCCAATGGCTGACGGAAAAACGTTCGGATCATCTAGAGAATAGCGTTCAGGGTCGGCGTGAAGCACTTCAAAGAGCGTATTGAAATCGTTGGCGGGCTGGTCGACGTGCACGACGATGATAGGCCGAGCGGAGCCAACACGACCTCGCAATGTTCTGATGGCCGCTCGCAGGGGCGGAAGAGAGTTCTTCCCTTGCGACGAACCGTAATCGGCGATGACCAGCGGCTGGTCGGTGCTGTCGAGCGCGATTGTTCGCGCGGCCTGCTCCAGCAATGGCAAAGCCAGGCCTGCTCCCCCCGCTGGAATCGCGGAATGCAGATTGTAAGAACCGCCGCTTTCCATCACGCCGTGAGGTGCGGCTGCCCGTTGCCCCATGGTGGTTCCTTTCGCGGTAGAGTGGCGTCAGGATCGCGTGGTCTGAACGATTGCAAACTATGTTAGGGTTGCGGCGAGCAATCGCAAAGACACAGCAACGAGGAGAAAGGCCAAACTACATCCTCCGGCCTAATTCTGTCCAGCAAATAGTGCAGTCGGCGGTCCTAGCGTTTCATCCCTTCATGTTCGGCACTCAACGGAGGAGGACTTGGACTTTGATACTTCCACGATTCACGTTCGTCAATCCGTCTGCCACGGGAAGGTCCAGACAGTGAAGACCGAAGAATCAGAGAACAGCGTGCCTATGACGCCGCTGGTTCGCGAAAAGCTGCGAACGCATCTCGCAAATCACAACCACGAACTTCTCATTGTGAATCGCCGGGGCGCCCCTACAACCGCAACAAAGTTGTCCAGTAGGTGCTACACCCGGTCGTCGACAAACTCGGGATTTCGCGGAAAGACCGCAGGGTCGGCATACGCGCATTCAGGCGCACGGTCGCGAGTATGCTTCTCCAGACCGCAGGCGAGGCGGTAGCCCAGCCGCGGCTGCGTCACGCTGACCCGGCGACGACCTTGGGAATTTACGGGCAGGTTCTGGGAGACGATCAGCGCGAGGCAATGGGCCAGATCGAATCGGTACCTTTTGGCCCCGCGAAACATGCGGAAACATTGGGAATTTGGTAGGGGCGGCAAGGGTGGGTATTGAAAGCACGTAAGTTACTCATTCTACGCCGTGTACCCCACTTCCGCAATTTGAGCGTATTTAGCGTTTGCGGCGTTACGAGTTGGGGGCCCGTTTTGCTGACAGAAATGGGCTCGGCCTTCCAACCTAGTCGGGGTACCTTGGTAAATCTTGCAAACGATTAAAATCTACTTCAAGCTGGGCGTCCCTTTATGATGCGTTTACCAAGAGCTTGCCACCGTCCCCTCAACGGAGCAAATAGGATAGAAGCCGGCGACATTCTCTTGTCGTTTTCCGCGTCTACGGAGTTGGCACAACTTTGTAATAAACGCCGTTCGCGCCATACGCTGCGAGAAACCAGGTATTCCCGCACAGATAGTAAGCTTGTCCATTCACCTGGGGCGTGACACAGCCTGCAGGAAGGACGCCAGTCATCTGTCCTACGGCGTAGTTGACATTAGCTGCAGCGTAGGCGTTGGCTGCTGCGGCGTTAGCATTGGCTGCTGCGGCGTTAGCATTGGCTGCTGCCGTATTCGCTGCTGCTGCGTTGTTCGACGATGCAACAGCGGTGGCAACCGTCGCGCCGACCACCGCCCCCGCCACTACGGCTCCGGCAGTACCCCAACCACTGTTGCAGTTGTAGCAGCTCGATCCGTAGACCGCGACTGTCGTCGGCGGATGATAGCCATAATAGGCGGTCGGTGCCCCATACGCGTAGTGGTCACTGGCGTACGCCGTCTGTCCTGAGGAGGTTGTGCCGACGGTGCCAACTCCGGCGTAATGTGTCGCACTCCCACCATAGGCGTTGGTGGCAGTCGTAGTTCCAGACCCTTCGGCGTGATAGGCAGAGCCGCCGTAGGCGTTGGAGGCACTAGTTCCCTGTCCGGCGGTGTGGGTCGCGCTGCCACCGTATGCGTTGGAGGCAGTCGTCTGTCCAGACCCTTCGGCGTGTGATGCCGAGCCGCCATAGGCGTTGGTAGCCGAAGTTCCCTGCCCCGCAGTGTGAGTTGCACTGCCACCATACGCGTTGGTGCGAGTGGTAGTGTTCCCGGAGTGGGTGGTGCTGCCACCGCCCCAGGCATTCGCGTGCCCATATGCCAAGGCAGTGTTGCAAGTGAACAGCGTGAAGAATAAAGCGGAAAGCCCAATCATTATTTTTTCCATGTCGTATTGAATCTCCTTATCGTTATTGCTGTGGTTGTGTCGGATTGGTTTTTGTCGGAGCCGGTGTTCTTGCTGGCGGCGCTTCTGGCGTTGGTCTTGCGCCTGGCGCGGGTTGCGGATTTGGATGAGCAAATTGCATGTGCTTCGCGGAAGAGGCTTTAGACGATGTGAAGAAATCATCAGAAACGGACGTATCGAGTTTCCAGTCCGAGAGGATCAGATTGTGCCGCAGATGGTCAGGATCATCGAGATAAATCGCGTGAACAATTCGAGGCAACTTGTCGTCCGCACCGACCCACATCTCCGCAAAAATCCCATTACCGGCAAAGGCCACGATATCGGTCGTAATACCTGCAACAACCTTCGATTGGCCAACATAGTACGCATGCTTCAAACCCGAGGCCATGTCGCCGTACGGATCAGTAACAATCAAATCGGTAAATGGAAAGTAGATCGCTGCCGAGTGGAAAACTGCTTCCAGCGTCTTATCGATTGTGTCCGGAGCGTCTGCCACTGCGACAAGATTCTCTGCAGGAGCGTAAGCCATTACGACCTTGCCGTCGTAATAAAATTCCGAAACAGGCCCATCACCTTCCAGAATTACACGCAGCTTGTTTGGCCGCTGTAAAACCGTATCGTATTTATTCCCGTAAACGAGTGGTGCACCCTGGCGGCTCAGACTTTCAAATGTTTCTATCGCCGTGAACGTAAGCGTATGGGCCGACGCAAGTTTATTGCTGGTCGTTTTCAGAATCTCAATCGCCTTCGGCTCAAGTTCGAGAGCAACGGGTGCTGGAGCTTTTGGTGGGGACGTTTTCTTCTTCGCCGCGGGCGGAGCAGTTTGCTTTGGAGCTGCCGATGGCGATGTGTCCTGGGCGGCGAGCGTGCCCGCTGCGGCAAAAAGTACCGCCAGTACAATTAGTGCTAATGGGCAGGTTTTATCGGAACGAATCATCGTACACCACGGACTAGCTTTGGATCCTAAGAGTCGCCAAAGGATCCTCATGGAATCATTCCGCAATCGAACATTTTGTTGGCGATGGGGGGCGCGATTCTGTTGATGAACGCGGCGCGCATTTGAGGATCGCTTTTCAGAAATGCGATGGCTTTTTGTTCTTCGGCGGTGGGCGGGGCTTTTTCGGACTTCTTGACCCATAGTTGTTCGCAGGTGGACTGTGTGTATTTCATGATGATCTTATCGGCCACCTTATCCATGATCGGGTACTGCTGAGGTGGGCTGGCCTTGGCGTTGCTGATGCGATGCAACGTCAGACCAAGGAACGAGAGAAAAAACAACCCGAGCATGACAATAAGTGGCAAGAACCGCTTGATCATGATTCCCTCCTAAATTCAGACCTTACTACTTCTTCGGCGGGGGCGGGGGGAAATTCTTCAGGAGCTTGGCCACCGACTTGTTCAACTTTTCCATGTCCTTCTGCTGATTGCCGCTCGGGTTCAGGGTCTTGGTTGCGGTGCCGCGCCAGATAAGATTCTTGGAAGTTGGATCATAAAAATCTACCGCGAGGGTTCCGTTGGATATCGTCGAGGTTGTGGCTCCGCCCATACCCCCTCCGATGCCCCTCATACCCCAGGCGTTCAACTGCCTTTCTTGATCGATGGAGCACTGATAACCCACGTAGACATCGGCTGCGTCACCCGTCGCCTGCGTGAGGCCCTTTGACGCCAGCGTGTTATTTACGGCCTGTTTGATCTCCTGGCTTACGATTTGGTTTGGATGTACGTTCTCCGGCAGATCCACCCACTTGTAAGTGTGATATTTCGAGAAATCCGTGCCGGGCATGAAATTGTATTTCACGTCCTGCGCCGAAAGGGCCGTGCCTGCCAGAAGCGTAAGGCCCAGCACGAGAAAAAGCCTTCGAACGCTGCTATTTGTGTTGAGATTCATTTTTTTCCTCCTTCGAATCGTTAATTCAACCGCCCCGAATTTAATAAACAATTATTTTCACTTGATGTTAAACGTCGCCCCGGCCGCCAACCCCGGCATGTTTACATCGTAAATAAATTGCGCAGTCCCATTCGACCGGTAATCCACGCTCAAATACCGGTATCCAACCAGCAAAACCCATCTCCGGCTTACCTTGTATCCCAGCGCTCCGCCAACCTGATAATCCAATCGCGCGGAACCCCCGCCCGCATCCCCAAAAATCGTTGCCGAAGCCTTCGGGCTCAGCGCGAATTCGATTCTTCCTCCCGCCACCGCGTCCGCCCAATTTGCCGATTGCGACAATCCACCGCGGATCTGCGGTTGCAGCGTAAACGTCGTGGACAGATGCCAGTAGCGCGCCCCGAACAACGCATCCACCTTCACTCTTTTCCCGTCCGCCACGCGGTACCCGATTTTTGGCGTCAGGATCGTCTCCGTCATTTGCGCCTTGATCGAGTTAATCCCGAGGTCTGCAAGTGGAAGCGATTTGTTATCGGACAGCTTCATCCACAGAAAATCGACCGGCATGACCACGCGGTTGTACCGCAGGTCCACCACGCCCATCGCGCCGATATTCAGATAATTGAAAATGTCCCCGAAGCTGGCGTGTACCGAGGCATCGTGGCCGAACACTCCGGAAGTTCCGTGGACGCCCGAGAACCATATGTATGGCGTAATTCCCACGTGCAAACCCATGTCGGAAGAGGCCTGAGGTTCTGGTTGTGGCGCTGGCGTTGCCAGAGTCTGAGCCTGTATCGTCGCCCAGGGAATGAGATACACAAAGGCCAAAACAAAGACACCTGGCAGACCCAATTTACGACGCAGATTCATAGAGATCTCCCAATAAAGAGACTTCTTTCTCACGTTGCGGCTGAGTTCTCCGTAATTTCACATCTTGAGCCGAGAGGGCCGTGCCTGCCAGAAGCGCGAAGCCAACCTTTACTAGAAGCCGACGAGCACTACCTTTTGTTCTGAGATTCATTTCCTTCCTCCTTCGAAACATGCAATTCGCTTGCCACCGAGTTAATGATGGCCACCGTTCACTTCAGAGCCAAATTCAAGGGCTGCTGCCAAATGCTGCCCCATTTACTCACGATGAATGCCCGATGGCTTTGCTGGCTTCTTCGAGGACCGGCATGCGTGCCTTTTTACTGGCGACCTCGCCCTGCCAGCGGGCGCGATTGATACTCCCAACGGGTCGGCTGTCGGCTGTGGAGTGCCCTGTGACATCGAAATAAATTGCGTCGCCGGCATCCCGCAGCAACTGCGAATTCGCCAGAAGGGTAAGCCGTCCGACGGAGTGAACGGGCGCTTCCGTTTCCTTCCACTTGATACTCGCGTTTTCGACCCAGAAGTTAACGTCCTGGCGTTTGCCCCAATAGGTCATCCGGTCGGCATCGAGAAACTGTACTCCAAAATCAAAGCTGCTCATTTTGCCGTCTTCCTTCAGGTGTCGAATCAACTCGTCCTGCAGGGCGTTGGAGTTTCCCTTTTGCAGTGGGCGCGCCGGATTATCCGGAAGCGGTGTTGCCGAATATTTCACGATATCGATCGGACCGTGGCGAAACGGCACGTTGCTGCCGTAGCGCAGCTTCTGGTACGGCTGTATTTTCTGGTGTGCCTGTACCTGCACAATCGAAAGAGTCCTCAGCACTCGCAGCTTGTCTTTGAACGGAAGCGTCCACAGGCCTGCGGCTGGGTTTGATGCGGTAAGCAATTGCATCGTCGCCAGAAATGCACGTGCGTCATTTATCGGTAAAGTCGACGTATTTTGCAGGGAGAAATCCTGCCGGCTGACATTCGCGTCGGGAACGATGGTGCCATCACGGGTGAGGTCAACAGAGAAAGATAATGAGCGGACGTCGGCCTTGAAATCAGAATTCACCTTGGGATCCGCGTTCCCAAACCTGACGGCGGCGGGATAGACGCCGGGCTTCGCGAAGATCCCTTTGGCGAGCCGCTGGGCGATCACAGGGTCTCGTCCCGATGTTACGTCAAATACCTCGAACTTCGCTCGAGCGGAGGTACCTTTAACATGGGTTCCACGACCGATCGGCCGATGTTGTTGGGCGGCCGAATTCGATTGCAGAAGGAGAACTTTTTCGACGATCTGGTCGATGACAAATTTCTCCGTGGCAAGGTCGCGCTCGGCGTCGCTGCCGGTCACACCGAACCATCTGGTCAGAAACAGCATGGACTTTCCTTTGACAGACTGCGCGTCACTACGCTGCTCCCAAATTGGCAATGAACTTGATGGCCGTCACGCTTGGCAGAAAGCAATACGCTGCGGCTTTCGTTGTCACGAAGGTAGAAAAACCTGTGACCTTGATGGGGGGAGTGCCATTCGCCTGCGGAATGACGAAAATGCTTTCCGCCGGATCTTGCGTGCCGATCATTGGATCCTTTGACTTGGGGTTCAGTCGGACAGCACCTGCGAATTCGCTGTCATTCACCCAATGCCCTAAAACAAATTCATATTGATTCTCGATGCTCGAGTTGATGAAATAACCCAGTAAACCGCGCTCGATTCCATCGTAAGGCTTGGTCGGATCATAAACCGGCCCGTACGGTAAACCGCGCCGGACCAACCGGTGGGTATTGTTACTACCGCCCGGCACGCCTTGACCTGTGACGGGCTGTCCGCGTGGATTGATGCGACGCATATGCGCACCAACAGGACAACGCAATCCCTTCGGATCTCCCGATCCATCTGCATTCACATACTCATAATTGTTCATTTGGTCCGGAGCGATCCCGCCTGGGGGACTATCCGTGTCCGGCGATAAAGCGAGAGGAACACCGTTGCGCCAGCGTCCGCAGATTTTTGCGGCCAGCAACTCCGGATCAATCTTGTCCTTATTCGATTGCAGAAAATTCTCGAATCCAACTACATCCGTCTCAATCTTTTTGAAGACGGCGAAACTGCCATTAAAACCGAGCTCCTTAGGCTCCGGCACCATGTAATTCTCAGCCTCTTCCTGCAAGACGAACAGCCAAGAGTCGCAGGGCTGCTGGTGATCAGGGTGATATTTTTCCGGACCACCGCGAATTGTGGTCATGCTGATGCCATCGGTGTACCCGAAGTGAACTCTGGCGGTAGGAGTGGGCTGGCCATTTATCATCTCGATCAATGCCATGCCGTCTTGACGCCAGATCTCTCGAAACCCGCCACCCTCTGAAAACAGCGCGACCAACCTGTCGGTATAGGTCTGCATCGCATCCGGACTAATCGCATGCAGAGTCACCATAACGTGGTCGGCACCCTTTTGAAAGGCATCTATCCAATTCTCTGGTCCACTCGGGCCGGTGTCACCGACCAATTTCGCTCGCGCCGCAGCCCCTTCCGTGAACGCACCGAAAGACTTGAACGAAACGTTCGGCACAAGTCGTTTAATCTCTAGCGCGATCATTCCTGGCCAGGTGATTCCCACGTTCAAGCAATAGTCAGGCTTATGACGAGGCGCTTCCGCAGGATTGTCTCCAGGGCCAGGCTCGAACCCCACGTGCCAATCTTCGGCAGTGGTGATTTGCGGGGTATCCGATTCGTCGCCGCTGACGAGCCGTCGCAGAATCTTCCTTGCTGCCGAAGGAACACCGACCGTCAGTAAGAAATGGCGCACCATCGGCATCCTGTAACCGCGCAGGATGAATCCTTGAATATCGTCAAGGTTGAGCGTGGGCTCTTTTGTGGCTACCGAATGGCCACCTGGCTCCGGGGCCGCGTGTCCACCTCGCCCAAACACTCGGCGAAGAAGTCCCCCTCCTTCTTTTGTCGGTGGATCCTGTGTTTTATTATCCTGAGTCACCGCCAGCCTCCTATTCGACCCACACTCATGACCGGGTGGCCGTAACTGGAAGTCTCGCTATCCAGCCGACGCTGCTTGTGACTTTTTATCGGCGATCAGCGCGTGGATGTCCTGAACACTCAAGCCCGGATATGCTTGGTAGAAGCCGATCGGGACGAGATTGATCCTCTTCCCAAAGTCAATGAACTCCTGGACGTGCTTTCTGCATGGCGAGGGCGGTGGATCCTTGGTGAATTTGAATACAAGATCGAAGACAGGCCCAATATATTTGGTGAAATCGGCAATGTATTTTTCAAATGAGCCGTCATATACAGTAAAGAAGCCCACCTGGTTATTCCCCAAGGGTATGAACTGAGCGAAGTGGGGTGTGCCAACCGTGGCTAGATCTTTCTGAGTCCTTCGCGACCTGGCGTGCAGCAACAGTTCTACCTCGATGTACGCGAGTTTTGATCTGCTGGGTAGGATCAACAGAAATGGGAGCTGTTGGGTGGCGCCAGTAACGTCGGCGGCGGCAGCCATTGCTTTAATCTCTTTAACTGTCACGTCTGGATAGGCGGTGAAGAGCGTTGCCGCACGAAGTAGATGGCCTGCAACCCATTCGACGAAGGATTCCACGTTGGTAGCGACTGGAGTGGCCGGAGGCTTCTCCACGTGTTGGAAAATCGCGTCAAACACCGGCCCCGCCCGCTTGGCAAATTCGGTCATCAGCGGGCCAATTTCGCCGTCGAAATCGCCCAGAAATAGCAGAGTGTTTTCGTTCAGCACTGTGAAGCGTGAGTAGTGAATCGTTCCTATCGTGTCTTCAACTTTCAAAAACTCAGGCATCAAGGGTGGCAACTGCTCGGCAATCGCCTTTGCATCGGCTGACGACTTCAACGGAAAGCTGATGGTAAAGTGATTTTGGCTCATTGACTGATCTCCTTCGCTGGGCGTTGTACTTTGGATGGTGGGTAGCGCCTCGAGCGAACTGTGGGCTGGAGCGAATTGTGAGCGTTGTATTTTTCGCTGGATATTGTCAAAACTGACAGGTAGGCCCCATGCGATAAAGCGCTACCTGATAACTGGCTTATAGTGCTCCTCTTCTCCGGTTGACCGCTAACAGGCTACCGTTAGAACTACTTTTTCGTATTTGGGTCGTCGTTGGGGTTGATGTAGTTGACTTGTAAAGGCGACATCCCATGGACTTGAACAACGACCTCCCCACTTGCCATGACATAGTGGTGCATGCTCGGGTCCAGGTATCCGAAGCTGCCAGCACCAAAGGTAGTCATCTTGCTTTCGTCGAAAGTGTCTCCCATACCGATTTTGAAATTACCCGTGATCACCGTTGCATTTTCGCGGTTGGGATGCCAGTGAGGCGGAATCCGGTAGCCGTTAGGCATCTTCAACCGGACGGTAAAATCTCCTGTAGACGCTGTCGGGTCGCCTTCTAGCACCGCTAGTTGCGCACCAGCAGGAAGAAACACAGGCACCGGACCATACTGGATCTGGTCTGGCTTAAACATAGTCTGGTTCGCTGCATGCTGAGCGAACATCGATGCGGTCAATAGAACGAGACCGAACATTAAATTCATATCGCCTCCTAACGGGCAGCAATCACAGAAGCCGCTCCCACCTTCGGCTGTCGAGCCCGCCTAGTCTGCAGCTCTGGCTAGGAACTCTGCTGCCTTCTTCTGCTCCTCGGCCGTCATCTGCGATGGTCCGAGCTTGAAGGTCAGCTTGTCGATCGTTCCGTTGAAGCGGAATGGTACGTCATAGGAGAAGTCCACTGGCGTGCGGGTATCGACCCCAACGTCGAAGGTTTCGTCCATAGTCACAATTACCGGAATCGAGTGTGGCATAGTCTTGCGGTCCGCCTCTTTGCCGTCCACCATCAACACGCCGGTACCGCCCTTGCCGGGGCCGGGGCCGTCGTATTTGAAGTCGAAGATGATGGTACGCTTGCCGGCGTTTAGCGATGGCCCTCTCCACCGGAATCGCTCCAGATCGAGCAGGTTGTAAGTGAAGATCGGTCTGCCTCTACCTAGTCCGAATACGCTGGTGGCCAGCAGCACCGCGACGGCCCAGAGCTCGCCGATCGTAGCGTGCTCTGGGCCGATTACCGAGTCGTAGCCGGGGTAGCCGGTGGATAGTTCGCCCACAACGCCAAAGCCGACGGAGTGATGGTTGCGGCCGGTGATCAGCGCCGCCCGGGTCGGCGAGCAAAGCGCGGTGGAGTGGAACTGTATGTAGCGCAAGCCTGATGTGGCGATGCGGTCCAGCGCCGGCGTCGGAATGACGCCGCCAAAGGTGCCGGGAACGCCGTAGCCCTGGTCGTCGGTCATTATGAGGAGCACATTGGGTGCGCCCTTTGGCGGTACGACACGTGGCGGCCACCAGGGCGTGGAATCCTTGGCGCCTTCCTTGATTACGCCGCCGAATTTCGGGGGTGGCGGCGGAATCTGTTTCCCGTCAATGGTGGTCGTAGCACTAGGCGAACCCGGCACACCATTGACCTGCTGCGCGGCGACCACCGAAACATTTGCCACCAGAAACATCGGGACTACAGCTCCCAATTGAAGCAGAGCGAGAGACTTCCACATCTTCTCCATATTCTTCATAGGTCCGTGTGTCCTTCATCTTCGTATCCGGAATCTTGATCTTGCCTGGTCAGTTGTGAGGCGACGAGGGAGGCTATTCCGTGGGTCTTTTTCAGTCTATTGTCAAAAGTAACGACTAGGCTTCGCGGTTAAGTCCCGTGTATAACGTCGGCGGCGTTGTCAAGAGTTTTTTTATGCGGTTCGAAACAAACCTCTAGCTCCGCGAGCCGGAGCGGGGTCAAGGGCGTCCCGCGAAGCGGGACGTTTATCGAAGACCCTTGACGCCGTGTAAGGCTCGCCAAGATTGTCATTGGACGAAGCGCAAGCTTCGCCTTACTCAGGATTCTTTTACGGGTCTCGACCAAGGCTCGTCTCCTTCGAATCCTACGGTGCAGCTACTTCCACCAACCATGTATTCGATCTTCAACAACAAAGTCGCGGTAGGAGCGCCGGTTGCCCAGCGCCCCCCGCGCAGATCCGCACAGGCAGTTTTCCCGCATGCGGCTCTTACCGCGGATGCTTGGCGTCGAAGCGCAGGTAGGGATACGGATGTAGGATTTTGGGGAGTGGAAGCCATTGCTCCGCAATAGCAGTCATGTGCTTCCACGACATCCGGCTCTTCTGACTACGACGTTGCAACACGCGTAGCCAGCGTTTGCTCACCTCAAGCCGAAACCTCTGGAGACTGGCGAAGTTTCCCGGGACTGCGTGATAGTTGAAGTATCCTTGAACAACTCTCTTCAACCACTTCCCGACCTCCGCCAGCGGCTGATGCATGCGCTTCCGAAGTTCGTCCTTCACCTGTTTCAGCTTAGCGAGGAGTCGCTTTCGGATACTCATGCGCAGCAAGAGGAACTTGCCGTTCTTCCTAGCTTGTCCACAGATATGTGTGAACCCCAGGAAGTTAAACGTTTCCGGCTTGCCCTCCCCACGCTGTTTCCGACTTGCTGCAGCATAACGCCCGAATTCGATCAGGCGCGTCTTGTCCGGATGTAGTTCCAGCCCGAATTTTTGCAGGCGGTCCCGCCAGTTCTGGAGAAACCGCTCCGCATCACCGCGATGTTGGAACCCCAGCACCATATCGTCCGCATAGCGGACCACGATAACGTCACCCGTGATCCGGTGCGTCCGCCAATGCTGCACCCAAAGATCGAAAGCGTAATGTAGGTAAACATTCGCTAGCAGCGGCGAAATCACCGAGCCTTGCGGAGTCCCTACCTCCGTCTCCGACCATTTCCCATCCTCGAGTACGCCGGCCCTCAGCCATTTCTGAATGAGGCGGAGGATCCTGCAATCCCCGATTCGATGCTGAAGAAACTTAACCATCCATTCGTGTGAAAAAGACCCAAAGCAGTCACGAACGTCGGCATCCAGCACCCAATTCACTTTCTTCCTCATGATCCCAATCCAGAGCGCGTCCAACGCATCATGCGTGCCGTGCCCGGGTCGGAAACCATACGAGAATCCCAAGAAGTCCTCCTCGTAAATCTGACTGAGGACCATTCCCACCGCATGTTGGACGATTTTGTCCTCCAAGGCTGCTATGCCCAGGGGTCTCTGTCGTCCATCCGGCTTGGGGATGTAGGTTCTCTTGGAAGGTAGCGCTCGATACGTACCTCGGTGCACGCGACTGTGCAAATCCTCCAGCCGTTTGTCCAGGTCCGTTTCGTATACCTGCCACGTCAGCCCGTCCACTCCCGGAGCAGCTTCCCGTTTCAGAGCATAAAAGCTGTTCGAGAGAAGGGCGACGGATACGTGGTGCAGTAGCGCGGTGAATCGTAACCGTTTATCCCTCTTTGCTGCTTCCCGCACACGGCGCAGCCCGTTCAACGCGTTCCCCCAGCTTTGCATCTGGGACGCGGCCGTCTGTTCCGTGTTCTCCTTGGTCAGTCGTCTTCCCTCCGCGCCCTCCGCCGACGATTTTCCGTCTTTGTTCGGGCACTTCGCAGGTACTACACGACCGTCCGACTCCCCACCAGCGTGCATGTTGGACTTATGGTTCATCACCTTCTCCAACCGGCCCGCTCAGTACCTCGTGTCGGGCGTTGGTAGGGTCTCCCGGTTCTCGCGCGTGGAGTTTCCGTGCATGCGGGGGTCTCTGACCTCACAGAGTCCGATGGATGCTCACGATTTCGTACCCATCGTTGTTGCCTTCCGCCATCATGGACGACGTCGGCCCTCTGATTTAGTAACATTTCGCGGCTGAATACCCCGCCTGCATGTGCTCCTGTCAACGCTTCGCTTCCAGCCTTGCGACTGTGAGCGCATGACTCGGAGCCGGTGTGGCTCGCTAGGCCTTCACCGTATGGCTCTTTCATCCACTACTCCACGCCGGCTTATCCCGGCGCTCCCATGATTCTTTCTCCGAACTCCCTCCTTCACTAGCAAGGGAGGCAGGGCGCTCAATCAATTTGGCGATAGGCTTTCGCCTACCACAGGACTTGCCGGGCTACCCTGCATGCGAGCTGACGGCACGGGCTGTGCTGCTTCACGCAGCTTCCAGTACAGCCGCACCGCCAATTTTCGTGCGATGGCAACTTTCGCCACCGCACTACCACGGCGAAACTTCAATCGTTGATAGTCCCGCCGCAATTCCGGATCCAGCCTGGCGGCCGTCTGGGCGGCTTCGACCAGCAAGTAGCGCATCATCGGGTTGCCTTGCTTGCTGATGGCCCCCAGCCGCTGCCGACCGCCAGAGCTTTCTTCGCTGGGATTCAATCCCAGGTAACTCACTACCTTTTTGCTGTTCGCAAAGCGGCTCACTGGCCCTATGGTCAGCACAAACGCCAGTGTGGTCACCGGCCCCACGCCGGCCTGCTGCATCAGACAGACGGCTGCCGGACGGCTTTCCGCGGCCTGGATTACCGCCTCATCCAGGTTTGCGATCCACGGATCGAGTTGATCGAGCAACTGCAGCAACTCTTTCCGTCGCAGACTAGCCCAAGGATCGAGGAGCAGACCTTCCAGTTCCTTTCGGCCAGCCTTGGCCCACAGCTTTTTCTTCCGGCAAAGGCCTTGCCCCATCGCCAAGGCGTGCAGCTGGTTCATCACCGAGGTACGAAAGCGAACCAGTTTGTGCCGATGCCGCAGCATTTGCCGCAGGTCCCGCTCCGCCGGTGAAGGTACCCAGATTCGGGGAAAACGGTTCGTGAGCAGCAAGTCGAGAATGTGCAGAGCATCGCGCGGGTCCGTCTTCTGCTTCCGCACCATGGCGGCACGGATCTCCGCCGCATCTCCGATCCAAAGTTCGTGATGATGTTCTCGCAGCGTTCTCTCGAACCACTGCGCATCGCAGGTAGCTTCCATGCCGACTCGGGCCGGACTTGGAAGCGTGGCATAAAACGTCTTGGCTTCTCCGTTCTCATGTTCCAACCGACGATTGATAACCTCACCGGTCGTGGGATCCAGCATGGCTATTTGCTGGAAGCGTGAATGGAAATCACAACCTATAATAAGCATCACTCGGCTCCTTTCCTCCGAGCCTTGGTCGAATCACCTTCGCCAAGTCTACTCGGTCGAGGGGAGCCGACGACGTTATCCAATCAATTCGTCTCCCCAGAAACTCGTAGTTTTTAAGCCGCTGGAACTTGGATGAGTTGATATCCCAGGCTGGCGGCTTTCCTGTTGAGCTGCTTGATCTGTAACTGCCGGTGCTGCGCCTGGTAGAGCGCCGCTCCTTTGTCGGCGTATTTCATCCCGTAGCGGAGCATGCGGTAGACCAAGCGGGCCAGCTTGGCTGCCATGGCCTTGATGGCGACGGAAGCCCCTAACCTGGTTCTGCAATCGACGGAACTGCGCTCCCAGATAGGTATCGCTTTGCCGCAAGGTGCTGGCCGCCATCTTTAAAGCGATGGTCACCCTGCTTGTTGGTTGGCAGCCGCCCTTTCCCAATGACCTTGTTCCCGCTGATGCGATTGTCCGGACAGAGCCGCAACCAGGAAACGAAATGGTCCTCAGTCTTCCATTTGCTCATATCCCATCCTGCTTCGCTGATGATCGTCGTCGCGGTCATAACATCGATGCCGTCGATCCGGGTTAGGTCCGTACCGCTCATGCGAAACAACCCTGTCGCGCAAGTCGAACTGCGGCTTATTCCCTCTCTTCTTCTTGCGTCTTCCCTTGCGCTTCTCTTCCGGCAGTGGGGCACCCTGGCTCCGATCCTCTCTCTGCTCGAGATAGTGCTTGAGCTGGCGATCGCACTCCGCCATCTGCTTCTGGCAGAACTCATAACCATCCTGCTCTTGCTTCAACACGAACAGCAGATCCTCTTGCCAGTTGCCCTCCAGACTCCGCGCAATCTGCTCCTCTCTCGCTTTCACCCGAGGATCCCGAAACTCAGCCAGCTTACGCGGATCGTGTTCGCCTGCCAGAATAGCCTTGATGATGCCTGTCCGGTCGCTCCGCTCATATCGCTCAACACATTGGCCAACTGCATATTCATCTGCGTCAGCGCCTTCTGCATCCGCTGGATATGCCGACCCGCACTCTGCACGAGATCGCTGCGCTGTCGCCAGTAGGTCCGCATCACTGCGAATCTCTTGTGATGGCCGGAACGAATTTCGCAACAGTCCGTAGGTGTGTAGCTTCATCAGCCATTGACTCTCCTGCACGTCGCTCTTCCGCCCCGGCAGATTCTTCGTGTCCCGGGCATTCACCAGGTACACCTCCAAACCCGCTTGTTCCAGAATGTCGTATACCGCGACCCAATAAACTCCGGTGGATTGCATCGCGACGGTTCGGATCCTGCATTGCTTCAGCCAAGCGGCCATGGTCTTGAGTTCGGCGGTGGTGCATCCGAATCTCCCGTACCGATTGGCTATCTCGGCCTGACGGTACTGCTACGTAGTGAGATTCGTTGCCGATATCAATGCCACTCAGCGTCTGGATGTATCACTTCTAGGCTGAGGTCTTCGGTCTGCATCTTCCGCATCATCTCTCGTCGTTGCTTGCGGTTCATCTCGTGCCAATGGTGCTGCGTTGGATGGTTGGTTGCTCTTTTGTTTTGCTCCTCTGGCTTGGATTTCATGCTAACCTTCCTGTGCTGAATTCAACTTGGCTCGGCCCGGTTGGCGAAAACTACACAATCTCGCCAGCGGGGTCGGGCCGTTCTCCTTTTCAGGACAACGCCCGCCGCCATCTACACAATCGCCAGAACCGGAGCCATGCTCTCCATCGGGCAGGAACGCTCCAGGGAAAATGCGGCCTTAGCTGCCGAACCAGGTTGTGCCTCGGATTTTAGTTGGGTTACACCATAACTGGCGAGCTCTCGACAAGAGTTTCAGGCTCATACAACCACCGCAAAGCGTGGCCGCTGCTCCCCAGAAACTCGTAGTTTTTAAGCCGCTGGAACTTGGATGAGTTGATATCCCAGGCTGGCGGCTTTCCTGTTGAGCTGCTTGATCTGTAACTGCCGGTGCTGCGCCTGGTAGAGCGCCGCTCCTTTGTCGGCGTATTTCATCCCGTAGCGGAGCATGCGGTAGACCAAGCGGGCCAGCTTGGCTGCCATGGCCTTGATGGCGACGGAAGCCCCTAACCTGGTTCTGAATCGACGGAACTGCGCTCCCAGATAGGTATCGCTTTGCCGCAAGGTGCTGGCCGCCATCTTTAAAGCGATGGTCACCCTGTTGTTGGTTGGCAGCCGCCCTTTCCCAATGACCTTGTTCCCGCTGATGCGATTGTCCGGACACAGCCGCAACCAGGAAACGAAATGGTCCTCAGTCATCCATTTGCTCATATCCCATCCTGCTTCGCTGAGGATCGTCGTCGCGGTCATAACATCGATGCCGTCGATCCGGGTTAGGTCCGTACCGCTCATGCGAAACAACCCTGTTCGCAAGTCGAACTGCGGCTTATTCCCACTCTTTTTCTTGCGTCTTCCCTTGCGCTTTTCTTCCGGCAGAGGGGCACCCTGACTCCGATCCTCTCTCTGCTCGAGATAGTGGTTGAGCTGCCGATCGCACTCGGCCATTTGCTTCTGGCAGAACTCATAACCATCCTGCTCCTGCTTCAACACAAACAGCAGGTCTTCTTGCCAGTTGCCCTCCAGACTCCGCGCAATCTGCTCCTCGCTCGCCTTCACCCGAGAATTGCGAAACGCAGCCAACTTATGCGGATCGCGTTCGCCTCCCAGAATGGCCTTGATGATTGCCTGCCCGGTCACTCCGCTCACATCGCTCAGCACATTGGCCAACTGGATATTCATCTGCGTCAGCGCTTTCTGCATCCGCTGGATGTGCCGGCCCGCACTCTGCACGAGATCATTCCGTTGCCGCCAGTAGGTCCGCATCCTACGAATCTCCTGCGATGGCCGAAACGAATTTCGCAATAGCCCATACGTGTGCAGCTTCATCAGCCATTGACTCTCCTGCACGTCGGTTTTGCGACCAGGCAGATTCTTCGTCTCCCGGGCGTTCACCAGGTACACTTCCAAACCCGCTTGTTCGAGAATGTCGAATACTGCGATCCAATACACGCCCGTTGATTGCATCGCGACGGTCCGAATCCCGCATTGCTTCAGCCAATCCGCCATCGCTTTCAGCTCGGCGGTGGTGCACCCGAAGCGCCGTACCGGTTGGCTGTTCCGGCTCGGCGGTACAGCTACATAGTGGGATTCGTTGCCGATATCAATGCCTGCGGCATCGGGATGTACCACCTCCAAGCTAATATCTTCGCTTTGGATTTTCCGCATCGTCTCCCGCCGCTGCTTGCGGTTCATCTCTCGCCAATGGCGCTGCGTTGGATGGTCGGTTACTTTCTTGGTTTTCTCCTGTGGCTTGGGTTTCATGCTAACCTTCCGGGGTTGAATTCAACTTGGCCCGGCCCGGTCGGCGAAACCTACGCAGTCTCCCCAGCGGGGTCGGGCCGTTCTCCTTTTCAGGACAACGCCGCCACCATCTACACAATCGCCAATACCGGAGCCATGCTTAGTGTCGGGCAGAAACGCTCCAAAGAATTTGTGGCCTTAACTGCCGAGCCAGGTTGTGACTGAGGATTCTAACTGCGACAAGGCCGCCTGCCACGCCATCGAGCTCTGACAGAGTTTCAGGGTCACTTAACCACCCCAACGGGGTGGCTCGTGCTTAGTGCTGTATCGGAAGCGCGAGTTCGCGATAGGTGTACGCGAGCACGGTGGGATTGCGCGCTTTCGATACAGCGCCACCACTACCGCGCTAGCGGTTTAGTGCAAGTCTCCTTACCGGTAACTTGGCTCCCAGTACTTGACTTTACCGGTTTCCGCTGCCGCGTTAATCAGGCATCTTGATTTGGTTCACTGCGTGGGTGCAAGATTCTGTTCAAAGCGTTGGGAGGTCCTAGATGACTTCCAAGAAGATGTACATCGCCATCCTATGTTTTGTGATTTTGCAACACCTGGTTGCCCAGTCCGCTGACGGTATACCGAGTCGGTTCTCCTATTTCAGCACCTACCCTACTGTAAGCGGACAACAGCGTTCTCCAGCTGTTTGTTTTGAACTGTATCAGAGTGGCCGTTATCGGATAATGAGGTCGAGAAATGGCGCGAGGGAAACTCTTGGGGGAACACTAAACCTAGATCAGTTAGGTGCGTTCGCCGTACTGGCGAACGGGCTTGATTTTGATAACAATCAAGGCGTTTTTCTTATCCGGCAGGGTTCGGAGTCGTTTGAAGGGGAAGGTTGGAGATGGTTTAATCACCAGAAGAGGCTGCGCTACATGTGGGTTAACCCCGACCATCAGCGACCGTTCCCAAAGTCGGCGGTTAACATCATAAATTGGCTTCAAAATTTCACTGCACAAGTTGCATCCCGGATTGTCGTGCCGGAAGTTGGCGGGGATCCAATTTGCCCCAGCGACACCATCGTGTCTGGCATCCAGTGAATTAGCGGGCTAAGTTCACACGCATAAATGCAGCGTAAAGTGTTCTTCGATGCAGCAGTGAGTGCGGGCCGCGACACTGCGAGCATTAGGGATCCACGAGACTGGGCATGTATTATGTTGCGGTCACAGGAGGTGACTGATGGCACTCAGAGGGGTGTTGCCTTTTGTGTTCTTGTCGTCGTTTGTAGCCGTGGTGCCGCCCATGGCATTCGCCGCCCAACGGGTTGTCGATCTCACCGCGGCGGATGGAACGAAGCTCAAAGCAACCTACTTCAGTGCTGACAGGCCTGGGCCGGGAGTCTTGCTTTTGCACCAGTGCAACCGTCAACGCAAGATTTGGGACGGCTTAGCACAGCTACTTGCGGCTGCGGGAATCAACGTCCTCACCTTAGACTATCGTGGCTTTGGCGAGAGCGCCGGAATCGCTGCAGACAAAGCCACGCCGCAGCAGGCACAGGAAGCTCAGGCCAAGTGGCCGAGCGACATCGATCTCGCCATGCAATATCTGCAAGCGCAGCATGGCGTGAAACGTGACATCATCGGCGTGGGCGGCGCAAGCTGTGGAGTCAACAACTCGGTGCAGGCGGCGCGACGGCATCCCGAAGTGAAGTCACTAGTGCTTCTTTCTGGCAATACCGACCTCAACGGCCGTAACTTCTTGCGTGAAGATAAGAACTTGCCGGTGTTTTTCGCCTACGCAGATGATGACGAATTCAAGCCCAGCATCACCGCGATCCAGTGGCTCTATGCTATCACTGCTGATCCCAGCAAGAGGCTGGTTCAGTACCCAAACGGTGGACACGGCGCCGACATCTTCCGCGTACACCCGGAGTTGCCAAAGCAGATTGTGGACTGGTACACGATCACGTTGATCTCAACGCCAGGGATGGCGCCGGTTCTGAAGGAAAAGACAACAGCACCCGTAAACATAAGTATTCTGGATACGATCGATCAGCCGGGTGGTGCATTGAAGGTGGAGGAGAAACTCACCGAAGCGCAGAGGCGAGATCCCAGCGCCACCTTGTTTGACGAAGCTACCGTCAATTTCATCGGCTACGAGCACATGCAGGCTGGCGATATCAAGAATGCGACTGAAATCTTCAAATTGAACGTGATGGCATTTCCAAATTCACCGAACGTTTACGACAGCCTCGGTGACGCGTACGTGGCAGACGGACAGAAGCAACTCGCACTAGAGAATGCGAGAAAAACCCTGGAATTGCTGGCCTCAGACACCACTGATGATCGGCAAAGGAAAGACGCGATCAAGGCGAGCGCCGAACAGAAGCTGAAGCTGCTTGGAGGCAGCACACAATAGGGGCGAGAGGACTCTTGCTGGCTGCGGGAGCCGGGCCATTCGGCCCTACACTGACACTTATTGGGCGGGTGACAGGCAACAGGGAGTAATCCAACATGCTCCCTCGAATCCATCCCATGCGCCTCCGCATCGCCAAACCCTTCAACGACGCCGGCTACATCTTCGAACTGAAAGCTGGCTGTACAAATTTATTCGACTCGACCATTCTACCTCTCATATTGAAGCCCCGCGGCTCAGTTCGCCTGATTGGTCGAATGGATCGAATTCCTCCACACGGGCATTAGTTGCTTGGAACATGATCGGCGATCCACTATCAATGCCCCGGTCCCGGGTGAATACGTGGTAGCCCCGCGGAAAGCAGAATAGAATCAGCAGAATCTTACCGCCATACCACGGCTCGTCCTGGCCAACGCAGAGTTGCACTTCCGTTTGCTGTTCCCGGTCAATGAACGTGATGCTTCGGATTCGCTTGTCAGCTGCATTGTGGAGTGCGCGGAAATCGTTGTAGATATCCTCCGCATGTTCTGGCGATTGGTCTGGAACGAAGAATTTCAAGACTCGTCTCCTGGTTGGGAGGTTTGCCGTAACCGCCGCGACGACACCCCCTCGCGATACCATCTGTACATGCACGAGTCAAATAATTTTCGCTTTACGATCTGCTTTGCCATACCGCCCATAAATAACTCGAAAATACTCCCATTTCCCGTTGCGCCCCAAAGGAACCCTCCCCAAATCGTCTTTGTCTCGGGTTACATCTTAAATGGCGCGACGTTGTCCCCTCTGGTTACATTTTAGCGTCGGCCACCCCGTTGGGGTGGTTATGCGACCCTGAAACTCTGTCAGAGCTCAACAGAGGTCGGTGCTATAAGCCGGCTGGAATTGGCGTTGCTAGAATCTCAGTTACAACTTGGCTTGGCAGCTAAGGCCGCGATGTCTATGGTGCGTTTCTGCCCGAATTTTAGCATGGCTCCGGTATTGGCGATTATGTAGATGGTGGCGGGCGTTGTCCTGAAAAGGAGAGCGGCCCGACCCCGCTGGGGAGATTGAGTAGTTTTCACCAACCGGGCCGGGCCAAGTTGAATTTGACATAGGAAGGTTACGCATGAAATCCAAGCCCAAGGAGAAAAACAGGAAGGCAACCGACCATCGAACACAGCGCCATTGGCACGAGATGAACCGCAAGCAACGGCGGGAGACGATGCGGAAAATCCAGAGCGAAGACCTCAGCCTGGACGTGGTCCATCCCGGTGCCGCAGGCATTGATATCGGCAACGAATCCCACTATGTGGCGGTACCGCCGAGCCGTGACAACCAACCTGTACGACGCTTCGGATGCACCACCGCCGAGCTGAAGGCCATGGCCGCTTGGCTGAAGCAATGCGCCATTCGGACTGTTGCGATGCAATCCACCGGCGTGTATTGGATAGCCGTATACGACATTCTCGAACAAACTGGTTTGGAAGTGTACTTGGTGAATGCGCGGGACACGAAGAATCTCCCGGGCCGTAAGAGCGACGTGCAGGAGAGTCAATGGTTGATGAAGCTGCACACCTACGGACTTTTGCGAAATTCGTTTCGGCCATCGCAGGAGATTCGGACGATGCGGACCTACTGGAGGCAGCGGAATGATCTGGTACAGAGTGCCGGCCGACACATCCAGCGGATGCAGAAGGCGCTGACGCAGATGAACATTCAGTTGGCCAATGTGTTGACCGATATCAGCGGAGCAACCGGACAGGCCATCATCAAGGCCATTCTGGGAGGCGAACGCGATCCGCATAAGCTCGCGGCATTTCGGGATCCTCGCGTGAAGGCGAGTGAGGAGCAGATTGCGCAAAGTCTGGAAGGCAACTGGCAACCCGATCTGCTGTTTGTGCTCAAGCAAGAGCAGGATGGCTATGAGTTCTGCCAGAAGCAGATGACGGAGTGTGATCGCCCGCTCGCGCAGTATCTCCAGCAGAGAGAGGATCGCAGCCAGGGCGCCACGCTGCCGGAAGAGAAGCGCAAGGGACGGCTCAAGAAAAAGAAGGGGAATGCACCGCGGTTCGACTTGCGCGAAAGGTTGTTTTGCCTGACCGGTAACGACTTGACCCGGATCGACAGTATCGATGTCCAGACCGCGACGACGGTCATCAGCGAAACCGGATACGATATGAGCAAATGGCAGACCGAGAACCACTTTGTTTCCTGGCTGCGGTTGCGTCCGGACAATCGCGTCAGTGGCGAGAAGATCATCGGGAAAGGTCGGCTGCCAACCAACAACAGAGCGACCATTGCTTTAAAGATGGCGGCCAGCACGTTGCGGAAAAGCAACACCTATCTCGGAGCGCAGTTTCGTCGACTCAGAACCAAGCTAGGTGCCCCGTGTGCGATCAAGGCCATGGCCGCCAAACTGGCCCGCTTGATCTACCGCATGCTGCGCTACGGCATGAAATATGCGGACAAAGGCGCGGCCTTCTACCAGCTTCAATACCGGCAATTGCAGATCAAGCAGCTCAAGTGGAAAGCCGCCAGCCTCGGATACCAAGTCACCCAAATACCCGCGGCAGCCTAACAAGCAGGAGTTTCTGGGGAGACGGCGCGATACGTCATCT
>CAVZKU010000001.1:0-475448 GCA_963775865.1 Candidatus Acidiferrales bacterium | reverse complement strand
AGGGCGCCCCTTTGGAGTAGGTTTTGAGTGCTCAGCTCAACCACTCCAGAAAGGACACCCTCTATGACTAGCGTTAAATATATCGGGCTAGATGTGCACCAGGAAAGCATTTCGATTTGTGTGAGGAACTCTGTCGGCAAGGTAGTGATGGAAAGCGTCATCGAAACGAAGGCGAGCACGATTCTGCAGTTCATCGACGGGCTGCGCGGAGATTTGCGCGTCACCTTCGAAGAAGGAACCTGGGCCGCTTGGTTGTACGACTTGCTGAAGCCGCGCGTGTCGGGAGTCGAGGTCTGTAATCCGCGAAAGAATGCTCTGCTCAAAGATGGCAGCAAGAGCGATCGGATCGATGCCAACAAGTTGTCCGAACAGCTGTACATGAACAACATCAAATCGGTCTATCACGGAGAGCACGGCCTGCGAACGCTGAAAGAATTGGCGCGCAGTTATCTAACCATCAGCAAGGATCTCACTCGGGTGATGAATCGGATTAAGGCGTCGTATCGCAGTTGGGCCATTCCCTGTGCTGGCAAGGGAGTGTATGCACCGCGTCACCGTGCGGAATGGCTGGGCAAGATCAGCGAACCAGGGGTACGCCGGCGGGCGGAGTTTTACTACCAGCAGCTCGATGCCTTGCGGCTACTGCGCCAGGAAGTGCGGCGGGATTTGTTGCTGGAAGTCAAGAAACACAAGGCCTGGAAACTGCTGCGGCAGATTCCGGGAATCGGTCCGATTCGGGCGGCCCTGCTGATGGCCGTGATGCAGACGCCTCATCGGTTCCGCACCAAGCGACAGCTGTGGAACTACTGCGGGCTGGGGCTGGAAACGCATGACAGCGGAGAGTACCGCGCGGTGGCGGGACAGCTGCAACGTGCCAAGAAACAGGCTACGGTTCGTGGCCTAAATAGGGACCACAACCACGACCTCAAAGATATTTTTAAGGGTGCAGCGATGAGAGCCAGCACCGCGGCGGGACCGCTGCACGATTTCTACGAGAATTTGCTGGCCAAGGGGAGGAAGCCCACGATGGCCCGCCTGACCTTGGCCAGGAAGATTGCCGCGATCACCTTGATCGTCTGGAAAAAGGAGGTACGTTTCGACGCCAATTATTTGAAACCACAAGCAGCTTGAGCGCCTCTGGCTAAGAGTCTGTCCATCTTTGGGAACCATTTCCCGGCGGTGACCGTCGGGCTCTTTGAGACGCTCGATTTCGGGGGGAAGTAGCAACCGGAAAAGTCAGGCCCGTGCTTAAACACGCGAGTCTCCGGAGCCACCCTATGCCCCCTCGGACAATCGAAGAAAGCCATAGGCCAAGAGTCTCCGATAGGACCATGCATTGCCACTCCTGGAGTGGACAATCGTCCGGCTTGTAGTCTCAGAAAACGATGGGCGCCGTCACAACAGCGAAATGGGCACCACAGGGGAGAGAAAGCGGAGCACGGGTCCAATCAGTTGGGCTGAATGCCGAGAAAAAAAGATCGGCATTGAGCCGAGGGGGAGCACTTTTCTCCCCAGAAACCCCAGATTTTTAGGCGGTCGGGGCATGGACGATCTGGTATCCGAGCTTGGCGGCTTTCCACTTGAGGTGCTTGATCTGTCGTTGCCGGTGTTCAGCGTCATAGAACTCCGCTCCTCTGTCCACGTATTTCATCCCGTAGCGCAACATGCGGTAGACCAAGCGGGCCAGCTTGGCCGCCATGGCCTTGATCGCGATGGGAGCACCTAGTTTGGTTCTCAGTCGGCGGAACTGCGCTCCCAGATACGTATTGGTTAGACGTAATGTGCTGGCCGCCATTTTTAGCGCGATGGTGGCCCTGTTGTTGGTCCGCAGCCGACCTTTCCCAATGATCTTCTCGCCACTGATGCGGTTGTCCGGACACAGCCGCAGCCAGGAAACAAAATGGTTCTCGGTCTCCCATTTGCTCATATCCCATCCTGCTTCGCTGATGACCGTCGTCGCGGTCATGACATCGATGCCGTCGATCCGGGTTAGGTCCGTGCCGGTCATGCGAAACAACCCTTCGCGCAAATCGAAGTGCGGCTTGTTTGCGTTCTTCCTCTTCTTGAGCCGTTCCTTCCGCTTCTCTTCCGGTAGCGGGGCACCGTGGCTGCGATCCTCGCTGTGCTGCAGATACTGGTCGATCTGCCGATCGCACTCGGCCATCTGTTTTTGGCAAAACTCATAGCTATCCTGCTCCTGCTGCAGCACAAATAGCTGATCTTCCTGCCAGTTGCCTTCGAGACTTCGTGCAATTTGCTCCTCACTGGCCTTCACCCTGGGATCCCGAAACCCAGCCAGCTTATGGGGATCGCGTTCTCCTTTCAGAATGGCCTTGATGATTGTTTGTCCCGTCATTCCGCTCAGATCGCTCAACACATTGGCCAACTGGAGATTCATCTGCGTCAGCACCCTCTGGATCCGCTGGATGTGCCGACCCGCACTCTGTACCAGATCATTCCGTTGCCGCCAGTAGGTCCGCATGGTGCGGATCTCCTGTACTGGCCGGAACGAATTTCGCAACAGTCCATAGGTATGGAGCTTCATCAGCCATTGACTCTCTTGCACGTCGCTTTTTCGCCCGGGCAGATTCTTCGTATCCCGGGCATTTACTAAGTACACTTCTAGGCCAGCTTGTTCGAGAATGTCGTATACGGAGATCCAATACACCCCAGTGGATTGCATCGCGACAGTCCGGATCCTGCATTGCTTCAGCCAAGCGGCCATCGCCTTCAGCTCCGCTGTGGTGCACCCGAAGCGCCGTACCGGTTGGCTGTCCCGGCTCGGGGGTACCGCCACGTAGTGGGTTTCGTTGCCGATGTCAATGCCAGCGGCGTCGGGGTGGATCACTTCCAGGCTGAGGTCTTCACTCTGCATCTTGCGGATCATCTCCCGTCGTTGCTTGCGGTTCATCTCGTTCCAATGGTGCTGCGTTGGATGGTTGGTTGCTCTTTTGCTTTTCTCCTGTGGCTTGGATTTCATGCTAACCTTCCCATGTCAAATTCAACTTGGCTCGGCCCGGTTGGCGAAACCTCGCAATCTCCCCAGCGGGGTCGGGCCGTTCTCCTTTTCAGGACAACGCCCGCCACCATCTACACAATCGCCAAAGCCGGAGCCATGCTCTTGATCGGGCAGGAACGCTCCACTGAAAATGGTGGCCTTAGCTGCCGAGCCACGTCGTGCCTCAGATTTTAGTTGGGCCACACCATAAGTGGCGAGCTCTCGATTGGAGTTTCAGGTTCATACAACCACCGCAAAGCGGTGGCCCCTGCTCTTGACATTCCTTTTAATAGGACTTTTCCGGTAAGCCAGAGGTTGCTCGACCTCTTCGCGCGTTTTGCAGCAAAAACTGAAGCTTCTATTTCTTCGGACGCGACTCCGGAGGAGTCATACCTGCCACACGATAGTAGACACTCAACTGGCCGTAAACTTCGCCCGAATGTTCGATTAGATTGTGGGCCAGATCGCTAAGTCGAATCTGCGCTTTGCCCGCGTGCTGCGGATCGTCATAACCGAAGGGATCAACGACCGCATCGGGGATCCCACTGTCGCCCTTAGATTTTATCGCCGCCGCGCCGTCGGCAAAGGATTTCTTGACGTACTCCACTACGGCGGCCTTGTTTTTGAATTGTGCCCGAGGAGGATCTTCGTCACCCGGTAATTTCTGACCGAGAGCGGAGTTGGTGAAGAAATAGTTGGCGGATGCCGCGTGGATGAGGCGTTCGACGAAACTGCGCATATTCGCCGCAGGCTTGTAGTCGTATTTATCTTCCGGAAAATCTTCGGCCTTAGCGATGAGTTTTCGCCCGATCTCGTTCCATTGATCCAGCAGAGTGGCGGAAGGACTTGCCAACGGCCGCAATTCCTGCGGACCCACGATCAGCGTAGTTTTCACCCACATCCGTTGAAAGGCCGCAGCCTGAAGATACAGCTCACCCACCTGGTTCGGAGTAAAGTTATAGTCGCGCGTTTCACCAACTGTGATGGTATCGCCCGATGATTTTTTCGTAGTTGCCTGTTCCTGAGGAAGGTCCTGACCGTCCTTCGCAATTGCGCGCCAAGACACTGGAGCGCCGCTCGCGTCGACAATCGAGTATGTCAGATCAGAATCTACAGGAGTGATATTGATAAAGCGCATGCGGTACGTCGTGCCGGCAACCAAGGCGATCGGCGCGGGCTGCGGGCTGCCGTTCATCAGAAGTGGCTCGTTGCCCTCAACGCCGTCTCGAGAAAACAGAAAGATCTTGTCTGTCGCAGGATCGAATTTCGCTCCTGGCTCCAAAACGACAAGAGGTCCAGTCAGACCTTCGCCCAACTGTTTCTGTTCGTGCCAATGGGAGTGATAGATGAAGGTTCCAGCGCGAGGGGGAGTCATGTGCGCAACAAACGAGTGTCCCGGTGCGATGGCCGGCGTGGTTTGCTTTCCGGTCCCGCTCCAATCGGGCACGCCGTCGTACGGACTTTCGAGCTCGATTCCGTGCCAGTGAACCGTGGTCGGCTCCCTCAGTTCGTTGATCACTTCTATTTCTGCGGGCTCCCCGCGCGTCAACACCAACGGGCCACCCACGGGAGGCAGCGCAGTCGGCGAAGTTTCTGTGGCAGATTCAGAAAGGTCATAGCTGAAACCTCCAAAATAACGCGAACTGCCAGGGCGTTCCCGAACCACTAGACGAAATTTGTGGGCTGAACTTGAAACGGCCGTCGTGTTGCTCGCCGTCGATACGGAGTTGCTTGACGGTTGGACATCTAGGCCAAGCACCAAGCCGCCCATGCCCGCGTTTTCCGGAGTATAGTGCGCCGCGATCGCATACCCAGGCAAATTCTCTGGCTGCATCATGTGAAACGTCATGTGGCAATGCATCAGCCAGTGACCGGGGCGTTCGGGTATCCAGGTCATGTTAAACGTTCCACCGGGCAGCATCTCCTGCGTGACAACCGTAAGCCGCTCCTGACGAGCGAATTCCTGAAAATGATCCTGATCGCCCACTCCATTCACTTCAAAATAGAACCCGTGCAGATGCATGGCGTGGTCGGAATCGCTCGTGTTAATCCACCGCCAGTGTGTGGGCTCGCCGACCTTGAGGATGAGTCGTTCAGTATCTGGCCAGGATTTTCCGTTTATTGTTGGTAGCGTATTGAACGCGTTGCCCCCGGCGGGTACCCATGTGTTGACAACAAAGACTCGATCGCTATCGTGTGTGCCGGGTGCATCGACGACAAATGCACCCGATAACATGGAATCAGGTCCTGTTCGCATCAGCAGAGATTGGCGATCATTCGAGGCCCAATAGTAATAGCTGCCGGCAGCACCGGATTTGAAGCGAACCTCACGCACGGCGCCGACTGGAACCTCAAGTGTGGTTGCGGCGTCGGCCGTCGTCGTGGGATCCGTCGGTGGCTGTGGTTGCAGGCTTGCCTCCGGGCGGGATGCGAGTCCGTGGACGTAGATCGTGTGGTCTAGAGAATTGCGGATCGTCGCAGACACTTCGACACGCATTGGGACACGCACCAGCGGGCCAGGAATCTGCGGCGCATGACCCTCCTCCCCGAACGCCGCAACCACAAGGTGTGCGGCGTCACTTCCATTGGGATACCAGACCGCCTGCCGCGCTTCGAGATGAATCTGTAAAACGCTATGGGCAAGTATCCCTGCTGGAGTGCGATTGTCATTGCATATGGCTGTTGGTGTGTTTTGGTCCCCAACTACGGTCACGCTGAGGAGTAACAGAGTGCCTGCAAGCAGTGCGAATCGTCGGGTACACATAGGACCTCCGTCTAATCGTGAAGTAAGCGAAAAACCCAAGGTATTCGGAACTATGTGAGGCGGAGTTTAGTCCAAGCGAGCGGTCATTGTGAAGGGCATCCGAAGGTACCGACCCGCAGCCTTCCTCATGTCCTGATAATCGGAAAAGTCCTATTAAAGGGAATGTCAAGAGCAGGGGCCACCGCTTTGCGGTGGTTGTATGAACCTGAAACTCCAATCGAGAGCTCGCCACTTATGGTGTGGCCCAACTAAAATCTGAGGCACGACGTGGCTCGGCAGCTAAGGCCACCATTTTCAGTGGAGCGTTCCTGCCCGATCAAGAGCATGGCTCCGGCTTTGGCGATTGTGTAGATGGTGGCGGGCGTTGTCCTGAAAAGGAGAACGGCCCGACCCCGCTGGGGAGATTGCGAGGTTTCGCCAACCGGGCCGAGCCAAGTTGAATTTGACATGGGAAGGTTAGCATGAAATCCAAGCCACAGGAGAAAAGCAAAAGAGCAACCAACCATCCAACGCAGCACCATTGGAACGAGATGAACCGCAAGCAACGACGGGAGATGATCCGCAAGATGCAGAGTGAAGACCTCAGCCTGGAAGTGATCCACCCCGACGCCGCTGGCATTGACATCGGCAACGAAACCCACTACGTGGCGGTACCCCCGAGCCGGGACAGCCAACCGGTACGGCGCTTCGGGTGCACCACAGCGGAGCTGAAGGCGATGGCCGCTTGGCTGAAGCAATGCAGGATCCGGACTGTCGCGATGCAATCCACTGGGGTGTATTGGATCTCCGTATACGACATTCTCGAACAAGCTGGCCTAGAAGTGTACTTAGTAAATGCCCGGGATACGAAGAATCTGCCCGGGCGAAAAAGCGACGTGCAAGAGAGTCAATGGCTGATGAAGCTCCATACCTATGGACTGTTGCGAAATTCGTTCCGGCCAGTACAGGAGATCCGCACCATGCGGACCTACTGGCGGCAACGGAATGATCTGGTACAGAGTGCGGGTCGGCACATCCAGCGGATCCAGAGGGTGCTGACGCAGATGAATCTCCAGTTGGCCAATGTGTTGAGCGATCTGAGCGGAATGACGGGACAAACAATCATCAAGGCCATTCTGAAAGGAGAACGCGATCCCCATAAGCTGGCTGGGTTTCGGGATCCCAGGGTGAAGGCCAGTGAGGAGCAAATTGCACGAAGTCTCGAAGGCAACTGGCAGGAAGATCAGCTATTTGTGCTGCAGCAGGAGCAGGATAGCTATGAGTTTTGCCAAAAACAGATGGCCGAGTGCGATCGGCAGATCGACCAGTATCTGCAGCACAGCGAGGATCGCAGCCACGGTGCCCCGCTACCGGAAGAGAAGCGGAAGGAACGGCTCAAGAAGAGGAAGAACGCAAACAAGCCGCACTTCGATTTGCGCGAAGGGTTGTTTCGCATGACCGGCACGGACCTAACCCGGATCGACGGCATCGATGTCATGACCGCGACGACGGTCATCAGCGAAGCAGGATGGGATATGAGCAAATGGGAGACCGAGAACCATTTTGTTTCCTGGCTGCGGCTGTGTCCGGACAACCGCATCAGTGGCGAGAAGATCATTGGGAAAGGTCGGCTGCGGACCAACAACAGGGCCACCATCGCGCTAAAAATGGCGGCCAGCACATTACGTCTAACCAATACGTATCTGGGAGCGCAGTTCCGCCGACTGAGAACCAAACTAGGTGCTCCCATCGCGATCAAGGCCATGGCGGCCAAGCTGGCCCGCTTGGTCTACCGCATGTTGCGCTACGGGATGAAATACGTGGACAGAGGAGCGGAGTTCTATGACGCTGAACACCGGCAACGACAGATCAAGCACCTCAAGTGGAAAGCCGCCAAGCTCGGATACCAGATCGTCCATGCCCCGACCGCCTAAAAATCTGGGGTTTCTGGGGAGCAGCGGCCACCGCTTTGCGGTGGTTGTATGAGCCTGAAACTCTTGTCGAGAGCTCGCCAGTTATGGTGTAACCCAACTAAAATCCGAGGCACAACCTGGTTCGGCAGCTAAGGCCGCATTTTCCCTGGAGCGTTCCTGCCCGATGGAGAGCATGGCTCCGGTTCTGGCGATTGTGTAGATGGCGGCGGGCGTTGTCCTGAAAAGGAGAACGGCCCGACCCCGCTGGCGAGATTGTGTAGTTTTCGCCAACCGGGCCGAGCCAAGTTGAATTCAGCACAGGAAGGTTAGCATGAAATCCAAGCCAGAGGAGCAAAACAAAAGAGCAACCAACCATCCAACGCAGCACCATTGGCACGAGATGAACCGCAAGCAACGACGAGAGATGATGCGGAAGATGCAGACCGAAGACCTCAGCCTAGAAGTGATACATCCCGACGCTGGTGGCATTGATATCGGCAACGAATCTCACTACGTAGCAGTACCGTCAGGCCGAGATAGCCAATCGGTACGGGAGTTCGGATGCACCACCGCCGAACTCAAGACCATGGCCGCTTGGCTGAAGCAATGCAGGATCCGAACCGTCGCGATGCAATCCACCGGAGTTTATTGGGTCGCGGTATACGACATTCTGGAACAAGCGGGTTTGGAGGTGTACCTGGTGAATGCCCGGGACACGAAGAATCTGCCCGGGCGGAAGAGCGACGTGCAGGAGAGTCAATGGCTGATGAAGCTACACACCTACGGACTGTTGCGAAATTCGTTCCGGCCATCACAAGAGATTCGCGTGATGCGGACCTACTGGCGACAGCGCAGCGATCTCGTGCAGAGTGCGGGTCGGCATATTCTGCGGATGCAGAAGGCGCTGACGCAGATGAATCTGCAGTTGGCCAATGTGTTGACCGATATCAGCGGAGCAACCGGACAGGCCATCATCAAGGCTATTCTGGCAGGCGAACACGATCCGCGTAAACTGGCTGAGTTTCGGGATCCCCGGGTGAAAGCGAGTGAGGAGCAGATTGCGCAGAGTCTGGAAGGCAACTGGCAAGAGGATTTGCTGTTCGTGTTGAAGCAAGAGCATGAGGGTTACGAGTTCTGCCAGAAGCAGATGGCGGAGTGCGATCGCCAGCTCCAGCAGTATCTCCAGCAGCGAGAGGATCGGAGCCACGGTGCCCCACTGCCCGAAGAGAACCGCAAGGGACGGCGCAAGAAGAAGAGGGCGAACAAGCCGCAGTTCGACTTGCGCGAAGGGTTGTTTCGCATGACCGGTACGGACCTAACCCGCATCGACGGCATCGATGTCATCACCGCGACGACGGTCATCAGCGAAGCTGGGTACGACATGGGCAAATGGAAGACCGAGAACCATTTTGTTTCCTGGTTGCGGCTCTGTCCCGATAATCGCATCAGCGGGAATAAGGTCATTGGGAAAGGCCGGCTCCCGACCAACAATCCGATCAGTATCGCCTTGAAGATGGCCGCCAGCACGTTGCGGGAAAGCAAAACCTATCTCGGAGCGCAATTCCGTCGACTGCGAACCAGGCTAGGCGCTCCCATCGCCATCAAGGCCATGGCCGCCAAGCTGGCCCGCTTGGTCTACCGCATGCTGCGCTACGGGATGAAATACGTGGACCAAGGAGCAGCCTTCTACGAGATTCGACACCGAGAGTTACAGATCAAGCGCCTCAAGTCCAAAGCCGAAAAGCTCGGATACCGAGTCACCCCAATACCGGCGGCGGCCTAACAAGCAGCAGTTTCTGGCGAGAAAAGTGCTCCCCCTCGGCTCAATGCCGATCTTTTTTTCTCGGCATTCAGCCCAACTGATTGGACCCGTGCTCCGCTTTCTCTCCCCTGTGGTGCCCATTTCGCTGTTGTGACGGCGCCCATCGTTTTCTGAGACTACAAGCCGGACGATTGTCCACTCGAAGAGTGGCAATGCATGGTCCTATCGGAGGCTCTTGGCCTATGGCTTTCTTCGATTGTCCGGGAGGGCATAGGGTGGAGCCGGAGACTCGCATGCTGGAAGCATGGGCCTGACTTTTCCGATTGCTACTTCCCCCCGAAATCGAGCGTCTCAAAGAGCCCGACGGTCACCGCCTAGAAATGGTTCCCAGGGATAAACAGACTCTTCGCCAGAGGCGCTCAAGCTGCTTGTTGTTTCAAATAATTGGCGTCGAAACGTACCTCCTTTTTCCAGACGATCAAGGTGATCGCGGCAATCTTCCTCGCCAGAGTCAGGCGTGCCATCGTGGGCTTCCTCCCCTTGGCGAGTAAATTCTCGTAGAAATCGTGCAGTGGTCCCGCCGCGGTGCTGGCTCTCATCGCCGCACCCTTGAAAATATCTTTGAGGTCGTGGTTGTGGTCCCTATTTAGGCCACGGCCATCAGCACGGCGGCGCGAATCGGACCGATCCCCGGAATCTGCCGCAGCAGTTTCCAGGCCTTGTGTTTCTTGGCTTCCAGCAACAAATCCCGCCGCACTTCCTGGCGCAGTAGCCGCAAGGCATCGAGCTGCTGGTAGTAAAACTCTGCCCGCCGGCGCACGCCCGATTCGCTGATCTTGCCGAGCCATTCCGCACGGTGACGCGGTGCATACACTTCCTTGTCAGCACAGGGAATGGCCCAACTGCGATACAACGCCTTAATCCGATTCATCACCCGAGTGAGATCCTTGCTGATGGTTAGATAACTGCGCGCCAATTCTTTCAGTGTTCGCAGGCCGTGCTCTCCGTGATAGACCGATTTGATGTTGTTCATGTACAGCTGTTCGGACAACTTGTTGGCATCGATCCGATCACTCTTGCTGCCATCTTTGAGCAGTGCATTCTTTCGCGGATTACAGACCTCGACTCCCGACACGTGCGGCTTCAGCAAATCGTACAACCAAGCGGCCCAGGTTCTTCTTCGAAGGTGACGCGCAAATCTCCGCGCAGCCCGTCGATGAACTGCAGAATCGTGCTCGCCTTCGTTTCGATGACGCTTTCCATTACTACCTTGCCGACAGAGTTCCTCACACAAATCGAAATGCTTTCCTTGTGCACATCTAGCCCGATATATTTAACGCTGGTCATAAAAGGGTGCTCCTTTCCGGAGAAGTTTGAGAACAACGCACTCAAAACGTACTCCAATGGGGCGCCCTTTTATAATGCGTGGAGGCTAGTATCCGCATGGAATCATTGTGGCAAACCCATCTTCTGGAGCAGAGCAACGTAGCGCGGATCCGCGTGCAACAGATCAAGTTCGCGGTCAGCTTTGATGAGTGTCAAGGCATCGTCGTGATTCGCGTACGCCTTGTCTAGATAACGAAAGGCATTCTCTTTATCACCCAATCGCGCATAGAGGATCGCGATACTGCTCCGAGAAACATACTCATGCCTAGCCTTTTCCAGTTGCGAACTCAAAGTCTTCTCCCAGTAGCCATTCCATCCTTCTAATTCGAATGCCTTTCGCAGCGTTCTCACAAATTTTGGGCTAGTTTTGTCCAGTGCCATGGCCCGTTCATATTCGACCAGAGCTTCCTGAGACATTCCCTGATGACGATAGGCATCCCCGAGCCACTGATGCGAGGATTCCCAAGTCGGGTCCAATAATTGGGTCTTGCGGTACGCCGCAATTGCCAGTTCGAACTGCCCATCAGCGGCGTAATGGAAACCAAGATGATCGTAAGCAGCGGGCGAAACGGGGTCTAGCCGAACGTAGAGCTCGCTTTCTTTTAGGGATTCCTGGTTGCGGCCCATTGCCAAGAGCAGATGGGAGTACAGGTGATGGGCAAGTGTATCCCCGGGGTTCAGCTCGATAGCACGCTTAAACTCTTTTTCTGCTCCGTTCCAGTCCCAATCCTCCTGGTATTTCACTTGCGCAGACGCGACATGAGCGTCGCCTACTGTGTCGTCTAGTGCCAGGGCTTTGGCGGCGGCCGCTCGGGCGAGCGGAATGCTGATCTTCGGATCAAGGCTGGTGTCTCCCGTGATGTAAGTCTCCGCCAGTCCAGCGTAGGCGAGAGCGTAGGTGGGGTCTTTCTCTATCGCCTGGTGGAAACTCTTGCGTGCCATCCGCCATGTGTCGTTCGTCCAGCGTTGCAGGTCTGAGCGGCCTCGCATGTAGAGTAAATAGGCTTCCGGATCTACCGGACGGGCTCCCGAGAGACGCACGCGGTCCTGGGGCGTCAGTGCGACCCGAACCTCCTGGGCGATCGTACTAGCCACTTCTTCCTGCAGGCTCAGAATGTCGCGCAACTCTCGATTGTAACTTTGCGCCCACAGGGTATGATCGCTCGCCCCCTGGATCAACTGTATGGTGATTTTCACCCGTTTACCGGAGCGCTCCACTGACCCATCAATGACTCCATCCGTGTTCAACTCTTTGGCGATTTCCGGCAAACTCTTCGTGCTGTTCTTATACCCACGAACTGAGGTCCAGGAAATCACACTCAGATTGTTGATCTTGGTCAGAGTTGTGATCAGCTCCAGAGTCGTTCCATCGGCGAAGTATTCCTGATTGGGATCTCCCGACAGGTTTTTCAACGGGAGCACAGCTAAGGAATGGATTTCAGGAGCGGCAACTGCAGAGCTAGGGGCAGGAGCCGCAATGGACGGATTGGAAAGGTGCCAGATCCGCCAGGCAACTCCAGTGACGAGAAGTAACGTCAATACGATGGTTGTGCCCAGCAGGGCAAGTTTCGGCTTTGAACTTTGCCGAATTTCACTCTCGTGGGTAGCGCAGCTCTCCCAGCCAGCGGAGCTATCACGCTTCAAGCGGCGCAAGTCTGTGGCTATCTCCGCCGCGCTCTGGTAACGCAGTTTTGAATCTTTCTCAAGGCACTTCTCGATGACGTCTTGCAGCTTGGGGGGAATGTCCGGATTCCGTTGCATCGCAGGGATAGCCGTGCGATGCAAAATGGCATCGTACACCTCCGCGGCCGTCTTTCCGCGGAATGGCATGACTCCGGTTGCCAGCTCATAAAGTGTCACTCCGAAGGAAAAGAGGTCGGTGCGAGAATCCAGTTCTCTGCCTAGGGCCTGCTCCGGCGACATGTAAGCCATCGTGCCCATCGCCGTGCCGGGGCTGGTCAAAAGTTCCCCCGCTGTGGCGGTGGGCATTTTCGAAACACCTATGCTTGGACCAGCAGGAACAACTTTCGCCAGACCGAAGTCGAGAATCTTGGCGTGTCCTTGTTTCGTAACAAATATGTTCGTGGGCTTAATGTCCCGATGGATGATGCCGCTGGCATGTGCTGAACCGAGCGCATCGGCAATTTGAATTGCCAGTGCTAGCATCTCGTCGAACGGAAGCGGCTTGCCGGAGATGAGGTGCTTCAAGGTCTGACCGTCGAGAAACTCCATGGCAATGAACGCCTGCTTGTCATGTTCGCCAATATCATAAATCGTGCAGATGTTCGGATGGTTTAGAGCCGAGGCGGCCTTGGCCTCACGTCGAAATCGCTCGAGGGCCTGCCGGTCATGGGCTACCAGCCCTTCGGGAAGGAACTTTAGAGCAACAAAGCGCTCGAGGCGCGTATCCTGGGCCTTGTAAACCACACCCATCCCCCCGCCGCCGAGCTTTTCAAGTATGCGGTAATGCGAGATGGTTTGTCCGATGAGCGCGTCGGTGCCTGGCATGGGGCACATGTTAGGTTGAGGGCAGAAGCCAAGTCGACGAAGAGGGCAGCTTGCAGGTCTGATTAACGTTAGTGTCCATTAGGGCCTGCGGCCCGTGAAAATTCAGTGCCTGATTCGTCGCGAAATCGGAAACTGGGCACCGGGACCCATTTTAATCATTTCTGAAAACGCGCCTGGAAAGAGGGATGCGTTGCGCTTAGCTGTAGCCAAAAGGTGCGCCACTCCCCAAACCGCAGCGAAAATGTTACGGAAGCGGCGCATTCTTTTTCTGTCCTACTGTTCCCTGGTCAGTTGTCCGCAGTTAGTCCTTATCTGGATGGGCATGGCGCCAATTCCAGTATTGCGATTGCTCCTTCTTGTTCGCCTTCGAGAACTCGTAATGCTTCTGGTGATTATCTGTTTGGAACTGCCCCCAGGCGCGATTTTCGTTCTCATTCCAGTCGTGATAATCCTTGTGGTCTTTATCATAGACTCGGACCTGAGCGCTGGCCTCTTGAGGTACGGGGACAGCCATAATTGCCACTGGTGCCGCAATAGCAGCGGTCAGGAATAGCGAGGCGACGTAACGATGTGCGAGATGCATTTATAGTCCTTCAAATCGAGAATTTCCGCTTCAAGAATCGCGGCAACCAAAAGTGTGCATTTAACGCTGGTTGAATGATGTCCTATACAGCACACGGCAGTCGGATATACAAGTGGAGGGCAATGAGCATCTGAGGCCAAGAACGTGTTTAACGAGGGTTAGTGCCCGAAATCAGGCAGTGTGAAAGAGTGCGCTTAACGCAAGCGTCCTACCTGTCCCATGAGACGAAGCTGTTCTTATTTCGTAAATGATGAGGGCCTGCGGCAAATGCCACGCAAGTTGGTTTGGATTAATGACCAAAACTTTCAGGGTTTCGGTTGCTCTGAGTGTCAATGGGTGTTTAAAACAACGGGTCCGTTCATTGGTCGATCACTCGATAAAATGAAGCAGGTTTATGAAGCCGAGCGCGACAAAGAGTTCGCTGCACACGTCTGCGCCAAGTTTCCAGGCGCAAACGAACCAAATAAGTAGCACGTCGCCGTGCCCACGTTCTTGCAGTTCTGATTCTACGCGCTAAATTTGGTGGCCAAACCAAAGAGCGCAGCTGCTACGAACACCACAACAGATGCCACACAGAATACTTCGGCGACGTCGGAGATCGCGTTGGTCGTGAAAAGCATTGTCAATCCTGGCACCACAGCAATGGCTAGCAACGCGAATTTCCAGTTTTTCACAGATTGTACCTCCTTCCCTTAACTAGTGAATGCAACATCAAGGAAGGGGCCTGCGACATTGTTAACGGTCAGGTCAAAGAGTGCCGCAGCCCGAGGGGTGGATGTGCATTGAGCCGAAGTGTATTGTTCTGCGCAAATCGTGTCTGTCCACAACTGTACACTTCCGCGCCAATCCCCAGGCTCCTAAGGCCAATAGGGAAATCCAAAATTTAAACAGGTTTAGTCGGGTAGCCCGCGCCAACATAGAGGCGCGGTTCAACGGCGGGAGAATGAACTGATGGACACAGGCGCTACTCATGCAGAAGCCCTTTCCGTTGTGGCGTCACCGGCTGGAGATCATGCGTACTGGGAAACCGAAAACCGCATGGTGTGGAATGAACAGCAGCACATTGCCGAGGAGCGCGAACTCGTCTACGAGATCAGCTGGATCGTAGAACTCAGTGCATGGCGGCGTTTTCTTGCCTCCAACAGATTCTCTCGCTCACATACTTCCTCCATGAGTCGGATGGTGCTAGCTGGGCTTTCGGGTTCATGCATCGTCTGACGCGATTCGGTCTCTTCCCTTCCGGCAGGACGGGCTTCACCCGTCTGCTCGGACGAGAAGTCCAATTTCTCTTGGATGTTCTGCCGCTTGTCGCGCTTGAGATCCATGTCCTACTCGCCTCTCCTCTCGTTCGGGTCTTCAATCACCGTTCCCGGCTCGACCTATCTGTTGCTCCACCTTTCGGTATTGGAGTGCCTCACTAGTTTCGCCGACGGCGTGATCTACTATACCCTCTGCTGACTTCTGCCCTGCGGTCAGATTGCCTCACGGCTCTCTCAGTCGCCGAAGCGACACAGGGCAGATCTCCCGGGGTAATTCCAGCAGCCTTCTGTGCACAGTCGCCGAATCTACGCTTCGCATCCTTGATGGATTGTGGACTTCGCAGTACGTTGCCCGCTCGTCCGACGCTCACGCCTTATATTCGGTTTTTGTTCATCGACTCGCACATTTGCTTGACGCTTCCTTCAGACCTCCCTTGCGGTGATAGCCCTTGCGTCATCGCTAACCCTTCACCTCCATCAGGTTGGGTAGAGGATTTGCACCTCCTAGCTGCTGGACCTGCCCGGCATACAACGAAGCCGTAACTGGATCACCAGGAAGCATGTCAAAGTGCTCCTGGCCATTCGGCGGTGTCGTACCGCCGCGCTCGGCGGTCATCTCGATGAATGCACTCGCTGCGGACATCGCGCCATCTCCTACAACTCCTGCATTATGGGGAGTTTTTTCTAATGGGGAGTTGCACAGCAAGAAAGGCGTGCTGTACACGAAGCCACGCCCTTTCGACTCTCCATTAAGGCTTGACCTTCAGAAGGGCGAGCAATTTGTCAGGCGGTCGGAACTTGCCCTTGCGAAGACTTGGCGGCACGACCGCCTCGATAGCCTCTAGCTTCTCGCTAGGATCGGCTCGAACGTAGACTTCCGTCGTGGTCAGATCACTATGCCCCAACCACAGCGAAACTTTTCGAATGTCCTTTGTTGCTTGCAGTACGATCATTGCGCAGGTATGCCGAAGCACGTGGGGCGAGACTTGTTTGCCGCGCAGCGTTAAGCATTTTCGGTCCGCCGTTTCGGTGTGACGCCGCAGGACGTATGCAACTCCCCATCGACTGAAGGGCGTACCGCGGGCGTTTACAAAGAGTTCAGGCGATGCGACCTGTCCGCGAATGGCCAACCAAGCGCGCAGTGCCGCAGCCGTCGTCTTCCAAAGAGGCAGCGCGCGTTCACGGCGGCCCTTGCCTCGCACGCGGATGCTCGCTGACTGAGGCGCGACATCGTCGGTGCGCAAACCTGTCAGTTCGGAGACTCGGAGGCCCGCGCACACCGCCAGGTGCAATATGGCTCGGTCTCGAACTCCCATTCGCGTGGATGGATCAGGAGCGTCGAGCAGGGCCTGCATTTCTTCCTGGGCCAAATACGGCACCAATCGATGGTCGGTTTTCTTGAAGGGGATCGCCAAAACGCGGCGAACCTGTCCGACGGCAGCTGGCTCATGGTGCTGCAAAAACCGGAAGAACGAGCGGATGGCAGCCAAACGGATGTTTCGTGTCTCCGCGGAGTTGCCACGTGCGGTCTCCAGATGTTCCAAGAATGAGCTGATCAGCGACGCGTCTAACTGCTCCAGCATGAGAGCTGATGGCGCCACTCTGAGCTTCTGGGACGCGAACTCGAACAGAGACTGGAAGCTGTAGGCGTAGGAGTCGCAAGTATGGGGGCTGACACCTCGATGGCGAACAAGATGCTCACGGAAGAAGGCTTCCATGTGCGGTGCGAGAGGAGTCATGGCCGCACTCCTTGCACAAAGCCCTCGGCGACGACGGCGATGTCGCTCAAAAGCTCAGGCGTGGTTTCCAGGTACCAGTAGGTGGTGTTGATGTTGACGTGACCTAAGTAGGTAGCCAAAGCCAACATGTGCTGCCCGATTCGTTGACGGCCAGTCGGAGACGACTCCAGTGCCCGAACCGCGAACGTGTGGCGAAGCTCATGAATACGTGGCCATCGACCGCGGGAGGGCTTGATCCCCGCGGATTTCAGCAGGCTCCGGAACATGCTGTGAACTTTCCAGTAGACGAGCGGTTGCCCGTCGTCTGAAACAAAGACATGGTCGCCACCACTCCTCATTTCTTGACGGTGCGTCAAGTAGCGAGCGAGCCCTGTCCCTGCTGTAAGGTGCAACGGCACCAAACGGGTTTTCTGGAACTTGGTTTTGCGAATCAGCAAACCGTCGGGGGTGATGTCGGAGACCAGCAGATGCAACGCCTCTGAGATTCGCAGCCCGGTTGCTGCCAACAGGCTGATGAGCGTTGCATAGGTTTTGGACCGCAACGAGTTGACCGATGGAAGTCTATTGGCGGCGAGGACCAGGCTCTCGATCTCATCGCGCGAATAAATGTGCGGGACGCGACGCGCTTTCCGATAGCCGAAGTAGTTCGTCGGTGGCGATTCGTGCCGGGAGTCTTCCACGCGGAGGTACTGAGCAAGGAGGCGCACGGTCTGGTAGCGGACATGTCGTTGCGCGACAGATCTCGCTTGGCTGGCCCAGTGGATGGCGGTTGCTGTGCGGATGTGCGTTTGCTTTTGATTGGTCGCAAAGTTTGCAAAGCTGCGCAGAAGATATTCGGTATTGCTGAGAGTGAAGCCGCCGGCACGTCGCACGGCAAGGTAGGTTTCGATGGCAGTGATCATCGATTCACCTCCGGCCACGGCTGAGCGATCTGTTTGAGTAGCGCGACATCCGCCTTGGCGTAGTAGGCGGTCATGTCGATGCTGCGGTGACGAAGGACGAGGCCGGCCTGCTCCAAGGGCACACCATTCCGCAACATCTCTGTGGCGGCGGTGTGACGCAGCAGGTGGGCACCCTTGGCAGGAGCTTCGATGCTGGCGCGTTTGAGTGCGTGTCTCACCACGGACGAGACACCATCTCCCGAGGCGAAGGGCCTGTAAGGAGCGATGCTTCGAACAAACACGTGATCCGTATCGATGTTCGTGGGCCGCCATTCCAGATAGCGGAGCACCGCATCGCCGACATCCTGCGGAAGCGGTAGCCGTACCTGGTATCGTCCTTTCCCTATCACTTGCAGCGTGCCGCCATTCCAGTCGATGTCCTTGAGACGAAGCTGCGCTACGTCTCCGGCGCGCAATCCTAATCTCACCAACATGAGTACAATCGCCCGGTCACGAAGACGTCCGGGATCTGCACCATCACAGGCAGCGATCAGACGGTTCACTTCTTGTGCAGATAGACAGCGTGGAAGCTTGGCCAGCCGCCAGTGAGCGACAGCGGGGATCGCGAGGGCGAGATCGTCACGGGATTCACCATGGAAGTTGAGATACCGCAGAAACGCCCGGAGGGAGGTAATCAGCTTCTGTGTAGTCGGAGCTCCACATTGGCTGGCACGTTGTAGAAGAAAGTTGCGTACGGCATGCGCAGTCCATTGACCGACATCCTCGCCGAGGGCCTGGAGCAACTCCGCGGCGCCGCGAGCGTAGAGCCGAAGCGTTGGTGGCTTCACCCCGCGATGCGTTTGAAACCAATCGCGGAAGGCAGTGACAAGAGCTGGATCGGCGTTCTCTTCCCGAACTGGTTCACTCGGGCAGATGCCGCAGCCCACCAGGCGTTGATGGAAGAGCTTCACTCCAAAACGCGCGTGATAGGCGATCTTTGCTCTCTTGTAGTGAGGGCACCGACAACCGCGAAGATGGCCAACAAAAGCATGAAGCGTGTTGAAATCGATCTCTGCCAGAACGCCGCCTCTCCGTTGAACGAAGCAGCCGAGATGGGCGGCGGCTCGAATGTATCGAACGGCGCTGGCCAGAGCGTATCCTTCGCGTTCGAGGTCATCTGCGAACGCGTCTATGTGTGGTCCACTGATTCCACTCCGCAAGCGTCTTAGCGTCTTGGGCGCGGAGAAATATTTTTCTAGCATGGGCTCTCCTTGTTGAGCATCGGCCATGAATGGCCGCATCAACGTAGCAAAGCCCCTGAAGTTATGGTGAGTCGCCGCGCGCCCAACCCTGTTCGAAAAGGCGCAGATTCCTGCGTTCCACTCCCCATTAGAAAAAACTCCCCATAAGACAGCTAATGGGGAGCTCTCCATTACCTGCAGAAATCGGCATTGCCCGAAGTGTCAGGCAGGGGCTCGCGAACGTTGGCTGGAAAAGCGTCGCCGGGAACTTCTTCCGGTGCGTTACGTCCATGTGGTCTTCACGCTTCCTCGTCACCTGGCCCCGTTGGTGTTGCAGAACAAGAAGGTCATCTATGACCTCCTGTTTCGCACCAGTGCAGAAACCCTTCTAGAAGTCGCACGCGATCCCCAGCATCTCGGTGCGGAGATCGGCTTCTTCAGCGTGCTGCACAGCTGGAGTCAAAAACTCGAACTTCACCCGCATGTCCATTGTGTCGTCCCGGCCGGTGGACTATCGGCCGATCACACTCGCTGGATCAAACCACGCTACGACTTCTTTCTTCCCGTCGAGGTGCTCGGCGCTATCTTTCGCGGCAAATTCCACGAGGCGCTCAAGCGTGCCTTTCGGGACGGCAAGCTCAACTTTCATGGAGACTTGAAGCTCCTCGCTCAACCGAGAACGTTTGCGGCATGGCTCAGACCAATGTTCCGAAAGGACTGGGTGGTGTACGCAAAACGTCCGTTCGGAGGCCCAGAATATGTGCTCCGCTATCTGGGCCGTTACACCCATCGCGTGGCCATCTCCAACCATCGATTGGTCGCCTTTGCCGACGGAAAGGTCACCTTTCGTTGGCGCGATTCCATCCACCACAACGAACAGAAATTGCTTTCTCTAGCGGTCGACGAGTTCTTGCGTCGCTTTCTGTTGCATCTACTCCCGGAAGGTTTCGTGCGCATCCGAAACTTCGGATTCCTGGCCAACCGCAGACGTGCCGCCACTTTGCCACTTTGCTTTCAGTTGCTCGGCTCGACACCAGAGACCAAAACTGAGCTAAGCACCAGTTCGAACGATGCTTGGTTTTGTCCAAAGTGTGGTGGGCCGATGCTGGTCATCGAAAGACTTACAGCTGCGGAGATCCAACTCCGTTCTCCGCCAACGCGAGACGCCGTCGCCACATGAGATCAACATCTACATCACGAAACTTTCGCATGTCTCGCGGCGCTCAATATCGTTGTGCCCTCTCGTCCTACCAATTTCTTCTACGCGCCTCGGGACATCGTCTTTGCATGAAGCTTATCCATATCTATCCACTCTTTCTCTCTCCCCGTTGGGTGCTCTACTCTCTCGGCTCTCTTCAGGATGCCGCTACACCTACTCTTCCCTCATTTGAATTTGCATAACGACCGCGTCCGCCGCAAAACGAGCGCCTCCCTTCAAGTCGCTGTATCGAAAGCGCGCAATCCCACCGTGCTCGCGTACACCTATCGCGAACTCGCGCTTCCGATACAGCACTAAGCACGAGCCACCCCGTTGGGGTGGTTATGTGACCCTGAAACTCTGTCAGAGCTCGATGGCGTGGCAGGCGCGGCCTTGTCGCAGTTAGAATCCTCAGTCACAACCTGGCTCGGCAGTTAAGGCCACAAATTCTTTGGAGCGTTTCTGCCCGACACTAAGCATGGCTCCGGTATTGGCGATTGTGTAGATGGTGGCGGCGTTGTCCTGAAAAGGAGAACGGCCCGACCCCGCTGGGGAGACTGCGTAGGTTTCGCCGACCGGGCCGGGCCAAGTTGAATTCAACCCCGGAAGGTTAGCATGAAACCCAAGCCACAGGAGAAAACCAAGAAAGTAACCGACCATCCAACGCAGCGCCATTGGCGAGAGATGAACCGCAAGCAGCGGCGGGAGACGATACGGAAAATCCAAAGCGAAGATATTAGCTTGGAGGTGGTACATCCCGATGCCGCAGGCATTGATATCGGCAACGAATCCCACTATGTAGCTGTACCGCCGAGCCGGAACAGCCAACCGGTACGGCGCTTCGGGTGCACCACCGCCGAGCTGAAAGCGATGGCGGATTGGCTGAAGCAATGCGGGATTCGGACCGTCGCGATGCAATCAACGGGCGTGTATTGGATCGCAGTATTCGACATTCTCGAACAAGCGGGTTTGGAAGTGTACCTGGTGAACGCCCGGGAGACGAAGAATCTGCCTGGTCGCAAAACCGACGTGCAGGAGAGTCAATGGCTGATGAAGCTGCACACGTATGGGCTATTGCGAAATTCGTTTCGGCCATCGCAGGAGATTCGTAGGATGCGGACCTACTGGCGGCAACGGAATGATCTCGTGCAGAGTGCGGGCCGGCACATCCAGCGGATGCAGAAAGCGCTGACGCAGATGAATATCCAGTTGGCCAATGTGCTGAGCGATGTGAGCGGAGTGACCGGGCAGGCAATCATCAAGGCCATTCTGGGAGGCGAACGCGATCCGCATAAGTTGGCTGCGTTTCGCAATTCTCGGGTGAAGGCGAGCGAGGAGCAGATTGCGCGGAGTCTGGAGGGCAACTGGCAAGAAGACCTGCTGTTTGTGTTGAAGCAGGAGCAGGATGGTTATGAGTTCTGCCAGAAGCAAATGGCCGAGTGCGATCGGCAGCTCAACCACTATCTCGAGCAGAGAGAGGATCGGAGTCAGGGTGCCCCTCTGCCGGAAGAAAAGCGCAAGGGAAGACGCAAGAAAAAGAGTGGGAATAAGCCGCAGTTCGACTTGCGAACAGGGTTGTTTCGCATGAGCGGTACGGACCTAACCCGGATCGACGGCATCGATGTTATGACCGCGACGACGATCCTCAGCGAAGCAGGATGGGATATGAGCAAATGGATGACTGAGGACCATTTCGTTTCCTGGTTGCGGCTGTGTCCGGACAATCGCATCAGCGGGAACAAGGTCATTGGGAAAGGGCGGCTGCCAACCAACAACAGGGTGACCATCGCTTTAAAGATGGCGGCCAGCACCTTGCGGCAAAGCGATACCTATCTGGGAGCGCAGTTCCGTCGATTCAGAACCAGGTTAGGGGCTCCCGTCGCCATCAAGGCCATGGCAGCCAAGCTGGCCCGCTTGGTCTACCGCATGCTCCGCTACGGGATGAAATACGCCGACAAAGGAGCGGCGCTCTACCAGGCGCAGCACCGGCAGTTACAGATCAAGCAGCTCAACAGGAAAGCCGCCAGCCTGGGATATCAACTCATCCAAGTTCCAGCGGCTTAAAAACTACGAGTTTCTGGGGAGACTTATCAGGACCCAAACAAAAGTTCGCCTCCCTCCCCCGCACTTGGGTCTTGACAAATAAGTCGGAGTCCGATATATCGGAGTGCGACCATGAAAGATGACCTTAAAGATTTCCTCCCCCTATCCCCTGCCACTTTTTACATCCTGCTTGCTCTGGCTGACGAAGATCGCCACGGCTACGGAATCATGCAAGAGGTAGCACGTCAGTCGGAAGGCAGGTACAAGCTAGGTCCCGGCACGTTTTACGACAATCTAGAAAAGCTAATTGATCACGGAGTCGTCAAGGAAGTGCCTCGGAAGTCCGCAAACGACGACCCTCGGCGGCGCTACTACCGAATGACGGGATTTGGCCGCAATTTGTTCTCAGCAGAGATTTCGCGCCTGGACAGTGTCGTTCGCGAGGCAAAGGTACGTCTGCGCGGTACCAAGCCAAAGGAAGCGTTGTGATTCGTTTCCTTTATGCACTTCTCATTAGTCTGCATCCGCCTTCATTCCGCAAGCGGTTCGCACAGGAGATGTTATGGATTTTCGACGAAGCCGCTAATTCGTGGGGCGCCGGATCACTCCTCTGTGATGCCATTCTCTCGCTGTCGCGACAGTGGCTCATTCGCTCGGGATTCTGGAAGTGGTTTGTTGCAGGTATCGCCGGCGTCGTCCCGCTCATCATGGCGTTCGGGAGTTTCTTGCCGTGGGACAGATTGCTGCACCCTTAACCCGCGGGGCGTCCGGGCTGATCGTTCAGTTTCACGGAAAGGAGAGACTGCCTTTGAGTCGGCGAACCATGATGGTTCTAAAGAGCTTGGCGCTCTTGATCGCGGTGGCATTCGTTCTGTGCGTGGGCGGATGCGTCCGGCGCGATGGGCGTAATTCCGACTGCAGATGGCCGGAAGAACCCTTCAATCACCCTGTCAGCGCTCGCCATCTCAGTGCGGACGCAGAGTTCGCGGAAGATCTTGCGATTCGCTATGCCGATGCTCACTTTGGTCGGCATAGCCCGAACCCGAGCGAGAAGTACGACGCCGAACGAGATGCATGCATGGAGAGATTGTTTGAAGAGATCGGAAAGGAAAATGGCGTTTCGGTCGGGCAAGTATCCGATTCGTTGGGCCGGAACCGTGCGTACATTGATGTGGCTGAGCTCCTGCCTTTCGCACTGCTATACGTCTTAGTCGCCATCGTGGGTGTCCGCATAATTTGGCGCCGCTACGCACCCGCCGATGACGGTTGGGCGCCTGGAATCATAATGGCGCTGTTTGTTTCCCTGGCGTTCGCGGCAGTAAGCGCACTGCTCGGAGAGGTATGGAACTGGGTTGTAGAAGGCCATCGGATTGGCAATAGCCATATGAGTTACCGCGCGGATCGATTGTTTTGGGGCAAGCACCGGTTTGAGCTATTTATTGCCGCGTTGATGATCTTCTGGGTGGCAGCGATCCGTGCAGCACGCCGCGTACGCTTGGAACATTTCAATGGACGTTAACAGGCGATAGCGCTCGCTACGAGGTAGGGAGCGGCCCTGATTCTGGTAAGTCACGGGCCATCAGGGAGTAATCCTCAAATCCCGGTCAAACGGCATTATCGGAAAGGTCCGTACTAGCCCGGCGCGTAGTCTACAATTACTCCGACCGAGACCAACGAGTATAAAGCGAGTCTCTTATGCCAAACGGAAAACCAGGTGACCATCCGCTCACGGATATTTTGGTTCACAAGATGAAAGTCTATGGACAAGAAGCCGATGACCTAGTTCGCAAGATTGCAGAACTGTCCAACCGTAGAGAATTGGACGAATGGTGGGAGCGTGAGGTCGGTTGGTCGCCTGACAATGATTCAGTCCTTCGCAAGGCTCGTACGCGCTTCGATGAGTTGTTGCGACGTGCAAAACAGTCCGGTTGGGAAACAAAATGAGGCAAGTCCCGATTCACGGCAAAATCGGAGAAGTAAAGTACTGGGAGGAACCTTTCCGATTTCGCGACTTCCCGGGAGTTGACCCGAAATCGACGGGTCGGCCAGAGGGAACGCGGTCCCCATGAAACTTTTTCGTTGGTCTCCCCGTAGAGGTCAGTATCCAAGCCTCGGGAAGATTCCCCCCTCATAATGGGAAAAGGAATCCCGTACCTGGGCGGGAGCGCAACTCAGAACCTGCATTGCTTTTCCGTAGGAGGTTGGCATGCATGACACAAAGGAGCGGTTGTCTCTATTCTGGATCTTCGCGTTATTAAACTACCTGTATGCGGACGTGCTTGCCCTGTTCGCTTTCGTTGGCTCGCCGAATTCAGTCCCACATCTCCCACAATGGGCTCTGCTGGGTTCAGCGGTCTTGATGGAAATACCCATCGCAATGATTGTGGCGTGTCGACTGCTTCCGTTTAGAGCGAACCGGCTGGCGAATATCATCGCGGGTGGCATTATGACCCTTGTAAACGGTTTCCTGACCTTCGTTTTGCCTCTGACCAACGGTGACTTTCGGGATCCCGTTTATCCAGCGTACGTGTTCTTCGCAACGATCGAAACTGTATGCACCTCGGTCATCATCTGGCAGGCGTGGACTTGGTCAGCGTTGAAGCCAGCAGTTAGTTCGGAGCGGGCCGTCGGCAACCCGGAACTAGTCGCCTAGCTCCGTACGGTTTGACACGGAGAATAGCCAAATGAAGCAAAACCTCTTGCTAACCATCACGTCTCTGCTCTCGATCCTCTTCATGACGTTTCACCTGACCGACGACATCGTCCGCGGGTTCGAAAAGGGAGGAGTCTCAAACCTAACTGCAGTGCCCATCTTGGTCGTTTGGCTTTACGGGGCGCTAGTGCTCGCCGGACGGCGATCGGGGTACGTCATAATACTCCTCGGGTCTCTCCTTGGGTTGCTTGTCCCCGTCCTCCACATGACGGGGGCACATTACGGCGAGATCGCCAAGTCCACCGGCGGCTTCTTCTTCGTCTGGACGATCATCGCGCTCGGCGTGACCGCGCTCATCTCCGTCATCCTCTCGGTGCGTGGACTGTGGAGCCTGCGACGGACAACTCGTGATTAACGCCGTAATCGCCGAAGTTGATTTTGGCGTCGGGTCCAGTACCTATGTTTCCGATTTCCCGACGCATTATAAAGGGCGCCCCTTGTGGAGTAAGGTTTGAGTGCTTCAGCTCAACCGCTCCAGAGGAGGAACGCCCTTTATGACTAGCAATATTAAATATGTTGGGATGGATGTGCACAAGGACAGCATTTCGAATGCGGTCAGGAATGCTGCCGGCAAGATCGTCATGGAATGTGTCATCGAGACGAAGGCCAGCACTATTCTGCAGTTTTTCGATGGGCTACACGGAGAAGTGCAGGTCACCTTTGAAGAAGGAACCTGGGCCGCTTGGTTGTATGACCTGTTGAAGCCCCATGTCACGAAAGTGGTGGTCTGCGATCCGCGGCGGAATGCTTTGTTGCTAGAGGGCAATCAGACTGACCGCGTCGATGCGCGCAAGCTCGCGGAATTGCTGAAGAACAACCAACTGCGCCCGGTCTATCACGGGGATCATGGGCTGCGAACGTGGAAGGAGTTGGTGCGCAGTTATCTGACCATCACCCGGGACCTGGGCCGGGTCATGACCCGAGTCAAGGCTATCTATCGCAGCTGGGCGATCCCTTGTAGCGGCAAGCAGGTGTACGGCTCACGTCATCGGGCCGAGTGGCTCGGGAAAATCAATGAACCGGGAGTGCGCCGGCGAGCTGAATTTTATTATCAACAACTGGATGCGCTGCGCGTGTTGCGCCAGGGAGTGCGCCGAGAGCTACTGGCGGAGAGCAAGAAGCACAAGGCTTGGAAGCGACTGTGCCAGATTCCGTCGATCGGTCCGATCCGGGCGGCGGTGTTGCTGGGCATTTTGCAGACCCCGCACCGGTTCCGCACCAAGCGACAACTATGGACGTACAGCGGCTTAGGCATTGAGATCCACAGCAGCGCTGATCACGAGGTTGCAAACGGCCAGCTCCGACGAAAGAAGAAGCCTGTGGAGATTCGCGGGCTGAACAAGAATTGCAATCACGACCTGAAGAATCTGTTCAAGGGAGCGGCGGTGGTGGCTTCGACGAAGCCCGGCCCGTTCGAATCGTTCTACGCGGCTTTAGTAGGCAAGGGCATGCGCCCAGAAATGGCGCGACTGACCTTGGCCAGGAAGATTGCCACGATCGTATTGATCGTATGGAAGGAAGGAGTGTGCTTCGACGCCCATCATCTGAAACCACAAACAGCTTGAGTGTCTCGGATCGAGTCCGCTCCATCACGGGGATCTTCTCTGGCGGTGGCCTGTGGGTTCTCGAGACACCTTGGTTCGAGAGCGAGTCTCAGCTGATTTGTTAGGCGCTGTGTGCTTCGGGCACCCAGTCTCACACGCGACCCTAGGCCCTCTCGGATAACCAGAAAAAGCTATGGGCCACGAGTCCCAGATAGAACTATGAGACGCCACTAACTAGAGTGAGCGCCGTTCAGCTTTGCTGGTTTCGGAACTGACAGGCTTCGTTGCCGACAGGCGATGAAAACCGCTGGTAGAGAAATCCCAAATTGTCGGGCGCACCCGCCCGGCAACCGAGCACATGGCGCGGGAGATCAGAACAGATCCTGCTTATTCGTGTGGGCTGCGAAGCAACAAAAATTCCAGCCGCTGGGGACGTTTTTTCTCTTGACTTCTACCTTTATAGCCTTGGCCACCCCTGCGGGGTGGTTGTATGAACCAGAAACTCCGGCAGAGACTGACAGCGAGCAGTCCGGGCGGTAGTTAGATAGCATCTGTGGCACGACTTGGCTCGGCAGCTAAGGCCGTCTGTTCTATGGAGCGTTTCTGCCCGATTTATAGCATGGCTCCGGGAGTGGCGATTGTGTGGGTGGTGGCAGGCATTGTCCTGAAAAGGAGAATGGCCTGACCCCGATGGAGAGATTGAGAAGTTTCGTCAACCGGGCCGAGCCACGTCGAAATTGAACACAAGAGGTTTCCATGAAAGCCAAGCAAAAGGAGCCAACCGAAAAATCCACTGGGCACTCGAACCAAATCAACTGGCGCCACATGAACCGCAAGCAACGGCGAGACCTGGAGCGGAAAATGCAAAGCGCAGACCTCTCCTTACAGCTCATACATCCCGATGCCGCTGGTATTGACATCGGTAACGAATCCCATTACGTAGCGGTTCCACCGGACCGGGACAGCCAGCCGGTGCAGCGCTTCGGCTGCACGACAGCGGAACTGAGAGCTATGGCCGATTGGCTGAAGCAGTGCCGGATTCGGACCATAGCCATGCAATCCACGAGCGTGTACTGGATCGCGGTGTACGACGTTCTCGAGCAGGCGGGTTTGGAAGTCTACTTGGTGAACGCGCGGGAGACGAAGAACCTTCCAGGGCGGAAAAGCGATGTGCAGGAGAGTCAGTGGCTGATGAAGCTGCACACCTATGGCCTGTTGCGAAATTCATTCCGGCCGCCACAGGAGATCCGCACGATGCGGACGTACTGGCGACAGCGCAATGATCTGGTGCGGTCGGCGGCACGGCACATCCAGAGGATTCAGAAGACATTGACACAGATGAATATGCAGTTGGCCAATGTCTTGAGTGATGTGAGTGGAGTGACCGGGCAAGCGATCATTAAGGCCATTCTGGCGGGCGAACGCGATCCGCAGAAGCTAGCGGCGTTTCGAGATCCACGCGTCAAAGCAAGTGAGCAGGACATCGCGCGGAGCTTGGAGGGAAACTGGCAAGAGGATCTCTTGTTTGTGCTCAAGCAGGAACAAGCGGCTTTCGAGTTCTACCGAAAGCAGATGGCTGAGTGCGATCGCCAGCTCGAACAGTACCTCCAGAAGATGGAGGACCGGAGCCAAGGGGCCACCCTGCCGGAAGAGAAGCGGAAGGATCGGCTGCAGAAGAAGAAGGGGAATCAGCCGCAGTTCGACTTGCAACAGCAGTTGTTTCGCATGACGGGCACAGACCTAACCCAGATCGATGGTATTGACGTCATGACCGCCACTACGATTCTCAGCGAGGCGGGTTGGGACATGATCAAATGGAAGGACGAACACCATTTTGTTTCCTGGCTGCGGCTCGCTCCCGACAATCGCATCAGCGGAGAGAGAATCATTGGAAAAGGGCGGCTGCCGACGAGCAATCGAGTGACCGTCGCTTTAAAGCTGGCGGCCAGCAACCTGCGAACAAGTCAGAGCTATCTTGGAGCGCAGTTCCGTCGACTCAGAGCCAGACTAGACACCCCGGTTGCGATCAAAGCCATGGCCGCCAAGCTAGCCCGCTTGATCTATCGTATGCTCCGTTACGGCACCAAATTTGTAGACCATGGATCACGCTACTACGAAGTTCAACAGCGCACCCGAGAGATCAAGCATCTCAAGCTCAAAGCCGCCACTTTGGGGTTCCATCTAGTCCAATCTACCGCCGCCTAAAGCACGTGGAGTTTCTGGAGAGCAGCGGCCACCGCTTTGCGGTGGTTGTATGAGCCTGAAACTCTTGTCGAGAGCTCGCCAGTTATGGTGTAACCCAACTAAAATCCGAGGCACAACCTGGTTCGGCAGCTAAGGCCGCATTTTCCCTGGAGCGTTCCTGCCCGATGGAGAGCATGGCTCCGGTTCTGGCGATTGTGTAGATGGCGGCGGGCGTTGTCCTGAAAAGGAGAACGGCCCGACCCCGCTGGCGAGATTGTGTAGTTTTCGCCAACCGGGCCGAGCCAAGTTGAATTCAGCACAGGAAGGTTAGCATGAAATCCAAGCCAGAGGAGCAAAACAAAAGAGCAACCAACCATCCAACGCAGCACCATTGGCACGAGATGAACCGCAAGCAACGACGAGAGATGATGCGGAAGATGCAGACCGAAGACCTCAGCCTAGAAGTGATACATCCCGACGCTGGTGGCATTGATATCGGCAACGAATCTCACTACGTAGCAGTACCGTCAGGCCGAGATAGCCAATCGGTACGGGAGTTCGGATGCACCACCGCCGAACTCAAGACCATGGCCGCTTGGCTGAAGCAATGCAGGATCCGAACCGTCGCGATGCAATCCACCGGAGTTTATTGGGTCGCGGTATACGACATTCTGGAACAAGCGGGTTTGGAGGTGTACCTGGTGAATGCCCGGGACACGAAGAATCTGCCCGGGCGGAAGAGCGACGTGCAGGAGAGTCAATGGCTGATGAAGCTACACACCTACGGACTGTTGCGAAATTCGTTCCGGCCATCACAAGAGATTCGCGTGATGCGGACCTACTGGCGACAGCGCAGCGATCTCGTGCAGAGTGCGGGTCGGCATATTCTGCGGATGCAGAAGGCGCTGACGCAGATGAATCTGCAGTTGGCCAATGTGTTGACCGATATCAGCGGAGCAACCGGACAGGCCATCATCAAGGCTATTCTGGCAGGCGAACACGATCCGCGTAAACTGGCTGAGTTTCGGGATCCCCGGGTGAAAGCGAGTGAGGAGCAGATTGCGCAGAGTCTGGAAGGCAACTGGCAAGAGGATTTGCTGTTCGTGTTGAAGCAAGAGCATGAGGGTTACGAGTTCTGCCAGAAGCAGATGGCGGAGTGCGATCGCCAGCTCCAGCAGTATCTCCAGCAGCGAGAGGATCGGAGCCACGGTGCCCCACTGCCCGAAGAGAACCGCAAGGGACGGCGCAAGAAGAAGAGGGCGAACAAGCCGCAGTTCGACTTGCGCGAAGGGTTGTTTCGCATGACCGGTACGGACCTAACCCGCATCGACGGCATCGATGTCATCACCGCGACGACGGTCATCAGCGAAGCTGGGTACGACATGGGCAAATGGAAGACCGAGAACCATTTTGTTTCCTGGTTGCGGCTCTGTCCCGATAATCGCATCAGCGGGAATAAGGTCATTGGGAAAGGCCGGCTCCCGACCAACAATCCGATCAGTATCGCCTTGAAGATGGCCGCCAGCACGTTGCGGGAAAGCAAAACCTATCTCGGAGCGCAATTCCGTCGACTGCGAACCAGGCTAGGCGCTCCCATCGCCATCAAGGCCATGGCCGCCAAGCTGGCCCGCTTGGTCTACCGCATGCTGCGCTACGGGATGAAATACGTGGACCAAGGAGCAGCCTTCTACGAGATTCGACACCGAGAGTTACAGATCAAGCGCCTCAAGTCCAAAGCCGAAAAGCTCGGATACCGAGTCACCCCAATACCGGCGGCGGCCTAACAAGCAGCAGTTTCTGGCGAGAGAACAAATCAGGCATGTTCGATTGCTTCCGAGTGGCCCGTGACACGACCGCAATTCCCGGACCACCCTCTCCTCGTCGTGAGTGCTGTCGCCTGATTAACACAAATATGAAACTCATGCCACCTTGGGCTCCACGGCGCTACGATTGTAGTGTGCCGAAACGGGACCAGTGGCGACCTGAGAGCGCCGTTGTCACTCGGGATGCAGCGTCAAGTACGTTGGTCGGGGCCACCAGTCTGAGTTTGTTCATCGGCAATAACCGCGCCCGCAAACCACTTATCGCCCCGAATCGTTTCATGACTTAGGAGGACCTCAGGAACGTGCGCAGTGAGTCGTTGTACTTCTGAGGGCCTTCCCAGAACATCGCGTGGCCCCCACCTTCGTCAGCTTCAAAAACGACGAAGGAAGAGCCCGGAACGGCCTCGTGGATCTCTTGCGCGATTTTCACTGGTACTTTCGACACGCGTCCACCAATGACCAGGGTGGGCACCTTGACCAACGCATACGCATCCCACCAATCACCGAAGGCGGCCCAGCGAAAGAGTTTGGCCAGGTACGGGCGAGGGAGCTTGAGCCCCTCACGGTAGAAGGCGTCCTTCGCCGACTCCTCCGCGTCGTCGGTGAGGAATTGGTCGCTAAACCCCTTGGAGAAGGCGATGGCATCGGGACCTTGGAAGGCGTCAATCGCGGCCAATGCCTGATCTGCACTGAATATTCCATCACGCAGGTGGCAGGGTGAATCGTCGGAGAAGACAATCGCCCGCAGTCGAGAATCACCGTAAAGCTCGAGGTAGGTCAAAATGATCTTGCAGCCACCGGAGTGGCCGAGCATCGTCACGTCGTTGAGGTCGAGTGCGCGAAGAAATCCGTCGAGGTCCTTGGCCAATGTGTGGTAGTTGTAGCCGCCCTCTGGTTTGTCCGACTCGCCATGACCACGGGGATCGAGAGCAATCACCCGGAACTCATCGCACAGTCCCTCAAGCTGATACTTATACAGCGACGCGGCATGACCTAGTCCGGGCAACATCACCAGCGCCCGGCCCGCACCGGCCTCCCAGTAGCGCAAGGTCACCCCCGGTGCGACCTCGACGCCCTTTAATTCAGCCCGCAATGAGAACGGTGTACTCACCGCACTACCTCTCGTCGACTTGCCCGTAATGAAGCAGTTGCCTCCTCGGCACAGCGATCCGCTTCTGCGCTTCTATCACCTTCTCGCCGAGGCGACCAAACGGAGTAAATCAACCAACCAGAGGTGGTTCATTCGCTCATAATGATGTTTCCCCGCCGAGAAGGTCAAGGATGCTGCCGAACCTTGTGGACTTCCAAGGGCCAATCAACTCCTGGGAAACGGCGAAATCGGAAACTTAAAGTACTAGCCCGAGCCTTTCCGATTTCCCGACGCAATATAAAGGACGCCCCTTTTGGAGTAGAGTTTTGAGTGTTTGGCTCAACCCATCCAGAAAGGACACCCTTTATGACTAGCACTAAATATATCGGTATGGCCAAATCGGGACCTAGAGGGTCTCCGAAAAGCGGAGCACGTAACTATGCGTTCTGACCCGGACACTTCCCGGGCGGGTAGGTTTCAATGGAGGGAAACTCGGAGCCAGGCAATTTGGCATTAATCACCTCTTCGATGGACGGCCCCAATATGTCCCACAGGCTAGGGCTGCCGCCGGACACCGCATCCAACTGCTCGTCGGTCAGCTGCTTAAGCGTTTTGTCGCCCCGAGTCTGCGCCCTCTGTTGCAACCACTTCCTCCCTGCTTCATTTATTTGATTTGCCGTCAGAGTTGGTGCTTCCGCTTGTCTCTTCTGTCCAGCCTGTCCGTTTGTCATATTGCCTCCTTATAGAATTAAAGAAATTCACATTCGGCCCCTGATACGGGGGGCTGATCCGGCCTTCACTGAAGCGCAGCCAACAGGATCCTTGTTCTCGCTCAGCTCAGCGACCAGCCAAAAAACGTCAGCGTTAGAAACAAGGCCAGCGCGGCCAGGCTAACGAGGGAGAGGGTTTTGCCTCGGCCCAGGAGGCAGTCACGGGTCTCGGCCTTGACGCAGAGAACAACTGCTACGATAAGTACGCCGCTCCAGGAAATTGCGCAAGGCAACCCGGGGTACCGCGAGAGCACAGCAAGCGTCCTCTCTGATGGCTGATTGGCGGGTACCCACCAAGGAAGGATCGGCGCGAAGCCTGCCGCAAGCACAAAAGTCAGAATCTTTCGGCCGACCCATCCTTTAATCTTGGTGACGGGTTTCGCCTTGCGAATCTTGCGCCAGACAAGAAATTCCCAAAGCAGCAGCGCGGCGGCCAGCGGCATCCATCCATACAGCGAACCTTCCCGGTCGGCCCACAGCCAGCTACGAAATAAAAGGACCGACGGGTGCATAGCAGATAGTTTTGGCAACAGAAACAGTCCGGCAACAGAATTGCCAATCGTCGCTATCAGAAGTATAGCCAGACTGATCAGCTGAACCCACTCGTGTGAAGCCGCTCGGCCACAGCGAGTGCATACGGGACGTTCGGGGAAAATCTTTAATCCGCAGTGCTCGCAATACACAGCGCCCTCACCTCGTTCCCCAGTGACGACACCTCCCAGCCCACAAAGCTTATCGCAGGGGAAGAACTCAGCCTACTGGTCCGACGTGTAGGACGTTGCACGTCAAAGGACGATGGACAAAGGGAGCGGTACTGTTTTCGAATGGAGATTTCTTTCTTTCGTCGTGGCTCGCCGGAGCTCGCATATCATCGCTTCTATACGCAACTGTTGATGACTGTCTATCCTTATCCCGCCCCGTGTGCGTCTTCAAGGGTGGCGCGTCGTACGAGTGGGAAGAGGATTTCCCAACGGTTATTTCCGCTATCTGGGTTTGCCGGCGGGCAGGATTCACCAGAGCCGGCCGGCAAGCCAGGCCTTTTTACGAATCCGAACTCCCTCGGTGTTGTGGGATCAACAGAAACTGTTTATCAGGGGCCTGGCGCGCTTGAAGCAGCGATGCGCGGTGCCAAATTGAGACCTGAAAGGGAGTAAATGCCCAGAAACCGGACCGTGGCGATGGCGTCCACAGAAACGGGTATCCACATGCCGTTCACGTCGGCGAATTGCACGGTGATGTGGAGGTCTTTGACCCAGAAAGAGGGAGTCTTGAGCGGGACTCCAATGATCTGCCTAATGCGGTATGTCTTGGCATCCACCCAAATGTTACCAAGGAGCAGTCCCTTTTCCTTGCGCTTGGGAATGATGTGCAGTACGTACTCTGGAACCACTCCAAAGTTTTGCTCGCGCAGGAAGACGAAGTCATAATTGGATCTGCTGATGTCGCGTTGGTGACCTTCCTTGGCTGAAGCTATTTCCTGCTCCAAAATGCCACTTACGATCTTTTTGCCTCCCGGGCTACCCTGTGCATCGGTGATTTTGAATGTTTTGGTGGCGGGAGGAGTAAAGCTGATTTGGGCCGTGACATCCGACATGGGCTTTGGATCGTCGCTCCGGAATACCTTATATTCCCGCGTCACTTCGTAAGGCCGAGAGAGGGCGGGGTTCTGCTCCCCGGTTCGCTCCAAAGAATCCAGAATCGAGTTCAGATTTAGCGAGGCTACTTTTGCTTCCTGTGGGTGTAATGAATGCGGAAAAACCCCAGTCGACGCCACCAGAGAAAGCAGAACGAGAGCCTGTCTCGCTTGTCTACCATCCAAGCGATTACGTGCCCTTGCTCCGTAGCCCCTCTGACTCCCGATCCCCAATGTTGCCTTCAGTTTCAATCCGTTTCTGCCGACTCTATTGATAATACTGTCGAATGTAGTCTGCCTCAAGCTTAAGAGCGTTTTCGGAACCTGTGGTCGGAGACAACGCCAAAGGCTTTCTTCCCGCTGCGCAAAATCGGGGCACTGAAAGACGGCTACGAAGCAAATTTCCTGGTCCTCGAAGGGGATCCGATTCAAGACTTCGGTAACGTCAAGAGAATCAAAATGCGAGTGAAGCACGGTGACCCCTTGAAGTGAAGTTCCTGGCTGCCTCATTCCGGGCGGATGACCGGAAGTTATTCCGGTTGAACGCCACCTCAAAAGCCCTGTTGCGCGAACTTGCCCAAGACAAGAAATCACTCCTAGTCTTTCCGAGCAATCGGATGTGGGTTCCGGTAATTCTGAGCCACCAATTCCGGAAATTCTGAGCCGTTTTGTATTTTCTGGCAAGGTTTCTTCCGGGTTGAGATGACGCGTTCGTCCCGAGGGTCCATCGAGGTGGATAAAGCGACCGCGCTCGAGAACCCGATCGAGGATGGCTGCCGCCATATCTTCGTCGTGTAATACCTTTCCCCACTCACTCAGTGGCTTATTGGTTGTGAAGATCATCGGCCGCTTCCTCAGGTGTCGATCGTTCACGACATGGAAGAGCACGTTGGCGGCGTCCGGCCCGTAGGTCAAATAGCCGACTTCGTCGATCACCAGCACGTGAGGGTGCGTGTAGGTGGTCAGCGATTCCTGGAGATTTCCACGCTTGCTGGCGTTGGAGAGGTCCTCGATGAGTTCCGCCGCGGTGGTGAAGAGAGCCTCGAAGCCGTTCTGGATGGCGCGATACCCGATGGCCACCGCCAGATGGGTCTTCCCTCTGCCGGTCTTACCGTGCAGAATCAACGACCGCCCCTCGGTGACGAAGTCCAGCCCGAGGTAGGAGCCGATCACGGATTCCCGGAGTGTCGACTGCAGCGTGAAGTCGAACTCGTCGATGGTCTTGAAGAAGGGGAAGTGTGCGCTCCGAGTACAACGCTGCAGTCGTGTCTGCTTCCTTCGCGCCACTTCTTCGGCCAGCAGCAGAGCCAAGAAGTCTCGGTACGACCAACTTTCCTTCTCCGCCCGAACGGCAACCTCCTTGTAGATCCGGCGCGTGTGTGCCAGGTTGAGGCGCCGGAAGTGCACCTCGAGCTGGCCTTCAGACAGTTCCAGGCTCTTGGGTGTGTTGTCTTCCTGCTTTGGCGTCATCGATGCATCTCGCGGATTTTTCTTGACCTGTTCTTTCCTCATAAGATCTCCTCCTGGAAGACTAGCGAACGCTGAAGAAAACGCTCGATATCGGTGGCACTAAAAACTTGCTCTTGCAGTCCCTGTTCCATGGCGCGGCGAAGAACCTCCGCTCCATGGCTCTGCAGGATGTCGTGCAGCCGATCGACGTCGAAGAACCACTGCCGCGGCCGGCGATGAACGATCTCGGTGAGGTAGCGGAACGCAGGCTCTCCGAGTTCCAATAGCTGCTGACGTTTCAGATAGCGCTTGCCTCGTTTCCCCGATACCGCCGCCACCAGGGCCGCGCGATGCGCGGCGAGCGTAGAGCCCTCGTGCGCAACGAATTTCCGCGGATGGTTGACTTCCTATCTACCCGCCACGATGCGTACACGATCGGCATACAAATACAGCGTCGCCGGCATGCTAATGGCCTCGGGAGGCATGGAGTAGGGATGACCATCGTGCAGGACGGTGCCCGTCGGACCTACATAAACAGGAATGCGAAGCGCTAGATCGTTCGGGCGCACTTTCAAGGAACGCAGCCTGGGAGTTTCTTCGATAAGACGCACGGCGGGGATTACGCCCGTGGCGCGGCAGGGACGCTCCTGATTCACTTCGTGATGCCATTCGATGAGTTGCTGTGCGAGATCCTCTGAATCGTGGAATCGGCGCACTTTGAAGAAGGAAGATTTTACGAAGCCCACCAGGTTCTCGACAGTTCCTTTTTGCTGCGGACTATGAGCCCAACACAATTCCACCCCGATGCCCAGCTCGAGCGTGACGTAAGCCGAAGACCGGATTCCATTCCGTCACCTCGCCGTTTCTCTGCCACTTCAAGGCGACTGTCTTCGGCCGATCAAACACGCACATCAGCGGGGCTCCACCCCAACTGTCGAGATGCTCGGCCAGGTTGCGCACCAAGCTCTCCACCGCCTCGTCTTTCACCACGCTGCATCGTAAGTTCGTGGTTGCGGGGAAATGGCTGGACCCGGCCTAACGGCTATGGGAATCGAATTTCCTTTCGTTGCAGCCTATTGATTCTGCTTGGCTTAGGAAAATCAAAGAAAGCGCAGTTAAAGGTACTATCTTGCGGCATGAGGTGAGGAGCATAACACGCGAAGCGTCCGTCGCAGGGCGGCTTTGTCCTAACGCCATAACCTCGTGGGTATGGGTGTAATATCACGACGATGACTCACAACCGCCGCGACCCGACCATACTGTGCTCTTACAGACAGACATTCATGTGGACGGTTCACATCCGAGTGCCCATCTTCTTAACCGTCTGCCTGTTTATCCTCGTCGTTTTTGCTGGAAACGCGGCCCGAGCACAACAGCCGTGCTCAGTTACTCCGGAGCTGAGAATTCGGATGGCCGCTTCCATTTTCAGTGTTCAGCAGGAACGGACACTTGGAGATATCGAAGCGGAATGGGTGGAAAGCAATTACCACGCCGTTCACGATGAGGAGCTCGCTGCTCACCTCAACACTGTCGCGGGTCGCATTCTGTCTCAATTCCCGCGCGATCAGGCGCTGGTACACGTCATCTTGATTGACACACCTGAAGCGGAGTCGTTCAGCGTAGGTCCCGAGCGTATCTATGTCACTCGAAAAATGATCGCGTTACTCAAGAATGACGACGAACTTGCCGGATTACTGGGCCATGAGCTGGCCCACATCCTGACGCACCAGAACGCCATCACTGTGAGCCAGTTATTTCGCGGAATTCTGGGCGTTAGCGCCGTCAGCGACCGGAAGGATATTTCAGACAAGTTCACCCGATTGTTTGACGCTATCGACCGAGATACAAAGATGTTGCGAAAGGCCGCTCAGATAATAGAGAGGCAGGAAGCGATCCATCAGTATGAGGCGGACCGCGTTGCGCTCTATGCTTCGGCCGCCGCCGGGTTTTCACCACAAACATTTGTGGACCTTTTTGAACGTTCGGCGGAGACAAATGGAAAGGCGGGAAGTCTTATGACGGATTTTTTCGCCGCGCCGACTTCAGATAAACGGCGCCTTCGGGAAATCAACAAAACTCTGAGGGAGCTCCCGGGCCCGTGTCGTGAAAATGTAGCTCCTTCCTCAACTGAGTTCCGCACATGGCAGGCCGCCGTCATATCCTACCCGGATTTGGCCCACCGATGAGGATGAATCGACCGCAAATCCTGTGGTAGCTTGCAAAGTTCCGCGCACAAGAAGGCAAATGGGTAAGTCGACGGACGACCGCAGCGCGGAGTCGAATTTAACCTAGCAGGCAACGTCTGCGGCTAGGGAACTTTAAGCTCAGGCTATAACATATATGCGTGAGTTCCACAGAATGTATGTCCCGCATGAGCTACTCGAGCCGCATTGCCGGCTCATTTTTGGTTTCTGTCGCAGTGCGTTGGGCTTGGCTTAGCCTGATCTTGTTGATCTGCAGTTTTCCTGCTGTGGCGCAAACGGAACGATCACCTCGTCTGGCCGTGGAGAACAATCTAGCGGCTTCTGCCACGCCTGGATCAGCCATCGAAGAGCCACAAGAGCAGCAGAAAGGTTCCGCAACCATTTCCGGTAGCGTGGTTGGCCAGGATGGAGTGGCTCTGGCCGGAGTCAAGGTGAAGATTGCCATAGAGGGTCAATCGGTGAGTCAGGAAGTTTTGACCAGCGAAGATGGGCAATTCAGGTTTACAAACGTAGCGCCCGGATCGTTTCAATTGACTATCAGCTCGGAAGGGTTCTCGGCGCATACTTCAACAGGTCTACTGCACTCTGGGGAAAACTTGGTCGTGCCCCAGATCTCGATGGTGCTTGCCACAAATGTTACGAAAGTGCGTGTGGAACTATCGCCCATCGAAATCGCGCAAGAACAGATGAACGACGAAATGAAGCAGCGCGTGCTGGGCGTCATTCCGAATTTTTATGTCACCTACGTGCCCGACGCAGCACCTCTGACACCCAAACAAAAATACCATCTGGCCGCGAGGCTGAATATCGATCCCGCCTATATCGTCACGGCTGCAGGAGTTGCGGGAGTTCAGCAAGCGCGAAATGAATTCAGCGGATATGGACAAGGCGCGCAAGGTTATGCAAAACGATTTGGCGCAACGTTCGCTGACTTCACAATGAGCAACCTGCTGGGAAACGCGGTGCTGCCCTCCCTTTTCAAACAAGACCCTCGTTATTTTTACAAGGGCACAGGTACCACGAAATCCCGAGTGCTCTACGCGCTGGCGAACGCGGTGATTTGCAAGGGCGATAACGGTAACTGGCAGGCGAATTATTCGAGCATCCTCGGGAGTCTGGCAGCCGGAGGCATCTCCAATCTGTATTACCCGGCCAGTGATCGTGGCGCCGCTTTGACTTTCGAAAATACCGCGATTGGAATCGGTGGCACCGCAATTCTCAATCTGATGAAGGAATTTGTGCTGACGAAAATCACAACGAACGTTCCGCACAGACCCAGCCCTGCGAATCCGAACGCACCCGCAAACTGATTCTAACGCGCTAATCGGAAAAGTCACGCACGGAATCATTGTGGCAAACCCATCTTCTGGAGCAGAGCAGCGTAGCGCGGATCCGCGTGTAGCAGATCAAGTTCGCGGTCAGCTTTGATGAGTGTCAAGGCATCGTCGTGATTTGCGTACGCCTTGTCCAGATAACGGAAGGCATTCTCTTTGTCGCCCAATCGCGCATAGAGGATCGCGATACTGCTCAAATCTGTTCCGGACCCAACAACTCTGGTGACTTGTTGAAGTAGTGGGCAAAGCCCGAGACTTCTCGGGTGTAGGAGGCTTGTGTTACCGGCGAAAAGTTCCGGACCTGCATATCCTCGATAAACCGTAGTCGAAGCGACGTCATGGAAAGCTCCTTTGCAAGATGGAATTTGAGCAGCCGCTCCATGCTCTAGCAAACAGAACTTTCGTAGGGGAGATATGTTCAACTGGAACAGCGACGAGTATGACCGGATAAGCCGACACAACTACAGCGCCACCACTACCGCGCTAGCGGTTTAGTGCAAGTCGCTGAATCGAACGCGCGCAACCACACCGTGCCCGTGTGCGCATCTTGCCTACTCGCGCGTCCGATACAGCACTAGGACTTATCGGGACTTAGGGTGTGTTCTAACATAAGAATGGCTCCTCCATTTCGGAAGGAGCCATCTCTTGCGAGTTCCGCGCTGACGATTCATTAGGCATTTCCCTAGTTGCGTGCATGTCCAGTCCACATTAGCGTCTACTTCGGACTGACGTTCGCTGTAATCACACGGTAATCCATCCCAAGCGAGGACATTCCCTTCGGGACTGCCCTTTGCACTCGGGACTTACCGACACAGGAGATGCTCTTACTGTGACGGAGAAGTCTACAGGGAGAAACGCAATCGCAGTTTTGTCGATGGCATCGTTAGTCCAAGTAGAGCTGCCTTCGTAGGGTTGGCGGTGCAACCATGATGTGGCGTCGATCTCGTCGGCTGAAATTATCTTTGCTGCTTTGGCTCCCTGCGGCTTGCCTTGGCCAAACCGGTAGCGGTGGTTCAAGTTCCGCGTCGAGTCCTCTCAACGTGTACGCCCCGCCTTGTATCTCTCAGGTTAAGCAGTACATCGCCGTGAGTTGCCAAATTACTCCGACAGGGGGCGCGCAACCATACAGCTATGCCTTCACGGGAGGCTTCCCAAGTGGCATATCGATGTCCACTGGTTTGGGCGGTGGCTTGATCAACGGCACACCCACGGGGATCACCGGCGAGCAGACCACCGTAACCGTAACCGATGTCAGAGGGGGGACCGCCGCAACTTCCTTCATGATCACGCCCGCAGGCTTAACCGGCTCAGGCCCCTGCGGCAGCTCCGTCTGCGTCACGGGAGCCGGTTACGCCATCAAAACGGCGGAAGGTTATACCATCACAACGTTAGCCACGGTGCAGTTGGCGGCCACAACCTATTGGAGTGATGGCAGCACTCTTGATGTAACTTCCATGGCGACCTGGGCCTGCACTCCGAGCCCGCAGTGCGGTTCGGTATCAGCAACTGGCCTTTATGCGGCTGGAAATTCCGTCGGTACCTACCATGTGACGGCAACGTTCTCCGGAGTAATGAATAACGGCGGGTCGGGTGTCGCGGTTACTGTGGCCACAATCCAGGCCCACACCAAGGAAAGCGATCGAGTCGCAAATTCTGGCATGGTGATGAGGGAAGTCCTGCAACTGCGGAGTGGCATACCCGCGGCGGTGCTACAGAAGGCAGAATGTGTCATCGTTGTGCCTTCAACCCTCAAGTTCGCTGCTGGCGTTGGTGGAAGCTACGGGCGCGGCGTAATGACTTGCCGCGGGGGTCCCGGCTTTCAAGGGCCGTGGGGCGCTCCGTCAATGATCGCGCTCGGCGGAGGCAGCTTTGGCTTGCAGGTCGGCGGGCAGGCCACGGACTTTGTTCTTCTCCTGATGAATGACCGTGCGGCCAGCAGCATATTGACCAGCAAAGTGAAGATCGGCGCTACAGCGTCGGCTGCCGGCGGGCCCGTTGGACGTGAATCAACTGCCGCCACGGATGTATTCCTACGCGCAGAGATACTTTCGTACTCACGCGCTCGCGGACTCTTTGCAGGTGTCTCGCTGGAAGGTTCCACGCTCCGGCCCGACAACCGGGCAAACCGAAAACTTTATGGAAAAGATGTGAGCGCGAAAGCAATCGTCCTCCAGGGTGAAGTTTCGCCGCCATCGTCCGCGCTCGAGCTGCTATCGGTACTGAACAGCAAATCGCCCACCAACAGGTCAGCGGGCGGTGCTCCACCTAATCGTCCGCCGGTGGCTTCTTGTTCAGCTAATCCGACCCATGTTATCGATGGAAGTGGCGAGACCGTTTTGGTCCGAGCCGATGTTAGCGATCCAGACAATGATCCGCTCACCTATAAATGGACGACAACGGGTGGGGCCATTGAAGGTACAGGATCGCAAGTGCGGTGGAACCCCGCAGGTGTGGCACTGGGCACCCATTCTGTCACAGCGCGAGTGGATGATGGTCGCGGCGGAAATGTGAGTTGCGTGGCGGAGATCCGAGTGGACCCGCGACCCAACCGGCCGCCAACGATCAGTTGCACCGCGACTCCAAGCTCGGTACAACCGGGCGGTCGCATGCACATCACTGCGGTGGCAAGTGACCCTGACCACGATCCGCTAACATTTAGCTGGGAATCGACCGGTGGCCAAATCGTCGGCTCCGGTTCGGAAGTTGACCTCGATACTACCGACGTTGCGCCCTCGCACTACACTGTGACGGGCCACGTCAGCGATGGACGCGGTGGCACCGCGGATTGCCATGCCGAAATCACTTTGGAAGCTCCGGCGGTGGAAGCCAAACTGGCCATCCGAAGCATCTATTTCCCGACGGCCCTGCCTTTACCCACGGCACCGGACAAGGGCTTGACGGAGAGTCAACAAACTACCCTCATGTCGCTAGCGAGCGACTTCAAGGAATATCTTGCAAGTAAACCCGATGCGCATCTCGAGTTGCAAGGCCATGCAGATCGCCGGGGAAAACCGAGATACAATCAAGCTCTTTCTGAGCGCCGCGTCGAAATTACGAAACGCTTCCTTGTAGCACTTGGCATTCCTGAAGCAAATCTTGTGACCAAAGCGTATGGGGAAGAAGACAACCTGACTCCCGAGCAGGTAAAACAGCTGGTGGAGCAACATCCCAACCTAAGCCAGGAACAGAAGGATAAGATCCTGAGCAACTTGAAGGTAGTGACGTTGGCGCAAAACCGACGCGTGGACATTACCTTGAGCAGTACAGGGCAGCAGTCTATTCGCCAGTTCCCGTTCAATGCTGAAGATGCGTTGACGCTGCTCAGTGCAGGGACGAAGAACAAACATTAGAACTGAGAAATGTTCTCTGGCGCTGGTGTCCGTCAGGTGACCACACACCGATTACTCACTTTTAGGGGTAGTAGGAAGGGTCGTATGCTTGTCAATATGCTTCATGTGGGCCAGAATTGCCGCTAAGCGCGAGAACGGCCATCCTCAGCGGCACACGTTTTACCTGCTCATGTCGAAGAGCCCGCAGTCCCCTACTGTTATAAGTGTTTTCGCCCATGCCAGGCACCATCAGCGGCTAGCGCGAGCGGGCCGGTTGCGAGGGGGACATTGTATTTGCGAGTGACGCGTGAACTATATAGCGCTGCGGTGCGCTACCGACGTAGTAAAAGGGATAGCAGGTGACTAGGGTCAGCGAAGACTTGGAGCGCGCACGAAGGACGGATACTTCCTTGGGAGAGACAATGAGGATTTCATCCACAACATAGCGCGCCTTTTCCTTCTTCGTGATCAACTCAACCGCATCGCCCTCGTGAACGCCCTTCAGCCCACGGAAAAACCCGTCTCGATGCCCGGCGATTCCAACATTGCCTCGCTGGCCTGGCGCCGGCGTGCCCTCGATGTGACCTACGGCGCGGTTCAGCGTGAAATCATCCGTGCCGTCCAAAACAGGAACCTCAAGATTTATCGAGGGAATGCTCAGCACAGCCAGAGGGGGACTAGCCTCACTGACGAGGCTCGCCTTGTAAGCGGCAATTCGTTGTGGGGACCAAAGCCGGAAATCCGGGCTCGCTCCGTCCTTCCGCGAAGTGCCGGAAGCGCCATCTTTGGAAGCTGTTTCTTGGGCTTGCCAAAACCCGCTCAATTCCGAGTGATAGGAGAGAACTCCATGGATAGGCGCTGCCATGTAAAGCGATAAGAGCAAGAGGCCCACGATCAATAGAAGCCTCTCAAGGCCGAGAACTTTAATGTTGTTACTCCGCTCCAATGATAGCCTCGAAGGTGCCAAGGGGCCCATAAAATCCCCAGATCTTCACCGAGTACTCCTGTGCGACGCGGTTCTTTCCGAAGGTCGTGGACAGGATCAGGTAAATGCTGGAAAGCCCAGCTACAATCGCTCCAAAGTGGATGCACAGGTCTGCGGGCGTCCAGAACGTGTCGCGTCCAATCGACATGTCCCACGAAATATCCCAGCACAGGCCCACGGTTGTGGCTGTGACGGCGATCGCCGAAGACCATACATACCAGGGGATCGAAGCCGCTCGATTTAAGACTACGCTGGGAGAAGGGGCCGAGACCGGGTAGGGAGCACTGTGTGCCATCGCCTCACCTCATCTGATCAGGACCTTTTATTTTAATTCAGGAGTGACCTACCGATAGTATACACGCCTCACCGCGATTTCTGTCTATAAGTGTGCGCTACGTTTCTCGGCGGAGCGCTTGCGTTCGAAAAAGCCGTCAAATTTCCTTATCTGTTTGAAATTGAAGAAGAAACCGAACGATTTATTCGTGTTCAGCAATCACCAGTTTCTCGAACCTTGGGCTTCAAGCCTCACCGTGTCTACCAATTCGCGGGCGATGGTCTTCAACGTAGCGTCACCGAGAACCTTGACCGCGCTCTCGTTCACCTCCAACGTATCGTAAAACGCAACTTCATCCTCGCTGAGACCCAACTCCTCCCCTTTAGCCGACTCCTCCCGCATCTGCTGTCACCGATCTGTCGAAAGCGTTTGCGCTGGCTGTACCACACGACGAGGCGTTGCGAATCCGAGACGACGTGGGCTTCTTTCAGGCTGTTCGGAGTGTGCTGGCAAAATCCGCCACACAGCAGCACCGTCCAGAGCAAGAACTGGACAATGCTATCCGCCAGATCGTTTCACGTGCGGTCTGGTCTGGCGAAGTTGTGGACATTTTCGCTGCCGCTGGTTTGAAGAAGCCCGACATTTCGATTCTCTCCGAGGAGTTTTTGACAGAGGTTAGCCATCTCCCTCAGAAGAAACCTCGCTGTCGACCTTCTACGAAAATTGCTGAACCACGAGATCAAGACGCGCTCCCGGCGAAACGTCGTTAAGTCCCGTCTGTTCTCAGCCTTATTAGAGAGTTCCATTCGGAAATACCAGAACCGGGCGATTCAGGCCGCACAGGTTATCGAAGAACTGATCGGTCTTGCTAAGCGGAGATGGCGACAGGGTTCGACAGGGTTCTTCGTTGACTTCACTACACTTCAGACCTACGATTCCCGCAGACATAGAGGAGGAGGGCTTCCCGTGGCCTCCGTCGGATCCACTCCAGATCTGCTCATTGGCCGACTTCTCAGCCACTACCGAATCGAAGATCAAATAGGGAGCGGCGGTATGGGAGTGGTGTACCGTGCCCATGACGAACACCTCGACCGCGAAGTTGCGCTGAAGGTTCTGCTTCCAGGTACGATTGCCAACGATTCCGCCCGCAGGAAATTTCGCAACGAGGCTTTTGCTCTTTCCAAGCTGAATCACCCTAACATCGCGACGGTCCACGACTTCGACACCGACAATAGCCTCGACTTTCTCGTCATGGAGTTAATCGAAGGCGTCACACTAAGCACCAAGCTTCTGGAGGGCTCTCTCCCGCAGAAAGACGTCGTTGCTCTTGGCGCACAAATGGCCGACGGCCTCACGGCTGCCCATAATCGCGGCGTCATTCATCGCGATCTCAAGCCTGCCAATCTGTGCATCACCTCAGATGGACGCTGCAAGATCCTCGACTTCGGTCTCGCGAAGCTTCGTCTCTCAGCCAAAGCCAGCCCGGCAACTGAAACCATGAGCGAAACCTCCTTGATGGCCGGCACGCTACCATACATGGCTCCGGAGCAAGTCCTCGGCGGCGAAATTGATGCCCGCACTGACATTCACGCCGCGGGCACGGTCCTCTATCAAATGGCCACCGGCCTGCCTCCCTGCCACTCACCGGATCGCTCCGAACTGGTTAACGAGGTGCTGCGAAGTTGCCCGCCACCCCCTGACACTGTCAATCCTCGTCTTTCGCCCGAACTCGCTCGCATTATCACCAAATGTCTCGAACGTGACCCTGAAAATCGCTACCAGTCAGCCAAGGAATTGGCCATCGACCTCCGCCATCTCCAACTCAGCACGCAATCGCCTAGTGCGTCTCCACCATACACAGTGCGTCGCCCTGCGCTCGCTGCGAACAAGAAACGTCTGGCACTCGTTGCCTCGCTCCTCTTGCTTCTTGTTGCAGGTCTTGGCTTGTGGCATTTCCTTGCTATCTCTTCCAACAGCACCTACAGCTCTCCTCCTCTTCCGCGCGATAAGCAGTTGGCCGTTCTCCCATTTACTGTTTCTGACGGCGATCCACAAAAAGTCGCTTTTGGTGCAGGACTCATGGAAACGCTTACCGCGAAACTGACTCAGCTGACTCGCGACCCGCTCCTCCAGGTGGTTCCTGCTCCGGAGGTCCTTCGTAATCACGTCGACAGTGTCGACGCTGCCCGCAAGGAATTCGGCGTCAATCTTGTTTTGGAGGGCAACTTACACACTTCCGGTAGGCAAATGCGCGTCAACTTCACCCTCGTCGAAGCGCGCACCCGTCGCCAACTCCGCGCAAACAGCCTCACTCTCGCCGATGACGACGCTTTCCACGTAGAAGACGCGGTCATCGGTGCTGCGATTGAAATGCTTGGTGTGGACACGCGTCTCACGGAGCGCGCCGAACAAGAACCTCATCGCACCCAGGTCGCCGGCGCATACGATTACTACCTCCAGGGCGTCGGCTACCTCCAAAATTATGATCGCCGGGAAAACGTGGATAACGCGATTCAGGTGTTCCAGCGGGCCCTCGGGTTGGATAAGAACTACGCTCTTGCTTATGCGGGTCTCGGCGAAGCCTTCCTGCAGAAATACAGTTTTACGCAACTCGCTCCCACGCTTCTGCAGGCCCGCGATTCTTGTCACACGGCCAACCAGCTCGATCCGCAACTTCCCGCTGCGCATGCCTGCCTAGGTGAACTGGCCGTAGCAACCGGCAACTACGCTGAGGCTGCCCGGGAATTTTCCCTCGTCCTTCAGCAGGAGCCCACCAACGACGCCGCATACAAAGGTCTCGCAAATGCCTACGAACACATGGGCAACCTGCAGCAAGCCGAGTCCACCTACAAGCAAGCCATCGCTCTTCGTCCTCACTACTGGGCCACCTATAACTGGCTGGGCGCCTTCTACTACAACCAGGCCCGAGTTCACGATGCTTCCGAGATGTTCCGCCAAGTCGTCGCTCTCGCTCCAGATTCCATCCGCGGCTATTCGAATCTTGCCGCTTCTCTCATGGACGAAGGCCTGTACGACGACGCCCTTCACGCCGCACGGCGCTCCATCGAGATTCAGCCATCAGACGATGCCTACTCTAATCTGGGCAGCGCCTACTTTTTCCTGCAACGTTACAACGACGCCATCAGCGCATTCCAGAAAGCCACTGAGTTTTCTCCCCACGACCCTGTGCTCTGGTTGAATCTCGGCGACGGTTACTACTGGGCTCCAGAGCGCCGCAAAGACGCTTCGCCCGCTTACGAGCGCTGCGTCGAATTCGCTTCACAACAACTGGAACAGAACTCCAAGGATTCCGCGAAACTAGGAATCTTGGCCGTCTGCCAGGCTATGCTTGGTCGAAAGGATAGTTCCTTCGCCTCACTCAACCGCGCTTTACGTCTCACTCCAGACGATCCGTCCGTGCTATTCTCCGCTGCTCTGGTCTTTATTCAGTTCGACGATCGCGACGACGCTCTTCATTTCTTGACTAAGTGTCGCGCCGCGGGCTTTCCCCAGCCCAAACTTCGCGACTGCCCCAATTTCCAACCTCTTCATTCCGACCCCAATTTCCAAAGGTTAGTCCAGGCCCCGAAAACCATTTCAATAAATTAGAAAGGAGAATAATCATGGCCACTCCGTCAAAAACGCCCCAGGCAGGTAAAGGCCCAGTTAAGGTCACCATCTATACCGTGGATAATGTGATCGTAGTTGATCCTCCCAAGTTCGAAGTCAGCAAGAAGCGCAAAGAAGAAGTGCAGTGGCATTGCGGTTTAAAGCACACGACGCATGAACCAGAGGGCTGTTTCCACGCACACTTCGAACAGGACTCTCCGTTCGCACGTTCGGAGTTCCGGAAGCACAAAGAACTCACCGGACCTCCAAAAGAGACCGCAGTCATCGGCAAAGAGTACAAGTACACCGTGAGGATCGACGGCTACCCGCCGCTCGATCCCATTGGCGTTGTGAAACCTTAATCGTGTTCCGCTTTTTGCGGCACTTCATCACCGGGTCGCCTCGGCGCATGCAGTGGCGCCCAACTGCGCGGGGTCGGTTGCGGTGCATCGCCCTTCAACATCAGCAGAGGATACGGTTGTACACACGGTCGTTCGTCCACACGATCGGAAGCGCTCAGGTCCAACTTTTCTGACATGAGCGCCGCCGTGTTCAGCGCGTTCTTCTCCTTGGCGTGATCGCGTTGAAGGGAAGATTTAGGCCAGCGAGCGGCTGAAGTAATCATCAACACTACCGATGTAATCGCCGCGATCGAAAATATCCTCGGTATGGGACGGCTCTCGAAGTTCAAAAACCTCGCGAGATTCCGTGCAACTGAAACAAAACTGGGAGAATAAGCTGATTTGTCAGCGGGCGTCCGACGTTGGGGTCGACACCCGCACGCCGGTTGACGACTTTGCGTATCAGGTGCCGTTCCCCGCTGCGGAACTACTCGCCAGAGCCAAAGACTAGGCAGCTAGGGTATGCGACCACGATTCTGAATTGCAGTGATAAGAAATGCTGTGGTCAGGCCAAACAGAATCCAGCCGTTTACCGCTTCTAGTCCGACCATTTCACAAGCTGCGAAGCTCTGGATGGAAAAGCGTGCTGGGCTCGCGGCCGGGACGAGGAAGACGTACGAGGCGGCGCTGAAACACGTTGTGGCAAAGCTCGGATCTATGTTGGTTTGTGATCTTAAGGAAGTCCACATCGCAGAGTATCAGCGGTCCCGAACAGCGGCCTCTGCTGCGGCCGCGACCGTCAACAAAGAGATCGTGTGCTTGAGTTCGATCTTGAGCGACCAACGTCAATGGGACCGCCTTCGCCGGGATGTGAAACGTCTCCCTGAGAACGAGGAAGCAGGGCGAGCGCTAGAACCCGAGGAAGAGCGCATATTGCTCGAACGCGCTTCCGCGGCCGGAGAACACCAAGGGAAGTGGACGCCGCTTTATACCGTAACAGTATTGGGGCTGAATACCGGAATGCGACACAAAGAGATTCGCACCCTACGCTGGAAGGATATAGATTTGGAGAGCCGCGTGTTGCGAGTGGCGGAAAGCAAGACTAGGGCCGGCGAAGGAAGGCCTATTCCGCTTACCCAACCTGCTTCTGCAGCTCTCCAATACTGGGCAGAACGGTTTCAAAAGCGACGCCCTGAACATTTCGTGTTTCCCGCATGCGAAAACGGGCAAGTTGATCCTACTCACGGCATCTCCAACTGGCGCACGGCGTGGCGTCGCATCACGGGATCGATCCAGTGCCCGGCGTGCGGTGAGAGCCAGAGTTCGGGAAAAATCTGCCGTAATGTGGAATGCGGTGGGAAGATAGAGGGCATGAAGAATCCACTTGAGGGGCTTCGCTTCCATGATCTTCGCCACTCCACTGCCACGAAGCTGTTGGAGCAAGGTACACCGTTTGCCGTAGTGGCGCAGATTCTTGGATGGTCGGCGAGCACCGCGGTGAGGATGGCGAAGCGATATGGCCATATCCGACCGGAAGCGCAGCCGCAAGCCCTGGCGGGAGTCGCTACACAAGAAATTCAGACAGGTGTGCACCAATTTGTGCACCAACCCGGACGTGCGCTACAATCGACGTTGCCTAACTGAATGATTTTGCAGCACTAGGCCCGTAGCTCAGTTGGTTAGAGCGCTACCTTGACACGGTAGAGGTCTGGGGTTCGAGTCCCCACGGGCCTACCATTTGTTTCAGGGTCCGGCCCGGACACATGGGTGACACAACGTACCTAAGACATAGGTAACACTTTCGGGCCGAACGGATTTTCGAGCGGTTCGAGCACCTGAGTCTCCAGATCGAAGTATCCCAAATCATAATCCATAAAACTCACCAGCCAGATATCGTCGTGCACTTCTTTGATGCCCACCGCTTGGCCGGCAAAGACCTGGCTGAAGTTGATTTTCTTCTTGCCCAGACAGATGCGCCCGCAACGGGTGACCACGATAGTTTTATCGTGGAGGGGATAGTCGATGTCCGGCAAGCCGGTGTAGGGGCGCGGGGAAGGTTGGTAGACCTCCGCGGGACACTTCATGTGCAGCGCTTCATGAGGGCGTTCGTTGTTGAAGACCTCCATGAACTTGTCGAAGCGCGCCTGCTGCTGCAGGAAATTCCGAGCGGCTGGCTTGGTGGCTTCTTTTTTCAGCGTGAGATGCATGCGTTCATGACGGCCGTTTTGTTGGGGATGGCCGGGCTTGATGCGTTCGATGCCGATTCCCAACCGCAGCCACCACACGGCGAGCTTGCTGAGGTTGAACAAGGCGTGAGCGGAAGCAAACGGCACGCCGTTATCGCTGCGCATGTTGACGGGCAGGCCACGCTCTTTAAAAAGCCGCTCAAACACAGTGAAAGCGTACTGTTCCCGGGTCGAAGAAAGGGCTTCACAGGTGAGCAGAAACCGGCTGGCGTGGTCGGTGACCGTCAGCGGATAGCAGTATTGATGATTCCCCAACAAAAACTCGCCTTTGTAATCGGTGCACCACAGTTCACTTGCGCAGCGCGATTACCGGTAAAATCGGCTCTCCCGTAACAATTCGCCAGCCACACCTGCATGTAGTTGCCGGTTACCGAGGAGATTGGCCATCTTCTCCGCGGTTCTGTGGCGGTGCGCGAAATTTAATGAATTCTGAAGTTGTTTTAAGAGCCGGTCAAACCGGGTTGCACCTAAAGAAACACTGTCCATTAGCGATTCATCCAGTTCGTCGGGATCGGTGCCCTCGGTCCACTTGCCATACCCAAGATAGCTAGTGGTCTTGCGAAGACGATCAGCCAAGAGAGTCTCCAGCATCGCAAAAACAAGGCGCGGCCCCCGTGAGGCTGCCTCCGCCAAACCAAATAAATTGGCACAGTGCTTCCATCCGTCCGCGGGGCGACAACCGCGTCGGCCTCTTGGAGTTTTGACTGCGGAGCAAAACGCGCTAATCGCACCGCTTCTTTCACTTCGCCGTTTCGATTGCTACTTCATACAAGCAGGTACGGAATCCGCCGCGGGTCGTCCCAGAGCTGTGGGCCACCGCCTTTTCACGGCGCACCCGGTTACCCGACTGGCAGACACCAATCGATGACGCCATCCGCCTTATTCAAGACGCTTACCTGAACTTCGTATAGATGGGGTTAATCAGTTCTCTGAGCGGATTGCGCGGAACACAAAGAAGACCGGCGTGTGTCCTATTGACCGCAGCGCCAGCGAATCATACTCTCTATGCGGGATGGCCGCTCCCATAACAAATAGTTCCTTGCCCCGCTGGAGTACGCTCCACTCCGAATCGCTCACGGAAGTCTGAATGTGGGCGGGAAGTTCCTAGTACGAGTGCGCATGAGGAGCGAAAGCATCTCGAGGGAATCCAATCCGATAAAAACTACGGTGGGTGTTTGCCTGGGTGCTTGGGCGAGGCTGGCTGGGATGTGTCTTGCCCTGCTGTGCATGCAGATTGCACGGCCAGCGCGGCCAGGGCAGGCCTCGGGGCATGCAGCGCAACGGAGCAAATTGTATGTGCAATCACAGCAGGCGATGGGCACGGCGTTTACGATCTATCTTTATGTGGGGAGCGAAGAACAAGCGGACGCGCTGTTTGGAGTAGCGTTTGAAGAGATCGATCGGTTGGACCGGACGCTGAGCAATTACAAGCCGGATAGCGAGTTGTCGCGCATCAACCGGCTGGCGGGGCGCGAGGCGGTCACCACGGATCCGGAAATGTTTTCGTTGCTGCAATCCTGTTTGGAGTACAGCAAACGAAGTGGGGGAACGTTTGATATCACGGTCGGGCCACTGATGCGAGCGTGGGGATTTTTCCGAGGGCAGGGAAGGTACCCGGCGCCATGGCAGCTCGATCGAGCGCGGGAAAAAGTGGGCTGGCAAAAGGTGCAACTGGATACGGGAGCGAGGACCATTCATTTTGCGGTGGATGGGATGGAGCTGGACCTTGGGGGAATTGGAAAAGGGTACGCGGTGGACAGCGTGATACGGCAGCTGCGAACCGCGGGCGTGAAGGCAGCGATGGTGGATGCGGGGTCCAGCACGATTTATGCGCTGGGGGCGCCGCCGGGGGAAAAAGGCTGGCTGGTGCGCGTGCCGAAACCCGGGGACCGTTCGCAAACGATTTCGACGGTACTGCTGCGGGATGAATCACTTTCGACTTCGGGAAGCTACGAGAAATTCTTCCAGCTGAATGGGCGCACGTATTGCCACATTATGGACCCGCGCACAGGCGAGCCGGTGGAGGGAATGCTGCAAGCGACGGTGATTGCGGCGGATGGGACGACCACGGAAGCGCTGTCGAAACCGATGTTCGTCATGGGAACGGCGGAAGGCGCAAAGTATCTGGCCGGATTTCCGCATGTGTCGGGACTTTGGGTGGCGGGAGAGATTCGCGCACCGCGCGTGGTGCCTTGGAATTGGCCAGGCTGTGCGGGCGATTGCGGTGACTCGCTCGGGGCCAGAGGAGAGAGGAAGGCAAATAGACAATGAGCGAAATGGACAGACGTACCTTCGTGGGGAACGCTGCAGGAGCGTTTGCGGGAGCGCTGCTGGTGGCGGGGTGCAAAGAGGCTCCAAAAAGTGTGCTGCCAGCGGGCGCACAAGTGCGGCTGGGACTTATCGGGACAGGGAGCCGTGGGCAGGAATTGATGCGGACGTTTCTGCGCGTGCCCGGAGTGCGATTTACGGGGCTGTGCGACGTATATGAGCCGCGATTTGCCGAGGGGCGGGAAATTACGCGGGAACAGACGCCGATTTATCACGACTACCGGGAATTGTTGGCGGCGAAGGATGTCGATGCGGTCGTCGTGGCCACACCCTTGTCGTTCCATGCGGAACACATCATTGCGGCGCTGGAGAGCGGGCGGTATGTGTATGGCGAGAAAAGCATGGCGAAGACCGTGGAGGAGTGCGACCAGATCGTGGAGACGGTGAAACGCACGGGAAACTACTATCAAGTGGGCGTGCAATACCACTACGCGACGTGGTATCGGGAAACGCTCCGGCGCATTCGCGAAGGAAAGCTCGGGCAGGTGACGCAGGTGTACGCGTACTGGCACCGGAATAACAATTGGCGGAGGCCGGTGCTGGACCCACACGATACGAAGCTGGAACGATTGATCAACTGGCGAATGTACAAGCAGTATTCGCTCGGGCTGATGGCGGAACTGGGCTCGCACCATATTGCTTTTGCGAATGAGGTGTTTGGTGGCGTGCCGGAATCGGTGGTGGGAAGCGGGGGAATCGATTACTGGAAGGACGGGCGGGAAACCTATGATAATGTGCAGGTCGTTTATCGCTATCCCGGCGGGAAGACCCTCAGTTTCTCTGCAATCACGACGAACGCGCACGAAGGTGCGCAATTGAAGGTGTTCGGCACGGAGGGGAGCGCGGTGCTGACGGAAGCGGATGGAATGCTGTTTTACGAGGCAAAGAAGTTAAAGGCTTCCGCGGTGACAAAGGTATTGATCAACCACGGAATTATGACGGGGGCCAGCTATATGCCGGAGATGCCGTACCGCGGGAAAGGGGAGGCGGTTCCGGTGCCGGATGATGTGGAGGGGAATGCCAATTATCTGGCATGCGAATCGTTTGTGCATTCGGTGCTGACGCATCAGCGGCCGGAGGCGGATGACCAACTGGGTTGGGGGGAGGCGGTCGCGGTGATACTGGGGAATCAGTCGATCGAGCAAGAGAAGCGGATATGGTTTCGCGATTACATGCCGAAGAAAGTGGAAGCTTCCGCGAGCTAGTGGCGCGGGTTTCGTGCAGCGCGGAGTACTCTTCCACAATTCGGCTATGAAGGAGTTGCCTTTACGAATCAAGCCCCGGCGACTGTCTCAGTGTCCAGGAAGTCGGCTAGCCGGATACTTGGGTACTCGCCGCCGCTTTTCCCCTAACGGCGCTTACTAGGTCTTTGGGGTTCGATCCGTGGTCTTGCAGCATAATGTCCTCATCGTGGTGCTGCGCAGTCACAATTTCGAGCGGAGGTACCAAGCCCTGCAACACCCATTTTGCTTTTCGATTCTGGTTACAAAGAAACGCGTGAAGAATGAACGGCCTTGCTTAAGCCACAAGGAGCCACAATCATACTGAATCGAAGGAAGTTCATCCACAGTGTTGGAGGAGGTGCTGCCGCGATGGTCGGCTCTTCGTTTTTCACACCCGCGCGCGTCCTGGGCGCGAATGACCGCGTCCGCTTTGCGCTGATCGGTGCGGGTGGTAGGGGGCTAGACATTTTCAAGACCGCGATCCATGCGCCCAACACGCAAGCGGTCGCCGTGGCCGACGTCTACTCCCGCCGACTGGGCGAAGCGAAGCAAATTGCTCCCGCGATTCAAACCTATACCGATTTTCGACGCTTGCTCGACGACAAATCCATCGACGCCGTCCTCATTGCCACTCCCCAGCACCTGCATGCGCTCCACTTTGTTCCCGCCATTCAAGCCGGCAAGGATGTCTACCAGGAAAAGACCATGGCCTTTAATCCCGATCACGCGCGGCGTATGCGGCGTGCCTTTGATGAATCGAATCGCGTGGTTCAGATCGGTGTCCAGTCCGTCAGTGGGAAAGCCTTTCAACGTGCCCACGCATTGGCCACGCCCGACCGTATGGGAACCATCACCGCCATTCACACTCATCATTACCGCAACAAACCCTACGGAGGTTGGCGCAGGTCCATCCCTCCTGACTGCAATTTAGACCACGTAGACTGGAAAGCATTCGAGGGTGAAGCCGCGCCACACGATTTCAATGCAGAGCGTTTCATCAACTGGCGATTCTTTTGGGACTATTCCGGTGGAAACGTTTTCGAGAACATGGTCCATCAAGTTGCGTTCTGGTACAAAGTGCTCGGGCTCTCTGTGCCTCTCCGTGTAACCATGACCGGCTACAACTACCTTTCTCCGGACATGGAGGTTCCGGACACCATGGACGTTTCCATGGATCAGCCGGAGCATCTCTGTTTCACTTGGAATTCCGCCTTTGGCAACGATTACTACGGTGAGGATGGGAACGACATCGCGCTCGGAAACAAGGGAACCGTAATACGTGTTAGCGACAACGTGACCTTTCTTTCCCAGGGTACTCACTCTGCAAACAAGTCGGACACGCCCGCGCGAACCGGTTTAGAACCCGATATCGTCGGCAGTTCCGACGATGCCGATACCGCCAGGCACATGCGCAATTTCTTCGATTGTGTTCGCAGCCGTAAGGAGCCCAACTGCCCATTCGAACTTGGCTACAAATCCGCCATCGCCTGCCAGATGGCTATAGCCTCGCTTCGCCTAGGCCGTACAGTCCAATGGGCCCCCCAGGATCAAGAGATCGTTTAAGCGTGTCCACTTGAATACTGCCTTCACACCAACATAAGTCATTGATTCCGAACACCAGTTAGTGGGATCAGGTACTCTACCTGGCTGAGCCGAACAGCTCAACAGTTGCGAACGGCTCCGCCGACCACGGCCGGAAACGATTGATAGTGAATTTCGTCGGCTGTCCGGGTTTCATTTCCACATGCAAATAGTTGTAATCCTCTTTGGGGGCCTCGCCTTTCCAATATTGGTCCAGCGGATAGCCCTCGGGGACGTTGACGTGCGTTCTGCCGGGCAGAATCGGGTCCTGTTCCGCACCACCTCCACCCAGCACTAGATACTTCACGCCGTCCACTTGGTAGGCTTCGGTCGTATGCACGTGTCCGTTAAAGACCGTGATGTCCAGGTCCTTCGCGTACGGGGCAATGGTCTTGTGGGGATTTTGCGCTTCAGGGATAGCGCCAAAGCCGGAGCGGCAGAAGGTCGGGTTATGGAAGGCGATGAAGACCTTCTTCGTCCCGTTGGCCTTGGCTTCATCCAGCCACTGCTTTAGCTCCTTCATCTGCTCTTCGTAGGTAGGCCGGGTCGCGCCCCAGCTCGTGGGCTCACGGTAGTCGTATTTGCCGGTCCACAGAAAAATGAAGCGGACGCCGTTGTAATCAAACTTGTAAGTGAGTTTTTCTTTGGAGACGCCGAACCTCTTCAAATAGGGGAAGACACTTAATAAACCTTCCACGTCGGGGTCGCCCCATACCTCGTGGTTGCCGACGGCAGGAAACAGACGCCCGTCTAGCTAGTTAACCAGCATCCATCATGTGCTTGTCCGGAGGCGGCAATCGTTTCATCGACCGCATCCAACACCTCTTCGTCGTCCGAAATCACGTATCGTGTTCTTGTGGTCTCGCGCCGATAAAAGGAGATCGCTACGTTCAGCGCGACACGGTACATCCACGTTGAAAACCGGTAACCCTCGTCGAATCGCCCGAACGACCGCCAGAGCTGGACGATGATCTCCTGCGCAAGATCTTCCCGATCGTCGCGGTTCCGGCAGTAGGAATGGCACACCTTGTACAGAATTCTCTTGTGCTCATCCAGCAGGGTCTGGAAGCGTTCCTGGTGTTTCGCCGTGGTCATCGGTTCTTCTGGCCTTCCCGTCTGCGCTCGTCTGTGTATTTGCCCTTCATACTGTGATTCGCGCCAGCGCCCAAAAAATCACACCCGCCCGGCTTTTTCTGCGAGAAATATTCCAACCGGCCCCTGCGAGCGGCTTTTCGCGGTTCACATTGCACCCCGGAATGTATGCATTTGTAGGTATAACAGGCATGTTGAAGAAGTGAATCACGCGGGAGGACCACAAGTCTCGATGTGGGAAGTGAAGGCTCGGCGAAGGTCGATTCAGTTCTCATCTGCTCGAACGCCGTTTCTGGCCAGTGACGGGCGCTTGTCCGGTTATGCGTGCGGGTTCAGAGGATGAGCGCAACACTTACGCGAATAACACATCGGCATCGGGCTACGCGCTGGAGAACCTGATGACAGCTTAGCTGCCTTCGATTGCCCACAGTCGCTGACGTTTCCGACGGTTCAATACAAGAACAATGCAAGTCCCTAGCCTCGACGACCTTCCCACTGCTGCAACATAGGAAGGCGTGTCCGCGCCTGCGACCCCCAAGCCGGGCGATCCTGATGTCATCGTCGTGGCGAGAAAACTGTGATGGGTCAGTCGATTTTTCATGACGGCATTCTCGTAAAATGCGATGAACGCCGCGCCGTAATCTGATTCTTCCCCCAAGAAAAGCGCTCGGCCCGCTCGGAGCCGCCGGGGGCTTTTTAGTACGGGCTCTACTTCGCTTCCTCAATGATCGCCTCCGCAGCGTTCCCCGCCACCACCCAGCTTGCCGACCCGGCCACCACGGCTTCATCCTCAAACCACAGAAACCCGAAGTCATCGATGCACTCCGGAAAATCCGGCTTGATGATGATGTATCCCGGAATCACGGCACCCGGAATGTACGAATTGTCCGCGCGATTGTTGCTGTAGGTCTTCGTCTTCGACACCGTTCCCACTCCGGCCACATACGAAGTGCTGGATACCGGGTGCGTCCCAAGAATGTAGTTGACCGCGCGAAGTGTGTATTCGGGGCTGACCAGATCCGGAAAAGCCTTGTGCAGGAAATACATTCGGATGGCCATGTCCACCACGGCGCCCGATCCGCCCCACGTGCCGAGACTCGGTGGAACCCCGAAAGGGGTTGCGTCCAGGCGCTCATCCAAACCCGCCATATATTTCTTCACCGCTTCACGCATTTGATCCTTCGCGCCGGCGTCCAGATAAGGCAAAGCCCGCACTGCGCTCCAGCCGCGCGAATCCATCTGTTGCGGCGTGATCATCTGCGGGAACAATTCCTTCAGCCGAGACTTGTATGGCTCCGCCCCATTCGTGGCGATGGTCAATTCCAGCGCAGCTGCCCACGCCAGTCCGGGGCCAGATCCTGCACGGCCCGAGCCGGCCGGGGCAGTTGCCTGTGCGCCGGTCGTGCCCGCGCTTGTCGGACCGCGCGCGCTGCTCGTTGCGTTGCCACCGCCTTGAGCGCCAGAGACCACGCCCTGCGATGCGGCTAGCACACCACCTCCCGGCGCGCCTGCCGGGGCCGCTCCGCCCAAGCCGCCGCCCGCCGGATTCTGCGTTGGATGAGCCTTCTCCTCGTTCCAAGCCGTGATCGCGGTATCCAGGCAGTCTCTCGCTAACGCATCGTCCCAGCCTTTCAGCGTATCCGCCGCTGCAGCCAGCGCTGCAATGGCGTTCCACTGGAAAAACGGGTTGTTCGTAGTGAAGATCCAGCGATCGTCCGGCCTGCCGGAGTAGTCACCTTGCGTTTCATTCGGGCCGAGCTTCGGGTCGTAGATGCGGCCGTCCGCTTTCGAAGCGCCGTCGCCCACCTGGGTATACTGCCGCAGATCTGGCTCGTGAGTGCCACGGATGGCGTGGCCGATGTTGTGGAACTGCGCCAGGATGAGCAGTGCGCCATGCTTCACCTGCTGCACCGTATCCGGCACGCCATCGGGCCGGTGCATCTCCACCTCACGAGCGTTTTCATCCACCGCAAGCTCGTCGTACGTGAGATGAAATTCGCGATACGCCAGCGCCAGGCTCTGAATCACGCTCAGTTGCGCCGGTTCCTCCAAGTCGAAATCCCCGGCGTCATACCACCCGCCCACATTCATCCCAGGGATGTGATCGCCGCCTTTGTACTTCCCATCCCTGGCTGTGGCCTGGTTCCAACCATCAAATTGCTCCCCAACCACCGGCGCCATGCGCCCATCATCCAGGTGCGAAGCGCCATGCCACACCCGGTATCCTTCGCGAACCGCAACGTGATCCATCTGCTCCGCAAGGTGATGGTCCAGGCTGTCCTGCCAGATCTTTGCGTAGACGTCCTGCGAAATCGGGAAAGGGGCCGTGCGCTGATCTGCGTACTCGATTACGTAAAGGCCGGGTTCCTTCACGGAGGTGAAGTCGAATTTCGAATACACGTAGCGCAGCCACGGCGTCGCGGGCGTGATCGGACCCTCGAACACTTGCTGGTAAGATCCGTGTTCCGTCAGGCGCAACACTCGGGCCGTCTTCGGGCCGTCGTATTTCGGGTCGAGTTCGAGCACCGCCACCTTGGAGAAGCCCGGCGCATAACCCACCTGGCTGTGCGCGATCATCGGCGGCCGTGTCCAGTTCGGGATCACGTCCGGACGGATGTGCCACACGATGGCGCCCGTGGTTTTTCCCGAAGGGATCAGCGAACGCAACACGAACCAGCCGTTCTGCGCGCGGTCGCGCCCATCGAACAGCATCAGGTTGGCCGTATCCGACATCACGTTCACTCGGGCCAGCGCGTCGTCCACGCCCAGAGTGATGCTCTTGCCTTCAGCGAACGGCAGTGGCTGCGTGTATCCCTTGGCCTTGTCCCAGTCCTCCAGGTAGTACGCCTTTTTCGGCTCATCCGCCAATGGCAAAATCTTCGTCATCGCGTCGTTCGGCGTTCGCGGGAAAATGCCGGCTTTGCTTCCGTCCACCACGTAAGCCTTGCCCATGTAGATCGACGGCAGAAACTCCAAATTAAAGCCCGCCCGTCCCTCCAGTTTCTGCGGTAGCGGCTTGTCGAGATTGATGCTGACCTTCACCCCGCCCGGCTCCGCTGCCACTTCCAATGTGTAACTGAAATCGAACGTCGGGAATGCGAGGTCAGCAGTGAGCCGGCTGCTCGCTTTATCAGCATGGCGAGCTTTGAGGGTTGCCACCAAGTCCCACTGTTCCGGCGTTGGCATCAGCCGCACGTCGCCGTTAGTGGCGATGCGCTGGCCGTGGAGAATCATCTCCATGGCCGTGTTCTTTTGGTCCACAAAAACGGGGTGGTACGTGCTGTCGTACAGAAAAACGCTGAAACCTTGAGTATCAAGGTAATTCTTGTCGGTCACCTTCATGGAAAAATCCGTGCCGGACAAGCCTGAGGCCAAGATCAGGACCAAGAGGGCACAAACGATTCGCGTAAGCATAAATTGGGATTGATAGTGCTCCTTAGCCCCAACATGATATGACATGCAGACCGTCTGGGCGCCATTTGTTCCGCAGGCTGCCGCAACCCATGACAAGCGCACACAGCGCGTGAATGTGGCGCGTTCGGGGTCTCCGTTGTAAAGAGAAGGAACACATTCAACTTCCAGATCGTCGACGATACGCGATGTGGCGCAATTCCCGAAGAGTTTTGACAATTACTCAATTGAGCGTGATTACGCTCAGTGTTGGTGAGTCATTCGGATTCCTTTGGGGTCGATTCTGCATGGAGCATTACCGCCAGAAAATTATTCCGGGCGAGAAGTCCGGTCGTGAGAAGTAATCCCCGCGCTGGGCATCGGCTCTCGACGAATTGCGGGCCAGAAGTCCCGTTGGGGGAAGTGTGAAATTAGGTTGCCTTGCGCCGAGATCTCGTGGATAGCGGCGCACGCGCAATCATCCGAAAAGGGTGAGCTAAAAACCCCCTGCAAAGCGTACCAATGAACCCCATATATAAGGATGGTTTAGAGGCGGCAGTTTTAGCGGGCGGAAAATATTAGTTTGTCGCTCATGTTAGAACGGCGGGATAGCTCGGGTGCCCACGTTCATAGTACGAACCTGTCCGATAAGCCGGGCCGCCCTGCACCGAAACAATCCTCAAGATGGCTTTTGTTGCAGTGATTCCTTCGATTTCCGCCGTTCTTCCTCTTGGATAGCGATGAGTTTGTACGCGATATAATACTTATAGATGTTCGTCACGTAGTTAACCGTTTCCGTGCCGACCCGAGCGGCTGCAATCATTTCGACATTGCCAAGCCAGACATTTGGGTCAAATCCTTTCTGAGCAGCTTCCTCACGCAACTGATGAACGCGACCAGGGCCACAGTTGTAGGCGGCAAAGGTGAAGAGGACTTTGTTGACGTCGTCCATAGGTTCATTGCCGTAATACTTATCCACCATCGAGTGGAAGTATTTGACTCCGGCGTGAATATTTGCGTCCTCCTGGTGGATGTCGCCGACCTTCATCTGTTCGCCCGTGGCGGGCATGAGTTGCATGACGCCGACAGCGCCGACCTGACTCTTGGCAGCCTGATTCAAGCCAGACTCCTGGTAACCCTCCGGCCTTTAAGTCAGGAATTATCTTGGCGCAGAATCTTGGCAGCGAGTCGTCCGTTATCCGACCAGCTCACTTCAACTGCCACTGTAAGGACAGGAAATCCAATACAACCCATCTCATAAATTCCTCGAGTCACCGAAGCCTAATTCTGACCGTCTCGCTTTTGTGGTTCACGAACTGGGCACTTTGCAGCAACCCGCGGTGTGGCAAATTGATTCGGGGTAGCTGGTTTGCTAAGGTCGTCGTCATGTCCGAGCGTTCCACCGAGCAGATACGCGAATTGCTCGACTCCCTTTATCGCGTGGATTCGGGACGAATCCTGGCAACTCTGATCCGCCTGCTCGGCGATTTTGATCTTGCCGAGGAAGCGATGCACGAAGCCTTTGCGGCTGCGCTGAGCCTGTGGCCGAGGAGTGGAGTACCCGATAACCCGCGACCATGGTTGATTTCGACGGCCCGATTCAAAGCCATTGATACTCTGCGTCGACGGGCAAGATTTGATGCGTCGCAAGACGAGTTCGTGCGATATCTCGAAGCGCAATCGAGTTCGGCGGAAAGGTCCAAGGAAGAGGATAGCGTTGAGGATGATCGGCTGCGCCTGATTTTTACATGCTGTCATCCGTCTCTACCGCCGGAAGCGCACGTTGCGCTCACCTTGCGTGAGGTGTGCGGGCTGACAACCGAGGAGATAGCAAAGGCCTTCCTCGTCACTCCGCGTACGCTCGCGCAGCGCATTGTGCGCGCCAAGACAAAGATTCGAGACACACCGATTCGGTACGAGGTGCCGGCGCCGCAGGAATTGCCGGAGCGACTGGGCGCGGTGCTTCAGGTCATCTATCTGGTCTTTAACGAAGGTTACTCGGCTGCGGCGGGAGCGGAGGTAACGCGGGCCGAGCTCACCGGCGAGGCGATTCGACTGGGCCGGTTGCTGGCCGAACTCCAGCCAGAGCCGGAAGTCGTGGGGCTGCTTGCCCTGATGTTGCTGCAGGAATCGCGTCGCGCCGCTCGAACCTCTCCGACCGGAGAGCTGATTTTGCTGGAGAACCAGGATCGCTCGCTGTGGAATCGGGAGCAGATCGCGGAGGGAGTGGCATTGCTGAAGAAAGCCCTGAAGTCCCGCCGCTGCGGCCCCTGCACACTGCAGGCTGCGATTGCGGCCGTTCATGCGGAGGCGGAATCGGTCGCAGCGACCGACTGGCGGCAGATTGTAGCGCTGTACGATCAATTGGTACGAATTCAGCCTTCGCCGGTGGTCCAGCTGAATCGTGCCGTGGCCATTGCGATGCGCGATGGTCCAGAGGTCGGTCTGACGCATATTGACGCGGTGTTGGAACATGGCGAATTGGCAAATTATTACCTGGCGCATTCAGCCCGTGCAGATATGTACCGCAGGCTCGGCAGGACGTCTGAGGCTCGGTCCTCTTATGAGAAAGCTCTGGCCCTGACCCAACAGGAACCAGAGCGGCAATTCCTGCAAGAGCGGATTCGGCAGTTGAAATAAAAAAAGACTCGTCAGAAGTCGATGCGGATATTGAGATGACCAGGCGCAAAGCATAGTTCTAAAGCGCGGAAGAAGCAAAATTTCTAGGACGATTTGTCGAATTCCGGTCCTGCCGTTCGTCTAGGTAGTGAAGGCAGGCGATCCTGGTCTTGGGACGGCAAGGCTATGAAACAGCTGTCCAAGGAAAGAACGGGTTTGTCTGTATGGTGGAAAGAAGCTGGATGGAGGCGTTTGACTCGCCTGAGTTCTGGAACCCGAAGGTGAGAGGTGCCGAATGCCTGATTCGCCAAGCTGCGCGATCGATATTGCCCATCGCCGATCTGCGGACGAGGATGGTGATGGCCGGCCACTCTAAGGCGGAGATCGTGTCGGCCATTAAGGCGGCATTCGACAATAAACAACTGCCAGATCTCGAAAACCCACTCTCATTCCGGGGATCCCAACCATGCTGATTGCGAGACGAACTACAATTCTGTGCATTTCCTTGTCGTTGAGCCTGACCGCAGCAGCCCAGCAGAAGCCTTCTCCGCTTTCACCCTATGTGAAGGAAGATGCACCGGTGCTGGTGCTGGAGCATGCGCGCCTTATCGACGGCACAGGCTCTGCACCCCAGGAAGACATGCGCATCGACATCGCTGGCGGCAAGATCACAGCTGTCCAAGCCGCCAGTGCGCACAGCCCTTATCCGCCCAACGCCAAGGTGCTGGAGATGACGGGAAAGACCGTGATCCCCGGCCTGGTCGGCATGCACGAACATCTCTTTTATCCCACGCCGCAGCAACCCCAGGGTGGCCTGGCGTTCTATGGCGAGGCGCCGGACAGTGCTCCGCGTCTCTATCTGGCAGGCGGCGTGACGACGGCGCGGACTGCGGGCAGCATAGAGCCATACACCGACCTGGAACTGAAGCGAGAGATCGACGCGGGGCTGCTGCCCGGACCCAAACTCGACGTGACTGGCCCCTACCTCGAGGGCAAAGGCAGCTTCGCGGTCCAGATGCACACGCTTGCGGATGCGGACGACGCTGCGCGCACGGTGGATTATTGGGCCGCCGAGGGCGTGACCTCGTTCAAGGCATACAACTACCTCACGGCGGATGAGCTGAAGGCGGCCATCGAGCACGCTCACGCCCACGGGCTCAAAATCACCGGGCATCTTTGCTCCATCGGATTCAGGCAGGCGGCCGCGCTGGGCATCGACAACCTGGAACATGGCCTGTCGGTGGATACTGAGTTCTTCCCGGGGAGGAAGCCGGACGAGTGTCCCGGTCTTCTGGCGAATTTGACATATATCGAGAAAAGCGTGGAAGTGGAGGGACCTGAGGTGCGGGAGACGATCCGTGACCTGGTAGCGCACCATGTGGCCATCACGTCGACGCTGGCGGTGTTTGAGACTCTCGGCTCGAATCGCCCGCCCATGGAGCGGGAGAGCGCGGCTCTCAAGACGCTCTCGCCGCAAGCCGCGAAGGAGTATCTGGTAGGCCGCTCTCATGTGGCCGAGAGCGACATGGGCGGGCCGATGCTGGGAAAAGAGATGAGATTTGAGCGGGAGTTTGTGGCCGCGGGCGGACTGCTGACGGCGGGATGCGATCCCAGCGGCTACGGCGGCGTGGTGCCGGGCTTCGGCGACCAGCGCAACGTTGAATTGCTGGTCGAGGCCGGCTTCTCATCGGTCGAAGCGATCCGCATTGCCACACTGAATGGGGCAATCTACATGGGCAGAGACGCGAGCATCGGATCGATTGCGCCGGGCAAGGCCGCCGATTTGGTGGTGCTGGGGGGCAACCCGGCGGAGAAGGTTGAAAACATGGAGAAGGTTGAGCTGGTCTTCAAAGATGGCGTGGGTTTCGATCCTGCGAAGCTGATTCAATCCGCCACCGAGCTGGTTGGCTTGCGGTGAGCACGCGCAGAGGCGTGCGATTGGAGGTTGACCCGGTCTCCCTGTGATGAACAGCGGGACAACAGGGATTGACGACGATTTTGCCGCGCGGGGATTGCGGTGGGTGAGACCCACTCGGACGAGTTGTGTCTTCCGCTATAGCGGTGCTTCCGCCCTATGGCTAATCCTTCAATTCAGGAGTCACAATTGTCTGCACGCCCCTGCATGGCTGCCGGAGGCTTCCAGTTTGGTCTGGAAGAAATCGCGGCCTTTGCAAAATGACAACAGACCACTATCAGGCTGAGGATCAAGGGAAAAAACTATTCGGAATTAGTGTTTTGTTCTTCTCGCAGGGTCTTACCTGGTTCGGCCTCGACTTGCCGGGAGGTATTTTTACTCTCCGGCCGCTGAATACGTTCGATGCATTCTTCCGTGCCGAGATTGTGATAGGGGCCATCGTGGCAGCGTACGGAATCCTTGTATGGCGGAGCGCATCTCGGAAACTCTCCTTTGCGAACTACATCATCGTGTTTTCGTGCGTGGCCGTGCTCCTCCCAGGTGTGTCTAAACAGTCCGAATGGGTTTATTTTTTAAATCACCAGAGAGGGTTTTTGATTTTGAATGATCTTAAAATCCTCGTCATCGAAATCACGGTACCCGTTTGTATCTTGGTTTTGGGTGCTTGGTGGGCCGACAGTACATACCTGCACGAGCGGTTTCGCAGCTACATGCGATCCAGCCGATTCGTCAAATAGCTCCAACACCGATCGGTCGCTCAGGAGGTTACTCATCTTCTCAGCGATGCGCTTGAAACGCCGAAACCCCTGTCGATTCTTGATCTGAGGGGGTTGGGCAAAGCGCACTGGAGGGGAGTCGAACCATCGAAACATGTTGAGCGAGAACGCGCCTCATGGGACTGATAGCCGACCTCGGTAGCGGCCCAGTAGGGGTGGACACCGCAATCTTCATCTACTTCATCGAAGAGCATCCTCAGTTTCTTCCGCTGATCGAGTCCCTTTTCAGAAAGGTGAATGCGGGGCGCAAGGAGTTGGTTACATCGGCGCTAACCTTGCTCGAAGTCTTGGTAGTGCCCTACCGTTCTGGAGACCATCTGCTGGCCGGGCGATATGAAGCTCTTCTCACGCAGAGTCGCGGCGTTCACGTTGCAGATATTTCTCGTGATCATCTACGTGCCGCCGCACAGCTGAGAGCCGTAACGGGAGTCAAAACGCTTGTTTCTCTCCAGGTTGTGGCGGCATTGGCATTCGGCTGCCCAGCCTTTCTTACGAGTGATCGCGACCTTCCGACCATACCCGGTCTCCGTACCCTGCGATTGTCTTCTTACGTTAGGTGATCCTAAACGCGCACAGCATTATTATTCATCCACGCGCGCGTCAGGTTCTCTCTCCATTCCTGATACTGCGGGCTGATGCACGTTGGCTCAAAGCGATTCGCTCCGTTTCCACGGGGCCCTCGGCCTTCCATGAAAACGGACATTTCTACTTTGCACAAACCGGACATTCTCATTTTGCGGCGACATCCAATTTGCTCGCGTTGACTTGCCTCGGCCTGCAACCTAAGATGGCCGCACACCATGAACCAAAGATATTGCCTTACTTTCGATCTGAAGCATGATCCAAAACTCATCGCCGAATATTGCAAATATCATGAAAAAATCTGGCCCGAAATTACCTCCAGCATCAAAGCCGCCGGCATCGAGGATATGGAAATCTATCTTCTTGGAACGCGGATGTTCATGATCCTCGAAGCGAATGAGAATTTCTCCTTCGAGAAAAAGGCGCAAGCCGATCGCGCAAATCCGAAGGTACGGGAGTGGGAGGAACTAATGTGGAAGTTCCAGCAGTCACTTCCGGAAGCGGCTCCTGGCGAAAAGTGGCTGAAAATGAAACGCATTTTTAAGCTGGAGAAATAGGGATGCCGATCCCACATTCCGAAAGTGGGTTGGATTCCAAACTGGGAGCATCTTGCCATCGCTTGTATCCTCCCGGCCAACTTTTACCCTTCGTACTGGTAACCGCGCTGTTTTTCCTGTGGGCCGTGCCAAACAACCTGAACGATGTGCTGATCCGTCAGTTCATGAAGTCATTCGCGATCAACCGGTTTCAGGCAGGGCTTGTTCAGTCTTCGTTCTACCTGGGATATTTTTTTTTGGCCATACCTGCTGCGCTCTTGATGAGGAGGGTTGGATACAAACCCGGGTTCATCATCGGACTATTCCTGTTCGGATCCGGGTGTCTCCTATTCTGGCCAGCGGCCCTGGCAGGCCGTTATGGACTTTTCCTGGTTGCGTTGTTCGTGATTGCGAGCGGACTCTCGTTTTTGGAAACAGCCGCCAACCCATTTATTGCTCAACTGGGCGACCCCGAAAGTTCCGAGCAACGGCTGAATTTCTCACAAGCATTTAATCCGTTCGGGTCAATCACCGGGGCGCTGATCGGAACGATCTTTATCTTTTCCGGGATTGAACTCACACCTCAGGAAATTGCGCTTTGTAAAGCCCAGGGTATCTATGAAACGTATCTGCGGACCGAGACCTTACGCGTGGTGAAGCCCTACCTGGTCCTCGGCGTAGTCTGTTTTTGTTGGGCGTTTGCAATTTTACGGACCAAATTTCCTGTGCTGCGAAGTGAGGTGGAACAGAAGGAAGGCCACAAGGGGCGCTTTGCCGAGCTTTTGCGTCATCGCCATTTCCTGCTGGCCGTGGTGGCTCAGTTTTTGTACGTGGGTGCCCAGGTTGGAACGTGGAGCTATTTCATCCAATACGTGAAGGAATATACTCAGCAAACGGAAAAAAGTGCGGGCTACCTTCTTACGGGTACGCTGGCCCTGTTTGGGGTGGGCCGGTTTATCTCTGCGTATCTAATGCGCACCATGGCGCCTAACCGACTGATGGGTGTTTACAGTGCTCTGAATATCGCGCTCGTTTCCGTTGGCGTGTTTCTGCCGGGATGGCTGGGCATGTGGGCAATATTTTTGACCAGTTTTTTCATGTCCTTGATGTTTCCCACAATTTTTGCCATGGGACTAAAAGGATTGGGGCCGAACACCAAAATCGGTGGGTCCTTACTGGTTATGGCGATCGTCGGAGGCGCATTATTCCCATTGTTGATGGGGTTGATCTCAGAAGTGTTTCGAGGAATTGCAATTGCGTATCTAGTCCCACTCCTTTCCTATATCTTTATCGCGATTTACTCCTTTTTCTGGTTCCGGCCGAGCAGACTCCTGGAAATAGAGTCTGCCGTGAACTAACACTGGGTGTTACGATCAGTCGCCTAGCGAGTGAATTATGAACCATCTGCGTGAATTTCAAGAGCAGGTTTCGGCCTGGCCAGGTGTTTCCATTCGGGCGCACCGATTTGGAGGAACGGAATTCTGTTTCGGCAATGCCGAAGTTGGGCACATTCACCCAGATGGGATTGTGGACATTCCCATGCCGCGGCCAGTCCATGACGCGCTGTTAGAAGAGGGATTGGCCGAACAACATCGGTGGGTGCCGGATTCAGGCTGGATCACTTTTCGGGTGGGCAAGGAAAAGGACCTGAAGCACGCCCTTTGGCTTGCGCGGCTCTCCTACCTGCGGTACGCGTTAAAAGTGAGTGACGATCCACGAGCCTTGTTCGAACAGGAGAGTGAAGCACTCCAGCTGAGTCCTCGTTACTCCGCGCTACTCGAAGGATTCGTTCCCGTGCACCGGCATACCTGCCGTTGATCTAGCCTAAGGCATGAACGAGCTACCTGGCGCGATTACTTTTGCGGCGGGTAGTCTTTCAATAGTTTCTCGACAGCCTTGTCCATGCGTTTCTGCTTCTTTTCTGGTTTGTCATTTGGATCGATTGCATCGGATACGACCCCGCGCCAAACCAATTGTTTTTTTCCCGAATCGTACATGTCCAGAACCAATTGGCCGGAATGGACGGAGGTGGTTGTGGCTCCCCCTGTTGCGGAAGTGGCCCCGGCCGCCGAGCCGTACGCCGCGCCAATGGCGTAATGATTCAAATGCTTGTCGCCGTTCTTGGCGACCTGATAACCGATCAGGAGATCCACATTGTCTGCGTTCGACTTCGTCAGGCCTTTCTTGGCAAGCGCAGCTTCTACTGTGCCGACGAGTTGGTCGGCCGTCAGTTCTTCTAATGGTGAGGCATCCTTAATGCTGACCCACTTATAGGTTTTGTATTTATAGAAATCGGAGTTCTTGTCGAACGTGACGCTGGCGCTTTGGGCGGCCACGCAGCCCACTCCTAAGGTGAAGAGTACGATTGCAAGAAGCAGGCATTTTCGCATCGGACAATTCTCCTCTGTTCTTGAGCTAAGCCGCTTGCCTGCTAACAGAATATACGCGCGCAACGGGCAGGCTGTCATGATTCGTTCAGACGTTCCAGAACATAATTTTGCAAGCAACATGGGCGGCGCAAGATTGCCGAAGCCCCAGGAAGATTCGCTGCAATTGCCTTTGTTATCGGATAGGATGCGGGCATGAATACAAAACTGCTTTCGAGAAGAGGATTTCTGGCATGTACCGCGGTCATGCCTTGGGCGTGGCGGGCCAGCGCGGCCGCTACGATTCCCATGGGTATTGAAATGTACTCCGTGCGGGAGGAGCTGAAGAAGGATGCACAAGGAACGGTACGAGCGGTTGCGGGATTGGGCTACCAGGGACTGGAGTTCTATGCCCCGTATTTCATGTGGAGCCATGTACAGGCAAAAGAGATGAAGAAGTTGATGGATGATTTAGGAATTCGTTGCTTCTCCACGCACAATGACTCGTCTTATATGAACAAAGAACACATCCAGAATGCGATCGATCTGAATCTGAACTTGGGGAGCAGCTACGTCGTTATGGCAAGTTCGCAACCGAAGCCGGGTCTGGATGGCTGGAAGGAAATCGCGGAAGCGTTGAATTTGGCCGCAGAGAGACTGGAAGGTTCAGGACTAAAAGCGGGATACCACAATCACCAACTGGAGTTCACACCCGTTGACGGCGTGCGGCCCATGGAAATTCTGGCGAAAAATACCAAGCCATCCGTGATGCTGCAACTGGACGTAGGCACTTGCCTGGAGGCGGAAGCCGACCCCGTCGCATGGATACGCGGGAATCCGGGAAGGTTTCGTTCCATACATTGCAAGGACTGGTCCCCGGAAGCGGGGAAAGGGTATTCCGTGCTCTTTGGTGAAGGTGTGGCCGATTGGAAAGGAATCTTCGCGGCAGCGCAAAGTGTGGGAGGCGTGGAATATTACTTGATGGAACAAGAGGGTAGCCGCTATTCGGAATTAGAGACCGCAAAGAAATGCTTGGAAGCGTATCGCGCAAAAGGGTTCGATCTCTAGCGGATCGCTAATCGCGAGGTTTGCTGCAGTCCGCATTCCAAACAAACTCCCCGTCGGTCCACTATGCACTCCTTTCCCAATCACCCTTTGACACGCGAAACTTCCCCTATGGCAATTTCGCACTGTCTACGAAATACGAATCCATGAGCCTGGAATTGCGACTTGAGGCCGAGAATGCCTTCAACCATCCCGTCTTCGGCACGCCCGATACCATCGTTGGCGATCCCACTTTCGGGCAGATTAACTACACCGCTGTAGGGCCCAGACAATGTCAATTGGCGCTGAAGTTTTCGTTTTAGCAAAGCGCCGGCTGGAACAACACATCTTATCCCTGACTGTGGATAAACAGCGCACAGGATGCTCTTTCCTGTGTTTAACGATATAGTTTTCTGCCGTAGTGTGCATTCGTCATGCTGGAGGAAAGCGATGCTCAACTGCAGAGCTGTGCTTTTGACTTTGAGTTTGCTTACAGGTGTGGCTAGCGCGCTGGCACAGGCAAAGCCCGAGGGGCCGGAATTCGATGTCAAAGAGCACTACACGAAATACGAATACCGGATTCCCATGCGCGACGGCGTCCGCCTGTTCACGGCCGTATATTTCCCTAAAGACAGCTCGCACGCATATCCTTTTCTGATCAATCGCACGCCTTATAGTGTTGCGCCCTATGGAGTGGACCAATATCGCTCGCAACTGGGACCTTCGTTGGACTTTGACAAAGTTGGGTACATTTTCGTGATGCAAGACGTCCGTGGACGATACATGTCCGAAGGAACGTTTGTGGAGATGCGGCCTCACATCGACAACAAGAAGTCGAAGACCGATGTGGATGACAGTAGCGATCTCTACGACACCATCGAGTGGTTGCTGAAGAATGTGCCGAACAACAACGGCAAGGCCGGAATTTGGGGCATTTCCTATCCGGGATTTTTCACTTCGGCGAGCATGATCGATTCTCATCCCGCATTGAAAGCCGCGTCCCCGCAAGCACCGATGACCGACTTGTTCAAAGGAGATGATGCGTACCACGGAGGCGCGTTCATGCTGGCGGCGAATTTTGGGTTTTACAGTTCGTTCCGGCCGCAAGCGAACCCGGAGCTGCCGCCGAAGGTCCGCGTGCCCTTTGAGTTTGGGACACCGGATGGCTATGAGTTTTTCCTGAAGGCAGGCACGCTCGAGAACCTGGGGAAGTTATTGGGCGGTCAGGAGGGTCTATGGCTCGACCAGGTTCATCACGATACCTATGACGAGTATTGGAAGGCTCGGAATCTTGCGGCGCACACGAAGAATATTCACTGCGCGGTGATGACCGTGGGCGGGTGGTTTGACGCAGAAGATTTGCAGGGTCCCTTTACATTGTTTCATGCGATCGACCGCGATGACCCGGAAATTTTCAATGCGCTTGTGGTGGGACCTTGGGTGCATGGGGGTTGGGCACGCCTGGATGGCAATCATCTAGGACGCGTGAGTTTCGCCGCGAACACAGGGGATTATTACCGGAAGAACATCCTGTTTCCGTTCTTTGAGAGCTATCTGAAAGGGAATGGCGATCCGAAACTGCCGAAAGCGTACGTGTTTGAGACAGGGACGAATGTGTGGCGCCAATATGCTTCCTGGCCGCCAAAGAATATTGAGACGAAGACACTTTATATTCACGCAGGGGGAGCGTTGTCCTTCGAACCGCCGAAGGAAGAAGCCACACCCTACGACGAATATGTGAGCGATCCAGCCAAACCTGTGCCGTTCGTGAATTATGTGACGCAAACGGTTCCGCAAGAATACATGGTGTCGGACCAACGCTTCGCTGCCTCTCGAGGAGACGTGCTGACCTATCAAACGGATGTGCTGACCGAAGATGTAACGATCGTAGGGCCGGTGTCGCCCCGATTGTTTGTATCAACAAGCGGAACGGATTCGGATTGGGATGTGAAACTGATTGATGTGTATCCGCCGGACTATCCTCAGAGCAAATTGGACGAGCCGCGGCCGGAAGACAGAGGCAAGCCAGTTTCGGACGTGCCCGCGCCTTCCTTCACCATGGGGGGTTACGAACAACTGGTACGCGGCGAGCCGTTCCGTGGAAAATTCCGACACAGTTTTGAGAAGCCGGAACCGTTCACGCCGGGTAAGGTGGAAGAAGTGGGATTTGCGATGCAGGACGTGAACCACACGTTTCGTCGTGGACATCGGATTATGGTACAAATCCAAAGTTCCTGGTTTCCGTTGACAGATCGCAATCCGCAGACGTTCCTCAATATTCCCGATGCCAAACCGTCTGACTTTGTGAAGGCGACAGAGCGCGTGTACCACCAACACGCACAAGCTTCAGGAATCGAGACCAACATGCTCGTTCCGTCGGGCGTCGAAGCGCAAACTAAATAGCGATTCTCTTTACTGGCCGCTGTTTTGGTTTGGTTTGGTTTGCTTTCTTACCTGCGCTGGGCAGGCGTAAACTGTTTGAGGGGGAGGTTCTATGCCTACCGCATACGCCCTCAGAATCAACGGGCAAAGCTTCTCGGTTCGCGCCGATCCGGATACCAAGCTGCTATGCATCCTGCGCGAGCAACTGGATCTGACCGGCACAAAGTACGGTTGCGGCGAAGGTCAGTGCGGTGCCTGCACGGTGTTGATTGACGGCCGTGCACATCGCTCCTGCATGACACCGGTTTCTACCATTTCCGGCAAATCTATCGTCACGGTGGAAGGCCTTGCAAAAGGCGAGCGGCTGCATCCGGTGCAGCAGGCATTTCTGGAAGAGGGTGCAATGCAGTGTGCTTATTGCACCTCAGGAATGATCATGTCCGCTGTGTCGCTCCTGAACAATCGAGAGAATCCCTCGGACGCAGAGATTCTGCAATTCATGCAAGGCAACATCTGCCGCTGCGGAACTTACCCGCGGATTGTTGCTGCCATCCGAAAAGCCAGCGCTGCAGGAAAGGAACCCGTCCGATGACACGCAAAAATAATCTGGCGGCAGGCCTGGAACCGGAGCGCTACGAACTGCACTCACCCGTGTCTGTGATTCTCGAAAGCGATCGGCGCGACTTCTTTCGATTTTTGGGCGCAGGGATTTTCATTGCGTGCACGGCATCCAAGGTGACTGCCTTTCAGGAGTCCGGCAGGACGCACCGCGGAGGCGAAGACAATCTTCCGCAGGAAATCGACGCGTGGCTGCATATTGGAGAAAAGGGCGAAATCACGGTATTCACCGGGAAAGTCGAGGTGGGGCAGAACATCCGCACTTCGCTTTCGCAGGCGGTCGCGGAAGAGTTGCGCGTTTCCCTCGAATCCGTGCGGCTGGTGATGGGAGACACGCAGCTCGTGCCGTTCGACATGGGCACGTTCGGCAGCCGGACGACACCGGTGATGAATCTGCAGTTACGACGGGTATCCGCCGCCGCAAGGGACGCGTTAGTCGGGCTCGCGGCCAAACAGTGGAATGCAGATCCAGCGCATCTGACCGCGGCCGACGGCAAAATTCTTGATGCAAAGTCGCATCGCTCGGCCAGCTACGCTGAACTCGTCAAAGGGCAGCAGATCACACAACTGCTTCCTGCCGAAGATCCGCTGATCCCGGCGGTGCAATGGAAGATTGCCGGACACGCTGTTCCTAAAGTCGACGGGCGCGATTTCGTGACCGGGAGACACCGCTACCCTTCGGACTTTACAGCGCCCGATGTGCTGTACGGCAAAGTGCTGCGGCCTTCCTCGTTCGGGGCCACACTAGTGGCCGCGGAAACGCACGCCGCCGAGCAGATGTCTGGCGTCACCGTGATCCGCGACGGCGATTTTCTCGCTGTTGCTGCGCCGACCTCGGCATTGGCGGAACAGGCCGCGGCTGCGATTCACGCCGAGTGGAAATCCCAGCCACAACCTTCCGGCAAGGAACTCTTTGCGTATCTGAAGAAAAATCAGATCGCCAGCGAGGGCCGCGATTCGCGTTACGAGACTGGTGATGTCGACAAAGTCTTCGCCTCAGCCGGGCCGGGGATGAATTCGACATTCAACATTGCCTACATTGCCCACGCTCCGCTAGAGCCTCGCGCGGCGCTGGCGCAATGGAACGGCGAGCAACTTACAGTGTGGACCGGAACGCAACGGCCCTTTGGCGTGCGCAGTGAACTTGCCACGGCGTTCCATCTGCCGGAAGAACAAGTGCGCGTGCTGATGCCGGACACCGGTTCGGGTTACGGAGGAAAACACACCGGCGACGCAGCGCTGGAAGCAGCCCGGCTGGCGCGCGCGGCGAAACGGCCCGTGAAGGTCGTGTGGACCCGCGAAGAAGAGTTCACCTGGGCTTATTTTCGACCTGCGGGCGTGATTGAGGTGCGCAGCGCCGTGGACACCGACGGGAAGATTACGGCCTGGGAGTTTCATAATTATAATTCCGGCGCCGCAGGAATCCGCACGTACTACGAAGTTCCTAATCAGCGAATCGAGTTTCATCCCGTGAAGTCACCTCTTCGTCAAGGCTCCTACCGGGCCCTGGCGGCAACTGCGAATCATTTTGCGCGCGAAGTGCATATGGACGAGATCGCGGCGTCGCGCAAAATTGACCCGCTGGAATTCCGGCTAAAGAATTTGAAAGTGGAACGGTTACAGGCGGTATTCGAAGAAGGAGGCAAGCAATTTGGCTGGAACAAACCGCGAATGCCGAATCATGGGTTTGGCGTTGGTGGCGGTTTCGAAAAGCTCGGGTACATGGCCACCTTTGTCGAGGTTTCCCTGAAGCCCGAAACTGGCGAGATTAAGATTGAACGAGTATTGACGGCGTTTGATTGCGGCGCGATCGTCAATCCCGACGGTCTGCGGAATCAACTGATCGGCGCGAACATTATGGGACTCGGTGGGGCCATCTTTGAGGCAATTGAATTTGAGAATGGGCGGATCGAAAACAATGCTTTCTCGAAATACCGGGTACCGCGATTTCGCGACGTGCCGCCGATGGATACGCTATTGATTGACCGCAAAGACCAGCCCTCAGTGGGGGCGGGCGAAGCACCGATTCTGGGGATAGCTCCGGCAATTGCGAATGCCATCTTTGCCGTCACACGGGTCCCACTGCACTCCTTGCCGATGGCGCCCCTGCTCGTCTCACATGGATATCAACTGTCGTAAGACCGGAGCAAAGCAGCGCATCTTCGAAATGGCTTACCGCCCTCCAAAAAAAGAACGGCGGCTGATTCGCCGCCGTCCGGAATACTGTTGATTTGTACCGGCGCTGGAGCCGAACGGGCTTCAGTGTTTGCGGTGCGGAGAGCGGTGATCCAAGGTCCGAAGCAGGAGTTGGGCGCTTGGCGGCGCTTTTACTGCGCCTTTGAGTACAATCGCTTCCGCGTTTACCTCTTTCCCGTAGAGTTTTGTGTTGGCGTCGTTGTCCGGCCGGAGTGTGGATCCTTCGAGGGAAACGCCCGCGAACGCTCCGCGTGCACGGGAATAACTAAGGATTTCCGCGCGCATGGTAGCGTCGGTTGCAGCGGAAGCGGTCCGTCCCTTAGGCCCGGCGGCGGCCGATGCATCCGCGCCCAATTTAACCTTGCTTGTAAGAATTCCTTTCGCACTGCGGTCACTCATAAGCAGCAAAACGAAATCCGTAGCTTCACCGCCGATTTGGAACCCAACGCTTCCACCTTCCAGCGCCATCATGGTCGGTGCTCCCCAGGGACCTTCAAAATTGGCGCCGCCGCGGCAGGTCATGACGCCACGCCCATAGCTGGCTCCAACGATGAACGCCGCCTTGAGGACAGAAGGCAGTACCACGACGCAGTATGCCTTGTTCAAGATGTCCTGGGGAATGTCGTCTGGCACGTTCAGAATTTCTGTCATAACTTGTCCCGCATTCTGCACGCGATCTGATTCTTTCATGTCGTCGGCGGCGAGCAAGCTGGAACCCGTAAAGGCCAGGAACAACGCAACCAGCAGACAAACCCGTACTTTTCTCATTCACAAGCTCCTTGAAGCCATATGTGCCGGGACCAACAGGTCGATTCGGCGGGCGGCCAACACGGAGAATTATAGGATAGACGAGGTAATAATAGACAGGAGAAAAATGGGAGAAATCTGTGAGGGGAGCACAGAAAAAAGGTGGGTTAGAGTGGAGGAAGCGTTGAAATCAGACTGAAGGAGTCGCATATCGTTGATGAAATTCTCATCGTTTGCTGTCAAATTCGTTGACATTCTCCTCAGTTACTGCAACGATTAGTTATCCTTTCGGCCCTTCCCGTGGCAACCCCGCGCGGGTAGATTTTCCTTCCCTAACCCTACCAACGCTGGCTGACAGTCCGATAAAAGCCCGGCCCAAATGACGTTCGATGGAGCTGTTCGAGAAGCATGGTACCGCAACGCTGCCTGTCCGTTGGCAAAACACTGGACAGGACGAGCCCGTTAGGACTATTACGGATAGCGCGAAGATTCGAACGGTTCGTATCAGGTGTGCACGCGGTCGGAATTCCCGGTGGCGTCTCGTTACGTTGACTGTTCGAATTGGATTTTAGAAGACGGGGGGGAAGCGAGAAGGGTCCTCGCCGAAATTCATTAGAGGAGAGCGATATGGAAAAAACCATGAAGCACGTTGGAGCGATGACACTGGCCGGGGCGTTACTGGCAGGCACATGCCTGTTGAGTTCGCCGGCAAAGGCCGATGTCGCCGCCGGTGAGGCAACGTACAAGTCCAAGTGCGCGATGTGCCACGGAGCAGATGGTAAGGGCAAAGCATCCATGGCTAATACTGACCTGACCGCCGCTGACGTGCAGAAGAAGAGTGACGCGGATCTAAGCGCCACGATCAGCAATGGAAAACCCCCCAAAATGCCGGCATCGAAGTCGTTGACGCCTGATCAGGTGAAGGACCTGGTTGCCTACGTCCGTTCGCTGAAGAAGTAGGTGGCGATAAACCTGCGATCGAAATCTGGCACGAAGCGCGAACGCTCCTACGCGCTTCGTGCCAGGAAAAACAAATAAGGAGGAAGTGATGAAGAAGGTTGTGTCAGGGATCGCGTTAGTTGCAATGTTGTGCATGGTAGGTTCCATCTCTCGCGCTCAGGATGCGGCCAGCGGTGAGAAAACTTTCAAGGCGAAGTGCGCTGCTTGCCACGGCGCGGATGCTGCGGGCAAGCCGGCGATGAAGTCGCCCTCCATCAAGGGCAAGACTGCCGATGAGATCCAGAAAGTAATCTCAACTTCGCCAAAGCACGCCAACTTGAAAACTCTGACTGCAGACGACGTAAAGGGTCTCGCCGCTTATCTCGCTACCGTGAAGTAGTCGCAACCGAAACCATCGGTGATCGGTTGGCAAGGGGCTCGGCCAGGAGATAGCCCGCTCCGGTACCTGGCAGAGTCAACGAAGAAGCAAACAAGAGCAAGATGTTCAGCAGTGATGTGAAGTTTCTGTTTGCAGATGCGAAAGACGTGATCGCTTATGTCCCGAGCTTCTGCAAGTAAGTTCGCCGGTGGGCTTGCCAAGCGGGTCCACAACTATGCTGTTCGTGCACGGGCCCTGGCATATCCTTCGCCAGGGCTCGCGTTCTCGCACGAAGCAGCGCTCCGTTCTCCATTGAGAAGGCGAGGAACTCCCGGGCTATGCGTCCGCAAAACACCATAAGAGACTGGTCGAGGTTGCTTTATTACCTGAGCCAGAACACGTTGAGCCTGACCGGCGTGGTGCTGGCTACCAGCAGTGCCACCACCTTGATTGGGTTTTGGATTTACGACTTCATCCTTCCAGGTCCTCCCCACCCCTACGTCGGGATTCTTCTGTTTCTCCTCCTCCCCGGTATTTTTGTTGGTGGCTTGATCCTGATACCCATCGGAATTCTGTCGCGGCGGCGCAAATTGCAGGCCGCGGGCGAATTGCCCTCGATTTATCCCGCCATCGACATGAAGACATCCTCGGTGCGGAACGGACTGTTGTTTGTGGGCCTAGCCACGGTTTTAAACATCATGATTTTTGGCTTCGCCTCCTACCGCGGCGTGTCGTATATGGACTCGACCACGTTTTGCGGGCAAACCTGTCACACCGTGATGGCACCGGAGTTCAGCGCCTACCAAGGTTCGCCGCACTCCCGCGTTGATTGCGTCGAATGCCACATCGGCCCCGGTGCGGGGTGGTTCGTCAGGTCCAAGCTGTCCGGATTACGCCAGGTCTATGCAGTGACCTTCAAGACCTACTCGAGGCCAATCCCTTCGCCAGTGAAGTACCTGCGGCCGGCAAGAGAGACGTGCGAACAATGCCACTGGCCCGCGCGCTTCACCGGGGGCAAGTTCCTAGTGAAAACGAATTACAAGGAAGACGAGAAGAACACGCCGCTCACTACCGTTCTGTTGCTGAAAGTGGGCGGACGGACGTGGCAAGGTTCCGTAGGCATCCACGGACGCCATCTGGACGAAGGGTCCCGCATCTACTACGTCTCCATCGATGAAAAACGCCAGGTCATTCCGGTGGTGTACTACACGGATGACAAGGGAAAGACCATCGAATTCGTCTCCAGCGATATCAAGGCGACGAAAGAGCAACTGGAAAAGGGCGAGAAGCGCTCCATGGATTGCATCGATTGCCACAACCGGCCGACGCATGCGTTTGAACTGCCGGAAAATGCAGTGGACCTGCGAATGTCGCGGGGTTTGATCAGCCCAGAATTGCCATACGCGCGGAAGAAGGCGGTGGAGCTGCTGAAGGTGGATTATCCGGATCGGGATGCCGCCAGAGCAAAAATCACCGAAGGGCTCACCAGTTATTACCGAACCAGCTATCCGGATATTTACAACACCAAGCGCGCGCTTGTAGAACAAGCGGCCGACACAACTGCGGACATTTATCTGCGCAATATCTTCCCAGACATGAAAGTCACCTGGGGCGTCCACCCCAATAACCTGGGACACAACGATTTTCCTGGCTGTTTCCGCTGCCATGATGGTTCGCACACCAGCGCGGATGGCCAGACGATATCCAATGATTGCACTGCCTGCCACAACTTACTGGCGGTGCAGGAGGAAAAACCCAAGATCCTTACTGATCTGGGATTGCAGTAGTCGAAAATCGTGGGCCCTATGGGCCCGGAGGTAGCGCCTTATGAGCTCCAATCGAGCGCAGAGGCAAGGACGAATCTGGATTCTTTTCGCCTTGCTGGCCGCGCTGGCGTGGGTGCTCGCTCCCACTCGCGTTACCGCAAATCCAAAATCTCACCCCTTGAAACAGGATGAAGCATGCCTGGCGTGTCACGGCACGGCAGGCATGAAATCCGACAAGGGCAAAGACGTATCCATCAGCCCGGCGAAGCATGCGGCCAGCGCGCACGGGATTCTTGGTTGTCAGGATTGCCACACATCCGTCAAGGATTTTCCGCACCCGGCGAAAGTGGCTAAGGTCCAGTGCGTCGCCTGTCATGACCAGGAAGCGAAGGGTTTCGCCGCCAGCGCACATTCCGTTCTTGGGGAGTCGGCTTGTGCGACTTGCCATGGCAGAGTGCACGAGCTGACGACCAGCGAAACTCTTGCGCCAGGAAAGTGCACGGAATGCCACGCGGACGAAGTGAAGGAATTTGCGGCCAGCATCCATGGGCAGGCCGCCGCCAGGGGCGATCACGATGCGCCGAAGTGCGTCTCGTGCCATGGTTCCATTCACGAAGTGAAAGCCTCGAACGAAGCGGACTCTACCATCGCGCGCAAGAACTTGGCGGATATATGCGCCAAGTGCCACAGCGACGCCGGATTCTTGTCGCGGCACCAGATTCCCGTCGCCCATCCGGTTGAGGCGTACAAGCAGAGTGTGCACGGTCGTGCGGTTGCCGCGGGCAGCGACAAAGCTGCGGACTGCAGCAGTTGCCACGGAAACCACAACATTTATCCAGCGAAGGACGAACGGTCCCGGGTAAGTCGTTGGAAGGTCTCGGAAACCTGCGCGGAATGCCACGGAGAAATTGCCAAAACCTATAGCGAAAGCGTGCATGGTGTAGCCGTAAAAGCAGGTGTGAAAGATGCGCCGGCCTGCGTGGATTGCCACGGGGAACATCTGATTCTCGATCCAAAGAACCCAGCCTCGCCGGTGAATGCTGCGAATGTGTCCGCGGAAACCTGCGGACGATGCCACGCAAGCACCCGAATGGCACAGTTGTATGATCTTCCCGCGGATCGCGTGCCGTCCTATGCCGACAGCTACCACGGCTTGGCGTTGAAGGGCGGAAAACTGACGGCAGCCAACTGCGCTTCGTGTCACGGCGTTCACAATATCTTCAAATCCAGTGATGCTCGCTCGACGGTGAATGCCGCAAACCTTCCGAAAACCTGTGGACAATGCCACACGGGCGCGAACCAGGCCCGCTACGCGATCGGGGCAGTTCACGTACAAACAGGGACGGGCGACAATCATCCAGTAGTTCGGTGGATACGGTGGACGTACCTGGTGCTGATCCCGTGCACCCTGGGATTCATGCTCCTGCACAACCTCCTGGATCTCCTGCGTAAATTAATCCGGCGGAAGCCGCGTCACGAAAGCCCCGAAGTCGCCCTGCGGATGAATGTATGGTTCCGCGTGGCGCACTGGGGCATCATGATGAGCTTTCCCGCGCTGGTGGTAACCGGCTTCGCACTAAAATCGCCAGACAGTTGGTGGGCCAAGCCACTGCTGATGTGGGAATCGAATGCTGGAGTGCGTGGCGGATTGCACCGCACCGCAGCCGTCGTCATGATTGCGGCGACGGTATTCCATTTCATCCACCTGGCAATGAAGAAGAGCGACCGCTCCTTCTTGGGGGCCATGATTCCGACGATCAAGGATGCCACTGACATGCTGGACGTGTTCCGCTACAACCTCGGTCTGACCAAAGAGGAACCGAAGTTCGCCAAGTTCAACTACGCAGAGAAAATGGAATACTGGGCGTTTATGTGGGGCACCATGGTGATGGCCCTTTCCGGATTCCTGCTGTGGTTCAACAATTTCGTACTACGCCATTTTCCGAAATGGATCATGGACGCGGCGACTGCCGTACACTGGTATGAAGCGCTTCTCGCTACATTCTCCATTTTGATTTGGCACTTCTACCTGGTGATCTTCGATCCCGCCGTGTATCCGATGGACACCGCCTGGCTGGATGGAAAAATCCCGGCCGACCATTACCGGCATACACGACCAGCGTATTACCGCGCGTTGGTTAGAAGCGGGCTCGTCGAAATCCCGGAAGATCCCGAAGACGTGGACGTCGCACGCGAACCTGCGCGCGGAGACGACTAGATTCGGCACCATCAAAAAATCTCTGGCAGAGGCGTGCAGAACCCCCGCCTTAGAAACCATTTCTTCAGGTATGGTAGTGTTTGCTACGGGAGCGCGCTCAACCATGCCGATTCGCACGATCATCGAGCCGTTTCGCATCAAAAGCGTTGAACCCATCCGCGGCACAACCCGCGCCGAGCGGCAGAAGCTGATCGAAGATGCCGGGTACAATCTGTTTCTTGTAGCCTCAGAAGCAATCCTGATCGATTTACTGACAGATTCCGGTACCTCCGCCATGTCCACCGAGCAATGGGCAGCCATGATGCGAGGGGATGAATCCTACGCCGGCTCACCGAGCTTTATGCGGTTCCGCAATTCCGTGCAAGCCATTTTCGGGTTTCGCCATGTCATTCCAACACATCAGGGCCGTGCCGCCGAACGTATCCTGTTCAATGTGATGTGCAAGAAGGGGGATACTGTTCCCAATAACACCCATTTTGATACTACCCGCGCGAACTGCGAATTTGTGGGCGCACAGGCGGTAGACCTCCCGATTCCCGAAGCGAAGGAACCGGCGCATCTTCATCCGTTCAAGGGAAACATGGATACGGCGCGCCTAGCGGGATTGATCGAGCGGGAAGGCGCAAAGAAAATTCCCCTGGTGATGTTGACTGTGACGAATAATTCCGGCGGCGGGCAGCCGGTTTCCCTTGCGAACATTCGCGAAGTGAAGCAGATTTGCAACAAGCACGGAATCCCACTGTACATCGATGCCTGTCGTTTCGCGGAAAACGCCTACTTCATCAAATTACGCGAGCCTGGCTACGCGGATAAGAGTCCACGGGAAATCGCGAAGGAAATGTTTTCGTACGCCGATGGCTGCACCATGTCCGCGAAAAAAGATGGCCTGGCGAATATTGGCGGGTTTTTGTGTACCAACGACGACATTCTCGCGCAACAGGAAAAGGATCTGCTGATTCTCACCGAAGGCTTTCCCACGTATGGCGGCCTCGCGGGACGCGATCTGGATGCCATCGCCGTTGGATTGAACGAAGCGTTGGAGGAAGAATATTTGCACTACCGTATCGCTTCCACCGCGTTCCTAGGAAATCATATTTCGAGCGAAGGCGTGCCGATCGTGTTGCCGCCGGGTGGTCATGCGATTTACATCGATGCGCGCGCGTTCCTGCCGCACCTTCCCGTTTCGCAATTTCCAGGAGTGGCGCTGGCGGTGGAACTGTATCTGGAGGGCGGCATCCGCTCTGTCGAGATTGGCACACTGATGTTTGGCGAACATGCCACCATGGATCTGGTCCGCTTGGCGATTCCGCGACGGGTCTACACGCAGAGCCACATTGAATATGTGGTGGAAGTGATCCTGGATGTGTGGCGCCGGCGGGAGAAAATTCCCGGCTACGAATTGGTGCAACACGCGCCATTTCTGCGGCATTTCACGGCCCGACTGAAGCCCCTGGTCCCTTAAGGTACGTGCCAATCTGGTCCCCTTCTTGCTTCTTCCTCGGTTAGTTGTCTGCCGATTCCGGGTTCTGCCGGGGCAGCAGCCCCGGACCTGCCCCGTTGTAATGGCTTAACCAGCTGAAAAGGTTGCCGTTACATGGCGGCAGGGGGGTGGGTCACGGCGCTCAGTGGCCCGGCTGAATGCCGCGGACCGAGGGAATCCCCACAACCACTGAGTCTTCTGGCTCAGCGTCTGCCGAAGGAGCTTTCGCTATGAAAGCCGACCCGGAAACGCGTGGTCCCCGACTGACCGTGGATCAACTGAAAGCAGCCGCCGCCGAGATGCGCGCGATGGACATCGTCAGCATTTTTGCCGCTGGCTCCGGTCATCCAGGCGGCACCTTGTCCGTGATGGATATTGCCGCCGCGCTTTATCTCAATGTTCTGAATCATGATCCGGCGAATGCAAACTGGGCACATCGCGATCGCGTGTTTTGGTCGGCCGGGCACAAAGCGCCCGCCTTGTACGTGGCGCTGGGCCGCGCAGGATATTTTCCTCTAGACGAGGTTGTGCAACTCAGGCAATTGGGCTCCAACTTCGAAGGCCATCCGAATTGGTTGAAAGTTCCCGGGGTGGAAATTTCCAGTGGTTCCCTCGGCCAAGGTCTCGGCGCCGCCGTGGGAAACGCTCTTGCGGGCAAGTTGCGCGGCGATAGCTACCGCGTCTACGTGATCATGGGCGATGGCGAACAGCAGGAAGGCAGCGTGTGGGAAGCGGCCATGTCTGCCGCGCACTATAAGCTGGGAAATCTTTGCGCCATTGTGGATGTCAACCAGTTGCAGATCGATGGCTGGGTCAAAGAAGTGATGAGCGTGGAGCCGCTGTCGCAAAAATATGCGGCGTTTGGCTGGAACGTGATCGAAGTCGATGGCCACGATATGGCCCAAATACTGGATGCCTTCGCACGCGCACGCCAGGAGATCACTCGGCCGTCGGTAGTTCTCGCGCGGACGATCAAAGGCAAAGGCGTCTCCTACATGGAGAACGAGGCCAGTTGGCACGGAACTGCGCCGAAGAAAGATCAGTTTGAGAAGGCCCTGGCCGAACTTATGACGCTGGATTTTCCCCGCGCTCGTGTAGATGCTTTGTTGCAGCGTGCGGCGATACATGCCAAGGAAGTTGCGCAAAAAGCCAAGGCGAGTATTCCAAAGTTCGTCAAAGAGTATTGGTGGAACTCCAGTGACTCCATGAAGGTCGAGATGGACCCAACGCGCATGGGCTTCGGCCGGGGGCTGGAACAGGCGGGGAAGGATCCGCGGGTGGTGACACTGCATGCGGACATTTCCGGCTCGATTCGCATCACGGATTTCGAAGCCAAACATCCAGAGCGTAAGAATCGCGTGTTCAGCGTGGGGATCGCCGAGCAAAACATGATGAGCGTTGCCGCAGGGTTGGCCCGCGAAGGGTTTATTCCCGTAACCGGTACTTACGGTGTATTTGCTTCGGGCCGGGCTTGGGATCAGATTCGCACCACGATTTGCTATTCGAATTTGAATGTGAAGATTGCCGGCGCGCATGGCGGAATTTCCGTTGGGCCGGACGGCGCAACCCATCAGGCGCTCGAAGAAATCGCACTGACAAACGTACTTCCCAATATGAACGTCGCGGTGCCTTGCGATTCCGTGGAAACGCAAAGGGCTACAGAGCATTCGCTGCTTACGCTGCTGGGCCCGTGCTACCTGCGATTTGCGCGAGAGGCCACACCTGTCGTCACTACCGCGGAAACCCCTTTCGAGTTCGGCGTGGCCAACGTGATTCGCTATCGTGCCCAGCAACCCAAATTCGTGGACGCCTTCGACACGATTCTCGGCCCGCGCTACCACAACGAACGGGAACAACTGGCGATCATCGCTTGCGGTCCGATGGTGCCGGAAGCGATGCGCGCCGCTTGGATACTGAAAGAAGAGTACGGCATTGAAACGCGCATTGTAAATGTGCATACCGTGAAGCCGCTGGATGTCGCGACTGTCGTGCGAGCTGCCGAGGAAACGCGCGTGGTCATAACTGCGGAGGAACATCAAGTAGGCGGCTTCGGCAATATCATCGCCGGCGCCATCCTGCGGAACAGGACGAGTTTCCGCCAGCCGTTGCAGTGGGGAATGGTCGGAATAGAAGACCGCTTCGGAGTGTCCGGCAATCCGTGGGAGTTACTGCAGCATTTCGGGCTGACCGCGGAACATATCGCCAAGCGCGCCTTGGAATTGCTGGATAAAAAGGTCGCCAGCGTGCCGGCCATTGGTGGGGAGTTGAGTACGGTCCGCTGCTCACGCTGCGGAACAAAGGTTCCCATCAGTGAGTATGCCAAGGATCTTCCGCCACGCGCGGACGAACTCTGCGCCGACTGCGATTACCAATCCCTGGAGCTTTGCTCGGTTTGCCGGATCGAGTGGGGCAAAGTCACTGGCCACACGACGTACATCTGCCTGGCATGCAGGGCAAAGCCGGTGTTGCGATAGAGTCAGGAATTATCCGAACCCCTGCACATTGAATGCCGTCGTTGCGGTGTGCGAATCCCCTGTCACTCGGGTATCCTTAGGCGCATGGCGAACCTTGCGATTGATCCCGCCTTGAAGCACAAATGTCCTCGCGCAGCTCTGGGATTCCTGACCGCCCGAGTGGTCACGCGGGGAACGCCTTCGGCTCTGTTGGAGGAAATGAAGTTGCGGGAAACGGAGGTCTTGCATCTTCCCGAACCACGCACACTCCTCGAGTCGGCAAAGATCCTGGCCACACGCGCGGGCTACAAAGCTTTGGGTAAAGATCCAGCGCGCTACCGCGGCTCAGCGGAAGCGCTGCTGCGTCGAATTATCAGCGGAAAGGGCTTCCCTCAGATTAATTCGGTGGTGGACGTCATCAATCTGGTTTCCGTCGAGAGCCGGTTGCCGATTGGACTGTATGATCTGGAGCATGTGAATGGCGACATTGTGTTTCGGTCGGGACGCGCGGGAGAAACATACAGGGGCATCGGCAAGTACGATTTGAACCTAGAAGGCTTGCCTGTTTTTAGCGATGCGGAAGGCCCGCATGGCAGTCCGACGAGTGATTCGGAACGAACCATGGTTACACCTGCGACGCGAAGCATTGCAGCGATTTTTGTTTCGTTTGGCGGCGCGGAGGGCTTGGAATCATCCGGCCAGCGGATGGCTGCTTTGCTGCAGAAGTATGCGGAAGGACAGGACATTCAGTTTCAAGTGCGCTGGTGACGCAGAGCAAAACCGATTTTCTGGGACGACTGGGCGCTTCGAGGGTCAACCCGTCGATGAGCAATCCTATTCATCCTATTGCCAGCCTCATGGCCGCGGTCGCCCGCGGAATTAGCGGCGTCCAGGTGCAATGGGCCGGGTGCGAACCGGACGAACGGCAGCGCATTTACTTCGCCAATCACAGCAGCCACCTGGATTTTGTGGTCCTATGGTCGGCGCTGCCCTCGGAAATTCGTGCGAAGACCCGTCCGATCGCCGCGAAAGACTATTGGAAGGCCACGCCGCTGCGCCGTTACCTCACGAACAATGTATTCCATGCGGTCTTTCTGGATCGCGGCTCTCCGAACAAAACGAAAAGTCCGGAGGAACCCCATTTTGTGGGGCGCCACCTGATTGAAGAAATGTCCGATGCACTCGGCACGGAAAATTCGCTGATCCTGTTTCCTGAGGGCACCCGGGGCACGGGCGAAAAGGTAGGTCCTTTCCGTTCCGGGCTGTACCACCTTGCGCTGCGGCGCCCGGATGTGCAATTGGTGCCGGCTTACCTCGAGAATCTCAATCGCATTCTGCCCAAAGGGGAGTTCCTGCCGGTCCCCATGCTTAGCCTGTTGACCTTCGGAAAGCCGATAGCTTTAGAGGCCAACGAGCACAAAGAGGCTTTTATGGAACGCGCAAGGGAAGCTGTCGCCGGCCTGCGCCGGATCGGATCCGCCTGATGTTTGAAGCCTTCCGTGATACGAAACTGGATTGGCTGTTTGGCGGGGTATTGTTTCTTCTGCTGATTTCTACTTTGGTTGGCAAAATTCTGAAAAGCCGCCACCGTGGCGATGCCAGCCGCATCACCATTGATAACTTGAATGCCCGCATCCGATCATGGTGGAAGATGTCTGCCATCTTTGCCGCCGCCATTGTCGTCGGTCGCGTGGGCTCGCTCCTGTTGTTCGGCCTCATTTCCTTCCTCGCGATGCGCGAATACATGACCCTGGTGCCCACGCGTCGCGGCGACCATCGCACCCTCTTCTGGAGTTTCTTTGTCATCATGCCGCTGCAGTATTACCTCGTCGGGATCCAGTGGTACATTCTATTCGCGACGATGATCCCGGTGCTCGCCTGCATCTATATCCCCCCCAGCATTGCAATCGCCGGAGACACGGAACACTTTCTCGAGCGCGCTTCGAAAATTCAGTTCGGAATTATGGTCTGCGTATACTCGCTGAGCCATGCCCCTGCCCTGCTTCTCCTAAAAATTCCGGGATTCGAAGGTCACGACGCGCGTTTGCTTCTTTATCTGGTGATCGTGGACCAAATGAGCGATGTTTTGCAGTATGTGTGGGGTAAGCTAATCGGCAAACATAAAATTGCGTGGCGTGTCAGCCCAAACAAGACGTGGGAAGGCTTTGCGGGCGGCGTTCTGAGTGCCACCGCGCTCGGCACGGCACTCTGGTGGGCTACGCCGTTTACACCGCTCCAGTCAGCGGGAATGTCTCTTATGATCTGCATTTTGGGGTTTAACGGCAACTTAGTGATGAGCGCCATCAAGCGCGACATCGGCATCAAGGATTTTGGCGTAGTGGTCGAAGGGCATGGCGGCATCCTCGATCGCATCGACTCGCTCTGCTTCGCCGCGCCGATCTTCTTTCACCTGGTTCGCTACTTTTTCGTACGGTAACGAACTGTCGCCTAGCGGGTAGCTTGTTCCACCTCGGACGGTTCCGCCTGCCGGGACTTCAGGAATCCCCGCGCCGCCAACAATTCCGCATTCAACAGTGCCGCGCCCGCCGCGCCACGCAACAGATTGTGCGAGAGCAGCGTGAGCTTAACGTCCAAGAGAGGACATTCGCGGACGCGTCCTACGACCGCGGCCATGCCATGCCCCGCGTTCGCATCTTTTCTTGGCTGCGGGCGGTCCTCGCCATCATGCACCACAACCGGGTGCTTCACAGCCGTTGGCAAGGAAGCCAGTTCTTCGGAAACTGCGAAGTTACGCAGCGTCTCGCGCACTTCCGCGAGAGTCGCCGTCTTTTTCAGGCGCACCGATACACATTCGAGGTGCCCATCCACTACCGGCACGCGATTGCAATGCGCGCTGATTCCCAAACCAGCGTCGATAAACCGGTGGCCATCCCACTTGCCCAAGAGCTTTTGCGGCTCGGCTTCCATCTTTTCTTCTTCGCCGCTGATGAATGGGATCACGTTCCCCAGCGCGTCCAGAGAAGGAACTCCCGGATAGCCCGCGCCGGAAACCGCCTGCATCGTGACCACAAACAATTTTTCCAGACCGAAGGCATCCGCTAACGGTTTCAACACCAACACCAGACCCGCCGTCGAACAATTCGGATTCGTGACCATAAAGCCGGAATCGTATCCACGATTCTTTTGCTGTACCGGAATGCAATTCACGTGAGCGGCATTGACCTCCGGAATCAGCAACGGCACATCCGCGTCCATACGGTGATTTTTCGAGTTGCTGACCACGGGATACCCGGCACGCGCGAACTGTTCTTCGGCTTCACCCGCCACCGAAGAATCCAGCGCCGAAAACACAAAATCGCAATCGAGGCTCGGCTCCAGATCTTTCACCACAAGGCCACGGGCGCGTTCCGGCACAGGACCTTCCAGATGCCAGTGGGTCGCATCCTCATACGCCTTGCCGGTGGATCGCTCGGAAGCGGCAACGGCGGTCAACTCAAACCAGGGATGATCCGAGAGCAGTTTCACAATGCGCTGGCCAACCATACCGGTAGCGCCCAAAACGCCCGCGCGCCATCGTTTCGTATTTGCTCGAGCGTTCATGCCAATCCTCCGTTTTGCTGAGAGCCAATGCGCGTGCCTCGAGCATGTGGCTTAAATGTGTTTCTGACCCACACCGTCATTTCGGTCTGTGCCGCCAGCGGCAGCACATGGGGATGCAGCACCTTCGCGCCGCTCGCTGCCAACGCGTGCGCTTCGTCGTAGCTTAACTCCTGGAGCAGCTTCGCTTCCACGGTTTCCTGCGGATTTGCGGTATAAATGCCGTCTACATCAGTCCAGATTACAAGTTCCTCCGCATTCACGACATGTGCGATCAACGCCCCGGAAAAATCAGAACTATTGCGTCCCAAAGTTGTGATTCGGCCGTCTTGCGTGGCGCCGATGAAGCCCGTCACCACTGGAACGATTCCCGCCTCCAGCAACGGCAGCAGAATCTGGCGTCCACGCCGCCGCGTGTGCTCCAGGTGCGGCTTCGCATCACAGAAATTGTCGCATGTCAGCACGAAATCGGAAGAGGCAACCGGCACGGCGGTGACCCCGATCTTGCTGAGCGCAGCCGCAAACAAACGTGCGACATACCGTTCGCCGAACGAAGCCAACCGGTCCAACAAAGCGCCATTGACCTCAACGTGGCCGCGCAGAGGGATCTCGTGAAGCAAGTCATCGGTGAGAAGGGCCAACTCCTGTTCCACACGCTCTTGTTCCTCGGGGTCGAGGTGCAGATCTTCCAGTGTAGCTCGATGCAGTTCCGCGATCGATTCCGCTTCCTTTCGCGCCGGCAGATCTCGACCTTGCCTGAGCCACTCTCCTACGCGCAGCAGCCGGTCGGTCACTCCTTTCATGGCGGAAACTACCGTGGTGACGGGCCGTGCCCTCGATTCTTCCCGGACGAGTCGCGCGGCGTGAAGCAATCGATCCGCTCCAAGTAAGGACGTTCCTCCAAACTTAAAGGCAATGACGTTTTCTTGGAGAGGGTAATCGACCGGGAGAGCACGTACACTTTCCAGTACGGTGCCTCGTTCGTAGAGGTGTAAGTCACCCTCCGCGTTGCGGCTCGCTTCCTGCTGTTCCGGGTTCATGGTAACCGCTCCTTGTTCTGTTGCCGCCGGAGCGTCTCTGGAGGGGTTCTTGAAACTAAGAAACCCACCGCCAGGTTCGCTTCTGGCGGTGGGTTTGGAAACTTTTTCTAGCTGGCTAGCTGTTTCTCCCCGCGCCCGAAGCGATGGTAGTGCGCTTAATAGTGGACGTAGTCGACGTAGTAGGGCACATCGACGAGGAGAGCATTCGCTTCGTGGCGAGAGCCAGCATAAGAGAGAGCATAACATGGCCGTCGGAATTTCCCACGACAATTTCGCGAAAATTGCCTCGGGAAGCGCGGCGAAATCTGGGCGAAACTGTACACTAAGAGCCTTGGGCTTCGAATAGCAAACTGGAACACGTCAGCCCGGATTCCGCTTTCTGCAGTTCGCTGATATCCAGCGGCAACACCTTGAAGCCGCGGGCTTCGAGGATCGCCCGAGTCTCCGGGAAGGAGGCCGGAAAAATCACGTTATCTCCTATGGCCAAGGCGTTTCCGGCATGCGGTTCGACGGGGTCCACGTCCACCCAGGCGACGCCCTGCATCCGCCTCCAGTCGAACCAGGCGCGGTTTGCAAGCAAGGTATTGCGGCCAAGCGTCGTGACCGCGGATTTCAGATGCAAACATCCGGTCACGCGAACTGCCGTCAACTCATATCCGTAATGATTCAGAATGACGGAGAACTGCCGAACGCCCTCGGGGTTGGAGCGCGCCGTGATTCCGACAAACACTTGTTTCGCGACACACAAAACGTCGCCTCCTTCGAGCGTTCCCGGCAGCTTGACGTGGGCAAGCTTGCGAAGTCTTGCCAGCACCGCTTCGATCGTGGGGGCTTCTCTTCTTCGCGTTTCCGTGCCCAGGGGGCAAATCACGGCTACTTCGTCCAGCACGACAGCCGGGTCTTCCACAAACATTGAATCCGGCAGGTCCGGTTCTTCCGGCAGAGAAATGACACGAACGCCGAGCTTGGCCAGTAAGCTTTCGTAGGCGTGGTGTTGAGCCCGCGCCTGTTCCATATCGATGGGCTTTCTTTCGAGGAAGCTCAGTTCGCAGTTGGCGAGCGCCGCACTGACTTTTCGTGTGATGGCTGTCAGCATTCTTGGAATGTATCAGAGAACCTGGCGATATGGCACGTCCGCGGCGGATGGTGCGTTCGCTCGTTGTCGCTTCACTGAATTCTCGATAGACTCCGAACAACTTCCTTCGGTGAGCTAAAGGAGCATGGGGACATGTCCGACGTCGTACGCAAAGTGATTGCCCTCTCGATTCTGATTATTGGCGCCGGACTTTTGTGGGCCGGTAGGCGCTCCTACACCGATGCGGAAGACGCAAAGAACCAGATAGACAACACGCTCACCGCGGTGCGGGAGAAAGCCGCATCGAGCGACCCGCGCCTGAAGGGCACCTATAGCTTTGCGCGCGGTGGTTGGGTTTATGTCCATCTCGAAGGCGACCCCGCTACCATCGGGTTTCAGCACGGTTATATGCTTGGCAAGGAAATCGCAGATGCGTTTCCGGCTGTTTCCGCGGGCATGATGCATTCCACGAGGCGCGACTGGCCCTTCTTCCGTGAGGTTGCGCGGGAAAAACTATGGCCCAAACTTGACCCGGAATACCAGCAGGAACTTCAGGGCATAGCGGAAGGGCTGAACGCGCGCACGGGTTCGCAGCTCGATGTCTATGACATCGTCGCGCTCAACTCCTTCGAAGAAGTTCCGGATTACTATGTGCCCTGGCTCGACAAGCAGGAGAAGAGGGCAAACGCCCCGAACTTGAAGAGCCCCGGAAACTGCAGCGCGTTCATCGCCACGGGAAGCTGGACCAAGGATGGCCAGATCGTGATCGCCCATAACAATTGGACAAGCTACATGAATGGCGAACGCTGGCGCATCATTTTTGACATTCAGCCTACCCATGGTTATCGCATCCTGATGGATGGTTTTCCGGGAGTGATCGCCAGCGACGACGATTTTGGAATCAACAGTGATGGACTCATGAGCACGGAAACCACTATCAGCCAGTTCGAGGGATGGGATCCCAACGGCAAGCCCGAATTCATGCGAGCGCGCAAGGCTCTGCAGTACGCGGGTTCCATCGACGAGTACACCCGTATCATGCTCGACGGCAACAATGGAGGCTACGCCAATGATTGGCTGCTCGGCGACCGCAAGACGGGAGAAATCGCGCAGCTTGAACTTGGATTGAAGGCCTACAAATTGTGGCGCACCAAAGACGGTGTCTTTTCCGGTTCCAATTGGGCGCGCGATGCAAAGGTTTTGAAACTGGATACGCCGCAATTCGATCCGAACGATATGGAAAGTTCGCCAAATGCGCGGCGTGCCCGCTGGGAGCAACTGCTCGACGAAAATAAGGGCAAGATTGACGTGGCGCTCGCCCAGCAAATGCTCAGCGACCATTTTGATACCTACGACAAGAAAACAGAGGCGAATGAACGAACGCTCTGCGGCCACGTCGACAACAATCCGCGCGGCATTTCTATCTGGAGCTGGGCACCGTATTATCCGGGCGGGGCGGTTCAGGGTAAGGCGACCGACTCAGCGATGACGAAAGAAATGCGGTTTGTGGCGCGCATGGGTCATCCTTGCGGCGATGATTTTCATGCGAAACCGTTCCTCGCGGCTCACCCGGAATTTGCCTGGCAGGAACCGTACCTTCGCGATATGAAAGCCGGCCCGTGGACGTTTTTCAACGCCAACGAAGCTCGGCCGGCGACGAACTAAACCGGAGACACTCCTACGAACGAATGTTTCCGAGAAGCCTGAGCCACGTTTACTTTTCGGGCGCGACTTGGTCTTGCGTCCGCTCGGGCAAACAGTATCGATACGCAGCATAGGTTTTATCAAGAGCTGCGTCCCAGGAGATGCCGGCCATTTTTTCTCGCGCAGCCCTTCCGAGTCTCTTCAACAATTGCGGGTTGTGCGCCAGTTCGACGACTTTTTCCACAAACTCTGTATCTTCTGTTGCCACGTAGCCTGTTTCTCCAGGCACGATCAAATGGCGCGGGCCGCCTTCGTTTGTTACCACCGCGGGAACGCCGGAGGCCGCTGCTTCTTGCACGACGTTTCCAAAGGTATCTGTTCGCGAGGGAAACACGAACAAGTCCATGTTTGCGTAGGCCCGCGCCAGGGCTTCCCCTCGCAATACGCCGGGAAATTCGGCATTCTCGAGGCGGCGTTTCAGCCATGCTACTTCGCTACCGTCACCCACCACGACGATTCGGAAATTGCTCAGTCCGCTTTCCAGTAGAGCCTGTTCGATCTGGCGCAATAGCCGGACTCCTTTTTCAGGCGTGACTCTGCCCACAAATCCCAGACGGAGAGTTCCGTCGTACGCGGTCCTGTGCCTCGGATGGAATTGCTCGGCATCCACGCCACGCGGCATCAGGAAGGAAGGCGTCCCAAGTTTGTCTTCAAGCCAGGCAACCTGGGGCGGCGTAGGAGCCAGCGTTACTTTCGCAAAACTATAAAACCACAACAAGATTCGCAATCCCCGCCTTTGCGACCATGCGACCGTTGGCCGTGTCACATTCGCTGGCAGAAAACTGATTAGCTTTTGCAGTCGCCGCGCCGCGAACTGGTGAAAATTTGTGTGCCAGGAAGCTACCAGCGGAATTTTCAGTTTGTACGAGAGGTATACCCCGAGTTCCCCGAGCTCACCGGGACTGGTAATGTGAATCACGTCGGGGCGAAACGAGAGGAGTTCCTCGCGGATCCGGCGGCAATACCGGCTGAAGACCGGATCGAACTCGAGGTCCCGTTCGATGCCCACGCTGAGCCAGGAGCGTTTTAGTTCGACGCACCGAACGCTCCCGTCGGTATGAATTTCCGGTAGTTTTCCTCCATGAATCGCCAGAAGTGGAAACTCGTGCCGCTGCGCATATGCCACGAGTTGCCGCGCCGTCAGCGCCACGCCATTAATTTCGTGAAAGGTCTCGCACAGTGATGCCACCCGCGGATGGAAGGACATAGCCCTCCTTCGTCCGCAGGGTAGAAAGGCGGCATTACGGTGCTATGACGGAAAGGTCAAGATTGTTCGTGGCGTGCGCAAACCGGCAAACTCCCTGCGCTTGCTGTCGCGACTTAATGGCCAGCAGCTTCCGGGACCACCGAAACTTCCACACTGGAGGGATGGTCGCCAGAACGGTAGATGCGCTGGGTGGCCTTTTGGTAGTCCTCAGGTTTCGCTTGGAAAATGTTCGGCACAAATTTCTGTGGGTTGCGGTCGTAGAGCGGGAACCAGGTGCTCTGCACCTGCACCATAATCCGGTGCCCCTTCTTGAAGACGTGGTCTGCGGTATGCAGACTGAACGTAAATGGAGTGACCTCTCCTGCCACGAGCGGTTCCGCTTTTTCATACGATTTCCAGTAACGCCCACGGAAAATCTCGTCGGCAATCATCAGTTCGTAGCCGGAAAGCCTCCAATCGGACTCTACCTTTTGTGGGTACACGTCGATCAGTTTCACCACCCAGTCGCTGTCCGTGCCCGTGGTCGAGGCAAAAAGCTTCGCAGTCAGTTGCCCGGCGATCGTGAGGTCATCCTGCAATTCGTCGGTTTGCCAGGTCAGCACGTCAGGCCGGTTGTCCACAAATCGCTGGTCCTGCACCAGCCATGTGTACCAGGAACCGGCATGATCGCTCGGATAGGTCATATCCACCGGACGATGGCGGTAGGGAACGGGATGTGCCGGGTCGCTCACGTAAGAATCGAATGCTTCTGCGCTCTTGGTTGGTGGCGCGTCAAACGAAAGCTTTCCGTCTTCGCCAAAATATAGATTCTTTTGCTGCGCTTCCTTTGGTGGCCAGGCATTGAAACTGGTCCACGTGTCGCTACCGGTCTGGAACAACAATGCCTCCTTTAGAGGCAAAGTTCCTTTGTCATGGAGCCAGTAGGCAAACCACGGCGCTTCCACCTTTTGCCGGAAGTATTGCGCGGTGTTCGAACCAAACGGAATTTCACCGAGTGTATCGCCTTGACCGTGTGCCCAGCCGCCATGATTCCAAGGACCGACAACCACGTAATTCAGATGCTTCGGGTCATCCTTTTCCAAATTCTCGTATGTGCGCATCGGGCCGTAGAAATCTTCCTGGTCCCACCAGCCGGCCACATTCAGGTTCGGCACCGTTGGCTTTTGCAAGGCGCTCTCGACTGCATGGATCTGCCAGAAGCTGTCGTAGGTCGGGTGATTCACAAAATTGTTCCACGTCGGAATTTTTCCGTGGAAATAGCGCTCATTCGCATTGGAGAGCACTCCAAGCCGCAGGAACCAGTCATACAAATCGAAGGTATTGAACTCAAAACTGTAATTTTCGTTGGAAGTTTCCATGAGCGCGGAATATTCGAATCCGTAGCTCAGGCGAAAAGCACCGTTGTGAAAGAAATCGTCACCCATCCACGCATCTCCCATGCACGCCTGTTCCGAAACCGCTTTCAGCGCCGGATGCGGGGTCACCATGGCCATCACAGATAGAAATCCGCCGTACGAGATTCCCCAGACGCCAACGCGCCCGTTGTTTCTGGCAATGTTTTTCACCAGCCAATCGATCGTGTCATAGGTGTCCGTGCTTTCATCCACGCCCTTGGCGTCCTTCGCATCGTGCAGCGGCCGGTTCATCTCAAACTTGCCTTCGGATCCGTAGCGTCCGCGAATATCCTGATAGACGAAAATGTAGCCGTCCGCGTAAAGATCCTGGGCCGCATAGAGATGACCGCTATATCCCTGTGGGCCGCCCGCGATACCATAGGGCGTGCGTTCCATCAGCATGGGGAGCGGTTCCTGCGCGTCGCGCGGCATATAGATTTCCGTGTGCAGCTTCACTCCGTCGCGCATGCGGATCATCACTTCTTTTTTTTCGAACAGCTTTGGCAGGTCCGGTCGTGGTGGTTTCTGGTCCTGCGCGTTGACTCCGACACCAACCGCAAGCAGGCACACGACGACGCATATCCCGTTTCGAATCAGCCTCATTCGGTCCTTCACGATTCCCTCACTCATTCTGAGACGCACACAAAAATCGCCGGTGAGCATACCACACACGGTCCTGCGGCGAGGCTTCCCTGTCTTCTTTCGTGGACATCCCGTGTTAGATAGGGTGGCCTGCCCGCTCTGGCTCTGGTAAAATAAAGATTCTCAGAGCGCACCTGTAACCGATGAAGAAAGGGATTCGTCCGGGCTGCTGGTTGTCTCAGCAGCTATTTTTGTCTTAAGACCCTTTTACGAACATGACCCAAGAGATTCGCAATATCGCAATTATCGCCCACGTCGACCATGGCAAAACCACCCTGGTCGATACCATGCTCCGGCAGAGCGGTATTTTTCGCGCGAACCAGGCTGTGGTCGAGCGCGTTATGGACTCCAACGACCTCGAGCGCGAGCGCGGTATCACCATTCTCGCTAAGAACACAGCTCTGTTTTTCCATGAGACCAAGATCAACATCGTGGACACCCCGGGCCACAGCGATTTCGGCGGCGAAGTTGAGCGCGCCCTCCGCATGGTGGACGGCGTGGTACTTCTGGTGGACGCCAGCGAGGGTCCGCTGCCACAGACCCGTTACGTCCTGCAGAAGGCGCTCGCTGCCAAGCTTCCTCCGGTCGTAGTGCTCAATAAGATTGACCGCCCCGACGCGCGCCCCGAAGAAGTGCTCAATGAAATCTACGACCTGTTCATTGACCTTGATGCCACCGAAGATCAGCTCGACTTTCCAATTGTGTATACGAACGCCCGGGCCGGCGTGGCGCATCGCAAGGTTGGGGACGACTCCGAGGACTTGCTTCCTCTGTTCGAAGCCATTGTGAACAACATCCCGCGTCCGACAGGTGATCCTGCTGGCGTACTCCAGCTTCAGGTCACCAATCTCGACTACTCCGATTTTCTGGGGCGCTTGGCAATCTGCCGCGTGTTCAATGGCACGCTGAATCGCGGCGAAGAAGTTGGCATCAGCAAATTGGATGGTAAGCTCATCCCCACGAAAATCACCAAACTCTACACGTTTCGCGGGCTGGAGCGTGATGAAGCCGACACTGTCGTTGCCGGAGATATCGTCGCCATTGCCGGAGTGGAAGGGATTCAAATCGGCGAAAGCATCACTTCGCTCGAAAATCCTGCGCCGTTAGAGCCGCTGACCATCGATGAGCCTACACTGGCCATGATTTTTTCTGTCAATTCCGGGCCGCTCTGCGGCCGCGAAGGAACGTATCTCACCTCGCGCGACCTGCGCGATCGCCTCGCGAAGGAGCTGCTCACAAACGTTTCCATCCGCGTGGAGGATAGCGAAACTCCCGAGTCGTTCCGCGTTCTCGGCCGTGGCGAATTGCAGCTCGCCATTTTGATCGAAACCATGCGCCGCGAGGGCTTCGAATTGATGGTTGGCAAGCCCGAAATCGTCGTGCGGCATGAAACCGGAAAGAAACTCGAGCCCGTGGAGCGTCTGGTCATCGACATCCCCGAGAATTTCATCGGCATCATCATGGAAACGATTGGCAGCCGCCGCGGCGAGATGCTGAAAATGAGCAATCACGGCTCCGGCCGCGTCCGGCTGGATTTCAAGATTCCTTCGCGCGGACTAATCGGATTGCGCAGCCAATTGCTTACGGACACTCGCGGCACCGCTCTGATCCACTCTATCTTCGACGGTTGGACAGAGTATGGCGGCGAGATGGCGTTGCGGCCCACGGGCGCACTGGTCGCCGACCGGCCAGGGGTTTCCACCGCGTATGCGCTCTGGGGTTTGCAGGAACGCGGCGAACTATTTATTGGTCCAACCATTGAAGTTTACGAAGGCATGGTGGTGGGTGAAAATTCCCGTGAGCAGGACATGGAAGTGAATGTCACCAAAGAGAAGAAGCTCACCAACATGCGTTCCTCCTCTGCGGACGAGGCGATCCGTTTGATCCCGCATCGCCAGCTTAGCTTGGAGCAGGCCATCGAATTCATCGCGGATGACGAACTTGTCGAGATCACGCCCAAGTCGATTCGCCTGCGCAAAAAGGTCTTGCCATACAACAAGCGCCCGCGCCGCTGGCAGGAAATCCGCGCCAGCCAGGAAGCCGCAGGCTAAATTTTCAATTCAGCAAGGATTTTCCATCCGCGGTGGGCAGGGAAAGCCCTGCCCCTTTCGCCAGCGTCGGAGCCACATCACGCATATCGATCAAGCCCAGGTCCTTGCCTGCGGGCACGCCTGGACCCACCACGAAAAGGGCAGCGCGCATCTCGGGGAGGTCCGGAAGCTGGCCGTGCGTTCCACCCGGTTTCACCTTGGTGACCACGGGACCCGTCAAGGAAGCGCCGGTTCGCCAACCCGGCTTCAAGCTGACGAAAAACGACGCATCCGGATAACCGCCGCGTTTGTGCAGTTCTTCCGCATCTAACACGCGTGCAATTCCGTTCGCCGGGTCCGCGGCTAATTTTGCCAACAAATCCCGAACCTGTTCGAGCGTGGCGGTGTCTTGAGGATTTTTTAGCACAATCGCCGCGGAACCACCTGTCTCCCAAGGCATCGCTTTCCAGTCTGTAATGCTGCCTTTTTCGTTCGTCGAGAACAGGTTCGCCTCGCGGAACGTGGAAAAAAGATTCAGTTGCTGGTCGTAGTTTACGAACCCATGGTCAGACACGACCGCCACAAGGGCATGGCCCGGAGCCCCACGCTCGGCCGCTTCGCGCACCTTCCCAATGACCGCATCCAGCCGTTCCAGAATTGCCATCGTTTCCTCGCTCCACGGTCCGGTTTCATGCTGAATGTGGTCGAGCGCGGTCAAATGCAATGTCAGCAGGCCGGGGTGCTTCTTCTCTAGAATCCAGACGGTATACCTGCCGCGCACTTCGTCTCCTTCCACGGAAGCGTCAATGCCGCCGCGATACGGTCCTATGTCCACCTCAGCTTCTTCCAGTAGTCCCTTCGTTGCTACAGCGTGAATCAGCTTGGCATCCTCCGGCGTTCCGGCGCGCCACAGCTCGGGAATGTTCCAGGTGATATTTGCGCCAACGGTTACTGGCCATTGGAGGCTGGCGGTACTCCGTCCGGCTTGCCTGGCGGCGTCCCAAAGAGTGGGCACACGAACGTCTTCGGCATACCAGTACCATCCCTGGTAGTTTTTCTGCAGCGGATCAAATGTGGTGTTCGCCCAGATGCCATGCTTCGCCGGCCATACGCCTGTGACCAAGGTGGTGTGACTGGGATACGTCACCGTGGGCACTACGCCAGTGACCCCATCCGCAAACATTCCTTCTTTGAGGAACTTCCTGAGGCTCGGCAGTTTCACGCCATGTGCATCGGCGGCCGTCACATAGTCAGGCCGCAACCCGTCCACCGAAATCATGACCAGGATCGGTGCCTGCTTTTCTGGCACTCCCGAGGGGACCCGCACCGCCCAGGTAAGCAGACAGATCCAGAGAAAGACGCGATAAATCGCCCGTTGGGGCTTCATAGTCACCTCTCCTTTAAATCGGCGTATGATTAGAATATGGTCGCAGGGTTGGCCTGGGTATTTCCCCTGCACCTTGATTTGATGTAAAGTAAGTCACTAAATGGTTCCGCCTTACAGGGTTGCAACTTACTTCCGGTTGTAGAGAGCCAATTTAGGAAGCCAGAAATGCCGAGTGGGGGACGGTACACGTGAACTTGTCGAACCCGGTCTCATCGAATGGGCACTCTTCGGTAGCTACCATCTCCGCGTCCGCCACGGCGCTGCCTCCGTACCTTATCACGCGCGATGACGTGAAATATTACATGGGACGCGTCTTTGATATCCCGGAACGCCGCCTGGAAGCCATGATGGCCATTGTGGATAACGCCCAGGTACACCAGCGACACGCCATCTTCCCCATTGACTACACGATTGAGCCGAGAGCGCTAGCCCAGACGAATAATGAATATATTGAGCACGCCGTAAAACTAGGCAAGGAAGCCGCCGAAAAGTGTCTCGCGAAAGCTGAATTGCGCCCCGAAGACATCGACCTCATTATTACCGTTTCCTGTACTGGCTTCATGATCCCCTCACTCGATGCGCACCTGATCAAGCTAATGGGTTTCCGCTCGGATATCCGCCGGATGCCGTTTACCGAACTCGGTTGTGCGGCGGGAGCCATGGCCATCTCCCGAGCTGCGGACTACATCAAGTCCTATCCAGAAGCGAATGTGCTGATCATCGCGGTTGAACTGCCCTCGCTCACCTTCCAGCGAAAGGATATTTCGCAAGCGAACCTGATCTCGTCGATCCTGTTTGGCGACGGAGCGGCGGCGGTGGTCGTCACCGGTAAGGACAAACCGGGCCCGCGGGTGCTGGTTACAGAGACGTACACCTTCCCCGATTCGCTGGGGGCCATGGGGTTTGATCTGCGCGATTCTGGATTTCACATCCTTTTGGCGAAAGACGTCCCGGAAATGATTGGCGCCGAGATTAAGGGACTCGTGCATGGCTTCCTGGAGCGCAATGGCAAGACGCGCCAGGACATTAAGGGCTGGATCCTCCATCCCGGTGGTGCGCGCCTTTTAGGCAATGTCGAGCAGCAATTGGGCCTTTGCAAATGCGATACCCAGCCGTCTTGGGATATCCTCGCCAACGTCGGAAATCTGTCCAGCGCGACAATTCTCTTTATCCTTCAGGAGTGGCTCGAAAAACGTCCCCTCAAGAGCGGCGAACATGCCATGGCGGCTGCGTTTGGTCCCGGATTCAGCGCGGAGTTCTTATTGCTGCGATGGAATTAAGCGTCAAAGCCTACCTCGGCCTGCTGATCGTCGTGGCCCTGCTGCGCATTTATGAACTGCAAATCTCCCGACGGCACCAGCGAGAAATGGTCGCCCATGGCGCTTCCAAGGTAGTGGATCCGGTTTTTCGCCCCATGGTTCTGCTGCATACCGGCGTGCTGATTGGCGCCGCGGTCGAAGTTGTTTTCCTGCATCGTCCGTTTTATCCCCTGCTGGCCGCCATCTGCTTCGCCATTTTTCTTGCCGCAAATGTGGTTCGCTGGTGGGTTATTCGAACCCTTGGTGAGCACTGGAATGTCGAACTGATGAACTCAACCGGCATGGGGGTGATCACCACAGGCCCCTTCCGCTACGTTCGTCACCCGAATTACGCCGCTGTGTTTGTCGAAATGCTGGTGCTCCCGCTCATTCATTGCGCGTGGATTACCGCCGGCATTGGTTCCGCCGCCCATGTTCTTGTTCTATCGCGTCGAATTAAGACCGAAGAACGCGTTCTCTTTTCGGACGCGCATTACCGGGAGGCCATGTACGGGAAGCCACGCTTCCTTCCCGGACTGTTCTGAGGCAGGTGGACCATGCGCTGTTTTTCCTATGTGCTGCTCGCGACTCTGGCGGGCCTCACTTACCCGTCGCGGCCTGTTGCCGCGCAATCGATGGGACCGGCTTTCACGTCAATCCCGGAACTCGAACAGGGATATCGACTGCTCTACGAACAGCAATTCCTCCAGGCGCGGGAAGTCTTCCAGAAATGGGCGGAGCAAAATCCCAAGGAACCCTTTGGGCAGGTTTCCCTGGCGGCCACCTATCTGTTCGAAGAATTCTTTCTCCAGCACATCCTGACCAGCGAGTATTTCCTCGACGATAAGCGTTTCCTTGGTGGGATTACCGGTACACCCGACCCCACTCGCATCAAGAATTTCCAAGCTGCGTGTGGACACGCAAGGACCTTGAGTTCCCAGCGCCTGAAAGCTCACGCACGCGACCCCGAGGGGCTCTACGCTCTCGCGTTGTGCGCCGGCATGCAGTCTGATGCCGATAGCATGCTCCTGAAGAAGCACCTGGACGCCTTGAAACATCTCAAGGAAGCAAACAGCAATGCGGAGGTCTTGCTTCACGATCATCCGGAGGCGTTTGACGCGTATGTCGCGCCGGGTATCGCCTATTACGTGATTGGCTCACTGTCGGGCTCTGCACGTTTCGTGCTCTGGTTCGGCGGAATCCATGGAGATAAGGAGTTGGGCATGTCCGAGGTTCAGAAAACCGCCGATGGCGGCCATTACCTGAAGCCGTTCGCCCAAATTCTCCTGGCGCTCTCCGCGCGTCGCGAGAAGCAGGAGGCTTTGGCGCAGAAGAATCTAAAAGAACTGACGGAAGAATTCCCCGGCAACGCGGTGTACGACACTGAGTACGCCAAGGCCATGGGTCAACCCATTCCCGCCACCATTGGCCCGGGGAACTGAGGAAATCCAGGCGCCTCAGCTACGATTCCCAAATGGGGAACTGCGTGATTTTCATCAGAGCGAATGTGCTCTCCTGCGTGTTCCCACGCAGGACACCTCCCGCTCTACGCCTTTCAAACTGACTATCTAACCTGTTTACCATCACTTGCAAGTCGCTTCGTTTGGTGCCTTACCTGCTTTTCTTCTGACATCAGCCGGGCCGCCCGTTCGTGCAGCTTTTGTCAGTGCCGTTTCAGGAGAGGGTATATGCAATTGAAGGAGGCGTACCTCGAACGCGCCGTTGGGGAAGTCGGGGATCTCTCGGCCCGGGTGGCGTTGCTGAAGACCCGTTTCGCGTGCCAGAAGGTCAACGTAAAGCTCGAGCACTATTGGGAGCTCGAGTACGTGCGGACACGCTTTGCCGAATTTAAACACCGCATCGAGGAACTCGAGGATGCGGATGACCGGGAGATTGCCCGGGTTCAGGAAGCCGTAGAGGTGGCCTGGAAGGATTTGATTCACGCTGTGGACACGCTTCTCGCTGCACTTCCCTGAACGCGGGCCTTCCGTGATCTCGCCCGAAGGTAGCCGCGGCGAACGACAGGGATGGTCGAGGAGCTTGGACTGGGTTGGTTCGCCATTGCGGAGTGCCCGAGCCGATACGTGGGAGCCGGCAACACGATCCTGCTGGCAACGCGCGCGTTGGTAGAAAGCGTTTGCACCACAGCGTTTTTGCGGATAGCGGTGAGCCGCTTCCGCGTCAGGGCGGGGTGGGTCCAGGTCCCCATCCCGCCCTCATCCTTTTCATTCCCGCACTTTGCCATCTTCGGTAACTCGTTCTACAGATTTTGATCGCTTTCCCCCTGCTACAATGCTCGTTCCCGCTAAAGAGGAGGGCCGATGTTCCAATCCGATCTCTTAAAAGCTCGCGCCATTTTTCTCACGGGCGGCGGAAGTGGCCTGGGCCGTTCTATGGCTCTCGAGTTCTCGAAGTTGGGTGCGCGTCTGTTTCTCATCGGACGACGAGAAGAGCCGCTGAAAGAAACTTGTGCGGAGATTCTTCGTCTGGGTGGTGCTGCGGCCTTCACTACGTGCGATGTGCGGGAGTACGCGGCCGTTGAGAATGCCTTCGCGGCGGCGGAAGAGCAATTCGGCGAAATCGATTCGTTGGTCAATAATGCCGCGGGAAATTTCATGGCTCGCACGGAAACGCTTTCGCCGAATGCATTTAATTCCGTCGTGGGGATTGTGTTGAACGGCACGTTTCATTGCACGCAGGCGTTTGCCAGACGGCGCATCTCCAAGAAGCTTGGCGGCAACGTTCTGAACATCACTACAACGTATGCGGCTGCCAATTCTGGTTCGGGATACGTGGTGCCTTCGGCGTGCGCCAAAGCCGGAGTTCTCGCGCTGACGACATCGCTTGCCGTCGAATGGGCGAAATACCACATCCGCGTGAACGCCATCGCTCCCGGCCCGTTTCCAACGGAAGGGGCTTGGTCGCGGCTGATCCCGTCTAAGCAGTTCGAAGAACATGCCATCAACAAGCACCCCATGAAGCGCTTCGGCAAACATCAAGAACTCACCAACCTGGCAGCGTTTTTGCTCAGCGACATGGCGGAATACATCAATGGCGAGTGTGTGGTGATTGACGGCGCGCAATGGCTGCGCGGTGCCGGCGAGTTCAATGACTTGGCGATGCTTCCAGACGCCGTGTGGGAACAGTTGGAGGCGGCGCGGCCGAAGAAATGAATGGCCCGCTACTCAGGCAGTGCGCTCTCTCTGAGCAGCACGCGCAGCTTCACTTCGCCAAATGGCTTCCCGTCTGCCTCTGCTCGCACCGTCACTTCCTGAGCCACCGCTTGTTTCACTTGTTGCGGGGACAACGCCGGCGTCTCAATCAACAGGGGAAGCGATGTCGACGTTTCCGCTGGTAATACGAACTGTTCTCCACCGTGAGTGACCTTCCAGCCCTCTGGGACATTCAGCGTGAACTTCAGCGGCAAGGTCTTAGCCGGATCATGGAGAATCACGATCGGTATGACTAGAGTTGTCCCGGCTTTGATGCCGATCTCCGGCACCTTGGCAAGCGGAAGGTGATTCAGCCCGTGCGCCGGATAAAACTGCCAGTAGAACTTCCACGGGCCTCCTAATTCCATGCGTGGAAGCGGCTCTCCCGCATCTTCTCCATTCTGAGGGCCACCGTGGAAAAGTGCTTCTTTCAAAGGTTTGTCATCAATATGCGCAAATACGTCGTCGGTCGGTTTCCCGCCAACTACGGATTTTCCGAAGATGAGTGTTGACGGCTCTGACCACCATGCGGAATTCGGGTCGCTCATCATTTTTTCCAAATCCGCGTCGCTCATTTTCGTAAGGCGGGCAATGTCCTCCGGAAATTGCGTGCGGTGGGCCATTGCGGAATCCAGCGCCAGGCGCCAGTACGGCTTTTTCTGAGAGGGAGAAACCTCTCGAACGGAATAGGTCGGGCCGCTGCCGTCGAATTGTTTGTTGTCCTGTGCGTCGCTGCCGAAATAGATCTTCTTTGCCTGCCAGGTCTGGAGATTCGAGAGATACGCTTCATAATGTTTTGTGTCGCCCGCCAGTTGCGCTGGAAAAACTAGCGGATCGCCCGCAAGGTCAAACGCCTCGGTGACCAGCACGCCGGTAGCTTGATGGTCCCCATGATTTTCGCCAATGAAGACTCCAGGAAAATGCGTGAAGATGACTTCCGGGCGCGTCAATCGGAGCAGTCCCACAAGTCTTTCGAGGTTGGCCCCGTGTCCCCAGTTCGCCAGAGAATCCAGCAAATCCTGCGACGCGGTGTCTTTTCCATCCAAAAACCACACATTCGAAATATGCAGTTTGGCGCAAGCGTCGCGTGCTTCGATCTCCCGCGCGTTCGCCATCGCGGGTCCACGTTCGCGCGTGAAGCGATTGACCCCGCTCCCTCCGTGCGTACTGAAAATCACCGCGACGCGCTTGTGCATGTCGTAAATCGCCTTTGCCACATAGGGAGTGAAAAAGGCCTCGTCGTCCGGATGGGCTACCACCACTAGAATGTCGACTTTGTAGCGGTCGTCCGCCGGGTTCACTTTCTGCGGCGTTTGCGCCAGTAGCAGTCCAGAGCCCGCAAAGGCCATCAGCAACAGCATCGGTTTCAGGAATGACTTCATTCGTCTCCCTCGCAGGGAATCTGCCTGCAGGCAAGGAAAATTGTACCTTCGTTCTCCAAAAAGCGCAGGCGCCTATGATTTTCCGTTGCCGGCGCGCTCTCTAGGTTTGTCGGAAGCGCTATTTCGCAGAAGCGCGGCTTGACCCACCCGCCGCCCGCCGATACTCTAGCTAGTTAAATACACTGCAGAAGACTGCATGTCAGGACTCCGACCATGGATCAGATTCACGTAACTCTCCCCGATGGCACGGTCAAGGATCTCCCCAAGGGGACGACGCCCCTCGAGATCGCCAAGTCCATCTCTCCACGACTGGCTGATGCCGCCCTCGTTGCTAAAGTGCGCGCCAGCAACGGCCACGGCGCAAAAGAAAAAACCGGCATCTTCTCCAATTCGGTGGATCCCGCCGAGGATGGCAGTTTGCTCTACGACCTTCGCCGTCCCCTGGACCAGGACGTCTCGTTGCAAATTCTTACGGAGAAGGATCCGGACGCACTCTACGTCTATCGCCATTCTGCTGCCCATCTTCTCGCCGCCGCCGTCCTGGAACTTTACCCCAACGTCAAACTGGGAATAGGCCCACCCGTGGAGAATGGCTTTTTCTATGAATTTCTCCGCGATGAGCCGTTTACACCTGAAGATTTGGAAAAAATTGAGAAGAAAATGCATGAGCTCGCTGCCAAGGACTTGCCCAACGAGCGCAAGCTCCTGCCAAAGGACGAAGCCTTAAAGCTCTATAAAGACTCCAACCAGATTTTCAAGTGCGAACTCATTGAAGAAAAAGCCGATGAGCCTATGGTCTCCTTTTACACCACCGGCAAATTCATCGACTTCTGCCGTGGACCGCACATTCCCTCCACCAAGCGCATTCAGGCGTTCAAGATCACGAACGTCGCCGGCGCGTACTGGAAGGGACAAGAAGGCAATGCCCAACTGCAGCGCATTTACGCCGCTGCCTTTTTCAACCAGAAGGAACTGGACGAATATCTTCATCGACTGGAAGAGGCCAAGCGTCGCGACCACCGTAAACTAGGTACCGAACTGGAGCTTTTCAGTATTCAGGAGGAGGCGGGCCCAGGGCTGATCTTCTGGCATCCCAAAGGTGGTTTGATTCGCACTTTGCTCGAGAATTGGCTGCGCGAAGAACTCTTGGCGCGCGGTTATGACCTGGTCTTCACGCCGCATATCATGCGCTTCGACCTATGGAAGACCTCCGGCCATGCCAATTTCTATAAAGACAGCATGTTTGGCGCCGTGGAGGTGGAGAAAGCCGCCTACCAGCTCAAGCCCATGAATTGCCCAGGGCATATTCTGATTTACAAATCCAAACTGCGCAGCTACCGCGATCTCCCCGTTCGGCTTGCGGAACTTGGCACCGTTTACCGTTACGAGCGCAGCGGTGTTCTCCACGGACTCCTTCGCGTCCGCGGGTTTACCCAGGACGATGCGCACATTTTCTGCACTCCGGATCAGATCGAATCCGAAGTGGAAGCCTGCATCGATTTTGCGTATGCCGTGATGAAGAACTTTGGCTTCGACAAATTTGAAGTGGAGCTTTCCGACTGGGATGCCAAGCGCCCTGAAAATTACGCCGGTAAGCCCGAAGATTGGCATCGCGCGACCAACGCGCTCGGCAACACGATGGCGCGCTTGAAGATTCCCTACAAGAAAATGGAGGGGGAAGCCGCCTTTTACGGGCCGAAAATCGACGTAAAACTCATCGACGCGATTGGACGCCCTTGGCAGCTCACCACCGTGCAGTTTGATTTCAACCTGCCCGCGCGCTTCGGCTTGGAGTTTGTTGGCGTGGACGGCGCCCGCCATCAACCTCTGATGGTCCATCGCGCGCTTCTCGGTTCCGTCGAGCGCTTCTTCGGCATGTTGATCGAACATTACGCTGGCGCGTTCCCGCTCTGGCTGGCGCCTACTCAGGTGGAAATCTGCCCGGTCAGCGAAAAAGTAGCTGATTATGCGAAACACATCTACGAGACGCTCAAGAATCACGGAATCCGCGTGCATCTCGACGATCGGAACGAGAAGTTGCCCGCGAAAATCCGCGACGCGCAACTGCAGAAGATTCCCTATATGCTGGTCGTCGGAGCAAAGGAAGCGGAAGCGGGCACCGTCAGCGTGCGCCATCGCAGCAAGGGCGAACTGGGCGGCAAGCCGATCGCCGATCTGCTCGCGGCCCTAAAACAGGAAATAGATTCCCGGGCCATCCAGTAAACTCGCACCGGGCGGCGGGCCTCCTCCGTACCATTCTTTTGCCGCAGGCGAAACTGGGTTACTCTATCGTCCCATCCCGGAGGCCCTCTGATGTTTTCTCGTCGCTCGTTTCTCAGCACTTCCAGCGGAATGGTGGCTGCTTCCTTGTTGCCCTACCGCGAAGCAGCGGCTGCAGACGATCCGGCCGCCGTTCCTGCCGAACTCGATCACATCATTGTCGGTTTTCCAAGTCTCGAAGATGGGATGGCACGGCTGTTTCAACTGTCGGGATATCACGCTGCCGTAGGCGGCTCGCACCCAGGCCGCGGCACACGAAACGCCCTCTTGAATTTGGGAAACAACTCCTATCTGGAATTACTGGCCCCCGACCCTGCGCAGCCGGCTCTTCTTTGGCATCCGGAGATCGCCACGCTGACTGAGCCCACAATCGTGGGCTGGGCCGTTCGCCATTCCCAACTCGATCAACTGGCTGCGCTTCTAAAGGAACGCGGCGTTCCCTGTTGCGACCCGATTGCCGGCTCCCGCGTCCGCCCCGAGGGACAAACAATGCGCTGGCGCATGCTGATGCTGGTGGACGATCGCAGAGGAAATCTTCCGTTCTTCATCGAGTGGGATTCGGCCACCGCCCACCCTTCGGTCGACGCCCCTGGCAGCTGCCTTCTTCAGGAATTTCGTCCGAGCGGCCCGCTTCCCGAAATTCCGCCACCCCAAGCGGATATGCGACTGCATCTGGTGCCGGGAAAACGCTCGCACCTACAAGCAAAAATCGCAGGATTGAACGGCGTTTTCCAATTGGTGTCGATCCCGGTTCCCTCCGCGCATTGGGTTCCGAGAGAATCCGCAGTGCTCTAGCCGCCTCATTCTGTAGTCTTGCCCCGTTCTCCTCACGTGCTATACTTTGAGGTCTGCCCCATGCTGCCGAAGCGGCTGGGGTTCGCTGTCATACACGGGGTGTGACCCGGCGTGCCGGGTGCCTTTTTTTCTTAGGGGGATTTATCGCAGAGCGGAATTTCCGGCAGGCCGACCGCATCCGCATCAACGAACGGATCCGCGCTCGGGAAGTTCGAGTAATTGATGAAGAAGGCGGGCAGTTGGGCGTCATGCAGCCGTTTGAGGCACTTCGCCTGGCGCGCGAGCGGGGACTGGATTTGGTGGAGATTTCGCCCACGGCGGATCCCCCGGTTTGCAAAATCACCGACTACGGTAAATACCAGTATCAGCTGAACAAAAAGGCCCACGAGCAGCGCAAGAGCAGCCGTGGTTCGCAGTTGAAGGAAGTGAAGTTTCGCCCCGCTACTGCCGAACATGATTATCAGGTTCGGAAGAACCAGATCATCCGGTTCCTTGGAGAAGGCCATAAAGTGCGCGCTATGATCTTTCATCGCGGCCGCGAAATGGCCCACCAGGAAGTGGGACGCGCCAAGATGACGCGGCTCCTCGGCGAAATTGGCGAACACTGCCAGATCGAAACTATGCCCCGCATGGAAGGCAACGTTCTGGTGGCGCTTCTCGCACCGAAAAAAGGCACTGGGGCTTCCCCCCGGCCAACAAGCTCGGCGCAGCCGAACGCGTAACTCAAGGGAAATTTTCAGGGCTGGCTCTGGCCGGCTCGCAGGGAGAGGATTTACAGCAATGCCACGTAATTCACTGAAGCCCAAAAAGAAACTGAAGACGCATCGCGGCGCTAAGAAGCGCTTCAAGATCACTGCCAACGGCAAGATTCTTCGCATGCACTCCGGCAAGCGCCACCTGCTAGGCACCAAGGCGGCCAAGCGCATGCGCAGGCTCAAGAAGCTCACCAAGGTGAACGACCGCGACGTCGCCGCGGTGAGGCAAATGCTCCCCTACGGAGTCTAGACTTTTGTAAGGGCTGAGTCCGCTCGGCCTCTGCAAGAACCGCGGAACATCGTTTCGCAAAACGTGCCAGGCAGCGCTACACGGGTGCCTGCCGGCCGTTTCGCCCCGTTCGCGGGGCACATGCGCCGGGTTTTTTACTGGCGCCGTTGCCGCAAGGACGCAAGTTCGCGCAGCAACAAAGCACACCGGAAACAAACCCGTTGCGGGAAGCGCCTCGTTGCGTTTTTCCGCAACCCGTCCTGTTTCCCACCTACGAAGGAGAAAACGCATGCCACGCGTAAAACGCGGCACGAAACGCCGCGCCCGGCGAAAGAAGTACCTCAAGAGGACGAAAGGTTTCTTCCTCACCAAGAGCAAGCTCTACCAATCCGCACAGGAAGCCGCCAATCGCGCGGATCGCTATGCCAAGCGCGATCGCCGCGTGAAGAAGCGCCAGTATCGGCGCTTGTGGATCCAACGCGTCGGCGCTGCCGCTCGCCAGAATGGACTGACGTACGGTCAACTCATTCACGGCCTCAAGGCTGCCGGCATCTCGGTGGACCGCAAGGTGCTCGCGGACATGGCTGTGCGCGACGCCGCTGGGTTCTCGCAGATGGCGGAAAAGGCCAAGGTGTTCGCGCCGAAACCCGCCAAGAAGGCGTAGCATCTCTAACTCACGCCTTCCGGCGTGAGGATTTTCCGCGTGGGCGCACGTGCAAGCGTGCCTCTGCGTTGTATTCTCTTCTTCACACATGTCGACATCGGATTCTAAACACACCCAGACCCTCGCGACTCTTGGCGTCACGTCCGCCGAACAGGTGCACCCTCTTTTTGCCGAATTGCGCGCACACTTTGACGCGGCTGCGGCCCGGGCCACAGACGAAAGCTCCTGGAAGACGTTGCGAGACGCCTGGCTGGGCCGCAAGTCTGGTGTGCTAACGCTCGTTACGGATAATTGGCTGAAGCCGGCCTCTCTGGAACTCAAGCGCGCGGTCGGTGCATCCTTGAACGAATTGCGTGCTCACGTCGACGTCCAAATCGAACAGCGTCGCGCTGCTAACGAAGCCGGAGCGGAATCCGCGGCCAGTACCAAGGATCGTGTCGATCTTTCCTTACCTGGCGTCATTCGTCCCATCGGCACACACCATCTCATCCGCCAGGTTTTTCAGGAAATCGAGGACATTTTCTTCTCGATTGGTTTCTCCGTGGTCGAAGGACCCGAGATCGAAACGCCTTACTACAATTTTGAGGCACTGAACATCCCAGAGCATCACCCGGTCCGCGATGACATGGACACGTTTTATCTCGAAGTACCGAAAGGCGCTCCGGGATCGTTGTTGCTTCGCACGCACACGTCGCCCGTCCAGATTCACACGATGGAAAAGCGTGAGCCGCCGGTGCGCGTCATTGTTCCGGGCAAGGTCTATCGCCGCGACAATCCCGACGCAACGCACTCCTTCATGTTTCACCAGATTGAAGGTCTAGCTGTCGACTCGGATATCACCTTCTGCGATTTCACCGGAACCATCGATTATTTCGTGAAGCAATTCTTTGGCGAAGACGTCAAAACGCGGTTTCGTCCGAGCTATTTTCCGTTCACGGAGCCGTCCGTCGAGTTCGACGCATCATGTGTCTTCTGCGGCGGCAGCGGCACCGCAAAATCGGCTGGGACCTGCAGTAAGTGCAAAGGTTCCGGCTGGATTGAGCTTTTCGGCGCTGGCATGGTAGACCCCGCCGTCTACGGCTTCGTGAACTACGACCCGAAGAAGGTAAGTGGCTTTGCCTTTGGCATTGGGATCGACCGGCTGGCTATGCTCAAGTACGGCATCGACGACATTCAGGTCTTTTTCCAGAACGATGTGCGCTTTTTGCGCCAGTTTCCATGACCGCCGCCATGACTTTTGCCGATGCCAAAAAACGCTTCTCGAACCGTGTGTCGGACTATGCTCGCTACCGCCCCGGCTACCCGCCCGCTCTGCTGGATCTACTCACCGGGGAATGCAGTTTGCGACCCGAACACGTGATCGCGGATATCGGTTCCGGCACCGGACTCCTCACTAAACTGTTCCTTGATCATGGCAATCGTGTCTTCGGGGTTGAGCCCAACCCAGAAATGCGCGCGGGAGGGGTAGCATTCCTGGGCGCGTACTCGAGTTTCACAAGTGTCGATGGCTCAGCGGAAGCCACCACACTTGCCGCTTCCTCTATCGATTTAGTCGCTGTCGGCCAGGCGTTTCACTGGTTTGATAGTACTGCGGCGGGGCGCGAATTCCGCCGTATTCTCAATCCCCCTGGACGGGGCGTTGTCGTCTGGCAGGATCGCCGGATGGAAGAGGCTCCCTTCGCCCAGGAATACGAACATCTGCTGGAACACTTTGGCATCGATTACAAGTCGGTGAAGGATACGTATCCGGAATCGGAGAAGATGCGACAGTTCTTTGACGCCGGCACATTCCAGACGCGCGATTTGCCAAATCACCAGGATTTCGATTGGGAAGGATTGCGCGGACGGCTGCGCAGCAGTTCCTACGCGCCCACGGAAACCCATCCCAACTATCCCCCGATGATGCAGGAACTGCAAAGAATTTTTGCTCGGTATCAGCAAAACGGCACCGTGCGCATGGACTACTTCGCGCGAGTCTATTTCGGCGAGCTGGGCGGGAACCCGCGATGAAAGTTTCCTACAACTGGTTGAAGGAGTTCGTTGACATCCCCGCGTCCCCGCGGGAAATTGCGTCGCGCCTGGCCCTGGCGGGAACGAATATCGCCGGAATCGAATCCGGTCCCCACGGTGCTGTCATCGATGCGGAAGTCACTTCCAATCGCCCGGATTGCCTGGGCATGCTCGGGATTGCTCGGGAACTTGGCGCGATTTATCGCCTTCCGGTAAAAGCCCTTGTGCCCAAACCCCCGGAGAGCGCTGCCGCAAAAGCGAGCGACGCCATCAACGTCAACATCGAAGCAGCCGAACTTTGTGGCCGGTTCACGGCTCGCGTCATTCGCGGCGTGAAGATTCAGCCTTCGCCTTCGTGGCTGAAAGACCTCCTGGAAGCTGCCGGAACCGCCAGCATCAATAACGTCGTGGACATCTCAAATTACGTGATGCTGGAGCTGGGCCATCCGCTGCACACTTTTGATTACGACCTGGTCCGCAATCACCGTATCGTCGTGCGCCGCGCAAAACAAAACGAAAAGCTCAAGACGCTGGATGGTACCGAACGCGTCCTCGATCCCAATATCTGCATGGTCTGCGATGGCGACGGCTCGCGCCCGGTTGGCATCGGCGGCATCATGGGTGGAGCGGAAACCGAAATTTCCTTCTCAACCAAGAATGTACTGATCGAGTGTGCCTGGTTTGATCCCATTGCGATTCGGCGCGCTGCCCGCACACTGAAGCTTCATACCGAGGCCAGCACACGTTTCGGGCGAGGTGCAGATCCGGAAATGGCGGAACTCGCTTCGCGTCGCGCCGCAGAACTCATTCTGCAGCTCGCGGGAGGAGAACTTCTGACCGGCGTAGTGGACGTATACCCGGGCAAGCGGAGCGCCGAGAGGATCACCATAACGCGTGCCGAGCTCCTGCGTGTCATGGGAGCGGATGTTCCCGACAAAGACCTGGAAGCGATTCTTTCTGCGCTCGGCTTTGCTCCTCGGCGCGTCGATCACAACCCCGGCTCCGCGAACTCGCTTCTCGCTGCGTGGGAATGCACGCAACCTTCCTGGCGCGCCGATGTGGAGCGCGAAATCGATCTCATCGAGGAAGTCTCGCGCGTTTATGGCCTAGACAAGTTTCCGCCGCGCTTGCCTGCGGCCCGCTCCGGCGCGGCCAGATTGCCGCATCAGGAAGCAGAATCTCGAGTGCGCGAGCGCTTGATCGGCCTCGGTTACCACGAAATCCTTACCATTCCCCACGTTTCCGAAGAACGCAACGAACTGTTCCGGCCGGCCGATGCGATTCCTGCGAAGCTCGCGAACCCTCTGAGCGAAGAGGCAGGTGTGTTGAAGTCCACCGGCGCTGTCACCATGGCCGCAGCCATCGAATGGAATCTCAATCACGGACAGCGTAATGTGCGTCTGTTCGAAATCGGGCATCACTATCGCTTTCTCAATGGCAAGTCCGTCGAGTCGCGCGTGCTGACCTTGGGGGCTACCGGTACTGCGCGCGCGCAAGGACTCTATGACTCTGCGCGCGAATATAGCTTCGGTGATCTCAAGGGCGATCTCGACGCCATCGGCGTACTCTCTGGCGGCCTTCGCTGGGAAAATGGCGGCCCGGACTGGCTGAACGCCGCAAAGCGCAGCACGATTTATCTTGGGAAGGAAGGGAATCAGCCGCTCGGTGTTGCGGGTCAATTGACGAATCGCGTTGCGGATAAGCTCAAATTTCGCCAGGATGTTTACCTGGTGGAGATGGCCCTTGGCCCTCTCTATTGCATGTATTATGGCGTGAAGAACAGCCGTCGTTACCAGCCGTTGCCACGCTTTCCTGGCGTAGAGCGCGACTTTTCGTTATTTCTTGCGGACGGTGTCACTTTCGCCGGAGTTACCCAGACCATCGAATCGCTGGGCATTCCGGAAATCGCTTCCATCGAAGCCGCCGACCTGTTTCGCGGAAAAAATGTTCCGGCAGGAAAATACTCGCTACTCGTGCGCGTCACCTTTCAGAGCAGGGAATCCACATTCACCGAAGCCCAGATCAACGAATTTTCCAGTCGTATTGTGGCCGCGCTCGAAAAGAACCTTGGCGCTCGTCTGCGCGCCAGTTAACCCACTCTTCAATCCGACTGCTTCAGCGCTCGTTCTACCAGCGTCAAGCAGCGTTCCGCCTGTTCCTTCAGTAGTTCTTCGCGTTCACCCCGCTCTTTCCGTGCAGTGTGCAACTCGTCAGCGATCGCCAGCGCTGCCAGAATTGCCACCTTCTGTGTATCCACGGTGGGCGTCATTTCGACGATGGCGCGCATCTTTTCGTCTACGTACTCAGCCAATTTCTGCACGTAGGCCTCGTCCAGGTCGCCCTGAATCGGAAACATCTGGCCAAAAATTTGCACTTTGAAATTTTGTGACATCGTTGACTCGCTTACTGCGACCATGACGTGGGATTGCGGTCCCAGCGATGCGCGCGTAATTCCTCCTTCAAGTGGGCGGGTAGGAGTCCGGCGGCACTTGCCGTACAATTTGCCTCCACATTTTTGAGTTTTCGCATTCCCGGGATGGTCGTGCTCACGTCGGAGTTACTCAAGATGAAGCGCAACGCCATTTCGGCCATCGTGCTGCCCGAAGGAATCAGCGGGCGAAGCGCATCGGCTTGAGCCACGCTTGACTTCAGGTTTTCCGGAACGAAATAGGTACTGCGCCAGTCATTCGCGGGCCATTTCGAATCGACTGTAAGTGTGCCTGTCAGTGTCCCTTCATCAAACGGCACGCGTGCAATCACTGCGACCTCTTTCATCCGGCAAATGGGAAACAGCGCATCTTCCGGATTCTGGTCAAATATGTTGTAGATCACCTGCACCGCATCCGCATATCCTTCGAGAACGGCCCGGATTCCGTTCGCCGGCTCCCAGCGGTTCATGCTTGGCCCGAACGCCCGCACTTTGCCGCTCTTTCTCATTTTTTCAATCGCGCGTGGAAGCCGTTCGTCGTTCAACCAGCGATCTTCCCAGGTGTGAAACTGCATCAGGTCGATTGTTTCTACGCCCAGATTCTTCAGGCTTTTCTCAATGTATTCCTGTACATATTCCGGCGGGTAGCAATCGTCCAGGGTAAATGTGCGCGTACTGGGCCAGCGGCGGTTTTTCGGTGGAATTTTCGTCGCCACATACAAATGCTTGTCTGGACCGCCGACGGAATCGTTTTTGTGCTCTTTCAGGATTTTCGCCAGGATTTGCTCGCTCTTCCCGTCGCCATAGGCCCAGGCCGTGTCAAAAAAATTGCAGCCTAGCTCCACGGCTCGGTGCAGCGAACGCAGGGTCTCCTCATCATCGGAACCACTCCAGCCCGCCAGACCCCACATTCCATATCCAATCTCGCTCACCTTCCACCCCACCCGCCCAAACCGCCGATAGTTCATGAAGTAGCACTCCTGGCGAATCGGAGACATTGTAGCGAACAATGCGCATCTTGGTGTACTTCCCTAAACCGTGGCGAGCGACCGGCGATAGCGCCGCCACACAAGAAAGAGAGGAACACCGAGAATCGCAAGCCAAATCAGCAGGGTCGGACCGTACTCCGCGAAAAACAGCACGATCCCCAGCACCGTTTCTGCAGCCATGTGGAAGCCAGCCACTAAGCCGTTGTGCAGGCGGGTTGCGATTGACGGGGAGGGCATCGTCAGTTGCGCCTGGTAGACGTCTGCGAGGTTCAAATTTATGGCCGCGAAGCCCACCCTATGCTCCAACGATTCCTGCTCTGCCTCCATTTGCTCGATTTCGCCGCGCACCCGCGCAATTTCCTGCTCCACTTGCAGAACATCGCTGATTTTCCCTGTGCGCTGCTGCAGTATGGCTTGCAACCGCTGTTCGGTCTCGCGCGAATTCTTGAGCCGCGCCACAAGGTCGGCGTGTTGCTGCGTGACTTCCTCGCCGGACTGCGACTCGTTCTCGACACGTCCCAACGATTTGAGCTCGCTCACGGCAGCACCGAGTTCCGGAGTAGGCACGCGCAAGGAAGCTGTAAGCCTGCGTGGAGCGCCTTCGGCTGTGTTCACGCTCAGTTCCGCCGCGTACGCATGGTGCCTCGCCAGAATAGTATCCAGCGCCGTGCGAGCCACCGCGAAATCTTTAACGACTAAGGTTAGCGACACGGTTCGCGCAATCATCGGCGCCTGTTCTAAGGCCAGGTTGGGAATGGGGCCCTGCGAGATGGCGTCAGTTTGTTCTTCGCGCTCGACTGCCATTGACGAACGCAACTGCTCCCTGGCCTTCATCTCTAGCGCCGGGCTGTATGTCGACAATGCCTGGTCATAAATCTTCTTTGCAGCAAGCGGCGCGTTTGAGGGTTGCGGGAATTTACTCACCTCTCGGGTTGCGTGTGAAGGGCGGGACGGTTCCAGGCTATCGCGTTGGCCCAAGAGCAGGACCATCACCGCGGTGAATCCCAATCCAAGCGCCCACTTGCTCCAAACGGGTGGGCGCAGCGACCACAATCGTCTCTTTTTTGCTTTCCCGCTCGTTTCGAACTTCGCTCCCGCGTGCACTCTCTCTTCCACGCGAGTTGGCATCGTCTCTATCTTCCAGGCGTGCAATTCTTCCGCGCCTTTGCGAAATCCCGCCACGGCATCCTGGCATTCCTTGCATTCGGCAATGTGGCCCGCGGCAAATTCGTTCCACACCTCAGGCAGTTCGCCATCCACAAAAGCCATTACCTCTTCCGGTCGGACTGGATGCGTCATCGTGTTCATGCTCGTTCCTCGAATTCTTGGAATCCTTGGGTCAAGGGTTTGGGAGCCAGGGCCGACAGCAATTCACGCAGAGCCAAGCGCGCCCGGAAAAGGCGCGAGCGTACCGTGTTCACCGGCAAGTTCAATAGCTCGGCAATTTCCGCATAGCTCAGTTCTTCAAACTCGCGCAGGAGAAGAATTTCCCGCTCTACGCGATCCAGCTTTCCGATCGCGTGACGTAAGGAGACTTCGGCGTCCGTCGAGGTGTGCACGACGGCTTCCCGGAAACCAGCTCCCAGGCACGCCGCTCGCAACGCCGCTTTTCGCCGATAGGCGCGCAAAATCTGGAATGCAATGGCGTACAGGTAGGTCCGAAACAGAGCGCGCGGCTCGTACCGCACGGCGGCTCGCACCACCGCCAGAAATGTTTCTTGTGTCAATTCCTCGGCATGGGCAGGATCCGCCACGCGCCGCCGGAAAAACCCAAACAGCGGCTGTTTGTACCGTTGGAAAAGCTCGCGGAACGCCTCTGGCGATCCTTTGGCGAAGGCCAACATCAACTGCTCGTCGCTTCCGTCCTCTGATGGCTTGTCCGAGTCTACATTTCCGGGCGTATTGTTCATGGCGCTCTGCTTTTTCGCCTCCGGGCTTAGAACGTACGCCGGCAGCGTTTCTTGCATGGTTCCGGGGCCGTGCCCTTCACTACTGGTAATGCCGTGAGAAGATGAAAAGTTCCCGAAAGATTGGGGGAAATGCTATCGAAGGAGGCGGTAGTTCGCGGATTCGTTTCTATTACGGTTGTTCTGCCTTTCTTAGCCTCCTCCATCGCTTTTTCGAGCTCGGGGTGCTCAGCTAACACTTCGATCGTGCTTTCGACTGGGATTTGGTAATACTTGATCCTGACGCGGGGGAATTTTACTTTTGTCTTGAGTGCGTGGATGGCGGAGATGTGACGTTGCCTATGAGGTCGTCTTGGGGAGATGTAGGCATCAACTTGAAGCAGCGCGCCTTGTCATCCCAATAGACTTGGTCCTTGTGGGCATTCCAGGCAGCCTGCCACCGTTCCTGCACGTACTTGCGCCCCTTCTTGTGCAGAAATTTGCGCCAGCACGGCTCTCCTGGTTGATGACATTCCATCTGGAGAGAATCGAGTTCCGGCATGGAAGCAACCGTCAAATCCGAGGCAGTAAATAGATCAAACAGGAGCGAGTTGGCAATGTCACCCGCGGCCGTGTACTTCCACAGATCATAGATGGAGTGCTTCGTCTTCCGCTCATCGGTGAGTTCGGCAATCAGCAAAGGGATCGCGTCTCTCCCGAGCGCCACAATCTGGTCTACAACCTTGGAATCGCAATATTCCTTGTCCTGGAAACGCCCAATCATGCGGCACGAACCGGGCGCTGTCATTTCATCGAATTTCCAGAGGGGAATCTGCTCAGCGGCCTCCGGCTTGGTCTGGGCAATCGCGAGGGGGCGCAACAGAAACACACACAGTAGAAAAAGGCATCCTGACCATGGACGGCGCGGGAGGAACATTCCGGGGACTTTACACACTTGCCCTGTTCCTGACAAGTAGGTAGTGTTCGGCTGATTTGCCCTTCGCAAACCCTTACTGCCCGGCTACTTGCCGTACCAGAATTGTCTTTGCTTCTGTTAATTCCGGCCGATCCGCCCCGGTCGGGCAAACGTTCATGAGTTTCTCGTAGAACGAATACGCTGTTTTTGCGTTGCCCAATGCCAACTGTTCCCGACCAGCACCGAGCAAGGCGTCAAACCGGTTCGGCGCGTTTTTTAACACAGTTTCATACTCTGCCAACGCATCCACCGGCCGCTTCAGTTCCGCCAGCATGTCGGCGAGCATTTCGCGAGCTGGAATGATTACCGACTCGCCCCCATTCTTTTCCTGACGTGCGACAGCGGCTCGCATCTCTTCCAGTGCGGCATCGGTTTTTCCTTGCGCGAAGGTAAGCCAGGCTTCCGCTTCGCGCAGGTCGGTAGCCTTTTCAGTTGACACTTGGTCTCCCCGTTTGCGCGCGCGGGCTTCCCGCTCTTCCACGCTCTTCGCCAATTCCCTCAGGGAAGCCTGCGCTTCCACTAGCTCGCCACTCCGCGCTGCCCCGATGGCCCTTGCCCAATGTGTGCTGTCCTGCTGCTCCTGGCCGATCGCCGGAACCGTCAGGTTAGCCGCCTCTTTCCATCGGTGGAGGTCCAGGGCCGTGCGTGCTGCCAGATCAGCGCGGTGTTCGGCTTTCATGTCCTTACTTGCTCCGACAACGTGGTCCATGTTGGCGATCACTTCCCGTGCTTTCGCTTCCTGCCCGCTCTGCACATAAGAATAATTCAAGTAATCCATCGCGTGCGTTTGATAGTGCGCTTCCGCCTTGTGCAGTTCCGCGGCGCGCGCCGCCGACGCATTGGCAGCAATGTTCGACTGGATGGCGTCTTGCCAAAGCCCCAAGCGCACAAAAATGTGGGAGGGCATATGCAACGCGTGCGGGGAATCCGGAGCGATGGCCGCATACCGCCGAGCCGCCTGCAAACCTTGGGAAGCCAGTTCAGGCCTATCCGTGGCGTGGATCAGGTAGTGAGCTACCCCAGGGTGGTCCGGATATTTTTCAAACAGAGGATTCAGGATGGCGATGGCCTTTTTTTCGTTTTCCAGGCTGTCGACTTCCTCCTCTTCCGCGAGTGCCACCAAGGACAGCGCGGTGAAGGCACCTACCTCCACGGCATCCGGCATTTGTTCGAAAAACCTCTGCAATGCCGTCGCATACGCCTGGACGCGCTCTGCGTGGGTAAGCTTGGAATTCTCCTGATAGAACACGGCGGCCGCCTGCAAAAACCCTTGCTCCCGCGGTGTTTGCGCGTGCAGCGATTGCGCTAGCTCAATTTCCTTGTGGCCTTCGCTCAATTGTCGCCCAGAAGGAAAATCCCACAATTGTTCGTAGAGAGACATGGCCTGCCCCCAATGCGCCATGGCACATTTTGCGTCGAGCCCCACAGCCTCCTCGAAAGTCTGCCGCGCCTCCATATATTGAAAGGAGTGCAGCAAAGCTAGCCCTTTTTCCAACAGTGGCTGCGCTGGCGCCGAACAACTCGTTGGAAAACTTACTTTGCCGAGGTGCGTCTCCGCAGACCCGGTCGATTGCCCTCTGGCCACGACGGCGGAAGACAAGAAAGCAGACAGCAATAAAATCCCACGAATGGACGGAAACAATCGCTTCTTCCTCATGAAGTACCTCTCACTAGCGGGGGCCATTCTACTCTCTGCCTGTTCGACCGGTCAGCTAAACCTTTCGCGAGTGCTTTGCCTGACGGTTGGACGGCAAGCCACGGTCGGGAGATAATACGCACTGGAGCGGTACTTCGAAGCAGGTGAGGACGCGAAAGCCGTTTGAACCGTAACGAATCTCTGGGGTGCTGCGGACAGTCAGCTTGTGTGCACGGCCTGTCCCGTCGGCGAGTCTTTCGAGACCCGCGGACGGGGCAGGAAAGCCTAATGGTTGACTCGTGGTGCCCACCTATTTCAGAGGTTCACGGCCTAGCTTCCCACGGCTAAGCAGTCCGCTCCATATTCGTTTTCAGTCGCCAGCCAGCGCTCGGGGCTACTTCCGAAACTGAAAACGTAGAACCGAGGACTAACACCTTCTCCATGCGCGTTCTCTTCATCGGCGACATCGTGGGCTCGCCCGGTCGCCAAATCGTCCGCGACCGTCTCGCCGACATCATTGAACACCAGCATATTGACTTGGTCATCGCTAACGGGGAAAACTCTGCCGCGGGTTTCGGCATTACGCCGCGCATTGCCGAGGAGTTATTGGGGAACGGGATTGATGTGCTCACCGGCGGCAACCATAGCTGGGATCGCAAGGAAATTTTCGATTTCATCCCGCATGAACCGCGGCTACTTCGTCCCGCCAATTTCCCCGAGGGCAACCCGGGTAGTGGGCTCTACGTGGGTACCGCCAAGAATGGCGTGAAATATGCCGTTTTGAATCTCCAAGGTCGCGTGTTCCTTGTGCCCAACGACGATCCCTTCAAGAAAGCGGACAACGAACTCGCCAAGCTACCCCCCGACGTGGAGTTTGTCCTGGTCGATTTCCATGCCGAAACTACCAGCGAAAAAATCGGTTTCGCCTGGTATGTCGATGGCCGCGTCACCGCCGTGGTAGGCACGCACACCCATGTCCCGACCGCCGACGAACATGTGCTCCCGGATGGCACCGCGTATATTACGGATGTCGGCATGACCGGCCCCCACGAGGGCATCATTGGGATGGAGCGCATGGCCATCATCAAGAAGTTCATTGATGGCTTGCCCACACGTTTTGAGGTTGCCACCGGCGACGTCCAGATGAATGCCGTGCTCATCGAAACGGACGATTCCGGACCACGCAATCACGCCGGGCGGCTTCGCGCCAAGTCGGTTGCGCGACTCCGGCTTCGCTTGGATTAAGAGCCAAGCAACCAGCCGATTTGAGAAGTAATCTGAGGTACCATGCGCAAAATCACTGGCGCCTTGGCAGTCATAGCTGCTCTCTTGCCGGTTGCTGGCGCGCTTTGGGCTGGCGCCTCAGAGATTGATGATGATTTAACGGCCACCCGCCGAGTTTTCCCCAACATCGGTCCAGGCCTGCGCGCGGTTCGTCTCGCCGCCAATGGAAATTACTATGTTCTGGCTTCCCCCTCGGTGGGCGTTGCCATTTTCGATGCGAAAGGCAAACAACTCTCCGTGATCGGCGCGCCGCCTCCGCCCCCAGTCACCAATAAGTCAGGTCGATCTGCCATCGCCTTCGGCGAGGACTGCGATGTGGATACCCAAGGCCATGTGTTCGTCGCAGATCGTGGCTACAACCTGGTCACGGAGTTTGCACCAGACGGCAAACAACTGCACTCTTTTCCTGTGAATTCCCTGCTTTCTTTGGCGATTCTGCCAGAAGGCGAGGTGGCGGTCACGACGCTCGAGTCAGCGCATCAAGTCACCGTCTATGGGCCTGATGGCAAGGTCGCGCGGGAATTCGGAGAAATCGAGTCGCTCTCGTCCCGCCCTGACATCGATCACTATTTGAACTTGGGCCATGTTTCCGCTGATCCTCACGGCCACATTTATTTCGGTTTCCTGTACATGCCGGAGCCGCTCGTCCGTCAATACGATCGCTTCGGCAACACAACGCAGGAATTTGTCTTCACCGGTGTGGACGCGTATCCGGAAGCGTCGGCCAGGCGCAAAGCCATCGAACGCGAGGAGGGTGGTACCTTGCCCCCTTCGTTTCATCCGATTCTTACGGCCTTCGGTGTGGACCCAGTCGGCGGCGATGTATGGATGGGTATGCACAACACCCTCGTGCATTTCGACAAAGACGGAATTCGCCGTTCCGAATATCAGATCTATACGCCGAAGGGTTTGCCGCTGGACGCAACGGTCATTCTTGTGGAGGAGAATCGTCTTTTGATCGGATCGGACCCTCTCGGCGTCTACGAATTTCTCCGTCCGGATCGAAAACGCTAAAAAATTTCCCGAGTTTTCCTCAGGCATGATTGCACCATTTCGGTGCAGTTCCTCTTAAAGTATTTTTCTCTCTCTGCAAATTGCTGCGTTTTCCTCGGTTTTTTTCGGCACTTGCACATTTCCAGTGCTTGTGGAAAAGTTGTGAATGGCATGTGAACGTTGGTACTGGGCTTCGCACACTTTTCGCTTGCTCCGCCGGAGACAGTGCGCGAGAATCCTTCCAGTTTTGAAACAGTGGAACGTGGTCCTGCAAATCTGGACGGACTGCGCGGAACCACAGGGGCACAAAACATTCGTTCCTGCGCGGGCAAGAACTCCAAGGCGTGACGCTTTAGGGCAAAAATTCTCTTTCCACAGGTTTTTCACATCTGTGGAAATATAGTGCTGTTTGATCGACTTCTTTCATGACCATGACAACTGCGACCCAAGTAAGCCGTGAATCCGAAACCCTTAATGTCTGGGACAAGTTTCTGGATCTGATTAAATCCCGAGTTAGCATCAACACCTATTCGACCTGGTTCCAGCCCACCCGGCTGAGCCGCCAGGAAGGTGAAACTCTTTTCATCCAGATTCCCAGCGCCGTTTTCCGTCAAGTGCTTACCCGCACTTATGGCGAAATCATCAAAGCGGTCTTCCATCAAATGGGCACGCCCAACACCAAGGTGCAATACCTGTGCACCGAAGAGGAGCCCGTCCAGGCTGCGCCGGCCGCTTCCTCGGCGAAGCAATCCAAGCTCGATTTCGAAAGCAGCGATCACCAACTCAACAATCGCTACACCTTTGACACTTTCGTCGTGGGCAAGTCCAATGAGTTTGCTCACGCCGCTTCTCGGGCCGTCGCCGAGCAGCCTTCAAAAGCATATAACCCGCTCTTCCTTTACGGTGGGGTGGGTATGGGCAAGACGCACTTGATGCATGCGATCGGCCACACGATCAAGAAGCGCAATCCCGCCATGCGCCTCAGTTACGTCAGCGCTGAGAAATTCACCATCGAAGTGATCAACTCGCTTCGCTTCGACCGCATGATCAGCTTCCGTGACCGCTTCCATACCGTCGATGTTCTTCTGGTCGACGACATCCAGTTCATCGCCGGCAAAGAACGTACTCAGGAAGAGTTCTTCCATACCTTCAACGCCCTTTACGAGCAGCAGAAGCAAATCGTCATTTCTTCGGACTGCCTTCCGAAAGACATCAACTCCATCGAAGAGAGATTGCGTTCCCGCTTTGAATGGGGCCTGATCGCCGACATCCAGCCGCCCGATCTCGAAACTAAAATCGCCATTCTTCAGAAAAAGGCGGAAAACGACCGCTTCCATCTTCCCGATGAAGTTGCGGAGTACATTGCGCGCGCCATTAAGTCGAACGTTCGCGAACTGGAAGGCGCTCTGACGCGCCTGATGGCCTATGCCTCTCTGACCGGCACCGCCGTATCCCTGGCCACCGCTCAGCAGGTGCTTCGCAACATCATCGCTTCCCAGGAAAAGCGCGTCACCATCGATCTCATCCAAAAAAGGGTAAGTGAACACTTCAACTTGCGGGAGCAAGACCTGAAGGTTCGCAGCAACACCCGTGCTATCGCCTTCCCGCGCCAGGTGGCCATGTATATCGTCAAGCAGTTGACGACCGCTTCACTTCCGGAAATTGGACGCCAGTTTGGCGGCAAGCATCACACCACCGTGTTGCACTCCATCAACAAGATTGAGGAGTTGCGGCGCTCCGACAAGGAATTGAATCGCACCATCACCCGTTTGATGGACGCCCTTCAATAATCCGCACTCAGAATTTTCTACATCGAGGCCCGCACTCTGTTCTGCGGGCCTTAATCCTTCTACCACGGCTGCTCTGTGCCATCGTGGCCAAGAAATTTACCGGAAATTTCTTTTGCGTCGCCAGCCAGCACCCTGCGCTTTCCCCTGATGCTCTGCTCCGGAGGAAGTTGCGCGCGAGCGCTACCCTTATCCGTTTTGACTCACCCCGGATCGAACAACACCACGCTGATCCCGCGTGGCTCTAACTCTTTTGCGAGAATCTCCATTGCCAATGTGCCGCATCGGGCCGAAGACACTTGTCTCAAACGCGGCGTCGCGTTCTTCGGCTCGCGCGTGGTTGCCAGCACTTCCCAACCATCTGCGTTGACAAATTCCAAACGCAAACCTCGGTTCGTTCCTGTTACGAATACCTTTGCCATCGCGCTTGGCTCCTCATAGCTCTCAGATTTTATTTCCCCGCGCATCCGTTTCCCGCACCTGGGTTTGTGGAAATGTTGTGCGACATGCATCACCTTGGATGTTGTTTTTCAAGAATTGTGACCAGGATTGTGTGTGGAGAAGTTGTGCGGATCAGGTGGGAATAGTCTGAATGGATTGTTGAAAGATTTTGAAAACGCCGTTTGGCATCCGCAAATGGCACAGTTTTCCGAAGAACCGCGAAAAAATCCACCGCACACAAGTTCGTAAAAATGCAATCAGAGTTTCGATTCGGTGGCTTTTCCACCAATCCACAGCACTCATCACAACAAGAAGAGTATTATTTTTATTTTAGGAATACTTCTTGAAAAGCCTTGTTGTTGCTGTGCAAAAGTTGTATTCCGGAAACGCCCAAGTGGTTCTCTCTAGCAGTCGCGAACTTCCTCAGCATCCTCGCATTTCCACAACCCTTTTTAGGTCTGCGCCCTTTATACTTAGCAAGAAAACGAGTACAGTACGCTAGCGGTACTTGTGCACCGGAGAAACCATGACCGCAACTGGAACTGTCCGCGAGGAAACCCAATCGATGGAATTCAGCGTAACCAAATCCGCGCTGCTTAACGAACTGAATACGACTCAAGGTGTGGTGGAACGTAAAACAACGATCCCCATTCTCTCGAACCTTCTGGTGGAAGCGAAGGGGAACCACCTGGAGATCACGGCTACGGATCTCGAACTCAGTGTTCGCACGTCCTGTGAAGCCAAGGTCAAGAAAGAGGGCGCCGGCACCATCCCTGCCAAGAAGTTGCTTGAACTTGTCCGCCTACTTCCTGAAGGCGAGATCAAGTTCAAATTACTCGACAATCACTGGGTCGAGATTGTCAGCGACAAGAAGAAATATAAAATGGTCGGCATGGCCAAAGAAAATTTCCCCGCACTGCCCGCTATGCCGCACACCTTGGTGAAGATTCCTGCCGCCGTTCTCGAAAGCCTTATCGGCAAGACCAAGTTCGCCATCTCCATGGAGGAATCCCGCTACACGCTCAATGGCGGCTTGCTGATTCTCAAGCCCGATACTTTGGCCATGGTTGCTACCGACGGCCATCGACTGGCGCTTGCCGAGACCGATCAGAAACTCGCCGGCCTGAATGGCGAAGTTCGCGTGCTCATTCCCAAGAAGGCCATGGATGAAGTCGAAAAACTGTCCGCCGCCGCAGGATCGGATGCACTGATGGAGTTTGCGAAGGACGAAAGCCATCTTTTCTTCCAAGTTGGCCATCGCCTGTTGATTTCCCGTATCCTCACAGGCCAGTTTCCCAACTACGAAGCTGTCCTGCCGCGCGAAAACAATAAGACGGTTGTGCTCGAGCGCGCTGAACTCACGGATGCAGTCCGCCGCGTCTCGCAACTTGCCGATCAACGCTCGCATGCCGTAAAGCTTGCGGTATCTCCCGACGGTGTGGAGATTTCCGCCTCCAGCCCCGAATATGGCGAAGCCAAGGAATCCATCGACAAAGAATACAAAGGGGATCCCATTTCGATCGGATTTAATTCCAGCTACATGCTTGATTTTCTCGGCGCAGCCGCGGATGGCCCCATCAGCATTGAGCTCAAGGACGAACAGTCTGCAGGCCAGATGCGTCCTCTGGCCGATGAGAGCTACCGGTACCGCTACGTCATCATGCCGATGCGCATCTGACATGGTGCGCGCATCGCGCACAACGCAAAATAAAAAAAAGAAAAATGGCTGAGCAGGTCTAGCGTGCTTGCCTTGCTGTTTTTTTGCTTCACACCCCGAATGTTGGGTGACGTCTATCGCTCCTAAACCGCAATTTAGATTGGCGGTTCCCAGAGAGGCATCGAGAAGCCTAAGCAGGATCGCAAACCGTGTCTAATATATAGAATATAAGCAAGTTATTTATCCACAGGCAGCACTCTCGCGCTTGAGAAAATACCCTAATTCCAGTAAAATCTTCGTGTTGTCGATTCGCAGTTTTTCCTCCAAATCGACACGTCCGCCAGGAGTGGTTGACCAAGAAAAGCCCTGCGCCAGGGGCTGGTCGACCGGCCTGGAGAAGATAAGTCTTCGCCACGTCCCGGAGCGCGGGACGGGATGAAGCAGGAACCCTACGAGCTTCGATCTGGCCCCAGCGAGATCGCAGTCAAAGGGTGAGGCGACGAATGGGGAATTGCCAACATCACGCCTTTCCTGGCTTCACAAAAATTGGTTTTGTAACTTCGTCACTGGAAACCCCGTTCGTGCGCCGGGAGACTTTCCATTCGATCGGATGGCCGTAGGCACGCACATCAGGAGATGAAATGGGCGACAAAGAGACTGTGACGGGCAAGGGCGGTCACCAGTACGACGCGAAATCTATCAAAGTTCTCGGTGGCCTCGAAGCCGTCCGTTTGCGTCCCGCCATGTACATTGGCTCTACTGGCGAAATGGGATTGCACCATCTCGTTTGGGAAGTTGTGGACAACTCTGTCGACGAAGCCATGGCCGGCTTTGCGGATGAAGTCAATGTCACTGTCCACGCCGACAACTCCGTCACCGTTGTGGACAATGGCCGCGGCATCCCCGTGGATATGCACGCCACGGAAAAGCGTCCCGCGGCCGAAGTCGTCCTAACCGTTCTTCACGCCGGCGGAAAATTCGATAGCGACACCTACAAAGTCTCCGGCGGCCTCCACGGTGTTGGCGTTTCTGTAGTCAACGCGCTCTCCGACTCTCTGGAGCTCGAAATTCAGCGCGACGGCGCGGTGTGGGAACAAAGTTACGAAAAGGGAAAACCCACCAACAAGCTGAAGCAGACCGGCAAAACTCGCAAGACTGGCACGAAAGTTACTTTTCACCCGGATCCCAGTATTTTCGAAAAGATCATTTTTAGCTACGACACGCTCGCTACTCGCCTCCGCGAATACGCTTTCCTCAACAAAGGCTTAAAGATCACCCTCACCGACGAGCGCACCGAAAAGTCCGCAGAATTTCGTTTCACGGGCGGTATCGCCGAATTCGTCAAGCACCTCAACCGCGGCAAGTCGACCTTGCATGATTCACCGATTTACATGGAAGGGAAAAAAGGCAATGTCGAAATTGAGATTGCTCTGCAGTACAACGACACCTACGGCGAAAACGTCTTCTCGTTTGCCAATACCATCAACACCGTCGATGGCGGCACGCACCTCTCCGGTTTTCGTTCCGCGTTGACCCGCTCCATCAACAATTTCGCTTCCAGCACCGGCATGCTCAAGGAACAGAAGGACGAAGTCAGCATTTCCGGCGATGACGTTCGCGAAGGTCTTGTCGCCGTCGTCAGCGTGCGCCTACCGCAACCTCAGTTTGAAGGACAGACTAAGGGCAAGCTCAACAGTGATATCAAGGGCGACGTTGAGCAACTCGTCAACGAAAAGCTTGGCGAATGGTTCGACAAGCATTCCACCGTGGCGCGCCGCATCATCGGCAAGTGTATTGACGCTGCCCGCGCGCGCGAAGCGGCCCGCAAAGCTCGCGAGTTGACGCGTCGCAAGTCCGCCATGGATTCCAGCGGTCTGCCCGGCAAGCTTGCGGATTGCCAGGAACGCGATCCCTCCCGCTGCGAGCTCTTTATCGTTGAGGGCGAATCCGCAGGTGGTTCCGCAAAAATGGGCCGCGATCGCAAATACCAGGCGATTCTTCCGCTCAAAGGAAAAATCCTCAACGTCGAGAAAGCTCGCTACGATAAAATGCTCGGCCACGAGGAAATTCGCGCCATCATCACCGCGCTCGGCACTGGCATTGGCAAGGACGATTTCGACGCCGGCAAGCTCCGCTATCACAAGATTATTCTAATGACCGACGCGGACGTTGACGGCTCGCACATCCGCACCCTCCTGCTTACTTTCTTCTTCCGCCATATGAAGGAACTCATCGAACGCGGCCACGTGTATATCGCCCAGCCGCCCCTCTACCGCGTCAAGCGCGGAAAGAGCGAGCGCTATATTCGCGACGAAGACGATTTTGCCCGCGAATTAATGAAGCGTGCCACCGAGGACCATGTCGTCAAGGCAAAAGAGGGCGTCAACCTCGAAGGCGCGCGCCTCACTACTTTCCTTCTTAACGTTCAGGAGTACGAAGCTGCAGCAGCGAAGTTGGGCCGCCGCTTGCGCGAACCGGGACTGGTGGAACTGCTCGCGGAAAGCGGCCTGGAAAAGAAGGCCGATTTTGAGGACAAAAAGGCCCTGGAAAAACTCCTGAAGGAAGTAGAAAAGAGCAAATTAAAACTTGAAGGCAAACTCGTCTTCGACGAGGAACACAGCCTCTTCGAAATCCAGTTCGGCGCGCCGCACAACCAGAAGATCAGTTGGGCGGTTGCCTCCACCGCCGAATACAAGCGTCTTCGGGCATTGGCAAAGCAGATCGAGGAGTTTAACCATCCCCCTTTCACCGTCGCGCGCAACGGCACCAAGGTCGCCAGGGAAAAGGCCAGCGACGTTTTGAGCTATGTCATGGATGACGCCAAGAAAGATTTCACGATCACCCGATTCAAGGGCTTGGGCGAAATGAACGCCGAACAGTTGTGGGAGACCACCATGAATGCAGAAACCCGCACGCTCCTTCAGGTCAAACTCGAGGACGCCGTCGCCGCCGAAGACATTTTCACCACCCTTATGGGCGAAAACGTGGAAGCGCGCCGTAAATTCATCGAGGACAACGCCCTCGAAGTCGTCAACCTGGATATCTAAGCGGGCGATGATTTACCAGTTGGGTTGGACGACATTGCCAGGATTGCGTGGATTGAGTGTGAGTGAATTTCGTGTCACACCGACCGGCAGCCCGGACAACGAGAAGGGCGTGGCCATCGCTTTTGAGAATGCGATCGACCGCGAAGCTTTCTTGCAGCAACTAGAGGCGGAATTTGCGCCACGGCGTTTCACCAACGCCGCTGATGCTTTCGACACCGTGAAAGCCTACGTCATCGAACGCATGAGTAATAAGCCGTAAGCATTCTTTGGAACTGAGGCGAGGAACAATGGCGGACGAGAAGAACACATCCATACTGCTTCCCATCGACATCGAAGCCGAAATGCGCAAATCGTATCTGGATTACGCGATGAGCGTCATCATCGCGCGTGCCCTTCCCGATGTGCGCGACGGCCTCAAGCCCGTTCAACGGCGCATTCTCGTCGCTATGAACGACCTCGGCCTCGCTTCCAATCGCGGCTACCGCAAGTGCGCCAAGATCTGCGGCGATACATCCGGCAACTATCACCCGCACGGTGAGGCCGTCATCTATCCTGCTCTTGTTCGCCTAGCGCAAGATTTCAACATGCGCTACCCCCTGATCGACGGTCAGGGGAATTTCGGTTCTGTCGACGGCGATCCACCGGCGGCCATGCGGTATACCGAAGCGCGGCTGGCCAAAATCACCGAAGATATTCTCGCCGACCTTGAGAAAGAAACTGTCGATTTCATCCCGAACTTCGACCAGACCCGTGAAGAGCCTGTGGTCCTTCCCTCGCGTATTCCCAATCTCCTCGTCAACGGCGCCAGCGGCATCGCCGTGGGCATGGCCACCAACATTCCTCCACACAACTTGCGTGAGATTGTCGATGCCGCCATTCTTCTCATCGAAAAACCAGACGCGTCGCTCAAGGAAGTCATGAAGATCGTCCCTGGCCCGGACTTTCCAACCGGGGCGTACATCGCTGGCAGGGAAGGCATCGAAGCCGCCTACCGCACCGGCCGCGGCAGTTTCATCATGCGCGCCAAAGCTGCCATCGAGGAAGCCAGCAAGGATCGCGAAAATATCGTCATCACCGAAATTCCCTATCAGGTCAACAAGGCCAGACTCATCGAGCGCATCGCCGAACTTGTCCAAACCAAAAAAATCGAAGGCATCGCCGATGTTCGCGACGAATCTTCCCGCGAAGGCATGCGCGTCGTGGTCGAGTTGAAGCGCGGCGAGGAGTCGCAGCTCATTCTCAATAATCTCTTCAAGCACACACAGATGCAGGAATCCTTCGGCATGATCCTCCTCTCCATCGTCGGCGGGCAACCCCGCGAACTCGGCATCATCCCGCTCCTTAAGCTCTTCATTGAACACCGCATGGAAGTGGTTCGCCGCCGCACGATTTTTGAATTGCGCAAAGCAGAAGAGCGCGAGCATATCTTGGTCGGCTACCAGATCGCTCTCGACCACCTGGACAACGTCATCCGCATCATTCGTGGATCATCCAGCCGCGCCGAGGCGAAGGAAAACCTGTTCAAGTATTTCACCGAACAGGAAGTCACCATCACTGAGAACGGCAGGGCCAGGAAGCTCGAAGGCGTCAAGCTTGACGGCCGCAAGTATCGCTTCCTCGGCGCCGCTGAAATTGAAGCCGCCGGCCGCGGTGCGGGTCTCGGCCTCAGCTACATCCAGATCGATGCCATCCTCGAACTGCAGTTGCACCGCCTCACGCAACTTTCCATTGACGAAATTCTCAAGGAATTGAAGTCCATTCGCGACCTCATCACTGAGTTACGCGAAATCTTGGCCAGTGACAAGAAACTCAAGCAGGTGATTACCGGGGAATTGCGCGAGGTACACAAGGCCTACGGCGACGAACGCCGCACCCAGATTGTCGACAAGGTCGAAGAAATCAAGCTTGAGGATCTCATCGCCGACACGGACATGCTCATTACCGTGAGCCATGCCGGGTACATCAAGCGCACCCCTGCGGAAACATATCGCCACCAGTCCCGCGGCGGAAAGGGCCGCATCGGCGCCAAGACCAAGGAAGAAGACTTCGTCGAGCATCTGTTTATCGCCTCGGCGCACAGCTACATCCTGTTGTTCACTTCGAAGGGCCGCGTTTATTGGCTGAAAGTCTACGAATTGCCCGAAGCCGCTGCCGCTACGCGTGGAAAAGCGATTTCCAGCCTGGTGAAGTTCCAGGAAGACGAAAAGCTCACCGCCCTTGTGGCCGCCACGAACCTGGAAGAAGAAGGCCGCTTCGTCTTCCTTGCTACGAAATTCGGCACGGTGAAGAAATCCGCGCTCACCGAATTCTCCAATCCACGCTCCACGGGAATCATTGCCATCAATCTGGAAGATAAAGACGAGCTCATTGGCGCCAAACTCACCGATGGCAAGCAGATGATTTTCCTTGCCAGCCACGAAGGGCAGGCCATCCTCTTCCGCGAAACCGAAGTGCGCCCCATGGGCCGCAACGCCGGTGGCGTGAATGGCATGGACCTCGACAAGGACGATTACGTCGTCAGCATGGACGCTGTCCAGCCCGATTTTGCAATCATCGCCAAGGAACACAAGCAGACCAGCCAGAACCTCGAGGAACTCGAAAACGAGCACATCAAGGACTCGCTCACAACGCTGATGCTCACCGTTGCTGAGAAGGGCTACGGCAAGCGCACCGCCCTCGCTGAATACCGCATTACCTCACGTGGCGGGAAGGGCGTCGTCAACATGAAGACCACCGACCGCAACGGCTCCGTCGTGGCTACACTTCAAGTCACCGAAGAGTCGGACGTCATGATCATCACCGAACACGGAAAAGTCATTCGCGTCCATGCCAACGAGATCCGGGAAGCCGGCCGGTCCACCCAGGGGGTCCGTCTGCTTCGTCTCGAGGATGACGATTCTGTCGCTGCCGCCGCCGTCCTGCACGAAGAGGGCGAAGAAGAGAAGAAGTAATCCACTTTGCATCACTAGAGCCCGCCTCCCGAGGCGGGCCCGCTTCTTAAGAAAAACAGGCACAATCACGCGTGTCCTATTTTATTTCTTGCTACACTAATTCGCCATGAAGATCACACGGCGCCTTTTTGCATTTCTAATTCTCTCAACATCCCTGACTGCTCTTATCTTTACCACGGCCGCACCAAAGCCCGCTGCGGATTCCCATTACCTCGCATTTGTGGGCACCTACACCGGCAAAACCGGCAGCAAAGGTATGTATGCTTTCGAGTTTGACTCCGCGACCGGCAAACTCACCCCGCGGGGCCTCGCCGCGGAATCGGTAAGCCCATCCTGGGTGGCCATTCATCCCAGCGGCAAATCCGTTTATGCTGCCAACGAAGCAGGCAAGCAAAGCGCGATCACGGCGTATTCTCTTGACGCCAAGACCGCCAAACTTACGCAATTGAATCAACTCCCCGCTGTTGGAGAAGACCCCTGCTATCTTTCGTTCGATCAGACCGGCAAATATCTGTTCGCCGCGAACTATTCCTCCGGCAACGTTGTCGTGTTTCCCATTCTTCCCGATGGCAAACTCGGCGAGCACACGGCCGACGTGAAAGATGCCGGTACTCTCGGCCCCAACAAAGAACGCCAGGAAGCGCCGCATGCCCACTGGGTGCAAGTTTCGCCCGACAATCGTTTTGTCTTGGTCTCCGACTTGGGCCTCGACGCGATTCTCATTTACCGCTTCGATGCCACGAAGGGCACGCTATCTCCGAATGACCCGCCCTTCGGCAAGCTCGCTCCTGGTGCAGGACCTCGCCACATCGCGTTCTCACGCAACGGCAAATTCGTTTATGTCGTCAGCGAACTGAATTCGACCGTGACCGCTTTCGCTTTTGATCTTGCCAAGGGGTCACTGCAGAACCTCCAAGTCATCTCCACGTTGCCAAGCGACTTCCACGGCCGCAACGACACTGCTGAAATCGCAGTCCATCCGAATGGCAAGTGGTTGTATGCCTCGAATCGTGGGCACGATTCCGTTACCGTTTTCTCCATCGACCCAGGCACAGGCAAACTGCAACTCGTAGGCGATTTCCCGACTCGCGGCAAAGAACCTCGCCACTTTATCGTCGATCCCACGGGCCAATATCTCCTGGCGGAAAATCAAACTTCCAACACCATTGTGGTGTTCCGCATCGACACGTCTACGGGACCGCTCACCAAGGTTTCCCAGGTGGACGACATCGCTTCTCCCGTTTGTCTTGCCTTCTTGCCACACTGACGCGGGCTAGATCAGTTCGGCAATTTTTCCGAGCTGCAGGAAATTACGCTAAAATCGCAGATTCACTTTCAAAGAGGAGAAATTATGCCCCGCCCATGGTCAAGTCTTAGCGTGCTTGTTCTTGGCGTACTCGCGACAAGCAGCATCGCCTTCGCCGACGGCGATTCCCAACCAGGGCGCGATCCCAAGCAAGCCGTCGACGAGACCTACACCGCGAAAATCCATAAATACACGACCGCGCCTTTCTTTTCCTCGCCGCTGGTCGACTATCTTCCCGCCAGCAAGAGCGTTCCCACACCCGAGGTGGTTCTCGGCGATGTGGCAGGCGCGCCGGGAATCCTTCCCTACGCCGAAGATGTTTACAAATACATGCGCCTTCTCGAAAAAGCCACCCCGCGCGTGAAAGTCTTTTCCATTGGCACCACCGAAGAAGGGCGCGAGATGATTGCCGTGGCCATTTCCTCCGAAGCCAATCTCAAAAACCTGGAACAAAATCGCCAGCGGCTCTCGAAGCTCGCCGACCCCCGCACCATCCAGCTCAACGACAGCGAAGCCGACAAACTTGTCGCGGAAGCAGTGCCCGTCTACTACATCACTGGCACCATCCACTCGCCTGAAACTGGTGCGCCTACGGCGCTGATGGAACTGGCTTACCGCCTCGCTGTCGATGAAAGCCCCTATATTCGCGACATCCGGGACGGCGTGATCACCCTCATTACTCCGGTGGTCGAAGTAGACGGCCGCGACCGCATGGTCGATCTTTACAGATGGCACCTCGCCCACCCGAAGGAGTTTTATCCACCACTCATTTATTGGGGAAAATACGTCGTCCACGACAACAATCGCGATGCTATGGCTGTCACGCTGAAGCTCACCGAAAACGTCTTGAACACCTATGTTCGATGGAATGCCCAGGTGCTTCACGACCTGCATGAATCCGTTCCCTATCTTTACGACAATACGGTTGGCGACGGCCCCTACAACGCCTGGGTTGATCCAATTCTCGTCGATGAATGGCAGATGATCGGCGCGCGCAATGTGGCTGATCTCAACGGGTTCGGCATGCCCGGCGTATTCACGCACGGTGATTTTGATACCTGGTCTCCCGGTTATCTGATGTTCATCGCCGCCATGCACAATGGCATCAGCCGTCTCTACGAAACGTTCGGGAATGGAGGCGCGGATACACGAGAGCGCACGCTCGAACCTGACGAATATTCCCGCACGTGGTATCGCGCAAATCCCCCCCTGCCCAAAGCCTTGTGGTCCCAGCGAAACAATAACAATTACGAAGAAACCGGCCTGCTCACCTCTCTCCACTATTTCAATCAGAACAAGCGACTCTTCCTCAAAAATTTCTACCTCAAGGGAAAGCGTTCCATTCAAAAACCATCCGAAGAAGGCCCCGCAGCCTATGTACTTCCGGTGGACGATCCGCGCGCCAGCGTGCAAGCCGATCTCCTGCGCGTCCTGCTGAAACAACACGTCGAGATTTCCCGCTCGACCAGCGTTTTTGCCGTCGCGTTGCCCGTGAAGAAAGAAAAGAAACCCGCCAAGCCCGACGAGTCCGAAGCAAAGCCCAAGCCCGAGGCTCCCACAACGCGCAGTTTTCCGAGTGGCAGCTTTGTCATCCGCATGGACCAGCCCTATTCCCGCATTGCCGACGCGCTTCTCGACTACCAATATTGGAGCCCCGACGATCCCCAGAGGACTCCCTACGATGACACCGCCTGGACCTTCGGCGAACTGTTCGGTGTGCAGGTAACCCGTGTCACGGACCCAAAGGTCTTGGCAGTGCCTATGGAGCGGGTTACGGAATTGTCAACAAACGGTGGAGTTCAGGGCGACGGCACGGTATTCGCCATTGAAAATCACGCCGAACCCGGACTCGCAACGCTTCGCTACCAACTGAAAGATGCAACCATCGAAGCGGCGGAAGAGCCCTTCCAGATCGGCGAGCGCAAGTTCACCCGCGGCACGTTTCTCGTGCGAAGTGCCAACCGGTCGGATCTCGATGCCGCTACGAAATCCCTGGGGCTTCGCGCTATCGCTCTCACCTCTGCGCCGCGCGTAAAGACTCACCTCGTTCGCGCTCCCCGCATCGCCTATCTCCACACGTGGATCAGCACGCAAGCGGAAGGCTGGTGGCGCCTCGCCCTCGACTATCTGCAAATCCCGTACGACTACATGAGCACGCAGGTGCTCGCCAAAATTCCGGACCTGAACGCCAAATACGATGTGATTCTTTTTCCGCCAGTCGGAGGGAACTCTGGGTCCACGATGATCATTGCGGGATTGCCAACCACGTGGGGCAATCCGCTTCCCTGGCTCAATACGCCGGAAACTCCCAACCTGGTTGGGAAGAATGACTCCACTCCCGACATGCGACCCGGCATGGGCTGGGATGGCGTTTCCAAGCTTCGGGACTTTGTGGCCAAGGGCGGCGTTTTGCTCACCGCGACCGACACCTCCCAATTCGCACTCTCGATCGGTCTGGCCAATGGTGTCAGCGCAAGCAATTCCGAAAAGATGAAAATCGTTGGCGCCGTTGTTGGTACCCGTCTGGTTGACGCTGCCAGCCCGATTGCCTACGGCTATGAGGAAAAAGTGTCGGCCTATTGCGACAATGGCCCCATTTTTTCTGTGAACAGCATGCTTGGTTCGCGGCGCCGCCATCCTGGCCCGGAAAGCAAGGCGCGTCCCACCGGGCGCGGCACGAAGGATGACCCGGACTTCGTCGTAGGTCGTCCCGCCTCGGAGATCCCGGACGAACCCGAGCGCGAACAATGGGAGGTTCCCCTCCCCACAGAGGAACAACTCGACAACAATCCGCGAGTGATTCCCCCGGCGGATCGTGCTCGGGTAATCCTTCGTTACGCTGACGCCAAGGATCTCCTGATTTCCGGCTTGGTGGAGGGCGGCAATGACATTGCCCAGCACCCGGCGGTGGTCGACGCCCCGAACGGCAAGGGCCACGTCATCCTGTTCTCGATCAATCCCATCTACCGCGGCGAAACCGAGAACACTTACTCTCTCGTGCTCAATGCGCTCCTGAACTTCGACAGCCTCAACGTCGGCCGCCAGAACGCCGAGAAATAAACACCTCTACAATTTTCGTTGCTCCTAGGCTCAGTTGGAGTACAATCCCCGCCGATGCCCAAACGAAAAGCGAAGAAATCGACCAAGCGGCGCGCTAGCCGCAAGTCCCGTGGCGCCAAAATCACCAAGCTCCCGAAGGGTGCCCTCACTCTTGTCGTTACCCTCCGCGCGAAAGAAGGCCAGCACCTGCTTCTTGAAGCGGAACTTCGCGCTCTTGTGGGTCCCACGCGCAAGGAAGAAGGCTGCTTGCAATACGATTTGCACCGCGGCGCCGAGCAGCCCGGAACATTTCTTTTCCATGAGGTCTGGGAAAGCCGGGAGCACCATACTGCCCACACGCGCACACCCCACTTCCTTCGTTGGAACGCCCGCAAGGATTCTCTGCTTGCGTCCAAGGAATCGGCGTTCTGGCAGCAGATCGCGTAGCCGCAAACGGCTGCTTAGTCCCCCATCGTCTTCGACATCTTCACAACTTTGAGCGAGAGGCCGTTCGGCAGCGGCGCTTCCATGGTCTCTTCTTTTGTGTAGCCTCGTGCGGCATACATTGGCACTCCAGTCAGCGTTGCGACCATTTCCAATCGCCGGAACCCGCGTGCGTAGGCGGATTCTTCGCATCTTTTGAGGATCACTGTGGCAAGCCCCCGCCGAGTCCAGTCTGGGTGAACGAAGAATGCCCGTATCTTCGCAGCGTCGCGCACTGGGTCCAGCAGTTCGCTGTCGCGGTAGGGGCCGTGGTCGCTGCCATACAATGTTTTGCGCATGCTCCACCCACCGCAGGCCACGATCCGCTTCCTGCCGTCAGCTTTTTCCGCTTCAACCGCGTAGTACGTTTCATCCGCGAGTAGTTGCGTATCTACGCCGTAGACCGACCCCAGTGCCGCTTCCAACTGTTCGGCGGAATAATCCGTCCGCTGTAAAACGCGCACAGACACTTCGATCAGCTCCCGCAACGCAGGGATATCCTCCGTGGTCGCTAACCGCAAGCTGAACCGTTGTTTCAATACTGTCACAGCCTTACTTCCGAACTGACGTCCAAATTATTCAGAACGAACCGGAAGCGGAATCTCAATTAACTTTGCGGAGGCTCGATGTAGTATCCCGGCCGTGCGCGCACCGTCAGATCTTTCCGATCCACAGTCACCGCGATTTCGTGGTAGCCGTTCGCGACGTCGCCGCTAGGCGTGTACGAGAGGGTGTATTGCGAGTGCAGCTCCCCACCCATTTCGTCGATGACTTTCTCAAGCGTGCGGTTCTTCCACGCCGAAACGTGCTGGCCACCCGTCGCGGCCGCGGCAATTTCGAGCTGACGCGATGTCACTTTATCTTTCGCGTGCATCACAGCCCAAACCGCCAGGGCAACCGCCGCCGCGAGTGGGCTTCCGGCTTCGGCGGCTTGCTGCTCCGTCGTGGGCGTCTGCACCGTTCCCGGTGGAGGCGGCATTCCAAAGGTTCCATCAGGTGTAGCTTTGGGCGGCTCTTTGTCTTCTGGTTTTCGTTTCAAATCCGCTTTCACGCCCGAAACCCCTGCGGCGTAAATCGTGATGTTTGCCAGTTGCGCGCGCCGCAATACTTCGCCCAGTTTTTCTTCACTCCCCGAATCATGCGCTTCCCCGATCACCAGCATTACCCGCCGCTTTCCGAATTCTGTCTCGGAAACCTCCGGCCTGCCGCTCAACATGGCCACCCCGCGGGACATGGCATCGAATAACTTTGAGCCATCGGAACCTTCCCGCAATCCGCCCATGGTCTTTTCTAGCGCGTCCGAACTATTTGTGAAATCCAACAGCGTTTTCACTTCACTGTCGAATCCCACGATGCCGCCTTCTCCTGTCGGACCGATGACGGTTTGTGTTATTAATATGCCCGTTTTGCGGATCTGCGGCAGAAGCGGCCCTATCCGTGAACTTGTTTCGACCACCACCACCAGTGAAATCGGGTCGCCCCCCAAATTGAAATGCGTGATCCTCTGCGGAATCCCATTATCCGTGATCTTAAAATCGCTCGCTTCCAGGTCGTGCACCATCTCGCCTTTTTCGTTGCGCACTGTCACCGGTGTATTGACCAGTATGCTGCGTACTTCGATCTTCGGCGGATTCTGAATCGTCATCCCTGGCTGCGGCGTCATAGGACCTTCCGGCGCCTGGGCGTAACTTGCGATCGGCATGACGCACGCCATCGCCATCAACATGGTTATTCGCCCGAGATTCTTCATGGTGCTCTCGATCGCTCTCACAAGGCCTTTCCGTGCGTATTCCTTTCGACGCATCCGGTCCCAAAGACGTTGCCGGAATCCCACGCTCTGCCTACAATCGTAACTCGCTTCTTTTGGAGAACGCCCATGCCCGACGGCAAACGTCTTAAGCCCCAACACGCGCCAAAAGCGCCTCACGAAAACACGGCCTTCATGCGGAGCACGCCCGCTCGGCCGATCCGTATTCTCGCGGAATACATTCACCCCCTCGCGCAACTCAAAAAAGAGGGTGTTGGCGACACGATCGTGATGTTTGGGTCTGCGCGAATTGAATCTCATGAAACTGCCGCCGCACGATACACACATCTTAAGGGCGCCAAAACCGGGAGGATGAGCAGACGCAAGCTCAAGCATCATCACGCGGCTTTGCGCGAAGCCAAGAGCGCCGTCGAAATGTCCCGCTACTACGAAGAAGCGCGCCAACTTTCCCACCGGCTTACCACCTGGGCATTGTCTCTCGGCCCGCGTCCGCGCCGCTTCGTGGTCTGTTCCGGCGGCGGACCCGGCATAATGGAAGCCGCCAATCGCGGTGCGTACGAAGCCGGGGGCAAATCCATCGGCCTTTCCATCGAGCTGCCACACGAGCAATTCGCCAATCCGTACATCAGCCCCGAGCTCAGTTTCAATTTCCATTACTTCTTCATGCGTAAACTTTGGTTCGCGCAAATTGCCAGGGCACTCATCGTGTTTCCCGGCGGCTTCGGCACTATGGATGAACTCTGGGAAATGATGACTCTTTCGCAAACAGGTAAAATGCCTAAGCACACCCTCATCCTTATCTACGGCAGAAAATACTGGAACGACATACTGAATCTAAAGGCCATGGTCCGCTGGGGCACCATTAATCAGGATGAGTTCGATCAGCTACAGTTCGCGGACAACGTGGATGAAGCGTTTGAAGTGATCCGCTCCGGCTTGGAGCGATATCACATGCAGGTCGACCCTTTCTTACAGGCCTACTGAATTTTGGCGGAGGCGCGGTCTTATTGCTGGGCCCACGACCACCGCTGGTGGGACGAAGACAGCAAAAACTGGCACTCCGACCATGATTGGGATGATCATGATCACGGCCAGAATCATGACAATCACTAAGTTTTCGTTTTTACCCTGACCAATACCCCGGTTCGAGGGTGCGGGCATCTTCCCCCCTGCACCCTCTTCCTCTTGGCTGTTTCACCAAAGACTTCGCTGCTGCAACCTTTTCACCAAACGAGTGTTTGATTCTCCAAGGACGTTATCCCGAAGCCAGCCCGGGCGCGTTCCCTGGAGGCTCTTATGAAACTTGCCATTTCGCTGTGCCGTTCAATCTTCAGCAAGACCGTGTTCGCAACTCTGGCCCTTGGCGGGTTGCTCTTCTTCGTCGTTGCGCCGGCTGCGAAAGGCGATCCATGGAATGACTGCAATCGCCGCGTGGCCTACTCCAATATGCGCTACCACGAAGCGGTTGAGCATTTTGGTCCCTACAGCCCCGCGGCGCGCCATTGGGCCTTCGAACGCCGTGAAGCCTATGAACACCTAGCTCGCTGCCGTCGCGATTGGCGCTAGGCTTTGTCCAGCTTCCAGCTTGGGAACAAAATAAAAACGGGGCGCTCATCCCGCCGCGCCCCGTTTCGTATTATGCCGTCCTCGTTATGAACCAGCGGCAACTTCTTCTTCCACTTCCGCAAAGAACATGGCCTCGAAACGCTTTATTTCATCCTGGTCGTGCAACAGCACAACAGGGACTACCCGCATCGACTGCTTGCAAAAGTGGCACTGCACGCCTTCGCCTTGTAGGTCCTGCAAAAATCCATCCGTAAACCGGTATTCGGCCCGCTCGCGCCTTGCTTTCTTCTGCCCTTTCGCGCCACAGTGCGGACACTGAAATTCCACGGTGTCCTTCTGCGGGTCGCGTTCCAGGGCCGCCCAGCCCGTGCGGCGTACCCCGACAACTTCCGGAATATGCCTTTCCATCGAATCCTCCTCCCCTCCGCTTTCGAAAAATTAGATGCTCGGGTATTTCACTGAGATGTACAAAAGCGCCCTTTTATTCGGTTTTTGTTCGCTAGTTTGATAACCTATACCTCTTTTCGCCTAATCCTTTCCAATTACCCGGGGAACATGTTTCTTTCCTTGGTGTCAAACGCTGCAGAGGACGCGCGCACCTCACATCCCTGCGAGAGCGGCGTCGGTCTCCGGAAGTGCCTATTCCGACCGCGAGGCGGGGCCCACCCCGCCCAGCGAAATAAAGAAGGCGCCCGATTATCCCCCACGAATCCACGTCGGTCGCGTTGAACCGGCGATGCTCATCCGCCGCGTCGAACCTGCCTACCCGGCCCTCGGAAGACAGCTTCGCGTCATTGCCACCGATGGTTCGATGCAATCCTTGGAAGTCATTTCCGGCGACCCGCTGTTCATCCAATCCGCGCTGGCCGCGGTGCGCGAATGGCGCTATCGCCCGACGATCCTGAATGGCCAACCATTCGAGGTCGACACCCACATCACGGTGGTTTACACATTGACACACTAAGCGATGGGTCTCAGGGAAGAGCGGAAGAAAGTGACAAACCTACAGCAGCGCTTCGCCCGAATAGCGTGCAATCACTTCACGAGTCTCATCGCGCAGCCGCACCATCTCCCGCAGCTGGTTCGAATCGCCGCCTGTGACGCCGCGTTCGGGGTAAATGGGCGGCGAAAGCGTAATGGTCACGTGCGTTGGCCGCGGCAAAATGCTCCTGTCTCGCAAGAACTTTCTCGTACCCGCCAGCGATACGGGGATGACTGCCGCGCCCGTTGCTACCGCGCTGCGGAACGCACCCAACTGGAACGGCCGCACGCCGTCTTCCGGCGTGAAGGTCCCTTCCGGGAAAACAAAAACCGATTCACCCAGCTTCAGGTACTCTTCAATTTCCTCCACTTGACGCAGCCGAGAATTCGCGTCGTGCCGGTCGAACGACAAGTGCCCCATTTGCTTCAAAAAGGTCCCGATGAAGATCATGTTGTTCACTTCGCCCTTGGCCACGAAGCGATACGGTACCCCCAGTCCCATCATCAGGGGAAGCACATCGAAATAACTGGCGTGGTTGGAGGCATATACTTTCGCGCCCGGCGTGTTCATGTACTCTTTTCCGATCACCTTGACACGGATACCAGTCAACGCAAACAACAATTTCAAGGCTGCCGAAGTGTACCGTCCAGCCGCGCGGTAATCTTTATACAGCCGAACGATGGCGCAGGCCGGAATGATCCACACAATGAAAACGATGAGGAAGTACACTCCGTAGATCTTCTCAAGACCAGTGCGAATCCCACTCAGCAGCGTCTGCAACGCACCGCTCAGAAAGGAACCGGTGCTCAGCCGCGCGATCTGCAACCATGCTGGAGCTTTCGCTGCCGACAACGTGCCCGCCAGGTAGAGTTGCTTCGTTTCCTCTCTCCGCAGCTTTCCGCTCGACGTTTTCGGAATGCTCCCCGGTGGAATCAGCTCCACGCGGTCCGGCGGCAAACCCAATCCGCGGGACACCTCTTCATTAATCGCCGCCATGGCCGCTGCCCGTTTAGCGCGATCCTCCTCCCGCGATTCCGCTACGATTACCAGCTTTTCGGTTCCCGTCTCCTCACCCTTCAATCCGAACGCGACCACGCATCCCTTGCGAATTCCGTTCACCCGCGATGCCAATTCTTCGACTTCATGCGGGTACAAGTTTCGCCCGCCCTTGATGATGATGTCCTTCACGCGCCCCGTGATGTAAATCTCGCTATCCACCTGGTACGCGCGATCGCCTGATTGCACCCACGGGTACTCGTCTTCACTGCTTGTAGGGCCGCCCTCGAACAGCTTCGCCGTTGCTTCTTCATTCTTGTAATATCCACTGGTCGCGGAAGCGCCGCGAAACCACAGAAAACCCTCGGTCCGTTCCGCCACTTGGTTTCCATCCTTGTCTACAACCATGACTTCGTGCCTCGGCAGCGCCACGCCCGAGGACACAAAGGCAATCGCATTCTCATCTTCCGCCCTCGCCGGCAACGCTCGCCCCTGCGTCGTGAAGGTCTCTCGTTCCACGCGATCGATCTTCGGCCCGCGGTACAAAGGAGGGAAGGTCACACCGAGCGACGCCTCCGCCAGCCCGTACACCGGCAGCATCGCTTCGCGGCGAAATCCATACTTCGCGAACCGATTCGTAAATCGCTCCAGCGTTTCGGGGTTAACCGGCTCGGCGCCGTTTAACGCGACGCGCCACGAACGCAGGTCCACCCCTTCCATGGCCTTGTCGGAAATTTTCCGCACGCACAATTCATACGCGAAATTGGGCGCCGCGGCGATTGTGCCCTGGTATTTCGAAACCACCTGCAGCCACCGTTCCGGACGCGTCAGGAACGCCAGCGGGGACATCACCACCAGGGGCACGCCTTGCAACAGCAGCGTCAGCCACGCCCCGATCAAGCCCATGTCATGGTAGAGCGGCAGCCAGCTCACGCCCACGTCGCCCGGCCCCATTTCCAGTGTTTCCGCGATCGCGCGCATATTGGCCAGCAGGTTCGCGTGGGTTAAGGTTACCCCTTTCGGATCGCCAGTGGATCCCGAGGTGTACTGCAGCAAGGCGATGTCACTCCCCTTGCGCACGCGGCCCCCACTGAGAAACGCAGGGAGCGCTCCCGGCGCCGGTGGTGGCTCATTTTCTGCCGCATCCAGAAGTTTCGCCGCGTCCACCACGTCCAGAAGTGACTTCACCCGTGGCTTCAGCAGCCTGGCCACGGCTTCCGCGCGCCGGAACGTCAACAGCAGGCACACTTCCGCGTTGTTCAGAATGGCGGATTGCCGATCTGCATATTCTTCGATCCGGTCTGCCCGAAACGGCGGATAAATCGGCACAGGCACAGCACCCGCCAGCAGAATTCCGGAATAGCAAAGGAAAAACAGCCGCGAAGTCGGCAGCATTAAAGCCACTCGCCCCCCGGCCGGCACACCGCGGCGCGCCAATTCTTCCGCACATCTCTGCGCAGCTGTCGCCAACGCACCAAACGTCAGCGTGTGCGAGTGTTCGCCTTGCTCGTCATCTTCGGTGATAATCAGGTGCGTGCGGTTTGCATCGTGGACGCCGCGGTAGCGGATCACTTCCACCAAGGTCTCCGCTCTCTGTTGGATAGACCCGGCGGCTTCTTCCCGCATCTTCTGCGTGGCCAAAGCGATTCGCGGGGCACACGGCTCGTCATCCTCCCCCGTTGGCGCGCCGGACGCTTTTTGAACGGCCTGAATCAACTCTTCCGGTGTATTTGCCTCGGCTGCCAGCACGTCCGGAAGGCGCACGGAAAATGCGTTTTCCAACCGCGTCAGCAACTCTACGCGTTCCAAGCTGCCCAATCCTAAGTCGCGATCGAGATGCGAACTGGGCGATAGCCCCTGCACGGCGCCGTGGCTTCCCAACTCCTCCAAAAGCCCACGAACGACATCCATTACGCGCTCGCGCAGGCCAGGAACATCCAATTGTGCAGAAGTTGTCGCCAAGTTTGCCTTCTATCGGAGACTTTGCGTGAGGCTAACACGCAAGGCGGGCTTTTTCCATCCTCGCGTTGTTACTCTTGTTACTCTTGCTACCGCGTGAAGGCTCCACGATCTTGAGTGGAATTTTCCCTTAGCGTGTCGTAGACCCGAGAACTGTTGTCACGCGCCCTGCTTTTTTACTCCATAGCCGGTTGGGAGCAGCGCAGTGGAAAGGTCCACACCTGTCAGATCGGCCTGACGCAAGTCCGTTTCCCGCAGAATCGCGATTCCCATGTCCGCGCCAGTAAACTTTGCCCCGTCCACATGGGCATCCCGGAAATTGGCGTTTCGCAGGAGCGCTTTATGAAAATTTGCATTCGTCAGGTCGCACCGGAAAAACTCTACACCGCTGGCCTGCGCTTCGGTCAGATCCGCTCCCGCTAAGCTCGCTTCGGTCAGGTCCGTGTTGCGGAGATCCGCCTTGCGCATGCGAGCACCCGCGAAATCCGCGCCCGGGAGCCGCGCACCGCGAAGGTCGCTTCCCTCAAGGTTCGCATTTCGTAGGGTTGCCCCCGCCAGGTTTACCTTACTCAGGTCCGCTCCGGAGAGATCCGCCCCCGTCAGGTCCGCGCGAACGCCGGTGCCCTTCCAGAAGCGTTCGTGCTCTTCCAAAATGTCCGTCAGTTTCCTGCCTTTGTGCCGCAAGTTTGTCAGCTTACGCAGTCCCATAGTTCCTTCTTCCCCCTAGATTATCTAATCCTATATTTTACCTAACCCCGTCCAATCCGCACACCGCCACGCTGCACAAGAACCCGCAACAGAGTATGCTAAATTCAGGGTCAAGAGTGTTGGCCCGCTCGGGATGTATGGCATGCGTATACTTCTGACGCTTCTTGGGGTTCTCAGTTTCGCGGCAGTTTCCGTTTATGCGCAAGGCGACGAGATTGTTGCTAATCTTGCGGGCGGCCGGGTGATTATTCACGTCGCGAGCGACGGCATTGTGTTCGGGGCAATCGATCATCCTCTGGAAGCAAAATCGGTTCCTCCCCGGGTAGCTACAGTCGGCTCCTCGCACATCGGAATCTTTTTCGGCGCTTCCGAATGGCAGGTTCCCGCCCAACCCAAACCGATACGGCTGGACCGCAGTGCCTCCGATGTTCGGCCCTCTTCTACCTCCGATTCCTACCGGCCTCCTGGCTCCGGGGATCCCGATCTCGAATTAATTGGCGTTGGCTTTCTCGAAAAGCTGCGGCCTCTGGTTTCCCAACTGCATCATAAAATTGATCTCAAACCCGACGAACCGCTCTTGGAAATCGTTCTCATCGGCTACGCCCCACAGGGATATGGACCAGAAGTCTGGCTGATTGATTACCACGCTGAACAGGAGTCCGTGAGCGCTACCAGCGATTATTGGCAGACGCACATCTTACGCCCTCGCTTCACGCAACTTTATCCTCCGGAAAAACATCAGGCCAAGACCCTCGTCGAAACGCGCTTTCCTCCCAATCTGCAGGATATCCCATTGATTGGCCTGATTCAGCAAAACGATCCGCACATCTCCCAGTTGCGTTCTTCCGATCCCCGCTTCAACAAAGTCGCTGAACATATCGAGCGCGGAAGCGCCAACAAGGTTCCACTGCAGGATGCCGCAGACTTCCTTCGTGCGGCTTTGCCCTCCGTTGCAGGCAATGCCCATTTCGTCGAGGGCGAGGTAGGGGAGACCGGGGGCTTCCAGTGGATTGTAGCCCCCGAAGAACCCCGCGAGAAAACTCAAAAGGGCGAAGATAAGGACCGTCCAGCAGATGCCCCAACCCTAATGCGTAAGCCCAATCCCAACCGCTGAGTCACATGCTTGGTTCTGTCGTGATGTTTTCTCGAATGATCCCTGGGGCCAACTCCATCGCGCGCAATGTCCCCATATCCACGAGCAGCACTTGCCGCTTCCCACCCGGCCTCGCGTGGGCCCAACCGTCGAAACCAGCATTTTCCACCACGTGTCGCCCGCGCAGTTCTTCCATGGCGACACCGCGCTTTGGCGCTCGATCCAGTTTCCGGACTCTTGCCACGGCTTCAATCCCCTGCCGCCGTACTCTGCCGCCCGTGCCGGCCAATGTCGCGCCGGTACTGCATGCCGGCAAACTGAATTTTGGCCGCAGCCTGATAGGCGTTCAGTAACGCCGCATCCAAGGAATTTCCCACAGCCGTAATGCCCAGCACACGGCCGCCGCTGGTCACGATGTTTTCGCCTTCGCGCTTCGTTCCCGCGTGCAATATTTTGACGCCTGGAATTCTCGCAGCCTCTTGCAACCCGTGAATCTCCTTGCCGCTTGCAAATTTTCCCGGATATCCCCCGGATGCCAAGACCACGCACGCGCTGGCGCTGGACTTCCACTTCAGCTTCTCTGGCCGTAACCTCCCTGCCGCTGCTTCACTTAACACTTCGGCCAAATCAAAATCCATCCGGGCCACGATTGCTTGCGTCTCCGGATCACCCAGCCGGCAATTGAATTCCAGCACTTTCGGCCCATCCTTGGTCAGCATCAAACCGACATACAGAAATCCCTGGTAGCGAATTCCATCCGCCGCGAGGCCCTTCACCGTTGGCTCAACAATGGTCGAGGTAATCACGCTCCGCAGTTCTTCCGGCAGTAGCTCATCCGCGGAGTAGGCTCCCATTCCTCCGGTATTCGGCCCTTCGTTGTTGTCGAACACACGCTTGTGATCGCGCGTCGGCACTAACGGTGCGTAACGCTCGCCATCCGTCAGCACGATGAACGAAAGCTCATCTCCCTCTAGCGCTTCTTCGAACAACACTCGATTTCCCGCGACGCCGAGTTCGTTCTTTTCCATCACTCGCTCGAGAAAGTCCGTTGCCGCGTCCGGATTCGGGGCCACAAATACGCCCTTCCCGGCGCACAATCCGTCGGCCTTGATCACGACTGGCCAATCCACTTCGCACAAAGCTCCGTACGCGCCGCCTGGCGAATCATATACGCCGTACATGGCAGCGGTCGGAATCTTGTGCCGCTCCAGAAACCTCTTCGTGAAGACTTTGCTGCCCTCGAGCTGTGCGGCTTGCTGCAGCGGGCCCACCACCGCCCAGCTCCTTTGCGCAAACGCATCTACCAGCCCATTCACCAGCGGCAATTCCGGTCCCACAACCGTCAAATCAGGTTTTATTCTTTCCGCCAACGTCACCAATGCCGACACGTCTCCTGTGTCCGCTGTCAGGCACTCTGCTTCGGCTGCGATTCCCCCATTCCCGGGCGCGCACCATACCTTCTCGACACCAGCACTGTCCTTCAGCCTCCACACCAGGGCGTGCTCGCGTCCACCACCACCAATCACCAGAACTTTCATGAGTTTGTCGCCTTAACTAAACGTCTTGGAACAATAAGTCGGCCGGCAGGAAAGTGTCAACTTGTGGGAGTGAATGCAGAAGAAAAGGGGAAGGATGGCTTCGGATTGAAGTGCCAGGGTTCCGCAGATACAGCCTAACCGTTAATCAAGATATTAATGGTTAGGAAGCTCGAGGGTATCTTATGCTTGGCTCATGGCCCGAATTGGAATTGTCACGCCAGCGGCCGCATCGGAAGACGCGAGCATGTGACAACGACCATCAAAAATTCCCCCCGGATCAATCACCATACAGGGTGAATGAACTTCACCTGTGACAACGCCCTTTGCTTGAATCTCGACGCGACCTTTGGCGAAGATGACTCCGTCAAACCGCCCTGCGATCACAACGCGATTCCCTTCGATCTGCCCTTCGACTTTGGCGTTTTCCCCGAGCACCACGGTCTGCTCGGAAATGATGTTCCCCTTGACGTGCCCGTCAATGCGGAATGTGCCGGTCAGTGTCAACGTGCCTTCGAGCGACACGCCTCGATCGATGAAGCCGGTCCACTCTTCACTGATTCCGTTGTTCGATGTGCCTGGCCACTTCCATGCCATGGAATTACCCCCGGAGGATACACTTCCAATTTAACGTGGACGCCGCGGATGTCAACGGCACTCGCGAGACGAGTTGTCGAATGCAATTCCTGAACAATGGTGCAGGCGCGCCGGAGAAGGCCGTGAAGGCTTACTTCATCAGTCGATCGTAAATCCCCATCAACTGCGTTTCATCGTAATACTCCAGCACCAATTGTCCCGGTCTAACTTTCGTTTTTTGCCGCAACTGGACTTTTGTTCCCAAGTGCCGCTGCAATTCTTCGAGTGCCTCGCGAATGTTCGGATCCACTTGCGTTTCCGTCAGCGTCTTTGCACTGCGCGACCGCCGTGATGCCAGCCGTTCAATCTGCCGCACGGTAAGGCCGCCGCGGGCTGCCCGTTGTGCGTAGCGCATGCGCATCTGCGAATCAGGCACCGCGAGCAACGCACGGCCGTGACCTGCGGTTAATTTTCCCTCTTCGATCCAATCCTGGATCGTTGGTTCCAGCTTCAGCAGCCGAATCGCATTCGCCACAGTCGCACGATCCTTGCCCGTTCGTTCGGCCACCGCCTCTTGCGTCGCGCTGAACTCGTCCATCAGGCGCTCAAACGCACGCGCCTGTTCGATCGCGTTAAGATCTTCGCGTTGGATGTTCTCTACCAAGGTCATTTCCAATGCCAGCTCGTCCGGCACTTGCCGCACAATTGCCGTTACGCTTTTTAATCCTGCCCGTTGCGCCGCGCGCCAGCGTCTTTCCCCCGCGATCAATTGATAGCGATGTCCCAGGGGGCGCACGACAAGCGGCTGAATGATCCCACTCGACTGGATCGAGCGCGCAAGTTCATCCAAGGCCTCTTCGCGAAAGCGCGTGCGCGGTTGGTAGGGACTTGGCTCGATGAGATCGATGTCTACCTGGAGTGGTCCCGTTGCCACGGGGCTCATGGCAGGCGCTGCAGCCGCAGCGGAGCCTCCCGTCGTTGGCACGCTGACAGCCGGCAGTCGATGGTCTACGATCGCTGCGACTGGAACCTGTGGCTCAGGCTCCCGTATGAGCGCTCCGAGCCCCCGCCCCAACGCGTTTCTCGGCATTGGCAATTACCTCCTGTGCAAGTTGCGTATAACCCTCTGCACCCTTGCTATGTATATCATAGAAAATAATAGGTTTACCGAAGCTCGGTGCTTCCGCCAGCCGGACATTGCGCGGGATTAGACTCTGGAAGACCTGAGCCCCAAAAAAGCTACGCAAGTCGGTAGCTACTTGCCGGGAAAGCGTCGTCCGCTCGTCATACATCGTGAGCAGAATTCCCTCGATCTCCAGGCTCGGATTCAGCGTCCGGCGAATCCGCATCAAGGTGTCCAGCAACTCCGAAACTCCTTCCAGAGCTAGGTATTCGCACTGAATCGGAACCAGCACGGAGTCTGCGGCTACCAGGGCATTCAGCGTCAAGAGATCGAGTGCTGGCGGACAATCGAGTACCATAAATTTGTAATTTGCCCTAAGGGGCTGCAAGAATGTTTGCAGCTTGTATTCGCGACTTTCGGCAGTCACGAGCTCCACGGCTGCTCCTGCCAAGTTCTTATCTGCAGGAAGAACATCCAATCCATCCACCTGTGATTTTTGCACGATTTTTTCGAAGGGCTCCCCCATAATGAGGGCGTGATACATGGTTCTGCGAGAAGGATCTTTCGAATAGCCAATTGCGGCTGTCGCATTCCCTTGTGAATCACAATCTATTAGCAAAGTGGGTTGCTCGGCGGCAGCTAGGCAAGCAGCAAGATTGACGGCGGTTGTGGTCTTACCTACTCCGCCTTTTTGATTGGCAACAGCGATGACCCGGGCCAAGACACTCTCCCAAACGGAACGAAAATAACAGAGCCATGGAGCAGACGCAAGTTGTTTCACGTGAAACCGAGAGTGACGGCGGATTTTCTGTGGATTTTGTTTTGTTCCACGTGAAACATAGGCCTTTAACTCATACTCATTCCAAGGTTTAGAGAATCACCAGTTCAGAAAACCAGTTCTGAATGTTCCACAGGAAACATTCCCATTAAGTAATTTTCTTGCATGTCCTTTCGTCGCGTGCCACGTGGAACGCAAGCTCGCTGGACTCTGAATCGCGCGGCCTGAAGTGCTGGAACCCGTTCGATTCGTTCCATGTGGAACACCTGCGCATTCTGTAACAGACCCCTTCCGGATATGTGAACTCAATTCATCGATGGAGAAGGAACGAGGTGATCTGGTCCGCCGATCGTTCCACGTGGAACCTAGGCTTCCGCAACCCCCTACTTCGGCGCAATTACGGGGGAGTTTGTCGCCGCGCCGACGCCCTTCTCTGTCTTCTTCGTCCCGACGAGTAAATAGCGCCGCAGCGATTGTGGAACGGGGACGGGTTCTTGCCAGTCCCAGTGAGGCGATTTGCGGGCCTCGTCAAGGTCCCGGCCACCAATCCAGAGCAAGGTTCGCTGCGCCGACAATCGCTCAGAAGCAGCCCAATCCAAAAACGGGGCGAACTCACCGACAGCCCTCGAGCAAACATAATCGAGCGGCGCCAACTCCTCAGAGAGCTCCTCGTACCGGCTGATCAACACCCGAGCGTTCGCAAACTCAAGTTCACGAACGACTTCCGCCAGAAACGTACCTTTCTTGATATTGGATTCGACCAAGAACAATTCGATTTCCGGACGCAGTATCTTCAGCGGAATGCCGGGAAATCCCGCACCGGAGCCAATGTCGGCGAGCCGACCAAATTCGCCTGGGATCACCACCCCTGCGTACATGGATTCACAAAAATGACGATATAGTATCTCCAGAGGCTCGCGAATTGCGGTCAGATTCAACTTCTCATTCCAATGCCGCAAAATCTGTATAAACTTTTGAATCAAAAGGATTTGTTTCTGATCTAAGGGGATCCGGAACTCGCGCAAAGCGTTCCGGATGGTCTCCTCGGGAAGCGGCTTGTTTGCATCAGTTACCATAAGAGTAAATATCCTGTAATAGTATGATAATACAGTGTTTATTCTATTTCGGATCCTGCAACAGATACTTAGGTCCAGCAATTCCGGCTACGAGGTCCACAGTGGAGTGCCAAACCATCACCGGGACCAGGGTTTGGAGCAAAAGACGCGCCACCCCAAAAACCAGTCCCATTGCCGTTGTCGCAAAAACCCCACTTCTGCCTTGATAAGTATGCGCCACACCAAAGAGAACAGAGGAAATAATCACAACGGCCCAAGGAGCGATGCCCACGCGACTGAGCGCCGCCATGACAAAGCCGCGGTACAAGGCCTCTTCGCAAATCCCTGCGGTCAGGGCCAATGCACAGTACGGAGCGAACTGCAGCGGACCATTCGGAAGTACGCGCTCGACGAGGTTGCGCAGGAACTCGGGGATGGGTCCCGTCATCCGGCCCAGTCGCCGCAGATTGAACCAGTGAAAGGTGCCAAGAAGCACCGCGCCCACACTACTCCAGAACAACAATTCTGCGGTTCCGGGTCGCGTCAGTCCAAGTTGCCCCGCAGTCAGTCCACGAGCGAAAGCTCGCCACGCGATCACTCCCAGGAGAAGCCACTGGAAGGCGAGGGTGCTTCCATAGAGCGCCAGCTTTTCCTTTGTGCCCACGGCCGATTGCGCCAATAAACGTTGTAGTCGCACGCGGCCGCGCCAGGGAATCACGACGCCCAGGAACAGAAAGATCAACCAGAAGTCCCAAGGCATTAAGCGATGAGACCACTTTCACGGCCACCAACGCAAGCCGTCCCAATGGCCCGAGCTTTCGGCATTTTTCAAATTGTCGTTCGCATCCCTACGAAAAGTCTTCCAACCGCTAGCCACGCTTCCGGCGCGTTGTGATATCTTGCTGCTCCAGACGAAGAGGACCGGGTGATGAGCGTAACGCCAAATCGAATTCCCTGGTGGGCCTGGACTTGGCCACTGCTCGCGTGCATCGTTTTAGTGCTGCAACTCTTGTTGGGTTCCGGAGGACCACTGGCGGCGGCGGAAGCCTTCGCGCTGGTCGCGACCGTGTTTGCGGCCGTCTATCACGCGGAAGTCGTGGCCTGCCGCGTCGGGGAACCTTTCGGCACCTTGGTGCTCGCACTCGCCGTTACGATCATTGAAGTAGCTCTGATTGTGTCCATGATGATTACCGGTGGACCCGACAAGGCGGGGCTGGCGCGCGACACCGTATTTGCAGCGGTCATGATCGTTTGCAACGGCATTGTGGGATTGTGCCTGCTGGCAGGCGGCGTGCGCCACCGCGAGCAGGCGTTTCAGCTTCAAGGCGCGAATGCGGCGCTCGTGGTTCTCATCGCGCTCACGACATTGACGCTTGTTTTTCCCAATCTCACGACCACTACGGAAGGGCCAACCTTCAGTCCCGCCCAATTGCTCTTTGCCGCGATCGTTTCTCTTGTCCTTTATAGCTCCTTTCTTTTTGTGCAGACCATCCGGCACCGCGATTATTTTCTTCCTGCGGAGGGGGGCGTGGAGGGAACCCACGCGCCACCACCACCAAACAAGATTGCCATGCTTAGCGCGGGACTGTTGTTCATTTCGCTGGTGACTGTCGTAGCGCTCGCCAAGGCACTCACGCCCATCATGGAGTTTGGAATCGAGAAAGCCGGCGCTCCGAAAAGTGTGGTGGGCATTATCATTGCGGGACTGGTATTGCTCCCCGAAGGCTTGGCGGCTTTCCGGGCGGCGAGTGCGAATCGCTTACAGACCAGCATGAATCTGGCTTTAGGTTCGGTATTGGCGAGCATCGGATTGACGATTCCCGCAGTGGCCGCAGTTTCCATTCTGTTGGGAAAACCCCTTACGCTGGGTATCAATCCAAAAGAAACAGTGCTGCTGGCTCTCACTCTGCTCGTTAGCGTGATTACGCTCGGCACCGGCCGTACGACGGTGCTCCAAGGGATCGTGCATCTGGTCATTTTCGCTGCGTTTCTGTTCCTCTCCATCGTTCCGTAAAGACGTCTCACGTTTCCGAAAAATCAATCGTAGCAAGCGAGAATGCTACGGCATCGTTATAATCAGAGCGCAGTACCGTGAGGTGTGGCTTGACCGATTCCGTGAAGCTTACGGCGATGGTCAAGGCAGCTGGTTGAGCGGCGAAGCTGAGTCCCGGGACGCTGGACTCAATCTTACGGCGCCTACCATTGCCGAATGATCCGAAAGTGCTCGTTGGGTTCAACACCAACGACGACGCCGGGGTGTATCTAATCGCCGAAGGCTTGGCTCTGGTGCAGACGGTCGATTTCTTCACACCGATCGTGGACGATCCCTTTACGTTTGGCCAGATTGCCGCAGCAAATTCGCTCAGCGACGTCTACGCCATGGGCGGCCGGCCAGTTTCCGCGCTTTCCCTGGTTGGTTTTCCAGAAAAAGGCGATCCCGCCATTCTGGAACAGATCATCCACGGCGGTTTGGACAAAATGGCGGAGGCGCAATGCAGCGTAATCGGGGGACATTCGATCCGCAACGAGGATATCCAGTTTGGATATGCCGTGACGGGCACGATAAACCCGGACCGAGTTTGGAGAAATGTCGGCGCGCAGACCAACGACATTCTGCTCTTGACCAAACCCTTGGGCACAGGGGTGATTTCCACGGCGCTTAAAAAGGAACGTGCCACAAAGGAGTCGCTCGAGGCGGCCATCGCTTCCATGTCGCAACTGAATCGAGCTGCAGCCGACGCCCTCCACGAAGTGGAACGCCAGTCCGGCCCCCGTGTGGTCCACGCGGTTACCGACGTCACAGGTTTTGGGCTATTGGGCCACGCGCGCGAGATGGCGTTGGGAGACCCTTCTGTCGGAACCGAGGCGGTCTCCCTCGAGATCGACCATCAAGCGGTGCCGCTGCTGCCGGGTGCGCTCGATGCCGTTCGCGAAGGCTTGATTCCCGGAGGCTTGAAGAATAACCGCGATTTCCTTGGCGATTGCGTGGCATTTGCCGCCAGCCTTTCCGAGGAAAAGCGGGCCATCTTGTTCGACCCGCAAACTTCTGGCGGATTGCTCATTGCGCTGGCGCCCGAAATCGCACAAACCGCACTCGACTGTCTCCGGCGGCATGGTGTGAACTCCGCCAAGATTGGCCACGTGCTAAAAAAAACGTCACCGTTGCTGCAGGTGATCTGAGGAACATTCACACCACTCCCTATGGATACAATTACCCACGGAATTGCCGGCGCGTTGATTAGCAAAGCTGCTTTTGGAGGCCGCGACTTATTTCCACCGACAAAGATGGGGAAAAAACGGCTGGCGACTTGGGCCTTGATGCTCGGCGCTATTTTCCCGGACTCCGATGTGCTGCGCGAGTTCTTTTCCAGTAATCCGATGCTGATGATCACCTGGCACCGCAGCCTCACTCACTCGTTGCTTCTCTTGCCGATTTGGTCCGTGATTCTAGCTGCTGTGACCGCAACGGTCGCACGCCGGCGGAAGTGGGAAGCTCCCACCTTTTCCATGCTGACGGGGTTGTACGCGGTCGGGATTCTGAGCCATATCTTTCTGGATCTGCTGACCACTTACGGAACCATGATCTGGTCGCCGCTGGAATGGTCGCGACCCGCTTGGGACATCTTGTTCATCATCGATTTCACGTTCACGGGGATTCTGCTGATACCGCAATTGCTGGCGTGGACCTATGAAGATCCTGACCACACACGGTGGCGGGCCATTCTCCTCTGGGTGATCTTTACGCCGGCACCACTTTTGATCTCCAGAATTGGACTTGCGGTTGGCGCACCGGTTTCCAGTACGGCGATTCTTGTGGCTACAGCGATGTTCGGTGTGTTGTTTTTTCTGCCTGCGGCGCGTGGCTGGGGTTTGCGCGTTCCTTATGAAGCCTGGAACCGCACCGGACTGGTTCTGGCGATCGCCTATATTCTTGCGGCAACGCTGGCACACCGCTCGGCTTTTGAGCGCGTGAAACAGTTTGCCGCTCAGGAAAAACTAGATGTGGAGGCGATCGGTGCGCTGCCCTTGCCGCCATCCGTGTGGCACTGGGATGGACTAGTTCGGGCCCCGCGCGGCGTCTATGAGATTCGTATGGACCTCAGTGACAACCTAATGAAAAACAGCGCTGCCGCGGATGGCGAGGTCATCACGCACACGTATTACCCGGATGCCCCACCGAATGAATATATTGAAGTAGCTCGGCAACTTCCCGAGGTGCAAAAGGTGTTATGGTTCGCGCGGTTTCCCGTGACGCAATTTCATAAGGAAGGCGGCGAAGCCGTCGTCGAGTTCACTGACAAACGATTTCCCCAGACGCGTCGCGACCGGCCGGGTTCGTTCACCTATCGCGTGCGGTTCTCCGCCGATGGCAAACCCATCAGCCAAGGCTGGGTCCGGCGCTAGTGGTCAGCGCTTGATTCCGGAATCGTCCTTGGCGGGATGGATGACGATGTGGCGGTCTTCGCCGGTTCCGACGCTTTCGGTACGCACGCCGGTCATGTCCTTCAGCGTCAGATGCACGATACGGCGCTCGCGCGAGGACATGGCATTCAACTGAAATGGCTGTTTTGAGCTGAGCACGCGTTCCGCCGCCACGCGGGCGGTCATGCGTAGTTCCTCGAAGCGAAGTGCGCGAAAACCTCCGCAATCGAGATGGATTTTTTCGTGGTAGGTGGGCTCCAAACCAAGGGCCCGAAAGGCCAGGTGCTCCAGCGCTTTCAAAACCTCTCCGCCGCGCGCGATCAGGATTTCTTTGTCCTTGCCATCGAGATCCGCAAAGACTTCCGCTTCGCCTTCCGAGGCGCTGGGGGAGCCAGCCGTCCGGACATTCACGTTGAGCTCAAACGCACCCGCCCGCACGATTTTCTGCAGGAAGTCGCGCAAAGCCTCCGCCGCGGCATCGCGGTCAAGCTTACCCTCGCGGACAAGTTCCTTGGTCATGTGACTCCCGGTTACGTTGTCAGAGTCCCTCTTGCAACCTGCCTGCGCTTACTTCTTGGCGCGCGTGGGCTTGGCTGGGGCGGGAAGGGGGTGAGTCCGATTCAAATACCATTGTTGCAAGATGCCGACTGCGCTCTGGGTCAAAATATACACCGCCAGGCCGCTCGGGTACGGAATAATCATAAACATGGCCGCCATGCCGATGGGCATGAACTTCAACATTTGTGCCTGCTGAGCATCGGTGGTCGGCACGGGCGTCATTTTTGAACTCAAATACATCGTCACGCCCATGAGGACCGGCAGGATATAAAAAGGGTCTTTTGCCGAAAGATCCGTAATCCAGCCAAACCACGGCGCATGGCGCAATTCAATCGTGCCTTGCAGTGCGCGGTACAGGCCGAACCAGATGGGGAGCTGCAGGAGTTGCGGGATGCAGCCGCCGACGGGATTCACTCCCTCGCGCGAGTAAATAGCCATGATTTCCTTATTCATTTCGGCCTTGCGCGGATCATTCATCTTGTACTTCTTGTACTTTTCCTGGATCTGTTTGATCTCCGGGGCGACACGCTGCATCTTCATGGTGCTTTTGTAGCTGGAGATGCGCAGCGGGAACAAAACCATGTTGATGCCCAGCGTGAGCACGACGATGGCCCAACCCCAGTTGGGAATATAGTCGTGCAGCCACTTCAAGCCGTGGAACAAGGGATCGGCGATGAACTCCAGCATCCCGAAATTTACGAGTGACTGAAGTGGAGGGTGCATCGCTTTCAGCATGTCGTAATCTTTCGGCCCAACGAAAACGCGCATCGCCATGGGCTGCGCGGATGTGGCCGCTGCTATCTCCGGCACGGCTTCGGATTCTTCCTTCCCGTTGACCGTGGTGGTATCCCAGATTTTCCAGTAGCGGGTCTCCAGGGTCGTCGAAGGAGAATCGGTCGGGGGCAGGAAGGTCACAGCGAAATAGCGGTCCTCGATGCCCGTAAAATTCTTGCCGCCCTGCCAGGTGCTTCCCCACTTTTCCGGACCGTCGAGCTTCTTGTAGCCCGTGGTGCTCAGCTTTCCGTTTTCGCTATAGAAAGCCAGGATGGTGGTAATGGGTGCGGGATTGGTGACCGTCATGTCGCCGAAGCCGCCGCGCCAGGCAAGACCCGCCAGAATGTGCGAGCCATTGTAATTCGTCGTGGTTTCGACGGTGACCAGATAGGAATGATCGAAGTGAAACTTCTTGATCACTTCCAGGTGACCGTCGCTCCAGGCGAAGGTCACATCTGCGGGAGCGGTTAGGGAAGAACCATCACTGGAAATCTTGTACAGCCCTGTATTGGCGGCTTTCTCCAGTTGCGGATCGTCGAAGACGAGAGAGAATGGCCAGCCGCCGGTCATCTCAGCGGATTGCGCATGGACCAGATCTAGAGTGCGCTGAGGCTTGGCGTCGTCTTTGTATTTCTTGAGCTGCCAACTTTTTACGACCGCTCCGCGATTGGAAAACTCCACGTGATAGAAGGCGTTCTCCACAACAATGGTGCGTTCCTGTGCGTCCGCGACGACGGTTGTATTCGTGGGTGTCGTGGCGCTCACCGTAGAGGCAGGAGCCGCGCCACTGCCAGGTACAGAATGCGTGGGCGCGCCCGGGGTTGCCGGAGTGCTGACCGCCGGATTGTTCTGTTGCTGAGGATGGGCGGGCGGTTTAGGCGCAAAGAACTTGGCCCAAAGAAGAATCACCACCATGGACAACAGGGAGGCTACGAGGATGCGCAGCTCTGGGGTGAACTTATCCTTGTTCGGCCCAAGGGGCGGAAATTGATTCATCGGCGGCGTGCTCACGAGCCTAACCCGGGTGTGTCAGACGGCATAGCTGAATTCGATCGCATCTCTTCCCATTTCTCCGGAACCGGGTCATATCCAAATTTTCGTGATAAGGGATGGCAACGCAACAGACGTTTTGTCCCCAACCACGTGCCGCGCACCACGCCAAACCGCTCGATGGCCTGATAGGCATAGACCGAACAAGTTGGTTCGTACCGGCAATGGCCGGCGAGCAAGACCGCGAGGTAAGACTTGTAGATATTGAGCGCAAACAGAGCGGCGCGCACGCCAAAGGAATACTTCTTCGGTGTGGGCGCGGAGTTCACAGCTTCTTCAGCAAGCGCATAAGGTCTTCCGAAAGCGCCGTGAAGGGCGCCTTGGCCACCGAACTCTTGGGGTGAATGACGATGTCCCATCCCTCGGGTATCTCCTGCCGATGGCAGCGCACCATTTCGCGTAATCGCCGCCGGATGCGGTTGCGCACCACTGCCCCGCCTAATGCCTTCTTGATGCTGAAGCCGAAACGGTTCAGGGCAAGTTCGTTGGAACGAACGAAGACGGTGAAGTGGGAACTCGAGAAGCGCTTTCCGGCGCGGTAGACGGCGTCAAACTCACCGCGCCGCACAAGGCGCGCTTCACGCGGAAACGCTAGACCCATCTTGGGCCCACCACCACTACTCGGGCGTAAGACGATGGCGTCCCTTTTTGCGGCGGGCTGCAAGCACTTTGCGGCCACCCTTGGTCTTCATGCGTGAACGGAACCCGTGAGTTTTAGCGCGGCGTCGTTTCCGCGGTTGAAAAGTACGCTTTGGCAAGACATTCCCCCTTGTTTCTCGATGCGGCTGCGGAAAATCCCATGCGCCATCCTGCGTGCCGCTCGTGGCGGCCGGACACACCTCCCGCTCTGGCTATGGGATTCTCTCCGTCAAGCCCACTGCCGCAATACCGGCAGCTTTCGGAATTTACTAGTGTACTTGCCGCGTGCGCATAGGGTCAAGAAAGGCAGGGGGTAGCGTATGGCGAGGGGAAAAGTGATACACCTGTTTGCGTTAAGTTACGGGTATCCGCCATCGGTCCCATGCGCACCAATTGCGGTAGTGCCGCTATTCGATCTTGTCATGCTTAGCTAGATTATGGCGTGCACACAATATCTGAATGTTCGCAGGGTCCTTTGAGGAACCGCCCTTGGAGTAGGGGATGATGTGATCGAAATGAAGCCCAGAGGTCGCACCGCATTCGATGCAACAGCCTTTATCACGCTTCCACACTTCGAGCTTCACCCAGCTTGGGATTAGCCGATCGTCTTCTAGCGCAGTAAGAGCAACCGCTGGGCGATCCCCCTCACCAGTGCCCGCCAACTGAAGCTTGAACTTAAAAACTTTGCGGCCTCCTGAATCTTCAATCCAGGAGTCAATTAATTTGAATAACCCTTTGTACACCCAAATACCAGACCGTATCTTTTCAAAAACTCTTACTCTTTCTGGCGGTGCTGTACCCTCTTTATATTTTTGTGCCGCTACCGCGAACAGTTCATTTTGTGTCAGAGAACCACCTGGATTACGCTCCGGTTGATCCAGTTTTTTGGGATAAGGTATATCTGTGGTTCGGGCTACATCGTGCCCTTCGTATATTAATGTGCGACCCTCATCCTCTACCCGATCGGCGTATGGAGCCCCCGGTCGCAGGCTCATGAGAATAATGCTTTCGCCATCTTTCAGGCGGAAATTCATACCCCTTTGGAGATTCACAGATTCACACCAATTGTCGAGCACATCTCCATATAGGAGATAACTTCGCCGGGTTGGAGTTCAGTTGGCAAACTCTGACTCTTCGCGTTCATTTTGTGCTTTTCGTGTGCCAACTATATGTTATCTCGCGGTTCTCAAGGTGATCACTGAGAGCCGGGCCATATAGCCACCTTAAAACCAAGAGTATATAGGAGCGAAGCTGGTATGCCGTGGAAGAAGCACACGCCTGAACAGATCATAGCGCTGCTAAGGCAGATTGAAGCAAAAATAGCGAACGGGAAGAGTATTTCACAGGCTTGCAAAGAATCCCGTGTTGCTAAGAAGACTCATTACCGCTGGCGGAGGATGTGTCTTTTCAAGGGAGTACCGAAACTAGATCTAATCCGACAATTGAAACCATCAAATAAGACGTTGCAACAAATTCTAAGAACTTCAAAACGTGCGAACTTAGCCCTGACGCGCCGTTTAAAAGCACGAGAATTCCACTTCAAAGTATCAAGCCACAATGTAGCGCCACAGCTAATTAGAGACTTGGAAGAGAACAAAAGGCTACGTATCAAAGAGCGCCAGCTCTTCATGTTCATGCTGCGATTTGCGCTCGGTTACGTCTCTTACGATGAATTGAGACGACATTTACAAAACAAGTTACCTCCAGCAGAAATAACAGCACTCTACGCGCGCATGACGGGTAATTCACATCGCAAAAAGGTTCGTGCACTGATCATAATTTTTTCTCTCTACGGTGTTTCGAGGAAATCTATCGCCGATGGCTTGTGGTGCCACTTTAGAACAGTCAAGAGATGCCTACAGGCCTTCACGAGCTCTGGAGTTGACGGCGTGTTTCCTCGCCCAAAAAGAGTCGCAAAGTGGACCGATCTTAAGTACAGAGAAGCACTGTTCTGTATTTTGCACTCTCCTCCAAAAGACTACGGATTCAATCGGACGACTTGGAGAATAGAAGATCTTGCAAACGTAATGGCTAGGCATGAAATGCCTATCGGCAAAAATCGCGTCGCCGCATTTATTAAGGATGCCGGATATCGATACATGAAAGCGAGGGAAGTTCTTACAAGCAACGATCCAAATTATCGAGAAAAAGTGGACCACATCCATCAAGTGCTCTCAAGTCTGAAAAAGAGTGAACGTTTCTTCTCAATTGACGAGTTCGGCCCCTTTGCAGTCAAGCACCAGGGCGGCCGTCGACTTGTCGGCCCCACCGAATATCCAACCGTTCCTCAATTTCAACAATCAAAGGGATGTTTGATTGTCACAGCCGCGCTTGAGCTTTCAACAAATCAGGTCACACATTTCTATTCGAGTGGCAAGAATACGGGCGAGATGATTAAGCTACTCGAAGTTTTGCAAGGTCAATATCGCGATTGTACGCGACTGTATTTCTCATGGGATGCCGCGGGCTGGCACGCATCGAAGAGGTTCTTGAGAATAGTAGAAGAAATCAATTCTCATAAATACCGCAGGGAGCACAGAACTCCAATCGTAAAAATAATTCCATTGCCAGCTCGTGCACAGTTCTTAAATGTGATCGAATCCATTTTCAGTGGATTAGCCGTATCAGTGATTCACAATAGCAATTATGCATCGGTAGATGAGGCGAAGGCCGCTATTGATCAGTATTTCGCAGATCGGAACCTGCATTTTCAGCTAAATCCTAAACGAGCTGGCAAAAAGATATGGGGGAAAGAACGTGTGAGCAGTGCCTTCAAAGAAGGACAAAATTGCAAGAGCCCCGATTACCGATGAAGAGGCCCCCGCACGTGTAGCACGCGTTTGCTTCATCGCTCTACCTGAACCGGGTGTATCACTTTAATCAAAGCGGTCTATTGTTTTGCCATTTGTACGAATGTATCCTCCTTTTACCAGGAACCCGTGCGCGACACAGAGGACGGCTCGGCTCGGTATCTGAATGGGGACTCTAAGAAAGGAGCCTCATGAAGTCGCTCGTTAGTGCATGGATTCGACTGCGCAACCTGTTCCGCAAACCAACCAAAGAAGCCGTCCGTGACCAGCGCACTCTAGCTTTCCTCGAATCGCTCTGCCGCGACATCCGTCTAGGCTTCCGCGCGCTTGCAACAAATCGCGCGCTCTCCCTCATCGCCATCGTCGCCTTAACTCTCGGAATCGGAGCCTCCACCATCATCTTCAGCATCATGTACAGCGTCTTCGTCGATGCGCTCCCATACAAAAACTTCAATCGTCTCGTCGTCTTCAGAGTGCAGAATCTCGCGAACGTCGGCGGCTGGAAAGGTCGCGATTTTTTTCTACCCGACGAAATTCGCGCCTTCCGCGAACAAAACCACGTCTTTGAAGAAACCATCGCCTACAATGGCATCCGTCTTCAATATGACAACGGCGAGACGACACGCTACTGGCCCTTCGGCGAACTGGTGACCTCCAACACGTTCAACTTCCTTGGGGTTTCCCCGCTTTTGGGTCGCACCATCTTGCCTGAAGACGGCCGCACCGGCGCTCCGCCAATATTCGTTATGAACTACTACTTCTGGCAATCGGAATTTGCAGGCGACCCGAAGATTATCGACAAAACCTTCATCCTGAACGGCATCCCCACCACTCTTGTGGGCATCATGCCTCCGCGTTTCAATGCGTTTAACGCCCACTTTTGGATGCCGCTACCAGAGGGCGACCCCGGCGCCCACGTTATGGGGCTTCTTAGACCGGGTGTCGGCGTCAGGACAGCCGCCGCTGATCTGGACGCCATCGCCCACCGTTCCCAACAAACGAACTCAAGCACTGCCTTCCCCCTTCCAGAACAATTCGTCGTCGTCGCTCAGACTCTACTCGATAGCCTCGTCGGCAACTTCAGGAAAACCCTGTTCGCCTTGCTTTCCGCTGTCTTTTTACTTCTCCTCATCGCCTGCGGCAATGTCGCAAACCTCTTGTTGGCCCGCGCCACCACCCGCGAAAAGGAATTAGCCAGGCGCTCCACGCTGGGCGCCACCCGCGCGCGCCTCATCCAGCAATTGCTCGCGGAAAGTTTCGTGCTGGCTTTCGCAGGCTGCCTTGCGGGCTGCGCATTGGCCTATTTCGGCTTGAAGGTCGTCATCGCTTTGATTCCCACGCAAGCGCTCCCCGCGGAAATTTCCATTCGCATGAATGCCCCCATCTTGTTGCTCGCGGTGGGTGTCACTCTTCTCACCACGGTCCTCTGCGGTCTCGCTCCGGCCCTCCACGTAATCTCCGCTGACTTGCAGCCGCGTCTCGCGGGCAGCGGCGTAGCGAGCAGCGCGAATCTTCGTCACACCAAATTGCGTGCCGGTTTGGTCGTAAGTGAAGTGGCCCTCTCAATCCTCTTGTTAATCGGTGCTGGCCTCTTGATGCGCAGCTTCCTCGTTCTCACTCGCAGCGACTTGGGCTTCGACCCTAAGAACGTTCTGTTCTTCCGGCTCTCTCTCCCCAAGGCCTACAACACCGACGTGGACGTGACTCGCCAAAGGAAAAATGCGCTCACGCGTCAAATTCTCGCCCGCCTTCAGGCTCTCCCCGGTGTTGCGTCCGTTTCGGAATCCATGCTCGAGCCCCCTTTGCAATCCGACTTTAGTGACACCATCATTCCTGGCAGGCCTCACGCTGAGCGTTGGGAGACACACGAGGAAGCTTGCAGCTCCGGTTACTTTCAGCTGCTAGGCATGTCCCTGTTGCGCGGCCGTCTTTTTTCCGAAGACGACGAAGCTGCGGCTCGCTATGTCATGGTCGTCAACGAAACCTTCGCCCGCCAATATTTTCCTGGCGAAGACCCCATCGGTCACAGGGTCAAACTAGAAGTCCTCGACCGCACCTTCCTCGACGCCCCTCATAACACGTATTTTGAAATCATCGGGGTCGTCCGCGACTTCAAAATCCGCGATTTCGACAATCCCTCCTGGCGCTTTTTCCCTCGCGCCTTCATTCCTTATACCGTTCAGGGTTTCAGTTGGCGCACCTACATGGTCAGGACCGCCATGGATCCAGCCCCGCTTTTGAAAGTCATCGCTAAGGAAGTACAAGCCATTGATCCCAACATCGCGATGTCGACTTCGGGCACACTCGAAAACTCACTGAAGGAATTCTATCGGGGCCCCCAATTTGAACTTATCACTCTTGCATGCTTCGCAGTCATCGGACTTCTTCTCGTTCTCATCGGTATTTCCAGCGTCATGGTCTACACCGTTTCGCTGCGCACTCACGAAATCGGCGTTCGCATGGCCCTAGGCGCGCAGCCAACCACAATCCTCGGAATGGTTCTTTCTACAGGTCTTCGCTTAATCACGGCCGGAGTCGCAATCGGCATCTTGCTCAGCTATGCCGCAACACGCCTCCTAGCCAGCGAAGTCTCCGGCATCTCCGTAACAGACCCATGGACATTCGCTGGAGTCAGCATCGCAATCGCGACAGCGGGCCTCCTAGCCTGTTTCCTCCCGGCCCGCCGCGCTGCGCGTATCGATCCTTTGGTTGCTTTGCGGTACGAATAAGATTTGGTTTCTTTTCGCTGAATGTTTTTCGAGCAAACGTATTCGAAAGGATAACCAGAACTCCCGAGTTGGCTTATTTCCTGCGAAAATTGAAACCGATGCGGCAAATCGAGGTTGCAGAGCTAATGGTCGCCGCTGGTAACTACTCTATTCCTTACGCGAAAGCGTTGTTCACAGCGACCCCGTCAGACATGCTGATCGATCCTGAAAAACACAAGATGGTTCGAGGTCTGTCGCGTGAGCAGATAACAAAAATGGAAAAGGAGATGGAAGGATTACAGCAAGATCTAAAAGTGGTCGAGGAGTCGCATGGAAACCAAGTTTTGAATCTTGTCCTTGCCCGAAGCTATCTCGCAAGACTATTCGCTAACAATCGAGTGGCACGATATCTCGACCAACACCATTCGGATATCTTTCACGAGTTGAAGTCGATGTCAGAAGGTACTTCACTGGAAAAATAGTTCTCACCGCCCCATCGCGCGCATGAACGTTGTCAACGTCGAAACTTTAACGATCAAGTCCGGAAATCGGAAAAGTACGGACCAGTACCCACTTCGGCGGTTACGGCGGTTACCAGGCTTGAGCTGTCTCCGGTATCCCTAAGGGACTTTCTAATTCTCAGGATCCGAAGGTATCGCACTGAGAAAGGTCTCGACCCTGCGGGCAAAGGCGTCAGGCTCTTAGACAGTTTGAGACAACCCCGTAAAGCTACTACGCCCAATTCTCTACAGTAAGATTTGAGCCTTCCAAAGCGTTTCCCTTTTGCTGCCTATGCAAAATCATTGCTCGTGTGGCCGATCCAAAGTTCGGCCACTACACAAGCTAGGGTGCCCACACTCGGCTGGCAAAACGCTGTTCGGGTGAGGCAATCCAAAGGTGAGGGATGTTTCGTCAAATAGCTAGAGAATGGCCCATGTTAGTGTGCTTGCGGGTTCCTCGGCGTGGTGGTTGACAGGGGCTGAGCCGTGGCATAGCTTCGGCGGGTTCACGAGAGGCAGCGTTGTTCCTTCGGATCGCGTCTGTGATGGAAGGAATCGGGTGCGGAAACGAGCCAATCGAATGGTGAGGGAATCATGACCTCGATCAAGTCGGCGGAGAAGACGTGGGGCTGGAGAGGGCTGGACGATTTGCTGGGGGATTTGCGGTTTGGCGTACGAATGCTGAGAAAGAATCCGGTGCTGGCGCTTGTGGCGGTGTTGACGTTGGCGCTGGGAATCGGGGCAAACACGGCGATTTTCACGCTGCTGTATGGTTTGGTGCTGCGCAGCTTACCGGCACACAACCCCGGAGAATTGGTGAAGGTGGGAATTGCGAGCGCGGCATATCCGGATGAGGCCGGCGCTTTTATGCCGTACCGCATGTTGGAGGCATTCCGCGCCCAGGGGGCGTCATTTCGAGAACTTTCTGCATGGACCGGCGATTACGTGTTGATGAAGGACCACGAAGGATTGATCCAAGGATACGACGCGGGGTTAGTGAGTGGGAACGCCTTCGGATTGTTGGGGCTGAAGCCCTATCGAGGACGCCTGATCGAGGCCTATGACGATGTGCGCGGCGGGCCGAGTAACGGCTGGCCGGTGGTGCTCAGCTACAGCTTCTGGAACGGCCTTTATGGAGGAGCGGAGGACATCATAGGAAAGCAGATCACCATTTCCGACACACGAGTGACGGTGGTGGGCATCACCCCGCCGGACTTTAAGGGAGTGTGGCCCGGCGACGACGTGAAGATGTATTTCCCGCTGCAGTTTGTGACGGTGTTAGAGAAGAAAGATGTGCTAGGGGCGGCGGATAACCTGTTCGGAGTTGAGGTCATCGGGAGGTTAAAGCCTGGGGTGTCGCTGAGGCAGGCTACTGCGGAATTGGGTCAGCTACAGCAAAGTCTGCTTTCGCGGTTCATTCCTGATCGATTCCGGCACGATCCGTTTTTCGAGAAGGCCTATCTGATGGCGAGTTCGGCGCGGAACGGCTTGCCGAATTATCTGACGCATACATATACGAAGCCGCTGTATCTGATGCAAGGGTTGGTAGCGCTGGTGCTGTTGGTGTGCTGCGTAAATATTGGTGGATTGATGATGGCGCGGGTGGCGGCACGGCAACAGGAGTTTGCGGTGAGGACGGCGCTGGGCGCCTCTTCGCAGAGGTTGGTGCGGCAAGCTCTGACGGAGTGCTTCTTGATTGCCATTACGGGGAGCGCATTGGGCGCGCTGGGGGCGTGGTACGGAAGCGGGTTGCTGCTACGTTTTTTCCGGGACCCGATGATGATGGAGCCGGTCTCGGTGCATCCGGATAAAACCGTTTTCTGGATCACGGCGCTGTTCGCGGTGGTGACAACGCTCCTGTTTGGAACTTTGCCGGCGTGGAGGGCGGCGCGAACGGACCCGGGATCGCTGATGAAGACGCGAACGAATCTAGGAGGACGCCGGCAAATCGCAGGAAAAATGCTGGTGCCGATCCAGGTGGCGTTGTCGCTGGTGTTGATTGTGCTGGCATCGCTGCTGTCGGAAAGCGTAATCCGGCTGAGGGACGAGCAGACCGGATTCGATTTGGACCACGTGACCATCCAGACTTCGCCGCTATACGTGTTGGGCCTGAAAGGCGAGGCGAAACTGAACCTATATCAAAGGATGGTGGACCGGCTGAAGGAAATGCCCGCGGTGGATTCTGCGGCCGCTACTTCGCAGACGCCGATGACCGGGATAAAGATCACCGGGGATTTTCAGGCGGTCTCGGATGGGCCGAACCCTCCGGAAGATGCGCAGATGCCATACAACGATGTAGGGCCGGGATATTTCCAGACCATGCGGACACGAATCATCGAGGGAAGAGAGTTTGACCAGAATGACCGGCAATTAAATGAGTGCATCTTGAACCAATCCGCGGCGGCGTTCTTTTTCCCGCATGAGCCGGCATTGGGAAGATACGTGCGCAACAGAGTGAATGATCAGTTTACACAGAAGGTGGAATGTCAAGTAATTGGGATCGCGGAAGACGCGAAGTTTTATGATTTGCGGCAAGGACCGCCGCGGACGATTTACCTGCCGTTATCGAAAGAACGGATCGACGACTTGGGGAATCTGGTGTTTCTGATTCACACGCCCACGAAGGCGCAGGCGGTTGCGGCGTTCCGAAAAACCATATCGGAGATTGCGCCGACGGTGCCGTTGGTGATTTTCGTGACCTTGCGGGAACAGATGGATGCAGCGCTGGGGAGTCAGGAGCTAATCACCTTGCTGGCGAATTTCTTTGGGTTGCTGGTGTTGCTGCTCAGTGCGTTGGGATTGTATGGGCTGCTTTCGGCGAGTGTGACGCAGCGCAGAGGCGAAATCGGAGTGCGGGTGGCCTTGGGGGCGAGCCGAGGAAACGTACTCGGGATGATTTTGAAGGAGGCGCTACTGTTGCTGGGCTGGGGAATCGTGCTGGGAGCGGTGGGGCTGTTTTTCACGACGCGATTTGTCACGGCGATGCTGCACGGAGTCGCGGCGCATGACCCGGAAACGCTGGCGATGGTGGCGGGGGTCTTGGTGATCGTGACCATTGTGGCGGCGCTGGTGCCGGCGATACGTGCTGCGCGGCTCGATCCGATTGAAGTGCTGAGGGCAGAGTGAAAGCAAGAAGAGGTGGCACAGTCCTTCGCTAAGCCAGCGCTGCCGGAAAATGAGAAAAGCCGCAGGGCACAAGACTCGCCCCGCGCTACAGGAGTGGCGATCAGCTTTTCTTGGACGTTACCGTAAAGAAGGCAGCGGCTTCCGGTGCAAACGCGCAGTCCCATAGGGAGAATGGGATACAGCGACGTTCTTTATCTCCTCATCATTATTACTTGGTGCTTTTTGATCTTTAATTCGACAGTGATTCTGAAGGGCCGGGCGGAGATCCGTCGACACCGCATAATCTCTCCGCTCTTTTCCATACGCTGGTTCCAGATCGAAGGTTATGTGTGGGAACGCCACGAACAAAGATGCTCGCTCAATGTGCGGCTGCGCGGTAAGAAGCTGAGATCTCGTCTTCACTCAACGGGGATCGTGGTACCTGTAGAGCGAATGACCGCTGTGGACTCCGTGTTGCAAACCCTGGTCGCGAAATGGCCCGGCTGGACGACCGACCAGGGGAGCCGGTCGTCGAGAGGAAGCCAGAGTTTAAAGACCCAGTTGGCGTCGAGGTTGGCTGGGACCTCGAATGCAGCGCGGATCCTAGGATGACGCAATAGCCGAGAATGAACGGTATGGAAAGAAAGTCGGCGGAAGGTGATTGACGGAGGAGGAAAAACTTGTCGGCACGGATCGATGTGATGCCTTCGGCGGCGGCAACGAGGCCTAGTGCCGCGAATGCAGCGACAACCTGCAAGTGTGCCTCGCTGCGCAGAAGGGTTCTGGCGACGAATTGATAGCAGGCTCGCTGATAAGGTTCCCGGAAGAGCGCTCGATAGAAGAGCGCCACTGGCGAAGAAAGACGAAGGCGTGGCAGAAGGGTTACGTCGGCAGTTTCGGGAATCCGAAGGAAGGATCTACGAAAACTGGATGCAAACGCGATGGTGAAGGTGAGCGCAGTTAGCACAAAGATGGCAAGAGACCGTTTCGCCATGGCTGCCGAAAATGGATCGGCGCCCAAGAGCCAGATGCTACTCTGCTGGATCAGAAGATCGTGGTAGCGAAGCGCAACCGCACGAGTCCCCTCTGGGGTTCGGGAAGTCCGCTAACACCTGGTGTGCTGCTTCGTTAAATTCCGTCGGAGCCTTCCACCGCGACGCGCGGGGGCTTCGGTACTTGCCAGAGAATGTCAGAATCCGGTGCTTGATTGGGATACAACGGCACTGACTGAGCGTTTGTCGGCATGAGAACGAGGTCAACGCGGCGATTGTAAGCCAGCCAGGTCGCACGGGAATCGCGCACCCACTTTTCAGGAGGCTTGTTTGGATTTTGGGTTTGCAGGTCGCTTACCGTGGCCTTGTCCAACGGTTTCTGCTTGCCGTACGCCGAGCTATCGATCTTTTCTGCGGCGATTCCCTGCGAAACCAGGAAATCCTTGACGCGTTGGACCCTGCGTTCGGACAAGGAATCATTGTACTTATCCGCGCCGCGCTCGTCCGTGTATCCGCCAAGCGACAACTTCGCGTCAGGGTCGTATTCGAGATACTGTTTGAAGCCGGTGGCGAGGGTTGTCAATTCTTCCTGCTGACTGCGAACGAGTCCCAGCCTCGGGTCCTCCTCGGTAGGATAGGCGGTCGGGAAGAAAACGCTGTGGAGCGGCACAGCGGGAATGGGTTCAACGGAACCCTTCAGGTGTACCACCACCGTCTTGGTTTCCGAACCACCGCAGGCGTTCGTCGCGTTCAGGGTATATTTAAACTGTTCGTCCACGGGGCCGGTGCCGCTTTGCGTTGGGCTCAGGGTGATGGATTTCGTCCCGCTGGCACCAACGGAGCCACCCGGATCCAGCGAAGCCGCGTCAGAGTTGGACGACGACCAGTTCAGCGTAGTGCTCCCTTGTTCGATGATCTTGTCGCCGATACGGCGGTATTTGACTTCCATCGGCGAAGCGTTCAGCGATGATTGCACGACAGAATTGACTTCCACCGTCGTGCTCGGTGTTGTCACGCCACCTGGCCCTGAAGCTGTAAGCTGATACACGGTGGTTTGCCGAGGCGAAATGGTTTTCTCGCCCGACGTGGGAACGGGGCTCATGCCGCTCATGTCGGCTTCGACAGTCTCTTTGGAAACCCAGGCTAGCTGCGTATTTTGGTTGCAATCGATTTTCGACGGATTCGAAGAGACCGATCCGCTGACAGGCGCCACAACGACGGTGGCGCTGGCAATACCGGCCGTAAAGCGTGGCGCCGATTTAGGCAGCTCGCATTCGGGGCGATATGTTGGGCAAGCGGAGCCACGTGCCCAAGGCTTGGTCTTTTCTTTTCCATTCGAGATATTCACAATCACGCGCTGGTCTGCCGCGACCGTGATCGGGCCAGACCACAGTTCCTTGCCCTCCCGAGTGACCGTCACTTGGTGCGTTCCTGGTGGCACAATCAATTCCTGGTGCCAGATAATGTCGTGATCGAACTCATCCACGTGGCCTACGAAGTACAGGGGCTTCTTGCCGTTCAGAAGAACGGCTGCGGCGGTTGCCCCGTGGAGCCTTCCTGCTTCAATCTGGATGCGACCCCGCGGGCCTGGTACGGGTCCGCCAAGGGGTTCCAGCTTTATATCCACAGGTACCGTCTTGTCCGAATCCATCGACACGTCTTGCTCGACAAACTTGTATCCGTAGTTGGCCACAAGCACATGGTGGGTGCCGACATCGAGCTTGATGACCCGATTGCCTGGACCAATGGCCTTGCCATCGACAAACGTATAGGCCTGCTTTGGGCTTACCGACATCTTCAACTTCCCTGGCTTAGGGTTTTGCGCAGACGTAAGCGAGCTGAGGAAAAGCGTGGCGCCAACCAGTCGACAAAACACTTTGCTTTTCGGAACGCTCATAAAGCCACCTCCCACACACCCTCTTCACGCCTTCAGGCAAAGTGCGCTGTCAGCGGAAACACGGGACGGTCGCGTTCGTGAGGAATTCTGCCAGCATGAGGGGCGTTATGCAACGATCTAAATAAACTAAATTGCAAATGGGAGATTCTCAAAAAAGACATGCGACACCCTTCGTGCCCAGGAGGCGGTTCGGGAAGGACAGGATGTGCGGCCTTCATTATTCATTGCGCAAGTTAGGGCATGGAGGGAATAGCGATTAAGGTGGGAACGGCGATAGCATGGTCCTAGTAGTTCTAGGACCTACGAATGCATCGAAACCGGCTCCCCTCCCCTATCGCCGGGCTTTTGGCCCTGGCTCTTGCTACCTCTTTACACGCCCGCGGGCAGTTTTGGGATTTCCTTGGCTCAGCCCAGGTCGACGGCAGCCGGGACCACGGCAGAATCCAGATGGTCCGTCGTGATCGCGTTTTTCGCATCATTCAGTTGCGGGTGAGCGGCGAAGCTATTTTTTTTGACCGCCTGGTGGTGTACTTCGGTGACGGCACCTCCCAGGAGAGTGTCGTCAGCGGTCGGTTACTCGGAGGAAGTAACTACGTCATCGAACTCCCCGGCAATCGTGCCCTCGAAAGCGTCGAACTTTGGTATTTCAAAGAGCCTTGGGTACACACTCCGAAGGTGAGTGTGTACGGTGTCCCTTTGCCGGACGCAGAAGGCGCAGCCTTCGCGGAAGCGCATTGACTGAGCTCAGGCGGAAATGACCTCGGCAAAAGGCGGGTGATTAGTTCCTCCGAATATTCAAATTGTGATGTCGACGGCTTGCCTAACTAAAGCTGGACAGTGTATGGCGGCGAACGGGGTCAGCCGCGAGAATCTTGTAACGGCCTTTTGGCGCAGACCCGACTCTCTCATGGAACGTCTGACGCCGTTGGCAGACCACTTTTTTCTTTCTGAAGCATCACCGACGAGCGCCGCTATTTTCTCAAGCCGGTATATCTGATGTGCGACGTCTTGAGCCCGCACTGTCTTAATTTGTCAGTCAAGATATCGGCGATCTCTGCGGGACCGTGAGGTGTCTCGTTTGGATCATGCAAGATCAGTCTTAAATATGGTAACCATACCCGTCAAGAGTCAAGATAAGGTAGGGGTTGATGGCGGGCCGGTCAGGGGATTTCGATCAGTGGAGGCTTATGAAACCAGGAGTCATAGCCAATGATGAACCAGGCGATCGGGAAGCCGCCTTCGTGAGTTACGACGGCACCAACAGGAGAGGCGTCAGCGGGAAGGACAAACGTGCGCTGGACGAGAGCAGATTCTTGGGGGTGCAGCAGCATATCGAATGCAGCATCAGATGGATTGGTCTGCGGATTGTAACGCCGGCCTGTACTGTCAGCCAGATAAAGGACGACATTTCGTTCTCGTTGAGGAACGCCCCGTGCGCGGCTGGAAAGCTGCAGGTCGACGACGTACCGGATGTGGTCGGCCTCAGGCGTTTTGTGGACGGCGGTGACGGCGGCGCACCAATCATCGAAGCATTGGGCTTCACCAAGTTTCACCGTGCGGCGAGGTAAGAACAGGGAAACCGCAATCACGATCAGCATGTACACGGAGGCGGAGAGAAATAGCCGCCACAAAACGCGACGGGCGCGTGCGAACTGACGGCGTAGCGCTAAAGTGACGGCGTACGCCAAACTGCCGAGGGCAAGGAGAACGAGAAGAAGAAACAGCAGGTCGAAAAGCGTCATGCTTCGCTTTATAATACAAAGTACTTAGCATTGCAATGGTTAAAAGCGTGATGTAGCCGCCCACCTGGTAGGAATTCGGACGAAGGAGTTTATTGAGGCGAATACGCCTTGATCCAGTGGTTGCGCATGCGCGCCTTCACTTGCTTTTCATGCAAGTTGGAAATGATCAGATTGGATTCCTGCAGGGGCATGTGGCAATCAATGCAGTTTTCGCGGATTTTTTCACCCAGCTTGGTGAATTCGCCGCAGTCCTCTGCCTTGTGACACTGTAAACACTTTTCCGAATACGCTGCTGGCTGGCGCTGAGGCGCGTGCACGTCATGACAGGTAGTGCAGGTCATCTGCGACGACTGGTAGCAGCGGCTTCTCTGTGTGAGAGCGACCTGATTGCCATGAACGTCCACGCGGGCGTCTTCGTCGGGACGCTGCAGCTTGATGAAGTTCTCTAGCGGCTGCCCAGGGACGTAGGAGAAGGCAGGGGCAAGCTGCTCTCCGATTCCACCGTGACATTGGGCGCAGACTTCCATCTGTCGATCACGAGGCAACGTTGAGGGATTCACGATGGAATGATTGCCGGTGGAAGGCGGAACTGAGTTCGAACGCTGTTCCCGGACGTGCGCGCGGTCCGGGCCGTGGCAGCGCTCACAAGAAATGCCTAGAACATAGCCGGTCTTCAAATAACGGTTTTCGCCTTTGTCAGAAGGAGGCAAAATATGTGGCATGGCATTCCAGACAGCGCGGAACGATGGGCCTCTCGAAATCCGCAACGCCATCTGTGAATCCGGGGCTATTGACCCACGCATGCAACTCCGTCCAGTAGGATACGGGAAGTTGAAACAGCTGATTCCCTCTCCAATACAAATAGGTTTGCCCTTTTTTGCCAGAGCCTGTGACGAACTCGATGCGTTCGGTGCGCGTCTTTTCATCCGGAGGCTGCCAGAACACTGCGGTTTGGTAAAAACCATTTTCGCGGACGTCCATGCGGAAATGCAGGTCGGGATTGCTCGTCTTGAGCAAATTTGCGCCAGGTTCAAAACTGCCAAAGATGGAATTCCTGGTGGGTAACTGAGATGTCAAAAAGTGCGTTTGTCTGTACGTAGGTATCGGCAATGGCCGAGTGACATTCCCGGCAAACGGCATCCCCCACGAAGTCGCGTCGGAAAGCAGGAGCGTTTTCCCTTACAGAAGATTTAGTCTGGGCGGAATGCGCAGCGTGCGTGCTCTGTGCGATGAGGAGGTTCGCGGCGCCCATCCAGAATAATAATGTAGCGCCGATGAGTTTCGCCGGTCGCACAAATGGTTCGCTCCCGCAGAATCCGATCGTTGAGGCCGCCGGTTGCTGCTATTGCGCCGCGGGCCGTTCCTTAGCGGCGTCAGAGCGCACCTTGGGCCAATTGTAGACTGGGTACTTCGGGCGCTTGATGGGCGTTACAGGGTGTTCCTTCAACAGGGTGAGTGCTTCGGAAACGCCCCTTTCTAGTTGCGGGTCATGGCCTTGACGCCAAAGAGCGGGATCGAGGTCCACTTCGATGTCCGGCGAGACCCCGATGTTCTCCACATCGAACTCGCCGGTTTTCGGATTGAAGAGGCCAAACCGTGGTGCCGTGATAGCCCCGCCATCGATTAAAGAAGGATAACCACCGATGCCGATGAGCCCGCCCCAAGTGCGCGTGCCAATCAGTGGTCCGATGCCGAGTTGCTTGAACATCCACGGGAGGGCGTCGCCACCGGAGCCGGCGTACTGATTAATGAGCATGACTTTAGGGCCGAAGATGACCTGAGGGAGGGTGATGTCCTTGCCCTCGCGGGTCATGGCGGACATGAGCAAAGGACGGTTCAACCAGTCCACGATATAGTCGGCAAGCCAACCGCCACCATTGAAACGCTCGTCGATGACGGCGCCCTGTTTGTTGTTTTGCGGGAAATAATAGCGATTGAAGTTGGTAAAGCCGCCCACGGCCGTATCGGGTAGATAGACATAGGCCAGTTGATTCTTGCTGAGGTCATCGACCTTCCGGCGGTTGCTGTCCATCCAATCGCGCAAACGGAGATTGTGTTCGTCCCCGATGGGAACGACGGTAACCAGGCGAGCCTCCTTGCCGCCCGGATCCGGTCCCACCTTTAGTTGAACCTCTTTGCCGGCGCGTTCAATGAAAAAGCTGTAAATCTCGTCGCTGCCGTGCAGTTCACGGCCGTTGACAGCGAGGAGATAGTCACCCTGGTGGACATTGACGCCGGGTTCCGTCAAAGGGGCGCGCAAGCCCGGATTCCAATTCTCGCCGAAGTAGATCTTTGCGAAGTGATAGCGATCGTGATCTATGGTGTAGTCGGCGCCTAGCAATCCGACGTTCACTTGTTTCACTTCCGGGCGATCACCGCCGAAGATGTAGACGTGCTGCGCGGTGATTTCGCCGAGCATGTCGGCGAAGATGTAATTCAGGTCAGCGCGGCTCATGACGTTGTCCACGAACGGTTGATAGCTGGCCATGAGCGACTTCAAATTGGCGCCATGCAGGTTGGGGTCGTAGAAGAAGTCGCGCTCGATGCGACCGACTTCGCGGAACATCTGCTCCCACTCAGCGCGTGGATCAACGTATATCTTCATCGCCTCGAGATGCAAGGTGCCGTCAGGCTTGCCGGGTTCGGATGGCTTACCGAGGGCATCCACCGGTTTGATGGCCCAAGAACCATGGGGAGGGCCGGCTGCCGCCAAAGGATTGGGCGGCGGAAGTTGTTCGTAAAGCGCTTTTTCGCCATTGGAAGAAATGACGAAGCCGCCGATATTGTCGAGTAACTTGTCGGTCTTTCGCGTGCAGATGTCGAACTTGTGCACGACGTGGCCGGACGGGCTACCGTCATTTACGATTGGACCTTCCATCAAGTACAGGACATGTGTTTTACCGCCGAGAAGGTTGTCGTAGTTTCGCGCAGGAATGGGGAGGGCCAGGACGCGCTGGTTGATATTCTCGAAGTCGATCTTTACGTCGGGAGTTTTTTCGCCAGGTTTTGTCGCTTGATCTTCTTTCTTCTCATCCTTCTTCTCGTCTTTTTTCTGTTGCGCAGACTTATCGGCGCTCTTGTCGGAATTGTTGGCGGCCGGCTTCTCCTCCGGCTTGCTTTCCCCACCCGGCTTGCATTCGTCTGTGTCGGGGGATTTATCCGAGGCGATCTTCTCTTCATCGCTCTGGGGAGCGAGCGGGGATTTCTGGTCCTTGCCAAGAACAACCACGTAAGCGCTGCGGGTAACCGGGATCTTGTAAGCACCCATACTGGTGGCGAGCGTCGGGCCAACGTCGGTACTGGCAAAAAAGTAGAGATACTTCCCATTCTTATCGAACACGGCGGACGCGGTGTCGCTCAAACCGTCCGTGAGTGGATGCGTAGCCTTATCCTCTATCCCATAGACAAAGACAGCGTGCAGGCTGCTGTCAAGTTGGCGGGTGTAGGCAATCCAGCGGCTATCGGGGGACCAGGAGGGATTGAAATTTGCACCATCATACGGATTGGTGTCGACAAGAATGGGCTTGCCGTTTTCGATGTCCAGGTACCACAGGTTCAGCCTCTTGTCGCTGAAGGCGATTTTCTTGCTGTCGGGCGACCAAGTGGGGGAATAAAAGAACGAGGGGGGATTTCCGAGATTGAATTTGCGGACTTCGCCCATGCCGTCCTGCGGACTGAGGTGCAAGGCGTATTCGCCGGACTCGTCGGAGAAATAGGCGATCCATTTTCCATCGGGGGACCAGGCGGGATCCCGGTCGGCGAAGCCTGGGGAGTTGGTGAGGTTGCGAATATCCCCATGCTCGACCGGAACCGTCAAAATTTCACCGCGGGCTTCAAAGACGGCGCGAGCGCCCGACGGCGAAATGTCGGCGTTTTGGATCTGATCCCCGACATCGACGAAGTGTGGCCGCACAGCAGGGAAATCACCAGTGACATGGATGTTGACGGCATTCTGTTTGCCCGTAGCGGGATCGAACAGATGCACGGACCCGAATTGTTCGTAGACGATCGTGTCGGGGCCGGCGGAAGCCGATTTAATGTCCATGCCATTGCTCTGCAGGGCGAGAGAAACCTTTTTCGAGCCGGGATCATAGACATACAGGCTCACAGGGCCGTCCCGATCCGAGAGGAAATAAACCTTGTTGCCAAGCCACATGGGAGTGGAGTCGTTGGAGTTCGTGCGGGGGACTTTTTCGACGCTCGAATCAGAGAGTTTCGCGATCCAAACAGGGGAGGCAGTGCCACCTCGATAGTGCTTCAGCCCCCGGTGAAATTGCCACGATTCCGCGAAGTTTGTGAACGGCACGTAGGCAAGGAAGGAACTGTCTGGAGAAAACGATCCTTCGACGGCCATCGGAAGCGGAAGTACTTCGGGAAGGCCGCCGCTGAGTCCGACAGTATAGAGCTGAGTGAAGCGGGAATAGCTGTCACGGCTGGAGCGAAACAAAACACGCTGGCCGTCGCGGGTCCAGCCGACCACCTGATCGCTACCCGGATGAGTGGTAAGGCGTTTCGGAACGCCGCCGGAGCTCGCAATAACATAGACGTCTTGATTGCCGTCGTATTCGCCGGTGAACGCAATCATCGAACCGTCGGGCGAAAACACGGGATTGATTTCGATGCCCACGTCACTGGTCAGGCGGCGCGCTTCTCCACCGTTGCGGTCGACGATCCAGAGGTCGCCTCCATAGCTGAATGCAATCTGCGTTTTGCTAACGGTGGGCTTGCGGAGAAGGGCGTATTGATTTGAGGACTGAGCGCGGAGTGGCCAGGCAGCAAGGAAGCACAAGAACAAGGCCAATGCAAAGAGACTCACAACGGCCGAACGAAGTTTTTCTCGCATTAGAACCCTCCGGTAGGTGCAGCGGCGAAAAAGGAGAACAAGAGAGAATGGACAAACCGTGCGCTTGTCAACCCCAAACAACCAGCAGGAGTCTACCACACGGCTCATAAGAAAAAGCGATGTGCACGATCTAGGAGTTCCCGAGGGTGCGCAAATTTCCCGATGGACAGTGGCAAGTCAGTGCGCTATGTTGCGAGTTCGCAGTATTTCTCACCGGGCGCGACACGGCAGTCCCCACCAGGAGAGAGCGCGCCAAAGGCGGGACCGATGCGCAAACTTACGCTTGCCGCGCTGGCTGTTTTCGCCTTGCCCTTCGTGGTTCGACCCAGTTCGGCCCAGACACGCGCACCCCAGCCCGCCCGCCCGTCTGCGGCAACTCGCTGCGCTGAGGCGCCTGCGGGAAATGGATTGCGTCTCGTGTGTGCCACGCCCCCGTTTCTGCCGGAGGAAAGCGAGGAAGAGGCTGATGCGCGGGTGCCGCCCGTTCGTATTGTACTGAAACTTCCCGCTGGCACGTCGCTGCGCATTACGATTGATCAGCGTACGCGCATTTCCCATGCGGGGGAGAGGGTGCATGGGCACGTGGTGGAGACGGTTTATGCCTTCGATGAAGCGGTTATTCCCTCGGGGAGCATGGCCACGGGTCATGTCACAACAATCGTTCCCGTGCCTAAATTGCGGCGTGCGGAATCGTACGCGAACGGAAACTTCTCTCCTTTTCACCAATACCAAGTGACGTTTGATCGCCTGACTCTGCCGGATGGCCGTGAATTCGCGATAGAAACTACCGTGGCGCCGGGCGCCGCCGAAGTTGTGCATCTGGTGAGCAAGCCCCAAAGCGGCGACGAACAAAGCAAAGAGAAACACAAAAACGGCGCCGCACGCGCCGTGGACGCCGCCAAACAAGACGTGAAAGACGGCGCGCACGAAGCAAGCGCATCGGCACACCAGGCGGCCGACGAAATCCGCACGCCGGGAAGGATGCACCGATTGAAACAATATTTGGTCGCACAATCGCCCTATCGGCATCAATACCTGGATGTGGGGACGCGGTTCAGCGCATCGTTGAACCAGGAATTGGATTTCGGATCCGAGATGCAGGCGCGGGAGCAGCTTGCGGAGTTGGGGAGTCTTCCCCTCGCCGATACCGTCGTGCATGCACGATTGTTACTGGAAGTGAGTTCGGCAACGGCAACGCGGGGATCTCCCGTGGTTGCGGAACTCACGCAACCGGTCTACTCCACGGATCACCGGTTGCTCATGCCCTCCGGTAGCCGGTTGATTGGCCAAGTGGTCGTTGCAAAACCAGCACGCCGTTTGCACCGAAATGGCGAACTTCGCGTGATTTTTGAGCATATAGAAATTCCTGGCGCCAATTTGCAGGAAGTACAAGGCACGCTGGAAGGTATCGAGGTCGACCGCGCTGCGCATCTGAAACTTGACGAAGAGGGCGGTGCACGCGCAACGGACAGCAAAACGCGCTATCTGTCGACCGGCGTGGCGATTCTCCTGGCTGCTGCGGCAGCGCATCCCGACGTCGACCGCGGCGGCACGCTGGACCCGGCGGGTGATCCTGCCGTGCGCGCGGGATCGGGCGCTTCCGGATTTGGATTAGCGGGGACACTCATTGGGTTAGCAGCGAAGTCCAACGCAGTTTCCATCGCGTTTTCTGCGTATGGAGCCTCCGCTTCGATTTATACGAATTTTCTGTCGCGCGGCCGCGAAGTGGTATTACCGAAGGATGCGCCACTGGAGATCGGCCTCGGAACTTCGCACTCAGGCGGCGTCCAGCACTAACACAAGAGCGAAACCATCGTAGCCCTTGCAGCCAACGGTCTGAATTTCCGTGGCACTGACGCGAGGCTCGGCGGCGAGGCGTTCGTTAAAACGGCGTACGCCTTGAATGTCGGCGTCCTTGCTCGCTGCATCAATCACAGCCCCGTCACGGATCACGTTGTCGGCCACGATCAGGCTACCCTTCCGAGAAAGCTTCCATGCCCAATCGAAGTATTCCGCCATCGTCGATTTGTTGGCGTCGATGAAGATCAAATCGAATGGAGCGCGGCGTTCGGAGGCAACTTGCGGAAGAGTGTGAAGGGCCGGACCAAGCCGTTGTTCGATTGCTCCCGTTAGTCCCGCACGGGCAAAGTTGGCGCGCGCCACTTCGGCATGTTTGGCATCCGCTTCGAGCGTGAGCAGACGTCCCCCGGGAGGGAGCGCCCGCGCCATCCAGATGGCGCTGTAACCGCCGAGAGTGCCAATTTCGAGAATATTTCGCGCGCCCAGGGAACGAGCCAGGAGATGCAGCAGTTTTCCTTGCGCGGGAGAAACTTGGATGGAAGGCAATCCGGCCTCAGCGCTGCCGTGCACGGCGGCGTCCAGTACTGCATCATGGGGGATCAATATTTCGCTGATGTACTGGTCGACAGCGGTCCAGAGTTCTTGCGTCATGTCACTCTCCTGAGAGAAGGGATGGATTAGAAGCGCCAGCCATAGCCGAGCATGAGTTGAATACTGTGTTGCATTTTGCCGCCGCCGTAAGATTGCGTGACTCCATCAATGGTTACGTCGCGCGTTCCGAAGAAGAGGTGAGTATCGCCGAGTTCGATACGCAGCGTGCTTCGCTCGCTCGGATACAGTTCGACAATGCCACCCAAATCAAGGACAAAATTGTTCGCGCGGCCATAGGTTTCACTATTGGAGGTGACGCTGGTCAGTGCGGCGGAGTAACTCTGAAATCCCGGGCGGACTTTGCCGAAGAAGCCGAAGTGGTTTCGCCGGATACCGCCCTTCATACCGACGAGGCCTTGCAGGATGGTGCCACCATCGTGCGGGCCGGAGACGGCGGGTTGGCGAGGAAAATAGAGGAGATCTCCATCGAGATACAGGGCGCCATAGAAACGGTAGGAGGCGTAGCCGCCGAAGCCAGGTTCGGTTTGGACATTATTGGTCAGACCCTCGCGCGAAAGCAGCAAGGCACTGAAGAGAGGGCCGAATTCCCATTTGCCGGGCACATTGGTCTCGCGCGCATTCTCGATGAGGGCCCCGGGCCGATAAGCGATGCCGAAGCTGAGGCGCGTGGTGTCATTGATTCTTCCAGGAAGCGACGTGGTGCCACTCCCGGGGGAGGAAGAAAAATATGCGGGAATACGGTAGGGATTGCCCTCGATATCGGCCCGCAAGACCCAGCGCGGCGAGAGGTAATACTCAATGCCGCCCCCGATATTCAGAGTGAAATAAGTGGCAGGTTGCTGAATGTAGGTGCCAGTGGATCCCGAAAGAACTTCGACCCCGGAGAAGTGCAGCAGGCCCGGACGAACGAGACCAAACACGGAAAGGTTGCGGGTTTGGATGACCTTGGCGCGAAGACCAAAGGCGGCTTGGTAGGCTTGGCCGCCCTGTAACAGAACCAGCGGCACGCTGTTCTGCGGGAAAAAGTCGATTTGAGATTCGAAGGCCAGGCGGCGGGTCACATTCCAGTCGAAGCGAGCGCCAACGCCGGAGAAGTTAGCGGCCTGAAGATCGGAGTTGGTCTCACGGATGAGGGAGTATTGAGCACCGATCTCAAAGCGCGAGTAATTGTCCTGGGCAGGTGCGGATCCCGACCGGGCAAGCGAGCCCAAGAAGCAGAGAATGGAGAGGAATGAAGAAGTCCGGCGAACCATGATTGAGCGTGACCCTGTGTCCTTCGCTACGCAGAGTAGAGATGCAGTGTGTACGAAAAAAGTATGGCATGCACGGGAACGATATGGCAGGGGAATGCGTGGGACCTTACTTCGACTGTCACAGGCCCAGCGCTATACTGGCATTCCCGGGATGGAGGCATGACTGGTTCGAAAAAGAAGAACGCGGTTAGACGATGTGCGGGTTTGCTCGCGCTCTGCGCCGTTTGCGTGCCTACTGCCCTGGCGCAAAATCCTCGAGGGACGCTTCGTGGCACCGTGCAGGATGCAGGCGGTGGCCGCGTAATGGGCGCCAGAATTACCGTGGAAAACTCGCAAATGTCCGTGGCCAGGGAGTCGCAGACCGACAACCGCGGTGAGTTCCGGTTAGAAGATCTGCCACCTAATTCGTACCTGCTCACGGTGAATGCGGCGGGATTTGCAGAGGCCCGCTCGAACGTGGTGGTGGCCATCAGTTCCGTGCGGGAAGTCAACGTTACCTTGCAGCCAAAATCAGCGACAGAGACGGTGGTGGTGCAGGCGGCCCCTCCGTCAATCACGACGGAACCACTGGATACGTCGAGCGCCGTCCATCAAGCGGTGATGTACCGGCAGGATTTAGAGACTATTCCCTTGGCCGCACGCAGTTTTGCGAATATCGCGTATCTTGCGCCGGGGACAGAACCCGTCGAGCCTTCGGACCCCACCAAGGCACGCATCACCGCGGTGTCCACCGGAGGCAGTTCCGGATTGAATAACGAACTTTCCGTGGATGGTGGGGATAATTCAGACGATTATATCGGGGGCTTTCTGCAGAATTTTTCGCCGGATGCCATCCAAGAGTTTGCCTTCCGCACCGCGCAAACGGATGCAGATACGGGCCGCACGACTGCGGGTTCGGTGATCATCACCACGCGCAGTGGAACGAACACGTGGCACGGGGAGTTCTCTGGGTACGAGCGAGCGGCGGCACTTAACGCGCGATTCCCCATTGATAATCCCGCGCCCGACCCCAAGCAACCCTTTTCTCGACAGAATTACGTTGGCACGCTGGGCGGACCGGTTATGAAAGAGAAACTTTGGGTCTTCAGTTCGCTCGAATACGTGCACGAGGATGCGAGCATCGCCTATAGTCCGGCGAGCACGGCGCAGTTCAACGCCTTGGCGCAACTCGCGTCGCTCGGCCTGATCCCGGGAGCGAGCTCGATTGCCGTGCCCAGCAGCGTGCCGGTACCGTTCCGCGATGATCTGGGAACCGTGCGCTTGGATTGGGCACCGTCGGAGCGATCGCGCTGGTTCCTGCGCGGTGCGATCGATACGTACACGACGCGCAACGCTTTGGTGCAGCAGGGAGCATTACCCTCGACCGGCGTGACGTCGCACAACAATTATTTCAATGCCGTGATCGGCCAACAGTTCGCGTTTTCCCCGGAATGGACCGGCTCGCTGGTGTTGGAGTTCAGCGGACTGCACCTGACACAGACGCGCAACTCGGATCTGGGGTTTGCGCTTGCCTTTCCCTTCACCACGACGTCTAGTGCCATTACGGGATTTGAGACTTACGGCGACAACCAATTCGTCACTGGCATCGCGGACTTTCCGGTGCTACGGAATCAACAGAAATACCAGGTCCGCTACGACGTCACGCATCCCACGGGACACCATGTCCCGCGATTCGGCGTGAACTTGATTCATGAGCCTGTCTTGAGCGGGGCGCTAACGGCCAACGCCGAAACCCTGGTCACATTTCCGCAGGATCCCACCTACTACCTCGCGAATCCGGCACAATTTGCGAACGACTATGCGGCAGGGAGCGTTTCTACTCCGGCGGGCGATGGCAGCTTTTCGCAAAATGTGCAGCGCCTCGGCCTGTACGCCGAAGACTCCTGGCAGGCAACCCCGCGGCTCATGGTCAATTACGGATTGCGCTATGACACCACATTCGGACTGTTCATTGCCTCCGGCCACGACCAGAGTTGCAATCCCGCGTTAAGCACGGGCTTGGTCGAAGGGATCCCGCAGGACTACCGCAAAGCGTTTGCGCCGCGACTGGGCATCGCGCAGACCCTAGGTGGATCGCAGAACACCGTGATCCGTGCAGGGGTAGGGCTGTATTTCGACGATCTGGCGCAAAATGGCTGGGTCACCGCATTGCAATCCGTCAATGCGGGCAGCTTGCAAAATGGCGTGACCACTCCCTCGTTGATCGATCCGAATTACCACACGCCGTATGCCCTGCAGGCGACAGTGGGAGTTCAGCACGCTTTTAACGCCAATTGGATGATTGGCGCGGACTACACACGGGAAACCGGAATGCACGGTTACCGGCGATACGAGTATGCCGAGGCAGCGGTGTTCCGCTCCGACAACCGCTCCGCATATGACGGGCTGTCGCTGCGGGTGCAGGGGAATGTGTCGCCCCGCGTCAACGTGACAGCGCATTACACACTTTCGTCGGCGAAGACCTGGGGTTGCGTTCTGGGAGAGTTGTTCGACTATGTGAACGGAGTTTGCCATCCAAACGAGGCATTCGCTCCGGGCGACTATGGACCCTCGGGCGAGGATGTACGTAACCGATTTGTGTTTGCCGGGACATTCCGCCTACCCGGGAGCATGCAAATTTCGGGCTTGGCACAGGCGGAAAGCGCGCGGCCGTTTACGATGACCACGCCAGTTGGCACGCGCGCCGTGATCAACGGAGTGGAAACGACGCTGGATGAGTTTCGCGGAACACCGTACATTCAGGTGGACCTACGAGTGAGCCGTCCGTTCACGATCCACGAACGCTGGTCCGTGATGCCGTTCGCAGAATTTTTCAATCTGTTCAACCGTAATAATCCCGGAGCCTTCTTCATCACGAACCTCGCGTCATTGCCTGCACCCGTAAACAACCTGGCGAATGCCACAGCGATTTGTTTGAATCCTACCTGCACGATTAGGGAACCGCTCACCAGCCTGAGCCAACTGCGCTACCCTGCCGGGGCTCTCGGAGATTTCTTTGGACCTGGCACAACCGTGGGGATACCCTTCGCGGCGCAATTGGGCATCAAACTGTCGTTCTAAATCACCAAGGAAACAGGTAGCTCGCGCATGCTGACAAAACCGCGTTGGATCCTGCAGCTGGAAGGAGCGGCGATCTTTGGCGCCGCGCTTTATTTCTATCACTCCGGCCAGTATCGCTGGTGGATCTTCGTAATGCTGTTCTTGTTTCCGGATTTATCCATGCTGGGCTATCTGAAGGACGCAAAGTTGGGCTCCGCAGCATACAACTTGGTGCATACCCTCACGGGACCGCTGCTGCTATTTGGCGGAGGGATTGTCTTTGCCGCGCCGCAGTGCTGTCTCTCTGCGCTCATCTGGCTGGCGCACATCGGATTTGACCGCGCGCTGGGCTACGGCTTGAAATACCCAACCTTTTTTAAGGATACCCACCTGCAACAGGTTTACGTCTGGTGGGAGGAACACATCTGGCGTAACCGGCGGCACGTTTCTACGCGAGGCGGTACAATCCTGGAGTGCATAAAGGGCATCAAAGACCATGTTTGAGAACCTGACAGATCGGCTGCAACGTACATTCAAGAACCTGCGAGGACAGGGAAAGCTCAACGAGGAGCACCTGGATGTGGCGCTCGGAGAGATCCGCGAAGCACTGCTCGAGGGCGACGTCAACGTAGGCGTCACAGACGAACTGCTGGCCAACATCCGAAAGCAGGCGCTGGGCAGCGAGGTGATGCTGCAACTTTCCCCGGACCAGCAGGTAGTGAAGATCGTTCGGGACGAGTTGTTGAACTTGTTGGGGAAGCACGCCAAGCCATTGTTCGCCTCGCGGCCGCCATCCGTATGGATGATTGTGGGATTACAGGGCTCCGGTAAAACCACCACAACCGGCAAATTGGCGAAATGGCTGGCGCAGCACGGGCACCGGCCGATCGTGGTTTCCACGGACGTGTACCGCCCGGCGGCGCGGGAACAGTTAAGCCAGGTGGCGAAGTCGATTGGCATATCGCTTTGGCCCGGCACGGGCACGGACAAGCCGTTGGAGATTGTGCGCGGCGCGATTAAAGAGGCCAAACTCTCGGCGAGCGACGTGATCATCGTGGACACGGCGGGGCGTTTGCACATCGACGACGCGTTGATGAATGAACTCTCCACGCTGAAGAAAGAACTGCAACCAAGCGAAATGCTGTTCATTGCGGACGCCATGATCGGGCAGGACGCGGTGCGCTCGGCGGGGGAGTTTCATAAACGGCTAGGACTGACGGGCGTAATTCTGACCAAGCTGGATGGGGACGCGAGAGGCGGCGCAGCGCTTTCGATCAGCAAAGTGTCCGGCGCGCCAGTGAAGTTCGTGGGCCTGGGTGAAAAGTACGATGCGCTCGAAGGATTTTATCCGGAACGCATTGTTTCGCGCATTCTCGGCATGGGCGACATCCTGTCGCTGATTGAACGGGCCGAATCGGCATTCGACAAAAAGACCGCAATGGAGCTGGAACGCAAGCTGCGCAAGGAAGAGTTCACGCTGGAAGATTTTCGCGACCAGTTACGGCAGATCCGCAAGATGGGCCCGCTCGAACAGCTCGTGGATATGCTGCCGAAAGTGGGGCCGCTGCAGAACTTGCCGAAGGATGCTTCCGTGGACGAAGGCAAACTGAAGCGGGTGGAAGCGATTATCAATTCCATGACCAACGAAGAGCGGCGCGACCACAATGTCCTCGATGGCAAGCGGCGAAAGCGTATCGCCAAGGGCAGCGGCACCACCGTGCAAGACGTAAACCAGGTAATCAAACAATATTTGCAGATGCGGACAATGATGAAGCAGTACGGCGCCATGGCTGCGCGAGTCAAGATGAAGGGCCTGGGCAAACTGGCAGGCCTGGGCTAAAACTTCGCCTTTCTATTTTCCCGCCAATACGATGTCCGCGACTTTCAGGGAGAGCTCGTCCGGATTCAGGTCGGTCCGGTTGCTCAAGATAACGAGTGTCTCGTGATGGTCGATGAAGCGCTGAATGGTAGTGCGAAATCCCTGGGTGCCCCCATCGTGATAATTCCGCGCGTGCCCATGGTAAGGATCGAGGAACCAGCCAAAGCCATAAAGCACGGCGGGCGGTTGCGTTGCCTCGCTGGCGTGAGGATCACGCGGCCAATGAGGCAAGCTGCCGTCCGCAAGTTTTACGGGGGTCAGTGCCGGCTGCATTTCTTTCTCGCTGAGCAACGTGTGGTTTGCCAAGCCCGCATCCCACTTAGCCAGATCCGAGATGTTTGAGTAAATTCCCCCATCACCGAGCGTCGCTGACGTGGAACTCTGATCGGTTTCCACAAGCTTGTCATTTTCTTTCGCGTGACCGAAAGCGCGGTCGTTGATCGTGTTTTTGCCCTTCTGGTAGGCGAGGGTGTGATTCATTTTGAGCGGGGCAAAGATGCGTTGCTGCAAGAAATCGCGGTACGGCATGCCGGAAGCGTTTGCCACGATCCGGCCAAGTACGACGTAGCCCGAGTTGCTGTATTCCCACCGGGTACCCGGCGCGAATTTGCCTACCGGTTGTGCTTTCAGAAGCGCCAGGACCTCTTCATCTTGAATCTGGTGGTCGGGGCTCCACTTCGGGCCGCCATTTTTCTCTTGTTGGTCCATGATCTCGGAGTAATCCGGCAAGCCGGAAGTGTGATTGAGGAGATTGCGGATGGTAATGTCGCGTCCATACGCGGGAAAATCGGGAAAAACATCGGTCAGATGATCGCCGTAGTGAAGCTTTCCGTCGTGCACGAGAAGCATAATGGCCATGGCGGTGAACTGCTTGGTTACGCTGGCGAGGCGAAAGTTGGTTTCTGGACTGATTTTTGCCGGAGAATTCAGTTCACGAACGCCATAGCCTTTTTCGAAAAGAATCTTGCTGTCTTTCTTGACCAGCACAGCGACACCCGGATCGCTCGGTTGGATGAGAGCAGAGAAAATGGAATCGATCCTGGCCGTCGCGGCGCTGTCTGGCGATTGTGCCCGCACAACGGAGACGGCAAGGAAAACAAAGAAGAAACTTAGGGCCACAACGCTTCGCATAAGTCCCCCCGGCGCAAGAAAGCATAGCATCTAGACCGACCGTTTATCTCCGTGTAACACATCTGAGATACTTGTCATCACTCGCCCAGGATGGTTTATGGCTCGCATGGCACTCGATGATCACCGGCTGTATTTGAATCGCCACTTGCAGTGGATGGCATTTAACCAGCGGGTGCTCGAAGAAGCGCGCGACGTACGCAATCCGCTGCTGGAACGCGTGAAGTTCCTAGCAATCACGGCGAACAATCTGGACGAATTCGTAGAAATCCGGGTGTCCGGCTTCCTGCAGAAAATCGAGCACGGCTCGCAATATATCAGTCCGGACGGGCTGACGACGCAGGAGGAACTGGATCACGTTTCGCAGGCGATGCATAAATTCGTCGCGGCGCAATATAAATGCTGGAACGACGAATTGCTGCCTGCTTTGGCGAAACACCAAATCCGTGTGCTGCCGGTCGACCAGTTGAGCAGTAAGGCGGCGCAACTGGCGAAAACGTTTTATGACCTGCGCGTTTATCCGATGCTGACCCCGGTCACCGTAGATCCCACGCATCCGTTCCCGCATGTGCTGAACAAAGCCCTGTGCATCGCGTTCCTGCTGCGCCGACACAAGCGTTCCGGGGAAAAGCCATTATTTGGAGTGGTTACGGTACCGCGTGCGTTGCCGCGTCTGCTGCGAGTACCGACGGGAAACGGCGGGATTCACTTTGCGTTTTTGCAGGATATTATTTCCCGCTACGCGGAGAAACTCTACAAAGGCTACGAGATTCTGGCTTCGGCGGCGTTCCGAATCACGCGCAACAGCAATTTGTACTTGGAAGAGGAAGAATCACGGACATTACTGGAGGCAGTGGATTCGCAGGTGGCGCAACGGCGCAAGGGCCAAGCGGTGCGTCTGGAAATCGAGGTAGGCGCGCATCCAGAGATCGTTTCGCACCTGGTGAGCACATTTGAACTGGATGAATCGCTGGTATTTCGTGTGGCAGGCCCGGTGAATCTACAGAGACTGTTCCACCTGTACGAAGAGACGCCGCGGCCCGATTTGAAGTATGGGAAGTTTGTGCCCCGGCAGGTACACATCGGCCATGACCCCGATTCCATGTTTGAAGTGCTGCGGCACCAGGATGTTTTGCTGCACCATCCCTACGATTCGTACGATCCTGTGGTGCAGTTCTTGGAGACGGCGGCGCATGACCCGCGCGTTCTCTCGATGAAGCAGACCCTGTACCGGACGAGCTCGGACTCACCGGTGGCCCAGGCGCTGCTGGAAGCGGCCGGCAAGAAAGAAGTCACCGTGGTGGTCGAGTTGAAGGCCAGCTTTGACGAAGCGTCGAATATCCGGTGGGCGCGCAGCCTGGAAGATGTGGGTGTGCAGGTGTTTTATGGGTTGGCAAACCTGAAAACACATGCGAAGTTAGCGTTGATTGTGCGACAGGACCCGGACGGGAAAATTCGAAAATACGCGCACCTGGGCACGGGGAATTACAACCCGGCAACGGCGCGCTTCTATAGTGACCTGAGCTTATTCACTTCCGATGCGGCGATTACCTCCGCTGGACATGATGTTTTTAATTTCCTGACGGCGTATGCGGAGAAGGCGCATTATCGCCCACTGCTGGTTGCGCCGAAAGACATGGCCAAAACCGTGATCGCGCAGATCGACCGCGAAGCGCGGCACGCGCGACGCGGTCGGCCCGCGAGGATTATTGCAAAGTGCAACGCCGTCGTGGATCCTCCAGTGATCCGCGCGTTGTACCGGGCCTCGCAGGCGGGAGTGGAAATCGACCTGATCGTGCGTGGACAATGTACGTTGGTTCCGGGACTGCGAGGGATCAGCAGCCGGATCCGCGTCAGAAGCATCGTGGGCCGATTCCTGGAACATAGCCGTATCTATTATTTCGAGAATGGTGGATCGCCCGAGGTATATCTGGGAAGCGCAGACTGGATGCCACGCAATTTGTACGAACGAGTCGAAATACTTTTTCCATTGAAGGATGGGGAATTGCGCGAGCGAATCTGCAAAGAGATTTTGCCGGCATACTTGGGAGACAATCAAAAAGCCAGGGTGCTCGGATCGAATGGGCAGTACACTCTGGTGCGGCCCGCCAAGGGCAGCAAGAGGTTTTCCGTGCAGGAACATTTGATGAAGTTGGCGGGTGGTTTCGTTAACGGAACCGGTAAGCCGCGAGAGCAATATCCGATGGTTGCCTATACGAAAGGTGAGCCGGGGGCCGCGGTCGATGAACCCCCGCAAACCCTGGAGCTGGAAGTACAGGACTCAACTAATGCAACAGTATGATCTGGTAGTGATCGGGTCAGGACCGGGCGGGCAGCGCGCGGCCATTCAAGCAGCGAAAGCGAAAAAACGAGTCGCGGTGGTGGAGAAACAAACGATGGTCGGAGGGGTGTGCATCAACACCGGAACGATCCCGAGTAAGACCATGCGCGAAGCCGTGCTGCATCTGTCCGGCTTCAATCACCAGGCGTTCTACGGTTCCAACTATCACGTCAAAGAAAACATTACAATGAACGACCTCAATTTCCGCGTGACCCGGGTGATTGAGAACGAAGCGGCAGTGTTGCAGGACCAGTTAAAACGAAATGGTGTGGATCTGTATCACGGGGTGGGCTCGTTTGTGGACCCGCACCATATCCGCGTGGAGAACTCGACCGGATTTAACGAACTGGAAGCGGAATTCGTAGTCATTGCCGCGGGAACGAAACCTGCCGTGAATCCGAAAGTGCCCGTCAACGGACGGAATATCGTCAACAGCGATCAAATCCTGGGGATCCCCACTGTGCCGAAAACACTGATCGTCGTTGGCGGCGGAGTGATCGGTGTGGAGTACGCCTGTATGTTCACCACACTGGGAGTGCGCGTGATTTTGGTCGAGAAGCGACCACGGCTGCTGGAATTTGCCGACGCCGAGGTCGTGGAGGCGCTCAGCTACCACATGCGCGACCGGCGAGCCACTATGCGGCTGAGCGAAGAAGTGGAAAGCGTGGAAGAGATGCCGGACGGCAAAGTGGCGGCGAACCTGGTAAGTAAAAAACGGATTTTGGGAGATGCGCTGCTGTATGCCGTGGGGCGCCAGGGAAACATCGACCGACTGAATCTGCAGGCAGCGGGAGTGGAAGCGGACGATCGCTCCCGGATTAAAGTGGATGCGGAGTTTCGCACCTCGCAGCAACACATTTTCGCAGTGGGAGATGTCATCGGTTTCCCGAGCTTGGCGTCGGTTTCGATGGAGCAAGGACGCATCGCCGCCGCGAAGGCGTTTGGCTTGCCAGCAGAATCGGATCCGGCGGGCTACCCGTACGGGATCTACACCATTCCGCAGATTTCGTTCATCGGGAAGACCGAGGAGCAACTGACGGAGGAAGATGTGCCGTACGAAGTGGGCGTAGCGTACTACCGGGAGATCGCTCGCGGACAAATCTCCGGACACACGGAGGGACGGCTGAAACTCTTATTCCACCGGGAAACGCTGGAAGTCTTGGGCGTGCATATTTTTGGGGAAGACGCCGCGGAGTTGCTGCACATCGGACAGGCGGTACTCCTGTTGAAAGGCAAGATCACCTATTTCATCCACACGGTCTTCAATTATCCGACGCTGGCGGAATGCTACAAAGCCGCAGCCTTCAATGGGATGAATCGGCTGAGTTAGACGCGTCTGGGGAATATCCAGAATCAGAGCGGCGGTCCGGAGGATGACTAGCGTCATGTTCTCCGAGTTCCGGCATTTTTGCGACAAAAAGCCCGTACACAAAATTGGCGGAGGAATATCCGGCGCGCATGGCCTTAAATCCCTTGAGATAGGTGAGGAAGTCGGGGCCGAGTTTTGCCGCCAGAGACCAGAACGATTTGTCCTTGATGATTTCGAGTCCAATCTCCCAGCTTTTTGCACAGTTCTCTGTCAGTACCTGGCGATATTGGACCTGCAGGCCGCTGGAAACTAGAAAGGTGGCGTAGTCTTCCATTTCGCGAAGCTCGACGAACATGGCCTTGTCGATCGGGTCGATGAACTTTCTTCTGTCGGCGGGGGAGAGATTCTCCTTGCGGAACCAATCCGTAAGAGCGAAGGTCCCACCGGGCTTCAAGAATTTTGCGGCCAAGGAGAAAAACTTTGCGGGGTCATGATAGTGAGAGATCGATTCGACGGACCAAAGGTGATCGAAGGGTTGGGAGAACTGCAATGCTTCAGCGTCCATGAGTAGGAACTCGGCGTGAAGGTTATTTTCGACGGCCGCGCGATTGGCCATTTCCACCTGAACCGGAGAAATGGTGACGCCCGTAGCCTCAACCCCATAATGTTTGGCAAGAAAGAGGCTACTGCCGCCAAATCCGCAACCGATATCGAGAATACGAGAACCCGGCTGGATGTTGCCTAAGCGGGCGAGATGCTCGATGAGCTGAATCTGCGCGGTTTCCTTGGATTCGTCCCCGCTGATCCAATAGCCGTGATGCAGGTGCTCGCCCCAAAGGGAGTAGTAGTAGGGGCTCACGAGATCATAATGCTCGACGATCTTGTTTTTGTCGTTGAAGCGCGGCATAGTCCGAGCTTGCGCTCTAACCAGGTCCAGACGTGAGTTCATAGGCAGGGGCATATTCTACTCCGCGAGGGGCCGTTGTCCAATGGCGAGGCACAGCTTTCAGAGATTGCCAGAGTGGCAGCGCGACGGAGGCCAGCATATAATCGCGGCGCACGAAGGCACGAACCGGATTCCCGGGTAGAAACAGCGAAGCATAACGAAATCAAGGAAATTTCATGAATCGGAAGAACCTCTGTGGGTATCTACTGGTCCTCGGCTGTTTCACGAGTGCAGCGCTTTTGCCAGAAGTGGCGATGGGGCAAGCTTCTGAGGCCCCGGCCAAGGTTCCAGAGTTTCCGAGTGAGACACCGGCCAAACTCGTGCCGGTGACCAGCAGCTTCGATTACCAGAGGCGCGACGTCATGATTCCGATGCGCGACGGAGTAAAACTCCACACGGTAATCGTCATGCCGAAAGGGACGAAAAGCGCGGGCATCCTTTTGACCCGCACACCCTATGGCGCTACAGGCATGGTCAGCCATGAAGCGAGTTCGCATCTTGGGCCGATTCTGCAGGGCTACGACAACGTGACGGATGTGATCGTAGAGGATGCCTACATTCGCGTGATTCAGGACGTTCGCGGCAAATATGGCTCGGAAGGCGATTACGTGATGACGCGGCCTGTGCATGGACCGCTCAATCCCACCCCCGTGGATCACTCGACGGACACGTACGACACCATCGAATGGCTGGTGAAAAATGTGTCGGAAAGCAATGGCAAGGTGGGAATTTTGGGGATCTCGTACGGCGGCTTTCTTCCCTTGATGGCGTTGGTGAACCCACATCCGGCATTGAAAGTATCCGTGCCCATGAATCCAATGGTGGACGGCTGGAAGGGAGACGACTGGTTCCACAATGGCGCGTTTCGTGAGCAGAACATGCCGTACATTTACGAGCAAGAGGGCACACGTGCAAACGAGGTGGGGTGGTGGACGAACACGTATGACGATTATGACCTGTATATGCGAGCCGGTTCTGCGGGTGAGCTTGGCCGGCAGCACGGCCTCGAACAGATGGGATTCTGGCGGAAAATTCTGCAGCACCCGAGTTATGACGCTTTCTGGCAAGAGCAAGCCATGGATACCATCCTCGCGGGGCAACCGCTCAACGTTCCCACCATGCTGGTAGCCGGACTATGGGATCAAGAAGACATCTACGGCGCAACCGCGGTTTACAAGGCGATTAAGCCGAACGATACCGCGAACGACAAAGTCTTTCTGGTGATGGGTCCCTGGTACCACGGACAACAGATTGCGGACGGAAGCTCGCTCGGCGCGTTGCGGTTTGCCAGCGACACCAGCCTTTATTTTCGACAAGAGATTCTGCGGCCATTCCTGGCGCAATATCTGAAAGACGGAGCGTCTAAAGCGGATATTGCCACGGTGACTGCTTATGAAACGGGCACAAATACCTGGCGACGCTTGCCTGGTTGGCCAGCAGGTTGCGCGAGCGGATGCACCGTGAAGCCCACACCCTTGTACCTGAACGCGGGGCAGAAATTGAGTTTTGCGGCACCGAAAGATTCTGCAGCAGCCTTTGAAGAATATGTATCTGATCCGGCAAAGCCTGTGCCTTATCGTGCCCGTCCGAGCCAACCCATCGGCTATGCGGGCCGCCTGACCTGGGAGTATTGGCTTGTGGATGATCAAAGAGAAGCCTCCGGGAGACCAGATGTAGTGACATTTGTATCTGACATTCTCGACGCCCCCGTGAAGATCAGCGGGCAGCCCGTAGCGAATTTGATCGCTTCCACAAGCGGGACTGATTCCGATTGGGTGGTTAAGCTAATTGACGTCTATCCGGACGAAGTGGCGGGCGATTCAGGGATGGGTGGGTACGAGTTGATGATTTCGGCGGATATTTTCCGCGGCCGGTATCGCGAAAGCCTGGAGAATGCGAAGCCCATTGCCAGCGACAAACCTTTGCTCTACCGGTTTGCGCTGCCGAACGCCAACCACGTTTTCTTAAGGGGACACAGGCTCATGGTGCAAATTCAGTCAAGCTGGTTTCCGTTGTATGACCGGAACCCGCAGACTTTCGTCCCCAATATTTTCTGGGCCAAGCCGGAAGAGTATCGCAAGGCAGTGCAACGCGTGTACCATGCTCCAGGCGAGGAGAGCTTTGTGGAGTTACCGGTGGTGCAACGGTAGTCCGCGAAGCGTGCACGACAAGAAAGTGATGCCTCAGGCAGTCCTGGGCTCTGACTTGCGTTCCCAAAAGTCCGGAAAGCGGCCGCTGAGTTTTGTGCAGCGCAGCGCCATGATGGCGTTAGAGCCGAGAACGGTCCAGTGCATCCCGGTGCGTTTCAGGCGTGTACCGATGGCCACTTTGCATCCGGTTTCCACCGCGCCCGTGGAAGTGCATAAACCCTGCGCGTGAAACTCTCTGTAACAGACTTCGATCCTGATTCTTATGTCGTGCACGCCGCGAGGGATAGTTTGCCGGGGGAAGCGAAGTCACGCTAGAATAGGGAGTCTTTAGGAGGACGTACTTTAGTGTTAACTATTCGTTTAGCAAGGATTGGAAAGAAGAAGAAGGCGTTCTACCGTGTGGTGGTGATCGAAAGAACGCGAGCCCGGGATGGGCGTGTGCGCGAAGCGGTGGGAACGTATGATCCGCTGAAAAAGCCCGCGGAAATCAAGTTGGATTCCGAGCGTATCAAGTATTGGCTAGGCGTTGGGGCACAGCCGAGCGATACCGTGCGTAGTTTCATCAAACAGCAAAAGATAGCGTAATAATCCGACGCTCAGTTCGCGTTCAAGCTCTTCGGCTCACCAGGTCAGGTCCCAGTGGCGGAGGTAAGTGGCGCGCTCTCATAATGGGGGAGAGCGCGTGAAGTAGATTGACAAACGGAACGCACGCGGGGGCCCTATGAAAGAACTGGTTGAGGAGATCGCACGGGCATTGGTAGATCATCCCGAAGGAGTGCAAGTCAAAGCAGTAGAAGGTTCTCAGGTTACTGTTTTGGAGTTGCGAGTACATCCTGAAGATTTGGGGAAAGTGATTGGGCGTCAGGGACGCACGGCGAAGGCGATCCGTACATTGCTCGGAGCAGCCGGGATGAAGCTTCATAAGCGATTCACGCTCGAGATTCTGGAAGATTGAAGCATTCCCATGAAGCAATGCGGCTGGGTGCTGGTGGCGCGAATTTTAAGGCCGCGCGGCAATAAGGGCGAGGTTGTTGCGGAGTTGCTGACGGATTTTCCCTCCCGGTTCTCCACCCTCAAACAGATTTACCTGCGAAATGAGAATAACGAACCTCGATTGACCGGACTGCAGAAGTTCTGGGTAGATCGGAACCATCCCGGGATGGGTGTATTCCATTTCGACGGCTACGGGACGATTTCCGATGCGGAAACGCTGCGCAGTTTCGAGGTGCTGTTGCCCTTCGCAGAACGCGTCGAGTTACCTGCAGGGCAATATTTTGTGACCGATCTGATTGGCTGCACGGTGCTTGAGGTGGCGGACGAGGGAACGAAATTGTCTTCGCCCGCCTGCGGAATGGAAGGAGTGCCGCGTGTGCTGGGCACAGTGCGTGACGTCTTTTTTACTGGAGAAAGCGTCACCGGCACGCCGGTTCTGCAAGTGGAGACGCCGGGAGGCGAGCTTCTGGTGCCACTGGCAGAAGACATTTGCCGGCGAGTTGAAGTGGCCGAACGAAGAATTGAGGTTAGATTGCCAGAGGGTCTCACAGATCTGAATACCCCGGAGTAAGGCAACCTATCGTCGAAAGCCCATTTTGAATAAACTGCAAGTGATGCGATTTGACTTGATTACAATTTTCCCTGAATTTTTCGCTGGTCCGCTGGACCATGGCATTGTGCGGCGCGCGAAAGAAGCAGGGATTGCGCAGATTCACGTGCAGGACCTGCGCGAGTTCACAAAGGATCGGCACCGCTCCGTGGATGACCGTCCGTTTGGCGGTGGCGAAGGGATGGTGTTAAAGCCGGAGCCGCTGTTTCTAACCGTGGAAAATCTTTTGGGTTATGAAGTGGGCGGCCGGCAGACGAAAGCCACTACAGAACCGGGCACGGCCATTCTGCTGATGTCTGCGGCCGGACGATTGTTCACGCAAGAGACTGCGCGTCGGTATGCAAAGCTGGAGCGGCTGATTTTGATTTGTGGTCGCTACGAGGGCGTGGATGAGCGCGTTGCCGAGCACTTGGCCACAGAAGAGATTTGTGTCGGCGATTACGTCTTGAGCGGGGGCGAATTGCCGGCCGCCATCGTGGTCGATGCCGTGACCAGGCTGCTGCCCGGAGCGCTTGGCAACGCGGCGTCGACGCAGAATGAGTCGTTCAGCGAGCATGAGGGAACGCCGCGGAAGATCACGGGTGGGCAGGGACTGCTTCTGGACTTCCCGCACTACACGCGGCCGGCGGAGTATCGCGGGTGGAAAGTGCCCGAGGTGCTGATCGGCGGGAACCACGCCGAAGTGGCCAAGTGGCGGCGGGAGAAAGCGTTAGAGAAGACGGCGCGGAATCGCCCCGACTTGTCGGGAGAAAATGGCTAGGAAAAAGGCAGACCTTTGGCTATAATCAGAGTTTGCCTTAGAAGTGCTGGCCCCGCCTGAGTGGGTCTGCAGGGAATACAGAAAATGAATCCGGTAATTCGTAAGTTGCATGAAGCGCAATTGCGCAAAGACCTCCCCGAATTTCGCCCCGGCGATACCGTCCGGGTGAATGTGCGGCTGCTCGAAGGCGAAGGGGAAAAGGTCAAGGAACGCATCCAGGCGTTTGAGGGTGTGGTGATTTCGAAGAAGGGACGGGCCAGCAGCGCGACTTTTACCGTGCGGCGCGTCAGCTTCGGCACCGGGGTGGAACGTATTTTTCCGCTGCACTCGCCTTCGATCTCTTCGATTGATGTTGTCGGCAAGGGCAGTGTGAGGCGTGCGCGGCTCTACTATCTGCGTGATCTGCGGGGTAAGGCTGCTCGCATCAAGCGTGCCGCGCGGGAAGAAACCGAAGCGCCAGCCGCAGCGACAAACGCGTAAGTTCAGACCAACAGAGGTTCCAGGGACAGGCAGAAATGCCTGTCCTTTTTTTTCGTGACGCTCCTCCGGACCCGGTCAGCAAAACCACGAGAAAAACCAGCGGATTCGGATAGAATCATGGCGGTCTGGGAGGCAGGTGTCTATCGGGCGACCGAGAAAAATAGGCTGGCGTGCGCAGATCCTTCCCGTCTTGCTGTTCGGCATTTGCCTGAGTGGATTGCAGGCGCAGGAAGGCAGTTTGGCAAAGACCCCGCCGATGGGCTGGAACAGTTGGGACGCCTATGGCGAAAGCGTCAAAGAAAGCGATATTCGCGAGACCGCCCAGTGGGTGGCCAAAAATTTGAAGGCGTTTGGTTGGGAATTCATCGTCGTGGACTCTGGCTGGTACGTCACCAACCATTCCGCCGGCTTCAATGCGCAAAATGCAGAGTTCAGCCTGGACACGTTCGGGAGATATACGCCGGCCGTCAATACCTATCCTTCCGCGGCGAACGGGGAGGGATTCCGGCCGCTGGCGGATTATGTGCACAGCCTGGGGTTGAAATTTGGGTTGCACATTCTTCGAGGGATTCCCAAAGAAGCGGTGCGGGAAAGACTGCCCATTGAGGGATCGGAGTTTCACGCGCAAGAAGCTGCAGACACCGCGGATACCTGTTCCTGGAATCCATTCAACTATGGCCTGGACACAACGAAACCCGCCGCGCAGGCATACTACGATTCGCTGGCGAGGCAGTTGGCCGAATGGCAGGTCGACTACGTGAAGATCGATTGCATTTCCAGCCGCCCGTACAAGGGTGAGGAGATCCGGCTCTTCAGCCAAGCACTGAAGAAAACCGGACGACCTATGGTGTTAAGCCTGTCGCCGGGACCCGCCCCCCTTCAGAGAGCAGAGGAAATGGCTCGGTACGCGCAGATGTGGCGCATTTCGGATGATGAGTGGGACGTATGGCAAGGCAACAAGGATTTTCCGCAGGGCGTAAACAATCAATTCGAACGAGCGGCGGAATGGGCCGTTCATTCGCGTCCGGGAAACTGGCCCGATGCAGATATGCTGGCAATCGGGCGATTGGAACCGGCGCCGGGATGGGGCAATCCGCGCGCGTCCCGTCTGACGAAGGACGAGCAAAGGACGCTGTTGACGCTCTGGGCGATTTTCCGTTCCCCCCTGATCATGGGCGGGAACCTGTTGTTGTGCGATGAGTGGACCAAATCGCTGCTGACCAATTCGGAAGTGATCGCGGTGGATCAAGAGTCCCGGGGGAATCATGCCGTCCGGACCAGCGAGGAGTCAGCGGTGTGGGTAGCGGAGCAAGCGGGTGACCGTGGCTACTACGTGGCGGTTTTCAATCGCAGCGATGCGCCGCGATCGCTGCGTTATACCTGGAAACAATTGGGCCTAGAAGGATCCCAGTATGCGCTGAGGGATCTTTGGGAGCACAAGGACCTGGAACACGCGGCCTCCATCGAAGTGAAACTACCAGCGCACGCTTCTGCTTTATACGGTGTTCGGCCGCGAGCCCAGCCGTGACTGCCGGTTTGCGTGATAAAATTCCCGCGGTCACCACCCTTTATGAGTCGACTCTGCTCTTCGCGTTTCGAGCGAGCGGCGCGGAAGCTTGGCTGGACCCGCATCGCGGGTCTCGATGAAGCCGGGCGCGGCGCGCTGTTTGGTCCCGTTGTCGCCGCAGCGGTCATTCTGAATCCGAAACGAAGAATTGTCGGTTTGGACGATTCCAAAAAACTGACCGCGGAGCGGCGCAGTGAATTAGCCGAGCGCATCCGCGAATACGCTGTGGCTTGGGCTGTGGCCGAAATCGATGCGCAGCGCATTGACGCCTGGAATATCTATCAAGCCAGCCGGCAGGCCATGATCGCGGCTCTCGAACTACTTTCTGTCCAACCAGATTACCTGCTGATTGACGCCATGCAACTGGATGCCTTGATCGAGCAGAAATCGCTGATTAAAGGGGATGCAAAAAGCGTCTCCATCGCCGCGGCTTCCATCCTGGCGAAGACACACCGCGACTTGCGGATGGAAGAATGGGACGCGGTGTACCCGCAATACGGCCTGGCGCAGCATAAAGGCTATGGCACACCCGAGCATCTCGAAGCTTTGCGAGTGCACGGCCCAACCCCGCTCCACCGGCACTCGTTTGCTCCAGTTCGCGAAGCGGGGTGCTGGGCGGCGGGAGCCGTGCAAGTGGCATTGCCGCTGGAAATCTGGCCGCAAGGGGAGTGAGTAGCGAGTTATGGTCGAGGACGGGAAACTGCGCGGCAGGCCGGACGCGCTGCGCGAACCACTTCATCAACAGACAGAAGCCAACCTTCGCCATGTCTTCGCCCGTGGGTTTCCTATCAGCTACGGGGATAACTGCCTGCTCACAATCACCCGCTGTTTGATTGACGCCCCCCATGCCGGGGCGTAGCGTGAAAAAGGTAAGGTCGCAGAAGTTTCAGCGCCTGCACTGCGTCCAGGAGAAAGTCGCGACGGCTTGGGTGGGAGAGCTGTCGTCCATAGCGCATGGCCTATAACAAAAGCAAGTTTGTCGAAGCCGCACAGAAACTGCTGAACCAAGGGAAGGTGGCGCAAGCCATCGCCGAATATCAGCAGATCTTGAAATATGAACCGCGCGACCAGGTCACCTTGATGACCATCGGCGAGCTCTATATCCGCCAGGGCGAGACCATCCAGGCCATCGATTACTTCGAACGACTCGCGCAACTGTTTGTCAGTGACGGCTTCCTCACCAAGGCCATTGCCGTTTACAAAAGAATTGCGAAGTTGGCTCCGGAAGAGATTCGACCGCTCGAAAAGCTGGCGGATCTGTATGTTCAGCAGGGGGTCATGAGCGAGGCGCGACCCCTGTTCCTGCAACTGGCGGAACTGCACTTGAAGAACAACCGTCAGCCAGAAGCGATCTCGCTGCTGAAGAAGCTGCTGTCTGCCGAGCCGGACAACCTGCGCATCCAGGTGCGGCTGGCCGATCTGTACCAGGCCATGGGACAGTCCGGGGAAGCACTGGAGGCCTACGTATCGGCCGCGCAGCGGGCTTTGGCGCGCGGCGACCATGCGGAATGCGAGAAGCTTGCCGACAAGGCGCTGCAACTCAATCCAAAACAACTGGACGCACTGATCGTAAAAGCGCGGGCGTTTTCCACCGTGGGCAATGTGACCCAGGCGGCGGAAATCCTGGAACGTGTGCCGGACCTCGAAAAGGGCGGCGAGCCGGCGGAATTGCTTCTGGATTTGTACGTTAAGAATGCCAAGTGGGACGAAGCGACGGGCCTGGCCTTACGGATTTTTTCGGCGGACGAAAAGAACTTTGGCGCCACTCAGAAGGTGACGGAAGTTTTGATGGAATCGGGACAGGCGGAGCGGGCGATGAGCCTGCTTTCGCGGATTCGCCTTCCGATGATCGACGCCGGGGAGCATGAAGGGGTCACGCATCTTCTGAACGAACTGGCAACGCGGCTGCCGGGCAGGCTGGAGCCGCTGGAATGGATTGTGGACACCTATGGAAGGACCAGCGATTCCTTCCGCATGCCCGACGCTCTGGCACAATTGGGCGACGCCTTGGTGGCCTCCGGGAAGTTGGAACGGGCCAAAGACGTTTTCCAACAACTAGTGGACCGCGAACCGGAGAGCGAACCAGCCAAACGGAAACTGAACGACGTTTTGAAGAAGTTGGGAGTGGTCGAAGAAGAGGCCGCGCCAGCGGCTGACATTGTAGTGGTCACCGACGATTTGCAGCCTGAGTTGCCGAAGGCTCCGGCACCGAAGCTTCGGCCGGGCCTGGAGGAAGAGGCCAGCCCGGTTGCAGCGGAAGCGCCGTCATCGACGCCTGGGGAACCTGAGCTGGATGAAGAGACGCAAAAATTTATTGCCCAGTCGTTGACCGACGTCGATTTGTTTGCCAGCTACGGGTTGACACAGAAGGCGATCGGGCTGCTCGAAGCGATCCTGAGGCGGGCACCGACGCACACGCCGACTCTCGAAAAACTGTTGGACTTCGTGCTGGGCGCCGGCGACGACCGGCGTACGGCGGAACTTGCCGCACAACTGGAACACATTCATACCAGCCGGGGAGATTTGCGGAGCAGTGAACGTTTTGGCGAATTGCGCCGGCGATTCCAGCGCGCGGCGGGTCTGAATGATGAGGAAATTGCGGCGGCGGTCGCAGCGGCGATGCCACAGCCAGTCGAAACGGTTCCGGTTGAGGAAGTGCCCGTTGCGGAGACTCCCGTGGAGGCCGCCGAAGTTGTGGCCGCTCCAGAAGAAGCTGCGCCACAAGCGATCGAAGTGCCGCAAGATCTGGCTGCGGCAGAAATTCCGGAAATTGAGATGGTGGGAGAAACTCCAGCGGGGACTGCACCGGAACCCGAGGCTGCAGAAACGGCAGAGGAAGTGGACCTGTCCGCGGAATGGGCTTCCCTACTGGAAGAAACGAAAGAGCCCGAGCACGCGCCTGTTGCCGCAACTCCGGTGCCCCCGGTTGCCCCGCCGGCACCGTCTACCTCCGCCCCCGAAGAATTTGCGTTGCCCGAACTTGTTGTCGAAGAGGAAAAGTCTGAAGAATTGCCTGCGGAAGCCGTCCGAGCGGAACCGCTCGTGGCTGCTTATGAAGACACAGGGCACGAAGAATTTCACGTACCCGTAGAAGAAATCGATCCAGAGAATTGGACTGCTCCACCCGCCAATGTGCCGGTTGAAGTTGCTGGCCAAACACCAGGAACCGCGCCCGCGGAACAGGAAATCAGGCGGCACGTCGAGGAACTATTGCCCGGCGAAGAGCCGACGGCGCTAGCGATTCCGGAACATGCCGAAATTGCCGCGCAAGGGCGCGAGCCAGCACTGGAAGAGCCGCAGGCCGCACTTCCAGAAGTACCGCCGCCACAACCAGAATTCGAACTCGACCAGGAATTCGAACTGGTGCTGGAGCCGGAGGAAGTACTTCCGGCGCATGAACTGCTGGCGCAAGTGCCTCCGGCCAGGACGCCGGAGCCAGTGGGAGATTCCATTCCCGCGGAGACGACGGAATCCCACGAAGGAAAACTTGCAGAGCCGGTGCCCGGCAATATGTTCTCTTCCGACCAGTTCCTGTCCGACCTGGCGCGCGAGATCGACGAATTGGGACTGGATGAACTGACACCGACAATGTCTCAGCCGCACGAGACGGCTCACGATGCGGGAAGCGCGCCGGCAAAGGAAACTGTCGCCGCGAGCAGCGAATCCGGGCCGTTGAAGGAAGTATTTGACGAGTTCCGTGCCGAGCTGGGTGAAATGGGCGCGGAGGATGAAGACCTGGAGACACACTACAACCTGGGAATTGCGTTCCGGGAAATGGGTCTTCTGGAAGAAGCCATTGGAGAATTTCAGAAGGTGGCCAAGGCAAATGATCGCGGAAAAGCATTCCGGTATGCCATGCAGTGCAGCACGCTGCTAGGTCTGGCGTTCATGGAGAAAGGCCAGCCGGACATCGCGGCCATCTGGTACGAACGAGCGCTGACCACGCCGGGGCTAGATTCGGAAAGTAAACTGGCGTTGCGGTATGATTTGGGAGTGGCGCAAGAGTCGGCCGGCGATCTGGAAGCAGCACTCAAGAGTTTCTCTCAGGTCTACGCGGTCAATATCGATTATCGCGATGTGGCGGAACGGATTGCCTCACTCCAAAAGCCAGCGCGCTGACCTAAGTGCCCACAGTCAACCAGGGTAGACCCTCGGGAAAATGAATCGGATCCTGCGTGCATTGACGGTCGTGTTGTTGTTTGAGATGGGCGCGCTGTTGTTGTACCTTCCGTGGTCCACGTTTTGGGAACAAAATTACTTTTTGAGCCATGTGCCCTGGCTAATGCCGATTGTGCTCAATCCCTCCTTGCGCGGCATCGTGAGTGGCATCGGCGTTTTGGATATTTTTGTGGCTTTCGGGATGTTTAACTCGCGCCCCACACCCGCTGGTGTCCCTCCCTCCTCCAATTCATAAGATGAAACTGTGCTACGTCACAGACCGAAGGGCCTTGCCAGGGTCCCCTGAGGAGCAGATTCGCTCGCTTCTCGATAGAGTGGAAAGCGCCGCACGCATCGGTATGGATTGGATTCAGATCCGCGAGAAGGATCTCTCCGCGCGGGCGCTGGCAGCTTTGGCAGGAGAAGCGGTGCGGCGAGTGCCCCCTTCCTGCCGTGTGCTGATCAATGACAGGATGGATGTCGCGTTGGCGGTTGGTGCGGGCGGCGTGCATCTTGGGGAAAACAGCATGCCCGTCGAAGAAGCCAGGCGTTACCTGGAGGAAAGGGATTCTCTCAGAGACTTCTTTGTAGGAGTGTCCACACATTCGCTCGAATCCGTGCGCGCAGCGGAGCGCAGCGGTGCAGATTATGTGATTTTTGGAGCGGTGTACGAAACACCGTCCAAGGCAGCCTACGGGCCACCCCAGGGACTGCAGCGCCTTTCGCAGGCATGCGAGAACGTGGCGATCCCGGTGCTTGCAATTGGCGGGATTACCCTGCAAAACGCCGGAGCCTGCCTGGCGGCTGGAGCTTCAGGAGTTGCCGCGATTCGCCTGTTTCAGGATGCAGACGACGTGGCGGGTGTCGTGAAGGCGTTGCGCAAGAACTGATCAAGCTCAGCGTTCCTGGAGCCGGCGAAGCATGCGAATTTGGCCGGCATGATAGACGTCATGAAAGGCGATACCGTAAAGCATGCGAAGATGCTTTTTTGCGCTCGGAGATTTGAGAATTTTGCGGATGGTCTGAACCAGAGCGCGGTGTTCGTCTTCCAGAATGGCGCGGTCGGTGCGCCACGCCGATTCCGTCGCGTTGCCTCCTTCCGGACGGGCGAAGAAATTGCTCCCCTTTAAGGCAAAGGAACCGCGTTTGCCGCCTTCGAGGCGCCGGCGCACGGCATATTTCCAATAGGCCGCGTGAAGAGTCTCTTCCCAGATGTTGTGGCGACCCGGCGCGGGACGCCAAGCAGCCTGCTTCGCACGAACGCCTTTGAGGGCCTGGCGGAGGTTTGGACCATGCCAGGTTTTCTTTTCGTACGCTTCTTCGAGAAGCGTGAGGATAATCGCGTCATCGCTCATGATTGCTCCGAAACTTGTGGCCACATTTTACCTCATGCCAGCGAAAAAGCCGGGCGAGCGAATTGGTCTGCGGCCTAGTGGGCGGCCTCGGTAGAATTTGCCGCTTCGTTGAGGATCATCGCCAAGCGAACACCCGCCCGGGCGATGCGCTCCTCGACAATTGGCGCGGCGGCTTTCTGATAATTCTGGCCGGCAAAGAGGTTCAGGTGCATCATGCGTTCGCCAATGTTATTGTCATCGGAACAGGTGTGAACGGGTGCGGGAGTCTCCACCGGAACTTGAGGAATGAGAGCGCCATAGACGATGGATTCCGCCAGGTCGTGGCTTTCCCAGGCCCAGTCCTCGACATGAATTCCCGCGGCTTGCCATTTAGGGATGTCGGAAGAAAAAACCTGTCCGAGGAATTGGGCGTACTCGGGGGGCTCGGCTCCCTCCATATCCCGTTCGAGGATTGCGGTGTCCCAGAGACCATGAAGATTGGGCGTAAATGACCCGTTATGCTCCTGGGGACGCCGACGGAGATAGCGGACAGGAACGCAGTTGCCCCCTTCGTCGTCATTCGTGGTGGCATGGAGAGGCATGTGGAGATCACCGACGAAATGGATGATGTACCTCACAGCGTCGGCGCGCAGACGTGGGTCGGCGTTCGTGTTCTTGAGCACAGCGAGTTGATCGGCGATCGCCTGGGTGACACAACCGTCGATGCCGCAGAATTGCCCAAGCGAAGCGCGTGGAGCGCCGCGCGGGATGTCGATGTAGTGCCACGGCCCATTCTTTAAATTGTTACGGACGTCATCGGGCCAAGTGGAAGCGTCAGCCAGCAGATCACGGGAAGAGTTGCCGCAATAACGCTTGAGCTGCGGATCCGCGGGATTTTCCGACAAGAGTTTTTCGATGAATTGGCGCGCCTGTGGGGTGAGCTGTTTTTCAGCCATCAGCGCGACGGTCTGATGTCCCTTGCATCCCCAAGCCCATGCAGAGTGGCATCCGAGGAAAATAGAACAGAGCAAAAAGAGAAATCGCAAACACGCCGAGCGAAACGGATTCATACCACGCTCCAGAAACAGGGAGGAAAAAACGGAAGATCAAGCACTGAGCCAGCGTGCCACAGGCTTCCAGGATTCCGTATGGTCGCAGATGACGCGGAGAGCGGCAGTGATGGGAATCCCCAGGATTAAGCCCATGCCGCCCCACACCCAGCCCCAGAAAAGCAAAGAAATTGTAATCGCGACGGCGTTCAGTTGCACCTGTCGGCCGACAAGTTGGGGAGCAATGAGGTTCTGGGCCACGATGTGAATGCCAGTCAGTACAACCGCGATGATGCCAAAGTGGCTGACGGCTTTCCATTTCAAGATGGCAAGGAAAAAGCCGGGCATCCAGGCGAGAACCGCGCCGATGTAGGGAACCATGTTGCACAACCCGGAAGCAATTCCTGCGAGAACCGGGTAATCGAAGCCCAGGGCAAGGAAGAAAATGCTGCTAAGGGCAATGACGACCAAAGTGACGACAGTCATGCCGATGAGGTAGTCACGAAGGACATTCCGCAGGTCGTCGAGAGTTTCCTTCACTTGGGTGCGGCGCGAGATGGGGAAAAGTTGCAGCGTGGAATGCCAAGCTTCGCGCTTTCCTGCAAGCATGAAGAAGACCAGGAAAGGAACGAACGTGCCCTCAAGAACGAGAGCATAGAGCGAGCCAATGCCGCGAAGAAAAAGCGTGTGCACGGTGCTGGATTCGGGGGCGGGTGCAACGGGTTTGGGAGCCCCCGTGGGAGTGGTGAGGTCACTGACACTGCCTTCAATGCCGCTGATTTTGCCCTGAACCTCGCCGGTGGCCTCCCGAAGAATGTCCCTATATTTGGGCCAATTCGCAGCAAAGTCTGAACTGCGTACCCACAAGCCGTAGCCCATCGCCCCAATCGCGGCGATCAAGAGAAGAACCATGATCAAGGAGCCAATGGTTCGCGGGATGCGAACGCGTTCCAAGAGCTCAACGGCGGGATCGAGGAAATAGGCGAGCAGAACGGAGAGGAGCAGAGTGATGACGACACCAGCGGCGTAATAGAAAAACAAAAGGACAACCGCGCCGGCCAGAATGCGCAGACTGGTCGACGTCGTGGGAATACGCAGAGCTGCTGGCGGTGTTTCCGTTGTGGACAAGCGACACCCTCTTGCCGAACACGGTAGCATATTCAAGGCTTTCCCGGGGCAGCGCGACAGGATTGTGATGCGGGATTAATAAAGAGATGTTCCCTGGACGGGATAACCGAAAGGGCGTAAACGCGAGATCGGCGCGAAAGCTATCGATGAGGGCTGTGCTAGACTGCCTCGAAGGTCGCTCGCCCCGCTGACCTCCTGCAAACTATGGCCAAAGAACTGTTCGGTACCGACGGAATCCGCGGAATTCCTGGCACGCCGCCACTCGATGACGCCACGCTCTACGCTACAGGCCGCGGGCTTGGCGAATACTTAAGAAGGGAACACGGTTCGGCGCAGGTCCTGATTGGGATGGATACGCGCGAATCCGGTCCGCACATTGCAGCGCTGCTGGCAGCGGGACTGCAAGAGGCGGGGGCCGGCGCTGCGTATGCTGGTGTCATCAGCACGCCGGGGGTCGCGTGCCTGGTGCGCCAGAATGACTACCAGGCGGGAGTGGTCATCTCCGCGTCGCATAATCCCTATCACGATAACGGGGTAAAGTTATTTTCGCATGCGGGGATGAAGTTTCCTGACGCGGAAGAGGAGAAGATTGAAGGCGAAATTTTTCCACTGAGAAACCAACCGGTGCCCGAAGAACGGCCCGCGTTGCTGGCGAATCACGCGCTGCACGCGGAATATCTGGACTTCCTGAGGAGCCACGTGCTGCCCGGTGCGAGGCTTTCGGGCTACCGGGTGGTTCTGGATTGTGCGAATGGAGCGGCGTACCAATTAGGTCCGGAGCTATTTCGTTCGCTCGGTGCGGAAGTGGTGGCAATGGGAGTTAGCCCAGACGGACGGAACATCAATGCCGGGTGCGGTTCGTTGCACCTGGAAGGTCTGCAGGCGCGAGTAAAAAAGGAAAAAGCGCAATTGGGCGTTGCCTTTGACGGAGACGCAGATCGCGCACTGTTTGTAGGCCGCAGTGGGCAGCTGGTAAATGGCGACGGGGTCCTATTGGTGGTGGCGCGCTATCTGAAATCCCAAAGCGCGCTGAAGCACGACCGGGTGGTGGCCACGTCGATGTCGAACCTGGGGCTGGAGCGCGCACTGGTGGGGGATGGCATCTCGTTGGCGCGGGCGGCGGTCGGAGACCGCTATGTGCTCGAAGAAATGCTGAAATCAGGCAATAACCTGGGGGGCGAGCAATCGGGTCACATCATTTTTCTGGACGATAGTCCGGCAGGGGATGGTTTGCTGACGGCGGTTAAGGTTGCCTCCCTGGTCTCGATGAACGGATCCCTGGAATCGCTGGTGGAAGGGTTGCAGGACTATCCGCAGGTGATCGTGAATGTGCGGGTGAAGACGAAACCGCCCTTGGATACGCTTCCCGAAGTGTCCCAGGCGCTGAGCGAAGCACAAGTCACATTGGGCGATAACGGCCGCGTGGTATTGCGCTATTCCGGAACGGAGCCAGTCGCGCGTGTGATGGTGGAAGCGGAGCATCAATCGGACGTGGACCGTTTCGCAAAATCGATCGCGGACGCGCTACGAAGAGCAATTGGGGCATGAGAGGAGCGTCCCTGGACAATATCGTTATTTCGGGAGAAGAAGAAATTCGCGGCCGACGCTAAGCGCGGGCACAAAGTACCAAAGTCTGTAGGAAACCTGTAGGAGTCTGTGGGATTTTGTAGATTCACTCCAGCCTGTGGCCTGCACAAACTCTCTTTTGCTGTACTAAGCCATTTGATATCAATACCTAGTGAGAATAGGTCGAGATTGGAATCAACTGGCAAACGGCGTGCAACTTAGCCGGGCAATTCCTGACTTTGGCTTCCCGGGGTGGCCGGAACTCAACCTCGACTGAGTTTCCGGTTATTGGGGGGTCAGATCACTATAGGGGGCTTGCACCGGCCCCCTTTTTTATTTCCTACCCGGTTCATTCCCGAGAAGCGCCGAGACAGTTCCCCACAGAAATGTGATGCCCGTCACAAGATGTGCTTTCGTGCTCCGAGAAAAAACTTTCGAATCGCAAAAAAGTGAGCGGCCGGTGGGGGTGCCGGCCGCTCTGGCGTGGGGGATGGAGGGACTACATTCGGAAGATCAATCCTTCTCAGGGGTGGCCGGTCGTTCCACCGCGCTCGCCAGCAGTAGAACAACACACAGGAGCAAGATCGTTATGATCATTCCACCACTCCGGAAGCCGAACCGAACTCCCGATCACGTAAGCGATTGTGCGCGAGGAGGTGGGTTGCGTCACTAGGCGCAAAGGTTCAATTGAGGGAGTACTCCACACTGGCACTTCCGTACCTGTACCAAAACGAACGGAAGAAGCCAAACTCCGAGTGAGGGGATCACTGGCCATCGGCGACTGCCGTGAGCTATTCTGTTAAAACCATGCATGATTTGAATTACTTTCGAGATCACTTGGATGAATTCGCTGACATGGCGAAGAAGCGAAATACGACTCTGGATCTGGACGGCTTCCGCGCGCTCGACAAAGAACGACGTGAATTGATTCGGGAAAACGAAGACCGGAAAGCGCAACGAAATAAAGCCAGCGATGAGATCGTGCGATTGAAAAAGGCCAAGGAGAGTGCGGACGCACTGCTCGGGGAAATGAAGCAGGTCGCGGAGAAGATCAAACAGGTCGATGAGCGCATCAGCGAACTGGATGCGAAGCAGCGCGAACTCTTGCTGACGATACCCAACATTCCACACAAAAGTGTGCCCTACGGCAAAGGCGCAGAGGGAAACCAGGAAGTGCGGAGATGGGGAACTGCGCCCCAATTTGATTTTCCGCCCAAGCCGCACTGGGAACTCGGCGAAAAGGCGGGAATCCTGGATTTGGAAGCAGCGGCGCGGATTACCGGAGCCCGTTTTGCGGTATACAAAAGCTGGGGAGCGCGGCTGGAACGCGCCCTAGCGAATTTTTTCCTGGACGTGCATACCCGGGAGCACGGATATACGGAGATTTTGCCGCCCTTCCTGGTCAATACCGCCTCGTTGATGGGGGCGGGGCAATTGCCAAAGTTCGCAGCGGACCTATTTAAGTTGCAAGATACGGATTTCTGGCTAACCCCTACGTCGGAAGTGGAGCTGCACAATCTCTATCGGGATGCCACCCTGACCGAAGAGCAGCTCCCGATTCACGTGACCGCATGGACGGCGTGCTTCCGTTCGGAAGCGGGTGCAGCCGGGAAAGACACACGCGGAATCCTGCGTCAACACCAGTTTCAAAAAGTGGAGCTGTTCAAGTTCACGCATCCAGACAAAAGCTATGAGGAGCACGAAGCCCTGGTGCGCAACGCGGAAACCATCTTGCAGAAATTGGGTTTGCACTACCGCACGGTGCTGCTTTGCACCGGAGACATAGGGTTTGCTTCGGCAAAGACCTACGATCTGGAAGTGTGGTTGCCGTCGAGCAAGGAATTCCGCGAAATCTCCTCTTGTTCGAATTGCGAAGCCTTCCAAGCACGACGAGCCGGAATCCGATTCAAAGCGAAGGGTGGGGGAAAGAGCGAGTTTGTCCACACCTTGAATGGTTCCGGCCTGGCGGTTGGGCGCACGTGGATTGCCATTGTGGAGAATTACCAGCAAGCCGATGGATCCATCCTGATCCCCGAAGTGCTGCGTCCGTACATGGGAATTGAGCGAATTCCCGCAAACCATTGATTGGGGAGACGGCCCGCGCCCTGCTGTCTAAACCATTTATAATGTGTCACTTATTGGGTCTATCAGGGTGTGGCAAACCGGCCTGCAGGAACCAATACGCCGCGCAACCCCTTGAAAGTACTGCTTTTCGTTTGACTCCCTGAGAAGCCGTGCATACACTCGGCTCAACGCTGCCGAACTGCTGCGCAGCGCAGAACGCATGCTGGCCGCGGACGGGGAAGCAAGGAAGACAGTATGGGACGGCTACTTAGATATTTATTCTGGTTGGTGGTGGTTTCCTGGAGCGCGGCCATTCTGCGCAAAGTTGTATGGAAAATGGTCAGCGGAGATATGCCGGCGAAGCCGTCTGTGGATGTGCCAAATCCTGCCGTGAACCAGAAGCTGGCACGCGATCCAATTTGCGGCATGCACGTGGCGGAAGGGCTTTCGCTCTCACTGCAGCAGGGTGGACAGGTGGTGCATTTCTGTTCCGCGGAGTGCCGGGACAAGTATCTCGGCGAAACACGGAGAATTTCGGCTAGCGCGTAGTGTGGCTGGCCGGTCACAAAGGGTAGCAGTGAACGCAGGCTCGGTGCAACGCACGATGATACACAGTTAGCGCAAAGGAAAGGACCGAAGCGAATGGCCACGGTCGCAAAACCCCCAGTCCCCAACCGCACCATGAGCGCGCCTCCCATTGTTCCGCGCATCGCTCCGCGCGAGGAACTCAATCCGTTCCGGATCGCGCAGATCCAATTCGATATTGCGGCGGAAGTGTTGAAGCTGGATCCCGGATTGCGCCAGGTGCTGCGCACGCCGAAACGCATTCTCGAAGTGTCACTGCCGACCAAGATGGACAACGGACAGGTGAAGGTGCTGACGGGGTTTCGCGTGCAGCACAACATCGCCCGCGGTCCAGGCAAGGGCGGTATCCGGTTCCATCCGAACGTCACGCTGGATGAAGTGAAAGCACTGGCGGCGTGGATGACGTGGAAGACAGCGGTGGTGAATGTACCGTTCGGGGGAGCAAAAGGGGGCGTCATCTGCGACCCGAAGCGGATGTCGAAGGGGGAGTTGGAGCGCCTGACCCGCCGGTTTGCAAGCGAGATTCTGCCACTGATTGGTCCCGACCAGGATATTCCCGCGCCGGACGTTTACACCGACGCCCAAACGATGGCGTGGATCATGGATACGTATTCCATGATGAGGGGCCATACCGTACCGGGGGTAGTGACGGGGAAACCCATCTCCATCGGTGGATCCTTGGGGCGGGCGGAAGCCACAGCGCAAGGGCTAGTCTACGTGGTGGAAGAAGCCTGCAAAATGAAGAAAATTTCGCTGCGCGGCGCAACCGTGGCGGTTCAAGGTTTCGGAAATGCCGGGGCGACTGCGGCACGGCTTCTGTTTGATAAGAAAGCGAAGATTATTGCGTTGAGCGATACGCGAGGCGGAGTGACGAACTCGCGAGGCATCGATCCGATCAAGGCGATTCGCTACAAGGAACGTTCGGGCACGGTGGTGGGCATGCCCGGCGCTTCGCGAATCTCGAATGATGATTTGCTGGCGATGAAATGCGACATCCTGATTCCCGCGGCACTGGAAAACGTGATTACATTGCAAAACGCGGAATCGGTGAAGGCGCGCGTGGTGGCGGAAGCGGCGAACGGGCCGACGACCCCGCACGCGGACGAGATTCTAGCTCGTCGCGGAATTACCATACTGCCGGACATTCTGACGAACGCAGGCGGAGTGACGGTGAGCTACTTCGAATGGGTGCAGAACCAGGAAGGGCTGCTGTGGGATTCCGACGAAGTGAATGTGCGCCTACAGAAAATCATGGTGCGGTCGTTCCACGACATGATTGAGGCCATGCGCAAGCACCATGTGCCACCTCGCGCCGCGGCGATGACGGTAGCGGTAGGCCGCGTCGCGGAAGCGACACTGGTTCGCGGCCTGTTCCCGTGAAATAGCGTTCGCCCTTCTCGGGTGAACGCTGGATTCGACGATCCAGCTGCTCAGTGCTTTTGCCCACTCGGGCCAAACTTCCGCCTTTGCGTCCGAAAATTTCCTTGCAGAGAAAATTTAGTGCGCGTACATTCGCAAGTGCCGGGCGTTTTCCGGTGCGAATAGGAAAAATTCGCACCGGCGAGCGTGTCCGGCTATTTTCTTCAAGGAACGGGGCGAAAGACCGATCATGATGAGCCATCTTCACGTAGGAATTACGGTGCCTCCTATTCTGCTCACGATCGCGGGCTTCGATCCGAGTTGCGGGGCGGGTGTTGCAGCCGATTTAAAGACTTTTGCGGCCCACGGGTGCTACGGAGTCGCCGCAATCACATCGCTTACGGTGCAAAACACGCAGGGAGTGGAGGCCGTGCATAACACTCCCAGCGCGGAACTGCGGGAACAACTGGAAGTTCTGGCGAAAGACGGCGAAATCGCGGCAGTGAAAATCGGAATGCTAGGCAACCGAGGAAATGCTGTGGTTGTGGGTGAGTTCCTGGATGCGCACAAATTCGCTCTGGTAGTACATGATCCAGTGATGCGTTCGTCGAGCGATTCGGAATTGCTGGATGCCGGCGGGGTCAAATATGTAGCCACGGAGCTGCTCAAACGGGCGAGCGTGATAACGCCGAATGTACCGGAGGCGGAGATTTTAACGGGGATTTCGATTAAAGACGTTTCGGACATGGAGGCGGCAGCCAGAAAACTGGTGGAAATGGGGGCGAAGGCCGTGATTGTGAAGGGCGGCCACATGGAGAGGGCCACGGACGTGGTGTTTGATGGAAAGGAAATGCACCAATTGGGCGGAGACAAAGTCAAGCTTGAGAATACGCACGGCACGGGATGTACGTTTGCCTCGGCGCTTACCGCACAATTGGCGGCCGGAAGAGGACTTGTGGAAGCGGCCACGCTGGCAAAGGCCTATGTGATGAAGGCGATCGAGAAAGCGTATCCCGTGGGGAAGGGACGTCTGCCCTTGGATCATTTTTACCGGATGAAGATCGAACCTCTGGCCAGGGGAACACACGAGGTTCCGCAACACGGATTGCATCCTGCTGCGGAACCGACGGCGCACTAGACAGAGAATTCCCGTTCGAGTATTGAGTCGGCTTCCCGCTATTGCTACTCTCTCGTCAGACGCGGTTCCGTATTTCCATGCAAGTTTGCTTCCTCGCAACGCAGGGGGATGGTCTGTGGCTGTGCGTTTCTGATGGGGAATTCTGTTCATGAGTGAAAGCTCTGCCGCTCGAGCGCGTCCGGAGAGTCGCATCGCCCTGTTCCAAGGTCTGCGGCCCTGGAAATGGTCAGAGGTGCCAAGGAACCTGCTGGCTGGAGTGACCCTGGCAGCGATGAATATTCCGCAGTCTCTAGGCTATACGAAAATCGCCGGCACTCCGGTGATCACGGGCCTGTATACGCTGTTGCTGCCACTGATCGCCTTCGCCATCTTTGGTTCTTCGCGATACCTGGTCGTCGCTGCCGATTCCGCTACAGCGGCCATTTTAGCGGGCAGCCTTCGGGGCTTGGCGCCGCTGGCCAGCGCAAAGTATGTTGCGCTGGCCGGCCTGGTGGCTCTCCTGACTGGGTTTTTCCTGCTTTTGGCGCGCTTACTGAAACTCGGCTTCCTCGCGGATTTCCTGTCGCACACCGTTCTCATCGGATTCCTCACAGGCGTCGGCTTTCAGGTTGGCATTGCCGTCCTGGGGGAGATGCTGGGGATCGACGTGCACAGCCACCGCACAACCGGGCAATTTCTGGAAGTGGTGAGGTTGCTGCCCCACGTTTCCGCGCTCACCGTTGCACTCTCGTTTGCGGTTGTAGCCTGCATCTTCCTGTTCAGCCGTTTTGCCCCAAAATTGCCGGGCCCGTTATTTGCTGTCGCCGGCGCTATGGCGGCGAGCGCCTTCTTCCATTTGGGTGAGCGCGGCGTAAAACTTCTTGGAACGGTTCCCGGTGGCTTGCCGCAGTTAGGTTTGCACGACCTCAACTGGAAGGACGTGGAAGTACTCATTCCCGCGGCGCTTTCCTGCGTTGTCATGGTCGTTGCCCAGAGTGCAGCGACCTCCCGGGCGTATGCGACACGTCATCACCAGGAGGACGACGAAAACGCGGATCTCGTCGGTCTGGCGGCCGCCAATACCGCCGCAGCGTTTAGCGGGACGTTTGTAGTGAATGGAAGCCCGACGCAGACGGGGATGGTGGAAAGTGCGGGTGGCACGAGCCAGATGACGCACTTGGCGACGGCCGGTGTCGTGGCGTTCGTTTTGCTCTTTCTCACGCGTCCGCTGCAATTCCTTCCCCAGTGCGTCCTCGGCGCAGTGGTGTTTACCATCGCCGTCCGGCTGATCAATCTGCGCGCACTGGCAGCCATTCGCCGCGAGAGCCCTGGGGAATTCACCTTGGCGGTGACCACGGCGCTGATGGTGGTGTTCGTGGGAGTGGAGCAAGGAATTGTGCTGGCGATGGCGCTGTCGCTGTTCCGGATTGTGGGCCACAGCTACCACCCCCATACGGCGGTCCTCGAACAACGAGAGGGCATCTGGTGCTTGAACCCCGTGGTGCCCCGGGCGCTCACAGAGCCGGGGCTGGTGATTTATCGTTTCGGCGCGCCGCTTTTCTATGCAAATGCCAACCATTTTTCAGAGGAAGTGCGCATGCTCGTCAGAACAGCGCAGTCCCCGTTGCATTGGATGGTGATTGATGCCGGAGCGATTACCAATGTGGACTTTACGGCGGCTCGAGTGCTTCGGGAAGTTGTGCAAGACCTGACCGCGCAGGGGACTGGCTTCGTTCTTGCGCACGTTCAGTCAGACCTTAAGCCGGACCTCGACCGCCACCACCTGACAGAGGCGATTGGCCCAGAAAGAATTTTTGATACGCTGCATGAAGCGCTCGCGGCCCTTCGCGGCAAATTGCCGTCTTAACCAACGGGCCGCTTCGGACGGAGATGAGTGCTGTGGTTATTTTCGATCTCTACGGGAAGAACCCGAGAGGCGAAAGAACGACTTCCAGGTTACAAAGCGTAGGGTCTGGAGGGGACCTCCGAGCTGGTCAGTCAAGGAGGGGCATTGCAGAAAGTCTTTCGTTGCAAGAAGTGCCAGCGGGGAATGCGCGTTGTTGGATCCACCGGGCTAGGCAAGGAAGTCGAACAATTCGCCGTTTGCCCATACTGCAACACCAGGAATAAAGTGACCTGGCCGCGTGGCGACCCCTTTCGCGTGCAAAGAATCGCGACAAGATAGCGGGGCAACCAGTCAGCCTACCAACCTCCTCCGCCGCCGCCACCCCCGCCCCCACCGGAACCTCCGCTTCCCCCTCCCCCGGACCCTGGCGCCGTTGCCGACGAAGAAATCGCGGAGGTGAGCGAACTGCCAAACGAGGAGGCGAAGCTCGTCCCGGCGAAGCCGTTCCCGGAAGCGCCGGAATAAAACGAAGGCGCGTAAGCGGCCGAGGTGGTGCCTGGAGCGCTGCCAACTCCGGCGAGGGTTCCCGAGAATTTCTCCGCCCAATCCTGTTCCACGTCCAGCGCCAAGGCGTAGGGGAGAAATTTTTCGAAAGCGGCGGGCGTCTGCTCAGGAGGCGCGGCGCGATTGAGACGATCGCCATCGACGGCTCCGAGGAATCGCTTGAACCCTTCCACCTGGTCCATCAAGCGGCGCCCGGCAAAGGTCGGGGCCTTCATAAGGTGAAGGAACAAAACATGCAGGCATCCGGCCCCGAGGATAAACAGCACAAAGGGGAGAGACGTCATCTTCCAGAGAAACACAAACGCCATACCTTCGAAGAAGAGGAAAGGAATGGCAAAGAAGGTTACGGAAATGGCCTTGCCTGCGCCCACCGCGCCGGGGCGTGCTGAGGAACGGGACTCGAGAACCGCCTTCCAAGCGGAAACAGCGCTCATCAGCAAACCGTAGACGGCGATCGTCCAAATACTGAGCCAGAACCCCAGAAAAGCGCCGGCGAAGATCTGGGGCTTGCCCTGAACCAGAAGACACGCCGCAGCGATCACCACGGAAAGAATCACCGGTGCCATCAGGTAGCGGGAGTTCGTCACGAAATAGGTCTTCTGCTCCGTGGCCGCCAGCCATTTGCAAAGGGCTTTCATGGCGGCGCCAATCACCTGATGATTCTCCTGATGAAGCCAGACTTGATTCCGGCCCGCAAAGAGGGTCGTGGCAATCTGCTGTTCATCCGGAGAGAGAACCGTGTTTGGTTTGCCGGTGGTATACAGGGTGTAAGAACCCGCTTGCTCTTTGATGAGCAGGAATCCGCGCACAGCCATGTCCAGAATGGCGGCAGAAAAGGTCTTGTTGTCGAACCCCATGCGGAGGAGATAGCGCATCGCCGCAGGCGAAAGATTTTGCGGGGGCTGGTAGAGAGCCATGATCACGCCGCGAGCAGGGTCGCGGCCGACGGCGGACCAGGCAATCAGGTAGTAGAGGAGGAGCACAAAAAAGCCGCTCGCCAGGAGCAATGCATCTCGATTGTCCTGAAAGAAAAACTGCAGTTTTTGCGAAAAGGTAGGCTCGACGAAAAACCCTTTCGGCCATTTCAGGAGGATAGAGAGTCCTTCATGGGGCCCGAGCCTTCGGGTTGCGCTGAATTGAAAAGCGGAATCCTCCGTTGTGATGTTGAGTTGCGAAGCGAAGGAACCCTGAGGACCTGTGTAGCCGAAGAGTTTGACCTGGTCGGAGGGAATGGTGGCAGGAAGATGCACGGTGGCCGAGGCATGGTCAATGGGGAATGCCCAGCCGTTGCCAGTGACATTCCAGAAAAGTTCCTCACGATCCTTGAAAAAACCGAGCTGGCGATTGGTGGTGTAGGAAATGGTGTAGACATGACGGCCGCGCGGCACCATTGCGCCGGCATCACCAAGGTAGATACGCTTTCCGTTCGCGTCGTCTTCGACGCGGAACGACTCGTTGGCCGAATCGCGGGTAGCAGAGAGCATCTGGAAACCGACAACGTAGCGATTGTTGAACGTGTCGCGATAGCGAGTCGGAAACTCACGATAGATGCCGTGGCGGATCTGATTGCCCGCGGCGATGACCGTGATGGTCTCCGTGACCTGGAGAGAAGAATCTTCCTCTAGGGTAATGTCGCTATGGAAATCGAGAATCTTCTCCGTCTGCGCATGGCAGGGCCAAGAGCAAATCAGCACCCCCCCAAGAAAGAGGAGAAACCTGGTTAGAGAAACGGCGCGCATGGCCATCCTTTGTTTCAGTTTAACGGGAGTCGAGGGGCAGGACGCGAGGATGCGGCGAGATGGTTATTTGCTGAAATGAAATAGGCGTCGCAGGGAGAAACACCGGAACACGATTTACCGCGCGACGTAGTAAACAGCAGAGGAACGAACGGCACGAAGGGCCTAGTGTTTGTAGACGATTTTGCCGGCAACGATGGTGGCAGCGGGTCCGCCCTTAAAAGAATGCCCATCGAAGGGTGAGTTTCGCGATTTACTCGCGGACTCATTGACTTGGTAAGTCCACGGACGATCCAGCGAAAAAATGGTGAGGTCGGCGGGTTCGCCGTTGGCGAGTTTGCGTTCTTTACCGAGGACGCGGGCGGGACCCATCGTGAATAACTCAATCATGCGCATGAGAGAGATGCGGCCGGAATGGACAAGCTGTTCCAGGGCAAGACCAATCGCCGTCTCAAAACCCAGAATCCCGAAGGGAGCCTTGTCGAATTCCACATCCTTGATCGCGGGCTCATGCGGCGCGTGGTCCGTAGCGATAGCATCGACAGTGCCGTCCGCAAGGCCTTCCAATAAGGCTTCGCGATCTTCGCGCGCGGCGAGCGGAGGATTCATTTTGTAGCGCGAGTCATAGGTTACATCTTCATCGATCAGCGTGAAGTGGTGAGGCGTGACTTCACAGGTGACGCGAAGTCCGTTCTGCTTCGCGAAGCGAACTTGCGCGAGAGAAGACTTCGCGGAAAGGTGTGCGATGTGCAAGCGCGCGCCGGTAAGTTCGGCGACCTGGACGTCGCGGGCGACGCAAACCGATTCGGCGGCAGCGGGCATTCCCGGAAGCCCCAGGCGCGTGGAGGCAATCCCCTCGCGCATCACTGCGCCGGCGGCCAAGGACACATCTTCGGCATGCTCGATGACCGGGAGGTCCAGAGAGCGGCAATAATCCATAATCTGGCGGGCGAGTTTCGCGGTGGCGATCGGTTTGCCATCGTCGGAGACCGCCACGATGCCGGCGTCGCGCATCGCGGCAATTTCAGAAATGGCTTCACCCTTGCTGCCAATACTGGCGGCGCCGATCGGCCAGACGCGAACATGACCAAAGGCTTTGGCGCGATCAACGATGAACCGCGTTATGGAGGCGTTGTCGTTCACCGGCCGGGTGTTGGGCATGCAGCAAATCGCTGTAAAACCGCCCCGCGCGGCAGCGTGCGTGCCGGTTTCAATGGTTTCGGAATTCTCCTGGCCGGGTTCGCGTAGGTGGGCGTGCATATCAATGAAACCGGGGGAGACGATGAGGCCGGTGGCGTCAAAGGTCTGCGCGCCATCGGCATGAGAAATTTTGCCGGGGGTGGCGATCTCGGCGATGTGTTCTCCCTCAAGCAATAGGTCTCGCGGGGCGTCGCTGTTCGATGCGGGGTCCAGAACGCGACCGTTCTTAATCAGAAGCATGAGCAGATTCCTTGGGTGATGCTGCGGTTTTTTCTTCGAGTGCGGGATGTACCCCTGCGCTCGCGCCAACCATGAGCAAATACAGAATAGCCATGCGCACAGAGACGCCATTCGTCACTTGTTCGAGGACGGCGGAGCGCGGGCCATCGGCGACGTCGGGGGTAATCTCCGTGCCGCGATTGATCGGTCCAGGATGAAGGATGAGCGCGTCCGGCTTGGCCAGCTTCATACGTTCGGCATTGAGCTGATAGAGCAGAATGTAATCGTTCTGGGAGAGCGAGGGCTCATAGAGCCGCTCGGTCTGAACCCGAAGCACAATGATGACGTCGGCATCTTCGAGTGCTTCCTCGACGCGATAGACGCAGCGAATCGGTGTGCCGGGAGGCCCGATGTGCTCCAGTTCGCGGGGCACCCACATGGCGGGACCGCAGAGAGTAAATCGGCAGCCAAACTTACCGAGCAGCTGGATGTTCGAACGCGCCACGCGGGAATGCGCAATGTCACCGAGAATCGTGACATTCAAATTGTCGAGGGAACCCTTACGATCACGAATGGTGAGGGCATCCAGCAAGCCTTGGGAAGGGTGCTCGTGCGTGCCGTCACCGGCGTTCACGACCGGGATCTCCAGATGCCGGGCGACGAAGTCGGCGGCTCCGGAAGAGGAATGGCGCATCACAAAACAATCCGGCTTCATCGCGTTCAAATTATTGGCGGTGTCGAGAAGGGTTTCTCCCTTTTTGAGGCTCGAAGCTTCCGCCTGCAGATTCATCGTATCCGCACCGAGACGGGAGGCGGCGGTGCCGAAGCTCAGGCGCGTGCGCGTGGAGTTTTCGAAGAAGGCGAGCGCGACGGTTTTGCCGCGCAGCGTCGCAAGCTTTTTGAGCGGGTTGCGCTGGATTTCCTGGAACGGCTTGGATTGATCGAGGAAAAATGTGATTTCGTCTGCACTGAGGGGCTCTATCGCGAGCAAATCACGAAAGCGGTAGTTCACATTTGTTCTCGTAAGGAGCGAAAGCGCATCTCGGACGAATAGGAATGCCGCGCCCTTGACCGGAACTCATTTTACGCGGAGAACCTCTGGGACGCAAAAACTTCCGGCGAGGTGGGCTCAGTCCACGCGGTCGACGAGCACGACGCGTTCTTCGTTGTCGATTTCCTGCAAGCGAACTTCGATGATTTCACTCTCCCTGGTCTGAACCGTACGCCCCGTGTATTGGGCTTCGATAGGCATCTCGCGATGGCCGCGGTCGATCAAGACACAAAGCGAAACACGCTTGGGCCGCCCAAGGTCGAATAAGCCGTTCATCGCCGCGCGGATGGTGCGCCCGGTGTACAAGACGTCGTCGACCAGGACTAAATCCATGGCGTCAACGCCAAAAGCGATGTGCGAGGACTGCAGGACAGCCTGCGGAGCAACCTTCGAAAGGTCATCCCGGTATAGCGTGATATCGAGGGTGCCGACGGGCACCTCCACGCCGTCAATGCCACGCATCGCCCGGGCAATACGCTCGGCCAGAGGAACACCACGGCGGCGGATCCCGATGAGCGCTAGATTTCGCGTACCGCCACTTTTCTCCACGATCTGATGGGCGAGGCGCTGCAGGGTCCGGTCGATCTCCGCCGCAGACATGAGCTGGCTCTTTTCGATGATTCGCATGTCGGCGTAAATGCTAACACAAGTCAGGAAAAGGAAAAGTGCGCTGAACAAGCGCTTCCTAAAAGGAGCCTGCGGCCGTGCTAGACTTCGCAAAGATCAGGGAGACTCTCCGATGATGTTTGGGGCAGCAGTTCAGTGGAAAGCGCGGCCGAAGTGGATCGTGGGCATCGCGGTGATGATCTTCGCCGCAGGATTAGCCTGCGCCGAGACGCAGAATGCCAAGCCAGCCCCCGAAAAAAGCACAGTTCACGGGGCCCGGCCAAAGCTCGTGGTGATGATTGTCGTGGACCAGATGCGCGCGGATTATGTCGACAAGTTTCGTGGCCAATGGAATGGCGGGTTAAAACGGTTGCTAGACGAAGGGGCGTGGTTCCGCACGGCGGCGTACCCCTACGCGGCGACGGAGACGTGTGTGGGACATGCCACGATATCGACCGGCGCGTTTCCCATGAACCACGGCATAGTGGCGAATGCGTGGTGGGACCGCGACGCACAGAAGATGGTGACGTGCACGAGCGACCCGAACGTGAAGAACACGGCGTATGCCGGGGGTACGACGAAGGGCGGAGATTCCGCATGGCGCATGCTGCTACCCGCGTTTGCCGAAGAACTAAAGTTTCAGACGGGCGGCTCCACGCGCGTCGTGACATTTTCATTGAAGGCGAGAGCTGCACTCACCATGGCCGGCCACAAAGCAGATGCAGCGGTATGGTTTGATACGGCCACTGGCGCGTGGGTGACCTCGGCGCCTTACGGAACTCTTTCGGTTGTTGAGGAGTACGTGAAGAAGCATCCGGTGACAGCGGATTACGGTAAAACGTGGGCGCTTTCCTTGCCGCGAAGCCAGTATTGGTATGACGAAAAAGTAGAAAGTGCATCGACGGTGAATGGGTGGGGAGCCACATTTCCTTTTCCGTTGCGCGGGAAAGAAGGCGGCGGTTCGCCCGACGAGACGTATTACCAGCAGTGGACTCTTAGCCCATTTGCAGACACCTATCTGACGAAGCTCGCCGAAGCGGCAATCGATTCGCTCGCCTTGGGAAAGGGTGCAGCGCCGGATTATCTCGGAGTTAGCTATTCCTCGACGGATTATGTCGGACACACGTTCGGCCCGCGAAGCTGGGAAATCCAGGACATACTGGTAAGGCTCGATAAGGATTTAGGAGAATTGTTCACACATCTGGATCAAAAGGTGGGCCGCGGAAACTATCTCGTGGCACTCACGGCGGACCATGGGGTCGCTCCCATTCCCGCGGACATGGAAAAGACCGGATTCGATAGCGGTGTGTTACGCCTGCCGGAATTGCAAGCCCGCATGGAGAGAGCGCTGGAACCGTTTAATCTCGGCAAAACCGCGATTGCCCGCCTTGCCGGGAATGATGTTTATTTTTCCCCGGGGATTTACGCGCAACTGAGACACGATCCCGCGGCCATGAAAGCTCTGCTCGATACGACCCTTTCCATGCCAGGCGTTGCCGAGGCTTTTCGGGCGGAGGAATTGGGAGCCGGTTTCAAAACTGTCTCGCAGACGCGAACGGCGGTGGAGTTAAGCTATTTTGCCGGACGCAGTGGAGACATGTTCGTGCTGCAACAGCCCTATTGGCTCACCGAAGGATCCGCGGACGGAGCAAAGCCTGCTACGGGAACCGGGCACGGCACTCCCTATTATTACGATCAACGCGTACCGATCCTCTTGATGGGTTACGGGATTCAGCACGGCGAGTATCTCGAAGAGGCCACACCAGCGGATATTGCTCCTACGCTAGGTGCCCTGACGGGTGTGACGCTCGCAACGCATGACGGCCGCGTGCTCGGCGAAGCTCTCGCGAAGCGCTCGGGAAAGTAACGCTGTGTGGCAAACCGGGTTTTCCGGTGAGCCCGGAGGTGGTCCGTGCTATCCTCCCTCGGCAGTGTGAGCCCTTCGAATCGCGTAGACCTCAGCGTGCAGGTTGGCACTTTGCGCCTTGCTAATCCCATCCTTACTGCGGCCGGAACCTTCGGGTATGGGGTGGAGTTCGCCCACTTAGTCGATCTGAACCGGCTGGGCGGATTTGTCACCAAAGGAATATCCCAAGAGCCGATCGAAGGGGCACCGGCTCCCCGGTTACACGAAACCCCCTCCGGGATGCTGAATGCCATCGGACTGCAGAATATTGGGGTCGAAGCGTTCGTCAATGAGAAGTTACCACTGTTGCAGAAATACAACACTCACCTGATCGTGAACGTCTTTGGATACTGTTTGGAGGAGTATGTTGAGGTTATCCGGCGGTTGGAGGATGCCCCTGGCATTTCCGCCTATGAGCTTAACATTTCCTGTCCGAATGTAAAAAAGGGCGGAATGCAGTTCGGCAGCGACCCTGGGCTTGTCGACGAGGTCGTAAAAGCGGCCCGGAGAGTCGCGCAAGAGAGGCCCTTGTGGGTGAAACTCAGTCCGTTGGTCACGGATATCGGGCTGATGGCGCGGACGGCGGAATCAGCGGGAGCGGATGCACTTACCGTTGCCAACACGTATCCTGCGCTGGCTGTTGACGTTAGGAGCGGGAAGCCCTGGCTGGGCAATGTGACGGGTGGATTATCCGGTCCAGCGATCCGACCCATCACTTTGCGGCTGGTCTGGGAAGCCCAAAAGGCTGTCAAGATCCCGGTGATTGGCTTGGGAGGGATCGAAAAGGCGGAGGACGTGCTTGAATACATGATGGTCGGCGCGTCGGCCGTACAGGTAGGAACGGCCAGTTTTGCTGACCCGAAGGCCAGTGAGACGATTGTGGGAGGGTTAGCAAGGGCTCTAGAAGAGGTTAAGGTATTAACTTTCAGTGAGATACGAGATAAACTGCGCACCGAAAGCGATTGACATACTGCGGTACTAGTGCTACAATTTTGAGTAGTTCGTAGCGAAAAGAACACACTATGCGACGACCACTCTTTATGACCTGGGCCGCGTTTCGCTGGATACCCCTGATGTTCCTCATCGCTCCGGGCATAGAAGCCCCCCTAGTCGCTCACTTGAGTGCTCCTGTTCAACCGATTAAGGTCTGGGTTGGGAACGCCAGCTGGTATGGGCCTGAGTTTAATGGCAAAGAGACTGCCGACGGCGAGAGGTTTAACGCCGAGAGTTTGACCGCCGCGCACCCGAATCTACCGTTTGGCTCCTGGGTACGGATCGTCAACCCGCGGAACGGCAAGTTTGCGGTTGTGCGCATCAATGACCGCGGTCCCTACCAAGAAGGACGCGAAATTGATGTATCCTATCGCGTAGCCCGGAAGATCGGTCTGATCAACTCGGGAGTGAGCCAAGTGCGGCTGGAACTCTTGCAAGTGCCGCCGAAGCACACCCACGCCGACGCTGATGCGAACTGAGGAATTTCGCGCACGCCCCGAACCTTGAGATTCGACGCCCATCCACGCAGCAGCCTGATTGTAGCCCTCGACTTTGATTCCTTAACCACCGCGGTGAACTTCGCTAAACGAGTCGCGGACCTCGTTGGCATGTTCAAAATCGGGAGCCAATTATTTACCAGTGCCGGACCAGAGTCGGTTCGCCAAGTGGCACAATTGGGCGCCGGCATTTTCCTCGATCTTAAATTTCACGACATACCGAACACGGTTGCGGGAGCGGTGCTGGCATCCGCGGCGATGCCCGAAGTGCAACTGGTGAACGTGCATGCCCTTGGTGGTTCGGCGATGCTGCGCGCCGCAGCGCAAGCTGTGAGTGCGGGGGTCCCCATGGGGGCAGACCGCACGCGACTCCTTGCCGTGACCATCCTAACGAGCATGGACCAAAAGGCGATTCGCGAAGTGGGTATCCGCGGGGCGCCGAAGGTCCACGCAGTGAAATTGGCGAGGCTGGCACAAAAAGCCGGCGTGGATGGGGTTGTCGCCTCCGTCCAAGAAGCAAAAGCGATCCGCAAAGCCTGCGGCCAGGATTTTCTGATTGTGACTCCCGGGGTACGTCCGAAGGGCAAAATCGCCGGAGAAAAGAAAGACGATCAGGCGCGAACTGCGACACCCCGCGAAGCCATCAAAGCAGGAGCAGATTTCCTTGTGGTGGGACGGCCGATTTTGGCGGCCAGCGATCCGCGAGCGGCGGCTCAGGAAATCGTGGAGGAGATCGCCGCCGCCAAGAGCTGAACTCGCAGCAGACGCGAAGGGACGCGACAAATCCTCTTTCCGGGCATCCCAAAAACTGCAGGACATCCCCACGGGGGTGTCCTTACGGACGCGCATGGCGAAAAGCATCATTGTCGGAACCGCGGGACACATCGATCATGGCAAGTCCACATTGATCGAGGCGCTGACCGGGACGCACCCGGATCGTTTGGAAGAAGAGAAACGGCGCGGAATTACCATTGACCTGGGTTTTGCGTTTCTCGAACAAGAAGGCGTGCGCTTCGGGTTTGTAGACGTGCCGGGACATGAACGATTCGTGAAGAACATGCTCGCGGGCACTTCGGGCATTGACCTGGTGTTGCTGGTGATTGCGGCGGATGAAGCAATCAAACCACAAACGCGCGAACACTTTGCTATTTGCCGGCTGCTGGGAGTGAAACATGGCGTGGTCGCTGTGACAAAAATCGATCTGGTCGACCGGGATCGCGCGGAAATGGTGCGGCTGGAACTCGAGGACTTTGTAAAAGGCTCGTTTCTCGAAGGAGCGCCAATTCTGCCGGTGAGCGCGAAAACTGGAGATGGACTAGCGGAGTTGAAGAAGGCGTTGCAGAGCGAAGCCGGAAAAATTACGGAAAAGCAGTCGGGGCGGCAATTTCGACTTCCCATTGACCGCTCCTTTGCGGTGAAAGGGTTTGGGACGGTGGTGACGGGGACGTTGATTTCAGGACAGATTGCGCCTGGAGACGAAGTAGAGCTGCTACCGGAAAAGAAATTGCTCCGCGTGCGCGGAGTGCAGGTGGGCGGCAAAGCGGTGGAACGAGGGCAAGCCGGCCAGCGGACCGCCGTGAATCTTTCGGGAATTGACCATGGCGCAGTCAGACGCGGAATGGTGATTGCGTCCCCAGGACAATTCGCAAATACCCGAAGAATGGACGTGCGAATGGAGTTGCTCGAGAGCGCGCCTCCACTGAAGCATCGAGCAAAAGTGCATTTTCACGCGGGAACCGCAGAAAGCATCGCAGAGGTACTTCTCTACGAGAAGTCGGAAGTACCTCCAGGCGAAGCCGCTTTGCTGCAACTGCGATTGGCGGGCGAGGTGGTGGTGGTGCGCGGCGACCGGTTTATCGTGCGGCAATTCTCTCCGGTGATGACCATTGGAGGTGGGCAAGTCATAGACCCTTTGGCGCGTCGGCCCACGCGGAACGACCGTGGACGCGTACAGTTTCTGGAGACGATGGAGCGAGGTTCCCATGAGGAGATCCTTCTCGCCATGGTGGAGAGAAATATCCTCGGACTGGGGATGCCGGAAATTATTCCGCGGACTGCCTGGATGGAGGCAGAGGTCCGGGCCGTCGCGGAAAACCTAGCAAAAGCGGGCGCGATCCGCGTGGTGCGCCGGGAGCCGCTATGGCTCCTAGCCGAGCCCGTGTTCGAGGAAATTGCGAAAAAAATTCTCACGCGCGTCGAGACCTTTCATAAGGAAAATCCTCTGCAGCCCGGCATCCCACGCGAGGAGTTACGCGCTGCGGTCGGGCGGCGAGTAAAGACGGAATCCTTCCGAGCAGCGCTGGAGGAATTGGCAAAGCAAAATAAAGTGGCATTGCAGGGCGAACTTGTGAAAAAGCCCGGAGCAGAGATCCTGTTGACGCCGGAAGAGGCGCGCGCGAAAGAGCAGATCGAGCAAGCATTTGCCAAGGCTGGCCTGGCCGTTCCTTTCGTGAAAGAGGTTCTGGCGCAACTGGCGATGGAGAACCGGCGCGCGGAGAAAATCCTGCAGATCCTGCTGCGGGAAAAAGTGTTGGTGCGGATTTCGCCAGATCTCATCTTTCACCGGGACGCGCTCCGGCGATTAGCCGGGTTGCTGCAAACCTATAAGAAATCCAAGGGGGAGCGAATCGGCGTACCCATGTTTAAGGAACTGACCGGCATCACACGGAAGTATGCGATTCCGTTGCTGGAATACCTGGACCGGCAGCGCTTGACGCGGCGCGTGGGCGATGAGCGTGTTATCCTGTAGGGGACGGAAGCAAACGATTCCGGCCTAAAATGAAGAGAAATGGCCCGAGGTATCCGGGCGACCGGGGTGTCAACGACGGAGTGGAGAGCGATTATGGGTGAATTCAGCATATTTCATTGGCTCGTGGTATTGGCCATCGTCCTGATTTTCTTTGGCGGGCGGCGCATTCCTGAAGTGATGAAGGGCTTAGGCGAAGGAATACGCAGTTTCAAGGACGGGATGTCGGGCATGTCTGGCGGCGCTGCCCAGGCGCCTGCGCCGGCGGCGCAACTCTCTGCTCCCAGCGGAATTACGGCGAAATCCGAGCGCGGCCAGGTCACTCTCACCTGGAACGTCAGCGGCGGGGCCAGTAACTACAACGTGAAACGCTCGGGCACGAGCGGCGGCCCGTACGCCCTGATCGCTTCGACTGCCGCAACGTCTTACTCCGACGCTGGGTTGGCGAGCGGAGTATATTATTATGTAGTTACTGCTGTTGGCGCGGGCGGAGAGAGTGTAAATTCGCTAGAGGTGAGCGGCACTCCTGCCTAGGCGACGACTCCCGAAAGGACCCTTTTCCTTCCATTATTCTTCCTGCGACGCGTAGCAGAAAATGTGTCTAAAACGATAGCCCTCCTGCTCTCCGGAATCCGCACCACTGTTCCTGCGGCCAGTAGAGACCGCGCAACTTTTTGCGCAAACTTGGGTATTACCGAGTACCCCGGGAAAGATCGTCGAGGACGCAAAAAGGAGAGAACAGGTCATGAGCAGCAAAATCTCGAAGTGGAGCGTATTGCCCGCAGCGGTGCTTTTGCTGGGCACGGTAGCACTCGCGCAGGATTCGTCGTCTGGCACTTCTTCGACGCCGTCATCCGGCACACCGGCGACCACGCCGGCCAAGCCAGGCGAGGTGGCGCAACGGAAGGAAAATCAGCAGGACCGCATCGCCAACGGCGTGAAGAGCGGCCAGTTGACTGCTGGTGAGACCGCCAACCTGGAAACGAAGGAAGCGGCGATCAATGGCGAGACCCGTGCGGACCGCGCGGCGAACGGTGGCAAACTCACCTCGACCGAGAAGCAGCAGGTCAACCAGCAACAGAACCAGCTTTCGAAGCAGATTTACAACGATAAACACAACGCCAATACCGCTCACTACGGGAACAACCAAGTGGGGCAGCGTCGCGAGAACCAACAGGACCGCATCGCCCAAGGTATCAAGAGCGGCCAGTTGACCGCCGGCGAAACGGCGAAGCTCGAAAACCAACAGAAGAATATCAACCAGCAGGTGAAGGCGGACCGCACGGCCAATGGCGGCAAACTGACCCAGGGTGAAAAACAGCAGGTCAACCACGAGCAGAACGCCGCGTCCAAGAACATCTACAACAAAAAGCACAACGCGAATACCCAAGGAACCAAGAAGTAAGGATCGCGAACATTCCTTCGACGAAGCGCCCCGTTCCTCGCGGGGCGTTTTTTTTGTTTTTGCGGGAAGGTTATTGCGATTCGTGCTCTTCGGACCAACCCAGTTCCTGGAGTGCACTGACAAGACGCGCCAACGGCAAGCCGACGACGTTGAAGTAACAGCCTTCGATGCGAGAGATGTAGCGCCCGGCGTGGCCCTGGATGGCGTACGCGCCCGCCTTGTCGTAAGGCTCATCGGTCGCGAGATAGCGGGAAATTTCGTCGCGCGAGAGAGGCGCGAAGGTGACCAGCGTAGTCTCGACGAACTGGCGGCGTTCCATCTCTGGCAGGCGAATGAGAGTGACCCCCGTGACCACGGAGTGCGTGCGGCCGGAAAACAGTTCCAGCATGCGGCGCGCATCGTCAGTGGAGCGGGGCTTCCCCAGGGTCTGTCCATCGAGAACGACCACTGTGTCCGCCGCAACCAGGATCGCTGGGCCGACAGCGCGTGCCGAGACGAGATCCGCCTTGGCCTCGGCCAGGCGCTGTACCATCTGCACCGGCGTCTCATTGGCATAGGGAGTTTCATCAACAGCCGAGGAGAGCACGGAGAAAGAAATGCCGGCGTCGCGGAGAATTTGCGCTCGACGAGGGGAGGCAGAGGCCAGAATCAGCTTCATGGAAATGTGCTCGCGGCCAGAATACTACAGAGCTTTCGAACTGACAGCTGTGCTTTAGTAGAAAATGGAACACGTCGCTTCAGCAAGGGCATGGATTGGGTTTCGAGCGCTCGAAGGGAGGCTCTGCGTCAGATCACCACGGATTCCTGGTATTCCCCGTAGACGCGGCGCATGGCGTCAGAGATTTCGCCGACGGTGGCATACGCTTCCACGGCGTTCAGGATCGCGGGGAGCAGATTTTCGGAAGTCTTCGAGCGGCGTTCCAGCTCATCGAGGGCCGCTTTCGTTTTCGCCGCGTCGCGTTTGGAGCGGAGGGCTTTGACGCGAGCGACCTGGGAGCGCTCGATTTCCGCGTCGATGCGCAGCGTGGGGATGCGGTGCGGGTCCTCGGCGAGAAACTCGTTCACCCCGACGACGATCTGCTCTTTCTTCTCGACCGCCCGCTGGAACTCATAAGCGGCACGTTGGATTTCGCTCTGCACGAAACCGCATTCGATGGCCTTGATCATGCCACCGAGAGCGTCGATCTTTGCCAGATATTCCTGGGCGCGAGTCTCCATCTGAACCGTAAGCGCCTCCACGGCATACGAACCAGCCACGGGGTCGATGGTATTGGTCACACCGGTTTCGTTCGCGATGATCTGCTGGGTGCGCAGGGCGATGAGCGCCGATTCTTCCGTGGGCAGGGCAAGGGCCTCGTCCATCGAATTCGTGTGCAGCGATTGACAACCACCCAGGACCGCCGCGAGAGCCTGGATGGCCACACGTACGATATTGTTTTCCGGTTGCTGGGCTGTCAACGAAGAGCCGGCAGTTTGCGCGTGGAAACGCAGCAACAAGGAACGAGGATCCTGCGCATGGAAGCGATCGCGCATGATTTTGGCCCATAAACGGCGCGCGGCCCGGAACTTGGCGATCTCTTCCAGAAGATCATTGTGGGCATTGAAAAAAAAGGAGAGTTGGGGTGCGAATTCATCGATTGGCAAATCCGCAGCGAGGGCGGCTTGAACGTACGCGACGCCATCGGCGAGGGTAAACGCCACTTCTTGGACCGCGGTCGAACCGGCTTCGCGGATGTGATAGCCGGATATGGAAATCGTGTTCCACTTGGGCAGGACATCCCGGCACCACGCAAAAATATCGGTGACGATGCGCATGGCATGCTGCACCGGATAGATATAGGTGCCGCGCGCAATGTATTCCTTCAAAATGTCGTTCTGGATGGTGCCGGAGAGTTTCCTGAGGCTAGCCCCTTGTTTTTTGGCCACAGCAACGTAAAGGCAAAGCAGGATGGAGGCGGTCGCGTTGATGGTCATGGAAGTAGAAACGTTTTCGAGGGGAATCTGGTGGAACAGGGTTTCCATATCCTCGAGCGAATCAATCGCAACGCCAACTTTTCCCACCTCGCCGAGCGCCAGAGGGTGGTCGGAATCCATGCCAATTTGCGTGGGTAGATCGAAAGCCACGGACAGTCCCATCTGCCCCTTGCCGAGAAGGTAGCGGTAGCGTTGGTTGGACTCCGTCGCGGAAGCAAAGCCCGCATATTGCCGCATGGTCCAGAAACGGCCGCGGTACATGGTGGGATGAATGCCGCGGGTATAGGGAAACTCACCGGGAAACCCCAGGGCCTGTTCGACGTTCCAACCAGTCAGAGAATCGGTAGTGTACAGCCGTTCGACCGGCTGGCCGGAAATCGTGGCGAAACGAGCCTTGCGCTCGGAGGGCGCATCGCGATGAGACTTTCCGTCGGACATATTCGAATCCTGGTTCCAGAGCGAGGGCAAACGCCGATGCGCTTCCCGAATTTTTCAGTACAAACCAGTTTACAGCGAACGGGCGCGGCGAAACGAACTGACGGCAAAAAAGACAAAGAGCAGAGCGACAGCGATGGAAACGGCGATCATCGAGTGCTGCACGCCGCGGGTCCAGGCACGAAACGCCAAGTTCAACCAGGCAAACGCCAGAATCGCAAACATGGCACCGACCGTCTCATAGAAAAGCTGTTTCAGGACCCGCCAAAGCCGTTTAAATCCGCGCGGCTCTGGCGAGCGAGGAGCCATTCCCGCCACCGTGGACATAGAAGAATCTTAGCGCAGAAACAGGAAGCTTGCCCCGGAGGGCTTCCCGTCCGAAAGGACAGGTGGGCAGGAACGGGACTGTGAATAGATTGAAGACAACGGCAAAAGGTCAGCTTGTATCAAAGAAAGCCTAGGCCTAAAATCAGATCTAGTGGTACTGGGGGAACCGGCCTTGCAACTCGACGATCACCTCAAAAACCTATTGCGCGAACTTGGGCACGCTATCAACGATACAGTGTCGGAGTCGGAGCGTATTACTGGGGCAATTGCCGGTGTGCGCGCGCATGGCTATGACATCGTGTTGAAGCTGGACGCCACAATCGGTTTGGCAAGACGCGATGGAACGGAGATGCCGAAGATGACCACGCAGGACCGGCGGTTTCTGGAATCCCTGCGGATCCAGGTCGACCAGGAATCTTTGGACCAGGAACCGGATAAGCGGGAACCCTCCCGGCTGACGATGACCCCCCAGGATGTGCGCTTTTTGAAGTCACTTAGGATTGCGACGGACGACATCGAATGAAAAGGATTTTTGCACTTGCGTCGGTTTGTGCCCTGGGAATGGCCGTGCTCGGAACCGTGATGGCTCCCCGCGCTTCCGCCCAGGACCCGATTTTGACGCCGATCATCATCAATGAAATTGTGCCTGTGGTGGTGAACGAATTGGCGCCGATTGTGGTGAATGCGGTCACGCCCAAACCCAAGCCAACCGGCGTGCAGAAATTCGAAGGCTACGTCGTACACGCGAACATTGCGCAGGTGACCGTAAGGGCCAAGGGAAACGACCTGGGCATTCAGACCTTTCCGCTCAACCCGGACGTTGCCGCGAAAATGCAGAAGATCGTAGACAACGGCGGCTATCAGTATGGCGACAAGGTCACCGTGTACTACGATCCGACTTCGCGAACCGCTGTGAGAATTAAAGGAAAACCGTCGCGACCCCTCTAGAACCGGAGGGAGTCATGTTGCGCCTTCCCGCTGTTGCCGGTCAGTTTTATCCCGGCACTCCCCAAGCCCTTTCCGCGCTCATCCAAAAATATACAAAAGCAGAGAAGCCTCAAGATAAGGTGAAGGTTCGCGCCTGCTTGGTGCCTCACGCCGGATACATGTACTCGGGCGGAGTGGCAGGGGCAGTGTTTGCTCGGATCTCGCTGCCCAGGCGAATCCTGCTTTTGGGCGTGCGGCATTACCCGCAAGGCGAACCGCTGGCAATTCTTTCGAAAGGTGCGTGGCGAACGCCCCTAGGCGACGTGCCGATCGAGACATCGCTGGCGACCCAGTTGAAGAAGGAATGTCCCCTGTTGCGCGAGGACACCGTCGCGCATAGCCGCGAACACTCGCTTGAGGTGGAGCTCCCTTTTTTGCAGGTGCTGTCGCCCGGGTTTTCCTTTGTGCCCATCGCCGTGGGTACCTTGCGTTTCGGAGAGTTGACCGAGACAGGAGAGGGCATCGCGCGGGTATTGGCAGAAACACACGAAGAACTACTTATGGTGACCTCGTCCGATATGAATCACTACGAGGATGACGAAACCACACGGCGGAAAGATGGAATGGCGATCGAATGCCTGCTCAAAATGGATGCCCAAGGCTTGTATGAGGTCTGCCGGCGGGAAAAAATCTCGATGTGCGGACTGGGTCCAGCGATCACCATGCTGACGGCGCTCCATCGCCTGGGCGTAACGAATGCGGAACTGCTGCGGTATGCCACTTCCGGCGATGCCAGCGGAAACAGAGACGAAGTTGTTGGCTACGCGGGAATGCTGTTCCGTTAGTTAGGGCGCGTAAGATCATTTGGCGGTCTTCCACAAAAAGAAACGGCTCGCATCTTCGTACGCGAGCCGTTCTCGTGAACCTCATCGCAAACTGCTGACTTAGTGGTGTCCGCCACCTGAAGAATGTCCGCCGGAAGCGGGCGAACCTGAGTGAGACGAAGAACTGGACGGAGCACTCATGGAACTCGCAGAACTCCCCGAAGTGTTACCCCAGGCAGGAGCTCCGGACGAGGTGTAGGACGAATGGCCCGCGGGCGGCGCTGGAGGATTGATATGCGGACGCGCCGGCATCGTATTGCCATGCGCAACCGTCGGCGCGTTCGGCCCGTGAGTCGGCTCACCAGCAACGACAGCATTCTTCTCTGTGCCAGAGATGGCCGCCGTGCCCGACGGAACTTTGGCTTCATTGGAAGCAAGCTTGGTTGCGGCATTGCCATTCACGAAGCGATGCTGGTTGGCATCGTAGACGATCGAGGAATCGCGGCTCAACGTGACCGCCCGGCTGCCATAATTCCCGGAGAGAATGGTGCGGGAAACGCGAGTGGGTTGTGTGGTCGCGGCCAGCGTGGTTGCCGTAAGTGTATCGCGAGGTGGATTCTTGACCACCGACCATCGTTCACCTGCGGCTGGTGCTGCGGTGGCTTCGAGCGTATTGCCGTGAATAGGGTAAACACCCTGGGCTAGATTGAGCGGGGTCTTTCCGTGAGCATCTGCCGGATGCACGGGAACCAGACCAGTCGTAGTGCCGGAGCGAACCCAAACTGCGGTAATGGGGCGATAGCCGATCGGTCCACCATACCCAAACCCCGTCGGCGTCCAAACCCACCCATAGACAGGGCTAAAAATCCAACCGCCGTAGTGATACGGCAGCCAGCCCCACGGCGCGGAACCAATAAAATTCCAGCCCAGGAACGGGTCAGAGTACCAACTTCCGAAGGCGAAAGGATTCCAGCCGAGCCCTACGCCGTAGGGCTGCCAGCCGTAACCGTAACCCGGGACGTTGTAAAAGGAACCGTAATTGTAGAGGTCGGCAAAGCCAGAGGTGTAATCCGCAGAGTTTACATATTGATTGGTATAGGTGCTGGCCGTCGCCACGCTATCGATTCGGCCCGAAACCCACTTGTCGAAATCATCGCTATCGGGGGTGCGGGCGATGACGGGGGCGTTGCCCTCGTTAATGTTGATGGAATAGGACTGACCTTTTTGCAGAGGTTTCGACGACTTGTTGCGGAGTACGTTGATTTGGCCTTGCTCGACACTGACGTTGCTGCCATCGTCAAAATTGTCCACGCGAAACCGCGTGCGCCCGTCGGCTTCCACGCTGAAATCACCGCCTGTCACGCTGAAATAATCATTTTGCGCAGGATGCACGTAGAAGATCGCGCTGCCCTGCCGCAGAATCAGTCGGGTGATGTGCGCGCCGTTGTCGAGCGAGAGGTCGTAAAATTCAATCAGGGCGTTGGCGCTGAGGAAAGCCATGGCCCCGTTTTCAAATTCCACCTCGGCCCGGCCATTCGCGTCCGTGGCCAGGGCGTAGCCCTCGCGAATCGGCAGATTGAGAGGCGCGATCTCCCACGCGGCTTTGCTATCTGCGAGCGAATCCTTGTGAAATTCGCGAGCGAAACGCACATCGCCCTCGACCAAGCTCAACCGAACAATACGGGCATGGCTCGCATCCGCGTGGGTGCTCTGTGGCAGGAGCGCCCCGAGAACAAGCAGCGACAAGGAGAGATACAGCAGAGACAGGCATTTCATGGGGCACCTCGAGGGGCGCGGACCCTACAGCTTAGACGATAACGCATGTCCGGGGGTTGCGTTAGATAAAAATGACCCAGGCGCTTTCGCGAGGCTGTTATGGGATGAGTACGGTCACCCCGGCGCTACTCCCGTGCGATCCGGGTCGCAGCCTATCGATTAGCTAGACAGATGCTGAGCATAAGAATTATTGATTGCCAAGTGCTTGACAATAGGCAGGTTACTCGATAGCTTGCTTGCCAAGGGTTTGTGTATGTGTAGCACTTTCTCCAATTCATAGCCCGGGGAGCACTCGGGACCTTCGGACGACAGCTTGTGGCAGGGGAACCCGCGACGCGGATGGACGGGTCTTTTATACATTTCTAGGGGGTTAGAAATGAAAGGTATGATTCGGGCAACGATTCTTCTATTTCTGGCAGCAGGACTTTTGCGATTGCCTTTGGCCCTCGGCCAAGGCGGGGCTACGGGAGCGATCAGCGGAACCGTCGTGGATGTGAATGGGGGAACGGTGGCTGACGCGGAGATCCAGATCATCAATACGGCAACGGGTTTGCTAGTACGGCGCATAAACTCTGCGGTGGATGGCTCTTTCCTCGTGACCTTACTTCCGCCGGCGACCTACTACGTCGTCGTGAACAAAGCGGGCTTCGCGGAAGCCAAAGCCAACGGGATTGAAGTCCGGGTCACGGAAACAACGCGCTTGACGGTTCCCCTGAAGCCGGGGACGGTCAGCGAAAAAGTGGAAATCTCGGCGCAAGTGGCCGCCGTAGAGACCACCAACGCCACAACCGGACAAACCATTGGAGACCAGACGGTACGCGAGCTGCCCCTGGCCACACAGAACTACCAGCAATTGCTGGCGCTGAGCACCGGGGCGCAAAGCGAGCTGAACGCCTCTGCTTCCTTGGGCCGCGGCACGACAAAGATTTTCGTGAACGGCCAGCGCGAGGACAACAACAACTACTTGATTGAAGGGATTAGTGCGACAGACTACAACGTGGCGCAGAGCTATTACGTGCCGCTTCCCAATCCCGACGTGATCCAGGAGTTTCGCGTCCAGACGTCTCTCTATGACGCCAGCCAGGGACGAAACGGCGGCGGAAACATCAACGCCATTCTGCGGACCGGCACCCGGGAATTTCACGGAGACGCCTACGAATTTTTCCGCAACGATGTCTTGAACGCGAACGAATATTTTCACAACGCTACCGGGCAGCCCCGGCCGCCCGTGAAGCAGAATATTTTTGGGGGAAGCGTGGGCGGCCCGGTCGTCAAGGAGAAGTTTGGTTTTTTCTTCGTCAACTACCAGGGCACGCGACAGCGTAGCGCACTCTCCGCGGGAACGCAGATCAATAACCCGGGGTTTCCGATTTTGCCAGCGGACCGGGGTTCCGCGAATTTTGAGCAGGAACTCCTCAGCGATTTCAGTACGCCCGCAAGCGCGCCGACCGCCACAAATCCGAATGGCTGCCCGGCGGTGCAATTGGCCACCATCGATCCGGTGATTCTGAAGTTGTTGCAGTTTCAAAGCAACCAGTTTGGGAATACCACAGGAGGCTACCTGATTCCTTCCCTGCCGGGCACGCCGGGCGTAAGCGTCAACCCCAATACCTGCCAGGTGTCATTGAACTCCGCGCCGTTCATCACCAGCAAAACCGGCAAGTATAACGATGATCAGTTCACCACCAACTGGGACAGAGAATTCCGCGGGGGCAAGGACAAAATTGCAGTGCGTTTTTTCTTTTCAAACGCGGAATCCTATTTGCCCTTCGGCGCCGGAGGTTTGCAGGCTTCCCTGGGCGGCACCTTGTCGAGCAGCATCAGCGCCACCGATCTCGATTTTCCCTATGACATTCCGGTGAGCTCGCGCTTCTTCACGGTGAACGAAACACATTTGTTCAGTCCTTCGCTGGTGAACGACTTTCGTTTTGGCATTGTGCGTATCAATGACAGCTTGTTGAACATTCCGCCGGTGACCGTGGGGGATTTGGGAATTGACCGGCCGAGTAACAACATTTCTTCCTCGATCTACAAATTCACCTTTAACAGTTCGGGATTCCAGATCGGCCCGACGCCTCCGGCGAATCAGACGCAGATCCAAACGAACTTCAATTTTGTGGATACCGTCAGTTGGATCAGGGGTCCTCACGATTTCCGGTTTGGTGGAGAAGCCACGCGGGTCGATCTCAACAAGGATTTTCCGCAAACCTTCAATGGGCAACTCTTCTTTGTGAATACACCCGGGTTAACCGACTTTCAGAATTTCCTCGAGGGGTCACCGGCAGCGAGTTTTGGCGGCGGCGGCGTGTATAACCACCAGTACCGCGCGAATGATTTCGCCTTGTTCGCCTTGGACGATTACAAGGCAACGCGCAAAGTAACGTTGAACGTGGGACTTCGCGTGGAAATCAACGGCGCATTCCACGACGATCTCTGCCATATCGGCAACATCGATGAAAGCCTGGCGGCTGCGGGAAGCTACCCTATGATTTACGGCGCGTGCGCCAACTCCCTGAACCTGCAAGGACTGACAGGCAGCGGCAATAACACGACCTACAAAAACAATTACGCGACCGGACTGGCCCCCCGCGTGGGGCTTGCCTACGACCTCACTGGCGATGGCAAGACCGCAATTCGAGCAGGGTATGGAATCTACTACGTGAGAGAAGATGTCGGCAGCGTTGATCAGCTTTCGTTTCAGGCTCCGTTCCTTCCCATCACGTCTAGCGGCGGCCTGCCGGGGTGCCTGTCCACTTATTTCTCCGCGAATGCCCCGGCCAATTGCATCCCCACCGGATTCACTTCAAATCCGAACGCGCTGCCAACCGCGGGAACGCTCAGTTCCAGCTATATTCCCTGCACTTCGGCTTTCCTTAGTTTCAATAACAATAATCCGACGCAAGCGGCCAACTATGGCTGCGCGAACGGAAGTCCGGGGAGTGTCCCGACGGAATATCTATTCGTGCTGGCCGTACCGCGGCGTTTTGTTTCGCCAAGTACACAGCAATGGAACCTGACCATTCAGCGCGACCTCGGAAAGCAATGGATTTTGGAAGTCGGCTACGTCGGAACGCACGCGATTCACCTCCGGGAAACGCGGACGGACATTCCTGAGCGCATCGCCAGCCCAAGCAACCCCATCACGGTAACGGCGCAGAATGGCACCAGCTATCAGATCACCTCAAACACCATTGCCAATGGCCCAATTCGTTCGAGCAACCAGGGGATCAACGGGTACAATGGCTTCCAGGTGTTTGCCGATGATGCCTACTCGCACTACAACGCGTTGCAGACCACGGTCTCGAAGCGATGGAGCCATGGCTATGTTCAGGCGGGGTATACATTCTCGAAGTCCATGGATGCCACATCGAGTGGCAACACCGCATTCAACACCGCGTTCAATAACGAAGCGGACCTGAGTAACTCCTACGCGTTATCGGATTTCGATCGGCCGCACCGTTTGGCGGTGAGCTACCGGTACGATCTTCCGTTCTTCTCCTCGGCCGAAGGCTGGAAACGAGCCGCGCTCGGAGGATGGGCCATCAGCGGCATCACGATCATCCAGTCCGGCACGCCTTTTTCTGTGCTTGACTCACTTGCGGGCTCCGCCTATGTAGGTCCGGGATACACAACGACATTGACCGGCAGTCTGGCTCCGGGTGGAACCATCGGCAAGGGCTACACTGGTGGAGGCATCAAAAACGAAGTCAACAACGGTTACTTGGCTCCGGGGAATTTCGCACCGGCTTCGTACCTCTATTACACCGGAACTTGTCCAGACCCAACCGGAAACACCTGCGTCACAAACTTCGGGAATCTCGGCCGGAATACTTACCGCGGGCCGTACCAACAGAACTGGGATTTTTCGCTGATGAAGAATTTCCATCTGACGGAGCGCTTCAGCTTGCGGTTCTCGACGGATTTCTTCAACATCTGGAACCACGCGAACTTCGCCAATCCAGCCGTGACCGATGTGGAAGCGGGTAGCTCCTTCGGCAGAATCATTTCCACGGTGGGAACGCCGCGCCTGATTCAGTTTTCGCTGCGCCTCGCTTTCTAAGCCGATCAATCAATTCTACGGTGCCGGCGTGCACGTTTCTTGGACTCTGGCGAACTGCGCGGCAAGGAAATCCCACAAGGTGATATGATTTTTCGGCCATGGTAAAAATAGCAACACGTGTTTCTTTTCTGACGGGCGAGGGCGCGCTGGCGGTGTTCTCGCGCGCCAAGGAGTTGGAGAAAGAGGGCCGCTCCATCATTCATTTGGAGTTGGGCGAACCCGATTTCCATCCCGCGGCGCCCGTCGTGGATGCGCTACGCGCCGCCGTGGCGAACGGCCGTGATCGCTATGTCGCCACACGAGGCCTCTCCGTCTTGCGCGCGGCCATCGCCGAGTACTTGGGACGCACGCGGAAGCTGAAGGTGAATGTCGAGCAAGTTTTGGTGGCGCCCGGCTGCAAGATGGCGTTGGCGCTGGCCATGATGGCGCTCATTGAGCCGGGTGACGAAGTGCTTTATCCCGACCCGGGCTTTCCCATTTATCCCTCGTTCACGCGCGGGCTGGGTGCAAAAGCGGTTCCTTACGCGTTGCGCGAGGCGAATCGCTTCCAGCCGGACTTCGAGGAAATCGCGTCGAAAATCACTTCAAAGACGCGTATGCTGATTTTCAATTCGCCCAACAACCCTACCGGTACGGTGTTCAGCGAGCAGACGCTGGCGGAAATCGCCGAACTCGCAAAGAAGCATGATTTATGGGTCATCGCCGACGAAATCTACGCACGCATCCTGTTCCGCGGCGAGTACAAATCCATCTGGGCGTTGCCAGGGATGGCGGAACGCACGGTGATCATCGACGGATTTTCCAAGTCCTTCGCGATGACCGGGTGGCGGCTCGGGTACGCGGTGGCGCAGAAAAGCGTGATTGATGCTCTGGATTTGCTGGTGCTGAATACGTTCACATGCACGGCGGAATTCTCGCAGGTTGCGGCCATCGAGGCGTTGCGCGATTCGACCGAGGCGGTTCCGGCCATGGTGGAGGAATATCGGCGGCGGCGCGACGTCTTCGTCGAAAAACTGAACAAAATTCCGGGATTCCGCTGCCAATCCCCCGATGGCGCGTTTTATGCCTGGGTAAATATTGCGGACACCGGAAAGTCTGCGGAAGACGTACAAAGAATATTGCTCGAGGAAGTTGGTGTAGCTGCCATAGCGGGTCCGGCGTTTGGCGCTGAAGGCAAGAATTATGTGCGCTTTTCGCTGGTGAGCGCGACGCACCTGCTCGAAGATGCTCTCGAACGGATCGAGCGCGCCACCCTTCATTGGAGAGCAGCGGTTTCGCGGTAAGGCGTAGCCGGAAAAGTTTATTTGGAGAGAATCCTCGTCATGAATCGCCTGTTGCGTGTGGGACTGGGCTTGCTGCTGACCGTCGGAGTGGCCCATGTGGCGTCCGGACAGGCGCGTCCGTATCCCTCGGGTGATGTGAAGAAAACCTACGAACGCCTGCTAAAACAGATTGAAACGATTCCGCTGTACGACAACCACGCCCATCCCGGCTTCGCCGACGACACGGACGTGGACGCGATGGCCGCACCACCGGAGGAAAGCGCCACGTTGCGGCTGCGTGAAGACAATCCGGAGTTTGTCGCCGGGGCAAAAGCGCTGTTGGCGTACCCGTACAACGATTTTGCGCCGGATCATGCTCGGTGGCTGGCGGACAAGAGCAAAGCAGCGGAGCAGTCTGGCAGCGTCGCTTATTTCGACAGCATCCTGGACAAGCTCAATGTAGACATCTGCTTGGCCAACCGCGCCATGATGGCTTCCTACCTCGATCCCAAACGATTTCACTGGGTATTTTTTGGCGACTCGTTTTTCTTTCCCTTCGACAACAGCCAGCAGGCGGCGAGCTCGCCCGACATGGGTGTGTATGTCCCGCTGCAGGAGAAAATGCTGAATCGATGGAAGAAGCAGGAGGGAGTGGAAGGGCTACCTAGCGATCTGGCGGGTTACGAAGCGTTCGTGCGGCGCACCATGACCGACAACCAGCAGAAACACGCCGGTGTGGCTATCAAATTTGAAGCCGCCTACTTTCGCACGCTGCATTTCACCGACCCGCCCCGCGCGCATGCCGAAGCCATCTACAACAAATACCGCGCCGGGGGCCTGCCCACGCCGGCCGAATACCGTGCATTCCAGGATTACATTTTCCGGGTGATGGTGGATCAAGCGGGTAAACTTCATCTACCCATGCACTTCCATTCTTGCGTGGGCATTGGCGACTACTTCAGCCTGCACAATGGCAATGTGCTCAATCTGGAGAACGTGGTGCGGGACCAGCGTTACAAAAATGTCACCTTCGTGCTCATCCATGGCGGGTGGCCGTACGAACGCGAAGCTGCTCTGATGACCGCGGTAAAGAATGTGTACCTCGACACTTCGTTCCAGTCGGAGATGCTCTATCCCTCGCAATTCAAAGAGGTATTGAAACAACTGCTGACACTGTATCCCGACAAGATGATGTATGGCTCCGACGCCTTTCCCTTCAATGATGCGCTCGGCGCGGAGGAAAGCATGTGGCTGGCGGCACGGACAACGCGCACCGGGCTGGCCGCTGCGCTCGCGGAACTTGTGGAGGAAGGCGCGATTACGGATACCAAGGCTTTGGAACTGGCACGAAATTATCTGCACGACAATGCCGCACGGTTGTATGGAGATTTGAAAAAATGAGCACAAAACCTTCTTGCAAGTACATTCCCTGGAATACGGTCGAGCATGAAAAGCTGAATGAGTTGATCGGCCGGGAAATGGTGGTGGGCGACAACCTGATGCTGGCTCGTGTGTTCCTCAAAAAGGGCGCGCACGTGCCGGAACACCATCACCACAACGAGCAGGTCACCTACATCCTCGAAGGCGCGCTGAAATTCGCCATCGACAGCAAAGAAATTGTGGTGCGCAGCGGAGAAGTGTTGTGCATTCCTTCGAACATGCCGCACGAGGCCTGGGCGCTCGAAGACACGCTGGACCTGGACGTCTTCAACCCGCCGCGCGAGGACTGGCTGAACAAGTCTGACGACTATCTGCGTCTCGGCATCCCGAGGAAATAGAAGAGCCACACGAAGTTCCGATTGCGGCAGTGCGCTTTCGTGCGCTTTCGTTGACTTGCGTCAGCTGCGCAACCTAAGATGACCCGCGATGGCAGAAGCGTCCTCCCTCATCGGCCAGACCGTCTCCCATTACCGCATCATGGAAAAGCTAGGCGGTGGAGGTATGGGTGTGGTCTATAAGGCGGAGGACACCGACCTTCGCCGGTTTGTTGCTCTCAAATTCCTGCCGGATGAAGTGGCCCGGGACCCCTTGGCGTTGACTCGATTCCAGCGAGAAGCTCAGGCGGCTTCTGCGCTCAATCACCCGAATATCTGCACCATCTATGAGATCGGCCTTCAGGACGGCCGCCCCTTCTTGGTGATGGAGTTTCTGGACGGCATGACCCTGAAGCACAGGATTGCCGGAAGACCACTCGAGGCGGAACCGCTGCTTTCCCTCGCCATCGAAATTGCCGACGCTCTCGACGCGGCGCACTCCCAGGGAATCGTGCACCGCGACATCAAACCGGCCAACATTTTCATCACAAAACGCGGGCACGCCAAGATTCTTGATTTCGGTTTGGCCAAGGTGGGACCGGTGGGCAGCTCTTCCAGTGAAATTGAATCGGAGAACACGGTTACCGGCCCGATTGGCGAGCCATACCACCTGACGAGCCCGGGATCCACGGTGGGAACGGTTGCGTATATGTCCCCCGAACAGGTGCGCGCGCGAGAACTGGATGGCCGCACCGATTTATTTTCCTTCGGCGCAACACTGTACGAAATGGCCACCGGCACTTTGCCCTTTCATGGGGAAAGCTCAGGGGTCATTTTCTCATGCATTCTGAACGACCGGCCGATTCCCCCACAACGTCTGAACCCCGTTTTGTCCCCTGAGCTTGAGCGCATCATCCATAAGGCTTTGGAAAAAGACCGGAACTTGCGTTATCAGAGTGCCGCCGAAATGCGCGCCGACCTGCAGCGACTGAGGCGTGACACAGAAAGCGGGCTCACGGCGGCGGCAAGCTCCGGAAAAGTTGCCGCGCCGCAACCTTCCGCGGCCCCGAAAAGGAAAACTCTGGGGATTGTTGTGGTTACCGCGTTTCTACTGGCGGCTCTCGTAGCCAGTTTTTACTATCGTTTGCATCACGCCCAAACGCTCAGCGAGAAAGACACTGTCGTTCTCGCGGATTTCGCGAACAGCACCGGTGACCCAGTTTTCGACGACACGCTGAAGACCGCGCTCAGCGTTGCGTTGAACCAGTCGCCTTTCCTCAATGTGCTTTCTGAAAACAAGGTTGCGGCGACGCTGCAATGGATGGCTCGTCCGCCTGCCACTCCGCTGACGCCGGACGTAGCCCGCGAGCTGTGCCAGCGTGCTGGCAGCAAAGCGTACATCGCCGGATCGATCGCCACGCTGGGCAGCGAGTATGTGCTGGCCCTGAAAGCGGTGAACTGCCAGAGCGGTGACCAGCTTGCGCAAGAACTAATCACCGCGCCGGCCAAAGAAAAAGTATTGGACTCGCTGGGGCAGGCAGCCTCCAAGCTCCGCGGCGAACTCGGGGAATCTCTCGCCACCGTCCAGAAATATGATGTGCCTCTGGTCCACGCCACCACGCCCTCACTGGATGCGCTGAAATCCTACAGTCTGGGACTGAAGACCTCGGATGAAAAAGGGCCGGCGGCGGCGCTTCCCTTTGACCTCAGAGCGATTGAGCTGGATCCCAACTTTGCCATGGCGTACCGCGCGGTGGGGCTGGACTACTCTAATCTCGCGCAGACGGGACGTGCGACTGAGTACCTCAAGAAGGCCTTCGAACTCCGCGAGCAGGCGAGCGAGCGCGAGGCTCTGATTATCGCCGCCGACTATTATTACCTGGTGCTTGGGGACCTGCAGAAGGCGGCGCAAACCTATCAGGAAATTCTGGCGATTTATCCGCGAGACGTAGCGGCTTCCGACAATCTGGGAAGTCTCTATGAGCAACTGGGCCAGTACGAGCGGGCAATTGAGATGGAAAACCAGACCATTCAGGCAAAGCCCGTGGCCGTGAACGCGTATGAAAATCTTGCCTACGATTATTTAGCTCTGGGCCGCTTTGCAGAGGCGCGAAAAATCATTCAGACCGCGCAAGATGGTGGACTCGACGACTTCATTTTGCACCTAGGCCTCTATGGGCTGGGGTTTATTCATCAAGATGAGAAGGCGATGGAGCAGGAGCTGGCCTGGTTGCGGGCTCGGCCGGACGCCGCGCATTACGGGTGGATGCTCGAGGCGCGAACCATGGCCTACCAAGGCCGGCTTCAGCAAGCGCGAGAACTGAACCAGAAAGCCATTGCTTCGGCCCTGCGCGCCGACAGCAAGGAGAGTGCCGCGATCTGGCGAGCGAGTGGGGCCTTGCGTGAAGCGGCCCTAGGAAATCTCAACCAGGCCGCAACAGACGCGAACGAAGCGCTACACGGGATGCCCGGAAGGCAGTCCGTGCAAGTCCAGGCGGCGCTGGCCCTGGCCATGGCCGGCAAAATCGAGCAAGCCGAATCCGTCAAGTCGGAATTGAACGCCCTTTATCCGGCGGACACGTTTGTGCAGTCCTACTGGATTCCCGCCGTCGAAGCGCAACTGGCCTTGGCCCGGAACGATCCAAGCCACGCGGTAGAAATATCGAAAGCAGGTTCCGCGTTGGATCTGGGCGGGATCCCGTTCGAGCTCAGTCTCTCGTGCATGTACCCTGTGTACACGCGGGGCCAGGCGTACCTAGCGACAGGGAACGCTAAGGAAGCGGCCGGGGAGTTTCAGAAAATCATCGAACACAGCGGGGTCGTGTGGAACTGCTGGACGGCATCGCTGGCCCACTTGGGCCTGGCGCGTGCGTATGCATTGGAGTTGAAAAGCGCCCAGGGCGCAGAGGTGACAGCGGCCCGCGAACGCGCCGGTACTGCCTACAAGAAGTTCCTCACACTTTGGAAAAATGCGGACCCCGATATTCGCATCCTCAACGAAGCCAAATCCGAATCCGCGAAGTTGCAGTAACCGTAGTGTATCGAGTCCGTTCACTCTGCAAGTGGGCCTGGCAAACATTCTCGCGTAATCGCTCGGTCTGAGTTAGTGTTCCTGGGCGGATGTGTCGATTCCCAGCAGATGAGCGATGTTCAACGTATTTGAGCGGGTTAGGATTCCTTGGCGCAGCTGGTAATCGAAAGTCAGGTTCCCTCCTTCGCCTGAATCCTCAAAGCAGAGATTTCGTCCAGGCAAGCCATTGCTCGCAATCTCGGTCAAAGCGAGATCGTGAGTCGTTATTGCCCCGATCGCCCCTCGCAGCATCAACGCCCTGATTACCCATTCCGTAGCAATCCTTCGATCATGTGAATTGGTGCCACCCATGATTTCGTCAGCCAGAAACAGAAGCGGGCCGTGCTCCGCTGTTTCAATCATCCTTCGCAATCTCCGCATCTCCGCCAGGAAATGTGACCGGCCATCCACCACGGAGTCCGGCGCTCGCACGGCTGCAGCGATCGTCAGGGGTGACAGGCTTAGTTCTGTGCAGCAAACAGCAAGAACTGCGTGTACTTGGTATAGCGTGCCGCGCTCCTGTCCACCGCAACGCGCAATTCATTACTCCGTCTTGCATAGAAGTCAGCCGGACGAACGAATTCCTCATCTGTAAGTTTCGTCACATCGGAAAGACTATCATCAACCCAACTTCCAGGAGCGAACAGGACGCGTTAGCTTCGTCTTCATCGCCAGTCATTGCCAGTCATTGTGGGATGTCAGGGATGTCATTGTGGGATCGTACCGAACTGCTTATGGGTGTATGATGAGGGCCGTTTTTTGCCAAGTCATGAGGGTACGGATCCGTTGGAGCGACCAAGTAAGGGAGGCACCAGCATGAAAGCGATTCTTGTCACATTTATTTTCGTGTGCGTCACGATTGGTTCTGCACAGGCGCAAACGGCGACACCGCCTTCGTCCACGGCGGCAGCTGCAAGTCCACAAGCTTCCACGCCCGTGAAGAATCCAGTCACGACGGTGCTGCGGACGATTCTGCCGCGCCAGCAGAAAAACATCCTTGCCGCGATTGACGCCATGCCCGCCGATAAGTTCAGCTACAAGCCTACGCCGGACCAGATCAGCTTCGCTCATCTGGTTGTCCACATTACCGAGTCGAATAACTCCATGTGTTCCAAAATCGCGGATATTCCCGCACCTAAAGTCGAGGAACTCAAGGAGACTGATTCCAAAGACAAGCTTCTCGCTGCCGCCCGCGCGTCGTTCGATTTCTGCTCCACCGCCCTCGCCAATGTGGACGATTCCAAGCTGGGCGACAACGTTGACTTCGGGCGCATGCAGGGACCACGCGCCATGGCGGTGTTCTTTCTGGCTGGCGGCTGGTCGGATCACTATGGAGCAGCCGCGATGTATTTACGGCTGAATGGAATCTTGCCGCCGACGGCGCAGCCGAAGAAGTAAAAGAACTCGATTTCTCAATCCTGAATCAGGCAAATTGACCTGTTTCTACTGTTTTAACGGCTTTCCGTAGAGACCGACTGAGATGGCGCGGCAAACGAAATCCGGGCGCCCGCCGGGAACGCATGGCTACCAGATTTTGCACGATTGCTCACGGACCATGGCATCGCCCTTCTTGCAGCCGAACGCCTTGGCGAACGCTTCCATGTTGGAAAGTGGACCGTTGCCGCGGAACCGCGCCAACGGGTGCGGATCGGTGTTGGTTTGCAGGCGAGCCGCTTCCGCGCGTTGATTCGCGCCCCAAACCTGGGCCCAGCCAAGGAAAAAGCGCTGCTCCGGCGTGAAGCCATCGATGTCTCTGGGACGCTTGCCCGCAATGGATCTTTGGTAGGCGGCGTAGGCAATGGTCAGGCCGCCGAGGTCGCCAATGCTTTCTCCGAGAACCAACTTGCCATTCTGATGCAGACCCGGTTCCACTTCGTAGCTGTTGAACTGGTTCACTACGCAATCGCCGCGTTCGGTGAAATTCTTGCGGTCGTCCGGGGTCCACCACTCATGCAAATTGCCCTTTCCATCGAACTTGGAACCTTGATCATCGAACCCGTGGCTGATTTCATGGCCGATCACCGCGCCGATGCCGCCATAGTTCACCGCGTCATCGGCGTTGGGATTGTAGAAAGGCGGTTGAAGAATGCCGGCAGGAAAGACAATTTCGTTCATACTGGAGCTGTAATACGCATTCACTGTGGGCGGCGTCATGCCCCATTCGCCGCGATCCACGGGTTTGCCGATTTTGCCGAGCTGGCGGGCATATTCAAACTCCACGCTGCGGCGGACGTTGGCGTCATAGGAGCTGCGATCGATCGGGAGCTTTGCATAGTCACGCCATTTATCGGGATAACCAATTTTCACGGTAAACGCTGCGAGTTTTGCTAGCGCTTCCTTCTTGGTTTCCGGCCCCATCCAGGAAAGAGAGGGAATGTCCTCGCGTAGCGCAGCGATCAGGTTGTTGACCATCTCCTTCGCATGTGCCTTGGCGGCAGGCGGAAAGTATTTGTCGACGTAGACCTGTCCCAGCGCTTCGCCGAGGTTTCGGTCTGTAGATTGCACACAGCGCTTCCAGCGCGGCAGCATCTCTTTTGTGCCGGAGAGCTTCCTGTCGTAGAAATCGAAATTCTCTTCCACAAACTTTTCGGCAAGTGCCGGTGCATTCGCGTGAATCACATGCCAGCGCAGATAGATTTTCCAATCGGGAGGGGGAACGCTAGAAAGCTGCTGGTTCATCTCTTTGAAAAATTCAGGTTGGCGAACATTGACTTGCTCGACCGCGGGAGCACCTATTTCGTGGAGATAACTCTCCCAGGGCCAATCCGGAGTGAGCGCGTTCATTTCCGAAAGCGGCATCGGGTGATAATTTTTTTCGGGGTCGCGCAGTTCAACACGTGTCCGGGAAGCTTTGGCCAGCGCGGTTTCGATGGTCATTACGGTTTTGGCTTCGGCGGCGGCTTTGTCTGGCGCGTCGCCCGCAAGCGCAAACATTTTGGCGACATGCTGCTCGTAATCGGCGCGCAGTTGCTTGGATTTGACGTCGTCGCGGAAATAATAATCGCGATCCGGCATACCCAAGCCACCCTGGCCGGCTTGCGCAATCACGCGCGAACTATCCTTAATGTCTTGGCCGGAGCTGAAGCGAAAAAGTACGCCGGCGCCCCGTTGCTGCAGCTTAGCCACCGCAGCGTCCAGCGACTTGCGGTCAGCGATGGCGTCAATGGCACTCAGTTCGCCTGAAATAGGTTCGAGGCCAGCAGCCTCGATGGCCGTGGTGTCCATGCAGCTTGCATAAAAGTCACCGATCTTTTGTTCATTTGAACCTGTGGCGGCATTGGCTTTGCTCGCGGCTTCGAGGATGGTGCGCATGGCGGTGAGATTATTGTCGCGGAGTTGCGTGAACGTGCCCCAGGAGGAATATTCCGCGGGAATGGGATTGTCTTTCATCCAACTGCCCATGGCGAACTCATAGAAGTTGTCGCAGGGTTTGCAGGAGCGGTCGAGATTGCTGAGGGAGAATCCCCACGAAGGAGCATCGCCAGCAGCCATTGCGGGCAGATGCCAGGCGAACAGAAGCAGAACCGAGAGAAAAAACAGCGCAAAGAATCCCAGCAAAACGCCAAGACGTTCCATGTGTACCATCCATCCGTGTCAAGATTCGGGCAGGAAAAAGGGAGCATGAGGAGCAACCTGCGGGAGTTTAGCAGAAGACGCGAGGGAGTGCAGCTAGGCCATTCTCCGGCTGCGGCACAGTCCACGGGACGGGCGTGTAGGACTTCCGTCAGAACGTTCGGAGCGATGCCGACCAGAAAACCGCGGCGGCCGCCATGGATAGAGAGAAAAGGCAGTGCCAGAATCGATCGCTCCACAAAAATGGGCAAAGGCTTGCGCAGGCCAAACGGCGAAGTACCGCCGAGCTGATACCCGGTGTGGTGTTGGGCGACTTCCGGTTTGCACGAGTCCACGCGCTTGGCGGGAATCTGGCGCGCCAGGTTTTTCAAATTGACCTGACGGTCTCCGTGCGCCGGTTTGTCGGAGTTTCTGAGGCATGTTCCTTTCGCCCCATTCGCTACTCCCAGGTAGCGCTTCTTTATTTTGCAGGTGTGTCCAGCGGAGGCAAATAATCTTTCTGGTATTTCGCGAGGCTCACGTTCTGCCAATCCCCGCGGATGATGCCTTCGCGGATCTGTGCGGGAGTCTTGCCTTTGCGCGTCTGTTCGTAGGAATAAAACGCTTCCTTCTGGCAGATGGTGCAACCGGAGCCGTGACGGCCGACGAAGCAGTCGAGCAGGCTCGCGTGGCCGTTGCTGCGGTCACAATGACAATAGCAAGGTTCCTGGTAGAGAACCTTTTTGCTGCGCCCCGCAACCACATAGGCATTGAACACGAGCTTATCGCTGTAGATCGAGGGTTCCATCGTTGGAGGCAAATCGCCCGTGGGAGGCTGTGCATGGAAAGCCGGCACAGGCTCCGCCGGATTGCTGGAGGTATGATCCATGCCAGGCATTTGTTGTTGCGATTGTGACAAGGCGAATTGAGGAAGGACTCCCAGCGCTGCACTTAGCCCGAAGAGCGCAAAAGCGCTCATTACTTTGCCCAGGTTTTTCATGGCACCCTCTTTCCGACCGGATTTCCGGACGACTCCACTCTACGGCCAACGTCACGGGAATTCCACTTACTTGACGCATCGGGCACTATTGGGTGCAAGGAAAGGACCCCTGGCAATGCCTGGCCGGGAATGGCAGTGGTTTTCACTCAGGCACGCTGGTTTCTTCTCCGTTCGGTGCCCGCCCATGTCATCAATTCCATTGGATCTACACGGCCGCCGGCCCTGTCGGTCCCGTGGGCCTCGGGCTCAGTCCAGCGCCACACAGCGGCACCGCAGAGACCGGCACCCCGGCAAATATCCAAGGTGCGCGGCAACGAATAACTCGGCTGGGAGATGTAGCGAGCCGGAAGTTCACCGAGCCACAACGGTTGGTCCAGCGGGGCCAGAGAGACAAGCTGCTGAGCAAGATCGCTCCGCTTCGCCGCTTCTCTGCCAGGATAGTAATGTGCCTGGTAGTAGTCGAGGCCGAGTTCCGTCCACGCGCGGACCCACAGGAGTTGGGCGGAACCCAGAGTGACAGGCACTTCTCCAAACTCGTGCACCGCTCGTGCTATTTCTCCGGCGTACACGCGAAAATCGGCGAAATGTAGTTTCGCCTCGGACACGGGATGGAATTCATGGATCGCCCACTCCGGTTCATTGGCAATTTCCCAAGCGAACAATGCGGGGTGTCCGCGAAATTCGCGGAACAGCGGAACCAAAACATTTTGCAGAAATGCCTCTCTGCCCGCAGCAAAGTGCAGGACATGCTCGTGCGAATGCGCGGCGCGCTTCCCGCCATGCTCCTGCAACCAGAGAAAATCGATGAGAGAAAAACACAGCTTGAGTCCGTGACTCTGTGCAAGCTGGAGAGCCGCCGCAACATCCGCAAAGAGATAACTGTCTGGCTTTCGCGAGATTCCTTTTTCCGCAACAAAACCGCCCCGGCCATCCGCGAACAGGAACCAGCGCACAACGGAAGCGCCGGCTTCCTGAATCCCTGCAAACTCGCGGTCCACACTTTCCCGCACCGCCGGAAGGCTGATTCCGAGATGTTCTTGGCCGATGCTGCCGAAATCCTGGCCATACCTCTGCCAGGGATAATTCACACCGAGGGAAAACGGAGTGTTTTCACGACTCGCCATGGGAATCCGTCACGGACAGACGATACTTAGGGAACGATCACCGGTCGCAAGGTGGTCGCGTTCGTTCGAGCCGCAGCCCGCTCTGCAAGATGTTTCTCGCGCAAGTGCCGGTGTACGCGGCGCCCCCAGGATTTTACGAAGGAGTAGTTCAACGCGCCGCCAATCGCCGAACTTGCCAATGGCACCAGCCGGCCGACCCACTTTTCCGCGCTCTCTTCGCCGAGGTGTACCGCCAGGCGAGTGGCAATGCGTGGCGCCAGTTTTTCAATCATCTGCTTTTCGGCGATGTCCTTGCCGAAATCAACCCCGGCGGCACTGGCGGCCGCCATCCACATTTGTGTGCGCCGTTCCGTGCCATTTTCTTCAAAGCCGTAAAGAAGACAGAGTTTCTGGATCAGACGAAGGGTAATCACGGTGAGAAAGCCGGTGTCTGGAATGATGGTGAGGACGCCACCAAGGCCAAAGCCGGCACCTTGCGCCATCGCTATACGTTGTGCGTCGTGGATCAAGCGCTCGGCGATCGCATCGAGCTTCTCTAAAGGAGCGTCTTTCATTCTGCCGAAATGAGGCACCCAGAGGCCGTGCTTTTCCGCCAAGTTGCGGCGAAATTCTTCCGGGTCAATTTCGACCGAGCGCAGCCCGCGCAGGACGCCGAACCGCAAAAACCGCCCGACGGCGCGTCCGGCGACCGACTTGGGTACCTTCGCCATGGGCTCTAGCATCCTATGTCCGGTTAGAACCGGTCAAGCGCCGTTGCGTTGCATGCGGTTTTGGGGGTGCCTTAACTTCCTCGTGACAAGGAAACCGGCGTCCTACTTGACGCGGAGAAAGTTTTGAGTAAACTGCGTTTTTGCTATGGCCACAATCGCTCCCCTGCTGCCGACCGACGTGATTGCGGATCTTGCTTTTCCGCAACGCGAGGCCGCGTTCTTCTACGGATTGTTCCTGCGCGGACATTCCCCGGAACAATTGCGCCGCGACATTGAAGTTCCTCCCGCGGTTTTGGCCAAGTGGCACAAGGATGCGGAGCGCGAACCGCATCTTCGCAACGTGTTTACCCGCATGGTGGAATACCGCCGCCACGTCCTGGCAATTTTTGATTCCTTGATCGGCTCCGAGCGGCAACACCGCCATGTGCAATAGGTCCTCCTGATACTAGTACCGCATATCTCATTCTGAGATTTTTCTTCGCGCCTCGTTCGCATCCTTTTGTCTGTAAAGGCAACTTCCCGTGATTCCCCCTCGTCTAAGTGAGAAACAAAGCGTAAAAGTGTTTTTGAATGAAAGAGATTCGTGAATTGACGCAGCTGTGACGGAGGATTAGAATGAAACCGTTGTAGGGGTGTCGGTCATGCAAAACTTTCTCAGAAAATTTTCTGCCGTTTTGACCTCACTGGTCCTGCTAGCTCTTCCTGCTTGTGCCCAACAGGCACAAGACCCCTCCACACCTCAAGATGTTCCCCAAAATCAGAAGCTGACCAAAGAGCAGAAGCAGAAGATGAAGAAGACCCTCAAGGAACTGGAGGGCCCCTACAAGACCTGGTTGAATGAAGACGTCGTGTACATTATCTCGCCGGAAGAACGCCAAGAATTTCTTCAATTAAACACAAACGAAGAACGCGAGCAGTTCATCGAGTCCTTCTGGCTGCGCCGGAGCAGCAATCCCGACCTGCCGGACAACGATTTTAAGGAAGAGCACTACCGCCGGATCGCTTACGCCAACGAACATTTTGCCTCCGGGATTCCCGGCTGGAAGACCGATCGCGGTCGAATTTACATCATTTGGGGTAAGCCGGATGAAATTGAGTCGCACCCCACCGGCGGCACCTACGATCGCCCGATGGAAGAAGGTGGCGGTTCAACAACAACGTATCCTTGGGAGACCTGGCGCTACCGGTATCTCGAAGGCATTCAGGAAAACGTGATACTCGAATTTGTGGATCCCAGCGGCAGCGGCGAATATCACCTGACCATGGATCCTTCGGAGAAGGATGCGCTGCTGCACGTACCCGGAGCGGGCTTGAGTCTTCTCGAATCGATGGGGATGGCGTCGAAGGCGGATCGTTTCACGCGTTCGGATGGAACGAACCTGCCGACCGCGCTTGGCGGTACACCCGCGAGCTTGAATGAGTTCACCCGGCTCGAACTCTACGCCAAGGTGCAACGTCCGCCGGAAGTGAAGTACAAGGACCTCGAAGCGATTGTGACTTCGCGCATGGTGCGCGACTCATTGAAATTCGAATATCGCACGGACTTCCTGAAGGTGACCAGCGACACCGTGCTGGTGCCGGTCTCCGTGCAAATTCCGAACAATCAACTGTCGTTCAAGTCCAAAGAAGGAGTGCACTCGGCGGAACTGAATATTTTTGGGCGCGTGAGTTCGTTGACCGGGAAAGTCATCACGACGTTTGAAGATCCCGTCATGAAGGACTATCCCGACTCGCTATTCCCCTTGGCGGTTAAGCAATTGTCGATCTACCAGAAGGCTCTGCCTCTGCGTCCGGGATTGTATCGGCTCGATATCGTGGTCAAGGATGTGAACAGCGGAAACGTTGGCGCAGTGAATACCCGGCTCGCGGTTCCTCGCTACGACGAAGACAAGCTGGAAGCCAGCAGCTTGATTCTTGCCGATCAAATCGAGCATGTCCCGGCGAAGCAAATTGGCACGGGCCAGTTTGTACTGGGTTCTTCCAAAGTCCGGCCGAAGTTGGACGGCAATTTCACCACCGCCGACAAGATGGGAATTTATCTTCAGGTCTATAACTTGAAGCCGGACGAGAAGACTCACAAGTCCGATGCGTCTTTCGTCTATACCGTGAAGCGCGGTGACCAGCAGGTCATGCAGTTCAAGGAAACCTCCGCGGAGATGAAGCAAACGGGCGACCAGGTCACCATCGAGCGGCTTTTACCGCTGGCTACGCTGGCGCCTGGGAAGTATACTCTGGAGGTCAGCGCGACCGATAAGCTGACGCAAAGTACGATTTCTCGTTCAGCAGATTTCTCAATCAAGTCCCCGGTCGATCAGAAGGCTGCGGCGAACGTCTCGCCAGGGAGGTAGACCGAAGTGAGGCACGGCCCGCTCCTGTGCTTCGGTGTTTTATTTGTAAGCACCTTGGGTGTGTTCGCTGGTGCCCCTCCAGCCGCAGCGCAAGCCAGCCACAAATCTACCGTCGGTACCATCTCCGGAGTTGTCCGTGACCCCGCGGGAATCCCACAACTCGGTGCGACCGTCGAAATTCTTGCGGAAGCGCCAGGAATACTGCTGACCCAGCAATTTCTGACCAATACCGAGGGGGCTTTCCATGCCGAGAATCTGGCGCCAGGTTTCTACACCGTCCGGGTAACGCTCGCGGGATTTCTGCCGGCGCTGGAAAAGCACATTCAGATTTCCTCAAACTTGACTACCGTAGTGCGTGTCCAGTTGGAATCCCTGTTCGCCTCGATTGAGCAGTTGCGGCGCTCGCCTGCGAACGGCACTGCCGAACCGGATGACTGGAAGTGGGTGTTGCGCTCCGCTTCGGGCATGCGCCCGGTTTTGCAGTGGCACGAAGAGGACACGGACACGAGTTCTGGTCTGGTGACGGATGCGGGAACGCACCGGCAACTGGGCCAGTTAGAATTCACCGGGGGCGCGCGGCGGCCGGGATCCGTTTCCAATATTGATGCCGCTCCGGGTACCGCCTTTGCCTACGATCAGCGGCTCGCGCAGGACAATCACCTGGTGTTTGCCGGCCAAGTCAGTTACGACCAGGATGCCCCCGCTGGCGGTCTCGCCACAGTGTGGCTGCCCATGGGTTCGCAATTAGATAGCCCGCGCAGCACCATCGTTCTCCGCGAAGCCAAGATCGGTCCCGAAGGGCCCGTTTTCCGCGGGGCTCGCATCGATCAAAGCGGCACGATGACGTTCGGTGACCGCTACGTGGTGCGGGTTGGCGGCGAGTATGTCTTGGTTGGCGCTGGGGCTTCTGCGTGGAGCGTGCGTCCACGGGTGGAATGGGAGACGAAACTCTCGCAAAACTGGTATGTGGATACGATTTACGCGGCGCTTCCCGCGGCCGTAACCAATGGCGATAATGCCGTCGCTTATCTTACGGAAAACAATCCACACAGCGTCTTGTCCTCGGCAATGGATCAACTGGACGCATTTCCGGCTTTGTTGTGGCATGACGGCAGGGCCGTACTCGAAAACGGACGGCACGAGGAATTGGCCGTAGATCGAAAACTGGCTGCCCACAGCATGTTTCAAGTGGCAGTCTTTCACGATGACAACAGCCATGTCGCCTTGTTCGGCAAGGGCACGGACCTTCCGACTGCCGACTTTGTGCAGGATTACTACTCAAACGCGTTCGCGTATGACGGTGGCTCGTCCGTGTACTGGGGCACACGCGCCGCGCTCAAGGAAAAAATATCCGACGAGCTGGAATTGACCGCGATTTATGCCTTCTCGGGTTCACTCGTTCCCGTTGCCGTCGTCGACGGCGGCCTTCGTGACGCATTGCGCACGGTTTCCCGTCATTCTGCCGCGGCAAAGCTTACCGGCAAGATTCCCGCTACCGGAACCAGACTGACCGTTGGGTACAAGTGGGTCAACGGCTTGGCATTGTCCCGGGTAGATCCGTACGGCGAAGCCATTTACGACATCTATCCTTACCTCCACATCGGCATCCGCCAGCCTTTGCCGTGGCCCAGTATCGGCCATTGGGAAGCGAATGCGGAATGCGACAATCTGCTGGCCCAGGGCAATGTTTCGATGAGCACCCGGGACGGCCAAATCCTGCTAGTGCCCGCGTTTCGGAGCTTTAGAGGCGGGTTGAGCCTGCAATTCTAATGTGTCTAGCGAGTTCTGGAAAGCTGTATCTCGCCTACCAGAAAGTGGAAGTCACCGTGCGTTCCCTCCTCTATACTCCGCAACCAGCTGAATGTAATATACTTATTTACAAGTAAATCTACTAAAGATTGGAATAGGACTTGCTCCGCTGAATGAGTATGGTAGCCACTGGCGAGACCTTAGGCATGAAAGAAAGTCTACGTGTCAGCGTAGGTGCGGTTGTACTGGCGCTTGCAACTTTAGCGGCGGTCATCTTCGCTTGGCTGAATTTCTTGCAGCGCTCCCGCTACGATTTGGTGGACGACGGGGTGGCCTGGACGGACAGCGCTACCGCCGTTGAAGCCTGGAAGGTCACGCCGAATTCTCCCGCGGCAGGGGCGGGAATCCGTCCTGGCGACCAGTTACTTGCCATCAACGACGTACCTGTCCCGAATGAAAAGCACGTCGCGCAGCGCCTGTTTCGCGCGGGGCTTTGGACGCAATTGCGCTACAAACTCTCCCGTAATGGAGAAGAGTTTGAAACTCGCCTGATCACCGGGCCGGCGCAGAAACCACTCACCGTCGAAAACTATGAGCGCGTTGTTGGCCTGCTCTACCTGTTCATCGGGCTATTTATCTTCATTCGCAGATGGAACGCGCCCCGAGCCGTTCACTTTTACGTCTTCTGCCTGGTTTCCTTCATCCTCTATTCGTTCCACTACAGCGGCAAGCTCGACATGTTCGACCTGGAAGTGTATTGGTCGGGCGTTGTCGCACAAATGCTCGCGCCCACTTTGCTCCTGCATTTCGCCCTGGTTTTTCCGGGGCGTTCCGGCGCCGACCGCAAAGCGCTTTTCAAGATCGCGGCCATCTATGCCGTTCCGGTGGCTTTGCTGACCATCCACGTGCTGACCGCGTTTAACGCGTTGGGCTTTGTACCCTCCATCCGTTCGCGAGTGGTGCTTGAGCAAATCGAATATGGTTTTCTGGGCGTGTATTTCCTCGCCGCCGGACTGGTTTTCTACCTGAGTTACCGCCACTCGCGCTCTGGAGTTCTTCGGCAGCAACTGAAATGGCTGACGGGAGGGACCCTGGCCGGCAGCCTGCCGTTCACGGTGTTTTACGTTCTGCCGTACCTACTTGACCCGCAGTCTCGGTCATGGATGCAGTATTCCACAATCAGCCTGGTGCTGATCCCGTTGTGTTTTGGTTACGCCATCATCCGCTACCGGCTGATGGACGTGGACATTATTTTCAAGCGCGGTCTCGCTTACACGGCAGCTACAGCGGCAGTCGCGGCGGTGTATTTCGGACTGGTTGCGCTGATTGCGGAAATCTTCCATGAGCAGACCAGCGGGCCGGTGGCCGGCATGATTGCCATCGTCATCGCGGCGTTCCTGTTCCAGCCTTTTCGGGAAGGCATTCAGGCGCGCTTGGACCGCTTCTTCTACCGCGATCGGTTGAATTACCGGCGCACGCTGATTGAGTTCGGACGCACGCTCACAAATGAAGTGCGGCTGGAGCCTATGCTTGGCTCGGTGATGGATCGCGTTTCGCAGACTCTCTTGGTGGACCGCTTGGCGATCTTTGTCGAGGATCCGCAGCGTCCCGGGGAGATGCGCCTGGCGCGGTCTATGGGCGTTCGGCTGGTTGAACCGTTGGATTTGAGTTTCATCGCGCCGTCGCGGCCGGAGTTCTTGAGCGGTCCGATCTTCTTCGAATCGCCGCGAAGCGCCCGGGACGTAAGCGACTCCGTTCGCCGGGCTTTGGAACAACTGGAATTGAATTATTTCATTCCTTGCCGGATTCGCGACCACACGGTTGCCGTGCTTGGTCTCGGCAAGACTGTGGATGGCGATTATCTCTCGAGCGATGACGTCGAACTTGTGCAGACCATCGCGGGATATGTCGCCATTGCCCTGGACAATTCGCAACTGTACACCTCGCTCGAGCAAAAAGCCGTCGAAGTGGCGCGCTTGAAAGATTTCAGCGAAAACATTGTGGAGTCGCTGAACGTCGGAGTCCTCGCTGTCGATTTGCTCGGTACGGTTGACGCGTGGAACAGCCGCATGGAGCAGCTGATGGGCGTGAGCCAGAGCGATGCTGTGGGCAAGCCGTTCAGCCAGCTTTTACCACAGGATCTGGTTCTGGAGATCGAAGCGCGCGGTGACGAAGAACAGGTGACCGGCATTTACAAGCACCGCCTGGTGCATCGCGGGCACGCGGTTGTTCTGAATGTTTCCATCACGCCGCTGGTCAGCAAATCGGGGGAAAGAATTGGGCGGCTTTTGCTGTTTGACGATGTGACGCAGCGTGAGCGCATGGAAGAGCAAATGTCCCAGACGGAAAAACTGACGTCATTGGGGCTGCTCGCGGCCGGCGTGGCGCACGAAGTGAATACGCCGCTGGCGGTGATTTCCAACTACATTCAGATGCTGGCCAAGCAGATGCCCGAAGGGGATGCGCGACACGCCATCATCGAAAAAATCGTAAAACAGACCTTCCGCGCCAGCGAGATCGTCAATAATCTTCTGAATTTTTCGCGGACCGGCCCGGGGGAATTGGCGGATGTGGACGTGAACCACGTGGTCGAAGAGACCCTGTCGCTGGTCTCCCATCCTCTGAAGGCTTCGCAAATTCAGGTGGTGAAGCAACTCGGATCGGCCTTGCCTCCGGTGCGCGGTTCAGCCAACAAGCTGCAGCAGGTATTTCTGAATCTCTTTCTGAACGCCCGCGATGCGATGCCGCTCGGTGGCATGTTGGAAGTACGCACCGCCACACACAATGGCAGCGTCGAAATCGAAGTCGTGGACACCGGTAACGGAATTTCGCGCGAGCACATCCATAAGATTTTTGATCCTTTCTTCACAACAAAGGCGGGAGGCCGGGGAACCGGACTCGGTCTTAGCGTGAGCTACGGGATCATCAAGGAACACGCCGGTAAGATCGACGTACGATCTACTCCCGGTCGAGGAACTTCGTTTCATGTCGAATTCCCAGCAGTCCGGAAAAGCGTCCATGTCTAAGGGTTCGATTCTCGTCATTGATGACGAATCCGAAATTCGCGAAGGCCTTGAGCTTTTGCTCACAACCGAAGGGTATGCCGTCTCGAGCGCCGAAACCGCGCTCTCCGGATTGTCGCGGCTGGAGGAGCGCCCGTTTGACCTCATGCTGCTGGATGTGAGCCTCCCGGACCGCAACGGGATTGAGCTGCTCCGCGATGTGCACCGGCAAGATCCCCATCTGCCCATCGTATTGATTACAGCGTATGGCTCGATTGAAATGGCGCGGGCGGCGTTCAAAAGCGGCGCTATGGATTACATCACCAAGCCGTGGTCGAACGATGAACTCCTTGCGCAGGTCGCGCAGGCGGTGGAAGCGCGGCGGCTTCGCGACGAGAACGTACAACTCAAGCGTGCATTGAAGCAGCGCTTTAATTTCCCCAATATTGTGGGCAAGAGCGACAAAATGCTCACGCTCTTTGACCTGGTCGCCCAGGTGGCGCCGTCGCGCTCCACGATCCTGATCAGTGGAGAAAGCGGCACCGGAAAGGAACTGATTGCCAAAGCCGTTCATTCGGCTTCGCCGCGCGCGGACAAAGCTTTCGTTCCCGTCAACACCGGATCGATCCCCGTCGATTTGCTCGAATCCCAACTGTTTGGTCACGTAAAAGGAGCGTTCACAAGCGCAGTCACTTCGAAAAAAGGCCTGTTTGAAGTAGCCGACCAGGGGACGATCTTCTTCGATGAGATTGCGACGGTAAGCCCGGAAACGCAGGCGAAACTGCTTCGCGTGATTCAGGAACGCGAGTTCATGAGGCTCGGGGGCACGGAACAGCTGAAGGTGGATGTACGCATCGTTGCCGCGTCCAACGTCGACCTGCTCTCCCTGGTCAAGGAAGGGCGATTCCGCGAGGACCTTTACCACCGGCTCAACGTCATCCATCTTCGCCTTCCTCCCTTACGCGAGAGGCGGGAAGATATTCCGCTCTTGTTGGCGCATTTTCTCGAACACTTCTGCCAGGAAAATGCCAAGCCACTGCGCCACTTCACTCCTGCCGCCATGAAACTCCTCATGGATTATGACTGGCCCGGGAATGTACGGGAACTGGAGAACGTCGTGGAGCGCGCCGTCGTTCTCTCTACGCAGGAGCGCGTCGACGTCGACCTGCTTCCCGATTCCATTCGCAGCAAGGAAATTGTGCGCGGCGTGCGGCTGCAGATGTCCGAATTTCTGCCACCGCTTCCGGGCGAGCCAGGGTCGCGCACTGCGGCCGACAATCCCAATCCCACTCTGTTTCAGATCATGGATGAAGTGGAACGGCGTATCATTGTCGACATGCTGGAACGCTGCGGATGGAATCAAACGGAAGCCGCCGAGCGATTCCTGATTCCCCTCTCCACGTTAAATCAGAAGATCAAACGGTTGGGAATCGATGTGCGGAGGAGAGGCCGGGGCGAAGACAGCGGCTCTGCCCACGGCGGGAAATAACCCGTCTGCATCCTCAGAGAACCTCTTCTAAAGCAAGCCGGGAGCGAGAAGGGGGTTATGACTCAGACAAGCGGATGGGCGTATCCAAACCGGCGCGCCCCAAATCGCAATTACGGATTGCCTTATTTGCGGCCTTGCGTGCTGCTATTTCTGCTCTTTGAGCTTCTTCAGCATGTCGATGGCATTCTGATTGTCTGCTTTCAGCTCGATCGATTTCTGGTAGTTGTCGATGGCTAACTGCTTCTGTCCCGCATCCATATAAGCTTCGGCCAGGCTGTCATCAGAATTCCAGAATTTGGGGTAATCGCGGACTTCAAGCTTGAAAGCCTCAAGGGCGGCCTGGATCTACTGCGATGTGACGGGTTTCACGCAGAAAATGATTGGCTTCGACGTTCGTATGCCGACAAATTGGAATGGAAAGATGTACTTCGCAGGGAACCGCGGTTTCGCGGGCCATATCCGGTACAACACCTCGGACGGACTTACGCGGAACTATGCCACGGTTTCGACGGATACGGGGCACCAAACATCTAGCGATCTGGATATCCTGGACGGGTCATGGGCGTTGAATGATCGTCCGGCCGAAATTGATTTTGGTTTCCGGGTAGTACATCTCACCGCGGTTCTCGCCAAGACGATCATCGCGACCTACTACGGCTCTGCAGCCAAATTCTCCTATTTCAACGGTTGTTCGACTGGCGGTGGCCAATCCGTTCGTGAAGCCGAGATGTTTCCCGAGGATTTTGACGGATATATCGCAACACTCCTCCAAGATGGACGAGTTTTGGTTACGGGCGGAACTGACGCCAATCGAAACACCCTGGCGACCGCCGAACTCTACAAGTGATTCGCACCAGCAGCCAAGCCGGACGAAAAACGCGCGATACGTACAAGTGGCGAGTTCACCATCGTCGGGGTGCGAGCTGGCTCCGGCATTATCGGCAAAGCGGAAGTCGGCCAGAAACGGCGTTCGAAGAGATCAAAACGTGAGCGGCACTCCGAATCGCCGGCATTTCCTCCAACGGGACTTCTGGACAGTAATAACCACCGGTTAGCCCGTCAATCGCCCTCGATCAGCGGCAAGGTGCCAGCCCCGATGGAGGAAGTTCCCCTGGATAGATCTGGGCCGTCAGACGAGTACAGCTTGAACAGGACGGCGGGGGCTGGCATGGGCCGACAGCTTAGGGTAGCCCATATAGAAAACAAAAGTCGGCTGCCATGTGGGATCTGCGGTGATTTCGTTGAGCTGCGAGGCGCGCGAGGCCGGTCTGCCCAGTGCCCGCTCATGGTCCACCATTTCCACGGCCTCGTTACAGGGGCGCGCGGCCAGTCCGCGGGCAGTCGCGAAGAGATGCGCGCGCTGCCAGATTCGGCCTGCCTGCAAGCACTGTTCCTGGGCATATCGGTCGCGCACGGCGATGAATCCGATCAGCGGCGCGCTGAGCATCAGTTTCGAATAGCCATTACCGGTGCTGCGGGACGCAGCCCAACGGAGCATCGGCACAGACATCATCTTTGCAATCGCAGTAGCTATGGGAGGCAGGCCGAAGGCATCAATCGTGAGGCCATCGCGGTATATTTGGACCGAACTCCATTTCGTGCGGATCCAACGTTCGCTGCCATGCTGAACATCTGGATCAGAATAGATTTCCGCATTTGCGACAGAACTAATCTCGGCAATCTTTTTTCGATCGGCTTCAGCCGTGAAGAGGAATAGCTTTACATCTGCGTAGTCGCTCGGCAGATGGTTGAGTGCGTCTACGAAATCTGGCGAAATCGCTTTGAGCGGATCGTAAGCACCACGATTCGTGTGGCGCCGCGGGATGGCATTGTAAAGCTCGTTTTCTCCGCGCTTCCCTGGTGTGAGATTCACGCGAGCCAAGAGCTGTGGTTTGGGTTCGGCGGGAATCGGACCAAGCTTTCCCGGAAGGAGCGCCGCCATGGCTGCGTATCCGTTGGCAGGCGCGGCCAACATGAGATTCTCCAGAGCGCAACCTATCCCGATATGCTCTTCTCGCAGATAAGGATCGAGCGCGCCGACGTTCCTCTGGGTGTCGATGTGCAGCTCGATTGAAGAATTGGCGATCTTGAAAAGCCAGGGTTGAGTGTTATGCGGGCTGGCGGCCAGAATCGCGGCGCGCACCAGTGCGAGCGGAGCATCGTTTTCAGTTTTGCGCCAGTCCTTCCACGGCTCGTAAGCCGGCCCCTCGCCTACGCTGAAGACTCCTTGATCCCAGGCGCGCCAGACACCTCCACCCACGACGGCGACAGTTACAATTCCTGCGCCTTTAAGGAAGAATCTCCGCTGCACGAAGCACCTCCACAGACTTTTATCCCTGCTAGACCGCTGCCACGATGCATTCGGAATTAATGTAATGTTCCGTTCCAACCGATCTACATTGGAGAGTCTACACCCTTGAGTGCGGATGACCGGCAAACCCGAAGTTATCCAGAAACAGGGTTGGAGGAGATCATCAACGATGTCCTCGAACCAGACTTGTGGCTCGCAGAGATTCTCCGGATTCCTCCCCACTGACCTATCGCCCTATGGCAGAATCCATCTTGACCCACGGGTATTTTCCTGGGGTACGTACCGGAAAATGAGTGATTGGAATCAACTCCTAAAGTGGGACGGTTTCATCATGCACATTTTGCGGGACTGACCTGCCCCCAATCGCGGCGCAGCCGGTTTTTTGCCCGGAAGATAATGGTTTTGACCTCAGGGAGGCGGCGGTTGAGTGTGCGGGCGATCTCGGAGTAACTCATCCGCTGGTAGTAGCGGAGCATAAGTGGAACCTTGTAATAATCCGGCAGGCGATTCAACTGTTCCCTCACCTGGCGTTTTGCTTCCTTGTGCAGAACTTGGGAGAGAGGAGAAGGAGTGGCAACGTCGGCGACGACGCAAAGATCATTGCCAGCCACGATCGAGCATTTCTCGTGTTTCCGCCGGCGCAATTTGTCAATGCAATGCCGGCCTGCCACCTGACACACCCAAGGGCGGAAGGGATGCTCTCCGTCTTTTTTCTCGAGGACAGTGTGCAGTTTCAAGAAGACTTCTGCCGCGGCATCCTCAGCGTCTTCCGGCCGGCGAAAAAACCGACGGCAGACCTGCAGGACCTGAGGATAGTGAGTGGTATAGATTGAGCTTAAAACTTCAGGGCAAGTTTGCAGGGCTTGATTGAGGGGTTCTTCGAGGAAGATTGAGGTGGATCGAGTTGCCATAGCCACTCCTTTCTTTTCGAATCGCGTATCCAAGGAGATCCGGTCGCGCTTGTTTCGTCTCATCTGAACCTGCTCGCCCCGTGTTCTCAATTCGCCTTAGCAGTACGCTTTGGAAAGGCGCTTGCTCAAGTCACTTGCATTCGCGAAGAGGCTTGACGTGCTTGGTTGCCAATGCGTCCGCAGCGATCGAGTGCGAAATTCAAAGGAGCTCCGCCTCCACGGATCTATTGCTTGCTGCTCAATTGCTCAAGCTGCTTTTTGGCCCACTCGTCCTGGGGGTTCAGCTCGAGAATCTTCTGGTAATCCGCCTTGGCTTTGTCCACTTCCTTGTTTGCCACATGGGACATTGCCAAAAGGCTGTAAGCCCAACCCGAAGGTGGAGTGTTGACCTCGACGTTGAGCTCCATGATAGCCACGGCTTCCTTGGCTTTATCCTTTTTAAGCAAGCTCTCCGTCAAAATGTTCAACGACGTTTCTCCAAAGTCGTATTTGCTGCTGCCCAGGTCATTTTTCCTGAGGTCGCGATAGACAACGATGGCCGCCTGAACATCCTTCTTATCGATCGTTTCTGCGAGGAGTGCGCTCATGGTTTTCGGGATGCTGAGCTGGTGGTGACAGGTCACACACTCCACACGGATAGGTGCGGTCCGCCCCATTTTGCCGATGTATTCCTGGTTGATGGCATCGACCATACGCAACATGGCGCGTGCGGTTTTCTTAGAAGCTGTTGCACAACTTTGAACAAGCCATTGAAATGACTAGGGTTGAGTATTCGGAAATAGGAGATAAACAAAGTCAGCAGCGCCGAAGGAGGGCCGATGGCGCGATCCGGTCCGTTGCTGACCGAAGCGCAGTGGAAGAAAATCGCGCCCTTGCTCCCCAAGCCGCCCAAACAACGCAAGGGCGGTCGTCCGTGGATCGAGAATCGCCGCGTGCTGGAAGGGATTCTGTGGATTCTGCGGAGCGGGGCTCGCTGGCAGGACCTGCCGGAGAAATTCCCGCATCCTTCAACGTGCTGGCGGCGACTGCGAGACTGGGAGGAGCGGGGCATTTGGTTGAACATCTGGCGGTCGTTTCTGAGCGAGTTGAACGAGCGCCAGCAATTAAAGTGGAGCGAATCGTTTCTGGACGGGAGTTTCGCCCCCGCGAAAAAAGGGGCTGCGGAGTCGGAAAAACCAAGCGGGGCAAGGGGACGAAGTGGATGGTGGTGGTCGACGGCCGCGGTCTTCCTCTGGGAAACTACCTTCACTCTGCATCCCCGGCGGAAGTCAAACTCGCGGAAACGACGCTCGCGGCGATCCGGGTAAGACGGCGTCATCGGGCGGGCCGTCCTCGACAGAAACCGCTGAGGGTGATCGCCGATAAAGCGTACGACAGTGATCCGTTGCGAAAGCGATTGCGACGTCGCGGGATCGAACTGATCTGCCCGCACAAGAAGAATCGCGTGCGGCCCGCGACGCAGGATGGTCGAGCGCTGCGGCGTTACCGAAGGCGATGGATTGTCGAACGGACCAACGCCTGGCTCGGAAACTTCCGACGCTTGGTCGTGCGTTACGATCGCTCTCTCACGATCTATGGCGCGTTCTTTCATATCGCCTGCTTCATGATCGTATTACGGAGGGTTGTGCAATAGCTTCTAGTGTCTTTTTCATCGGATGCAAAATCCATCTGATCGAGTTTGTTGCCTTCATTTCCCGCATGGCAGAATTGGCAGCGGACGCCCAAGCTGAATGAAAATCCCCGCATGTTTCCGATGAGCTCTTGACGTGAAATCGTTTTCGGAAAGTATTGCAAATTGGTGAAATTGGCGGGCATTTGAGCGTCAGCGACGAAAGGCGCCAAGGACAGCAACATCACTGTTGTTGCGGCCAAACTTCCTATGCGAAACCCGCAAAACATCGCTCGCCTCCATCTCGGCTTGCTACTCGACTGAATGCAGTATGCAAAGGTTAGCGATTTTTTCAGCGATTGTGGTGGGGAGGAGCTCAATTTTCTGTCAGGAATTTGTCAGGAAGGTGTCCAACAAATGCAAATATTGACATCCAACGTCAACTGCCCGTACTGCGGGTGCTATACTCGCAATCCTGAATGGCGATTTCGTTATCTTGGCATTCCCGAAGGACTCGGACAGCCCTTGTTGTCCTTCTCTTGTTGGTCAGCCTGGCAACCGCGAGCTTGATCGTCCTACAGGCCCAATACGCAAATGCTTCGCAGCGAACCACTGTTGAGAGCGTCCTCCACGACTATTCCTCACTCGTTGCCGACGAAGTCGTTCGCAGATCAAGTGCGGAGATTGGTTATTACGGCTATTACCCGCTGGTGGGGAATGTGCTCCACGAAGTCCAGTCATCGGGAAGGCTACCTGCAGCGATAAAAACAACGCTGCTCTCCGCACAAGATCCGCGCGTCAAGCGAGCCGCGGACCTGGCGAAAAGCTACTTCGAGATGGATCCATCCACTGGTCGGTTGAGCTTTCTCAATGAGCCGGCGTCCGACCAAGTAGCAGGCTGGCTGCGGGAGAATCTAGCGCGCGCCTTCGCGCAGCACAGTGACGCAGCATATCAAGTCTTGAACGCTCGAATCGGAGGCGCTCCGCGGACATTTGTGGCCGGCTCCACGCGCGGACCGCGAGGTCGTCAGACTGTAGCTGGCTTCGAAGTTGACCTTCCGAGCCTGACGCAATGGTTTGGAATCGCTTTGAATCGTCAGCCCCTCCTGCCACCTTCCCTGGGTCACGGACAAGTGACGAACGAGTTTCTGCATGTGAGAATTCGCGACCAAGGCGGCGTGGAACGCTTCCGGCTAGGCGAAGAGTCACCACTAAAATTGACAGTCACAAAGCCCTTTGGTGATACGTACCAGGGAGTTTTCTTGGGGTTCACGGTGGAGTCCTCCATCGATCCGCAGATTTCTCGGCAAATTGTCATTGGGGGGCTGCCGCGCTCCCGTCTGCCGTTCTTTCTAGGCCTCTTGGCATTGAATGCGGGTCTGATCGTAACGGCCATTCTGCAACTGCGCCGGGAAATGGCTCTGCAGCAACTGCGGGACGAGTTCGTTTCCAGCGTCTCACACGAGCTTCGGACACCCCTGACGCAGGTTCGGATGTTTACCGAAACACTGTTACTGGATCGCATCCGTTCCACTGAGGAGCAACGACGGTCGCTCGAAATCATCGACCGCGAGGCTCGTCGCCTTACGCAACTGGTCGAAAATATTCTGCAATTCTCCCGAATGGATAGAAAAATCGACTCACTCTCGAAGGTGAAGCGTGAACTCGCGCCCCTGATTCAGGAAATCGTGGAGGACTTTGAATCCGTAATGAACGGCACTGAAGCCCAGATTGAACTTCGCTTGTCGTTTGGACTGGCGGCAAACGTGGACCCCGACGCTCTGCGGCAAATCGTGATCAACCTTCTAGATAATGCCGTAAAGTATGGAAGAAAGAAACAGAGGGTCATCTTGGGGCTTGAAGCTCGTGACGGTGTGGCATGTCTCTTCGTAGATGACGAAGGTCCAGGCGTTCCTGTGGCCGATCGAAAGCGCATCTTTGAGCGATTTCAGAGACTAGAACGCGATCGGCAATCAGCGATTGCGGGCACAGGAATCGGTCTATCCGTCGTACACGATTTGGTGACCCGTCATGGCGGCCAGTGTTTAGTAACTACCGGTGACCGCGGCGGAGCAAAGTTTGTCGTCGAGTTGCCGTTTTCCAAAGGAGAGGAAGGGGCCCGTAAGGAGCAGCCGGAGGAATCGCCTTGAGCCGAATTCTGCTGATCGAAGACAATCGCGATCTGGCATTCGGTCTGCGAAACAACTTGGAGATCGAAGGCTACGAAGTCGAGACGGCTGAGGATGGAATGGCTGGCCTGAAGACTTTCGAGAAGGCGAACCCCGATCTCGTGATTCTCGACCTGATGCTGCCGGAGTTGGATGGTTTCCGTGTATTGCGATCTTTACGTCAAGATGGACACGCAACCCCAGTCCTTCTACTAACAGCGAAGGGAGAAGAGGCCGACAAGGTCAGAGGGCTGCGGATGGGGGCGGACGATTACGTGACGAAGCCGTTCGGACTCCTGGAGTTGCTGGCACGGGTCGAGGCCCTGCTTCGCCGCACTCACGGGGGAGGCACCGACACGGGAGATGTGCGCAAGGTGCATCGTTTTGGCGTTATCGAAGTTGACCCCGCTTCGCGCACCGTGCGCCGCGCATCGCAAACCGTCGAATTGGCACCGAAGGAATTTGATTTGCTGCTTGCACTCTTGCGAGCGAGGGGAGCGGTAGTCTCCCGGCTGCAAGTGATGAGGGAAGTTTGGGGATACTCCGCGGCGGTCGTCAGTAGAACCGTAGACACACATATCGCGGAGTTGCGCCGCAAACTCGAGGAGAACCCGTCCTCGCCTCGTCACATCATCACCGTGCGAAAGACCGGCTACCGGATTAAGTTCTGATGAAAAGTTCGGGGATTCTGGAACGAAAATCCCCGCGAGACTTAGTCTGCAGAGCCGAGTGATTCGAAGTTTCACTCGTAGCGCAAGATCGCCAATGGTTCGACCCGCGTGGCACGACGGCATTCTCGGGCGGCACAGTCAGACGGTTTCTCTTCTGCGCAATAATCCCGTTCAGCTTTGACTGACCGATCCGAGAGACAAACCATTCGCTCAACCCTTGTCTTTAGTCGCCGGAGACCACCCGACCGGCCATCACCGTGTCGAGAACTGAGCTTAGATCTGTGCCGGTTGATGACGTTCTTTGGTACGTAAATGAAAGTTATGTGGAAGAGCAACGCCATTCGAACTAGGCCATGTGATGCACACCTTTGAATCAAGGAAGGGTTCAGTCTGTCTGTAGCCTTCGGGTTGGCGTCCCGCCTTTCTAGGAACTGTGCACGAAAGGGGCGTCATCGGAGCAACTTCCGAGATCCGGACTTCTGGCCCGGAATAACTTCCGGATGGCCCGTCGCTCGGGAATGAATGACAGAATATGGCAGCGGAAGGCTCAGAACTTATGATCCGTAATCTTGGGGCGGCTGTATCAGGTGCGCAAAGTAGTCGGATATTTTTCTCGAGGTCGATGACTTCGAAGGAGCGGCCTAGCAGCTAGGACATCTTGGTTCATGCTCTGAAATATGCCCTCGCCACATTGATCCAAGGTGTCGCATCGGCATTTCGTCATCAGCTTCTTGAGCACAGCTCGCACTACCTTTATTCCATCCATCAGCTGGTCCAGCTCTGTAAGCTTTTTCTGGGAGAGCGTTCGCCAGCGTACCGAAGCTCGCGTGACATCCCGGAATCCGAAAAACAACTGCCGGATTTCAGTCAATGTGAAGCCCAGCTGGCGCGCACGCTGAATGATTGCGAGCCGGTAGAGCGCGGTGGAATCGTAACGCCTCTGCCCACTCATTCGTTGGGCGGGAGGAAGTAGTCCAATCCGCTCGTAATAACGAATTGCGGAGGGTCGAAGTCCAACCTGTCGCGCGACCTCGGAAATCGTTAGGAGCGGCACGGCTACATTGTAGTCCACCTTATTTCGACACCGTTCCTCAATTGACGGATAGTTTACAAGATGGACCTTGACTTAAAGTCGGCTTTAAGTCTTAGCGTGTTCATTGTGGGGCACGCTTCCTGCGAGGAGAATGAATCAATGAAGAGGACATTTGCATTCCTGCTTTGGCTGACATACGGCGGCATCGCGCTGGGGCAAACGGGACAACAGGACAAACTTGCTTTATTGACGCAAACTACCATCGCGGCACCTCAGCGGACCAGCGAAAGCTCAGCTCCACTTGACGCGCAACGCGAAAAGCGTGCGCTGCAGATTTTCTTGAAGTCCATACAGAAGCAAATCGTATCTGCCGCTGAGGCCATGCCCGCCGACAAGTACGGGTTCACCCCAACGGACGGCGAATTCAAGGGCGTCCGTAGCTTCGGTCAACAGGTGAAACACCTGTCAGCGACGAACCACATTCTGGCCGCCGCCGCGCTTGGTGAGGAGCCTCCCGGCGATGCGGGAGACGAGGCTGGACCTGAAACCGTGCGGACGAAAGTTGAGATTCTTGACTACCTGAATACGTCCTTCGCGCACCTTGGCAAGGCGATTTCAGCGATTGGCGCCGAGAACCCCCCGGTCAAGTCGTCCCCAATTTCACCGTTGCCGGCTACCGTGGCGACTCGCTTGGCGCTCACTGTCGAGGCGCTAATTCATGCTTTCGATCACTACGGACAAATGGTCGTTTATCTACGCATGAACGGCGTCGTTCCGCCTGCGAGCCGACCATGAATCAAAGCTCTGATGACATCCCGGTGGCGTGCTGTTTGTCGGCCACCGAATTGCGCGATCGCGAAGCAACGCTTCTTGCCGAATTCCGGTCTGCAGTCATCGAAACTGAAGAACTCGGGGAAGGTTATGCCTTTCGCCTTTCGGGTGATGGCGAGTCGATTCGGCTCATAGCCGACTTGATTGTGGCAGAGCGCGAATGTTGCCCCTTCTTGGCGTTTGAGGTGGCTGCCCTCCCCAATATGGGGGCGGCGATTGTTCGGGTGACTGGCCCTGCGGGTACCAAAGTGTTCTTGCGAACCGTCCTATGCAAGCCCCGAGTATCCAGAAACGGCGTTCGCGGAGATGAGAACGCGGTCGGCCTTCTTCGAAAGGTCACGTCCGCGAACGGGACTTAGGGGGGAGCCTGCTAGATTTCAATTGATCGCATAACCATGCCGGCCCCTCGATCTGAATAGACTGTGTTTGCTTACCCCACGGCGTTCGCATGGGTGTAAAATGCGGAGCCATAGGCAAGGTTTCCTCCCATGGAGGACGGGTTATGGGCCCAGCAGACCTGCAGCGATATCACAGTTTGTTGCTGAAGAAACGAGATGAGTTGTCGCCTGCCCGGGGTGAGGCTCATTCCCGTGTGCCAGCGGCTGGGGGCTTGCCGGGAGATATGATTGACCAGGCCAACGCCGATGCCGAGGCGGAGCTTCAGATCCGTTTGCACCGCACTGATGGACGTTTGGCGTGGGCGATCGAAGAGGCGTTGGCTCGAATCAAGAAGGATACCTACGGGGTGTGTGAGGTCTGCAAGCAGCCGATATCAGCGGCTCGTCTGGAAGCAGTGCCTTGGACGCACCTTTGTCGTGAGTGCAAGGAACTCGAGCGCTGAGCCACCGATTTGCATGATCCTACCTTCCTACATACCGAGAAGGAAGTTCATGGAGCTAGCTGTTTCGGAGGCCAAACGCGCTCGTGACCGAGGCGACTATCCCATTGGCGCAGTCATCACACGCCTAATTGGCAAGCGCGAAGTGGTCATTGCCAACGCCGGTAATCGAGTAAAAACCTCGGGGTCGAGCATCAAACACGTAGAGTTGGAGACGCTCAAGTACGTATCAAGCGGCTATGGCCGTTACCTACCCGACTTTGTTCTCTACTCTACGCACGAGCCTTGTGCCATGTGCGCCGGTGCCTGCGTGTGGTCTAGAATTGGCGCGGTCGTTTACGGTGTTTCCCAAGAAGACATTGCCGCTTATGGCCGCAAGTGCGGTACGGCAGATTACAAGTGGCGAGCTTGTCTCATCCCCTGCCGGCTTGTCCTAGAGAAGGGCAATCATTCCATCCCCGTCATCGGCGGATTTCTTCGACAAGAATGCCAAAAACTATTCAGTTACAGGACGGCACATCGGTAACTGATGCGAACTGGATTTGCCTCCATTCCAATCGGCTTAATACCTGGTACCCAACACCTTCACTCCAGCCCGAGCTTGCCGAAACTTCACTTGCTCGAACGGGACTTCAGGCCCGGAATAACTTCCGGCAATCCGGAAACCATAGATTGAAGAGACTACTTCCGGTTTGCCCGTCATCCGGGCGCGATCTAGCAGCTAATTTTCCAGACTCGGACTTCCAGTTCGGGCCTAACAATCTCGAACCCAACTCTGCCGCTACTGCGCCCGCAGTCTCGCCAGTTGATCGCGCGCACCGTAGTTCTTGGGGTTCAATTCGAGCGATTTGCTGTAGTTCTTGATCGCTAGGTCCTTATCACCGCGATCCATGTAGGCCTCGCCCAGGCTGTCCCAGGTGTTGAAAGACTCGGGATAAATTTCCACGTTCAACTTGAGTACCAGAATCGCCTGATCTAGCTTCTTGGCGTTTATGAAGGCATACCCCAATTGGTTGATGTCCGACTCTGCGGTGGCGTACTTATGCAATGGGTCTTGGATGAACGTCTGTAGGGCAGTCTTCGCGCCAGCATAGTCGCCTTCCTCCGCTGCGGCACGGACCAGTTCGACGATGCTTGGTCCCGGATTGTAGCTCAGAATTGCGTCCATGGCGGGATCGCGGCCGGCGCGGTAATCGGCGAACGTTAGCTCTGTTGAAAGATCAGGCGCTTGCCACACCCGTCGGTCGCGGGGGTCCATATCCTGCCACCAGAGTGTCGAAAGCCGCACCGTCAATTTGCTGTTTGGCAATACAACCGGCGCATTGTCGCCATACATGTTGGGGCTGGAACCCGTCGGTTCTCCGACAAAAAGAGTGTCGGTGTTCAACTTCATGCGGTTGACACAGTTCATCGCTGCGGAGAAGGTCTGGCGTCCGATGATGGTGAACAACTTGCCAGGTTGATTCACGCTGTCGGAGCGGATGAATGCATGGATGATCGGCCGCAGAAGGTAATTGTTGCCCCCGCCATTCAATCGCTCGTCAAGTACGACGCGATCCGCCGGATGCGTGTCCGCGAACGCCATGACCCGCTTGAAGAATGCCTCGATGGGCTCGTCTGGCTTCTGCGCCACGGCGTTGAATTGAACGTAGAGCGTCCGGGAATCGTTCAAATACTCGAACCAATAGTGGTTGGCTGGATCTTTTTGCCACAGGGGCTGAGGAGCAGCGGGGTCGCGAGCATCCACCCAATCTGCCGGAAGAACGAATTCGTCCAATGGCAGATCTCCCGCTTCGGGTGTGAGGACGACGGTCGTTTGCACCCCATCCTTTTCGACGGTGAGCGGAACCGCTTCCTGGTTCTCTACTAAGCTGAGTCCGTCGAGCACCTCGGCCAGTGACATGTAGAACGGCGTCATCCATTTGACCTGGGACGGATTGTCGCGCGGAACGATCTGGCTTACAGCTTCGTAGGCATTCTGTCCAGAGACCTTGCCCAACCTTACGATGCGACCGCCCACGGCCGCGGCGTACTTTTTGTCGGCCTTCACAACGTAAACTCCGTCGGGGAACCAGTAGAGCTTGAGAGGATAGTACCGAAAATTCGTGGGAGCATGCTGGAGTTCCACGTAAGTGTGTCCGTCGCCAATCATTGCGACGATCCGCGTGATCTCGACGATGATCTGGTTGCGAGACAGACTGGGGATGCGCTCGTCCAGATTCTTCAGCGCAGCGTCGAACTGTTCCCGTGTCATGAAATGAAACAGATTCTTGTGAACCTGCGGTGCCTGTTCAGCGAAGTAGCGGAGGTCCTCGCGCCACCGGCCAGCTTCCACAGGAGTGACCGGGGACGCATGACTCTGCAACGAAACAAAGACGATGAGGCAAACCAGAATCGCTCTTTTCGGTACCATGGATTCCCTCGGGAGGGCACGTAGTGCCCTGCATACACTTACGCCGAGTGATAGACGGAAGTTCCCGAGAAATGTTGCCAGAACTGGACTTGGGCCTCGATGTGACAGCTCCTGAGTGGTCGGCAAAACCTCCCTTAGCGGGATTATGGAAGGGTTGCGCGTAAACCACCCGGAATGCCGGAATGGCAGCAATCGCCAGACCGGCTGGACGGACGTGGTAAACTCCCGCAGCGAACGTTTGGGAGGGAGTACGTGAAAGCGCCAATCCTTTATCGAATCCCTGCTGTTCTTCTGCTACTTTTTGCTATCGGACATACACTTGGATTTCGCCAGTCCGATCCCACATGGGGAGTTCTGCTGGGATCAGCGTCAGTCGACCGGAACATACGGCGAGGGGAGCCAGGGTGTCATTCCTCGCGCATTATTAGCTTGGCGTACTCCACTTAGCTTGTCTGGGGACGAGTATGTCGGGGTCCGCATCTTTCCCGGGGGCCAAGAAGTCTTGTGTACCTAGCGCGAGCTTTTCCCGTGTCGCCGGAGAGACCTAGGCGGAATAGTGGTCCCGGAAGACATGTTTGCGGCTGCGCGTCGCGCCACAAGTCTCGCCGGAATGCGGAATCTACGACTTCGTCACCTTATGACCTGTCGCTTCTTCGACGACCGAAAACGCTCCACCGTTCTGCGACATCTCGAGCTTGAACGTGTACTCGGTTTTGGATACTTGTTTGATGGTGACGCGCACACTGATCTTGGCGTCGCCCATCTTGGATTCGGCGGTCCAGTTCCAAGTATCACCGTTTACCGTGCCTTTCGAGTCGATAGCTTCGCCCGTGCTGGTGAACTCATGGTAGGTGTAAACCTTTTCGTTCGGATCATATCCCATGAAGGAGACGCCCTTCGCTTGTCCCATCGGCCCGGTACCCTCCGAGTGGCATACGACGAAGAACCCGCCAGAGTACCATTCGCACTTTTCCGTGGACGTGAACTTGCCTCCGGGCATTGGACCGAATGGTTTGGCCTCGCCCTCCACGTTCCACGTGCCGATGTTATAGTCGAGCTTCTTGACCTCTGGCCCGGGCGTCGGTGGGCCCTGAGGCGCCTGTGCTTGGATTGATGTAGCAAGAAACATCGTGCAAACCGCGAGCAGTACAGTCATCCTTTTCACAATCGACTCCTTTTGAATCGGCCCGGCTGCGTGTAGGTCGCATGGAAGTCACGTTCACGGCGCGGCGGGTCGTGGGAGGATGATACATCCGGTCTCTAAATTTTCAACCGAGAATCGTGCTGACTTCGCGGGCTTGTCGTACGGCATAGCGTCCATTCGAGGGATTGTCCCCGCGCGTGCTTGCAAGTGTGCGGATTTCGGACCCGACACCAGGGGTGATGTAGACGGGTAGTCAGCGAGTCGGGCATCTGCATCACTGATGTCAGGATCTAGAAACGGGTTCGAGGAGAGTACGGACGATGTCCTCGAACCGGACTTCTTGCCCGGAATAACTTCCGGTTAGCGCGAAGAACCAACAATCTGCTCGTTTCCGATTCATCGGATTGGTGGCATAATTCGGAGCCATGCTCGCGCTTCGTCTCGCATCGCTCTGCGGTCTGCTTTTCACTGGCTTTCATTTGCGGGCAGCTGACGCTGCCGGTCCCCAAACGCTTCGCTACACAATCCTGAGTAATGGGCGGACGGCCGGAACCGAAGTGGACGTCTACGGTCCCGGCGGTCACATCGACTCCACATTCGAGTTTAACGATCGTGGCCGCGGTCCCAAGATCGCGGCGCATTACATAGTGGCCGCGGATGGGTCGCCGCTGCGCATCGACATAACCGGCAACGACTACCTAAAGGCTCCGGTTGATGAACACTTCGCCGCGGAAGCCGGCGTTGGCCATTGGAAAAGCACTTCCGAGAACGGACAGGCTCCCGGGCCGGGGTTCTACGTCAGCATCAATGGGCCGGCCGCCGAGTCGGCTTTGCTAGTAGGGGCGCTGTTAAAGGCGAAGAATGCTCCTGTCAAATTGTTCCCCGCAGGCGAAGCCCGATTGGAACGAATGACGGAAGTGACGGTTGAAAGCCACGGGCAAAAATTGCACTTGACCGAGTTCGCGATTACCGGACTCTCTTTCGAACCCCAAACCGTGTGGCTTGATGAAGATCAGCACTTTTTTGGGTTTCCGAGCAAGTGGTTCGCGTTCCTCAGAGAGGGCTGGGAGGATACAAACGATCAGCTTTACTCCCTCGCCCGCAAAGCTCAGGACGACCGTTACGCCCGCCTGGCACATGAATTCGTAAGGCACCCGGATCATCCAGTGGCGGTGGAGCATGTGCGCCTGTTTGATTCCGAGCAGGCCATTACACGCGAAGATCAGACGGTTGTCATAGAGGGTGAACGGATTACCATGGCCGGTCCATTTACAGCTGTCAGTGTTCCGAAGGACGCCGAGGTCGTCGACGGAACTGGCAAGACGATCGTGCCCGGCCTGTTCGACATGCATGCTCATGCCCAGGCAGGGGACGGAATCTTGAACATCGCGAGCGGCGTGACCACCGTTCGCGATATGGGCAATGACATTGACGAACTCCGGCATTTGCAAGACCAGTGGGAGACGGGAAGCGCAATCGGCCCTCGTGTCTGGAAATCCGGCTTTATTGACGGGCACGGCCCATACCAGGCTCCAACCGGTCTGTACGCAGACACGGCCGAAGAGGCGCAGGCTGCTGTCAATCGTTATGCCGACCTTGGCTACGTCCAGATCAAGGTTTATAGCTCACTTAATCCAGAGTTTGTACCCGGAATTGCCAAGACTGCCCACGCACGAGGATTGCGCGTGAGCGGGCATATTCCGAACGGCATGATCGCAAGCCAGTTTGTGGAAGCCGGCGCCGACGAAATACAACACATCAACTTTATTTTCCTGAACTTTATCCCCGAAAAGGTGAAGGACACTCGCACTCCCGAGCGGTTTACCGCTGTGGGCGCCTACGCCGCGAAGCTCGACCTACAGTCAATACAGTTCAACGATTTCATCGCACTGCTGCTCCAACATCACACCACCGTGGATGTGACCCTAGCCACTTTTGAGGGGATGTTCAGGGGGCGTCCGGGAAAGGTTTCCCCGGATTTCGCCCCCGTGCTGAATCGGCTGCCCGCACAGGTTCAACGCTTCGCCTACACTGGAGGGCTTCCGGTGACAGAGGAGAACGACCAGCTTTACAAAGACTCTTATCAAGCCATGTTGCGGATGACCAAGCGAATGTACGATGCAGGGATTCCGATCCTAGCCGGAACCGATGCAACTGCCGGAATCATGTTGCATCGTGAACTGGAGCTTGAAGTAGAAGCTGGCATTCCGCCGGCGAAGGCATTGCAGATCGCAACTTTCAATGCGGCCCGGCTTCTAAAACAGGAGAAAGACTTGGGCTCGATTGTGCCGGGAAAGCGAGCCGACTTCGTACTTGTGGAAGGAAATCCAGCCGAACACATCAGCGACATTCGCCGCTGCAGGTTGGTCATGAAGAATGGGGTGGTGTACAGAAGCGCCGAGCTCTATAGCGCTGCCGGCGTCAAGCCTGCCGACTAGCTGGATCTCCCCCAGCCGATCTCAGACGTGAGAGACCGAATTCCCAGTGTGCACAACTGCGAATGTGTTGTCGCTACACGAAAGTTATCTGGAGCCCACGGTCCGGAAACTCATCTCGCCTGGTTCGCGAAAAGACGAGAGCGCGCCGATGACAGTCATCGCGCTTTCACCACCTGTGCCGTTTCAACTTGGGAAAGTGAAGAGCTCGACGAGCGCCCTCACGCGCTCTTTCTGACGGCTGCGCGGAAATCGTTTGGTTCTTGTTAGCTCGGCGATTCCATGGAGGCCCGCCCAAAACAGTTCCGATAGAACCTCTGGCTTCGAGGTCTGCCCCTGAAACAACTCCAGGAATTGGGAAAACGCGAATCGCATCTCCGGAGGAGTAGCTGCGTCATCGAATGGTACGCTCAGGCTGAGCGAAAACATCACTGCATACAGTGCTGGTGAAGACGCGGCGAACTCCAGATATGCGGCCGCGACCGATTCGACCGTATTTCCACGCTTAACCCGTTTCCGTGCCTTCTCTAAAGCCAGGCCCATCTCCTGGAAACCCTCGATAGCAACCGCGGCGAGAATCCCTTCGCGGCTTCCAAATATGAGCGTACAAGACGGGTTGGCTTTATGAAATTTCGTCGGATAGCCGCCGAACGGTTACGTTGGACCACCCTTCAAGCTCCGCGATTCGTCGTGCGGCACTGATAATCTGCGCCCGGCGGGCCTGCTTGTCACGCAGTTTTCGTTCCGCAATTCGGTTAGCTGCCAGCGTCGTTGCCATCGATAGGAAGCATAACGCCGCTAGGATCAACGCTTGGCGGACGGCGAAACTTTTCCGAATGCTTCGTATCAAATATAGCGTTGCTAGATTTTCTAAGGAGGATACATTTTATGCTCAACGCTATTCCGCTGATCCTGGCGGCCCTCATGGCTGTGGGAATCATTGTTATCGGTTGTTTCTACCTTGTATCTCCTGAACGAATCTCAGGAACATTTGGTCTTAAGCCGCCTGCATCCGATGCTGACACTCGTGCCTGGCTACGTCCTAAAGGAATTCGGGACGTCGTAGCGGGATTGATCGTGCTGACAATGATGCTGACCGCGGACGGGCGGTCGGTAGGCATAGCTCTACTCGTTGAAGCCATCATCCCTCTTGGCGACATGTCAATCATTCTGAGGTCGGGCGGGTCGAAGTCGCGAGCGCTCTCCATTCATGGCGTCACCTGCGCGGTGATGCTTGTCGTCGGCCTCTTGTTGATCCATGCCATTTGAGCGGCGACGGTTAGAAAGGAGGAGGGACAATGAACCATTGGATGTGGCCGGTATCTCTCGTTGGCATTTTAAGCACCGCCGTGGTGTGTGGTACGGACATGTTCTTTTTGACTATCGGCCGTCCCGCGCTCAGATCGGCTTCACCATCTGCCGGAACCGAGGTCATGGGATTTCTCCACATGTTCGCCGATGCGCGGATGCCGATCTGGGGCGTCTCGGCAATCTTGTCCAACTTCTTGCTGGTGGAGTTAAGCAGGAGTGGACAGCGCTGGTTCTATTTCGCATCGCTCTTAATGCTGATTCTGTTCGTCGTTATCGACCGAAGCGGCAAGAACCGGAGAAAGCCTCAACAATGGTCGAGAACTACAGGCGTCGTGGGATAGATCGGTAATGATCCGTGTTCCGCTGCTCGTTGTGTCCCTGCTTGCCCAGTGCCTCGTGTTGCTAGTGTGCCGTCCCGGAAATACGTTCACATAGTCGCTGGACTTTGGCAAAGATCGAATCTGCCGTGGCAGTCCAGACGAAAGGCTGCGCGTGAGTGTTGGAAGCTCGTACATATTGATCGATTTTCTCCACCAGTTCCTTGACGCTGCGAAACGTCCCGCGACGAATGGCCCGTTGCGTAATCCGGTTGAACCAGATCTCTACTTGATTCAGCCAAGAGGCATAGGTCGGCGTGAAGTGCACGTGGAATCGTGGCCGTACGGCGAACCAGCGTTTTACTCGTGGATGTTTGTGCGTGGCGTAGTTATCCACGATGATATGCACCTCCAAGGTCTCCGGCACGCTTTTCTCGATCTCTCTTAGGAAGCCCAGATATTCCTGATGTCGGTGACGCTGTCGGCATTGCGTCAGCACTTTGCCCTTCGCCGTGTCCAGGGCGGCAAACAGTGTCGTGGTCCCGTGGCGTCGGTAGTCGTGGGTCACACCCTCGACATAGCCCAGTCCCATCGGCAACATCGGCTGGGTGCGTTCGAGCGCTTGAATCTGGCTCTTTTCATCCACGCACAAAACCACAGCATTTTCCGGGGGATGCAAATACAGCCCTACAATATCCCGTACTTTTTCTACAAAAAATGGATCCGTCGAGAGCTTGAAGTGTTTCTGGCGGTGCGGCTCCAATCCAAAGGCCTGCCAGATACGGTGCACCGTCGATTTCGACAGTCGCGTCTCCGCTGCGATTTGCCGGATACTCCAATGCGTACCGCCTTTTGGTTTTGTCTCCAAGGTCTTGCGCACCAGCTGCGCCACACGCTCGTCGCTGATCGGGCGCGGGCGCCCGGGGCGCAACTCATCGTGTAATCCGGCCACATCGTACTTCAGGAATCGCCGTCGCCATTTGCCTACCGTGGCGTTTGTCAGTCTCAACTGGCGCGCAATCTGCAGGTTCGTCTTACCGGAAGCACTCAGCAAGATAATCTTGGCCCGGGTCACCAATCCCGCCGGAAGGGATCGTGAACTAGCCAAGCCTTCGAGCTGTTCGCGCTGTTCCGGAGTTAAAACCAAGGCCGCTTTCGGTCGTCCCATTGCCATAGGCACCCCCATTCTGCACTGGAGATGCATAAATTCCCAGCAATACTATTGCAACTTATTTATGGGACACTACACTAGTCGCTTAGGCGTAAATGTGGCTGGTGCGCTCCCCTTTGAAGGGTCAGGAGTTTTTCGGCGATGGATCTCGACAAGTCGGCATAAGTTATGAACTACGGGGTTCAGGATGAGCCCGGGTCCAGGCCGATGTGATCGTTCACTGCATTGCGAAAGCCTTGTTTAGATCCCAGGTAACGCTCTGTCGCATTCCTACATCAACCAGCTCGAGTCGTCGGTTGGCACCTACCTCTACGGGCGAAGGATGTACGAGACGATGATCTACTGGGAGACCGCGCACAGCGTCCCCGACCAGCCGCCGTTCGTACTCGACTGGGCGCGGCAGTGGCAGGCGACCGAGAAGATCGTCTACTCCAGGACCCTCGCCGAGCCGCGCAGCGTGCGAACGCGGATCGAGCGCGAGTTCGATCCCGACGTAGTGCGGCGGCTCAAGGGCGGCGCCCGCCACGACATCACCGTGAATGGGCCCGCGCTCACCGCGCATGCGTTAAGGGCTGGTCTAGTTGACGAAATTCAAATGTTCATCTGCCCCGCGGTCGTCGGCGCCGGAAAACGGTTCTTCCCGGATCGTGTGCGGTTGAAGCTGGAATTGATCGACGAGCACCGGTTCCGCAACGGCGTGGTCTTTCTGCGGTACGTTGTCCGTGGCTGATCGAAGTGAAGGGGGCTCCTATGAACCGCTGGTCGCCATATCTTTTAAGCATCCTGAGAATCATTGCTGCTTTTGTGTACATGGTACACGGCACGCAGAAGTTGTGACAAAACGAGTCCAAAACAGAATTCCGTTGCAATTTTTTCGGAGGCCTACCAGTTTCTAAGTAGTGCATTCGTCCAGCGACTCCCAGAACGGCAGTTGCTTCCCGCCTACTTCTTAGCCGGGCGCGGCATCGGCGTCACCCCGACCTGCTCCTCCGCCGTATACGGCGCTCCATAATACGGGAAATCCTTGCGAATGCGCCCGCGGTCGGGAGCAAGTCCATCGACAATTGGCGTGTTGGCCGCCAGCGTCAACATCACATCCAGCACATCGTCGCCGAGCGCGCGTCCATTGAAGCTGGCCACCGCAAATGCGGCGGACGTTCCAAGCTCGTAAGGCAACGTGTCGGGACAAAGCCGTGCAGCGATCAGCTTCCCGTATTTACCCGGGTCCGCCGCCGAACCGGCATAGGTCGTCATCTTCTCCGCAAATTCCGCGATCGACTTCGCAAAGCGCTCTAGATCTTCAGACGGAACCGACGCATTGAATTGTTCTTTCACCTCTTGATCGCTCGGGTCGTCCAGGAAGAGATGCGTAACCATGGGCAGGCCCCAACGCGAAACTTGTACCTCCGGCGCATGGCCAAAGAGGGAGATCGTCGCCCATGCGTTGATTTTCCCCTTCCCAATCAGTTCGCTCGGCACTTCCAGCACAATCGCCGTAACATTCCGCCTCGCAAAGGGATTCTGCCGATGCAGAAAGGCGTCCCCATCGTAGCGCTGGTCGTTATAGAAAGCAGTCATAAATGTGCGGAATCCAGCATTTGCCGCAAATAGCTCTGGAGCAATCCCAACATACGCACGAAGATCCGAATCAGTCGCGACCGAACCGGTTTCACCCTGAACCAGACTCTCTCCGGCGTCACCACGAAGAGCATCGTCACCCGTCGCCTTCCGCACTACAAACGACTGAATGTGAGTATGCTCACTGCCGTCTCCGTGGCGTGGTTCACCAAACCTGAACTTGAACGTAACCTCTTCCCTCGCGTCTCCGTTCAGGTCGAACCGGAATGCGTAGAGCCCTTCTGGATGAAGCGTATCCGGAGCCGATAATCCCACATCCGGATTCACGGTCATCGCCATCACCGTCTTGCCCGAGGGGCCATCAAATAAATAAAAGTCGCAGAGGTTGAGGCTCGGATCTTCCTTCGCCAGTTTGGTGTCGAAGTGATGTGACATGTGTTCCCCCTGGTAGATTCTTCTGCTCCATGCCTCAGCCTGGCCCCCTCAGCGGCTGCTCGGTCGGGCCGTTTCAAGCCCTATGCCGCCGCTACCGCCGATTACAACGACAAGCCCAAGGAGTTCCGCTTCGCGCCGGACGGAAACAGGGTGGTTGCGACGCTCATGATTCCTCCAAGAACCCGCGTCCTTCGACAGCCCCGAGGTGCTGCCGGGAGCGATGTCGGTCACGGCGGAGTCGTTCATTGCGGCAGCTCCCTTCCAGCCTGCTCCGCCACCATGTAAGCGGCGTACCAGTCGGGCCAGTTCGCGTCGCGTTGCCCGATGCGCTTCTCGTGCTCGCCGTGGGCGGCCTCCGCACGCCGAAACGCGCTTGCCAGATCGTTCGCCGATGCGAAGGTTGTCGCCGTCGCGTCGATGCGACCAGCCGCCCGCGTGGTGACCTCTTGCAGCAGCCACCCGTTGCCGTCCGGATCACGGAACGCAGCGAGCGAGCGGTAGCTGCGATGCTCGGGATCAGGACCGTTGACCCGGATCCGCCCAAACAGGTAGGGTTCGTCCGAGCCAGCATACACGTCGCCGGCGCCGTGGAACACTTCGCTGACCTCAACGCCGTGAAGAAGCAGATTCTTGCGCGCGGCCTCGATGTCATCGACGATCAAATAAAGACCTTGGGCCGAGCCGGGAGCCGCTCCGGTGACATTCTTGCCGAAGATGACCGAGCAGCCGGAGCCAGGCGGCGTGAACTGAATCACGCGAAAGTCTTTGCTATTGCCGTGGTCGGCGTCGAGTCGCCACCCGAGTCTCGCGTAGAACTCCTTCGTGCGATCGACATCCGAGACTGGGATAACGACGATTTCGAGTTTCATGTCGACTTTCGCCGCGCTGGCGGCGTCATTGGCCTGGGCTCCATGTGCCGGACTTGCCATGTTCTTTCCTCCTTTGCCTTCAACTTAAGTTCTTCTCCTCCATGCCTCACTGTGGTGGAATTCTCTGCTGTCAGTGGCGGAGGATGGGCGCTCCAAACTGGGCACCCGTGAGTCCGCCATCCACTACCAGCTCGACCGCGTTGACGTATGAGGAATCCTCCGAGGCAAGGAACAGCACGGCTTTTGCAATTTCTTCCGGCTCGCCCCAACGGCCCAGCGGAACTACAGATGAGAAAAACTTCTCTTCTTTGGCGGACTCGTCTGTGGACATAGCGGCGCGGGTTCCACGCTTCCAAATAGGTGTCTTAATCGAGCCCGGTGCGACGACATTCACACGAATGTTGCGGGGTGCCAGGTCTGCGGCGATCACTCGCGCCATCGACACCAGGCCACCCTTTGCGGCTGCGTATGCGGCCACGCCCGGTTGGCCTAGATAGTTGTGTACCGACCCATTAAAGATGATGCTGCCGTTGTCGTTCAGCAGAGGCGCCGCGGAATTGACGGTAAAGAAAGCGCCGTTAAGGTCGGCGTGGATCACCTTCTCGAAAATGGCCTCGTCGGTCGAGCCGGTAGGCGTCCGGCCGGAGATGCCGGCGTTGGCAAACACAATGTCGAGTTTCCCGAAATCTTTGGCCAGGGTTGCGAAGAGCTGGTTGCGGTCTTCCGCAACAGTGATGTCCGCGCGGTAGCCACGCGCGTTTGGTCCGAGTTCTGCCACCGCTTCATCGAGCGTCTTCTGGTCGCGACCGGTAATGGCGACCTGCGCGCCTTCAGCAATGAAAAGTCGGGCAGTGGCCAGACCGATGCCACTGTTACCGCCGGTGATAAGAGCCTTTTTCCCCGTGAGCTTCATAACATCTCCTTTTGAAGAACCCTACCGCAGCGATCTGAAGCCCGCGCGAACTTCTTCTGCGAACAGTTGGAGCTGTTCCCAGGCCGCAAAACGCCCCTCTTTGGGGGCAGTCTCCGGCTCATGCGTCTCCGGACCTGGCGATGATTGTTCTTGCGTCGGCTGGAACGACGAACTCCGTCAGCGGGTGCCGGAGAGACTAACACAAAACGAAGGTCCGGAGCATTAAGTCCCTGTAAGTCTTCTCTCCAGCGATTGGTCGGTCATTGCTGGCGCGTTTCCCGGTACTAACTTAACTTATGCAAATTGCCGCAGCCAACTGTTGTTGGATACGATGGGCCGGAGATCATGGCGGTAGCCCCGGTATTTCGTCTCAAGGAGTCGGGATTGACTGATGGAGGCTAGTGATCCGTTATTTCGTCATCAACCAGACTGCGGTTTACCAGCGGTCGCACCAACCCACCGCGTCGTCGAAAGACCGCGTCCGCAAAGGTCCGGTGGGCGTATAGATGCTAATTAATGATGCTCGACGACGGAGCCTTCGTGATATTCCGTTCCGTCTGACCACCGTTGCACGACCACGACGAACTGCGTCAGGTGCTCCACGGGGTCGTTCACACCAACGACGGGGGAACCCGGCAGATTCGCTCCCCAGCTGGCGAGGTCGGCATCCGTATAGAAAAACATGAGGTGGGAAGGCCAGTGGGGGCTGCTGTCGCCGCCGTATCCTTCCTTGGACATCATGTAGCACATGGCCCCAGGCTCCATCGGCGGCAGTTCTTTCCTGGCGATGGCAGCCGAGATGGCCTCATTCATCTGTGCCGGCGTGCGTCCCGCGAGGCCCATATCCGTCAATTTGCTGAAGTGCAGGAGGTAGGAACGCGCGGCTGCCGCGTTAACACACATGGGAACCCGCACTTTCGGATTCCAAAAGTCAGCATCCACAGCGGATGTCCACGAGCGTCCCACGATACACACGAAGCCGTTCGTGCCTTTGACCGCTGTTTCGAAACCATGCCGTCCAAGAACCTGCACCTCTGACCACGCACAACTAGGAGTTCGGTTGCGATTCCAGCGTGGATGAGTCGGCGCGCGTACTCCAGGTCTTCTTCGACGAACAGGTCGATAGAACCGACACCGATCCAGGCAGGCGGCTGCCGGCACCCTGGACGAGCCTGCTGGAACACCGAGCAGCGAGCTCCAGGCAAAACGATTGGCACTCGCAGTCCACATAAAGTGGCCAATGGCGGGCGGCGCTGGACGTGTGCTGCCCGTCCGGTCGTCCAGCTGGGGGTAGATGAGCAGCTGGAAGACGATGGGAACTTCGTTGCGGTCGCGCGCGTGAATCGCGAGGCTCGCTGCATGGCCGCCGCCCGCGCTCTCACCGCCCACGGCAATTTTGGAGCGATCAATGCCGAACTCCGCTGCATGGGCGTGAACCCATTTGAGCGCGGCGTAATTGTCCTCAAGCGAGCCGGGAAAGCGCGTCTCCGGAGCCAGCCGGTAGTCGACCGAGATGACGACGCAGTGGCAATCCGTCGCGATCCCTTGCAGCCGGGGCATTAACACTGGATCGGGCATCATGAAGCCCCCGCCATGCATGTGAATCAACACCGGCTTGCTCTTCTCCGCCGGCGCAGGATCAACGACCCAAAGACGAACCTCGGGTGCACCTGGCGGTCCGGGGATATGCCGCTCCACGGGCTGCGGCGCGGGACCAGGCAATGGGGGCATGCTGGGCGATTGCCGGAACTTGCGGACTATCTCCGCTGAGAGGTCAACGGCGGGGAACTGCTTCAGCGCAGGAAGAAATTCCGGATCGACGAGGGAATATGGGTCCGCGACCGCCGGCGAAGTTTCTGAGCGCGAGGCTTGCTCAGCCTCCGCCAGCGTAGCTGCGGGCGCGAGTCCCAACGCCAGACCAAAGCCGGCGCTGCGGATAGCGAAGTCGCGACGAGTGAGTTGATTGCTCATTTTGAGGGGGGCATCTCAAAAAACGGGCGTACCTCGACCGGCGTCCGGCAGGCGACGACAGCCTTGCGGCCCCACGCGAGTGCCTCGTCCAGGTCAGCGACTTCCAGGATCCAAAAGCCTCCCACGTGCTCCTTAGCTTCCAGATACGGTCCGTCCGTGATGAGCACCTGGCCATTGGGCTGCGCCCGCAGCGACTTCGCCTTGGTTTCCGGCTGCAGGCCGCCGGCGAAGAACCTGACGCCGGCCGCCATCATTTCCTTGTTGAGTGCGCCGATATCGCGCATTGTCTCTTCCGTTACGGTGGACGGGTCAAAGTTGTCGGGGTGGTGAATGGCAACTAGATATTGCGGCATGATTCCTCCTGGAACGGTCTCCGGGCTGGCCAGTCTGACCTGCCTTCACTTTGTTAACGAACGGCAGCACTGGAATTCTACAAATCGTCGTGGACATTTCGCTCGTCCGCCCGGAGTCGTCGCCGAGACCGTTGTCGAGGTCGGAGAAGGATCGCCGGTGGGGTGCTCACGGCTTTCGCTGGCGCGATGGGTGAGGTGTGCCACTCGGCAGGTTGCTGTATGGGATCTCGCGCACCTCGACCGGCATCCGGCAGGCGATGACAGACTTGCGCGCCCACGCCAGCGCCTCGTCCATGTCAGCGGCTTCCAGTATCGTAAAACCGCCAACGTGCTCCTTGGCTTCCAGATACGGGCCGTCGGTGATGAGCACTTCGCCATTGGGCTGCGCCCGCAGCGACTTCGCCTGGCTGGGTGCGCTGAGGCCGGCAGCGACAAGCCTGGCACCAGCAGCTTCCAACTCGTCGTTCAGCATGTTGATATTGTGTACCGTCGCTTCGTCCTGTGTGGACGGGTCGAAGTTGTCGGGGAGGATTCCAGTAACCAAATAGTGTGGCATAACTTCTCCTTTTATCCTGTATCGGTCTTCGGGCGGCCGATCTGACCTGCCTTCATTGTGTCGACGAATGGCCTGACCCGAATTCTACAAAGGGTCTAAGATTTTTTGTCTCAATCTATGAACATCGCCTGCTTTAGTTTTCTCGACAGCAATTCGTGCTCCCGAACGTTGTCCGTCATTGCGATTGCGCGTTGCAGCTCTTCGCGCGCTTCGGCATATCGTCCCAGCTTTACAAGCAGATCTCCCCTGACGCTGGGCAGCAGATGATAGTTGGCCAGCGCAGGCTCGGCCGCGAGAGCATCCAGCGCATGGAGTCCAGCGGCCGGCCCTTGCGCCATTCCGACGGCTACCGCGCGGTTGAGCGCCACGATGGGAGATGGGCTGATCTGAAGCAGGGCGTCATAGAGAAGCACGATTCGCTCCCAGTCGGTCTCTGCTGCGGTGTTGGCTCGCGCGTGACAGGCAGCAATTGCCGCCTGCAGGGCGTAGCTGCGGGCGCCGCCACCCAGCTGCTGCGCGCGCTGGAGCGCAGCCCTTCCTCGCTCGATCTGTGCATGGTCCCACAAAGAACGGTCCTGTTCCGACAAGAGAACGGCTTCTCCGGTTGATCCGCGACGCGCCGCGGTACGCGACGCCTGCAACTCCATCAGCGCCAGGAGACCGTGGACCTCTGATTCCTCGGGAAGAAGCTCCGCGAGCATGCGCCCAAGGCGGAGTGCATCCTCACAGAGTGCTGCCCGCATCCACTCCTCTCCGGAGGTTGCGGTGTATCCCTCGTTGAAGATGAGATAGACCACGGACAGTACGGATTCAAGCCGCTTTTTCAACTCGTCACCACGCGGGGTTTCAAAGGGAACATGGGCCTCGGACAGTGTCTTCTTGGCTCGAAAGATGCGTTGGCCTAAAGTCTTCTCCGGCACCAGGAAAGACCGGGCAATCTCGGCTGTTGTAAGGCCGCAGGCCAGGCGCAGCGTGAGCGCAACGCGGCCCTCGACGGCCAGCACCGGATGGCAGGCGGTAAAGATGAGGCGGAGGACATCATCATCAATGACCTGGTCCAAAGCTTGATCCATTGCTTCACCCAGCCGCTGCTGCTGGAATTCCAGCTCTCGCGCAATCTCTCCATGCTTTAGTTCCAGCATCCGGCCACGGCGCAGAGCGTCGATGGCGCGCCGCTTTGCCGCTGTCATCAGCCACGCGGCAGGTTTTTCTGGGATACCTTCGTCCGGCCATCGTTCGAGAGCTGCAACAAGCGCATCCTGAGCGAGTTCCTCCGCAATGCCGATGTCGCGGGTAACGCGGGCAATCCCTGCGATGAGTCGCGTGGACTCGATCTTCCACACGGCCTCGATCGCGTTATGTGTGTCGCTCATGCCTGAATGTCACTCACGCCTTTGCCGCAGCCGCGTTCGAAAGCTCCTCGAAGCCTTCGGTTTCTTTCTGCACGACTATGGAGAAATCGGCCCTCTCGTAGATTCGGCGCACTTCGATGATCTCGTTGTTGGCCATCGGTGCTCGCTTGGCCACCGCCTCCGCGCCAGGGGCTCCGTCCGCAGCTGCCGTTTCATACCCTTTGCGGATCACCACCAGCATGAAGCGCATCCACATCTCCTTCATCATCGATTCCCGCCAACATTGGCTGGCCCATTAAAGCCAACATTGGCTGTTCTTTAATGCGTCGAATATGTTGCACCGATTTCTACCACTTAACCATAGAAACTTCCGACCTTTGGTAACGGCAAGTCGGCCAGCGGATACCAATTTCTACGCCGGTTCCTCACGACAGCGCATCCGGCTCCAGGCCGATGTGATCATTAACCGCATCGTGAAAACGCTGCTTGCACCTGAGGTATCGCTCCGTCGTCTGAATTGAAACGTGGCCGAGCAAGAACTGAATCTGATCTAGTTCACCTCCTGCCTGATGACACAATCGCGCACAGGTCCTTCTCAAATCGTGCGGCGCCACCGATGGCAGACCACAGCTTTTCGCGTTTGCTTTCACGATTGCCCAGATGACCTTGGGTGTAAAGCCGTGTCCCCAAATTGCCCATTCGTCCAGAGTCGATAGTCATCAGCCGACTTTGCGGGATCGATCGATGCGAGGACACACTAAGTGTGTCAGAATGCGTCCGGTAAGGTTTTGGAGCGGGCAGACTCGCAGGCTGCTCTCGTCCGGCGCGAAGACGATAAGGCGCGTCACATGATCTACAAAATACTGGGTGGGGTGGTTTTAGTGCTGGTTGTGCTCGTTCTTGTCGCCCTGGAGGTCCGTACAACTGGTTCCTATGAACGCACATTCCATGCTTCCCACGACAAGGTATGGTGCGTGTGGAACGATGCGGATTCGATCAAACACTGGTGGGGGCCGAGAGGCTACACAGCCCCATTCATCAGAAATGATCTTCGAGTGGGCGGGACGTATTTGTGGGCAATGAAGTCGCCAAAAGGAGAGATGTTCTGGAACACAGGGGTTTACAAGGAAGTGGTCCCAAACAGAAGGATCGTCTCCACCATGTCGTTTGCCGATGAGACCGGTAAAGCCGTTCCTGGCTCGAAGGCGCCAGTCCCGGGCCGTTGGCCGAATGTGGTCACGGTCATTGTGGAATTCAGTGAGTCGAGCGGAAAGACGAAGGTCACTGTTACGGAGGTAGGGATTCCACTGATCGTGAAGATCCTGTCCAGGGTTGCCTGGGATCAACAGTTCGACAAGATTGAGGGTTTACTTTGAGGGACGACGGGCTCTCTTCAACCCGCAACCAGCGCATTCCGCGAAGTGGCTGAGGATACCACAGCAATCAGGAGTCTGGCCCAGGTAATCCAGCGGAAGCCTACTTGGGTTACTTTTCCGCGTCGAAGTCCGGATGGTCGGCAAACCGCAAGTAATTCAGACGGGCAGCGGGCGATCAGCACCGGGAAGTCGGCATCTCTTCAGGAAATCAAGCACTGGCGAGATGCGCGTTCCTCGTTACTAAACACAGCGTCATGAGTAATTGCGCATTGGAGGGAAAGGTGTCCTCGTGGAATCATGAGGCTCACTCCGGTGTCAGGAACCCACGTTCACAATTTTTCCGATCCAGTTTGGTTCATCTGTCGCTGCACGAAGCAGGCAGTCGGTGCAATCGTCAAAGGAAAGCGGAACGAGTGGCGCGACTCGTGCTGACGGACCTGCCGTATAGCGTCCCTTCGCCGGCTTATCTATCAATACGACCGGGCGAACGATGACCCACTCCATGTCTATTTTCTGCGTCATCCGCTCGGCGACCGCCTTGTCAGTAATTGCAGCAGTGAATATCCGGCCCGATACGCGGACGACAAAGCGGTTGGGACAGGAGAGCTCGCGTCCATCGCTCAAGCCGATACCACTTTGCATTATGAATCGTCGGAGGTTCGCACGTTTGCATTCGGTGAGAATGCTGGCGACACCGACTGACATGAGCGTCCCTGGCGATAGGTTCTTTTCTGGTCCGATGCAGCTAATGACGACCTCGACGCCGTCAAGAGCACCTGTCAGGCCCCCTGGGGAAAGGACATCCTCTCGGACGAAGGACAGCCGGTCGGCAGATGATAGTCGCTCCGGATGGCGAGCAACGGCCGTAACGAAGTGTCCTTGTGCAAGTGCATGCTTTACCACTCTGCGTCCCGTCGCACCCGTCGCTCCAACAACCGCTATCTTCATATCTCGACCCCGTTGGCACCCATCACGATGATTCGGATCGCGAGCGCCATCCGTCGCTTGTAGTCAGACGGGTTTCCGGTCGCACAGGAGTCCGGCCCGATTGGATATCCCACGCGCGTTTGTCGGTACCAACCAGACCGACGAGCTGATAACTTCCGGGTTCGCCGTAGCTCAGATGAGATGAGAAGGCCGGTCTCCCGCGGGATGCGATACGCTCCCAATGTTCGACGTGCTCGAGGCACAATGAAAAGGAGACCGGCAATGAAAAAGGTTAACACTGTTCGGGTAAATGGAAACATGATTTTCAAAGGGCACAAGCTCACGATTGGTCTGGACCTCGGCGATCACTCGTCGTGCTACTGCGTTTTGGATGAAGCGGGGAAAATCCTTCTGGAACAGAAAGTGGCGACGACACCGGAAGCGATGAAACAGGTATTTGCGAAGATACCGCAGAGTCTCATCGCCCTGGAGACGGGAACACATTCCCCGTGGGTCAGCCGGCTGTTAGCGGAGCTGGGACACAAAGTGATCGTCGCGCACGCACAAAAGGTGCAATTGATCACCAAGAGCAATCGAAAAGACGATCGACACGATGCGCGGACACTAGCACGGCTGGCGCGCATCGATCCCGAGCTGTTGGGGCCGGTGCGGCATCGCAGTGCGCAGGCGCAAATCCACCTGACGGTGATCCGTGCGCGGGCCGAACTGGTGCGTGCGCGAACGGGCTTGGTGAACGCAGCACGAGGGTTGGTGAAGTCTTATGGGCAGCGCCTGCCCAAGTGTGGCACACAGCAGGTGAACCAGGAGCTGGCCGCGGGATTGCACGCCGAGTTGCGCGAGGTTCTGGAACCGCTGCTCCAAGAAATCGAATCACTGAACGAGCGCATCCAGGAATACGAGGTGCGCATGGAGAAAATCGCCAAGGAGAGCTACCCGCACGTGGAACTGCTCAAACAGGTGAAGGGAGTAGGAACGCAGATCGCGCTGACGTATGTGCTGACGCTGGACGATCCGCATCGGTTCCCGAAGAGTCGCGAGGTCGGCTGTTTTCTGGGGTTGTGCCCTGGGCGCAGGGACTCCGGGGAGAGCCAGCCGCAGATGAACATCAGTAAAGAAGGAGACCGTTATTTGAGGACCATGCTGGTACAGGGGGCGCACTACATCCTGGGACCCTTTGGAGAAGACAGTGATCTGCGGAGATGGGGGCTAAAACTTGCAGCGCGAGGAGGGAAAAGTGCAAAAAAGCGAGCGGTTGTTGCGGTGGCGAGAAAGCTGGCGGTACTGCTGCATAAGTTGTGGGTGAGTGGAGAGGTGTACGAACCACTGCGCAACAGTCAGAAAGCGATGCGCGCCGTGGCCTAGAGTGAAGAGCTCCTCACAAAACGGGGGGTGCTACGGGTCGACGGAGTTCGCGATCGTCGTTCCTAAGCGATCCTAGTTCGAAATTTCTCGGTAAAAAGTAGAAAAGGCATGAAGAAAGAAGAAGGAGCAAAGAAAAAGGAGATGGTATCCAAACAGCCGAGCTCGACCGCCGAGATCAGGTGACTGCGACTAAGTCCTGGCCCAACTTCCCTTCTAGAGAGGGGAGTAAGGTCGAAAACCAGGTGGCAGCACCTACTGAATCAAGTACACCCACCTTGCACCGAGCGACAATCGCTCAACAAAGAGTGCGGATGGAAGGGTGGCGACAGAGGCGGCTTGGCTCAATGGGAACAATTTGGAAAAAGAAGAAACAAAGAAGAAGAAAGAAAAAATGGGAACAAATGAAAGAAAAACTTGACACTCACCGGCCTTCTCATGGAAGGACTTAACCGCCAGCGGATGGCGACTTGATTCACTTCTACGGGACACCGACAGCAGAGCCAGATCCCACAGTCTGCAATCGCGTTGGTTGCATCGTCCCAACCGCCAGTGATAAGTTTCACACTATGGTCCAGGCGCCGACCATCACGATTCACGTCCCAGGTCCGCTGCGCACGTACTGTGCGGGCGCAGCGCAACTCTCGATCTCGGCAGACACCGTGCGCGCCGCACTTGAGGACCTCGAGCGGAGCCAGGCCGCTTTGTATCGCAATGTCTGTGACGAAACGGGTACGGTACGCCGGCACCTGAACGTGTTCGTGAACTCGGACAATGTGCGCGACCTCAACGGGGTCGACACGACGCTGGCGCCGGGGGACGTGGTCACGTTCCTGCCGGCGGTTTCAGGAGGCTAAAGATGGTGGATCGAATCATTCTCACCATTGGTACCAAGAAGGGCGTGTTCGTCGCAGATGCCGCGAAGCCGAGGCGCAGCTTCGCTCTGCGCGGACCCTTCGGCCCGGGCATCCCCGTATACTCGACACTGATCGACACGCGCGGAACACCGCGCCTCTATGCTTCGAGCTGCAATCCGTTTTTCGGCATGAAAGTGCTGCGTTCGACGGACATGGGGAAAAGCTTCACGGAGACGAAATCAGCGCCAGCGTTCCCCAAAGACGACGGCCGCGCGCTCATCAACATCTGGGCACTTGAGGCCGGTGGTGGCAAGAAGGACCTATGGTGCGGCGTGGAGCCGGCATCCTTGTTCAGGAGCCATGACGGTGGCGATTCGTGGGACCTGGTGCCTGGCATTAGCAACCACGATCACGCGCGAAAGTGGCAACCCGGCAATGGCGGGCTCTGCATGCACACGATCATTCGCGACGGGAATCGCATGCACTTGGGTATCTCAACGGGCGGCCACTATTTGAGTGAGGACGGTGGCGAAACATTCAGGGCGTCCAATCAAGGCGTCGGCGCTGGCTTCGCGCCCGACCCCTATCCCGAGTTCGGTCAGTGCGTTCACAAGATCGCGCGGCACGACGACGCGCCCGGTCGGCTCTACATGCAGAACCACGGCGGATGGGCAGATTGGACGGGGCCTGGCGGGCCCCGGCCGGACATTGGCGTACTACGCAGCGACGACTACGGCCACTCGTGGCGGTCGATCGCTAAGGGATTGCCGTCGGACTTCGGATTTCCTATCGTGGTCCACCCGCACGACGCCGATACGGTATACGTCATGCCGCTTGACGCGACGCGCTGCTGTCCCGGCGGCGCGCCGGCGGTGTGGCGCAGCGAGAATGGCGGCGAGTCGTGGAGTCGGCTCGCACGTGGGTTGCCGAGGAAGCAGAGCTACTTCACCGTCCTGCGCGACGCGATGGACATCGACCGGCTCAAGGCACCTGCACTCTACTTCGGCACGACGACCGGTCAGCTGTGGATCGGGAGGGAGGGTGGTCAGCAGTGGGACTGCCTATTCGATTCGCTGCCCCCGATCTACAACGTCAAGGTCGCGGTCGTGTGATGCCAGCGTAGACGTTCCCTAGTCGTTAGGACGTGTAACGCGCTACTCGTTGAAGTGACACACCCGGATAGCGGACGGATTGTGGGCATAACCGGCCATCTCTAACGACGCCGGCCGTGTCAAGAGTTTTTTTAAGTTTTTTTATTTTGCTTATCACTGAATTCGCGCACACTTCTCCGCTCACGCACGAAGCGTGTCCTTTCCGGTCTTCTCTCCTCACCTGTGGCACCCTAACCTGCTCAGCCCGTTTCCGTTCATCAATTCAGTGTTGCCCACCAAACATCTCTTCGATCACGAATCAACCATGATGAGTTATTCGAACTCCCTCTTCTGCAAGGGAGGCAGGTAGCCTAATCAATCTGCCGGTGACTGTTTCGCACCATGGCCGGTATCTGGCATCCCCGCACAGGCTTCACTGCTTTTCTGCTGCTTCTGTCCGCGACGACAGAACTCGTTATAATCAATCTCATCCCGCAACATGATCCACAGCCGGATCCCGAGTTTGCGAGCCACCGCCACTCTCGACTTCCCCAGACCTTTCTGGACCAATTTGCGGCGGTAGAAACGCTGCAACTCCGGATCCCGGCGTACCGCGTGTGCCGCCGCTTCACCCCAGAGAAACCGCAGCAGCGGATTGCCTTGTTTGCTCACACCACCCAATCGCTGCCGCCCTCCACTGGAGTATTCACTCGGAATCATCCCCACATAACTAGCCAGGGCCTTGCTGTCAGCGAATCGTGCTGCATCGCCCAGGAATACCTCGGTTGCCAACGCCGTGATCGGTCCCACTCCAGGGTGAGTCATCAGCAACCGTGCTCCGGGACGTTCGCAAGCTTGCTCCTCGACTCGCTGGTTTAGCTTTTCGATCTCCGCCTCGAACTTCGCGTACATCGCTTGCAACTCGCTCCGCCGATAAGCGGTATGTGGCGCCAACGGCAACGCGGCTATCTTGCTTTGTCCGTCCTGGCTCCACAGCAAGGGACCTCGTCGTAGACCATTCGCCAAGGCAATCGCCTGCAGCGCATTTTGTATTCGCGTCCGTATGCGTACCCACTGATGACGATGCCGCAACAAGGCCCGCAGATCTTGTAGCTCCTTCGAAGGCAGCCAGATCGCCGGAAAGCGGTTTTCCACCTGCAGCTTCAGAATAAGGTCCGCATCTCGCCGATCATGTTTCTGCTTCCGTGGTTCGGCGGCCCGAATCTTTGCCGGATGACCGACTTGGCATTCGATTCCCAGTTCTTCCATGAGGTTCACGAACCACTGCATCGATCCCGTGGCTTCGATCCCCACACGCACCGGGCGTGGAAGCTTGGAATAAAACTCCCGCACGTTGTTGCCTTCGTGCTTCAGAGTCATGGTCACCACCTCCCCTGTTGTGGTGTCGAGCATCGCCAACGTTTGCTGGCGAGCGTGCAAGTCACATCCTATAATTCTCATCTCGGCCTCCTTCGGTCCGAGCACTGTTAGGGTGAACACCGAAACAGTCTACTCCGGACCGTCGCGAGGCCGGCGTCGTTATGACATCAATCTCTGCCCATTCTCGCGCCTCTGCTCACGATTGATGTTTTGTGGAGTGACCTGCACATGGTGAACGAGAGCAGATCTCTAATGAGGTACGGTTCCTTTTATTGCGCTTTCCGCACCGCTTGAGTTCCTAAGATCTTAGTCGGAAGCGGAGCTCTTTCCTTCTGAAACAAAAATCCGACTGGAAAAGAATAACACTTCCCACCTAAACCTCTTTTAGAAAAGTGATTCAAAATATTGGCCGGTAATAATCGGCAATCCGGAAGTAATGTTGCGTTTTGGTGTAATGGGATAACTTCCGCATGGCGCGTTTATCGCGACTAATGCGGTGGGTGCGAAGACACATCCGCGGCTGCTCGCACAAATGCAAACTGTGCTTGTCGTCTTTTGTAACCACTGACCGGAATACCTGATGGAGTCCGCCGAGTTGGGCCTGTTTATGGTGTCCGCTTGTTTCTCACCGCCCTTTTGCAGCACCCAAGGGCTCCCCGGTGTACCAGTTCCTTCGTAGCGCTTCTGCTCGCATGGCCCTTCCCAACCGCTAGGTTCCGTCACTCCCTCACGCTTGTCGCCGCCCACGAGCATTGAGGACGTTAAGTGAGGCTGCGCAAACAAGAAACTGGACCCGTCGTTCTCCTCCTCCGCGGCCCCGCCATTCCAGGATCTCGAATCCAATCCGTCTCTAAGATCCTAGAAACCTTTGTCAGGTTCGCGACTCTCATTCACTGGACGGAGCACCTTTGTCAGGACGTTCACGGCAGCCTCAATATGGCAGCAAAGAGGAACTTGGTTAAGTCGGCATGAGATTCGCGATGCCCAAGGCGGAAAGAGCGCTCGGATCGTGTTTCGCATCACATTCTGTTCGATAGGAGATTATTCAAATGACGAAGACGACAAAGGCCTTGCTTGCTGGGGCGGCGTTCGCGGGATTGCTCGCCGGAACCAGTGCGACGGTCCAGGCTTCGACCTTGCTTCCCTCGCCAAAAACTTCTTTCAGCGCGCAGGATCAGGGTCAAGACCAGGACAAGAAGGACAACAAGCAAGCCAAGGAAAAGCACGCTTGCAAAGGACAAAACTCCTGCAAGGGCAAGGGTGGTTGCAAAGCCGGCGACAACAGCTGCAAAGGCAAGAACTCTTGCAAGGGCCAGGGCGGTTGCGCGACCGATGGTTCCAAGCCACCTCAGGAGTAATTTGAATTTCAGACGATGTCCGGTGTGGAGGGTTGGGAAATAATTCCTGGCCCTCTTTCTATCTCCGTTGAGAAAGTCGCGAGAAAAAAAGAAAGGATCTAAACCATGAGCAAACTAGTCGCTAGAGTTACCCAGTTGCATGACCAATTCTTCGTTTTAGTCTCTTACCTGCAGTCCCCATTCCTCCTATTGGTGCGCCTTTATTGGGGATGGCAACTAGCTCAGAGTGGCTGGGGCAAGCTCCATCACCTGGGCCATGTCACGGAGTTTTTCGCCAGCCTTGGTTTGCCGATGCCCGCGCAAACGGCAGTCTTCATTGCTTGCGTCGAGTTCTTTGGCGGGATCTTCCTCGCTTTGGGCCTGTTTTCCAGAATGACAGGCCTCGTTCTGACCGTTAATCTAACCATGGCTTACGTAATCGGGGACCGCGAGGCGCTGCTCTCTTTCTTCTCCGATCCGGACAAGTTTGTTGCTGCTGCTCCGTTTGCGTTTCTCGTCGTCACTCTGATCGTGCTGATTTTTGGTGCGGGCAGGATCTCGCTGGATACCGCACTGTCATTTTTCCAGCGCTCCACTCGGGTGAAGCAAGCGAATTCAGTCACGGCCTGATCGCGCACGCTCCGGAGAGAAAGCTATTTTGATGCCGTCGTATACGGAATGAAATCAGCTTGAGGGCCACACAGTTTCCATGCGACCGAAGACCTCAGGGTCAAAAATCGGCAACAAGGCCGATTCCTGCAGAGAATCGGTTGGCACAGGCATACAGAGACACTATCAGGGCGGCCTCGAGAATTGCGTCGTCGTTCCAGCCGTGGTCCCGGAGTTGATCAACGTCCGATTTTTCTACGTCGGCGGGTCTTCGGGAGAGCTTGTCGGCGAAACGAAAAAGAGCCATGACGTTTGGCTCGACAGGCGCGGTCGTGTAGTCAAGCGCTAGCTTGCGCGAGATTTTCTTGTCAATTCCCAGCCGCCCTAGGATTTCGAGGTGGGCTGCGAGACAGTAATTCGAAAGATTAATACCACTGACCACGAGAGCGATCTGCTCTCGCACAATGTGTGGCAACGCGCGGCCTTCGTCCTGAAACATCACATGGGAGAACATATTCACCTGATCCTGGAGCAGCTGAGGATCGCGGCCCAGCGCTTGAAAGTAGTTGGGAATGAATCCCCAATTTTCGCTGAGGAATTTGTAGATCTGTTTTGCTTCTGGACTTGCTTGATCTTCGGTCGTCAGCGGTATCCAAGACATAGGAATCTCCGTGCATTACGTTGTTTGCCCAACTCGGCGTTTTTGAGGGCGGCTTAGAACGGACGCCGGTGAAGTGCACAAAGGATAGCAGATAGGTGGGCAGTCACAAAGGAACAGAAGTTGGCGAGGGTTGTCTGGGGTGGCGGACTTGGGAATCTACGCGGAGTGTCCCGGGAGTTTCTTGTGAAGAGCAGCATGAAGTCTCGACTTTACATCGGCGGGCAATTGCACAGGCTCGGCACCGGAGAAAATTTGGATCGTTTTCCTGGTCTGGTCCACGATCATCGTGCAGTCTTCGCAATGCTCCAGGTGACGCTCCAGCTCCTGCTTCAACACGGGATCCAGATCACCATCGATGTAGTTCGACAGTTCGCGAATGACGCCCTTGCAGTTCAATTGGCACCACCCTGGCCAAAGAATCGATTCAGCCTCTGCCGCAATTTCAGCCGCGCCCGGAGGAGCCGCGATTTCGTCGCCGTCAGAGATAACCCCAGAAGGTTGGCAGCCTCTTCTGTCGATAATTCCTCGACGTCCCGGAGGACAAAAACGAATCGAAAATCCGGTTCGAGTCTCTCGATAGCCTCATCAAGGATCTTCTGAAGCTCGGCCTGCTGGCAACACTGTTCCGGGTTAGGTCCCCAATCGTCGAGCTCGCGTGGCATTAAGTCCTCGCTGCCCGGCACTTCTTCATCGAGCGAAAATTCACCCGGTTGGCGATGTCGCAGTTTCATCAAAGCTTCATTCACCGCGATTCGCACCAACCAAGTGTAAAAACGGGACTCGCCCTTGAAACTTCCCAGATGCTCATACGCTTTCAGAAAGGCATCCTGCATGGCGTCCTCGGCATCTTCCTGGTTCCCCGTGATGTTACGCGTCAAGCGGAAAATTTTTCTTTCGTATCGCGTTACGAGTTCTTCGAAGGCTGCGATCTCTCCGTGCTTCGCGGCAGCCACCAGAGTGGGCTCGTCGTCCCGCACCACGGAAGACGGTAAGGGGCGTGCATTGGGAGCATTCACAGGAGTTCAGCTAGGCCTTTCTTTGCCCTGAAGCCCGAGCCAAAAAGGTAGCATGAATCAATTGTTAGCGCCCAGCCAGACCTCCGCCTCTGGACAATTGGATGTGACAGGATGGTCCAAGATTCAGGAATTTTGGGTCGCTCGTCCCCATTTTGACGCCGGTCGCTTGCCCGCCAATATGCCTTTTGGGAGAGACCCCGAGGGACCCGATTGGCTTGCGGAGCTCCACCGATCGCACCGCCCGTTCTCCGGGCCGTATTCCATCTGTGTTCACCGTCCCGATGCGGCTACTGTCAGCTACACGGAACTTGTTCTGAACTCGCGGTTGATTTCCATGCATTATGTCGATGGTTCGCCGTGCGAAACTTCTGGATTCCACCACGTTGTCGATTTGCCTCGCCCCTTAGGTCAATCCCCGCGACGTGCTCCGTTATCCTGCCACGCTTCTGCTTACAGGCCCTGGTCAAGTGCCGGTCGCTAAGGCTGCTTTTCTGGGTCGTGTGAGACAGTACTTGCGGGTCCACGGGAAGATCCTGAAGGGGGCGACGAACTCTTCTTCGAGATTGAAGCAGCCGCAATTTCCGCCCGGCCTTAGTCACATTTTGGGTTGACGTAGACAAAATTCCTGCGTCTTTGGCGGTGTCATCTGCATCCGATGCCTCGAGACGAGACATCGGAGTGGGTCTTCATGGACGACAAATACGCCATCAATCTTGGAAAAACGCTGTTTCGCGAAGCTTATGAGGAAGGCGACGTCGATAAGCTGCTGTCCGTTTTTGCGCCAGGCGGGTTCACAGATATGTCGTACGGCGAGCCTAGCAAATATGGTTCTGAGGCCAAAACCGTTCTCCGGCAGCGTGCCCAGCAGCTGTTTAGCCTGTACAAGGTAAGACTCAACGTGATCATCATCGATATGGTGATTCACGGTGACACAGCTCGCGATTATGGTTGGCATGAATGGATTTTGACGTCCAAAGCCGACGGGTCCTCCCTGCGCAAGCGCGAAAGGTACTTCGACCAATGGACTCGCGAGCCGGATGGGTCTTGGAGAATTTGCTTCTTCCTTAATAACCCGGACGTTCCCGAGCAGATCGGTTCCAGCGTCAGTCGGTGGTTTATGACAGAAGAAGCTACAGTGCGCTAAACCTGACGAGTCTTGGCACAAATCTCAGCATGTTGTCCTGCTGGCGCGTTAGGCTACTTGTCTCGAATCTTGTCGTACAGCCGGCGGCTGAACCCTTCGGGCATCCGGTATTCCACACCGTCAGCCACCAGCTTTACGATGTTCCGTGTTCCGTCGAGGATCGCTGTGCAGTGAGCGCAAACTTTGAAATGCGCCTCCATACGCGCGCGAAGCTCGGGCTCCACGTCATTGTCGATAAAGCTAGAGATCTCTTTCCAGACCTCCAGGCAGCTGATCTCGATCACCCTCATTCGATACCCATGAACGATAGAAGATTCAACCCAATCACTAATACCTACCAAGCCCTTACTTTGGCGTATTCTTGCCGCCCAGAAGCCCAGGATCCGTCAATCCCCGGCGCCAGGGCGTCTCTCATTTGCAGCCGTGCCCGCAAGAGCCGCGTCTTTACGTTCCCCGGGCCAATCCCCAAAACCTGTGCGGTTTCTTGGATGCTGAAATGCTGAACATCCCGCAGAATCAAAACCTCACGGTATTTCGGTGGCAGCGAGGCAAGCGTCCGCTCGAGAGCCTCGCGCACTTCCTTGCGCTGGAGTGCCTCCGAGGGGATTTCCCGCCAGTCCGCAAAATCCCTTGGGTAGTAATTCCCGTCTTCGCCATTCTGAGGCTCATCCACGGACTCGTAGAGGTGCTTTCGCTCCTTCCTGACCCTCTGACGTGCTTCGTTTATGCAGATTTGCGTGATCCACGTGCTGAATTTAGCCTCGCCACGGAATCGGTGGATGTTGGTGAAGGCTTTCAGGACGGCTTCCTGCGCGGCATCTTCCGCGTCGGCGGAGTTATTGAGAATCACCATCGCGGAGGAGAAAAGCATCTTTTCGCAGGGTTGCACCAGGAGGAAGAAAGCTTGCTTATCTCCCTCGCAAGCCCTTTTCACCAGTTCCGATTCGCACGTCTGCAGAGATGGATTGAGCCCTGCCATCTGTCGCGCTTCCCTCTCCATGCCTAGCCAAGCACGGTGACCAGCGAAACCTTCTATGGTGCTTGCGACCAGGTCTAAAGGAACTATCCGTCTATGCATCGGATGTGAAATCCCTCGGAAGGACGCAACTTTATTTCGCCATTTTCATCGCCCGAGCGACGCTTTTTTGACACCTTTTCCCGCTTTCGGTATCCCATGCGACATGAGCTCCAGCCAAACACTTACGACGACCCCGGCCCCAGCTCCATCCACCGGGAACACCACGTCGGAAGTTGCTCGCACAAACCGTGGGCCAACTGCGCTGGTCGCCATTCGCCGCCACTGGCCGGAATATCTGATGGAGTCTGCGGAGCTGGGTTTGTTCATGATGTCGGCTTGTTTCTTCACCGCGCTGTTGCAGCATCCAGCTTCCCCGGTTCCCCACTTCTTTCCCAGCCCATTTCTCCGCATGGCCCTAACCGGCATGGCAATGGGATTCACGCTCCTGGTGCTAATCCACACGCCTTGGGGCAAGCGATCCGGTGCGCACATGAATCCCTCTACTACACTGATGTTTTTGCGCCTGGGGAAACTCGAAACCTGGGATGCACTCTTTTATATGTTCTTTCAATTTGTTGGGGGACTCGCTGGAGTTATTTTGTCCCTGCTCATTCTCGGGTCCGTTTTGGCGCACCCCAATGTGAACTTCGCCGCTACGAGCCCTGGAGCGTCAGGTGTTCCTGCCGCTTTTCTCGCTGAGCTCGTCATTTCGTTTCTTTTGGCCTTCACGGTACTGAGCGTCTCGAATAGCGCGCGCCTCTCTTCGTTCACACCGTACTTCGCTGCTGGCTTGGTCGCCATCTACATCACATTCGAAGCACCATTCTCCGGAATGAGCATGAATCCCGCACGCACACTCGGCTCGGCTGTTCCGGCGCATGTCTTCCAAGCGCTTTGGATTTATTTCACGGCGCCGCCTGTCGGAATGCTAATCGCGGCGGAGCTATACCTGCGGCTACGTTCCACACGTACCGTGTACTGCGCGAAGTATCACCACAACAACCGCCAGCGCTGCATCTTCCGCTGCCGCTATGCGGAACTGCGAGGGAGTTGAACGATTTCTGGTGTCTGACAAATCAGACGGTTCCGGAGATAGACAATTTTATGAACAGCGAACAACACTTCGACATCATCATCATCGGTTCGGGCGCCGGCGGAGGCACGCTGGCCTACTCTCTTGCTTCTACGGGCAAGAAAATCTTGATTCTCGAGCGCGGCGGTTATGTGCGCCGCGAGAAAGCAAACTGGGATTCTCACGCCGTCAACGTCGAAGCGAGGTATCAAACGAAGGAGGAGTGGCGAGATAAAAACGGCAATCCGCTTCATCCGCACACGAACTACTATGTTGGTGGGAACACCAAATTCTATGGAGCCGCACTGTTTCGTCTTCGCCAGCAAGATTTCGGCGAGATCCGTCACTACGACGGGCTTTCTCCGTCCTGGCCAATTTCCTACGAGGATCTCGAGCCTTACTACTTGCAGGCCGAACGCCTTTATCACGTGCACGGCCGGCGGGGCGAAGATCCTACGGAACCTGCCTCCAGCGGTCCATATCCGCATCCGCCCATCAGTCATGAGCCGAGAATTCAGCAACTCAGCGAAGATTTCGCCCGACAAGGGTTAAGACCGTTCCATACGCCCCTGGGCCTGCAGATCGACGAGATGAATCCAACGGCGAGCAAATGCATCCGCTGCGACACCTGCGATGGTTATCCCTGCCTCGTGGACGCAAAAGCCGATGCCCAGGTGATTTGCGTTGATCCCGCCCTGCGCTTCCCGAATGTCTCTCTGATGACGAATTCGTACGTCGAGCGCCTGGAAACGAACGCGTCCGGCCGCGAAGTCTCGCGCGTTATCGTCCGGCAGAACAGCAGCACCATTGCACTCTCAGCGGACGTGGTTGTTGTTTCCTGCGGCGCCATCAACTCCGCGGCTCTCCTTTTGCGCTCGGCGAACGACAAACATCCATGCGGCCTCGCCAACAGTTCCGATGTTGTTGGCCGCCACTACATGGGCCACGTCAATTCCGTAATGCTCGCGCTATCGAAGTGTCCCAACCGGACGCTCTATCAAAAAACTCTTGCTGTGAATGACTTTTACTTCGCTTCGAAGGAATGGGAATACCCGATGGGCCATTTTTCGTTCGTAGCCAAGTTGGATGGCGTGGCGCTATCGGCTGGCGCGCCGGCGATTGCCCCGGGGTGGAGTTTGGATTTGATGGCCAAGCACGCACTTAGCTTCTGGTTGACGTCTGAGGATTTGCCGGATCCCAATAACCGCGTGACGCTCGACCGGAAAGGGAAAATCGTGCTGCAGTACACTCCCAACAATCAGGAACCTCATCGGCGTCTACTCGCCAAGCTCAAGCAGCTCCTGAACCAGCAGGCAGCATGCACGGTGCACGGTCACGAGTGCCATCAGGGACTCTTCGCACGCAACCTGTTCCTCGGTGATCAGATACCCCTCGCGGGTGTCGCCCACCAGAACGGCACCATCCGTTTTGGCCACGACTCCAAGACGTCTGCGCTGGACGTCCATTGCAAAGCTCACGATCTCGACAATCTTTATGTCGTGGATGGCAGCTTCTTTCCGTCCAGCGCCGCAGTAAATCCTGCACTGACGATCATGGCGAATGCCCTGCGCGTCGGAGACCATTTGAAACAGCGCCTTGGGGTCACCACTGATTCGAAGAAGGCCGCCGCTCCGGCGCCGCTTGAAGGAGTGCAACATGCCTCGTAGAACTCTCTCGGCCGTTTTCATCACAACGGCGTTGTGGTTCGCTTCGGGGCTCCCAGCATGGGCGCAATCCGCGGCACCGACGGCGAGTTCCTCTGTCATCCATATCCAGGCGGTTGGTCCGATTCAGATGACGGTTAGCGACATGGACCGTTCCATCGACTTCTACGCGCATGTGCTGACATTCGAGAAGGTCTCCGACACCGAAATTTACGGTAACGATGTCGAGCAACTTTTCGGTGTCTTTGGCGCCCGGGTACGCTTGGTCCGCATGCGGCTCGGCGACGAATCCATCGAGCTCGAACAATTCCTCGCTCCCCGTGGACGCTCCATTCCCACAGATTCGCACAGCAACGATCTTTGGTTCCAGCATGTCGCTATCGTCGTCAGCGATATGGACCGAGCGTACTCTATGCTTTGGCAGTACAAAGTCGAGCACGCTTCCTCTGGACCGCAGCGCCTGCCCGATTGGAACAAAAACGCGGCAGGCATTCGCGCGTTCTATTTCAAGGACCCGGACGATCATCCGCTCGAAGTCCTCGAATTTCCTTCCGACAAGGGCAACGCCAAATGGCATCAGCCATCGGATCGTTTGTTTCTCGGCATCGATCACACGGCGATCGCTGTCTCGGACACGGACTCTAGTCTCAAGTTCTATCGCGACCTTCTCGGTTTCCAGGTCGCAGGGGAGAGCGAAAACTACGGTACCGAGCAAGAGCACTTGAACAATGTATTTGGGGCGCATCTACGAATCACTGCACTTCGCGCTCCTAGTGGCCCGGGCATCGAGCTTCTCGAATACCTCAGCCCGCGAGATGGTCGCCAATTTCCTGCTGACGAACACGCTAACGATCTTGTCCATCGAGCCACGATTCTGATTACCGACAATGCCGAGGCAACTGCCCGTGAGTTGTATGGGGCGAAAGCGAGTTTTGTATCTTCCGAAGTGATTGTGAATCACATGAGCAACCTGGGATTCCAGAAAGCCTTTCAGATTCGTGACCCTGATGGTCACCCGATCGAAATCGGAGCTCAATAATTTCTTTAGTGGACGGCATACGATGAATGCAGAAGAAAAGCGGCTTCAAGAATCGCGCGAACACCAGGTGCACTGGAAACGCTGGGGGCCTTACCTGTCTGAGCGCCAATGGGGTACGGTTCGCGAGGATTACAGCCCCGGGGGGACTGCTTGGGACTATTTTCCGCACGATCACGCCCGCTCTCGCGCTTACCGTTGGGGCGAAGACGGCATCGCCGGCATTTCCGACCGTCACCAACTGATCTGCTTCGCTCTCGCGATGTGGAACGGGCGCGATCCCATTCTCAAAGAGCGGCTATTCGGTCTTACCGGCAACGAAGGCAATCACGGCGAGGATGTGAAGGAATACTACTTCTACTTGGACTCGACGCCCACGCACTCGTACATGAAAGCGCTCTACAAATACCCGCAGCCGGAATTTCCTTACCGTGCGCTCGTCGAGGAAAATCGCCGCCGGGGGAGGCAGGACTTTGAATATGAACTCCTGGACACAGGTGTATTCGGCGAAGATCGCTACTTCGACGTTTTCACCGAATATGCCAAGGCCAGCTGCGAGGACGTCCTGATCAGAATTACTATCGTCAACCGCGGTCCGCTCGAAGCGACGCTCTCGCTGCTTCCTACGATTTGGTTCCGTAACACTTGGTCCTGGGGACAAGAACCCTATCGGCCTTCGCTCACCTCCGCTGGCCATCTGGCCATCCCGAAGGAATACGGCATTCCTGGTGCTGCGGTGATTGAAATAGACCACAAAACGTACGGCAAACGCTGGCTGCTGTGCGAAGGCGAACCCGAACTGCTTTTTACGGAGAACGAAACCAATGCCGAGCGTCTTTTTGGTTCTCCGAATCCGTCGGCTTATGTCAAAGACGGCATCAACGATTACGTAGTTGCCGGTAAGCGCGCGGCCGTCAATCCCGCAAAAACCGGCACAAAAGCTTGCGCTTTCTATAAGCTGCGCGTTGCCCCGGGGGCGTCGACGACAGTGCGCCTGCGCCTCACGGACCAGCAGCCCAAAGTGGTTCGCATGTCTGCTCCGCGGCTCGTTCTCGCTGAGACACCCAAGACCGAGCTTCTCGGCCGGTCCTTCGAATCCATCGTTTCTATGCGTCGTGCCGAAGCTGACGAATTTTATGCTCAGCGTGTGCCGAGGGGCCTGTCCGAAGACGCCCGCAATGTACAACGCCAGGCCTTTGCTGGATTGTTGTGGTCCAAACAGTTTTACCATTTCGATGTGCGCACGTGGCTCGATGGAGATCCCGCAGGGCCGCCTCCGCCGGAGAGCCGAAAGAAAAACCGCAATCACGAGTGGTCAACTCTTTACAACGCCGACATCATCTCCATGCCGGACAAGTGGGAATATCCCTGGTACGCCGCATGGGATCTGGCGTTTCACTGCATCCCGCTGGCGCAGGTCGATCCGGATTTTGCCAAGGAGCAACTCACCTTGCTCCTCCGCGAATGGTACATGCATCCGAACGGTCAATTGCCAGCGTACGAGTGGGCTTTTGGAGATGTGAACCCGCCCGTTCACGCTTGGGCCGCTTGGCGTGTTTACAAAATCGAGAAGCGCGTGCGCGGGAAAGCTGATCGCAATTTCCTCGAATGTATCTTTCACAAACTTCTCTTGAATTTCACCTGGTGGGTGAACCGCAAAGATGCCGAAGGCATGAATATCTTCCAAGGCGGCTTCCTCGGTCTGGACAATATCGGAGTATTCGACAGATCCGCGCCACTGCCCACTGGCGGCCACCTTGAGCAATCCGATGGGACCAGTTGGATGGGCATGTATTGCCTCAACATGCTGGCCATTGCGCTGGAACTCTCTCGCGAGAATCCGGCCTATGAAAGCGTCGCCAGTAAGTTCTTCGAACACTTCGTCCATATCGCCCACGCGATGAACGACCGTGGTGGCGAAGGCATTGAACTCTGGGACAACAAAGATGGGTTCTATTACGACGTGCTTCATCTTCCCAATGGCGAGCGTCACTATCTGAAGGTTCGCTCGCTGGTTGGCCTGATTCCCCTGCTTGCAGTGGAAACCCTCGAGCAAGACGTGATTGATCGTTTGCCCGGTTTCAAACGCCGCATGCAGTGGTTCATCGATAATCACGCAGACGTTCCGGAGCACATCGAGACTTACCAGAACGACGGAAAGAGTGTGCGCCTGCTGCTTTCGCTTATGAGTCGGAGCAAGCTTGAAAGCGTCGCTCGCTATTTGTTGAGCGAATCGGAATTCCTCTCTCCGTACGGCATTCGCGCCGTTTCCAAGTTTCACAAAGATCATCCATACGTTCTTCCTGCGAACGGCACGGAACATAGGGTCGATTATGAACCGGCCGAGTCGAGTACCGGCCTGTTCGGTGGGAATTCCAACTGGCGGGGACCGGTATGGTTCCCGATTAATTTCTTATTGCTCGAAGCGCTGCAAAAATTTCACTACTTCTATGGCGACCGTCTGAAAGTGGAGTTGCCGACCGGTTCGGGCACGCAGGCCACCCTTTGGGAAGCCGCTGCCGAGATTTCTCGGCGTCTCTCGCGAATTTTTCTTCGCTCTAGCGACGGCACCAGGCCGGTCTATGGAGGCTTGGACAAATTCCAGCATGACCCTCACTGGCGCGACCTCATCTACTTCCACGAGTATTTTCACGGCGATTACGGTGCGGGAATCGGCGCCAGTCACCAGACCGGCTGGACTGCTCTGGTATCTAAACTGATCGAGCAGAGTGGCGAAGGAATGTGACCCGAGGCAATTTCCGAATCACGAAGAAATCAAGGAGAGAAAAATGCAGGCGTTGAAAGAAGACAAGACCACAGGGATGAGCCAGTCCAGAGACCTTATAAAGGCGGTGGCCGTTATTCCCGGCAAGCCCAATACTATTCATCTTCGGGAAGTTCCCAAGCCTGCCGTTTCCGACGTGCCCAACGGTCGCGGCGTTCTCGTCAAGATTCTGCGCGTGGGTGTTGACGGCACCGACAAGGAAATCAACGCCGCGGAATATGGCGCTGCTCCCGAGGGAGACGACTACCTCATTGTCGGACATGAGAGTTTCGGTCGCGTCGAAGCCGTCGGCCCGAACGTATCCGAATTCAAGGCGGGCGATTACGTCTCTCTCACGGTTCGTCGACCCGGTAGCAGCGTTTATGACCAAATCGGTACATACGATATGACCACGGATGACACTTATTTTGAGCGCGGCATCAACCTGCGCCATGGCTTTCTGACCGAATACGTTGTCGATGAGCCCGAGTACGTCATTCGCGTGCCCGAAGGGTTGCAGGACGTGGGCGTTTTGATGGAGCCCATGAGCGTGGCACAAAAAGCCATTGAACAGGCGTACCGCATTCAAGAGCGCCTGCGCGTGTGGTGCCCTAGGCGCGCAGCGGTGATGGGGTCCGGCACGCTGGGATTGTTAGCCACGCTCGTTCTTCGTTTGCGAGGCCTCGACGTCACGACGTTTGGCAATACCATGCCTCCGACGCTAAACAGTAGCCTCATTGAAGAACTCGGTGCGCGCTACATCAGCACCAAAGCGCTCTCTCTGACTGATGCTTCCTCCAAGTATGGACCGTTCGACCTTATTCTTGAGGGTACCGGCTATTCCCCGTTGGTTTTTGAGGCGATGAGCGTTCTCGCGAAAAACGGCGTCCTAGCCATGGTCAGCGTGACCGGCGGGTCCCGCCAGATTGACATTCCCGCCGACAAGACTAACCTCGGCTTTGTTCTTGGCAATAAAGTCGCCTTCGGCAGCGTCAACGCTAACCGCGAGTATTTCGAATCCGGCGTCAAAGATCTCTCCACCGCCCAACTCCAGTGGCCCGGCTGGCTAAAAAAACTACTCACTCACGAAGTCAAAGGCTTGGAGAACTACGCGGAGATGATTCGTTTGCTCACTGAGGCCAAAGGCGCAATCAAGGTTTATTGTAGCGTCGCAGCAATCGAACCCACACAATCAACAGCGGCAGCAGGCTCATGATGGGTTCGTTTGCCTTCTGTTTTCTGCGCTTTCGGTCTTTAGCTGACACTTCTTGCAGATTACTCGGAAGCATCTTCAGCAACGACATGGTGGTTGGCACTCCCGGATGGTAATGGCGTGAACCCATATATTCGACGAGCAACTATTGGAATTCTTGCCGGCGCTTTGTCTAGCGCGGCCTTGGCATTCACGCTGGGCCGTCCGGTATTGGGAGCGCTGCTGGGAACCGTGTTGGGCGCACTTTACGCCTTGAGCTTGCGACCGACGCGACGGGCATATGCGGACAACTTCATGACTGGCGCCGCGCTCGGTGTGCCCCTGTGGGCTCTTATCAGCGTAATCGCGCTGCCTGTGTTTGGTGGCCAGATGCCTGAGTGGAGCGCGGAACAGATGCGGGGGCATTTTCCCGCGTTGGTCGGATGGGTGTTCTACGGAGCGGTGCTTGCCATCATCATCCGAGCGCTGTCTGATTGGGCCGGCACCATATGGGGGCCCGAGGTGGAAGTGCGTGCTGCAGTCCCCTCCCCCGTTAAGCGGATCGTGATTTTGGGCGGAGGGTTTGCCGGGATGAAGACAGCTGAGTGTCTGGAAAAGGATCTGCAGAAAAATGTCTCGGCCCACATCACGCTTGTCAGCGATACCAACGCACTGCTCTTCACTCCGATGCTAGCCGAAGTGGCTGGCAGCAGTCTGGAACCAAGCCACATCAGCACGCCACTGCGCAGCAGCTTGCATCGGACGGAGTTCGTTCGCGCTCGAACAACGGGAATCGACTTGGGAAAGCGTTGCGTTCTCCTGGAGGGCATCGCGTCTCCTGACGGTACTCACGAAGCCCGTGTTCTCGGCTACGACCATCTTGTTCTCGCGTTGGGTTCCGTCTCGAACTACCTGGGAATGGCCAACGTGGAGAAGCTGGCCTTCAACTTCAAGAGCCTCCTGGATGCCATTCGAATCCGCAACCATGTTATCGAGATGTTCGAGCTTGCGGATCGAGAGCCCGATCCCTCACTTCGCGCGCCACTTCTCACCTTCGTGATCGCCGGTGGCGGATTCGCCGGCGTGGAACTGGCGGGCGCGCTGAATGACTTTGCTCACGGCATTTTAGCTGACTACCCAAATCTTGGTACGAAAGAAGTGCGCGTTGTGTTGGTGCACTCCAGGGACCGGATCCTGCCTGAATTGAGCGAATCGTTGGCGCACTACGCACAGGAGAAAATGGCCGAACGTGGAGTGGAATTCCGGCTCAATGCGCGTTTGGCCGACGCAAAGCCGGGGATCGTGGTTCTCAACGATGGGGAGATTCCCGCTAAGACTCTCGTGTGGACCGCAGGAACCACGCCGAGCACACTCGTTAAATCACTAAACGTTGAAAAGGACAAGCGCGGCGCGGTGAGGGTCGACGCAAATCTTGCGATCCCGGGGCAGCCCGGCCTCTGGGCGCTGGGAGATTGCGCGGCGGTAACCGACGCGAAATCGGGCAATCCGTGCCCACCTACGGCGCAGTTCGCACTTCGCGAAGCCCAGGCACTTGCTAGGAACTTGGCGGCCGACCTGGCAGGGCGGCCATTGAAAGGATTCCACTTCGATTCACTCGGAGCGCTCTGTGTGATCGGCCATCAGACGGCCTGTGCGGAACTGACAGTACCGTTTGCCCGGACCAGATCATTGCGTTTTTCCGGGCTACTTGCATGGCTGATGTGGCGGGGAATCTATTTAGCAAAGCTGCCCGGTCTGGAGCGAAAGATCCGCGTGTTGTTTGATTGGTCTGTTGAGCTGTTCTTTCCACGCGATATTGTGCAAACGATTGATCTGAAGTAGGGAGTTCCAAATGTTGTCGTCAGACTCATCGGAGAAAATGCAGGCCCCGCGGAATGCGAAGCACGGGCCATGGCTCGCGCCCCTGTTGGGAATTGGCGTGGGAGCAGCCTGTGGGGCGCTCGGCCACACGCAACTTGAAACATTTCTGCCTTATGCCCTTCTTATCGGAGCAACCTTCGGATTCTTCTTCTGGTGGGGCTTTGGCGAACGAGCAGACAGTCCGGGTGCGGGTTTAATCTGGGGCCTAGGGTTTGCATCTCTGGTTTGGCTGCTGATCCCAGCAGGTCTCTTTCCCTTGCTGAGAGGCACACAGCGTTCTGCTGCCATGCTCATGGACGCGCGGGCGCGTTTTCCAGAACTCGTGGCCTATCTCGTGTTGCTCGGGATGCCCGTCGGTCTCACGCTCGGCATCTTGGGTGCGAAACGGCCGCGGTTAGCGAGACCGAAATTCAGGTGGGGTCGCGCGATTGTCGTCGGTGGAGTTGCCGGCACGTTGAGCGGACTGGTTTTTAGCCGTTGGATGTACGAAGGGGGATTTTATCCGCTGCTCGGGGGTTTCCAGCAGCTTGGGTCGCACGCGGAAATGGTCGCGTTGCATTTTCTAGTCGCGCTGGTCATTGGAGCGGCTTTTGGATTGTTGTTCCAAATGGACGTGCGGGGTCTCGGTTCAAGCATGGGTTGGGGCCTGGGGTTCGGAATATTCTGGTGGTTCTTCGGTCCCTTGACACTTTTCCCCCTTTGGAGCGGGAACGGGCTCGATTGGTCAGCGGACCAGGGTGCAGCATTGTTCGGCTCCCTGGTTGGGCACATTATTTATGGCTTGATTCTCGGTGTAATCTACGCGGCCATCGACCGAGTATGGCTGAAACTTTTTGTGCAATCTGACCCGCTCAATCGCGAGCCGGAAGGTCCGGGTCTGCACGTACTGCGTTCACTCGGATGGGGAGCGCTTGCGGGTCTGGTTGGCGGCATCGTGGCGAGTCCCGTCTTACTGGCTACGGGAGCGTTGTCCACGGTCGCAGGTCTTGGCATCACATTTCTCGGGTTTCAAGGCCTGCTCATCCATCTCACGGTGAGCGCCGTAATTGGTGCGACTTATGGTCTGCTCTTTCGGAATGAAGGATCAAGCTTCAGCGTGGGAGTGCCGTGGGGATGCCTCTTTGGACTGATTTGGTGGTACCTCGGGCCAATGACTCTCTTGCCCCTCGCTATCACGGGAGAGACGGATTGGAGATCAAGCGCGGCGTCCGCACTCCTACCAACTTTGGTGGGCCACCTCATTTATGGTGCTGTAACGGCGGCCATCTTCCTCCTGCTGGAGCGTCGCCATCTCCGCTGGTTGCTCCTCGATCCAAGAACCGCCATGCGAGAGCAAAAGCGAATGCGCCCTGCTGGAACGCCAGCTCCAGCCCTATGGTTTTTCGTTCTAAGTCTGGGTCTGCTTCTGCCCATCCTACTTGGATAGAGAGGCATGGTCCTTGGAGGGGATGACACGGGATACGTCTACTTACGAGAACGGTTAAGGGAATCGGCGAGGAGATAGGTGTACGGGGTCACACGGGTTTCTATTTCGCGACGCAGATGGTCACGCTCTCTGCATCGTGCAACCCTGAGATCACTGATTTGAGCGCGTTAGGTAAGGCTTGGGCAAGCGGCTTCGCCCTTTAGCTCGACGCTGAGTACCCGAAGTTCGGTGGCTCCTACGTTTTCTACCGAGTGCGGTGACAGCGGTTCACACCACACCGCCGAAGGAATTCTGGGCGGAGACACGGCTTCTCGGGAGTCGAAGATTACTTTGCCGGAATCATCCCGCCGGACATGCTCACTCCAGCTCTGCAAATACAGCACAGCCGGCCAACGGTGCGTGTGTAACGGCACGATTTCGCCGGGTCCAATCCGAACTTCCAGAACGCGGACACGCTGGTTTTCAAAGACGAGCCAATGATGCTCGGGCGCGGCGGTCAATGCGTCGAGGGTATCCGGCCACAGCCACGGCTTTGGAGTCGCAACGTGGCCCGTGTTGTTCTGATGTTTCGTGGTGGTCATGCATCATGAGATCAAAATAAACGCTCTTGGTTTCAAAAATGTTTTGATGCGGGCGGCAATTGTAAGCTGGCGCCGCCTTTGGCCGGTAGGAGAAAATTCTGTAACTTTCTGCGCCCCGGGCACTCCTACCCACCGTACAACGTATGCCAGCGGCTCGTTATGACTGATGTGCTCCGCCACCAGGCAGGATTAGGACTCGCGGAACCTGCGCTATCCTTTGCACCCGTCGGAGAGGCATTAGCCCAGCATCAGAAAACGAATTTTGACGCCGTAAGATACATCTTTGGCTCGTTGCATACCGTTAGAGGAGCTTCAATGTACGATGAATCGGAAAAACCTCATGCTTTGGTCTGCACTGAGGTTTGCGGCGGTAATCGAAAAGTTACTCGCACAATAAAGATGCCGAGCCTGGTCGCATGGGTAGCTTCGTTTCCGCTCAACGAGGGAGAAGGAGGAGGAGACCTTCATTATATGTCCGTTTGCGATTACGACCTGATCTCCCGCGTGGCTCTGGCCGACGTAAGTGGCCATGGCAGTGAAGTGGATGTCGTGACACAGACGCTACGCAAACTAATGCTCAAAAACATCAACGCGTGGGACCAGTCGGATTTTATGCGAGGGGTCAATGAGACGTTTGGCCAAAGCGGCGATCATAAATATGCCACGGCAATCGTCTTGAGTTTTCATCGAGTCATGGGCCGTCTGGCGTTCAGCAACGCGGGGCATTTGCCTCCGCTCTGGTATCACGCTGCCCAAAGAGCCTGGGGCTGGCTTGAGGAGGGAACGGAAGCCAAAAAGGTCTCGGGCTTACCTGTTGGGTTGATTCCTGGGACCGTATACAGCCAGACGGTTGTAACTTTGAAGCCATCTGATCTTCTCGTGCTCTACACAGATGGCATTACCGAAGCTGAGAACGAGACAGGGCAGGGGCTGGGACGAGAGCACCTTCTGGAATGGGCACGCCGGGCTCCAGTGGACTCTCCGAGAGCGCTGGGAGAAGACCTGCTTCAACGACTGGAGTTGTTTCGGGGCAAAATTCGCAATGACGATGAAACACTGCTGGTGTTGCAACGCGAAGAAGAATCTCGTCTTTTCATGTTAGGCGAGGTTGCAAACAGCTATACAGTCGGCCGGCTGCTTAGGAATCTTAAGAAGGCACTAGTTGAAGCTTGATGGTTTCGAGTGCCTAACGAGAGCGGTTCGCTGCAGTTGATCGGATTAGTAACGAGAAGTCGGCTTCTCTCCAGCGATTGATCGCTCACTGCTGGCGCGTTTGTCAGTACGAATCCCGAAAACGCAGCCAGTTTTTGTATTGCCCGTCGCTCGGAAAAAATCTCAGCGATTGTCAGCGGCAGACTTCCCCGAACCGGACTTATGGCTCGTTTCGCCGAATTCACATTGACGAGATCCGCGTTTATCAGCCGTCTGAATGGCACCATGGCACGTCATTGACGTGTATATCGCTTTACGATATGTTCATTCGCGGCACTCGATAAGAGGCGTAGTTGCGCTAATATCCGGAGGTGCCAGACAGGTGGATGTTTTAACGCCGCCTTCCTTCCATATCTCGATGGCAATGGTAGTTTCACTCCGAAACGTTCTTTTCGCGACTGATTTTTCCTCCTGTTCCGAAGCAGCGCTGCCCTATGGAATTGGAATGTGCCGCCGTTATGACGCGACACTATACACGGTGAGTGTAGTGTCTTCGGAGATTACCTATGATGTTCAGCCACCGGACCCGTTCTACCTCCGACATTCCGCTGAAAAGAAGATGGCGACACTTGTAAACTCTGGGTTCTTCCAGGAAATCAAGCACCTCGAGTTCGTCAAAGAAAGGTTCGAGTCTGTCTCACAGGTGCTTTTGGATTTCATCGATAGGCATCACATCGACCTGATCGTGCTTGGCATGCACGGCCGAGGTGGAATCAAGAAGCTCGTGCTCGGGTCGGTGGCAGAAGAGATTGTAAACTGTGCGCCTTGTCCTGTGCTCACGGTTGGGCCGCACGTTCCCCCGAAATTGACGCCGGAATTTAAGCTGGGGAGAATTCTGTGCGCGACCGACTTGCAGCCCGGGTCGGCCAGAGTGCTTACGTATGCGCTGTCGCTGGCAACGGACGAGTCCGCACAGCTGACTCTGCTTCATATTCTCAAGATGTCCACCGATTCTCCTTCGGAACACCGAGAGGCGCAGAGAGACATTGCAATGAAGCAGCTTCTGGAAATGCTTCCTCCCTATACGAGTTCTTCAGTGGGAGTGCAGTCCATCGTCGAGTTCGGCGCACCAGAAGAGCGCATCCCGAAGGCGGCTGAAGACCTAGGTGCAGACTTGATTGTGATTGGACCGCACCATACATTTCATCCGCGCATATCCGCGCATCTACCGTGGGCCATGCTTCATCAGGTGCTCAGTCATGCTCGATGCCCCGTTTTAAGGGTGTAGGACTGAGGTCATCGACGATGGCACAGGAAATCACGAACGAAGGCAAATCACAATGGTGGAGAAAGCCGTTGGCTCATTCTTTTCCTCGCATTCGCGAGCGCGAGGACCAAGTCTTTCTTTTGCTGACCCTGGTGATTGGCATGCTCACTGGCCTCTCGGTCGTCGCATTCATCGTGCTCACCGAGCATTTGGGGATGCGACTTTATCCTGTCGGAAGCGCGGCTTGGCGACGGGCCTTGATTCCCATTTTGGGATCTGTCGCCATGGGCTACCTGCTTTACCGATATTTCCCCGATGCCCGCGGTAGTGGCGTTCCCCAAACTAAAGCCGCCCTATTTGCACGAGGCGGCCGGATCACTCTTAGTACGATCCTTGGTAAATTCTTTTGTACGGCGGCGACACTGGCAAGTGGCATCCCATTGGGGCGCGAAGGGCCGTCGGTGCAGGTCGGGGGTGGAATCGCTTCCGTTCTCGGCCGGTACCTTGGATTGAGTCCCGAACGAGTCAAAGCCCTCATCCCAGTCGGAGCTTCCGCCGCGATAGCCGCTGCGTTCAACACGCCGCTAGCCGCTGTTGTTTTCTCGCTCGAAGAGATCACTGGTGATCTGCATGCACCGATTCTTGGTTCCGTGGTATTGGCCTCGGCGACATCATGGTTCGTTCTACGGCTGCTCCTCGGGAACCATCCCTTGTTCCACGTGCCTCAGTATCAGCTCGCTCATCCTCTGGAATTCGGGATCTATGCAATTTTGGGGGTTGCTGGCGGGTTGGTTTCCGTGGCGTTCACAAAGCTTCTCTTGCGCACACGCGAATGGTTCATGACTCTACCGAAGCAAACCGTTTGGTTCCAGCCTGCTGCAGGCGGCGTGCTTGTTGGCGTGATAGCACTTTTTGTTCCACAGGTTTTGGGAGTCGGCTACGGATATGTTGGAGAAGCACTGAACGGAAGAATTGCCCTAGGAACCATGGCTCTATTGGTGGTCTTGAAGCTCTTTGCGGTCACAACGAGCTATGGATCCGGCAATGCGGGAGGCATTTTCGGCCCTAGCCTTTTTATCGGAGCCATGTTGGGAGGCACGGTCGGGGGCATCGCCCACAACCTCCTGCCTCAATATACAGCCTCGGCGGGAGCCTACGCTTTGGTGGGCATGGGCACGCTCTTTGCGGGCATCGTCCGAGCGCCTATGACCTCGGTTCTGATGATTTTTGAAACGACGCAAGACTATGCCGTCATTGTCCCCCTCATGATTTCAAATCTTGTTAGTTTTTTCATTTCCTCGCGTTTGCAGCCAGAGCCGATCTACGACGCCCTCGCATATCAAGACGGAATTCACTTGCCGAGTGCGGCAACGCGTCACCAGAGAGGAGGGCGCCAAGTTGCATATCTGATGCGGCCCCCGAAGGAAACATTGCTAGCCTCCATTAGCGTCGGTGAAGCGTTGCAATTGGTGCTCACCAGTAACTTCCGCTGCTGGCCCGTGTGCGACGAGAGTGGCGTGATTGGAATGCTGAGCAAAGAAGGCCTCCAGCGAGCTGCACAGCAGTATGGAAGGGAAAAGCAACTTAGTGAGCTGGTGGATGCGCGGACGTTTCCTCACCTGCACGCCGATCAATCGCTTCACCTGGCACTGGAACGCATGGGCGGAGCCGGCCTCGATCTCTTACCAGTGGTAAGCCGCGCCGATGTGCACCAGTTGGAAGGAATTGTGTTACGCCGCGATGTTTTGGATTCCTACGGCATTGGCGCTGAAGATCAGGCAATCCAGAAGTAATCCACTTGGCCGAAAAACGCGCTTTCTGTAGTTAACTGGCCAATCTTTCCTCATTTTGCCTCTGTATAGATCTTCTCCAGTTGTGAAGCTACTGTGAACAGGCGCTTGTCGAGGCGCTGCAATTTGCGGCGGGTTCTCTCATCGTTAAACTGGCGCCGGTACATTTCCAGAAGATGGCGGGTTGCCTCCAGAGCCTGACGGATGCCGGGGAGACCAGCGCTCGGCGTATCTTTGGGGAGTGCGAGTGTGGGCAGACGATGCAGATGAGCAAGATTCTGACGGGCCTGATGGAATTCGCGCTGCAAGTCCTGCTGCGTGACTTGCACATACAGCAAGCACATGGTGATGTCCTTGTGCCCGAGCAACTTCATGAGGGCCGGAAGACTAACTCCGAGCCGGACCATTTCGGTCGCGAAAGTGTGCCTCAGCCGGTGCAGTGTCACATGGTAGGAGCAGGCGGCGCGCTTGGCGGCCTGTTTTAACGCCAATCGCAGAGAGGTCATCAGAGGGAAATGCCTACCGCGACGTGGCAGCAGAAAATCTTGCGATTGGGCAGATCGTGCGAGTGGAGCTGAAGTGCGAAGGGTGAGGATCCGCTCTACGATGCGCCGCACCTCGGGATCGGCTGGAACCAGCCGTTCCGTGTGCAGTTTGCCGAGGGGGACATGGAGCGCCTACTGTTCAGTTCCTACCTGCCTCAGGCAGTCCAGCGCCAAGTGGATGCATTCGCCGCGGCGGATCCCGGTGGCGCGGATGAGCAGGAGTGCATTCGCGTGGAGATCATCGGTTCGGAGCAGCTCCTGCTGCAAGAGATGATCGTCCTGCGGGGAAAGAGGTTTGGGAAGATAGTGCGGTGGTGGAGGGAAGTCTTCTCGACGAATGAGATCGTGCTGAATGGGGTGGCCGTTGGCGGCAAGATCATTCAGCAAGCGGCGAAGACAAACGAGGTGATTGATGCGGGTTGCATTGCTCAAGGGCAGTTGTTGTTCACTCAGCCAACGGAACCAGCCGAGCAGATGAGGATCACGGCGCAATGGGGAGATCCGATGAAGCTGCGGGAAGGTGGCGCGGAGATAAGTGAGGAAGTGGCGGGCGGTCGTTCGATAGTGGCCCACCGTGACGGGCCGAAGGGCGAGGGCAAGCGTCCGGATTTGCGTTTCGAAGATCTGTTCGAGGCTGGTATGGCGCTGCGTCATGACAGGTGTGAGGAATCCAACGCTTTCCGCTTCTCGATGGCGCGGGCGTATTCGCGCCAGACATCCTGGGGGGCGAGTTCAACGTACAGCATGGTGGTTGCGATTTGCGAATGGCCCATCAGCCGCTGCAGGGCGGGCAGGGACATACCGGCCCGCACCATATCGGCTCCAAATGTGTGGCGACATCGGTGAGGATTAGCGTGATGGACTTGACTGCGCACCCGATGGTGCCGGAACAGCGAACGAAGCCCGGCCGCACTCATCGGCTGGCCGCGCTGCTGGCCTTTCAAGCAAACGAAAAAGTCAGTGAGGGTTTGGCTTTGGACGGATGATAGCTTTTCATTTCAAGCCCAGCGGTGTGAAACTATCGCCCCGTTTGATGGCCAGCTGGATAGGCCGCGGCGGTCCCATCTTCGGCACGGTCACTTCCATCCACAATTCCTCTCCGGCACTACGTACAGAGGGATCCATGGCATGCTCCGGCAGAAAGAAAGCCACTGGCTCCATAAGCGCCGTTACTGGTGCTCCCCGGTTGATGATCCGTCGGCTTACATGAAGACCGGTTGGATGATCGGCGGGGTTTGCGACCAAATGGCCGTTTCTTACCTTCAGCGTGGCGTCTAGCATTTCCCCCGAGAAATTCCAGGGACTTCCGTACACGTCTTCCGGTGACACGCGTAGCTGCAAGCTCAAATACCTTCCCCGAATCGGGAGATTCGGATCGTAGGCCACCGTTTGCACCCAGGAGCGCGGCAACCGCGCTCGGTCCATCGCGTACTTCGCGGCCAGGCTCGCCACCAGCGCCAGTTGTGCGCCGGCCAAAATCAATCCCTTTTGCAAATTCGTCATTGCATTCCTCCCGAAACGTGAGCGACCAATTTCCGCCGCGTTCTCTCCAGCGCCCAGCCTCCCAACAGGAAAAGCACTCCCAGTCCGATGAGGCTTGCCGCCCGTCCCAATTTGTCCATCACATCCGAAAAATAAAAAATCACGACTGTCAGCGCAAACCCCGCTACACCCAGGTTGATTCGTTCGCGGCGCCGTTCGAGCAGTCCCCACCCGATCAGTCCGAGCGCACCCAGTCCCGCCCAACAATAGGGTCCCAGGGTACTCCAGCCATAAATGCGCAACGGTCCGGCCGTGGCGGAATCAACTGAGTGAAACGTTGCAATAACCAGAACCCAGATCGCCGACAACGCATTGACCCAAGCGGCTTTTCTTCGCAGTACAAACGCAAGCAGCAGCGGCGCGCCGATACCGATAATCCAACCAAAAGCGCGCACCATCTCCGGCACTTCGGGACGACCGCGCCAAAACCACAACAATTCGCGCTTTCCGACAAACGCCAGGATGGCGAGGGGCAAGAGCGACATTCCTCCAATCCACGCCAACCCGCGCCGTAGTACGGAATCCTCCGCGCCCGTTCGCGCCGTCAGATACGTGAGGGATAGAAGAAGCAGTCCATCTAGGATCAGTCGACCGCTGTAGGAGTAACCTTCCGTGCGAACTTGCCATTCGCCTGCCAGCCACGCTGGTACTAGCAAAGCAAGCAGGACGCTCTGCGGCCATTGTCGCAAGATCAGCCAGCCCGCCAGCGCCCCGATGGCCCACAGGAGAATTCCGCTCGGCCAGTGTTCCTGCAGGTTGAAAATTTGTGCGGTGAGAAAAATCCCCGCGCCAACGCAGATTGTCCCGATCGCGTAAAACGTGGCCGCGAGTGCCGGGAATCGGTTTATGGTTAATGCTCCCGCGATTGGAAACAATCCCGTCAGCAGGAGCACGAGAGTAAATCGCCAAGTGGGTGAGAGTTCGTCCCAGTGGGCCGCCACAAACAGCAGCACTCCCGCACACAGCAGCACCCCGCCCAGCCCTAGCGCCAACAACACCGGCCACCGCAAGCCTTCTTTCGAACGTTCGGACTCCTCAAACGCTCGAATTCGCGCCGCCGTGTTCCCATCCATAGCCCCGGCGCTGATCCAGCGATCGAGCCTCTTGTTCAGGATATCCGTCATTCGAGACCTCCGTTCATCGCCAACCACTGCTTACCACGCGCATTCCAAACAGCATGGCTGAGACCAAAAACGCGAATGTCAACTAGCGCCTGCGCTTCTGTTCCGCAACTAAAACGAGCAGCTCTGCATAGTTCGTCGCCGCACCTAGTGAAAAGATACGTGAATGTTCTCGCGTCTCGCTTTGTCGCCAAGCATTTCAAAACCACGACGGACCTCTTCAAAACAGTTGTTCCACGATTCGGCGAAGTTGCAAGACATCTCAAAAGCAAAACACGCGCACGATGCAAGCGCGGGAGCAATCAAGACCCAGAACATGTTTTCGTATCGCATGTGTTTTCCCTCTGTGCCAAACGATACGACCAAGCGAATTTGGCAGCCACCGCCCCCGTTACAGTTTCGCAACTGTCACACTTCAGACTGCGATACAATTTGCCAACAGGTTGGATTGCGGTAGTACGGATCACATGGACATCTGGATTGATAAGGGGAGCGAAGTATCCGTACGGCAGCAGCTCGCAGAACAAATTATCTTCTTAATCGCTACGGAGAAAGTGAAGCCAGGTCAAGCTTTGCCAAGCGTCCGGGAACTCGCGCGACGCCTGAAAATTCACCACAATACCGTGAGCGAAGCGTACAAAGATTTGGCGCGCCGAACGTGGGTGGTCAGGCGGAAAGGAAGTCGTGTAGTTGTTCGGTCAGAAGGAGAGCGGGCCGCACTGACGAACGGGCATGACGTCGACGACCTTATTAATGCAACGATCAGGGTGGCCCGCGAGCGGGGATATTCTCTTCAGGCGCTGCGCGAGCGCGTGAGAGCGCGGCTGCTCGCTGAGCCCCCAGACCATATCTTGGTTGTGGAAGAAGAGCTGGGCCTCCGGCGACTCCTTCAGCAGGAGATTCGCTCGGCACTCCGGCAGCCGGTAGACGGTTGCTCCCTCTCCGAATTAGCGATACAACCCGGTTTGGCAATCGGTGCTTTAACGGTTGCGGGACAATATCTCATTGGCGACGTGGATCGGCTAGTGCCCAAAGCAGTTCCCGCCATCGCTCTAACATTTAGCGTGGCCGATGAACAGTTGGATCTCCTGCGCCGACTCGATCATCCTTCGGTTGTTTGCGTCGTTTCGGTAAGTCGAGTGTTTCTGCAGACCGCACGAAGCCTATTGGCCCCGGCGCTTGGGCGTCATCACGTAATGAAAGATTTTCTTTTTCCTCCCGAGGATCCGAAAACCTTGCGAGCAGCCGATTTGGTTTTTGCAGATTCCATAGCACGGTCGCAGCTCAGACATTCGAAAGTCCTCGAGTATCGACTCATATGTCCTAGCTCTCTTGAGTACGTGCGCACGGCGATGAAGTCCTATCAGATGCGCTTATCGTGACGAATGAGCGAATGGACCCCACGTGCGAGCTGATAACTTCCGGGTTGCTCGTTGTTCGGGGAGTGACGGCCATCGATTCTCACCAGCCGACTTCTGGGCACAAATTCGCCATGCCGTATGAGTTGAGCCCTGTCGGTTGACTTGAGCCGTAGCGCTTTCAGTTGGCGTTTCCTTCAACTTACGCCGCCGAACCTGTTGTCGCACCGGCAACGTTGTGTGCATCTGTATGATCTTGTGTTGTGAAGATGAACGGCCCGCCGTCGCTGTGAAATTCAGCGACCAACACACGGCTCTCATCTCGTTTAAGCCTCAGGCTGCGGTAAGCATCAAAGTAGTTACCTGACAGTTGCATAGGAATCTCCTCTTTGTTTGTCCCTCGGATGAATCATGCCGTGCATCTGCTGACGCTCTCTTACTTAGTTAGCGCCCGCAATTGGCTGAGAGTTTCAGAAGGTTCCGGGCGGATGGTATAGTCCGCATTCACATCGGCAACACGAATGGTCCCTTGCTTATCGACCACGTACCGTGCAGGCATCGGTAGTCGGTATTCCGGCTCATCGTGGAATCTGTCCAATGTGCTGCCGAATGACTTGTAAAGCTCGCGAAGATAATCCGGCAGAGTGAAGACAAGTCGAAACTGCTCTGCGATTTTCAGGTGCAGATCTGTCAAGATATCGAAGGTCAGATTCAGCTTTTTGTGAAGCGCTCGCGTATAACGTTCGAGTTCTGGAGTAATTACAATGATCTCGGCGCTCAAAGCTCGGACTTCCGAATGGATTTCCTGTAGAGCCTCCAGCTCCATGTTGCAGTACGGTCACCAATGTCCTCGGAAGAAGCTGACAACCTGCGGACCCTGCTGCAGGAGGTCCGCGGAGGACACCTGCACATGGTTCTGATTGAACAACGTAAAGCTAGGCGCATGATCCCCAAGCTTCAAGGCGCGATTTTCAATACCCGAGGCCGTGAGTTCGGCTGTCGCTCGATGCATTTTTTCGATGGCTTCGCGTGGTGCGTTGTATGGCGGAGCTCCGGATTCGAATGATTTCTTAAACTCGTCCAGTCGTTCCTGAAGATTTGCCATTGCATTCACGCTCTCTGCGCTTCACGGCCAAACTCAGTTTCAGATTCTTGTTTGGATGCCGGTGCGCCCGTTACGGTTTCAACGCCATCTGCCTCCTCGGCCTGGAGCAGCTCCGCTTGCTAAAACGAATTTTCGAAGAACCACCTGGAAAGTGTCTTGTTTGTTCGAGTCGCGTTTTACGGACGATTTGTCAACTAACCTGAAGTTATCCGTGATCGACGGCGGGATTAGTCCTGTGAAGTCAGCTTCTCTCCAGTGCTTGATCGCTCACTGCTGGCGCGTTTGAACGCAGCCGCCCGGCGGCAGACGCTACGCGTGAGGTAGTGGAGCGTTGGTTGCTTTATGGTTTGTGATGTAAGTGTGGGTCACAGGAGGTTTCCCTATGACCCATTTGCGAAAAATGATGCTGGAAGAGCTCCAGCGTCGTAATTATTCTGAAAATACCATACGCAGCTACATCCGCACAGTCGAAGATTTTGCTCGACGATTTAACTGTCCGCCGGACCGCTTGGGCCCTCAGCATATTCGTCAATATCAGGCCGAGCTGTTCCAAAAACGGAAGTTGTCTTCGGGCACGGTTGTGATCCATCTGGCGGCCCTGCGGTTCCTCTACACCAAGACTCTCAGAAGGCATTGGAGCATCGCAGACACTCCGTATCCGAAAAAGACCCATCGCCTGCCGACGATCCTCAGCCAGGAAGAAGTTGCTCAACTCATCGATGCGGCCTGTACTCCCTTCCATCGCACTCTGCTGATGACGCTCTATGCCACCGGAGCCCGGAACCAAGAGGTGACGCACCTGAAGTTCAGGGACGTCGACAGCAAGCGCATGGTGATTCACATCAAAGGCGGCAAGGGGCGCAGAGACCGGGACGTGATGCTTAGTCTTAAGTTGCTCGAGGAGCTTCGTGAGCATTGGCACCGCGTAGGACAAAGACCCAGGGTCTGGCTCTTTCCGGGCAACCGCCGCCACAGCGCGGATCGGCCGATCATTGCGAAAACGGTTTGGAATGCATGCCAGAAGGCCGCCAAGAGAGCCGGTATCCAGATTGGTGCACATCCCCACATGCTTCGGCATTGCTTCGGAACTCATCTGCTCGAGGCGGGTGCTGATCTCCGCACCATTCAGATCCTGATGGGCCATAGCAGCCTAAGAGAGACCACCATCTACCTGCATCTTTCACAGCGCCATCTACAAGCGACCGCTAGTCCGTTGGACTTACTGAAGCTCAAAGACAGGTCACCGCAGGAGAAGTAGATGAGCCGGCCACTCCTCGAGGTGGCCGATCTCGTCCGCGCTGCGGGAGAAGCATTCATCGAAAGAAGCCGTCACTGGATCCGCTGGAAGCACGTCAAAGTCCTGCGGGCCATTGCGCGGTGTCGCACCGCCGCTCTCGGCGGTCACATCGACGAGTGCACTGGCTGCGGGCATCGGACCATCTCTTATAACAGCTGCCGCGACCGACATTGTCCAAAGTGTCAGACGGCTGCCCGCGACCGCTGGATCGAAGCGCGTCGTAAGGAACTGCTCCCGACGCGCTACGCCCATGTGGTCTTCACGCTTCCCCGTCATCTGGCCCCCTTGGTTTTGCAGAACAAGAAGGTCCTCTACGATCTCCTGTTTCGCACCAGTGCCGAAACCCTTCTCGAAGTTGCGCGCGATCCCCAGCATCTCGGTGCAGAAATCGGCTTCTTCAGCGTCCTGCACACCTGGACGCAAAAACTCGAAATTCACCCGCACGTCCATTGTGTCGTTCCCGCCGGCGGTCTTTCACTCGATCATACCCACTGGATTCGTTCACAACGACGCTACTTTCTTCCCAAACCAGTTCTGCGGAAAGTCTTTCGCGGCAAGTTCACCGACGCTCTCGAGCAGGCTTTCCATGACGGTCAACTCCGTTTCGAGGGAGATCTCAAGCTCCTCGCTCAGCCAAAGACCTTCGCCGCCTGGCTGCGGCCTCTGTTCCGAAAAAAGTGGGTGGTGTACTTGAAACGCCCCTTCGGTGGCCCCGAATATGTGCTGCAATATCTGGGCCGCTACACCCATCGCGTGGCGATCTCCAATCACCGCCTGATCTCGTTTGCCGATGGCCAAGTCACCTTTCTGTGGCGCGATTCGGCCCACAACAACGAACAGAAACCCATGACCCTACCGCTCGACAAGTTCCTGCGCCGCTTCCTACTGCATATCCTGCCGCAAGGCTTCGTGCGCATCCGTCACTTCGGGTTTCTGGCCAACCGCCGGCGTGCCACTCTCCTACCGCTTTGCTTTCACCATCTCGGCTCCGCCCCAGAGCCGCAAGCCGAACAACACGTTGCCTCCACTGAAGACACGTTTGGTCTTTGGCGCTGTCCCAAGTGCGGTGGTCCGATGAAGGTCGTCGAGCGGCTTACGGCTGCCGAAATCCAACTCCGTTCTCCGCCGGTGCTCACGACTGCAGCATGAAATCACTCTCTCCAATTCGAATTCTTCGCGCGCCTCGGCACGGTCCGCATTCCTGCGCCTTCCCGCCGGATAGCTTCTTTTTTTCATTTCCTTCAGCAACCTTCTTCGCACGACTTGCCACCGCAAACGGCTGCTCAGTCCACCGAGACCATGGTGTCCCGGCTTCTACTCTGCCCTCGCAAACCGCAACCCGGCTCCATCCCAACATTGAATTTGCATAGAGCCCGCGTCTGCCGCAACCACGGGCGGCCACGTTCAAACGGCTTAATCGAACGCGCGAAGAGCCCCGCGTCTGAGTTCGGTTCATCCTGGCAACGCGCGTCCGATTAAGCACTAGCGTTTATCGGTACAAACCCGACCGGCGCGCTGATAACTTCCGGGTTGGACGCAATTGGTCTTGCCTCTGCGAAGGGCATTTGTCAACATTAACTCGGCTTCATCAATTGCCTAGCGAACCGACGTGAACATCTGAAAGGAGGCGACTGATGCATGCCGCTGTGCTGCATGCTCTCGGCAAACCGCCGCGCTTTGAGGAATTTCCCGATCCAACTCCGGGCGAAGGTGAGGTGCTCATAAATGTCTCCGCGGCTGCGTTGAAGCCAGTGGACAAACAGATGGCGGCCGGAACGCACTACGCCAGCCCGCGCGAATTTCCTGTCGTTTGCGGCATGGATGGCGTGGGGCGGCTCGAAGACGGCACGCGAGTGTTCTTCGGCGGAGCGCGGCGGCCGTACGCCGCGATGGCCGAGCGCACTGTGGTTCGGCGAGTTCAATGTTTTTCGGTCCCTGAAGAACTGGACGATGTCACTGCCGCGGCCATTCCCAATCCCGGCGTGTCGGCCTGGCTGTCCCTCAAGCACAGTGCGAAGCTCGCCGCTGGCGAAACCGTCCTGATCCTCGGCGCCACCGGAGTCACGGGCAAGCTGGCGGTACAGATCGCCAAAATCTTGGGCGCGGGACACGTCGTTGCGGCAGGACGCAACGAACACGTGTTGAGCACACTCCACGAGCTTGGCGCCGACTCGACGATTCTCCTCGACAAACCCGATGAAGAATTGATCGCAGCCTTCCGCCGCGAGGCCGGCGAAAAGCGTTTCGACGTGATCATCGACTATCTATGGGGCCGCCCGACCGAAGCTCTGCTAAAAGCCATCACCGGAAAAGAATTTGCGATTGGGGAATCGGAGACGCGGCTGGTGGAGGTGGGCGAGAGCGCTGGATCTACAATCACTCTGCCCGCGGCAGTCCTGCGAAGCACGGCGCTGACGATTCTAGGAACCGGAGGTCTGCCGTCTTGGGACATACTCACCGACGCGTTCCAACAAGTGATGAATAGCGTAGCCCGCGGCACATTGCGCATCGAGACCGAGAGTTTTCCGCTCGCCGAGATCGAGGATGCCTGGGAACGCGACGCACACGCCCATAGGCTGGTCGTGATCCCGTAGCCTGACAAAAGTGCCGTTCGCGGCGGGTATGATCCCGGGCGTATGGTCGGCCACCCCGAAGTAATCCAGATTGCAACATGGAATCGGTACCTACAAGTCGGCTAGCAGTTACGATTCCCTCAAACGCCGATCATGATGAAGCAACTGGTTCCAGGCCAATGTGATCGTTGACCGCATCGGCGCGAGGAGAGCTCGATTACGACAACTTCGGAGATTGTCACAGCTTTCAGTACTGAGCAACTTCTTGCCCTCTTCTGCTGTGAGCCAGTTTCCTACACGCACCCCCAAGCGCCTAACTCCTTTAACACGCCGTATGCAAGCTGCGAGATCAGGGCTGAGCAGACCGCAATCGGACGCTTCATACGTCAGCCGGCGTATCGCCGCCAATCTCAAGTTGATCGTCGAGGCAGCGTACGGATGTTGTTCGAGCGCGATTCTGTATCGCGTGACTACAGTCCTGTTGAAGGCAAGCCTGGGCTCCGAGCAATGCCACTCGATGAACTCTCGGATGGCATGCTTATAAGAGCGTTTTGAGCTCGCCGAGGTCAGGCTGTTCAGGACGGCCGATTTCGATTGTTCTAGATCGGGTAGTTTGAGGACGGTCTTTGGAGTGCGTTTACGTCTGCTTTTCGCCATGGTGAGCGGCCTCCATTCGCCGCGGCGAAAAGCATGATCATGTCCTCAATCTCCTGAACAGCAGCGCGTTTACGAGGACCTATTCGATTGTCCCTTCTGCAAACGCTCGATCAGCGCAGTTGCGGGCCGCTGAATTGTGGTAGGGAAGCCCGAGCGCAGTTGTGTTGAGCCGCTTCGTTTGCTAGTTTGGCGTAGATGCCGCCGCCTGTGCCCGAACAACTCAGCAGGACCATTGAGGTTCTTTACTGATCGGAATCGGGCCGGGTTCTAGCGACGCTCGTGCGCCTCCTCGGAGGTCTGGATCTCGCCGAAGAGGCCATGCATGAGGCATTTGCCGCCGCTCTGGAGTCCTGGCCTCAGACTGGTATTCCGGACAGCCCGCGCCCCTGGCTGATTTCCACGGCGCGCTTCAAGGCCATAGATGGGATGCGCCGGCGCGCGCGCCTCGACGGAACCCAGAAAGATTTTGCGCTCTATACAGAAGCGCGCATCAATGAAGCTTCCCTGCATAACAAAGAGATCGATGACGAGGAGATCGAAGATGATCGCCTCCGTCTGATCTTCACCTGTTGCCACCCCGCTCTGCCTCCGGAAGGACAGGTTGCGCTCACGCTACGCGAAATCTGCGGCCTGACCACGGAAGAGATTGCCCGGGCATTTCTGGTTTCGCCGGCAACGCTGGCGCAACGCATCGTGCGGGCGAAGGCGATCATCCGTGATAAGGCCATTCCTTACCAAGTGCCAGCCTCGCAGGAATTGCCGGCCGGGTTGGGAGCCGTCCTTCTAGTTGTGTACCTGATCTTCAACGAGGGAAACTCGGCTGAAACGACAGGCGCCGAACTCAGCCGTGAGGCGATCCGTCTGGGCAGACTTCTGCTCGGCCTGCTCCCGGAACCCGAGGTGATGGGCCTGTTGGGGCTCATGTTGCTGCACGAGTCGCGCCGCGCCGCCAGAACATCGAGCGACGGAGATTTGATCCTCGTTGTGGAACCGGGACCAGATCGCCGAAGGCATCTCGCTGACCGAAAGCGCGCTTCGATCGCGCCGCTTCGGTGCGTACACTCTGCAAGCGGCCATTGCGGCCGTTCACGCCGAAAGTCCCTCCGTGGCCTCCACGGACTGGCGCCAGATTACGCTGCTCTATGACCAGTTGCTTCGGGTTCAGCCATCCCCGGTTGTCGAACTGAACCGCGCGGTGGCCGTTGCCATGTGCGAAGGTCTGGAGCAGGGTCTTGCTCTTATCGATGACTTGCTGGCGCGTGAGCACCTCTCCCAGTATCACCTCGCGCACTCGGCCCGCGCGGATATGTGCCGCCGATTAGGGCGAATCCCGGAGGCCCGTGCTTCGTATGAGGAGGCTCTTACCCTGGCGCCCAGCCATCGGACCGCCGTTTTCTCGCCAGGCGGCTTGCAGAATTAAAATAAAAATAATTCGCCGTCGCTGTCGATTTTTTCCCTTCGCGACGACTATAGAATGAAGATGCAGTGCGCAACGCTGTGTTACTGGCCCGAAGACCGTTAAGGAGAAGTAATGGCGCAATACTTGGTTGCGATTTTGCCCGACGACTTTGACCCGTCTAGCGCGGACAAATCGATGGAGCACGATATCGACGTGCTCAACGAGGAGATGGAGGCTAAGGGTGTCAGGCTCTTCGCTGGCGGGCTGCGCCCGGCGAGGGACGCGAAGGCGCTGCGAGTGCAGCGCGATGGCAAGGTGCTTATCACCGATGGGCCATACCTGGAGACGAAGGAGCACGTGGGCGCTTTTTGGATACTGGAAGTCGCTGACATGGACGAGGCATTGGCATGGGCACGCAAGGCCGTCGTCGCTTGCCGGGCGCCGGTTGAGGTGCGCTCCTTTTTTCGTAGTGACCCTACTGGGCTGCTGGCCCGAAGGCCGTTAAAGGAAGGAATGACGCAATATTTGGCTACGATTTTCCTGCCGGACAACTTTGACCCGTCCGCCCAGGACAAAGAGATGGAAAGCGATATCGACGCGCTCACCAAGGAGATGGAGGCTTCTGGTGTCAAGGAGGTTTTCGCTGGCGGCCTGAGCCCGGCGAGCGACGCGAAGTCGCTGCGAGCGCAGCCCGATGGCAAGGTGCTTATCACCGACGGGCCATACCTGGAGACCAAGGAGCACATAGGCGGTCTTTCGATAGGGGAAGCCGCTGACATGGACGAGGCACTGAAGTGGGCACGTAGGGGCGCCGTCGTCTGCCGGGCGTCGGGCGAGGTGCGCCCGTTTTTTCGGTCGAACACCCCATCGGGATAGTGTTTACCGCGCCTGCCGCAGGCGAGCAAAAACCTATATTCAAGGAGACCGTATGAGAAAGATCAGGATCATGGAACATATCTCGCTGGACGGCGTGATCCAGCAATCCGCCGATGAAAACGATTTCCCCTACGGCGCCTGGACCGCGCCCTATCGGACCCCCGCTGGCAGAGATGCAATCCTCGCCGCGTATGGCGAGAGCTACGATCTGTTGCTTGGTCGTCGCACCTATGATATGTGGTCCGGCTTCTGGCCAAAGGCGCCGAGCAGTCCGATGGCGGACCGCCTCAATGCGGCAACAAAATATGTCGTTACCCACCGTCCGGAAAGTCTTGCATGGGGCCCGTTCGAGGGTCTTGGGCCGGACATCGTCGAGGGCATTCGCCGCATCAAGGCGCAGGACGGCTCGGACCTTATCCTTTCGGGTAGCTCCACGCTGACATCGCCGCTGCTCGAGCATGGGCTTGCGGATGAAGTCCTGCTGGTCGTCTTTCCGGTCCTGTTGGGCACGGGGAAGCGCATCTTTGCGGAGGGAACCCCGCCACGCTCATTCGAGTTCGTCAGCACGAAAGCGCTGACATCGGGCGTCATCATCAACACCTACCGGCCCGACGGACCTCTGCGGACCGGCACCATGGGCGCATAGGCGTAGCGACCTCAGAGGGAGGACTCAAATGAGAAAGCTAATCTTCGCGATCAACACGACCCTGGATGGCTGCGTCGACCACACCAAACAATTTGTCGATGAAGAAAAACTTGAATATTTTACTCACCTCACGCGAGAGGTTGACCTGCAGGTCTTTGGGCGTAAAACCTATCAATTGATGGTTCCCTATTGGCCTGAAGTCCTCAAAAACCAGTCTGAGACAAAAGCAGATATCGAATTTGCTCGGGCATTTGATTCCACCAACAAAATTGTTTTTTCGCGGTCACTAGCCACCGCTGAAGATAGAAATACCAGGATTGTTCGTAGCAACCTTCGCGACGAAATACTTAAGTTGAAGCAAGAACAAGGCAAAAATATTTTGGTCGGTGGTGTAGATATTCCTTCACAACTTATGGAGCTTGGCCTGGTGGATGAATATCGTTTTGTCGTTGGGCCAACCCTTGCAGGAGCAGGGAGACGGCTGTTGGAGGGTGTTAGCCTGCCGGAGAAATTGCAATTAAAACTTGTTGAGTCAAAGTTTTTCAAATCAGGATGCGTTGCGCTTCATTACTCGAAACAGTGACAGAAAAATCTGCGACACCTGTGCTGCTGGCCGCCATCAAGGGGAGACGAACCATGAAATACATTTGTTTGGGCTACTACGACAAAAGCAAACACGACGCCATGACCGAGGCCGAGAAACAAGCGATGTTCGACGCCTGCTTCACCTACGACGACCATCTCCGCGCCAACGGCCACTGGGTCGGTGGAGAACCGATTCAACCTGCCGAAACCGCCTTAACCCTCTATTGGAAGAACGGCAAAGTCGCCACGACGGACGTTCCTTACGCCGAAACCAAGGAACAACTCGGCGGCATTCTCATCCTCGAAGCCCGCGACATGAATCATGCTCACCAGCTCATATCCCAGCATCCCGCCCTCAAATACGGCGCCATCTTCGAGATTCGTCCCGCCGGCGACCTCAACGAAATGCTGAAGCCAGCGAGCAGCGCCGGCAGAAGACTGCGCGCTGAAGCTCGCCTGACAGAATACAAATCAATTTCGTGACCTCACCAGCGCGACGGCAATCGTGTCGGCTCGGTCGACTCGGTCGAAGTGTAAATGGATAAGCACGAAATCGAAAAATTACGGAGGAAGGCAATGACCCGAAATCAAATACGCATCACTTTGCTGAGCGGATTCGCCCTCGTCGCCGCTCTGATCGCATCCCGGCCCGTCGCAGCACAAGATGCAAAACAGCCGTATCCCAACATGGCCCCAATCGAACAATATCTGATGGATCGCGACGCCGAAATCGCCCTCGCCCGCAGCGCCGCTCCAGACGCCATCTCCCACGACGCCTCAGTGATCGTCCTGACCCGCCACGGTTACGAAACCGCGGTGGAAGGCAAGAACGGCTGGGTATGCTGGGTGGGACGCGGATGGATGGGCATGTTCGATCATCCCGAGTTTTGGAATCCAAAAGTCCGCGCCGCGGAATGCATCAATCCACCAGCCGTCCGCTCCGTCCTGCCCTATGCCTACAAACGCACCGAATTGCTGCTCGCCGGCCATACCAAACAAGAAGTCATCGCCGCAATCAAAGCCGCAATAGACAAAAAAGAATTACCAGCCCTGGAGCAGGGGACTGTCTCCTACATGATGTCGAAGGATTCGTATCTCAGCGATTACGGCGGCCACAACGCCCCGCACATGATGTTCTACGAAACAGCGAAAGACGGTGCAGCCTGGGGCGCAAATCTCACAAACTCCCCAGTTCTCGCCGTAAATTACTGGTACATCCCCGCCGAAACCTACCCACAACTCAAATCCTTCCCACCACTGTCAGTCTTCCTGGTAGGAGTAACCAAATGGTCCGATGGAACGCCGGCACCGAGCATGTAAAGACCTAGCGGCTGATCGACTCCGTGCATCTCACGAGACGCAAAAGAAACCTGGCATGGCTCGACGATGAGTATCGCGAAGTCGGCATCTCGTCAGGAAATCAAGCACTGACGACTACAAGCACGCCACCTTGACACTTCGGCGTGCTTGTAGCAATTCGTTCCTTAGGGAGCTGCATGGAACGTGGCACAGGTATTCTCCAGGCTAGTTGTGAGCGGTCATGCCGTTAGGCGGCGCGGGCGCGAAATGCGCGCGCCCATCTTCGATCTGCACACTAAGGGTGGAGACCGGGAAAAAGCCATTTTTTGGACAGCGGCGATGATCGGTGGCGTAGTTTTGGCCCGCGCTGTGCAGGGTCCGCGACTCTCCGACGAAATCCTTAGCAGCGTCCGACAAAAGCTCGGCTGAACATGCACTCGCGAATGCGAATCTCGCTCTCCGCTCTAATGATCTGGAAGCAACCAAGTTCGATCCGATTTTGGAGACTCGTCCAACACCCTCTGCGCCTACTGGGGGATGGGGAGGCTGGCCGGACGCCGTACGTGCCGCGGAGCGGGGTCGCTTCCATCGAGATGAGAACATCCTCCTGACCAAGAGCCGGTTCGGAGACTGTGTTGAGTTCGATGACATCTGAAGGCTCGCCGTGAGCTATGAGTTGCAACTGCCGCATAAGAAAACTCCTTTCGTTCGAAAAAGTTACGGCTTGGCCGCATACGCCGAAAGCCAGAGGGGTATTTGTCCGGCGCTCCCGATGGCTTTCTAAACTGAATTCGCTAGATGAGACGGCATGGTCAGTAAAAAAGATGCGGAGAATCTGCACTACCACTGGGAAACAGGCTTGAGGTTGCAGCCAGGGAAGCCAAAGACGTACACTCGCTTCTTGTCGGTCCGCGTCAACTGCCGTGCGCACATGAGCTTTTTCAGCGAAGTTCAACTTGAGGACAAATTCGGCCCCTTTGTTGCTTTTCAGGAGGCCCTTGGATTCATCCCCAATCTCCTTCACGCACAGACTTTGTTGCCACGCGTCATCGAGGCTCAGGCGAAGCTCGAAGGCGCTGTGCGTCTGCAGGAAGGAGCGATTTCCCGGGTGCAGAAGGAACGAATCCTTCTAAGCATTGCAGTTGACCGACAAGACGCGTACTGCATTGCCGTGGATAGTAAAGTCCTGTCTTCGCTTGGCGTGACGGAGAGTCAAATCGATTCTCTGTTGAGCGACTACCGTAACGCGGACCTTTCGGCTACCGATTTAGCCTGTTTGCAGTTCTGCCTCAAACTAGCGCGTCACGCTCCCTCGGTAAGTTCGGAAGACATTGAAGCGCTGCGGACGTGCGGATTCAACGACGAGGCGATATTCGAAGCCGTCGTCGCGACCGCTTTGGCCGTCTACCGCTGCACGCTATCTGTGGGTTTGGGTCCGGAGCCAGATTTCGGAAGGCGGAAGCTCTCTGCGACGAGGATTGTTCCGCCGCGTGAGGGAGCGCCCCGTAGCCCGATGCCCCATGTTCATGCTGCGGCTAAGAGAAAAGGGCCGTATGTGCCCGCTCCATATCTGAGTCCGAAGAAGTTTGCACCTTTTGGCATCGTTCAGAAGAGTCACGGGTTCATCCCGAACTTTTTTCGCGCTCAGACTTTGCGGCCCGATTTGCTGGACGCAGAGCTGCAAGCAGTGGACAGGATTCTGGTACCCGAAGATCTCCTAACGCGAGTGCAAAAGGAATGCATTTTGCTGGCGGTATCGGCGACAAATCTCAACTCTTACTGTGTCGCCATGCATTGCAACCTGTTGCGTGGCTTGGGGATGTCCCCGGAAGAAGGCGACCAAATTGCCGTAGACCATCATGAGTCGAACCTGCCGGAACGCGATCGAGCGTTGCTAGCCTTCGCGGTCAAACTGGGAACTCGTTTTTCGGAGTTTTCGCGAGAAGATATTGTAAAGCTTCAAACCTTCGGTTTCAGTGAGGAACAGATTTTGGACTGCGTGGCGGTCACAGCTCTGAATAATTTCGCAAATACCCTGCAAATGGGACTCGGGATTGAGCCCGATTTTGCACCGCCTCCTTCCTTTGAAATGAATCTTTCCGGTGCTGCCCGGGCTCCCATACGGAGGGCGAAAGTTGTGTCTCGTGTCGATACGTTGCTGGACGCGGACGCGGGACTGGTCGCCCAGGCGCAGAGTGGGAAGTTGGAAGCTTTCGAAGAGTTGGTTCGTCGTCATACGCAACTGGTTTATCGCACCCTGGTTGCAATGCTGGGGAACCCAGTCGATGCGCAGGATGCCGTGCAGGATGCTCTGCTGAGTGCGTTCGAGCACATAGGCGGCTTCGAGGGGCGCTCGAAGTTTTCGACATGGCTGGTGACTATCGCCAGGAATGCGGCGCTTAAACGATTGCAACGTGGAAAACGTTTTGAGAGCTTAGATGAGGGTGAGTACGATGAAAGTGGGGAGTTTCATCCTCGTCAGGTGAGGACTTGGCAGGACAATCCCGAGCAGTGCTACTCTAAATCGGAGATTCGACAACTCGTTGAAAAGGGTATCTTGGAGCTTCCAGCGAATTACCGCGTTGTCGTGATGCTGCGGGACATCCAGCAACTTTCGACGGAGGAAGTTGCTCGGCAGTTGGGGCTCAGCGTTCCGACGGTGAAAACCCGGCTTCTAAGGGGCCGACTGAAGTTGCGAGAATCGCTCTCGCCACACTTCACGACCGCCGTCAGGAGGATGGTTCCGTGATCACGTGCGAAGAGTTCCTAGCTGAATTCGGAGACTACCTTGAGGATCAAGCTTTGCCAGAGGTCCGTAAAGAGCTTGAGCTGCACCTGTTGCAATGCCGCGCTTGCCAGGTGCTGTACGACTCCACCCGCAAAACTATAAGGATCGTGACGGAAAGCAGTTCATTCGACTTGCCGGAAAGCGTCTCTAATCCAATCATCGATCGCGTGATGGCGAAGTTGCGAACGGACCGCAGCTGACAAGCCCAAGATTTCAAATCTGTTACGCGCGCATCGATTTATGCCGACAAACAGAACGCGCTAGGCACTGCCGAATTGCCGCATTTTTTGCTATCCGTGTAACTTTCGCGCGGCAGATGACTCCTATCGCCCGTGAGAGTTGATGATTTCTCCTTTCGGTTTTGTTTCCGGGGAGCACCCTGAAGCGCTCATGGTTTGCAAGATCAGGACAGTGTTGGCAATCGCTGGCATCTTTCAGACCGCAGTTCGTTGGAGGTGAACCGTCATGAGCCGCCGCTCGATGATCCTGAGCGCTTATTTCTTCAATCCGCAGGGCATGAGAGCGGTTCTGAATGAAGCTGATGGACACCCGCTGATCTCTTGACATGGCGCCCACCAGCAAATCTCACCAGTAAATTCACCCAATAAGGAGAAGGCTTTATGAGTGACACGACTTCGCAGACAGCAACAAAGCGCGCAAAGGCCCATTACACCGCGCCTCCAACGATCCACAGGGTCGAAGCCGATGGCGTCCGAGTGTTTTATCGGGCTGCCGGTGATTCGATCGCCCCCGTGGTTCTCCTTTTACATGGATTCCCGGCCTCATCGTTCATGTTCCGCGAACTCATTCCGCGCCTCGCGACTGATTACCGCGTGATCGCTCCGGACCTCCCCGGTTTCGGGTTTACCGAGGTTCCGGCCGAACGAAAATATGTTTACTCGTTCGATGGATTGGCGTTGACCATAGAGGCCTTCACGCAAGCACTGAAAATCAACCGCTATGCCATTTATGTATTCGATTATGGCGCGCCAACAGGTCTCCGCTTGGCGATGGCTCACCCCGAACGAGTCACAGCGATCGTTTCGCAAAACGGAAATGCGTACGAGGAAGGTCTTGGCGACGCCTGGGGCCCGATTCGCAAATACTGGGCTGAACCCACCGCAGAAAACCGCGACGTCGTCCGCAAGAATGTTTTGACACTGGAGGGAACGCGCTGGCAGTACACGCACGGCGTGGCCAATCCAGACAGCGTCCCGCCAGAGTCGTACACATTGGATACGGCGCTGCTCGAACGTTCGGGGAACAAAGACATTCAGCTCGATTTATTTCTGGATTATGCATCGAATGTGAAGCTGTATCCGAAATTCCAGGAATATTTCCGCAAATCGAAGCCGCCTTTGCTCGCGATCTGGGGCAAGAACGATCCCTTTTTCATTCCCGCGGGAGCGGAGGCGTTCCGGAAAGACCTGCCGAACGCGAAGGTTCAGTTCCTTGATACCGGACATTTTGCGATAGAGACACATGTCGTAGAGATCGCATCCGCAATGAAAGACTTCCTCGAAGCAAATGGCATCGGGCGCCGAGGCGGAGAAAGCGGGGCTTAGAGAACCGGAGCGCGTTCCTCTCCTAAGGTCGCCGACAACGGGAGCCAGCAATGCCAGCTACCTTGCAGATCAAACTCGCTCCAAGGAGGAGATGCACAATGAACGCATCGGAAGCACAAACCGGACAAAAACGAATCGGGGATCTCATCATGAGAGCAATACAGAGACGGCCCAGCTCTTGGGCGTTACGGAGGGTTGCGTGAAGATCAGGCTCCTTCGTGCGCGGTTGCAAATGCGGGATGCTCTTACACCGACAATAGATGCTAGTTGGGCTACCGGTCGCGTGGAATTCGAGAAAGTTCGTCCTTTGTAGAAGGGCGGTTCAATCGAGTGAAACCATTTAACGCCAACAGCACTGAACGCGGTGAACCGGAAAAGCCTCACGCTCTAGTCTGCAATGAGGTTCGAGGCGGCAATCGCAAGTTCATCGGAACGCGAAAACTGCTGGGGATTGCGGCGTGGGTAGCCTCAATTCCCATCAACGAGGGCGATGGCGGAGGCGACCTTCATTTCATGTCTGTCTGCAGTCACGATCTTATATCTCGTGTCGCACTCGCCGACGTGAGTGGGCATGGCCGGGAAGTGGACGCCGCGGCCATGACTCTGCACAAACTGATGCGCGAGAACATCGACGTGTGGGATCAGTCTGATTTTATGCGGGGACTGAATGACACGTTCAACCAGTACGGTGGCGGCCAGTATGCGACGGCAATCGTCTTGAGTTTTCACCGGCTCACTGGCCAGCTTGCATTCAGTAATGCAGGCCACTTGCCTCCCCTGTGGTACCACGCTTCCGAAAGAGCCTGGGGCTGGCTAGAAGAGGGCGACCCCGCACCGCGAAAGGCATTCGGGTTGCCTGTTGGATTGATACGCGGTACCGACTATTGTCAGACGGTTGTGACCTTGAGGCGATCGGATCTTTTGGTGCTGTATACCGACGGAATCACCGACGCTGAGAACGGAGCGGGCAAGGATCTCGGACGTCAACAACTTATGGAATGGGCTCGCGAAGGCCCACTCGAAAGCCCCACGATCTTAGGGGAACAGCTGCTGAAGCGACTGTCCAAGTTTCGCCGGAACTGGCACAACGATGACGAAACGCTGGTGGTGTTGCAGCGCGAAGAAGAATCTGCTCCTATTTCGGAATAGGCCGAGGCAGCGAGTTGCAGCACATACAGCCGAGCTCCTGAAAGGTGACCGATCGCTGAATGAAGGTTTACTTTGGATTTACCGTGGCAGGAAGTCGTTCATCGGTTGAGGCGGCAAAGAAAATCGTCGACATCCTTCAATCGATGGGGCACGAAGTTCTCACCAGTCATTTACTCCGTGAAGACGCTTGGGAAGCAGACCGGCGCATGCCGCCTCAGGAGGTTTTCGCACGTGACATGAGGTGGCTCGCACAGTGCGACATCTTCATCGCCGAGGTCTCGGGTTCGTCGTTTGGCTTGGGTTTTGAGACCGGATATCTGCTCGGAGCCACGCCGAAGAAGACCATTCTTTTTTACGAGCGCGTAGCCGAGCGCGAGATTTCGCTTTTGATCGTCGGGAATACACACCCGAACTGCATCTTGGTGCCGTATTCTCGACTGGACGAACTGGAGGAATTGGTCCGAAGCTGGGTGTCGCCACAGGGGGGAGTATTGCTGCGACCCTACGCGGCGTTCACAAAACCTGATATACACAAATGACGACAAGCAGCGCTGCGTAGATCTATTTTCATTAAGTATGCAATTTCGTTTTCAGCATGGCCGGCCAACCAAATCTGAGCCGGCGTTAATGTCGGAAATATCTGCTCAGCCAGCGGAAGTCCGCGCGGCGGATTGGGCATAATGCTGGGTTCGGGAGCCATGCGCGGATTATAGAGCCATATCGCAGCCCAACTGCGCCGAATTGACGGAGCTATCTACAGGGGTGCTGTGTCCCCCTTGCCCTGCGGGAATCATGTTGCGCGTGAGCGGTGGAATGAGTCTAGAACTCGGCCTCACGACTCAACGAACAACGCACACAAATCGCAGCCAATATGACGGGTCGTGCTATCAGCGGGAGGAAGTAATCCAGGAGCCCTTACCGCTTCACCTCACGGTCCAGAAAGGCATCGTGGGAAGCGAAGGACAAGGATGTGGGTGAATCGTCGGCATTACTGGCCAATCTCTGCCCATTCTCGCGCCTCTGCTCACGATTGATGTTTTGTGGAGTGACCTGAGGGGTTGAGATTAAGCAAGCGAGCCTGATGCACTTGAATCGTGAATATTTCTTCGACGTCAAAGAGTATGACGTAGCCAAGTTCTTCGTGATCGCAGACATGAGTCCAGAGGATGTCGTTAGCGAAATCGAAATCTCCGACCGTCTCAAAGAACAGTTTCACGTTCTGAACAAGAATAAGCCACCCGACATTTAAGCCTGGCAAACACTGCAAGAATCCCGTCCAGTGTGAGTTCTTCGATCATTGCAACCCTGAGTTGCCCGTGAATCACGTCGGTCGTCTACCTAGAATTGGGGCGAGGAGGGGAAGGTCCGAGAAGAGAGCGCAGACCACCGCTTCACAAAATCTCGCACAACTGTCGCCACCTAAACGCTATAGATGACGGAGCGGGTCCTCAATCGCTTCGCTGGGCTCTTTTTTTGCGTCGCGCTCGAGCGACTTGGTGACAAGATCCTTCGATCCCAGCCCTACAGCGAGCACCAATGCAAATACAATTCCGCCAAAAAGAATGCCGAAGGCAAGCTGAACAATGCCGGGGGCAATTCTTAGGTGTTCGAGTGCCATCGCGACTGCGAGCACGATCACGAGCCATTTCACGCCTACGCTTAGCACACGCGCATACTGAAGGTTCATGTTAACGCCACCGATGAGCACACTTCGTGCAAGAAAGCGAGCCACGACGATACCGACAAGGAGGACCAATGCACCAGCAACAATATTGGGAATATAAGCGAGGGCACTCTGTGCAAGCTGCGACGTCCATTCGGCGTCGAACGCTGTAATGCCGATCAAAAATCCGACAAGGATGACCAGACCAGCTATCGCTCGCGACACGAGCAGGGCGGGGCTCCCTGTCGGTGACTCCGCTCGAGAAAAGAAGCCCCATTGGACGAGCCGCTCTCCAAACCGCAGCCTGGTGAGCAGCCGCCGAACGACAAACGCAAGGATAAAGGCCAGCATGATCGAGACCACCAGTGCCAAGATCAGAGCCACCATACCGGGCAACAGGCTCGCAAATCTGGTCAGGAACCGTGTCGTCGCCTGTATCAATGCCTGCTTCACTTGATCCCACATAAATACCTCCGGTGCAGCTCGCGAGGAGCTACGGGTTGAAACGATCCGGCCATCTCCATCGGGACACGAGATACGATTTATTGGATTCGTATGCGATCCCCAGTCGCTCGAGCCGTTGCTCTGATGCAGCCTCTCCTTCCGCACTCAATTCCAGCGCATAGGAGGCGACCCACGCCAGGTACAGCGGTGTCATAGACTTGAGCAGGTGATCACGATTGATCGTGCGAAGACGATGGGCCAGCGCAAAATCGTAGACAATGCGCGCCCACAGTTCGTCAGGCATGCGGAACTGCTCCAGTGGCAAGTGCGACAGCTTCCTAAGCTCGAACAGGGTAGCGGGCGGCAGCACTAAGCTCCAGATCTCCTGGAGGTCTCGATTTCCGAGTTGGAACGATTCGACCATGCGGCTGATGTCTGGATTTGCGGTGTCTTGAGATACGGACACCGGCTCGCCGATCACGGGAACCGGGACCCAACCGCGCGTTCTTTGCCAGCAGATGGCATTGCGCTCCATGTCAAGAAAGATAGGGCCCAATACCTGGGCTATCAGGGAACTGATATTCTTCCAATCCGTTGACGGGTAACTGCGGGCTCCGACGTGCACCTCGCAAACCTGCATGTTATCGCAAAGAGCAGCCGACGTGAGCGAAGCCAGCGGATGCATACCGTTCGCCCTGGCGTTCCGTTCGGCCCCCAGGATCTTCCGAAAGAGGCGCTGCGAGACCCCTAAATCCGGTCCCATTGGATTGTGGATTCGCTTCGCGTAGAGACACCGCGTCATCGGAGAGATCACGCTGCAAGTCAGCAATCTCTCGAGTTTGCGGCGTGCGTAACGCGGTAGGACGAGATCAAGATTGCTTTGAAGCATAGGCTGCACCAGTTGGCAAATCCACCGTGGGGTTGCACTCTCGAGCTTGGAAGCCACGATGCAACAGGCTCGAGCCCCGAGCTTTTCGCTGGCGGCAAAGACAGCTTGATATGCGGCGAACGCGCTCAACATCGTGGCACCCGCCGGGTCCGGGCGCAATAATGGCCAGGGGACCAAAAACGGAAATGTGCCCTTTGCGGCGGCCTCCGAAGGGGCGGCGGTTGAGCTGCTGTCTTTATCGTTTTGCAACACAACAATTCGAGTAGATCCTGCAAGCGTTTGAAGTTCATCACACAGCAGCGCAATGTCCTTCGGATCGAGGTCTGCGAGAATGCCGACGACCAGATCGGCGTTTTCTATCTTTGCGATCGTTTCTTGCGCTTGCTGCGAGATGGAATCCACTTCCACTTTTCAGTCCTCTTTTGATCTCCGTCTGCCGTCAAACCCCAACGTCAACGATTTATGCCTGCAGCGACAGAATTCCCATCAACGGGATACGCACCCACTCGGGACGGCTATTTATCTCATAGAGCACTTCATAGAGCGCCTTATCCAACAGAAAGACATCGAGCAGCTTCCGAAAATCGGCACTGGGCAAAAACTTCCCGCCTTGAGCGGTTTCGCGATAAGCCCGCAAGAATTCCGCAGCCGCTGAACGTTCCCAGAGCAGCGCCCAAGGCTCGAGACGAGCTACATCCTCGGAATGCCGCGCCGTATAGTTGATCAGACTGGAATGAGCAGCGTAACTGAAAGAGCGCAACATCCCTGCCACATCCTTTAGTGGACATTGCTTGGCACGCCGATACGCCAAAGGCCGTGCAGGTTCACCTTCGAAATCCAGAATGACAAAATCAGTCTTCACTTTGAGGACCTGTCCTAGGTGGTAGTCTCCGTGTATTCGGGTTCGTTGCGTTCGTAGGTTATCCGATTGGAATCCATTAAAATGATCGAGAATCCGGCGACGCTTGCTGAGAACCGTGGCGGCAATTTCAACTACTTCATCGGGCAAATAGGACACGCGCTCTTTTAACAGGTCGAACACACTCGATGCGTGTTGGCGAAGGTCCTTAAGCAAAGCTTCAAAATCCTGCGCCGTGAGCGGCTCCGGAGCAAATGCCGGATCGTCTGTCGGTGAGGCCAGCGCCAGATGCAACTCGGCGGTCCGACGCCCGAGCGTCGCGGCAGATTCGAGATAGATGCCGACATGGTCCCGGGCCAGTGAAGAGGTTGGGTGTTCGGAAAGGTCCACGGGATTTGTCAGCCCGTCGGTGATTGTCTCTGGAAAGGGAATCGGAGCATAAGTTTCGAAGTAGCGATCAAGCTCTTCAAGGGTCCACTTCCAGCCGTCGCCTTCGTGGGTCACGAGGCCTTGCAGCATGGCCAAGGTCGCGGGCTCGGCCTCCGCGCCACCTGCATATTCAATCGAACCGGCGAAGGGAGGAATCCGGTTGAAGTTTGTCTTCTCGGTAAGGTATCGCCCGATCTCAGCATCTGGATTCAAGCCGGGCTCGTGGCGGCGGAAGAGCTTCAGTATGAAACGGTCACCGTACAGAATCGAGGTATTACTTTGCTCGGCGGAGCCGCGACGTACCGGCAGGGGAGTCTCTGCCGCCCCCAGGATATCTCGAAAGACCTTGCCTTGCACGCCAGAGATGCGCGTGTGCCGCGCATCCGTCTCCAGCTCTTTCTCAATCAGCGAAAACAAGTCTGCACACGTCTTGTCGTCAAAAACTCCGTCGTGCAAGAGGCCGGATGCCTTCTCTGACACAACTGGACCAACGATTGTGTTAGGCGAAGTTCGGAGTAGTTCTTCCGCAGCATCTCCGAAAGTCATTGCCAGAGACATCAGGTAAACGTCGGGTGTTCCGCTCTCGAACTGCACCTCGATCAACGCTAGAACCGACTGCGAGGCGTTCAAGGAAGCCCAATCGACAACGCGCGTCGATTTGATGCGACGGGACTTTCCCGCAAACCACCGTTGCTTTGGAAGATATTGCGGGAGGTTCACAGTCTCGAGTCGCTGGCGGCCTAGGCCCTCTAAGATATCTCCCCAGCCGGCTGTTGCATTGATTGGCGTTTGCTCTGTGAGGCCTGCACTCGTTTCTGCGACGTCGACCCGGCGCTGGAGTTCCAGCCAAAGGAAACTGTAGGGAGCCAACGTGAGTCGGTAAGGATGTTGGTCAATCGCTGGGAACTCCACATAACCCAGCATCTCTACCGGAGTCATACCCTCCAGTTTTGATAAATCCAGATCAACCGGCTGCGCAAAACGGGAAAGATTTGCAACGCAGAGAATTTGCTCGGAATCATACTGACGGAGATAGGCCAATACTTTGCGGTTCGACGGATCAAGAAACTCGATTTCGCCACGGCCAAACACAGTAAAAAGTTTTCGCAGGGCGATCATGTTTCGCATCCAGCTTAAGAGCGAAGATGGATCGCCCTGCTGAGCTTCCACATTGATCGCTTCATAGCCCCAGACCGGATCCATGATGACGGGGCTGTACAGCCGAGCGGGGGTGGCTGTCGAAAACCCAGCGTTGCGATCTGCATTCCATTGCATGGGCGTCCGGACGCCGTTGCGGTCGCCTAGATAGATATTGTCCCCCATTCCGATTTCGTCCCCGTAGTAGAGGATCGGGGTACCAGGAAAGGAAAGCAGCAGGCTATTGAGGAGCTCAATGCGTCGACGATTATTATCAACTAGAGGTGCGAGGCGTCGGCGAATGCCAAGGTTCAGGCGCATGCGAGGATCGGCGCTGTAGGCGATATACATGTAGTCTCGCTCGTCATTGGTTACCATCTCGAGCGTAAGTTCATCGTGATTCCGCAGGAACAGAGCCCACTGGCAGGTCTCCGGAATCTCCGGTGTCTGAGAAATTATGTCGGTGATGGGCAGGCGGTCTTCCTGGCGCAAGGCCATATAAATGCGGGGCATCAGCGGAAAATGAAACGCCATATGGCACTCGTCTCCGTCGCCAAAATAAGGGCGCACGTCCGTGGGCCATTGGTTAGCTTCGGCCAGGAGGACGCGGCCTGAATAGTCCAGCTCAATCTCCCGGCGGAGTGTCTTGATCACGGCGTGGGTTTCGGGGAGGTTTTCGCAACTGGTTCCTTCGCGCTCGACTAAATAGGGGATCGCATCCACGCGCAGGGCATCCACGCCCATGTCCAGCCAGTAGCGCATGACTTTAAGAATTTCCTCGACAACTCTGGGATTGTCATAATTCAGATCGGGCTGGTGCGAGAAAAAGCGATGCCAATAATACTGCTCGGCGACTGGATCCCAAGTCCAATTGGACCTTTCCGTGTCGGAGAAAATGATGCGTGCGTCTTTGTATTTCTGTTCTGTGTCGCTCCAAACGTAAAAGTCTCGTTCCGGCGAGCCGCGCGGTGCCCGGCGGGCTGCTTGAAACCACGGATGCTGATCCGATGTATGATTCACAACCAACTCGATCATGACTTGCAGGTCGCGGTCGTGCGCGGCGTCAAGAAAACTGCGGAAATCCTCGATGGTGCCGTACATGGGGTGAACGCCGTGATAGTCGGAAATGTCGTAGCCGTCGTCCTTGAGCGGAGATGGAAAGAAGGGCAATAGCCAAAGACACGTGGCACCGAGATCTCGCACGTAGTCCAATTTCTGAAGCAAGCCGGGGAAATCGCCAATTCCGTCGCCGTTGCCGTCTTTGAACGCGCGCACGTGCAGTTCGTAAATGACTGCGTCTTTGTACCAAAGCGGATCCGCTGCGCTACCCGGGCGTTTTGCCATATCCCCTTCCTTGCGCCTCACAGAGCGCTCGACGACTCGGGCCGGAATACAACTATTCCCAGCGGAGGAAGCGTCATGTTCAGCGAGAAAGGCCGTCCATGAATCGGGAGCGGGACTGCCGACAATCCGCCGAAGTTTCCCTGGCCACTGCCGCCGTACAGAGGGGCATCGCTGTTTAACGCTTCCCCCCAGGATCCTTCCCGTGGGACGCCGACACGATAGTTTTGTCTAACGACTGGAGTGAAATTACACACGAAAAGGAGATGATCATCCGGGTTTCGGCCACGGCGCAGGAAGCTGATGATGCTCCTCTGAAAGTCCTTGCAATCTACCCACTCGAAACCCGCCGGGTCGAAATCGAGTTCGTATAGCGCGGCAGTGCCGCGGTACAGGGTATTGAGATCGCGGGCCCAGCGCTTCAGCCCTGCGTGGAAAGGGTTCTGTAGCAGGTGCCACTCGAGGCTTGCGTCGTGGTTCCACTCGGACCATTGGCCAAACTCATCCCCCATGAACAGAAGCTTCTTCCCCGGATGGCCAAACATGAACCCGTAGAGGAGCCGCAAATTCGCAAATTTCCGCCATTCATCACCAGGCATTTTGCGGAGCATAGAACCCTTGCCGTAGACCACCTCATCGTGGGAGAAGGGCAGAACAAAATTCTCGCTGAAGGCATAGATCAGGCTAAACGTGATCTGATTGTGGTGATAGCACCGAAACACCGGATCCTGCGCCATATAGTCGAGCACGTCGTGCATCCAACCCATATTCCATTTGAGACCGAAGCCGAGACCGCCCACATATGTAGGCCTCGACACTTGTGGCCAAGCGGTCGATTCTTCGGCGATCATCACCACATCCGGGAACTCTGCGTAGACTCGCTCGTTCAGCGATCTCAGGAAATGAATTGCGTCGATGTTTTCCTTACCTCCATAGCGGTTCGGTATCCATTGACCTTCGCGCCGCCCATAGTCGAGATATAACATCGCGGCCACAGCATCAACGCGAAGGCCGTCCACGTGGTATTTGTCCAGCCAGAACAGCGCGTTGCTGATTAGAAAGTTTTGCACTTCATTGCGACCATAATTGAAAACAAACGTGTTCCAGTCGGGATGCTCTCCCTGCTTCGGATCTGCAGGCTCATAAAGATGGGTCCCGTCGAAATAGCCGAGTCCAGCCTCATCCTTTGGAAAATGGGCCGGCACCCAATCCAGGATTACGCCGATGCCATGCTGATGGAGGTAGTCTATGAAATACATAAAGTCCGCAGGCGTGCCGAACCGGCTCGTGGGAGCGAAGTAGCCGGTCGTCTCGTATCCCCACGACCCGTCGAAAGGGTGCTCCATTACCGGAAGAAGTTCAACGTGAGTGAAACCTGAGTCATGGACGTAATCAGCTAACAGAGGCGCTAACTCGCGATACGTCAGCCAACGGTTGCTCTCTTCCGGCACCCGCCTCCAAGAGCCAAGATGGACTTCGTAAATGGATATGGGAGAATCGAGAGAATTGTTTCTTCCCCGAGCGGCCATCCACGCACTGTCCTGCCACGAGTAGCTTTCGAGATGCCAGACGCGCGACGCTGTCTGGGGGCGAATCTCGGTCGCAAATCCGTAGGGATCTGCCTTGTCGACTTTAAAGTTTCGATAGTTGGATTCCACGTGATACTTGTATACCGTTCCCTGGCCAATATCGGGTATAAAGCTCTCCCAAATCCCTGCCGGGGTCGGGAGCATCACATTAGCCGCGGGATTCCAACGGTTGAAGTCTCCAATCACTGAGACGAGCCTTGCATTCGGTGCCCACACCGCAAAATGAACGCCGCGTCGGCCATCTCTTTCTGCGAGGTGAGCGCCGAGCTTTTCGTAGGCACGGGTGTGCGTGCCTTCTCTAAGCAAATACAGATCGAATTCGCTCAGGGTTGATTCCAAATGATGCACTCCTTTGTCCTTACACCGCCTGTCGCTGGCTCAATCGCCATGTTTCACGGATCCGCTCACAAGTAATAGTCGAAATCCCGTTCCGTGTGAACCCATCGGCGCAAACGTAAAATATGCGCGGGGAGACTCTCCGGCACTAGCTCCACATAGTTCGGCGATCCTTGCCACAAATACGTGCCGTCACCCAGCAAATCGTGAACTTGAAACGCGCGATTCGCATCCATCCCAATCGACCCAAGATCGAGATGGACCCACCCGGATTGCGTATGAACGCAATCGAGATTGACGACGACGACGATCACGTTGGCGAAGTCGTCCGTTGTTTTGCTGTAACAGAGCAAGGCTGGATTATCTGTTTCGTGAAAGCGCAGGTTGCGATTGCTTTGCAGCGCCAGATTTTCCTTGCGAATGCGGTTGACCCGGGAAATGAGGTCCTTAAGGCTCGCCCCGGAATGGAGATCGCGGTGCTTCAGTTCATACTTCTCGGCATTCAGGTACTCTTCGCTGCCGGGCTGGAGGGGAAAGTTTTCGCAGAGCTCGAAGGCAGGTCCATAGATTCCATAGCTAGACCCAAGGGTGGCCGCTAAAATGAGCCGGACCATGAACGCGGGCCTTCCACCGACTTGAAGAAACTCGGGAAGGATGTCGGGTGTGTTCGGCCAAAGGTTTGGCCTCAAGTACTCTCGTACTTCGGTTTGCGTAAGTTCTGTGAAGTAGCTTGTGAGCTCATGTTTCGTATTGCGCCACGCGAAATAGGTGTAGGACTGAGAAAAGCCGACCTTGGCGAGGCGAGACATCACATGGGGCCTCGTAAACGCCTCTGCAAGGAGCAGCACGTCAGGATACTGTTCCTTAATTTCGCCAATCACCCATTCCCAGAAGGAAAACGGCTTCGTATGAGGATTGTCTACGCGAAAGACACGAACCCCTTGGTCGATCCAGAACTCGAAAACGCTCTTCAATTCCTCCCACAACGGCCGCCACTGTGCGCTTTCGAAATCCAGCGGATAAATGTCCTGGTACTTCTTTGGCGGGTTCTCCGCATATTGAATCGTGCCGTCTGGACGCGTTCGGAACCATTCCGGATGCTGACTCGCAAACGGATGGTCCGGTGAGCATTGAAAGGCAATGTCGAGAGCGACTTCAAGTCCATGCTCAGCAGCTTTCGCCAGGAACCGCTTGAAGTCCTCGACTGTGCCGAGCTCGGGATGAATACTCGTATGACCGCCCTCTTGCGATCCAATGGCCCAAGGACTGCCAACGTCACCCGGTTGAACAACGACGGAATTGTTCTTGCCTTTTCGAAACGTGTGTCCAATCGGATGGATGGGCGGAAGGTAGACGACATCGAAACCCATCGAGGCAATGTAGGGAAGCCATGCCTCGCAATCGCGGAACGAGCCGTGACGCCCGGCCTCGGACGAACAGGACCGGGGAAAGATTTCATACCACGTTGAGAAACGCGCCGTCTCACGGTCAACGACGACGGTTAATTGTTTTTCGTATCGGCTGCTGAAGTTGCGATCGGGGCTGCGCTGCATGACGTGGAGCAACTCTTCGTCGAGAGCAAGTTGCGCCCCGGATGGCTGATCTTTATTCTCCCGCAGGCGGTGTGCCCATTGTCGAAGAAGAGCTGCATCGTGTTGCGCCGCTCGCATAGCGGCAGCTTCAATCAACTCGACCCCAATGAGCAATTCAACATGAACATCCTGGTCTGCGGCAATTCTCTTTTCGAGAGCATGGCGCCAGGTTTGGAAATGATCGATCCAACCTTCCACCGTATATTGATATTTCCCCATTTTGACAACCGTAAATTCACCGCGCCAGCGATCATTGGAGAGCGGCTTCATGGGTGACGATTGAAAATTCTCGCCATCCTCCGAGTACAGAATCTGGCATGCGACTTGGTCGTGCCCGTCGGCGAAGATGTCGGCTTCTACGACCACGCTCTCTCCGATAACGCGCTTGATCGCAAACCGGCCGCAGTCGATTTCTGGGTAAACTTGCTCAATTACGACTCGGCGTCGTCCGTCCGCTGCCTGTTGCGGCATTTGCCTCAAACTCCCTTCTGTGACTTTCGACCGAGGAAAGGATCATTCGCAGCTTTTTCGACCCCATACCTGTTAAAAGCCATCGCAAAGAACCGCGCTTCAAACGCGCCCATGCGTGCAAGACAGGCCATCCCATTCTATCTTTGACGCTTGTTGATGCAATACATGGTTTCCTTGTCTAGGTTTGACTTTGCAATAGCGCAACCGGATAGTTCCGAAAAACATCGCTCAAAGGCACCGCTGGTCCTGGTCGCAAGTGTCTCGTTTTGAGCGTCTCCCCAGTGAGGGCGTTCACCCAGCGCTCTGGAGCATTCATCGGAAGAATGAGGTGCGAACCAAGCCAGAATCCTGCGGTGCGGGTCAAGTTGATGGGTGCTCTGGCTAAGCGCAGCCATCTTGGCACGACGGTCACCATCCAGGAATTGCCCTTGCGGCGTGCAAAGGACACCACATTTGCTGCCCTCTTGCCGGAAGCCTGCAACGGAAGGAATTGTCCTTCGAGGAAGACTTGGCGGTGTTGACGACGGAGATTCAAGATCTTCCAGATGAGGTAGAGCTTTATGCGGCCGTCGTGCCAGTTCCGAACTAGAACGCGACAAAATCGTAAAGTATCTTGCTGACTTTGTGTTTCGATTTCGCGGAGGAGAGCGGCTCGACGTTCGAAATCGACAGGTCCCCGATTGTCAGGATCCACAAAACGAAAATCCCAAAGTTCACATCCCTGGTAGAAGTCCGGCACTCCCGGGCTTGTCATCTTCACTAAAACCTGGGCGAGACCGTTCGACATCCCATAACGGGCAATGTTCCGCTGAAATTTCAGAAAATCATCAAGGAACAAATTATCGCGGTGGGGTTCGAGTATGGCCCGGAGAAATTTTACCACCGCGCGTTCATGAGCAGAATTCGGCTTGCTCCAACGCGTATGAACCATGGCCTCGCGAATTGCCTTGAGCATGTAAGCCTCCAAGCGTTCGCGAAATTGGATTATCTCCATGCCCGCCAATGGCCAGGCGCCAATCAGGGTCTGGTACAAGAAAACTTCCTCGTTCCGGTCAGGAACTGGGTGAGACGCAATGATCTCTTTCTTACTCGCATTCCATTTCGCCCAAGCGTTTAGGTGTCTTTGCCACTTGCCAGGAATTTCGGAGAGCACATTGATTCGTGCGCGCGCATCTTCGCCGCGTTTGGTATCGTGGGTGGAAGTGGAATTCAGTGCATATCGCCACTGTCGCTGCCGCTTCCGTACGAATTGGTTGAAATCGAGCGCGCACTCAGCTTCCGGTGAAGGGTTGCCGCCAACTTCATTTAAAGAAAGCAGGGGGCAGTAGACATACAGAACAGTATCTTCCAGACTTTTGGCGAAAATGGGGCCTGTGAATTGTTGCCAGCGCATCACGAACGCTAGACGCGCTTCCCTTTGTTCCGCGAAGAGATGGCCGCTATCTTTCAAATACAACACGTCTTCGATAAAGTCGAAGCAAGCGGAAGCGAGATTCGGGTTGCGCTTGCGTGCAGCGTCAACAGCGCGCCGAATGTGATGTTCCGCGTCGTACGGTACGTCCATGCTGCGAATGTACGTTCGATAGACCGAGAAACACGCAGTCGTTTCGATCAGCGCTTGCGCGAGTTCAACGCGCGGCAATTCCCGCGCGTAACGGTCGCGCTGGGCCAAGATGGCGAGTTGGTAGCTTAAGTACCTCATCTCGGCCGCGAAGAGTGTCGACATGACTACCCTTTTCCTACGATGCACCACGTCTTGATAGACAAGCTTGCGCCCTAAAAAACGAAAATAGCTTTCCTCAATGGCGCGCGCGCCTTCGCGGTTAACAAATAACCAGTTGACGGCGTTCAGATACTCATAGCCTGTGGTCCCTTGCACCGGCCATTGCTCGGGAAGTTTTTCGTTCGCACAGAGTATCTTTTCGACGATTACATGGAAGCCTTTTTCGTTTTCCTTCTCTCGGCGACCAGAAGTCCGCGCTTGTAGCCGTTGTAGGTAGCCCAACGGGTCGCGGAGTCCGTCAATATGGTCGATGCGAAGCCCCGTAACGATTTTCCTTTCTATCAAGCGGAAGACCACCTGGTGCGTCGCCTCAAAAACCATTGGGTCTTCGATGCGCAATCCGACGAGGTCCGCGATGTTAAAGAACCGCCTATAGTTGATTCCTTCGTTGACATTTTGCCAGTAGGCCAAAACATAGGCCTGCTCAGACAGCAAACGGTCGAGATTGCGAAACGTGCCGGGATGACCGAGACGTCCATTGAAGATTTTCAAGTTTTCCTTCACAAATCTCGCAACTTCGCGGTTCGTGTCATGAAGCCGGCGCAACCGTTCTTTAATCCCTTCGATCTGAAGCCGGCGTTCGCCGGCTGCGTCGATGGTCAAGGAATCCCGTTCCGGCAACGCGGCCAACGCAGCGACGATTCCTAAGTACTCTTGAAAGGGATGCGAATTTGCGCCAAGCCTCTTCTCCAGAACGTGTTCTCGATGCTTGAGAACGCGGCGGTACGACTTAGGAGTGATAGGAAAGACCATGTCGTAGTAGCGGATCAAGAAACGACCTTGCTGAAAGACAAGCTTCAGTTCCAGGTTGTCGAGAGCCTTACCATAAGGAGTGCCGAGCACAGGCAGAAAAATTTTGTTCTCGACCGTGAGTGATGGCGGATGCCAATCGATATCGAAATAAGTCGCGTAAGCGGAGCCGGACCCATTTTCCAGAACATCCATCCACCAGGGATTTTCGTGATTCGCTGCCATGTGATTGGGAACGATGTCAAGAAGCAGGCGCATGCTCCTTTTTTGCAGACCCGATTGGAAGGCCTGGAACTGTTCTTCGCTGCCTAAATCGCTGTTAATACGGGTAGGATCCGTGACGTCGTATCCATGCTGACTGCCAGAACGACTCTCTAGCAAGGGAGACGCGTAGATATCCGTGATGCCCAGTCGGTAAAGATATTCGAGAATTCCGGATGCTTTTTGAAACGTCAAATCCCGGTTGAATTGAAGCCGGTAGCAAGTGAGCGGAATCTGTGGATATGCCATTGGTACTTGGAGATTCATTGTAAGCTTTTCACCTACTGCAGTGCCCCGGAGGTCGGCTTTCCGCCACTTCGGAACGTCATTTCCTGTTGGCATTCCGCATCTCCCAAGCGTACGAGCTCCACCATCCACCTTATGCGCTTGTTTGCCTGAGCGCGTAGGCGGCGGCATTTGGCGCATAATACTCCGCCGTGACGCGCTCGATCCAGCCGTGATACGGATATACTGAGTCGTTGGGCGCAGAAAGCGAACGCAAACACCTTGACCCCGGAACACAAAGAACCTCTTGGTGCATCCCTTAGGGACAACAACACATGCAGCTTTCTCGTGTGGGCGCCGCGAGCGCGTGAACTAGAAGTGTGCCTAGGAGAACCTCAACAACGCAGAATTGCCATGCACCCAACGTCATGCGGATATTTCCTTGCCATTGCCGACGATATTCCAGCCAGAACGCTCTACCGATACCGCTTGGACAACGATAAGGAACTGCCCGATCCCGCTTCCCGACATCAACCCCAGGGTGTCCATGGCCCCTCTCAGGTGGTGGAAAATTGCTTCGCGTGGAACGATTCCTCGTGGCGAGGGCTGCCACTAGAGAAATACGTTCTTTATGAACTTCACGTGGGGACATTTACGTCAGAGGGAACTTTCGAGGCGATCATTCCACGGCTTCGAGCGTTGCAGAAACTCGGCATAACAGCGATTGAGCTGATGCCTGCCGCGCAATTTCCCGGGAATCGCAATTGGGGCTATGACGGAGTTTATCCTTTTGCTGTTCAGGCGACCTATGGCGGCCCGACGGCACTCAAGGAATTGGTCAATGCGTGCCATCAGAATGGAGTCGCAGTAGTTCTTGACGTTGTTTACAACCACCTGGGTCCTGAGGGAAATTACCTGGCACATTTCGGTCCCTACTTTACGGATCGCTACAAGACGCCATGGGGCCAAGCGATTAATTTCGATGACGCCGGGAGCGATGAGGTGCGGCGCTACTTCATCGAGAATGCATTGCAATGGGTCGTTGAATTCCATATCGATGCACTCCGTATCGACGCGGTCCACGCGATTGTGGATACTTCTGCGCGGACATTTCTGGAAGAGCTTGCGACTGCGCTCCACGAAGCTGGAAAGAAAATGGGCCGCAGAGTGTATGCCTTCCCGGAGAGCAATCGAAACGATGCTCGCATCGTTAGCCCTTTGGAGTTGGGCGGGCTCGGATACGACGCAGTGTGGAATGATGACTTTCATCACTCTCTGCACGTTCTGCTCACCGGAGAACAAGCCGGCTATTACGCGGACTTCCACGGGATCGAGGATCTGGCGTCCTGCTATAGAAACGGCTTTTTGTTCTCTGGGCAATACTCCAAGTATCGGCAAAGACGCCACGGAAGCTCATCGAAACTTGTCCCGGCCGAGCGCTTCATCGTTTGCGCGCAAAACCACGATCAGGTGGGAAATCGCAGTGCAGGTGATCGCCTGGCAGAAATCCTGTCCTTCGACCAATTGAAACTGGCGGCAGGGACCGTGTTGCTTTCTCCTTACATCCCTCTGCTGTTCATGGGCGAAGAGTACGGCGAAGTGGCGCGTTTCCCATACTTTGTCAGCCACGGGGATCCCGCACTGGTTGAGGCCGTGCGTCGCGGCCGCCGCGAAGAATTCGCGCGCTTCGCCTGGAGCGGGGAGATTCCCGATCCGCAGACCGAAGCAACTTTCTTGAGCGCCAAGTTGAACTGGGAGTTGAAGGACAGTGGGCGACATCGCACCCTTTGGCTTTTCTACCAGGAGTTGCTCCGGTTGCGACGCGACATACCACCGTTAGCGAGGCGGGATAAAGACGCCTTGGAAGCCGTGTGCGTCTGCGACGAAAAATTCCTTTTGATGGAGAGGTGGTACGCTTCTAGCCGCGTCTTTGTCGCGTTTCACTTCAACGAACAGACTGCGGAACTGACGCTACCAATTTCACGAGGGCGCTGGTGCAAAAAGTTGGACTCAGCCGAAGAGCAGTGGGGTGGGAAAGGTAGCCAGACGCCCGCAACTGTTGAGTCACCAGGTAAAGTACGGCTGGTCTTGGGCCCTTGGACTTGTCTGGTGTTCGAACAAACTGTGGAAAATAACACATAGCGTTGAGGCAAGCGCGGTGCCCACGGCGCGAACAGTAGCGTCGACAATGCGGCTCATCGGTAGCAACACCGGGAGTCGAGGCTCCAGCCCGTAGGATTTTGCTCAAAAAACTGGGTTTCCACTAACCTTTCCGCACGTTTAACTTAACTTACAAAAAGGCAACGTGCCCAGAATTTTGACCACCTTTTTTTGCACAATTGAAGGGGGAATTCAACCCCTATTTCCCGGATTTTTGGGACAAACTGGGACAAATCCGCGAGAGACTATGATCCTCAGTGGCTTTGAAAGGAACCAAGTCTCGTGCGAGCGAGTGCAAAAGGTCGAGACGAGAAGGAGGACTAATGCGCCATGATTCCCAAGGCCGGCTACTACACTCCGCTACTCCACGTTAACAGCATCGAAGAATCGATGCGCTTCTACGCTCTGCTCGGTTTCGAGACCATCGACCAGATGGGGGAGCGCGGTCGCCTTGGATGGGTACGAATGCACTGCGAGGGCGGCGCGCTAATGTTCCTGCGCGCCGAGGAGCCTCATCCGCCTAAAAAAAAGTTCGAGGTGCTGTTCGCCATGTACACGCCGGACCTGCCTGCTTTTCGTGAACATCTGCTGGCGAGCGGCGTTCAGGCACCCGCGATTACTTATCCCGAATATATGCCCAGCGGTTCGCTCTCGCTCGCTGATCCTGACGGATACATTATCGATATCCATCATTGGAGTCCCAATGAGCACGCGCAATGGGAAAACGAACGGAAAATCCGGCTAGTCCAACCTTGATTCGGCGGTCGGCTACCCACGCCTCTACGGCGGTAGGTTGCTCACGCGCACTAAACCCACGCCGAACTGAATAGAACCCAAATGCCGCATTAGACCTTGGTTTGCTTGAAGATAGGAAACAGTTTAGACGATGCCCAATGTAACTCAGTTCACCGTCGCCCCGCCGCAACACTTCTTGTATTTCTTTCCCGAACCGCACGGACACGGATCGTTTCGTCCGACCTTGGAGGTCGGGCGTCCAGACTCAGGCGCAGATGCACTGCCCGTGGAGGGTCTTTGGTGCCCCCGGAAATACCGATACGCCCCCACCAGTCCGGCCGCCATGTGAACGATGATGTCCTCGCGCTTCTCTGGGGTAATCGGCTTTGGACGCATCTCTGGGTCTTCGTCGTGCTCGTGGCAGAGCATCATCATGGGGATCAGACATCCGCCGTTCTCTTCGTCATTAACCAACTCAGCCCAGCAATCGTGACGCATATGCATGCCACGCATGAAACCGCGGGCCCAGTCATTGCCGTGCGCCACGCCGTTCTCGCCCTCCAGCAGGAGCGGAACGTAAACTTCGTCCTTGAACAGCGTCCCAGCGATGGTGTTCCAGTGCCGCATCATCAGTCCGAAGATTTCGTTTGCCTCTTCGAGGTTGGAGAACTCGCAGACATCCGACATCTCGCCACCGAAGACCTCGGGACTGTATTCGCTCGGCATCACGGTCTCCGGCCCGGCGATCAGGGCCGCGAAGAATCCGTCAAGCTGCTCGACGTTCATCGCCTTCCCGCCCTTGCAACTTTTGAGGAAGTCCCCAAGACGATCGATTTCGGCGTCGTTTAGTGGCTCGGGCTTAGTGAAGATGGTCATTTCGATTTCCAGATGCTCTCGGCAATCGTTGCTTACGATACTACCCGTTGTTGCCCGTTGTCACGAAGACTGGCGAGAAGCCCCGAATATCGCCTCTGCGGACGGTCGTTCCGTACTGCGATGGCCAACGCCTTTTTCTGCCCGATCAGCACGAGTAGCTGCTTGCCCTCGTGATTCTCAAACCCACGGCGCGGCGGAGCTGCGTGTCCTCCGCCTTATAGACGACACCCATCCCGCCACCGCCGAGCTTCTCGATGACGCGGTAGTGAGAAAAGGTTTGCCCGATGAATGGGGCCGAGTCCGCCATTAGGCGTTCATCTTAGGTTGCAGACAAAAGGCAAGTCAACGAAGGGCACGAAGACGGAGATGTGGGTGCTTTTCTGGGCCTGAAATCAAGGCTATCGACGACAAAATTTAGAAACTTTTTCAAGCGGCACGCATCCAAACCTGTACAACCACTTGACCACACCCCTGAAAGCAGCTAGGGTCCAAAACCTAGCTGCTCCTCCTTTTGGTCGTTGCGTCCGTGGAAGAGTTGAATCATCGCGGTGACGTCAAAGTTTTGTGGTTCGTCTAACAACGGGGCAAAAATCACTTTTGCTACTGTTTCTTTTACCTTTCACTTTCAATATTTGTTGTGGATTAGGAATATTAGAAGTTAGGCCTAGCGGACTTGTCGAGAGTTAGTCAGGAATAATGTTTCTTAACCACGCCATTCTTGGCCCACGCAATGTAGTTTCCATCAACTTGAGCCGAATCTAATCTGTGTTTTCCGTTTCGGACGGAAATGGGAGACAGAACCACTACTTGCGATGGGCGAAACGTGCCGGGGAACGATTGCTGAAGATATTTGCTGGAGTGACGGGTTGCCGTAACCAATTGACTGCGGGAACAAGGACGTTGCGATGGGCGAAACGTGCCGGGGAACGATTGCTGAAGATATTTGCTGGAGTGACGGGTTGCCGTAACCAATTGACTGCGGGAACAAGGACGTTGCGATGGACGAAACGTGCCAGGGAACGATTGCTGAAGATATTTGCTGGAGTGACGGGTTGCCGTAACCAATTGACTGCAGGAACAAGGACGTTGCGATTCGTGAGCGACTTCTCGTTGGCGGCCTCAGTCGAAGAGCCAACCTCTACAGCGGGCATCGGCAGAGCGAGACCGCGGAACAAGAGGCGGCAATCCCGAACGAAGGAGCGAGAAACGGAGCGAGGATAGTTGACAAACGCATGGGTGAAGCCATGCCAAGCGTGTTGGATGGCAGCGGTAGAATTGTGCCCGAGCGCGGCCACGACCGAACGCGACCGATGCCTACGCCAATACCTTGGAGGTTCCACCGGAGCAGGAGGAGGAACAGCCGGAACTGTATCCTCTTTGGCAGCAGGCTGAGTCCGCTTGTGGACTGCAGCAACCGGGTCTGTGAAGATGTCAAAGTCGATCTGCGCCCAGGAATTCGCCGTGAAACGCTGATTGGCCTCCGATGTTGCCCTGGGCTTTTCGATGACAGGAAATAGGGCGAGGCGTACAGAGCGAGCATAGTTGACAAACGCATGGGTGAAGCCATGCCAAGCGTGTTGGACGGCAGCGGCAGAATTGTGACCGAGCGCTGCCACGACTGAACGCGACCGATGCCTACGCCAATACCTTGGAGGTTCCACGGGAGGAGGAGGAGGAGGAACGGTCGGAACTGGGTCCTCTTTGGCTGCAGGCTCGATGGCCACAGCCGGCGGCCCGGGTTTTTCGATGATCGGAAACGGGGCGAGGCGTACATAATGGGGCTGTAGTTCCAAGTCGGTGACAGCCAGAGGATTGGCGAGAAGATCAAAATCCGCGGCAATGCGCTGGATCATCTCTGGGGAGACTAACCGTTGTCGCTCCGCGTAGGCGGAGATGAGGGCATGCTCACAGAGGAGATTGACGATGCGCGGGATGCCACGAGAAGACGTATAAATATCCTGTACGACCTCATCGGGAAAGAGTGAGGAGTCCGAACAACCCGCGGTAGCCAGACGACTGGAAATATAGGCAGCAGTCTCTTTCTGAGTGAGAACAGGGAGGAAAGAATGGACCATGACGCGCTGGCGCAACTGGCGAAGTGCGGGCAAGCGCAGCTTCTCATCCAATTCCGGCTGGCCCGAGAGGATGATTTGCAGGAGTTTGCCGCGAGGAGTTTCAAGATTGAGCAACAGGCGAAGCTCATCGAGAGTTCGCAAAGGGAGACCCTGGGCTTCATCAAGGATAAGGACCGGTAGATCCTGCGCGGCATGGCGCTGAAGAAGCCAGGTGTGCAAAGCATTGACAAGGTCGCTTTTGGATGTGGACTGACACGGCACGCCGAAATCACTCAGGATGAATCGAAAGAGCCCGATAGGTTCCAGATGAGTGTGGAAGATGTAGGCACTCGAGCGACCGCGCCGACGAAGCCAGTCGAGGATCTGGTTTAAAAGACAAGTCTTGCCGGTGCCAGCTTCGCCGGTAAGAACCAGAAAGCCCTGGCGGGTCTCAATGCCATAGAGGAGTTCGGCCAGAGCTGATTCATGAGCAGGAGTGGAGTAGTAAAAACGAGGATCTGGTGAGACGTGGAAAGGATCCTCACGCAAGCCCATGAAGCTGAAGAATTGTTCGTACATCACGTTCTTAGCCTAACGACTCAGGCGGGGATTGATAGAATTGTAGGAAAGGAAAGGAGTAACGGCAACCAGAAAGTTACAGGATAGACGTAGACAGAAAAAAGTAACGGTGCTCTATAGTAATGGTCTCTGCCGGGGGCGTCGACCTCAATACCAGGCCTGCTCTTGCGAATTGCCCAACAAAGGATCGGCTTAATCCCTACCATGAGAAGGCCGGTGAGTCAAAAAATCAGAGGCAGAAGGTACAAGTCCCCTGCGTTGTAACTGCTTGAAAAATGGAGTAAAGTCCAAAGTTTTCAGAACGGGTCAAAAGAGTCGTCAGGTTTGCAGTGGTCCTGTCTCGAGCCCTGTCCGACAAGCAAAAGCATCAAGGTGTAGTAAAAGTGTAGTAGTTTTCAGATTCATGCTTGCGTTGTTTGCGATTGAACGCGGCCATCTTTTCGATTTGGATTCACTCTGCTCGAAAACCCGCCTGCAGGTAAATTGGGAACTGGTAACAATTTGTCCGGTTCTCGGGTCACCGTATTAGCTACTGGAGTTGAGGTATTTAATGGCTACTCGCCTCACCTTCACGTAAGCTCTCATCCTGTCCACGCGCACGCAGAGCGTCATTGACCATTTTGCGGGTGACACGGTTTGGTTTCGTTTCCACTCTGCCTCCGCAGGTTGCGTGCGCTTATCGTAACTCATGTTTTGGGATGGCTTCCCACCGGGCCCAAACACGGTTGCGGAGTTAGAGACGCGGCCCGTCCAGCCCACGCAACAGGCCTGTACCAAGGGCCAAGTCAATCTTGCGACACGCAAGATGAGCCATATTTTGTGACGCCCGTTGCGAACCAGTATTGTGAAATGAACCCCCTCAATTCCCAAGGAGAGAAGAATGAAGTCTGCAAAGTGGATGCTCGGCGGTGCGCTTGCCTTCTGTTTGGTTTCCGGCCAGTACGTGATGGCCCAAGGCAACAGTCAGGGTCATGGCAATGGAAAAGGCCACAACAAGCATGACGATGACGACCGCGATGACGATCACGGCTACTATTACGGGCACGACAAGCAAATCCATGGCTGGTATTCTGATCACAGCAGCAATCTTCCCCCGGGCCTGGCGAAGAAAGATCAGTTGCCTCCCGGCCTCGAGAAACAATTGGTGCGCCGCGGCACGCTGCCTCCGGGTTTGCAAAAGCGCATTGAGCCCTGCCCGCACGAACTAGAACACTACCTACCTCCACCACCCCCGGATTGTGCGAACGTCCTGATCGGCGGCCACATTGTGCTATTGAATCGCAAGACCAACGTGGTGGTGGACTTCGTGCACTTGGAGTTGTTCTAGTCGAGCTCCGGAGAAGCGGCGGTTTGGGTTCCCAGGAACAGCTGGGTGCGGCGGATGGCTCGTTGGAGGCCTCTTTTCTCTGGACGAGGATTCACGCAACCGCATCTGCACGCCACGTTTGGACTTAGGACAAGGCTGCCCTTTTGGGCAATTGTGATCTGCCCTTGCCGACGCAAAGAATCAAGTTATGCCTAGGAGTTGTGCCATGAGAAAAGCTTGTGCTCTAGTTGTCGCCATCTTGCTTGGGTGTCCCGTTTTCGCAGCGAATGAAACCAGGGAACAGAAGCGTCTAGAAGCGTGCGGTCAGGTGTTCAAGGAAATTATGGACATCCCCGACGGGATCCCGAAGGATCTCCTCAACAAGGCTGAATGCGTTATCGTTATTCCTTCGGTCCTGAAGTTCGCCTTTGGAGTCGGAGGTGACTTCGGCCGGGGCGCGATTACTTGTCGAACTGGTCAGCATTTTACGGGGCGATGGAGCGCTCCTGCACTATTCGCGCTTGAAGGTGCAAACATCGGGTTTCAGATAGGCGGAGAGGCCACGGACTTCGTTCTCCTGGTCATGAATCCTAGAGGAGCGGACTCAATTTTGGGCAGCAAAGTGAAGCTCGGTGCCGATGCCTCTGCAGCAGCCGGACCGAAGGGGCGAACAGCGGCGGCAGATACCGACATTGTCATGAGGGCGGAAGTACTCAGCTATTCCCGCGCACGTGGACTGTTCGCCGGGATCTCGCTCGAAGGTTCGACGCTTCGGTCCGACGGGAGCGCCAACAAGAAACTATATGGCCACGAAATCACTGCTAAGGAGATTGTCCGCCAAGGCAAGGCCGGCATCCCAGCCTCCGGCCGCGAATTAATCTCCTTGTTGGACAAGCAATCGCCCAAGAACGAATCCGATCCCGTATCGCTCAAGGAATAGGCCGCCAAGCAAGCTACGACTTGCGTCACCTAGGCAGCTACTGCTCTAACCCGCTGCTGAACTATTTCCGATTCTGCTTGCAGCCAGTCTTCTAGGTCGTGACCGTCTTCTCTCCCGCGCTGTTCGTAAATTTCGAAGGCGCGACGACGGATCTGTTCTTGAGGGTCAATCGAAAATGTCGTATCGGATTCCGTGCGCGAAATGGGCGTTTGTAGATTCATTGATGCGTCTCCTCTATCGGTAGGAATCGGGTCCCCCTGTCCGCTGATAGTTCACCGCGTCGGCTAAGTCTGTGCGAGCGGTCACGCTGGCACGTCCACATGTTCGTACTACAACCCATTGCCAGATGGGACTTAGAGCATGAATTCCGAGTGGCCGACTATCCACCTAGTGGCGAGCCGTCTCTGTGGCTGTGAGCGCTATGGCGATTTTGCAACAGCTAAGGCCTGGTCAGGTTCTGTGGCTCTTGGCAGTCACCGTATATCAAAGATGTGACCCGATTCACTGACAGAATGCGGTCATTTATGCTCGCATGAGCAAGTTTCGCCTCTCCGAGGAGCAGTTCCCGTCAGTTGAGACGTAGCGTCCAAATGACGCTGAACTTCTTTTCCGAATTGGGCCTTCATCAAGAGCTTATTTCATGTAGGTAAGCATGAGATGGCATCAACATTCTGGCGTTGATTCTTTTCACGTTAATTGTTCGGGCGGGGAGGCAAATAGAAATGTCGGTACCCCTTGAGGGAGGGTCGATGAAACTACGCATTGTGAGCATGGTGGGTCTGTCGTTGTTGTTCGCGTCGGCGGTTGCGGCGCAGTCCAAGGTTGCCGGCAAGATGCAATGCCCGAAGCCGGAGGTGATCGGCACGGAGGAAGCTGGGGACCAGGCCGGACACAGGTTGACATTGGAGAAAAATACTTGCCCGTGGTCGACTCCGATGGAAATTCTGGGGGAAAAATCGAAGGATGGAAAGTATGTTGCGTTCTCAGAAAACAGTTCTACTCGAGCCTCGACCCGTGGAACTCTCGTCGGCAATATGGAGAACGGCGATAAGTTCTTCCTCAGCTTCGATTGGGCCGTCGTGAAAGACGGGAAGTCGAAAAGTGTGATTGAGAGCACCAAAGGCACCTGGGCGTTCACAGGCGGAACTGGAAAGCTGGCGGGGATTAGGGGCAAGGGCACGTACACGGCGTCGGAGGACGAGACTGGTGGAGTGGTGAGTATGGAAGGCGAATACGCCGTGCCAGCGGCTGCGGCAAAGAAGACCACGGCTCAGAAGCCGAACTAGATTCCGATCTTCAAAAAGTGCCCAATTCGCGTCTTTGTTCCGATAATGTAGCCTCCTGACGAAGGAGGAAGACGCGAATGCCGAACAAAAAGACCAAAAAGAGCAATCCAAAAAAGAGCAAGTTAAGAACGGGCCGAAAATCTCCGAAACCTGAATCGGCGGAGAGTGATGGACTCTTAGGCAATGCGCCGTACTCGGCATAGTAGTCATCAATTCGGAAGCTCGGAAAAAGACCTAGACGTTATCTAATCAATTAGCTAACCCTCATAGTACCATCACTTCGCCGATTAGCCCGTTTTACCAAGCAACACAATAATGTCAGCGCCAGGCCAGATGTGATTACGGCAAAGCGTATGCGATCAGATAATCCCCCAGCTTTACTCCTTGGATTTTTCCGTGTCCGCCCGCTGCGATCACCACGAATTGGCGCCCTCCTGTCCGCGAACGATAAGTCATCGGCGTGGCCATCGCGGACGCAGGCAGGCTCGCATGCCACAACTCCCGGCCCGTCTCTGTGTCGAATGCGCGGAACGTGCGATCTGGTGTTGCGCCGATGAAGGTCAGCCCGCTTGCCGTGGTCAGCAAACCGCCCAAGGTCGGCGTACCCCATCTGATCGGCAAGGGAACTAGTGCAAGCTCGCGAATTGTCCCGAGCGGCACCTGCCAGCGGATCTTGCCGGTATTGGCATCGACCGCGGCCAGTGTTCCCCAGGGCGGCGCGTTACAGGGTACGCCAAGCGGCGAAACCAACGGTTTGCGCCGCATGACATACGGCGTTCCCCTCATCGGGGCGTATTCCCAGCCATCCTCTTCGCCACCGGCGTGAGTCTTCCAGCCAGTGAGTTTGTCTCGGGGAATCAGCTGCGCAATGAAAGCCATATTAGTCTGATTTACGACGATCAAGCCTCGCGACCGATCAAAGGACACCCCACCCCAGTTCGTACCGCCAATAATTCCGGGGTAGACCAGCGAGCCTTCCAGGCTGGGCGGTGTGAAGATCCCTTCGTGCCGCAATCCGGCGATCTGCTCGCGACACTTGCCACGATCCCAGGGAGTCAATCCCCACGCCTCCTGAGGCTCTAAATGGTTGGGTGCAAGGGATGGCGTGGCCACCGGGAACGGTTGTGTGGGCGAAAGCCATTCGCCGGGAACGGGGTTCTGCGGCACCGCTCGTTCCTCGATCGGAAGCACCGGCTGCCCGGTATCCCGGTCGAGAATAAATAAATGCCCCATCTTGCTTGGCTGAGCCAAGGCCGCGAAGCGATTCCCACCGCGTTCGACTTCGATGACTGACGGAGCCGAAGGAAGATCGTAGTCCCACAGATTGTGATGGACGGCTTGGAACGTCCACAGAATTTTCCCCGTGGACGCGTGGAGAACGACTAACGAATCCGCGTTGCGGTTGTCGCCCTTGCGTTCACCGCCGTAGTAGTCCGGGCTGGGGCTAGTGGTCGGAAGAAAAACGAGGTCGTGCTCGGGGTCAGAAGAGATGGGGCCCCAGACGTTGGCGGCACCGGTGCGATCAGCACCGTTCAACCAACCAGCGCGTGCGGGATCAGCAGGGTCGTGCGGGATGGGATCAAAGGACCAGATGAGGGCACCGGTTCGCGCGTTGAAACCGCGAACCTGGCCGGAGGGCATCTCGATGCGGTTGTTGTCGTTGATGGCGGAGCCGACGACAACGACGTCGCCGACGACGGCGGGAGCGGAGGTGAAGTGGTACTCGCCCTTGTTGTCCCAGTCGACGTTGGTCTTGAGGTTGATGCCGGCTTTGAGGTTGACTTCGCCGTTGGCGCCGAAGTCGGAGCAGGGTTTGCCGGTGTCGGCGTCGACGGCGATGAGGCGGCCGTCGAGAGTGGCTTCGTAGAGAGTTTTGTGGCAGGGCTGGCCCAATTGGAGTTTTGGATCGACATGCAGCGCCAGCCCGCGCGAGGTCAATGCGTCACCATAGTCGCCAATGCGATCGATCTTCGGATCGAAGACCCACTTTTGCGTGCCGGTTTCGGGATCGAGGGCAATGATGCGGTTGAAGGGGGTGATGACGTAGAGCGTGTTATCGACCATCAATGGTGTGGCTTCGAAGGTGCTTCTGGACCTTACTCGTTCTCCATTCCAGGTGGACGTGCCGTCTGACATATCGCCGGTACGATAGGTCCACACGACTCGCAAATTCGCGACGTTGTTTTTGTTAATTTCCGTAAGCGGAGAGTTCCGGGAGCTCCCCGGATCGTTTCCGTAGTTTGGCCACTCCGCGACAGGGGCAGCTGGATCTCGCACCGCCGCTGGAGGCGCGCAGCCAACCAACCCCAATGCTAAGGATATTCTGCCGATCAGAAGAATCGTAAACGCAAGGTCTCGCATGTTCGTTCTGTACACCAGAAGTAGATTGGCGTGCAAGGACACACAAGCTTTTGAAATGCTCCTGATCAGTCGCGAAATCGGAAAGGTTGCTCATGGTACCCACTTCGGCGATTCCCCCTTCACCAGGAGTTTGTGCATATCTCAGTGCGCCAGCTTGACCTTATACTTTCTTAATGAAAAGTACAGGACTTGCTCTGCATCTCCTTACTACGGTATCCCGATCCCGTTCAGGTAGGTGGGAATCATGTTCAAGAGAGCCAAGGTCGCATCGATGACGGTAACTCTCGGAATATTGCTCGCGCTGGGAGTCGTGCAAGACACTGCGGTCCCACAAAAGTCGGCTATCCCAAAACCACAGGACAACCTTGCACTCGGAGAAGGAGAGGTCAAGCGACTGATGCTGCTGATTGATCCGAACGAGAGGGGCAAAATCACAAAGCAAGTGTGGATGAAGTTCATGGAAGCGGAGTTCGACAGGCTCGATAAAGACAAAAGCGGTGAGCTTGACGCTAAAGAACTAGCACAATCGCGACTGCAGGCAAGCTCATTCGCAAAGGCAGGCAAATAGCGCCATTTTTCGGGTGGGGGCGAACGTGTCACGGCGAAGCCGCGGCCAGAGTCCCGAACAAATGAGAGAAAACATAGCTGAAATAACGTGGAATCTGCGTCGCACCTTCGCGGGAGCATGGGTCGTATTCAGTTCAACACCGTTATTCACCTCGACGCATAGGAAGCGCATGGAAAACTGGCTCGCACTTCATGGCGTAGTACGCCAGGATGAACTCGAAAGACTGTTTCGAGACGCCGATGAGAAAGGTGAGGGAGTAATCACATTTCGTTGTTCCCGACGAAAGGCTGAGCCTACGAACCCGGCAAACATGGACCCTCTTTGCGCTTGCCGAGGCTTCGGTCATCTTTGAAAAGCGTGGTGTCCTGTGCAGCGGCGCCACTTGGAAACGGCGTGACAAGGAATGCACTCAACACTATCATTCTGCTGCGGATCTGATTCACTCTGGAGGAAACACCAATGAAATTAATTATTCGGTTAATCACAGCAGTGGTGGCAGTTATGTTCGCGGTCGCCCCCCTGTGTCCCGCGCAGGACGTCAAGCCGACCGACCTGGGCAAGGGGTCGGCGTTCAATGGCAAGAAGATCGAGATGAAGGACAAGGGAGAGGTCGCTTACCTCCTGTCTTTCACGGCGGGGAAAGAGTTCGAGGCCACTACGGACGGCACGAAGAATACCGACGTGCACCTTTTCGTCTACGACTCCTCCGGCGTGGAAGTCGCTAAGGACGACTCGCCCGGACCGAAGTGTTCGGTTAAGGTCACGCCGGCGAAGGACGGGCAGTACAAGTTCGTCATCAAGAACGCCGGCGGGGCCAACACGGTGACCTTCAATGTAAAGGTCGCCAAATGATGACTCGCCGCTTGGACAAAAAGACAATAGGATTCGCGCCAAATGGCTTTCGAAAAGCTGCGGACTATCGTCATAACGGCGATCCCTAAGCCGAGATCCCGCGAAAGGTTCCGCAAGATTGCCGAAACCACCCCAACTCCCCGAAAGCGCGTTTTGAGGACGCGATGCTTATCCCCTCAGAAAATGAGATCAGCAGAGCAGGTCCGCTGCTCGCAATCTGCCGCTCGCAATCCATCCATTACGGCTCACCCGACAATCCGCAACGCATATACGGCACAAGGAAGAACAGGATGTTGCCGATTTTGTAGAGAACGATTCCCGTGAGGTTGATCATGTCACAATGTTCGGCCGATAGAGCTGCCAAAGCCAAGGTAGTTCAACTCTGCGTGGGAGCAAGGAGCCATCTCGGGCGCTATTGAGGGATTTCTTACGAAGCGAGCCGTCGCTTCAAGGCGGTAACGGTGTCGGGGTTCGCCTTTATCTTGAAACGAACACCCTTTTCCTCGTACGATTCGCTGAGCACGTGGATATTCTTACGGATATCGGCGAGCACGCCTTCCTTGCCGTAGGGAACGACGAGCTCCACCTGAGCCATGCTATCGAAGAAGAAACTGACGATGCGGGAGTGAAGCGCCTCGATGTCCTTGGGGTTCAGCGCGGACATCGCAATGGCCTCGGGGAACTCTCTCTCCAGCAATGCCTTTTGCGAAATATCGACGGCGTCGATCTTGTTTAGGATCAGAAGAGATGGGAGCTTTCCCGCCCCAATGCCTTCGAGCACTTCTTTCGTCACCTGAATGTGGGAGCGCAACGCCGGATCCGCCGCATCCACTACGTGAAGTAGAAGGGAGGCGTCCAGCGCTTCGTCGAGAGTCGACCGGAATGAGGCCACCAGATCGTGGGGAAGATTTCGAATGAAACCAACCGTGTCGGAAACGAGAATCCGAGGTTGAGTCTCCGGCTGCAACGCTCGCACGGTGGTATCCAGGGTCGCAAAGAGCTGGTCGGCCACGAGCACTTCGCTCGAGGTGAGCGCCCGCATGAGTGAAGATTTCCCGGCGTTGGTGTAGCCGACGATGGCGACCTTGGGCAAACCATCGCGATGACGGCGGCGCTCGACTTGCTCTCGATGCACCGCTTTGAGCTCTTGTTGCAGTTCGCTGATTCGGTCCCGCACTTCCCGGCGCTCGATCTCGTGAAAGGACTCGCTGACCCCTCGCCCGCCACGTCCCCCACCCTTTCCCTCTTTGGCCCCCGACACGCGCTCGCGGGGCGCGAGGTACTTGAGCCTTGCCAACTCCACCTGAAGTTGCGCTTCCTTGGTGCGAGCATGACGATGGAAAATCTCGAGGATGACAGCCGGCCGATCGTAAACCTCCACGCCGGTTGCTTCTCCAATGTTTCTGACTTGTGTGGGGGTTAGTTCGTGATCGAACACCACGCTTTCGACCTTGCGGGGCGCTTTCACGAGCTCGCTCAGCTCTTCGAGTTTTCCTGGCCCGATGAGAGACGCGGCCGTACGGGACTGCAGTTTCTGCGTGAGCGTTCCGACGATATCCCATCCCAGCGTTTCAATGAGTTGCCTCAGTTCCTGAAGTGACGCATCGTGCTCTTCGGCGGGCGTCTTCTGGAGCTGCACATCTATAAGGATGGTGCCCGGCCTAACTTCGGACTCTGAAGCATGGGTCATCTTGAAAACATATCTCAATTAAGTTCAGGCTGGCAAAGCTTTGGCGATTGTTTGGGAAGCAGGAAGTATACGCAAACAGTAACTCAGCAGAACCATGCGGGCCGCCGGGCACACGAGCTACTTGGCTGCGCTCACGTTTCCACTCGAGGTCCGAGGTAGCGCGACGAGCGCAGTGTTCGTCCGGTTCCACGCTTCCTCGAGGTTGCGGCGATCGAGCGCGACGAGTGCGCTTGCGGTTTCGAGGATCGCATCCGCTTGATCCGAAAGGCCCCGACGGCAAGCCTCTGGAAGCCGCGGTGCCAGCCGACGGATCGCATCGAGTTGGCGGATCAGCACCGCGGGAGTCGTCGCGGAGGCCTGACGGATCTGATCGAACGCGAGCTTGACGAGGCGCTCCAGCCGCACCGACGGCATCCACACTCGGAGTCTACCGTTGGTGTCGTACCAGTTTCCCTCTAGCGGGGGTCGCTCCGCGAGCGTGAGCAGCGCGTCGGCGAGCCAGTCGACACACGCAACGCCGGTGAACGTATCGTTGATCGCAGGCGACAGCGCACGGATTGCGATCTCGATGACTTGGGCTATGCCGAACTCGCTATCTTGGGTGAGCGTGCGGTGACGGCCGATGTGAATTCCACGACCAATCGCGGCCTCGAGCGCATGGTTGTTGTCCGCAGGGATGATTGCTGCGAGCGGTTCACCACGAAGCACGAACTGGCCCGGGCGGAACCTCAGCACGATCAGTGCATCCACAGCGCGCGCGGCCGCGACCAGAGCGCCGTGATCGACGTGCTGCAGGTATCCGCTCTTCGCGCACGACACGATCGCGCCGGTTTCGGCCCGGCACAGAATCGAGGCATCGTCGGGCGCCGCACCGGTGCCCTCGCCGGGCCCGGAAACATGCGCACTGCCGGCCGCGACGTACAAGTCGTCGACTATTGCGCCGATCATGTCGGGATTCTGAATCGATGTCGCGACGCGATGGCTGTAGTAGACGAGGAACCCGAAACTCAGCACCACAAGCACCCAGCTCGTAATCAGTGAGATCTGTGGGATGAACGACGACTGCGGATCCTGATGCGTCACTAGAAAGACCAGGCAGATGTATACGAAAGTGCCCATGAACAGGCCGATCGTGATCTGGGTGACCCAGTCCTGCAGGAACCGGTACAGCAGGCGCGGGCCGAACAGCGTCGCGACCATCGACAGCACGAGCAGCGCGACCGAGAAAATCAGCGCAAGCACAGTCGCGACCGCGCCCATCATCGCCGACAAGATTGCGCGCGCGTCGTCGATGCTGCCCATGGTCAGCCACGGCGGAATGTGAATGACGTGGTACTTGTCTAGGATGTCGGGAATCAGGGTGACCACGAACAGCGCTACTGCCGCGAACGAGAGCACCAGCGGAATCCGCCACAGGTTAACGTCGCGTTGCGAGCGGAGCTTGGTAGGGCGTGGGACGAGCATCCGATGTAAATTTCAAATGCTCTTATCTTCCGAAGAGCAATCGTTCCAGGACAGGACCGAACACCAACATAGAAAGATAGCTCAGAATCACCGCTGTTATCAAACACATTGTGCGGAGGCCACTCAAGGAAAAGAATCAGGTGATTCCGAGGGTGGGTTGGAACCTCGTCCAGACCGACAAGACTAGGAACCTGGTCTGCGACTGCGGTCCGCGACGACCGTGACTTGAAGATCTTGAGCCAAGCGGACAATCTTCTCTGCGAAATTTCTGCCCCGCAGACGTTCTCTTAGGCGAGTCTGTGAGTGCGCCACGAAAATTTGCGTGACTTGGTGGCGGCGTGCGAATTCAACCACAGTCTTTGCGACGTCACTACCGCCAACAACTCGCGTTTCGATCTGCAGGCCCCGAGCGAAGCGAAGATGTCCTTCTACTGCCTCTCGCTCCTTGGCGGGCAATTGCAGTACATCGGCAATCCGATGCACATCAATTCCAGTTTCCGCAAAAGCGCCTGCACTTCCTCGGATTGTTGCCCCTGAACGGAACCCACAACAACATCCTCCCCGCGCTCGCGCCGCCGCCGGGCTTCATCGAGCATGCGATACGACTTTCCGACACCGGGAGCATAGCCGAGAAAAATCTTCAGTCGTGCACCCCAGCGCTTGTTCTCCTCAGCTTGCACCTGCTTGAGGAGCCGCTCTGGGCTGGGCTTCGGAAGGTCAGATACGCGCATTCTTCGGATTCCTGTGAAAGTGTAGACTGCCCGAAAGCATGACGCAATGCATCGAGTGAAACACGCAAGCCTGTTGACTTCATCGCGGGCCAGAAGTCCCGTTACCGGACAAAACAGGAACGCTCCTACGACGGTTATAATAGTGGACGATGATGGCGGTACTCCTGACGGCCATTGCTCTTCTTGGTGTTGGGCTCCTGGTGTTCTGGATAGAGCCCCTCGCTGCCTTCAGTGTGCTCGAGCGACTCACGCCCAACCTGACCTATCGAGTTCGAATCAATCTTCCCCTGGTTGCGCTTTCCTTCGACGATGGCCCCCACCCTACCTTCACTCCCCAAGTCCTCGGCATTCTCCAGCGTCAGAACGCCAAGGCAACCTTCTTCCTGATTGGCGAGCGCGCCCTCCGCCGCCCGGAGATCGTTTCCCGTATCAAAGCTGCCGGACACGAGGTCGGTAATCACTACTTCATGAATGGTCCTACTTTGCATCATTCGGATGCCGACTTCGTCGGTTACCTCGAGCAGACAGAGAGAGCGATTGGCATCCCAGCAGGACCGAAGCTCTTCCGCCCGCCCGGTGGAGTGGCCTGGCCGGGGCAACTCCGGCTTGCCAGAGCGCGCGGGTACGAGTGCGTGCTTGGCTGCGCGTACCCTCACGACCCTATCCACCCTCCGGTGTGGTACATCCGGTGGCTGATTGAAAAGAACCTCGTCCCCGGAACCATCGTGATCCTCCACGACGGTATCCGGGACCCAAGCCGGAGCATTCAGGCTCTACCGCACATTCTTACTGCGGGCCACCAGAGGGGATTACGCTTCGTCTCCGTCGGTGCCTTAATGAGGGCAGCAGCCGAGCAAGTGGAAAGCACCTGAACGAGTAAGGTGTAGTTGCCTACCGGCTGGGATCCTGCAACGGACTAAGTCCGGTTCTGGGAAATCACGCGGGCCCAATTCTCCCCTATCTCCACGTGTTGTGCGTTTGGAACAACGGAGACGCGCCCAAAAACAGATGATTTTGGGCGACGCAAAACTGTGAATTTCGATCTCCTAGAATGAGTGAGTTACAAGTGCTGCGACAGGGTGATTTTTGGGACGCCTAAAATATCTCATGCATCTGAGCTACCCTTCCAATGTCGGTACCATTCCCACTTCCCCGAACGTCGTTTCTTGCCAGTGACGCGACTTATCCGGAGTTAGAAAGCTACTGAGCCTTCCAAAGACGATGCGGCAACAAATAGGTGAACCCCACGAACGCCTCCAAACTCGTGGATGTCCCCGTTAGCCCGTGATTGAATCCTGCATCAAAAACCAGCGTTTTCCGCGCCGAATAGCTGACCGCCCAAAGATTTCCGACCGCATTGCTCCTCAGGTATGGCTGCGTGAAGTGCCAGATCTTCCCAGCCACCGTGAAGCGGCGCAGGAACTGATGCGAAATAGTCAGTGACTGGCCAAACTGGCCGCGACGCACCGGCCCTTGCTCCAATTCAGTAAAAAAAGCGTTCGCATCGTATGAAAGCCCTTCACATCGGCGCTTGCCAGAACCAGAAAGGAACTCGTCGGGCTCCCGTAATCAAACTCCGGGGCCCCGCCATCATACGCGCGATGAAAATAACTCACCGCCAGCGTCGGCTTCACGCCTTCCCCGTCGTAAAGCACGCCTTGCGCCCCCACGAAAATATCCGCCACTCGGTTTGCGGTTGTTCCTTCCGCGGTGAAGTGTGCTATCGGTTCTCCAACCGTCAAAACTCCAAGCGCGGTGTGACGGTAAGCTTGATGGCTTCGCTCAGGCTGTACCGCGACGAAAACTCCGGCGAATGATACGCAGCTACAAAACCCGTTTCAAATTGCAGATACCCCACAGGCGTGATCGTTGCCGGAGTCGAAACGGTCGGACGCCCGGGATTTGCTTCGGGTTCCTCATCAACTGCTGATTGTGCCGGCGTGGCCTGGATAGTGTCCGATAATCCGACTGTCTGCTCACGCCCACGGTTTCCGGGCAATCGCGTTTTAGTTCTTATAATATACTAGACTATAGTATTATGGGCTCATGGCGCATGCGGCCATTAAGTTCTCTCTCCGACAGTCGTAACAACTCTGCACAGGGACACGTCGCAATTGATCAACATAGGTCGAATTTATTTGCAGTGATGGCGTGCGTCATTAGGACTACCGCGACAAGGACAAAGCGGAATGAACCAAGCCAATGTAAAAGAATCAGAAATCAAGCATGTTGGACCACAGCAAGGAAGTATCTCAATAAGCCACACCAACCACGAAGGCGAGCACGATGAGAGGCATGCGCTGAGGTGGCGGGATACCAATCGCGTGCTGTTTGTCGCGTTGGCGGCTGGGGCCATTTGGTTTCTCGGCGGCGCGCAGAATCCCTTTGTAACTGGTATCGGTGTAATTTGCACACTCGTGGGCGGTTTCCCGATATTCAGCGAAGCGTACGAAAACATCGTGCAGCGGCGCATGACCATGGAGCTTTCCATGGCCATCGCCATCGTGGCGGCCTTGGCGATCCGCGAAATCTTCACGGCCCTGATCATCACGTTATTTGTGCTAGTCGCGGAAATCCTGGAAGGACTCACGGTGGGTCGCGGGCGCACGGCAATCCGCCATCTGGTCGGGCTGCTGCCCACGGCGGCAACCGTGCGTAGAAACGAATCGTGGCAAGAAGTCGAGACAAAAGAAATCGTTGCGCATGACATGGTTCTGGTGAAGCCCGGGGAGCGGATTCCAGTGGATGGTGTGGTCGTAGGAGGACACTCGTTCGTGGATCAAGCAACCATCACCGGCGAATCGATGCCTGCGGAGAAAAGCAACGGGTCATCGGTATATGCCGGCACGATCAATCAGTCTGGCGCGCTCGAAATCCGAGTTGACCGGATCGGGCGCGACACTACATTCGGGAAAATCATCGATGCGGTGGAACGAGCGGAAAAATCACGCGCGCCCATTCAAGCAATTGCCGACCGCCTTGCGGGTTATTTGGTCTATTTCGCGTTGGGTGCAGCAGCCCTCACCTTTCTGATTACCCACAATGTGCGCTCGACCATTTCTGTGGTTATCGTCGCCGGAGCGTGTGGCATTGCAGCGGGAACACCCTTGGCGATCCTTGGGGCGATTGGACGCTCCGCGCAGCACGGTTCGATCATCAAAGGCGGCCTCTACCTTGAAGCACTCGCTGACATAGATACGATTCTCTTGGACAAGACGGGAACGCTGACCTATGGCACGCCTGAGGTGGTCGACATTCATCCTGCCGAAGGGGTTCCGGCAACTTCGTTGTTGCAAGCTGCGGCAACAGCGGAATCGCGTTCGGAGCATCCAGTAGGCAAGGCAATTCTAAAAAAGGCGTCGAGCATGGGGATTTCCGCCGAGGAGCCGGACAAATTTGAGTACACCCCCGGCAAGGGAATCGTCGCGGCTTGCAAAGGCGTTGAAATCATCGTTGGCAACCGGCAGTTTCTCTGGGGACATCAGGTTGCACTTCCTAGCGGCACGACGTCACAGACAGATTCGGAAGTGTTTGTGGCACGAAAAGGCGGGTTCCTGGGAACACTGGTGGTTGCCGATATGCTTCGGCCCGAAGCAACAAAGGCGGTAAAAGACCTGAAAGCGATGGGATTAAAGACAGTTCTTCTTACCGGTGATGCCAAGAGCGTGGCCGAGGACATCGGTCGAAAGCTCGGCGTAGACGAAATTGCCGCTGAATTATTACCCGAAGACAAGCTGGAATTTGTTAACTCGGCTCACGAAGGCACGGCGGAACGTCGCCATGGTAGGTGACGGAGTCAATGACGCACCTGCTCTGATGAAGGCCACTGTGGGAATCGCGATGGGTGCAGGTACAGACGTTGCCCGCGAGAGCGCCAATGTCGTTCTCATCGGCAATGACCTTTCTAAACTCGTCGAGACTCTGTCGATCGCCCGACGCTGCCACCGCACGATTATGCAGAACTTTGTTGGGACACTGGTGGTGGACAGCATCGGCGTTGGCTTGGCCGCCTTTGGATTTCTCAACCCGCTGCTCGCCGCATTCATCCATGTTTCTTCTGAAATGACTTTCATTTTGAACTCTGCCAGGCTGCTTCCGCCCATGTCATCGGCCAACAAACTTGTTCGAGGGCTTGTCTCCCATTCACCTACGGCCACAGACTAGGAGGGAGAGGTCAATCCTGCCCCGGTGCCCGAGTTGTCTCATTTCAAGTACCGGTTCACGAGATCAATCAGTTCCTCGGTTGCTGCGGCCTGTTCCGTAGTTGGTTTTCGGCTAGGATCGACAACGTGGAAACGAACATGACCCTCAAGCACTTCGGCCATAAGTCCGTTGATGGCGCCGCGGCAAGCGGCAATTGTCTGTAACACTCTCGAGCACTCTTGGTCACCTTCCAACGCCTTCTCAATCGCGCTGATCTGACCCTTGATTCTCCTGACGCGGTTCAGGAGTTTTTCTCTGTCCTTAGTGGTATGCGCCATCCTCTTCACGCCCTCATGGTTCAATGATACTATCCCGGAGTACAGTAACTAAACGTTCTTGTGGGCGAAATCCGCAGCTCGCAAGTATGCTCACTGTGGAACTGCTCAAGCGTCAAAGGGAAGATTGGGGTAGTCTAAAGTATCGAGATGGTTGGCAAGCACAACGAGCGACTCAACCTTGCAAGGGTGTTAGCTCTTGCCTTAGCGGTCCTGTTCGTTTTGTTCGTTGGCCAAGCCCTAACCCATTTCCACGCAAAAGGACAGAGTGAAGCGGCTTGCCAGGTCTGCCAGGCGGCGCACCTCGGGCCAATCCTACCGGCAGGACCTCTATCGGTCCACATCCCTCTTCAAGCCGTAGGTTATGTCGAGCCTTTTGTCGACTCCTATGATGACGAGTCTTTCTTCCACGATTCTCCTTCCCGCGCACCGCCTTCCTTCCCGTTGTAATCCCTGACACCTGCAGCAGTTCAAGAGCGCATCTGCCTTCCAGAGACGCGCTACCGCCCCATTTCCGGCGGCCCCTATGAACACTTACAAATCGCTCCCACAGGGATCGGAGGAACAATGCGAAGCAGTTTTCGAGGATTTGCTCTATTCGTTATTCATTTTCTACTTTTTGTGTGCGCGGCATCTGCACAAGTTGGGAATGCAGGCTCCATAGAAGGTGTGGTGAAAGACCCTTCAGGGGGCGCAATCGTTGGGGCGACGGTCGAAATCGCTTATGGCGTCAGCGGTTACATTCGAACGACCACCACGGCGGCTGACGGTACCTTCCGGTTCACCAATGTTCCTTTCAACTCCTACCACATGACCGTGAGCGCCAAGGGGTTTGCTCCTAATATCCAGGACGTGGACGTGCGGTCCGCGGTTGCGACGAACGTACAGGTGGCGTTGAAGATTGGGACCGAGGCCACTACTGTCAACGTCACGGAAAACGGGGGAGACCTGATCGAGAACGAACCAACATTTCACACGGACGTGGATCGAGAACTGTTTAAGAACGTACCGCTCGAGAGCGCGTCGTCCTCGGTGAGTTCGCTGGTGACGCTGACGACACCGGGAGTGGCCGCGGATTCGAACGGATTGTTTCACGGACTAGGAGACCATGCACAAAACTCGTTTTCTGTGGACGGGCAGCCCATCACGGACCAGCAAAGCAAAGTGTTTTCGAACCAGATTCCGTCAGACTCCATTCAATCGCTGGAAGTAATTTCGGGAGCACCGCCGGCCGAGTTTGGGGATAAAACGAGCCTCGTGATTAAGGTGACCACGCGTTCGGGACTCGGAGTCACCACACCTCACGGCAACTTCGCCGCGTCGTATGGGAGCTTCGGGACACCGAATTTTGCGGGAGACTTTGCCTGGGGCGGGGCGAAATGGGGAAACTTTCTGGCGGCGAGCGCACTGCAAACCGGGCGGTTCCTCGATCCACCGGAACGAAACACGTTTCATGATAAGGGAAACGAAGAGAATATTTTTGACCGTGTGGATTACAAGTTTTCGGACAGCAATTCGGCGCAATTGAACCTGCAGTATACGCGCTCGTGGTTTCAGACCCCGAATTCCTATGATGCGCAGTTCGCTACGGGCTGGGCGGCTCCGTGCGCACCAGGACAAACGACATCGTGCAACGGCTTGGGGCCGAATGGGGAGCTGGTTGGTCCGCAAGACCAGCGTTCCAAGATCGGAACCATTAATGTCGCACCAACCTTTGTGCACCTGATCGGTACTAAAGCGGTGTGGACCATCGGAGCCTTTTTCCGTCAAGACCAATTTGACTACTACCCAAGTAACAACCCCTTCGCAGACCTAACGCCGAACCTCCAGAGCGACAGTATCGCTCAACAGCGACGCTTGACCAACGTGGGAGTGACATCGAGCCTGTCTTATGTAAAGGGAATCCACAATATCAAAGCGGGAATCACGTACGAACAGACATTGTTGACGGAACACGACTCGTTCGGAATTGTGGATCCAGCCTTGGTCCCGTCGCTGGTGGACGCTAATGGTAATCCTTGCCAAGTGAATGGGATCAACCTGGCCGCGCCATGCACGACCCTGGCACCCTACGATCTTACGGCAGGCGGGAAATATTACTACTGGCCTGGCCATACGGACGTGAAGGAACTAGCGCTATACGTCCAGGACACTATTACGTGGAAGAATTGGGCGTTCAATCTGGGCATTCGCGGGGACATCTATGACGGGATAGCCGGCTACAATATGGCTGAGCCGCGCCTGGGCGTTGCCTACCACATCAAGCCGACCAATACGGTGCTGCGCCTCTCCTACGCGCGGACAATGGAAACTCCGTTCAACGAAAATCTGGTGCTGTCCAGCACGGGTTGCAACGACCCGGTGGTCAACGCTTTGCAAGCGGCAATTCAGGGCTACCCCTGCATCACCACGCCGCTAAGCCCCGGCTGGCGGAACGAATTCCACGCCGGTTTCCAACAGGCATTTGGTAAATACCTCGTCGTGGACGCGGAGTATATCTGGAAGTACACGCACCTGTCCTACGACTTCAGCGTGTTTGGGAACACCCCGGTGACCTACCCGATCGAGTGGGACCGCTCGAAAATACCGGGGTATATGTTGCGTGCGAGTCTCCCGAACTTCCATGGTCTATCAGCCTATTTTGTGGCATCGAGCGTGGCCGCAAGGTTCTTCCAGCCACAGGTCAGCGGTATCGGAGTAACGCCGGCGGGGCAAGGCGGAACGGGAGTGTTCCGCATCGACCACGACGAAAAATTCAACCAGACGACGCATGTGCAATATCAGTGGAAGCACGCCCTCTGGATCGGAGGGAACTGGCGATACGACAGCGGATTGGTTGCGGGAGCCGTTCCATTCGCAACGAGCGCGGACCCAACGAATCCCGGTTACATTGTGGACCTAACGGGACTAACCGCGGATCAACAGATTCAGGCCGGGCTGCACTGCGGGAGTCTATTTCCGACGTACGCAGCTCCCCTGACGAGTTGTCCGGGAAATCTGTACTCGTCGACGCTGGTGCAGATCCCAAAGCCGGGAACGGAGAATGACGACCACAATCCGCCCCGGATTCAACCCCGCAACTTGTTTGACGTCGCCGTGGGCGATGACAACTTATTGCACGGCGATCGTTACAAGTGGAGCCTGCGATTCACTGTCATCAACCTCACAAACAAGACAGCGTTGTATAACTTTCTGTCGACGTTCAGCGGCACGCACTTTGTGACTCCGCGAACGGAAACGATCGAACTCGGGTTCCACTTCTAACAATCAACACGGGAGGAACGCCTCGCGAGGAAAACCATTTTGTCGCGAGGCGCAACCCTCCCGCACGTTCGCGTGGGTGTGTCGTGGTCATTTCTGCCATGCGCAAGTCGACTCTTCCTGAGATGCGCAGGCTCGCCGAGCGGCGAGGCGGCGGATGCCTTTCGCGGCGATACGTTGATTCCCGCACGCCTCTGTCTTGGAGATGCAGGGTGGGCCACCAGTGGAAGGCGATGCCCACCAACGTGAGCAAGGGTAGTTGGTGTCCCGAATGTCTCTCTGAGCGGTATGTGAACAATGAGACGAAGTTACGTTGGAGATGCGCGGCCGGCCACGAATGGGAAGCGCCTCCAGGACTCGTAAAGGGAGGACGGTGGTGCCCACACTGCGCGCATGTGGCCCGTCTGTCCTTAGATGTGATGGTGGAGATCGCCACGTCACGAGGGGGCCGGTGTCTATCGACCGAGTACGTCAATGCAGAGACGCATCTATCCTGGACGTGTCAGGCAGGGCATCAATGGACAGCGACTCCAGCGTCCATTAGGAGCGGCAGGTGGTGTCCCTGTTGCGCCCACAATCACAGGCTCGAACTCAAAGCAATGCAGCGGCTTGCGCGAAGGCGCGGAGGGAAGTGCCTCTCGACGAAGTACATAAATAACCGTCAGTCGTTGTTATGGGAATGCAAACGGCGACACAGGTGGAAGGCGGCGCCGGCGAATGTGAGAGGTGGTAAGAAGAAACGGGGGACATGGTGTCTCGAATGCTACAACTTGCGACGCAGGTTCCGCGCGAAAGATTCGATTGAGAGAATGGAGAAGCTCGCGCGACGGCGGAACGGAAATTGCCTCTCAAGTGAATACATCAACTCGAAGAGCAAGCTGCTATGGCAATGCGAAAAAGCACACTGCTGGCGTGCAGTGCCTGTATCCGTCAGAAGAGGTTCTTGGTGTCCGGTTTGCGCCAGAAATCAGAGATTGACTCTAGAGGAGTTTCGCTGGTTGGCGGCCCAGAAGGGCGGCAAGTGTCTCTCGGAGCGCTACATCAATAAGGACACCCTGCTCCGATGGGAGTGCGCGCTCGGGCACCGATGGCAGGCGTCACCAGGAAGGGTTAAGCGGGGTTCGTGGTGCGCGAAATGCACAAACGAGAGCAGACGGAGTCCATGGAAGAGCTTCGAGCACGCCGCAGGCGGCGCTCGACACGAAAGATGGACGCGAAGGTTTAAACGGTAAATCCTCGCGGATTAGCAAGTCCACAAAGATTCGAGAACGAGTGCTATGCACAAGCTCGACATCTCGCAAATGAAGGCGCTCGCTCACAAGAGAAGGGGCAAATGCGTTTCAACCCTCTACGCGAACTGCGGCGTGGCACTTCTATGGGAATGCGCAAACGGGCATCGCTGGAGCGCTGTACCGTCAAGTATTCGCAAAGGAACTTGGTGTCCGGAGTGTGCCGGCGTGCGGCGCGGCACGATCGGCCAGATGCAGGAGATTGCTAGGTCTCGCGGCGGCAAGTGCCTCTCAGAAAACTATCGTAACACCGCGACCAAACTGAAGTGGCGCTGCTCGGCGGGCCACGATTGGAGCGCCACCCCTCTCCAGGTCAAGAAAGGTCACTGGTGCCCATTCTGTGCCCGAGTCGCTCCCTTGGCATTGACGGCTTTGCGGGAAATAGCGGCTCAAAAAGGCGGTTGCTGCTTGTCCGACGAGTATGTGAATTCATCACATGGTGTACGATGGAAATGCGCCTCAGGTCATGAATGGACGGCGAGGGCACACTCGATCCGGGCTGGAAACTGGTGCCCGGCGTGTGCTGGCAACCAGAGACTGAGACTCGAAGAGATGCGTCAGATTGCTAGGAAACGAGGTGGGGAATGTCTGTCGACCAGTTACAAGAACGGGTCTACGCCTCTCCTGTGGGCATGCAAATATGGGCATCGCTGGAAAGCATGCGCAGCAAACGTAAAGAGCGGTCGACGAAGGAAAGGGAGCTGGTGTAGAGAATGTTACAACTGGCGGCGAAGATTTCATGGCAAACGAAGCATCGAAGTAATGAAGGAACTGGCGATTGCTCGCAAAGGCATTTGCGTGTCCTCAGAATACTCTGGCAGCAAAGTCAAATTGAGCTGGAAATGTGAGTTTGGACACGGTTGGCAAGCATTGCCCTCCTACGTCGTCCAGGGCACTTGGTGTCCTGTATGTGCCCGCAACCAGCGGCTTAGCTTGTCGCTTTTTCAGGAACTTGCAGCAAACAGAGGCGGAATGTGCTTGTCCAAGGCATATCTTAATAAGCGAACAGTTCTCAAATGGCGATGCGCAGATGGACATGAATGGAAGGCCATGCCCGAGAAAATCAAACGGGGGTCGTGGTGTCCGACATGCGCCAACATCCTCAGGAGAAGCGAGTGGATGCCCCAACGAGCCGCTAAACAGAGTGAGGCTCACAAAGCTGCGATGCCCGTGAAAGCACGACGAGTTCGAATTCGGGACCGCCGACTGCGGGTTGCGGTGAAAGTCGCGAGCTAGCCTCGGCCAGCACCATCGACAAGACGCCTTTTTGAGGAATCTTGGACGGAATATCAAAAGATTTCTGGGGAGGCGAACAAAGTAGAGCCAATTAGGTGATGTCACTCGGAGCGAACTTTCTGATCGCCCACGGGTGCACGGGCCAGACGGCCGAAACAATTCCGTCGCAGCCCGATCCATGCCCGATTGCGTGTGTTGTTGGGGTTCCCCGTTCGCGGACATCCTCGCTGATCTCCGCGAACGCCGTTTTTGGGGAGTCCGGCCGTTGCGTTCTCGCCTCTGCGTTTTGTGGACGACGTGGCCACTTGTCCGGCGATTTGGTAATCTACTAGAACTCCTCATGCCGTATTCACTTGCATTAATACTTGCCATTAAGTATGGTTAATATCTGAACAGTTCAGCTAGATGGAACTGGGTTTAAATGCTTCGCTCGACTCTCTCTATCGTCATTCTTTTCGGGTCATTTCATTTTCTCTTGCCTGAAGTAACCTTTTCCCAGGGTGAAACCACCAGCGCCATCGTCGGTCAGGTGCGGGACGCGAGTGGTGCGGCAGTGCCGGAAGCCACGGTTACAGTCCTTAATAAGGAGACTGGGCTGAAGCGAACCGCGAAGACCGACGAATCGGGCAGGTTCAACTTTCCGCAACTGATGCCAGGTACGTACTCCGCCAAGGTGGAAGCACAGGGCTTTGAGCCGCTGCAGAATGACTCTGTATCTTCCGGCTTGGGCCAGAAGCAAATCGTCAATTTTACAGTTCAAGTCGCCCGCACATTGCAGAGCGTCGAAGTCAGCAGCGAAGCCGCAATTCTCAGCCCCGAGAATGCCAACACCTCCACGACACTGAATGCTCCTGCGCTGGAGGACCTTCCCAATCCCGGCGGGGATTTAACTTACCCTCTGCAGTTTGCGGCAGGCGCTCTCATCAACACGGCAGGCAGCGGCAATGACTTCGTCGGCGGCACGAATGGTTACGGCAACGTCGAATTCAATGGACTGCCTGCTCTCTCGAACGGCTATATCGTAGATGGCCTGGAAACAAATGACCCGCTGACAAATCTCAACAGCGGACTCTCGACCAACCTCGTCCTCGGATTGAATTCCATTTCCGAGGTAACGGTCAATACGCTTTCCTTTGCCGTCGATCAGGGCCGCTACGGCGCGTCACAAATCAACTACGTCACAAAATCTGGTTCCCATCAGTTTCACGGGAATCTCTACGAGTTGTGGAACGGCTCGAAGTTCAACGCCGCCGACTATTTCACCAACGCCACGCAGGGAAATCACAAACCGCGCTCTACAGTGAATCATTTCGGCGGGAGTGTTGGCGGCCCCATTATCCACGACAAGCTGTTTTTCTTCTTCGACAGCGAATGGGTTCGCATCGCACTTCCGATCGTCACACCCGCTACCGTCCCAACTCCAGCGTTCCAGAATTACGTTTTGCAACAGCTCCCCCTGGGGGGAACCGATTCCGTCACCGGGACGGTCTACCAGCCGTCACCGCAGTCGGTGCCATTCTACAAAAAGATGTTCTCTCTCTATGGCAATACCAACGGAACGCCTCTCGCGGTCCTCGGCTGTCCGTTCGATGCCGGAGGAGTTGTCCCCGCAATCGCAAATGACGGAAACGGTTGCGCCAATCGCCAGAGCGTCTCGCATTCAAGCGATGATCACGAACAGGTCCAGACGGCTCGCATCGATTACAATATCAGCGAAAAGAACAGCACTTGGTTTCGCTTTCAGGCCGATACAGGCGTGCAGGCTGCCTACACCGATCCGATCAGTTCCTTGTTCGATTCGGTCTCGCCTCAACCGCTGTATTCCCTCGCCGCGGGATATACCCACGTCTTTTCGCAAAATCTTGTGAACTACTTCAACCCGGCGTTCTCCTGGTATGAGAGCCTGTTCGGGCCCGCCGATTTTCAGAAAACTCTCGCCACATTTCCCATCGTCTTGCAAGGCAGCGGTGCCAATGCCCCGTTCACAACGCTTGGCGGGCTCGACAACACGTGGGTCCAGGGAAGGCGCGCCTCCCGTTTCTTTATCAACGACAACCTCGCCTGGAGCCATGGCGCGCACGAGCTCCGCTTTGGAACCAACACCCGGATTTTTCGCTTGAACGACTATGACTTTGGTGAGGGTTCCGTCCCAACAGTGAGCTACACCACTCTCCCACAATACATTTATGGAGTAGCATCTACTGCGACAAGGACTTTCCCCACGTCGGCGAACGAGCCTTTCAACTTCCTCAATCTAGACCTCTACGCACAGGACACTTGGAAAGTGACCAAGAAACTAACCTGGACCTTCGGGATACGAGATACATTGAATTCCAATCCGCTGAATCCGCACCAACAGATCGCACGTCTGAGCGGATCTTTCGACTCCATCTCCCATGATGTGAATCAGCCCTTGAACGCCACAATTCAGACCGGTCTGAGCCACGTATTTTCCTCGACTCCCCTGGCGATCTTGCAACCCAGAACAGCTCTCGCCTGGCAGTTTGAGCCCAAATCCGTCCTTCGCGCCGGCTTCGGACTCTTCAGCGATATTTTGCCTGGCGCCATCGCCGACATTGTTGGCTTCAATCCGCCCTACGTGAAAACATTCCAAGGTGGTCTCCTTGGGACTGTCGGCGGAACAGCAATCGCCCCTGGAGTGCCCGGCAGTGCGGTTGACGCAACCGTGGCCGCGAACCAATCCTTCAATTCCGGATTCGCATTGGGCCAGCATTCCTGTGCTTCGGCACAATCAAATCCCGAAGCATGTCTTCCTCCGGTCGCCATCGCGGCGATGCCCAGCGGTGAACTTCACGCACCTTACTTCATGGAGTGGAGTCTCGGCCTGGAACACGAGTTGGGATCGACTGTAAAACTTCAAGCGCAGTACGTCGGCACCCGCGCCGTGAATCAGCCCTATCTCACGCAAGTGAATGGATATCAGACGGTCTGTCAGGGCTGCTTTGCGCCCTTTCCCTATGCTCAGTCTACCGACTCGCGATTCGGCGCCGTCTCGCAATTCTCTACCGGCGCGAACAGCCATTACAACGGATTACAACTCTCGGCAATGAAGCGCCTGGGCCACGGCCTGATGGGACAATTCAATTACACCTGGAGCCGTTGCATGGACACCGTCTCCAACGGCGGTTTTCTTCAGTTCTCCGCGGGCGGAATTCTCAATCCTCTACCCGGAGATTTGGCGCGCGATTATGGTCCCTGCGACTACGACATCCGCAACAATCTCAGCGCTCAATACGTCTATCAACTTCCCCTCAAGTTCCACAGCCGCCACCTTGCATATGCCTTCAACGGCTGGCAAGTCTCGGGAACCGTCTTCTGGCACAGTGGGATTCCCTTCTCCGTTCTTAGCACTCCTTATTCCGCAAACGGAAATGGCATTGTGAACGGCAGTGGGCCGCAATTCGCCAGCGTCATTCCCGGGGTGCCTCTCTATGCTCACCACCCCATTCCAGGAATCACGCAACCTGGCACAGTGCAATGGCTTAATCCAAATGCTTTTATCTCCGCTGTTGACCCGAGCACCGGAGCTTGCTTCGGTGAGGATAATCCTCGGAACTGTCAATTCGGCAACCTCGGCCGTAACGCCCTGCGCGGTCCAAATTTTGCCTGGAGCGACTTCTACCTGACAAAATCGTTTCCGCTCACCGAACGTGTGGAGCTGCGGTTTGACACTCAGTTCTTTAATGTGTTCAACCATCCGAATTTCGGACTTCCGAGCATGGTGCTCGCCGGCATTCCGGGAAAGCTCTCTACCCAGACTGGGTTTGGGGCGCTCACGTATGCGACTTCTCCGCCGACCGGCCTGCTTGGTGTCGGTTTAGGCGGTGACAGCACGCCACGGATGATCGCGTTTCAATTACGCCTTCAGTTCTAGACTCCCATCGTCGTCATTTTCGTTGCGGCACAATTTATTCCCCCTTATGCCTCGACAAATACGCTACCCGTACGAGTGAAATCTTGCAGACTCCCCCGAAGTCTCGTTGGGGGAAGCATGGCTTGTGCGATTTCGTCAGTGCGTTTTCATCTCCTCGATCGCCGTTTCTTGCAGTGACAAATTTGTTGTCGCACGAGCTCGTTGCTGGTTCTGCTGAGCATGAGCCGACAGGAGTGCCCATGAAAAGAGGCACATGCTAAGAAGAATCGGAACTGCGGACCAAAGCCTTGAAATGCGCATGCCGTGCTCTCCCCTTGGCGGGATAGCGGTGGAGATGTAACCTGGGTTTCCATTTCGACTTCCCGGCCGACCCATAACGTACACCCACGCGCTTTCAGTGTGCAAAGCTTCAGACAGATTCTTGTTGTAGACCTGTCTTTGTCCCGCCTTGACCCGCGTTTGGGTACCGCCTAACATGTTCTGCGAATCCTGATCCCACGCGGCCACACTTGGCTAAAGACTGATGACGTTTTCCATCGCAAAGTTTTTGTCCCCCTCCAACGACGCTCGCACCTTTTTCTCAAGGCAGGGTGTGTTGTTCGTAGTTGCGGTCGCGTTGTTCGCGGTTCTTTGGGTCACGAATGTGCGCGGTCCGGGCACGGGCTTCGTTCCTGTACTCCTCTACACTCTGATCATCGGGAATTTGACGACACCGATTATGAACCATCTCGCTCCATTTTCCTCGCGCCTCCGCTTTCCCTTTGACTGGGTCGCGTTCCTGACATTGTTGTTCTTCACGGCAGTTGCCATCGTATCGCTGACACTGACGATCGTGATGGTTTTGTATGGAGCTTCCTTTGACTCGTTTTTCGCGCAGCTATGGAGCACCGGTAAACTTGTAGTCGTCGTTGTTTTGATCGTGGGGAGCGTCCGCCATTTGCATGAGGAATCGCGAGTGAGGCTTGAGGGCAAGAATCTCGAACTTCAACGCGCCGTCGAGATTGGAAATACGCGATCGCAGCAACAAGAGCAAGAGCTGGACAAAGCGCGAGAGATTCAGGAAGGACTCTTGCCCAAAAAGATTCCCCAGGTGAGGGGACTGGAAGTGGCAGGGACGTGGCTGCCTGCCCGAGTCGTTGGTGGAGATTATTTTGATGTACTGAAGTTCAGCGAGAGCCAGATTGGGATCTGCATCGGGGATGTCGTCGGCAAGGGGATTAGCGCTGCGTTGTTGATGGCCAACCTGCAGGCCAGCTTTCGAGCCTTCGCTTCGGAAGCGGTATCACCAGGCACTCTCGTGGGTAAGTTGAATGAGGTGATATCCAATAACATTGCTGCCGATAAGTTCGTTACGTTTTGCTACTGCATGATCGATACGCCGAAAAATAGGCTGACCTATGCCAGCGCCGGTCACTGTCCGCCCATTCTGTTCCACAACTCGGGACAGGCAGTTCCATTGAAGGAAGGAGGAACGCCGCTGGGAATATTTCCTGACCGGAAGTACGAAGATGCAGAACTTCAGTTGGAATCCGGTGACCGCCTGGTGCTTTATACCGACGGTCTAACTGAAGCGATGAATTCGGATGAACAGGAATTTGGAGAGCGAAGATTGGTTGAGCTAGGCAGTCGCAACAGTGCATTAAGCGCCTCCGAAATGCTTGCCGCAATTAAGAAGGAGGTGGTCAGCTTCTGCAACGGGAGTTTTCAGGATGATTTCACACTAGTTGTCGTCGCAGTGAAATCATCAGTGAGGTCTGGGTAACCTTTCGCAGCCAGCTAGGCTGTAGCGGCTTTGCCATACCCTTTCACCGCTCGCTCAATGCCGGAACCCGCATTTGCGAGGTCCTTCGCATTCATCGCTGGCCGCACCGTAAGCCTCGCATTGAACGCAAGAAACCATGGCTCGGCGATGGCCGGCAACTCCGACGACTCTTTCATGTCGAAGAAGATGTATCCGGTACGCTCGCCATTGTCTTCCGCGAAGTACGCCGCCTCGGGTTTCATCTCATCCAAAATCCGTTTGATGGTTGTCCCCAAGCTGCCGCTTCGGCTCGCCGCATTACCCGCTTCGACTGGAATGGAAACCTTGAGCATCATGCGCATGGGATATGCCCTCCTTAGGCGGGAGAGACTATACACCTCCGTTGAACCGTCCGATAGGAGCCCCAGAGAATCTATGGCAGGGCGATGGAATTACGGCGCCTACAGCACCGGGAGTGGCAGGGCACAGATCGCCTCAAGTTAGGCGCTCCTGAGCGGAGCGTCGAGTGTCATAAACGAGTTGGCCCGTGTGCAGCATCACGGATACGCGGTCATCGACTTTGAATTGATGATCGCTGTCTGGCTTTTTGCGGGCTGGCACGGGAAGGAACGTTTTCAAGGGAGTGTACAATGCGGCTTCACTTCGGATCGATTCTGCCTCACGCTGTCGTGCCCTCCATGCCGACTCTGGACGAGTCGGAACCCAAAAAGCGATGCAGATGATCGGTCAGTTGATGAACGCGTTCTGGCTTTGATAGCACTACATCCACCCCGACTGCCCTTGCGATTGCGTCTCCGAATTCAAACATAGTGAAGAGTATAATCGGGACCCGAGGCAGCATTCGCTTGAGAATACTTGCGGCTTCAGCACCATTCATTTGTGGCATCGAGAGGTCCATCAAGATCAGGTCCGGCTCGAATTCGTCGGCACGGTGGATCGCTTCTACTCCGCTAGCAGCTTCGGCACAAACCTTATAGCCGCTGCTTTCGACAAAGCGTCGAATCAAGGCACGCATTCCGGCGTTATCATCGACAATCAACAAGCCATTAGACACGTCAGAACCCCAGCCCTATTTTGGCTGTCGGAGGTACTAAAACTATCCGGTATTTCTTGTACTTTTCGGTCGCAACCTTTAACACTGCCATCGTTTTCAAGGCCTGCGCTTTGGCGGGTTTCCGCCGGAACAGAATACTGATCAGGTCTGAGAGTCACGAAAATGGAGCGGGTCTCTTAAGCTTTGCAATTCTCGGTAATAATAGATTGAAGTGGGGCGTTTCCCGTTGAACCTTAGATTCCTGAGCAGTTCCATTTCTTCCTTGCTGGCAGTCCCGCTGAGCGATCTATCATTAAGGAATTCTTTAAACCCTGGTTCTATCAATGGTTGGTCAGCTCCGGTTTCAACAAACTCAAATCTTCTAGGATCCCCCGCGGCTATTCTCCGATTTAACACAATTTCCATACCGAAGGTGGTTAGATCAACGTCCCAGGATTCAATCACGGGATCCAGGAAGGAAACACAGTTTTCATGCGACAAGCTGAAGACATCCGTGTCCAGGAACTCAAGGAGGGTAACCCGCATTTGTTCATAGCTTCGGCCGGCGAGTCGAGCCACCAAGTGGAGCCAGTTTTCACTGTTCAATTCCTCTTTCACGACCTTCTTGATCACGTCCAAAAGCTTTTGTGTGACGAGGCGTTCCAGTTCGCCGAAGGGCTGCTTCTCAAAAATGACCCGTATTTGTTTTTCTTTGGCGGGTGCGCACTTGCGAAGAATCAACTCGCGAACTTCTTTAAACAAGGGCTTAGGTGGGTCCGCCAGGTTTCTCTTTAATTCTTCGTTGCGCTGGTGCTCAGCCAGCTTCGCAAGTTTGCCGCTCGGCAGTGTCAAGAATTTCCCTATCTTGTCATAAATGTCTGTTCGGCCAGGCGCGGGCGGTAATTTCTTCCGAGTCAGCAGCTGTGAAATGTAGGACTCCGTCACTTCGGCGGCAGCGGCCAGATCCCTTTGCTCAAGTCCCAATTTTTCTAACCGCTGTTTGATGGCTAAGCAGACATCCACAGGCACCTCCACGTGCTTAACTACACTTGGTTAATCATTGAAAATAATCCCAGATTGAACTTGACACGTCAAGTTAATTAACGCACTATAGTTAATAGACTGAAGGTGTATCCAGAAGATTCTTAACCAATATTGGTTATCTGAATCGCCCCTTTGGCATCGAGAACCAAGGAGAGTGTTATGTTTGCACGCAGAGTTTATATGCATCTGAAACCCAATAGTGTTGCGGAGTTTACCCAGAGGCTCGAGAAGGACATCCTTCCCATGCTTCGGAAACAGAAAGGATTCCAGGACGAAATCACGTTCGTTGGCCAGGGCGGCACGGAAGCGTTCGCGATTAGTTTGTGGGACAAACCGGAGAATGCAGAGGCTTACAACCGCGGAAGCTACCCAGAAGTGACGAAGATTCTCGCCAGGGTAGTTGAGGGAGCTCCTCAGGTTGAAACCTTTGACGTCGCTAACTCGACGTTCCACAAGATCGCCGCTGCCGTAGCAGTCTGAAGCCGGCAGGTTGTTTCATTCGAAGGGGGGCGGGCTAAGTCCGCCCCCTCAAGTTGTCCAAGAAGTGGACGATCTCGAAACCGCGCGGAAGAAAAACCAGAAAACTTTTCGCCCGTAATGTCGGCCTGTAGTTACAAAGGGTTGTGTGCCTGAGCTTTTGGAATACATTGAACGGAGACAAAAGAAATGACTGTAAATATTACTCCTCTGCATGACCGCGTCCTTGTACGCAGATTGGAAGAGCAAGAAAAAGCAAAGGGCGGGATCATTATCCCCGATAGTGCGAAAGAGAAACCCCAAGAGGGCGAAGTAATGGCCGTTGGCGCTGGCAAGATGGAAAAGGGCCATCGCATCCCGCTCGACGTGAAGGTGGGTGACCGGATTTTGTTTGGCAAATACACCGGTAACGACATCAAGATCGATGGACAGGAGTACCTGATCCTCCGCGAAGAGGAAATCCTAGTAAAGCTCAGCGGAATTGCCAAAGCCGCTTCCGGCAAAAAGTAGTAGCTCCCATCCAAGAGTTTTGGATGGATTGAAAAGTTCGATCACCTAGGAGGGTGAAGTCTCATGGCAAAACAAATTGTAACTGGTGAAAATTCGCGACAGGCGATTATGCGTGGAGTCAACATTCTGGCAGACGCTGTAAAGATCACACTCGGCCCGAAGGGACGTAACGCGGTCATCGAGAAGAAGTTCGGGGCGCCCATCATCACAAAAGACGGCGTAACCGTGGCAAAGGAGATCGAGCTGAAGGACCCGCTCGAGAACATGGGTGCGCAGATGGTGCGCGAGGTTGCGTCCAAGACCTCGGACGTGGCTGGCGACGGCACCACCACCGCGACCGTGCTGGCCCAAGCAATCTTCCGTGAAGGAGTACGAACGGTTGCGGCAGGCGCGAACCCGATGGCGCTCAAACGCGGTATCGATAGGGCTGTGGAAGTCGCCGTAGAAGAAATCAAGAGGCTCTCCCGCGAGGTGAAGGGAGACATGATCGCGCAGGTCGGCACCATTAGTGCCAACACCGACAAGCAAGTCGGCAGCATCATTGCTGAAGCGATGAAGAAAGTCGGCAAGGACGGTGTCATCACGGTCGAGGAATCCAAAACGATGGAAACCACCCTTGAAGTTGTCGAGGGCATGCAGTTCGACCGCGGCTACCTGTCACCGTATTTCGTCACCGACCCGGAGCGCATGGAGTGCGTCCTTGAAGATGTACGCATTCTGATCCACGAAAAGAAGATCAGTTCGATGAAGGACCTGCTGCCTTTGCTCGAACAGACGGCCAAAATGAGCAAACCGCTTCTGATCATTTCTGAAGACATCGAAGGCGAAGCCCTGGCAACTTTGGTTGTGAATAAACTCCGCGGCACGCTGCAATGCGCGGCTGTGAAAGCCCCCGGCTTCGGCGACCGCCGCAAGGCCATGCTCGAAGACATTGCGATTCTCACCGGTGGGAAGGCCATCACCGAGGACCTCGGCATTAAGCTCGAGAACGTGAAAATCGAAGAACTCGGCAGCGCTAAGAAGGTGACTATAGATAAAGACAACACCACAATCGTCGCCGGCGCCGGTAAGACCAGAGAAATTGAAGGCCGAATCAAACAGCTTCGCATGCAGATCGAAGAGAGTACATCGGACTACGACAAGGAAAAGCTTCAGGAGCGTCTGGCAAAACTCGTCGGCGGGGTAGCCATAATCAAAGTAGGTGCGGCAACCGAGACTGAGTTGAAAGAGAAGAAGGCTCGCGTCGAAGACGCCATGCACGCTACCCGTGCGGCAGTTGAGGAAGGCATAGTCGCTGGTGGCGGCACCGCACTCTTGCGCTGCTTGCCGGCCCTAGAGAAGCTCAAGCTCCACGACGATGAAGCGATCGGGGTGAATATCGTGAAGCGCGCGCTCGAAGAACCTATGCGCCAGATCGCCCTGAACGCGGGGCATGAAGGCGCCCTGATTGTTGGACGCGTGCGCGAATCGAAGGAAGAAAACTTTGGCTTCAACGCAGAGACCGCTGAGTTCGGCGACATGGTGAAGGAGGGTGTGATTGATCCAGCAAAGGTCACCCGTCTCGCACTCCAGAACGCTGCGTCGATCGTCTCGTTGATGCTGACCACGGAAGTCCTGATCGCCGACGTTAAGGGAGAAGAAAAGGCGGTCGCTGCCGGCGCAGGCTACGGCGGAGGTATGGGAGGATCGTACTAAACGCTGGTCTATTTACACTGTGGTTGCTTGCGAACCCTAAACAGTAAACACAATCAGGCGCTTTCAAATTTCCTGAAATGCTGCGTTTCACTCTGTCACGAACTTAGGTGACGAACCAGCGGCGAAAAGCCTGTAGTGCAGCTTCACGTTCGAATTGCAACGCATCTCAGTCTAGGAGAATTTTTATGACGATCGCTTCAGTAGACGTTATGAGCGGTCATCTGAAACCGCATTGCTCCCGCGACAGCCATGTAATGAAGTACGAGTCTGGGAGCTCTAGGGCTAATACCGGCGACCGCGCCTCGTACCATTGCGGCTATGTTGGATGCAGCGTTCGATATAACTTAACCCACGGATATTACATGCTCATGGGAATGCCTGGTCACACGTACACCGTCGACGAGCCTGGCATAAATACCGTGAAGTGCCCTAGACACAACCAGTGGTTGTATCGCCGAGAGAATATCGATGCCGAGCCGGGTGTGCGTTGGGGTTGTGGCGTAGAAGGCTGCGACTATGGTTTCGATGCCAACACAAAGGGCGATTGGGTCAGGGCCTAGCAAAGGCATTTGTTCACAAAATGAGAGTCTAGACACGAAGGGCACTCGTTCGCATCATCCATCCACATGACTGGTGAAATTATTCGAGAATTGTGGAAGACACTGGAAAACAAGACAGGCGGTATCCCGGCACCGAGAAATGACATAAGGAAGGCGCTTGAAGGACGACCAATTACAAAGATTGAGTCCAATGGAAATGTGTAGCCGCCGGCTGCGGCCGAACAATGCGCCAGTGAAAACGCAAGCGAGACGCCAAATGCGGGAAACAATCAAGCCAGGAACCGTCCTGATCAAGGAGGGCACACTCTTACCGCAAACCCTACGGTTCGAAAGCGAGCCCTGTGTGCAGGGCTGGCGATTAGTCATGGATCTCGATGGTTGCGGATTGGATCGAAAAATCCGAGAAGCGGGATGGACCTTCTTCTGCCTGGCTGATCAGATCGGAGTGACCGTTTTTGGTATTGACGAGCAAAAGACGCTCAGCAGAGCAGTCGAGCAAATCCTGGCAAAACTTGAATCGGCCGAATTCAACTGCCTGGAAATCATGCGAGTGGACTCGGAGGCCTCGAAACGATTCCTCGGAGTGCGCTATGTGACTGTCTCCGCCCAGTCACGAGATATCCAGGAAAGCGCGCCTCTTTTGCGGGCCAAGGACCTTCCTATGAGGGACCACGCATGATCGGTGCCGCTTGAACCAAAGCAAAAGACTCGCAAGGGGCAGCGAATGGCGTCAAGGCGAAATGATCGCACTTATTGAAGTGAAAACAATGTTGAACCTTTAGTGTTTCGTCGGAGGCGGTCAAATGAAAATGATGCGCAGTGTGGGCATTTCCCTCTTTATTATCCTATTTTCAGCTCCTTTAGTTCGCGGGCAGGATCTTTCCAAGTATCGAGACTATTCGCTGGGAATGAGTTTGCCCGAATTATCAAGCCAGGTTGACCTAAGGCCGCTCCAGACAAAGCTGATTCAAAAGCACCCACCGGTAATTCAAGAGTTGACGTGCTGGCCGGGCGTCTCTTCTGACTATGCGCGCCAAACAGACTCGGTTTGGCAGATTTTCTTCAGCTTCTACAATGGCGAGCTCTTCAGGATGTTGGTGACTTACGATCAGCACGCAACGCATGGGCTAACGGCCGAGGACATGGTACAAGCCATCTCGACAAAGTATGGAACTCCAACTAGGCCTGTCGGCGAGATCAGCTTCCCAACGAACGAACTGTATAGGTCGACAGAAAAGGTCATCGCTACTTGGGAAGATTCGCAGTACTCGATAAACCTAGTCCGTTCTAGATTCCTGAACTCTTTTGCGCTTGTCATGTTTTCGAAACCGCTGGATGCACAAGCTGAGGTAGCGATTGCCGAATCTCTGAAGATGGAGGGGCAAAACGATCCGCAGAGAGAAATCGATCGCCAGAAAAAGGAAGCGGTCGACCTCGAAGCGGCGCGGCAGAAGAACCTAAAGATTTTTCGCCCGTAGTGCTGGTCCAGAGTCACACTCATAAATACTCAAATGCTGGGCGCAAGAAGTGCCAAGAGACGCGCCTCTACCTGAGGAATAGGAATGAGCATAGACTCGGAGCGGAGAGACCCTACCCCTGGGAGTTGGCCGATGGCATACATCATCGCTGAACCTTGCATTGGAACCAAGGACACCGCCTGCGTGGACGTGTGCCCGGTGGATTGTATCCATCCGGCAAAGGGTCGAACCTATGACGACGGCCGCCCCGTCTTCGATGTCGTGCCTCAGTTGTATATCGATCCTACTGAGTGCATTGATTGCGGCGCCTGTGTACCGGTCTGTCCAGTGACGGCCATTTTCGTGATGGATGATCTGCCGGAGAAGTGGCACGCGTACATCGAGATCAACAAGAATTACGTTGACGGCGGTAAGTTCCAACCGGACAAGTACAAAAACGCAAGTGACTGACGCCGCCCCGGCAGAACAGCTGGCACGTTATGAGTTCGCTGCACGAAATCATTTATGAAAACGTTCGCGAGGGAGAATTGTACGAAGAGCTCGACCGCAACTGGGTGCGGTGTTTTGCTTGTGGGCACTGTTGCAAGATCCCGGACGGCCAACCTGGAGTGTGCAAGGTTCGCTACAACCGGGGCGGAACCCTGTTTGTGCCCTGGGGCTATGTCGGCGGCGTCCAATGCGACCCCGTCGAGAAAAAACCCTTCTTCCATGCTCATCCAGGGGCATTGGCTTACAGCTTTGGAATGCTCGGCTGTGATCTACACTGCGGCTACTGCCAGAATTGGGTGACCTCGCAAGCCCTACGCGATCCCGCCGCCTCTGTTGGCCCGATGCGCGTCACGCCTGCAGAACTTGTTCTTGACGCCCGCCGTCAGGGAGGCAGGGTCATCGTCAGCACGTATAACGAGCCGCTGATCACCAGTGAATGGGCCATGGCTGTCTTTAAGGAAGCGCGCGCGACCGGATTGGTGACTGGCTTTGTTTCCAACGGAAACGGCACTCCGCAGGTGCTCGAATATCTGCGGCCGTGGGTGGATCTTTACAAGGTTGACTTAAAGAGCTTTGATGACCGCCACTATCGGCAACTCGGCGGCCGCTTAGAACCCATCCTGGATACCATCCGTCAGTTGCACGAGATGGGCTTCTGGATGGAGATCGTTACGCTGGTGATTCCCGGGTTTAACGACTCCAACGACGAGCTGACTCGCCTGGCCGAGTTCCTGGCGGGTGTGTCGCTCGACATTCCTTGGCATGTAACGGCATTTCACAAAGACTACAAAATGACCGATCCAGAGAACACCAGCCCGGAGACTTTGATACGTGCGGCAGAGATTGGAAAGAAAGCGGGACTCCGCTACGTTTATGCCGGGAACCTGCCGGGCCAGGTGGGCGATCTGGAAAACACGCGCTGCCCAAATTGCAAAACTCTGTTGATCGAGCGCTTTGGCTATCTGATTCTCAGCTACCACCTGACGCCGAAAGGGTGTTGCCCAGCATGCGGCAGCAGCATCCCGGGGAAATGGGCGTCGACGTTTCAGGGCCAGATCACCGCGCGCCCTTTTGTGCCGCGCACGCGCAACCGATCAGATTTGCTTGTGCTGAACTCCTAAAAAGCCACACCCTCCGTGCCACCGCCTGAAACACTCGAGCTCCCAGACTTGCACGACATCCACCATGGGTCCGTGCTCGAAGAAATCATCGCTGTTCAGCATACCGATAAGCCGGGAACACGGATCACCGCTGGCCTACTTCTGGGCAAGGTCAATCGCAATTCAAAGGACTCTTACCTGACTCCATCCACGGGACAAGAACCCTTAGCCACTAAGGGTAGCCGTCGAAAATGTCCGTATCACATACTCCCTTTGCGAACTGACCACTTCACCTTTCTGAAGAAGATCGGTGCGTGACGAAACCTCGAGCGTCGAGCGCGCGTTCTTCCATGTGCGCCATGGTTGCCACCTGTAAACCTAAGCGTGCTCGCTGGAGTCCTCACGCAATAGAAAGTTTACACTCTGACTGCCCAGGCGAGGGTGCTTGGCGGTAAGGCGAACACTTCCAGGCTCTTCTTTTGCGCGAATCCAGACTGCTCCTGTTCCCCCAACAAGAGCAAAAGGATTGTCACCGATGAGTTCCGCTGGACCTTCGAGACTCAGCACGATGGGATCGTTTGCATACGGCCGAATCGCTCCGAATTCGTCCGTAACTCGCAGTACGACGCGCGTGGCATCAGCGCCATCGGCAACAAGCTCGCTATCATCAGGATGAACCGAAAACTTCTGATCGACTCCGCAGCCAGAGAATGACCTGGAAATGACTCGGTTGCCCTTAAGGTAGCCATCCACTCGCAGATCCCCCCATCGCTTATGCGACTTGGTGAGGTCGATACTGAACGGGGCATATTGCAGATGCCCAAATTGTTCGCGGTCTGGATCGACTTCGGCAAATAGCTCCCAGTTGCCTTCGTTTTTGACATAGAGCTTTAAATGGTCGCAGTTAGAGCAAACCATCGCGACAGTAAAGCGCAGGGCTTCATCGCTTGGCGCCCAATGGAAAGCCGGTTCCAGGACAATCTCCTCCTTGGGATCGCACTGCGACTTATAGAAACCCGCGGCTGGTTTCGGCTCGCGAAAGATATCGGCAACGCCGTGATAACAGATACGGTCCCCTGCGCCGAAATCAAAATGGGTGTTGTAGTCAAAAGCGCACCAGCCGATCCCGCCAGCGTATTGCGGATTAGAAGCAAGTTGGTCATGGACACGAGCGTGGCGAACGGTATGTTCGCGGTGACGCGCATTGTCGTCGATCGTCTTCACGGGGTAGGTGTGACCGACAAACTCCGTATTGAGATAAAAAGCGTGGTTCGGTGACTTCAGCGGCCAACCAAAATCATTCATCGTGAAGACATCCTCTAGCAGCTCCGAATCTTGAAAATAGCGAATCCCCCCTGTCTGGCGTGATGGGTCGAGACTGTGGGCCAGTGCATTGGTACGGCTGTAGAAATCATGATTATCCCTCGATTCATTAATGCGCACGCCCCAGAGCACGATCGAGGGATGATTCCAATCACGGCGAATCATTCGACTTACATTATCGACAGAGAGCTCTTGCCAGGCGGGATCACCGATATGCTGCCAGCCCGGAATCTCCTCCAGGACAAGCAACCCATATTCATCGCAAGCATCGAGGAAATGACGCGATTGCGGATAATGTGAGGTGCGCACGATATTGCATTTAAGCTGCTTCCGCAGAATATAGGCGTCCCGGCGCTGGACACGCGCAGGCATTGCCTGGCCAACAAAAGGAAAAGTTTGGTGGCGGTCAAGCCCGCGCAGTTTGATTATTGTTCCATTCAGGGCAAAGCCATGATCGGTAAAGTGCGCCTCACGAAAGCCGATGCGACAACTGTGCTCATCTAGGATGCGTTCACCGCGCAACAGCCGAACTCGAACGCCATAGAGATAAGGATGTGAAATGTCCCAGAGCAGAATTCCCTGCAATGGCGTGAATTCCAACGTGTGGCTTACAGGCGCGATGGTCACCTCAGAGGCAGAAATGTGTTGCACTGCTCTCGCTACAGGTGTTTCGCCATCCAGCAGCACGCCCTCCAACACGAGCCCTTCGTTCAATGGCTCAAGGTGCCGGATGAAACACGCAACATCCAGCGAAGGATGCTCGCTCAAAACATTCTTCGGTCGCGCGAAAATATTTTCGATGTATGTGGCAGGTACGATGCGCAGGGCAACTTCGCGATAAATTCCGCCGAATGTAAGGTAGTCAATTTGATGACCAAAGGGAGGGATGTCGGGACGCTCAGTAGAGTCGACATCGACGGCAAGAAGGTTGTCTCCTTCAAAGTTGAGGTGCGGTGTCAGCTCAAAGGAAAAGGGCGTGTATCCACCTTTGTACTCTCCCAGACGCTGACCGTTGATCCAAACAGTGGATGCTGTCATCACGCCTTCAAAATCAACAAATACGTGACGACCAAGTGCCTCTGCGGGCAGCTTAAATCGTCTGCGATAAAGCGAAATAAATTCATAACTCTTGTCATCAAAGCCGTGCCAGGGCAGGGCCACGTTTGTATGCGGAATGACGACCCGGTCGAACTCGGAGTCATCAAAGAGAACAGCATGCCCGTTCTCTACGAAAGAGGGGCTAAAGCGCCAGCCACGATTGATAGGCAAAAGTAGGCGACCTGGGCTTTGTGAATCCATAGCATGCGCCGACCCATTCTTGTCAAGTGCAGCGCTCGCAAGAAGTGTTCCGGTTGTCTTGATAAAGGCGCGTCGATCCATGGATTCCCTTGGACGGAATTATTTGGCGGAGCGATAGAAACTATACACGATGTCTAAACGAGAGAATTGTACTTTTTTCCTTTCATTCAGGAACCAAAATAAATGTAATCGCTTACACTTCCATGACGATGTGTGTAGTATATCTCATGGACAGGTGACGATCCGGTTGGTTTCATGAGCAAGGTAAGCATGGTTCTAAAGAGGTTTAAAGAACTCTTCGGCACGGAAGCTGCGGTGTATCGGGCGCCCGGACGAGTGAATTTGATCGGTGAGCACACCGATTACAACGATGGTTTCGTGCTGCCCGCCGCGATCGATTTTTACTGTTGGGTTGCAGTGGGAGCCCGAACCGACGGCAAAATTGTCTTATATTCGGAGAATTTTCAACAAGGGGCGGAAGCGGATTTTGGTGATTTGTGGTCGGGCAGGACGGGAACTTGGGCCGATTACCCTTTTGGCGTCGCCTGGGCTCTGAAAGAGGCCGGATACAGACTAAATGGCGCAAGCGTCTACATATTTGGTGAGGTACCCCTGGGCAGCGGTTTGAGTTCATCGGCAGCGATTGAAGTGGCGGTTGCGTATGCTCTGCAAGCCAATTCTTACAATGAGATTAATCGCACCACGCTGGCGCTAACATGCCAACGTGCGGAGAACGAATTCGTAGGTGCACGATGCGGAATAATGGACCAGTTTATCTCGTGTAACGGCCGCGGCGGCCATGCTTTGTTGATCGACTGCCGATCACTGGAACATCAAGTCCTTCCTCTTTCTCCCGAAATTCGACTGGTTGTGTGCAACACGATGGTGAAGCATGAACACAGCGCCAGCGAATACAACTTGAGGCGGTCCGAGTGCGAGGAGGGCGCACGCCGTTTGGGGACAGTACTACCAGGCACTCGATCGCTGCGAGACGTGACCACGGAACAACTCGAAGAAAATCGAAGCGTCTTGACGGATACCTTGTATCGTCGCTGCCGACATGTCATCTCGGAAAACGAGCGCGTCCTTCGTACTGCCGAAGGATTGAAAAGCGGGGACATCCGTCCGATTTTCCAATTGATGAAAGATTCGCACGAGAGTCTACGAACCGATTTTGAAGTGAGTTGTCCGGAACTGGATCTGATGGTCGAGATTGCTTCAGCAATACCAGGGGTACATGGTGCGAGAATGACCGGTGGAGGGTTTGGAGGCTGCACGATCAACCTTGTAGAGGCCAGCGCGACCAAATCCTTTCAAGAGCACGTTGAAATCGAATATGGGGCAGCGACTGGTTTGCACCCGGAAATACTCATTTGTGAGGCCTCCGAAGGCGCGGAGGCTGTGGATCCCACAGAAAATGAGATTCGGTCCACGTTACTCCAGTAGAGCCATTTTGGGACGTGACCAAATCCCAAAATTTGATCCGACTGCTGAGAAAGAGGCGCGTTCTGAGGAATCTGAGGAAAAGGATAAAGCTTCGTATCATCGCTTCAACCCTCCGACGCGCGAAGGGGTAAGCACTTCTCGCCGCACCGCACAGGGTTAGCCCGGATGAGCGGGCAGCCGGGTGAGTGCGGGAAGCGAGAGAGAACCTCGATGCGGAGTTGGCCTCGGCGTTGGATCGTCAAAATGCCCCGGGGATTCAGATCTGGTTTCATTCATTCAGGGAGGTGCGGGGTGATGCAAGATCGGGTGATCGTAAACTTTTTGCATGCTCTTGTAGTTGTATGTTTGCTGACTAGTTTTGCACAAGCCTCACCGGAAAGTGGTCCTGCGAGGTGGACAGAATCGGAGGCAAGCGCTTGGTACGCGCACCAGCCCTGGCTTGTGGGGAGCAATTACATTCCCGCGACGGCGATAAATGAACTCGAAATGTGGCAGGCGGAAACTTTTGATCCTTCGCGGATTGACCTCGAGTTGGGTTGGGCCGAATCTCTTGGCCTCAATACCATGCGCGTCTTTCTCCACGACCTTCTCTGGCAGCAGGATGCTAGCGGCTTTCAGAAACGCATCGACACATTCCTCACTATCGCGGACAAACATCACATCAAGATTCTCTTTGTGCTCTTCGATTCCTGTTGGGATCCGGATCCTCATCTCGGCAAGCAGCACGATCCGCGCCCGGGCGTTCACAATTCCGGATGGGTGCAGAGTCCCGGCGCGGCAGCGCTTAAGGATCCCGCACAGCTCCCGCGCCTCGAAGCCTACGTCAAAGGAGTGGTCGGCGCCTTTGCCAAAGATCCTCGGATTCTCGGCTGGGATGTATGGAATGAACCCAGCAATACAAACCAAGACAGTTACGGCAGCCAGGAGTTACCCAACAAAGTAGAGCTCGTTCTCGCCCTTCTCCCCAAAGTGTTTGCATGGGCTCGGGAAGCTGGCGCCTCTCAGCCCCTGACGAGTGGCCTCTGGGAGGGGAATTGGACTTCTCCTAACCAGCTTGGCCGCATGCAGGAAATTCAGCTGGAGCAGTCGGATATTCTCTCTTTTCACGACTATGGCAAACCTGCGGAGTTCAAACAACGGGTCCGCTGGCTGCAGAAATATCACCGCCCCATTCTGTGCACGGAATACATGGCGCGCCCCCGGGGCAGCACCTTTCAGGGCATCCTCCCGATCGCAAAGGAATACAAAGTAGCAGCAATCAACTGGGGTCTGGTCGCGGGCAAGACGCAAACGTATCTGCCTTGGGACTCCTGGAAGAAGGCGTATACGGACCACCAGCCCAAAAAGTGGTTCCACGAGATATTCCGCACCGATGGCACCCTCTACAATCCAGAAGAAGGGGCTTTTATACGCAAAATCATTGCTGGTTATTAAAAACGAGAAACCCGCTTGGCCCGTCCATGATCTGAGTAGCCCAAGGTGGCTGTCCAGGTGGTAATCGCCGGCCGCAAACCCCAGACCGGCTTGTGGCTTGACGTCTTGCACCGGTATGCCGCGAAGGGGCACTCGGCGGGTGTAGGCAATCATCGGATACATCGGATAACAAATGCTTGACAGCGATAAAATTCATGACTAAACTGCGCGGTAATAAATGTAATCGCTTACATTTATGTTGGCGATTATTGCAGATCCAAGGGTCGTGCTGCAGCGAAGCTGCTCAAAGGGGTGTGTGCGATGAAAAATGCGACATTACGATTCTTTTTTGTTTTCCTCGTGCTGGTAATGGCCTCTGGGGAGGCTTGGGCTCAATTCAGCGGCAATATCTCGGGCACGGTACGAGATCCCGCAGATGCAATTGTCGCGCAAGCGACCGTGACTCTCACCAACGTCGCGACAGGCGTGACGCTCACCACTAAATCGGATATCGTAGGGGATTTTCGCTTTGTGAGTCTCGCTCCGGGCGAGTACGAAGTCACAATCGCTGCCACGGGATTTAAGACAGCAACCGCGTCTATCACCTTGCTCGCGGAACAGACCTTAAACGTGCCTGTGCACCTTTCCTTGGGCCCCCTTTCTGAGAAGATGGTAGTAACCGCTGAGGTTCCTACGATAAATACTGCTGACTCTCGAACGGAACTCACGCTGGAGTCTCAAGCCGTCTCGGAACTCCCCCTCCAAGGGCGCAACTTGATTGCTTTGACCACTCTCGCTCCAGGCGTGGTCGGGTTGGGGCTTGTCGGAGGGAGTCCTGGTTCTGCGGCCGACAATTTTTCGACCGAGACTCAAGTCGACGCGAGCGCAAACGGACGGGGCAGTGTCGGAAACATGTACATCATGGATGGCATGGATGTCACAAGTGATATTCGTCCGGGAGTTCTCAATTTGACCCCCAACCCTGACTCGGTCCAAGAAGTGACGGTTCAGCCGAATACGTTTGCTGTTGACTATGGGCGTGCCAGTTCTATTCAGATGGTCATGACCAGCAAGTATGGTACGGACAAGTTCCACGGAAACGTGAGCGACTACTACACCTACCAGGGTTTTTGGGCGGGTACGGAATTCCTTCACAACTACGCTCCCTTTCATAGCAACAACTTTTCAGGCTCTATTGGTGGACCCATCATACCCAACCACCAATTTTTCTTTTTCTTTGCGATCGAGCCGCTCCGTTCTTCCGCTTCTACTGGCTCTTCTTCTCAGACGTTTGAGGATGCTGCCTTTAGTTCATGGGCCGAGCAAAATTTTCCGAACACACTGGGTACGAGTCTGTTGAAAAGCTATGCGCCTACGGGTGGCACCGTGACCGGTGTCGCGCAGACTGCCGCGGATGTCTTTCCAACTACTTGCGGAACCGCAGCCACGTTCAATCTCCCTTGTAGCACGCCCATGATTGATAACGGAGTGTTCAACGCCTCCAGTTACCGGAACGGTTTACAGTGGAATACGCGAATTGACAAGAATTTCGCAAATGACCGCATCTATGGAAACTTCTATCGGACCACCTTAGACACAGGTGGGCCAAACATCCGCCCCGCTTTTTCGACCACGAACACCTATGTTACTGATTCTTTGCAGATTAACGAAACGCATACGTTGTCATCAAATACCCTGAACACAGCTATGTTTGGATACAATAAAGTACAAGGGATAGACGACCTGACCGGCAATTTTACCGTTCCCAGTATAGGCGTCAGTGGACAAGGAGTAGGTTTCGGGGTTGGATTTGCCCAAGGCAACTTTATTCAACATAACTATCATTGGCGCGACACCCTGACTCACCTAAAAGGCTCGCACACTCTCCAGTTCGGCTATGAGGGCCGCCATGGGGATGATCTGGCATTGTTCGCGCCCGTCTACAACCAGCCAAACTTCAGTTTTGACAACCTGCTGGATTTCGTTCAAGACTCTCCTCATACGCAGTCAGGGTTGGCATACAATGTTCTGACGGGGCAGCCAGCCAAAGGCCAGTACGAATATGCCATTATTACGAACGGCCTTTTTGCCCAAGACACCTGGAAAGTGAAAAACAATCTGACCCTAACGATGGGGTTGCGATGGGATGATTACGGGAATCCCTATCCTCTATCCGGCACAACCCTGGCCAATTTCCACTATGGGCCGGGCGCCACACTGAACGATCAGATCACCAACGGATTCATGATCCAACAGAATTATGTGTTCAATCACGCGCTGAATGCGTTCAGCCCTCGAGTGGGTGTTTCCTGGGATCCGACGGGCAAAGCCGATTGGGTCATTCGAGGAGGCTTCGGCATCTATCATGACTGGACAACGTTGGGCAACGATGAGAACGGCCTAAAGGGGAATCCTCCAGGTTGGGTCGTCCCGACGTTTTTCCGGGGCTCAGCCTCGCCTCCTATCTTTGCCCTGGGGACAAGCGCGACTACTCCCGCTGGATTTCCGTACCCGCCCTTGCCAAGCTCAACGCTCGACTCACACGGCGGAATCGTTGGCTCTCAGTTTAATGTGGGGGGGCTGGATACCAACCTCGGATCACCTGTAACATACAACTACACAGTGACCGTTGAAAAGAAGGTCTTCCACGAAATCGTAGCGAGTGCTGGTTATGCCGGATCTCAGTCGAGAAACTTGATTGAGGGAAGCGGACAACAGACTGCTACTTCCTACGGCACGGACATCAACCGTTTCGCTGGCGACCTTATACTGAACTACCCCACTCCAAAACATCTCAACCCCAGCTTCGGTTCAATTACGTTCGCGCAGAACGGTGCGGTGAGCGGCTATAATGCCCTGATCCTTGGTCTTCGGGGACGTTTCGGCAAGCGCGGATATTTCAATGCTTCCTACACGCGCTCCAGCTCCAAGGACGACGCGCAGATCTACCCAACGTTTACAAATTTGCATCAATATTACGGCCCGTCCATCTTCAACGCGCCGAACCGCTTTTCGTTGTCCCTGTCGTATGACATACCGGGCATGAGTTCCGGCAACGCATTTGCGCGGGTGGTCACCAACGGTTGGGTCTTCAGCGACATCACCATATTCCAGTCGGGATATCCCTTCACCGTCTACACCGGTGCTTCTTTCCAGCCCGTCCTCAACGCCGCCGGGCAGGTGGTAGGACTGCAACCGGGAAGCGGAGACTACAACGCGGATGGGTACAATTACGACTTTCCAAACGTCACAAACTATTCGCAGGGAAACAGCCGCCATGCTTTCCTTAACGGGGTATTCCCAGCCAGCAATTTCACCCAACCCACGATCGGAACCGAGGGGAATGAACTCCCATACCGTTACTATGGCCCGAATTACTTCAACTTTGACATGAGTTTGGCAAAAAATACGAAGATCTATGAGAACTTGAATCTGCAGTTCCGATTCGACTACTTTGATATTTTCAACCGACCCAATCTGACAGGAATGGATGGGAATCTACAGGACAGCACATTTGGCAAGGCTACCTCTCAATTCAACCCTCGTTGGCTCCAGCTCGGAATCACTCTGCGCTTCTGATCTAGCACCTGTCGAGGAAGGAATGCCGGTTCACCCCCCGGCATTCCTTCGCGCCTAGTCACGACAGGAATTCATTTGGGCGGAACTCAGCATGATACGCGCTCCTCGACTCCTTTTTTGTAGAATTGCGAAAATCCTGCTGGTTCTCGCTACCCTTACCTATTCTTGTTACGGACAAAGCCTCCAGCTGAAGAACGGGCGGTTGACTGCGCAGTTCGGACCGCGAGGGTTGGTCTCCATCACGGATCAAGAATCAAGGTTCACGTTTCATGTTCAGCGCGACGAATTTGGTCTCCTCTTGAATCAAGAGTCTTTTGACAGCTCTCGCTTGCCCGCGCCTACGATCACGCAAGAACAAGGGGGACTGGCCTATTTGTATCAGGAACACGGCTACTCGATCCGAGTCTTCTATGAGATGCGAGACGGATGGAGATTTCTGACCAAGCGTCTGCAGATCGTCGAAGGACCTAATGCGACATATACTGTCAAGCGGATCGAACCGCTTCGAATAACTCTCAATGAAAAAATTGAGAGTGCGCTCACACCCAAGGCATACCTGCCGCAGTTTGGACCGCCAAGAAGCGATTTCCGGAGCCGCCTGTCCACTCACGACTATGGAACGTTTCTGCGCCTGGGAAACGACCATTCCGGCCTTATGATTCTGGTCCAAAATCCTTTTCTCGATGTCGTGCAAACCGGCCAGGATGCAAGTCTTTCCTATCAGCCTGAGATGGAATGGAAGAAAGATTGGGGACCGTTTTCCAGTGATTTGGCGATCATCGGCCCTTATCAACAGGTCGGACAGCCACATTCCTTCCGAGATGGTGTATGAATGGAAGCTATCGAATAAAGCCGGAGCCCAGGATGGAGCGGAGGTCAGTGAGATCCAGGCCTTCACTGACTGTGTACGGCAATTCTTGCTCCACCCTCCGTCAACTCCCATCAGCGTCGAAGTGGGATGGACTGTCAATGACTATCAGATCGACGTGGCCACTCCGGAAGGCCAAGCCGAATACAAACGGGTGATGGATTCCACGTCCGCGCTGGGCTTGCAAAACCTTCTCTATGCGCCCGCAAACCATGACTTGTCGAAGCTTACCGACGACGCCGACGACTGGAATTGGGAGCATGTGCTTTGGCTTGGTTTGGGGCAACAGATTCGAGCCGGGAAATGGGATCCGGAAAAAAGCGCCATTCCCGAAAGTGTTACGACCATGCTGGACTACGCCAAATCCAAACACATTGGGTTGCTCGCATATGTATATCCTTCGTTGCCGTTTGCACAGAACTCCGCCTGGCTTGTTTCCGATCCAAAAAAGAAGCAGAAGAATACCTACGCAACACTTGCTTCGCGAGAATTCCAGGACTTCTTGATCCACGAATTACTGGTGTTTAAGCAGAGGACGGGGATCAGTGGCTTCTCGTTTGACTACACCTTCCTGAATCTGCCGGGCAGCAGCTCGTATTCCCAGTGGTGGGGTTGGCGACGCGTCCTCGAAGCGTTGCGAGCGGAGGCGCCGGGCATTGTTATCGATGGGCGGCAGACGTACCAGATGTATGGGCCCTGGGGTTGGCTTGCCGGCAGTTACCCACATCCGACCGGTAATGACGAGCAAGCGGAGAGTTTTACGCCGTATCCCGACCTGCACTTTGACCGAGTTTCCGCGGATCGCACACGGTTTGTGAATTACTGGTATCGCAACTACCAGTTTGCTCCCCAAGAGATTATTCCCGGATACATGACTCACCAAACGCCCCGCAACATCAACATCGCTGCGGCGGATGGGAAGAATCAACGTAAACGCTCTGAAACCGTTTACACAAGCTATAGGGCAAGAGATTGGGACTACCTGGGCTTCAAGTATTCCGTACTGTCTTCCATTGCGACAGGCGGCTGGAATCACGTCTTTGACATGATTCCGGGCCGTGATCCCGAGGAATTTCAACATTTCTCGGAAGCGGACAAATCGTGGATCCGACACTGGCTCGATTGGAGCGTCACGAACAAAGAATATCTACGGAACACAAGGACCATCCTTGATCAGCCGGCGATGGATCACGTTGACGGGACATCCAGCATCCTAAGCGATAACGGGTTCCTGTTTCTGTTCAACCCCAATTACAAAGCCCTGCCGGCGCATCTTCGTCTTGATGCAAGCATTGGCCTGAAGGCCGGGGACGAATTCCTCGTGCAGGAACTCTATCCAGAGGAAGGAGCCCGGATCGGAAAACCCGGCAGCGGGGTTTGGAATTATGGAGATGAGATTGAAGTGAAATTGGATGGCACGAGTGCAACCGTCCTTCAGGTGGTGGCGCTGCCTAAATCAGAGAAATATATTTACATCTTTGGGGCGAAGGCACTGGATGCCATGAAGCCCGCGCAGGCTAACTTGGAAAACGGAGTGATTCAACTTTTGAACATTGCGGGTGAACCTGGCACGGAACAATCCGTTGGCGTTCTTCTACAAGACGAAATCGCCTTGAAGGGGATGACTGTTAACGGGAAGCCTGTCACCTTTAGCCAGAATGGGCGATACGCATCGACCAAAGTTAAATTTGCGGGAGCCGCTTTCAAGCATTCCCAGGAAGTGGCTCTAAAGAGCGGCCCGGATGGTTCCCTGACTGGATCATTCGTTATTCCTGATCGGATTGTAAAGCAGCTTGCTCGGCGTCGTGAGCTATGGCCTATCCCCTGGACGACGGAAGACTTTGAGACCACGTGGCTTGTGCCGGAACGACTGCTTCTATTTGTTCAGTTCGCCGAGCCCGATGACACAATCAACCTGAAAATGACGCTCGACGGATCTCCCCTGGAGCTCAAACGCGCCTACGCTTCTGTGAGAGAGCACGCGGCTTCGTTCGTCGGTTTTTACGCGGATTTGTCCATGGTTAAGCCGGATACCGCTCACACGATCCAATTGGTGTTGCCAAAACTCGAACCAGGCCGCTTCAAGGGCGTATTCTTCGACAATGTGGAGACGGAGTATACGGAGCAACTTGCACCCTGAGAGTAGAGAGCGCTTAAACTGTTCTTCTGTCCCTGAATCGGAGGTTACCTGTGGGATTTGCTAGCCGACGTGATTTCCTGAAGACGCTGAGCGTCGCAGCAGCTGTTTCGGCGTCAGATTTGAGTTCGCACCTTCCCTTTCCGATGGCTGCGGAAGACCGGATTCCCCCTACAGATTTTTGCGCCAATCGCGAGCCGCTTGCGAAGAGCAGCTTCTACCCTCTTCCACTGACTTCCGTGCGGCCAAAGGGCTGGCTCTTGAAGCAGCTTGAAATACAAGCAAATGGGCTCAGTGGACATCTCGATGAGTTCTGGCCTGACGTAGGTCCCGACAGCGGATGGCTTGGTGGTAACGGCGAATCCTGGGAGCGCGGCCCCTACTTCCTGGATGGACTAGTGCCGCTCGCCTATCTGCTCCAGGACGAAAGATTGATTGCGAAGTCTAGGAGGTGGGTCAATTGGACTCTTGAGAATCAACAAGCGAACGGCATGATTGGCCCCACAAAGAATGACGATTGGTGGCCACGAATGGTCATGCTGAAAGTCCTGACGCAGTATCAGGAAGCGACGGCGGACCCAGAAGTTGTTCCGCTAATGCAGCGCTACTTCGCCTACCAGCTTCGGGAATTGCAGAATCGTCCTCTTCGTGATTGGGGAAAATACAGGTGGCAAGACGAAGTTGCCAGTGTCGTTTGGCTATACAACCGCACGGGAAACTCGGATCTGCTGCAGCTTGCGCAGATACTCCACCAGCAGGGATATGACTGGCATGCGCAGTTCGAGAATTTTGCCTATACGGGCAAAATGGACGCCAAAGAACTTGGACTTCACGAGGGGACGCCGATTCCGGATCGTGCCATGCAGACCCATGGGGTCAATAATGCTATGGCCTTGAAGTCGTCTGCACTTTGGTGGCTGGTTTCGAAGGACCCGTCCTATCGTACTGGTGTCAACCAACAACTCGCTGCCTTGGACACTTATCATGGGATTCCCAATGGAATGTTTAGTGCGGATGAACACCTCGCAGGCAAGAACCCTTCGCAGGGAATTGAACTCTGTGCCGTGGTGGAAAACATGTTTTCGCTAGAGTATGCAATGGGCATACTGGGCGATCCCTTGCTCGGCGATCGTCTCGAAAAGATTGCGTACAATGCTCTCCCGGGAACTCTTACTGATGATATGTGGGCTCATCAGTACGACCAGCAACCAAACCAGATTCAATGCAGCTTGCGCCAGCGTCCCTGGACGACAAATGGGCCGGAATCGAACCTGTATGGTTTGGAACCCAATTTTGGCTGCTGCACGGCAAACATGCACCAGGGATGGCCCAAGTTTACTTCGAACTTGTGGATGGCCAGCGCGGAGGGTGGCGTCGCGGCAGTCGCCTACGCGCCGTGCGAGCTCAACACAAAGATTCGCAATGTTCCGCTTGCGATTGAGGAGCGGACCGCGTATCCATTCGAAGAGGTTATCCTCCTGGCTATTAACCCGGGCCGGCCTGTGCAGTTCCCGCTCACCCTTCGGATCCCTGCTTGGGCAACGGAACCGAGTATTCGGCTCAATGGTAAGACTGTTCCGGCAACGCGTGCCGGCAGCTTTGCGGTGATCGATCGGGAATGGAAACCGGGCGACCAAGTTGAGTTGCACTTCCCTATGAGGCCAACTGTCTCCCGGTCTTATCACAACTCGGTAGTGGTTGAGCGCGGCCCAGTCATCTATTCACTCGACATTTCGACCGAATGGAAAAAACTACGAACGCGAGGAATGACTGCGGACTGGGAAGCGCATCCGAAATCCGCTTGGAACTACGCCCTGGATATCAATGAACGCACTGCGGGGACTGCCAAGGAAGTGATACAGACTAAGGCGGAGCGGGGCGTGTTCACTTTGGAGGGCGCCCCGGTTCTCATCGAGGTTAAAGGAAGGAAGATTTCTCAATGGCAGGAAGAAAATGGTTGCGCTGGAGAACTGCCACAAAGTCCAGCGACGAGCACGCAACCGCAGGAGACGCTGCGACTTGTGCCCTACGGTGCAGCGAAGCTGAGGATAACCGCCTTTCCCGAATTGGGCGGTCCCTCCAGCAATTCGGGGTAATCAGCCAGGATGGACCAAGGGTCGGGCTGTGAGGGAAACTCAGGACCCCACAAATAATGTAAGCGCATACACCATCGGGCACTGTAAAGCCCAGGGCCTTTCGGCGCCGCGCTATTTCTTTCAGTATACTTACACTTGAAGTCTAGGTTCCTAATCCATGAATATTGCAGAAGTGGCTAAAAGAGCGAAAGTATCGACGGCGACCGTTTCTCGGACGATTAATGCCACTGGGAATGTAAGCAGCGCGACGGCGGAGAGAGTGTGGAAGGTTGTCCGTTCTCTCGGTTACCACCCCGACACCAATGCGCGTGCCCTCGTATCTGGGAGAAGTCGGTTTCTTGGTCTGATTATTTCCGATATTACAAATCCATTCTTCCCTGAACTCGTAAAAAGCTTTGAGCAGCTGGCGCTGAAGCACGGGCTTGAGGTCTTATGCCTGAACACAAGTTATGACCCCGGACGCATGTCGCAGTGTGTCAGGCGGCTTCTGGAACGCAAGGTGGATGGAGTCGCGGTGATCACCTCTGAAATGGATAAGGGGCTTCTAACTCAGCTGGAAGAGCGCCGGATACCCATGGTTTTTTTGGACACAGGGCGCGTTCGGGAAAATTCAAGCAACATCAAGGTGAACTACGAATCAGGAATCCATGAGGCCATTAAGCATTTGTTTGACCTCGGTCACAAGCGCTTGGGGTTCATCAGCGGCCCTCTGGAACTGCGCTCGGCGCAGACGCGTCGCTCGGCTTTTCTGAAATGGATGGGCCACTATGACCTCCTCGCCGATGAAAGGCTGATCGAAACCGGTAACCACAAAATTGATGGCGGTGAATCGGCCATGGAGCGGTTGCTTGCGCTTCACCGACTGCCAACGGCGATTCTGGCTTCCAATGATCTGACGGCAATCGGTGCGTTACGCGCGATACATAATGCGAAATTACGGGTTCCCGACGATATATCTGTGGTCGGGTTCGACGATATTGACTTCAGTCAATTCACTCAGCCGGCTCTGACGACCGTGCGGCTTTCACGCACGGAGCTCGCTCAGAAAGCCTTCGATGCGCTCATTGCCTCTCTCAATGGACAGATAAAGATGGGCCGGGAGTACCGCGTGGAAACGCACCTTATTGTCCGTGGCTCCACCGGGAAAATCCGCCCTTCCTCTTAGAGATCGTCTAATCCGGTGTTACTACTGAACTTGTATTTACTGGCTGACTGTCGCATTGCCGCTGGAACGATTTCAAAGAAATTTGACCTAGCGTTCGTGGCGCAGTAGGGCGGGATCCATTGCAGGACCCACAATCGTACTTTATGGTGCATTTTGGGGGATTGGTCTCATCGCGCAGTGATTCACTGGCGCTATAATGCCCAGCACATACGAGTGAACTCGGAGGAAACACAATGCCACTAACTCGGCGCGAATTATGTTCAGTCTTTCCCGTTGCGCTGCTGCCTGTAATGCTTTCGACGGAGGACCTATTCGCACGGCAGAACTCCCTGCCATCGACTATGTATCCGTTCGACAATTTGCCGGTTCGAACGGCAAATAATGCTCAGTATCGGGACGTGCTGAAAGGTAGACTCGCAACAGGGGAATCGTTAGAAGTGCATGAAACAACGTTGCCACCGGGCGGCGCACCGCATCCACCACACCACCACGTGCACTCGGAAATGTGGCTGATTCGAGAGGGAACGGTGGAGCTTGAGGTGAGCGGAGCGAGTTATCGCTTGGGGCCCGGATCGGTGGGATTCGTACATTCGAACGACGAGCACGGGATCAAAAACGTCGGAGCGACGCCAGCCACCTATTTCGTTGTTGCCATCGGCCCCGGAGCAGATTCTTGACCCAAGGGGAAAAGGGACATTGAGAAATATAACCTAGCCTAGTGTAGTGTCCCGTAAATAAGTGGCAATAGTATTGCTGGGAATTTAGGTATCTCCAGTGCAGAATGGGGGTGCCTATGGCAATGGGACGAACGAAAGCGGCCTTGGTTCAGTCCATCCTTCCCCCTCGAGCCGTTTCACACTTCTCAATCTAGAAATCATCTAACCCAACTACTTGCTGGAAAACGCGAGTAGCAACATGGCGCCGTCCTGGCTGGCGGGGACGAAAACGCGTCCAGTTTTCAGATCGTAGGCCATGGTTTTGGCGCCCGGGGCGGTGGAAATTTTCTGAGAGAGCGAGTAACTGTCCGGGGAATCCTGGTGGAAGACATACACGGCACCGTCGCCACCGGTGGAAACGAAAGCCAGTTTCTTGGCTGGATCCCATGCCCCGGCGTCAACGCGCTCGCCGATCGGAGCGGTGAAGACGAGTTTGCCGGTGTCGGCGTTGAGAACCGCAAAATGTTTGCTGCGGCAGCCGACGAAGAGGCGGCGATTTTCGCGATCCATGGCGAGGCTAGTGGGTGTGGCACAGGGGGCAAGTGGCCAGCGAGCTGTGACCTTCATCGAATTTACGTCGATGCGCAACGTTTCATTTTGCTCTTCCAAGTTGACGTAAAGACTTCCCTTTTCGTCCGAGACAGCAAACTCCGGACCACCACCTAACGGAATCGTTCCAGCTACGGATCCATCCTTGGCGTTGAGCACGGTGATGTCGTCGCTATCACCGTTCATGACATAAATTCGCTTGGTGAGCGGCTCGTAGATGATGGCGTCCGGCTTTTTGCCGACTTTGATTTGGCCGAGGGGCTTGAGCGTGGAGAGATCGAAAGCGATGACAGAATCGGCCTTTCCCGCCGAGATATAGCCGCGGCCAAATTCCGGTGCGAGTGCAATTCCGTGGACGCCCGGCGTGTTGGGAATCGTGCCGACGACGCCCAGCGAGTCCGCATCGACCACTTCGACCTGCGTCGAATGCGAGATGTACACGCGGCGCGCGGACTCGTCGACGGTGAGGTAATCCCAGCCGCCGGTGCCTGGGATAGCGACCTTCTTGAATAACTCGAAGCTCACTGCGGCAACAGCAAGAGACGCGAGAGCAAGGGACAGGACAAAAACAACCACGTTACGCGTTTTCATCGATCCTCCAGTAGCGAACATTTGTAGCTGCCCGTTCCTAAACGCAGGCTAAATCCGCGACCAGGTTGCCCAGCAACGGATCCGGAAAAAGGGTCGACGGCAAGATGCTCCTTTCTCGCCGGCCCCGTGGCGTGGCTAAATCGAGAAGGCGCAGATTTATTTCTCGTGCGTCGGTGACCAGCGCATGGCCATCGCAACCGTAGGTTGGTAGTATTCCCGCTGCAACATGTACTGTCTTTGTCCGTTGTAGAAACCAAAGACTTCGTTATTCAAGTTTAGGCCATAGGCGATCAATGTGAAGCCGTGTTTCAGCTGATAGCTGCCCTGAAGATCGATCTGGAAGTGCGAGTAGAGGTAATTATCACCGAGTGGACCCGTGAGGCCACCCGGAGTGCCATCTGTGTATTGGTACTGGAAGATACTGGTCTGGTTGTAAGTAAACCCCGCGCGAATCGAAAGCCGGCCCTTGTCGTAGGTGGGGCTGATGTTAAACGTGTTGGGGGCCTGGCGCAGCAGGGGTGGTGAGTCGGAACGATCCGGCAAGCCGCTCGCCTGCGAATTTGTGTAACTGTAGTTGGCAGAGACCCCCAGACCGCTCAGAAAACTGGGAAGCGAATTGAAGTGTTGGAGGTAGGCGAGTTCGAAGCCGTACAACCATCCGCTTCCCGCATTGACGGGCTGAGACACTTGCCAGAGGCCGACCGGATAGGAGCCATTGGCTGGATCCGGCGAGTAGTTGCTACGCAAAGTGGTTTCCGTCACGATCGGATTGTAAAGCTGTTTATAGAAGAATCCGCCCTGAATCATGCCGAACGGTTTCAGGTAATGCTCCACCAAAACGTCGTAGTTGTTGGCCGTCTCTGCTTTCAAATTCGGGTTGCCAAGGGAAGCCAGCAGAGGAACCTGGTGCAGAGTGACGCTGAAAGCCTGCGCGATATCTTGCGGGTCGGGACGTGAAAGCGCCCGGCTGTAGACCACCCGCAGGTTGGTGTCATGGCCGAGATCAAAACGCACGGAAGCGCTGGGTAATACGTTGATGTAGGAGCCATTCTGCTTGAACGACACCGTGTTGGTCTGCACGTCAAAACTGGTGGTATTCAGGCTGGTGCCTTCGATGCGAACACCCGCGACGACGCGGATCTTGTTGAAATCGATTGTATCCATCACATATCCGGCGGAAACCTGCTCGACCAGATCGAAATTGGCGCCGTTCGGTCCCACGGTCGTGGGGTCCAGGGTAAAAGCCGAAGGATTCGCGTTCAAGTAGTTGATGAGTTTTTGCCAATTGGTGGCAACACCGAACTTGTAATTATTCATATAATAGTTCGGATCGGTAAAAGTGCTGAGAAACTGCGTCAGGGGGACGGAGCCGTTTGGTGCGTAGGTGGGAGTGTAGGAGTCGTCGAACTTGTGGTTATTCCGGAATTTGCCGCCAATCTCGATCGTTGAGAGATAGGAACCGAGGTGGTAGCGCTTGCCGTAGGCGCCCGCAAACTGGAGATTCAGTTGCGGGGAATGCCCAACCGAAGTGTTGATATTCGCCATGTCATAGTTGGTCGGCGGGTAGGCTTCCGTGAAGCAGTTCGGCGTCCAATAGGGAATATAGAGTTTCGTCGTGAGTGACGGACTGTATTGGCAGGTACTTCCGTTGGGATAGAGGTTGTTGTAAGTGGCGTTGGTAGCGAAGGCTGCGCCTTCATCGCCTCCCGAGTGAACCTGCTCCGACCGCGATACCGAAACATCCCACGCGAGCCACGAGGAGGTGAAAACGTGCTTGCCACCGACGAGCAAGCTGCCGATGATAAAAATCGGGATGCGGTTATCCACACCATAGGTCGGAAGACCGGCACCGCCCGGAAGACCCGAAGCACAGTTGGTGCCGGAAGTGCAGCCATTGGAGTTGTAGAGTGAAATGTTGGGAGTATTGTCGGTCAGATTGTAATCCCACCTGTCGCCGTAATCATGAAAGTCGGACCAGAGGAATCTGGCGTAAATGTCGGAGCCTTCGCCCAAGCTGTAATCGGCAGAGCCGGTAAAGCCCCATCGCCCGCGCTTGTATCGATAGTCCCGCATATCCTGAGAATCGAAAAAGCGGGCTGTCGAATTATCGGGATAAGTCGCCACATCGGGGACAGGCTCCACGTCATTGATGCCACGGCCGTTCCAGTCGTAGGAGCCTCCGCCCAGTAGTCCGAATTTTTTCTGCGCGCCGAATCGCATGCCAACGGTACCACCGGTTTGCACAAGAGTGCGGCCACCGAGAATGGGAGTCGTTCCGCCGCCCCCGAAGATCACAACCGTGGGCTTTTCGCTGGCCGTTTTGGTAACCAGATTGACCGATCCGCCGATTCCGTCCCCATCCATGTTCGCTTGCAGCGTTTTGTTGACTTCGACTGATTCGATGAGGTCGGCGGGCATAGCGTCGAATTTGATCTGGCGCACACCAGGTTCGGGTGATGGGACGTTGACACCGTCGATCGTGGCGTTAGTGAGCCGCGGCTCGAGGCTGCGCACCTGAATGTACTTTCCCTCACCTTCATCGCGCTCCAGAGTGACGCTGGGCAAACGGCCGACCGCGTCGGCGATATTGGCATTGGGCAGTGAAGTGAAAACTTCGTTTGGCAGAACTTGGACAATGTTGTCGGCAGTTCGCTGGCGATTAATCGCTTCTGCTTCCCCGGAGGCCCGTTCTGCCGTAACCAGCACTTCATTGCGTTGCGAAGAAACTTGCATCTGTGCGTCGAAGATTACCGCTTTCCCCGCGCCTACTTCGATCGCTTTGGTAAAAAGCGAGAAGCCTACGTACGTAACGGTGATCGTGTAGGTCCCGGCAGCAAGATTGTTGAGGAAGTACTCGCCGCGCTGGCCAGACTTCGTCAGGATGTTACCTGGATCAAGTTCAATTTCAGCGCCTTGCAGGACGCCGCCCGAAGAATCAGTCACGTGACCGGAGATAGCACCGCGATCGGATTGGGCAAACACCATCTGCCCAGAAGCGACGATCAAGGCTAACGAAAACAAAGTGATTAGGCGGATCATTGATTTCATAACCTCTCCAACTTAGGGACTGAGAATGGGAGCGATTGGCGAACCAGCTACCCTTCTACTAATATGCAAGCTGCTTAACCAGATATGAATGAACGTCAACAATTGGTTAAAGAAGGGCTGAAAAAATTTTCAGGTGAACGAATTTTCAGGGAAGAACCACTGCGGACTTTGCCGGTCCGGGTGGCTGGGAATCGGAGTGAACCGAATCGAGCACGGGCAAACCCAGACGAAATAGAGACCCTCAGCCGACCATACTCTGCACTTCGATACTTCCTTGATGCACCGGCAAGATCCCCATCTGCCCATCGTAACGGCGTTCTGTGCAAACTTCGATTTTCCCCAATCTAGAAGCAGGATCTACCAAAAAAAATCTCCAAATCCCGTACACTACAATTGGTAGCGCGGAGGAACCATTGCCGCCATCTGGTCGACCCGATTTGACGTCATTCCAAGGCGAATGGCCCATGCTCCTCGAGTGTGCTTCTCCCGTATTCGACGTGCAGCGGCTTCGAGACCTGGCCCGCTCTGTCGATTGGTCACGGTTATTGGTTCTGGCGGAGGATCATGGGGTTCTCGGGCATCTCGCGGTACGTTTGCGTGAACTCGACGATCCTCTTGTTCCCAACGGAGATACGACAAACACTGCTCGATGGCCACCGCGCACAAGTTTTCTCCATGATGAGGATGAGCGCAGAGTTGTTTCGTCTTTTGGAGATCTTCGGAACGAACGATATTCCCGCAATTGTCGTCAAAGGTCCGGTGCTGGCCATGCAGGCCTACGGCGATCCCACCCTCCGCAGCTACGGCGATCTGGACTTGCTTGTCCGCCAGCGCGACATCCGTCGCGCCACGGAAGTCTTGCTCGAGAGAGGTTATCAGGCAGCGGTTCCGCTAAGCGCCATCGACGCCGGGAAAATTCCCGGCCAGTATCTTTTCTCGAAGCCTGACGCAAAGCTTATGGTCGAACTCCACAACGAGTTCACACTGCGCTATTTTCCCCGCCGTCTACCTCTCGAAGACTTTTTCAAGAGACGAATCCTCGTGCGCCTAGATACCCACGAATCTCCTGCCTTGGCGGTCGAAGACGAACTGGTATTTATCTGTATTCACGGCACAAAACATCTCTGGGAGCGCTTGCTGTGGATCGCCGATGTCGCCGCGCTCGTCACCCGTCAGTCGGGCATCGATTGGCAGAAAGCCAAGGAGACAGCAAAGAAGGTGGGTGCGGAGCGCATGATGCATACTGGCTTGCGCCTCGCTGTTGATGTGCTGCACGCCCGCCTTCCAGATGCGGTGCTCGCCGCTGTGCAGGCAGACGTGGGTGCTCGGAAGCTCGCGGCGTGCGTGCGTACTTGGCTGGGCGCGGCAGGCAACGCGGCGCCTTCGATCGTGGCGCGTGCCACGTTCCGTCTGCGCATGCGCGGCAGCGGGTTCTTTGCCCCGGCCTATCTACTTAGACTTTCTCTTTCTCCCACCGAGGAAGATTGGAAACCAGGGGCTGAGGAAGCTCGGCCCCGCTTTCTCGACGCGTTGCGCCGTCCATTTCGCCTTGCGCGCAAGTATGGCCGCGGCGGCAAATCCTAGAGCTAGAGTGGGCGGTCGCCGGATTTACTTGAAGCTAATGCCGCTGAAAGTCAAAGATTGCGTGCCGGATCGTTGTTTTTCCTAGCCATTTAATCACTCGGCCGGGATTTCCTTGCTGGATCAGCCACATGAGTCGACCTCGATTGGCTGCGGAAACGCGCGGGAGGAACAGTGAACTCGCGCTTGAACGCCCGATTAAAAGCGGATTCGGACTCATAGCCGACTTCGGATGCGATCTGTGCCACCGAATAACTGGTCGAAGCAAGCATCTGCGCTCCCAACTGAAGTCGCCAGCGCGTGAGGTACGCCATTGGAGGCTCGTTGAGGTAATGGCGGAAGCGCTCCGCCAGCACCGAGCGTGACACCCCCGCTTCTTTTGCCAGGGAAGCAATGGTCCACGGCTGCGCAGGATTCCGGTGCATTAGCGCCAGCGTCTTTCCGACCTCTGAATCGCGGGCGCCAGCCAGCCAACCGGTTTGCTCAGCTGGAAGGTGCGCAATGTAGGCCCGCAGTGTTTCGACAAACAAAACCTCCGACAGTTTGGCCAAGACTGCTTCTCCGCCGGCGCGAGAGGCGTCGGCCTCGTTCACAGAAAAGCGGATCGAGTTCTCGAGCCATCTGCCCGAAGCATCGTTACGAATGCTGACTTTGAACACCGGCGGCAGGCCACTAAGAAAAACTTGGCTTAGTCGGGGCTCGCAGGCCATGAAGCCACAGACGAATTTCGTAATTTCCCCTCCACCACCCAGACACGACCGCTTCAACCCCTGGGAAAAGATTCGGGCTAGTTCCTTCGCCATGTCCACAGCCTTCGTCGGAGGACCATTTTCGAGGATGTGTGCGTCGCCATGGGGAAAGATCACAATGTCGCCGGCCTCAAGAAGGATGCGCTGGCCATCCACCAACCGAGCAGAGGCGCGTCCTTCAGTCAGTAAGTGATAAATGATCACGTGCCTTGCGGCCGGTGCTACATATTGCGCGACCGTGCTAGAGGGTGGCGAGCAAAAGCTCCACGGAGAGGAAAATTCTCCGTTGTAGAACATGGCTCCCTGGAGCTTCACCACCTTCAGCACTTCGGAAAGCACATCCATATGTCCTCTCGTGGGGCTCCGGCAAACTTTTCCGGACTCTGGGGCAATGCCATCTTACAGCAAGCACGCCGCAAGCAAGAGAGCCGGACGCGCAGACAAGTATGGGCCGCAATAGTGGGGCATAGTAAACCTCGTCGAAGCGTTCGCAGATGCGAAAAGTGCTTCACGTCAATTCAAAGGCAGAAGGAGATGACGAATGCCGACTACAAACGATGTTCTCGATCAGCATCTGAAGTGCTTCGGCGAGAACGACCTCGATGGCGTACTCGCTGATTACTCATCGGATGCCGTGTTGTTTATACCTGGCAGGCCGCTAAAAGGCCCGGACGCAATCAAGTCTTTTTTCCAGGCTTTCTTTTCGGAGTTTGCAAAGCCTGGCGCGTCGTTTTCGATGCGGCAGCGATACGTTGAGGGTAATTACGCTTACATTCTATGGAGCGCAGAAACAGCAGACAATTCCTACGAAGCCGCCACTGACACATTCGTTGTGCAGAATGGGAAGATCGTGGCGCAATCCTTTGCTGCTAAGATCACCCCGAAGCGTGGAACAGCTAGTCCAGAGCACGAGTCGGCGCCGCCAATCCTGCTCGGGTGTTGGTGAGTAAGAAAGTCTCACCCGAGGAATCGACATAGTGGGAAGTCAAGCGGCGGGAAAGATTAGAACCGTCACTTCAATCCTGAATGGAGAAACCAATCATGCCTTTGATTCAACTGAAGTTGATGGAGCAGGTTTTTACGGCGACCCAGAAAAAGGAGATCGTCAGCAAACTCACGGATACCGTGGTGCCGTTCGAGGGAAAGAACATGCGCCCCTTCACCTGGGTCAGCATCGACGAGATTTGCGACCTGGCATGGAGCATCGGCGGGCCGGCCAGGACCACAGGCGCAGTGCCCGCCTTTGCCGCAGACAAAAAGCAAAACAAAACATACTGGAGGAAGATATGAGCACCACAGAAACCGCACCGGAAATCGACGGTCTAAAGGCACGGCTAAAAGACACATGGATGGCCGGAGATTACGACCGCTTCTCGCGCTATATGGAACAGGGAGCGCGCATTTTCTACGAGCAACTCGACGTACCCGCTGGCTGCCAACTGCTCGATGTTGCTTGCGGCTCGGGTCAGGTCGCGCTATGGGCAGCGCGGGATGGAGTCAACGTCACCGGCGTGGACATCGCGCCGAACCTGGTGCAGCGTGCGCAAGCGCGCGCCAAAGCAGAAGGTCTCAATGCCCGTTTCATGGAAGGCGACGCCGAAGCGCTCCCGTTTGAGGATGCCAGCTTCGACGTCGTAACCAGCTTGGTCGGAGCGATGTTTGCCCCGCGGCCGGATCTCGTGGCCCGCGAGCTGCTGCGAGTGTGCAGTCCCGGAGGCACCATCGCCATGGGAAATTGGACGCGAGAAGGGTTCATCGGACAAATGTTCAAAACCTTCGCCAAGTTTATCGCTCCTTCCGGCATGCCGGCCCCGGTGTTGTGGGGCGATGAGGCCGTCGTGCGCGAAAGGCTGGGCCACGGAGTTTCCCAGCTTACGATGACGCGGCGCCAATACAGCTTCACCTACCCTTTCCCGCCGGTAGACGTGGTCGAGTTCTTTCGGCAGTATTATGGACCTACAAATCGGGCGTTTGCTTCGTTGGATGAATCGGATGCGAGGAGACTACGCGTTGACCTGGAAGCATTATGGTCCACGCACAATCGTGGAGGGGATGAACTCACCGTCGTTTCATCGGAGTATCTGGAAGTGATCGCGGTGAAAGCCTGAGGTTCGGGTGTTTTCTCTGCGAATCTTTGAACAATAAGGGGATATAAATATGGCTTTAATGCGTCCGGATCCAACTTTTTACCCTTCACCGGGAATGGCGATGCAGGCCCCGCCAGAACGCCTCGCCTATGTCGCACTGCTCAACGCGGGCAAGAATGGCCAGCGCGACGCCATGGGCGTCATTGACCTTGATCCGAGTTCCTCCGAATATGGGCGGCTCGTCGGGCAAACGGACTTTCCACGCGGCGATAATGAGCTGCACCACTTCGGATGGAATGCCTGCAGCGCGTGTCTTTGTCCGCAGACCCCCCATCCGCACATGGAGCGTCGCTACCTGATCGTACCAGGCATCGGATCTTCGCGGATCTACATCCTGGATACCAAGCCGAATCCCAAGCAGCCGAAGATCGCGAAGGTGATCGAGCCCGAAGAGTTCATCAAGAAGACCGGTTACACCTCGCCCCATACAATTCATTGCGGGCCAGACTGCATCTATGGAAGTGCACTCGGATCGGCGAGCGGAGACGGCCCCGGTGGCATTTTCCTAATGGACGCGAATACATTCGAGCTGAAGGGCCAGTGGGAACAGGATCGCGGCCCGCAGCAACTGGCATACGACTTCTGGTGGCACTTGGGACACGACACGATGATTACCTCCGAATGGGGCACGCCGAACATGGTGAAAGACGGCGTCAACCCTGAACTGCTGCTCGCCGGCAAGTACGGGCACAAGATTCATATTTGGGACCTGGACAAGCGGCGCCATCTGCAGGAAGTGGATCTGGGTGCGGAGCAACAGTGGGTGCTCGAGCTGAGGCCCTCTCACGATCCCAATAAGACTTACGGTTTCGTCAGCGTGGGCATTTCGCTCAACGACCTTTCGTCGTCGATCTGGATGTGGTACCGCGAGGACGGCGGTAAGAACGGCAAATGGGCCGTCCGCAAGGTGATTGAAATTCCCGCGGAGCCCGCTGATCCGGAAAAGTTACCGCCACTGCTGAAGGGCTTCAAGGCCGTGCCACCGCTGGTAACTGACATCAATCTGTCGCTCGACGACCGCTTCCTCTATGTTTCGTGTTGGGGGACCGGGGAGTTCATCCAATACGACGTTTCGGACCCGGCCAACCCGAAAAAGACCGGCTCAGTCCATCTCGGCGGAATCGTGCGCCGCGCGGCTCATCCCAAAAAGCCCAAGCAGCCGCTCAACGGCGGCCCGCAGATGGTTGAGATCAGCCGCGATGGCAAGCGCGTCTATTTCACCAACTCGCTCTACTCCCCGTGGGACGACCAGATCTATCCTGACGGATTAAAGAGTTGGATGGTAAAGCTTGACGCGGACCCGAAGGGCGGAATGAAACTCGATGAACGGTTCTTCCTCGAGTTCGACGGGCTGCGCGCGCATCAGGTCCGCCTGGAAGGCGGCGACGCCTCATCGGACTCCTATTGCTACTCAGAGGCGAAATGACGCACGCTGAGATGGGCTCAACTGCGCTGTGGCTGATGCTGCTCCTCGGCGCCTACCACGGAATCAACCCCGGGATGGGGTGGCTTTTCGCGGTGGCGCTGGGGATGCAGGAGCAGAAGGGGAGTGCGGTGGCGAGAGCACTGGTCCCGATCGCGCTTGGCCACGCGTTGTCCATTGGCATTGTGGTGCTGTCTGCAGCACTTCTCGACATGGCGCTGCCGCGGGAGGCAATCCGCTATCCCGTCGCGGCGCTTTTGTTCGGTCTCGGAATCTACTCCCTGGTGCGCCATCACCACCCGCGATGGGTCCGCATGCAGGTGGGCTTTCGCGACCTGACGCTCTGGTCTTTTCTGATGGCATCGGCGCACGGTGCTGGTTTGATGTTGCTGCCGGTGCTGCTGGGCAGCCGTGCAGTTGAAGCGGCTGACCACATGGCAGGTCACCATCACAGGTCCCAGCCGCCAGCCCTCTGGCAGCACTGCTCGCCACCGCGGTCCATACTGCTGCCTATCTTGCTGTCACTGGGATCGTCGCATGGGTGGTCTATAGCAAGTTTGGCCTCGCGATTCTTCGCAAGGCCTGGCTCAACCTCAACCTGGTATGGGCTGCAGCACTCGTGGTCACCAGCGTGGTCACTCTGCTGATGTAACCTCCTAAATTTTGACGGCCGCGGCCTGGACGCGAAAGAACAGAAAACTGAAGTTATGGAAACGCGTGAACTTGTCCGCAACATTGAAGAAGACGCGTCACTACCATTGGGCAGTAGCGAGCGATTCGCAGGTGAACTTGGCAGGCCGCACACCGAACGGGCAGGAATTCATAGTGACCGCGATTGCTCCCGGTTGACGGGCTACTCGGGGGTAATCGGTAGAAGTGCAACAGGCTCACGTTGATCGAACAGGCCTCGAAATCACTGGACACGTTGATCGCGCAGACCGCAAAAATGCTGGAGGCCCAGAATGCCACGCAGCTGATGCTCTTCACGTTGCAGACAACAAGGATCAAGCTGGAGGCAGACCGCGCCGACACCCGCTCGAAGCTCTCGGCAATCTATGTTCCGCCGCTTAGCGATCAACCATTGAAAGAACTGGTCGCGCAAAAACAGAGCAGCGAGGAGAGTGCCCAGAGAGTCCTGGATAAACTAAGCCGGCAGAATAATTGGGACGTCGCTCTCACCGTTGGCGTTCATCCGCAGGTGAATCCTATTGCCCAGGGTGCGCAGCCGTATGGGCAGGTCTCCGTCAGCTACAATCTCGCCAGCCGGGCCATCAACAAGCATCTGGATCGCGCCGTCGAAGCGCACGACGAATGGAAGAAAGTGGAGGAGGGTGACGTTGTCCGGCAAATGGAGGTTCTTCGGCAGCAGTTAGTGGATTGCGTCATGGTCCAGAAGGCTAAGCTCAGGGCTCTTGAGGAAGAGAACAAACAGATCGACAAGAGTCTTCAATTGGTTGCGGCGCCAGACACATCGGCGGCGTTCGACTTCCACAACCAATTGTCCGCCACCCAACTCCTTCTGCAAATCGAGACCGCTGATGCCGGCTTCCGGATTGACCGGCTTCGGGAGTACCTTGCAAAGAACTACTGACCGACTTCAGCCAGTATTCGGGTGGGTCCTACTAAAATGCTATCTAACGAGATTGAGCGCGCAATTAAGGGGGAGAAACTTCTGGCAACGCCAACGGTGGAAAGAGGTAGTGTTGAATTTAAGGACTTTTGCGTATTCTTCCGAGGCGTATTGTAATCCTCGATCCGAGTGGTGCACTAGGCCAGGTTCCGGGTGTCGGCTCTCGATGGCTTGCTGCAACGCCCCGATCGTCAGTCGAATTGCCAAAGTTCTCACCCGAAGAGGAATTCGTACGCGCGAATTGCGAGTGGATGGTGGATTTATTTGGGCTTTGTAGATCTGCCGAGGATGGCGATGGCGAGGAGGATGACTCCGGCCATGGCGGAGTAGAGGGGACGAAATTCGCGGGGCCAGAGGGCGAGTAGGGCACCGCCGATCACCAGACCGGTGAGGACGCCGAAAGTAGGGCGCATGGTGAAGAGTTGGCGGGTGGAGTGGCGCCAATCGCGGAGCTCGTGATTCCAGCGGAGAGCAATCAGGAAGAGGGAGAGAGTGGCCAACGCGGCGATGGCTGCCGGGGTGATGGCGCGGCTGCCGGTGGCTTCGTGGAGGAGGAAGGGGAAAAAGGGTAGGACGTTGCTGAGGGTGTGCGCGGTCATGACGACGGTGAGGCTGCGCGTGGCGTAGAAGAGGAGGCCGTAGATGAGGCCGGGAACGAACGTGGCGGCGACCTGGGCGAGGCTCCAATCGGGATGGGAGAAGTAGTGGCCGAGGGTGAAGGGAATCAGGCCGATCAGCAAACCGGCGAGGGGCGTGAGTTCGGCAGAGGCAGCACCCTGATAGTAGCCGCGGAAGCGGATCTCTTCGTGGAAGGCACCGGTGAAGAAGCCGAGGGCGGCGGCGAGGAGCGTGCCGCCCGCAAGAATCTGCAACGCGGAGGAGAAATGGAGCTGTTCGACGATAGCGTGGGCCATGTTGGCGCGATCGCGCAGCGCGGCGAGATCGACGGGGAGGGAGAGGAGATTCTCGATAGCGAAACCGCAGAGGCCCAGCCAGAGGTCGCCAATAAAGCTCTTGTGGAAGCGGAAACCGAGTTCGGGGAGGCCGGAGCCGCGGAGAAGTTTCTGCAAAAGCCAAGCGAGGAGAAGGATGAGGAAGCCGAAGACGAACCACAGGCCGACTTGCGCGACCATGTTGTTGAGGGGCAAGCCGAAGAGTAGTGCGGCGACAGCTTTGAGGAGGAGTGTGAATCCGAGAACTTCCGCGAAGAAGAATGCGGCTTTCTTCATGAGGGGTGTCGCTCCTGAGCGGGGATGGAGGTATGGCGGAGCGAAGGGACAATTTACGATTAGCGGGGCGGGTGAGTCAGTGACAGGTGAACGGGACTGATGGCCTGCGTAGGAGACATTGGGGAGGATGTCCAAATTTTAGTTGATGCAGCGACTCTCGATGTTCGGCACTGTAAGCCTACCTACAACTAAGTTCAAGCGACTTCTAGGGTGTGGACCTCCTTCTGCTGAATACGCGATCGGAGGTGCCCCCAACAGAGCAACCTGAAACGCTAGTTTGACCTTTTTGGGTCTGCCGCCAGAAGCTCTCCGCCAGACTCCCTGTAACTTGCACCGAGTTTTTGCAGTTTGAGTGCAGAGCTTTCCCTGTTAATTCCCTGTTCCGCCTGCTACTCGGAGTCGCTAATTTGGCCAGAATCCGCGCCCTACGCAGGAATTAAAGGTGCCAGACGAGCACGTATGAGTTGCCGTCCCTAAATATGCATAAGTCCTCGAAAGGCTGGCCATTCCTCCCTCTCCACGCCTCACGCCATTGTTCTGCCTCGCTCCAGAGCTCACGAATCAGATCCAGTCTAGCGTGTGCGCCGGATCTGTATTCGCCCGTAAAGTGGTAAGCAAGACTGCGAACGTCGGCCTTCTTCGGCAGAAAATCGTAATATGTGGATATCGGCTCCACAGCTTCGGCTCCCTCTTCTTTTGGCGCATCGATGCCCACAACCATACCTCTGTTTCTGCGCTGTTGTGGGGGAAGTAGCGGGCTCAGCTGCGATGCGACCGTTCTCAGGGTCGACGAAGAGCCCCAACCTTGTTGAACTTTGCCGATCGCCTGTTTACCAGGAGCGAACGTAGATTGTTCGAACGAATTCAGACGGACGGGCGAGAGTGTTATGCTCGCACAATGAATAAAGAGCAGCGTGGTCTGAGGTTTCCGTTCAACGCATGCGCAGAGGTCGTCGTAGAAAGCTCTGCCCAAGAAATACCTGCGCGAGTGATAGAGTTGAGCTTACGAGGATGTTTCTTGGAGACCTCATCCTTGACAAGCGAAAACCACCGTCTGCGGATAAAGATTTGGCACGCAGATCAGTTCTTTGAAGCTTCGGCGGAAGTACTTTATGTGAGGGCGACTGGCGTGGGCGTAGTGTTCGGCGACATGAAACCGCATTCTCGGAGTGTCCTGCAAGTTTGGATTCTCGCCGCGTTGGATCATCAAGTGAAGTTAGAACATTCCTAGAAGGCCAAATCTAGACTTGAAGCTGGGAGTGCGGAGAGGGGCCGAGATGTCCCGGCACAGAGTTCTTGATCAAAAAAGGGAGGCAGGCCGAATATTTCCGCCTCCCACGTCTATTTTTTGTGCCAATTAGCCGCACGGAGGGCGGCCAATTGGCACTTCTTAATCAACCTACCGCCTCAACGCTGGCGACCGCAATGGCATGTGTCGGATGAACAAAGCCTGGGCCTCTGATGATCTAACTCGAGCTTCTCCAAAGTAAAACCACTTTTCCCTCAGCAGGAACAGGATGGTTACGAGTTTTGCCAGCGGCAAATGGCCGAGTGCGATCGGCCGCTCAACCAACTCTTCTGCTCTTTATCGATTAAGTGCGGCCGGCTTCGTGCGCAATTGGAGGCTTCCAGGCCCATCCCGGATTTTTTTGGCGACCGGGCTCAACTCTCTCTGATTCACCTATCAGAATTTTCACTCAAGCTGCTGACATTTCGTCCAGGGCTGCCAGTCTTTAGGTACTCCTGTCCTTGAACTAACCCTTTGTACAGTTTGCAGGGTGCTGTCGGAGGCCTATCCTGACAAAATCCAGCTATAGCCCTCATGTACAGTTTAGGAGGCATTATGCGTGCCTTGAAGATATTGGCTGTCGCCTTGGCGTTGGGCGCGCTCCCCCTGACTGCAGTTCCCCAGCAACAGCCGAAGCTTACTGAAGTTGTGGACAAGATTGTGGCGCAAGAACAGGCGGAAATGCAGTCGCTGCGCCAGTATTCTCCCATCGTGGAGACATACATCCAGATTCTCCGTCCTAACAAGGACTTGGGTGCAGTGCCGAAGGGCGATAAGTATTTTCTCGGGCGCGCGGAGCTCGCGAAGGGCGTGGAGATCGAACCGCTGATCAATGGCAGTCGCGCCAAGCACAACATGTTCGGCGGCTTGGGGAGTTTAGTTTCGATGGAGTTTCTCCCGCGCGGCTTCCTCCAAATGATCTACCTGGACACAAACGGGTTCAACCGTCAAAATTACAAGTTTGACTATGTGGGACGTGAGTTCTTGGGTGAGGTTCGCTGTTTGGTTTTCGACGTCGACCCAGTATCGAAAGACGACAAAGGACGCTTTGTCGGGCGCATATGGGTTGAAGACCAGGATTATCACATCGTGCGCTTCAACGGTGGCTATAGCAGGTCCAAGACCAGCTACTACTTCAATTTCGACAGCTGGCGCACGAACGCCGGAAAGAACAAATGGCTCCCGTCTTTCATCTACAGCGAAGAAGCCGACAACCCGTTGGTCCAGTCATTCAGGGCACAGACGCGCCTTTGGAGCTACGCCCCTAGCCACGATCGGGAAGAGCAGGAGCTAAGCAAGGTGGAGGTGCTCGGGCCAGTGAATGATCAGAGTGAAATCGGTACCGACTACTCGCCGCTAGAGGAGAAACGCGCATGGGGACGCCAGGCTGAAGACAATATCGCAGCCAAGATGGAGCAGTTGGGTCTGATGGCGCAGTATGGGGACGTGGATAAAGTACTGGAGACGGTGGTCAACAACCTTGAGGTTACCAATAACCTCGATATACAGCCGACGGTCCGCTGCCGCGTTCTGATGACCTCGACGATGGAATCCTTCACGATGGGCCACACCATCGTCTTGAGCCGCGGCTTGGTGGATGTGCTCCCAGACGAGGCCAGCCTTGCGGCCATCCTCGCGCACGAGCTCGGTCACATCGTGCTCAGGCATCGCACGGGCACCCAATATGCGTTTTTCAATCGCCTGCGGTTCGACGAAAAAGAGACGTTCCATCATTTTGGCTTTACTCACACATCGGAAGAGGAACAGGCGGCGACCCAAGAGGGGATGGAATTACTGAAGAAGTCGCCATACAAGGATCATATCGGAAACGCGCAACTCTTCCTTCAAGCGTTGAATGACCATTCGAAGGAGATCCCCAATCTGGTCAGTCCGCACCTGGGCAACAGGGTCGCGATTAGCGTGACCAGCACATCCGCAGTTCCCATCGCGCAGGCGTCGGCATCAAAGGCAACGGGTAACCTTATTGCTGCGCTGCCGCTCGGCGGACGCATCAAGATCGAACCCTGGGACAACCAGCTACAGATGCTCAAGACCAAGCCAGTAGGGACGGTGGCCAAAGACGAGGTATCGCCCTTCGAGCTCACTCCGTTCATCCTTTATCTCACACGGGAAGAAGATAACGCATCGACAAAAGTTCCTGGCGCACTATCGACGAAGTCGGCTACGGATACGGACATATCGGACACCAAACCGTAAATGACTCGAGAAAAGCCCTCGAACCGCCGAATCGGAGATCGGCGAAATGGGATTCTAGGTTCCCGGTATGAAGGTGAGAAAGCCGTTGGCGAGCGTGGCTATGGGCTGGCTGAAATGCTCCTCATAGTCGGTGCCACAGTGGAACATCTCAACCTTCCTGCCTTTCCCGCCCAGTTAGTACCTGCTACTCCAGTCCTCCCATTGTGGCGACGGATTGCTGGGCTTCGCCAAAAGGTTAGTATCTAACACGCTGACATCTTGGAGCTTTCCATGTTTTCCAGGATAAGCTAACAAAAGATCGTTAAGTTGACCCCAGAACATTGTAGGAGAGATTCATGTCAGGCGATCCCCTGACGAGGCCGCACCGTGCGTGTCCAAACTGTAGAAGCAGGAATGTAAGGCGCTCCCATATCCACGGTGCGTTGGACAAATTACTTTTCTGGTTCCTTCGTTCCCGCCCTTACCGTTGCCAAGACTGTGACGAGCGCTACCACTCGAGGTCTCAAGAGCAACAACGGAGCGTCGCGAAATAGAAAGCTATGTCACGTGCGCCCCAAACCACTGTCCCCAATTTTTGCCCCATCTCCATCACAAACCGTAGCAAGTGGGCACAGTCGGGCAGATAAGAATATGCCAGCTACTTGCTAGTCAAATCAACGCGATGACTAACCATCGCACTCAGTCATCATCGCCATTTTCAGAACTCATAATCCGTTGGTCCCAGGTTCAAATCCTGGCGGGCCCACCATGTCATTTCAATCAGTTAGATTGTTCATTCTCGTGGCCATGCGCGGCAGTGTGCCCGTTTTTGTGACCTGTCGCCTGCAAAGCTGGCTCGATTAGTCCGAAGTTCCAGAGAGGCTCAGACAGTATTCTGCTGATTCGCTGAGAGATAGTTGGGAGTTCAATTTCCAACTACTGGCAACAGGGTAGTCTTCGGGCCGATCGAACGTCGTTATGACCGTTAGCTGGCGATACCGCTTTTGTGCCCGGCTGCGCTATTCTTCCGAAGGCGGCTATTTTCGTCCTGACAGGCTATTCCGCGCCTTTGGAAACCTGCCGCGTCCCGACTTGTGGCTTCCTTACGTCTTTACGTCCATCGACGATCGTCGCCTCGAGTGCGAGAACGGCAAACCTCGAGCGGTACCGTTCCTCACGCTTATCGCCGTAGTTTGGTACACACCCTTAACATTTCTCAACAAATCGTAGCGAGGACGCCCTGGCGAGAAAAAACGCCAGAGCGTGATTGTCTGAGACGTTGTGAGCGCGTGTCAGTTGGCCAACAGACCGTAGACCGTAAGTTCCGTTCGTGTTGGTACGTAGACTTTGCCGTTAGCTACTGTCGGCACAGTGAATTTCACGGCGTTGCCTGCGCTATTGCCCGAGCCCTGGGTACTATTCCAAAGTTCCGTGCTCACGTTGCTTGCGTCGTACGCGTGCAAGACCGTTGGACCGCAACCTGGTGACTGCTCCGTGCAATATTGGCTGTTGTCGAGCGCCCAAACGATGCCATTCGTGGAAGAACCAACAGAAGAGACAGACGGAGTTGAGCCTGGGAAGCCGTAGCTGCTCGACGAAGAGTGTGTCGCAGGAGAAGTAAATTGGCCAGTACCGGTGTTGAAGGTGTACTGATTCAGGTGGCCGTTCACGCCAGCGATGTAAAAGAAGTTGTTCCAGAAAGCACCGGTTGCGAAAATTCCATTCCCGAGACTTAGACTCTGGACGACGTTGTTGGGGCCAGTCGGGCCATTGTAATGACCCATATTGTCGCGATTGACGAGGAACAAGGTGCCGGATTTACCGCCACCGATGAGAAGGTGCTGGACCGGTCCTGACGGCTGATCGACGAGAATCGCGGCGCCCCCCGCGCCATGATCCTGATCGCCGCTGTTGAGTGAATCTTGATTGGCGGGTGTGAAATAGTCGGTTACGTGCAGACTGCCGGAAGTACTCAGCTTGATGGTTGAGTTCCCGTAATTGGAGCCGCTCGAGTTAGCATCAAAAGAGCCGTTGCCTGTGAGAAAGTAGAGATTGTTACTGGCATCAGCGGCAGGGGCGCCTCCAGACATCCAGATGCCTCCATCCGAGTTGGGGTAGCCGCTCACGGCATTGGGAGTACTGTTCCACACGGCGCTGGGCCCCGCGCCAATGTTACCGGCCGCGAACCCAATGACCCATCCATGATAGGGCCCGTTGTCCCCGTGGGAGGCCCACGTAACGTACACAACACCGTCCACCAGGGCGAGACCAGGCCTCTGGTTTTCCCGCAGGGGATCAAACGGAACCAGGCCGTTACTGGAACCATCCCCATTGCCAGGAACAGTGATCGAGGATGTGAGGCTGTAGGGTCCCCCGAATTTCTCTGCATGATCGGCCAAGTTCAAGGCGTGCAGACGTTGGTGGCAGGAAGACGAAGGAGTGCAGGAAGTCCCACTGTCCTTGGACTTGCTCACAACGTAGAGAGTTTGCGTGGACAGATCCATAACCGGAGTGCCGACAATGCCGATGTCGGTCTGGATGTCGCCGCTGCCGACATCGCTGTAGCTCAAGTAGGTTTCTCCGGATCCAAGCAGCGATGCCGACCAGTAAGTCACACACGGGCTCTTGTCAGCATCGAAGGCGTAAACCGTATTACGGGAAGAAGCAACAAAGACAACGTTGTGCGTGCCGCCTCCGATGCTGAGATTGGCGACCCAGAGGGGTTGCGCATACGCGGGTGAATCGATTGTGCAAGAAAAAAGCTTGCCAAACGTTGACGACGTGACATTGCTGGTCGTGAGCGCGTATTCCTGGGTGTTCGTTCCATCGCGGGAAAGGTTGTCGTGATAGGTCGTGACCCCAGCAAGGTCGGTGACACCCACGGCGACGGAAGCGCTCGTGCCAGGACTCGAGACACTGGTGGCGGCAATCGTATAGACACTGGCGGTGGACGGCGCGACATATGTAGCGGTCGTCGCGGTTACGTTTGTGAATGTACCACATGCGGTGCCGCTGCAACCCGAGCCGGTTGCGGTCCAGCTCACGCCGGCACCGTCGTTCGTCGTGGCCGTCACAGAAAGGCCTTGCGTGACGGTGAGGCCGGCGCGCTTTGGAGAGATAGAAATGGTGATCGAGCCGGAAATGACGGTAATCGTGGCGGAAGCGGTCTTTGTCGTGTCGACCACTGACGTTGCAGTCAGAGTGACGGTAGCCGGGGACGGCACCGCCGCCGGAGCGGTATAGGTAACCGAAGTGGTCGCGGCGTTGCTCAGCGTGCCGCACGCAGCCCCAGAGCAACCCGCGCCCGCCAAAGCCCAGGTGACACCCTTGTTCTGCGCATCATTCTGAACCGACGCGGTAAAAGCCTGTGTTCCTGTGGCTACCAAGACGATTGCCGTGGTAGGCGAAACACTCACGGAAATTGGCGGAGGTGTCGACGTAACGGTTATCATTGCGCTGCCGGATTTTGTATTGTCCGCTACAGAACTGGCCGTTAACGTCACGGAGGCGGGAGAGGGAACCGCCGCGGGCGCAGTATACGTGACCGAGGTTGTCGTCACATTGGAAAGAGACCCGCACGCCGCACCGGAACAACCGGTTCCAGAGAGATTCCAAGTCACACCTTTATTCTGGGAATCATTCTGAGCAGACGCTGTGAAAGCTTGTGTTCCTGTGGCTACCAAGACGATTGCCGTGGTAGGCGAAACACTCACGGAAATTGGCGGGGGTTTTGACGTGACCGTAAGCGTCAGATTGACGCTACCTGTCAGCGCCGGACTGCTGGAATCGGTCACTTTGAAAGTGAGTGGGGTGTTGGTCACGGCAGCTGTTGGAGTGCCGGTGATCGCGCCTGTGGACCCCAAAGACAAGCCAGCGGGCAGCGTGCCGCTGGTGAGCGACCAAGTGTAAGGCCCAGTGCCGCCCGTTGCCGCGAGAGTTGCGCTGTACGACGTCCCGACCTGGCCGTTGGGAAGCGTGGACGTGAGGATGGAGACAGGGTCTGGTGGAGAGGCGCCGCCACCGCCGCTGGCGCAGCCGTGCAGAAGGAGCGCGAATGTAGGAACGAATGCCAGGGTTTTGAGAAGGCGCGAGAAACAAACTTGTAAGGAGTACATCGCTTTGGTGATCTCCCTAGCAGCCAGGCCCGGGCGAGAGCTAGTCTGCAAGACAAAATTTTTCTAATAATGCGAGAAGCAGAGCCAGCTTCTTATTTTTTTGAAAGACTTCGTCCTACCCTGAGAACTAGGAGGACGCGGAGTTTTTGAAGTATTGGAAAGAAGGCCTAGCAGCGACAAACGCAGACGAGATCAAGCAACTCGGACGTGGTCAAACGTTGAGTAGCACTCGGACGCATCCACAAAAGGAATGCTACAACTACGAGAATTGGGGATTGCGGAAGGGGGAGACTGACGATTCTTTGCGCGTGATTCGGTCTCAGGACGCCGTCAACATCGTCAGTCGGATCCGGGGTGATCAGAACGCAGGTAATCGAGAAGATAGCAACCACAACTAATGCAACTCTCGCACCTCGCATCATGGTGAAAGTAGATAGCACCCGTTTTTTTCCCTGTCAAGGAGAATGACTGGTTAGGTCTGAGCGAGGATTGCGGCGACGATACTTCTTGAGTCCTTCGATTCTCACACCCGCATTCTACTCGCTCAATTCGTCCTATCGACCGCCGGAGGAGTTCGAGCAGGAAGCGAGTCCAGCGATCAATTCTGCTGGAGCGACGATGAGTTTTTTCAGGCATGGGGAGATCTATCAGTCCGATGCAGGAGGAAACAATAGCGGGGAGCGACCCAAGAGCCGCCCGTACTCATCGTTCCGATGAGTCTCCAGCTGGTTATTCCTCGGCGAGTTGCTTCTCCAGCAGAGCTCGCCTCCGCTTCACCAGCCGAACGCTATCCTGAAAGAGAAGAGGAAGTTTGAGAAGGAAAAACCATGGAACTGCATGATGGGCTGTTATGACTTGCTATCGCGTTGATTGTCCGCAGCAATACAGGCGATTCTCTTCCCTGCTCGACTACTACCTTCTGCGATGGTTATTGATGAAGGGTGGGCACAAAATTGGGCACAGTGCGATGGGGTGAACCCCTCTGTTGAGACAGTTTGGAATTGGCACACATTCAAGGTCGCAGTTCACTGAGACTTGATCTTATTTGAACTCGATAATCCGTTGGTCCCAGGTTCAAATCCTGGCGGGCCCACCATGTCTTTAAGGTACTTAGGTTCGCTTCTCGCTTTCTGTCCTGAGTGCAAGTCTCGGGAATTTTCTCGGGGCAGCCGATGACTCGCACGGTGACAGTCCCACTGTGGTGGCTCGTTGTCGGTTTCTCGCTCGCCGTGCTTATCGAAGGTGTCCACGGATCCGACGGATGTAACGGCGCAGATGGCCGAGAGTTCTACACCGCTGATCAGTAAGGACGTGGAGTATACGCCAACGGCGAACATGCAATTCTGGCCGAACGACACGCTGTTCGTGTATCTGGAGATCAATGATCCGCTGGTGGCGGGGCAGCCGGGCGCAAACGTGGAGGCGAACATGAGAATAGTGGACGCGAGCTCCGGAGCAGTGGTGGATACCTTTGCGCCGGTGGACACGGCGACGTACAGCAAAGCGGGCAGCCCGGTGATTGCCTGCGGAGAGTGACCAGTCAAACTGACACGACTGTCGCGTCACCACCTACCGCGTAGCGGTTTAGTGCAATCAGACTTATAGATGAAATCGTTTCGGTTTTTGCTTGTATGAAGTAGTCAGATATATGCAGACTTCGCTTGGCAAGCAAAGGGAATGGATGCGCGAATAGTAGTTCCCCTTTTCGGGCCGGCATCGATCAGCAACTCACCTCCAACTAACTTCAAACGCTCTTTCATGCTCACGAGTCCAATGCCGCTCCCCTTTAGTGCCTCTGCAGGATTAAAGCCTCGGCCATCATCACAGATTGTCAGAGCAATCTGATTTGTGCATTCCGCGAGAGACACCTTGAAGTGCTTAGCTCCACTGTGCCTGACAGCATTCTGAAGAGCTTCCTGCAACACGCGAAACATACATAGCGCAATGGCTTCCGGTAGTTCCCTAGCGATCCCGTCGCACTGAAAATCAACCTCGACGTTTTGCTGCTTCGACAACTCTCGACAAAAACCCGCAGCTGCAGCGGCGAGGCCTACAGTGTCGAGTTTAGAGGAGTGCAGCCGGTGCGACATCATGTGAACATCACTTGCAATATCTGAAATCTGTTTGATCGCATTTTCCATGGCCGACCGCATTTCCCTTGTAGTAGAGCGTAAATCTTCTCTCTGGCGATCCAGCTCCACGGCCACTAGCGCGAGTCTCTGGTTTATGTCGTCGTGGAGTTCCCTGGCGATCCGTCTCCGTTCCTGTTCCTGCGCGTCGATCAATCGGCGGCTTATCGAAGAGAGGGCTTCTTCGGCTAGCTTCTGTTCGGTGATATCCACACAAGAGCCGATGTATCCGGCAAAGGAGCCATCTTCATGAAACCTCGGCACCCCGATGTCGAGCATCCAGCGGTATTGTCCGTCGTGTCTTTTCAAACGGCATTCTTTAGCAAAGGGTTGCCGTTGATCGAACCCTCGACAATAAATGTCGCGACATTTTGAGTAGTCCTCGGGATGAACAATTCCAGCCAAACCACTCTGAAGATCGGCCTCCGATTGACCAGTGAAGTCCAGCCAAGGCCGATTGAAATAAGTAGGGCGTTTGTCCAGCCCTGACATCCAGATCATGACCGGTGCGCTGTCGGCCACCAGCCGGAAGCGTTGTTCGCTTTCTTTGGTAGCTTCTTCCGCCAGCTTGCGCTCGGTAATGTCGCATACCATCGCAAAAGCCCCGTCAAACTCACAATCCTCCCTGACCACAGGAGTTGCGGACATTCGTACCCACAATTCCGAACCGTCCCTTCGCCGGAGCCTTTCTTCAAGCTGCTCACGCACTCCCTGCTCTCGGCGCATCAGGACTTGCCTTTTGTGGTCGACATCCTCGGAAAAGTAAAAATCGAATACGCTTCGTCCAACCATGTCTCCCGGTTCATACCCTAGCATCCCCGCCATCTGTCGATTCACATAGGAAGTGTGAAGTTTAGAATCAAGGAGCCATACTCCTTCGTTTGTGGTCTCGACGATCCTGCGATAACGCATTTCGCTTTCCTTGATAGCTTCTTCCGCCCGCTTGCGCTCCGTGACGTTTGTCACCAGCGCGATCAAATGTGTTGGTTCCCCCTCTTCGCCATGCAGAACAGAAACGAACTTGCGAACCCACACCGGCTCACCGTTTTTGTGAATGTATCGATTTTCGATCTCAAAAGAACGAATTTCTCCGACTTCCAGGCGACGAACTTGAACCAGATTGGCTTCCCGGTCCTCGGGATGAATGAGTGACACAAAGTCGATGGTCCGTAGTTCCTGTTCGGTGTAACCGAGCAAGGCGCAGTAGGCGGGATTGCACTCCTGAAAAACGCCCTGCCAATCCGTGATCGCAATTCCCGTGGCAACTTCATGGCATATCTTGCGATAAAATTCCTCAGTCCGTGGGATGAGGACCGATTCCGCCTTAGAGGTTGTGTTGCCGGATCCGGACAGAGACAAGGAATTCACTCCATTGTTAATTTATTTAATTGCAAAACTGTGACCCGGTTGGACCGTGTACCAATGATACTGGATTCCCGCGGTTGTGCAACGTCTTCAACGCGGAAAGCACACTCGGCGAGTAGCACGAAGCACGGTCGGTACTCGAATCGGTCGAAGGATGAAGGAAACCACTGTCGTAAAGTTCTGACGGCACTATCGGGAGACGCCAGCCGTGAAAAAGACTAAACTACAACGCCACCGTAGATGATTTCATTTTCCGGACCAACTTTCATTCATGGTCAAGCGCCTCAGGCTGCCCCGCAATCTCAGAGTGACACGCAGTTGTCGTCCACGGAGAAACAATCCGCCCAGAAACCGTCTGCTCCAGCAGCTAAACCCAGAAAGGAAATTGGTGGAGGTAAGACCGCAAGAAATCGCGAATGAAGCAAACAACCCCGCTGAACCAGTTACTCTTATCCAATTTCGTGACATTCTTTTGCCCAATGCCACTGTGTCCGGCCTCGTGCCCGGCATCGGCGGAGCTATATTATTTGCATTCCTTGGTGCATTCGCTTGGATCGTTGTTACAGTTATTGTTCTCACCAAAGAAAGGTCTGGGCCCCCTTCAATCGATGTTACCCACATGTCCGATCACCGCGTTGATCAGGCAGTGGGAACGAACGTAGCCGCTGTTCCGTTCCTGCTGGAGTATTCTCGGCTGTGCGTTTCACTCTTTACAATGTTTCCACATTCAAATTTTCCCTCGTCCGAAGTCCACACTCCGGTTATCATCGCAATGCTGTAATCCCCCAGAGGAGTTCACATGAGACGCATTCTTGCCTCTTGCTTGTTACTCGTTTCGCTTTTCGCAATCACGCCTCTGTCCGCTGGACCCCAGAAAAAAGATGAAATTGCCAAACTTTCCCTGAAGGTCGGCGATCCGGCTCCTGATTTCACACTGCTCAGCGATGACTGGAAAACGGTCAAGCTCAGCGATTTCCACGGCAAGAAAAATGTCTTGCTAGCGGTTTACGTTCTAGCCTTCACCGGTGGTTGAACCAAGCAACTCCAGGCGGTCCAGTCTGGAATCGATTCCGGTAAGGTGGATCTGAACGACACGGCAGTTTTCGGCGTAAGCATGGACAGTCCCGCGGCAAACAAGGCCTTCGCCAAGCAAATCAATATCAAGTTTCCTCTCCTCAGCGACATGAACCACAAAATGCTCACGTCTTACGGCATCCTGAAGAGCTATGACGTCGAGGGTGAAGGCTATCAATGGGCCTTGCGCGCCAACATCGTCATCGACAAGGACGGCATCATTCGCCACATCGAAGGCGGCGACAGCGCCGTCGACCCCAACACAGCCGAATCCGTTTGCGTCGACCTCCACAAAAAACAATCCGCCAAGTAATCCTCTGGGCGCTCAGGTCATCCGAATCGCCAGTGTTGATACAAGTCTTTTGGACAACCGGGCACATGTAGAGAAATGCGCCCCAACGCTCCAACACTCGCTGGCGCGCGGCTACTGGTACAGTTCCGCTGTTGCCAGTACGGTGCTAACGCCAGCATCGACGCCCTGTCCTCCCGTCACGAGGACTTCACCGTTAGTCAGCAGCGTGGCGGTGTGCGAGGTTCGTGCAGCGCTCATGTCGGCAGTCGCCGTAAACGTTCCACTTGAAGGGTCGAAGAGTTCGGCTGCCGAAAGCGGGGTCGGGCCGGAAGCGTTCTCAAATCCTCCCGCCACGAGTACTTTCCCGTCGCTGAGCAAAGTCGTCGTGTGGAGATAGCGTGCGGTTCCCATGCTGCCTGTGGGCGTAAATGTGCTGCTGGCCGGGTCGAAAAGCTCCGCCGTGGCAACCGCTTTCCCTCCGGCGTCGTATCCGCCCGTCACGAGTACTTTCCCGTTTTCGAGCGTGGCCGCGTGCAAACTGCGCGCACTTCCCATGCTACCGGTCGGAATAAAGCTGCCGGTGGTTGGATCGAATATCTCCGCTGTGGCGTTGCCCCCTCCGGTCACAAGTACGTTTCCATTATTCAGCAAGGTCGCCGTGTGGAAGAGGCGCCCAGTTTCCATGCTGGCGGTGGAAGCAAAGATCCCGCTGGTGGGATCGAAAATCTCAGCACTTGCGAGGGCATTCTGGCCCGCGTCCAGTCCTCCCGTTACGAGCACTTTTCCATTGCTGAGCAACGTCGCCGTGTGATAGGCGCGTGCTGTTCCCATGCTGCCTGTAGGCGTAAAACTCCCGCTGGCCGGATCGAAAATCTCGGCGGTCGCGAAGGTCGCTCCCCCACCGTATCCTCCCGTGATGAGGACCTTCCCATCACTGAGCAACGTCGCCGTGTGCGATATGCGCGTGCTTTCCATGCTACCGGTCGGCGAAAAGCTTCCGGCGGTTGGATCGAATAGCTCGGCGGTCGCGAGGTCCGCTGTCGCACTAGCTCCTCCCGTCACGAGGACTTTGCCAGTGTTGAGCAGGGTCGCCGTATGTCCATCGCGCTCACTGCCCATGCTGCCGGTAGGCGTGAAGCCCTTCGAGAGAACCACAATCGTAAAATTCTGTGGGGCCGCATTTCGGCCGAGCGAGTCCTGCACCCCAACTGCAATGTTGAACGAGCCGGCCTGCGTCGGTGTACCAGTAAGGACTCCGCCGCTGCTGAAACTCATGCCTGGCGGCAGCGCGCCTGTTTCACTCCACGTAAATGGCGCTAAACCATTGGTCGCGGTGAAGGTCGACCCAACGTAGGCTACGTTCAGCGTGCCAATGGCCGGTGCCGGCGTGGTGTTGACCACCGGAGGTGGTGGGTAGTTGATGTTGATTGTGAAATTCTGCGCTGGTGATCGCCGGCGGCGTCCCGGAGTCGTTCACCGTCACAATTACCTGGTAGGTTCCCGGCGCGATTGGAGTACCAGTGACAGCGTCATAGACGGTGTAGTTGATCATCGGGATTTGCGTGCCAAACGTGGCCTGACAACATCCCATGTGGGGTGGAAGCGATGAGCCGGGCGCAGCAGCCCAACTCCAACTATATTGGCCGGTACCTCCGCTGGCGCTGAGCTGGAAGAATTTACCACGGACTCTGTTCCCGGTAGTCGAGATCGTTAAACTTTGTAACGTGCCGTATTGTTGCCCGACAATCCCATCAGGCAGCGGGCCGGAAGTTATCGTGAGATTCGAATTTGTGTTGGCCGTGGCGGTGACAGAGGCGGAACCAGGGGTGCTTCCACCTGCGCCCGTGCAAACAATCGCATAGGTGATCGTCCCTTGGGACGTGGGTTTAACGGATTGAGAGCCATTCGCTCCCTCGGAGCCGGACCAATCGCTCTCGGTAGGCGTTGCCGAGGCCGCGCAGGACGTCGCGTACGAGCTTGACCAACCAAGCGTCACGGGCTGGCCCAACGCGATCACTTTCGATGACACCCACATATTGACGATCGGTACCTGACTTCCTTTAGTTCCGCCATTGCCACCGCCACAACCACTGAGGACGCACGAAACGCAGACTGAGACCGAGAGCAATAGAGATTTTTTCATGACGACTCCTCAAGATCGCATTCGTTTTGCACGGGCATGTTTCGAACGCTTTCGGTCAGACAACTTGGGTGAAGTTTGTGGGTCGCCCTCGTAGTGCTCGACATGCTGCACTGAGGCTATCCTCGGTCAGCACCCAAAATGGCTCAATGCAAGGAGGGTGAAAACAAAGTCATTTGCAGGCGACAGCGAGAAGACTTATCTCGCCAGTTAATCAGGCAGGGATCTCGTGGTTTCCCTTCTGGAACGCTGCGGGTCACTGACGAAGCAGTACAACGCGCTTTAAGTGATAGAATCTGTATACTTTGAGGTGTAGCGTGGCACCGCCCCCACGACCCCAATCCATTGTCCGCTTTGAAGACTTGGAACTCGACCTGCGCTCGGGTGAGTTGCGCCAGAGCGGGGGTAAGGCTGTTCGCCTGGCTGAACAACCCCTGCAAATTCTTATCTTGCTGCTGGAGAGCCCCGGCGAGGTTGTGCTGCGCGAAGAGATCCGCGATCGACTGTGGCCAAACGATACGATTGTCGAATTCGAACACAGCATCAACGCGGCCATGAAACGTCTTCGGCAGGCCCTGGGCGAATCCGCTGAGAATCCGCGCTACATTGAAACTCTTCCGCGCCGCGGCTATCGCTGGAAAGTTCCGGTGCAGTGGGTTGAAGCGCAAAGAGATAACGCACGACCTGCAGAGCCCGAGGCTGACGCACGGAGCCTAACCGCTGGAGACGGAAACCTAATCGGCAAAAAAGTGTCTCACTACAGAGTGCTTGCGGTACTCGGTGGTGGGGGCATGGGAGTGGTGTACAAAGCCGAGGACTTGAAGCTCGGTCGCCGCGTTGCCTTGAAGTTTCTCCCCGACGAATTGACAAGTGATCCCGGGGCATTGCAACGCTTCGAGTCCGAGGCACGCTCGGCTTCGGCCCTGAACCATCCCAATATCTGCACCATTTACGAGGTCGAAGAATATGAAGGGCGGCCCTTCCTCGTCATGGAGCTTTTGGAGGGCCAGACCCTGCGCGACTTGATCGTCACAATCGCACCAGGGCATGCCGCTCTGGAACTCACGAAGTTGCTCGACCTCGCCGTTCAGATCACGGCGGGATTGGAGGCGGCTCATCGGCAGGGCATCGTCCATCGCGACATCAAACCCGCAAATATCTTCATCACCAGCCAGGGTCAGGCCAAGATTCTCGATTTCGGTTTAGCCAAGTTGTTTCTCATAGGAACGGCCTCAGTCGATTCCCCGACCACGGATCCGCCCGAAGAAGGAAGTCCGTATCAATTGAAACACGAAGCCGAGTCACTAACTGCGTCGAGCCCTTTCCACAGTCGAACCGGGGTGGCCATGGGAACGGCAGGTTACATGTCACCGGAGCAGGTACGTGGCGAAAAACTGGACGCGCGCACGGATCTGTTCTCCTTCGGCTTGGTCTTGTATGAGATGGCCACAGGGCAGCGCGCGTTCAAGGGTGATGCTGGGCCGGTGCTTCAGAATGCCATTCTTAATCAAACTTCAACCCCAGTGCGCGAACTGAACCCGAAGCTTCCCGCGAAGCTCGAGCAGATCATCATGAAGGCGCTGGAAAAAGATCGCACAACACGCTACCAAACGGCTGCCGAGATGCGAGCCGACCTGAAGATGGTCAAGGCGGTGTCGCCGTTGCGCCACCGGTGGAAGTCACCCGCCGTTGCAGCCGTTTTAATCCTAATCGCACTCGTCGGAGGCGGGCAGTACTGGCGCTCGGCCAGGAAGGCTAGGAGCTTTTCAGATGTCGCTGGTTCGCTTCAGCAGCCGACTTTGCGGCCGCTCACCTCTTTAGAGGGTAACGTTATTTCACCTACGTTTTCCCCAGATGGCACACAGATTGCATTTGGGTGGGACGGCAAGACGAATGGCGTTGATTGGGACCTCTACGTCAAAAAGATAGGAATGGATGAACCCGTGCGCTTGACACAACATCCAGCGTCCTGGCTTTCCGCGGCATGGTCGCCAGATGGACGCAACATCGTCATTTCCCGGGTGGCAGGAGAAGGCGATGCGGGGGTCTATCTGATTCCCGCGACGGGTGGACCTGAACGCCAGCTCGCCTCCGCACACCTCGGTAGGTGGGGCGGCAACGAGATAAGTTGGTCTCCGGATGGGAAAAATCTTGCGTTCACCGATCACCCACCTGCATCTCCTATAGGGACTGAGCTACTGTTTTTGTTGTCTCTGGAGACGTTGGAACGGAAACCGGTCAAGACGGACTGCAAAACAGCTGCGACTCCATCGTTTTCTCCCCACGGGGATCTGCTTGCCTGGGTTTGTGTGGACACGTGGAGCAGCGTTTCACTACATGTATCCCGAATGAGCGACGGCCACAGCGAACGGTTATTGCAGGGGTTAGACGGTATTCACGGAATTGCATGGTCGGAAGACGGGCTTCGAATCGTGTTCAGTTCTCCGTGGAATGGAGACCTCTGGCAGACTTCGCTGTCTCGGCCGGGCTACGCAGAGAAGCTGCCTTTTGGCCATGATGCCTCGGATGTCGCCGTGAGCCCGGCCGGGCATCGGCTCGCGTACGTGCAAGGGGCGAAGAACGTAAATATCTGGCGCCTGGACTTGTCGGGATCGCCACCGAAGGCTCGAAAACTCATCGTCTCTTCTCGTGAACAGATAGCATCCAATATCTCGCCGGATGGGAACAAAATCGCCTTCGCGTCGAACCGGTCTGGCAGCTTCGAGGTCTGGGTTTGCGATGCCGACGGCTCAAATGCGGTGCAGTTGACCTCCTATGGAATTCATGGGACCGGCATGCCGCGCTGGTCTCCGGACGGAAAGCGACTAGCCTTTGACTCTAGGGTTGGTGGCGAAGCCAATATATACATTGTCGACGCGAACGGTGGCGTTGCGCGCAAGTTGAGCATCGCCGTACGTGGCAATAACCTGCCCAGTTGGTCTCACGATGGCCACTGGATATACTTCGTCAATGGAGAGGATGCCCGCGATCCCACAATCTGGAAAGTTTCTTCCGAAGGCGGCCGCGCGATAAAAATTGCTGAAACTGATGCTACCTTCCCGCTGGAGTCACCCGATGGCCAATATGTGTATTTTTCTCACCATAGAAGGCTGTGGCGCGTCCGGACGGACGGTTCCGCCTCGCAGGAAGTGAAAGGGGTGCCGGAGCTACAATTCAACGGAGATACATGGGTACCAACTGGATCGGGCATATACTTCATGGCCGATGTAAAGCATCAGACCGAGCTTGATTTCTTTGATTTCAACATCCAGAAGGTGAGGAGGGTTTTCACTCTAGGAAAGTCCCTTCCAGGCTGGAGCGGCGGGGTGTCCGTTTCCAGTGACGGTAAATGGCTGCTTTACCCCCAATTGGATGGAAGGTCGAGCGACCTGATGGTGATCGAGAATTGGAAGTAGCGGCTACCTCCCGAACCAACTGAGCGTTCCGTCTGGTCTTTCGAAAATCGGCAGGAACTTCACGAGCGCGCGAATCTGTTCTGTGGAAACGGCTTTGACGTACGAGCGGTTCACTGAATCATCCTGCGGATGTTGACTTCTTAGTTGCGCGCATTGTGCCTCCCTGTGTGCTTCTAGACTCTTTTCTTGGTTTCGGTAAATCCGGTACCGGTACGAACATGTCCGGTTACCCGACTTGAGCTACGGTTGACAACGTTAAATCGCCGGCGTAGCGTTTCATTTTGATTGTGTCCGTCCCCGCCTTTTCACCTTGGAGCCCAGCCATGGTTATCCCGAAATTCAGAGGACAGCTTTCTATCGTTTTGGAGCGAGCGTCCGCATATCTAGAAATAGCGGAGAACACATTCAATCGACTGCAAAAGAGCGCCCCGGACAAGCTGAAGGAGATGCGTCAGCGATCGGAGGACGAATTGCAAAAGCTGCGGGCAAGCTCGCGTGACTCACTCATTGTCGCAAACGACATAATCGCCCGGCTGGGATCACAAGTTTCCAGAGCATCAAGAAAGGCAACGGTGGAGATGCAGAAAGTGCAGGAAGTTGCTGCCGATTTGGGAAGGGCAGGCGTCCACAAAGTGCAGAAATTACGACACGAGTCGGAGAATGAATTGCAGAAGCTGCGGGCAGGGTATCGTGTCGCAATCGTTGCCGCGGATGGAAAAATCACCAAACTGGGAGGACAAGTTTCCAGCGTATCAAGACAGGTAGCGATGAAGCTCCTAAGGGCACAGAACGCAGTTACCGGCTGGGGAAGGACTATCGCCGACAAACCTCGAAGGATAAGAGAAGTCCGTCTGACGAGAGAGAATGATCTGCGCAACTTGCTGGGGAGTTCGCTGGACGCAATCGTTGTCACGGACGCCGACCGGCGTCTAGTTGCCGCGAATGCACAGGCCCTGGAACTGTTCGGAATCTCGGAATTTAACATGGGGAACTTCACCGTAGATGCGTTTCTGGCAAGTGTTGAACTTCCGGACTTCGACTGGAATGATTCGTCCTTTGAGAGTCGAGAGGTTAGGCTAAACCAATGCAAGATCCGGAGACTGGACGGCAGCTTGCGCGTCGCGGAATGTCAATTTGTAGAACGTGTAGTCCCGCGTCGGCATTTATACAAATTTCTGAACGTGGCTCCGTACAAGATAACTCCGCCGAGATTCGCGAAAAGGAATGGGAGCGCAGCGTCGCTGAAAAGCCCATCGAATTCGGTGCCGAACGCGACGGTGCCCGCAAAGAAAATCCCGCGCCACGGGGTTCGACCCGTCTTTTGATCAGAGTGCCAGTCCCAAAGGGCCGGGACGGGGAGCGCAAGTCTACCACCAAGAAATCCCCTTCCCGAACTACCATTCGTTGGTCAATTCTAAACACCGCCCATTTGGACACATTTGCTGATGGGAACTACTGCGGCCCCAGTATCAACGGCAACCCATTCTTCGGGTTGCCCACCACCACAATCTTTGAATTCGCGCTCGTCGCCAGCTTCTCGGTAGCCTCTATCCCTTTCCACTCCAGCAATTGAGGGCTGATCCCCTGGGCCACGATCTTCTGGAAGTCGGCGATTCCCTGCGCTTCGATTCGTTTCCGCTCCGCTTCCTGTTTTTCTTTCTGCAGGATAAAGCTCATGCGCAGCGCGTCCTGTTCCGCCTGCTGCTTCGCCTCGATCGAGCCTTTTAGCATTGCCGGCAACTGCACGTCACGCAGCAGCACGTTTTCGACAATGACTCCCCGTGGCGCTAGTTGCGCCGTCAGCTCATCCTGGATCTGCTGTTGCACCAGTTCTCTCGCGTTCGTATACAACGCATTCGCCGAATGCGCTGAAGTCGCCGCACGGATTGCCGCGCGCGTTGTCGGCTCCACAATTTTTTCCGCATAGTTCGCGCCCACTTTCTGGTAAACTTCCGCCGCCTTCGTCCGATCCAGATGAAACAGAAGAGATGTATCCAGCGCCATGATCAACCCCTCATTCGACGGCACATTGGCAGTTTCCTTTACCGACTGCGTTTGAATCGACAACCTCTGCACTGCCTTGAGCGGATTGATCAGGTGAATCCCCTCGTCGAGCGCCTCACCCGTCACCCTGCCAAACAGAGTCAGCACTCCCACGTGTCCGGTAGGAATCGACACCACGCTAGAAAACAGCAGGATTACCAGAAATACCAACCCGATTGAGCGCAAAATCCGCGAACCGAACCTCCCAAAGTTCGGCATTGCTCGTAGGTTTCCCCCAGAATCAACCCCTTTTGTTGAGTTGACCATTACTCACCTCCGCTTTTCTGCCCACACATATACTGTCGCGCTGATTGTACTACGCGAAAATCGCTCACTTTGTTACCTTCTAGCCGGTACGGCCCAGACACCTTTTTCCAACATTGATGAACTCCTTAAAGCCGCGAGACTAAACGTTGGCAGTCCAATCGGCGGGCGGAAACGCAAGGTGCCAGAAGCTCGGTGCGGGCCGTGTGAATTCCACTGCAACCTTAGGCGGTCCGGTCAGTTCCTTCTTGATGGAGACCACGCGGCACTCTAGTTGTTCTCCGCTTTCCGTGTTCTGCATAAGGAGCTTTTGCCTTGGGACCACCATGTCTGTTAAGGCCATTAGCGCACCATGCGCACTGACCACAAGTGTTTGGGTACTTTCATAGAACTGCGGGCCTTCACTTGGGGGTCGGTAGACGACAACTGGAACGTTCAAATCAATCCGCTGGCTGCGCCGATTTTTCAACCATCGTTTTGTATTTGTGAGCTTCTGATCGTGCATACAAAATCAGGATAAGACGCTATTTCCCTGTCTGGGGACAAGAAGAGGGCGGCAATTTCGATTTAGTGGTGTGCGGGCGCTTATGTTTTTACTCGTGAGGCGACCGTCTTTCTTTTTCCCCGATTTCTTACAGCCATGATTCGCTGAGGATATCACTTCTTGTTAGGTTTGGGCGCTGACCATTGGGGCAGGTTATCGAGGAAAAGGAACCTGTACGATTTTTTCGTTGCCCCACTTTGGAGCGGCGGCCTAAGGTGGACATTGTAATGGTCTTGCCATGAGAACCATGGAATCGACACTGGGTCCACGCGCCAGCAAATCCCAAGCCTCACCTCTTGAGGGAACCGGGACGTTTCGCGCGCAGCAGGCGGAATCCAGTCTGCAGCAGCTCGGGCGCAGCGAATGGTGGCTTTGGCTCTCCGCGCTCCTGGTGACCGTGCTTTCGGCGACGGCCTTTGTGCTCACCGCCATCCCCTCGTATTTCCGGTACAGCGAGCATTTTTACGAAATTCGCTCCGACCAGGCGCGGTGGGGAATCCTATGTCTGCTTCTTCTCTTCAACGGCTGGCTGGTTTACAGGCAATGGACGTTTCGGCGACGGCGGAGGGAACTATCCTGGAGTGACGCCGCGAGGAAAGTGCTGACTGGGCAAATTCCCGAACCGTCCAGCATCGATGCGGTGACGGGTTTACACACGCGAGCGTTCATCGAGCAGCAGCTTGGCAAAGAGATTGACCGCGCTAAGCGGCAGAACAGCTCGCTGAGCCTGGCCACGATTCATCTCGATGAATTTGCCGAGATTACAAAGCGCTACGGGCCATCGACCACAGACGCGGCGCTAAAAGAGCTGGCCCAGCGCTTAAAAAAAGCGTGCCGTGGCTCGGATTTTGCGGTGCGTCTGGCAAACGCCGATTTCCTGTTGGTGCTGCCGGAATGCGGCTGGGGTGAAGTCAAAATAGTCTTGAACCGTCTCGGCTCTCTGGAGATGGTTTGCTCGGGGCGGAAAGTAGACCTCGCCTACACAACCGGATGGGTGGATTATCAACCGGGCGACCTGCCGTCGGATTTGGTCGAGCGCGCCACGCAACTGCTTCACCTGTACGAGAACGCTGCGAAAGACAGCTTTTCTTCCACACTCGCACCGCACTAAATGGGCGCATTTTTAACACAAGGAAAGTCACCATCAGGGCCGTTTTATCAGTCAATTGGCATACCGCTGGGTGCTGCTGGCGTCGATGCTCATCAAGTATTGACCTATTTCTTCGGTGGAATCTCGACCAACTCTGTTTCGTAGCCGAGTTTCCTCAGTTCCGCTTGCACGCCGTCGGTTTTTCCCTCGAAGAATTGTGTGGCTCCGTCCTCTCGCGCGTACAGAGAATGCGCCGTGCCGGGAACTTTCACTTCCCTGTTTTTCAGCAACTCTGAATTTGTGATGAGTCCGCCACCGATATTCCGACCAACGTAACGTCCCGCTTGCTCGCCGGATGTGACTCTGATTCTGAAACTCTTCATTACGGGCACCCCCTCGCGCTTAACCTTTTCTGCGAAATCTCTCAGTTCCGAATTGCGTTCGGCTTTGGTTTTCCATTCGCCCAGTGGCGTACCGCACTTCGAGCACACTTTCAAAAGCGTCGATGCCGTCTTAGCGTCTTGAGCCGGAACCTTGCACGTCTTGCAAAGTAGAACTACATGCCCGCCGACGCCCGTCGCGCCCATCATCTGGTCGTAAATGGCCATAGCGGAATCCTTCTCGCACGTGACCACATTCTATCACGACGAACTTATCCGGTTTTCTATCCGGTAACGCAAGAAATCAGCCACAAGGCACGCTCACCATAAGGCCCGTTTTAGGGTTGCTTCTCAAAAATGATCCGTATTTGTTTTTCTTTGGCGGGTACGCACTTGCGAAGAATCACCTCGCGAACTTCTTTAAACAAGAGCTTGGGTGGGTCCGCCAGGTTTCTCTTTAGGATCCCGTACACTACAATTGGTAGCGCGGAGGAGCCTTTGCGCCCATCTGGTCCATCTGATTTGACGTCCTTCCAAGGCGAATGGCCCATGCTCCTCGAGTGTGCCTCTCCCGCGTTCGACGTGCAGAGGCTTCGAGACCTGGCCCGCTCTGTCGATTGGTCACGGTTATTGGTTCTGGCGGAGGATCATGGGGTTCTCGGGCATCTCGCAGTACGTCTGAGTGGACTCGATGATCCTCTTGTTCCAACCGGAGATAAGGCAAACACTGCTTGATGGCCACCGCGCGCAAGGTTTCTCCATGATGAGGATGAGCGCAGAGTTGTTTCGTCTCTTGGAGATCTGCGGAACGAACGGCGATAGCGGAACGGAGTCAGGCGGGCAAACAGGATTGGGCCATCTGGAATCCTCGATATTTTCTAACAGCAGGGTTTGGGGAACGCACTGGGGCAGATAGAATGTAACTGAGCCAGGCAGGGTTATCTCCCGCTCGAACTGGCGCACTTAATCGCGTATACTTCGCCTGGCTAATTGTTGCCAAAACGATGCGGTCATCGCTTCCATCTGAATCGAGTTTGTCGCCAGACGAATGGCTCGTGCCGTATCTCGACCCTAGAATTTTCGGCGCGCCCTGTGACTTCGTCGCGCATGGGGAGCACGTATCTGCCGCTGGCGGCTCCGCCGCCGGGATTTCCGTCCGCTGAGATGTATTCCCTCCGCGATTACGGAGCGATGATCGCCGATGCCGGGCGCTTCAATGCCTATGCCAAAGCGATTGCGCGTGCAGTGCGTCCGGGTGACACCGTTGCCGAGATCGGCTGCGGCCCCGGCGTGTTCTCGCTGTTAGCCTGCCGGGCGGGAGCGCGGCGTGTTTTCGCTATCGAGTCGGAAAACTGTATTCAGTTCGCACGAGAGCTTGCAGCCGCGAACGGCTTCGCGGAGCGCATCGAGTTTTTCCAAAGTGATTCGCGCAAGACAGAATTGCCGGAGCGCGTGAACGTCATCGTTTCCGATCTTCGTGGCGTCCTGCCGCTCTATGACCATGGGATCCCGTCATTAGAAGATGCGCGACAGAGATTACTCGCGACGGGCGGAATCATGATTCCGCAACGCGACATGCTGAAAGCGGCCGTGATTGAAACGGAGGAGTGTTTCTCCCGCCTCATGACGCCCTGGCGGAAATCGGTTCCCGAATTAGACCTCTCGCCATCGGTGTTGCCCATCCTCAATGAATTCTACAGGGAGTCTTTCAAGAAGGATCAACTCCTCACCGAAGCGCAGGACTGGGGTTTACTTGACTACACCGTGGGAGCTGCGAAACGAGTGACTGCCGAATTGGACTTTCACGCGGAGCGAGAAGGAGTGGCCCACGGAGTGTGCCTATGGTTTGAAACAGCGCTATTCGAGAATATCGGTTATTCCTCTGGACCAGGGCCTGCCTATTCTGTACATGGTCAACTGTTTCTCCCCTGGCTTGAGCCGGTGGCGCTTGAGAAGGGGCAGGAAATTCAAGTAGGACTGCACGCCGATCTCGTCGACCAGGATTATATTTTTCGGTGGGAAACAAGGATCCCGGCAGCGGCCAACCATCCGGCGCTCCATTTTCAGCAATCGACATTTCAGGGCGCAAATCTGTCTCTGCAATCATTGCGACGTCAGGCGGTAAACTATGTTCCCCGTCTCTCTGAGGCAGGTCAAGCGGACCTATGGATGGTGGAAAGGATGGATGGAAACATCTCCTTGCAGAAAATTGCGCAATCTGCGTCGGAGCGCTTCCCGCGCCTCTTTTCTTCCTGGCAGGAAGCATTCACGCGTGCGGCAGAGCTTTCTAAAGAATTTTCCTCCTAGCACGGTGGCGGCGGCTCCGTTACTGGAAGCTTCGCCGAACGATAAATTTAGATCCCACGAAGCTGCTGGTAGCGGGTCTGGAAATCACAAACTTTAGTCAACATTGCCCGGCTCCTCTCTACCGTGCGTTGGTCACAGCGACCAAGGCTACTTCCAGAAAGGAACCGACAACGTAATCGAAGCATCTATCTTTTGCCGCGATTGTGCTCTGACCGCTTCTGGTGCTCGTATTTCTTGACAGGGTGAAACGGCGCATCGCCTCCACCAAAACCATCGCAGGGACCACCAGTGATGCCGTAGTAGAGGATGAGCTCGTTGTTCGTTCCGTTGTCAGTGGTGGTGTTGTCTCCGTCATTGTCTGTAGCGACGAGGTACGATTCATCGACCGCCGCGGGGTTCCCGTTCGGCTTCGCGGAATACCCAAACAGCAACAACTGGGTGGCCGCGGAATCCTGCGCGAAGATGAGGATCTGGACGCCGGAAGCAAACGGCTCGCCAACGCCATTCAGCCCACCACCGACACCGAGCAACGCGGGGTTGTCCACAGTTTGAATCGTCAAAGGTCCAACGAAGCACGCGACACCGTTGTTCATCAAGCCTGGAATTCTCACTGTGCCAATTAGATCATGCGACGTTGAGTTTGTTCCCAGGGTAATCATCGTCGGGACGTCAGTCGGACCGGTACCATCATCTGGACCGGCAAGGCCGCCTAGGTATAGTTGCGGCGTTGCTGGGAAATCGGGGAACCAAGTCGCAACGAATGTGCCAGAACCGTCTGAGTAAGTAGGACCGGCATTCGTTGTGTACGTGCCGGTAATCGTTGGGCCACCTGAGTTGCTGGGGTTCGCATGGTACGTCCCTGTAAAGGTGTAGTTGAAGGCCACCTGTCCGTACGAAGAATTTTCCGGTACAGAGAATTCAACCACGGCAGTCGTCGTGTTGTTGTGCTTCGTGAATGTTCCTGCGACTGTGTCGTTGCAGCATTCAATCTCCGCATCGCTATTGTTCGTGGTCTGCTGCGAGTCACCAGATAGCGTGGCGCCGGACAGACTGAGATAGGTGCTAAATGACGTCTGCCCCATCTGGTCAAGCTGGGTCTGTGTGTCACCACTGGTCACTACGAATTCCCAGCGGCCATTCGGCGCGACCTGCGCGCTAACTGGTGCGGCGGAGACCACCGCGAAAAAAAATGCCATCAAGCCCAGCAGTTTTCTGTCGGCGCTCGCTTTAGACTTTTCCATCATACTTTTGATCCTCCAGATCCTGCTCTTCTGAGAAACTTTGTCAGCAGCGGCCTTGTACGGTTCCGCATGTCCTTCGAAGATCAGAATGAAGGCGAAGGCGAAATGTCTCCATGGACCACTGGCCCCACGTACAGGGTTACAGAAGTTCTGGTAGTACTGATCAGCAGGCCTAGAACTTAGTGTTTATGTGTAATACTTTGAATTTAAAAGAGTTGTTCGATCAGTTGGCAGAACCAAACAACCCTATTGACTCTAGATTTAGCAATACGCACGGAAGTATCGAGTCCCTGTTGTAATCCCTGGTGTACGTGGTCTCTCCTACCTCGGCATTCCTTCGTATTGCCGATCAATATGCGGTATCTGCCGCAAAAGAGATGGCTGAATCGCGTAAATGGCGCGTTCTCCTTGAGTGCGCCTCTCCCGCATTTGACTCCCAGCGGCTGGTGAATCTGACACACTCTATGGATTGGTCCCAATTGCTCGTCCTTGCAGAGCAACACGGGGTCCTTGGGCATCTCGCAAAGTGTCTGGGTGAGCTCGACGAGAATCTTGTCCCCGAGGACACGCGGCAGGCGCTGCAGGAACGCCACTTGGCGCAAGTTTTCTCCACACTGAGGATGACCGCGGAGCTGTTTCGCCTCATGGAGCTCTTTGCCGCCAAAGACATTCCCGCGCTCGTCGTCAAAGGCCCAGTGTTAGCCATGCAGGCCTACGGCGATCCTTCGATGCGCAGCTACGGCGATCTAGACTTGCTCGTCCGCCAGCGTGACATCCGTCGCGCCACGGAATCGTTGCAGGCCGCAGGATACCAGGCAACCGTTCCCCTCAGCGCCATCGACGCCGGCGAAATTCCCGGCCAGTATCTTTTCTCCAATTCCAGCGCAAGGTTGCTCGTCGAACTACACAACGATTTCACGCTGCGCTACTTTCCCCGACGCCTGCCTCTCGAAAAGTTTTTCGCGCGGCGCATTCTCGTGCAGCTAGATGTCCGCGAAATTCCTGCCCTGGCCGTCGAAGACGAATTGGTCTACATCTGTATTCACGGAACAAAACATCTCTGGGAGCGGCTCATCTGGATTGCGGATGTCGCCGCGCTGGTTTCGCGGCAAACGGACATCGATTGGCAGGGCGCTGCGGAGACAGCCAAGGAAGTGGGAGCGGAGCGCATGTTGCGCACCGGCCTACGCCTAGCTTCAGATTTGCTGCATGCTCGTCTGCCAGATGCAGTGTTCGCGGACGTTCAGGGAGATAGGGGTGCCGCCAAACTGGCCGCGAGTGTTCGTACTTGGCTCGCCGCGGCAGGTAACGCATCGCCCGCTCTCTTTGAACGCGCCGCGTTCCGTCTCCGAATGCGCGGCAGTGGGTTCTCCGCCCCGGCCTATCTGCTCAGACTTTCTCTTTCCCCCACCGAGGAAGATTGGAAACCAGGGGCTGAGGAAGCTCGGCCCGGCTTTCTCGACGCATTGCGCCGTCCATTTCGCCTTGCGCGCAAATATGGCCGCGGCAGTAAATCCTAGGCCCGTCTTCGTCGCCGGCGAACAAAGAACTCACGCCGGTGCTTAGGGTGATCTGCAAATAAAATCGCGCGCTTCAGTGCAACGCGCGATTTTATGTCCTATCTGCGGCTCTTAATTGACCGTAACGGCTACCGTGGCCGAGTGGCTCACACTGCCTGCTGAGCCGGAGGATGTTCCGGTGATCGTCACGTTCCCTGTAATCGGCGGCTTTGATCCTGAGGAGCAGCCAGCCAAAGCGATGAGAAGCACCACGGCTGTGGCCAGCCCGAGACGCAAGCGAAGCTCCTTGGTCTTAGGCACCAGGAAGAGCAACAGCGCCGCCAGAAGCAGGGGCACGAACTGCCATACCGAAATCGGCGGAATATACACGGGCGGTGGTGGCACAGCCATGCCGTTGCTCGTTCTCGTTACCCCCACTGCCACCGGCTGTGCGGTCTTTCCGTCAGTAGTCGTAACTGGCGTTACAACGGTGCAGGTTGTACCGGAAGGCGCTGTGCAAGTGAACGCGACACTTTGATTAAACCCTCCGAGCGGGGTCAGTGTCGCGTTGAACGTGATTGTGCTTTTGCCTGTTTCTGACGCAGGGGCGGTAACCTGGAAATCCCACCCGGTTCCGGTCAGCGGAATCGACTGCGGACTCCCGGCGGCATTGTCCGTGACCGTCAGCGTTCCTGTACGCGCACCCGTTGCCGTGGGTGCAAATGTGACATTGATCATGCAAGTTCCCGCAGCTGCCAGAGTCGCGGGGCTCACCGGGCAAGTATTCGTTTGAGCGAAATCGCCGGAAGCTACGATCGAGTTAATCGTCAGGGCCCCTGTACCGGTGTTGGTAAGCATCACGGGCGTCGCTGCGCTCGTCGTAGTAACCATCTGCCCGCTGAAGGACACAGTCATGTGGTCGAATCCGACGCCCGCCGCGGCAACCCCGGTTCCGGTCAACGGAATCGTCTGCGGGCTCCCGGTGGCATTGTCCGTGACCGTGAGCGTTCCTTTGCGTGCACCCAGTGCCGTCGGTGTAAATGTCACATCGATCGTGCAGGCTCCTCCTGCTGCCAGGGTTGCGGGGCTCACCGGGCAAGTATTTGTTTGACCGAAATCGCCGGAAGCCGCGATCGAGTTAATCGTCAATGGCCCGAGGCCGGTGTTGGTAAGCTTCACGGGGATCGCTGCGCTGGTGGTATTCAGCGACTGGTTGGCGAAAGCAACAGTTGTATGGTCGAATTCAACCCCCGGCGCGGTGGCCGATCCTGTGCCGGTTAGGTTCACGTTAAATACTTCCGTGCTGGACTGCCCGCCGCTGGTAACCATAGCGGTGATCACCAGTGTGGCAGACTCGACGGCCGCCACCGAGGGAGTGAACGTCACATTGACCATGCACGCTTGCCCGGCCGCGACGCTAGGACTACACCCATCAGACGACTTTGCGAAATCCGTGTTGGCTGCGGGCGATACTCCCTTAACCACGATACTGGTGAAGGTGATCGGGGAACCCGTGTTATTCGTCAAGACGAATGCCTGCGGGGGACTCGTGATCGGTCAATTGCGCGATTCCAAAATCAAATGGCGAAGGCGTTACGGTAAGGGAGGGAATCAGCGTGAGTTTCGCCACATAGGCATCGCTCGTGCCGTTCAGTCCGGCGACCAGAGGCGCCACAGGAGTTCCGGCGACGGGTAAATTCGTCGAGTAGGTTTGCCCAGCGATATAGGCATTCGGCGGCGTGGAGGTATCGAGGGCGATCCCATCTGCCGAATCAATGTCTTGGCCGTTACCGTTGCCGGTCCCCCCGAAGTAACTCGAATAGAGCAGGGTGGTGAGAGTGGGATTCAGCTCGGAAACGAAGCCGACGCCGGATGCGCCCGTTGGAAAGGTGGTCTCGAGCGCCCCCGGCGTTATAGGGAAGTTGTTCGAAGATGTAGCTCCCGCAACATAGGCATTGCCAATGGAATCTGCCTGAATCCCAAGGGCCTCATCGCCGCCGCCACCGCCAAGGAAGGTAGATTCGGTCAGAGACGTCGCTACTGGTTGGGAAGTGTCGATGAGCGAGACGAAGCCCTCGCCTGTTGCATCACCCGTGGTCTGGTAGGCTCCAGTCGAAACGGGAAAATTCAGCGAGCTTGTGTTTCCGTCAAATACGCCACATTGCTTGGCCCCAAGGCCATGGCGTTTCCGAAGTCGGGTCCGGTGCCTCCCAAATACGTCAAATACGATAACGTCTGGGTACCGGCCGTAGCCGTGTTGATCTTGGCGAAGAATGCCGTATTAGAGGTATTGCCCGTGGGGTAGGTAAGATTTAGGCCGACGGCGCCCGTTAAGGTTTTAAGGTTCGAGGAAGTCGTCGTGCCCACGATATAGGCGTTGGCCGAGGAATCGATAGCGATCCCAAAACCTGCATCTCCGTAACCCGGGGAGTTTGCGCCAGGATAAAGCACGGCGTCCCCACCCAAGTAGCTAGAGGAGGTCAGAGAACTGCTTCCACTCACCGTTGTATTTATTTTGGCGAGGAACGCGTTTCCTCCTCCGTTGCTGTTCCCTAGCGTTGTTTGAAAGCCGCCCACGATAGGGAAAGTCGCGAGGTCCGTCGCTGTTCCCGGGCCGGAGTCCGTTAAACCCGTCACATAGGCATTGCCACTTCCATCGGCTGCCACCGACAAACCAATGTCCCCGTTAGGCGCCGCCGGGTTAGTTCCGCCGATAAAGGTGGAATAGACAAAGGAGTTCGCCCCGGTCGTTTGGGTTGGGTCGAATTTCACAAGAAAGCTTGTTCCGGTAGTAGCGGCTCCCGGATTACTGCCGGTCTTGAAACCGGTGATGGTCGAGGCGGTGGGAAAATCAGGAGAAAAGGTTTGGCCAGTCACATAAATCGCTTTGCCCGTAGGATCTACAGCGATTCCGAATGCCGCCTCTCCTGGAGTACTGCCCGCAATATAGGAGGAGTAGAGCAAGGTGGTCCCGGCAGGGTTGAGTTCCGCGACAAACGCAGCAGTCGCTCCACCTGTGTTGGCCGCGAGCGGCGCCTCGATAAATCCGTTCGATGTGGTTGGAAAGTCCGTTGAGGATGTGACTCCCGCAATATACGCATCGCCGCTGCTATCGACGGCGATCCCGGTTGCGGAGTCATCCGAACTACCCCCGACATAGGTCGAATAATTCAGCACCGGATCGAGAATGAGGGGCAGGTTTCGATCATAACTGGGCACCGAAAAGGTGACCTGATGATTGTCGGCAATGGCGTAGCTTCCCGCCACCTCGTGGCGCTCGCCGTTCACCTGTTGATAGATGACCGGCTTCTGGAGTCGCACTTCTCCACCGGAAACACTGACCACCACATCGCCGCTCGAATCGAGCCGCATTTTGCGAGCGCCCTGTACATGGAGAGCGATGGCTGTGGGATCGGCTCCTGGCGAAACAATGAAGTCATATTCGAGGTGGCGCTCGTTGCCGTAGAAAAGCAGATCTATTCCGGGATAGACGCCGGCATACTTCACCTTGCCATAAGTGGGCACGTCGGTATGCCACTTCTTGGGATCGTTGCCAATAAAGTAGTTCACCTTACCCGGCAGCGGATCTGTACCTGTGATCTGGGCTTGAGGATTACCCCCCTCTAATTGCAGACGCAGGACCGTCATCTGGTTTGCCTGATGCGCGTTCCTGCGGAACTCGCGCATTGCCCGAAGAGTAGCGAAACGGTGCCTCGGCGAGAAATCAAAGTGGCCGGAAGGACGCAAAGCGACAACCGCTTCCTGGGAGGTCAAAAAAAGTTCATACTTTCCGCCGTGAGCGACATATCGGACTTCGGAAGCAGTCTGTCCAACGTTTTCTTCAAAGCTCAGCGGTAACTTGCCATAAGCTTCTCGCCATTGCGAATCTTGTTTTGCGTGCGAGCGCTTCGCCGTGGTTCCAGGTTCGTCAGGAATACTATGCCGCGCCGCGCCACCCGCGAAGGTCAGCAACAAGCCACCGCATACCACAGTGGCCACGCTCATAAACTTTCCCGCAGCTCCCCACGTCCTCCGCATCGTCATGGCAACAATCCTCCTGGGTCCTGTAATCGAGAGCAACTACCAGGGCACACTACGCCCGAATTTTGCCTCACCACCAAATAGGATGTCCATCTTCCCGATTTGAGACCGATCCCGGCCATTTGGGTAAAACTAATCTATTTTTGGGCGGATGAAGCGGGTCGTGCACGGGTAAGATAGCACCCCAAAACGGGAAAAACCACTCCAAAACCAGCAATCGCAACTGGGCATTATTAACTCAGACGTGCGCTGCGGATGGAAAGGTGGGACCTCTCAGGCCACTAGCAGTGCGGCTGCTCCGAAGTCCCCAGCGAAGCAAAATCTTCCCGGATGACCCGGCAGAGATCTCCGATGCGGGATGAATCCTTATGCGGAAAGACCCGACGAATGGGAACCTTCTCGACCAATCGGCTAAGGACTCCAAACTCTTGTGCACGCAGATCACGATCGAGGACTTTGTTACCGTAGGTGTCGGCTACCAGCGAGAGAAGAGCAGTTTGTGCTCGGACGGTCTCAACATAAGGTGCTGGGTCGGGTCGGCGGTCACCCAGCAAATAAATTGCTCCAAGCTGAAGCGGGCGGCTTTCGAACCGAACTCCCTCGCTCCCCAGAGCGAGACGGCGCTTCTCGCCATCCGGGATGATTCGCGGGAGCGATTCTGGAGAATCATGGAACATTTTCACTGACTCGGGCCACAGGCGGAGATAAGGACATCCCGGCAACACTTGGAAAGCACCGGCACTTTCCGCAAGGGCCACGATGTCATCAGACACTACGGCGAAACCTTCTCGGGCAAAGGCGGCTGCTGTCGTGGACTTACCAGCACCTGGCGCACCCACAAAGCCAACACTACTGTCCTCGATCGCTACCGCACTGGCATGGAGGCAAGTCACTCCTCGCAAACGCAACAGTAGTCCGAGAACCGGTCCGAGTAGATAGGCAATAGTATTTTCCAGAGACGCGGTATCCGGCCAAGTCGTCCAAATATGCTCTCGTTTGCGATCGAGCCAGAATACTGTTCCATCGTCGAAGGCGAGCCGGACGAATTCGCCTAGCGCTACGGTCATGATACGCAGAGCGGGCTCACCCGCGGCGTTGGTTTCGGTGCTGGTGTAGGTCAGCAGTTCTGAGCCTGTCAGAATTTTTTCGCCGGTCTGCGGAGGGATTCCAAGGTGCAGCTCAACGTCACAATGGTCTGCGGGTAAATTTGTCCTGCTTACCCCGGGCAGAGGCAGATTAGAACGGAGGCGCAGGCCGAAGAGAGAGTATCCAAAATCCAATTTAGTTGTACGTTATAAGCCCGGAGCTATTGGGGTGGGAATTCATGGCGCATCAGATGTGGCTGTGTCTTTTCCCAAGGGTTGTCCCGCCATCCTTATCGTGCCCTCGGTCCCGACTTTCTGAGTGAGATCCCGCACCGTCCCGTAAACGATGAACGTCGGCTTTGAATATGGTTTTTTGGGTTCCCATCTTACCGGCTTAGCCATTACCGGCCTCCACATGGAAGTTATAGCGAAATGCGTGCATCGACCGCAAGTAAATGAGGCGGTGAAGGCTAAAGCCCATTCTCAAATGTTCGCCATTCATCTTAAGTAACGGCATCATTAGTGCCGAAACCTCCATACAATCCCGATCCGTGCTCCCGACATGTCTCTCAGAAGACCAGATCCCGTCAGCCTTAGTCACGCGGAGACAGGATTACTTTGCAGAACAGTCTTCAGCTGTTCGCCCCGCTCGCTTTGGCGACACTTTTGCCATTGCAGCGTGCAGAGGTATCTTGCCAAAAACCACGGGAGGGCGGGCTTCGAAGACGGCTTCTTGATCCCCGTTGACCGAATTAGCCATCGCGAGTTACAGACACAAGTTATACCTAACTCTGGGGTCGGACCGCAACCAAATATTCATGGAGTTAAGGCTGTAGGGTCCTTAGGCCGTTCAAACCCCACATTTACCGCTTGCGCGAACTCTTGGTCTGGACTGCAGCCAATAATTAAGGTGGTAGGGCCTCAAACTCACACTCAGTTGTTCTTGATTCATTCCAGCGTGCGGTGTCATCAACGCCGAACGCTTAATGTATCGATCCAAATCCGTGCTCCAGGACATCTCTTTCAGGAAATCAGGTCCCGTCAGTTTTAGGCGCGCGGAGACAGGATCGCCTTGCAGCGGCGTCTTCGGCCGTGTCCGCACTCGCTCCGGCAAGCGCCCCGTCATTGCCTCACGCAGGAGTATCTTATTGAAGAACCAGGGGAAAGGGGGTATCGCCAGTAGAAAATTGACGATCCGCAAATCCAAAAAAGGATAACGCGTCTCGACCGGACAACCTGTCCCGCCGGGATCTTCCAGCTCAAACATATTCGTCCAGAGCGGAAGGCTTAACGATCCATGTCCCCTTGGATGAATCGGATGCGCTGCCCAGGATTTTGGTAGCTCGTTCTGTTCCTTCCACCGGTTGGCCAGATGCGCCCGACGGCTGAATTCGGGAGCCAGCCATTCCGGATAGATGGGCTGATCGGGATCCTTCCTTGCAAGTCGCATGACTCGGGCGCGAATGCCGCGCCAAGGAAATGGGCGCACCCACAGATAATTCGCTACGTCTGTCAAGAGTCGTCGCCAATCCCCTCTTCGCCTCAGGTCCTCTGCATAGGGCCACATCTGAAATTCCATGAGGTTGTCACACCCTTCGCCCGACAGTAAAACATGACAGTCCGCCGAAATATCGCGATACGTGTCAGAAATGATGGCCAGGAAAGGATTGTCGACCGGCTCAGGCCAACTGAGCTCCGGATGCCCGCAGGGTTCGAGAAGCTGCGCCCGATCCATAGCCATGCACTTGACCGGAATGTGTAAAAACTCTCCGACCTCGCGGGCGTAATCCCCTTCTCTGTCCGGGATCAGCGATTCATAGACGTGCGTGTAAGCTCGAATCTTCAGGGCAGGCGAACTTTTTCTCGAGACTTCTTTGGCCACCGCCGCTACCGACGACGAATCCAGTCCACCACTTAACAAAATCCCGACATCGTCCGTGCGCAGACGGTCTGTCACCGCCGATTCAAGCAGAGACTTAAAATTCTCGACGTACTGCTCGGGCTTCGCATAGCGGATCCGCCCATCCGTTGGCGGCGTCCAATAACGCCGCATTTTTATTCCTTCTGGCAACACGGTTAGGGAGTGGGCCGGCGGTAACCGCTGAATATCACGAAAGCTGGTGGTCTCGTTATCGTAGTTCAATCCCAAAACGAGAAAATCTCCGATCGCCGCATCATTCAATTCGCCCGAAACGCGAGGGTGCATGCGAATGCAGTTCAAAGTGTTGCTGAACAGAAAAAGATCTCCCACGTGTGCGTAGTAGAAAGGCTTGATGCCAAAATGATCGCGCGCGCAAAAGAGTTGTTTGTGCTTCGCGTCCCACACTGCAAATGAAAAATCACCTCTCAGGTGATCGACGCAGGCTGTGCCCCAGGTTGCATAAGCCTGCAAAATTAAATCGCAGTCAGGTGCGTTCAAACGCAGCTCTGGCTGGGCTCTCTGCAACTCCGCAATCAATTCGGCCCGGCAATCCAGCCGAGCGTCGGCAACAATCCAGTACCGTCCATCCAGGCTCGCCGGCTGCCGCTCGCCGCTCGCTTCCCGCGTGGTCCGCAGCAGTGAATGACCCAGGCCGATCTGAGTTTCGAGCCAGCTCTCGTGGGCATCCGGACCGCGGTAGGCGAGAAAATCTACGAGCGAGTGCAACAACGTCGGCTCGATCGGCGCACCGTCCCGGTGAAAAATGCCGACAATTCCGCTCAATCCGTCACCTTGTCATCCATTCGCGGAAAGCCTTACTGGGTTGCGATTTTATTCTAAACCTTCACGGTTCTTCCACTGGCGATCGTGTCCTCCCAGACATCATTCGAAAGTGCTCCCTCGAACCTCGCGAATCTCTGCACTCCCAGGAATGCCGGCCGGATAAGGGTTAGCGATCGCCTGGGTTAGCGATTCGCCAATTATGGTAAGTACACATCCGGTGCGATATCGAAGGCTCTTCGTGGGTGGCTGGTAAGTTCCACTATGGCACTTACGCCCGAGTTTCTGTGGGACATCAAAGGCTTCCTATCGGAACAAGGCTGCTTGGAATGCCGCTGGTGAGAGCGCTGTTGCACGACCGTTCTGCAGAGTTCCGGTCATATTTTCACTGTACACTTTGCCGCCATTTATGTGGCATAATGTACCTTGTTAAGGAAGGTCCCACAATGCCAACAGCCGAGAAGTTGAATAGGTATCTGGAGGATTGGCTCGGTACGCAAGCCCAGTCCGAACAAAAGATTGTCCGGTTGGTCGAGAGTGGTCTCCCGATTAGGGTTATCAACCATCTCCTTGAGAAGGGTCTGACCCGCAACGAAGTCTTCGATATCATTATTCCCTTGCGCACGTGGAAACACCGCCGCAGCCGCCACCAACCGCTCTCGCAGGAAGAATCCGAGCGCGTAGTCCGGGCCGCGCGAGTTTTGGCTCGCGCGCAGGCCGTGATGGGAAACGAGCAGTCTGCCCTTGAGTGGCTGCGCGCACCGAAAAGACGCTTCGATGGTCGTTCGCCGCTCGAGATGCTTCGGACTGAAGCCGGCGGTCGTCTTGTCGACCAGATGCTGATTCAAATCGATGAAGGCATGATTGCCTGATGGTCCTGTGGCGGATCAGCAATTACGCCACTCTCGAGGGGCGAGGCGGTCTTTATGCCTCAGCCCGATGGCACACGGAAGGCAGAGCGATCATCTACTTCGCTGAGAGCCCCGCAGGCGCGCTGGTTGAAGCACTTGTACATCTGGAGCTCAATCCAGCACACTTTCCCAGGTCGTATCGGCTGCTCAAGGCTGAGGCGGCTGACGACTCCTTGGCACAAGGGGCATAACCTTTGTTCGAATTGGGAGTTGCGAGCTAATTTCGCGGGTTGCTTTTGTGTAGTTGACCGTTTTTCGTTTAGCGGGAGAGTTTTTCTCTCTCCGGAGCTGTTTCGGCGCACACTTCACCACCGGTTGACTGAAGCGCTGAAAAGTTGTTTTGGGATCTTTATTTTTCAATGCCTTACGGGTACGGCACACAGCTTTTCATGGATTTGTCGGAAGAGCTCGACGTGAGGATATCCGCCGGCCAGGGAAATCCATACCTTTCGTACAGTGATGCGGATCAGCGCACCGATCTTTAGCAACTTGAGCCGAATGGTGGAGCACTGGGCCTTGGCCAACTCTGTTCCCTCCAGTCCCAGTCGCCGCAGCATCTGCAACAACACATAGGCAATCGAAGAGCAGTACAAGCGCAGTTGATTGCTGCGCAGGTAGTGCGTGCTGGTGCGATCACTGAACAGCATCAACTGTTCCTTTATCCGATTCTCCATATCTCCTCTGGCGCAGTAGTGCTCTTCATACAAAGCCTGCGCCGGCCAGGCTTCTGCACTCACAGAGGTCACCACGAACCGCGGGTTCTCTCCCTTTTCCAGATGCTCGGCTTTGGCCACCACCCGTCGCGCACAGCTCCAGCTCTTCCTCGTCTGGTAGACGAACTCTTTGAATAGCCGGTCGCGTGTCCGGTCTCTTGGTACTGTGCTTTCGCCTCCCCCATCTCCTGGGCAATCTCGGCTGTCAGACGTTCGTTTTTCGCCAGTCCCAGCACATACTCTACGCGGTTCGCTTCACACCAAGCCATCAGCTCCTCACGGCAAAATCCAGAATCCCCGCGCACCACGATGCGCACCCCTGGCCACGCGGAACGAATCTGTTCGACGATGCGTTGCAGCTCCTCTACACTTCCCTCCGACGCATCGATGTTCGAGGATCGCAACCGCGCACACAGCAGGAACTCTCCGCAGAAGATGTACAACGGTAGATAGCAGTAGTGCCCGTAGTAGCCATGGAAGAAACGCCCTTCCTGCTTCCCGTGCAGCGGATCGTCGGTAGCCTCCCTATCCAATATGATTTCTTTCGGCGCCTCCTGATGGGCCTGCAGAAGCACCGCGAGCAATAGGCGATCCATGGCTCCGTGATCCAGCACGAGCTTTTTGTAACGCTCCTTCCGACTGGCCGTCTCTTTGGTCAGTTCCAAGCGATTCAGGGTGCTCTTTCCGGCTAAGGTTTGGTTACCGGGATCCGCCTTCTCGACCAACACCGCCAACAAGGGATCGTTCCGCAACTCCTCGTGATCGTTCAGATCTTCGTATCCCAATGCCAGTCCATAAACTCTTTGGGCCACCAACTCCTCCACCGTATGTTCGATCAGATCCGGATTCCGATAATCCGTGAAGCAGGCGGAAAACCGGCGGAGGATCCCGACGCGTTTCTCGACCTCCCGCAGCAGCAGACCACCGCCGTCACTGGTGATCGCTCCACCGTCAAACTGTGCCCGGATCTCGCGTCGCTTTTGGGGATGAAATCCGAAGACAAACTGGTTACACTCTGTGGTCATAAGGCTGTTGCTCCTCCTTGGCAGGATTTCTTTCCAGACAAAAGAGTTATGCCATGAAGCAACAGCCTTTTTCAATTCATTATGAGAAATTCAGGCTGGCTACCAAAACAATCACAGACCTTCCCCGAGATTGGATTTCCAACCAGATCACGACGCGCACAATTGGAGACGAATGGTTAGCCTTGGGAAAAAGCCTACTGCTGAGGGTACCTTCGGCAATCCTGCCCGAGACATTTAACGTTCTAATGAATCCAGCGCACTCGGAGGCCGCCGGCGTTCGTGTGCTTTGGCATGAGGAGTATCCTTGGGACGCGCGACTCCTGAAGAAGTAATCCAAACGCCGTGCACCCGTACCGTGTGACACTCACCCAGCAGTCAGCAGTCGTGGCTCGAATTCGAGGAACATTCCCACCCCGACGGATTCCATGGCTTGCGGTGCCTGACGTCTTCCGCAAAGTCAGCATCAAGGACCGTCTTCTTCTTCGGCCTTGGCCAGCGCGATGCAGTCCGATATAGTGCGACGGACTATTCTGACCGTCGTCTTTGTTAAACGGGCTTGACCCGTTTTGAAGCGCGACGCTGTTGCACTGTCTTCTTCAATTTAATCTTGCATTCACACTGCTGGCCAAGCAGAGTTACTTGAGATGATTCTGCGTCTCTCCGATTCCCTCTCACGCGGACTGGTGGTCGCCGCAGCTTTGCTGGTCGGGCTGTGGCTCTCCTTTTTTGGAATTCGTGCTGCGATTGCGCGCCATGATTCGGAAGAAGAAACAGCCAAGCGGCTGGAAGCCGCAGTACGCTTGGAACCAAACAATCCAGAGTATTGGTATAGCCTCGGGCGCTACCAGCAATACAACCTCGACCAACCGGACGCAGTTTTAGCGGAGGACTCCTATCGAAAAGCAATCGCGCTGAACCCCGACGCAACAGGGGCGTGGTTGGATCTCGGAACGGCCTACGAGCTGGATGGAAAGACGGAGGAAGCGCGCGCCGCATACCTGCGGGCCAAGAAAAGCTATCCTGCGTCAGCCGACGTTTCCTGGCGCTATGGAAACTTTCTCCTGCGGGAAGGCGAACGGAGTGAGGCCTATGCAGAGTTACGCCGTGCGATCGAGGCGGATCCGCAACGCGCAGCGGAAGCCTTTTCTCGGGCCTATCGGTCCAATCCGAATATCGACGAGCTTTTGGCGGAACTTCTGCCCCCGAATCCAGTTGTTTACGTTGCTGTGATTTCGCAAGCGGCAAGCGCAAAACAGTTGGCCGTGGCCAAGATCGTCTGGCTGCAACTCCTCAGGCTTCACCCCCACCTGACGGTTCGCGATTTCGAAGGACTTGTTTCCGAGTTGCAACAAGCGGGCGAATTTACGGGGGCTCGGCGCGTATGGGACGAGGGCACGGCCACCATGAATCTGCCCCCGCTCTTCCAGCCCCAGGGCTCGGTTGTGTGGGACCCCAGTTTTGAATCGGGCGTCAACGGCTCTTCCTTCAGCTGGATCATTTCAGCCGATCGCACAAGGTGTCAGTATCAAACTCGACAAGGCAGAGAAGCATTCTGGGAGCCAGTCATTGCGGCTCTCGTTTGACGGTAAACACAATCCGAATCTGGAGGCAGCCTGCATTTACGCTATCGTAGAGCCCAGAACTACTTATCGTTTTTCCGGGTGGATCAAGACGAAAGATCTCACTACGGAACACGGCGTCGGCTTTCGAATTCATTCTTATAGCAATTCCGAAGCTCCGCTGGTGAACACGAAGCAGATTTACGGCAATAACCCTTTCACAATGATCGACCAATCCTGGACCGCTGGCCCCGATATTCATCGAGTGAGAATCTGCGTCACTCGCGAGCCGAGTGACAATCCGGACGTACGTATCTCCGGTACGGCCTGGGTGGACGACGTGAACCTTGTGCCAGAGGTCGCGGAGCACCCAAAACCATGAGATTTTTCCGCGTCGGTATCTGCTGCTTGCTCGCGTTCGCCGTGTTGTCTTTTGGCGCAGTGGCGGAGTGGTCGCAAGCGGTCCTGGAGGTCGGCGCCGCGTTCTTTTGGTGGCGTGGGCGGTCCGGCAATACCGGATCAAAGCGGAACTGCTCTCGATTCCTCCCGAATTCCTGCCGCTATGTGCATTCGCGCTTGTGGTCGGCGTGCAACTGCTGTTTCACCTCACAGCCTCCCGCTATTACACGCGGATGGCACTGCAGCTTCTGATCACGTATATGATCGTGGTGTTTCTGATGTCACAGGCATTTTCCCGCAGGGGGCACTGGCGCGCTTTTGTATGGTTTTTGATGACCTTGGGATTTTTCGTGTCGGTCTTTGGAATTCTTCAATACCTGACATTCAATGGGAAACTCTACTGGTTTCGGGAGATGCGCTTTGGCGGAGCGCCGTTTGGGCCGTACGTGAACCGAAATCACTTTGCCGGATTTGCGGAGATGGTGATCCCCGTGGCGCTGGTGCCACTGATTCTGGGGAAGGTTCGGCGCGAGAGACTTTTCCTCGTGGCACTCTTCGCCATTGTCCCGATCGTGGCGTTGCTGTTGTCCGCTTCGCGCGGAGGCATTGTCAGCTTCGCGTTCCAGATGGTCATCCTCTTTCTGTTGCTGCTCGTCCGGCGGGTCAGTAGCAGGCACATGATCGGCGGCGGCGCCGTGGTGTTAGCTGCGGTGATGGCGGTCTCCTGGATTGGAGTCAACCAGGTGTTGGCGCGCTTTGCGGGAGGCCAGGCGCTCGAGGCTACTGCCGGCAAACGGGCGTCCATGCGACAGGATACCTGGCGGCTCTTCCTCGACCACCCGATCCTGGGAACGGGCCTGGGAACGTTTGAGATGGTCTTCCCGGCCTACGATTCACTCTACGATGGAAAGATCGTGAATCATGCCCACAACGACTACCTTGAGGTTCTTGCTGAAACGGGAATGGTAGGAGGTCTTTGCTGCCTCTGGTTTCTTGGGGTTGTCCTGTTGAACGCCTTGAAAGGAACGGCCGAATCCGAAGAATCGTTCGGCTCGGTGCTTAACCTAGCGGGACTCGTGGCGTGTTGTGGGATATTGATTCATAGTCTGGTAGACTTCAATCTGCACATACCGGCGAACGCCCTGCTATTTCTTGTCTCAGCCCACATGGCAGGAGTGCGCCTCCCGCCCACCGGCCCAGTGCAGGGGATAGCAAATCGCACCAGCGCACACGAAAACAATAGTCAGCTCGTAGCCGGACTGACTGTATAATATCGCGAGAGGGGTCAACTTAGTTGAAGGTCTGGGCTATCATCAGGGGCCGACGCGATCTCTTACCTTGCGTTGCGCTTCTCTTCTTTTTCCACACGGCATCGTGTGTCGCTGCCCAGGACGTTTCGGTCGTTGGCACTCCACAACAAGCCAACGACCGCATCCGCACGCTAAGCGAAACTTCGAAGCCGGCCCCGCACGACTACACCATTGGAAACGGCGATCTTCTGAGTATCTCTGTGTTCGATGTGCCGGAACTGACGCGCGACCTGCGTGTCAGCCAATCCGGAACTATTGGCATCCCATTGGTTCCGGCCCGCCTGCACATTACAGGTCTCACAGAGACTCAGGCACAGCAAGTGATCGCGGATGTATTGCAGGCTAATGGATTAGTCAGCCACCCAGAAGTCAGCGTGGTGGTAAAGGAACACAAAAGCAAGCCCATCACCATCGTGGGAGCTGTCCAGCACCCCATGGTCTATGAAGCAGATCGGGGTGTGACTTTGCTCGAAGCGATCGCCGAAGCAGGTGGCATCTCCAATGATGCCGGCGATACCATCCTCGTGACTCGCACCCACTCTTTCGTCATGATCCCCACTCCCGACCCAACCTCCCCTCCGCCGCCGGGATCGGCGCCCTCTGCCGAATCCTCAACCCCGGACGCGCCCGTCTTGAGCGACATAGACACAACATCGAATACTAACCCCGCGGCGTCCCCTTCAGCAACGGAGCAGGGCGCAAGACCCTTCCCCACTCGCAAATTCCACCAATCCCTCTAATTCGGCGGAAACGCCAGCTCCTTCGGGTAACATCATTACCATCAATCTGAACGAACTCATCGAGACAGGCGACATGCGGAACAATATTCCCCTGCAGGCCGGTGATGTCGTCACGGTGCCGCACGCCGGCATCGTCTATGTGCTGGGTGCAGTGAATCGGCCCGGTGGATTTGTCCTCGCCAACGATCGGACCCCAATTGACCACCATGAAAGTACTCGCCCTAGCGGGTGGCCTGACCAGGATCGCAAAAACTGGATCATGCCGTCATAATCCGTACGGACGATCAAGGAAAGCAAACCGAGACCGAACTAGACCTCAAGAAAGTGCTCGCTCGGAAGTCTGAAGATCTGCAAATGCGAGCCAGCGACATCCTTTATATTCCGGATAATCGTACGAAGGAGTTCGTGCTTCAGACGCTTCAACTAGCCTTGGCCGCTGCTGTGAACGTGGCGTTCTACCGGGTTGCGTACCAGTAGAAAGTGCGAATGGACGACGACTCCAAAATCGTGCCGCGTAACCCCGGTTCGAACGGGAATGTAGAGGTCTTTCCTCTCTCCGCTTCGCGAATTTCTGCAATCGAGCTCTCGCCGCGCGAGCCGCACCTTTACGATTACCTGCTAATTCTGCGCAAACACCGGTGGCTGATTCTTTCGTTCCTGCTGGCGGTTGTCACCTTTGTGAGTATCGCCACTTTCCGGATGAAACCGGTTTACGTCTCCAGCGCAAAGATGGAAATTGACCGGGACAATACGAATATCCTGCCTTTTCGGGGGACGGATTCCTATGACTACGAGATGGAAGTCGATAGTTACATTGACACCCAATCTCGCATTCTAACCAGCGAGACTATGGCCTTGATGACTATCCGAAACATGAATCTTGCTGCGGATCCGGAATTTTCGGGTGGAGGGGAGTCCGAGGCGATTGCCGCGGGATCGCTGAAAAACCAGAAACTGCCGCCGGAAGTTGGAGCATTTCTGGGCAGCTTGGGTGTGAAGCGCATCCCCAACACGCGCCTGATGGAAGTTACATTCGAGTCCACAAGTCCCAACCTTGCCGCGCAGATCCTGAATGCCCACCTCGAAAACTATATCGCGCAAAATTACAAGAGCCGTTACGAAGCCACGGCGGATGCGTCCAAATGGCTTCAAGACGAACTCGATGAACTCAGCGTCAAAGTGCGCCGCTCGGAAGACGCTCGTATCGAATACGAGCGCAGCAATCAGATCTGGACGCTCGATGACAAAAACAATATCACCACGCAACGATTCGCCGATTTGAATAGACAGCTGGCCGAGGCCCAGAGCGACAGCTTGAAAAAGCAGGCTCTTTACGAATTTGCCAAAGCGGGCGAACTGGGTGCCGTACCTCAGCTCCGGGACAACGCGGTCTTGCAGGAGATGCAGAGGAGGCGGGGCGATCTCTCGATCCAGTATACCGATGCCGTGAATCAATATGGTCCGAATTATCCCAAGGTGCAGCGGCTTCAGGCGCAGATGAAGGAGCTGGACGGCCAAATGACGAAGGAGCGCGCAGGCATTGTCGCTCAACTCGAAAGCGACTATCGCGAGGCAAAACAGCATGAAGACCTTCTGAGTAGGGCCCTCGATGATCAGAAGGCCGAAGTCAATGTGATGTCCGGCAAGATGATCCAGTACAACATCCTCAAGCGCGAAGCTGAAGCCAACAAGGCACTCTACGACAGTCTGGAGACTAAGCTAAAGGAAGCACAAATTGCTTCGGGCCTGAAGTCCTCCAACATCCGGATCGTGGATCCCGCGACGGTTCCCTCGGCTCCTTCACGGCCGGCCAAGACCCGGAATATTGCTCTGGCGTTTCTCGTTGGCCTGGTTGGCGGTATCGGACTCGCACTTCTCCGCGAGTATCTGGACAACACCGTGAAGACCCCGGATGACGTGGAAAACCTCGCGCGCCTCCCTTCGCTTGCGGTTGTGCCTGCCTTTTCGGGTGAAGCAATTTCGATGAATAAAAGAGGATTGTCCAGAGCTATCCCGACCAATGGCCACGAAAAACGAATTGAACTCGTTGCGCAACATTTGCCGAAGTCGCAGATGTCGGAAGCTTTCCGGGTACTAAGAACTTCCTTGCTGCTCTCGCGCCCGGACCATCCGCCGCAGGTCATTCTGATTAGTAGTGCACTCCCCCGCGAAGGCAAAACGACCGTGGCCGCGAATCTCGCGGTCACTTTTGCGCAATTGGGCGACAGCACCGTCATTGTAGATTCTGATCTGCGCAAACCGGGAGTGGGCCGATTACTTAATCTGGATACGGGAAAGCACGCAGGATTGAGCTCGTACTTGGCTGGCGTATCGACGCTTGATCTTGTGACCGTGCCCCATCCTGCGATTCCGAACCTATCGGCCATTCCCACGGGACCCCTCCCTCCGAATCCTGCCGACCTTTTATCCTCACACAGGATGGCCGAGGCAATTGCCGAGCTCCGAAAGAAATACAAATTCGTCGTCATTGACTCGCCACCCATCATGGCGGCAACGGATGCTGTAATTCTCTCCGTCCAGGCAGATGGCGTATTGCTGGTCGTACGCAGCGGAGAAACCCCTAAGGTAGCGTTTACCCGTACTCGGGATCTGCTCATTAGTGTAAAGTCCAACCTTTTGGGAGTCGTGCTGAACGCCGTGGATTCGAACGCACCGGATTATTACTACTCCTATCGGTATTACCCCTATTCTTACGGTTACGGTCCCCAGGAAGCCTTGGAGACAAAACACGAAGATTCACGCGCCCACGCTTCGGTCTCCCCCGGGGACCAAGACGATTCCGACAAACTTTGAGGAGGCTACGTTGCGATATCTCATCACGGGTGGTGCGGGATTTATCGGTTCTCACCTCGCGGAACGGTTGCTCGACAAGGGTGACAAGGTGGTCCTTCTGGACAACCTTTCCACCGGCAGCATGGCGAACATCCGGCACCTGAAAGGTTCCGAAAATCTGGAGTATCACCTCGACGGTCTTGAAAATCAGCACCTCCTTGCGGAACTCGTCGATGACGCCGACGTTATCGTTCATCTCGCCGCCGCAGTCGGCGTAAAGCTCATCGTCGAGAGTCCGGTTCGTACCATTGAGACCAATGTCAACGGGACACAGATGATCCTCGAGGCAGCGTCGAAGAAAAAGAAGCTTCTTCTGCTGGCTTCCACTTCCGAAGTCTACGGGAAGAACACCCAAGTTCCTTTCCACGAGGATTCCGACCTCGTCCTCGGCCCTACGACAAAGGGCCGCTGGAGCTACGCGGCTTCCAAGGCGCTCGACGAATTTCTGGCGCTCGCCTATTGGAAGGAGAAAAAGCAGCCGGTCATTGTGGTGCGCTTCTTCAACACGGTGGGACCCCGGCAGACCGGCCGCTACGGCATGGTGCTACCGAATTTCGTGCAGCGTGCCCTGGCAAATGAGCCCATCGAGGTCTACGGCGATGGCAAGCAATCTCGCTGCTTCTGCGATGTGCGCGATACCATCGAGGCTCTCCTGCGGTTGATCCCCCTGGAGCGCGCCATCGGAGAGGTCATCAACATCGGCAACACGGAAGAAGTCACCATCGAGAATCTCGCCAAGATGGTCAAGCAGCGGACGGGCAGCTCCTCACCGATTCACTATATTCCTTACGATAAAGCGTATGAACCGGGCTTCGAGGATATGATGCGCCGTGTTCCGTGCATCGATAAGCTTCATGCCCTGACTGGTTTCCGCCCACAGACTAGTCTCGCGGATATCATCGACCGGGTCTCGGCCTATTACCGGCAAAAGGAAGGGCTTCTGGCGGATGCCGTTGCGGCCACGCGCTCTATCGCCTGAATTTAATTTCAGCAACTTGTTCCGTCCTTTATTGTAGGATGAATTTGAATGGGGGCGTACGAGCAGTGTCCCTTGCTATTGTGCTTGTTGTCGCGGTCGAAACGCTAGGTCCAGTTTGCAGTCTGTGTTTTGCGGCCGGATTGAATCTCACTTGAATGTCGAACTCCGAGACCGACAGAGACCGATTCGAATGGATCCTACTCTTCGTCTTTCTGTTAACGCTTCCCTTGCTGAACCCCTGGGTCCGAGGGGATGGTGTTGGCTACTACGCCTACGCCCGAGCCCCTCTCATCGAACACAACCTGGATTTTACCCATGACTATCAATCGGCCAATGAGAGTTTTCGGGAAGGCCGGCTCGACGAGAACGGTCAGCCCAAGGCGGAATTCCGCACCCGCACGGGCCACCTCGACAATCATTTTTCCGTTGGACCCGCCATGCTCTGGTCTCCCTTCCTTTTGGTAGCCCATGGCGGCGTTTTGTTGGCGAGGGCACTGGGATCCAATGTTTCGGCGGACGGCTTCTCGGCCCCCTACCGCTATGCCATGGCCCTCGGCACGGGCCTGTACGGATTTCTTGCCCTGCTGATCTCTTTTCGACTGGCCCGCAAATACGTCGGACCAGTATGGTCCTTCGTCGCAACCATCGCGATCTGGTGGGCAAGCTCTCTCCCGGTTTACATCTACTTCAATCCGTCCTGGTCACATGCCCACTCCGCCTTTATCGTTGCCCTGTTTCTCTGGTATTGGGATGCCACGCGAGAGGGCCGGAGCCTGGCGCAATGGCTGCTTCTTGGGCGTGATCGTGGGGCTGATGCTTGACGTTTATTACGCGAATCTGATGGTTGTCTCCGTGCTTGCGGTCGAGGCCGTGGGGCAGTATGCAAAGATTCTCCGCTCCGGGCGCTCGTCGTCACCGAGTTTTCTGGAACTTTTGACCCGGCACCTCCTCTTTGGGTTTGTGGTCATCGTGGTGATGATCCCCACGTTTGTCTCCCGCTGGATTGTTTATGGTGGGCCTTTCGAGACTGGCTATGTCTCGATCCGCGATTTTCTCTGGCGGTCTCCGGTCTTTTTCAGTGTGCTGTTTTCCTCCAATCACGGGCTCCTATCGTGGACTCCGCTTCTGGGATTGGCCATTCTCGGATTGCTCTTCTTTACGTTTCGCCTGCCCAAGGTCGGAATCCCGTTTTTCACAGCATTGGTGGCATTCTATCTTTTCATTTCCTTTTATCCGGATTGGGCGGGCATCTCTTCCTATGGCAACCGCTTTTTTGTTTCTTTGACGCCGCTCTTCATTCTTGGTCTGGCCTACCTTCTGGAGCGCGTCAGCCGTGCACTTCTCCCAAGCCGCGGGCTGCCTTGGCAGTTTGCTCTGGAGTGCTGGCCTGCTTCGTGCTCTGGAATCTGGGGCTCATTTATCAGTGGGGAACACACCTCGTGCCGGCGCGAGGGCCCATCTCGTTCCGCCAGGCCACCTACAACCAGTTCTATGTCGTGCCCGGCGAGCTGACTTCCCATCTTCGCTCGTATTTCTTCCGGCGCAGCGACCTGATGCGCCAGATTGAACAGCGAGATATCGAACAACTGAATAACGCTCCGAAGCGGTGATCGCTCTCCTGGGGCCACGATGGCGCAGCCAGCGAGGTAGTTTCAGTCTGGGCAGAGGCTCCCTTCCAGATCTTGGAGGATGGGTTTTTGTTCATTTCCGCTTCATTTTCCTGGTCCTTTGCGGGAGGATATCAAGGCACGCCGCTGGAAACTCAAGCATTTGATTTAGCGTACTGGCCTATTTCCTTAGCGGACTTTTGTTGTGGCTGAACGCGAAATCGGCTTCGCGAAACAGTGGCCTGAGAGGAGAATTACTTCTTGCATCTACTCGTAACCGGTGGTTGCGGCTTTATCGGTTCGCATGTCGCACTTCACCTTCGCGAAAAAGGGCACAAAGTTTCCGTCATGGATAATCTTGTTCGGCGCGGCAGCGAAAAAAATATTACGGTGCTCGAGCGCCACGGCATCTCTTCTTTCATGGGGATGTGCGCAATCCGGAAGACCTCGGTAATCTTCCCGCCGGAATTGAGCTGATTTGCGACACCAGCGCCCAGCCTTCTGTCGTAACCGGCTATACAAACCCTCTTTTTGACATCACCAACAACGGGCTCGGCGCCATCCACATACTCGAGTACGCTCGCCCTCGCCGCATTCCGCTGATCTTCTGGAGTTCGAACCGGGTATACGGTGCAGATCGCCTGAACGCTCTCCCGCGCCGCGAAACTCCCACGCGCTTCGAGTACGATCCCGACGCCTGGAATCGCTTTCCCGTTGAGCAGCGCCCCGCGGGATTTCACCCGATCCATGGAATTTCGGAAGAATTTTCGATCGATGGCGGCCAGCGCAGCATCTACGGCCTCAGCAAACTCATCGCTGACGCGGCATGCCAGGAATACGCCCAGGCTTATGATTTGCCCATTGTGGTCAATCGCTTCGGCGTGATTTCCGGTGCCGGCCAGTTCGGACACACGGATCAGGGCTGGGTCGTCTGGTGGGCCATCGCGCATTGGTTTCAGTTGCCGTTGACCTACCTAGGTTGGCAAGGAAAACAGGTGCGCGACGTCCTATTTGTGGAAGACATGCTGGAAGTGCTGGATCTTCAGATCAAGAAGATCGCAAGGTTCCGCGGCGAGGTGTTTAACCTGGGTGGCGGCGCTGCGAATTCGGTCTCACTCCGCGAAGCCACAGCAGCCATGCAGGAGATTTCCTCACGCACTGCGCCCATCACCCAATCGGATAAGGCGCGCCAGGGCGACATCGTCCTCTATTGGACCGATAACCGAAAAGCCGCGCAGCAATTGGACTGGAAACCAAAAACCGACTTGCGCACCGGCTTTGTCCGCATTTTCGATTGGATTCGCGAAAACGAAGCCGAGCTGCGCTCCCGTTATGTTTCCTCGAAATGAAGCCGAGCGATGCAATCTTCAGTTCTTTGGCAATCCGCGGTCAGATTGAGGGAAAATAGATTGATGTTGCTGACGTTTCTTACTTCTGTCAGAAAGTTAGAGCACAGAACATGGCCTCTATTATTGACCGGCGACCTTCCACGAATCAATTCGGTCTCTTCCTCATTAGTGCATTGGCTCTGTACACGGAGGTCGTACTGATTCGTTGGATGGGGGCTGAAATTCGCATGTTCGCCTATCTGAAGAATTTCACACTATTCGCATGCTTCTTGGGACTCGGGCTGGGCATGATTAGGCGCGGTAGTGCCCGTGGAAACGGACTTCTGGCAGTACTGACGGCCGCGATTACCCTGGTGTTAGCGTTCTCTCCGCAGCTTCACCTCACGCGACTGTTCTTTCCTGATACCGGCGTGTATCAGTGGGGAGGGAATCTACGTTCTCCGCAGCTCCTACCAGCTGCGCGAGCCTTGCCGGTGCTGGGGAGGCTGTTGAGACACGTATCGGACTCAATGGTGCCGTGGGTACTCGGATTTCTCGCAATGATCGTTGGGTTTGCCTTGTTTTGCCTGGTGCTCGCCATTTTCTATAGGATCGGGATGCTGGTTGGAGAATACCTGGACGCGGCGGGTCCTCCGCTGAAAGCGTACACACTGAACCTAGCCGGAAGTCTGGCGGGCACGCTCGCGTTTACAGGACTCGTGTTTTTTCAATTACCGCCGTGGGTGTGGGTCCTGCCTATATTTGTTGGGTTGGTTTATTTTTCTCCGCGGCGAGTGCAAGACGCGCTTATTCTCAGTTGCACACTTGCCGTAATTGCAGGGGTGGAAATCAGCACTCATGTGCTTTGGTCGCCCTATTACCGCATCACCTACGCAGCCACTCCTCAGAACAGCTACCGCCTGGACGTGGATCATGATTTTTACCAAGACTTGTTAAACCTAGGCGCATCTGCGGATACCCGCGCCACTGATAATTCGGCGCGGAAGTACTACGATTTTCCCTACGCGATGGTGCCGCCGTGCGGAAGAGTCTTAATAATCGGAGCCGGTACAGGCAACGACGTGGCCGCAGCCCTGCGCGCGCAGTGCGCCAGCGTGGATGCGGTGGAGATCGACCCTGTAATCGAGCGACTCGGACGGGAACTGCACCCGGAGCGACCGTATGCCTCGGACAAGGTGCACGTGCACATCAACGATGGGCGCGCGTTCTTCCATCAAGCACGCGCCGCCGGCCAGCATTATGACTTGATCGTTTTTGGGCTGGTGGATTCGCAAACCGCACTTTCGGTGATGTCTACACTGCGCTTGGAATTCTTTCTGTACAGTCGAGAGAGCTTCGAGGAAGCCCTTTCCCTCTTGGAGCCGCACCACGGGCTATTCGTCCTGGGATTCTCTGTAGGTTGGAAGGATTGGGTGGCGCAGAGGATCTACCACACTCTGGAGCTGGCCTGCAACTGCAAGCCGCTCGCACTGCAAGTGTCAAGTTATCTGGACACGGTCACGTTTGTTGCCGGACCGGGGCTGCCGGATGCGCAATCGGATCTGGCTGCGATAACAGGCGTTCGTTCCGTGGGACCAAGACTAACAAATGTGTCCGCACGGCCTGTAAGTGACGATTGGCCCTTTCTCTATCAGAACCCGCGAAGTTTTCCGTTCGTTTATCTAGGCTCCCTTGTGCTCGTGTTGATTGCTGGGGCTTACCTGACACGCGCTGCGGTGCGGCGAGCCTCCGCGCGGTCGCCGGTATGTCTGGATTGGACAATGTTTTTCATGGGCAGTGCGTTTCTCCTAGTGGAGACGAAGAACATTTCGCAGCTATCGCTGCTATTTGGCGCTACTTGGGTGACAAACGCAGTAGTCTTTTCGTCGATTTTCGTCATGGCAATCGCGGCCAACCTGATCGTCGAGCGGTGGCGCATAGCACACCTTCCATCTCTGTTTATCCTGCTGTGGTGCGCACTAGCGGTGAGCTACTTTTTGCCGTTCAGCGATCTGACCCGGCTCTCACCGCTGGCCAGTGGGCTGATCGGTGGGGGCGTGACCGCTTTACCTGTACTGTTTTCCAGCCTTATCTTCGCAAATATCTTCCAGCGGACGCGGGAGACGGCGACCGCGCTGGGATCGAACATTCTGGGAGGCCTCTTCGGCGGCGCATTGGAGGCCTTGAGCATCTTCCTGGGCATCAAAACCATGGCACTACTGGCGATGGCGGTGTACGGGGCGGCGGCACTTTCTTATCGTTCGGGAGCGACCAGGATAAACCAACATGGCCGACAGCTTCCCCACGCGAGTCCACTTCCTTCATCCCCGCCGACAGGCCCTTGACGTTAGTTCGCACGTCGGTGAATGCACGAATCGCCCCGTCGCCGACGTCTCCCTGGTAGTAAGGAACTCCCGTAGCCGACCGCGGCGATCGCTGCAAACAGCACCAGCAGGAAGGTTTCTAAAAATAAGAGCATCTCGATCTCAAGAGTTCGAGTTGGATGGCGGCAGCACTACCGATAAGAAGCACGATCAGCACCGTCATCGTCCAGAAGGCTTCCGCTCGCCCCCTCTTCCCGTACCTCTTTTCCAGATAGTGGTACTGACCTAGATTTGGCCCCCAATGATGTCGCGCGTGTCCGTGTTCCACGGTGGACCTGGAGTTAGGGCGAGTGTAGTCCTTGCCTGCAGGAGAAGAGGCAGCCCTCTTTCTTAGTAAGTGCGGGGTTGCTTGAAGCAGACAAGCAAAGCGCATATCCTCACCTTAAGTCAGAGGTGAGAAAAGTCGTGGCTAGAGAAATGATCGTCTACGTGGTGGCTTTCTTAGACAAGTGGCTTTTTTGGATCGGCATTGTAATGCGATCTTCTTAGAGAAGTTTGTACCAGCCGTCAAAAAAAGGTCGGGACATTGGGCGCCTGTCCTCTGCAGTTGTTAGAACCTCGGCCCAAACGGCGGCAAGATCCAATACCGAACAAGAAGGAGTCGTGCTGGCGAAGCTGGCTCCCCCCTGCGACTACAAACCCAAGTCGGAGAACTTGCGTTCAAATTCAAATCTTGGCCAAAAGATACACAAACCTTCTTTCTGCTTAATGGTCGTCCCGTTTTGCTATGAAGCAGCAGTGTCAGAAGTAGATGACCCCCAGCCTTCCGCACACGATCTCCGTTCGGCACTCATGCTTTGCGATGAACTCCGAATAGGCCTGAAGTGCGCCATCGAACACCGGGCTAGGCCAACAATCATCAATCACCAAAATTCCTCCCGGCGCCATTTTCGCTGGCAGTTTTTCCAGGCACGACGCGATCGGAAGATACAGATCTACATCGAGCAGACAGAATGAAATATTCTCAATACAGCCAAAATCGAATTTGTTAACGTCGGCCTGAACGGATCGGACATGCCCAATTCCGTTGAGCTGCATCGAGCGATCGAACCACCGTTTGCTGTTGTAGGAAAAACCTCCCCATGTAAACGTGGGATCCTTCTTGCGCACGTCAATCTCATACCGAATATCGGTTTTGGTGAAACCCTGAAAGGTGTCAATGCAAATATAAGGTTTGGGGCTCTCCAGGGAGGCGAGGTGCAAATTCAGGTACAGGGTCGTCTGTCCTCGCGCACAACCGACCTCGACAACCGGCCCCTGAAGATGTTTCGTCTCATCCAAGCAGTGGACCAGAAAACACAACTGCGCAGGCGTGAACATGTACGCGTAATGCGCCATCCAGATGCGGTTCAGATGAGAAGGAAATCGAGCAGTGAGCTCGTAGAAAATCTTTCGAATCATTTTCATAATGCCTCCGCATAGCGGGCCGCGATCGCACTCCAGGAAAAATATTGCTCCTGCGCGCGGCGGCTGCGCTGGCAGAGTGCGCTGCGTAGCTCGTTGTTGGAGAGCACTCTCTCGAGCGCCTCGGAGAGCGCCTCGCGGTCGCCCAGTGGGACCGAAAGAATTCCCGCCTCCGTAATGGGCCAGCCGGTTTCAGGCCCCTCGTAACACACAACCGGCAACCCGCATGCAATCCCGGCGATGGCGCTGCCCCGGCGGCTGGAGATTTGGCCGCGAACAAACAACATCACATCTGCGCGCTTCAAAGCCTGGCTGACGCCTTCGGGAGAGAGCAATCCCAGCATCTCCAAATCCACGCTCGTGGTGGCAAATTCCTTCTTTAGGGCTGAATTTGCTTCCGGCGAGCCGGCACCGAAAACAATCAAATGTAAGCGTCCTGCGGTTGCACTGGCCCGCTTCACTGCGTGGCCGATGTCACTGACCTCCGCAAGCATCTGTCTGCCGCCAGTTACGCAATAGACGGCCACGGTTTGTACTCCCGAAGAACCTCGGTGACCGTTCCGCGATATCTCCGGGCAATTTGCTCCCACCGGGATGAATACAGCTTTGTCATGCGCTGGCGGCAGCCAGGAAACTTTCTCCAAAAGCGCGGTGAATATGGCGCGATCCGTGCACTCATAAAGGCTCTTGAGCACGCGGAGTTGGCAAAAGTGCCGCGCGTGGTCAATCATCCGCTTGCCGACGACAGGCGCGGAATCGTGGAAAACGACACCACAGCGCGCGCGGCCGCCGTCGCGCAAGATGGAAAGAATACGTGGCGCCCGCAGAGGGAAACCCCTCCGCGACCACCCGAACGTCGTGTATTGCAACAGCACCCAAAGTCCTTGCCAGTCCTTGGCTTTCTCTTGTAGGTCTGCGAGTGCGGCTTGCCAGCCTCGCTTCTGCCAATCCACGCAGTACGTTTGCAATCCTAACCGTAGCGGCTAATGGCTGCGCCCAGCCAGTCGCAGTAGTCTGCTACGCCGTCAATGGGCTCGAAGTGTCGGCATACCAGCGCGATGATGCGCTCCGCGCTCATTTTTCAACCAGAAAACTGCCGATCACTAGCGAATCCATTCCCGAGCTAAAGAATGTCCGCACTGCGTCGGTGGGAGTGTTGACGATGGCTTCGCCTCTCAAATTAAAAGACGTGTTCGCTCTGCAGTACCTTAAGCGGCGCTCCTGACACATATCGAGTGATGCTAAGGAGCATGAAAATGGATGTCAACGCTGTTTGCTTGGCCCACGACCAGTTTCTCAAGTCCCGTGAAGTCGGGAAATCGGAAACGTTGCTCCTATTATAGTACCCTCTCTTTAGCTAAAGGACGGTCAAATCCCAATTCTGCGAGGCTACGTTCGCAAAGTTTGTGGCTGCGTTTTCCGAGGGCGGGACGGTGATCGCCTCGGTCGCCGTCCCGAACTGAAAGAGTGAAAGGATGAATAAAATAGTGTCAATTCTACTGCTGCTCGGGCTGGGCCAGCGCCAGCTCATCGCGCAGCAGTGCCCCGCCGGATCGACCGTCCAGAAGTCGAGCTATTCGGCGCTCTCTAACGGGCAGGCTGCTGGTAAAGGATCGAGTCACCGCTTTGACCGTGACTCTCCCGTCGGATCCCGCAGAGCCCGCAGTGGACTGTCTGGGTCGAGACGATCGGAGCTGGCAAGGTGACGATCAGCCCGAACGGCTTGACGCTGAACGCCGCTGCGGCGAGCATGACGCTTCCGACCGCCGTCGGCTCTACGGTGATCGTGTCCACCGACAGTTTAGAACTATTACGCGAGTGCGGTCCTGAACCCGTCGACGCCGATCGCCATGTACGTATCACCGTCCGGAAGCGATAGCAACGACGGCTTATCGCTATCGACGCCGAAGCGGTACATAGATACGGCGATTTGTTCTCTTTCCCGGCGGGAATATCCAGGCCGCGCAACTTGCAGGAGGTCGGACGATTGTTATAGTTTGGGCTCCTACGCAAATAGCACGACTACATGCGGCATTTGGATCATGGGGGGTGGCGATCCGAACTACGCGAGTCCTCCACCTTGTTGGCTCAAAGAACCTCCGTCTGGGGCTCCTATAAAGTTCGTTGGAATACCTTATGGTTACAGTAACCCTAATTCCCATAAGCCGCGAGCCACGGTTTGGGGCGGTGCCTACTCAGATAAAAATCACCCCAATCTTTGGATCGCTGGAAACAATGGCATCCCTTTGGAATTTGACCTTTTGCATTTGGTGCACTGAGCGGTGCAGCAGGTCGCGGCATCATCATCGGAGAATGTTCCAACGGGGATCGTACGGGACAATGCAACACCGTGTCGCTTACTTTTGAAAATGTCAGTGCTTTCGTTGGCAACAATGTTCCCAATGGCGGGCCCTGCACAGACTTGGCAGGATGGAACTACTGGATTTCGTTCAGGGATTTTGGTTGTTCTGGAAACGCAACGGCAATACAAATGGTTATGCTATCTAACTCAGCGGCATCCATGTTACTTGATGGAAGTCTCGGCCACGGCAATGGACTGATTTACATCAGCGACACAAACTTGGACAACGGGGGCATCAAGATCATTCCAGGCGACACTGGGGAGATAGACTAAGCATAAACAACGTAATCGAAGAAGGCTGCTGCGGGAATGCTCCGCCACCTGTTTGGTGGACAGCCTGGAACTCCGGAACTGGAGGATACGTCGCAAACGTAACCTATGCGGACGTCTCCCAACCCCCAGGTTGTTGAGAACGATGCGACGAACACAGTCTACGGTGCTCCGATCGTCATCAACGCTGGTTGGACCAGTGCAAGGACCTGCTTTTGTGCAGCAGGGAAACCCATCGAGCGTCACGATCAGTCCACTGAGAGCGCAGCGATACAGAGGGATCAACGGAAAAAATTTGACGGCCGAGACGGACGCAGCTCGGCGCCTCGCCGGGTTTGTTCCAGCACTTTTCGCGAACTTGGCGATTCCCTCTTCGAGTTGGTATACCTCCGCAGGAACAGTAACGATCACAACGGGCGTCGCCGATCCGTTCCGCGGGGACCGGGGCAACTACTTTAACAAGCACCTCTTGGTGGCACGGTGACTCTTGAGCAGCTTCAACCCGGAGCCAGGAAACGCGGGAGATTCATTTATTTGAGGTATCTGGGCTGAAGGCGAAGGATGAATACCAAATTCTTTATTTCCATTTACAGAATCTGTTGTCCTGGTTACGGTGGGTTTTTAGCTGCAGCTTTTTATTCTTATGGTGGTCTGCAAATTGGCGATGGCCAATGGCAGTATGTGTGGGGAGCTGTAAAAGCAAATGGTACTTCTGGAAACGCCTGCCTCAGCGCGACCGTGGTAGGCGGGAATCCCGTCACTCTCTATGGTCCAACCTCCTTCTACATCACCAGCGGGACGATGTCCGACAACGAGGTTCTAGAATTTGTATCTACGATGGGCTCGGTCGACTCTGCCTGCGCGCCGGGTAGCATCTGCAATGTCGCCGGGCACCCGCTGCAGTTCGCGCCCGACAGTTACTCGTTTCTTGGGAGTCAGCCAAACGGCACCGTCACGTACTGCAGCAACTGCACGATCGCGAACCCGTGCGCGAGCGGCGGGACCGGCGCGATCGCCCAGAAGCGCGACGGAGTGTGGGTGTGCAACTGAGAGGGTATACCGATGACTGACAGTGCGCAGGAAACGAGCTCGGGAAATCCCATCGACTTGACTGTGAGGCTAAGAACCTCAAGGGGCCGTACCTCATCAAAGTGGACATTCCAGGGCGCCGAGCTCCAGGTGCTCGCCGGGGCCATGCGCACCCTCGGGGAAACCGAAGCCGTCATTCTTGAAGTAACATTATTCGGAACCATGATAAGCGGCCCTCAGTTCTACAATGTTGTTGCATTCATGAAACAATACGGCTTCGTCGCCTACGATTTCTGCGGCTTCTTGTACCGCCCGTTCGACAATGCGCTTAGCCAGGTGGACATGGTTTTCGCGCACAAGCAGGGCCTATTCCGCCGGTCACACGTTTTTGAAGCGCCCGAGCAACGCAAAGTCCAGATTTCAAGGCGCTGAAGCAGAATTTGCCGTGCTGAACAAAAACAGCGCGATACTTGGGTGCGGAGATCAACTAGGCGGAAAAGCTTTTGATCACCTCCGTGTCCGGACTCGCGCTGTCCATGTCGCTCGGCCCAGAACGCCAGCTCGTCCATGATCCCGCCGAGCATCGTGAAGCCGCGCACCGAGCGCTGCGCGATGAGCTGGCGCTGGCCCAGCCCGAGCTTTGACTGACAGTGCGCAGGAAACGCCCGGTGATCTGCATCGTTCGGAAATCCCGTTTCTCCAGGATTCCTGCTCGGAGCGGGCAATCTCGGATATCGTGCCGCCAAGATCAACTGTCCCCGACTGATCGCAATGCGGCGCTATCCAAGGAATGGGACCCCGGAGCGCCGAATCCACTTTGAAGACACCGGGACCGTATTGGTATCGT